>NZ_CP108095.1:0-2837158 GCF_036194065.1 Streptomyces sp. NBC_00239 | reverse complement strand
CACCCCGACAGCAGCCGGGCCCGTTCCTCGGGGGCGAGCGCGGGCACGGGCCGTACGCCCTTGGGCGCGGCGGGCGCCCGGCGGGCCTGCGGAGGGCGCGCCTTCCGCGGCCGGGCGGCGGCGGGTGCGGGCACCGCGGCCGGGACGGCGGCCGCCCCCGCCGCGGCCGGAACGGCGGCCGGTGCGGCGGCTGCCGGGGGTGGTGCGGCGGGCGGTGCCTTCTGGGCGGTGCGGGACGACGGTTGACGGGCGGCGCTCACGTGTGCGGCCTCCTCGGGGGCTGCGGGCGGTCGGGGGCGGTGGGTGGTGCGAGGGGGTGGCGGGTCGGGTGGCCGCCGGGAGCGGCCAGCCGCTGGACGGCGGCCAGCGGCACGTGCAGCCAGTCGGGGCGGTGGCGGGCCTCGTAGAGGGTTTCGTAGACGGCCTTGTCCGTCTCGTACGCGCGCAGCAGTACGGAGTCCTCGCGCGGGTCGCGGCCGGCCGGGCCCGCGTAGCCCTCGCAGAAGGCGGCCCGGCAGGACTCCGCCCACGCCGGATCGAAGGGGTGGTGGGAGCGGGCCGCGTAGTCGAAGGAGCGAAGCATCCCGGCGATGTCCTTCGCCGCCGGTTCGGGGCGGCGGCGGTCGGCCAGCGGCCGGGCCGGCTCGCCCTCGAAGTCGATGAGCGACCAGCTGCCGTCGGCGGCCCGCAGGGTCTGGCCCAGGTGCAGGTCGCCGTGGATGCGCTGGGCCGGCACGGTGCGCCCGCGGCCGGCGGCCAGCGCGTCGAACGCCGCGCGCAGGCCCTTCGCGTACGGGCGCAGCTCCGGCACCTCGCGGGCGGTGGCGGCCAGTCGCGCCGCCATCGCGGCGGCGATCAGCGCGGTGCGGTCGGGGCCGAGCGCGAGCGTCGGGAGCGCCGTGGCGAGGGCGCTGTGCACCTCGGCGGTGGCGTGGCCGAGCCGGCGGGCCTCCTCGGTGAAGTCGGTGCCGGCGCCCAGGCGTTGCAGGGCCAGGCGCCAGCCGTCGGCGGAACCGCGCAGGTAGGGCTGGAGGACGCCCAGGGTGAGCGGCTCGGAATCCGGGAGCTCCGCCTCGTACCAGGCGACGGGCGCGGGCACCCGGGTGCAGCCCGCTCCGGCCAGCGCTCTGGGCAGCTCCAGGTCCGGGTTGAGGCCGGGCCCGACCCGGCGGAACACCTTGAGGATGTACGTTTCCCCGTAGACGAGGCTTGAGTTGGTCTGCTCGCCGGAGACCGGTCGGGCGGCCAGTCCGGCGGGGATCACCGCCCCGGGGTCCCGGTCGAAGCGCAGCGGCGGGAGCGTGCCGGGGGAGCGCAGGCGCTCCAGCAGCAGTCCGGCCAGCCGGGGGTCGCCGAGTGCCTCGTACACGGTCAGCCCGGTGTACGGGCCGCGTTCGGCCCGGCCGATCAGGGTGGCGGCGAGGGCGGGCGGCAGGGCGGCGCGCAGGCCGAGGAGCAGCTGGTAGCAGTCCTCGTCGACGCCCACGAGGAGGTGGAGCAGCCCGGGGGAGGCGCCGGGTGGCAGGAGTTCCGCCGCGGAGACCAGCCGGAGCCGGTGGATGGCGCGGCCCTTGCCGGCGAACCACCGCTGCCGGGGCAGCCAGTTGCGCAGCATGGGCTCCAGCGAGCGCAGCGCCGCGGCGGGCGCGGTCCCGGTCACGGGAACCTCCCCGGTCGTGGCTCCGGCGGTGGGGCGGGCTCCGGCGGCGGGCCGTGACCCGCCGGCCGGGAGTGGTCCGGCCGAGCGGCGGGCCGCGGCCCGGCTCCGGGCGGAGGCAGCCTCCGACATGGCATCGCGTCCTTTCCCCGGGCCCGCCAGAATGCGCAGAGTGTCCCGGATCACGGCATTTGCTGTCCGGTGGTGTGCGAGTGTCGGGTCAGGATGGTCCTTACAGGGACGGCGATTGACCCATTCGCCGACGGGCACGGTGCCCGTGGTGGTGCGGGGGCCGGGAGGCGGAACAGCCGCCTCCCGCCTCCTCATTCGCCTCGGAGCCGGAACCAGTAGAAGCCGTGGCCGGCCAGCGTCAGCAGGTAAGGCCACTCGCCGATCGGCGGGAACCGCACCTCGCCCGTCAGTTCGACCGGCACCCGGCCGTTGAAGGCCCGCAGGTCCAGTTCGGTGGGCTGCGCGAACCGCGAGAAGTTGTGCACGCACAGCACGAGGTCGTCCTTGTACTCGCGCAGGAACGCGAGCACCGCCGGGTTCGACGAGGGCAGTTCGGTGTACGTGCCGAGCCCGAACGCCGGGTTCTGCTTGCGGACCTCGATCAGCCGCCGCGTCCAGTGCAGCAGCGAGGACGGCGAGGTCATCGAGGCCTCGACGTTGGTGACCTGGTAGCCGTACACCGGGTCCATGATGACCGGCAGGTTCAGCCGGCCCGGATCGCACGACGAGAAGCCGGCGTTGCGGTCGGGCGTCCACTGCATCGGGGTGCGGACCCCGTCCCGGTCGCCCAGCCAGATGTTGTCGCCCATCCCGATCTCGTCCCCGTAGTAGAGGACGGGGGAGCCGGGCAGCGACAGCAGCAGGGCGGTGAACAGCTCGATCTGGTTGCGGTCGTTGTCCAGGAGCGGGGCCAGGCGCCGCCGGATCCCGACGTTGGCGCGCATCCGCGGGTCCTTGGCGTACTCCGCGTACATGTAGTCGCGCTCTTCGTCCGTGACCATTTCGAGGGTGAGCTCGTCGTGGTTGCGCAGGAAGATGCCCCACTGGCAGCCGGAGGGGATCTGCGGGGTCTTGGCGAGCACTTCGGAGACCGGGTGGCGGGACTCCCGGCGCACCGCCATGAAGATGCGCGGCATCACGGGGAAGTGGAAGGCCATGTGGCATTCGTCGCCCCCCTTGCGGAAGTCCCCGAAGTAGTCCACGACGTCCTCGGGCCACTGGTTCGCCTCGGCCAGCAGGACGGTGTCCGGGTAGTGCGCGTCGATCTCGGCCCGCACCCGCTTCAGGAGCTGGTGGGTGCGCGGCAGGTTCTCGCAGTTGGTGCCCTCTTCGGCGTACAGGTACGGGACCGCGTCGAGCCGGAAGCCGTCGATGCCGAGGTCCAGCCAGAACCGCAGCGCCGAGATGATCTCCTCCTGGACCGCCGGGTTCTCGAAGTTGAGGTCCGGCTGGTGGGAGAAGAAGCGGTGCCAGTAGTACTGCTTGCGGACCGGGTCGTACGTCCAGTTGGACGTCTCCGTGTCGATGAAGATGATCCGGGCGTCCTGGTACTGCTTGTCGTTGTCGGCCCACATGTAGTAGTCGCCGTACGGGCCGTCCGGGTCCGAGCGGGACTGCTGGAACCACTCGTGCTGGTCGCTGGTGTGGTTCATCACGAAGTCGATGACCACCCGCATGCCGCGCTGGTGCGCGGCGTCGACGAACTCCACGAAGTCGGCGAGGTCCCCGAACTCGGGGAGCACCGAGGTGTAGTCGGAGACGTCGTAACCGCCGTCGCGCAACGGTGACTTGAAGAACGGCGGCAGCCAGAGGCAGTCGACGCCGAGCCACTGGAGGTAGTCGAGCTTGGCGGTGAGGCCCTTCAGGTCGCCCACGCCGTCGCCGTTGGTGTCGTGGAACGACCGTACGAGGACCTCGTAGAACACCGCCCGCTTGAACCAGTCGGGATCGCGGTCCTTGGCGGGGGTGTCCTCGAAGAGGTCGTGGACGGGATCGTTGATCATCATGAGGTGGATGACCCTCCGGTCGCTCCGGTCGGCGGGGACGGACGCAGCGCGGCCAGCACGTGCGCGGGCCGGTGGCCCGGTTCGAGGCGCACGTAGTTCGCCCTGCCCCAGTGGTACGTCTCGCCGGTGAGCTCGTCGCGCACCGGGAGGGACCCGTGCCAGTCGAGGCCGAGTGCCGGCATGTCCAACGAGACGGTCGCCTCCTGGGTGTGGTGCGGGTCCAGGTTGACGACCACCAGTACGGTATTGCGCCCGCCCGGCCCCTCCGCGGCCTTGGAGTAGGCGATGACGGCGTCGTTGTCGGTGTCGTGGAAGTGCAGATCGCGCAGCTGCTGGAGCGCGGGGTTGCGGCGGCGCAGCCGGTTCAGCGTGGTGATCAGGGGGGCGATGCTGCGGCCCTCCCGCTCGGCGGCCGCCCAGTCCCGCGGACGCAGCTGGTACTTCTCCGAGTCGAGGTACTCCTCGCTGCCCTCGCGCACCGGGGTGTTCTCGCACAGCTCGTATCCGGCGTAGACGCCCCAGGTGGGGGACAGGGTGGCGGCGAGCACGGCGCGCGCCTCGAAGGCGGGCCGGCCGCCGTGCTGGAGGTACTCGGGGAGGATGTCGGGGGTGTTCACGAAGAAGTTCGGCCGCATCACGGCCGCCGATTCGCCCGCCAGTTCGGTCAGGTATTCGGTCAGCTCGTGCTTGGTGTTCCGCCAGGTGAAGTAGGTGTACGACTGCTGGAAGCCGACGGCGGCCAGCGTCCGCATCATCGCGGGGCGGGTGAACGCCTCCGCCAGGAAGACGACGTCCGGGTCCGTCCTGTTGATCTCGCGGATCACGCGTTCCCAGAAGACCACCGGCTTGGTGTGCGGATTGTCCACCCGGAAGATGCGCACTCCGTGCCCCATCCAGTACCGCAGCACGCGCACGGTCTCCTCGACCAGGCCGTCCATGTCCTGGTCGAAGTCGATCGGGTAGATGTCCTGGTACTTCTTGGGCGGGTTCTCCGCGTACGCCACGGTCCCGTCGGCCCGGTGCCGGAACCACTCCGGGTGCTTCTCCACCCACGGGTGGTCGGGCGAGCACTGGAGCGCGAAGTCCAGGGCGATCTCCAGGCGCAGGCTCGTGGCCTTCGCGACGAAGCGGTCGAAGTCCTCGATGGTGCCGAGATCCGGGTGGACCGCGTCGTGGCCGCCCTCGGGCGAGCCGATGGCCCACGGCACCCCCACGTCGTAACGGCCCGCGGACAGGGTGTTGTTGGGGCCCTTGCGGAAGGTCCGGCCGATGGGGTGGATCGGAGGCAGGTACACCACGTCGAAGCCCATGGCGGCGATGGCGGGCAGCCGCTCGGCGGCGGTGCGGAACGTGCCGCTGACCGGCGGCCCGTCCTGCGGGACGACCGCGCCCTCGGAGCGCGGGAACATCTCGTACCAGGCCCCGTACAGCGCTCTGCGGCGCTCGACGAGCAGCGGTACGGGCTTGGCCGCGGTGACCAGTTCGCGGTACGGGCGGGCCGCGAACGCGGCGTCCACCTGCGGGGTCAGGGCGGCGGCGAGCCGGGCGGCGGCCGGCCGGTCCTCGTCGCGCAGCGCGTCCGCGGCGGCGAGCACGTCCTGGCGCCCGTCCTTCTTGGGGATCTTCGCGGCGGCCCGCTCGTAGAGTTCGGCGCCCTCCAACAGCACGAGGCCGGTGTCGATGCCGGCCGGGATCTTGATCTGGGCGTGGCGGCGCCAGGTGGCGACGGGGTCGCTCCAGGCCTCCACGGTGTACGTCCACCGCCCCTCGGCGGAGGCGGACACCCGGGCCCCCCACCGGTCGGTGCCGGGGGCGAGTTCCTTCAGCGGTACGGGCGGCTGCTGCCGCCCCTGGGGGTTGCGCAGCACGACGTGCGCGGAGACTGCCTCGTGCCCCTCGCGGAACACGGTGGCGCTCACTTCGAAGACCTCGTCCACCACCGCCTTGGCGGGTCGGGTGCCGCAGTCGACGGCAGGGCGGACGTCCAGCACGGGGATGCGACCGATCAATGGGATCACCTGGGGGCTCATCGCGGGCTTCGGTGCTTTACCTGTGTCGGTTACCGACAGCTGTGCACGCTCTGTTCGCTCTGTTTCTAGCCGCTCGGTGGACGGCTGGGCTGCGGGCATGGCCGCTCCTGTCCGCGTTCACTCGGGTGGCGGGAAGAGGGGAGGGCGGGTGCGCCGTGCGCTGTACCCGGGGAGCCCTTCCCGCCCCGGGGGGGTGGCAATCCGCCGGAGGCCCGCTTACCGACAGGTAAACGAAATACCCTATTCCGCCCGCATATGCCGCGGCCCGGCGGCATGCCGGACGCCCTCCGAAAGCTCCCCCGGACGAGGGGCCGTGCTCAAGCGGACTTGACGCCGGAAGGCGACGACCCGCCCCCCGGTCGACGGAACCGGCAGGGTTGGCGGCGGCGGGCCGTGGAGAGGCTTGCGCGAGTGAAGCCCGGGGGCACAGCGCCGTGCGTCCGCTCCGAACCGCACTTCCCCTGACAAGGTGGAAACTGTGAAGGCTATCCGTCGATTCACCGTGCGTCCCGTCCTGCCGGACCCCCTGCTGCCGCTCCACGACCTCGCGCGGAACCTGCGCTGGTCCTGGCACGGGGAAACCCGGGAACTCTTCCAATCCGTCGACCCCGAGGGCTGGCAGCGCGCGGGCGGCGACCCCGTCCGGCTGCTCGGGTCCGTCTCCGCCGACCGGCTGGCCGAACTGGCCCGCGACCGCCGGTTCCTGCGCCGGCTGGCCGCGGCCGCCGCCGACCTCGACGACTACCTGAGGGGGGACCGCTGGTACCAGAGCCACGAAGACCCCGACGGGCTGCCGGCCGGGGTCGCCTACTTCTCGCCCGAGTTCGGCATCACCGCCGCCCTGCCGCAGTACTCCGGCGGGCTCGGGATCCTCGCCGGCGACCACCTCAAGGCCGCCAGCGACCTCGGCGTCCCGCTCATCGGTGTCGGACTGCTCTACCGGCACGGCTACTTCCGGCAGTCCCTGTCCCGGGACGGCTGGCAGCAGGAGCACTACCCGGTCCTCGACCCCAACGAACTGCCCGTCTCCCTGCTGCGGGAGGAGGACGGCACGGCGGCCCGCGTGACGCTCGCCCTGCCCGGCGGCCGCGCCCTGCACGCGCACGTCTGGCAGGCCCGGGTGGGCCGGGTGCCGCTGCTGCTCCTGGACTCCGACGTCGAGGACAACGACTCCGGGGCGCGGGAGGTGACCGACCGGCTCTACGGCGGCGGCAGCGACCACCGGCTGCTCCAGGAGATGCTCCTGGGCATCGGCGGGGTGCGCGCGGTGCGCACGTACTGCGCGCTGACCGGGCACCCGCGGCCCGAGGTCTTCCACACCAACGAAGGGCACGCCGGCTTCCTCGGGCTGGAGCGCATAAGGGAACTGGAGGGGGCGGGGCTCGGCTTCGACGCCGCCGTGGAATCGGTGCGGGCCGGCACCGTGTTCACCACGCACACCCCCGTCCCGGCCGGCATCGACCGGTTCGACCGCGCGCTGGTCGCCCGGCACTTCGGGGACGGCGCCGAACTGCCCGGCGTCCCCGTCGAACGGATCCTCGAGCTGGGCCGCGAGACGTATCCCGGTGGCGACCCCGGCGTGTTCAACATGGCCGTGATGGGGCTGCGGCTGGCCCAGCGGGCCAACGGCGTGTCCACCCTGCACGGGGCGGTGAGCCGGGAGATGTTCGCCGGGCTGTGGCCCGGCTTCGACCCCGAGGACGTGCCGATCACCTCCGTGACCAACGGCGTGCACGCCCCCACCTGGGTGGCGCCCGCGGTGGTGCGGCTCGGTGCCCGCCAGATCGGCGCCGGGCGCGCCGAGGACGCCCTGTCCGTCGGCGGTTCGCAGCGCTGGGACGCGGTGGCCGACATCCCCGACCACGAGATCTGGGACCTGCGCAGGGTCCTGCGCGAAGAGCTGGTCCAGGAGGTGCGGGACCGGCTGCGCGCGTCCTGGCGGCAGCGCGGGGCCGGCGCGGCCGAACTCGGCTGGGTCGACTCCGTCCTCGACCCCGACGTGCTGACCATCGGATTCGCCCGCCGGGTGCCCTCGTACAAGCGGCTGACGCTGATGCTGCGGGACCCGGAGCGGCTGCGCAGGCTGCTGCTCGACCCGGAGCGGCCGGTGCAGATCGTGGTCGCGGGCAAGGCGCACCCGGCGGACGACGGCGGCAAGCGGCTGGTCCAGGAGCTGGTCCGCTTCGCCGACGACCCGCGGGTGCGGCACCGGATCGTGTTCCTGCCCGACTACGGCATGGCGATGGCGCAGAAGCTCTACCCCGGCTGCGACGTCTGGCTGAACAACCCGCTGCGGCCGCTGGAGGCCTGCGGCACCAGCGGGATGAAGGCCGCCCTCAACGGGTGCCTCAACCTGTCCGTCCTGGACGGCTGGTGGGACGAATGGTTCGAACCGGACTTCGGCTGGGCCATCCCGACCGCCGACGGGCACGGCACCGACGAGGAGCGCCGCGACGACGTCGAGGCGGCGGCGCTGTACGAGCTGATCGAGCAGCGGGTCGCGCCGCGCTTCTACGACCGCAGCGGCGGCGAGCTGCCCGCCCGCTGGATCGAGATGGTCCGGCGCACCCTGGTCTCGCTGGGGCCCAAGGTGCTGGCGGGGCGGATGGTGCGCGAGTACGTGGAGCGGCTCTACGCGCCGGCCGCGCTCGCCCACCGGTCCCTGGACCCCGGCGCCGCCCGGGCGCTCGCCGCCTGGAAGGCGAAGGTGCGGGCCGCCTGGCCGCGGGTCACCGTGGACCACGTCGAGGCCGCGGCCGCCGCCCCGGTCAACGGGACCGCCGAGCTGGGCGCCACGCTGACCGTGCGGGTCCAGGTCACCCTGGACGCGCTGGCGCCCGACGAGGTGGAGGTGCAGGCGGTCGCCGGGCGGGTGGACGCGGCGGACGTCATCGCCGACGCGCGCACCTTCCCGCTCAAGCCGGCCTCGGGCCCCGACCTGGAGGGGCGCTGGCTGTACGAGGGGCCGCTCCCCCTCGACCGTACGGGCGCCTTCGGCTACACCGTGCGGATCCTGCCCGCGCACCCGCTGCTGGCGACCCCGGCCGAGCTCGGGCTGCTCGCGGCCCCGTCTGACCCGGGCGGCGACGGCGCCGGCGTGGTGCTGCGCTAGCGGGCCGGCCCGTCCGGCCCGTCCGGACGGCGGCCCGGCGCGTCCGGCCCGGCCGGGACAGCGGAACGGCCCGGGGACTTGGAGTCCCCGGGCCGTTCCCCGTTTCCTTCAGCTATCGGTCACGCACGTCCTGCCCGTGAGGGTCAGAAGGTGAGCTTCCAGCTGTTGATGTAGCCGGTGTCCAGCGAGGCCGCGTCGCGGACCCGGAGCTTCCAGACACCCTGGGCGACCTCGGAGGAGGCGTTCACGGTGAACTGCTGGACGATGTTGTCCGCGCTGCCGCCGGTGCGGTTGCGCAGGTTGTAGACGGAGCCGTCCGGGGCGACCAGGTCGACGACCAGGTCACCGACGTAGGTGTGGACGATGTTCACGTCGACCTTGAGGGCGGCGGAGGCGTTGCCCGTGCGGTTGACGGTGATCGGCGACTCGACCGTGGCGTTGTCGCTGATCGTGTAGTCGTTCGTGTTCTCGAACACGTTCGGCTGGCTGGTGCCGACGGTCCACGCGAAGCTCGCGGTGCCGGTCTGGTTGGCCGAGTCGCGCACCGTGACGGTGGCGTTGTAGGTGCCGGCGGTGTTCGCCGTACCGGTGATCAGACCCGTGGAGGCGTTGATCGAGAGGCCGGTGGGCAGGCCGGTGGCCGAGTAGTTCAGCGCACCCGCGTTGCTGCTGCTGGCCTGGATCTGCAGGTTCACGGCGCTGCCGGTCACGGTGCTCTGCGGACCCGGGTTGGTGACCGAGACACCCACCGGGATGCGGGCGCCGACGTTGATGGCGGCCCAGGCGTTGGCGGCGTTGTTGTACGTCACCGAGCCGGCGCCGTACAGGTCGGCGGCGGCCTTGAGGGTCTGGACGCGGGCGTCCGCGTAGTTGGTGGTCGAGCTGAAGTAGCCGACCGTCAGGGCGCGGAACCAGATCTTTTCGGCGGCGGCGCGGCCGATCGCCGTGACGGGCAGGTTGTCGTAGGTCGGGGAGTCGTAGCTGACCCCGTTGACGACCTTGGCGCCCGAGCCCTCGGAGGCCAGGTAGAACCAGTGGTTCGCCGGGCCCGAGGAGTAGTGGACGTCGATGCCGCCGAGGCCCGAGTACCACGCGTCCTTGGACGAGCCGTCCTTGCTCGGCTTGTCCATGTAGCGCAGCGGGGTGCCGTTGCCGCGGATGTCGATCTTCTCGCCGACGAGGTAGTCGCCGACGTCCTGCGGGTTGTTGGCGTAGAACTCGACGGCCGCGGCCATGATGTCCGAGGTCGCCTCGTTGAGGCCGCCGGGCTCACCGGAGTACTGCATCTTGCCGGTGACGGAGGTCAGGCCGTGCGTCATCTCGTGCGCGGCCACGTCGATGGAGGTGAGCGGCTTGACGTTGCCGTCGCCGTCGCCGTACGTCATGCAGAAGCAGGAGTCCTGCCAGAAGGCGTTGACGTAGGCGTTGCCGTAGTGGACCCGGGTGTACGGGGCCACGCCGTCGTTGCGCAGGCCGTTGCGGCCGTGCACGTTCTTGTAGTAGTCCCACGTGAGCTGGGCGCCGTAGTGCGCGTCGGCGCCGGCGGTCTCCGCGTTGGAGGGGTTGCCGTTGCCCCAGATGTCGTCCGGGCCGGAGAACAGGGTGCCGGTGCCCGACGAGCCGCCGTTCAGGTTGTACGTCTTGTGGTTGCCGCGGGTCGCGTCGGTCAGCGTGAAGTTGCTGCCGGAGGCCGAGGTGCCGATGGTGACCTGACCGCTGTACATGGTGTTGCCGGTGCCGGTCTCGACGGCCTGCCACTCGGTGATCTTGGCGCCGGTCTTGGCGTTGGTGACCACGTGCAGCTCGTTCGGGGTGCCGTCGTGCTGGACACCGCCGACGACCGTCTCGAAGGCGAGGACCGGGACGCCGCCGGCGGCCCAGATCACCTTGCGGGCGGTGCGGGAGGCCTTGGCCTCCTTGGAGCCCTCCGCCCGGGCGGCGGACACGGCCTGCTTCTCGGCGGCCGCGGTGGACACCGTCGCACGGGTGTCGGCGACCTTGAGGGCGCGGTTGTTGGCCTTGGTCACGGTGCGGGTGGCGCCCTTGGCGTGGACCGTGAGGTCACCGCCGAGGACGGGCAGGCCCGCGTAGGTCCGCTCGTACGAGGTGTGGGTGGTGCCGTCCGCGTCCTTGACGACGTCGCGGACGAGCAGCTTCTCCTGGCTGCCGAGGCCGAGCGACTTGGCCGTCTTGGCCGAGGTCGCCGTGGCGTCGGCTATGAGGGCCGCCCGCTGCGAGGGGGTGAGCTTGACCAGGGCCTTGCCCGGATTGGGCTTGGCTGCGGCGGTGACCGCCTGCGACGCGGTGGCGTCGGCATTCGCGGTACCGGTCTGGATGCCTACGGCGAGGAGGGCAGCCGCGGCAACGAGCGCGCCGGCCGCCGTGGCACGCCGGTGGGGGGTGGGACTCAACGCAGACTCCTTCTGCAAGGGGGGTTCCGGACGGCTGGGTGGGCCTCCGGGCAGAACAGGGCTGAGCGAGGAACGCCTGGGAAGAGTGCCACCCGAGATGCCCACATGTCAGGGCCGCGTCAAAAGGTTGGCCGGAAATCGTTCGTTGTCCGAAGATGCAGGTCCGCTATACGAACAATTCACCTGCGTGTGCGATGTGCCCGTTCCGCTATCCGGAATCTGCGGTACCGCCCGTTAACGAACCGGCAACGGCCAGTCTCGTTCCCGTAAACGGGGATTTCCGTACGGGTGTTTGTCGTACTGTTTCCCGGTGCGTCAGTCGCGTGCCGCCAGGGGAAGCGGCGAGCGGACGCAGCGCCATCCGACCGACGTGCCAGGGGGGCCCATGAGGCATGTTCATCTTCCCGCTCCACGAGTGGCCAGATCAGGGCCTGTGTCCGAAACAGTCCGACGTGGCCTGGGGGACAAGGCCCGCTGGTACCTGCCCACCGCGCTGGCCGCCGACCTCGTCGGCGCCGGCCTGCCGGTGGCCCTCGTCTTCGACGCGGCGCAGCAGGCCAGGCCGCTGTACTGCGCACTCGGCGCCGCCCTCGCCTGGACCGCCGTGCAGGCCGTCCGGCGCCGTTACGCATTCCGGTCGCTCGGCGAGTCCCGCGGTGTCCTGCCCGTCCTCCACGACTGGCTGATTCTCATCGGTGTCCTGGCCGTGGCCCGGATCGCGACCGGCGAAAGCACCCCGCGACTGGCCGCGCTGGGCGCCCTGCTGCCCGCCCTGCTGATCACCGTCGCCTGCCACAAGCTCACCTACCGGCACCTGAGCGCCGCCCGCCGCGAGGCCCAGGCGGTCAGCCGGGTCCTGGTGGTCGGCGAGCCCGGCGCCGTCGAAAGCGTCATCGACCACCTCGCCGCCCGCACCGACCACCCGTACGTCGTCGTCGGGGTCATACCCGTCGGCCCCGGCACGCCGGCCGGCGGCGTACCCGAGGCCGCGCGGATCGCGGGCGCCCTGCCCGCGGCCCCCGGCGAGGACGCCGACGCCGTGCTCGGCGCCGTCGCCACCCATCACGCCGACCTGGTGCTCGTCGCGCCCGGCGCCATGATGGCCGGCGAGCGGCTGCGCCGGGTCGCCTGGGCGCTGCACGACGAAGGGCTCGAACTCGCGGTCTTCCCGGGCCTGGTCGAGGTCTCGCCCAAGCGGCTGGAAACCCTCTCGGCCGGCGGCCTCGCCGTGCTCCGAGTGGCCCCGCCGGTCTGCCGCGGCATCCAGCCCGTGCTCAAGTCGGTCCTCGACCGGGTCGGCGCCGGGCTCGGACTGCTCGTCCTGGCCCCGGTCTTCCTCGGCATCGTCGCCGCGATCCGGCTGGGCTCCACCGGCCCCGCCTTCTACCGCCAGGAGCGCATCGGCCGCGACGGCGTGCCCTTCACGATGTGGAAGTTCCGCACGATGGTCGTCGACGCCGACCGGCTCAAGACCGACCTGGCCGGCGCCAACGAGAACGACGGGCACATGTTCAAGATGCGCCGCGACCCGCGCATCACCAAGGTCGGCCGGCTGCTGCGCCGCACCTCGCTGGACGAGCTGCCGCAGCTGGTCAACGTGCTCACCGGCGACATGTCGCTGGTCGGCCCGAGGCCGCCGCTGCCCGAGGAGGTGGCGAAGTACGACGAGGTCGAACTGCGCCGGCTCACCGTGCGCCCCGGCATGACCGGCCTGTGGCAGATCAGCGGCCGCTCCGACCTCTCCTGGGACGAGACGATCCAGCTGGACCTGCAGTACGTCGACAACTGGTCCTTCACCAGTGACGTCGACGTCGTGGCCCGTACGTTCCGCGCCGTCGTCGACGGCCGCGGAGCGTACTGAGGAGCCCTGTACGTGAGATCAGCACCGTCCGCCGGATCAGCTCTGCTCGCGCCACCACTGGTAGGTCGAGGCGATCCCGTCCCGCAGCGGGATCCCCGGCTTCCAACCCAGGGAGGTCAGCCGGGTGACGTCCAGCAGCTTGCGGGGCGTCCCGTCCGGCTTGGTGGTGTCCCAGGCCAGCCGGCCCCGGAAACCGGTCACGTCGGCGACGGTCTCGGCGAGCTCCTTGATGGTGAGGTCCTCGCCGCAGCCGATGTTCACCGGCGCGTCCCCGTCGTACGAGTTCAGCAGCACGGTGCAGGCCGCCGCGAGGTCGTCCACGTGCAGGAACTCCCGGCGCGGGGTGCCCGAGCCCCACAGCGTGACCTCCTCGCGCCCCTCGGCCGCGGCCTCGTGGAAGCGGCGGATGAGCGCGGGCAGCACGTGCGAGGTCTCCAGGTCGAAGTTGTCGCCCGGACCGTAGAGGTTCGTCGGCATGGCCGAGATGTACGAGGCCCCGTACTGCTTCCGGTACGACTGGACCTGCACGATGCCGGCGATCTTGGCCAGCGCGTACGCCTCGTTGGTCGGCTCCAGCGGGCCGGTCAGCAGGGCGTCCTCGCTGATCGGCTGCGGCGCCAGCTTCGGGTAGATGCAGGACGACCCGAGGAACAGCAGGCGCCCGACGCCGGCGGCGTGCGAGCCGGCGATCACGCTCAGCTGGATCTTGAGGTTGTCCTCCAGGAACTGCACCGGGTAGGTGCTGTTCGCCATGATGCCGCCGACCTTGGCGGCGGCGAGGACGACCGCGTCCGGACGGACGTCCTTCAGGAAACTCTCGGTGGCCGCGGCATCGCGGAGATCGAGTTCGGTGCGGCCACGGGTGATCACCTCGTGGCCGTCGGCGGTGAGCCGCCGGGCGACCGCGGACCCCACGAGGCCGCGGTGGCCCGCGACGAAGACGCGGGCGTGCGTGGGCAGGTACGGCAGCGATGCAGTCATGACCCGGATCATGCCAGGCCTGCTCCGACCGCTGGGGACGAACCCCGCAATTCTGTACGAATCACACACTCTCCCTGGGGGAAGCGCCCATGAGCAAGACAGCACTGATCACCGGAGTCACCGGACAGGACGGCTCGTACCTCGCCGAGCTCCTGCTCTCCAAGGGCTACACGGTGCATGGGCTCGTGCGTCGGTCGTCCACCTTCAACACGGAGCGCATCGACCACATCTACCAGGACCCGCACACGGCCAACCGGTCGCTGGTGCTGCACCACGCCGACCTCTCCGACGGGGTGGCGCTGGTGAACCTGCTGCGCGACATCCAGCCCGACGAGGTCTACAACCTGGGCGCCCAGTCCCACGTCCGGGTCTCCTTCGACGCGCCCCTCTACACCGGCGACGTCACCGGCCTCGGCGCGCTGCGGCTGCTGGAGGCGATCCGGGCCAGCGGCGTGGACACCCGCATCTACCAGGCCTCGTCCTCGGAGATGTTCGGCGCGACCCCGCCCCCGCAGAACGAGCAGACCCCGTTCCACCCGCGCAGCCCGTACGGCGCCGCGAAGGTCTTCGCGTACTGGACCACGGTGAACTACCGCGAGGCGTACGACATGTTCGCGGTCAACGGGATCCTCTTCAACCACGAGTCCCCGCGCCGCGGCGAGACCTTCGTGACCCGCAAGATCACCCGCGCGGTGGCCCGGATCAAGGCCGGTCTCCAGGAGCACCTGTACCTGGGCAACCTCGACGCCGTCCGCGACTGGGGCTACGCCCCCGAGTACGTGGACGCGATGTGGCGGATGCTCCAGCAGGACGAGCCCACCGACTACGTGGTCGCCACCGGCGTGCCCGCCACCGTGCGCCAGTTCCTCGAATCGTCCTTCGCGCACGCGGGCCTCGACTGGAACGAGCACGTGCGCTACGACGCGAAGTACGAGCGCCCCAGCGAGGTCGACGCGCTCATAGGCGACGCGAGCAAGGCCCACGCGCTGCTCGGCTGGAAGCCGACGGTCCTCGTTGACGAACTGGCGCGAATCATGGTGGACGCGGACGTCCGTCAGGTGGAAGACCAGTTGGCCGGGGTCGCGGTACGCATCGACCGCTGACCCCCTAGAGTTTGCATGTCCCGGTCACCGCCTACCGGCGGTGACCGGGAATTATTGCCGTATGTCCGCAGTGCACCGATCCGTGGGTGCCCATTGGTATGCAATGGGTCAAGCGGGGTGACGGGCCCTCGCTTGAGCCCTACTCTGCGCCAGTACATATGGCTGTTCGTTTAAATCAAGCCATTCAGCAACCGGGCATTGCGCCCTGGGGGGCTCATGCGTAGATCCAGAGGGCTGACTGCCGCCCTCGTCCTTTCCCTCGCCGGTGCGGGCACCGGCATCGGCCTGGTGATGATGCCGGAGGCGTCCGCCGTCACCTCTCCGGTGGCCTTCACCGCCGACGACCTGCCCACCTGGCAGCCGAACGGCATCGTGTGGGCCATGGCCCAGGCCAACGGCACCGTCTTCGCCGGCGGCACCTTCTCCGCGGTCCGCCCGCCGGAGGGCGCCGGCAGCGGCACCGAGCAGGAAGCCGTGAACTTCGTCGCGCTCGACGCCGCGACCGGTGCGCCGACCGCCTGCAAGCTCTCCTTCACCATCAGCGAGGGCACCGCGACGGTCCGCAGCCTGGTGGTCTCCAAGGACGAGAAGACCCTGTACGCCGCCGGCTACTTCGGCGCCGTCAACGGCACCCCGGTCAGCAGCGTCGCGGCGATCGACATCGCCGGCTGCACCCCCAAGGCCTCCTTCCACCCGAGCTTCCCCGCCACCGTGCGCGCGCTCGCCGTCACCGACGACACGCTCTACGCGGCCGGCGACTTCGGCACCGTGGAGGACCAGACCCGCGAGCGCTTCGCCGCGGTCGACGCCACCACCGGCGCCCTGAAGCCGTTCACCGCCAACGCGGACGAGCCGGGCCGGGCCGTCGAGGTCACCCCCGACGGCAAGAACGTGGTCCTCGGCGGCGACTTCTTCTCGGTCAACAACGCCAACTCGCACGCCCTGGCCGTGGTCAACGCCACCACCGGCGCGCTGACCAAGACCTACCCGAACGGGTACTTCCCGACCAACTCGGTCGTCAAGGACATCGCGACCGACGAGACGGGCATCTACACCGGCAGCGAGGGCTCCGGCGGCGGTGTCTTCGACGGCCGCTCCGGCATCAAGCTCACCGACTTCACCGAGAAGTGGCGCGACCGCTGCCTCGGCGCGACGCAGTACGTGCTCCCGTACCAGGGCGTGCTGTACAGCTCCTCGCACGCGCACGACTGCTCCACCGAGCTGGAGTACCCGGACGGCCGCCGCCGCCACCTGCTGGCGCAGCCCACCGACCACCAGGGCACACCCCCCGCCCCGGTCGACGGCTACGTCCGCGGTCCCGGCAAGCTCGGCTGGTTCCCCGACACCAACGACGGTCTCGGCGAGGGCATCGGCCCGCGCGTCATGGCCGTCGCCACCAAGAACGACGTCCAGTACATGTGGGTCGGCGGTGAGTTCACCACCGTCAACGGCGTCGAGCAGCAGAGCCTCACCCGCTTCGCCTCCACCGGCGACGTCGGCGCCCCGACCACCCCGGTCGCCAGCGCCGCCAGCGTCAAGCCCGGCGAGGCCCAGGTCCGCTGGCGCACCAGCTACGACCTGGACGACAGCAAGCTCACGTACAAGATCTACCGGAACGGCTCGGGCACTCCGGTCCACACCATGACCGCGAACTCCGTGGAGTTCGAGCGTCCCCAGGCCTCCTGGACGGACACCACGGTCAAGGCCGGCCAGTCCTACACCTACCGGGTGACGGCCACCGACGCGGCGGGCAACACCAGCGCCCTGTCGGCGACCGCCTCGGTCACCGTCCCGGCCTCGGTCCAGGCGTACCCGAACCAGGTCCGCACCGACGGCGCCAGCCTGTACTGGCGCTACGACGACACGGTCACCCCGTACGTCGCGGACTCGTCCAACGGCGGCAACACCAGCGGCATCCACGTCAACGGACCGGCGCTGCGCCAGGCCCCCGGCGCGGTCACCGGTGCCAGCACGGCGATCGGCTTCAACGGCAGCGACGAGCAGCTGTACAGCGACCGCCGCCAGTTCGTGGGCTCCGCGTACACCCTTGAGACCTGGTTCAAGACCGGCACCACCCGCGGTGGCAAGCTGATCGGCTTCGGGAACAACACCACCCGCAACAGCGCCTCGTACGACAAGCAGATCTACATGACCAACACCGGTCGTCTGGTCTTCGGCGTCTACAACGGGTCCACCCGCACCATCACCACCTCCGGCTGGTTCGACACGTACAACGACAACAAGTGGCACCACGTGGTCGCCACCCAGGGCCCCGCGGGCATGGCGCTGTACGTCGACGGCCAGAACAAGGGCACGCTGAGCGGCGTCACCACGCACCAGAACTACGCGGGCTACTGGCATGTCGGCGGCGACAACCTGGCGAGCTGGCCGACCCGTCCGACGAGCAACTTCTTCGCCGGACAGATCGACGAGACGGCCGTCTACCCGACCGCGCTCAGCCAGTCCCAGGTCCAGAACCACTACAACCTGGCGAAGGCCCCCTCCGACTCGGTCTCCGAGGTCTCCGCGACCGAGGACACCTACGTCAACCAGGGTGCCCCGAGCGCGTCGTACGGCACGTCCACCTCGATGGCCGTCCGCGGCAGCGGCTCGCTGTACGAGTCGTACCTGCGGTTCAACCTGCCGGCCGCGCCGGCCGGCCAGGTCCTCAAGGCCGCCTCGCTGCAGATCAAGACCTCGACCGCGGCGAACTCCGGCACCGCCGACACCGTCTCCGTGGTCCCGGTCACCGGCTCCTGGAGCGGTACGAGCACCTTCGCCACCAAGCCGACCGTCGGCACCACTGCCCTCGGTACGCTCGCCGGCGTCCCGGAGGGCTCGGCCATCCACAACATCGACCTGAACACCGCGACGCTCGCCGCCGCGCTGGGCACGTCGAACTACAGCCTCGCGCTGACCAGCAACGGCAGCGACCCGCTGTGGCTCTGGTCGTCCGAGTCGACGGCCGCGGAGGGCACTCCGCAGCTGATCCTCACCTTCGGCCCGCAGTAGCGGCCGCAGGAACGGGGGCGCGGGGTCCGGCCGGTCCGGCCGGGCCCCGCGCCCGTATCCGCCATCCGCGCGGCTCCGCAGCGCGCAGCCCCGCATCACCCCGAATGACCCAGTACCACTGGAGCCACCTGATGCGTCCCCTGAACCGGCGCTCCTCCGCCGCGGTCCTGCTGGCCGCCGCCCTCACCCTGACCGCCTGCAGCTCGGGCGGCGACGACGCGGGCATCCCGGCCGACGCGGGCAAGGCCCACGCGGCGGCCCCGTCCGCCGTGCCCGAACCCGGCACCGACACCCCGCCGCCGGCCGCGAAGACCGCCCCGCCGGCGGCCAAGCCGACCGGCCCGGTGCTCTCCGACGACCGGCTCAAGCCGGTCACCGGCTCCTTCACCAAGGACGAGAAGCAGTACCTGAGCGGCCGCGTGCCCGAGAAGATGGACCCGGCCGCGGTCCTGCAGACCGGGCAGGAAGCGTGCCAGCGGGTGGCCCGTACGGCCAAGCGCGACAAGGACGCGGCCACCGCGGCGATCATCGCCGGCGAGATCCCGGCGGCCAAGGACGCGATCCCGCACCTGTGCCCCGAGCTGAAGCCGGTGCTGGAGGTGGCCGAGAGCGGCTTCACGGACGGCGCGCTCAAGGACCCCGAGGCGGGCCGCTACCGCGCCCTGACCCCGGGCCCCGACTGCACCTGGCAGGCGAAGAACAGCGCCGGCAAGAGCCTGGCGTCGGGCCCCGGACTGGGTGCCGGAGCCGACACGAAGATCATCGCCAAGGTCCCGTCCGGCACCGCGGAGTTCGTCTCCACCGGCTGCTACGCCTGGATCCCGGCCTAGGGTCCGGCGGCGGCCCAGGACGTGGGTTGCGGCCCATGATCTGGGCTCCGGCCCATGACGTGGGTTCCGGCCCATGACAACAGTGACGCCCCCGGGCGGACGGGAGTCCGTTCGGGGGCGTCGGCGTGCCCGGGGGCCGCCGGGCGGGTCCGTCAGGGGCGGCCGGGCAGCGACTCGTACGTCGCCAGCAGGGTGTCGAGGACCGCGTCCATCGAGTAGGACGCCTCCGCCAGCTTCCGGGCGGCGCCCGACGCGGCCCGGTTCGCGTCCTCGTCCAGGAGCTCCAGGACCGCCGCGGCCACGCCCTCGGGGCCCGGCTCCACGGCCCGGCCCGCACCGGCCGCCGCGATGTCCTTCGCCAGCCCGTTGGAGTGGGTGACCACCGCGGGCACCCCCACCGACAGGGCCTCCAGCACCGACATCGGGAACGGCTCGTCCACCGAGGGCAGGACGTAGACGTGCGCCCTGCGCAGCTCTTCGAGCACCCGCTCGCCGGGCAGCGCCCCGGTCACCTCGATCCGGTCCGCCAGCCCCAGTTCGCCGATCCGCCGGGTGACCGCCGCGCGTTCGCCCTCGTCGGGGCCCGCGAGCACGAACTCCGCGTCCGGGTGCCGGCGCAGTACCTCCGCCGCCGCGTCCACGAAGTCCACCGGCCGCTTGCGGGCCTGCAGCCGCGCCGCGTACAGGATCCGCGGCGGGCCGGACAGGGGCGGCCGCTCATCCTGCGCGGGCGTGCCGTTGACCAGCCGTACGGTCCGCGGCAGTCCGGGCGGGCCCACCACGGCGTCCAGCCCGGTCCGCTCGTGAGGGGTCAGGTACAGCACGGCGCCGGCGCTCCGCAGCACCCGCCGGACCGCCACCGCGTCGAGGACCTTCGCGAGGAGCTTCTCGCTCGGGTCGACCATGCCGTGCGTCTGGAGGACCAGCGGCTTGCCGGCGCGCAGCGCGGCAAGCGCGACCGGCAGCGTCACCAGGTCCCGAGCCAGGTGCACGTGCACCACGTCGGCGTCCCGTACGAGCTTCCCGGCGCGGGCCAGCAGCGTCGGCGAGGTCATTCCGCTGAAGCCGAGGGGCAGCAGCCGCCGGGCCCGGTACAGCTGGGCGGGCACCCCCTCGACCTCGGTCGGCCAGGGGCCCTCGAAGCCGTCGCCGAGGGCGAGCAGCGCGGCCTGGTGGCCGCGGGACCGCAGCCCCTTGGCGAGGTTCAGGGCGACCCGGACCGGCCCGCCGAAGGCATGGGTGGGGGAGTGCAGGGTGACGGCGTGCAGGACTCTCACTTGGGCTCCTCCACCGGGCGGCGGGAACCGTCGGCAGTCTGCAGGGTCAGTTCGGGCAGGTCCTTGTGGACGACCGAGCCGGCGCCGGCGACGGCGTGCCGGCCGACGGTGACCCCGGCGAGCACGGTGGCGCGGGCGGCCACCCAGGCGCCGTCCTCGACGGTGATCGGGGCGTTGCGGTAGCGGAAGTCCGCGGCCCGGTGGTCGTGGCTGCCCGTGCACAGCAGCGCTTCCTGGGAGACGCAGACGTTCGCGCCGAGGGTGACGGGCTCCAGGTTGAGCAGCCAGGCGCCCTCGCCGATCCAGGTGTGGTCGCCGACGGTGAGCTTCCACGGCCACAGCACCCGTACCCGGTGCCGGATCAGCACGCCGGTGCCGATCCGCGCGCCGAACGCGCGCAGCAGCGCGACCCGCAGCCGGGCGGGGCAGAACCAGGCCATGAAGACCGTGTTCATCACGGCGAACCAGAGCGCCTGCGTCAGCAGTCCGCGGCCCTTGTCGTAGCCGGCCAGCGTGAAGGCCGGGAGATCACGCATCATTCACCCCCACCGGCACCGTCCCCCGGTGCCGACCGCTCACATTATCGGTTTACGGCGGACTAGACTGCGGCCGAACTCATGGCACGGGCGGGGGCACGGTTGGCAACGGACACACGCAGCCCGGCTCCGACGTCCGGACCCGGCTCCGCACCGGGTGCGAAGGCCGCCGAGCCGGCCGTCGAACAGCAGTGGGGACGCGTCACCACCCCCCGGACCCTGCTCTCGCGCGCCCTGTCGGTGCCGCTGGCCCTCGGCTTCACGGTCTTCCTGCCGCTGATGGTGGCGGTACAGACCGGCGCCGGCGCCAAGGACGGCGCCTTCTACCTCCAGCTCGCCCTCACCATGTACTCCGGCGCCCGGCTCTCGGCGATGGTCCTCACCAACCGCCGCAAGCTGCTCCAGGGCTCCTTCTGGCTGTTCGTGTACATGGCGATGGGCGTGGCCCCGCTCGCCCAGGCGGTGCTCGGGCAGGTGCCGACCCCGGTGGTCGGGCCGCGCACCGACCTGACCGCGGCGATCGCCCTGGTGCTGCTGGGGTGCATCTGCTTCGACGTCGGCGCGCTACTGGCCCGGCACCGGCCTTCGGGGCGGGCGCAGGGCGGTCGCGAGGAGCCCAAGCCCGTGATGGTGCACAAGCGGCGGCTCCAGTTGCTGACCGTCCTCGCCTTCCTGTGCAGCGGCGTGTTCGTGATGAAGCTCGGCGGTCCCGCCGTGTTCTTCAGCAGCCGGCAGGAGATCATCGCCGGCATCGCCGAAGCGGGCGTCTCGGCGGACGACGGGCAGGCCGGGCAGGCCTTCCTGCGCGGCTTCGGCACCGTACCGGCGCTGCTGGCCCTGCTGATCTACACGCGCTGGCTGGTCACCTCGACGCGGGCCCGGCGGATGCCGTCGGTGATCGCGACGTGGGGCGCGCTCGCCGCGCTCAACCTGGTCGTCAACAATCCGATCTCGAACCCGCGGTACTGGTTCCTGACCGTGATGTTCGCGCTGCTCTTCACGGTCTTCCCGGTGAGCGCGGCGATGTACCGGGTGGCGCTGTCCATGGGCGTGGTCGTGGCGCTGATCATCTTCCCGTTCGCGGACCGCTTCCGGTACGACGAGAAGAACTACAAGCCGGTGGAGACGACGTCCGTCCTGGAGCCGATGGCCCTCAAGGACTACGACCAGATCGGCATGTTCGCCAACACGATCACCTTCGCCGAGTCCGGCCCCGGCCACTTCTACGGCCGCCAGCTCGCCGGGTCGGTCTTCTTCGCCGTCCCCCGCTCGGTCTGGCCGGACAAGCCGCGCGACACCGGGGTGATGGTCGGGCAGTGGATGGGCACGGTCAACACCAACCTCTCCTCCCCGATCTGGGCGGAGCTGTGGATCGACTTCGGGCCGTTCGGTATGGGCGGGGTGCTGCTCGGGATCGGGTACGTGGCGTCCCGGGTGGACCGGAGGTACGCGAAGCGGGCCACTCGGCGGTCGCCGCCGGGCAGTCTGATCGCGGTGGTCGTCCCGCTCGTCGCGGGCTACTCCTTCATCCTGCTGCGCGGCCCGCTCCTCCAGGCGTCGGGCCGTGTCGCCATCGCCGTCATCTGCCTCGCGCTGGTGGCCACCTACCGCACCGACCGCCGCACGTCCCTCCGCTGACTGCGACCGCCTCCCAGCCCTGGCGGGCTGACCGGGACCGCCTCCCAGCCCTGGCGGGCTGGCCGTGGCGCGCGTTCCTCCTGGTCGGCTGCCTCGGCGGCAACTTCCAGCCTCGCCGGCGTTTGAGGCGCGGGTCCGGGCGGAGCCCGGTACCCGGCGGAGCCGGGTTGCCTTGGGGCTCCGCCCCAAACCCCGCGCCTCAAACGCCGGCGAGGCTGAAATCGCCGCATGCAGCGCCGACAGGGCTGGAATTGGCGCACGCAGCGCCGACAAGGGCTGGGGGTTTGCACGGGCGGGTCGGGGAGGAGCCGGGAGTTGGTTGCCACGGGGGGTGGTGGGCAACTCCCGGCTCCGGGGGCCTCGTAGCGGCCCGGGTGGTCAACTGCCGTCCGGGGACGGACAGTCGCTGCGGACGGAAGGGGACCGCCCGAAGTAGGGCCGTCGCGTACCCCCGTACCGCGACGGCAGCGACACCCCACCGGCACGGAGTGCCCGTATTCCGGTCACCCCGGCCGACGGGGGGACGGAATCCGGCCGGTCGGCCCTGGGGCGGCCATTCCCGGCGTTCGTCGCGCAACCGACATTGGCACGCGCGTCGCGTTCTGCGCACGCGTTCTCGCTGTCCCGGACAGCGGACACCTGTCCGTGCTGGTCAGCGCCTGTCCTGAATTGCGGCCGCCGCGCACCGGCCGCCGCCCGCGTCTCGATATCGCCCTTCACCGGGGCATCCGCTCGGGCAGGATGGCCGCCATGGAGGAGACTCAGGGGGAGCGCGCGCCCGGACACGCCCGGAACGCGGCGGAGTTCGTCACGCTGATGCGCGCGCTGAAGGAGCGGTCGGGGCTCACGTACCGGCAGTTGGAGGAGCGGGCCGCCGAGCAGGGCGAGGTGCTGGCGCGCAGCACGCTGGCCGGCGTACTGGGCGGCCGCACGCTGCCGCGGCCCGAGCTGCTGGCCGCGTTCGTACGCGCCTGCGGGGACGCGGACCGGGTCGGCGAGTGGCTGACCGCGTGGAGCACGGTCGCCGAACGGCAGTCGGCCGCGGCACGGCCGGAAACGCAGTCCCCCGACCCGTCTCCCCCGTCCCGTACGTCTCCACTGCCCCACCCGTCCCACCCGTCTCCCTCCTCGCCGCCGTCGCAGGAGCGGTCCCGGGAACGGCCGCAGGAACCGCCGCAGGCACGACCCCCGGCGGAGTCGGGCACGCCCGCCCACGAGTCCTCCCGTACGGACCCCTCCGACGCCGATCCCGCAGCCGCACCCACACCCGCAGCCGCACCCGCGCCCGGCACCGCGTTCGAGCTCACGCCCGAGCCGGCGGGTCCGCAGTCGCGGTCCGGGCGCGGGCGGGTGCCGTGGTCCGGGCGGGTCGCGGCCGGGGTCGCGGTGCTGCTGGCCGTCGCCGCGGCCGGGGCGTTCGCGGCGCTGAGTGCGGACGGGACCTCGGACACCCCGCCCCAGCAGCTCACCCGCACGGTCACACTGCCCTCCGGCTGGGTGCGGATCCTGCCGCTGAGCGCGCCGGGCATGTGCCTGACCGACGGCCGGGTGCCCGACAGCCGGTACACCCCGCTGGTCGCCGTGCAGCGGCCGTGTTCGCAGGCCGGACCGCAGACCACCCTGCTGGAGCGGATGGGCGGGGACCTGTACCGGATCCAGTGGCGGCACCCGGACTACGGGACCGGATGCCTCAAGGCCCTCACCGACGGCCCGGGCTTCGGACTGCTGGAGCCGATGGACGACTGCAAGACCGACAGCCGCTTCCACGTGGAGCCGTCCGGGCCGCGCGGCAGCAACCAGTACGTGTTCCGGGTGGACGGGCAGGGCTGCGTCGGCATCAAGGGGTCGGTCACCACGGCGGGGGCCGAGGCCGTGATGGAGCGGTGCGTCGGCCGCGGCGGGCAGCTCTTCGCCATCGAACCGGCCAACTGACCCCGCTCGCGGACCGGGGCTCTCCGGCACCCCGCGGCGCCCTGCAATGATGTGCCCCCGGGCGGGACGGTCGTACCCGCGTTCTATGAGGGGATCTGGTGGCGCATGGGCAGAGTCGGGACCGCACTTCGGGAGCTGCGCGGGGCGCAGAAGTCCGCGAAGGGGGTGTCGCTCTACTCCCGGTACGTGAACCGGCCCACCGGGCGGTACCTGGCCGCCGGCTCGTACGTGCTCGGGCTCAGCCCGAACCAGGTGACGCTGGTGAGCGCGGCGTTCAGTTTCGCGGCGATCGCCGCGGTCGCGCTGGCCGCACCCTCGTGGGCGCTGGGCGTCGCCGTGTGGGCGGCGCTCGCCCTGGGCTTCGCCTTCGACTCGGCGGACGGGCAGCTGGCCCGGCTGCGCGGCGGCGGCAGCGCGGCCGGCGAGTGGCTGGACCACGTGGTGGACTGCGCGAAGGTGACCGCGCTGCACAGCTGCGTGCTGATCGCGTTCTACCGGTTCCCCGAGGAGTACGGGCTGCCCGGTGACGGCTGGCTGCTGGTGCCGCTGGGCTTCCAGTTCGCCTCGGTGGTCACGTTCTTCGGCGGGCTGCTCACGGAGAAGCTGAAGCCCAAGGCGGAGCCGGGGAGCCCCGCCGCCGCCCCCTCCACGCTGCGCGCGGTGGCGCTGCTGCCGGTGGACTACGGGGTGTTCTGCCTGGTGTTCCTGCTGATCGGCGGCGGGGACCTGTTCCGGTGGGCGTACGCGGGCCTGGGCGCGGTGGCCGCGCTCTTCCTGCTCGCGTTCCTGGCGAAGTGGTTCCGCGAGGTCAGTGCCGTTCGGCGGTGAGCTGCTCGGGGAGCGGTGCGGCGAGCGCGTCCAGGGCCCGGCGCAGCTGGGTGCTGGACGTGTGCACGGTGTACGGGAAGTAGACGACGTCGACGCCGACCGTGGCGAAGTCGGTCTCCAGCTTGTCGCCCTTGGGCGTGCCCCGCCAGTCGTCGCCCTTGAAGATCACGTCGAAGCGGACCTGCTTCCAGGTCTCCAGCTTGTCCGGAACCGTCTCCACGAAGCCCGCGTCCACGTACTTGACGCTCCGGACGATCTCCAGCCGCTCGACGAGCGGGATCATCGGGCGGCGCCCCTTGGCCAATTCGGCCATTTCATCCGAAACCACTCCCGCAACCAGGTAGTCGCACTGACTGCGCGCATGGCGGAGGATGTTGAGATGCCCGATGTGGAACAGGTCATAGGCGCCCGGCGCGTAGCCGACGCGGTACGGCTTGCGCATGGGCGCTCTGTGTTCGGACATGTCTCGCTCCGTCATCGGTACCCCCACAGGCCACACTCCCCAGTGCGGCGGATTATCAGACGATAGCGTGCACATTCCGGGCCGTGTTGGTGAACGATTAGGGTGGCCTGCGCACCACCCAGGGGGGAAGGGGACGTTCCGTGTCCAGATCTGGCCACAAGAGGCTACTGCTCGTCTCGACGAATTACGCTCCGGAGCACGCCGGAATCGGTCCGTACGCGACGCAGATCGCCGAACACTGGGCAGAAATCGGCCACGAGACGCACGTCTTCACCGGTATGCCCCACTATCCGTCCTGGTCGCTGGACCCGGAGTACAAGGGGGCGCTCCGGCGCACGGAACAGCGCGCGGGGGTCACCCTGCACCGGCGCAGGCACACCGTGCCCGCCCGGCAGACCGCCGTGAAGCGAGCCGCGTTCGAAGGATCGATCCTTCTGCACGGCGCCGTGGCCCCGCCCCGGATGCAGCGGCCCGACGCCGTCCTCGCACAGATGCCCAGCCTCGCCGGCGGGGTGCTGGCCGCCCGGCTCGCCGCCCGCTGGAAGGTCCCGTACGTCCCCGTCGTCCAGGACCTGATGGGGGCCGCGGCCGCGCAGAGCGGGATCAGCGGCGGCGACAAGGCCGCCGCGCTCGCCGCGAAGGCCGAGGCGTACGCGCTGAAGCGGGCCACCCTGGTCGGTGTGATCCACGAGACGTTCGTGGACCGGGTCGTGGCCATGGGGGTGGACCCGGAGAAGATCCGGCTCGTCCCCAACTGGTCGCACGTGCCCGGTCCGTCCCAGCCGCGCGGCCGGACCCGCCACCACCTGGGCTGGGCGCCCGGCCAGACCGTGGTCCTGCACTCCGGGAACATGGGCCTCAAGCAGGGCCTGGAGGTCCTGGTCGGAGCCGCCCGGCTGGACCGGGACGTCCGTTTCGTCCTGATGGGTGACGGCAGTCAGCGCGCGGCGCTGGAGTCCCTGGCCGCCGACGTCCCGAACCTGGACATCATCCCCCCTGCCGCCGACGGCGAGTTCCCGGATATCCTCGCGGCGGCGGACGTACTCGCCGTCACCCAGCACGCGGCGGTGCTCGACATGAGCGTGCCCTCCAAGCTCACCTCCTACTTCGCGGCCGGCCGGCCCGTCGTCGCCTCCGTGGCGGCCGAGGGCGGCACCGCACAGGAGGTCGAACGGTCGGGCGCGGGTGTCCTCGTGGCACCGGAGGACCCGGAGGCACTGCTGAAGGCCGTATGGACCCTCGCGCAGGACCCGGCGGCGGCGGACGAGCTGGGCGCGGCCGGACCCCGCCACGTGGCGGCCCACCTGAGCCGCGACGCGGGCCTGGCCCGCATCGACGCACTCATAGACGAAGCACTTGGGGGTCCCCGGCCGTGACGGAGACGAACCGCGCCGCGGTGACGGCGGGCGAAGACGAACCGGACCTCCTCAGGGACCAGTTCCGGCAGCTGCTGCGCTACCGGCGGCTGATCGCGGGCGGCATCGGCATCGGCCTGCTCGGCGGCGCCTGGCTCGGGATCACCACGGCGGACACGTACGTGGCCACCGCCGACGTGGTCCTGCGCACCCCGACCGACGACCCCTTCAACCCGAGCCTGTCGCCCGACAAGGCGATCAACGTCGGCTCCGAGCGCCAGACCGCGCTCAGCAACTCCGTCGCCAAGGAGGCCGCGGACAAGCTCGGCATCCCGGAGTCCGGGCTCTCCGGACTGCGCAGCGGCCTCCAGGTCACCAACCCGCCGCAGAGCCTCGTCCTGCGCTTCACGTACACCGCGTCCTCCCCGCAGCAGGCCGCCAAGCGCGCCAACGCGATGACCGAGGCCTACCTCGCCAAGCGCCAGCAGGCCATCGAGAACATCCGCGACAAGATGGTGAAGGGGTACAAGGACCAGCGCGACCCCATCGCCAAGCGGCACGACGATCTCGTCAAGGAGATCTCCGGGCTGCCCGACGGCACCGCGCGCGACTCCGCCTACGCCACCAAGAGCGACCTGCTGGGACGGATCAGCCTGCTCCAGGGCAGCATCGCCAAGCTGGAAGCCCTCGACATGAGCCCCGGCCGGGTCACCAGCACCGCGACCCCGCCGACCATCCCCGACGGCCCCGGACTGCCGATGTCGCTCGCCCTCGGCGCGGCCGTCGGCCTGGCGCTCGGCCTGCTCGCCGCGTGGGTGCGGCTGGTCTTCGACCCCGCGCCGCGCTCCGACGGCGACGTCGCCCGCGCCCTGCGCGCGCCCGTGCTCGGCACCCTGCCCCGCGACAAGACCGGCGGCGGCCCGCTGCTCGCCGCGGGCGAGGCGGATCCGCGGCTCGCGGAGGAGTACCGGTCGGTGGCGTTCCGGCTGGCCTACGACGCCCGGTTCGCCGACCGGCGCCGGCTGCTGGTGGTCGCGCCGCGCGGCTCCAGCGAGACCGCCGCCGCGGCCGCCGTGAACCTCGCCGCGTCCTTCGCCGAGACCGGCAAGGACGTCCTGCTGATCGAAGCGGACCTGCGCACCCCCGTCCTGGCCAGCCAGCTGCGCACCGACACCGGCGCCCGGCCCCGCTGGAGCCACCCGGGCGGCGCCGCCGACACCGAGTGGCCCGACGGCCGCCAGCTCGCCGTGGACGCCGGCGAATCCGGCTCCTTCGACCTGATCCCGGGCGAGCGGGTGCGCAACGTGCCCCGCGCGCTGACCTCCCAGCGTGCCTCGCGCCTGATCTCCGAGGCCGACTCCCCCAACTCGACGGTGGTCGTCCTCGCCCCGCCCGTCCTCTCCTACGCGGACGCGCTCGCGCTCGTCGACCGGGTGGACGGCGTGCTCGTGGTCTGCGACCCGCGCGCGGTGCACCGTACCGACCTGGTCCGGATCCGCGAGCTGATCAGCGGCGCCGGCGGCACCGTGCTCGGAGCGGTGCTGCACGCCGAGCAGCCCAAGGACAAGAAGGGCGGCCGGAGCAAGTCCAAGGGCCGCCGCGGCGGCGAGCCGGCCTCCGCACCCGCCCCGCGCGTCGAGCCGAAGCCGCAGCCCGCGGCCCGCGTGCCCGACCCGACCCAGCACATCCCGGGCGACGGCACGGACACCGTGGCGCTGCGCACCGTCCGCACCGGACAGCGGTGACGGACCCGGACGGCGCGGTCCGGACCCCCGGGCCGCGCGATGCCTCCGCACGGCTGCCGCGCGAGCCGCGCCGGGCGGTGGCCCTGCTGGCCTCGGTCGGCGACCAGGCCGCGTCCAGCCTCACCAACATCCTGGTGCTGGTGCTGGCCGCCCGGCTGTCCACCGCGGACGGCTTCGCCGCGTTCTCGATGGTCTACGTCGCCTTCAGCGTGCTGCTCGGCCTGAACATGGCCTACGTCGGCCAGACCGTGGTCCTCGAACGCGGCCCGGCCCTCGGGGCGGCCTGCCGCTCCGCCGTCGCCTTCACCGGCCTCGGCTCGCTGGCCGCGGGCGCCCTGCTCGCCCTGACCGGGCTGCTCGTGGCCGGCGCCGGCGGCCGGGCCTTCCTCGCACTCGGCCTGGTCCTCCCGCTGGTCCTGCTCCAGGACGGCCTGCGGTACTGCTTCTCGGCGGTGCGCCAGCCGCAGCGGGCGTTCGCCGCGGACCTGCTCCGGCTGGTCTGCGTGCTGGCCGCGCTCGCCGTACAGCCGCACGGGGCCGGCCCGGCCCGGCTGGTGCTGGTGTGGGGGCTGTCGGCGCTGCCCGCGCTGGCCCTGGGCCTGCTCCTGCTGCGCCCGTTCACGGCCGGACACCGCGCCGAGCCCCGCCGGCTGCTGGGCCGCGACCACCTCGGGCGGCGCTTCGTGGTGGAGTTCGCCGTCGGCAACGGCTCCAGCCAGCTCGCCGTCCTCGGCCTCGGCGTCTTCGCGACCCCGCTCGCGGTCGGCGCGCTGCGCGGTGCGACCACCCTCTTCGGGCCGCTGAACGTGCTGTTCAACTCGGCGAACGCGTTCGGGCCGCCGGTGCTGGGCCGGTTCGTCGGCACACGGGCCGTGGTGCGGGCGACCGCGCTGCTGGGCCTGGTCCTCGCGGCGGTCGGTGCGGGCTGGGCGGCGGTCCTGTACGCGCTGCCCGACCGGATCGGGCGCGAGCTGCTCGGCGACACGTGGGCGCCGGCCGCGGCCCTGCTGCCGGCGACCGGTGCGCAGTACGCCGTGATGGGGCTGGGCACCTGCGCGCTGCTGACCCTGCGGGTCCTGTCGCCCAAGGCGACGCTCTCCGTGCAGGTCGTCTTCTCCCTGCTCTCGGTGGCGTTCCTCCTGACCGGCTACGCGATGTGGGGCGCGGCGGGCGCCGCGTGGGGCCTGGCGGCCGGCTCGGCCCTCAAGGCGGCAGCAGCCTGGTGGCGGGTATCCCGCGTCCCCACAACCCCCACCCCCACCCTCGCCGCCTGACGAGACACAGCTCCCGCCCCGCCGCCCCGGTCCCGACGCCCGCGTCGTGAGCCCGGCGGGTCGCGGGTCGCCGTTGGCTAGACCAGGCTGTCGCGCCACGCCCGGTGGAGTTGGGCGAAGCGGCCTGCGCCCGCGATGAGTTCGGCCGGTGTGCCGTCCTCGACGACGCGGCCGGCGTCCATGACCAGGACCCGGTCCGCGATCTCCACGGTGGAGAGCCGGTGCGCGATCACCACGGCCGTCCGCCCCCGCAACACCGTCCGCATTGCCTGCTGCACGGCCTGCTCACCCGGCACGTCCAGCGAGCTGGTCGCCTCGTCCAGGATCAGCACGGCCGGGTCGGCCAGCAGCGCCCGCGCGAAGGCCACCAGCTGCCGCTGCCCGGCCGAGATCCGGCCGCCCCGCTTGCGGACGTCCGTGTCGTACCCCTCCGGCAGCGCGCTGATGAAGTCGTGCGCGCCGATGGCCTTCGCCGCGTGCTCGATCTCGGCGCGGGTGGCGTCCGGGCGGCCCAGCGCGATGTTGTCGGCGACGCTGCCCGAGAAGAGGAACGCCTCCTGCGTCACCATCACGACCCCGCGCCGCAGTTCCGGCACCGAAAGGTCGCGCAGGTCGGTGCCGTCCAGCAGGACCCGGCCGTCCGTCGGGTCGTAGAACCGGGCCAGCAGCTTGGCGAGGGTGGACTTGCCGGCGCCGGTCGCCCCGACCACCGCCACCGTCTGCCCGGCGGGCACGGTCAGCTCGAACCGCGGCAGCACCTCGGCGCCGCCCTCCCGGTACGCGAACCGGACGTCCTCGAACACCACCTCGCGGCCCGGGTGTTCACGGTCGTGCGCGGGCAGCTCCCGCGGTTCGGCCGGCTCCGGCACCGAGGGCCGCTGGGCCAGCAGCCCGGCGATCTTCTCCAGCGAGGCCACCGCGGACTGGTACGAGTTGAGGAACATCGCCAGCCGGTCGATCGGGTCGTACAGCCGCCGCAGGTACAGCACCGCCGCGGCCAGCACGCCCAGCGCCAGCGAGTCGGTGGCCACCCGGTGCGCGCCCCACAGCACGATGCCGGCGACGGCGGTGTTGGCGATCAGCCGCGAGCCCGTCACGTAGCGGGCCATCTCGATGAGCGCGTCGCCGTTCGTGCGCTCCAGGTGCCGGTTCAGGACCAGGAAGTCGGCGTCGTTGGCGCGCTCGCGCCGGAACACCCGTACCGGCCGGATGCCGTTCATCGTCTCCGCGAACTTCACGATGACCGAGGCCATCGCCGTGGACCGCTCCGAGTAGATCTCGCCCGAGCGCCGCCGGTAGGCCTGCACCAGCAGGTACAGCGGCACGAAAGAGAGCGCGGCCACCCCGCCCAGGCCCAGGTCCAGCCACAGCAGCAGAGCGGTGATGAACACGAACGACAGGATCACGCCCAGCAGTTCCTGGAGGCCTTCGCTGAGCAGCTCGCGCAGCGACTCCACGTCCGTGGTCGACCGCGAGATCATCCGCCCCGAGGTGTACCGCTCGTGGAAGTCGAGGCTGAGCGCCTGCGACTGCCGGAAGATCCGCCCGCGCAGGTCGAGCAGCACGTCCTGGTTCACCCGCGCCGCGGCCCGGATGTAGCCGTACTGGAAGCCGCCCGTGCCCAGCGCGCACAGCAGGTACCCGGCGGCGACGGCGATCAGCGGCCCGTGGTCGCCGACCCGGAAGGCCGGCACCCCGCGGTCGATGGCGTACGCCACCAGCAGCGGCCCGCCCTGCGCCGCGGCCTGCTGCAACAGCAGCAGCAGGGCCGCCAGCAGCACCCCGCCGCGCCGCTCGCGCAGCAGCGACCCGAGCAGCGCCCGGGTCGCCCCGGCGGGCGCCTCCAGTTCGTCCCGCTCGATCGCGTCGGAGCCTTGCGTCACCGCGCTCACCGTCCGTTCCCCCCACGTTCCGGTACCGGCCCGTCCGACCTGTCCGGCACGTCCGGCCCGTCCGAAGGGCCGGAGGAGCCCGACGGGTCCGACGAGCCCGACATCAGCCACGCGTACTCCGGGTTGTCCCGCAGCAGTTCCTGGTGCGTGCCCACCGCCGTGACCCGGCCGCCGGACAGCAGGGCCACCCGGTCGGCGAGCAGCACGGTCGACGGCCGGTGCGCCACCACCAGCGCGGTGGTGTCCGCGAGCACCTCCCGCAGCGCCGCCTCGACCAGCGCCTCCGTATGGACGTCGAGGGCCGACAGCGGGTCGTCGAGCACCAGGAAGCGCGGGTTGCCGGCCACCGCCCGGGCCAGCGCGAGCCGTTGCCGCTGCCCGCCCGACAGGCTCAGCCCCTGCTCGCCGACCTGGGTGTCGGCCCCGTCGGGCAGTGCGGCGACGAAGCCGGCCTGCGCGGTCTCCAGCGCCCGGTCGAGGTCGGGCCCGCCCATGCGGACGTTCTCGGCCACGGTGGCGGAGAACAGCGTGGGCTCCTCGAACGCCACCGACACCAGCTCGCGCAGCCGTTCGCGCGGCATGGCCCGGACGTCCTCGCCGTCCAGGGTGATCCGCCCGGCGGTCAGCTCGTGCAGCCGCGGCACCAGCGCGGTCAGCGTGGTCTTGCCGCTGCCCGTGCTGCCGACGATCGCGAGCGTCTCCCCGGGACGCACGTGCAGGTCGACGCCGTCCAGCACCGGAGTGCTGCCGGGGTCCGCGTCCGGGTACCGGAAGCGCACCCCCTCGAAGCGCAGCCCGCCGCCACCGCCCGCCTCCCCGGTCTCCGAGGCGTCAGGTCCGCCGGCGTCCCGCCCGTCACCGTCCGGCCCGGCGGTCTCCGGCAGTTCGTCGAGCACCTCGAAGTACCGCTGGGTGGCCGTCGCGGCCTCCTGGCACAGCGCCAGCAGGTAGCCGAGCGAGTCCACCGGCCACCGCAGCGCGAGCGCCGTCGACAGGAACGCCACCAGCGTGCCGGCCGACAGCACCCCGTCCGCGACCTGCACGGCGCCCAGCACCAGCGCGGCGCCGATCGCCAGCTCCGGCAGGGTGCTCATCACCCCGGAGATCCCCGCGAGTAGCCGCGCCTTGGTCAGCTCGGTGCCGCGCAGCTCCTCGGCCAGCGTCCGGAACGCCCGGGCCTGGCTGCGGTGCCGACCGAAGCCCTTGACGATCCGGATGCCGAGGACGCTCTCCTCGATGACCGTGGTCAGATCGCCCACCTGGTCCTGGGACTGCCGGGACACCACCGCGTACTTCCGCTCGAAGGCGCCCGCGAGGAGCAGCAGCGGCACCACCGGCAGCAACAGCACCAGCCCCAGCGTCCACTTCTGCATCAGCAGGATCACCGCGCCGACCACGATGGTGACGCCGTTGACGACCAGGAAGGTCAGCGGGAACACCAGGAAGAGCCGCAGCAGCATCAGGTCCCCGGTGCCGCGCGAGAGCAGCTGGCCCGAGGCCCACTTGTCGTGGAAGGCCACCGGCAGCCGTTGCAGGTGCCCGTACAGATCGCCCCGCATGTCCGCCTCGACCCGGGACAGCGGCCGGGCCACCAGCCACCGCCGGAAGCCGAAGAGCAGCGCCTCGGCGAGCCCGAGCAGCAGCAGGTACAGGGCACCGAGCCAGACGCCCGCGGTGTCCCCGTCGGCCACCGGCCCGTCCACGATCCACTTCAGGACCAGCGGGATGACCAGACTCAGACAGGACGCCACGACGGCGACGACGGCCGCGCCGAACCAGCGCCCGCGCACCGGCCGCACATAGGGCCAGAGCCGGAGCAGGGTCCGTATCGCGGACGGATGAGTGGAGGTTGCACCTATTGACGACATCAGGCGTGAGCTTACGATTCGCTCCTGACGCTGCCCAGCGAATATTCAGTGGACATCCGGGGGGACCATGAAATGGCTACGGCGTGCCGTGCCCGCACTGCTGCTGGCGCCGCTGCTGGCCGCATGCGGCGGCGACGAGGACCAGGGCGCCGCCGTGTTCGGCAAACCCCTCGCGCAGCAGCTGAAGGCGGCCGTCGCCGAGACCCGCGCCGCCGGGTCGGCCCGCTTCACCGCGACCGTCGAGTACAACTCGCCGACCACGACGGCCCGTCACCTCGCCACCGGCACCCTCGATTTCGCCCGCGGCACCGCGCAGGCCGAGTTGACCCGTGAGGTGCCCGCCGACTTCCCCGCGGACGCCGCGCCCCGCCTGGACCGCAACGGCGTCACCTACCCGCAGACCCTCGCCACCGCCGGCGCCGACGTGTACGCCCGCGGCGTCGACGGCGTCTGGCTGCACTGGCCGGCCGCCGCCCGGGCCGCCCTCGACCCCAAGGGCGACGCCGCCGTCTCGCTGCACGCCCCCGGCAGGGTCCTCCCGTTCGGCGGCACCCTCGCCGAACTCGTCGCCGCGGCCGTGCCGCAGCAGGAGCCGATCCGCCGCGAGGACGGCGGCCGGGAGTACGCGGCCACCGTGCCCCTCGGCCGCGCCCAGGACCTGCTGCCGTCCCGGATCGGCCCCAAGACCGACAGCAAGGCGTACCTGGAGGAGCCGCTGCCGCTCACCGTCGTCCTCGACGCCCGGGGCCGCCTCCTCTCCGCCGACGTGGACATGGTGCTCGTGCTGGAGCAGATGAACGGCAGCAGCCACCAGAGCATGCAGGGCCTGCCCGGCGTCACCGGCCTGCACGCCACCCTCACCATGGCCGGCTACGGCGAACCCGCCGGACACCGCAGCCCCGCCGGGCCGCGGACCGCGGACGCCCGCCGCTCCGCCACCGACACCTTCTCCCTGCGCAAGGGCACCTGCGCGGTGCCCACCGCGGGACTCGGCGACGCCACCCGGGTCCGCGTGGTCGGCTGCGACCGCCGGCACACGATGCGGTTCTTCGCCCAGGGCGCCACCGAGGACGCCGGGCAGGTCACGCCCGCGCAGTTCACCGAGAACACCTGCGCCGGCCCGTACGCACAGGTCCCCGCCGCCTGGCGGCGCGGCGCCGAGAAGGCGTACGGCCAGACGCTGCGGATCGACATGGGCTCCTTCAAGTTCCGCTTCGACGGGAACGGCGAGATCACCGGCCCGCCGCCGAAGACGGCCATGGACGTCGCCTGCTACGTCTCGACCCCCTGAGCCACAGGCGCCCGGCCACTTCCTCACGCCCCTCACGCCACGACCCGCAGGAACAGCACCGACCGGGCCGGGACCGTCACCGCGGTCCCGGCCCGCAGCACGGTCCCCGGCGCCGCCGCCTGGTCCTCGCGGGAGGTGTCCACGAGGAGTTCGTACCGCTCCGCCCACGGCGGACCCGGCAGCACCCACGACACCGGCCGGTCCGAGGCGTGCAGCAGCGCCAGGAAGCTGTCGTCCGTCACCTGCTCGCCGCGGGCGTCCCGGCCCGGGATGTCCCGCCCCGACAGGTACAGGCCCAGCGCCGCCGCCGGCGCGTACCAGTCCCGTTCGGTCATCTCCGCGCCCGCCGGCGTGAACCAGGCCAGGTCCCGCAGCCCGTCCGCGCCCTGCGCCCGCCCCGAGAAGAACGCCCGCCGGCGCAGCACAGGATGGGCGTGGCGCAGCGCGATCAGCCGGGTGGTCAGCTCCAGCAGCGGCCGCCAGGCCGGGTCGTCGGCCAGCGACCAGTCCACCCAGCCGGTCTCGTTGTCCTGGCAGTACGCGTTGTTGTTGCCGCCCTGGGTGCGCCCCAGCTCGTCGCCCGCGACCAGCATCGGCACGCCCGTCGACAGCAGCAGCGTCGTCAGCAGGTTCCGCAGCTGGCGCCGGCGCAGCGCCAGGATGCGCGGGTCCGTGCCCTCCGGGGGATCGCCCTCGACCCCGCAGTTCCAGGACCGGTTGTCGTTGGTGCCGTCCTGGTTGGCCTCCCCGTTCGCCTCGTTGTGCTTGCGCTCGTACGAAACGAGGTCGCGCAGGGTGAACCCGTCGTGCGCGGTCACGAAGTTCACGGAGGCGTACGGCCGCCGCCCGCCCCACGCGTACAGGTCGCTCGACCCCGACAGCCGGTAGCCCAGGTCCCGTACGTCGGGCAGCGCGCCCCGCCAGAAGTCCCGCACCGCGTCCCGGTACCGGTCGTTCCACTCCGTCCACAGCGGCGGGAACGCGCCCACCTGGTAGCCGCCCGAGCCCACGTCCCAGGGCTCCGCGATCAGCTTCACCCGGCGCAGCACCGGATCCTGGGCGATGACCGCCAGGAACGGCGAGAGCATGTCCACGTCGTGCATGGAGCGGGCCAGCGCCGCCGCCAGGTCGAAGCGGAAGCCGTCCACCCCCATCTCCGTCACCCAGTACCGCAGCGAGTCCGTGATCAGCCGCAGCACGTGCGGGCGGCCCGCGTGCAGGGTGTTCCCGCAGCCCGTGTAGTCCGCGTACCGGCGCTGGTCGGACTGCAGCCGGTAGTAGCCGCGGTTGTCGATGCCGCGCAGCGACAGGGTCGGGCCCAGCTCGCCCGCCTCCGCCGTGTGGTTGTAGACCACGTCGAGGATCACCTCGATGCCCGCCGCGTGCAGCGCCCGCACCATCCGCTTGAACTCGCCGACCTGCTGCCCGGCCGTCCCGGACGCCGAGTACCCGGCGTGCGGCGCGAAGTAGCCGATCGAGTTGTAGCCCCAGTGGTTGCGCAGCCCGCGCCGCAGCAGGTGGTCCTCGTGCGCGAACTGGTGCACCGGCAGCAGCTCGACCGCCGTCACCCCCAGCCGCGTCAGATGGCCGATCGCCGCCGGATGGGCCAGCCCCGCGTACGTGCCGCGCAGCTCCGGCGGCACCTCCGGGTGGCGCATCGTGAACCCGCGCACGTGCAGCTCGTAGATGACCGAGTCCGCCCACGGCGTCTTGGGCCGCACGTCGTCCGCCCAGTCGTCGTCATCGTGGACGACCACCCCCTTGGGCACGTGCGGGGCCGAGTCCCGGTCGTCGCGCACGGTGTCCGCGATGTACTGCTGCGGCCAGTCCCGGACGTGCCCGTACACCTCCGGCGGCAGCGCGAAGTCCCCGTCCACCGCCCGCGCGTACGGGTCCAGCAGCAGCTTCGCCGGATTGAACCGGGCGCCCGTCCACGGGTCCCAGCGACCGTGCACCCGGAACCCGTACCGCTGTCCCGGCCGCACCCCCGGCACGAAACCGTGCCAGATCTCGTGCGTCAGCTCCGGCAGCGCGCAGCGGGTCTCCGCCCCGCGCTCGTCGAACAGGCACAGCTCGACCCGCTCCGCGCCGCCGCCCGCCCACAGCGCGAAGTTGGTGCCCGCCACCCCGTCCGGGCCCACCCGGAACCGGGCCCCCAGGGGCGTCGGCGCGCCCGGCCACACTGGTCGGCCCGCCGGCTCCGGCACGGGTCCGGCTGCTCCGGCCGCCCCGGCCGGCCGCGTCCCGGCGCCGCGCCGCGGTGCGGGCGCGGCCGGGCCGTCCCGCACCGCCCCCGCCGTCTCCTGATCTGCTGCGCTCGACACCGTCCGGCCTCCCGCGGCTCTCGGTACCTGCGGGGGTCCAAGCGGTCTCGGGGAAGTGAGGCACGGCCCGGCGCCGCCCGGCACGCACTCTCGCCGCACCGGCCAAGACCCGAGTACGTCCCGTACGAGGGCCTTGGGCCGGCACGCCGATCGCACGCACCGGGCGACGCGGAACCGCACCCCACTTCCCCGAGGCCGCTTGGGGGCCGCGGCGTCCCGGCCGCGGCCCGCCCCCGTCTGATCGGTCTGGTCCTTCCCCCTGTTCTGCCCGCAACCGGGCCCGCACTCACGTTTCCCCCGGAGGGCCGCACTCGTTGCAGGTGCGTGAGCTATCTGAAGAGGCGGCTGCTGGCCGCCACGGTGGTGTGGGCGGGGCTCGTCGGCGGGGCGGCCGGGTGCAGCGGACAGAGCGCCCCCGGCGTCGAGGTGGAGATGCCGGGCAAACCGAGGTCACCGCGCGAGGCGATCCGCATCACCCCCGAGGACGGTGCGAAGGGGGTGCCGGCCGGCGGACCGCTCACCGTCTCCGTCCCCGAGGGCCGGCTGGAGCGGGTGGTCGTCACCAAGGTCGAGGACGCGCAGGCCGAGGAGGTCCCCGGCAGCATCGCCGGCGACGGGCTCAGCTGGAGTCCCGACCCGGCCGCCGGGAAGCTCGCCCTGGCCGCCAAGTACACCGTGGACGCGGTGGCCCTCGACGGCCACAGCCGCCGGCAGGCCCGCCACACCAGCTTCACCACGTACGTCCCCGAGGAGCGGTTCATCGGCTACTTCAAGCCCGAGAACCGCTCGACCGTCGGCACCGGGATGATCGTCTCCTTCAGCTTCAACCGGGCCATCCAGAACCGCGCCGAGGTGGAGCGCGCCATCACCGTCACCGCCGACCCGGAGACCGAGGTGGCCGGCCACTGGTTCGGCGACGAGCGCCTCGACTTCCGGCCCCGCCGCTACTGGAAGCCGGGCACCGAGGTCACCGTGACGATGAAGCTCCGCGACGTCGAGGGCGCACCCGGCTCGTACGGCATCCAGAGCAAGACCGTCCGCTTCACCGTCGGCCGGCACCAGGTCTCCACCGTCGACGCGGCCGCGCACACCATGGAGGTGCGCCGCGACGGGAAGCTGCTCTCCACCGTCCCGATCAGCGCCGGCGCGCCGAAGAACACCACGTACAACGGCAAGATGGTGGTCTCCGAGCTGTTCGACGTGACCCGGATGAACGGCCAGACCGTCGGCTTCGGCGGCGAGTACGACATCCCCGACGTGCCGCACGCCATGCGGCTCACCGCGTCCGGCACCTTCCTGCACGGCAACTACTGGGCCGACCCCGCCACCTTCGGCTCCCTCAACACCAGCCACGGCTGCATCGGCCTGCGCGACGACAAGGGCGGCGGCTCCGACACCCCGGCCGGCTGGTTCTTCGACCGCACCCTCGTCGGCGACGTCGTCGAGGTCGTCCACTCGAAGGACAAGACGGTCGCCCCGGACAACGGGCTGGGCGGCTGGAACCTCAGCTGGGCCGACTGGACGGCGGGCTCCGCGCTGACATGAGCGCACGTCAGGACACGCGCCGGAGCGCACGGAAGGGTGATTGTGTGATCGGAATGCCGTAGCGGGGAGTGTCGTCCCGCGGCCCTTCCCACCCCTCCGTCCAGCCTGTCAGGGCACAGCGGACAGGCTAGGGACGGAGCGAAATGACAGGTAGGACGGCGAGGGGCATCCCCCTCGGTCTCGCGGTCGCGGTGGTGCTGGCGGGGGTGACTCCGGTGTCCGCCGCCTTCGCCGCGCCGGCGGCCGTACGGGCGGCGGCGCCGCTTCCCGGCGGCCTCGGCCCGTGCGTGCCGGGCGACTGCCCGCAGACGTGGCCCGAGCCGAACAACATGGACCCCACCGGCACCGACAACGCCGTCAACGTCTTCGTGGGCGGCGACTTCCGCGTCCGGGAGCGGGCCGCGGAGGCCGAGGGCAAGGTCGTCGTCATGGGCGGCTTCGACATGGCGAAGGCGGCCGCCGCCAGCTCCGTCTACAACATCGGGATCGTCGGCGTCGGCTCCCAGGTCCGGCCGCCCGCCGGCTCCGACTTCCTCGCCACCGGCGGCAACGTGAGCGTCGCCCCCAACCAGACCCTCCTCGCCGACGGCGGCGTGGTGCGGTACGCGGGCACCCTCACCGGCAACGTCACGGGCACCAAGATCCCCGACGCCAACGCGGTCGCGCGCTACCGCGGACTGCGCGAGGAACTGACGGCGGCGAGCAAGTGCTACGCCCGGGTCGACGGGCGGCCCCGCCCGGCCACCGGCACCGTGGAGAACCTCGGCTACGAGACGCTGTTCACCGGCGACGGCGCCGCCTCGCTCCAGGTCTTCAACGTCACGGGCAACCTCGCGGGCCGCGGCGACGTGCAGCAGTCCCTGCGCTTCGCCAACATCCCGGCGAACGCGACCGTCCTGGTCAACGTGCTCGGCACCGCCCCGATCGTGAACACCTCCAGCGGCGTGCTCGCCGGGGTGTCCCGGGACAGGCTGCTGTGGAACTTCCCCGACGCCGCGACGGTGCGGCTGATCGGCACCGGCCAGTTCCAGGGCGCCACCCTGATCGCCGAGCCGGGCTCCGAGACCACCGTCCAGCTGCCCGGCATGAACGGGCGCTTCTTCACCTCCGGCAGCCTCACCCACACCAGCGCGGCCACCGGGGGCGGCGGCCAGGAGTTCCACTCCTACCCCTTCAACGGCGACCTGCCCGCCTGCGGCGGCCTCCCGCCCGTGACCGGCGACGTCAGCGTCCTGAAGGTGGACTCCGAGAGCGACGAGGTCCTGCCCGGCGCGGTCTTCGAGCTGTGGAAGGAGACCAACGGGACGCCGGGCCTGCAGACCGGCGCGACCGGCGGTGACACCAAGGTCGACGACTGCACCACCCCGGCGACCGGCGTCTGCTCCAGCTCCCAGGCGCTCGGCACCTACTACTGGCGGGAGACCGCCCCGCCGGCCGGCCACGACCTCCCCTCGGACCCGGTGTTCGGCCCGCTCGTGCTGACGGCGGAGAACGCCTCCGCGGGCGTGTCGGTCCGCGCGGCGAACACCGCCACCGTGGTGCCCCCGCCGACCGGCACGGTCTCCGTGCGGAAGGTGGACTCCGAGACCGGCGAGGCGCTGCCGGGCGCGGTCTTCGAGTTGTGGAAGGAGACCAACGGCACGGCGGGCCTCCAGCCGATCGGGATCAACGCCGACACCAAGATCGGTGACGACTGCACCACCCCGGCGGACGGCACCTGCACCCGCACCGTCCCGGTCGGCACCTACTACTGGCGCGAGACCACCCCGCCGGCCGGCCACGACCTGCCCGCGAACCCGGTGTTCGGCCCGCTGGTCCTGACCGAGCGGAACCTCGCGGTCGGGGTCGAGGTGACCGCGCCCAACGAGAAGACGACGAAGCCGCCGAAGCCCCCGTACACGGGCGGCATCAAGGTCGTGAAGAAGGACGCCAAGACCGGCCGGCCGCTGCGCGGCGCGGTGTTCGACGTGTGGCGCGAGACCAACGGGGTCGCGGGCCTGCAGACCACCGGGAACCGCCGCGACCGCCTCGTCGAGCCCGGTTGCGCGACCGACCGGCACGGCACCTGCACCTTCGACGGCCTGCCGGAGGGCGACTACTACCTCCGCGAGACCGACGTCCCGGAGGGCTACGTCCTGCCGCCCCGTCCGGTCATCGGCCCGCTGCCCGTCTCCAGGCACAACGAGGAGAGGTGGCTGACCGTGCACGTCAAGAACAAGCGCACCGAACACGGCAAGGGCAAGGACGAGCACGGGCGCGGCGAACACGGCGAGGGAGAGCACGGCGAAGGAGAGCACGGCGAGGGAGAGCACGGCCATGACGGCCAGGAAGGCGACCACGAGGACGGTCCTGAGGGCGGCCACGAGGACGGCCCGGAGGACGGCGGCTGGCGTGGCCACCGCCCCTGACCCGTCCGGGCCGGGTGCCCCTCGGTCCTGACCCGTCCGGGCCGTACGCGCGTCGGGCCTGACGCGCACGGACGGGCGCCCCCGGGGATCGGCCCGTACGGGCCGAGCGTGCGCCGGGCGAGTGGCGTCGTCACCGGATCGGCGCACGCGGGCGCGCCGCGCGGGGCCGGGCTCTGTTTGCTGAGAGGCAACGGAGCCCGGCCCCGCGGGCACGAGGAGACCACCATGGCGATACCCCCGATACCCCCGATACCCCCGACCCCCGCCGTATCCCCGCCGCCCCCGCACCGGGGACCGGCACCGGCGGCCCGGGCCCGGCCACGCCGGACGCCCCCGCTGCCGGCCGTGGCGGCGGCCCTGCTGGCCCTCGCCCCGGCCCTCGCGCTCACGCCGGCCGCCACCCCGCCCCGCCGCCCGGCCGCGACCGCGGCCCCCGCCCCCGACCGGACCGCGCCCGACCCCGCCGCCGCGCCCGACCGGACCGCGCCCGACCGGACCGGATCCGCCGGGACCGGCCCCGCCCGGCCCGCCGCCGCGCCCGCCCCCGCGGAGCCCGAGTGCACCGCCCGGACCGGCCCGTACCAGCGGGAGCTGGAGGAGTACCTGAAGCGGCCGGTGGACGGCCGGCAGTCCACGGCCGACTGCGTCGCCATCCGCACCTTCCAGCGCACCCACCGCCTCGACCCGGCCGACGGCTACCCCGACCTGCCGACCTACCGCACGGTGGTCGCCGTGAAGGCCCGCGCCAACCCGAACGCGGCCGGCCACTGCCCGGTCCGCCCGCACCGCGTGACCTGCGTGGACCTGGAGCGGCAACTGCTGTGGGTGCAGCGCGACGCCCGCGTCGTCTTCGCGCCCGTACCCGTGCGCACGGGCGGCGACGGGGACGAGACCCGGCCCGGCTGGCACGAGATCTACTGGCGCAACCGCGACCACGTGTCCACGCTGTACGAGGATTCGCCCATGCCGTACGCCCAGTTCTTCGACGAGGGCCAGGCCCTGCACGGCCGTCCCGGCGACTTCCTCGACAACGGCGGCTCGGCGGGCTGCGTCAACCTCACCGTGCCCGACGCGGCCCGGCTCTGGGACCTGCTCACCGAGGGCGACGCCATCTACGTGTGGGGCACCCGCACCGGCACCGACGACTGAACCGACGACCGCACCGACACCGCACCGCAGACCGCACCGACGACCGGTCCGCCGCCGCCCGCTGCGGCCGCCGCCGGGCCACCGCTCTCCCCGCCGCCGTTCCGCCCCAGTTGGGACGGAACGGTGACAACTCCGTTGCTTGCCGTGATCCTCCCGTGTGATTACCTGTCGACATGCGCGCGACTGCCCGCGCGCGGGGGACACGGGGAGAACAGACAACGTGAACGTGCAGCCGATACCGGCCGCGCCGCGCGCGCGGCGCGGCCGAGCCCGTACCGGGGCGGCCGCCCTCCTGCTGAGTGCGGCGCTGCTGCTCACCTCCGCCTGCAGCGGCGGCGGTGACACCGGAGGCGACAACGGCAAGGGCGGCGACGGCGGCAAGGGCGGTACGGAGGCCTCGCAGGCCGTCGTGACCATCGCGCCCGCCGACGGCGCCAAGGAGGTCGCCACCAGCGGCATCCTGAAGATCACCGCGGCCAACGGAAAGCTCACCACCGTCACGGTGGCGGACACCAAGGGCAACGCAGTGGACGGCAAGCTCGCGGCCGACGGCCGCAGTTGGGAACCCGCCCGGCACCTCGGCGCGGCGACCGAGTACAAGGTCCACGCCGTCGCCAAGGACGCCTCGGGCCGCGAGTCGGCGAAGGACGTCACCTTCACCACGCTCACCCCGAAGAACACCTTCATCGGCCACTACACCCCCGAGAACGGCGCGACCGTCGGCGTGGGCATGCCGGTCTCGATCAACTTCACCCGTGGCATCACCGCGCCCGAGGCCGTCGAGAAGGCGATCACGGTCACGGCCGAGCCGTCCGTGCCGATCGAGGGCCACTGGTTCGGCAACGACCGCCTCGACTTCCGCCCGGAGAAGTACTGGGCCGCGGGCACCGAGGTCACCGTCAAGCTGAACCTCGACGGGGTCGAGGGCCGGCCGGGCGTCTACGGGAAGCAGACCCGCACGGTGAAGTTCAAGATCGGCCGCTCCCAGATCTCCACCGTCGACGCGAGCACCCACCAGATGCAGGTCGTCCGCGACGGCAAGGTCCTCAAGAACGTCCCGATCACCGCGGGCGCCCCGGCCACGACCACGTACAACGGCCAGATGGTCATCAGCGAGAAGTACGAGGTCACGCGCATGAACGGCGCGACCGTCGGCTTCGGCGGCGAGTACGACATCGAGGACGTCCCGCACGCCATGCGGCTGTCCAACTCGGGCACCTTCGTGCACGGCAACTACTGGGCCGCCCCGGGCACCTTCGGCGAGACGAACGTCAGCCACGGCTGCGTCGGCCTGGAGGACCAGCGCGGCGGCGGCGACGGGAACGCCCCGGCGGCCTGGTTCTTCAACAACTCCCTCATCGGCGACGTGGTGGTGGTGAAGAACTCGAAGGACAAGGAGATCGCTCCGGAGAACGGCCTCAACGGCTGGAACATGCCGTGGTCGGAGTGGATCGCGTAACGACGCGGAGCAGGACGCGAGCGCGCCGGCCCGACGCGGGCGCGCCGCGAGCACGACGGGGGCCCGGAGCTGTGACGGACAGCACCGGGCCCTGCGCCGTACGGTGCTTTCCCGGGGGAGACCCCCGCAGCCCCCGGTACTAACCTTCCGGGCATGACCCTCTCTCTCGAAGTCTCCGAAGGCGTCGGCACCATCCGCCTGGACCGCCCGCCCATGAACGCCCTGGACATCGCCATCCAGGACCGGCTGCGCGAGCTGGCGGCGGAGGTGACCGAGCGCGCCGACGTGCGCGCCGTGATCCTGTACGGCGGCGAGAAGGTGTTCGCGGCGGGCGCGGACATCAAGGAGATGCAGCAGATGGACCACGCGGCGATGATCGCCCGGTCCCGCGCCCTCCAGGACTCCTTCACCGCCGTGGCCCGGATCCCCAAGCCGGTCGTGGCCGCCATCAACGGCTACGCGCTGGGCGGCGGCTGCGAGCTGACGCTGTGCGCCGACTACCGGATCGCCGCGGACAACGCCAAGCTCGGCCAGCCGGAGATCCTGCTCGGCCTGATCCCCGGCGCGGGCGGCACCCAGCGGCTGTCCCGGCTGATCGGCCCGTCCCGGGCCAAGGACCTCATCTTCACCGGCCGGATGGTCAAGGCGGACGAGGCGCTCGCCCTGGGCCTGGTGGACCGGGTGGTCCCGGCGGCCGAGGTGTACGAGCAGGCGCACGCGTGGGCCGCCCGGCTCGCGCAGGGTCCGGCGATCGCGCTGCGCGCGGCGAAGGAGTGCGTGGACGCGGGTCTGGAGGCGGACATCGACACCGGCCTGACCATCGAACGCAACTGGTTCGCGGGCCTGTTCGCCACCGAGGACCGCGAGCGCGGCATGCGCAGCTTCGTGGAAGAGGGCCCGGGCAAGGCCAAGTTCCTCTAGTACCCCCTGTGGGTGGCTTAGCCCCGGCTTAAGGGAACCTTAAGGAACAGTGGAGATCCACTCACGGTAATGATCGCAGGACGGTGTGTCACCGCAGGTCAGCGTCCGTTTTGCGGTGTGAAGATTGCCGACGGCATATGACATTTCGCCCCCTCGGAGCCCCTGGTTCCGGGGGGCGTTTTCGCGGGAGACGGCCCGCGGGAGCGGTCCGGCCGTCCATGATGGGTGCATGGCGGGCCTGGAAGGTGTGGAGCAACCGCGGCAGCGCAGCAGCGCTTCCGGCGTACGGATGACAGCGGCCCTTGAGGACGAACAGGGCCTGAAAGCGCTGGAGTTGTACGGAAATCCGGCGGAGGCGGAAGTGACGCTGCCATCCCGGCCGGAATCCGCCGGCACGGCCCGCCGGCTCGCCCAGACCGTGGTGGTCCGCCAGTGGGGGCTGTCGGCGCAGATCGCCGAGCACGCGGTCTTACTGGTCTCGGAGCTGGTCGGCAATGCGGTCCGGCACACCGGGGCCCGGTCCTTCGGGCTCCAGATGAAGCGGCGCCGCGGCTGGATCCGCATCGAGGTGCGCGATCCCTCGCGCGGACTGCCCTGCCTGCTGCCGGTGCACGAGTTGGACGTGAGCGGGCGCGGCCTCTTCCTGGTGGACAAGCTGTCCGACCGGTGGGGCGCCGACCTGCTGCCGCGCGGCAAGATCACCTGGTTCGAGATGCGGGTCGCCGACCGGCACTGAACGGCGCGGCGCACGTCGGGCCGCCCCGGGACATGCAGAAGCCCCCTGTCGCCGTGGTGGGGCGCGTCGGGGGCTTCGTGAGTGCGCCGAGGACCTGGGGGGGTGTGGTCCTCGGCGGCTGAGGCGACCTCGCTCGGGTCAACGGGAAGTCGTGGTTCCGACTATGGCAGACGAGCGCCGTGACGCCAAAAGTCCCTACTCGGACATAAGTGTGTAAATGGTAAGAGTTTCTAGCTAAAACCTAGGTGAGATGGGCCACTCGCCTACTAATCAATGAATAAATATTGAGTCCAGTGGGTGAATCGTTGATCACCTAGTGGACGGACTCCGCTCGGAAGACTTCGGGCGAACGTCCTGAATTGGGTCAATCATTACCTTTGGGGCACGCCGCCCCTTAAATGGGCGGGTGATCTGTCATCCAGACCGCCGGACCGCCCTGCGCGCCGGAGCGGCGGTCGCCGCCGGAACCCTCGCCGCCGCCTGCGGCGCGGGCCGTACGCCGGCCCCGCCCGCCGCCTCCGGACCCGCACGGCCCGCCGCCCCCTCCGGCCCGGCACCCGCAGCCGCCCCCCGGGCCTTCCCGGGGCAGCCCGCCGAGATCGACCACGGCCCGCGCGGCCGCCCGAAGGTGGCCCTCACCTTCCACGGCAACGGCGACCCCGGCACCGCCCGCGCGGTGCTCGCCGAAGCCGAGAAGGCCGGAGCGCGGCTGACCGTGCTCGCCGTCGGCAGCTGGCTCGACGCCCACCCCGCGATGGCCCGCCGGATCCTCGACGGCGGCCACGAACTCGGCAACCACACCCAGAGCCACCTGGACATCTGCGCCATGCCCGAGGCGCGGGCGTACGCCGAGATCACCGGCTGCGCCCAGCGGCTGCGCACCCTCACCGGGTCCATCGGCACCTGGTTCCGGCCGTCCCGGGCCCAGTACGCCACCCCCCTGGTGCGCACCCTGGCCCGCCGGGCGGGCTATCCGCACGTCCTGTCGTACGACGTGGACTCCCTCGACTTCACCTCACCCGGTGGCGCGGCCGTCGTCCGCAACGTCACGGGAACGGTCCGCGACGGATCGGTGGTGAGCCTGCATTTCGGCTACGCGGACACGGTCGACGCCATGCCACCCCTCCTCGACGAACTCGCGCGCCGCGGACTGCGCGCGGTGACCACCACGGAGCTGCTCACCTCATGACGACCACCCGCCTTCCCCGGAAGGCCACCGTGCTCCTGGCCGGACTGGTCCTCGCCGCCCTGGCCGGCTGCGGCGCCGCCGACAAGGGCAAGCCCGAGGCGCTCGGCACCAAGGGGGCGGCCCGCCCGGCCCGCGCCGTGCCCGTCGCGCCCCCGGGACTGGCCGGGATGCCTCCCGTACTCGACCCGAACGACGTGTACGCGGCGGACCGGCCGAACAAGCTGTCGCCCGTGGTCAAGGACTTCCCGTCCCGCGTCTACGTGCCCAACACCGGCTCGAACACGGTGTCCGTCATCGACCCGGCGACGTACAAGGTGATCGACACGATCCCCGTCGGAGTCCAGCCGCAGCACGTGGTGCCCTCCTGGGACATGAAGACCCTGTGGGTCAACAACAACCGCGGGCACACCCTCACACCCATCGACCCGGCCACCGGCAAGGCGGGCAAGCCCGTCGAGGTGCACGACCCGTACAACCTGTACTTCACGCCCAACGGCAAGTACGCGGTGGTCATGGCGTCGATGGACAAGGAGCTGGTGTTCCGCGACCCGCACACCATGGACCGCGTGAAGACGGTGCCCGTCAGCTGCTTCGGCGTCAATCACGCGGACTTCTCCGCGGACGGCCGGTACTTCATCGTGTCCTGCGAGTTCTCCGGCGAACTCCTCAAGGTCGACACGGAGAAGATGCAAGTCATCGGCCAGCAGAAGATTCCGTTCGAGGGCGCCATGCCGCAGGACGTGAAGATCTCCCCGGACGGAAAGACCTTCTACGTGGCCGACATGATGGCCCACGGCATGTGGGTGCTCGACGGAGAGAAGTTCACCACGCCCAAGCTGCTGCCGACCGGAAAGGGCTGCCACGGCCTGTACGTGAGCCGCGACTCGAAGGAGATGTACATCTCCAACCGGGGCGAGGGCACCGTCTCCGTCTTCAACTTCCCCGAGAACCGCCTCACGAAGAAGTGGGAGCTCCCCGACGGCGGCAGTCCCGACATGGGCGGGGTCTCCGCCGACGGCCAGGTGCTGTGGCTGTCCGGCCGCTACGACGGCGAGGTCTACGCGATCGACACGGTCACCGGCAAGCAGCTGGCCCGCGTCCCGGTCGGCGGCGGCCCGCACGGGCTCGCCGTGTACCCGCAGCCCGGCCGCTACTCGCTCGGCCACACCGGCATCTTCCGGTAGGCCGCGCGGCCGCCGCACGCATCGGCCGCGGCGGCGCCCCGGGGGTCCACACCACCCCCGGGGCACCGCCCCGGTTCACCAGGCCACCGGAAGCCGCTCCGGAAGCCGCTTGATGAATCCCGTGCGCCACACCAGGTTCTCCGCCGGCACCGCGAGCCGCAGCCCGGGGAGGCGCTCGACCAGCACCTCCAGGGCGATCTCGGCGTGCACCCGGCCCAGCGCGGACGCCGGGCAGAAGTGCCGGCCGGCGCCGAACGACAGGTGCGGGTTGCTCTCCCGCTCCAGGTCGAGGCGGTCGGCGTCGTCGCCGAACACCGCGGGATCGAAGTTGGCGCCCTCGACGAGCACGAGCACCAGCTCGCCCTCCTTCACCAGCACGTCACCGACCTGGACGTCGGCCGTCGCCAGGCGCGGCAGCCCGTCGCCGATCGACAGGTTCCAGCGCAGCAGCTCGTCCACCGCACGGCCCGTCCGCTCGGGGTGGGCACGCAGGTAGCCGATCAGCTCGGGCCGCTGGAGCAGCGCGAGCACGGCCAGCACCAGGAACGAGGACGTGGACACCGCGCCGGCGCCGAACAGCGAGACGGCCACCGTCGCGAACATGTCGTCGGTCAGGTGCGCCGACTCCGGGTCCGCCTCCTTCAGCGCGGCGAACCTGCCGAGCAGGCCGGTGCGTTCCGCTTCCGGCCGGGCCAGCTGGGCCCGCAACTGCTGCTCGAAGTAGCCGACGTCCTTGTACCAGTTGAGCGCGGAGTCGGCGAACGGCTCGGCCGCGGTCATGAAGGCCACGTCCAGCCCGGACATCAGGCGCCGCCAGTCCTCGAACGGCGCGCCCAGCACCTCGCAGTGCAGCGCCGCCGAGAACGGGTCGGCGAAACCGGCCCGCAGGTCGGCGGGACCGCCCTCGGCGGCCAGCGCGTCGAGCAGTCCGTGCGCGGTGGCCCGCAGGAAGTCCTGGAGCCCGGCCTGGCGCGGGTTGAGGGCCTTCATCACCGCGTTGCGCAGCCCGGCGCTGTTGATGTTGCCCATGTTGTTGACGACCTCGGGCGGGATCGTCAGCGCGTACTGGCGGGGGACGCCGGCGTTCGCGGTGTCCTTGAGGCTGAACCGCTCGTCCTCCAGCACCTGCTTGGCCAGCGCGTGGCTGCTCACCAGCCAGGCCGGGTCGCCGGTGAGCGTGCGCACCCTGGCGACCGGCGCCTTCTCGCGCAGCCGGGCGCACTCCTCGGGGAGCACGTCGCCGCGGCGGGAGAGGGGGAAGTCGATGAGGGGCTCGCCGTGGTTCTCCGGGGCCTCACGCTGCTCGACGCTCATCGGCGGTCCTTTCCACTGCTGCGGGTGTCGCGGGTGATGCGGGTGACGCGGGCGCCGTCGGGGTGCGGGGCGCGGCCGCCGCCTCCGGGCGTACGACGGCGTAGGCCTGGTTGCGGGTCGCGCGCAGGCCGCCGCCGCGGGCGTACAGCACCTCGGTCAGCGGCATGTTGACGTGGTAGGCGGACACCGAGGAGGGCACGTCCAGAATGCTCGGGGTGTCCACGAAGAAAGGCAGCTCGGCCGCGATGTAGTCGAAGCAGACCCGCAGCTGCTCGTCGGTGATCGACTCGCCCTCGGGGAGTTTCGATCCGACGAAATGGAGCGCCATCTTCTCGCAGTTCTTGCGAAATTCATCATCGCTTTCCAGGAAGTGCAGAACGCGACGGTGCAGCAGCTGGTAGACCTGATTGTCTGAGAAATCCGAGAGTGCTCTCACCCGGATCTCCGTGTGGGGTGTGAGTGATTCCTCCACCCCCTTGAGTATCCTGCGCCGGACCGCCTTTATCTCCTTGGCGGCCCGCTTCTCCGCGTGCTCGCGGCTGTAGCCGAATGCCGCGAACATCCGGTCCACGTGGAGGTCTGCGTAGACGAAGTCGACCTGCGCGAAGCGTTCGGTGGCCCACTGGGTGAGCCCTGCTATCCGGTCTGCGCTGAAGTAGCTGTTGCCCGGACTCACCCCGATGAGCACATGGTCGCCGTCTTCCCAAATGTGACGGCAGGTGCGGGTGAAGGGCAGGACCTCGAATGCGTCAAATGATGAGTCAGTACTGATCGTCACTTGTGTGATCGCCCTAGTTGCACGCTTGTCCCTGGGAGCCCTGCGCTCCTGGTGTGGCGGCAATGCCGGTAAGTTATCCCGTGGTGCCGGAGGGTGACAAGTGCAGTGTCCATTTCTTGGCTGGAATCATCGCTTCCACATTACGGAAGGGTAATTGGATATCTGTCGGGCGCTCGGGCGCGACCCCAGGGACCGCGCGGGCCGCGGACGCCGCTACCCTGAGCCGGTCAACAAGCACTAAGAAGGGGTGGATCCCAGTGGCGGACATCGAGAGCGCGCGCGAGACCTTCGGCCGGTTCGACGTGAACGGCGACGGCTTCGTGACGGCCGAGGAGTTCAAGCAGGCCATGGCCGAGATGGGCGACCCGTTCGTCACCGCCGCGGTCGCCGACGCGGTCATCGCCTCCAAGGACGCGAACCACGACGGCCTGCTGAGCTTCGACGAGTTCTGGGCCGCGCTGAACAAGTGACCAGCCCGGCCCCGGCCCCGGCGGCTTGAGGCCGCCGGGGGTCACGGTGTGCCCGTGGCCGGGCCGCCGTGCTCCGAGGCGTCCTCCACGGCGTCCCGCACGGCGTCCTCCATCGCGGACACCTCGGCGAGCGCCTCCTCCAGCCAGCGCAGCCAGAACGTCTCCAGACCCGTCCCGCCGTGCAGTACGAGCCGGCGCAGCCGGTCGTGGTCGGCGTTGCGCTCCGGCGGGAAGTCCCGCTCCTCGATCGCCTCGTACATCGCCAGCTGCCGCCGGTGCAGCTCCAGGTGGCGCCGCAGCTCGGCCGTGAGCCCGTGCGGGCCCACCACGCCGGCCGCCCGCAGCCGCAGCAGCAGCGGGTCCCGGATCTGCTTGGGGTCCTGGCTCTCGCCCACCCAGCGGCCCAGCTCCGCCCGCCCCGCGGGCAGCACCTCGAACTCCTTCTTCTGCCCCCGGCTGGGCTGCGCGCTCGGCAGCGCCCGGATCAGCCCGGCCTCCTCCAGCTTCCCCAGCTCGCGGTAGATCTGCTGGTGGGTGGCCGACCAGAAGTACCCGATCGACTTGTCGAACCGCCGGGTCAGCTCCAGCCCGGACGAGGGCTTCTCCAGCAGGGCGGTGAGGATGGCGTGCGGCAGCGACATGCCGCCATCGTAGGTCGGCCCCGCAGGCCGCCCCGGCCGGCGGGAGCCCCCGCCCGGCGGCCGGGCCCACCCTGCGGCGGCAGCGCCCGCCCGGCGGCCGGGCCGCCCCCGCCTACGCCGAGGCGGTGTGCCAGGCGGCCAGCGCCTCCGGGGTGCGCGGACCCGCGGCGTCCGCGGCCAGCAGGCCCCGGTCGCGCAGGAAGGCCGCGACCGCCGGCGCCCAGGCCGGCCGCAGCCGGGCCGCCGCCAGCAGCTCCGCGTCCGCCAGCAGCTCCGCCGCCGGCCCCACCCGCAGCCCGTCCGGGCCCAGCACGGCCGCGTCGTCGGCCCACCGCACCGCCAGCTCCACGTCGTGCGTGGACATCACCACCGTCGTGCCCAGGCCCCGCAGCCGCTCCAGGGTGGCCAGCAGCCGCTCCTGCCCGTCGGGGTCCAGGCCGGCCGTCGGCTCGTCGAGGATCAGCACCCGCGGCTGCATCGCCACCGCGCCCGCGATGGCCGCCCGCTTGCGCTGCCCGTACGAGAGCAGGTGCGTGGGGCGGTCCCGCAGGGCCGCGATGTCCAGGGCCTCCAGCGCCTCGTCCACCCGGGCCCGCACCTGCTCGTCCGGCAGCCCTAGGTTCAGCGGGCCGAAGGACACGTCCTGCTCGACCGAGGCGGCGAACAGCTGGTCGTCCGGGTCCTGCACCACCAGTTGGACGGCCGTGCGCAGCCGGGTCAGCCCCTTGCGGCCGTACGTCACCGGCTCGCCGTCCAGCAGCAGCCGGCCCGAACCGGGGCGCAGCCCGCCGCTGAGCATCCGCAGCAGCGTGGTCTTGCCGCTGCCGTTGCGGCCGAGCAGGGCCAGCGCCCGGCCCGCCGGGATCCCGAAGGACACCGCGGACAGCACCGCCGGGCCGTCCTCGTAGGCGAATCCCGCGTCGGCCAGTTCCACCAACGGCTTCACAGCCAGAGCCCTTTCAGTACGAGAGTCAGCGTGACGACCGAGCCGAGCAGGACGCCCGTCGCGGCCAGGAACCGCGCGGACAGCGCGGCCGGCGGCACCAGCACCCGCAGCGTGCCGTCGTAGCCGCGCCCGGCCAGCCCCGACTGGAGCCGGCCCGCGCGGTCGAAGGCCCGTACGAACACGGTCGCGCCCTGCCCGGCGAGCGAACGCCAGACCGCCGCCCGGCCGGTGTGCCCGAGCCGGGCCGCCTGCGCCCGGCGGACCTGCGCCAGCGAGTCCAGCAGCAGGAAGCCGATCCGGTACATCACCAGCGCCACGTCCACCACCGGCGCGGGCACCCCGGCCCGCACCAGGCGCGGCAGCACGTCGGAGACCGGGGTGGTGAAGGCGAACAGCAGCACGCCCAGCGATCCCGCCGAGGTCCGCAGCAGCAGCTCGGCGGCGTGCTGGGGTCCGCCGGGCGCCGCCGAGACCAGCCCGGCCGGGCCGCCCACCTGCACCAGCAGCGGCAACGCGCCGGTGAAGCAGAAGCCGAGCGGGATCCGGAAGGCCCGCCACAGCTGGCGCGGCGCGACCCCGGCCGGGCCCAGGAGGACCGCCAGGGTCGCGGCGGCGACGAGCGGGCCGCCCGGCCACGGCGGCAGGCACAGCGCGGCCGTGGTCAGGCCCAGCCCCAGCACGGCCTTCTCCAGCGGGTGCCGGCCCCGCCATCGACTGCCGTGGGCCGCCGCGTCGATGGGCAGCACCGGCTACGACTCCGCGGCCGCGGGAGCGCCCGCCTCGGCGGCCGGGGCGGTCGCGGCCTGCGCCTCGGCGGCCGTCCGGGCCGCCTCGCCCTGCCGGCGGCCGCGCCGCAGCCCGAAGTAGTACGCGAGCACGCCCGCGCCGAGCGCGGCCTGCAGGGCGAACAGCGCGGACTCGATCTCGCCGGACGGCGGTTCGTACAGCGGCGCGAACCACGGCTCGTAGTCCGGGCTCAGCTCCGTGATGGCCGCCTCGGCCTGCGCGTCGGCGCCCGTGAACGGCTCCTCCTTGCCGTCGCCGAGGCCGAGCGCCAGCGGCAGCACCGCCAGCGCGGCGACCAGGAGCAGCAGCAGTGCGTTGATCTTCGCGTTACGGCTCATCGGGCCGCCACCTCCTGCTCGTTCGCGGCGGCGGCCGGCTTGGCGAGCACGCCGAGCCGGATCAGGTCGCCCTTGCTGGACTGCGTCAGGAGCCGCATCACCAGCACCGTCAGCAGGCCCTCGCTGACCGCGAGCGGGATCTGCGTCACGGCGAAGATGCCGCCGAACTTCGCGAGCGCGCCCGCGAATCCGGTGCCCGGGTCCGGGAACGCCAGCGCCAGCTGCACGCTGGTGACGCAGTAGGTGACCAGGTCGGCGAAGAAGGCGCCGAAGAACACGGACACCATCAGCGGGGCGCCGGACCGGCGCAGCAGCCGGTACACCGCGTACCCCGCCCACGGGCCCGCGACGGCCATCGAGAAGACGTTCGCGCCGAGGGTGGTCAGCCCGCCGTGCGCGAGGAGCAGGGCCTGGAAGAGCAGGGTGATCGTGCCCAGCACCGCCATGATGGGCGGCCGGAACAGCACGGCGCCCAGGCCGGTGCCGGTCGGGTGGGAGCAACTGCCCGTCACCGACGGGATCTTCAGAGCGGACAGGACGAACGTGAACGCCCCGGCGGCGCCGAGCAACAGCGTGCTCTCCGGGTTCGCCCTGACCTCGCGGGTCAGGGCGCGGGCGCCGTGGACGACAAAGGGAGCGGACGCGACGCCCCAGGCGGCCGCGTGCAGCGGGGGCAGAAACCCCTCGGCTATATGCATGAGTGGGGGAGACCTCTCCAGCACCTCGTGGATGGACAACGCGCCCCGGCCGGTCTCCTGGCTCACGGGTACTGATGTCCTGACTCCGCCTTCCCGGGCCGCGCGGTCGCCCGTCGCAGCCCAGTGGCTTCCCGTGCGGGGCACCTCCCGGACAGAGTCTGGGGGAGAGTGGAGCCGGACTTCCCGTTCACAGTGGCGAGGGCCGCACCGGTTTCCCACCGGTTTCCCGAACACCAAGGCCCGATGACCCTAGTCGTCCCCGTACGCGCCGTACAACTCGCCCCCGGGGCCGCGCTCCCGCCGTGACCTGCCGGAACGCGGGAGGGGGCGGGCGCCGCGTACGGCCCCGCCCCCTCCCGCCCCGACGGGCCGGACCACTCAGCAGACGTTGGCGTGCTTGACGTCCATGACCCAGCGCTCCGGGTTGTGCAGCTTGAACGTCTTGTACTCGGGACGGGTGTTGAAGGCGGTCCCGAAGGTCACGTACCCCTCGAAGTCGCCGGTCATGGCGAGCCCCTTGAGCTTGGGCAGGTAGATCTTGATCAGCTTGGGGCCCTTGTAGACGGACTGGCCGGCGTCGTTGTGCGCCTGCGCCGGGTTCATCCTGATCTCCAGGAAGTACCGGCCGGCCAGCGGCACCTTGTTGCCGGAGCCGTCGTAGCGCAGCTCGCTGACCCGGGTGACCGTGGTGGTGGGTATGTAGCCCTTCACGTCGATCACGAGCCGGTCGTAGGTGCAGTGCCCGCCGAAGCGGGCGTTCACCACGAGCGGGGTCTGGGTCCGCGCGGTGGCCTGGGGCGCGGTGGTGGCCGGCGCCGCCGCGGGCGCGGCGGAGGCGGCGGCCGGTGCGGCGAGCGCGGCGCCGGCGGTGAGCAGCACTCCCGTGGCCACGGCCACGAGACGCTGACGGCGGATGGAACGGTGAGTCATGACGACCCCCGAATTCTCCTGAGGCGGGGACAATGCTGTCACCCAGGAAGACATTCCCACGGACCGGTTCGGTTGCACCATTCGGGGGAAACCGGGAGCGGCCCGGCCCCCTGAGGGGGACCGGGCCGCTCACCGGCACGTTCGCGCGGAAGGCCCGCGGAAACCCGCGTTCCGCGGGGTCAGGCGGTCAGCACTCGATGACGTTGACCGCGAGGCCGCCGCGGGCGGTCTCCTTGTACTTGACCTTCATATCGGCGCCGGTCTCCTTCATGGTCTTGATGACCTTGTCGAGGGAGACCTTGTGGCTGCCGTCGCCGCGCATCGCCATCCGGGCCGCGGTGACGGCCTTGACCGCCGCCATGCCGTTGCGCTCGATGCACGGGATCTGGACCAGGCCGCCGACCGGGTCGCAGGTCAGTCCCAGGTTGTGCTCCATGCCGATCTCGGCCGCGTTCTCCACCTGCTCGGGGGTGCCGCCCAGCACCTCGGCGAGCGCGCCCGCCGCCATCGAGCAGGCCGAGCCGACCTCGCCCTGGCAGCCGACCTCGGCGCCGGAGATCGAGGCGTTCTCCTTGAAGAGCATGCCGATCGCGCCCGCGGCGAGGAGGAAGCGGACCACGCCGTCCTCGTCGGCGCCCGGCACGAAGTTCATGTAGTAGTGCAGGACGGCCGGCAGGACGCCCGCCGCGCCGTTGGTCGGGGCCGTCACGACCCGGCCGCCCGCCGCGTTCTCCTCGTTCACGGCCATCGCGTAGATGGTCGTCCACTCGCTGCGGTGCATCATCGGGTCGCCCTCGGTGCGCAGCTGGCGCGCGGTGGACGCGGCGCGGCGCTTGACGCGCAGGCCGCCCGGCAGGATGCCCTCGCGGGACATGCCGCGCTGCACGCACGCCTGCATGACGCGCCAGATCTCCAGGAGGCCCTCGCGGATCTCCTCCTCGGTGCGCCAGGCCTTCTCGTTCTCCAGCATCAGCGAGGAGATCGACAGGCCGGTCTCCTTCGCCAGGCGGAGCATCTCGTCACCGGAGCGGAAGGGGTACTTCAGCACGGTGTCGTCGAGCTTGATCCGGTCCTCGCCGACCGCGTCCTCGTCGACGACGAAGCCGCCGCCGACCGAGTAGTACGTCTTCTCCAGCAGCGGGGCGCCGGACTCGTCGTACGCGAAGAGGGTCATGCCGTTCGCGTGGTACGGCAGCGACCGGCGGCGGTGCAGGATCAGCTGGCTGGGCTCGTCGAAGGCGATCTCGTGGACGTCCCCTATCTCCGCGCCCAGCAGCCGCAGCCGGCCGGTCTGCCGGATGCGCTCGACCTCGTCGTCGGCGCCCTCGACGTCGACGGTGCGGGGGGAGTGCCCCTCCAGTCCGAGCAGGACGGCCTTGGGGGTGCCGTGGCCGTGGCCGGTCGCGCCGAGCGAGCCGAAGAGCTCGGCCCGCACGGAGGCGGTCTGGGCGAGGACGCCGTCCTTCTTCAGGCGGTTCACGAACATCCGGGCCGCGCGCATCGGGCCCACCGTGTGGGAGGAGGACGGGCCGATGCCGATGGAGAAGAGGTCGAAGACGGAGATGGCCACGTCGGACTTCCTTGTCTGCTCGTGGGGTGGGGAGGGGCGGGAGATGCGGATGTGTACGGATTTTGTCCGACAGACGAGCCTAACCTGCTCAGGTGAACATCCGGTCTCGTCCGCCTGGTGCGCTGACGGAGGCGGCCGCGGCCGGCGCGACCCCTGGCGAGGCTGGGATTCGGCGCCTGCCAAGCCGGCGGGGCCGGGGTGGCGCCACCTCGGCCGGTCCGGGCCCGCTTACGGGCACGGAAAAGGGTCCGGCCCTGTGGAGAACACGGCCGGACCCCCTTCGGGCCGCCTGTTACAGCGACGGGTACAGCGGGTGCTTGTCGGCGAGCGCGGTGACGCGCGCCTTCAGCGACTCACCGTCGTACGACGGCTTGAGCGCCTCGGCGATGATGTCGGCGACCTCGGTGAAGTCCTCGGCGCCGAAACCGCGGGTGGCCAGGGCCGGGGTGCCGATCCGCAGACCCGAGGTGACCATCGGCGGCCGCGGGTCGTTCGGGATGGCGTTCCGGTTGACCGTGATGCCGATCTCGTGGAGGCGGTCCTCGGCCTGCTGGCCGTCCAGCTGCGAGTTGCGCAGGTCCACCAGGACCAGGTGCACGTCGGTGCCGCCGGACAGCACGTCCACGCCCTCGGCCTTGACGTCGTCCTGCACCAGGCGCTCGGCGAGGATCCGCGCGCCCTCCAGGGTGCGCTCCTGGCGCTCCTTGAACTCGGGCGAGGCCGCGACCTTGAAGGAGACGGCCTTGGCCGCGATCACGTGCTCCAGCGGGCCGCCCTGCTGACCCGGGAAGACCGCGGAGTTGATCTTCTTGGCGAGTTCCTGCGTGGACAGGATCACGCCGCCGCGCGGACCGCCGAGGGTCTTGTGCGTGGTGGTGGTGACGACGTGGGCGTGCGGCACCGGGTTCGGGTGCAGGCCCGCGGCGACCAGACCGGCGAAGTGCGCCATGTCGACCATCAGGTACGCGCCGACCTCGTCCGCGATGCGGCGGAAGGCGGCGAAGTCCAGCTGGCGCGGGTAGGCGGACCAGCCGGCGACGATCAGCTGCGGCTTGGACTCCTTGGCGAGGCGCTCGACCTCGGCCATGTCCACCCGGCCGGTCTCGTCGACGTGGTACGGGACCACGTTGTAGAGCTTGCCGGAGAAGTTGATCTTCATGCCGTGGGTCAGGTGACCGCCGTGGGCCAGGTTCAGGCCCATGATCGTGTCGCCCGGCTTCAGCAGCGCGAACATCGCGGCGGCGTTGGCCTGCGCACCCGAGTGCGGCTGCACGTTCGCGTGCTCGGCGCCGAACAGCGCCTTGATGCGGTCGATCGCGATCTGCTCGACCACGTCGACGTGCTCGCAGCCGCCGTAGTAGCGGCGGCCGGGGTAGCCCTCGGCGTACTTGTTGGTCAGGACCGAGCCCTGGGCCTCCATGACCGCGACCGGAGCGAAGTTCTCCGAGGCGATCATTTCCAGGGTCGACTGCTGGCGGTGGAGCTCGGCGTCGACGGCGGCGGCGACGTCCGGGTCCAGCTCGTGGAGGGAAGAGTTCAGAAGCGACATCGGTATCCCTTAATCCCTACGGTTCCGGTCAGCCCGCGAAGTCGGTGTACTCGTCGGCGGAGAGCAGGTCGGCCGGCTCCTCCGCGACGCGCACCTTGAAGAGCCAGCCGCCCTCGAACGGAGCGGTGTTGACCAGGGACGGGTCGTCGACGACGTCCTGGTTGGCCTCGACGACCTCACCGGTGATCGGGGCGAACAGGTCGCTGACCGACTTGGTGGACTCGAGCTCGCCGCAGGTCTCGCCCGCGGTCACGGTGTCGCCCACCTCGGGGAGCTGCGCGAACACGACGTCACCGAGCGCGTTGGCCGCGAACTCCGTGATGCCGATCGTCGCGACGCCGTCCTCGGCGACCGACACCCACTCGTGCTCCTTGGTGTAGCGCAGCTGCTGGGGGTTGCTCATGACCTGATTCTCCTGGATGCGGGGAAGTGCGAACGGACAGTGGTCTGACGGGGATCGTGCCGGCGGAGCCGGTAGGTCACTTCTGCCGCTTGTAGAACGGCAGGGCGACGACCTCGTACGCCTCATGCGTACCGCGGATGTCGATGCCGACGCCGGAGGTGCCGGGCGCGGCGTGGGCCGCGTCGACGTACGCCATGGCGATCGGCTTGCCCAGCGTCGGGGACGGGGCGCCGGAGGTGACCTCGCCGACGACCTCGCCGCCGACGACGACCGAGAAGCCGGCGCGCGGGACCCGGCGGCCCTCGGCGATCAGCCCGACCAGCTTGCGCGGCGCGGCGGCCGCGGCGCGCTCGGCGGCGGCCTCCAGGGCCGCGCGGCCCACGAAGTCGCCTTCCTTCTCGAACTTCACGACCCGGCCCAGACCCGCGTCGAACGGGGTCAGCGCGGTGGTCAGCTCGTGCCCGTACAGCGGCATGCCCGCCTCCAGGCGCAGCGTGTCGCGGCAGGACAGGCCGGCCGGGACCAGGCCGACGCCCTCGCCGGCCTTCATGAGGGCGTTCCACAGCTCGACCGCGTGCTCGGGCTTGACGAACAGCTCGAAGCCGTCCTCACCGGTGTAGCCGGTGCGCGCGATCAGCGCGGGGACGCCCGCGACGGTGCCCGGCAGGCCGGCGTAGTACTTCAGCCCGTCCAGGTCGGCGTCGGTGAGGGAGGCCAGGATGCCGGGGGACTCGGGGCCCTGGACGGCGATCAGCGCGTACGCGTCGCGGTCGTCGCGGACCTCGGTGTCGAAGCCGGCGGCGCGCTCGGTCAGGGCGTCGAGGACGACCTGCGCGTTGGAGGCGTTCGCGACGACCATGTACTCGGTCTCGCCGAGGCGGTAGACGATCAGGTCGTCGACGATGCCGCCGTCTTCCTGACAGATGTGCGTGTAGCGGGCGCGGCCGACACCGACCGTGGAGATGTTGCCGACCAGCGCGTAGTCGAGCGCCTTGACGGCCTCGGGCCCGGTGAGGGTGATCTCGCCCATGTGCGAGAGGTCGAACAGGCCGGCCTTGGTGCGGACGGCGTTGTGTTCGTCGCGCTCACTGGCGTACCGCAGCGGCATGTCCCAGCCCGCGAAGTCGGTCATCGTCGCGCCGAGCGCGCGGTGGACGGCGTCCAGGGCGGTCAGACGGGGGGTGTTCGTCATAAGGCTGGCTCTCCAAGGCAGGTCCGCGACGGGGCTGAGGACGTTCCTCCCCATCTGTCATCGGAACCTGAGAGGTTCATCACGACCGTACGTGCATACGGAAGCGACTTGCACCTTGGGTGGAGCCGTGCCGGTCTCGTGTCGACCGGTCGGCCCGCTTTTCAGATGTGCCTCGCCCGCGCGGTACGGGGCCTGAGAGATTCAAGGGAGGGACTTGCTCCTTCGGCGTCCGCGGCCGGTCCGGGGGACGGCGGCCGGGGAACTCTCCCGCGCGGATTCAAGCGGCCTTTATGAAGTTGGTCGTGCGGCGTGGCGCGCACATCATTGCACGCACCCGATCCGGGCCGGAACCGTGGGCGGCGCATTACCGTCTCTTTACACTCAGTGGGCATGGGGTCCAGGTGACCCGCCCCCAGCCACCGCTGGGAGGGGCCCCCAGGGGAGGCGATCACTGTGCGGAGATTCGGAGTCCTCGCGGGGACGAGCACGGCGGGCGCCGCGGCGGCCGCGGCCACGCCGGTCGGCGCTGCCGCGGTTCCGGCGCAGCCGGGCGTCCGCCGCCCGGAGGTGCTCGGCGGTCCGCTCGCCGCCGGCCGCCCCGCCGCCGCGGGCCGCGTCCGCGACCTGCGCGGCCTCGGCGGGCGCGGGCCCGGCCGGCTGTCCTTCGGGGCCGGCGACGTCGTCGTGGTCTCGGGCCTGCCCGGCAGCGGCAAGAGCACCCTCATGAAGCGGGCCGTGCCCGACGGCGGCATCGACTCCCAGGACGTCCGCGAGCGCTGGGAGCGCCGGATGCCCGCCCGGCTGCCGTACGGGGCCTACCGGCCGCTGGTGCGGCTCGCCCACTACGCCGGGCTGTGGCAGGCCCTGCGCTCCGGCCGGAGCCTGGTCGTGCACGACTGCGGCAGCCAGGCCTGGGTGCGCGCCCTGCTGGCCCGCGCCGCCCGCCGCCGCGGCCGCTCCCTGCACCTGCTCCTCCTCGACGCGACCCCCGCCCAGGCGCTCGCCGGGCAGGCGGCCCGCGGCCGCGGGGTCTCCGGGTACGCCTTCGACCGCCACCGCGGCACGGTGGCCCGGCTGCTGGACGACGTCGAGCACGGCCGGCTGCCCGCGGGCTGCGCCTCCGCGGTCCTGCTGGACCGGCCCGCGGCCGCCCGGCTGACCGCCCTGGACTTCGGGGCCCGGCCGGATCCCGCCGCCAGGGCTTAGGGTCGTGCGCGTCGGCAGCGGGGAAAGGGCGCGGTGAACATGCAGGACGGGACGCACGGCGGGGCCTACGGATACGGCGGCGCGCACGACGGCGCCGGACACGGCGGGGCGTACGGGGGGTCGTACGGCGGCGGTACGCAGGACGGCGGACCGTACGGCGGCGGACCGGCCGGCGGTGCCTACGGCGACGGCACCTACGGCGGCGGTACCTACGGCGAGGGTGCGTACGGCGGCGGCACCCACGCCGGCGGGCCGGGCGCCGCGGTGGACGGGGTGCTCGGCGGCGGGTCCGAGGCCGCGGGCTGGCCGGCCAACGAGCTGGAGGAGACCCTCGCGGCCTCCCTCGGCAACCCCTCGGCGGGCAGCAGGCTCCTGGAGGTGCTCGGGCGCAGCCGGGTGTGGGTGCCGCTGCCCGGCGGCGGCTCCCCGGACAGCGCCACCCTGAACCTGCCCACCATGGACATCGACGGCGCCGCGTACGTACCCGTGTACAGCTCCCAGGACCAGTTCGTGCGCTGCGCGGGCCCCCACATGCCCTTCGCGGTGGCCCCGGCCGTCGAGTTCGCCCGCGGACTGCCCCCGCAGCTGGGCATCGCCGTGAACCCCGAAGGCGCCGTCGGCATGCCGCTGCCGCCGCCCGCCGTGGCCGAACTGTGCCGGGCCGGCCGCAGCCCGCTCGACGGGCCGGCCACCGGCGGCCGGGTCCGCCTCTTCGAGCCCGACTGGCAGCAGGACCCGGTGGACTTCCTCGCCGCCGCGGCCGAGGAGTTCCGGGCCACCGGCGTGGTGGCCGCGGCCCACCGCTGCCTCGCGAGCATCGAGGGCGGCGAGCCGGTGCTCTTCGTGGGCGTACGGTTCACCGGCTGGGAGAACGCCGACACGAACGCCCCGATGGACGCCCTGTCCCGGGCGCTCGGCCGGGTACAGCCCCCGTGGCCGGTCAACCTCCTGCTGCTCGACGCCGCCCAGGACCCGGTCGGCGACTGGATGACGGAACACGTCCGCCCGTTCTACCTGCCGTAGCCGCCTTTAAGCTGGTTACATTTCCTGGCCGTGGCTGTGTTAAAGACAGCGGGCATGCGTCACGACGGGCGGACGAACACGAAGAGGGGTACCGGGTGAGTGCGTCAGGCACGGCCGCGGCAGGGCAGGTCGAGCACATGCTGCGCCAGGTGACGCCCGGGCGTTACGACAGCTACGAGGCGCTGCTGCACGCCCTCGCCGAGGGCAGCCTCTGGGTGCTGCTCTGGCACGGGCAGCCCGGCTCGCCGGAGGCCCAGTACGGCGCCATGGACGTGGCGGGCCTGGGCTACGTGCCCTGTGTGACCTCGTCCCAGGAACTGGCCGCCAGCGGCTGGGGACGCGCCTTCGAGGTGGTCACCGGCCGCGACATCGCGCGCGCCCTGTACCCGGACCGCTGGGGCATCTGGCTGAATCCGCACGCCCAGGGCGGCGGCGTCGGCGTCCCGTGGGCCGACCTGCGGCGGATCGCCACCGGACTGGACAGGATGCCGGCCGGACCGCTGCGGCTGTCGGAGCCGGCCATCGAACTCCCGCAGTTCTACGCGCTGCTCAGCCAGCACGCCCACCGCACCCCGGCGGTCCGCTCGCTGCGCCGCGCCTGGGTCCAGCCGGCCGTCGGCATCCCGTACCTGGCGATCGGGCTGGACCTGTACGACGGTTCCGGCGCGGCCGTGGAATCGGCCCGCGCGATGATGCGCCAGGCGGTGGCGGCGGTCCCCGAGGGCCTGCCGGTCTCCACGGTGGCGCTCGCCGACGAGCACGACCCGGTCGCGATGTGGCTGCGCGCCCAGGCCCGCCCCTTCTACGACCGCGAGGCCCACGCGCCCGCCTACTAGCCGGCCGCACCCGCCCCGCCGGGCGCTCACTCGTCGGCGGCCGCCAGCAGCCGGCTGGCCAGGGCGGTGCGCCGGTGCAGCATCCAGCGCCCCGAGCGCTGCGAGGTGACCAACCGGGACCGGCGCAGCACGCCCAGGTGCTGGCTGACGGCGGCGGCGCTCATGTTGAGGTAGGCGGCGAGCTGGGTGGTGGACGCGGGCAGGTCGAGGTGGACCAGCAGGGCGGCCCGGCTGCGCCCCAGCAGATCGCCCAGCGGCTCGGTGTCCGCCGCCCCCGCGCTCTCCTCCCACAGGGTGCCGATGCCGCGCGGCGCGTAGCCCAGGGCCGGCTGGTACGGCTCGTTGTGGAGCACGGACAGGTGCGGCCAGGCGAACACGCAGGGCACCAGGACCAGCCCGGTGCCGCAGGCGTCGCGGTAGGCCGTGTGCCCGGGCTTGTCGATGCGCAGCAGGTCGCCGGTGAACTCGGCCTGCGGGTGCAGGTCGGCGAAGACCCGGCCGAGGCCGCCGGCGGTCAGCAGGTGCGAGCGGTGGGCGAGGTCGGCCTCGTGCAGGGCCCGTATCCGGGGCCACACGGGGGCGAGCGCGGCCCGCCAGTAGGCCTCCAGGGTGTCCGCCAGCCGGACCAGCTCCCGCTCGGGGTCCTCGTACAGCGGGCGCAGCGGGCCGGGGAGCTCGGGCCGGCCGTCGCGGAGCTCGTCGAGGGAGCTGCGCACCTGCGCGGCGGGGGTGGCGGCGACGGCGGCCAGTTCGTCGGCGAGTTCGCCGGTCAGCCGTTCGGGCGGCGGGGTGAGGAAGTCCGGCAGGAAGCGCGGGCCGCACGCGAGGGCGAACAGCACCCGCAGGTCGAGGCCGGCCACCCGGGGCCGGGCGGTCGCGGCCCACGGCCGGTGCACGGCCGGCCGCCGGGTGCCGGCGAGCACGGGGATGCTGTGGACCAGCTCCTCCAGCGGTGACCGGGCGAACCGGATGCGGGTGAGATCACTGGTGGCGAGCCGTATCTCGATCACCGGCGGAGCATAGGTCGCCGTTCCGCGGGCGGCAACGGGCCCGGGGCCCCACGGCGTTGCCGGTGGATTAAGCGGTGCCGAAATCGTGGCGCCGGCCAGGCCCGCGACGGCACGGTGTGCATCGGGACGCGCTCGCACCCGGTCAGGGCCCCGGCCCGCCGCCGCAGCCGCACCCGCCTCTGGAGCACCACCGCACCACCGTCCGCACATCACCGCGACACCTTCGGGAGCACCCGTGAACCACAGCAGAGCCGGACCGCGAGCCGGGCCGGGAGCCGGCCCGGCGGGGGTCCGGACAGGGGGTCCGGATGCTGGGATGTCTGTCCGGATGTCGACCGTGCCGAAATGTCCGCGGGCCCAATTCACCTCGGCAAAAGACGGGTTGGGGCCAATGTCCGTTCCGCGCTGAACGCGTGCTCTTGCACCGCTGAGCTGCTCGTACCGTTCGGATAACGGAAGACAACAGGCCACATCACGGTTGCGCATCCATTCCCCGGCAGGTCTGGCGGGTGATCCGGAGCCCGTTGAAGACTCCCCCCACCGAAGGCCGGTCAATCCCGTAACCACCAGCTCTTCCGGTGCACTTCAGACGCAATTCGCACCATAGCGACACCGATGTGAACCAAGCCGCTACAGCGGCGGGCATGGGCCGGCCATCGTCGGCCGAGAGGGGTCCCCACCACGATGACGGCATCACTGCACGACACGAACACGGACGAGCCCGCAGCCGTTGCCGCCGCCGACCAGCCGCAGAAGGCGATCGAGGGGCGCTCGCCCTGGAAGATCGCCTGGTCCCGGCTCAAGCGCGACAAGATCGCGCTGGCCGGTGGTGTCGTCGTGCTCCTGCTGATCCTCGTCGCGATCTTCGCGCCGTTGATCGTCAAGGCCTTCGGCCATCCGCCGGAGGAGCTGCACGAGGACCTGCTCGACCCGCTGCTGGGCCTGCCGGCCGGCGACTACGGAGGCATCAGCAAGGACTTCCTGCTGGGCATCGAGCCGGTCAACGGCCGCGACGTCTTCAGCCGGATCGTCTACGGCGCCCGGATCTCGCTCCTGGTGGCCTTCCTGTCCGCCTTCGTGGCGGTCGGCCTGGGCACCGTCCTGGGCGTCATCGCCGGCTACTTCGGCGGCTGGGTCGACGCGGCCATCAGCCGGGTCATGGACCTGCTCCTGGCCTTCCCGCAGCTCCTGTTCATCATCGCGCTGATCTCGGTGATCCCGAGCCGGCTGTGGGGGTTCGAGGGCTCCGGCCTGCGCATCGCCGTGCTGGTCCTGGTCATCGGCTTCTTCGGCTGGCCGTACATCGGGCGCATCGTCCGCGGCCAGACGCTGTCGCTGCGCGAACGCGAGTACGTCGAGGCCGCGCGCAGCCTGGGAGCGGGCCGCACGTACATCCTCTTCCGCGAACTGCTCCCCAACCTGGTGGCGCCGATCACCGTCTACACGACGCTGATGATCCCCACCAACGTGCTGACCGAGGCCGCGCTCAGCTTCCTCGGTGTCGGTGTCAAGCCGCCGACCCCGTCCTGGGGGGAGACCCTCTCGACGGCCGTGCGCACGTACGAGGACGATCCGCTCTTCGTGATCTTCCCCGGCGTGGCGATCTTCATCACCGTGCTGGCGTTCAACCTCTTCGGCGACGGCGTCCGTGACGCCCTCGACCCCAAGGGTTCGCGCTAGTACACCGCAGTACCAACCGGAACATCGGCTCCAGAGGCCGGAACTACAACGGAGGTTGCGAGCATCGTGACTACCCACCGCATGTCGAAGCGCAGGCTTGCCGCCGGCACGGCCGTCGTGCTCGCTGCCATGCTGACGGCCACCGCCTGTGGCGGCGGCAAGGACGACGAGAAGGACCCGGCCAAGAACGGTGCCGCGGGCTTCAACGCCGGCATCAACCAGGTGGCCAACCCGTCGGACAAGAAGGGTGGCGAGCTGAAGTTCGTCGGCACCCAGGACGCCGACTCGTGGGACCCGCAGCGCGGCTACTACGGCTTCATGTGGGACTTCTCCCGCTACTACTCGCGTCAGCTGGTGTCGTTCAAGCCGGCCCCCGGCACGGGCAGCACCGAGCTGGTTCCGGACCTCGCCGCCGCGCAGCCCGAGATCGCGCCCGACGGCAAGACGTACAAGTTCACGCTGAAGGACAACGTCACGTGGGAGGACGGCACGCCCGTCACCTCGCAGGACATCAAGTACGGCATCGAGCGCACCTGGGCCCAGGACGTCATCTCCGGCGGCCCGGTCTACCTGATGCAGGTCCTGGACCCGAAGTCCGAGTACAAGGGCCCCTACAAGGACAAGTCGGCGGACAAGCTCGGCCTCAAGGCCATCGAGACCCCCGACGCGAAGACCATCATCTTCAAGCTCCCCAAGGCCAACGGCGACTTCCTGCAGATGCTGGCCATGCCGGCCGCGTCTCCGGTGAAGAAGGAGAAGGACACGGCCGCCAAGTACGGCCTGAAGCCGTTCTCCAACGGCCCGTACAAGATCGACTCGTACGAGCCCAACAAGAGCATGAAGCTCTCGCGCAACACGAACTTCAAGGCCGAGTCGGACACCATCCGCAAGGCCCTGCCGGACACCATCTCGGTCACGTTCATGGCGAACGCGGACGACATGGACAAGCGCCTGATGAACGGCGAGTTCGACGTCGACATCAACGCCACCGGCATCGGCCAGGCCGCCCGTGCCACCGCCCTGCGCGAGCACAAGGGCAACCTGGACAACGGCCAGACCGGCTTCATCCGCTACGCGGTCTTCCCGCAGACGGTCAAGCCGTTCGACAACATCGAGTGCCGCAAGGCCGTCATCTACGCGGCCGACCACAAGTCCCTGCAGACCGCCCGCGGCGGCCCGCAGGCCGGTGGCGACATCGCCCCCAACATGCTGCCGCTGGGCATCAAGGGCTCGGACGCGAAGTACGACCCGTACGAGGTCCTGACCAACGACGGCAAGCCCAACGAGGCCAAGGCCAAGGCCGCTCTGAAGGCCTGTGGCCAGGAGAAGGGCTTCAAGACCACCATCGCGGTCCGCAACAACAAGCCCGCCGAGATCGCCACCGCCGTCTCGCTGCAGAACGCCCTGAAGCAGGTCGGCATCGAGGCCGAGGTCGACCAGTTCGACGGCGCCCAGACCTCCGGCATCATCGGCTCGCCCAAGGTCGTCAAGGACAAGGGCTACGGCATCATCATCATGGGCTGGGGCGCCGACTTCCCGACCGGTCAGGGCTTCTCCCAGCCGCTGGTCGACGGCCGCTTCATCCTGCAGAGCGGTAACAACAACTTCTCCGAGCTGAACGACCCGGCGATCAACAAGCTCTTCGACGACGCCATCGCGGAGACCGACCCGGTCAAGGCCGGCGAGATCTACAAGCAGATGAACCAGAAGGTCTCCGAGGCCGCGGTCTACCTGCCCTTCGTCTACGACAAGACGATCTCGTGGCGCTCCACCCGCCTGACGAACGCGTACACGACCGACGCCTACAACGGCCGGTACGACTACGCCTCGCTCGGTGTCGTCAAGTAACACCCGTCAACAGTCAGTTCCAGTGCCACACCCGCTAGGCACGAAGGGCAGGTGATGGCCGCGGCGACGGCTTGGGGGTGCGCCCCAGAAGGGCGCACCCCCGGGCCGCAGCCAGGCCGAGCGCAGTGCTTGCATATCTCATCCGGCGTATCTTCGCCGTCGTCGTCATGCTGTTGGTCATCGTCCTGGTGACCTTCGGAATCTTCTTCCTCTTCCCCAAGATGATCGGTGCGGACCCGGCGCTCTACTTCGTCGGAAAGCAGTCCGACCCCGCCGCCATCGAGGGCATCCGGCAGAAGATGGGTCTCAACGACCCGATCCTGATCCAGTTCGGAAAGTTCGTCGTCGGGCTGGTGGCGGGCCGTACGTACGCCAACGGCACCGATGTCACGCACTGCGCCGCTCCCTGCTTCGGCTACTCCTTCAAGACCGAGCAGGAGGTGTTCCCGCTGCTGATGGACTGGCTGCCGGTGACCCTCTCGCTCGCCGGCGGCGCGGTCATCCTCTGGGTGATCGGCGGCGTCTCCACCGGCGTCCTGTCCGCGCTCAAGCGGGGCACGGTCGTCGACCGCTCGGCCATGGGCGTCGCCCTCGCCGGCGTCTCCCTCCCCATCTACTTCACGGGCGTGCTCGCCATCGCCCTGTTCTCGGACCAGCTGGGCTGGTTCGGCCGGCCCGAGGCGGAATTCGCGGACGATCCCGCGAAGTGGTTCAACGGCATGGTCCTGCCGTGGGTCTCGCTGGCCTTCCTGTACGCGGCGATGTACGCCCGGCTCACCCGCGCGACGATGCTGGAGGTCCTCAACGAGGACTACATCCGCACCGCCCGCGCCAAGGGCCTGACGGAACCCGTCGTCATCTCCAAGCACGCGATGCGGTCCACGATGACCCCGATCCTGACGGTCCTGGGCCTGGACCTCGGCGCCCTGCTCGGCGGTGCGGTGCTCACCGAGTACACGTTCTCGCTGCACGGCCTCGGCTACAGCGCGGTCCGCGCGATCAGCGACCACGACCTGCCGGTCATCCTCGGCATCACGCTGATCTCCGCCTTCTTCGTCGTAGCCGCGAACCTCATCGTTGACCTCATGTACGCGGTGATCGACCCCCGAGTGAGGCTGTCATGACCGACGCGACCAAGACCGGGGCCGTCCACGAGCCGGTGACCGGCTCGGCCCCCGGCAGCGCCTTCCTGGACGTCCGCGACCTCAAGGTGCACTTCCCGACCGAGGACGGCCTGGTCAAGTCCGTCGACGGGCTCTCCTTCACGCTGGAGAAGGGCAAGACCCTCGGCATCGTCGGCGAGTCCGGCTCCGGCAAGTCCGTCACCTCGCTGGGCATCATGGGCCTGCACCGGGTCGGCCAGTACGGCCGCCAGCGCGCCCGGATCTCCGGCGAGATCTGGCTCAACGGCCGGGAGCTGCTCTCCGCCGACGAGGACGAGGTGCGCAAGCTCCGCGGCCGGGAGATCGCGATGATCTTCCAGGACCCGCTGAGCGCGATGCACCCGTACTTCACCATCGGCAAGCAGATCGCCGAGGCGTACCGGGTCCACCACAAGGTCGACAAGAAGGCCGCCCGCGCCCGGGCGATCGAACTCCTCGACCGGGTGGGCATCCCCGAGCCGCACAAGCGCATCGACAGCTACCCGCACGAGTTCTCCGGCGGCATGCGCCAGCGCGCGATGATCGCGATGGCGCTGGTCAACAACCCCGAGCTGCTCATCGCGGACGAGCCGACCACCGCCCTGGACGTCACCGTCCAGGCGCAGATCCTGGACCTGATCCGGGACCTGCAGAAGGAGTTCGGCTCCGCCGTCATCATGATCACGCACGACCTCGGCGTGGTCGCGGAGATGGCCGACGACCTGCTCGTCATGTACGGCGGCCGGTGCGTCGAGCGCGGCTCCGCCGAGAAGGTCTTCTACGAGCCCCGGCACCCGTACACCTGGGGCCTGCTCGGCTCGATGCCGCGCATCGACCGCGACCAGACCGAGCGGCTCATCCCGGTCAAGGGTTCCCCGCCCAGCCTCATCAACATCCCCAGCGGCTGCGCCTTCCACCCGCGCTGCCCGTACGCCGACGTGCCCAAGGGCAACGTGACCCGTACGGTCCGCCCGGAGCTCGTGGAGCAGGACGGCACCCGGCACTGGTCCGCCTGCCACATGTCGCAGGAGGAGCGGACCCGGATCTGGACCGAAGAGATTGCGCCGAAGCTGTGACCGACACGAACAAGACGGCCGCGGCCGTCATCCCCGAGCAGACCGACTCCTCCCCGGAGCCGCTGCTGAAGGTCACCGGCCTGACCAAGCACTTCCCCATCACCAAGGGGCTGCTGCGCCGGCAGGTCGGCGCCGTGAAGGCGGTCGACGGTCTCGACTTCGAAGTGCACCGCGGGGAGACCCTCGGCATCGTCGGCGAGTCCGGCTGCGGCAAGTCGACCATGGGCCGGCTGCTCATGCGGCTGCTGGAACCGACCGGCGGCAGCATCGAGTTCGAGGGCAAGGACATCACCCACCTCGGGGTCGCGGGCATGCGCCCGCTGCGCCGTGACGTGCAGATGATCTTCCAGGACCCGTACGGCTCGCTGAACCCGCGCCACACGGTCGGCACGATCGTCAGCGCGCCGTTCAAGCTCCAGGGCGTCACGCCCGAGGGCGGCCTGAAGGCGGAGGTGCAGCGGCTGCTGTCGCTCGTGGGCCTCAACCCCGAGCACTACAACCGCTACCCGCACGAGTTCTCCGGCGGCCAGCGCCAGCGCATCGGCATCGCGCGCGCCCTGGCCCTCAAGCCGAAGCTCGTGATCGCGGACGAGCCGGTCTCCGCGCTCGACGTGTCGATCCAGGCGCAGGTGGTCAACCTGCTGGACGACCTCCAGGACGAGCTGGGCCTGACGTACGTGATCATCGCGCACGACCTGTCGGTCATCCGGCACGTCTCGGACCGGATCGCGGTCATGTACCTCGGCAAGATCGTCGAGCTCACCGACCGCAAGTCGCTGTACGAGGCGCCGATGCACCCGTACACCACGGCGCTCATGTCCGCCGTGCCGGTGCCGGACCCGCGGCGGCGCGGCGTCAAGAGCGGGCGCATCCTGCTCAAGGGCGACGTGCCCTCGCCGATCGCGCCGCCGAGCGGCTGCCGCTTCCACACCCGGTGCTGGAAGGCGACGCAGATCTGCAAGACGCAGGAACCGCCGCTGGTGGCGCTGAAGACGGGCCACCAGGTGGCCTGCCACCACCCGGAGAACGCGCCGGACCAGGCGCCGGGCGACCCGGCCCTGCCGGAGGCGGCCGAGGCGATCGCCACGTCCGAATAGCCTGACACGCTCTCCCGCGGCGGCGGGGCGGAACCTTTCCGCCCCGCCGCCGCGCCGTGCTTCCGGCCCGCCCGGCGGGTGGTCCGGGGGCCGTGGAGCGCCCCGCACAATTGGGGGGTGGTCCACGATCTCTTCCCCCCGGACGTCCAGCACGTGCTGGACCTCGCGGGCATCTTCGTCTTCGCGACCGCCGGCGCCCTGCTGGCGGTCCGCAAGAACTTCGACGTCTTCGGCATCGCCGTCCTCGCCCTGGTCACCGCCCTCGGCGGCGGACTCTTCCGCGACCTGGTGATCGGCGCGGTGCCGCCGGCCGCCTTCGGTGAGCTCAGCTTCTTCGTGACGCCGCTGGTCGCGGCCGTGCTCGTCTTCTTCCTGCACCCCGAAGTGCAGCGGATCAACCGCGCGATCAACGTGTTCGACGCGGCCGGCCTCGGGCTCTTCTGCGTCACCGGCACCACCAAGGCGTACGAGTACGGGCTCGGCCTGACGGCGTCGGCCGCGCTGGGCCTGACCACCGCCGTCGGCGGCGGCGTGCTGCGCGACGTGATCGCCAACGAGGTGCCCGCCCTGCTGCGGGACCGGGAGATGTACGCGGTGCCGGCCCTGGTCGGGTCCGTGATGGTGGCCGTCTGCATCGGCTTCGACCGGCTCAACGCCGTGACCGGCGGGATCGCCGTGGTCACCACCTTCGTCCTGCGGCTGCTGGCGATGCGCTACCACTGGCGGGCGCCGCTGGCGTGGAACCGCCGCTCCAGCGTGGCCGAGGAGGCCTGAGCCGCCGGGTCGGGGCTGGTCAACAAGAAAAGCTACCGCTTAGTAGTAAGCGGGTGTAGCGTCGTACGCATGACCCAGGCAATCCAGGCAACGATCGGCGACAGCGAATTCGACCGGGACACCAGCGTGAGGCCGCGCGGCGCGGCCGAGCCCGGTGTCTTCGACGCGGACCTGTCCGCCGGGTGGACGATCATCAGCGCGGTCAACGGCGGCTACCTGGTGGCGCTGGTCGGCCGGGCACTCTCCGAGTTCCTGCCGCACCCCGACCCGGTCACCGTCTCGGCCCACTACCTGAGCGCCTCCGTGCCCGGCCGCGCCGTCATCCGCACCGAGCTGGTGCGCGCCGGCCGCACCCTCTCCACCGGCCAGGCCTCGCTGTTCCAGTACGACGAGAACGGCGCCGAGGTCGAGCGCATCCGCGTGCTGGCCTCGTACACGGACCTGTCCACGCTGCTCGACGAGGTCCGCACCACCGCCGCCCAGCCGGACATCCCGCCGTACGAGCACTGCCTCGGCGCGGACGCGGGCGGCGCCCCCATCCCGGGCAGCTCGGCCATCGTCGACCGGCTGCGGCTGCGACTGGACCCCACCACCGCCGGCTGGGCCGTCGGCGCCCCCTCCGGGCGCGGCGAGATGCGCGCCTGGTTCGCGCTGGCCGACGGCCGCGACGCGGACCCGCTGTCGCTGCTGCTCGCGGTCGACGCACTGCCGCCCACCGCCTTCGAGATGGGCCTGATCGGCTGGGCCCCCACGGTCGAGCTGACCACCCACATCCGCTGCCGTCCGGCCCCCGGACCGCTCCGCGTCGCCATCACCACCCGCAACCTGGCGGGCGGCTTCCTGGAGGAGGACGCGGAGATCTGGGACACCGACGACCGCCTGGTGGCCCAGTCCCGCCAACTCGCCCGCGCCCCGCGCACCTGACGGGGCCGGCGCCCGAGCGGTACGGGACCGGCCGCCGGAGGTGGCCGGAACCCGGCCGTACACCCGGGCCCGGCGGCAACCGTAGAATCGGGGGATCATGGCCTACCTCGACCACGCCGCGACCACTCCGATGCTGCCGGAGGCCGCCGAGGCGATGACCGCCCAGTTCGCCGTCGCCGGCAACGCGTCCTCCCTGCACGCCGCCGGCCGCCGGGCCCGCCGCACCGTGGAAGAGGCGAGGGAAGCCTTCGCCGACGCCATCGGGGCGCGCCCCAGCGAGGTGGTCTTCACCGCGGGCGGCACCGAGGCCGACAACCTCGCCGTCAAGGGCCTCTACTGGGCCCGCCGGGACGCCGACGCCCGCCGCACCCGGGTGCTCGCCAGCCCCGTCGAGCACCACGCGGTGCTCGACGCCGTCGACTGGCTGGCCGCCCACGAGGGCGCCACCGTCGAATACCTGCCGGTGGACCGTCACGGGCGGGTCCACCCCGAGGCCTTCCGCGAGGCGGTCGAGCGCAACCCCGACGACGTGGCACTCGCCACCGTCATGTGGGCGAACAACGAGATCGGCACCGTCCTGCCGGTCGCCGAACTCGCCGCCGTGGCCCGTGAGTTCGGCATTCCGATGCACTCCGACGCGGTGCAGGCCGTGGGTCAGCTCGACGTCCGGTTCGGCGCCAGCGGCCTCGCCGCGATGACGGTCAGCGGCCACAAGATCGGCGGCCCCTACGGCATCGGCGCGCTGCTGCTGGGCCGTGACCAGACCCCCGTGCCCGTCCTGCACGGCGGCGGCCAGGAACGGCACGTACGCTCCGGCACCCTCGACGTGCCCGCCATCGCCGCCTTCGCGGTGGCCGCCACCCTCGCCGCCGAACGGCGCGAGACCTTCGCCCGCGAGGTCGGCGCCCTGCGCGACGAGCTCGTCGCCGCCGTCCGCGCCGCCGTGCCGGACGCGGTGCTCGGCGGCGACCCGCACGACCGGCTCCCGGCCAACGCCCACTTCAGCTTCCCCGGCTGCGAGGGCGACTCCCTCCTGCTGCTCCTCGACGCCCAGGGCATCGAGTGCTCCACCGGGTCGGCCTGCACCGCGGGGGTGGCCCAGCCCAGCCACGTCCTGCTCGCCGCCGGCACCGATCCCGATCTGGCGCGCGGCACGCTGCGTTTCTCCCTCGGCCACACCTCGACCAAGGAGGACGTGGCCGCGCTGGCCGCCGCCATCGGCCCGGCCGTGGAGCGCGCCCGCACCGCCGGCCTGACCTGACCGCCCCCGGCGGCCCGGACCCGCGCCGAGCCCGCGCGCGCCTGGAGGTGCCCTCCCGGCCTCTCTGGCGGCCGGCAACCTCCAGCCTCGCCGGCGTTTGAGGCGCGGGGTTTGGGGCGGAGCCCCAAGCAACCCGGCTGACGCCGGGCACCGGGCTCCGCCCGGACCCGCTCCTCAAGCGCCGGAGGGGCTGAATGGTGCGACGGGGTTGCCGGGCTCTGCCCGGACCCGCGCCTCAAACGCCGGCGAGGCTGGATGTTGCCCCTCAGGGCGTCGGTGCCGCGAAGGTGTGCCCCTCAGGGCGTCGGTGGCCGGCGAGGGGCGCGCGTCAGGGGGCGGTGGTCGGCAGGCGGGTGCGGATCAGGCGCAGGTAGCGGTCCCAGTCCCAGTGCGGGCCGGGGTCGGTGTGGTCGGCTCCCGGCACCTCGTCGTGGCCGATGATGTGCCGGCGGTCGACGGGGATGCCGTACCGCCGGCAGATGTCCGCCGCCAGCGCCGCCGACGCCGCGTACATGGCGTCGGTGAAGTCCTCGCGGCGGTGCACGAAACCCACGTGCTCGATGCCGACGCTGCGCTCGTTCACGCTCCGGTTGTTCGCGTGGAACGCCACGTCCAGTTCGCGCACCATCTGCTCGACGTGGCCGTCGCCGCGGACGATGTAGTGCGCCGACGCCTTGTGCCACGGGTTCTGGAAGGCGTCCACGGCGGAGGCGAAGCCGCCCTGGGTGACATGCACCACGATCCGGTCCACCCGGTAGTCCCGGGGCCGGTCGGCCATCCGCCAGTTCGCCGGGGAGGCGGAGGTCCAGCGGGCCCCCTTGTGGTCGATCGCGCCGGCCTCGCGGGGCGCGGAGACGCCGGGCAGCAGCCAGTAGCCCCGCGATATCCGGTCCCGCTCGGTCACCGCGGCGCCCGCGAGCACGCCCAGGCCCGTGATGAGCAGCAGCCGTCTGGCCGGTCCGCGCTTCTTGTCGCCCACGCGCATCACCCCCTGCCGGAGAGAACGCCCGTGCCCCCCGGCCGGTTCCCCCCGTACCCTGGTGGGTGCCATGACTGAGAACCCGCAGCGTCCCCGCCCCCTCCGCGTCCTTGCCGCCATGTCCGGCGGCGTGGACTCCGCCGTCGCCGCCGCCCGCGCCGTCGAAGCCGGACACGATGTGACCGGCGTCCACCTCGCGCTGTCCGCGAACCCGCAGTCCTTCCGCACCGGAGCGCGCGGCTGCTGCACCATCGAGGACTCCCGCGACGCCCGCCGGGCCGCGGACGTCATCGGCATCCCGTTCTACTGCTGGGACCTGGCCGAGCGCTTCCGCGAGGACGTGGTCGAGGACTTCGTCGCCGAGTACGAGGCCGGGCGCACCCCCAACCCGTGCCTGCGCTGCAACGAGAAGATCAAGTTCGCGGCGCTGCTCGACAAGGCCCTGGCGCTCGGCTTCGACGCCGTCTGCACCGGCCACTACGCCACGATCGTCGAGAACCCGGACGGCTCGCGCGAGCTGCACCGCGCCTCCGACATGGCCAAGGACCAGTCGTACGTGCTCGGCGTCCTCGACGAGAAGCAGCTCGCCCACGCGCTCTTCCCGCTCGGCGACACGATCACCACCAAGGACGAGATCCGCGCCGAGGCCGAGCGCCGGGGCCTGGCCGTCGCGAAGAAGCCCGACAGCCACGACATCTGCTTCATCGCGGACGGCGACACGCAGGGCTTCCTCGCCCAGCGCCTCGGCAAGGCCGAGGGCGACATCGTCGACGAGGCGACCGGCGAGAAGGTCGGCACCCACGAGGGCGCGTACGGCTTCACCATCGGCCAGCGCAAGGGCCTGCGGATCGGCCGCCCGGCCGCCGACGGCAAGCCGCGCTACGTCCTGGACATCTCGCCGGTGAACAACACCGTCACGGTCGGTCCCGTCGAGGCCCTGGACGTCACCGGCCTCACCGCCATCAAGCCCCGCTGGTGCGGCTCCACGGCCGCCGCCCCGGGCACGTACACGGCCCAGCTGCGCGCCCACGGCGGCGAGACCGAGGTGCACGCCGAGGTCGTCGACGGCGAGCTGCGGGTCACCTTCACCGAGCCGGTCCGCGGGGTCGCCCCCGGCCAGGCCATCGTGCTCTACGACGACACCCGCGTGGTCGGCTCGGCCACCATCGCCACGACGGTCCGGGCGACCGCGGGCGTGTAGCCGGGCGGCCGCGCCCGGCGCCGCCCGGCCGTCCCGGCGCCCTCAGGGCGCCGACGAGGTGCCCTCACAGCACCGACAGGACGATCTTGCCGGTGGTGCGGCCCTGCTCGCCCAGCTCGTGGGCGCGGGCGGCCTCGGCGAGCGGGATCACGGTGTCCACCAGCGGCTTCAGCTCGCCGCGCTGCACCAGCGCGGCGATCTCCCGCAGGCCCAGGTGGTCCGGCTCCACCAGCACCCACTGGGCCAGCACGCCACCGGTCTCGGCCGGGACGTCGCCCGGCCCGGGCAGGGTGATCAGCCGGCCGCCGGCCCGGAGCACCTTCAGGGACCGCTGCGCGGTCTCGCCGCCGAGCCCGTCCAGCACCACGTCCACGTCGGACACCTCGTCCTCGAAGCGCACGGCGCGGTAGTCGATCACCTCGTCCGCGCCGAGCGAGCGCACCAGGTCGTGCTTGGCGGCGCTGGCCGTGCCGATCACGTACGCGCCGCGCGCCTTGGCGATCTGCACGGCGAAGTGCCCGACGCCGCCGGCCGCCGCGTGCACCAGCACCCGCTGCCCGGGCCGCACGTCGGCCGTGTCCACCAGGGCCTGCCAGGCGGTCAGCGCGGCCAGCGGCAGGGCCGCCGCCTCCACGTGCGTCAGGGACGCCGGCTTGGGCGCGAGGTGCCGGGCCGGGGCCACCACGTACTCGGCGTATCCGCCCGCCTGGCGGGGGAACAGCGGCATTCCGAAGACCTCGTCGCCGGGGCTGAAGACTCCCACGCCGGGGCCGACCGCCTCCACCGTGCCCGACACGTCCCAGCCGACCGCCGGCAGCGGGCCCCACTCGATCAGCGCCCCGCTGGCGCGGGTCTTCCAGTCCACCGGGTTCACGCCGGCCGCGTGGACGCGGACCAGGACCTCGCCCAGACCCGGCTCGGGGCGGTCGAGCTCGGCCACGGTCAGGGTCTCGGGTCCGCCCCACTGGTTGACGACGACGGCGCGCATGGTGATCTCCCAAAGGATCGATGAATCAATGGATTGCATGGTTTTCTGATGATTTCGGCTGGTTTCCCCGGCCGGTGGGACCAGCATGGCCGAGTGCGCGGCCGAAGTGTTGTGGCCGGATGGCCGCCATGTGACAGAATCTGGCCATGGAGTCCGTCCCGTACGTCCCGCACCGTGTCGCCGTCCTCGCGCTCCCCGGGGTCCCCCCGTTCGAGCTGGGGATCCCCTCCCGGGTCTTCGGCAGCGCCGTCGACGGCGACGGCCGGCCGCTCTACGAGGTCACCGTCTGCACCTCCGACGGCGGCCCGGTGCTCAGCGACGCCGGGTTCACCGTCCAGCCCGCGGCCGGCCCCGAGGCCCTGGCCGCCGCCGACACCGTGATCGTCCCGCCCACCCACGCCATGCCCGAGCTCGGCGAGGGCGGGCCGCTGCCCGCCGAGGTCACCGCGGCCATCGCGGGGATCCGGTCCGGCACCCGGCTGGTGTCCATCTGCACCGGGTCGTACGTGCTCGCCGCCGCCGGACTCCTCGACGGCCGGCCCGCCACCACCCACTGGAACCTCGCCCCCGAGTTCCGCCGGGCCTACCCCAAGGTCAAGGTCGACGAGGAGGTCCTCTTCGTCGACGACGGGGACGTGCTGACCTCGGCGGGCGTGGCCGCCGGCGTCGACCTCTGCCTGCACCTGATCCGCCGGGACCACGGCGCCGCCGTCGCCAACCGGGCCGCCCGGATGTGCGTCGTACCCCCGTGGCGGGACGGCGGCCAGGCCCAGTACATCGACCGGCCGGTCCCCGAACCCGCCGTCGCCACCACCGCCACCACCCGCGGATGGGCCCTGGAGCGCCTCGGCGAACCGCTGTCGCTGGCGCAGCTCGCCGGGCACGCGCGGATGAGCGTGCGCACCTTCACCCGCCGCTTCCGCGAGGAGGTCGGCCTCACCCCGGTCCAGTGGCTCACCGCCCAGCGCCTCGAACTGGCCCGCCAGCTCCTGGAGTCGAGCGACCTGCCGGTGGACCTGGTGGCCCATCGGGCGGGGTTCGGTTCGGCCAACTCGCTGCGCCAGCACATGCGTGCGGCGTTCGGCGTCTCGCCCATCGGCTACCGCAAGACCTTCCAGGCCCGGGCCGCAGCCTGACGCCCGGGGGCGCCCGCGGAGGCCGTCCGTCCGGCCCGCCCCGTCACTTCACTCCCAACTGTCATATTCGGACACGTTGTTGAGCGATTCGCACACCCGGGTGATACTGCCCGTTCCGGGGGGCGAGCCCCGTCCCCCGCGCGATGACCTCTCAACCGGGGGATGACTTGCGTAAAGAACTGAAGCGGGCGGGTGCGGCCGGTGTCGCCGCGGCCGCCGCAGTGGCCCTCCTGGCGGGACTGACCACCCCGTCCGCGGCCCAGACCGTCCGCACCGCCGATCCCTTCGCGGCCGCCGCTCCGACCACCGCGGCCGCGGGCAAGGGACTCACCCGCATCACGCTCGTCACCGGCGACCGCGTGGTCGTCGACGCCAAGGGCCGGGCCGTCGGCCTCGAACGGGCTCCCGGCCGGGCCCGGATACCCGTCTCCGTGCAGCACGACCGCGGCCACACCAGCGTCGTGCCCGCCGACGCCCGCCGGCTCATCGCCGACGGCACCCTCGACGCCCGGCTCTTCGACATCACCGAGCGCAGCCGCCCCGAGTACCGGGCCGCGCACGGCGACCGGCTCCGGCTGATCGTCGGCTACCGGGGCGCCGCCCCCGCCGCACGGGCCGCGCTGCACTCCGCGGGCGACACCGAGGTCCGCCGCACCTTCACCTCGATCGGCGCCGAGGCCCTCAGCGCCGCACCGCGGGACGCGGCCGAGGTCTGGGAGGCCCTCACCGACCGCGGCGGCGCCGGCAGCCGCACCGCCGCCGCCGGCATCGCCCGGATCTGGCTCGACGGGATCCGCACGGCGAGCCTCGACAAGAGCACCCGGCAGATCGGCGCCGACAAGGCCTGGGCCGCCGGATACGACGGCAAGGGCGTGAAGATCGCCGTCCTGGACACCGGAGTCGACGCCGCGCACGCCGACCTCGCCGGCCAGGTGCTCGCCGAGAAGAACTTCTCCTCCTCCGCCGACGCCAAGGACCGCTTCGGCCACGGCACGCACGTCGCGTCCATCGCCGCCGGCACCGGCGCCGCCTCGGGCGGCACGTACAAGGGCGTCGCCCCGGGCGCCAAGCTCCTCAACGCCAAGGTCCTCGACGACAACGGCTCCGGCGACGACTCCGGCATCCTCGCCGGCATGGAGTGGGCCGTCGCCCAGGGCGCCGACGTCGTCAACCTCAGCCTCGGCGGCGGCGACACCCCGGAACTCGACCCGCTCGAAGCCGCCGTGAACAGGCTGAGCGCCGACAAGGGCGTGCTGTTCGCCATCGCCGCCGGCAACAACGGCCAGGGCGGCCCGGGCACCGTCTCCTCCCCGGGCAGCGCCGACGCCGCGCTCACCGTCGGCGCCGTCAACGTCGCCGACAAGCTGGCCCCGTTCTCCAGCATCGGCCCGCGGGTCGGCGACGGCGCCATCAAGCCCGACGTCACCGCCCCCGGCGTCGCCATCACCGCGGCCGCCGCGCCCGGCAGCGTCATCGAGCGCGAGGTGGGCCAGAAGCCGCCCGGCTACCTGACGATCTCCGGCACCTCGATGGCCACCCCGCACGTCGCGGGCGCCGCCGCGCTGCTCAAGCAGCAGCACCCGCAGTGGAAGGGCGACCGCCTCAAGGGCGTCCTGACCGCCTCCACCAAGCCCGGCGCGTACAGCGCGTTCCAGCAGGGCAGCGGCCGGATCGCGGTCGACCGGGCGATCCGGCAGAGCGTGGTCGCCGAACCCGTGTCGCTGTCCTACGGCGTCCAGCAGTGGCCCCACCAGGACGACAAGCCGGTCACCAAGGACCTCACCTACCGCAACCTCGGCAGCGCGCCCGTCACCCTCGACCTCGCCGTCGCCACCACCGGCCCCGACGGCAAGCCCGCCCCGGCCGGCTTCTTCACCCTCGGCGCCCGGAAGGTCACCGTCCCCGCCGGCGGCACCGCCACCGTCGCCCTGACGGCCGACACCCGCGGCGACGACAACCGGGACGGCGCCTACAGCGCGTACGTCACCGCGACCGGCGGCGGCCAGAGCGTGCGCACCGCGGCCGCCGTGGACCGTGAGAGCGAGTCCTACGACGTCACCGTCAAGCAGATCGGCCGCGACGGGAAGCCCGCCGCCTACTCCGGCAGCACCCTGATCGGCCTGTCGGGCCCCGCCTCCCAGCGGCGCTTCGAGGGCTCCGACGCGTCCGGCACCTTCACCCTGCGCGTGCCCCGCGGCGGCTACCTCCTCGACGCCATCTTCATCAACAACCTCGAGGACATCCGGGCCGGCGTCGACTGGATCGCCCAGCCCCGGCTGACGGTCCGCGGCAACACCACCCTGACCGTGGACGCGCGCACCGCCCGCCCGGTGGACATCACCGTCCCCGCGGCCGGAGCCAAGTCCCTTTTCGCCTCCCCGAGTTACTGGGTGCGATCGGGCGCCAACGAATTCGGGTTCGGCTGGTGGCTCGACTCGTACGAGGGCTTCCGCACCGGCCACCGCGGCCCCGACGCCGACTTCGGCACGCTCACCCAGCAGTTCGACGCCCACTGGCAGAAGGGCGCGTCCGACGAATACCACGCGGTGCTCGGCGGCCCCGTCCGGCGCCTGGCCAACGGCTACACCAAGCACCTGCGCGCCGCCGACCTCGCCACCGTGACGGTGGACCAGGGCGTCGCGGCCGCCGGCAAGGAAGGCGCGCTCAACGCCCTCGGCTGGCTGCCCGCCCCCACGGGCGCCTCGTCCGTCTCCATCCCGCGCCCGCTGCCCACGACGGCCACGATGCACCTGTCCACCCTGGCCGGGGTGCGGTGGGACACCCGCTTCGAGCAGTCCGCCGGCCGTGACGCCGACGGCTTCCCGATCGTCGAGGCGCAGTACGGCACCGACAGCCCGAAGGCCTACCAGGGCGGCAAGAGCTACCGGGAGCGCTTCAACACCGGAGTGTTCGGGCCCAAGGTCGGCAGCGGACTCGGCGTCCTGCGCCACCGCAACACGATCACCGGCCTCCTGCCGCTGTTCGCCGACGGCTCGAACCACAGCGGCGCGAGCAACTACACCAAGGCCGAGACGGTCCTCTACCGCAACGGGGTGCCCGTCGGCCGCAGCTCCACCCCGCCGCAGGGCGAGGACAGCTTCACCGTGCCGGCCGGCGACGCCGCCTACAAGCTGACCGCCAAGGTCGACCGCAGCCCGCTGCTGTCGATGGTCTCCACCCGGGTCCAGGCCAGCTGGTGGTTCCGCTCGCAGAAGACCGCGAAGGCCGAGCAACTGCCGGTCTCCGTCGTCCGCTTCCGCCCGGAGCTGGCCCTCGACAACACCTCCCCGGCGGGCCGCACCGTCACCGTCCCGCTGACCGTCCAGGGCCCCGCCAAGGGCTCCGGCCTGAAGTCCCTGGCCGCCTACGTCTCGTACGACGACGGCTACACCTGGAAGGCCCTGACCGTCACCGACGGCCGGGTCTCCGTGAAGAACCCGGCCAAGGGCAAGCGGGTCTCGCTGCGCGCCGTGGTCGTGGACCGGGGCGGCAACAAGGCCGACCTGAGCATCATCGGCGCCTACTGCACCGGCTGACCGGACCGGCCGACCGGACCGACTGACCGGACCGGCCGACCGGCACACCTCGGCGGGCCCGCCGGAGCTCCTGCTCCGGCGGGCCCGTCCGCGTCCCCCGCCGGGTCCCGGACCGCCCTTACCCCGGACGTAATCGACCCCCCGGCCGCGGCCCGGCAGGATCGGACCACAGCCGGAACGGAGCCGCCCGCACGGCGGCCACCGCGGCCCGACAGGATTCGGAGCACACCGCCATGACCGCATACGCGATAGCCCACCTGCGCCCCCGGCAGATCAACGCCGAGGTCCTCGACTACATGGAGCGGGTGCAGGGCACCCTCGACCCCTTCGGCGGCCGGTTCCTCGTCCACGGCGCCGTGCCCGAGGTGATGGAAGGGCCCTTCGAGGGCACGGTCGTCGTCGTGGCCTTCCCGGGCATCGACGAGGCCCGCGGCTGGTACGCGTCGCCCGCCTACCAGGAGATCCTGCCGCTGCGCACCCGCCACCTCGACGGCGAGGCGATCCTCGTGGAGGGCGTCCCCGCGGACTACGACCCCGCCTCGACGGCCGACCGGCTGCGGGCCGCCGCCGGGCTCTGACCCGGCGGGGCGGCGGCCCGGCCCCGGGTACGGCGGCCGGGCCGGGAGGCGCGTACGCGGGGCCGCGTACGGGTGCGAGCATGGGCGGTATGGCTACTCACCTGATCACCGGTGCCGGGTCCGGCATCGGCGCCGCCGTCGCGGCCCGGCTGCACGCCCGCGGCGACGACCTCGTCCTCCTCGCCCGCGATGCCGGCCGCGGTCGCCAGCTCGTCGAGCGGTACCCCGGGGCGCGGGCCCTCGTCGGCGACCTCGCCGACCCCGACCGGCTCTCGTGGGCCTTCTCCAAGCAGGCCGTTCCCGAGCGGATCGACTCCCTGCTGCACATCGCGGGGATCGTGGACCTCGGACCGGTGGGGGAGCTGCGGCCCAAGACCTGGCACCAGCAGCTCAACGTGAACCTGATCGCCCCCGCCGAGGTCACCCGGCTGCTGCTGCCCACCCTGCGCGCCTCGCACGCCGACGTGGTCTTCGTGAACTCCGGCGCGGGACTGCGCGCCCACGCCGACTGGAGTGCCTACGCCGCCTCCAAGCACGGGCTCAAGGCACTCGCCGACTCCCTCCGCGAGGAGGAGAAGGCCCACGGGATCCGCGTGACCTCCGTGTACCCCGGGCGCACCGCCAGCCCCATGCAGGCCAAGGTGCACTCCCAGGAGGGCAAGGACTACGAGCCCGCCGCCTGGATCGACCCCGAGTCCGTGGCGACGACCATCGTCATGGCCATCGACCTGCCGCGCGACGCCGAGGTCAACGACCTGACCGTCAGGCCCGGCCGATGAGCGCGGGCGCCACCGGCGTCGGCTCGCTGCCCGGCGGCGACGCCCGCGAGGCCGCCAAGACGGTGACGGGCTCCTTCGAGGAGTTCCCGTACCTCGCCGAACTGCCCGCCCGCGGCCCCGGCGCCGACATGATCGGCCGTTCCCTCGGGCTGCTGGTCGACATGTACGCGCACGTCGAGCCGAGCGGCTGGCGGATCAGCGACCGACCGGGCCGGGACTCGAAGCGGGCCCGGTCCTGGCTCGGCGAGGACCTCGACGCGCTGGAGGAGTTCACCCAGGGGTACACGGGGAAGCTCAAGATCCAGGCCGTCGGGCCGTGGACGCTCGCCGCCGCCCTGGAACTGCACGGCGGCGAGGCGATGCTCCAGGACGCGGGCGCCTGCCGGGACCTGGCCGGATCGCTCGCCGAGGGCCTGCGCGACCACCTGGCCGACGTCCGCAAGCGCATCCCCGGCGCCGACGTCGTGCTCCAGCTCGACGAGCCCTCGCTGACCGCCGTCCTGCTCGGACGGGTGCGTTCCGCCAGCGGCTACCGGACGTACCGGGCAGTGGACCGGCAGGTCGTCGAGGGCGCGCTGCGCGAGCTGTTCGCCGTCCACGACGGGGACGTCGTCGTCCACTCCTGCGCCCCCGAAGTCCCCTTCGGGCTGCTGCGCCGGGCCGGCGCAGCGGGCGTGTCGTTCGATTTCTCGCTGCTCACCGAGCGCGAGGACGATGCGATCGGCGAAGCCGTCGAAGGCGGCACGAAACTCTTCGTCGGAGTGGTGCCCGGCACCGACGGCCCGTTGTCGGACCCGGCCGGTAGCGTCATGGGTGTCAGGAAGCTCTGGCGCAGGCTGGGCCTGGCCCCGGGGACTCTCGCCGAGTCCGTCGTGGTCACTCCGTCGTGCGGTCTGGCGGGCGCTTCGCCCGCCTACGCCCGCGCGGCGCAGGCCCACTGCGTCAAGGCGGCGAGGTCGCTCGCCGACAACCCTGAGTGATGGTTCAACGGGAGGACAGGGCATGGCAGCCGAACAGAAGCAGGGCGACGGGACGACCGTGGAGACGGGCGCGCAGACGCCCGCCGACGTGCGCGAGCAGCACGCGCTGCTCGCGGAGCAGGTCGAGGAGCACCGCTTCCGGTACTACGTGAACGACCAGCCGGTCGTCAGCGACGCCGAGTTCGACAAGCTGCTGCGCTCGCTGGAGGCGCTGGAGGAGCAGTACCCGGAGCTGCGCACCCCGGACTCGCCCACCCAGAAGGTGGCCGGGGCGTACGAGACGGACTTCGCCTCGGTAGAGCACCGGGAGCGGATGCTCTCCCTCGACAACGCCTTCGACGACGAGGAACTGGCCGCCTGGGCCGAGCGGGTGGCCCGGGACGTGAACACCCCGGACTTCCACTACCTGTGCGAGCTGAAGGTCGACGGCCTCGCGGTCAACCTGACGTACGAGAACGGGCGGCTGACCCGGGCCGCCACCCGCGGCGACGGCCGCACCGGCGAGGACATCACGCCCAACGTCCGCACGATCGCGGAGATCCCCGACCGGCTCAAGGGCGACCGGATCCCCGCCCTGGTCGAGATCCGCGGCGAGGTCTTCTTCCCGATGGAGAAGTTCGAGGAGCTCAACGCGCGGCTGGTCGAGACCGAGGGCAAGCCCTTCGCCAACCCGCGCAACGCCGCGGCCGGTTCGCTGCGGCAGAAGGACCCCAAGGTCACCGCGAGCCGCCCGCTGCACATGGTCGTCCACGGCATCGGCGCGCGCGAGGGCTTCGAGATCGAGCGCCAGTCGCAGGCGTACGAGCTGCTGCACGAGTGGGGCCTGCCCACCGCCCGGCACAACAAGGTGGTCTCCTCGCTCGGCGAAGTCCGCGCGTTCATCACGGAGTTCGGCGAGAACCGGCACTCGGTGGAGCACGAGATCGACGGCGTGGTCGTCAAGCTGGACGAGATCGCCCTCCAGGGCCGGCTCGGCTCCACGGCGCGCGCCCCCCGCTGGGCCATCGCCTGGAAGTACGCCCCCGAAGAGGTCAACACCAAGCTCGTCGACATCAAGGTCGGCGTCGGCCGCACCGGACGCGTGACCCCGTACGCGCAGGTGGAGCCGGTCACGGTGGCCGGTTCCGAGGTCGAGTTCGCGACCCTGCACAACCAGGAGGTCGTCAAGGCCAAGGGCGTCCTCATCGGGGACACCGTCGTGCTGCGCAAGGCGGGCGACGTCATTCCCGAGATCCTCGGGCCCGTGGTGGACCTGCGGGACGGCAGCGAGCGCCCCTTCGAGATGCCGACCCACTGCCCGGAGTGCGGAACGGAGCTGAAGGCGATGAAGGAGGGCGACATCGACGTGCGCTGTCCCAACGCCCGTACCTGTCCGGCGCAGTTGCGCGAGCGGCTCTTCTACCTGGCCGGCCGTGCCTGCCTGGACATCAAGAACTTCGGGTACGTCGCTTCGGCGGCGCTCACCCAGCCGCTGGAGCCCTCGGTCCCCCCGATGGCGAACGAGGGCGACCTCTTCGGCCTCACTCTGGATCAGCTGCTCCCCATCACCTCCTACGTGCGGGACCAGGACTCGGGTCAGCCCAAGATCGACCCGAAGACCGGCGAGCCGAAGATCGTCACCTTCTTCGCCAACAAGGAGGGCGAGCCCAAGGCCAACACGCTGGCCATGCTCGCGAACATCGAGGTCGCCAAGAGCCAGCCGCTCGCGCGTGTCATCAATGGCCTGTCGATCCGTCACGTCGGCCCGGTCGCGGCGGCGGCGCTGGCCCGCGAGTTCCGCTCGATCGAGCGGATCGAGCAGGCGACGCAGGAGGAACTGGCCGCGACCGACGGGGTGGGAGCGATCATCGCGGCCTCGGTGAAGGAGTGGTTCGCCGAGGACTGGCACCAGGAGATCCTGCGCAAGTGGCGGGAAGCCGGGGTCCGGATGGAGGAGGAAGGTTCCGGCGAGGAGGAGGGGCCGCGCCCGTTGGAGGGGCTGACCGTCGTGGTGACCGGCACCCTGAAGGACCACACCCGAGACGGCGCGAAGGACGCGCTGCAGAGCCGCGGCGCCAAGGTCACCGGATCCGTCTCGAAGAAGACCTCCTTCGTGGTCGTGGGCGAGAACCCCGGATCGAAGTACGACAAGGCGATGCAGCTGAAACTGGCCGTACTCGACGACGCGGGCTTCGCCGTCCTGCTGGAGCAGGGACCCGAGGCCGCGCGCGAAGCCGCGCTTCCGGTTGAGGGGGAATAGTGCCCGCACAGAGCTAGCCAGCGACCCGTCAACTGTCGGATCATCAGATGGGCGACGGGGGGCCCGGTCTGCTCTCACCCGTTCGGCGGATACCGTACTGATGAGGATGGCTGGGTCGCATTCGGGCAACCGCCGCCGACCGCTGCCCCTGGATGCCTCCCGCGGCCTACTGTTGAGGGGTGCGCCTGTCGTGCACGGCTGCGTGGTGCAATTCCAGTCGTGATGGCATGACATCGGGGCCATCGCGTGGCATCGGCATCGCCGGCTGTGAGAGGGACGGGCATGAAACCCACCGAAAGCGCCGACCCGTCACCTGAAAGCGGCGGGAACCTCCCCGCCCTGCGGGGTCGACGGCTCGGCGTCCTGGGATCCCGGATGCCCGAGACCCACCCGCTCGACGCCGGGGCCGGGCGGCGCGCCGTGCTGCCGCTCGCCGTCATCACCACCGCCACCGTGGTCCTGGTCGCCGGAGTGGCCCGGGCCATCGGCGAGGGCCACGCGCTGTTCCCCGGCGCCACCGTCGGCTGGTCCCTGGCCCTGCTCACCGGCATCATCGTCGGCCACCTCGTCGCCCTCGGCCGGGACCGCTGGTGGGGCGGCACCGGCTCCGGCGCCGCCCTCACCCTGGGCGTCCTGCTGCTCTACGGCTGGGTGCCCGCCGGACTCGTCAGCCTCTCCGTGGTCTCCCTGGTCGGCGCCGCCCGCCGGCACCGCTGGCGGCAGGGCCTCCTGCACGGCGCCGCCGACGTCCTCGGCATCGGCGCCGGCGCCCTCGTCCTCGCCGTCTTCGGCGACGCGCCCGCCGTGGAAGCCCCCTGGCTGCCCAGCGGATGGGGCGCCGACGCCGTCCCCGAGGTCGTCCTGGTCGCCCTCGCCTACCTCACCGTCACCCGGGTGCTGCTCTGGTGCGCACTCGCCCCGCGCGGCGGCGGACTGCCCACCGTCGCCCGCACCGCGATGATCCGTCAGGCCCTCGTCGCCGTCGCCCTGCTGGGCATCGCCCCGCTGATCTGCGTGGTCGCCACCAGCATGCCGGTGCTGCTGCCGCTGTTCGCCGTACCGCTCATCGCACTCGACTCCACCCTGTGGATCGCCCGCGCCCGCGCCGAGGAACAACTGCGCGACCCGCTCACCGGCCTGCCCAACCGGCAATGGCTACTGGAACGCACCTGGACCGCCCTCGACCAGGCCGAACGCCTCGGCACCCGGTCCGCCCTCGTCCTGATCGACCTCGACCGCTTCCGCGCCGTCAACGACACCCTGGGCCACCTGGCCGGCGACCGGCTGCTGCTCCAGATCGCCGAGCGGCTGCGCCTGGCGCTGCCCCGGCACGCCGAGGCGGCCCGGCTCGGCGGCGACGAGTTCGCCGTCCTGCTGCCGCTCGCCGACTCCACCACCAGCGCCCAGCGGATCGCCCGCCATCTCGTCGCCGAGCTCAGCTCCCCGCTCGACCTCGACGGCCTCACCCTCGTCCTGGAGGCCAGCGCCGGCCTCGCCGTCTTCCCCGACCACGCCCTCGACGCCGAAGGGCTGCTGCGCCGCGCCGACGTCGCCATGTACCAGGCCAAGCGCGATCGCACCGGCGTCGAGGTCTACGAGTCCAAACGGGACAGCAACACCCCCGACCGGCTCGGCCTCCTCGGCGACCTGCGGCGCGCCCTCGACGCGAGCGAGGTCGAGCTCCACTACCAGCCCAAGGTCCGCTTCGACGGCCAGGTGGCCGGACTGGAGGCCCTGGTGCGCTGGGTGCACCCGGAGCGCGGCCGGGTCCCCCCGGACGAGTTCATCGCCATCGCCGAGACCTCCGGCCTGATGCCGCACCTGACCGAGTACGTCCTGGAGACGGCGCTCGCCCAGGTCGCCCGCTGGCGCGCCCAGGGCCTGAAGGTGCCGGTCGCCGTCAACGTCTCCCCGCGCGACGTCCACACCCCCGGCTTCGCGGGCGCGGTCGCGGCCCGGCTGGCCCGGCACGGGGTGCCCGCCGGCGCCCTGCAGCTGGAGATAACCGAGCACGTGCTGCTGGAGGACCCGCAGCGGGCCGCCGACACGATGGCCGGGCTCACCGGCCACGGCGTGAAGATGTCCCTCGACGACTTCGGCACCGGCTACTCCTCCCTGGTCCACCTGCGCCGGCTGCCCGTCAGCGAACTGAAGATCGACCGCTCGTTCGTCGCCCGGCTCGCGGTCGACGCCCAGGACGCGGAGATCGTGCGCTGCACCGTCGACCTCGCCCACTCGCTCGGCCTGCTGGTCGTCGCCGAGGGCGTCGAGGACGACGAGACCTGGGAGCGCCTGCGAGACCTGGGCTGCGACGCCGTACAGGGCTGGCTGGTCGCCGCCGCCATGCCGCCGGCCGAGGCCACCGCCTGGCTGCTCGCCCGCGGCGAGCGCGGCTGGCGCCGCCCCGCCGACATCACGGCGGAGCTCGCGGCCGCGGCCGCCGCGGAGAGCGCCGACCACAGCCCTCTGGCGTAACGATCACGCGGGGCCGCCGAAAAGTGTTATCCGCGGCCCCGCGGGCGGTCTCCCTCTGTAGCCGGACATTCCGGCGCACACAGAGAACGGAGTCCCATGACCGAGCACGACGCCCGTGACCGCTCCCTGCCCGCCGCCCCCGCCCCGGCCGCGGCCCCCGCGCGCCCGGCCCGCCACCGCAGGTCCCGGGGCCCGGTGACCGCCCTGTCCGTCGCCGCCCTCTCCGCGGCCGTCACCGCTGCCGCCTTCGCCTGGCCCGCCGCCGGCCAGGCCACCACCGCCGCCACCGACGCCCCGCCCGCGCCCGCCGCCGCGGCCGCGCTCGCCGGAGCCGGCGCCGCCATACCCGGGGCGGGGTCCGCAGCCGACCGCGTGGCCGAACGCGCGGCCGCAGCCGCCCCCGCCGTCTCCGCCAAGGCCGCCGCGTACGCCAAGAAGGTCATCGCCCTCGCCAACGCCGAGCGGGCCCGCGCCGGCTGCGCCCCGCTGCGCACCGACAAGCGCCTGATGGCGGCCGCCCAGGCGCACGCGAACGACATGGCCAAGCGCAACTACTACTCCCACACCAGCCCCGAGGGCCGAAGCGCCGGCGACCGGATGACCAAGGCCGGATACCGCTGGATGCGGTGGGGCGAGAACATCTACAAGAGCCCGCGCACCCCCTCCAAGGCGATGGCGGGCTGGATGGACAGCCCCGGCCACCGCGCCAACATCCTCGACTGCCGCTTCAAGGACATCGGCGTCGGCGTGAACCTCAAGAGCAACGGTCCCTGGTGGGTCCAGAACTTCGGCGCCCGCCGCTAGGGCGGCACCTCCCCGCCGCCCGCCGGGTGCTTCCCCGCGCCGGCAGGCGCCCCGCGCGGGCGGTTCGGCGGGGGCCGTGCCCCCGGCTCCCGCCGAACCGTTTCGTGGTGTGAGGGCCGAGCCCCATAGGATTGGGCCCGATACCTACACACTCACCACCCTCAGAGGATCGCTGCATGCCTGGCATCACGCGCGAGGAGGTCGCCCACCTCGCTCGGCTGGCGCGTCTGGAGCTCAAGCCCGCGGAGCTGGACCACTTCGCCGGACAGCTGGACGACATCATCGGCGCGGTCGCCCGCGTCTCCGAAGTCGCCGACCAAGACGTTCCGCCGACTTCCCACCCGCTGCCGCTGACCAACGTCATGCGCGCGGACGAAGTCCGTCCCTCGCTCACCCCCGAGCAGGCGCTCTCCGGAGCCCCCGCGCAGGAGCAGCAGCGTTTCAAGGTGCCGCAGATCCTGGGGGAGGACTAATCACCATGTCCGAGATCATCAAGCTCACCGCGGCCGAGATCGCCGCGAAGATCGCTTCCGGCGAGCTCACGGCCGTCGAGGTCACCGAGGCCCACCTGGCGCGCATCGACGCCGTCGACGAGAAGGTCCACGCCTTCCTGCACGTCGACCGCGAGGGCGCGCTCGCGCAGGCCCGCGCCGTCGACGCCAAGCGCGCCGCGGGCGAGAAGCTCGGCCCGCTGGCCGGCGTCCCGCTCGCGCTCAAGGACATCTTCACCACCAAGGGTGTGCCGACCACCGTCGGTTCGAAGATGCTCGAAGGCTGGATCCCGCCGTACGACGCCACCCTGACGCGCAAGCTGAAGGAAGCCGACGTCGTCATCCTCGGCAAGACCAACATGGACGAGTTCGCCATGGGGTCCTCCACCGAGAACAGCGCGTACGGCCCGACCGGCAACCCGTGGGACCTCACCCGGATCCCCGGCGGCTCCGGCGGCGGCTCCTCCGCGGCCCTCGCGTCGTACGAGGCCCCCCTCGCCATCGGCACCGACACCGGCGGCTCCATCCGCCAGCCCGCGGCCGTCACCGCCACCGTCGGCGTCAAGCCGACCTACGGCGGCGTCTCCCGCTACGGCATGGTCGCCTTCTCCTCCTCCCTCGACCAGGGCGGCCCCTGCGCCCGCACGGTCCTGGACGCGGCCCTGCTGCACGAGGTCATCGCCGGCCACGACCCGATGGACTCCACGTCCATCGACGCGCCGGTCCCGCCGGTCGTCGAGGCCGCGCGCAACGGCTCCGTCGCCGGCATGCGCATCGGTGTCGTCAAGCAGTTCGCGGGCGAGGGCTACCAGGCCGGCGTCGTCCAGCGCTTCAACGAGTCGGTGGAGCTCCTCAAGGAGCTGGGCGCCGAGATCGTCGAGCTGGACTGCCCGTCCTTCGACCTGGCACTCGCCGCGTACTACCTGATCGCGCCGTCCGAGTGCTCCTCCAACCTGGCCCGCTTCGACGCCATGCGCTACGGCCTGCGCGTCGGCGACGACGGCACCAAGTCCGCCGAGGACGTCACCGCCCTGACCCGCGAAGCCGGCTTCGGCGACGAGGTCAAGCGCCGCATCATCCTCGGTACGTACGCGCTCAGCTCCGGCTACTACGACGCGTACTACGGTTCGGCCCAGAAGGTCCGCACGCTCATCACGCAGGACTTCGAGAAGTCCTTCGAGCAGGTCGACGTGATCGTCTCCCCGACGACCCCGACCACCGCCTTCCCGATCGGCGAGCGCGCCGACGACCCGATGGCGATGTACCTCGCGGACCTGTGCACCATCCCGACCAACCTGGCCGGCAACTCGGCCATGTCGCTGCCCTGCGGCCTGGCGCCCGAGGACGGTCTCCCGGTCGGTCTGCAGATCATCGCCCCGGCGATGAAGGACGACCGGCTCTACAAGGTCGGTGCCGCCGTCGAGGCCGCCTTCGTCGCACGCTGGGGTCACCCGCTGCTCGAGGAGGCTCCGTCGCTGTGAGTGCCATGGCAAAGAAGGCCAAGAACTTCAAGAAGTCGAAAACCGGCGTCTACGTCTCGCTGGCCACCACCGCGTTCGGCGCCTTGAGCGTTGCCAAGCAGGCCAAGCTTGCCCGCAGCGACGGCGACGTGCTGCGGCTGGTCGACGCCGCCGTGTCCGCCGCCGCCATCGTCACCGGCCTCGCGATCCTGTACCGCGAGCTGAAGCGCCTCGGCGACGACGACGTCCTGCTGGGCTGAGAGGGAAAGTTTCACCGTGACCGTCACTGAACTCCTGTCGTACGACGCGGCTCTCGCGACGTACGACCCCGTCATGGGCCTCGAAGTCCATGTCGAGCTCGGCACCCGCACCAAGATGTTCTGCGGCTGCTCCACCGAGCTGGGCGCCGAGCCCAACTCGCAGACCTGCCCGGTCTGCCTCGGCCTGCCCGGCGCGCTGCCGGTCGTCAACGCGATCGGCATCGAGTCGGCCGTCAAGATCGGTCTCGCGCTCAACTGCGAGATCGCCGAGTGGTGCCGCTTCGCCCGGAAGAACTACTTCTATCCGGACATGCCGAAGAACTTCCAGACCTCCCAGTACGACGAGCCGATCGCCTACAACGGCTACCTGGACGTCCAGCTGGAGGACGGCGAGATCTTCCGCGTGGAGATCGAGCGCGCCCACATGGAGGAGGACACCGGCAAGTCGCTGCACGTCGGCGGCGCCACCGGCCGTATCCACGGCGCGTCCCACTCCCTGCTGGACTACAACCGCGCCGGCATCCCGCTCATCGAGATCGTCACCAAGCCGATCGAGGGCGCGGGCGAGCGGGCCCCCGAGGTCGCCAAGGCGTACGTGGCCGAGCTGCGCGAGGTCATCAAGGCCCTCGGCGTGTCCGAGGCCCGGATGGACAAGGGCCAGATGCGCTGCGACGTGAACCTGTCGCTGCGCCCGCACGGCACCGAGAAGTTCGGCACCCGCAGCGAGACCAAGAACGTCAACTCGCTCCGGTCGGTCGAGCGCGCGGCCCGCTTCGAGATCCAGCGCCACGCGGCCGTCCTGCAGTCCGGCGGCTCGATCGTGCAGGAGACCCGTCACTTCCACGAGGAGGACGGCTCCACCACGGCGGGGCGCATCAAGGACAACGCCGAGGACTACCGGTACTTCCCGGAGCCCGACCTGGTCCCCGTCGCGCCCGCCCGCCCGTGGGTCGAGGAGCTGCGCGCCGGTCTCCCGGAGATGCCGCGCGTGCGCCGCAACCGCCTCCGCGAGGAGTGGGGCGTCAGCGAGCACGACATGCAGTCGATCCTCAACGCGGGCGCGGTGGACTCCATCGTCGCCACCATCGAGGCCGGCGCCGACTCGGCCGCCGCCCGCAAGTGGTGGATGGGCGAGCTGGCCCGCAACGCCAACGAGCAGGGCGTCGTCGTCGACGAGCTGCCGATCACCCCGGCCCAGGTCGCGCGCGTCGCGGCGCTGGTCGCGGGCGGCGAGCTGAACGACAAGCTGGCCCGCCAGGTGCTCGAAGGCGTGCTCGCCGGCGAGGGCGGCCCGGACGAGGTCGTCGAGAAGCGCGGCCTGAAGGTCGTCTCGGACGAGGGCGCGCTCGGCGCGGCCGTGGACGAGGCCATCGCCGGCAACGCGGCCATCGCGGACAAGATCCGCGGCGGCAAGGTCGCGGCGGTCGGCGCGCTGGTCGGAGCGGTCATGAAGACCACCCGCGGCCAGGCGGACGCGGCCCGCGTCAAGGAGCTCATCCTGGAGAAGCTGGGCGTCTCCGAGGGCTGACCGGCCCCCGCATACCGCCCGCAGGGCCGACGCACACCGCGAGGGGCGGTGCACCGGATCACTCCGGTGCACCGCCCCTCGTGTGTTCCCGGACGCGGGATCCGTCAGACGGCGCCGCCCGACGGGACGGCGAAGAAGGCCAGGCGGGCCCGCTTGGCCGGGAGGAAGACCTCGGGGAGGTCGATCTCCGGCAGTTCGATCTCCGGGCCGATCTCGAAGCCGATGCGCTCCAGCCGGGCGATCGCCTTCGCGTTCTGCGCGTCCGGCTCGGCCACGAGCCGCGTGGCGCCGGAGGCCATGAGGTACCTCAGGAAGACGTCGGTCAGGGTCTTGCTGAAGCCGCGCTCGACGGTGCCGGCGGAGGGCGCGATGAGCAGGTGCACGCCGGTGTCCCCGGGCTGCACCTCGTAGCACTCGCTGACCCGGTCCTCGGCCGCCTCGTACGACTGGAACAGCGCGACCGGCACCCCGTCGCGGCGGGCCAGGAAGGCGTGGTGGGTGGTGCGCCGGTCGACGTCCTCGTAGATCTCCCGGACCAGGTCGAGGCTCGCCCCGCCCATGCCCCAGAAGCGGGCCCGGTCCTGTGAGACCCACCCGTGGATCAGCGGGGCGTCGGCGGCCGGATCCACCGGGGTGAGGGTGACGGTGCCGAAGCCCTCCACGTCACCGACGTACACGGGCTCCCGGGTGACGGGAGCGGGCACGGGCTCGGGGGCCGCGGAACCGGCGGGGACGGGGACGGCGGGCACGGAGGCGCTCATGCGGATTCCTTGGTGAGACGGGACCAGTCGGTGACGACGGGGACGAGTTCGCCGCGGGCCCAGAGGCCGAGCTGGTCGCGGTGGTGGGCGGCGCCGGTGACCCCGTCGGCGCCCAGCGGGACCACCCACAGGCTGTCCTCGCGGGAGGCGAGGTCCCAGACGTAGCGGGCGGACGGGCCGCGGGCGGTCAGGTCGGTGAAGCCGGGCACGCTGGAGGTGGCGAGCACGCAGTCGTGGTCGCCGCCCAGGCCCGGCCACTCGGCGTCCGGGTCGGGGACGGCCTGCCAGGGGGTGAGGCGGTGCGCCTCGGACCACGGCACGGGCGCGTCGGGGTGCGCCGCGACGTCCTCCAGGGCGGCCCGGACCAGCGCGGGCCGGTCGAGTCCGGGGAGCAGAGAGGTGGTCAGGATCCCCTCGAGGGCGTAGCCGACCTTGGGCAGCAGGTACAGCCACGGATGGAAGACCTCGGGGGCGTCCGGAGTGCCGGCGAGCGCGGCCAGCGCCGGGTCGGCGGCGATCGCGCGGACCACGGCGTGCCGCAGCGCCGCGAAGAGGGTGGCGTCGGTGCTGTCGGCGTCCATGTGGCGGTCCCAGGCGAGCAGCCGGGCGCGCAGCGCGTCGGCGGCGGGGGAGAGGCCGGTGAGCGGGCCGAGCAGGTCGAGGAGCGGGCCGGCGGAGGCGAGCAGGGTGTCCGTGTGGATCGTCGCCATGCCCTTCGCGGTCCAGTCGGCGGAGCCGCTGAGCAGCTCGCGGATCCGGTTGGCGCGGTGCGGGGGCGCGAACTCGATGCCGAACGGGGAGGCGATCCCGCGGGCGTTGGCCATCACGGCGAAGCCCTGCACCGGCTCGGCGGTGGTCGGCGCCCAGCCCTGCCAGTCGTGGCCGGGCTCCCAGGCGGGCACCAGGCGCAGCTTGTTGGCCTGTGAGCGCAGCGGGACGGCGCCGGCCACCCGGTGCAGCAGGCCGCCCTCGGTGTCGGCGGCGTGGACCACGTTGACGGGCTCGGCCCAGCCGTCGAAGGCGCGGTCGATGTCGGCGACCGTGCGGGCGCGCAGGAGGGCGGGGAGCGCGGCGAAGCCGAGGTCCCGGCGGACCCGCGGCGGGTAGCGCAGGCTGACGCTCTCCTCGGCGCGGGCGCCGTCGGGGCCGGTGCCGGGGTCGGGGTCGGTGGCGTCGGCGGGGGTGCCGCCGCCGGGGGTGGCTTCGGTGCGGACGCCCGCGAGGTGGCCGGCGATGACCGGACCGCGCGGGGTCTCCAGGATCTCGACGGCGACCGGTTCGGCGCCCGCGACCTCGATGGTCTCGGTGTGCCGGGTCACCGGCTCCCAGCTGCCGTCGGGGCCCAGCGCCTCCGTGGCGCCGTCGGGGGCCGTACGCAGCCGCTCGCGGTAGAGGTCGTGGTAGTCGGCCATGGCGTTGGTGATGGCCCAGGCGGCGGTGCCGGTGTGGCCGAAGTGCGCGAGGCCGGGGATGCCGGGGACGGCCAGGCCCAGGACGTCGAACTCCGGGCAGGCCAGGCGGATCTGCTGGTAGATGCCCGGGTCCTCGATGAACCGGTGCGGGTCCCCGGCGATCAGGGCGGCGCCGCTGGTGGTGCGGTCGCCCGGGACCATCCAGCCGTTGCTGCCGGAGGTGCCGGGGCCGTCGGTGGCGAACAGGGTGATCGCCTCGTCGCCCAGGGCGCGGGCCACCTGCTCGCGCCAGATCTTGGTGGGGAAGCCGGCGAACAGGATGTGGGTCGATATCCAGATGCCCAGCGGCACCCAGGGCTCCCAGGGCGCGGTGTCGAGGCCGGTGTCGGCGAACCGCCGGTCGCGCGCGGCGCCCGCGGCCATCCCCGCGTTGACGCCGTCCACGTACGCCCGTATCCAGTCGGCGGTGTCGGGGTCGAGCGCCTCGAAGCAGCGCCGGGCCGTGTCGTCGAGCCGCGCCTGCCGGGCGAACCGGTCCCAGACGACGCACTCCGGGCCCAGGAAGGCAGCGGTGGAACCCTGGGTGCGGCGCCGCTCGACCTCCAGCTGCCAGGCGCGGTCGGCAGCGGTCACCCGGCCCTGGGCGAAGGCGAGTTCACGGGCGTCGGACGCGCGAAGGTGCGGGACGCCCCAGGCATCCCGGTACACATCGATACTCACACTGCTCCCCGAGTGCATTAGGTTAGGCTGGCCTAAGTGTATGCACAGGTGGCAGTCGACGAGCGGCCCGGGTGCCGGGCCGGCCCCGCAGGGATCAGGCGCCCACCGTCCCGTCGATCGCCTCCCGCAGGAAGTCCGCGTGGCCGTTGTGGCGGGCGTACTCGTGTATCAGGTGGAGCATCACCAGACGCAGCGAGACGTCCTCGCCCCAGCGCACCTGGTGGCCCGTGACGTCGAGGGACTCCGCGGCCGCCTCGATCCGGCGGGCGTGGGCCACCTCCGCCTCCCACGCGGTGAAGGCCTCGGCGCGGGACGCCGCGCCCGCCTCGTACGCGGCCTGGTAGTCGCCGTCCGGCGACCAGACCAGCGGTACGTCCTCGCCGTCGATGGTCCGCCGGAACCAGGCGCGCTCGACCTCGGCCATGTGCCGGACCAGGCCCAGCAGCGACAGCGTGGACGGCGGGCTCGCCCGCCGCCTCAGCTGCTCGTCCGTGAGCCCCTCGCACTTCATGGCCAGCGTCGCCCGCTGGTAGTCCAGGAACGCCCGCAGGGTCTCGCGCTCGCCGCCGGTCAGCGGCGGCCCGGTCCGGGTGTCCGCAGGCTCCGCCGCCCTCATCGGCCCTGCCGCACGTACGGCACCGTGACGCCGAGCGGGGCGAAGCCCAGCCGCTCCAGGATCGGCCGGCTCTGGTCGGAGGCGTCGACCTGGAGGTAGGGGATGCCGTGCGCGGCGGCGATCCGGGCGCGGTGCGCGACCAGGGCCCGGTAGATCCCCCTGCCCCGCCACTCCTCGACCGTGCCGCCGCCCCACAGCCCCGCGAAGCGCGCGCCCGGCGGCATCTCCAGCCGGGCCGCGCTCACCGGCTCGTCCCCGGCCATCGCGACCACCGCGGCGACCGTCCCGGGCGCCCCCGTGACCTGGTCCAGCAGCTGCCGGTGGAGGTCGGGACGGGGCGGACCGCCGAAGGCCCGGTCGTGGACGGCCATCATCAGGCCGACGCCCGACGCGTCGGTCACCGGCACCAGCCGGACGCCCTCCGGCGGGGCCGCGTCCACCGCGAGGGCCGCGACCTCGGCGACCATCAGGGTCTCCGGGTCCTCGGGCTCGAAGCCGGCCGCCCGCAGCCGTGCGCCGAGGTCGGCGGGCAGGTCGTGGTCGTAGAGCTTCCACTCCCAGGTGCGGCCGCCCTCCAGTCCGTCGTAGTGCGCGATCTGCTCCGCGATGGCCCGGTCGGCCGTGGCCTCGTCCAGGTCCGACCAGACGACGCCGTTCCAGCCCAGGGGCGGGCCCGTGTGGCGTACGACGTTCCCGACCCGTTCGATCCGGCCGTCGGGCCCGTCCGGGCGGGCGTCCCGGCGCATCTCGAGGTCGTACAGGTCCCGTACGGAGGCATGATCCATGGCCCCACCCCAGCAGCCGGGCCCGACCGGGGCAACAGGATTAACCTCCCGTGCCATGGAGAGTGACGAGGGGCGCGACGACGCGCGCGACGAGAAGCACGGGACGGACGACGACGCGCCGCGCGACGGGAGCGTGTACGTCGGCAACGCCGGGGCGGACGCCCCGCTCGACCACGGTTGGCTGCTCGGCCACTTCAAGGAGGCGGGTGATCCCCGCCACAGCGCGGACGTCGAGATCAAGTGGGGGGTGCACCCGCGCGGGGACCGGCGGGCCCGGTGGGTGCGCGGCGAGGCGCGGACCACTCTCCAGGTGCTCGTCAGCGGCCGCTTCCGGGTCGAACTGCCCGGCCGCAGCGTCGTACTTGCCCGGCAGGGCGACTACGTGGTCTGGGGGCGCGGCGTCGACCACTCCTGGTGTGCCGAGGAGGACTCCGTCGTGCTCACCGTGCGCTGGCCCTCCGTGCCCGGCTACCGGGTGCCGGCGGGTCGACCCGTGGACGGTGGTTGACGCGTCACATAAATATTAGGTAAGCCTTGCCTGTATTCATTCCCAGCGGATTCAGGAGGCGGCCGTGGCGGTCGGGGCGACGGACACGGGCAAGGGCAGACCTGTGCCGCTCCGGGTCTACGACTCGTGGTGGACGGTCTCCGCCACGGCCCTCGGGGCGGTGCTCCTCATCACCGGCGGACTGTGGATGTCCACCCACCTCCGGACCGACCCGGCGCTGCACGACGCCGCCCTCTTCGTGCACCTCGCCTCCCTCGTCCTCGGCTTCGGCGCGGTCCTCTCCGCCGACTGGTACGGGGCCCTGTGGCTCACCGGGCGCTGCTCCCTCGGCGAGGTCACCGCCGCCACCGCCCGCCTGCACACCCCGATCTGGGCCGGCCTGGCCGGCCTTGTCGGCAGCGGTGTGATGCTCCACCCCGACCTCGGCTCGCCGCTCACCCAGACCAAGCTGCTCCTGGTCCTGATCCTCACGGTCAACGGTCTCCAGGCCGGCGCCCTCGGGGAACGCCTGAACGCCCACGGCGCGGCCGCCGCCGGCCGGGACGGCGCCCCGGCCGCCGTCCCCACCGCGCTGCTGGTGCGCTGCGCCGTCACCGCCGGCCTCTCACAGATCTGCTGGTGGGGCGCCGTCGTGATCGGCTTCCTCAACACCCGTAACTGACGCCCGGGCGCCCGGTCCCGGGCCGAAGGTCCCCTGCTCTCACGCACCCCTGTGACGATGCCCACGAAACGGGCCAACGATCACGAAACGCTGCAATGGTGGCGGTATGCCCGATTAAGGGCCCGCGTGAAGGTTTGACGCAGAGCGTTTCTTTGCATCGGGTGTTCCCGGTAAAAGATGCCCGAGCCACCAGGGAGCACGTCCGTTGGCAGCAATCGCACGGTGGTGCATCCGCCACCGCCTCGTCGTCGTCCTGCTCTGGCTCCTCGCACTCGGCGGCACCGCCGCCGGCGCCACCGCGGCCGGCACCGCGTACTCCAACAACTACGAGGTACCCGGCACGGAGTCCGGCCGGGCGACCGAACTGCTGCGCGCCGGCTTCCACGGCCAGGGCGGCGACACCGACACCGTCGTGTGGCGCGCCCCCGCCGGGCAGAGCGCCCGCACCCCCGCGGTCGAACAGCGCATGAGCCGCGCCCTCGACGCCATCGCGGACCTCCCCGGCGTCGGCTCGGTGAGCGGCCCGTACAGCCCCGACGGCGTGGCGCAGATCAGCGCCGACGGACGCACGGCCTACGCCGTGGTCACCTTCGACCAGCAGGCCGACGCCGTACCCAAGAGCCAGGCGCAGGCCGTCGTCGACACCGCGAAGGCGGCCGAACGCGACGGGCTCCAGGTCGAACTCGGCGGCCGCGCCGTCGCCCTCACCGAAGCCCCCACCGCCCACCTCGCCGAGATCATCGGCGTGGTCGTCGCCGCCGTGGTGCTCTTCCTCGCCTTCGGCTCGCTCGCCGCGAGCCTGCTCCCGATCGCCACCGCGCTGGTCAGCGTGGGCACCGCCTACGCGGGCATCGTGCTGCTCGGCCACGCCATGCCGGTCGCCGACTTCGCGCCCATGCTCGGCATGCTCATCGGCCTCGGCGTCGGCATCGACTACGCGCTCTTCATCGTCACCCGGCACCGCAAGGGCCTCAAACGCGGCATGAACGTCGAGGACGCCGCCCGCAACGCCGTCGCGACCACCGGCCGGGCGGTCGTCTTCGCCGGCGCCACCGTCTGCATAGCCCTGCTCGGCATGCTGATCCTGCGGCTGAACTTCCTCAACGGAGTGGCCTTCGCGGCCTCTCTCACCGTCATCCTCACCGTCGCCGCCTCGGTGACCCTGCTGCCCGCCCTGCTCTCCCTCATCGGCATGCGGGCGCTGTCCCGGCGCGAGCGGCGCAAGCTCGCCGAGCAGGGCCCGCAGACCGAGGAGCTCACCGGGTTCGCCGCCCGCTGGTCGGCCTTCGTCGAACGTCACCCCAAGCTGCTCGGCGCGGTCGCCGCCGTGGTCATGGTCGTCCTCGCCCTGCCCACCCTCTCGCTCCACCTCGGCACCTCCGACCAGGGCAACAACCCGGCCACCAGCACCACCCGCCAGGCCTACGACCTGCTGGCCGACGGGTTCGGCCCCGGCGTCAACGGCCCGCTCACCGTGGTCGCCCGCCTCGACGGCGCGGGCGACCGGATCGCCCTCGACCGGCTCGCCGAATCCATCCGCGCCACCGAGGGCGTCGCGGCCGCCGGCCCCGCCGTGGCCAACCGCAGCGGCGACACCGCCGTGCTCACCGTCGTACCCGACTCCGCCCCGCAGTCCCGCGCCACCAGCGCCCTCGTCGACCGGCTCCGCGACGGCGTGATCCCCGACGCCGAGCAGGGCAGCTCGATGAAGGTCCACGTCGGCGGCGTCACCGCGGGCTACGACGACTTCGCCGAGATCATCATCGGCAAGCTGCCGCTCTTCGTCGGCGTCGTCGTCGCCCTCGGCTGCGCCCTGCTGCTGCTCGCCTTCCGGTCGATCGGGATCCCGCTCAAGGCCGCCGCCATGAACGTGGCCGCCGTCGCCTCCTCCTTCGGGATCGTCGTGGCGGTCTTCCAGTGGGGCTGGGGCAGCGAACTGCTCGGCCTCGGCAGCGCCGGCCCCATCGAGCCCTTCCTCCCCGTGATCATGGTCTCCGTGCTCTTCGGGCTGTCCATGGACTACCAGGTCTTCCTGGTCAGCCGGATGTACGAGGAGTGGCTGGAGACCGGTGACAACACCCGGGCGGTGCGCGTCGGCCTCGCCGAGACCAGCCGGGTGATCAACTCCGCCGCCGTCATCATGATCTCGGTGTTCCTGGCCTTCGTGCTCAGCGGCGACCGGATCATCGCGATGTTCGGCATCGCCCTCGCCGCGGCCGTCGCCCTGGACGCCTTCGTCCTGCGCACCCTGCTGGTCCCCGCCCTCATGCACATGCTGGGCGGCGCCAACTGGTGGCTGCCCCGCTGGCTCGACCGGCGGCTGCCGAAGATCAGTATCGAACCCCCCGACCAGGTCCGCCATGCGACACTTCCGGCGCAGCGGGCGAGCGACGACAGCGCGGAACCCGCGGCGCTCCGCCCTTGACCGGACACCACCGCTAAGGACCCCGCGCATGTTCTCGATAGCCCTCGCCGACGATGCCCGGCTGTTCCCCCTGGAGCCCCACCACGCCGAGGAGTTCCTCGCGCACATGGACCGGGGCCGCGACTTCATCGGCGTGCACATCGGCCTCCCCGACCGGGCGACCGACCTGGACTCCGCCCGGAAGCTGCTCACCGACTTCGCGCACCGGGCCGCGGACGACACCGGCCGGCTCTACGGCATCCGCGTCGACGGCCGCATGGTCGGCGGGGTCCTCTTCCGGACCTTCGACGCCAACACGGGCACCTGCGAGGTCGGCTGCTGGCTGGAGCCCTCCGCCGCCGGCCGCGGCCTCGTCACCAAGGCCTGCCGGATCCTCATCGACTGGGCGATCCACGAGCGCGGCATGCACCGGGTGGAGTGGCTCGTCTCCACCGCCAACGAGAAGAGCATCGCCGCCGCCGAGCGGCTCGGCATGACGCGGGACGGCGTCCTGCGGGAGACCCAGATGCACCGCGGGATCCGCCAGAGCGTCGAAATCTGGTCGGTCCTCGCCCACGAGTGGCCCGCACAGGCCTGACCGGCACCCCTCCCTCCGCGGACACCGGGTCGGGAGCCCTCCGCCGCCACCCGCAGCCGGCCCACGGACCGGCCGCCGGCCCGCTCCGCCCAGCGGGCGGGGCCCGTCGGCCGGCCGTGCGGACGGCACCGGGGCGGCTCCCAGACGGCTCTCAGACGGCTCTCAGAAACCCCGCCTACGGTGCCCCGCATGGACACCACCAAGACCGACGACGTGACCGCGGACGAAACGGCCCCCGCCGAGGACCTCCTCGTCACCCTCGACGCGGACGACGACGACACCGACGAGCACACGCCGGACGAGCTCGACAGCCGCCCGCCGTCCGGCGTGGCCGCCGCGGCCGCCTCCGTCACCGCGGCCGGCCTGGGCGTGATCGCCCTCAGCGGCAGCTGGGTGTCCCGCGTCTTCGCCGAGCGCCAGACCCTGATCGGACAGATCGAGTCGGCCACCGCGAACTCGTCCGCCGAGAAGATCTCGGCGCTGTACGGCGACGCCTGGCACGCCACCGCCCTCGTCAACGGCGGCTTCGCGGTCCTCGCCCTCCTCACAGGCCTGTTCGTGCTGGCCCGCCCCGCCTTCGGGACCCCCGGCCGCACCCTGCCCCTGTGGGTCCGCGCCGCCTCCTGGGCCGCCGTCGTCCTCGGCGCCTTCGGCGTCCTCCTCTCCGTCCTCATGTACACGGACATCCTGGCGCCCCTCCCGACCGCCCCGTAGGCACCGCCCAGGCAGGGCCTAGGCACCGCCCGGCACCCGCCTTAGGCCTGCCGGGCGGCCCGGGGCCCCGCCTAAGGACCCCTGGCCCGCACAGATGCGGCACACGCCCGATGCCCCGCCACCCCCTGGCGGGCGATTCTTGGATCACACCGAACGAGGTGCCCGGAACACCAGCCAGGGGAGAGCAAGATGTTCGAGTACGAGATCGCCACGATGCGCCGCGCCGACCTGATCCGCGAGGCCGAGGCCTTCCGCCAGGTCGCGCGGTTCCGCCGGGCCACGGCCGGCTCGGTAGCCGGCGAGGACGAACGCGGAGGGAAGGTGAAGGCGAACCGCCACCGGTTCACCAAGGCCGCGTAGCGCGCCCGCCCGTAGGCGAGCGCCAACCCGTCATGACACCCGCAGCCATATCGAGTGCCGTCGCACCGGATCTCTGTGCGATGCTCGGCGGCGTGGAAACCAGGTCCGCCAGCCCGGTGTTCGTCGGCCGCGCCGACGAACTCGCCGTGCTCACCGACGCCCTCGCCCGAGCCGCCCGCCAGGAGCCGCAGGCCCTGCTCATCGGCGGCGAGGCCGGAGTGGGCAAAACCCGCCTCACCGAAGAGTTCCTCTGTGAGGCCACCCGGCGCGAAGCCGTCGTGGCCGTCGGAGGCTGTGTGGAGATCGGGGCGGAAGGACTGCCCTTCGCCCCCTTCTCCACGGCCCTGCGCGCCCTGCGCCGGGTGCTCCCGGACGAGCTCGCCGCCGCCGCCGCGGGCCAGGAGGACGAACTCGCCCGGATCCTGCCCGAACTCGGCGAGACACCCCGCGGCCCCCACGACGAGGAAAGCACCGCACGGCTCTTCGAACTGACCGCCCGGCTGCTGGAGAAGCTCGCCGCCGAGCGCACCGTCGTCATCGTGCTGGAGGACCTGCACTGGGCGGACACCTCCACCCGCCACCTGCTGTCCTACCTGTTCCGCACCCTGGCCAGCGGCCGCCTGGTCCTCGTCGCCACCTACCGCGCCGACGACGTCCACCGCCGCCACCCGCTGCGCCCCCTGCTCGCCGAACTCGACCGGCTGCGCACCGTCCAGCGCGTCGAACTCTCCCGCTTCACCCGCGCCGAAGTCCGCCGCCAGCTCACCGGCATCCTCTCCTCGCCCCCCGACGAGTCCCTCGTCGACACCGTCTTCAACCGCTCCGACGGCAACGCCTTCTTCGTCGAGGAACTCATCGCCTCCATCGAGAGCGGCTGCCGCACCGGGCTCACCGAATCGCTGCGCGACCTGCTCCTGGTCCGGGTCGAGGTACTCCCCGAAGCCACCCAGCGGGTGGTCCGCCTGGTCGCCGAGGGCGGCTCCACCGTCGAATATCCGCTGCTGCTCGCCGTCTCCCGGCTCGGCGAGGACGACCTGATCGAGGCCCTGCGCGCCGCCGTCGGCGCCAACATCCTCCTCGCCACCCCCGAGGGCGACGGCTACCGCTTCCGGCACTCCCTCGTCCGCGAGGCGGTCAGCGACGACCTGCTGCCCGGCGAGCGCTCCCGCGTCAACCGCCGCTTCGCCGAGGCCCTCGAAGCCGACGACTCGCTGGTGCGCGCCGAAGAGCGGATCATCCGCCTCGCCAGCTACTGGTACTACGCCCACGAGCCCGCCAAGGCCCTGCCCGCCGCACTCCAGGCATCCGTCGCCGCCCGCCGCCGGCACGCCTACTCGGAACAGCTGCGCCTGCTGGAACGCGCGCTCGACCTGTGGGACGACGCCCCGGACGAGGTCCGCGAGGCGCTGCGCCCCGCCGACGACGCGGCGGTGTACCCGCCCTGCGGCTGCGACCCGGAGACCACCCCGCTGCGCCGCCTCGACCTGCTCGCCGAGGCCACCGTCGCGGCCCGCTTCGGAGGCGAGCGCGAACGCGCGCTGAAGCTGACGAAGACGGCCCTGCGCATGCTGGAGGACGAGAAGGACCCGCTCCGCGCGGCCTGGTTCTGGACCGAGCGCTCCCGCCTGGTGTCGGGCCTGTCCCGCGGCGACGGTTGGCAGGAACTCGCCACCGCCCAGGACCTGGTGCGCGGCCAGCCCCCGTCCCAGGTGCACGCCGAGGTGCTCGTCCTGGTGGCCGGCTGGGGCATGCTCAACCGGCCCGGCCCCGACAACCTCGCCACCGCGGAACGCGCGGTGGAGTACGCCCGGATGATCGGCGCCGAGGACATCGAGCTCAACGCCCGCCTGACCGTCGGCAGCCTGCTCGCCGACACCGACGTCGACCGCGGCCTCGCCGAGATGCAGGCGGTCAAGGAACGCGCCGGCGAACTCGGTCTCGCCCTGCTCGTGGGTCGTGCCCATATCAACATCACCTCCGTTCTGGAGAACGCCGGCCGGTCCCACGAAGCCGTGGAACTGGCCGCCCAGGGCGTGGAACGGGTCCGCGCCTACCGCCTGTACGACTCCGAGGCCTGGGTCTGCGGCAACATGGCCGAGTCCCTCTACAGCCTTGGCCGTTGGGAGGAAGCCGCCGACAGCGCCCGGCGCGCCCTGCGCGCCGCCCAGAGCGCCAAGCCCCGCGGCTCCGGCGCCGCCCGCCTCGCCTACCTCGCCCTCGCCCGCGGCGAACTGACCGAGGCCGCGGCCCAGCTGGAGGCCGCCACCGCCCACTTCGGCCCCCAGGAGTCCTCCCCGCAGCACCGCATCCCGCTGTTCCGCCTGGCCGTCGGCATCGCCGCGGGCGAGGGCCGGATCCTCGACGCCCGCGCCGAACTGCTGCGCGCCGTCGAGTTCGGCTTCCCGCTCGGCCAGCACCGCTACGCCTGGCCGCTGCTGCTCGCCGCCGCCACCGCGGAGGCGGACGCCCGCGGCCTGCCGGCCGCGGATCCCGGCCGCGAGGCGGTCCTCGACGTGATCCGCACCGCCGCCCGCGGGCTCCCCACGCCCGTACCGGTGTGGGAGGCGCACGCCCTCTACGTACGGGCCGAGCTGCGGCGCGCCGAGGCAGAGGACACCCTCGCCGACTGGCAGGCGGCCGAGGCGGCCGTGCGCCCCCTGCACCGCCCCTACCTGCTGGCCCGGGTGCGCCACCGGCTCGCCGAGGCCCTGCTGGCCGCCGGCGCCGACCGCGACCGGGCCGGCTGCCTGCTGCGGGACGCCCTGGAGACGGCCGAACGCCTGGGCTGCCGCCGGCTGCGCGAGGACCTGGCGCTGCTGGCCCAGCGCGCCCGGCTGCCGCTGTCCGCCCCCGCCGGGAGCGGGCCGGCCGGCCCCGACCCCGTCGAGGACCCGGTCGAGGCCCTGGGCCTGACCAGCCGCGAGCGCGACGTCCTCAGCCTCGTCGCCGTCGGCCGCAGCAACCGCCAGATAGCCGAGGAACTGTTCATCTCGCCGAAGACGGCCAGCGTCCACGTCTCGAACATCCTCGCCAAACTGGGGGTCGCGGGCCGCGGCGAGGCCGCCGCGCTCGCCCACCGGCTCAGGCTCTTCAGCCCCGCGGAGGAGTCCCCGCACCCGGTATGAGCCCCCCGGCCCGGGCCGGCAGTCCGCGCCCGGGGGCGCCGGCCGCCGTCCGGAGTGCCGGCCGGACCGGCCGCCCGCCGGTCACCGGACCGTCAGCGACAGGATCCGGTCGTCGTCCGCGCCCGGCGACCCCCTGCCGTCCGTCTCGCTGGTGACCAGCAGCAGCCGGTCCCCGCCCACGGCCAGCACCGTCCGCAGCCGGCCGTACTTCTCCGTGAGGAACGCCTCCGGCGCGGCCGCCGCCCGGGTGCCGTCCAGCGGTATCCGCCACAGCCGCTCGCCGCGCAGCCCGGCCATCCACACCGAGCCCTGCGCGATCGCGATCCCGCTCGGCGAGGCCTGGTCGGTCCGCCACTGGGCCACCGGGTCCTTGAAGCCGGGCTTGCCCGCCTTCCCCTCGGCCGCCGGCCAGCCGTAGTTCGCCCCCGGCTCGATCCGGTTCAGCTCGTCCCACGTGTTCTGCCCGAACTCCGCCGCCCACAGCCGCTTGTCCGCGTCCCAGGCCAGGCCCTGCACATTGCGGTGCCCGAGCGAGTACACGACCGAGTCCGCGTCCGGATTGCCGTGCACCGGCTGCCCGTCCGGGGTCATCCGCAGGATCTTCCCGCCGAGCGACTTCTTGTCCTGGGCGAGCGCCGAGTCGCCCGTCTCGCCCGTGCCGGCGTACAGCATCCGGTCCGGGCCGAAGGCGATCCGGCCGCCGTTGTGGATCAGGCCCTTCGGGATGCCCCGGAGCACGGTGTCCGGCGCTCCCAGCTGCTGGCCCGCGGGTCTGCGCTCGTCGTACCGCATCCGCGCGATGCGGTTGTCGGACTCGGTCGTGAAGTAGGCGTACACCAGCTTGTCCGAGGCGAAGGCGGGGGACAGGGCCAGACCCAGCAGACCGCCCTCGCCGCCCGGGGACACCCCCGGCACCTCGCCGATCTCCGTCACCGCTCCGCTGCCCGCGTCGACCCGGCTGATCGTCCCCTCGTCGCGCGAGGCGACCAGCAGGTCCCCGCCCGGCAGCTGCGCCACGCCCCACGGGGTCTTCAGCCCCTTGGCGACCACCCCCGTGACCGTGGCCGAGCCCTTCGCCGACGGCTTCGACCCGCTGGGAGACGCGGCGGGAGACCCCGCCGACGACGTGCCCGGCGACGCCTTGCCCGGGGAGGACTCCGGAGCCCCCGGCAGCGTCCCGTCGCCCGACGAGCACCCCGCCACCAGCAGCGCTCCGCACCCGGCCAGCACCCCGGCCGTCACCACACCCCGCACCCGCACGCCGGCCACCCCCACGCCCTCGGCCACCGTGCCCCCGGTCGCCACGCCCTTCGCCCGCACACCCCTCGTCCGTACGCGCATCGCCCCGCTCCTTCCTGCCGCCCCGCCCGCACCTCCGTCGGCCTACACATGTCACAACCCCGCCGCAGCCCCCCGGAGTTCCGGCCCTCGTACACTCGATCGAGTGGTTGGCCGCCCTAGTCCCAGGATCCGACCGCCGCCGGCAGCGCCGCGATCTCCGACAGATCGGCGGACGTCAGCAGCACCCCGGCCGCCCGCGCGTTCTCCACCGCCCACCGCTCCTGCTTCGCCCCCGGCACCGGCACCACGTGCGGCCCCTGCGCGAGCACCCACGCCAGCGCCACCTGCGCCGCCGTGACCTGCGGCCCGTGCCGCAGCGCGACCCGCCGCAGCCCCGCCACCAGCGGCTGGTTCGCCGCCATCGCGTACGCCGTGAACCGCGGATGCCGGGCCCGTACGTCCTCCGGCTCGAAGCCCTGCCCGGGCGTCAGCGTCCCCGAGAGGAAACCGCTGCCCAGCGGCATCGCCGCGAGGAACCCCACCCCGCGCGCCACGCACCACGGCAGCAAGGACCCCAACGCCGCGTGCGACCACACCGACAGCTCGGCCTGCACGGTGCTCACCGGGAACACCTGCTGCACCGTCTCCAGCTGCCCGATCGTCGCCTCGTACTGCCCCGCGTCGTACAGGCCCGTGTCGTTGCGGCCGGCGCCCCGCCCCGCCCGCGCCCCCACCGCGCAGAACCCCAGGGCCCGCACCTTGCCCGCCGCCACCAGCTCGGCCATCGCGCCCCAGGTCTCCTCGACCGGAACGTCCGGGTCCGGCCGGTGCAGCTGGTACAGGTCGATGACGTCGGTCTGCAGCCGCCGCAGCGACGCGTCGCAGGCCCGCCGCACGTAGCCGGGCCGCCCGTTGGTCACCACGTGCTGGTCGCCCACCTGGAGGCCCACCTTCGTCGACACGAAGGCGTCGGCCCGCCGCTCCTTCAGGACCCGCCCGATCAGCAGCTCGTTCGTGAACGGCCCGTACACGTCCGCCGTGTCCAGCAGACTCGCCCCCAGGTCCAGCGCCGCGTGCACCGCGCGGACCGACCCCTCCCCGTTCCGCCGCGAAGCGGTGTACGCCCAGCTCATCGGCATGCAGCCGAGCCCGACGGCGCCCACGGCCAGGGCCGCCGCGCCGATAGTCCTGCGCTCCACCTGCTCGTTCCCCTCCCTCTCCCGCTCCCCAAACTAGCCAACGTCTTGATCGTCAGCGGCTTCGCATAGCCTCCAGGCATGACGAAAGACGTGTGGCTGCCGATTCCGGCCGACGAGATCGACGGGCTCCCCGAGGGCCTGCACTACCGCTTCTGGGACGGCGGCCCCGAGTTCCCCGCCGACCCGGCGGACTGCTCCTTCTACGTGGTCCCGTACATGAAGGGGCCGGTCGTCGCCACGCGCCCGCTCCCGCGGATGACCTCGGTGCAGGTCGTGCAGACCCTCTCCGCCGGCATAGACCACGTCCTGCCCGGAATCGGCGACCTCGGCCCGGACGTGCGGCTGTGCAACGCCCGCGGCGTGCACGAGGCCAGCACCGCCGAGCTGACCCTCGCGCTCGTCCTCGCCTCCCTGCGCGGCCTGCCCGGCTTCGTGCGCGGCCAGGACCGCGAGGAGTGGCGGGACGGCTTCTACCCGGCGCTCGCCGACAAGTCCGTGCTGATCGTCGGCTACGGATCCATCGGCGCGGCCATCGAGGACCGCCTCGCGCCCTTCGAGTGCGCGTCGGTCACCCGGGTCGCCCGTACGGCCCGCACCGCCGCCCGCGGCCCCGTCCACGAACTCGCCGACCTGCCCGGTCTGCTGCCCGCGGCCGACGTGGTGATCCTGTCCACCCCCCTCACCGAGCAGACCCGCGGCCTCGTCGACGCCGGCTTCCTCGGCCGGATGAAGGACGGGGCGCTGCTCGTGAACGTCGCCCGCGGCCCGGTCGTGGACACCGGGGCGCTGCTCGTCGAACTGGAGTCGGGCAGGCTGCGCGCCGCGCTGGACGTCACCGACCCGGAACCGCTGCCCGCCGGCCATCCTCTCTGGCATGCTCCGAATGTCCTGATCACGCCTCACGTCGGCGGCAGCACCTCGGCGTTCATGCCCCGCGCCAAGCGTCTGCTGGCCGGCCAGCTGACCCGATTCGCCGCCGGAGATGAAGTGAAGAACACCGTTCTGATCACGGAATGAGTCCGGTTGTGCGCGCTCCGGAGCGAAAAATGTGCGCCCCGTACCCATAACTCCCCGGTTGGTAACGCAGCGTATGGGCTCTATGTCGCTGAGTGACGAACCTGGTGTATCGTCCGGAACAGGGGGCTGCGCCGCGAAAGGTACGGCGCTGGGGAGTGTCGGACACTTTGGGGGGCGACGGGCGATGCACGGCCAATGGACCAAGAATCCGAGGCGGCGAAGCCGCCGGAGGCGGTGCGCGGGTGCGCCGATTTCAGCCACGGAGCCCCGGTGAGTGCCCCCGGAGCACTCCTGGCCCCGCCGCCGGTCTCCGAGGGCGGCAAGGGCCTCGGCGCCCAGCTCCTGCTCGCCGTGGTGTGCGGCGGGTACGCCGTCGGCGCGGCCCTCGGCTGGGGATCGGAGGAACTCGCCCTCTTCATGGGCGACTTCGGGCTGAGCGCCGCGGGCCTCCTCGCCGCCGTCTCCTGCTACTCGTACGCACGCTCGCACGCGAGCCGTGAACGCCCCGCCTGGCTGCTGTTCGCCTTCTCGTCCCTCATGGGCGCCGGCGGCAACGTCGTGTGGGGCTGGTACGAGGTGGTGCTCGGCGAGGAGGTGCCCAGCCCGTCCCTCGCCGACTTCTGCTTCCTCTGCTTCGCGCCGCCCGCCATCGTGGGCCTGCTCGTCCTCGCCAAACGCCCCGTGAACCGGGCCGGCTGGGTGTGCCTGGCGCTCGACTCCTGGCTCATCGGCGGCTCGCTGCTCACCCTGTCCTGGAGCCTCGCCCTCGCGCACACCGCGGAGTCCGTCGCCTCCGGCGGCTCGGGCAGCGTGCCCCGCGCCGCGCTCTCCCTCGCGTACCCGCTGCTGGACATCGCGCTCGTCTCGATCGTCCTGGTGCTGCACTTCCGGCGCACCGCGGGCAACCGCTCCGCGGTGAACACCGCCGTCGCCGCCCTCGCCCTGACCGTCCTGAGCGACGCGCTCTTCACCTCGCCGCTGCTGCGCGCCAGTTACCAGTCCGGGCAGCTGCTCGACGCCGGCTGGTTCGCCGGCTCGCTCCTCCTCGCGTACGCGCCGTGGGGCGCCCGCAGGCTGTCCGGGCCCGAGGGCCCCGCCCGGCCGCGCGCCCCCCGCCCGCACAGCCGCCCGATCACCGGCTCGCTGCCCGCGCTCACCCCGTACCTGGCGGCCGCCGTCTGCACCCTCGGGATCCTCTACAACGTGGTCGACGGACGCCGGGTGGACCGGGTGGTCGTCTTCACCGGCTGCACCGTCGTCCTGGCCCTCGTGGTCCGCCAGGGCATCATGCTCGTCGACAACATCGCCCTCACCCAGGAGCTGGCCCAGAAGGAGAACCACTTCCGCTCCCTGGTCCAGGGCTCCAGCGACGTCATCATGATCGCCGCGCCGAACGGCGTGCTGCGCTATGTCAGCCCCGCCGCCGCCGGGGTGTACGGCCGCGAGGCCGAGGAACTGGTCGGCACCGAGCTCGCCACCCTGATCCACCCGGACGACCTCGGCCGGGTGGTCCACGAGGTCCGCCGCTTCCTCGCCGCGCCGCCCGCCGAGGAGCCCACCACCCGGATCGAGTGCCGCTTCGAATCCGGCGACGGCGAATGGCTCAACGTGGAGTCCACCGTCAACCGCCACCAGGGCGGCCTGATCCTCAACAGCCGCGACGTCACCGAGCGGGTCCGGCTCCAGGCGCAGCTCCAGCACAGCGCCGAGCACGACCCGCTCACCGACCTGCCCAACCGGGCCCTGTTCACCCGGCGGGTCCGCCAGGCGCTCACCGGCCGGCGCGCCGGGGACCACAGCACCGCCGTGCTCTTCATCGATCTCGACGGCTTCAAGGCCGTCAACGACACCATCGGCCACCAGGCCGGCGACGAGCTCCTCGTCGAGGCCGCCCGCCGCCTCCATGACGCGGTACGGGCCGGGGACACCGCGGCCCGGCTCGGCGGCGACGAGTTCGCCGCGCTGATCCTCGGCGACGGCAGCCGGGATCGGACCGCCCGCGAGTACCAGGTCCACGAGATCGCCGACCGGCTGCGCACCACCCTGTCCCAGCCGTACCGCATCGCGGGCAGCGACGTCCGCGTCGCGGCCAGCATCGGGGTGGCCTTCGCGGACCCCGGCATCACCCCTTCGGACCTGATGCGCAACGCGGACCTCGCGATGTACCGGGCCAAGGCGGCCGGCAAGGACCGGGTGGAGATGTACGCGCCCCAGATGCAGGCCGAGGTGGTCCGCCGGGCGGAGGCCGCCGGACGGCTGCGCACCGCGCTCCACGACGGCGAGTTCGCCCTGCTCCACCAGCCCGTCGTCTCGCTGGCCACCGGCACCGTCGCGGCCGTCGCCGCGCAGGCCCGCTGGCGCTCCGGCCAGGGGATCCTCTTCACCCCCGCCGAGTTCCTGCGGGCCGCCGAGGGGCCCGACGGCCGAGGCCAGGCCGATGCCGAGCGCGTACGGGCCGCCGAGCTGGGCCGCTGGCTGCTGGAGGAGGCCGTGGAGCAGGCCGCCGCCCGCCACCGGGCCGGGCACGGCCTGCCGGTCTCCGTCCGGCTGCCCGCGCACCGACTGCTGGACCGCTCGGTCCCGCCGGTCTCCGTCGAGGCCCTCCTCACCCGGCACGGGCTGCCGCCGGCGGCCCTGCTGATCGAGCTCGCCGACAGCGACCCCAGAGTGCCCTTCGACGAGCTGGAGCGCCGCCTGACGGCATTGCGCCGCCTCGGGGTACGGATCGCCCTGGACGGCTTCGGCAGCGGCTACGCGGCCATCAGCGCCCTGCGGCGGCTGCCCGTGGACGTACTGAAGCTCGATCGCGGCCTGGTCGAGGGAGTCGTGGAATCCGCCCGGCTCCACAAGATCACGGCCGGCCTGTTGCGGATCGCAAATGACCTGGGCATGCAGTCCGTGGCCGACGGCGTGGACCTGCCGGAACAGGTGATGGCCCTGCGCGCCATGGGCTGCACCCACGGCCAGGGTGCGGCCTTTTCCGGCCCCCTGGACGAGTACCGGCTGCGCCGCGCGCTGGTGCGCGGTACGTTCCCAGTACCTGGAGGAAACGCCATGGCGGTTCTGGCAGGCGGCTCACTGGGGGGCCGGAGGAGCTCAAATAATGAGACGTCCATCCCACCTACTTGACACCGACCTCCCGCCGGAGGGAGGGTCAATGCCATGCGCACCCGAATTCTCGTACTTGGAAAGCGCGTCGGCTGAAGCGGGGTCAATTTGGTCCCCGCTGATCGCACCCGACGCGCTCCCCTCGCTTGCCTCCCGGCACGAGGGGTTTTTTGTTGCACTGGCAAAACCGAAACCTCGCAAAAACCCTCAGCTTCGAGAAGAGAATGCCGATGACCGAGCAGGCCACCGGGGCCCACCATCCGCAGCCGCGGGCCCGTACCGGAGGACAGCAGACCGCTGCAGTTGAGCACGTCACGGGTGCGCAGTCCCTCATCCGTTCTCTCGAAGAGGTGGGTTGCGACACCGTCTTCGGCATCCCGGGCGGCGCGATCCTGCCGGCCTACGACCCGATGATGGACTCGACGCGGGTCCGCCACATCCTGGTCCGCCACGAGCAGGGGGCCGGCCACGCCGCCACCGGCTACGCGCAGGCCACCGGCAAGGTCGGCGTCTGTATGGCGACCTCCGGCCCGGGCGCCACCAACCTCGTCACCCCGATCGCCGACGCGCACATGGACTCCGTCCCGCTCGTCGCGATCACCGGCCAGGTCTCCTCGAAGGCCATCGGCACGGACGCGTTCCAGGAAGCGGACATCGTCGGCATCACCATGCCGATCACCAAGCACAACTTCCTGGTCACCAAGGCCGAGGACATCCCGCGGACGATCGCCGAGGCCTTCCACATCGCCTCCACCGGCCGCCCCGGCCCGGTCCTGGTCGACATCGCCAAGGACGCGCTCCAGGCGCGCACCACCTTCACCTGGCCGCCCACCCAGGACCTGCCGGGCTACCGGCCGGTCACCAAGCCGCACGCCAAGCAGATCCGCGAGGCCGCGAAGCTGATCGTCCAGGCCAAGCGCCCCGTCCTGTACGTCGGCGGCGGCATCATGAAGTCCGGCGCGACCGCCGAGCTGAAGGTCCTCGCCGAGCTGACCGGCGCCCCGGTCTCCACGACGCTGATGGCGCTCGGCTCCTTCCCTGACAGCCACCCCCTGCACGTCGGCATGCCCGGCATGCACGGCGCGGTCACCGCCGTCACCGCCCTGCAGAAGGCCGACCTGCTGATCGCCCTGGGCACCCGCTTCGACGACCGCGTCACCGGCAAGCTGGACAGCTTTGCGCCGTTCGCCAAGGTCATCCACGCGGACATCGACCCGGCCGAGATCGGCAAGAACCGCGCCGTGGACGTCCCGATCGTCGGCGACGCCCGCGAGGTCATCGCCGACCTGGTCCAGGCCGTCCAGGCCGAGCACACCGAGGGCAACACCGGCGACTACACCGCCTGGTGGGCCGACCTCAACCGCTGGCGCGACACCTACCCGCTGGGCTACGACCTGCCCGACGACGGCATGCTCTCGCCGCAGCAGGTCATCGAGCGCATCGGACAGCTCGCGCCCGAGCACACCATCTACGCGGCCGGCGTCGGCCAGCACCAGATGTGGGCCTCGCACTTCGTCAACTACGAAGAGCCCCGCACCTGGCTGAACTCCGGCGGCGCCGGAACCATGGGCTACGCGGTCCCCGCCGCGATGGGCGCCAAGGTCGGCCGGCCGGAGCGCACCGTCTGGGCCATCGACGGCGACGGCTGTTTCCAGATGACCAATCAGGAACTGGTCACCTGCGCCCTGAACAACATCCCGATCAAGGTCGCGATCATCAACAACGGTGCGCTGGGCATGGTCCGCCAGTGGCAGACCCTGTTCTACAACCAGCGCTACTCCAACACCGTTCTGCACGCGGACGAGACCGGTCACGGCACCGTCGGATCCCAGCTCGGGGAGTCCACCGCCCCCCGCAAGGGCACCCGCGTCCCGGACTTCGTCAAGCTGTCCGAGGCCATGGGCTGCGTCGCCCTGCGCTGTGAGGACCCGGCCGACCTGGACAAGGTCATCGCCGAGGCCAACGCCATCAACGACCGTCCGGTCGTCGTCGACTTCATCGTCCACGAGGACGCCATGGTCTGGCCGATGGTCGCCGCCGGCACCTCCAACGACGAGGTCATGGCAGCCCGGGGCGTCCGCCCCGACTTCGGCGACAACGAAGACGACTGAGCGCAGAGCGCAGAGAGAGACCGACTCACATGTCCAAGCACACGCTCTCCGTCCTGGTCCAGAACACGCCCGGCATCCTCGCCCGGATCGCCGCGCTGTTCTCCCGCCGCGGGTTCAACATCGACTCCCTCGCGGTCGGCGTCACCGAGCACCCCGACATCTCCCGCATCACCATCGTGGTCAACGTCGAGGAACTCCCCCTGGAGCAGGTGACCAAGCAGCTCAACAAGCTGGTCAACGTGCTCAAGATCGTCGAGCTGGAGGCGGACTCCGCGATCCAGCGCGAACTCGTCCTGGTGAAGGTCCGCGCCGACAACGAGACCCGTTCGCAGATCGTCGAGATCGTCAAGCTGTTCCGCGCCAAGACGGTCGACGTCTCCCCGGAGGCCGTCACCATCGAGGCCACCGGCGGCGCCGACAAGCTGGAGGCGATGCTCAAGATGCTGGAGCCGTTCGGCATCAAGGAGCTCGTCCAGTCCGGCACGATCGCCATAGGGCGTGGCGGACGGTCCATCACCGACCGCAGCCTGCGGGCGCTCGACCGCAGCGCCTGACCCCGGGCCGGCCGCCGGTCCGGCGTGCGACACCACGCCGGGCCTGAGGGCCGCTCGCATCGCGAGACCGCAAGACTTGTATTCCGTCCCCCGCCGTACGGTGGGAGCAACATCAGCGCACCAAGGAGATATCCCAGTGGCCGAGCTGTTCTACGAGAACGACGCCGACCTGTCCATCATCCGGGGCCGCAAGGTCGCCGTCATCGGTTACGGCAGCCAGGGCCACGCCCACGCGCTGTCGCTCCGTGACTCCGGCGTCGACGTCGTCGTCGGCCTGAAGGAGGGCTCGAAGTCCAAGGTCAAGGCCGAGGAGCAGGGCCTGAAGGTCGTCTCCGTGTCGGAGGCCGCCGAGTGGGCCGACGTCATCATGATCCTGACCCCGGACCCGATCCAGGCCGAGGTCTACGAGGAGTCCATCAAGGACCACCTCAAGGACGGCGACGCCCTCTTCTTCGGCCACGGCTTCAACGTCCGCTACGGCTTCATCAAGCCCCCGGCCAACGTGGACGTCGCCCTGGTCGCCCCGAAGGGCCCGGGCCACCTGGTCCGCCGCCAGTACGAAGAAGGCCGCGGCGTCCCGTGCATCGCCGCCGTCGAGCAGGACGCCAGCGGCAACGCCTTCGCGCTCGCGCTCTCGTACGCGGCCGGCATCGGCGGCACCCGCGCCGGCGTCATCAAGACCACCTTCACCGAGGAGACCGAGACCGACCTGTTCGGTGAGCAGGCCGTCCTGTGCGGTGGCGCCTCGGCCCTGGTCAAGGCGGGCTTCGAGGTCCTGACCGAGGCCGGCTACCAGCCGGAGATCGCGTACTTCGAGTGCCTCCACGAGCTGAAGCTCATCGTCGACCTCATGTACGAGGGCGGCCTGGAGAAGATGCGCTGGTCGGTCTCCGAGACCGCCGAGTGGGGCGACTACATCACCGGCCCGCGCGTCATCACCGACGCCACCAAGGCCGAGATGAAGAAGGTCCTCGCGGAGATCCAGAACGGCGAGTTCGCCAACACCTGGATGGCCGAGTACAAGGCCGGTCTGCCGAAGTACAACGAGTACAAGAAGGCCGACGAGGAGCACCTGCTGGAGACCACCGGCAAGAAGCTGCGCAAGCTGATGAGCTGGGTCGACAGCGAGGAGAACTAGTCCTCCGGCGCGGGGCCGGGACCGCCGGTCCCGGCCCCGCGCACGTCCGGGCCCCACCCCGCTTGTCCACCCCGGCCAACCACGGACGGGTGATCCTTCCGGACAGGCGGAATTCCGCCCCCGCTGCGCCACTAGACTGCACAACACATACGCGTCAGGCCCACAGTGTCGTGCGTCTTCCACGCGGCTACCCCCTCCACCGCCTGCGGCCGTCGGGACGGCCGTCCGCACTGGACTTGTGAGGACCCACGTGAGCTCGAAACCTGTCGTACTCATCGCCGAAGAGCTGTCGCCCGCCACGGTGGACGCACTCGGTCCGGACTTCGAGATCCGGCACGTCAACGGCGCGGACCGCGCCGAGCTGCTGCCCGCGATCGTGGACGTGGACGCCATCCTCGTCCGCTCCGCCACCAAGGTGGACGCCGAGGCCATCGCCGCCGCCAAGAAGCTGAAGGTCGTCGCGCGGGCCGGCGTCGGCCTCGACAACGTCGACGTGTCCGCCGCCACCAAGGCCGGCGTGATGGTCGTCAACGCGCCGACCTCCAACATCGTCACCGCCGCGGAGCTGGCGTGCGGCCTGCTGGTCGCCACCGCCCGCAACATCCCGCAGGCCAACACCGCCCTGAAGAACGGCGAGTGGAAGCGGAACAAGTACACGGGTGTCGAGCTCAGCGAGAAGACCCTCGGCGTCGTCGGCCTCGGCCGCATCGGCGTCCTGGTCGCCCAGCGCATGTCGGCCTTCGGCATGAAGGTCGTCGCGTACGACCCCTACGTACAGCCCGCGCGCGCCGCCCAGATGGGCGTCAAGATGCTGACGCTGGACGAGCTCCTCGAAGTCGCCGACTTCATCACCGTGCACCTGCCCAAGACCCCCGAGACCCTCGGTCTCATCGGGGACGAGGCCCTGCACAAGGTCAAGCCGACCGTCCGCATCGTCAACGCCGCCCGCGGCGGGATCGTCGACGAGGCGGCGCTGTACTCGGCGCTCAAGGAGGGCCGCGTCGCCGGCGCCGGCCTCGACGTGTACGCGAAGGAGCCCTGCACGGACTCCCCGCTCTTCGAGCTCGACCAGGTCGTCTGCACCCCGCACCTCGGCGCGTCCACGGACGAGGCCCAGGAGAAGGCCGGCATCGCCGTCGCCAAGTCGGTGCGCCTCGCGCTCGCCGGCGAGCTGGTGCCGGACGCGGTCAACGTCCAGGGCGGCGTGATCGCCGAGGACGTGCGCCCGGGTCTGCCGCTCGCCGAGAAGCTCGGCCGGATCTTCACCGCGCTGGCGGGCGAGGTCGCGGTCCGCCTCGACGTCGAGGTCTGCGGCGAGATCACCCAGCACGACGTGAAGGTGCTCGAACTCTCCGCGCTCAAGGGCGTGTTCGAGGACGTCGTCGACGAGACGGTCTCCTACGTCAACGCCCCGCTGTTCGCACAGGAGCGCGGCGTCGAGGTGCGGCTGACCACCAGCTCGGAGTCCCCGGACCACCGCAACGTGGTGACCGTGCGCGGCACCCTGTCGGACGGCGAGGAGGTGTCGGTCTCCGGCACGCTCGCCGGCCCGAAGCACCTTCAGAAGATCGTCGGCGTCGGCGAGTACGAGGTGGAGCTGTCGCTCGCCGACCACATGGTCGTCCTGCGCTACGCGGACCGCCCGGGCGTGGTCGGCACCGTCGGCCGGATCCTCGGCGAGGGCGGCCTGAACATCGCGGGCATGCAGGTGGCCCGTGCGGAGGCGCACGGCGAGGCGCTCGCCGTCCTCACCGTGGACGACACCGTCCCGCCGGCCGTGCTCGCGGAGATCGCCGAGGAGATCGGCGCCACCTCGGCCCGCACGGTGAACCTGGCGAGCTGACCGGCCGCGGCACGACGCAGCACAGCGGAAGGGCCCGGGGGTTTCCCCCGGGCCCTTTCCCGTTCCCTCGCGCTGTCGCCGCGCTGTCGCCGCGCTGCTCCCGTTGCGTCGTTACGTCGTTCAGTGCGCGGCGCCGGCCGGTTCGGGCAGTTCGGCCGGGGCCGGAGCCGCGCTCCGGCGGAGCAGCACCGCGGCGAGCGCGGCCGTCACCAGGAGCAGTGCGGTGGCGCCGAGCGCCGCGTACTGCATGCCGTGCACGAACGCTTCCCGGGCCACGGCCAGCACCCGCTCGCCCGCCGGGCCGCCGAGCTGTTCGGCGACCGCCGAGGCGCCGCCCAGGGTTTCCCGTACCGCCGGCTCGGAGCCGTCGAGGTCGGCGCGGTAGACGGCCGTGCCCAGGCTGCCCAGCAGGGCCATCCCGAGGGCGCCGCCGAACTCCTGGCCGGTCTCCAGCAGGGAGGCGGCCGAGCCGGCCTTCTCGGCGGGGGCCGAGGCCAGCGCCATGTCGGAGACCAGGGACATCACGGCGACGATGCCGGAGGCGAGCACCGCGCAGCCGGCCAGCAGCAGCCCCAGGGAGTCGGTGCCGACCAGGCCGATCAGGAGGAATCCGGCGGCGCCGACCGCGAATCCGCCGGCGACGACGGGGCCGCGGCCGAACTTCTGGCCCAGGCCCGCGGCGGCCGGGGCGGCGGCGCCGACCGCGAGGGAGGGGGCCAGGCTCCACAGCGCGGCCTCCATGGTGCCCATGCCGAGCACGGACTGCAGGTACTGGGTGGTGAAGTAGGCCGAGCCCATCATCGCGAAGGCGGCGACCGTGTTGAGGGCGATGCCCGCGCCGAACCGGCGGTCCCGGAACAGCGCCCGGCTGATCATCGCCTCGTCGCGGGTGCGCTGGCGGTGGACGAAGGCGCAGCCGACCGCGAGGCCCAGGGCGAGGCAGGCGAGGTAGCGCGTTTCGAAGCCCTCGGCGGCGATCTCCTTGAGCCCGTACACCACCGGCAGCACCGTGGCCATGGACAGCGGCACGCTCAGCAGGTCGAAGCGGCCGGGGGCGGGGTCCTTGAACTCCGGGACGAGCACCGGGACCAGGGCCAGCAGCAGCACCATCGCGGGCACGTTGATCAGGAAGACCGAGCCCCACCAGAAGTGGTTCAGCAGCACGCCGCTGAGCACCGAGCCGAGGGCGATGCCGCCGGCCATGGCGCCGGACCACAGGCCGATGGCCCGGCTGCGCTCCTTGTCGTCCTGGAAGAGGTTCCGGACGAGCGCCAGCGTGGAGGGCATCAGGGTGGCGCCGCCGACGCCGAGCAGGACCCGGGCGGCGATGAGCATCTCGGCGCTCTGGGCGTACGCGGCGGCGGCCGAGGCGAGTCCGAAGGCGGTGGCGCCGATCAGCAGGAGTCTGCGGCGGCCGATCCGGTCGCCGAGCGAGCCCATCGTGATCAGCAGGCCGGCGAGGGCGAAGGCGTAACTGTCGAAGATCCACAGCTGCTGCGTGGCGCTGGGGTCGAGCTCCCGGGTGATGGCCGGGATGGCGAAGTACAGGACGGAGACGTCCATCGAGACCAGGAGGAGGGGCAGTAGGAGGACGGTGAAGGCGGTCCATTCCCGGCGGCCGGCGCGACGCGCTGCGGAGTTCGTCATGCGGAGCAATGTACAAGTGTCATAAACGCCTGTCTAGTACGGCTGTATAGAAAGGCTGTGTGGAACGGCTGTCATAGACGCTTGTCTTGGTACTGTCGGAGCATGGGACACAAGGAAGATCTGCTCGAAGGCGCGAAGAAGTGCCTGGTCGAGAAGGGTTTCGTGCGGACCACCGCGCGGGACATCGTCAACGCCTCCGGTGCCAACCTGGCGTCCATCGGCTACCACTACGGCTCGAAGGACGCCCTCCTCACCCAGGCCTTCATCGCGCTGATGGAGGAGTGGGGCGAGGGCTTCACCCGGTCGGTCGCGGGCGAGCCGGGCTCGCTGGACCGCTTCCGGTCCGTGTGGGAGGGCGTGCTGGCGCAGCACGCCGACTCGGCCCCGGTCTGGAGGGCCAGCCTTGAGGTCGCGCTGAGCGGGGACCGGCTGCCGGAGCTGCGTGCGATGCTCACGGGCTCGCAGGCCGAGGGCCGGCGGGGGCTGGTCTCGATGCTGACGGGGACCCCGGAGGAGGAGGTCGACGACCGGACCGTGCGCACCCTCGGCGCCTTCTACCAGGCCCTGTTGAACGGCCTGATGATCCAGTGGATGTTCGACCCGGAGTCGGCCGCCACCGCGGAGGAGCTGACCGAGGGCATGCGGCGGGCTGCCGCGGCCGCGGCGGCGGCCGGCGGGAAGTAGCCGCGGCGGGCCGCCGCGCATGCATGCATCGGGGCATGTGCCCGGCGGGTGTTGCCGGTCCCGGATCGGGGGTAGGCAACCCGCCGGGGGTGATGGGCGATGCGTGCGAGAGGCGTGGCCGCAGTGCTGGTGGCGGTGGCGCTGGCGGCGGCCGGATGCAGTGGGGGAGGGGACGGCCCGGGGGCGGGTGAGGCCGGGCGGTCCGCGGGCGGTGCGGGCGCGGCCGCCCCGCCGGGTTCCGTCCGGGGCTGCCCGCCGTCCGGCGGGCAGGACCCGGGCCCGGACGGGACGGCCCGGGACGCCGGCCCCGCCGCCGACCCGCCGTCCGCGGCCGTCCTCGCGCAGGTGTCCGTCCGGCTGGCCCGGCAGTCGCTGGAGCTGCGGCAGAAGGACCCGCGGCTGGCCACCGCCCTGGCGCAGGAGGCCGCCCGGCGCGGGCACGGCCCGGAGGTGGTGGCCGCGCTGGACGCCCTGAAGGGCCCGCACCTGCTGATGAACCCGCAGGTGCCGCCGGGCGCGGGCGCCTACCGCCACCTCCAGGCCGCCGCCGGAGCCGTACTGGCGGGTGCCTCCGACACGGGGGCCGTCACCGTGTGGGACCTCGGCACCGGCCGCCCCCTGCTGTGCGCCCGGCTCCCCGGCCCGGCCACCGGTCTGGCCCTCGCCGGCGGCGGCGGTCTGGTCGCCGCCGCGACGGGGGCGGGGGAGATCCGGGTCTGGAGCGTCCGGGACCGGCGGGAGGCGGCCCGGTTCACCCGTCCGGCCCGTGGCAACGGCGGGATGGTCTTCACGGACACGGCCTCCGGGGTGCGCTTCGTGTTCGGCAGCGGAGCGGTCCTCGACGTGCGCTCCATCCTGGACTGGAAGTCCGTACGGCAGCTGCCCACCGCCGGCGCCGGGACCGTACGCGACCTGGCGGTGCTGCGGGACGCCGGGTACGTGGAACCGGTGCTCGTCGGCGTCAACAACGGCTCGGGGCTGGCGCGGTGGCTGCCCGGAGAGGGGAAGGCGCTCGACGGGCTGAGGCTGACCCCGTTCTTCAAGGAGGCGGTGCCGCACCGGTTCGGGGCGGTGTCCGAGGGCGCGAACGCCGTCTGGGCGGGGCTGTCCGGCGGCCGCTCCCGGCTGGTGGGCATCGAGAGCGGGCCCGGGGGCGGGAAGCTGCGGGAGATCTTCCTCAGCGGGCTCGGCGACCCGCAGTCGCCCCCGATGGCCGGGGACGGCGCCGGCGCCGAGGAGTACGGGTTCGACGTCGACCCCGGGCTGGGCAGCACCGGCGACCGGGCCGACATGCTCTCCGTGACCGGGCTCGGCAACTGGATCGCGGCCACCGCCGACCACAGCCGGGCGGTCCTGCAGAGCACTCGGGACGACGCGAGCGGGACGGTCGAGACCCAGCTGGTCGGACCGGCCGGGAGCCGGATCGGGGCACTCGCGGCCTGGGGTGGCCGCAGTGCTCCCTCCGCAGCCTTCGCCCTGGACGACGGCAGCGTGGCCGTGTGGGTGTTCGACCGCAGGCCCTGGCAGGAGGCCCACCCGTTGAAGGCCGAGCGGGACTCGGTCACCCGCGAGCTGCTACGGCTCTGCCAGGTCGGCCCGGTCCTGCTCGACCGGGAGGAATGGCAGCGCCACCTGCCCGAAGTGCCCTACCGGCCCGGCTGCCCGGACGCCCTGACCGAGGAGAAGAACAAGTACGGGACGCAGGCGCCCGACTGAGGTCCCGCCCCGATGCGGGCGCGCTCTCGGCGCGCACATCCGGCGGGGCGCGGCGGGCGGGGCACGACAGGAGCGGGGCTCGACAGGAGGGGGACACAGTGAGCACACCACCACAGCAGACCGGGGGCAACCCGCCGGGCCGGCCCGGACCGCCCGCCGCGCCCGCAGCCGCCGGAGCGCCCGCGCCGGCTCCCGGTGCCGCGCCCGCTCCGGGCGCCGCGGGCGGCGGGGCGGCGGCCGCTCCCGCCGGTGCGCCCGCTTCCGCCGGGTCCGCCACCGCCACCGCCGGGCCCGGGCGGCTGCGCAGGGCCGCGCGGTGGTACCCCGGCAACCGGACCATGGGCTGGATCGGCGTCGTGGCGCTGATCGTCTCGGGCACCGCACTGGGCTACGACATCGTCGAGCACGAGCCGAAGTCGAAGATGACCGTGGTGGCCCTGCGTGCGGAGACCACCGGGGAGGTGGAGGCCGGGCCGGGGCACGGCGCTCCGGCGGAGGGGGCCTCCGCCGCGCCGGGCGGGGTGGGGGCCGGAGCGGCCCCCGCCGGGCGGGTCGTGGCGCCCGTCCTGGACATCGTGCTGGAGAACAACAGCGGCGAGGTGCGGACCTTCACCGCCATCGGGGTGCGGACCAAGAGGGAGGTGGGCATCTCCGACTGCGAGCCGAGCAGCGGCGGCTCCACCCTCTTCACGGCCCGCTTCGAGGTGCAGGCCCCCGAGCTGGGGAAGAAGGCGGAACAGCCCATCCCGCTCGGCTGCAGCGTGGAATCGGGGAAGACCGAGGGGCACCGGCTGACCATCGGGGCCCGGCCGCACGACGTCGCCACCGGCGGGATCGTCCTCGGCCTGGAGGTCTACCTGGTCGAGGACGACGGCGCGGTCTTCGAGGTCGGCAGGATCGCCGTACCGGGCGATGACGCGGCCACCACCGCCTACCACGACGATCCGTCCCGACTCTCGCCCGGGAAGGCGACCGACCCGGCGTGCGAGCGCGAGATCACCGAGGGCCTCGACGACCTGGCCGAGGACGGGTACGCCCTGTCCAGCGGAGTACGGGAGATCCGCGAGGCCCTGCGGGCGCGGGCCCCGTCCGACGAGGGGTGAGCGGCTGGGGGCGAGGGCGGCGGCGGCCCGGCCGCCCCGTCGGGCCCGAGGGGGCGGCCGGCCCGGCGGCCCGGTGCGGTCGGCCACCGCCGCCCCTACCGGCTCAGGGGCCGAGCCGGACCGCCTTCAGGGCCATGTGGAGCAGCAGCCGGTCCTCGCCCTCGGCCAGGTCCAGGCCGGTGAGCTGCTCCACCCGCGAGAGCCGGTAGTACAGGGTCTGGCGGTGGATGCCCAGCGCGGCCGCCGCCCGCCCGGCCTGACCGGCGCAGTCCAGGAACACCTCGGCGGTCCGGGCGAGTTCGGGGTGGGCGGGGGAGAGCAGGGTCGCGGTCGCCGGGTCCTGCGCGGCGCCCGGCGGCAGCTCCGCCAGCATCCGGTACGGGCCGATGGCCGACCACTCGGCGACCGGGCCCAGCCGCGGCTGGGCCAGCGACGCGCGCGCCGCCGCCACCGCCTCCCGCCACGCCCCGTCCAGCCCGTCCAGCCCGCGGCGCGGGGCCGCGACGCCGGCGCCGGCGCCGCCCGCGAGCAGCCGCTCGGCGGCGGTGACCGCCGGCGCCAGGGCATCCGCGGTCCGCAGTCGCACCAGTACGGCCAGGGCCTGCGGGCCGTCGGGCCGTCCGGGCGCCAGGCAGGCGGCCGCCGCTCCGGGCACGGACTGCGGGAGTTCGGCCTGCCAGGGCGCCACGCACACCACGGCGTGCAGTCCCTCCGCGGCGGGCCCGAGCGCCGAGCGCAGCGCGGCCACCGCGGTGTCCTGCTGCCAGCCGCGGCCGGAGGTGAGTGCGGTGTGGAAGGCGCGGGACAGGTCGGCGCCCGCCTTCGCCTCGTCGGCGAGCAGCCCGCCGATCCGGGCGGCGACCTCCATGGCGGCGTCCAGCTGGTCCGGCGCCGGACCCGGCTCGGTGTCCAGCAGCCACACGTACCCGTGGACGATGCCGCGGTGGCGCACCGGCAGGCAGATCCGGCCGCGGAACACCCCGGCGTCGGGTGCGGCGGGGATCCGGACGGGGCCGGTGGCGCGGGTGATCCCGAAGCCCTCGAACCAGCTGCGCACCGCCGCCGTCGACTGGCGGGTCAGGATCGAGCGGGTGCGCACCGGGTCCATCGCCAGGTCGTCGTCGCTGTCGTGCGCACCGAAGGCGATCAGCCGGAAATCGCGGTTCTCCAGGGTCGCGGGCGCGCCCAGCAGCGCCGAGATCTCGTCCACCAGATCCTGGTAATCGCGCTTCACGCGGACATTCTCCCACCGCCGCGGCGGTCCTTCAGACATCTGTCTGAGGTGCCGGCCACGGATGCGTGACAGCTGTCGATGGCCGAGGATCGGATCGATCCTTAGGTTTCACGGTGGTTCTCCGTGTCGCGGCGGGATAAAGATGTTCCGTTCATCTCCATGACGTTTGCGGCATTTCTTCTGGATTTTCTGCCACCCGTTGGAGGTGCCCCGTGCTGGGTCCCGTGATCCTCGCCGCGTCGCGCAGCGACAAGATGCGCAAGATCGTTTCCGCTGCCCCGGTGACCAAGCCCGTGGTGAACCGGTTCATCCCCGGTGAGACGGTCGACCAGGTCATCCCGATCGTCACGGAGCTCACCGACAAGGGCCTCGAAGTCACCCTCGACGTCGTCGGCGAGGACATCACGACCGTCGAGCAGTCGTACGCCGCGCGCGACGCGTACCTGGAGCTGATCGGCCGCCTCAAGGAGCTGGGCCTCGGCACCCGCGCGGAGATGTCCGTCAAGCTCAGCATGTTCGGACAGGCGCTGGAGGGCGGCCACGAGCTCGCCCTCGCCAACGTCCGCCCGGTCGTCGAGGCCGCCGCCGCCATCGGCACCACGGTCACCCTGGACGCCGAGGACCACACCACCCTCGACTCGATGTTCGCCATCCACGAGGAGCTGCGGAAGGACTTCCCGCAGACCGGCTGCGTCATCCAGGCCTACCTCTTCCGCACCGAGGACGACGCCCGCCGGCTGGCCGCCGCCGGCAGCCGCGTCCGCATCGTGAAGGGCGCCTACAAGGAGCCCGCCGAGGTCGCGTTCCTGGACAAGGCCGAGATCGACAAGGCCTACGTCCGCATCCTGAAGATCCTCATGGAGGGCTCGGGCTACCCGATGATCGGGTCCCACGACCCGCGCCTGATCGCGATCACGCAGGAGCTCGCCCGCAAGGCCGGCCGCAAGCTCGACGAGTACGAGTTCCAGATGCTCTACGGCATCCGCAGCGAGGAGCACATCCGGCTCGCCGCCGAGGGCCACCGGATGCGCGTCTACACGGCGTACGGCACCGACTGGTACGGGTACTTCATGCGTCGCCTCGCGGAGAAGCCCGCGAATCTGCTCTTCTTCGTCCGATCTTTGATCACCAAGAACTAGCGTCGGGCCGAACACCCCCCGGTCGGCAGAACACCCCTCATCAAGGAGTTGCACCCCTCATGGACGCTGTGACCCAGGTCCCCGCGCCGGTCAACGAGCCGGTCCACTCGTACGCCCCGGGCAGCCCGGAGCGCGCGCGTCTCGAAGCGCAGCTCAAGCAGCTGGCCGAGAACCCGATCGACCTGCCGATGACGATCGACGGCGTCAAGCGCATGGGCGGTGGCGAGCGCTTCGACGTGGTCCAGCCGCACGCGCACAAGTCGGTGCTCGGCACCTACGCGAACGCCACCAAGCAGGACGCGCAGGACGCGGTCGACGCCGCCCTCGCCGCCGCCCCGGCCTGGCGCGCGATGTCCTTCGACGACCGCGCCGCGATCATCCTGCGCGCCGCCGAGCTGCTGTCCGGCCCGTGGCGCGAGAAGCTGGCCGCCTCCACCATGCTCGGCCAGTCGAAGACCGCCCAGCAGGCCGAGATCGACACCCCGTGCGAGCTCGTCGACTTCTGGCGCTTCAACGTCCACTTCGCCCGCCAGATCCTGGCCGAGCAGCCCATGGCGAACTCCGCCGGCGTGTGGAACCGCAGCGACCACCGCCCGCTGGAAGGTTTCGTCTACGCGATCACGCCGTTCAACTTCACGGCCATCGCGGGCAACCTGCCGACCGCCCCGGCGCTCATGGGCAACGTCGTCGTGTGGAAGCCGTCCCCGACGCAGACCCACGCCGCCGTGCTCCTGATGGAGCTCCTCGAGGAGGCCGGGCTGCCCAAGGGCGTCATCAACCTGGTCACCGGCGACGGCATCGCCGTCTCCGAGGTCGCCCTGGAGCACCCCGAGCTGGCCGGCATCCACTTCACCGGCTCGACCAAGACCTTCCAGTACCTGTGGAAGACGGTCGGCAACAACATCGAGAAGTACAAGTCCTACCCGCGCCTGGTCGGCGAGACCGGCGGCAAGGACTTCGTCGTGGCGCACCCGTCCGCGGACCGCGCCATCCTGAAGACCGCCCTGACCCGCGGCTCCTTCGAGTTCCAGGGCCAGAAGTGCTCGGCCTCCTCCCGCGCCTACGTCCCGGCCTCCATCTGGAACGACGGCTTCAAGGAGCAGTTCGCCGCCGAGGTCGACGGCATCACCATGGGCCCGGTCACCGACCTGTCGTTCTTCATGGGCGCCGTCATCGACGAGCGCTCCTTCGCGAAGAACAAGGCCGCGATCGACCGCGCGAAGGCCGACCCGACCTGCACCATCGTCGCCGGCGGCACGTACGACGACTCGGAGGGCTACTTCGTCCGCCCGACCGTCATCGCGTGCACCGACCCGGAGAACGAGGTCTTCACGACCGAGTACTTCGGCCCGATCCTCGCCGTGTACGTCTACGAGGACGACAAGTACGACGAGATGCTCGCGCAGATGGAGAACGTGTCGGCGTACGCCCTGACCGGCTCCGTCATCGCCCAGGACCGCTACGCCGCGGCCCACACGATGGACAAGCTCCGCTTCGCCGCGGGCAACTTCTACATCAACGACAAGTCGACCGGCGCCGTCGTCGGCCAGCAGCCCTTCGGCGGCGGCCGCGCCTCGGGTACCAACGACAAGGCGGGCGCGGCGTCCAACCTGCTGCGCTGGACCTCGACCCGCTCCATCAAGGAGACCCTGGTCCCGCCGACCGAGTACGGCTACCCCCACATGGGCTGATCCCGGCCCCGGGCCCGCCACGGCCCACCTGTGACCCCGCCCCCGTTCCGGTACCCCCAAGTCCGGAGCGGGGGCGGTTCCATGCCCGGCGCCATCCGCGGGATCCGGCCTACACCTCGATCATGACCTGGTCGAGGGACTTGCGGACCAGCTCGGGGACCTCGCAGTCGTCGGCCGGGTAGCCGATCGGGATGACCGCGAAGGCCTTCTCGTTCTCGGGGCGGTTCAGGACGTGGCTCAGGAAGCGCATCGGGCTGGGCGTGTGGATCAGCGCCGCCAGACCGGACAGGTGCAGCGCGGACAGCAGCATGCCGACCGCGATGCCGACCGACTCGTCCACGTAGTAGTGCTTGCGCTTGGTCCCGTCCGGCCCGAGCCAGTAGCGCTGCTGGAAGACCACGAGCAGCGCGGGGGCGTCCGTAAGGTGGGTCTTGACCGAGTCCGTGCCCAGGGGCCGCAGCGCGGCGAGCCACTCGTCGCCGAGCCGCCCGTCGTAGGAGAGCTGCTCCTCCTGCTCGGCGGCCGCCCGTATCTGCTGGCGGATCCCGGGATCCTTGACCAGGACGAACGTCCACGGCTGCTGGTGCGCCCCGGACGGCGCGGTCGCGGCGCAGGCGATCGCGTCCCGGACCACCTGCTCGGGCACGGGGTCGGCCGAAAAGTGCCGCACGGTGCGGCGCTCGTCCATCCGGGCCCGCAACTCGGCCGCGCGCGCGAGGGATTCGGCGGCCGGCATCCGGTCGGGCCGGTAGGCGGCGGGCCGGTAGGGGTCGCCGTGCGTGGGTGTCCACTGCTTGGTTTCAGGAGCCATGCGCCCGAGTGTGCGACGACGGAATCCGGGTCGGCCAGCAGTGCCGCCCGCCCGCTGTCCGATGTGTCCGGACAGGAGGGCTATGGGCGGTGCACACGCCCAGCCGATTCCACGGCCGGCCGGGCCGTTCCCGCGCGGGTGGTCGGGCCCGTCCGGGCCGGCGGGCGCCGCGCGCGGCGGTACGCCCGGAGGGGCCCGCCACCCGCACCCCGCGCGGTGCCCGGCAGCCGTCGGGATGAGGCGCCCGAACCGGCTCCGACCTGCGACGACGTGACGGTGACCAGGGTGGCGGGGCAGCCGGTTCGGCGGCGGACGGGCGGGTGCGGGCGCCGCCCGGTGGGCGGGGCGCCGGGGCGCCACACCGGCCCCCCGCGGCACTCCGATATCCGCAACCCCCGCTCGTTTCCGGCCTTTCCGCCGATGGCCGGCCCGCCGCCCCGGGCCGCGGGCGCGCCGCCGGGCCAGACTGGCCACGTGACCGGAACACCGACGCAGACGCGCATCGCGCACACCGCACAGCTGGCCCGCCCGGAGCGCGAGGAGCTGCGGCTGCTGCTCGACGCGGCGTTCGAGGGGGACTTCGGCGACGAGGACTTCGAGCACGCGCTGGGCGGGATGCACGTACTGCTGCGCGAGGCCGGCGAGCTCGTCGCGCACGGCAGCGTGGTGCAGCGCCGGGTGCTGCACGGCGGGCGGGCGCTGCGCACCGGGTACGTCGAGGCCGTCTGCGTACGCGCGGACCGGCGCAGGCGCGGGCTCGCCGGGCGGGTGATGGCCGAGCTGGAGCGGATCGTGGACCGGGCGTACGTGCTCGGCGCGCTGTCCGCGTCCGAGGCCGGGGCCGCGCTGTACGCCGGGCGGGGCTGGCAGCGGTGGCCGGGCCGGATCGGCGCGCTGGGCCCGGCCGGGCCGGTGGCGCTGCCCGAGGAGGAGGGCTCGCTGTTCCTGTGGCTGCCGCCGGACCCGTCCCCGCTGGATGCCGGCGGGCGGCTGGACTTCGACTGGCGCGACGGCGACGTCCTCTAGGCAGTGCCTTCGGACGGGCCTGCCGGTTTCCCCGGCCGGCCGTCTCCGGGCCGCCGTCGCGCTGGTCCTCGCGGGATCAGCCGCTGACGCTCGGCGCCCCCGTCTCGATGTGGCCGGTGTAGCGGCGCGACCAGGTGCCGTCCGAGTCGGCCAGGATCGTGAAGTCGTACCAGCCGTTGGAGTAGGCCACCGCGTTGAAGAAGTCCTCGCGCGAGGAGTTCGCCGGGACCGTGTAGGTCCACGGGCCGTCCGAGCGGTAGGCGTTGGAGCGGATGGTGAAGGTGACCGCGGCGGCGGAGGCGTTGGTCATCTTGAACCAGACCGCCACCTTGCCGGTGCCCTGCTCCACCGCGTAGCGGGCGGCGACCTCCAGCGCCTTGCCGGCCTTGTTCGCGTCGCCGATGAACCGGCGCAGGAAGCGGTTCGGGCCGTACATCGACAGGTCGTACTTCCCGGCGCCCGAGCCGAGTCCGATGCTGAAGAAGTCCGAGGCGGTGGTGCCCGGGTCGACGGTGTACTGCCAGGCCTCGGTGTTGCGGTGCTGGTGCGGGTGGATCGAGAAGTGCGCCGCCCGCTTGGCCTCGGTGCCCAGGTTGCTCATGTCGAACCACGCCGTGATCTTGCCCGCGGCGCCGAACTCCAGCCGGGTCATGTTGCCGTTCGGCTGGTACGGCAGGGCGCGGGCCGGCCGGGTGCCGGGCTCCTGGGCGGGCAGCGCGTTGTTCTGCGGCGCCGGGTTCGGGAGCGGCCGGCAGGTCTCCATGCCGATCACCTTCGCCGTCGAGGGCAGGCCGGCCGGGACCCCGAAGACCGGGTTGGCGAAGTCGAAGACACCGGTGAGGTCGCCCGTCACCTTGCGACGCCACGCGCTGATGTGGGGGCAGGCGGCGGGGGTGCCCAGGGCGGCCGTCCACTTCTCCAGGAAGCGCAGCACGCTGGTGTGGTCGAAGACCTCCGAGCTGACCCAGCCGCCGCGGGTCCACGGCGACATCACCAGCATCGGCACCCGGAAGCCGAGGCCGATCGGGAGGCCGTCGAGGTACTCGCCGGGGGTGCCGGGGGGCGCCACCGGCGGCGCCACGTGGTCGAAGAAGCCGTCGTTCTCGTCGTAGTTGAGGAAGAGGACGGTCGAGTCGAACACCTCGGGGTTCGCGGCGAGCGCCCGGTGGACCAGGTCCACGAAATGGGCGCCGTCGCCGGGCGGCGCGAACGGATGCTCCGAGAACGCTTCGTTGGCGACGACCCAGGAAACCTGCGGGAGGGTGCCGGCGACGGCATCGGCGCGGATGGCGGCGGCGATGTCGTCGGGGGTGGAGCCGGTGACCCTCGGGACGGAGGCCATGCCCCGGTCCCACAGCGGGTCGCCGGGCCGGGCGTCGGTGAACTTCTTGAAGTACGCGAGCCCGTTGTCCCCGTAGTTGTCCTGGGCGTTCTGGTAGACCTTCCAGGTCACGCCGGCCCGCTGGAGCGCTTCCGCGTACGTCTCCCAGGTCAGCCCGGACTCGTCGCCGCCGTCCTTGCTGGTGGCGTCGATCTTCCCGCTCCACAGGAAGGTGCGGTTGGGGCCGGTGGCGCTGAGCGCGGAGCAGAAGTACGCGTCGCAGATCGTGTAGTGGTCGGCGAGCGCGTAGTGGAAGGGGATGTCGGAGCGCTCCAGGTGGCCGAGGGTGCGGACGTTGCCGACGCCGGTGACCCAGTTGTCGAGGCGGCCCTTGTTCCACGCGGCGTGCTGCGAGGTCCAGCTGTGCGGCAGATCTCCGGTGCACTGGGCGAGGGTCGCGCTGTCGGCGCCGCCGGCGGGAGGGGTGGCGGAGAGCTTCCACGGGTACTGGCGGCCGCCGAAGTTCGGCTGGTTGAACGTGCCCCAGCCGCCCGGGATGTTGCCCGCCGCCCGGTCGCCGAAGCCGCGGACTCCCTTGAGGCGGCCGAAGTAGTGGTCGAAGCTGCGGTTCTCCTGCATGAGGATCACCACGTGCCTCACGTCGGCGAGGGTGCCGGTGGCGGCCGCTGCCGCCGCCGATGCCGTGGCCGTCGGCAGGGCCGCGCCCGCCGCCAGCCCCGCGCCGATGCCTACGAATCCCCTGCGGCTGATGGGAGTCATGCCCCGCCTCTCGCGTCCCGGACGTGCCGTGGCGGCACGCGAGGAAAGGGTGGGGGAGCGGAGCCTAAAGGTCTAGATCCGTGCAGTAAGACCTTGGTTAACTTCAGATGACCGGTCGGATGTCGGGATCGGATTGGTTCGGTTTCGGACCAATGTCGGACCAATGTCCCGGCGGGGCGGGTTCCGGATGGGTCCTGTCCCGTCGACGGGACGCTCCGCGCAGGCCCTCTCGGGTGAGTGCCGTCTCAGATAGTAGGAAGTCCGAGTAATTGCGGAGACATACAGCGCGAACTGCCCTAGCTTTGTAGGAGCCGAACGTCTCGCTGATCCAGCGAATGGCGGCCGTGAGCATGCGCCCCCGTGCAGGCAATCCCTGCGGGCCCTCGCTCCCCGCCTCTTCCGGCGCCTTGGAGAACCCCCTCATCAGCGGTCCGCCCCCTCCCGTGTGCGGCCGCCCGTGATCTCAAGGAGTCGATCACCATGTCCCAGACCGCCGCCGCCCGCCGGGTCCGCCGCACCGCCCACTCCGCCACCGCCGACCGCAAGAACGCAGCCGCCGCCCTGCAGCGCGCCCTGGACCGCCGCGACAACGGCGGATCCACCGGACACTGACGTTCCGCCGACATTCGGCTGACACGTCTCGTCCGGATAGTGGACGGGACGTGTCAACGGATGGGACACGGAGTACGGTGCCGTCATGTCGACCAGCATCAATCTCGCAGTGATCCCCGGTGACGGCATCGGTCGGGAAGTCGTGGCGCAGGGCCTCAAGGTCCTCACCGCGGTCCTGCCCCAGGATGTGAAGCTGGAGACCAAGGAATACGACCTCGGAGCCACCCGCTGGCACCGCACCGGTGAGACCCTCCCGGACGCGGACCTGGAGGCGCTCAAGCACCACGACGCGATCCTGCTGGGCGCCATCGGCGACCCGTCGGTGCCGTCCGGCGTTCTGGAGCGCGGCCTGCTGCTCAAGCTCCGCTTCGCCTTCGACCACTTCATCAACCTGCGGCCGTCGAAGCTGTTCCCGAACACCGCCACGCCGCTCGCCGGCCGCCCGGACATCGACTTCGTCGTCGTCCGTGAGGGCACCGAGGGCCCCTACACCGGAAACGGCGGCTCGCTCCGCACCGGCACGCCCGCCGAGGTGGCCACCGAGGTCAGCGTCAACACGGCCTACGGCGTCGAGCGCGTCGTGCGTGACGCGTACGAGCGCGCCAACGCGCGGCCCCGCAAGAAGCTGACCCTCGTCCACAAGAACAACGTCCTCGTGTACGCCGGCCACCTGTGGAAGGACATCTTCGACCGGGTCGGCCAGGAGTACCCCGAGGTCACCACCGACTACCTGCACGTCGACGCGGCGACGATCTTCTTCGTCACCCAGCCGGAGCGCTTCGACGTCATCGTCACGGACAACCTCTTCGGTGACATCCTCACCGACCTCGCCGCGGCCGTGACCGGCGGCATCGGCCTGGCCGCCTCGGGCAACATCAACCCGACCGGCGCCTTCCCGTCCATGTTCGAGCCGGTCCACGGCTCCGCCCCGGACATCGCGGGCACCGGCAAGGCGGACCCGACCGCGACGATCCTCTCGGTCGCCCTCCTGCTGCGCCACCTCGGCCACGAGGACCGGGCCGCCCGGATCGAGGAGGCGGTCTCCGCCGACCTCGCCGAGCGCGACGGCACCTTCCGCAGCACCGACGAGATCGGCGACGCGCTCGCCGCTCGCGTAGCCGGCTGACCCGGCAGCTCCTTCCCAGGAAAGCCGCCGGGTCGCCCCCTTCGGGCACCCGGCGGCTTCTCCTGTGCGGCCTCCGGGTGCCACCATCTCCCGTGGGCCGCATCACCCCCGTTTCTCCGCAGACCCCTCGCGCGCGATAATCGAACGCGGGGCCGCGGATTGCGGGGAAGCTCGGACGTCCTGGTACGCCGTTGAGCGCGGTCCACTCCACACAACCGGTGAAGGACACGCACTCATGACGACGCCCACGATCGAGCTCAAGCCCTCCGCGAACCGTCTGTCCGACGCGGAGCGCGAGGCGATCCTGACCAGCCCGGGATTCGGCCGCCACTTCACCGACCACATGGTGACGATCAAGTGGACCGAGGGGCGCGGCTGGCACGACGCCGAGCTGGTCCCCTACGCGCCGCTGTCGATCGACCCGGCGAACATGACGCTGCACTACGCGCAGACGATCTTCGAGGGCCTGAAGGCCTACCGCCAGCCCGACGGCACCGTCGCCACCTTCCGCCCGCAGGCCAACGCCGAGCGGTTCCAGGCCTCCGCCCGCCGCATGGCCATGCCGGAGCTGCCCACCGAGCTGTTCATCGAGGCCTGCGACGTCCTCATCGAGCAGGACCGCGACTGGGTGCCGTCCTCCGGCGAGGCCTCCCTCTACCTGCGGCCCTTCATGTTCGCCAGCGAGGTCGGCCTCGGCGTCCGCCCGGCCAACGAGTTCCTCTTCATGGTCATCGCCTCCCCGGCCGGCGCCTACTTCCCCGGCGGGGTCCAGCCCGTCTCCGTCTGGCTCTCCGAGGAGTACGTCCGCGCGGTCAAGGGCGGCACCGGCGCGGCCAAGACCGGCGGCAACTACGCGGCCTCCCTCGTCGCGCAGGCCCAGGCGGCCGAGCACGGCTGCGACCAGGTGGTCTGGCTGGACGCCGTCGAGCACCGCTGGATCGAGGAGATGGGCGGCATGAACCTGTACTTCGTGTACGGCGACCGCATCGTCACCCCCACGCTCACCGGCTCGCTGCTCCCCGGCATCACCCGCGACTCGCTGCTGACGATCGCCCGCGACCTCGGCTACACCGCCGAGGAGGGACGTATCTCCACCGAGGACTGGAAGCGCGACAACGAGAACGGCACGCTGACCGAGGTCTTCGCCTGCGGCACCGCCGCCGTCATCACCCCCGTCGGTTCGGTCAAGTCCGAGCGCGCCGACTGGACCCAGGGCAACGGCGAGCCCGGCGAGGTCACCATGAAGCTGCGCAAGGCGCTGCTCGACCTCCAGACCGGCCGCAGCGCGGACACCCACGGATGGATGCACCCGCTCGGCTAGGACGTACCGCATGCGGGAGGGCCCCGGCGCGCACCGCGTGCCGGGGCCCTCCCGTGTCTCCGTACGTCCTGCCCGAGCGGGACGGCGCGCGGGTCAGAGCCTCTTGCGGGGCTTGCGCAGGCGGCGGCGCTCGGCCACCTTGGTCGCGCCGTCCGGCCCCAGGCCGATCAGTACGTCACCGAAGAGGTACGCCAGACCGGCGACCCCCCGGACGGCCTTCCCCAGTACGAACGCTGCCTCTTCCACGTGCTTCCTCCCCGATGGCTGCCGTCAGTCGACGACAACCGCGATGTTACCGGCCGGTTCTGACGTTTCCGCAGGTCCAGCCGCTGCCGCCGGTCCGCCCGCCGTACCGCGCCGGACCGTCAGCGCCGCGTAGAGCAGGCCGCCCGACAGCCCCGACAGGATGAAGCTGCAGTCCACCCCGCCGGTCAGGGCCAGCAGCGGCCCCTCGTACAGCGGTGTCGACACGGCGGCCAGGCCCACCGCGGCGCCCAGCGCCCAGGACGCGGTCGCGCGGAGGTTCCACCCGGCGCTGTACCAATAGACGCCGCCGCGGGCCCTTCGGTTGAACACCTGGAGGGCGTCCGCGTCGTATTCGCCCCGGCAGCGCACGTAGCCGATCAGCGTGATCACGGCCCACGGGGTGCCGATCGCGGTGAGCAGCAGCACGAACGAGGTCATCGCGGACTGGGCGTCCCAGGCGAAGGAACCCAGGAACACGAACGCGGTCGCGACGGCCGCGGCGATCACGGTGGCCCTGGTCCGGGTGGTCCGGGGGACGATCGCGTCGAGGTCCAGGCCCATGGAGTAGAGCATCAGCCCGGCGTTGCCGACGGAGCCGGCCGCGGCGGCGGCGAGCAGCGGCACCAGGTACCAGCCGGGGGAGGCGGCCACCAGCGGGCCGGCGTACTCCAGGCCGGCGCGGGCGGCGAGCGCCGTGTACGTGCCGAACAGCTGCGGGACCAGCAGGCCCACGAGGAGGCCCAGACAGGTGGCCCGGTAGACCGTACGGGAGCCGTGTCGGCGCGGGGAGACGTAGCGGGTGTAGTCGCCGAGCAGGGTGATGAAGGCGACCGGGCCGCTGAGCCCGGCGGCGACCGTGGCCAGCAGCCAGGTCGGCCAGAACGAGCCGAGCAGGTAGCCGCCGGTGTCGGGCGGGGCGGCCGTCGTGAAGTCGCCGGAGTACGCGAAGACGCCGACGGCGAGCAGTACCACCATGCCCACGGCGAGCACCTTGCTCACGCGCAGCAGCAGCCGGTAGCCGAAGACCGCCCCGACCACGGTGCACGCGGCCAGGACCCCGTACATCACGCCCCGGGTGGCGCCGGTGTCCGGCAGCCCGGTCAGCCGGGACAGGACGCCGACCATGACGTCGCCGCCGATCCACAGGGTGAGGGCGGTGTAGCCGAGCGAGAGCAGCAGGCCGACCACCGAGCCGACGAGCCGGCCCCGCACCCCGAACTGGGCTCCGCTGGACGTGGACAGGTTGGTGCCCGTCCGCAGGGACACCAGGGCCAGCGGCGCGGTGAACGCGATTCCGACCACGGTTCCGGTGACGATCGCGGTGACCGAGGGCCACAGACCCAGCCCGAATGACGGAGGCAGCCAGCCGAAGACGATCACACCGAGGCAGAGATTGGAGCCGAGGAGGATCGAAATCAAGTCACGAGGGCCGCTGGTGCGCTCGTCTTCCGGGATGGTGTCGACGCCGCGCTGTTCGATGGGCATGCAGAACTCCCTGGCAGGGCGATGAAGGTTTGAGTGCCATTCAATGTGACCTAGTTCCGGCTCTGCGGTCAATGATTCCCTGCAAGGAAATGAAGAGTTAGAGTGATGCTCTAACCCGACGACTGGAAGAGTGGTGGATCGTCGTGCGGCTGACTCCTACGGAGCGCGACCGGCTCCTGCTGTTCAGCGCGGCCGAGCTGGCCCGGGCACGCCGGGCGCGTGGCCTGAAACTCAATGTTCCGGAGGCGACCGCGCTGATCGCGGACACCGTCTGCGAGGCGGCCCGCGACGGCAGACGGCTCGCCGATGCCATCGAGGCGGCCCGCAGCGTGCTCGGCCCCGACGACGTCCTGCCGGGCGTCGCCGACGTCGTCACCGAGGTCCACGTCGAGGCCGTGTTCGACGACGGATCGCGGCTCGCCGTGGTCTCCGCGCCCATCCGGGGCGCCACCGGCCTCGGCGACGACGCCCCCGGCGCCGTCGTACCCGGACCCGAGAGCCCCGCGCCCGAACCGGCCCTGCGCCTGACCGTGCAGAACACCGCGTCCGTGCCGGTCAGCGTGACCTCGCACTTCCACTTCTTCGAGGCGAACCCGCGGCTCCACTTCGACCGGGCCGCCGCGTACGGCATGCGGCTGTGCGTGCCGGCCGGATCGTCGGTGCGCTTCGACCCCGGCGGCTCGGCGCAGGTCGGTCTGGTGCCGATCGGCGGTGACCGGATCGCGATCGGCTTCGCGGGCCTGGTCGACGGGCCGCTGGACGCGCCCGGCGCGAAGGAAGAGGCCCTCCGCAAGGCCGCGGCCTGCGGCTACCTGGGAGCAGAAGGAGCAACGTCATGAGCAGGCCCGGCAAGCACAGCGACCACTGCGACCCCGGCGGCAGCCGGCACATCGATCCGCACGAGTACGCGGCGGTGTTCGGTCCGCGTGCCGGTGACCGGGTGCGGCTCGGGGACTCGGGGCTGACCGTGCGGGTGGAGTCGGACGCGCAGAAGGCGGGTGACGAGTTCCTGGCGGGTTTCGGGAAGACGGCCCGTGACGGTCTGCACCTGAAGGCGGCGGCCGTCCGTGACACGTGTGACGTGGTGATCAGCAACGTTCTGGTGATCGATGCGGTCCTCGGCATCCGGAAGGTGTCGATCGGCATCCGTGAGGGCCGCATCCACGCGATCGGCCGGGCCGGCAACCCCGACACCCTCGACGGCGTCGACGTCGTCGTGGGCACCGGCACCTCGATCGTCTCCGGCGAGGGCCTCATCGCCACCGCCGGAGCCGTCGACACCCACGTGCACCTGCTCTCCCCGCGCATCATGGAAGCCTCGCTGGCCGCAGGCGTCACCACGATCATCGGCCAGGAATTCGGGCCGGTCTGGGGCGTCGGGGTCAACTCACCGTGGGCCCTCAAGCACGCCTTCAACGCCTTCGACGCCTGGCCGGTCAACATCGGCTTCCTGGCGCGCGGTTCCTCGTCGGACGCCGCCCCGCTGGTCGAGGCCCTCGCCGAGGGCGGCGCGTCCGGCTTCAAGGTGCACGAGGACATGGGCGCCCACACCCGCGCCCTCGACACCGCGCTGCGGGTGGCCGAGGAGCACGACGTGCAGGTGGCGCTGCACTCGGACGGCCTCAACGAGTGCCTCTCCGTCGAGGACACCCTGCGGGTCCTGGAAGGCCGCACGATCCACGCGTTCCACATCGAGGGCTGTGGTGGCGGGCACGTGCCGAACGTGCTGAAGATGGCGGGCGTGCCGAACGTCATCGGCTCCTCCACCAACCCCACCCTGCCCTTCGGCCGCGACGCGGTCGCCGAGCACTACGGCATGATCGTCTCCGTCCACGACCTCAAGCCGGACCTCCCCGGTGACGCGGCGATGGCCCGCGACCGGATCCGCGCCGGGACCATGGGCGCCGAAGACGTCCTGCACGACCTCGGGGCCATCGGCATCACCTCCTCCGACGCCCAGGGCATGGGCCGCGCCGGCGAGACCATCCGCCGCACCTTCGCCATGGCCGCCAAGATGAAGGCCGAACTCGGCCCGCTCGAAGGCGACGGGGACGGCGACGACAACGCCCGCGTGCTGCGCTACATGGCCAAGCTGACCATCAACCCGGCCATCGCCCACGGCCTCGCCCACGAGATCGGCTCCATCGAGGTCGGCAAACTCGCCGACATCGTCCTGTGGCGCCCCCCGTTCTTCGGCGCCAAACCACAGCTCGTCCTCAAGTCCGGCTTCCCCGCCTACGGCGTCACCGGCGACCCCAACGCCGCCACCGACACCTGCGAGCCCCTGGTACTCGGCCCCCAGTTCGGCGCGTACGGCGCCACCGCCGCCGACATCTCCGTCGCCTTCGTCTCCGCCGCCGCCGCGGCCCTGGGCGGCGACCAGATGCCCACCCGCCGGCGCCGGGTCGCCGTCCGCGGCACCCGCGGCATCGGCCCGGCCGACCTCCTCCTCAACTCCCGGACGGGCGCGGTCGACGTCGACGGCGCCAGCGGACTCGTCACCCTCGACGGCGACCCGCTGCGCTCCGAAGCCGCCGACTCCGTCTCCCTCAACCGCCTGTACTTCCTGTAAGGACCACGACCGTGACCACGACTCCTGCCGGCGCCACCCCCGCCGCCCTCGGCTTCCGCATGCCCGCCGAATGGGCCCCGCACGAGCGCACCTGGATGGCCTGGCCCTCGCCCAACCCGACCTTCACCACCCCGCAGGAGCTCGCCGACGCCCGCGAGGCCTGGGGCGCCGTCGCCCGCGCCGTGCGCCGCTTCGAGCCGGTGACCCTCGTCGTCGCCCCCGGCGACGCCGACAGCGCCCGCGCGATCGTCGGAGACGACATCGAACTCGTCGAGCGCGAACTCGACGACGCCTGGATGCGCGACATCGGCCCCACCTTCGTCACCGACGGCCAGGGCGGGATCGCCGCCGTCGACTGGACCTTCAACGGCTGGGGAGCCCAGGAATGGGCCCGCTGGGAGCACGACTCCAAGGTCGCCCGCCACGTCTCCGACCTCGCCGGCACCCGTACGTTCAGCACCCGGCTCGTCAACGAGGGCGGCGCCATCCACGTGGACGGCGAGGGCACCGTCCTGCTCACCGACACCGTGCAGCTCGGCGAGGGCCGCAACCCCGGCTGGACCCGCGAGCAGGTCGAGGCCGAGATCCACGCCCACCTCGGCACCACCAAGGCCATCTGGCTCCCGTACGGCCTCGCCGGCGACTACGGCACCTACGGCACCCAGGGCCACGTCGACATCGTCGCCGCCTTCGCCCGCCCCGGCGTCGTCATGGTCCACACCCAGCCCGACCCCGCCCACCCGGACCACGAGCGCTGCAAGCTCATCGCCGCCCTGCTGCGCGCCGCCACCGACGCCCGCGGCCGTCAGCTGGAGGTCGTGGAGATCCCCGCGCCGACCGTGCTGGAGGAGGACGGCGAGTGGGTCGACTACTCGTACATCAACCACTTCCTGTGCAACGACGGCGTCGTCCTGTGCTCCTTCGACGACCCCCGCGACGAGGAGGCGGCCGAGATCTTCCGCGGCCTCTTCCCCGAGCGGACCGTCACCCTCGTGGACGCACGTACGATCTTTGCCGGGGGTGGCGGCATCCACTGCATCACCCAGCAGCAGCCCAAGGCCTGACGGCCGGGGAACCGCAGGACAGGCAGAAGCAGGCAAGGAGCAGGGCCATGACGGGTGCGGCGCGGGCGCGGAAGAACGCGCCGCCACGCGAGGACGTGCTCGCGGCCGCCATGGCCACCATCGCCGAACGCGGCCTGGACGGGCTCACCATGGCCGGTCTGGGCCGCGAGGTCGGCATGAGCAGCGGCCACCTCCTCTACTACTTCCGCAGCAAGGACGAGCTCCTGCTGCAGACACTGGAGTGGAGCGAGGCCGCGCTCGGCGCCGAGCGCGGCGCCCTGCTCTCCCGCCGGGCCCCGGTCCGCGACCGGCTCGCCGCCTACGTGGACCTCTACGTGCCCGACGGCGCCCGCGACCCGCACTGGACGCTGTGGCTGGAGGTCTGGAACCGCTCGCAGAACGCCGGCCCCGAGGAGCGCGACCGGCAGGCCGCCATCGAGGGTGCCTGGCACCGCGACCTGGTCGCCCTGCTCGCCGAAGGCATCTCGCGCGGCGAGGTCCGCCCCCTGGACCCCGACCGGACCGCCACCCGCATCCGGGCCCTCCTGGACGGCTTCAGCATCCAGCTGGCGGTCGGCCTGCCCGGGCTCGCCCGGGACGAAATCCTCGCGCACGCACGGGAGTTCCTCGTGGACACCCTCGCCCCGGACCCCGCACCGCCCGCATCCTGAGACCGGATGATGAGACGGCCCCTGCGCGCGACAGGCCTTATGGCAGACTGCGGACCGTGCATGCGTCCACGATGATTATGGGAAGCAGCGCGCCGGTCCGCAGTGACCGCTGAACCACGGGCAGACCCCCGCGGCAGCGGCCACCGTGCCTCAAGACCCGCGCGCAGACCTCTCGCACCCGCGAGGGGTTTTTTCGTTTCCCGGCCCCATTCCTGCCGGGGGCCGGATGCGCGGGGATGATGGGGGCAGGTGGATCCCGGGCATCCGGAGCCACTCATCCGACAGGAGTCAGATCAGCATGACGACAGAGGTCATCGACGACAGCTTCCATGTCTTCGACACCACGCTGCGCGACGGCGCGCAGCGCGAAGGCATCAACCTCACGGTCGCGGACAAGCTGACGATCGCCCGTCACCTGGACGACTTCGGGGTCGGGTTCATCGAGGGCGGCTGGCCCGGCGCCAACCCCCGCGACACCGAGTTCTTCGCCCGCGCCCGCGCGGAGATCGACTTCAAGCACGCCCAGCTCGTGGCCTTCGGCGCCACCCGCCGGGCCGGCGGCAAGGCGGCCGAGGACCCGCAGGTCAGGGCGCTGCTCGCATCCGGCGCCCCGGTGATCACCCTGGTCGCGAAGTCGCACGACCGGCACGTGGAGCTGGCGCTGCGCACCACGCTCGACGAGAACCTCGAAATGGTCCGGGACACCGTCTCCCACCTGCGGGAACAGGGCCGGCGGGTGTTCGTGGACTGCGAGCACTTCTTCGACGGCTACCGGGCGAACCCGGAGTACGCGAAGTCGGTCGTGCGCACCGCCCACGAGGCCGGCGCCGACGTCGTCATCCTGTGTGACACCAACGGCGGCATGCTGCCCGCCCAGGTGCAGGCCGTCGTCTCCACCGTGCTCGCCGACACCGGCGCCCGCCTCGGCATCCACGCCCAGGACGACACCGGCTGCGCGGTCGCCAACACCCTCGCCGCCGTCGACGCCGGCGCCACGCACGTGCAGTGCACGGCGAACGGCTACGGCGAGCGCGTCGGCAACGCCAACCTCTTCCCGGTCGTGGCGGCGCTGGAGATCAAGTACGGCCGCCGGGTGCTCCCGCAGGGCGCGCTCGCGGAGATGACCCGCATCTCGCACGCCATCGCCGAGGTCGTCAACCTCACCCCCTCCACCCACCAGCCGTACGTGGGCGTCTCCGCCTTCGCGCACAAGGCCGGCCTGCACGCCTCGGCGATCAAGGTCGACCCGGACCTCTACCAGCACATCGACCCCGCCCGCGTCGGCAACAGCATGCGGATGCTCGTCTCCGACATGGCCGGGCGCGCCTCCATCGAGCTGAAGGGCAAGGAGCTCGGCGTCGACCTCGGCGGCGACCGGGCCCTCGTCTCCCGGGTCGTGGAACGGGTCAAGGAGCGCGAGCTCAAGGGCTACACGTACGAGGCCGCCGACGCCTCCTTCGAGCTGCTGCTGCGCGCCGAGGCGGAAGGGCGGGCCCGCCGCTACTTCCGTACGGAGTCCTGGCGGGCGATCGCCGAGACCCGCCCCGACGGCACCCACGCCAACGAGGCCACCGTGAAGCTGTGGGCCAAGGGCGAGCGGATCGTCGCCACCGCAGAGGGCAACGGCCCGGTCAACGCGCTCGACCGGGCCCTGCGGGTCGCGCTGGAGCGGCTCTACCCGGCGCTCGCCAAGTTCGAGCTGGTGGACTACAAGGTCCGGATCCTGGAGGGCACGCACGGCACCGAGTCCACCACCCGGGTGCTGATCTCCACGACCGACGGGCACCGCGAGTGGTCCACGGTCGGCGTCGCCGGCAACGTCATCGCCGCCTCCTGGGAGGCCATCGTGGACGCCTTCACGTACGGACTGCTGCGCGCCGGCGTGGACGCCCTGGAGTAGTCCGGACGCGCCGGTCCCGAGTCAGCCTGGCGCCTTATGCCTGATTTACACGCTAATTCACCCGTTCGGGTAGCGTCATGGGTATGAGGACCAGGCTGATATCCGTACTGTCCGGTCTGCTGCTCGCCCTGTCGGCGACCGCCTTCGTGGCGGCGCCGCAGGCGCAGGCGGACACCGGCCCCGCCGCCGTGGCCGAGGCCCTCAGGCAGGGCCCCGTCTACGTCGATCCGCGCGCCGCGGGGCAGCTGTCCGCCGCGCAGGCTGACGCCCTCGCGCAGAAGATCAAGGACGCCGGGAAACCCGTGTTCGTCGCGGTACTGCCCGCCGGCGACGAGTTCCCGGCCGCCAGTGTGCTGCGGACCCTGCGCACCGAGACCGGCATCACCGGGCTCTACGCCGTCCGCCTCGGCGACGGCTTCAACGCCGGAGCCGACCGGGCCGTCATGCCCGGCAACGCCGTCCGCAACCTCACCGACGCCGTGAAGTCCGGCGGCCCGACCGACGCCGCGACCCAGCTGAACAGCTTCGTCGACCAGGCCCTGACCCAGGCCCGGGGCAGCGCCCCGGCCTCGTGGGGGACCACCGCCGCCGGCTCCGGCAGTGACGTCCCGGTCGGCGGCCTGGTGGCGCTCGGCGCGCTGGCCGCGGTCGGCGGCGGCGGCGCCTACGCGCTGGTGCGCCGCAACCGGAAGAAGAAGGAGGAGGCCGCCCGCGAGGCCGTGGAGCGGCTGCGGGTGGTCGTGGACGAGGACATCACGGCCTTCGGCGAGGAACTGGACCGCCTCGACTTCCACCCCGCCGAGCCGGGCGCCGACGACGCCATGCGCACGGACTTCGAGCACTCGCTGGACTCGTACGACAAGGCCAAGCAGATCATGGGGAACGCGACCCGTCCCGAGGAGGTCACGGGGGTGACCCAGGCGCTGGAGGACGGCCGCTTCTCGCTCGCGGTGCTGGCCGCCCGGCGGGAGGGCAGGCCGCTGCCCGAGCGCCGCGCGCCCTGCTTCTTCGACCCCCGCCACGGCCCCAGTACCCAGGACGCCGAGTGGGCCCCGGCCGGCGGGGCGGCCCGTACCGTCCCGGTGTGCGCGGCGGACGCCGTACGGCTGAGCGAGGGCGGGGACCCGATGGTGCGTACGGTCGCCACCGACAGCGGGCCGCGTCCGTACTACGACGCGGGCCCGGCCTACGGCCCCTGGGCGGGCGGCTACTTCGGCGGCGGCATCCTGCCCGGCCTGCTGATGGGCACCATGCTCGGCTCGATGATGAGCACCCCGGCCTACGCCTCGGACTTCGGGGCCGCCGGTACCGGCTTCGAGGGCGGGGACGTCTCCGGCGCCGACTTCGACTCGTCGGACTTCGGGGGCTTCGACGGCGGGGGAGGCTTCGACGGAGGCGGCGGGTTCGACGGCGGGGGCGGCTTCTAGCCGCCCCCGGGGTCCGGGCGCCGTGGTCAGGCCTGCTTGATCGCGGAGATGTCGAAGGTCAGCTTGACCTTGTCGCTGACCATCACGCCACCGGTTTCGAGGGCGGCGTTCCAGGTCAGGCCCCAGTCGGAGCGCAGGATCTCGGCACTGCCCTCGAAGCCCACGCGCTCGTTGCCGTAGACGTCCGTGGCCGAGCCGTTGAACTCCAGGTCGATGGAGAGCGGACGGGTCACGTCCTTGATCGTCAGCTCACCGGTGATGCGGTACGTGTCACCGCCGAGCTGCGCCGCCCGGGTGGAGCGGAAGCGCATCAGCGGGAACTGCTCGGCGTCGAAGAAGTCGGCGCTGCGCAGGTGGTTGTCACGGTCCGCGATGCCGGTGTCCACCGAGGCGATCTTGATGTCGATGGATGCGGTGGAACGGGCCGGGTCGGCGCCGTCGAGGTGGAGCAGGCCCTCGTGCTCGGCGAAGGAGCCGCGGACGTTGGTGACCATCGCGTGCCGGACGGTGAAGCCGATGCTGCTGTGGGCCGCGTCGACGGTGTAGTCGCCGGTCAGCGCCGCGAGCGCGGGGTCGACGTCGAGGACGGCGACACCGGCGGCGGGGCCGGTCGAGAGGGTGGCGGCCGGGGCGGTGCTGCGGCGGTTGAAGATACCCATGATGACTTCCTCCTTGGTTGAAAGTTGAACAAGAGCAACGCTAGAGCCATTCCGTTCAAATTTCAACTTCTTGGATCGTGTGTGCCGAGTTTTGTCCGGAACCCACAAAGGACCTACGTCCCATCTGGTGGGTCACATGGCCCGGTCCCGGGTTCTGTCCGGGCCGGACAGCGGACCGGGCCGGACACTGTCCGGAACCGACGGAGGTTTTTGCTTGGTCGTCTTCGTAAGGTCAGTACATGACCGTTGTGGATGAGACCCCCGGCGAGCCGACGGACGCTCGCGGCCGTGTGGCCGAGCTGCTGGCCCTGCGTGAGCTGGCGCGGCGTGGCCCGAGTGAGCGGGCGACCGAGGCGCAGCACTCGAAGGGCAAGCTCACCGCTCGTGAGCGGATCGAGTTGCTGCTCGACGCGGGTTCGTTCAAGGAGGTCGAGCAGCTGCGGCGGCACCGGGCGACCGGTTTCGGCCTGGAGGCCCGCAAGCCGTACACCGACGGTGTGATCACCGGCTGGGGCACCGTCGAGGGCCGCACGGTCTTCGTCTACGCCCACGACTTCCGGATCTTCGGCGGCGCGCTCGGTGAGGCGCATGCCACGAAGATCCACAAGATCATGGACATGGCCATCGCGGCCGGTGCCCCGCTGGTCTCCCTGAACGACGGCGCGGGCGCCCGCATCCAGGAGGGCGTCTCCGCGCTCGCCGGGTACGGCGGCATCTTCCAGCGCAACACCAAGGCCTCCGGGGTCATCCCGCAGATCTCCGTGATGCTCGGCCCCTGCGCCGGCGGCGCGGCCTACAGCCCCGCGCTGACCGACTTCGTGTTCATGGTGCGCGAGACCTCGCAGATGTTCATCACCGGCCCGGACGTGGTCCGCGCGGTGACCGGCGAGGAGATCTCCCAGAACGGTCTGGGCGGCGCCGACGTGCACGCCGAGACCTCCGGCGTCGCGCACTTCGCGTACGACGACGAGGAGACCTGTATCGCCGAGGTGCGGTACCTGATCTCGATGCTCCCGTCGAACAACCGGGAGAACCCGCCGGTCCACGAGTCCGACGACCCGGCCGACCGCCGCTCGGACGTGCTGCTGGACCTGGTGCCGGCCGACGGCAACCGCCCGTACGACATGCACAAGGTCATCGAGGAACTCGTCGACGACGGCGACGTCCTGGAAATCCACGAGCGGTGGGCCCGCAACATCATCTGCGCGCTGGCGCGGATGGACGGGCAGGTCGTGGGCATCGTCGCGAACCAGCCGCAGTCGCTGGCGGGTGTGCTGGACATCGAGGCCTCCGAGAAGGCCGCCCGGTTCGTCCAGATGTGCGACGCCTTCAACATTCCGATCATCACGCTGCTGGACGTTCCCGGCTTCCTGCCGGGTGTCGACCAGGAGCACGGCGGGATCATCCGGCACGGCGCGAAGCTGCTGTACGCGTACTGCAACGCGACGGTGCCGCGGATCTCGCTGATCCTGCGCAAGGCGTACGGCGGCGCCTACATCGTCATGGACTCGCAGTCCATCGGCGCCGACCTCACCTACGCCTGGCCGACGAACGAGATCGCCGTCATGGGCGCCGAGGGCGCCGCGAACGTCATCTTCCGCAAGCAGATCGCCGAGGCCGAAGACCCCGAGGCCATGCGCACCCGCATGGTCAAGGAGTACAAGGCCGAGCTGATGCACCCCTACTACGCGGCCGAGCGCGGCCTGGTCGACGACGTGATCGACCCCGCCGAGACCCGCGAAGTCCTCATCAGCTCCCTCGCGATGCTCCGCAACAAGCACGCCGACCTGCCGTCCCGCAAGCACGGCAACCCGCCGCAGTAAGGAGACCCGCCACCACATGAGCACTCCCACTGACACCCTCCTCCGCGTCGAAAAGGGCCACGCCGAACCCGAAGAGCTGGCCGCGATCACCGCGATCCTGCTGGCCCGGGCCGCCGCCGAACCCGCCGCCCAGGCCCTGAACACCCGCTCCACGGCCGGCTGGCGCCGCCTGGAGCGCACCCCGGGCTTCCGCGCCCCGCACAGCTGGCAGGGCTGAGTCCCTGACGAAGGGCCCCGCACCCCCCGAGGGTGCGGGGCCCTTCGCGTACCCGGAACCGGGCGGTGAAGGCCCCCGGACACGGTGAAGGCCCCCGGACTCGGGAAGCCCCCTCGGACACGGGAAAGGCCCCCGGGCTCCGAGGAGCGCGGGGGCCTTTCCGGACACTGCGAATCCGCTACCGCAGTCGTGCCATGAGGGCGTGTTCGACGAGGGTGATGAGTGCGGATTTGGCGTCGGCGCGGTGGCGGGCGTCGGTGGTGATGATGGGTGCGTCGGGGCCGATCTGGAGTGCTTCGCGTACTTCTTCGGGGGTGTAGGGCTGGTGTCCGTCGAAGCCGTTGAGGGCGATGACGAAGGGGAGGCCGCTGTTTTCGAAGTAGTCGACGGCGGGGAAGCAGTCGGCGAGGCGGCGGGTGTCGACGAGGACGACGGCGCCGATGGCGCCGCGGACGAGGTCGTCCCACATGAACCAGAAGCGGTCCTGTCCGGGGGTGCCGAACAGGTAGAGGATGAGGTCTTGGTCGAGGGTGATGCGGCCGAAGTCCATGGCGACCGTGGTGGTCGTTTTGTCACCGGTGTGGGTGAGGTCGTCGATGCCTGCGGAGGCGCTGGTCATGACGGCTTCGGTGCGCAGCGGGTTGATCTCGGAGACGGCGCCGACGAACGTGGTTTTGCCCACGCCGAAGCCGCCTGCCACCACGATCTTCGCGGAGGTGGTGGAGCGGGTGGCTCCGCCGGCAGAACCTCCGTTAGAGCTTGCGAAGTCCACTGAGCACCCTTTCGAGCAGTGTCACGTCAGGCTGACCGCCGGCCGACTCGTCGCCGCCGGGCTGGTGAATGGCGACAAGGCCGGCCTCCGCCAGGTCGGCGACGAGGATCCGGGCGACGCCGAGAGGAATGGAGAGGAGTGCCGAGATCTCCGCGACGGATTTGATCTCCAGGCACAGCCGGCAGATGCGCTGGTGCTCCGGCAACTGCCCTTGCAGCCGCGAGGGATCGGCCGTGGTGCTGACCAGCGCCTCGATGGCGAGCTGGTAGCGCGGCCGGGTCCGGCCACCGGTCATCGCGTACGGACGCACCAGCGGGTTGTGGGCCTTCGGAGCCGCCGGGGCCGCCCGGGTGGGCTGCGGCGGCGGCATATGAGGGGGCTGGGGCTGCTGTCCGTATGGCTGTTGCCCATATGGCTGTTGCATGTACGGGTTCTGCTCCTGGGCGGGGTACCGGGTGGGAGCGGAAGGGAAATTGAAGCGGTTCTGGTCGTGCGCACCCTGCGGCTGCTGCGCGCCGCCATAAGGATGTCCTCCGGGGGGTGTTGTCACGTTTCCTCCTCCGACTCCAAGAACGCAGTACTCCCTGTGGAACCGCGCCACCGCACCCTATGGTGCGATGACGCGAAACGCACTGCCTGTCTGCTGGTTGAGAACTGTTTGCCGACTAGTTGAGAAGACTTCCCTGGAGTTCGGCACGCAGGTCCGGGGTGAGGACGCTGCCCGCCCGGTCCACGAGGAGGGCCATCTCGTAGCCCACGAGGCCGATGTCGCACTCGGGGTGCGCCAGCACGGCCAGCGAGGAGCCGTCGGAGACCGACATCAGGAACAGGAAGCCCCGCTCCATCTCCACCACGGTCTGGTTGACGTGGCCGCCCTCGAAGATGCGGGACGCGCCCGCGGTCAGCGAGGTCAGTCCGGAGGCGACCGCCGCCAGCTGGTCGGCACGGTCCCGCGGAAACCCGTCGGACATGGCCAGAAGAAGGCCGTCGGCGGAGACCACCACGGTGTGGGACACCCCGGGGGTGTTGTCCACGAAATTGGTGATCAACCAGTTCAGGTTCTGTGCCGCCTGGCTCATCGGGCTCACACTAACGCTCCTGGTCATAGCTGTTACTGGACTGCTCTGTTCCCGCGGTGCGGCCCTGCTGAACACCGCGCCGCAGGTTGCTCAACCTGCCGCGCACGTCCTCGGGGGCGCGGGAGACCTGGGGGCCGCCCTGCGGGGTCGATTCCGCGGTGCCCTCGACCAGGTTGGCCTTGGGTACGCGCCGGGGGAGACCCGAGGGGGTGACCCCGCCTGCCTTCGGCTCCTTGAGCTTTCCGGCCTGCTGCCAGCGCTCGTCGTTGCGCGAGCGCCAGGCTTCGTCGCCCGCCTCGTTCTCCGTGGCGGGCGAAGTGGCCCCCTCGAAGAACGACTTGCGCTCCGTTTCCTGCTGCGCCGGCTGCCACTGCTGCTGGCTGCCGCGCCGCGGCAGGCCCGCTCCGGTCATCGTGTGACCGGCGTCGGCAGTGGTGTCCGGACGGTCGAAGCCTACGCGGTTCTGGACCTGTTCGGCACCGGCCTGAGATTCCGATTCGGACCCGAAACCCTGCTGGTAGTCGGCCTGGTACGTGTTCTGCGCAGGCCACTCGGCCTGGTGGGACTGGGCGCCGTAGCCGCCCTCGTACTCCTGGCCGACCGCCTGCTGATCCTGGTACTGCGCCTCCGGATACGCGTACCCCTCCTGCTGGTACGGCGCGTAGCCGGACTCGGCGGGCTGGGCGTAGCCGTTGTCCTGCTGCGGGTAGCCGTCGGCCTGCGGGTAGCCGCCGTTGTCGGCGTACTGGCCTTCCGATTCACCCGGGTACTGCTGGTAGCCGTGTTCCGGCTGGGGTTCCGGCTGGTACTCCGCCTGGGCGGCGAGCGCCTCGCGGCGGCCCTCGCGCTGGAGCGAACGGCCGACCGGGTCGAGGTCCACGGCGCCGTCGGCCTGCGGGGCGTCGTAGCGCGAGTCGTCGAAGCCGAGTTCGGCGGCGGTGCGCAGCGGCGCACCCTCGAAGCTCTGCTGCTGCGGGATCATCGAGGACACGGTGAAGTCGTCGTCCGGGATGCCCTCGCCACCGCCACCGTGGGTGATGGCGTCGGGGAGCATGACCAGCGAGGTGGTGCCGGCGGCCTCGCCCGAGGGGCGCAGCTGGACGCGGATCCCGTGCCGGTCCGACAGCCGGCCGACCACGAAGAGGCCCATGCGCTGCGAGATCGCGGCGTCGACGGTCGGCGGGTTGGCCAGCTTGTGGTTGATGTCCGCGAAGTCCTCGGCGGTGAGGCCGATGCCCTTGTCGTGGATCTCGACCATGACGCGGCCGTCGGGCAGGCGGGTCGCGTTGACGCGGACCTTGGTCTGCGGGGAGGAGAACGTGGTGGCGTTCTCCAGGAGCTCGGCGAGCAGGTGCACGAGGTCGGTCACGGCCTGGCCGTGGATCTCGGCCTCGGAGACGCCGGAGAGTTCGATGCGCTCGTACTGCTCCACCTCGGAGGAGGCGGCGCGCAGGACGTCGACCAGCGGGACCGGCTGGTCCCAGCGGCGGCCCGGCTCCTCACCCGCGAGGATGAGGAGGTTCTCGCCGTTGCGGCGCATACGGGTGGCCAGGTGGTCCAGGCGGAAGAGGTTCTCCAGCTGGTCCGGGTCGGCCTCGTTGTTCTCCAGGTCGGTGATGAGGGTCAGCTGGCCCTCGATCAGCGACTGGTTGCGCATGGAGAGGTTGGTGAAGATCGCGTTGACGTTCCCTCGCAGGAGCGCCTGCTCGGCGGCGAGACGGACGGCTTCGCGGTGGACCTGGTCGAACGCGCGGGCGACCTCGCCGATCTCGTCCTGGGAGTCGATCGGGATGGGCGTGACCCGGGTGTCGACCTTGCCGGGGTCGGTGCGCGAGAGCTGGTCGACGAGCGAGGGCAGGCGCTGCTCGGCGATGTCGAAGGCGGCGGTGCGCAGGTGGCGCATCGAGCGGCCCATCTGGCGGGCCATCATGCCGGCGAGGATGAAGGCGGCGAGGAGGGCCACGACCACGATGGCGCCGATGATGATGGCGTCGTTGCGGGCGTCCTCGGAGATCGCGACGGCCTCGTCCACGGCCTGGGCGACGACGTCCTTCTCGATGTCGGCGTAGGCGTCGAACTTGGCGGTCGCACCGGCCTGCCAGAAGGTGGCGTTGGTGCCCTTCTTCGCCAGGTCCTCCGGGTCCTCGCCGCTGGCTATCGCCTCGGTCATGCCCTCCAGAGCGGAGCCGTCGACGACCGGCGGCGGCACGAAGGGCTGTCCGGCGGCCTGGGCGTCCTGCTTGGCCTGCGCGAGCATGCCCTCGGCCTCTTGGGTCTTCTGGGCGAAGACGGCCTTGAGGCGCTCGGTGTCCGCGTCGGTGCCGGCGGCCACGTACTCGGCGAGGGCGATCTCCTCCAGGTACGCGTACGAGGAGAAGGCGATCAGCTGGCCGGCCTTGACGTCGTCCTTCTTGCTCGGACGGACCAGCAGGTGGGTGCCGATGGAGCGCTGGAGCGAACCGGCGGCCTTGGCCAGCTGGATCGCGTACGCCATGCGGCCGTACGAGGTGATGTTCCCGGTGCCGAGGCCGAGCTCGTTGGAGAACTGCATGAGGTTGTGCTGGACCAGCACGTAGCCCTCTTCGGTGGCCACCGGGCCGCCCTGCTTCGCCGCGACGTTCTTCTTCGCGGTCTCGGCCTGCGCCATGTACGCCGTCGCGCGGATCTGCTCCAGCTTGGGCTCTTCGCGCCGGAACAGGTCGAGGCGGTGCTCCAGGCCCTTCTTGGCGGGCATCCCCTTGACGACCTCGTCGAAGTTCACCTTCGCGCGGTCGGTCGCGGAGCGGGCCTGCGCCACCGCGTCGCTGTCCCGTTTGCCCAGCAGCAGCGGTTCGGCGGTGAGGTCGCGCTCGTTGAGGAGCGCCTGGCTGTATTCGGACGCCGCCTGGACCACGCGCGCGGTCTTCTCCGCGTCCTTGGCCTCGTTCCACGTGGCGATGGCTCCGTTGACCTGGAAGCCACCCATGACCAGTCCGACGAGGACGGGCACGAGGAGGATCGCGTTCAGACGCGTGGGCACACGCCAGTTGCGGGGGGAGAAGCGGCTCTGACTGCCGCTGCTGACGGGCAGGTCGGCAGGTACGTCCGACGACGGCACCGCGCGCTGCGCTGGGGTGAAGTTGCCCCGTGCGTTCCCGTCGGACGGGACTGCCTCCGCGGGGCCCTCGTTGCTTCGCCTCACTCGACCAACAACCTCTCGGCGGTGCTACTAGCTAGTTCATTGAATTCCAGCATGGGGAACGTCCGTGTTCCAAACAGTTGAATCCGGCCATTCGTTGGGTGTTACGTCCCGCATAAACCGGACATAAAGAGCGAGCTGCGGCAAAAATCGGAGCTTTTGTGCGCGCAGCGGCACCGGACGAACGCGTGGGGTGTCCGACTCACCGCAATTCTCTGTCGAAACGTTATGAACGAAAGGGGCGGGCCGTGTCAGAGGACACAGCCCGCCCCGATCCGGCGGTGCGCGGTTACTTCAGTCGTGCCATGAGGGCGTGTTCGACGAGGGTGATGAGTGCGGATTTGGCGTCGGCGCGGTGGCGGGCGTCGGTGGTGATGATGGGTGCGTCGGGGCCGATCTGGAGTGCTTCGCGTACTTCTTCGGGGGTGTAGGGCTGGTGTCCGTCGAAGCCGTTGAGGGCGATGACGAAGGGGAGGCCGCTGTTTTCGAAGTAGTCGACGGCGGGGAAGCAGTCGGCGAGGCGGCGGGTGTCGACGAGGACGACGGCGCCGATGGCGCCGCGGACGAGGTCGTCCCACATGAACCAGAAGCGGTCCTGTCCGGGGGTGCCGAACAGGTAGAGGATGAGGTCTTGGTCGAGGGTGATGCGGCCGAAGTCCATGGCGACCGTGGTGGTCGTTTTGTCACCGGTGTGGGTGAGGTCGTCGATGCCTGCGGAGGCGCTGGTCATGACGGCTTCGGTGCGCAGCGGGTTGATCTCGGAGACGGCGCCGACGAACGTGGTTTTGCCCACGCCGAAGCCGCCTGCCACCACGATCTTCGCGGAGGTGGTGGAGCGGGTGGCTCCGCCGGCAGAACCTCCGTTAGAGCTTGCGAAGTCCACTGAGCACCCTTTCGAGGAGCGTTACATCCGGCGTTCCGCCGGCCTCGCCGTTGCCCGGCTGGTGAATGGCCACCATCCCGGCCTCCGCCAGGTCGGCGACGAGGATCCGGGCCACACCGAGAGGCATCTGCAGCAGCGCCGAGACCTCGGCGACCGACTTCACCTCACGGCACAGCTGGCAGATGCGCTGGTGCTCGGGCAGCAGGCTCGAGAGGTGCACCGGGTCGGCCGTGGTGCTGACCAGCGCCTCGATGGCGAGCTGGTAGCGCGGCCGGGTCCGGCCACCGGTCATCGCGTACGGACGCACCAGCGGCTGGTCGCCTTCCGCGTACGACTGATCGCCGTACGAATCGGAATAGGCGGGGGGCGGGGTCATTGATCCTCCGGGCTGGACGGCAGTGGTCAGCCTGCCGTCGTAGAGGGCCGGTGGGGGGACGGGGGTACGGCCTGTCGGTGGTACTTGGAAAGGTTCCGGGTACGCCCCGGTCCCCCGGCCGGGAGTACCGCCCGGCCGGAGGAGTGGCGGTCTAGGTGAGGAGGCTGCCCTGGAGTTCGGCGCGCAGGTCCGGGGTGAGGACGCTGCCCGCTCGGTCCACGAGCAGGGCCATCTCGTAGCCCACGAGGCCGATGTCGCACTCGGGGTGCGCGAGCACGGCCAGCGAGGAGCCGTCGGAGACGGACATCAGGAACAGGAATCCCCGGTCCATTTCCACGACGGTCTGGTTGACGTGGCCGCCCTCGAAGATCCGGGAGGCGCCCGCGGTCAGCGAGGTCAGTCCGGAGGCCACGGCCGCGAGCTGGTCGGCGCGGTCGCGGGGGAACCCTTCGGACATCGCCAGAAGGAGGCCGTCGGCGGAGACCACCACGGTGTGGGACACCCCGGGGGTGTTGTCCACGAAATTGGTGATCAGCCAGTTCAGGTTCTGTGCCGCCTGGCTCATGGAACTCAACTAACGCTCCTGCTGGTGAGTGGGGCCGGTGCGGTGACTGCCCGTGGCCGGACCGTTGTTGCCCGCCTGGCGACCCTGCTGGATACCCCGGCGGAGGTTGGTGAGGCGGCCGCGCACGTCGTCGGGCGCACGCGATACCTGCGGCCCGGACTGCGCGTCGGACTGCTGCTGGGCCGTGCCCGCCACCAGGTTCGCACGGGGCACCCGGCGGGGCAGACCCGAGGTGGTGATTCCGCCCGCGGCCGGCTGGCGCACCCGCTCCGCCTGCTTCATCAGCTCGTCGTTGGGCGAGCTGCGCCAGCTGACGGTCGGGGTGGCGCCGGTGGCCGTGAGGGCGTCGCCGCCCCGCTCCTGGGCGCGCTGCGGGGGCTGCGGCTGCTGCGGGGCCGGCCGGCCGGGCTGCTGCCCGAACTGCAGGTCCTGCGGCGGCTGCTGCTGGAACTGCGGCTGGGGCTGCTGCGGTGCGGCCTGGCCCTGAGGGGCGGGCTGGCCGCCCTCCGGGCGGTACCAGTTCGACTCCAGCGTGTCGAAGAGCGGGGTGCGCCCGTCGAACGGACCCGCCGACGGCGGCAGCGCCTCCGGCTGGGGAGCCTGCGGCAGCTGCGGCGCGTCGACGCGCGGCGCCGCCACGGCCGGGAACTCGCCGGTGGTGTGCTGCTGGGGGTACTGCTGCGCGGCCGGGCCGCCCTGCTGTCCGTAGCCGCCGGCACCCGGGCCGCCGACACCGGGGCCACCGGGACGCGGGGCCTGGAAGTCGGGCCGCTCGAACTGCGCCGTGGAGGACGGGTCCTGGACCGCGGGGACCTGCGGGCGGGCGAACTGGCCGGTGGTGGAACCGGACTGCGGCAGACCCTGCTCCGGGCGGGCGAACTGGCCCGTCCGGGACGGGTCGGCCGCACCGCGCACGTCGGGCCGCTCGAACTGTCCGGTCGTGCTGTTGCCCTGCGGCGGCGGCGCGTTGAAGTCCGGCCGGGCGAACTCGGCCGTGGAGCCGGGGCCCTGGCGGTCGTCGTGACCGCGCGGGACGTCCTGGCCACCGCGGGCCGCCTGGTCCGCACCCCAGCTGGGGGCCTGCGGCATGCCGCCGGGCAGTTCGGCGCGCGCGCCGCCCCGCGGGGGCAGCTGCGGGCGGGACGCGCCCGGAGCGCCGCCGGCATCGGCCCGTACCGGAGCGGCCGGAGCCGCCGGGGCGGCGGGGGCCTGCTGGGGACGCTCGAAGCCGTTGCCCTGCGGGAAGCCGGGGTTGCCGGGCTGCGGGGCGGCCGGACGCTGCTGCGGGGAGGCCTGCGGGCCGCCCTGCGAGACCTGGGGACCGCCCTGCTGCGGACCGCGGCCGGCGCTCATCGGGGCGCCGGCGCCGAAGGCGTTGGGACCCTGCTGCTGACCGGGGCCGCCCTGGCCCTGGCCCTGCGGGCGCTGGCCGTCGCGGCCGGGGAGCGCGGCACGCTGGCCGGCTCCGGCCACCTGACCGCGCTGCGGGCCGCCGGCGAGCCGGTTCTGGCCGCCGCCCTGCGGCGCCGCACCGGCGTTCGGCCCACGGCCGGCCGGAGCCTGACCGCCCTGGCCGCCGGGCAGCGGGGCCTGCTGGCCGGCGCCGGGCACCGGGCCCGGCTTCTTGCCGCCCTGGGCCACGTCGACGGGGAGCATGACGAGCGCCGTCGTGCCGCCCGAGTCGGACGGGCGCAGCTGGATGCGGATGCCGTGTCGCAGGGACAGGCGGCCGACCACGAACAGGCCCATGCGGCGGGAGACGGAGACGTCCACGGTGGGCGGCGCGGCGAGCCGCTCGTTGATCGCGGCGAGGTCCTCGGGGGAGAGGCCGATGCCGGTGTCGTGGATCTCGACCAGCACCCGGCCGTCCGGCAGGGCGTGACCGGTCACCTTGACCTTGGTCTGCGGGGAGGAGAACGAGGTGGCGTTCTCCAGCAGCTCGGCGAGGAGGTGCACGAGGTCGTTGACGACGCGGCCGGCGACTTCGGTGCCGGGCACCGACGCCAGCTCGATGCGCTCGTACTGCTCCACCTCGGAGGCGGCGGCACGGAGCACGTCGACGAGCGGGACCGGGCGGGTCCAGCGGCGGCCCGGCTCCTCGCCCGCGAGGACGAGGAGGTTTTCGCCGTTACGGCGCATGCGGGTCGCGAGGTGGTCGAGCTTGAAGAGGGAGGACAGCTGGTCCGGGTCGGCCTCGCGCGACTCGAGCTCGGAGATGAGCGAGAGCTGGCGCTGGATGAGGCCCTGGGAACGCCGCGAGAGGTTGGTGAACATCGCGTTGACGTTGCCCCGGAGGAGGGCCTGCTCGGCGGCGAGGCGGACGGCCTCGCGGTGCACGTCGTCGAAGGCCGCGGCCACCTGGCCGATCTCGTCGCGCGAGTGCACACCGACCGACTCCACGGACGTGTCCACGTCCTGCGGGTCGGATTCGGAGAGCTGCTTGACGAGCTCGGGGAGGCGGTCCTGGGCGACCCGGGTCGCGGTGTCCTGGAGGCGCTTCAGCGAGCGGATCATGGAGCGGGCCACCACGAAGGCGCCGACGAGCGAGACGCCGAGGACGAGGAGGATCAGCGCACCGTTGATGATGGCGTCGCGCTGGGCCTCGTTCTTCAGCCTGCGCGCCTCCTGCTCCATGTCGTCGAGCAGCGAGAGCTCGATGCGCTTCATCGCGCTGATCTTGGAGTCGTTCTGGTCGTACCAGTCCATCCAGGACCGGTTGACTTCCTTGGAGAACTGGCCCGGGGTGCCGAGGATGCGGCGCGCGTAGTGCTCGCCGGCGGAGATCTCGGCGTTGCCGTCGTTGAGGGTGTCCGTGAGCTCCTCGGCCTTGCCCTGGTAGACGAGGTCGAAGGTCTTGCGGGCCTGGCCCTCGCTCTTGAGGGCGGCGAGCGCGTAGAGGCGGTCGTTCTCGCTCAGCGCGCCGCGCACGGTGTTCGACTCGGGCAGTGCCGCGGCGATGACGGCGCGCTGGATCGAGGCGTACTCCTTCGCGGAGGAGAACGCGGCCAGGGCGCGCGTACGCTTGATCATCTCCGGGCTGGAGGTGGCCTGCGCCATGTCCTGGGAGAGGCTGAGCAGCGAGAGGATCAGCTGGTTGTACTCGGAGACGGTCTGCTGGGAGCCCATCTGGTACGCGTTCTTCCGGATGTCCTCGATCGTCATCAGCTGCTGGCTGATCTGGAGGACGTTGGACCGGATCGACTGGAGCGTCTCGTCGTTCTGCTCCTGCTCGTCGATGTTCTGCGTGGCATCGACGAAGGCGGTGGCGGCGTCGTCCGTGTTCTTGCGGACGCCGTCGACCAGGCTGTTCGGCTTGTTCTTGTTGTTCTTCAGCGGGCCCGCGGACTTGTCGCGCTCCTCCTGGAGCGCGGACGCCAGCGCGGTCGCCTGCTTCGTCATCGTGGTCAGCAGCTGCATGTGCTCCAGCTGCTGGATGTCGTTCATCGACTCGTTGATACGGAAGCCACCGAGCGAGGTGGCGGCCACGACCGGCAGGGCGAGCAGCGACACGAGTCGCGTGCTGATGCGCCAGTTCTGGAGGGCGAGGCGGGAGCCGGGGCCCTGCGGGGCCGCGGCGACGGGTATCGCCTGCTCCGGCTGGCCCGGCGGCCGGCCCTTGTCGCCCTTGGCTTTGTTCTTGCCCTTGCCCTTGCCCCTGGCCTTGGCCGGAGCACCCGGTTCGGGGGCCGTGCCGGCAGCGCGGCCGCCGGCGGCAGGCCCGTGGTTCTGGGCGTGCTGGGGCGCGGAGCCACGGTCGTTCCCGCGCGGCTCCTGCTCTGCCGCAGCGTCCCCTCGGCCCTGACGGGCCTGGGGAGACCCCACGCCATCCCGCTTGAATCGTCCCTGCACTAGCGTCGCAACCTCTGGACCAGGCGTCCCTCCGGCGAGCGGTGGGACGGTGTCGAGTCGTGGGGCACTAACGAGCCCCATGGTGGTCGTCGGTGACCGGCGCTTCTCCCCTTCCGTACCGCCGCTCGGCGCTGCGTCGCGCCGCCTGCGCGCCGGATGATTCCCGCGGCGGTCCCCGGAATTCCAGCACAGTGCCGGATCTCCAACAAGGTGCGAGGAGCCCACCCCTTGATCCGTGACCCCTTGTGACGGCAGTGCTACGCGATGTGGGAGCGGTTCCTGGAGAAAACGGACTTTCGCTTATGAATCCCTTAGGCGGCCCTAGTGTCCCAGTCCTCATGATCAGGAGCGGAATGGAGCATTCAGTGGCGCAATGTCCGTTTCTCGGGGCCGAAGTGACTGTCCATTATGGCCGGAATGCCCGGTCATTGGTGAGGAAACTCACATGGCTGGAGGCATTACTTACCGACGTCGGCGGGGAATCCGATGTTTAGCCTTGCTCTTTACAGGCATGCCAATCCGACAACCGGCGCCCGCGGGTGCCCGTCACCGACAGGGTTCCGAGACAGCGATGAAGACGACGATGATGTTCCGCAACATAGCCAACCCGCGCCGCACCACCCTCGCGCACCTCAAGGACGCCGAGGAAATGCAGGCCGTCGAGGCCCCGGAGCACACCGCCGAGCTGCCGGCCCAGACCGCCAACCCGCGCCGCACCATCCTGATGAACGCCCCGGTCGCCGCCGCCGCGGAGTAGTCGCCCCACAACGGAACGCGAAGCGGCCCCGCCCGCCGCGTTAGCCTGGAGCCGCAGACTCCAGCCAGCGCAACCAGAGGGGCAGACGCAACACGTGCGCATCGCCAGGTTCTCCATCGACGGCAACGTCGCCTTCGGCGCCGTAGAGGGCAGCACAGCTCCGGGCGAGGAAGCGTCGCTCGTCCTCGACATCATCAAGGGCATCCCCTTCGCGGACTTCGAGCTCTCGGGCACCAAGGTGCCCCTCTCCAAGGTGCGCCTGCTGCCGCCCGTGCTCCCCAACAAGGTCGTGGCCGTCGGCCGCAACTACGCGGAGCACGCGGCGGAGCTCGGCCACGCCGTCGTCGACGAGCAGGGCCGGCTCGAACCGCCCCTCACCTTCTTCAAGCCCTCCACCTCCGTGGTCGGCTCCGGCGACCCGATCGCCTACCCCTCCTTCTCCCAGGAGCTGCACCACGAGGCCGAGCTGGCCGTGGTCATCGGCCGGATGTGCCGCGAGGTCCCCCGGGAGCGCGTCAAGGACGTCATCCTCGGCTACACCTGCGCCAACGACGTGACCGCACGCGACGTGCAGCAGCGGGAGAAGCAGTGGGCCCGGGCCAAGGGCTTCGACAGCTCCTGCCCGCTCGGCCCCTGGATCGAGACCGACCTCGACCCGTCGGACCTCGCCATCCAGTGCACGGTCAACGGCGAACAGCGGCAGCTGGGCCGTACCAGCGAGATGGTCCGCTCCATCGAGGACCTGATCGTGCACATCACCGAGGCCATGACGCTGCTCCCCGGCGACGTCGTCCTCACGGGCACCCCGGCAGGGGTCGGCCCCCTCAACGTCGGCGACGAGGTCGCCGTCACCATCGAAGGCATCGGCACTCTCACCAACAAGGTGATCAAGCGTGGCTAGCGCATCTCCCGTACGCGTACGGTTCTGTCCCTCGCCGACCGGCAACCCCCACGTGGGCCTGGTCCGCACCGCCCTCTTCAACTGGGCGTTCGCCCGCCACCACGGCGGCACGTTCGTCTTCCGCATCGAGGACACCGACGCGGCGCGCGACTCCGAGGAGTCGTACGTCCAGCTCCTCGACTCGCTGCGCTGGCTCGGCTTCACCTGGGACGAGGGCCCCGAGATCGGCGGCCCGCACGCCCCGTACCGGCAGTCCCAGCGCATGGACATCTACGCGGACGTCGCGAAGAAGCTCCAGGACGGCGGCTACGCCTACTCCTGCTACTGCACCACCGAGGAGCTCGACGCGCGCCGCGACGCGGCTCGCGCGGCCGGCCGGCCCTCCGGCTACGACGGCCACTGCCGCGACCTCACCGCCGAGCAGAAGAGCGCGTACGAGGCCGAGGGCCGCACCTCGATCGTCCGCTTCCGGATGCCCGACGAGACGATCACCTTCACCGACCTGGTGCGCGGCGAGCTCTCCTTCACCCCGGAGAACGTGCCGGACTTCGGCATCGTCCGGGCCAACGGCGCGCCGCTCTACACGCTCGTCAACCCGGTCGACGACGCGCTGATGGAGATCACGCACGTGCTCCGCGGCGAGGACCTGCTGTCCTCCACCCCGCGCCAGATCGCCCTGTACAAGGCGCTGATCGAGCTCGGCATCGCGAAGGGCGTGCCGGAGTTCGGCCACCTGCCCTACGTCATGGGCGAGGGCAACAAGAAGCTCTCCAAGCGCGACCCCGAGTCCTCGCTCAACCTGTACCGCGAGCGCGGCTTCCTCCCCGAGGGCCTGCTGAACTACCTCTCGCTGCTCGGCTGGTCCTTCTCCAAGGACCAGGACATCTTCTCGATCGAGGAGATGGTGGCGAAGTTCGACATCCCGGACGTCAACGCCAACCCCGCGCGCTTCGACCTCAAGAAGTGCGAGTCGATCAACGGCGACCACATCCGGATGATGGACCCGAAGGCCTTCGCGGACGCCTGCGCGCCGTGGCTGCGGGCCCCGCACGCCAACTGGGCCCCGGAGGACTTCGACGCCGCCGCCTGGGAGCGCATCGCGCCGTACGCCCAGACCCGCGTGACGGTCCTGTCGGACATCACCGCCAACGTCGACTTCCTGTTCCGGAAGGACCCGGTCGAGGACCAGGCCTCGTGGGACAAGGCGATGAAGGGCGAGCCGGCGGCCCTGCTGACGACGGCCCGCGAGCACCTCGACGCCGCCGACTGGAACGACCCCGAGTCGCTCAAGCAGGCCGTCCTGACCGCCGGCGAGGCCCACGGCCTCAAGCTCGGCAAGGCCCAGGCCCCGGTCCGCGTCGCCGTCACCGGCCGCACCGTCGGCCTGCCGCTCTTCGAGTCCCTGGAGATCCTGGGCAAGGAGCGCTCGCTGGCCCGCATCGACGCGACCCTGGCCAAGCTGGCCGCGTAAGGCACCCCGTACGCGCCCTGCCCGGGCCGTACCGGACGAAGCGCCCGGAAGCACCTCCGCTTCCGGGCGCTTCGTCGTATCGTCGGTCCCATGCCGATCCGCGCCGTGCTGTGGGACATCGACGACACGCTCTTCGACTACACGGGAGCCGACACCGTCGGCTTCGCACGCCACCTCGCGGCCGAGGGCCTGGCCGGCCGGTACGGGGATCCCGTCGCCGCGCTGGCGCGGTGGCGCGAGACCACCGACGTCCACTGGGCACGCTTCGCCGCCGGCGGCATCACCTTCGCGCAGCAGCGCCGCGACCGGGTGCGGGACTTCCTCACCGCCCCGGACCTCGACGACCCTGCCGCGGACGCCTGGATCGACCGCTACCTCGTGCACTTCAAGGCCGAGTGGACGGTGTTCCCCGACGTCGTGCCCGCCCTGGACCGCCTCGCGACCAGCCACCGGCACGGGGTGCTCTCCAATTCCACCCTGGCCAACCAAGACCCCAAGCTGCGCGCCCTTGGGCTGCGGGACCGCTTCGAGGTCCTTCTGTGCGCGGCCGAGCTGGGCGTTTCCAAGCCGGAGCCGGAGGCCTTCCTGGCGGCCTGCGAGGCCCTCGGGCTGCCGCCGGGCGAGGTCGCGTACGTCGGCGACCAGCCGGAGATCGACGCGCGCGGTGCCCGGGACGCGGGGCTGACCGCGGTCTGGCTGGACCGGACGGGCGACCGCGGACCGGGACCGGCGGACGTCCACCGGATCGAGGACCTCGACGCGCTGCCCGGGGTGCTGGCCGGGGATACCCGTTTTGGAGCACGGTCAGGCATCCGGTAATGTTCTTTCTGCGCCGCCGGAGCGGGCCGAAAGGCCGGACGGAGGCGCCACCCGAAGGAAATGTCCCGCAAGGGGTTGACTTTTGGTGGGGTATAGTGTAATTGGCAACACGAGGGTTTCTGGTTCCCTTATTCTAGGTTCGAGTCCTGGTACCCCAGCGCAGTGCAAGTAGTAACGCAGTGCTTTGCCCCCGTTGTGTAGCGGCCTAGCACGCCGCCCTCTCAAGGCGGTAGCGCCGGTTCGAATCCGGTCGGGGGTACAGATCCTTCCCGCGAGATCTCCAGGGTCGCACCCGGACGTCTCGATGCAGGATCGCTAGGGCCCCCGTTGTGTAGCGGCCTAGCACGCCGCCCTCTCAAGGCGGTAGCGCCGGTTCGAATCCGGTCGGGGGTACTGTTGGTCTGGTTTAGACCACTTTGGGCTATAGTGTAATTGGCAACACGAGGGTTTCTGGTTCCCTTATTCTAGGTTCGAGTCCTGGTAGCCCAGCGCAGTGCAAGTAGTAACGCAGTGCTTTGCCCCCGTTGTGTAGCGGCCTAGCACGCCGCCCTCTCAAGGCGGTAGCGCCGGTTCGAATCCGGTCGGGGGTACGCATCGAAAAGGCCCCTCGCGATCATCGCGAGGGGCTTTTTCGCGCTCCCGTTCCGCGTCCACATCGTGGACAGGCGCTCGACCGGCGGTGGAGCGGCGGCCGCGCACCGGCGGCGTACCGGTGGGGCCGCGGCCGCGGACCGCTGGATTCCGTTGCAAGTGATGCAAGAAAAGGGCCCAGGGGCGCCTGTGCGGACGTGTGCGGCGTCTTCAGGCGCCCCCGGGCACCGGGGGAGTATCGGGGGGAGTGCGGGCCGTCAGCCCGAGCGGCGCAGGGCCTCGCTCAGGCGCGCGGCCGCGTCGATGACGGCCTGCGCGTGCATCCGGCCGGGGTGGCGGGTCAGGCGCTCGATCGGCCCGGAGACCGACACGGCGGCCACCACGCGGTTCGACGGCCCGCGCACCGGAGCCGAGACGGAGGCCACACCGGGCTCCCGCTCGCCGATCGACTGGGCCCAGCCGCGGCGCCGTACGCCGGACAGGGCGGTGGCCGTGAACCGGGCACCCTGCAGACCGCGGTGGAGCCTCTCGGGCTCCTCCCACGCCATGAGGATCTGCGCAGCTGAACCGGCCTTCATGGGGAGCGTGGAGCCCACCGGGACGGTGTCCCGCAGACCCGACAGCCGCTCCGCCGCCGCCACGCAGATGCGCATGTCGCCCTGCCGGCGGTAGAGCTGCGCGCTCTCGCCGGTGACGTCGCGCAGGTGGGTGAGCACCGGCCCGGCCGTCGCGAGCAGCCGGTCCTCGCCGGCCGCGGCGGCGAGCTCCGCCAGCCGCGGTCCGAGGATGAACCGGCCCTGCATGTCCCTCGCCACCATCCGGTGGTGTTCCAGTGCCACGGCCAGGCGATGTGCCGTGGGTCGTGCAAGCCCTGTCGCCGCGACCAGCCCGGCGAGGGTGGCCGGACCGGACTCCAGTGCGCTCAAAACCAGAGCTGCCTTGTCGAGAACGCCGACGCCGCTAGAGTTGTCCATGCAACGATATTCACGTCTCACACTGTGAAACGCAAGTTCAATTTTTCCAAGAAGCCGCCAGTCTGTATGTACGGGCCCACGAACCAGTGGGTTCTGGGTCTCAACAAGTGCCGGCCCAAAGAAGCCGCCGGCCGGAGGGAAGGCGATGGGTAGGACACTCGCGGAGAAGGTCTGGGACGACCATGTCGTCCGGCGCGCCGAAGGCGAGCCCGACCTGCTCTTCATCGATCTTCACCTGCTGCACGAGGTGACGAGCCCGCAGGCCTTCGAAGGACTGCGGCAGAACGGCCGCAAGGTCCGGCGCCTCGACCTCACCATCGCGACCGAGGACCACAACACCCCCACCCTCGACATCGACAAGCCGATCGCGGACCCGGTCTCCCGGGCCCAGCTGGAGACGCTGCGCAGGAACTGCGCCGAGTTCGGCGTCCGGCTGCACTCGCTGGGCGACGTCGAGCAGGGTGTCGTCCACGTGGTGGGACCGCAGCTGGGCCTGACCCAGCCCGGCACCACCGTGGTGTGCGGTGACTCGCACACCTCCACCCACGGCGCGTTCGGCGCGCTGGCCTTCGGCATCGGCACCAGCCAGGTCGAGCACGTGCTGGCCACCCAGACGCTGCCGCTGGCCCGCCCCAAGACCATGGCGATCACCGTCACCGGCGCACTCGCCGACGGCGTCACCGCCAAGGACCTGATCCTGGCGATCATCGCGAAGATCGGCACCGGCGGCGGCCAGGGCTACATCCTGGAGTACCGCGGCGAGGCCATCGAGAAGCTCTCGATGGAAGCCCGCATGACCATCTGCAACATGTCGATCGAGGCCGGCGCCCGCGCGGGCATGATCGCCCCGGACCAGACCACCTTCGACTACCTGCGGGGCCGCGACCACGCGCCGCAGGGCGGCGACTGGGACGACGCCGTCGCGTACTGGCAGACCCTGCGCACCGACGACGACGCCGTCTTCGACGCCGAGGTCGTCATCGACGGTGCCACGCTCTCCCCGTTCGTCACCTGGGGCACCAACCCGGGCCAGGGCGCGCCGCTGTCGGCCAGCGTCCCCGACCCGGCTTCGTACGAGGACGCTTCGGAGCGGCTCGCCGCCGAAAAGGCCCTGGAATACATGGGGTTGACCGCGGGACAGCCGCTGCGTGACATCAAGGTCGACACGGTCTTCGTAGGTTCCTGCACCAACGGCCGCATCGAGGACCTGCGCGCGGTCGCGGGCATCATCGAGGGCCGCAAAGTCGCCGACGGCGTACGGATGCTGGTCGTCCCGGGCTCGGTCCGGGTCGCGCTGCAGGCCGTCGAAGAGGGCCTGGACAAGGTCTTCAAGGAGGCCGGCGCCGAGTGGCGGCACGCGGGCTGTTCCATGTGCCTGGGCATGAACCCCGACCAACTGGCCCCCGGCGAGCGCTCCGCGTCCACCTCCAACCGCAACTTCGAAGGCCGGCAGGGCAAGGGCGGGCGCACCCACCTGGTGTCCCCGCAGGTGGCCGCCGCCACCGCGGTACTGGGCCATCTGGCCTCGCCCGCCGACCTGTCCGACGCCCACGCGACCGCCGGAGTCTGAACACCATGGAAGCCTTCACCGCCCACACCGGCCGTGCCGTACCGCTGCGCCGCAGCAACGTCGACACCGACCAGATCATCCCGGCCCACTGGCTGAAGAAGATCACCCGCGACGGGTTCGAGGACGGTCTCTTCGAGGCCTGGCGCAAGGACCCGGAGTTCATCACGAACCGTCCGGAGCGCGCCGGGGCGACCGTCCTGGTCGCCGGCCCCGACTTCGGCACCGGCTCCTCGCGCGAGCACGCCGTCTGGGCCCTCCAGAACTTCGGCTTCAAAGCGGTCATCTCGTCCCGCTACGCCGACATCTTCCGCGGCAACTCGCTGAAGAACGGGCTGCTGACCGTCGTTCTGCCGCAGGAGACCGTCGACGCGCTGTGGGAGCTGACCGAGGCGGACCCCACCGCCGAAATCACCGTCGACCTGGTCGCGCGCCAGGTCCGCGCCGCGGGAATCGAGGCGGAGTTCGAACTCGACGACAATGCCCGCTGGCGACTGCTGGAGGGGCTGGACGACATCTCGCTCACCCTTCAGAACGAAGCGGACATTGCCACGTACGAAAGCACGCGGCCGGCCTTCAAGCCGCGCACGATTCGGGCCTGATTCCTGCCTGATCAGCGCTTATTCGCCAGTCGGCGAACGCTGAACGAACACTGTGCCCCCTGCCGTCCGGCAGGGGGCACAGTCGTATGTTGAGGCCCCGTGAGGCGACAACTCGCCCCAGATGGCACAATCTGTGCATGGAACGCGACAGTCAACTCGAGCTCTACGAGCTCGTCGCGGACCGGCTGAAAGAAGCACACACAAGGGTGCGCACACTGCAAGTCCCGGAGGGCGTAAGGATGGCGCTGACCCGGAAGCTGTTGGTCGTCACGGCCGCGGCGAAGCACGATCTCGCCGATGCGGCAAGGCGCCTGGACAGGTTGATGAAGGACCTCGACGAGGGTCGATTCCCTGAAGGCGACTGATGCGAAGGAACTCCGCAACGGTCCACATCGTTGCGGCACTAGGGTGATTAGCCCGTTTCGTGTTTGATTTGCGGTATATATCCGCCTAACGTGCGAAAAAGCTTGAACACATTCGTTCTGGCAATGTCTCCGAAGGGGAAGACGTGAACAAGGCGCAGCTCGTAGAAGCGATTGCCGACAAGCTCGGTGGCCGTCAGCAGGCCGCGGACGCTGTCGACGCGGTGCTCGACGCGATGGTCCGCGCGGTCGTCGCGGGCGACCGAGTCTCGGTCACGGGCTTCGGCTCGTTCGAGAAGGTCGACCGCCCGGCCCGATACGCCCGTAACCCGCAGACGGGTGAGCGCGTCCGGGTCAAGAAGACCTCCGTGCCCCGATTCCGCGCGGGCCAGGGCTTCAAGGACCTGGTCGCCGGCACCAAGAAGCTGCCCAAGGGCGGCGAGGTCTCGGTCAAGAAGGCCCCCAAGGGCAGCCTGACCGGCGGCGCTTCCGCGACCGTGAAGAAGGCCGCGGCGAAGAAGGCCACCACCGCCAAGAAGGCGGCGGCCACCAAGACCGCGGCGGCGAAGAAGACCACCGCCACGGCGAAGAAGACGGCCGTCAAGAAGACCACCACGGCCGCCGCGAAGAAGACCACCGCCACCGCGAAGAAGGCGGCCCCGGCCAAGACCGCGGCGAAGAAGGCCACCACGGCCAAGAAGGCGACCCCGGCCAAGACCGCGCCCGCCAAGAAGGCCGTCGCGAAGAAGGCGCCGGCCAAGAAGACGACGACGGTGCGCAAGGCCACCGCCAAGAAGACCACCGCCCGCAAGAAGTAACGGCGGCGGCAGCCCCTTCACGCGCCGGGCCGGTGTCCCCACCAGGGGATACCGGCCCGCGGCCGGTCTGCTGCCGGCCGTGCAGCGCGAGGAAGGGGCGGGGGAGGGGCGGAGGTCAGAGGGTCTGCAGCGTGATCAGGGTGATGCGGAGGTCCGGCAGGTCCCCCTCGGTCTCGATCCGCACCCGCTGCCCCGGGCGGAGCAGCCGCAGGCCGCCCGCGTCGAACGCCGGGGCGGCGAAGGGCACCGGAGTGCCGTCGTCCAGCAGCACACTGCCGCTGCGGGTCTGTGAGTCGTACGTGTACGCGGTCGCCTGCATGCGGGGATTTTATCGGCGCCGGGCCCCGGCCAGTGCCGCGTAGCGGGCCGAACTGTGCCGGCCCAGGCCCAGCAGGGCCGCGGCCCTCAGGTCCTCGCCGGTGTCGACGTCCCGGCGGACGCTCGCCACGCCCGGCAGCCGGATTTCCACGGCGCCCGAGGCCGAATGGCGGGCCCGGGACGGCCCTCCGAACGCGGGAGCCAATTCCACTCCCGGAGCCGCGGAAAGCAGGGTCGTTCCGATTCCTGCCGCATCCGCCAGAAATGCCCGGGGAAATGCCCCTGCGGTATCGAGCACGCGTTGCAATTCCGTGGGGCGCAGTGCCGGCAGATCCGCGTTCAGCGCGGCCACCGCGGCCCCGGGCATTCCGGTGCGGGCCGCCCGCGCGCCGTGTGCCAGCGCCGCGTTGAGACCGGCGCCCGGCAGGTCGGGGACGATCCGCGCGCCCAGCGCGGACAGTTCCGACGCGGCCGTCCCGTCGTCCGTGACGACCACCACATTCCGTACGGCCGCGCAGGCCAGCGCACCTGCGACGGTGTCCAGGGCGAAGGCCAGCGCCAGCGCGCGGCGGGCTTCGCCCACCGAGGGCGCGAGGCGGCTCTTGGCCAGGGCGAGCGGCTTGAGCGGGACCACCAGGGTCCAGGCGGTGTTCGTGACGACCCCCCGTCCTCGAAAGCGTGCAGGCGTGCGAGTGGGCCCCATTGTCACCCCCCGCCGCCCCGCCCGGGGTACGGTCGCCCGACCGGGGCGTACGGTGTTCTCGACAGAGACCGGACCTGGGGCGACACTGGTCCGGCCCGGCCAGGTGCCCAAGACCCGCACCGGTCCTAGAGGAAGGTGTCCGAGTGTCCCGCCGCAGAATCGGCTTCTGGTACCGCCTGGCGGCGGTCATCGCAAAACCGCCGCTGGTAGTGCTCTTCAAGCGGGACTGGCGGGGAATGGAACACATTCCGGCCGAGGGCGGATTTATCACCGCGGTCAATCACAACTCGTATCTGGACCCGCTCTCGTACGCGCACTTCCAGTACAACACCGGCCGGGTTCCCCGATTGCTCGCGAAGGCGGCCCTCTTCAAGGTGCCGTTCGTCGGGTCGATCCTCCGCGGATCCGGCCAGATCCCCGTCTACCGCGAGAGCACCAACGCCCTGGACGCATTCCGGGCCGCGGTCGACGCCATTGAGCGCGGGGAATGCGTCGCCTTTTACCCCGAGGGAACCCTCACCCGGGACCCCGACATGTGGCCGATGGCCGGCAAGACCGGCGCCGCCCGCGTGGCATTGATCACCAAGGCGCCCGTCATTCCCGTGGCGCAGTGGGGCGCGAACCTCGCGATGCCGCCGTACGCCAAGACGGACAAGGTGCGGCTGTTCCCGCGCAAGACCCTCCAGGTGCTCGCCGGACCGCCCGTGGACCTCTCGGAGTTCTACGACCGCGAACCCACCCCCGAGGTGCTCAAGGAAGCGACCGAGGTCATCATGGCGGCCATCACGCGGCTGCTGGAGGACCTGCGCGACGAGCCCGCCCCCGAGGAACCGTACGACCACCGCAAAGCCAGGGCGGAACAGCGGCGCAAAGCCGCAGGAGAGGGCAAGAAGTGACACGTCCCGTCAAGGCGGCCGTCTTCGGAACCGGCTCCTGGGGCACCGCCTTCGGCATGGTGCTCGCCGACGCCGGCTGCGAGGTGACCCTGTGGGGCCGCCGCCAGGAACTCGCCGACGCCGTCAACACCACCCGCACCAACCCGGACTACCTCCCCGGCACCGTGCTCCCGGAGAACCTCCGCGCCACCACCGACCCGGCCGAGGCCGCCCGCGACGCCGACTTCACCGTCCTCGCCGTGCCCTCCCAGACCCTGCGCGGCAACCTCGCCGCCTGGGCCCCGCTGCTGGCCCCCGACACCGTGCTCGTCTCCCTGATGAAGGGCATCGAACTCGGCAGCGCCAAGCGCATGAGCGAGGTCGTCGAAGAGGTGGCCAAGGTGCCCGCCGAGCGCGTCGCCGTCGTCACCGGCCCCAACCTGGCCCGCGAGATCGCCGCCCGGCAGCCCGCCGCCTCGGTGGTGGCCTGCGTGGACGAGAGCGTGGCCCGGCGCCTCCAGGCCGCCTGCCACACCCCGTACTTCCGCCCGTACACCAACACCGACGTGGTGGGCTGCGAGCTGGGCGGCGCCGTCAAGAACGTCATCGGCCTCGCCGTCGGCATCGCCGACGGCATGGGGCTGGGCGACAACACCAAGGGCTCCCTGATCACCCGCGGCCTCGCCGAAACGACGCGGCTGGGACTGGCGATGGGCGCCGACCCGCTCACCTTCTCCGGTCTCGCCGGCCTCGGCGACCTGGTCGCCACCTGCTCCTCGCCGCTCTCCCGCAACCACACCTTCGGCACCAACCTCGGCCGCGGCATGACCCTCGAGGAGACCATCGCGGTCACCAAGCAGACCGCGGAGGGCGTCAAGTCCTGCCAGTCGGTGGCCGATCTCGCCCGCCGCCACGGAGTGGACATGCCGATCACTGACACCGTGGTCGACATCGTCCACCACGGGAAGCCGCCGCTCGTCGCGCTCAAGGAACTCATGGCGCGCAGCGCCAAACCGGAACGCCGCTGACTCCTTTCCGGACGCCCGAGCGGGTACTCTCGTGGCGATATGAGCAGCGAGAACCTCCCCCAGACCCCTGAGCAGCAGGGCCGCAAGCCCCGCGTGGCCGTCGTGTTCGGCGGACGCAGCTCCGAACACGCCATCTCGGTCGTCACGGCGGGCGCCGTGCTGCGCTCCATCGACCGTTCGAAGTACGAGGTGCTGCCCATCGGCATCACCCGCGACGGCCGGTGGGTGCTGACCGCCGACGCCCCCGAGCGGATGGCCATCGCCGACCGCCGGCTCCCGGACGTCGGGGAGCTCGCCGAGTCCGAAGACGGCGGCGTCGTGCTCTCCGTCGACCCCGCCCACCGCGAGGTCGTCTACACCGAGCCCGGAGCAGTCCCCAAGGCGCTCGGCGAAGTCGACGTCGTCTTCCCGATGCTGCACGGCCCGTACGGCGAGGACGGCACCCTCCAGGGGCTGCTGGAGCTGTCGGGCGTCCCGTACGTCGGCTCGGGCGTCCTCGCCTCGGCCGTCGGCCAGGACAAGGAGTACATGAAGCGGGTCTTCACCAGCTTCGGCCTCCCCGTCGGCCCGTACGTGACCGTCCGCCCCCGCGAGTGGGAGCTGGACGCGGACGCCGCCCGCAAGAAGATCGTCGACTTCGCCGGCGAGCACGGCTGGCCGCTCTTCGTGAAGCCCGCCCGCGCCGGCTCCTCGATCGGCATCACCAAGGTCGACGACCTCTCCGGCCTCGACGAGGCCATCGCCGAGGCGCAGCGCCACGACCCGAAGATCCTCGTCGAGTCGCTGCTGCGCGGCCGCGAGATCGAGTGCGGGGTCCTGGAGTTCGAGGACGGCCCGCGCGCCAGCGTGCCCGCCGAGATCCCGCCGGTCTCCAGCCACGACTTCTACGACTTCGAGGCCAAGTACATCGACTCGGCGTCCGGGATCGTGCCCGCGCCGCTCACCCCGGAGCAGACGGCCGAGGTGCAGCGCCTCGCGGTCGAGGCCTTCGACGCCGCCTCGTGCGAGGGACTGGTCCGCGCGGACTTCTTCCTCACCGAGGACGGCAGCTTCGTGATCAACGAGATCAACACGATGCCGGGCTTCACGCCGATCTCCATGTACCCGCGGATGTGGCAGGAGTCGGGCGTCTCGTACGCGGAGCTGGTGGACCGCCTGATCCAGGCGGCGATGAACCGCTCCACGGGCCTGCGCTAGCCGGTACCCCGGTCGGTCCCGTTCACAGGGTGGACGGGACCGACTTCTTTACGGGGGCGGTGAAATCGGTCAGCGCGCCCACGGCGCCGTCGCCCTCGACCCGCGCGGCCACCGTGACCTCGACGTACGCCTTGCGGTACGTGGTGGTGAAGCGGCTCGCGCCGTCCGGCAGACGCTGCACGAGCCAGCCGACCCCGTCGACGTCCACGCCGTCGGACTTCGGATCGTCCATCTCCGGGGGTCGGGGAACCGCGCAGCGCAGTACGATCGCTGCGCCGCCCCACGCGGCGGTCAGCTCGGACGCCGGCTCGGGATCGAGACGGTCCTCGCCGGCCACCTCCGCCGGAAGCTCCCTGTGCAGTGCCGCACACAGCTGTGCGAGGTCCGCGGGCGGGGCAGGCGGAGGATCCACCTGCGCGCGCGCGTCACCTGAGGAGCAGCCCGCGAGGGCCAGCAGCGCAGCGGCGGCCAGGGCGGGCAGACGGAAGGGCCGGCGGCGGATTGACGTCACCGGCCAAGACTAGACGGGGGCTACAGATGGACGACGGGGCAGGTCAGGGTGCGGGTGATCCCCTCCACTTGCTGGACCTTGGCCACGACCATGCGGCCCAGGTCGTCGACGGTGTCGGCCTGCGCCCGGACGATCACGTCGTAGGGGCCCGTCACGTCCTCCGCCTGAATCACCCCCGGGATCTTGGCGATGGACTCGGCGACGAGCGACGCCTTGCCCACCTCGGTCTGGATGAGGATGTACGCCTGTACCACGGAACCTCCAGGGCGGCCACGAGGATGATCTCCCCTAACCTTCGGGTGGGGGCGGCACCGCCCCTGACACGGCGGGGCTGCCCCAGGGAAGAAGGGACGCCACGGTACCGCGTCACCGCGTGCCGCGGGGAGACCCCCGGACCCGGTGCCGCGCTCGGCGGGGCGTACGGAGAACAGAAGTTGACGTATCTGTTGACGGTACCTACAGCAGTGACGGCTCGCGACCGCAAGCCCACTGGGCCAGAAGGAGCACAGCGATGAAGGGCACCGTGGGTGAGCTGGGGGAGTTCGGGCTCATCCGAGAGCTGACCTCCCGGCTCACCACCACCCCGGCGGTACGACTGGGACCCGGCGACGACGCCGCGGTCGTGTCGGCACCCGACCGGCGGGTCGTGGCGAGCACGGACATCCTGCTCGAAGGCAGGCACTTCCGACGCGACTGGTCCACGGCCTACGACGTGGGCCGCAAGGCCGCCGCCCAGAACCTGGCCGACATCGCCGCCATGGGCGCCGTGCCCACCGCCCTGCTGCTCGGCCTGGTGGTGCCGGCCGACCTGCCGGTGACCTGGCCCACCGAGCTGATGGACGGCCTGCGCGACGAATGCCAGGTGGCCGGCGCGGCCGTGGTCGGCGGCGACGTCGTGCGCGGCGACACCATCACCGTCGCCATCACCGCCCTCGGCGACCTGCGCAACCACGAGCCGGTCACCCGGGCCGGCGCCCAGCCGGGCGACGTGGTGGCCGTCACCGGATGGCTGGGCTGGTCCGCCGCCGGCTTCGCGATCCTCTCGCGCGGCTTCCGCTCGCCGCGGGCCTTCGTCGAGGCGCACCGCCGCCCCGAGCCGCCGTACCACGCGGGCCCCGCGGCCGCCGGGCTCGGCGCCACCGCCATGACCGACGTGAGCGACGGCCTGGTCGCCGACCTCGGGCACATCGCCGAGGCCAGCAAGGTCCGCATCGACCTGCGCTCGGCCGCCATCGACATCCCCACGCAGATGAACGACATCGGCCAGGCCGTGGGCGTGGACCCGCTCCAGTGGGTGCTGACCGGGGGAGAGGACCACGCGATCGTGGCGACCTTCCCGCCGGACGTGAAACTGCCCGCCCGCTGGAAGGTCATCGGCGAGGTGCTGCACCCCTCCGCACAGCCCCAGGTGACCGTCGACGGCGCGCCCTGGACCAGCACCGGCGGCTGGGACCACTTCGGCGGCGAGATCGAGGACGGCTCGCCGTGACCGGCCGGCCCGCACGCTGCCTGACCGTCGCCGGATCCGACTCCGGCGGCGGCGCGGGCATCCAGGCCGACCTCAAGACCATGCTGGCCCTCGGCGTGCACGGGATGAGCGTGATCACCGCCGTGACCGCGCAGAACTCGCTCGGGGTCCACGGGGTGTGGGAACTGCCGCCGGAGGCCGTCACGGCCCAGTACCGGGCCGTCGTGGACGACATCGGAGTGCAGGCCGTCAAGACCGGCATGCTCTCCTCGGCGGCGCTGGTGGAGACGGTGGCGGAACTCCTGGCCGGCACCGGCGCCCCGGCGGTCGTCGACCCCGTCGGCGTGTCCAAGCACGGCGACGCCCTGCTGGCAGCCTCCGCGCTGGACGCCGTACGCACCCTGCTGCTGCCCGCGGCCACCGTCGCCACGCCCAACCTCGACGAAGTGGCGCAACTCACCGGCATCCGGGCCACGACCGAGGACGGGATGCGGCGGGCCGCCGACGCGGTCCTCGGCTTCGGGCCGCGCTGGGCGCTGATCAAGGGCGGCCACCTGCCCGCCGGCACGGAGGCCGTGGACCTGCTCACCGACGGCGACGCGGAGTACTGGCTGCGCGCGCCCCGGCGCGACAACCGGCACACCCACGGCACCGGCTGCACGCTCGCGAGCGCCGTCGCCGCCGGCCTGGCCCAGGGCCTGGACGTGCCGGCCGCGGTCGCCGCGGCCAAGGACTACGTGACGGGCGCGATCACCGCGGGCTTCGTGCTCGGCGGGGGCATCGGCCCGGTCGACCACGCCTGGCGGCTGCGCGGGCCCCGGGAGGACTGAACCGCCGGGCCGGGCGGCGCGGACCGCCCGGCCCCTAGCCTCCCCGCCCGCCGCGTGCCTCCCCGCTCCGTTGCCCGGACCCGGAAAACCGTCCGGACAAGGCAAAAAGCCGGTCCACCAGAGGTGGACCGGCTTTCAAGGCAACCGGAAAGGGCTGCGCTACGACGTGAAGCGTCAGCGCGAGACCTTGCCGGCCTTGATGCACGAGGTGCAGGCGTTGAGGCGCTTCGGCGTCCCACTGACCACGGCACGGACGCGCTGGATGTTCGGGTTCCAGCGACGCGGCGTACGGCGGTGCGAGTGCGAGATGTTGTTGCCGAAGCCCGGCCCCTTGCCGCAAACGTCGCAGTTGGCAGCCACAGGTCACTCCAAAGACTTCAGATGCACTTACAGTGAAATCCGGCGCACCGGAATCAGAGATCTGAAGTGGTTTGCCGGGGGATGGCCCGATTCGCATCGGGCAACCGGAGCAGCATACAACGTCTGCTCCCGTCCAAGAAAACTACCACGGCTCCCGCGGCCCCGGTCCCCGGAGGCCGCCTGACCCCCGTCCCCCTTCGTTACCCTGCGGTGCAGACCCGCCCGCTCAAGGAGGAACGACAGGTGCCGCACGTGCCGCACACCCTCGACGCCGATGCGGTGCGCACCTGGAGCTCGCTGGCCGTGACCGCGCTGGGCCGGGCCCGCGCGGACATCGACGCCATCAACGTCTACCCGGTGGCCGACGGCGACACCGGGACCAACCTCCTGATGACCGCCGAATCCGGCGCCCGGGCCGTGGCCGCCGCCTTCACCGCGCCCGGCGACGGCGCCGCCGCCCCCTCCCTCGCCGAGTCGGCCCGGGCCTACGCGTACGGCGCACTCATAGGCGCCCGCGGGAACTCCGGCACGATCCTCGCGCAGCTGCTGCGGGGCATGGCCGAGGTGCTGGACGGGCCCCCCGGCCGGCCCGGCGAGCAGCTGGCGCGGGCCCTGGGACGGGCCGCCGGGTCCGCGTACGAGGCGGTGGCCCACCCCGTCGAGGGCACCATGCTCACCGTCGCCGCCGCGGCCGCCCGGGCCGCGGCCACCGCCGCCGGGTCCGCGACGGAAGCCGCGGCCGGTACGCCGACCGAGGGCGGGTCCGAGACGGCCGCCGGGGCCGCGCCCGCCGACGTGGCCCGGGCCGCCTACGACGCGGCCCGCACGGCCCTGGACCTGACCACCGGCCAGCTCGACGTCCTCGGCCGCGCCGGGGTCGTCGACGCGGGCGGCTGCGGACTCGTCGCCGTACTCGGCGCGCTCTGGCAGGCCCTGTCCGGACAGGAGCCCGCACCGGAACCGGCCCCCGCCCACCCCGCCCCGGTCACCGGCGAGCAGCCCGCCGCGGCCGCCGGCCCGTGCGCCGACGAGGGCCGCGGCGGCCCCGCGTACGAGGTGGTCTACCTGCTGGAGGCCGACGATCCGGCCGTCGCGGGGCTGCGCGCCCGGCTCGACGCGCTCGGCGACTCCCTCGTGGTGGTCGGCGGCGACCGCCTGTGGAACGTCCACGTGCACGTCGACGACCCCGGCGCGGCCGTCGAGGCCGGCGTGGAGGCGGGCCGGCCGCACCGGATCCGCATCACCCACTTCGGCGACGAACGGCTGCGGACCCGCGGCGAGCGGGTGCAGCGCGCGGTCGTCGCCGTCGTGCCCGGCGAAGGCCTGGCCGGACTGTGCGGAGAAGCCGGCGCCACCACCGTGCTGGCACGCCCCGGCGAGCCGCCCACCCCCGCCGACCTGCTCGACGCCGTGCACCGGGCGCACGCCCGCGAGGTGGTGCTGCTGCCCAACGACGCCGAACTGCGCACGATCGCGGCCGGCGCCGCCGAACAGGCCCGCGCCGAGGGCGTACGGGTCGCGCTCATCCCCACCCGCTCCGCGGTCCAGGGCCTGGCAGCGCTCGCCGTGCACGACCCGGACGGCAGCTTCGACGAGGACGTCGTCGCCATGACGGCGGCGGCCGGCGCCACCCGCTACGGCGAACTCGCCGTGGCGGAAGCCCGGTCGTTCACCTCGGCCGGCATCTGCCAGGCCGGCGACGTCCTCGGCCTGATCGACGGGGACATCGCCGTGATCGGCGCCGAACTCGCCGGCACCGCCGAGGCGGTGCTCGCCCGGATGCTCGGCTCCGGCGGCGAACTCGTCACCCTGGTCCTCGGCCCCGAGGTGCCCGACGCGCTCGCCGACCGCCTCCAGGCCTACGTACGCGAGCGGCACCTGGCCGTGGACACCGTCACCTACCGCGGCGGCCGGTACTCGGCGCCGCTGCTCATCGGGGTGGAATAGCGGGCTTGTCGGCGCCATGGTGTGGAATGGAACACGTGCCCGCGCTCGACGAAGACCTCAAGAAGACGCTCGGACCCGCCACCGCCAAGGTGCTGGCCGAGCAGCTCGGCCTGCACACGGCCCTGGACCTGCTCCACCACTACCCGCGGCGGTACGCCGAGCGCGGTGAGCTGACCTCGCTGGCCGAGCTCGCCGACCAGATCGACGAGCACGTGACCGTCGTCGCGCAGGTCGCCGACGCCCGGATCCTCACCTTCAACGGGGGCCGGGGCAAGCGGCTGGAGGTGACGATCACCGACGGCAGCGGCCGGCTCCAGCTGGTCTTCTTCGGCGCGGGCGTCCACAAGCCCCACAAAGACCTGCTGCCCGGCAGCCGCGCGATGTTCGCGGGCAAGGTCTCCCGCTTCAACCACAAGCTCCAACTCGCGCACCCCGCGTACGAGCCCCTCGGCGCGGACGCCTCCGACCGGGACGCCGCCACCGCCTTCGCCAACCAGCTCATCCCGATCTACCCGGCCTGCGCCAAGCTGGAGTCCTGGAAGATCGCCAAATGCGTGGACGCGGTGCTGCCCGGCGCCCGGGAGGCCGTGGACCCGCTGCCGCCCGCCCTGCGCGAGGGCCGCGGGCTGGTACCGCTCACCGAGGCTCTGCTGAAGATCCACCGGCCGGCTGCCAAGGCCGACATCGAGGACGCTCGCCAACGTCTGAAGTGGGACGAGGCCTTCGTCCTCCAGGTCGCCCTGGCCCGCCGCCGCCACGCCGACTCCCAGCTCCCGGCCGTCCCCCGCCGCCCCGCTCCCGGCGGCCTCCTCGACTCCTTCGACGCCACACTGCCCTTCACCCTCACCGAGGGCCAGCAGACCGTCTCGAAGGAGATCTTCGACGACCTCGCGACCAGCCACCCCATGCACCGCCTCCTCCAGGGCGAGGTCGGCTCGGGCAAGACGATGGTGGCGCTGCGGGCGATGCTCGCCGTCGTGGACTCCGGCGGGCAGGCGGCGATGCTCGCCCCCACCGAGGTCCTCGCCCAGCAGCACCACCGCTCGATCACCGAGATGATGGGGGAGCTCGCCGAAGGCGGCATGCTCGGCGGCTCCGACCAGGGCACCAAGGTGGTGCTCCTCACCGGGTCGATGGGGATGCCCGCGCGCCGGCAGGCCCTGCTCGACCTGGTCACCGGCGAGGCCGGGATCGTCATCGGCACGCACGCGCTGATCGAGGACAAGGTGCAGTTCCACGACCTCGGGCTGGTGGTCGTGGACGAACAGCACCGCTTCGGCGTCGAGCAGCGCGACGCGCTCAGGTCCAAGGGCAAGCAGCCCCCGCACCTGCTCGTGATGACCGCCACCCCGATCCCGCGCACGGTCGCCATGACCGTCTTCGGCGACCTGGAGACCTCCGTACTCGACCAGCTGCCGGCCGGCCGCTCGCCCATCGCCACCCACGTCGTACCCGCCAAGGACAAGCCGCACTTCCTGACGCGCGCCTGGGAGCGGGTCCGCGAGGAGGTCGAGAAGGGCCACCAGGCGTACGTGGTGTGCCCGCGCATCGGCGACGGCGAGGACGACCCGAAGAAGAAGGCCGCCGCGGACGACGGCGACAAGCGCCCCCCGCTCGCCGTCCTGGAGACCGCCGAGCAGCTCGCCAAGGGCCCGCTGGCCGGGCTGGCCGTCGAGGTGCTGCACGGGAGGATGGACCCCGCCGACAAGGACGACGTCATGCGCCGGTTCACCGCCGGCCAGGTCCAGGTGCTCGTCGCGACCACCGTCATCGAGGTCGGGGTGAACGTCCCCAACGCCACCGCCATGGTGATCATGGACGCGGACCGCTTCGGCGTCTCCCAGCTCCACCAGCTGCGCGGCCGCGTCGGCCGCGGCTCCGCCGCCGGGCTCTGCCTGCTGGTCAGCGAGATGCCGGAGGCCAGCCCCGCCCGTGCCCGGCTCGCCGCCGTCGCCGCCACCCTCGACGGCTTCGAACTCTCCCGCATCGACCTGGAACAGCGCCGCGAGGGCGACGTGCTGGGCCAGGCCCAGTCCGGCGTGCGGTCCTCGCTGCGGATGCTCGCCGTCATCGAGGACGAGGAGGTCATCGCCCAGGCCCGCGAGGAAGCCACCCGGGTCGTCGCCGCCGACCCCGAGCTGGCCGCCCTGCCCGGGCTGCGCACCGCTCTGGACGCGCTCCTGGACACCGAGCGGGAGCAGTACCTGGAGAAGGGCTGACCCGGACGACCTATCGTGGAGTTCCCCGTACCCGCTGGACAAAGGAATCCCTGATGACCCGCGTGATCGCCGGTGTGGCCGGCGGCCGCCGGCTGGCCGTACCGCCCGGCACCGGCACCCGCCCCACCTCGGACCGGGCGCGCGAGGGCCTGTTCTCCACCTGGGAGTCGCTCCACGGAGTCGAAGGGTCCCGCGTACTCGACCTGTACGGCGGCTCCGGAGCCGTGGGGCTGGAGGCGCTCTCCCGCGGCGCCTCCCACGCCCTGCTGGTCGAGGCCGATCCGAAGGCCGCCAAGGCCATCCGGGACAACATCCGCAGCCTCGGCCTGCCCGGCGCCGAATTCCGCGCCGGCCGCGCCGAGCAGATCGTGACCGGCCCGGCGCCCGCCGAGCCCTACGACATCGTCTTCCTCGACCCGCCGTACGCCGTCACCGACGATGATCTCCGCGAGATCCTGCTCACACTCCGCGCCCAGGGCTGGCTCACGGCCGACGCGCTCGCCACCGTGGAGCGCAGCACGCGAGGCGGAACGTTCCCGTGGCCCGACGGCTTCGAGCCGCTGCGCTCCCGACGCTACGGCGAAGGCACCCTCTGGTACGGCCGCGCCGCCTCGAGCAGCCAGAGTGCATCATGACCGGATCCGAGAACCAGGGAGTTCGCGTGCGCCGCGCCGTCTGTCCGGGGTCGTTCGACCCCATCACCAACGGGCACCTCGACATCATCGGACGAGCATCGAAGCTGTACGACGTCGTGCACGTGGCCGTGATGATCAACTCCTCCAAGAAGGGGCTGTTCACCGTCGACGAGCGGATCGAGCTGATCCGCGAGGTCACCGCCGACTACGGCAACGTCGAGGTCGAGTCCTTCCACGGCCTCCTCGTCGACTACTGCAAGCAGCGCGAGATCCCGGCCATCGTCAAGGGGCTGCGCGCGGTCAGCGACTTCGACTACGAACTCCAGATGGCCCAGATGAACAACGGCCTCACCGGAGTCGAGACGCTCTTCGTCCCGACCAACCCCACCTACAGCTTCCTGTCCTCCACGCTGGTCAAGGAGGTCGCGGCCTGGGGCGGCGACGTCGCGCACCTGCTGCCGCCGACCGTCCACCGCGCGCTCGTCGAACGCCTGGCCGCGCGCTGACGTTCCTCCGGCGGGCAGCGGGCGGCCGCCCGCTGCCCGTACAGTCGTCCCGTCCGTCTCAGGAACAGCCGAGGCCGAGAGAGCGAGCACAGGTGGACGTGCAGAAGAAGCTCGACGAGATCGTCGAGACGATCGGCAGCGCCCGGTCCATGCCCATGTCGGCCTCGTGCGTGGTCAACCGCGCCGAACTGCTCGCCCTGCTCGACGAGGTGCGCCAGGCCCTGCCCGGCTCGCTCGCCCAGGCCCGGCAGCTCATCGGCGGCCGCGACCAGATGGTCGAGGAGGCCCGCCAGGAGGCGGAGCGGATCATCGAGACCGCACACCTCCAGCGCGGCTCCCTGATCTCGGACACCGAAGTCGCCCGGCGCTCCCAGGCGGAGGCGGACCGGATCCTCGACGAGGCCCGCCGCCAGGCCGAGGAGATCCGCGCCGAGGCCGACGACTACGTCGACAGCAAGCTCGCGAACTTCGAGGTCGTCCTCACCAAGACCATCGGCTCGGTGGGCCGCGGCCGCGACAAGCTCCTCGGCCACGCCCCCGGCCTCGCCGAGGAGGGCTACGCCAACGCGGACGAGTACATCGCCGCGAAGATCGGCGCCTTCGAAGCCGTGCTCGGCAAGACCCTGGAGGCCGTCGGACGCGGCCGCCAGAAGCTCGTCGGCCGGGTGCCCACCGACGACCTCGGCGCGCACATGGCCGCCCAGGACGCCGCCGGCGACTCGCGCGCGGCCACCAGCGACGCGGACTTCTTCACCGGCCTCGCCGAGCCGGTCGCGGCCATCCCCTCCCAGGACCGGAGCGAGCCGGCCTACCCCGGCGGCGGCAACGGCTACCCGGGTGCCGGCTCCACCGGAGCGTCCTACGCCGAGCCCGAGCCCTATGCGGCCGCCGCCTCGTACGGACAGCCCGTGCAGGAGGCCGCGTACGGCTACCAGGACCCCTACGGGTACCCGCAGGAGCCGCAGCAGCAGCCCGATCCGTACGGCTACCAGCAGCAGCCGGACCCGTACGCGGCCTACCCGCAGCAGCCGCAGCACGAACCGCAGCCCCCGCAGTACGCCCCGCAGGCGGGCGCGGCGGCCGGGACGCTCGACGAAACCAGCTTCTTCGACACGAGCATGATCAACCTGGACCAGGTCCGGGCGTACGAGCAGGGGCGATAGCGCCGGACCGGTCCCGGATTGGGCCCAGAGCGAAGCGCCGGGTATCCTGGCTCTTCGGTCGCGCGTATGCACCGCGATCACTGCTGTCCGCAGGTGCCCCGGATCCGGGGCCGCCCGGCAGCAACCCAGCGAATTCCGAAAGCAGGAACAGCCCTGAACCGCCAGCTCGACCACCGCAACCCTCTCGTGTTCGACACACGGGATCTGGGTCGGCGTCCTGGTGCGCTGCACAAGGTCTCCCGCACGGTCCCCGCTCCGGCGGACCTCGGACTCGCCGGTGTCATCGCAGTGCCGGAAGGCGCTCCGGTGCAGATTGGCCTCCGCCTGGAGTCGGTCATGGAAGGGGTGCTTGTCACAGGCATCTCCCGTGCATCGGCGGTGGGGGAGTGCGTAAGGTGTCTGGAGCCGCTTGAGCTGGAGCTCAACGCGCGCTTCCAGGAACTGTTCTCGTACCCTGACGCCGATGGCCGGGGCCGCCCTGTGGCGGAACCGGGCGACGACGCCGAGGACGACGAGGACAGGTACTTCATCGAGGACGACTTGTTCGACCTCGAACCCCTGCTGCGGGACGCGGTGGTGCTTACACTGCCGTCGCAGCCGGTGTGCCGGGAGGACTGTCTCGGTCTGTGCTCCGAATGCGGAGCCAGCCTGAACGAGGACCCGGACCACCACCACGACGCCGTCGACATCCGTTGGGCGGCACTGCAAGGACTCGTCGCGACCGATCAGGCCGACGAGAAGGACGATATGGGCGGCGCCGAAGCGGGCGTCGACGAGAAGCAGGAGAAGTAGCCGTGGCTGTTCCGAAGCGGAAGATGTCGCGCAGCAACACGCGCCACCGCCGGTCGCAGTGGAAGGCTGCGGTCCCCAACCTGGTTTCGTGTGAGCGTTGCCAGGAGCCGAAGCTCCAGCACATCGCGTGCCCGAGCTGCGGCACCTACAACAAGCGCCAGGTCCTCGAGGTCTGAGCGGCTGGTGAGAGGCGCAATGTCTGAGCTTGCCGGCGATAAGAAGCAGGCAGACAGTAACAATGCGGCCTCGTCCCACACGCTTCTGGAAGGGCGGCTCGGGTACCAACTCGAGTCCGCCCTTCTGGTGCGTGCACTGACCCACCGCTCGTACGCGTACGAGAACGGCGGTCTGCCCACCAACGAGCGCCTGGAGTTCCTCGGGGACTCCGTGCTCGGCCTGGTGGTCACGGACACGCTGTACACGACCCACCCCGACCTGCCCGAAGGCCAGCTGGCCAAGTTGCGGGCCGCGGTGGTCAATTCGCGTGCACTGGCGGAGGTCGGGCGTGGCCTCGAACTCGGCTCCTTCATCCGGCTCGGCCGGGGCGAAGAGGGCACGGGTGGCCGGGACAAGGCCTCCATCCTGGCCGACACCCTTGAAGCGGTGATCGGCGCCGTCTATCTCGACCAGGGCCTCGACGCGGCCTCGGAGCTGGTGCACCGGCTCTTCGACCCGCTGATCGAGAAGTCCTCCAACCTCGGTGCCGGACTGGACTGGAAGACCAGCCTCCAGGAACTCACCGCGGCCGAAGGCCTCGGCGTGCCCGAATACCTGGTCACCGAGACCGGGCCGGACCACGAAAAGACCTTCACTGCTGCCGCCCGCGTCGGTGGTGTCTCGTACGGCACCGGCACTGGCCGCAGCAAGAAGGAAGCGGAACAGCAGGCGGCGGAGTCCGCGTGGCGTGCGATTCGCGCCGCCGCGGACGAGCGGATCGCGGCGCAGGCCGCGGCCGCCTCCGGCGCCGCAACCGAGGAGACCGACGGCGGGGCGCCGACGCCCGCCGCCGACACCTCCTCGGCCTGACCCGGTTTCCTTCACCCGGGACTGCCTGGGGACGGCCCCGTCGCACCATCGTGCGGCGGGGCCGTCCGCGTTTCATCGGAAGGGGAGCAGGACATGTCCGAGGACGTCGTGCAACTGGTCGACACGATCACGCCCTACCTGGCCGCCGCGGCCGCCGCGTACGGCGGGGCCGTGCTGGTCCGCGCGCAGGAGGAGGCCGCCACGGCCACCGTGGGCCTGGGCCGCCGCCTAGCCCAGCGGATCTTCGGGGTGCGGGACGGGCACGGGGACCTCCCCGACGTGCTGGCCGACCTCGCCGAGGACCCGCGGGACCCCGACAGCCTGGGCGCCATGCGCCGCGCACTGCGCCGGTCCCTGCTCGCCGACCCCGCGCTCGCCGAAGAGCTCCGCGCCCTGCCCGCCCTGGCCCCCGCCCCGGTCCGGGCCGGCGACGGCGCGCAGATCGTGCTGCACAGCGTGGTGGCCGGCGACAACATCCAGATCGGGTCGGTCGGCGGGGACCTGCACCTGTCGCGCGAGCCGCGCGCCTGACCGGGGGCGGGCATGGCCGAGTACTCCGGGGGCCGGATCACGCACTCCGCCGTCGGCGGTGACAGCTACCAGATCGGCCGGGTGGACGGCGACCTCGTCCTCGGCGGCCCGTCCGCGGACCCGGCGCGGCGGGCACCGCTCCCCGCGGACTTCTGGACCGCGCCCGGCCCCGGCGGACCCGCGCACCGGCGGCTCGGCCTGGTCCGGGTGCGGGACGCGGACCCCGTACGGCTCGGCGTGCACCGGCCCATCAGGGTGCCCGGCCACACCGGCCCGGCCATGCCCCCGTACGTGCCCCGCGACCTCGACGCCGGGGAGCCGGGCGGGCTGCGCGCCCTCGTACGGGCCGGGCACGGCTTCGTCCTGCTGGTCGGCGGCTCCTGCGCGGGCAAGACCCGGTCGCTGTACGAGGCGGTGGCCGCGGAGCTGCCCGACTGGTGGCTCGCGCACCCCGCGGACCGGGCCCAGCTGACCGCACTGACCGCCGTCGCCGCCGACGGGCCGCCGCCCCGGCACCTGGTGATCTGGCTCGACGAACTCCAGCACCACGTCGGCGGGCCCGACGGACTGACCGCCGGGGCGGTGCGGACCCTGCTGGCACCGGGCTGCCGGGTGCTGCTGGTCGCCACGCTCTGGCCGCACCACCACGGGGCCTGGACCACGCCGCCCACCGCGCCCCGCCCCACCGGGCACGACGGCGCCGCGGGCCAGGCCGCCGAGCCGGCGGGCGGGGACCGCTTCGCCCGCGAGCGGGACCTGCTCAAGCTCGCCGAAGTGATCACAGTGGGGCCGGCTTTCAGCGTGGCCGAGCGGACCCGGGCGGAGCAGGCCGCCGGAGGGGACCCGCGGCTGCGGATCGCCCTCGACTCCGCGGACTTCGGCCTCACCCAGGTGATCGCGGCGGCCCCGCAGCTGGTGCACCGCTGGGAGGCCGCCGACCCGTACGCCCGAGCCGTGCTCGGCGCCGCCGTCGACGCGGCCGTGCTGGGCGCCCGCGGCGCGGTGCCGGCCGCTCTGCTGCGGGCCGCGGCGCCCGGCTACTGCGGCCCGGCGGAGCGCGGGGCGGCCCGCCCCGACTGGTTCGAGCAGGCACTCGGCTACGCCACCCGGCCGCAGCTGGGCGCCACCGCCCCGCTGATACCGGTCACCGAAGGCGCCCGGATGGGCGAGCCGGACGGCTACCGGGTCGCCGACTACCTGGTCCAGCACACCGGGCGCGAGCCGCGCCCCGTACCGCCGCAGGCCTTCTGGGAGGCGTGCGCCGCGCACCTGACCGACCTCGCGGACCTGCGGGCGCTCGGCTCCGCCGCGGTGGCCCGCCAGCGACTGTCGGCCGGTCTGCCGCTGTTGCGCCGGGCCGCCGACGGCGGCAGCGCGTGGGCGGCGCGCGAGGCGGCCGAACTGTACCGGCGGACGGGCGACACCGAGGGCTACCGCGTGATGGAGCGGCGACTGGCCGCGGACACCGGGAAGGACGCCCGGATCAACGAACTCCTCCTGGCCGGCTGGGACTTCGAGCAGATCTTCGACCTGGCGGAAGCCGGCAACGACTACGCCCGGTGGCACCTCATCGAATACGGCAACCCGCAGCTCGCCCTGGCCGTACTGGTCGAGGACCTGGACCCCGACGACCTGTACGCCTGGAGCCGGATCGCGCAGCTGCTCCAGGACGAGGACGAGGACGAACGAGCCCTGCCCATCCTGGAGATGCTCCTGGAACGCAGCCACGACGAGGACGACGACACGGTGGTGATGTCCCTGTGCGAGCTCCTCAAGCGCACCGGCCGCATCGACCGGCTGTACGAACTCGTCGACGAGGGATGGTTCTGCGCCGTCTGCAACCTCGCCGAACTCCTCGACGAACAGGGCCGGACCAAGGAAGCGGTCGGCCTCCTGCGGGAGTTCGCCGGTCAGGGCAGCCCGGACACCGACTGGATGCTGGCCCACCTGCTCGCCAAACGCGGCAAGGGCAAGGAACTCCGGGCGCGGGCCGCGGCCGGCGACCCGCACGCCGCGTCGGAGGCGGCGAAGCTGCTCGTCGGGCGGGGCCGCGCCGACGAGGCCATCGAGCTGCTGGCCGCTCAGGCCGGCACGGCTCCCTTCGTGGCGCACCAACTCGCCGAGCTGCTGGCCGCACACGGCCGGGAGCCGGAACTGCGGACGAGGGCGGACGCGGGCGACGCACAGGCCGCCGAGGTCCTGGCCCGCCTGATGCTGGACCGCGGCGAGTTCCACGAGGCGATCCGGCTCGACGGCCAAGGGGGCCGGCCGTCGCTCGCGCACGAGGTCGTGGCCGCCCTGGAGGCCGCCGGCGAGGTGGACCGGGCGATCGGCTACCTCACCGAGCGGACCCGGGCCGCCGCCGGGGACCGCTACTGGGGCTCGGCGCTGGCGGACCTGCTCGCACGGCACGGCCGGGCCGACGAGCTGCGGGAGCTGATCGACCGGGGCTCGCAGCCGGCCGCGGACCGGCTGCACACCCTCCTGACCGAACGGGGCCGGGCCGAAGAGGCCGCCGCACTGCGGAGGTACGGCCTGACGGCCGACGGCCGGCCGGAGGCCGGGCGCTAGGCTGACCGTGTCGTTGCCGTGCTGCCACAGGAGACACCGTGCCCGAGCTGCCCGAGGTCGAAGTCGTACGCCGCGGGCTGGAGCGCTGGGTCGCCGGACGGACCGTCGCGTCCGTGGAGGTCCTGCACCCCCGGGCGGTACGCCGGCACCCCGCGGGCGGCGCCGACTTCGCCGCCCGGCTGGCCGGGCGCACGATCGGTGTGCCGCAGCGCCGCGGCAAGTACCTGTGGCTGCCGCTGGACAACCGGGAGCTGTCGGTGCTGGGCCACCTCGGGATGAGCGGCCAGCTGCTGGTGCAGCCGGAGGGCGCCCCCGACGAGAAGCACCTGCGGATCCGGGTGCGCTTCGCCGACGCCCAGGGCACCGAGCTGCGCTTCGTCGACCAGCGGACCTTCGGCGGCCTGTCGCTCCACGAGAGCGCCGCGGGGAGCACGGACGGGCTGCCCGACGTCATCGCGCACATCGCGCGGGACCCGCTGGATCCGGCATTCGACGAGACGGCGTACCACCTGGCGCTGCGCGCCAAGCGCTCCACGGTCAAGCGGGCGCTGCTGGACCAATCGCTGATCAGCGGGGTCGGCAACATCTACGCCGACGAATCGCTGTGGCGCGCCAAGCTGCACTACGAGCGCCCCACGGCCACCCTCACGCGCCCCCGGAGCGCGGAACTCCTCGGGCACGTGCGCGACGTGATGACCGCGGCCCTGGACGTCGGCGGGACCAGCTTCGACAGCCTCTACGTGAACGTGAACGGCGAGTCCGGCTACTTCGACCGGTCGCTGGACGCGTACGGGCGCGAGGACGAGCCGTGCCGCCGCTGCGGTACGCCGATCCGCCGCCGGCCGTGGATGAACCGGTCGAGCTACTTCTGCCCGCGCTGTCAGAGGCCGCCGCGCGCCGCGTCGTAACGCTCCCGTGAGGCCATGACCTCCGGAGTGCCCTCTTCGAGGAAGCGGATCAGCGGGACGAGCCGCTCCGCGACGCCCCGGCCCAGCGGGGTCAGCTCGTAATCGACCCGTGGCGGGTTCGTCGGCTGGGCCTCGCGGTGCACGATGCCGTCGCGTTCGAGCGCCTGCAGGGTCTGGGAGAGCATCTTCTCGCTCACGCCGTCGACCCGTCGGCGCAGCTCGTTGAACCGGCACGCGCCGTCGTACAGCGCGCTGACCGTGAGCGTGCCCCAGCGGCCGGTGACGTGCCCGAGGGTCTCCCGCGAGGGGCAGCTGCGGGCGAAGGCATCGAACGCCAGGTCTTGGGAGGGGGTGGCGGCGCAGTCCATGGGACGAGGGTACTCCGGATGCCCCACGGCGGGTAAGCGCTGAGCGCAGGATTGCGCTTTCTGAAAGTTAGTGCTTTCCTTCTGTCAGTGCCCGGCGACGCCCTGCCGGCCCGCTGCCCCTCCCGAGGAGATTCCATGAGCACCGTGCAGACCCCCGTCGTCTCGATCGCCTACCACTCCGGCTACGGCCACACCGCCGTGGTCGCCGAGGCCGTCCGGGCCGGCGCCGAGAGCGCGGGCGCGACCGTGCACCTGATCAAGGTCGACGAGATAGACGACGCGCAGTGGGCGCTGCTCGACGGGTCCGACGCGATCGTCTTCGGCTCGCCCACCTACATGGGCACCGCGTCCGGCGCCTTCCACGTCTTCGCCGAGGCCACCTCGAAGCGCTGGTTCACCGACGCCTGGCAGGACAAGCTGGCCGCCGGCTTCTCGAACTCCGGTTCCAAGAGCGGCGACAAGGGCCACACCCTGCAGTACTTCCAGACGCTGGCCGCGCAGCACGGCATGAGCTGGGTGAACCTGGGTCTCAAGCCCGGCTGGAACGCCTCCACGGCGTCCGAGAACGACCTCAACCGCCTGGGCTTCTTCTCCGGCGCGGCCGCGCAGACCAACTCCGACGAGGGCCCGGAGGCCGTGCACAAGGCCGACGTGGCGACCGCCGAGCACCTCGGCCGCCGGGTCACCGAGCAGGCGCGCGTCTTCATCGCCGGCCGCGCGGCACTGGCCGCCTGACGCCTCACGCCTGATGCCCGGCTTCGGGGCTCCGGGATTCCGGGCCCCGGGCCGCGGACTTCGGCTAGAAGCCGAAGTCCTGGGTCCACCAGGGGCCGCCGGCGGCGAAGTGCGTGCCGACGCCCAGGGTGCGGAACTCGCAGTTGAGGATGTTGGCCCGGTGGCCGGGGCTGTTCATCCAGGAGGCCATCACGGCCTCCGCGTCGGCCTGGCCGCGGGCGATGTTCTCGCCGCCGAGGCCCGAGATGCCGGCGTTCGAGGCACGGTCCCAGGGGGTGGCCCCGTCCGGGTCCGTGTGGTCGAAGAAGCCCCGGTCGGCCATGTCCTTGCTGAACGCGCCGGCCAGCGTGGCGAGCGGCGGGTTTTGGCGGACCGGACGGCAGCCGGCCCGGGCGCGCTCCTGGTTCACCAGGGCCAGCACCGCGGCCTCCGCGGCCGACTCCCCGCCGGACGTCGCGGGCCGCTCCGGGGCGGTCGTCGGCTCGGGCGCCGGCGTGGTCCGCTCCACCGTCTTCTGCACGCTCGGCTTCGGCTCGGGCTTCGGCTTCAGCGTGGGGGAGGCCTTGGCGGAGGCCGAGGCCTTCGGCTTCGCGGAGGCCGGGGCCTTCGGCTTCGCGGAGGCCGGGGCGGACGCGCTGGGGGAAGGTGAAGCGGAAGCAGATTTCGAAGCTCCGGCGGAAGCGCGGCCGGTGCCGCCGCCACCGCCCGAGGAGCCGGAAGCGGAACTGTCGGTCAGGCTTTTCAGGCCGCCGTTGACGCGCTCGGCGGCCGGGGAGGCCTTCGCCTCGACCTTCACCTTGGGCGCGGCGTCGGAGCTGCTCCCGCCGAGCACGAAGTTGTCACCGACCGGCACCAGGCCGGAGGCCACGGCGGCGACACCGAGCGCCGCCGCAGCGGTGACGCCCAGCAGACCGGTGCGCACGGGGGCGGTCCGCTTGCCGGGGCGCGGCGCGGTGCTTCGGTGGCGTCCCATGGGCGGTGCCTTCCTGGCCGTACAAGATCGCGTACGACTTCTCGTACAAGATCAACCGTTACTCACCCAAATGGGTGGCTCATTGAGGCGCGACTGTACGCCATGAGCCCCGGGGGCGAAGTGACCATCGACTCATTGCCCCGTTAGCGTTCACGCATGAGCGAAGACGTACGCATGACCGCCTGGGTGCGCGGCCGTGTGCAAGGAGTGGGCTTCCGGTGGTTCACCAGGGAGAACGCCATGACCATCGGAGGCCTCACCGGTTTCGCCTCCAACCTCGACGACGGCCGGGTGCAGGTCGTCGCCGAAGGTCAACGTGAGAATTGCCACCGGCTCCTCGAATGGCTGCGATCTTCCGGCACGCCCGGGCGGGTCGACGGAGTCACGGAAATATGGGGAGAGCCCCGCGGGGGGTACGAGGGCTTCGCGATCAAGTGACCGTCGGCGGGTCGTCCCGCCGGCTGTTCATGCAGATCACACGCGGCGTTGCCGAACCGGCCGCGGCGTGGAAGGCTCGGAGTGAGCTGATCTTCGCAGCCGCTCGCGAACGCCTGGAGCGAGCCGGGTTGCCCGCCGATACGGGGCGTGATCGTGTTGACCGTCAAACTTTTTGGTGAGACGCTGGAAGCCCCGCGCACCCTAGCTGTTTGGCAGTGTCGGCAGAAGAACCGCCGTTACACACAGACACTGCCGGGCACCGCGGGTGCGATTCCCTCACGACCCACACCGCTTCGGTCGGTCACTCAGTGTGGAGGACCATCCATCATGGCAAAGGCGCTTCTCGGTTACGTCGGCGGTTCCGACCCGCGACTCCTCGCCGAGATGCGACGGCTTCAGCAGCGCGTCCAGGACCTCGAGTCCGAGCTCGTTCGGATTCAGTCCGAGAACGACGCGCTTAACGCCGCCGCGCAGCACGGAGACTCGCTGCTGGACAGCATCGACATCGACGTACCCCAGGCGGAGCCTGCGCTCACCTGATAGTCAGACGCTTGACCCTACTCCAGCAGTACCTGCAAGGGGCGCTTCGGCGTCCCTTCTCTCTTTCGTCTCCCTACGCCCAGGCGGGGGGCCGTTTTCATTAAGGTCTGGTGTGCCCTGCACCTTCCCGGGTGAAACCGGAGGGGAAAGGTAGAGTCCGGCGGCGTGCACCTCAAGGCCCTGACCCTCCGCGGATTCAAATCCTTCGCTTCTGCCACGACCCTGCGCTTCGAGCCCGGCATCACGTGTGTCGTGGGACCCAACGGCTCGGGCAAGTCCAACGTCGTGGACGCCCTGTCCTGGGTGATGGGGGAGCAGGGAGCCAAGTCGCTGCGCGGCGGGAAGATGGAAGACGTCATCTTCGCCGGGACCACCGGCCGGCCGCCGCTGGGGCGCGCCGAGGTCTCGCTGACGATCGACAACGCGGACGGCGCGCTGCCCATCGACTACGCCGAGGTCACCATCACGCGGATCATGTTCCGCAACGGCGGCAGCGAGTACCAGATCAACGGCGACACCTGCCGGCTGCTCGACATCCAGGACCTGCTCTCCGACTCGGGCATCGGCCGCGAGATGCACGTCATCGTCGGCCAGGGGCAGCTGGACTCCGTCCTGCACGCCGATCCGATGGGCCGCCGCGCCTTCATCGAAGAGGCCGCGGGCGTGCTCAAGCACCGCAAGCGCAAGGAAAAGGCGCTGCGGAAGCTGGATTCGATGCAGGCCAACCTCGCACGGGTGCACGACCTCACCGAGGAGCTGCGGCGCCAGCTCAAGCCGCTGGGGCGGCAGGCGGCGGTGGCCCGGCGGGCCGCGGTGATCCAGGCCGACCTGCGCGACGCGCGGCTGCGGCTGCTCGCCGACGACATCGCGACCCTGCAGACCGCCCTGGACGCGGAACTCGCCGACGAGGCGGCACTCAAGGAACGCAAGGAGAACGCCGAGGCCAGGCTGCGGGCCGCCCAGAACCTGGAGGCGGAACTGGAGGCGGCCGTCGGCGAACTCGCACCGCGGCTGCGGCTGGCCCAGCAGACCTGGTACGAGCTGTCGCAGCTCGCGGAACGGGTCCGCGGCACGGTCTCGCTGGCCGACGCGCGGGTCAAGAGCGCGAGCGCGCCGGCCGAGGAGGAGCGGCGCGGACGCGACCCGGAGGACATGGAGCGCGAGGCCGCCCGGATCCGCGAGCAGGAAGCGGAACTGGAAGCCGCGCTGGAGGCAGCCGACCGGGCACTGGAGGACACGGTCGAGCACCGGGCCGAACTGGAACGCGCCCTGGCGGCCGAGGAGCGCCGCCTGAAGGACGTGGCGCGCGCGATCGCCGACCGGCGGGAGGGGCTGGCGCGCCTCTCCGGACAGGTCGGCGCGGCCCGGTCCCGGGCCGGCGCGGCGCAGGCGGAGATCGACCGGCTCGCGGAGGCCCGGGAAGCCGCCGCCGCCCGGGCCGCCGCCGCGCAGGAGGAGTACGAGCAGCTGGCCGCCGAGGTGGCCGCGCTGGACGCGGACGACTCGGAGGTGGCGGCGGAGCACGAGGCCGCCCGGGCGGCGCTGGCGGCGGCGGAGGCCGCGTTCTCCGCGGCCCGGGAAGCGGCCACGGCGGCCGACCGGTCCCGCGCCGCGGTCTCGGCCCGGCACGACGCCCTCGCGCTGGGGCTGCGCCGCAAGGACGGCACCGGCGCGCTGCTCGCGGCCCGCGACCGGCTCGCCGGGCTGCTCGGCCCGGCCGCCGAGCGGCTCTCCGTCGCGCCGGGGCACGAGACCGCGGTGGCGGCGGCGCTGGGCGCGGCGGCCGATGCCCTCGCGGTGTCCTCGCCGGCCGCGGCCGCGGAGGCGATCCGCCACCTCCGCGCCTCCGACGCCGGCCGCGCCGCCTTCCTCATCACCCCACCCGCCCACCCCCCGACCATCCCCGCCCCGACCCACCCGACCCCGACCCCGGCCGACGCGCCACCGACCGTCCCGGCCCCGGCCTCGGCCGACGCGGCGCCGGCCGTCCCCGGCCCGGCCCACCCGGGCCCGGGCTCGGGCGAGGTGGCGCCGGCGGTCCCCGGCCCGGCCCGGCCGTCCCCGGCCTCGGGCGAGGTGGCAGCGCCCGTCCCCGGTCCCGCCCACCCGCGTTCGGCCTCGGCCGACGCGGCGCCGCCCGTCCCCGGCCCGGCCCACCCGGCCCCGGCGTCGGGCGAGGTGGCAGCGCCCGTCCCCGGTCCCGCCCACCTGGGTTCGGCCTCGGCCGACGCGGCGCCGCCCGCCCCCGCCCCGCACCATCCGGCCCCGGCCGGTGCGGATCCCGCTGTCCCAGGCCCCGCTGTCCCCGGCCCTGCCGGGCCCGGCCCCGCCGGGGCCGGGCGGGGTGACGTGCTCGCCGTCGTCGCGGGGCCCGTGCCCGCCGTGGCGCTCGTACGCGGGGACGCCGGGTTGCAGGAGGCCCTGGAGCGGGTGCTCCGGGACCACTACGTCGTGCCGGACCTCGACGCGGCGCAGGCGCTGCTGCGGGAGCGCCCCGACGCGGTGGCCGTCACCGCCGACGGCGACGTGCTGGGCGCGCACCTCGCGCACGGCGGCGCCGCCGGGGCCCCGAGCCTGCTGGAGGTACAGGCGGCCGTCGACGAGGCCGCCGCCGAACTGGCCCGCCTCGACCTGCGCTGCGCCGAGCTGGCCGCCGCCCAGCAGGAGACCGCCGCCGCCCGCACCGCCGCCACGGCCCTGGCCGAGGAGCTGGGGGAGCGCCGCCGCGCCGGCGAGAAGGAGAAGGCGGGCGTCGCCCAGCAGCTCGGCCGGCTCGCGGGCGTGGCCCGCGGCGCGGCCGGCGAGGCCGAGCGCAGCGCCGCGGCCGCCGCCACCGCGCAGGACGCGCTGGAGCGGGCCCTCGCCGAGGCCGAGGAGCTGGCCGAGCGGCTCCTGGTCGCCGAGGAGATGCCGGTGGACGAGGACCCCGACACGGCGGTGCGCGACCGCCTCGCCGCCGATGGCGCGAACGCCCGCCAGACCGAGATGGAGGCCCGGCTCCAGCTCCGTACCCACGAGGAGCGGGTCAAGGGCCTGGCCGGCCGGGCCGACGCCCTCGACCGCGGCGCCCGCGCCGAGCGCGAGGCCCGGGCCCGCGCCGAGCGCCGCCGCGCCCGGCTGCGCCACGAGGCGGACGTGGCCGCCGCCGTCGCCCGCGGCGCCCGCCTGCTGCTCGCCCACATCGAGGTGTCCGTCGTCCGGGCCGAACAGGAGCGGGCCGCCGCCGAACAGGCCAAGGGCCGCCGCGAGCAGGCGCTCGCCGAGGAGCGCACCCGCGCCCGCGGCCTCGCCTCGGAACTCGACAAGCTCACCGACTCGGTGCACCGCGGCGAGGTGCTCGGCGCCGAGAAGCGGCTGCGCATCGAGCAGCTCACGGCCCGCGCCCTGGAGGAGTTCGGCGTGGAGCCCGCCGGGCTGGCTGCCGAGTACGGGCCCGACCAGCCGGTGCCGCCCTCCCCGCCGGCCGACGGCGAGGAGCTGCCCGAGGACCCGGACCATCCGCGCAACCGGCCGGGGCCCTTCGTACGCGCCCAGCAGGAGAAGCGGCTCAAGGCCGCCGAGCGGGCCTACCAGCAGCTCGGCAAGGTCAATCCGCTGGCCCTGGAGGAGTTCGCGGCGCTGGAGGAGCGTCACAAATTCCTGAGCGAGCAGCTCGACGACCTGCGCCGGACCCGCGCCGACCTCCTTCAGGTCGTGAAGGAGGTCGACGAGCGCGTCGAGCAGGTCTTCACCGAGGCGTACCGGGACACCGCCCGCGAGTTCGAGGGCGTCTTCTCGCGGCTGTTCCCGGGCGGCGAAGGCCGGCTGGTGCTCACCGACCCCGCCCACATGCTGACCACCGGAGTGGACGTCGAGGCCCGGCCGCCGGGCAAGAAGGTCAAGCGGCTGTCGCTGCTCTCCGGCGGCGAGCGGTCGCTGACGGCCGTGGCGCTGCTGGTCTCCATCTTCAAGGCGCGCCCCAGCCCGTTCTACGTGATGGACGAGGTCGAGGCCGCGCTCGACGACACCAACCTGCAGCGGCTGATCCGGATCATGGAGGAGCTCCAGGAGAGCTCGCAGCTGATCGTGATCACCCATCAGAAGCGCACGATGGAGGTCGCCGACGCGCTCTACGGCGTCTCGATGCAGGGCGACGGGGTCTCGAAGGTGATCAGCCAGCGCCTCCGCTAGGAGTCCACTCCCGAACTCCATTCGTTCAAGACTTGAAGGTCAGTGGGCGAGGGGCGGCTTGAGAATCCACTCAAAGCATCTTCGTTCGAAACCTTGACTTCATAAAATGAACACATAGGCTCGCTCCGCTGCCTCCCGCCTTCCGGTGGTGCCCGATCTTGAACTGTGCGCCACTGGGAAAACGGACAAAACCCTCACGGAGCACACCTTGACCAGCACAGCGAAGGCGACCGCGCCGGACTCCGGACGCACGCCGCCCCCGGAACACCTCGGCCACGTCATCTTCATCACCGCGGCCGCCGCCATGGGCGGCTTCCTCTTCGGATACGACAGCTCCGTCATCAACGGCGCCGTCGAAGCCATCCGGGAGCGCTTCGCCATCGGCTCCGAGGCCCTCGCCCAGGTGATCGCCGCCGCGCTGATCGGCTGTGCCATCGGCGCCGCCACGGCCGGCCGCCTCGCCGACCGGATCGGCCGAATCCGCTGCATGCAGATCTCCGCCGCCCTCTTCACCGCCAGCGCCATCGGCTCCGCCCTGCCCTTCGCGCTCTGGGACCTGGCGATGTGGCGGGTCATCGGCGGCTTCGGCATCGGCATGGCCTCGGTGATCGGCCCCGCCTACATCGCCGAGGTCTCGCCGCCCGCCTACCGGGGTCGCCTCGCCTCGTTCCAGCAGGCCGCGATCGTGATCGGCATCGCCGTCTCCCAGCTGGTCAACTGGGGCATCCTCAACCTCGCCGACGGCGACCAGCGGGGCGAGATCGGCGGCCTCGAGGCCTGGCAGTGGATGCTCGGCGTGATGGTGGTCCCCGCGATGCTCTACGGGCTGCTGTCCTTCGTCATCCCGGAGTCCCCGCGGTTCCTGATCTCGGTGGGCCGCACCGAGCAGGCCAAGAAGGTGCTCGGCGAGGTCGAGGGCGCCGCGGTCGACCTCGACGCGCGCGTCCGCGAGATCGACGCGGCCATGCGCTCCGAGCACAAGTCGACCTTCAAGGACCTGCGCGGCGGCCGCTTCGGCCTGCTGCCCATCGTCTGGGTCGGCATCGGCCTGTCCGTCTTCCAGCAGCTCGTCGGCATCAACGTGATCTTCTACTACAGCTCCTCGCTGTGGCAGTCCGTCGGCATCGACCCGACCAGCTCGTTCCTCTACTCCTTCACCACGTCGATCATCAACATCATCGGCACGGTGATCGCGATGGTCTTCGTGGACCGGATCGGCCGCAAGCCGCTCGCCCTCATCGGCTCGGTCGGCATGGCGCTCTCCCTCGGGACGGCCGCCTGGGCCTTCTCCTACAAGGAGGACGTCGCGGGCGAGATCTCGATGCCCGAGACCCAGGGCACGATCGCGCTGATCGCGGCGCACTCCTTCGTCCTCTTCTTCGCCCTCTCCTGGGGCGTGGTCGTCTGGGTGCTGCTCGGCGAGATGTTCCCCAACCGCATCCGGGCCGCGGCCCTGGGCGTGGCCGCCGCGGCCCAGTGGGTCGCCAACTGGGTGATCACGGTCTCCTTCCCGACCCTGTCCGACTGGAACCTGTCGGGCGCCTACGTGATCTACACGGTCTTCGCCGTGCTCTCGATCCCCTTCATCCTCAAGTGGGTGCCGGAGACCAAGGGCAAGGCGCTGGAGGAGATGGGCTGACCTCCCCGCCCGCGCCCCTCTCCTCGTACGCGGTGCTGCCCCGGCTCAGTCCTTGAGCCGGGGCAGCACCTGTTCGCACAGCAGGTGCAGGCTGCGCCAGCCCTCGTCGACCGGCATCCCGCCGCACAGCGGGTGCAGGACGAGGTTCCCCGACTCGCCCGCCTCCCGCGCGTACGCCAGTGCCTGGTCCGGGGTGAGGATCCGGTACACGCCCTCCGCGCGCAGCTCCGCCACCGTGGTGGCGGCCGAGCGGACCGCCGAGCGGATGTCCGCGGACTGCCAGGACGCGTACATGCCCGCCTCGTGCAGGAAGCGCTCCCCGTGCTCCGCCCACGCCTTGTCCGGGTCCTCGGCCAGGTGCAGCAGCGGGGTCTGCGCCGCCGGCATCATGCAGAAGCCCTCCGTGCCGTACTCCGCCAGCCGCGCCCGGTAGTACTCCTCCAGCTCCGGCAGGTGCGCGCTCGGGAAGAAGGGCAGGCCCAGCCGGGCCGCGCGGCGGGCCGCCGCCTGCGAGCTGCCGCCGACCAGCAGCATCGGGTGCGGCCGGGTGAAGGGCCGCGGGGTGACCCGTACGGTCCGGCCCCGGTACGTGAACTCCTCGCCCGTCCAGGCCCGCAGCAGGGTCTCCAGCAGCTCGTCCTGGAGCCGGCCGCGGCGGCGCCACTCCACGCCCTGCTGCTCGTACTCCTCGGGCCGGTAGCCGATGCCGGCCACCGTGACCAGCCGGCCGCCGCTGATCAGGTCCAGGACCGCGATGTCCTCGGCCGCGCGCAGCGGGTCGTACAGCGGTCCGATGATCGCGGAGACGGTGACCGCGATCCGCCGGGTGGCGCCGAAGACCGCGCCCGCGAAGGCGAACGGCGAGGGGAGCCAGTTGTCGGCGGCGCCGTGGTGCTCCTCGGTCTGGACGGTGTCGATCCCGCGGTCGTCGGCGTACGCGGCCATCTCCACGGCCGCCCGGTAGCGGGCCGAGAGCGACTCGGGGGTGCCGTGCGGGTCGACGAGATTGAACCGGGCCACGGTGATGGGCATGGAGAAGTCCCCCTTCGCCTTGGTGGACGGGCCGGGCGAAGGGGGACGTTAGCTGACGCAGCGTCAGTTGGACAGGGATCCGGCAGGCTCGCGCTCCGCTTCCGCGGCCGTGCCCGACTCGTCCGCCGAGCCCTCCGCCGCCGCGTACGTGGCGTCCGCCGCGGACACCGGGTTGCCCGGCAGGACCGCGTACAGCAGGCCCGAGGTGAGGATGCCGGCCACCCAGCCCAGGCCGTTCTCGCCGATCCAGGTGGTCGCGAGCGGTCCGCTGAACCAGTCCACGCGGGTGAAGAGCAGCCCCACCGCCAGCGCCGCGCCCCACGCCGTCATCGCCTGCCAGGCGAAGCCGCCCCGGTACCAGTACGCGCTCGTGCGGGTGGTGTCGAGCAGGGCCTTCGCGTCGTAGGCGCGGCCGCGCAGCAGGTCCACGCCGAAGACGCCGATCCACGCCGAGAACGCCACCGCGAGCAGCGTCAGGAAGGAGATGAACGAGCCGAAGAAGCTGGTCGCGACCACCATCAGCAGGAAGCCGAAGACCAGGCTGATCACGGCGTTCACGCTGACCGCCCACGCCCGCGGGACCTTGATGCCCAGGGTCTGCGCCGTGAAGCCCGCCGAGTACATGGACATCGAGTTGATCAGCAGCATGCCGATCAGTGCGATCAGCAGGTACGGGACCGCGATCCAGGTGGGCAGCAGCTCGCCGATGAACGACACCGGGTCCTGCGCCGTCGCCAGGTCCGGGGTCCCCACGGCCATCACCGCGCCCATCAGCACCATGGGCAGCACGACCACGCCGGCGCCGCCGATGGTCGCGCCGACCATCCCGCGCGAGGAGGCCGTACGGGGCAGGTAGCGGGTGAAGTCCGGGCCGGAGGGCACCCAGCTGATGCCGCCCGCGGCGATCGTGCCGATGCCCGCGATCATCATCGCCGTGGAGCCGGCCGGCTTGCCGAAGACAGACGACCAGTCGGTGGTCGCCACCAGGTAGCCGAGCACCAGCACGCTGAAGGCCCCGAACAGGTACGTGGACCAGGTGCTGCACACCCGCAGGGCGTTGATGCCCAGACCCGACACCAGGAAGGTGCAGCCCACGAAGAGCAGCAGCGTGACCACGATCAGCGCGGTGCTGCTCTTGATGCCGAAGAGCAGGTCGAGGACGGTGAGCAGGGCGTAGGCGCCGCTGACCGCGTTGATCGTCTCCCAGCCCCAGCGCGCGATCCAGATCAGCGCGCCCGGGAAGAGGTTGCCGCGCTGCCCGAACACCGCCCGGGACAACGCCATCCCGGGGGCGCCACCGCGCTTCCCCGCGATCGAGACCAGGCCCACCAGTCCGTACGAGACGACGGGTGCGACCACCGCGACGACCAGCACCTGCCAGATGTTGAGCTTGTTGAAGATCACCAGTCCGGCGCCCATGGTCAGCAGCAGCACGCTGATGTTGGCGGCGACCCAGGTGGGGACGAGTTCGCGGACGCGACCGGTGCGCTCGGCGTCGGGGACGGGCTCCAGGCCGCGGGTTTCTATCGCGCCGTCGGCGGGCTCGGCAGGCATGCGTGCTCCGTGGGGGAGATGTGGGGGAGTCGCCCATCATCGTAGGTTTCGCGCGAAAAGAACAAATAGAGGCTTAAGCCCTCGTGTGAAGCTCCAGGGTCCGGGTTCCGCGGCGGCCGTGGCCGATACTGGTCGCGTTATGGAAATCCTCATCCTTGCTGTAGTCATCGCCCTGGTCGCGGTCGGCGTGATCAGCGGGCTCGTGGTCAGCGGCCGCAAGAAGAAGCAGCTGCCGCCCACGGCGCCGTCGAGCACGCCGACCATCACTGCCCCGCCCGCCGAACCGCACGTGGGGGAGGAAGCCGCACCCACGGCCGAAGAGCCGCGCCGCACGATCGAAGAGGTCGCGCTCCCCGAGGCCGAGGCGCAGGCACCCGCCGTGGAGGCGCCCGCGGCGGAGCCCCAGGCCCCGGCCGCACCCGAGATCGAGGTGCCCGAGCCGACGGCCGGCCGCCTCGTCCGGCTGCGCGCCCGCCTCTCGCGCTCCCAGAACTCCCTCGGGAAGGGCTTGCTCACGCTGCTCTCCCGGGAGCACCTCGACGAGGACACCTGGGAGGAGATCGAGGAGACCCTCCTCATCGCCGACGTCGGTGTCGCGCCCACCCAGGAGCTGGTGGACCGGCTGCGCGAGCGGGTCAAGGTGCTCGGCACCCGTACCCCCGAGCAGCTGCGCACGCTGCTGCGCGAAGAGCTCATCGCGCTCATCGGCCCGGACACGGACCGCGCGGTCAAGACCGAGAGCGGTGTCGACACCCCGGGCGTCGTCATGGTCGTCGGGGTCAACGGCACCGGCAAGACCACCACCACCGGCAAGCTCGCCCGGGTCCTGGTGGCCGACGGCCGCAGCGTGGTCCTCGGCGCGGCCGACACCTTCCGCGCCGCCGCCGCCGACCAGCTGCAGACCTGGGGCGACCGGGTCGGCGCCCGCACGGTGCGCGGCCCCGAGGGCGGCGACCCGGCCTCGATCGCGTACGACGCGGTCAAGGAGGGCATCGCCGAGGGCGCGGACGTCGTCCTCATCGACACCGCGGGCCGGCTGCACACCAAGACCGGCCTCATGGACGAGCTCGGCAAGGTCAAGCGCGTCGTGGAGAAGCACGGCCCGCTGGACGAGATCCTGCTCGTCCTCGACGCCACCACCGGGCAGAACGGTCTGGTGCAGGCCCGCGTCTTCGCGGAGGTCGTCGACATCACCGGCATCGTGCTGACCAAGCTCGACGGCACCGCCAAGGGCGGCATCGTCATCGCCGTCCAGCGCGAGCTGGGCGTCCCCGTCAAGCTCGTCGGCCTCGGCGAGGGCCCGGACGACCTGGCGCCGTTCGAGCCGGGCGCGTTCGTGGACGCCCTGATCGGGGACTGACCCCCGCACCCGGTACGACGTGTCCGGTACCGGCGTACCCGGTGGTGGCGTATCCGTACCGGCGCACCCGGTACGACGACGAGGGGCCCGGCGGCCGAGACCGCCGGGCCCCTCGTCGCATCCCGCGCCTACAGCTGGAAGCGGTGGCAGATGTACGCCAGGGTGCCCAGCAGCAGCCGGGCCTGCGGCGGGTCGCCCGCCGAGTCCAGGGCCGGCGGCCGAAGCCAGCGCATCGGGCCCAGCCCGCCGCGGTCCGACGGCGGCGCCGTGACGAAGCTGCCGCCGCCCAGGGCGCGCAGGTCCAGGTCCGCGTCGTCCCAGCCCATCCGGTAGAGCAGCTGGGGCAGCTCGGCGGCCGCGCCGGGCGCCACGAAGAACTGGGCCCGGCCGTCCGGGGTCGCGGCGACCGGACCGAGCGGCAGCCCCATCCGCTCCAGCCGTACCAGCGCCCGCCGCCCGGCCTCCTCGGCCACCTCGATGACGTCGAACGACCGGCCCACCGGGAGCAGCACCGCCGCACCCGGGAACTCGCCCCAGGACTCGGTCACCTCGTCCAGGGTCGCGCCCGCCGGCACCCCGGCGTCGAAAGCCAGCGGATGCGCGCCCGGCGCCGGGCACTGCGGGTCGCCGCAGGAGCAGGCCCGGCTGCCGGCCGCGGCCCGGGCGCCCGGGACCACGTCCCAGCCCCACAGCCCGGTGTACTCGGCCACTGCCGTGCACTCCGACATCCGGCCGCGGCGCCGAGAGCCGGCCCGGAACTCCTTGGTTCCCCGACTGCCGCCGATCGTGAAGCCCATGCCCCCTCCAACGGGTCGAACTCGCCGGTGGTTACGAAGCGGAAGACCGCGGCTGCCCGGCGCACTCCATCGCCGCGCGCGCCCCGGCGCACTCCGTTCCGCCAAATTTCTGGTCCTCCTGTGTCAAGTGAATCGCGCCCGGCCCGTGGCGAGTTCATTCAAAGGGGTGGCGAATGGTGGCGATTGTGGAATCGGGGTCGCCGAGGACGTGATCGTAGGATTACTTTCGGTACGCGGAGCCTTGTGGAAGGCGCATCCTTGGGTATGCCGGAGGCAGGATGCGGTTGGCGATTCCCTTCCGGCGCAAGGGTGTTCCGAAGGCGAGTGGATGGGGGCGTTCCAGTGAGCGGCAGTGGCCCAAGCGGTGTGAGCGTGGAGCCTGCCCCCCGAGGCAGCAGTGGTGAGACACGCCGCAACGAGCAGCTCACCTCGTGGTTCGTGCGCAGCGGCTGGTCCAAGGGCGAGCTCGCCCGCCAGGTGAACCGCCGGGCCCGGCAGCTCGGCGCGCACCACATCAGCACCGACACCTCCCGGGTGCGGCGCTGGCTCGACGGCGAGCAGCCCCGCGAGCCGATCCCGCGAATCCTGTCCGAGCTGTTCTCCGAGCGGTTCGGCACCGTCGTCGCCGTCGAGGACCTGGGCCTGCGGGTCGCCCACCAGTCGCCCTCCGTCTCCGGCGTCGACCTGCCCTGGGCGGCCCCGCAGACCGTCTCCCTGCTCAGCGAGTTCTCGCGCAGCGACCTGATGCTCGCCCGCCGGGGCTTCCTCGGCACCTCGCTCGCACTCTCCGCCGGCCCCGCCCTCATCGAGCCCATGCAGCGCTGGCTCGTGCCGGTCCCGGCCGCCGATCCGGGACCCGGGGGCGGGCCGGCGGGCCGCCGGTCCGCCCGCCTCTCCGGCCCCGAGCTGGACCTGCTGGAAGCCACCACCGTGATGTTCCGGGAGTGGGACGCCCAGTGCGGCGGCGGGCTGCGCCGCAAGGCCGTGGTGGGCCAGCTCCACGAGGTCACCGACCTGCTCCAGGAAAACCACCCGGCCCCCACCATGAAGCGGCTCTTCAAGGTCGCCGCCGAACTCGCCGAACTCGCCGGCTGGATGAGCTACGACATCGGGCTCCAGCCGACCGCGCAGAAGTACTTCGTGCTCGCCCTGCACGCCTCCAAGGAGGCCGGGGACAAGCCCCTCGGCTCGTACATCCTCTCCAGCATGAGCCGCCAGATGATCCACCTGGGCCGCCCCGAGGACGCCCTGGAACTCATCCACCTCGCCCAGTACGGCAGCCGCGACTGCGCCGGCCCGCGCACCCAGGCCATGCTGTATGCGATGGAGGCCCGCGCGTACGCCAACATGGGCCAGCCCAGCCGCTGCAAGCGGGCCGTGCGGATGGCCGAGGACACCTTCTCCGACATCGCCTTCGGCGACGAGCCCGAGCCCGACTGGATTCGGTTCTTCTCCGAGGCCGAACTCAACGGAGAGAACTCCCACTCGTACCGCGACCTGGCCTACGTGGCCGGGCGCAGCCCCACGTACGCCTCCCTCGCCGAGCCCGTCATGGCGCGGGCCGTGGAGCTCTTCCGCAAGGACGACGTGCACCAGCGCTCGCTGGCCCTCAACCTCATCGGCATGGCCACCGTCCACCTGCTGCGGCGCGAGCCCGAGCAGGCGACCGTCCTCGCCGAGAGCGCCCTCGTCGTGGCGAAAAAAGTGCGCTCCGAACGGGTGAACACCCGGCTGCGCAAGACCGTCGACACCGCCGCCCGCGAATACGGCGACGTCGCCGAGGTGGTCCGGCTCACCGACCGGATCGCGGCCCAGCTCCCCGAGTCCGCGGAGGCCGTCTGACGGCCCGCCCGGGACCGGGCACGACCCCGGCCGCGGCAGCCACCCGCTGAAGCCCGACTCGGCTCCCCCATGCCAGGTCATCCGGGTGCTGCCGCGGCCGGCCGCATGCCGCACCCCGTTCATGGACGCGTAACACGTCCGACCTCTTCGTCACGGCAGCGAAACATCGAGCGGCACCGCCGGAAACCGGCCTGCGCGAATCTCAGGGCTCATAACCGGCCAGTGCGCCGGACGGCCCGCCCCAGGCCGTACGCCTTGCGCCGCTCAGGTTTCCCACGATCGCCCGCACGCGAACGTACCGACGACGAGGAGACGCCGATGGCACCAGCCATCACGACCCTGGCAGCAGACGCCCCCGAGCTGTCTGCGGCCAACACCGGGTTCATGCTCATCTGCTCCGCCCTGGTCATGCTGATGACCCCGGGCCTCGCCTTCTTCTACGGCGGCATGGTCCGCGTCAAGAGCAGCCTCAACATGCTGATGATGAGCTTCATCAGCCTCGGGATCGTCACGATCCTGTGGGTGCTCTACGGCTTCAGCCTCGCCTTCGGCACCGACTCCGGCTCCCTCATCGGCTGGTCCGCCGACTACGTGGGCCTCAGCGGCATCGGCATCACCGAACTCTGGGACGGCTACACCATCCCGGTCTACGTCTTCGCCGTCTTCCAGCTGATGTTCGCGATCATCACCCCGGCCCTGATCAGCGGCGCCCTCGCGGACCGCGTCAAGTTCAGCGCCTGGGCCCTGTTCATCGCCCTGTGGGTCACCGTCGTCTACTTCCCCGTCGCCCACTGGGTCTGGGGCGCCGGCGGCTGGCTCTTCGAGATGGGCGTCATCGACTTCGCGGGCGGCACCGCCGTCCACATCAACGCCGGCGCCGCCGCCCTCGGCGTGATCCTCGTCATCGGCAAGCGCGTCGGCTTCAAGAAGGACCCGATGCGCCCGCACAGCCTCCCGCTGGTCATGCTCGGCGCGGGCCTCCTGTGGTTCGGCTGGTTCGGCTTCAACGCCGGCTCCTGGCTCGGCAACGACGACGGCATCGGCGCCGTCATGTTCGTCAACACCCAGGTCGCCACCGCCGCCGCCATGCTCGCCTGGCTCGCCTACGAGAAGCTGCGCCACGGCACCTTCACCACGCTGGGCGCCGCCTCCGGCGCGGTCGCCGGGCTCGTCGCCATCACCCCCTCCGGCGGCAGCTGCTCCCCGCTCGGCGCGATCGCCATCGGCGCCATCGCCGGTGTCGTGTGCGCCATGGCCGTCGGCCTCAAGTACAAGTTCGGCTACGACGACTCCCTCGACGTCGTCGGCGTCCACCTCGTCGGCGGCATCCTCGGCTCCCTGCTCGTCGGCTTCTTCGCCACCGGCGGAGTCCAGTCCGACGCGGCCGGCCTCTTCTACGGCGGCGGCCTCGACCAGCTCGGCAAGCAGGCGGTAGGCGTCTTCGCGGTCCTCGCCTACTCTCTCGTGGCGTCCGCGGTACTCGCCTTCCTCGTCGACAAGGCGATCGGAATGCGCGTCTCCGAGGACGACGAGGTCTCCGGCATCGACCAGGTCGAGCACGCCGAGACCGCGTACGACTTCAGCGGAGCCGGCGGCGGCGCGTCCTCGCGCAGCACCGCCCTGCCCGCCCACGCCGCCACGGAGACCAAGAAGGTGGACGCATGAAGCTCATCACCGCGATCGTCAAGCCGCACCGGCTGGACGAGATCAAGGAAGCCCTCCAGGCCTTCGGAGTCCAGGGCCTCACCGTCACCGAGGCCAGCGGGTACGGCCGCCAGCGCGGCCACACCGAGATCTACCGGGGCGCCGAGTACACCGTCGACCTGGTCCCGAAGATCCGCATCGAGGTGCTCGTCGACGACACCGACGCCGACGACGTCATGAACGTCGTGGTGAAGGCCGCCCGGACCGGCAAGATCGGCGACGGCAAGGTGTGGAGCCTGCCCGTCGACTCGGTCGTCCGGGTCCGCACCGGCGAACGCGGCGCGGACGCCCTGTAGGCGGACCGGAAACGAAGGGGAGCCCTCGGGTGACGAGCGTCGAAGAGACCACCGAACAGTCGGACTCGGAACCCGGCGGCTACGCCGCGGCCCGGCTGCGACTCCTCCAGGAGGAGTCGCGGTCCGGGCCCTCGCGCCGTGCCGAGCTGGCCGCACTGACCGACGGCTGGCTGACCGCACTGTTCGCGGCGGCCGTCAAGGACACCGGCGTCCGGGGCGCCGCCCTGGTCGCCGTCGGCGGCTACGGCCGCGCCGAACTCTCCCCCCGCAGCGACCTCGACCTGCTGCTCCTGCACGACGGGAAGGCCGCCCCCGGCGACCTCGCCGCCCTCGCCGACCGGATCTGGTACCCGGTCTGGGACCTCGGCCTCGCCCTCGACCACTCCGTGCGGACCCCCGCGCAGGCCCGCAAGACCGCCGCCGAAGACCTCAAGGCACACCTGGGCCTGCTCGACGCCCGCCCCGTCGCCGGCGACCTCGGCCTGGTCGCCGCCCTGCGCACCAGCGTCCTCGCCGACTGGCGCAACCAGGCCGTCCGCCGGCTGCCCGAGCTCCACGCCCTGTGCCGGGAACGCGCCGAACGCGCCGGGGAACTGCGCTTCCTCCTCGAACCCGACCTCAAGGAGGCCCGCGGCGGCCTGCGCGACGTCACCGCCCTGCGCGCCGTCGCCGCCTCCTGGGTCGCCGACGCACCCCGCGAAGGACTCGCCGACGCCCGTCGCCGCCTCCTCGACGCCCGCGACGCCCTCCACCTGACCACCGGCCGGGCCACCGACCGGCTCTCCCTCCAGGAACAGGACCAGGTCGCCGACGGCCTCGGCCTGCTGGACGCCGACGCCCTGCTCCGCCAGGTCTACGAGGCCGCCCGGGTCGTCTCGTACGCCGGCGACGTCACCTGGCGCGAGGTCGGACGGGTGCTGCGGGCCCGCTCCGCCCGGCCGCGGCTGCGCGGGCTGCTCGGCACCCGCACCGCCCCCGCCGAACGGGCCCCGCTCGCCGAGGGCGTCGTCGAACAGGACGGCGAGGCCGTCCTCGCGCTCGCCGCCCGCCCCGACCGCGACCCGGCCCTCCCGCTGCGCCTGGGAGCCGCCGCCGCCCAGGCCGGACTGCCCGTCTCGCTGCACGCCGTACGCCGACTGGCCGCCCATGCCCGGCCGCTGCCCGTGCCCTGGCCGGCCGAGGCCCGGGAACAACTGCTCACCCTGCTCGGGGCGGGCGAGCCCACCGTGGCCGTGTGGGAGGCACTGGAGGCCGAAGGGCTCATCACCCGGCTACTGCCCGACTGGGAGCGGGTGCGCTGCCGCCCCCAGCGCAACCCCGTCCACACCTGGACCGTGGACCGCCACCTCGTCGAGACGGCCGTCCGCGCCTCCGCCCTCACCCGCCGCGTCGGCCGCCCCGACCTGCTGCTGATGGCCGCGCTGCTGCACGACATCGGCAAGGGCTGGCCCGGCGACCACTCCGTGGCCGGCGAGACCATCGCCCGGGACGTCGCCGCCCGGGTCGGCTTCGACCCCGACGACACCGCGGTCCTCGGCACCCTGGTCCGCCACCACCTGCTGCTCATCGACACCGCGACCCGCCGGGACCTCGACGACCCGGCCACCGTCCGCGCCGTCGCCGACGCGGTCGGCTCGGCCTCCACCCTGGAGCTCCTGCACGCCCTCACCGAGGCCGACGCGCTGGCCACCGGACCGGCCGCCTGGAGCACCTGGCGCGGCTCCCTCGTCGCCGACCTGGTCGCCCGGGCCGCGGCCGTACTCGGGGGCGAGCACCCGCCCGCCCCCGGACCGCAGGCCCCGTCCGCGGACCAGGAACGGCTCGCCGTCGAGGCGCTGCGCACCGGCGAACCCGTCCTGGCCCTGCACGCGCGCACCGAGGCGGAGGACGGCCCCGCGGACGTCGCCGAGGCGGCCGACGCCGCCGAAGTCGGCGTCGAGCTGGTCGTCGCCGTCCCCGACCAGCCCGGCGTACTGCCCGCGGTGGCCGGGGTGCTCGCCCTGCACCGGCTGACCGTGCGCGCCGCCGACCTGCGCTCCCTGGAACTGCCCGACCTGCCCGGCGAGGTGCTCGTGCTGCGCTGGCGGGTCGCCGCCCAGTACGGCTCGCTGCCCCAGGCCGCCCGGCTGCGCGCCGACCTGGTCCGGGCGCTCGACGGCTCGCTGGACGTCCCGGCCCGGCTCGCCGACCGGGAGGCCGCGTACCCGAAACGGCGCGGCGTGCTCCCGCCGCCGCCTCGCGTCACCGTCGTCCCGGACGTCTCCTCGCTCGCCACCGTCCTGGAGGTCCGGGCCCCCGACGCGGTCGGCCTGCTGCACCGCATCGGGCGCGCCCTGGAGGCCGGCGGGGTCCGCGTCCGCAGCGCCCACGTCTCCACGCTGGGCGCCAACGCGGTTGACACCGTCTACCTCACCGGCACCGACGGAAAGCCCCTCGGCACCGAGGACGCGCAGGCCCTCGCGGCCGCCGTGCAGAGCGCCCTCGACTAGGGGGTGTCCGACCCTGATCCGCCGGACACCCCCTAGGGCGGAAACCGGACGGAACGGGCCCCGCCCGCCGGATCCGGCGGGCGGGGTCGATTCCGCTCCGGGGCCGGATACCCTGGAGGGCGATCCAACGCCCCCGAACCCAAGGACCAGCGAGCGCCGTGTTCGATACTCTCTCCGACCGCTTGGCGAATACTTTCAAGGCCCTGCGCGGCAAGGGGCGCCTCTCCGAGGCAGACATCGACGCGGCGGCCCGGGAAATCCGCATCGCGCTGCTCGAAGCCGACGTCGCCCTGCCCGTCGTCCGCTCCTTCATCGCGAACGTCAAGGAGAGGGCGCTCGGCGCCGAGGTCAGCAAGGCCCTCAACCCTGGCCAGCAGGTCCTCAAGATCGTCAACGAGGAGCTCGTCCGGATCCTCGGCGGCGAGACCCGCCGACTGCGCTTCGCCAAGACGGCGCCCACCGTGATCATGCTCGCCGGTCTCCAGGGTGCCGGTAAGACGACCCTCGCCGGCAAGCTCGGCCTCTGGCTCAAGGAGCAGGGCCACGCCCCGCTGCTCGTCGCCTGCGACCTCCAGCGCCCCAACGCCGTCAACCAGCTCAGCGTCGTCGCCGAGCGCGCCGGCGTGGCCGTCTACGCCCCGCAGCCGGGCAACGGCGTCGGCGACCCGGTCCAGGTCGCGAAGGACTCCATCGAGTACGCGCGCACCAAGCAGTACGACGTGGTCGTCGTCGACACCGCCGGCCGCCTCGGCATCGACCAGGAGCTGATGCAGCAGGCCGCGGACATCCGCGACGCCGTCAGCCCCGACGAGATCCTCTTCGTCGTCGACGCGATGATCGGCCAGGACGCGGTCAACACCGCCGAGGCCTTCCGCGACGGCGTCGGCTTCGACGGCGTGGTGCTCTCCAAGCTCGACGGCGACGCCCGCGGTGGTGCCGCGCTCTCCATCGCGCACGTCACCGGCAAGCAGATCATGTTCGCCTCGAACGGCGAGAAGCTCGACGAGTTCGACGCCTTCCACCCCGACCGCATGGCGGGCCGGATCCTCGACATGGGGGACATGCTCACCCTCATCGAGCAGGCCGAGAAGACCTTCGACCAGGCCGAAGCCGAGAAGATGGCGGCCAAGCTGGCGAAGGGGCCGAAGGAGTTCACGCTCGACGACTTCCTGGCCCAGATGGAGCAGGTCCGCAAGATGGGCTCCATCTCCAAGCTGCTCGGCATGCTGCCGGGCATGGGCCAGATCAAGGACCAGATCAACAACATCGACGAGCGCGACGTGGACCGCACCGCCGCGATCATCAAGTCGATGACCCCGGCCGAGCGCCAGGACCCGCACCTGATCAACGGCTCCCGCCGGGCCCGTATCGCCAAGGGCTCCGGCACCGAGGTCAGCGCCGTCAAGAACCTCGTCGAGCGCTTCTTCGAGGCCCGCAAGATGATGTCCCGCATGGCCCAGGGCGGCGGCATGCCCGGGATGCCGGGCATGCCGGGCATGGGCGGCGGCCCCGGCCGGCAGAAGAAGCAGATCAAGCAGGCCAAGGGCAAGCGCAAGAGCGGCAACCCGATGAAGCGCAAGGCCGAAGAGGCAGCCGCTGCCGCCCGCAAGGAGCAGGGCGGCACGCCTGCCCTGGAGCCGGGCGGCGCCTTCGGCCTTCCGGCCGGGCAGCCGGGCGAGGACTTCGAGCTGCCGGACGAGTTCCGGAAGTTCATGAAGTAGCACCGGCGCGAGCCGTACGGATCAGGGCCTCCGCCGCGGCGGAGGCCCTTTCCGCTGCCCCGGCCTGTCGGCCGCGCCCGCCACCCTCGACGCCGTCGCCAGGTCCTCCCGAGGGCCCGCTCCGCCCGCTCCGCCCGGGCTACGGCACCCGGGCGATCACGTAGCGGAACACGTTCGGCAGCCAGACCGTGCCGTCCGCCCGCGCGTACGGGTGCAGTGACTCGGCCAGCTCCTTCTCCGCCTGCGCCGGGTCCGCCGCGGCCGGATCCGCCCCGAAGCCGCCCGCACCGGCGCCGGTCCCGGCACCGGGGGAGCGGCTCGCGGACAGCAGCCCGCGCACCGCGCTCTCCATGTCGGCGTACCCGAACGGGCAGAACACCCGCCCCGAGCCGTCCGGCTGCAGCCCCGCCGCGGCCGCCACCTCCTCCAGGCCGTCGCGCCGCGGCGGCAGCCGCCACTGCGCCCCCAGGACCGTCAGCGTCGCGCACCGCTCCGCCGGGCCCCAGCCGGTCAGCACCACCGCCCCGCCCCGCCGCACCAGCGGCAGCACGCGGCCGAGGTCCGCGACGGCATCGGGCGAGAAGGCCGCCAGCACGTCGTACCCGGCGCCGCCGGCCGCGGGCGGGGCCGCCGCCACGTCCAGCCGGCGCTCGCGGGCCAGCGCGAGCCGCTCCGGATCCGGTTCGGCCCCGGTCACCCGGGCTCCTCGCGCGGCGCCGAGCAGCAGGGCCAGCCCGGCCCCGCAGTCCAGCCCGAGCAGCCGCGTGCCGGGACCGATGTCCAGCCGGTCGTACACCGCTTCGTACAGCGGTACGAGCATCCGCTCCTGGATCTCCGCCCAGTCCCGGGCGACGAGCGTCGAAGTCATGCGAAAGCGCTCCTGTCCTCCTTGCCCCCCTTGTCAGAGAACTGCTCATCGGGCCGCCCGTCCATAGGACGGCCGACCCGATTCACGCTCACCCTGCCCGGCGCCGTACCATTCGCGCCATGGCAAAGGCTCCCGTTCTCACCCCCCAGGCGGACGACTTCCCCCGCTGGTACCAGGACCTGATCAACAAGGCCGAGCTGGCCGACAACGGCCCAGTGCGCGGCACGATGGTCATCCGTCCGTACGGCTACGGCCTGTGGGAGCGGATGCAGCAGGAGATGGACGCGCGCATCAAGGAAGCGGGCGCCCAGAACGCCTACTTCCCGCTCTTCATCCCGCAGTCGTACCTGACGAGGGAAGCCGAGCACGTCGAGGGCTTCGCCCCCGAGCTCGCCGTCGTCACCCACGGCGGCGGCAAGGAGCTCGACGAGCCCGTCGTGGTCCGGCCGACCTCCGAGACGATCATCAACGACTACTTCTCCAAGTGGGTGCAGAGCTACCGCGACCTGCCCCTGCTGATCAACCAGTGGGCGAACGTCGTCCGCTGGGAAATGCGCCCCCGCGTCTTCCTCCGTACGAGCGAGTTCCTCTGGCAGGAGGGCCACACGGCCCACGCCACCTACGAGGACGCCCGCGACTACGCCGCGCACATCCACCGGAACGTGTACGGCGACTTCATGACCAACGTGCTCGGCATCGACGTCGTGCTCGGCCGCAAGACCCCCAAGGAGCGCTTCGCCGGCGCCATCAACACCCTCACCCTCGAGGGCATGATGGGCGACGGCAAGGCCCTCCAGCTGGGCACGAGCCACGAGCTCGGCACCAACTTCGCGAAGGCCTTCAACACCTCCTACCTGTCCAAGGAAGGACAGCAGGAGCTGGTCTGGCAGACCTCGTGGGGCGTCTCCACCCGCATGGTCGGCGGCCTGATCATGTCCCACGGCGACGACAACGGCCTGCGCGTGCCGCCGCGGCTCGCGCACGTCCAGGTCGTCGTCATGGCGATCAAGGGCGACGAGGCCGTGGCGAAGGTCCGCGAGCTGGGTGCCCAGCTCAAGGCCGCCGGCATCCGGGTGCACGTCGACGACCGCGTCGACACCCCCTTCGGCCGCCGCGCCGTGGACTGGGAGCTGAAGGGCGTACCGGTCCGCATCGAGATCGGCCCCCGCGACCTGGAGGCCGGCACCGCGATGCTGGCCCGCCGGATCCCGGGCGGCAAGGAGCCGGTGCAGATCGACTCCCTCGCCGACCTCCTGCCCAAGGTGCTGGAAGAGGACCAGGCCCAGCTGCTGCGCGAGTCCCGCGAGCGCCGGGAGTCCCGTACCAGCGACGTGTCCACGATCGAGGAGGCCGCCGAGGCCGCCGCGGCCGGTGGCTGGGCGCGGATCCCGTGGGACGTGCTGGGCCCCGAGGGCGAGGCCAAGCTCGGCGAGCAGGCCGTGACCGTGCGCTGCCTGGTGGCCGAGGACGGTTCCGTCCCGGTCGCCGACGACGCCCCGGGCACCATCGCCATCGTGGCGCGCTCCTACTGAGGCGAACGCCGCCTGAAGTGAACGGCTGCGCACCGCTGTGACGCAGGAGATCCCCCGGGCCACGGTCCGGGGGATCTCCCGTACGTACCGACTCCTCCGCACATATGCGCACCCGCCCTCGTCGGGATGCATGAGTGTGAACTGACTGGTACGTGCAAAAAATTTGGAATGGCCCGGAATCGGAACACCGGGGGCCTCCGGCTCGTTGTCACGACGTGAGCACGACACCACCTGTACTCGCCGCAGAGCTGGCGCAGGCGTGGGCCGACATTCAGCGGTACCACCCCGAGCTGCCCGACCTTGCCGCACCCGAGTCTTTGATCGGGGAGTCTTCGTCCGCGTGTGGCGCGGAGCTCTCCTTCGAGCGACTGCTCCACGAGGCAGTCCACGGAATCGCCGCCGCCCGCGGGGTCCGGGACACCTCGCGGGCCGGCCGCTACCACAACCGCCGATTCCTCGCGATCGCCGAGGAGATGGGCCTCGACCACGCCGACGAGCCGCATGCCAGCAGCGGCTTCTCGCTCGTGACCCTCAACCCCGAGGCGCGCAAGCGCTACCGCCCGACCATCGAGCGGCTCCAGCGGGCCCTGCGGGCGCACACCGTGGCCACGGCCGCCGACACCAAGCGCAGTTTCCGAGGACCGGCCGCCCGGCACGGCTCCTCCGGCGGCGGCGTCCGCGTCAAGGCGGTCTGCGACTGCGGGCGCAACGTGCGCGTGGTCCCGTCGGTCCTGGCCCAGGCCCCGATCGTGTGCGGCGGCTGCATGAAGCCCTTCCGCATCCCCGAGGTGGCGGTGACGGCTGCCGCGTCCTGACGCGCGGCGGGCATGTGGCACAATGGCTAGCTGTACTCGACAGTCGAACAGGACCCCTCTCTCCTACGGCTGACGCGTCCATCGGGCACCCGAGTACCGCAACCCCACGTGGCATCTCATGTGCCCCACCACGTCAAGTTCAGGAGACACCACTCCAGTGGCAGTCAAGATCAAGCTCAAGCGCCTCGGCAAGATTCGCCAGCCGCACTACCGCATCGTCGTCGCCGACGCCCGCACCCGTCGGGACGGTCGCGCGATCGAGGAGATCGGCATCTACCAGCCGACCTACAACCCCTCGCGCATCGAGGTCAACGGCGAGCGTGCGCAGTACTGGCTCTCCGTCGGCGCCCAGCCGACCGAGGCCGTGCTCGCCATCCTGAAGCTCACCGGTGACTGGCAGGCCGCCAAGGGCCTGCCCGCCCCGGAGAAGCCGCTCCTGCAGCCGGCGACGAAGGAAGACAAGCGTCGTTCCTTCGACGAGTTCGCCAAGGCCCTCGAGGGTGGCGACGCCAAGGGCGAGGCCATCACGCAGAAGGCGAAGAAGGCCGACAAGAAGGCGGACGAGGCTGAGGCCGCCGCCGAGTCGACCGAGGCCTGAGCATGCTCGAGGAGGCTCTTGAGCACCTCGTAAAGGGCATTGTGGACAACCCCGAAGACGTGCAGGTCGCCTCGCGCAACCTGCGTCGCGGGCAGGTGCTGGAGGTCAGGGTTCACCCCGACGACCTCGGCAAGGTGATCGGCCGCAACGGCCGCACCGCACGTGCTCTGCGTACCGTCGTGGGCGCCATCGGCGGCCGTGGGATCCGCGTCGACCTCGTCGACGTGGACCAGGTCCGCTGACGAAGTTGAATCACCGGCACGGGCCGGGGAGGGCTGAGGCCCGCCCCGGCCCGTCGTCGTATGAACAGGAGAAGGAAGAGTGCAGCTGGTAGTCGCGCGGATCGGCCGCGCCCACGGCATCAAGGGCGAGGTCACCGTCGAGGTGCGCACGGACGAGCCCGAGCTGCGGCTCGGCCCCGGCGCCGTACTCCACACCGAGCCCGCGTCGGCGGGACCGCTGACGATCGAGACCGGCCGGGTGCACAGCGGCCGGCTCCTGCTCCGCTTCGCGGGCGTCAAGGACCGTACCGGCGCCGAGGCGCTGCGCAACATCCTGCTGATCGCCGACGTGGACCCGGAGGAGCTGCCGGCGGACCCGGAGGAGTTCTACGACCACCAGCTCATGGACCTCGACGTGGTCCTCGCCGACGGCACCGAGATCGGCCGGATCACCGAGATCTCGCACCTGCCCTCGCAGGACCTCTTCATCGTGGAGCGCCCCGACGGCACCGAGGTGATGATCCCCTTCGTCGAGGAGATCGTCACCGAGATCGACCTGGAGAACCAGCGCGCCGTCATCGACCCGCCGCCCGGGCTGATCGACGACCGCGCCGAGATCGCGTCCGCGCGGGACGACGAGGACGACGAGGACGCCTCCTGATGCGGCTCGACGTCGTCACGATCTTCCCGGAGTACCTGGAGCCGCTGAACGTCTCGCTCGTCGGCAAGGCCAGGGCCCGCGGGCAGCTCGACGTCCACGTCCACGACCTGCGGGACTGGACGTACGACCGGCACAACACGGTCGACGACACCCCGTACGGCGGCGGCCCCGGCATGGTCATGAAGACCGAGCCGTGGGGGGACTGCCTGGACGACGTCCTGGCGTCCGGCTTCGAGGCGGGCGCGCACGGGCCGGTGCTCGTCGTGCCCACGCCCAGCGGCCGGCCCTTCACCCAGGAGCTCGCCGTCGAGCTCTCCGAGCGGCCCTGGCTGGTCTTCACGCCCGCCCGTTACGAGGGCATCGACCGCCGCGTCATCGACGAGTACGCCACCCGGATGCCCGTGTACGAGGTCTCCATCGGCGACTACGTGCTCGCCGGCGGCGAGGCCGCGGTGCTGGTGGTCACCGAGGCGGTGGCCCGGCTGCTGCCCGGCGTCCTCGGCAACGCCGAGTCCCACCGGGACGACTCCTTCGCCCCCGGCGACATGGCCAACCTGCTCGAAGGGCCCGTCTACACCAAGCCGCCGATGTGGCGCGGGCGCGGCATCCCCGACGTGCTGGTCAGCGGCCACCACGGGAAGATCGCCCGGTGGCGGCGGGACGAGGCGTTCCGCCGGACCGCACGCAACCGCCCGGACCTCATCGAGCGCTGCGAGGCCTCCTCCTTCGACAAGAAGGACCGGGAGATGCTGTCCCTGCTGGGCTGGTCCCCGACCGCGGACGGCCGATTTTGGCGCAGGCCCGGAGCCGTGGAAGAATAGGCGGCTGCTGTACGCCCGCGGGCGCCCCTGCCACAGGGGGACCGTCGCCGGCCGGGTGGGACAGCACCCGATTTCTCTACGAAAACCCCGCTCGGCGGCCTGTGGCGTCGTGCGAAGAAAGCAGACGAAGAACATGTCTCACCTGCTCGATGGCGTCAACGCCGCTTCCCTGCGTTCGGACGTCCCGGCGTTCCGTCCCGGTGACACCGTCAACGTCCACGTCCGCGTGATCGAGGGCAACCGCTCCCGTATCCAGCAGTTCAAGGGCGTTGTCATCCGTCGCCAGGGCTCTGGCGTCTCCGAGACCTTCACCGTTCGCAAGGTCTCCTTCAGCGTCGGCGTGGAGCGCACCTTCCCGGTGAACTCCCCGATCTTCGAGAAGATCGAGCTCGTCACCCGCGGTGACGTGCGTCGCGCGAAGCTGTACTACCTCCGTGAGCTCCGCGGCAAGGCCGCGAAGATCAAGGAGAAGCGCGACCGCTAGTCGCCCCTGCGGGTCCACAGGGCGGCCGGATAGGCTCCCCCCGATGGACACCGAGGCACGACTCACGCAGCGCGACCGCACTTCCTCCGGTACGGGGGAGGAGCGGTCGCGCTTCGCGCGTTTCCGGGCCGGTCCGTCGGGCTCGCGGACCACGGGGATGCTGTCCTGGCGGCGGGCCGGGCTGCTGGGCGTGGCCTGCACCGTGCTCCTGCTGCTGTTCTCGCACTTCGTGCTCCAGCCCTTCCTGATCCCGAGCCGTTCGATGGAGTCGACCCTGAAGGTCGGCGACCGGGTGCTGGTGAACAAGCTGGCGTACCGTTTCGGCAACCAGCCCGCCCGGGGCGACGTCGTCGTCTTCGACGGCACCGGGTCCTTCGTACGCGAGCAGCCCGCGGGCGATCCCGTCGTCGGGCTGCTGCGCGGTGCGGCCGCCGCCCTCGGCATCGCGGAGCCGGCCGACACGGACTTCGTCAAGCGGGTCGTGGGCGTCGGCGGCGACGACGTCGTGTGCTGCGACGCGCGGGGCCGGCTGAGCGTGAACGGCGTACCGGTGGACGAGGAATACCTCCGGCCCGGTGACGCTCCCTCGAAGGTGCCGTTCCGGATCGTCGTGCCGATCGGCACGCTGTGGGTGATGGGCGACCACCGGTCGCAGTCGCGTGACTCCCGGGACCACCTCGGGGAGCCGGGAGGCGGGATGGTGCCGGTGGAGAAGGTGATCGGGCGGGCCGACTGGATCGGCTGGCCGCTCTCCCGCTGGGGCTCGGTCCCGGCCACCACCGCGTACGAGAAGGCCGGCGCGGCCAGACCGGGCGGGGGCCATGGGTAGCCGGGGGCGGCCGCGCGGGGCCGCCGCCCGTACGGCGCCCGCCGACGCGGCGCCGGTCTCCGCGGTCCCCGCGACCCGGGCCGAGCGCCGGCTGCTGGCCCGGCGGGTCAAGCGGCGGCGCCGTACCCGGCGCGCCGGCGAGGTGCCGCTGCTGATCGTCGTGGCGCTCCTGATAGCCCTCGTGCTCAAGACCTTCCTCGTGCAGGCTTTCGTGATCCCGTCCGGCTCCATGGAGCAGACGATCCGGATCGGCGACCGGGTGCTCGTCGACAAGCTGACCCCGTGGTTCGGCGGCAAGCCCGGGCGCGGGGACGTCGTCGTCTTCAAGGACCCCGGCGGCTGGCTGAAGGGCGAGACCCGCCGGGTCGAACCCGATCCGGCCGGCATCCGGCAGGCCAAGCAACTCCTGACCTTCATCGGACTGCTGCCGTCGGCCGACGAGCAGGACCTGATCAAGCGGGTGGTCGCGGTCGGCGGCGACACCGTGGCCTGCTGCGACGGGAGCGGCCGGGTCACCGTCAACGGCACGCCTCTCGACGAGCCGTACGTGAACCCGGGGAACGCGCCTTCGGAGATCCGCTTCACGGTGAAGGTGCCCGCGGGGCGGCTGTTCGTCATGGGCGACCACCGGGCCAACTCGGCCGATTCCCGCTTCCATCTGGGCGAGAAATACCAGGGAACGATCTCCGAACAAGGGGTGCTCGGGCGGGCCGTGGTCATCGCCTGGCCGTTCTCCCACTGGCGCAAGCTGGAGGAGCCCGCGACCTTCCGACCCGTGGCGCAACCAGCGCGCCGGGGGCGCCGCCGCGTCGGGCCCGTCGCATAGTCTGTCCTCTTGGACTTGTGATCTCTATCGAACGGTCCGGCTCCCGACCCCTGCGGAACTCCCGCTCGTTAAGGGGAGTGGAGGTTCCGTGTCCTTCCGGACGCGGACGGCATGCGGAGTGAGGAGTGGACGTGGGGGATGTGGCGGTCGGCGCACGGTCCGGACGCGAGGAACCCGATGAGCGGCCGGAGGTTGCTGTGGACAGCGAGACCGCCCCGACCGGCGATTCCGGCGAGCCCGGTGACGGCGCGTCCGGGTCCGGAGACGGCGAGGAGCACGACGGGCATGAGGGCACCGGGCGCAAGCAGCGGTCCTTCTGGAAGGAGCTGCCGCTCCTCATCCTCATCGCACTGGTCCTGGCCCTGCTGATCAAGACCTTCCTGGTGCAGGCGTTCTCGATCCCGTCTGACTCGATGCAGAACACCCTGCAGCGGGGCGACCGGGTGCTCGTGGACAAGCTGACGCCGTGGTTCGGCTCCGAGCCGGAGCGCGGCGAGGTCGTGGTCTTCCACGACCCGAACAACTGGCTCGAAGGCGAGCCCACCCCCGACCCCAACGCGGTGCAGAAGTTCCTGAGCTTCATCGGACTCATGCCGTCCGCGGAGGAGAAGGACCTGATCAAGCGGGTCATCGCGGTCGGCGGGGACACCGTCGAGTGCCGCAAGGGCGGCCCGGTCAAGGTCAACGGCAAGGCGCTCGTCGAGCCGTACATCTTCCCCGGCAACACCGCGTGCGACGACAAGCCGTTCGGCCCGTTCAAGGTGCCCGAGGACAAGATCTGGGTGATGGGCGACCACCGCCAGAACTCGTACGACTCCCGCTGGCACATGGACGACGCGACCAAGGGCTTCGTGCCGGTCGACAAGGTCGTCGGGCGTGCCGTGGTCGTCGCGTGGCCGGTCACCCGCTGGGCGGCCCTGCCGATCCCGGACACCTTCGACCAGCCCGGCATCAACACCACCGCGGCGGCGGCCCTGGGCGCGGCCCCGGTGGGCCTGGGTCTGGCGGGCGCGGTGCCGCTGGTGCTGTGGCGCCGGCGCAAGCTCACCCGCGACCGGGGCTGACCCCGGGCCTACCGCCGGGTAGGGTGCCGTCCCAGGTCACGACTCTGGAACTTCGGGGGTGCTGGGATGGGCGGATCGGGCGGAACAGGACGTGGTGCCAACGGCCACGGCCGTCTCGGCAGCGTGCTGTCGGGAGTGGCCGTGGCCGTCGGCTTTCTGCTGTTCCTCGGCGGCTTCGTCTGGGGGGCCGTCGTGTACCAGCCGTACACGGTGCCCACGGACTCGATGGTGCCGACCGTGAAGCCGGGCGACCGGGTGCTGGCGCAGCGCATCGACGGGTCCGAGGTGCGCCGCGGCGACGTCGTGATCTTCACCGACGCGGTGTGGAGCAACGCCCCCATGGTCAAGCGGGTCGTCGGCATCGGCGGCGACGTCGTCAGCTGCTGCGGCAAGGGCGGGCGGCTCACCGTCAACGGCGTCCCGATGGACGAGCCGTACCTGGGGCTGTTCGCGGGGCAGGCCTCCGAGACGCCCTTCGAGGTCACCGTGCCCGAGGGCAACCTCTTCCTGCTGGGCGACCAGCGCGGCGCCTCCCTCGACTCCCGCTCGCACATCGCGGAGGCCGGGCAGGGCACGGTGCCGCGGTCCGCGGTCACCGCCCGCGTCGACGCCGTCGCCTGGTCCGACCCCGCGATGCTGGAACGGCCCGAGGCGTTCGCCGCACTGCCCGGCGGAATCTCCGCCCCCGGACCGCTGCGGCTCCAGCTGTACGCCGCCGCGGGCGGCGCGGCGCTGGTGCTCGCGGGAGCGGCGTACGGGCCGCTGGCGCGGCTCGGCGGGCGGCGCCGGGGCCGGACCGCGGGGCGCGGTGGCGCGAGCGCCGGGGCCGGCGGTGGTGGTGCGGGCGGCGGCAGACCGGGCGGCGGCGGTGGAACGGGCGGTGGCGGAGCGGGCGGCGGTAGCGGCCGGGAGCCGAGCCGTGTCGGCTGAGCACGCCGGTCCGGTGATCCCGCCCGGGGCCCGGCAGGTGTCCCGGGTGGTGCTGCTGGACCCGCGGGACCGGATCCTGCTGCTGCACGGCTTCGAGCCGGCGGACCCCGCCGACCACTGGTGGTTCACCCCCGGCGGCGGCCTCGAGGGCGCCGAGACGCGGGAGCAGGCGGCGCTGCGCGAACTCGCCGAGGAGACCGGGATCACACGGGTCGAACTCGGGCCCGTGCTGTGGCGGCGGTACTGCTCCTTCCCCTTCGACGGGCGGCGCTGGGAGCAGGACGAGTGGTACTTCCTCGCCCGAACCGACCAGACCGAGACGGCGCCCGCCGGACTCACCGAGCTGGAGCGGCGCAGCGTGGCCGGGGCCAGATGGTGGACCTACGGGGAACTGTCGGCGGCCCATGAGACGGTGTACCCGACCAGACTCGCCGAGCTGCTCCGCACACTGCTCGACGAGGGTCCTCCGGGTGCGCCGGTGGTCCTGGCCCCGGAAATCGTTTAGGGGCGCGGCGGCCTGGCGCACAATAGGGGGACGCACGGCTGAAGGGGAACATGCCATGAGCGCCGAGGACCTCGAGAAGTACGAGACCGAGATGGAGCTGAAGCTCTATCGCGAGTACCGCGACGTCGTCGGGCTGTTCAAGTACGTGATCGAGACGGAACGCCGTTTCTACCTCACCAACGACTACGAGATGCAGGTGCACTCGGTCCAAGGCGAGGTGTTCTTCGAGGTCACGATGGCCGACGCGTGGGTCTGGGACATGTACCGGCCGGCCCGCTTCGTCAAGCAGGTCCGGGTGCTGACCTTCAAGGACGTGAACATCGAGGAGCTCAACAAGAGCGACCTCGAACTTCCGGGTGGCTGAGTTGTCCACAACGGCCATGTTGTCCACCAAGATCCACTAGCCGGGGGCGGATGCGGGACCGTCGGTGCCGGAGGTGGTACCGATGGACATGCGGACCCGGGTACGGGACGGAGTCGGCGGCAGCCGTGCTGGCGACGACGGTGGCGGTGGCGGTGCGAAGCGGGCCGACGGGGCGCGCAGGGCGCTGGGGCGGTACGGCGAGGACCTTGCGGCCCGGCGGCTGACCGACGCCGGACTGACGGTCATCGCGCGGAACTGGCGCTGCCGCGGCGGAGAGATCGACATCATCGCCCGGGACGGCGACGCCCTGGTCGTGTGCGAGGTCAAGACCCGCCGCGAGGGCCCCTTCGAACACCCCATGGCCGCGCTGCGGCCCGGCAAGGCGGCGCGGTTGCGCAGGCTCGCCGGGCGGTGGCTCGCCGACCACGGCGGACCACCCCCGGGCGGCGTGCGCATCGACCTCGTCGGAGTCGTGCTGCCCGGACGCGGAGCGCCCCGGGTCGAACACGCCAAGGGGGTGGCGTGATGGGATTCGCCCGCGCCTGCTCGGTGGCCCTGGTCGGAGTGGAAGGCGTCGTGGTGGAGGTCCAGGCCGACCTCGAACCGGGCGTCGCCGCCTTCACCCTGGTGGGGCTTCCCGACAAGACGCTCGTCGAGAGCCGTGACCGGGTTCGCGCCGCGGTGGTCAATTCTGGGGCCGAGTGGCCCCAGAAGAAGCTGACCGTGGGACTGAGCCCGGCCTCCGTTCCCAAGTCCGGCTCCGGATTCGACCTCGCCGTGGCAGCCGCCGTACTCGGCGCCGCCGAGCGCATCGACCCACGCGAGATCGCCGACCTCGTCCTCATCGGGGAACTGGGACTCGACGGCAGGGTGCGGCCCGTGCGCGGCATCCTGCCCGCCGTGCTCGCCGCCGCCGAAGCCGGATACCGGCAGGTCGTCGTACCCGAGCAGTCCGCCGCCGAAGCCGCGCTCGTGCCCGAGGTGGCGGTGCTCGGCGTGCGCAGCCTGCGCCAGCTCATCGCCGTACTGACCGACGGCGAAGTACCCCAGGAGGAGCCGCCGGACCGGCCGGGCCGGCCGGACGCCATGCTCGCCGGACTGCTCGTGCCCGGCGCGGGCTCCGGCAGCGGACTGACCGGCCGCCGCACCGAGGCACTCGACCTCGCGGACGTCGCCGGGCAGCGGGCCGCCCGCCGGGCCTTGGAGGTGGCGGCCGCCGGCGGCCACCACCTCTTCCTCTCCGGCCCGCCCGGGGCCGGCAAGACGATGCTCGCCGAGCGGCTGCCCGGCATCCTGCCGCCGCTGACCCGGCAGGAATCCCTGGAGGTCACCGCCGTCCACTCCGTCGCGGGCATCCTGCCGCCCGGCGAACCCCTGGTGACCGCCGCCCCGTACTGCGCCCCGCACCACTCGGCCACCATGCAGTCCCTGGTGGGCGGGGGGAACGGGCTGCCGAGGCCGGGCGCGGTCTCCCTCGCCCACCACGGGATCCTCTTCCTGGACGAGGCGCCGGAGTTCAGCACCAAGGCGCTCGACGCGCTGCGCCAGCCCCTGGAGTCCGGGCAGGTGGTCATCGCGCGGGCGGCCGGCGTGGTCCGGCTGCCGGCCCGCTTCCTGCTCGCCCTCGCGGCGAACCCCTGCCCCTGCGGACGGCACACCCTGCACGGCTCCGGGTGCGAGTGCCCGCCCTCGGCGATCCGCCGCTACCAGGCGAGGCTCTCCGGCCCGCTGCTGGACCGGGTGGACCTGCGGGTCGAGGCCGAACCGGTGACCCGGTCCGACCTCCTCGGCCATGGCGGGCGCGGAGAATCCAGCGCCGCCGTCGCGGCCCGGGTGCGGGAAGCCAGGGCACGGGCCGCGGCCCGGCTCGACGGCACCCCGTGGAGCATCAACGCCGAAGTGCCCGGGCATGAACTGCGCACCCGCTGGCGGGCCGGCCCCGGCGCCCTGGCCCAGGCCGAACGGGACATGGAACGGGGCCTGCTGACGGCGCGCGGGCTGGACCGGGTGCTGCGCGTGGCGTGGACCATCGCCGACCTCGGCGGCCGGGACCGGCCCGGCCCGCCGGACGTGGCGGTCGCACTCGAACTGCGCACCGGCATCGCCCGCGGCGTGCCGCTCCCGGCCGGATCCCCGTCATGAGCGCGCGCCCGGACCCGCGCACCGGGGAAGATCCGGGCGGGGAGCCGCCGGGACACCAGGCGTACGGGCACGAGCGGCAGGTGCACCGGGGGCGTGGGCTCGGGGAGGACGCGCTCGCAGGCCCCGGGGCGGGACCGCCCGCACCCGATGCGCTCGCCCGGGAGCGGCTCGCGCGGGCCGCGCTGACGCGGGTGCTGGAGCCGGGGGACGAGCACGGCGGACGCTGGCTGCGCGACCACGGCGCGGCCGGCCTGCTCGACCTCCTGACCGGCCCGGAATCCGGCAGCGCCGGGCTGAGCGGAGTGGGGCCGGACCGGCTCGCCGGATACCGCAGACGGGCCGCGGCCGCCGACCCGGCGGCCGATCTCGCGGCCACCGAGGCGAGCGGCGGGCGCTTCGTGTGCCCCGCCGAACCCGACTGGCCCCGCCAGCTCGACGACCTGGGTGACGCCCGGCCCATCGGGCTGTGGGTGCGCGGCCGGCCCTCCCTGCGGACCTGGGCACTGCGCTCGGTCGCCGTGGTCGGCGCCCGGGCCTGCACCCCTTACGGCGCGCACATGGCCACCGACCTCGCCGCCGGACTGGCCGAGCGGGGCTGGGTGGTGGTCTCGGGCGCGGCGTACGGGATCGACGGCGCCGCCCACCGCGGGGTGCTGGCCGCCGGCGGGGCCACTGCCGCGGTGCTCGCCTGCGGGGTGGACACCGGCTACCCGCGCGGGCACGCCGGACTGCTGCGCCGGATCGCCGAACAGGGGCTGGTCGTCGGAGAGCTGCCGCCCGGCAGCCATCCGACCCGCAGCCGGTTCGTCCTGCGCAACCGGGTCATCGCGGCCCTGACCCGGGGCACGGTCGTGGTGGAAGCGGCCTACCGCAGCGGGTCGCTGGCGACGGCGCGCTGTGCACAGCGGCTGGGGCGGCACACGATGGGCGTGCCCGGACCCGCGACCAGCGGGTTGTCGGCCGGGGTGCACGAGCTGCTCCGCGGGGAAGCGGTGCTCGTCACCGACGCGGACGAGGTCGTCGAACTGGTCGGCGACATCGGGGAGCTGGCGCCCGTCCGGCGGGGCCCGGTCTGCGCCCGGGACCTGCTGGCCCCGGCGGCCGCCCGGGTGCTGGACGCCCTCCCGGCCGGACGCGCCGCGACCGCCGCCGAAGTGGCGCTCGCCGCGGGCTCGGACACCGATGAAGTCATCGGCAGACTGTACGAACTTCACTCTCTGGGGTTCGTCGAACGGCAGGGCGACGCCTGGCGGTTGACCACTCGTCAGGAGGAGCCGGGCACACGAACCGGGGACCCCCGGCGAGGCGGTCCTTGACCTGGGGCGTTCCGGTGAAAGGGTGAAGCCGATGAGATACGCCGTCTTCCCGGTCTCACCCGCCGGGGCCGCGCACCCGGTGCCGGACCCGGACCGCCCGCGCGTCCCGGGGAGCCCGTGCGCCCCCTCGTCATCCCGTACTCTTCGCGCACCGCGACACTTCAGTCACGCTACGCTCGCAGGGATCCCGAACCGGCCACGGCCTCCCGCACAGATCAGCCAGTACACAGCAGAACGGCTCAAGGCGACGCATGCCCCAGCACACCTCCGGGTCTGACCGCGCTGCGGTGCCCTCCGCTGCCCGAGGCGGCGTGCGGCCCGCCGCACCCTCGTCGCTGGACGAGCTCTGGCGGTCGTACAAGGACTCGGGCGACGAGCGACTGCGCGAGCAGCTGATCCTGCACTACTCGCCGCTGGTGAAGTACGTGGCGGGCCGGGTCAGCGTGGGGCTGCCGCCCAACGTGGAGCAGGCGGACTTCGTGTCCTCCGGGGTGTTCGGGCTGATCGACGCCATCGAGAAGTTCGACATCGAACGCTCCATCAAGTTCGAGACGTACGCCATCACCCGGATCCGCGGGGCGATGATCGACGAACTGCGGGCGCTGGACTGGATCCCGCGCTCGGTGCGGCAGAAGGCGCGGGCGGTCGAGCGTGCCTACGCCACGCTGGAGGCCCAGCTGAGGCGGACTCCGACCGAGACGGAGGTCGCCGCCGAGATGGGGATCGGCCTGGAGGACCTCCATACGGTATTCAGCCAGTTGTCCCTGGCGAACGTGGTGGCGCTGGAGGAGCTGCTGCACGTCGGCGGCGAGGGCGGCGACCGGCTCAGCCTCATGGACACCCTGGAGGACACCGCCGCCGACAACCCGGTCATGGTGGCCGAGGACCGGGAGCTGCGGCGGCTCCTCGCCCGGGCGATCAACACCCTGCCGGAGCGGGAGAAGACGGTCGTGACCCTCTACTACTACGAGGGCCTCACCCTGGCGGAGATCGGGAACGTCCTCGGGGTCACCGAGAGCCGGGTCAGCCAGATCCACACGAAGTCGGTGCTGCAACTGCGGGCCAAACTGGCTGATGTGGGCCGGTGAGCTTGCGGCCCGTCCGTAGAGTGGAAGCGTGCCCAGGATTCGAGCGGCCTCCGTGGCCGAGCACCGGACGATGCAGCGCGCCGCCCTGCTGGATGCCGCGCGCTCCCTGTTGTCCGAGGGCGGGACGGACGCGCTGACGTTCCCCGCCCTCGCCGAGCGCACCGGGCTGGCCCGGTCCTCCGTGTACGAGTACTTCCGGTCCCGCGCCGCCGTCGTCGAAGAGCTGTGCGCGGTGGACTTCCCCGTGTGGGCGGCCGAGATCGAGGCCGCCATGGAGGCCGCGGACACCCCCGAGGCGAAGATCGAGGCCTACGTGCGCAGCCAGCTGGCGCTGGTGGGGGACCGCAGGCACCGGGCCGTCGTCGCCATCTCCGCGAGCGAGCTGGACGCGGGCGCCCGCGAGAAGATCCGCGCGGCCCACGGCGGGCTCGTCGCGATGATCGTCGAGGCGCTGGGCGCGCTCGGCCACGGGCAGCCGCGGCTCGCCGCGATGCTCCTGCAGGGCATCGTCGACGCCGCCGTCCGCCGGATCGAGCTCGGCGCGGCCGAAGACCCGGCCGACGTGACCGCCGCGGCCGTGTCCATGGCCCTGCGCGGCGTCCGCGGCTGAACCCCTCCCGTTGCCTGAGCCCTCCCTCGCCTGAGCCCCGCTCCCGGCTGAGTCCCCTTCCCGCTCAGGGGAGGGGCAGGAGGCGCGGCGTGGGGCGGGGGAGCAGGCGGAGCGGGTCGAGGTAGGCGTCGCCCGCGAGGAGGCCCCAGTGGAGGCAGGGCTCGGCGCAGTGGGTGCCCGCGGCGAGGACGGCCACGAGCTGGCCGGCACGCACCTGCTCGCCCTCCGTGACCAGCGGCCGGACCGGCTCGTACGTGGTCCGCAGGCCGCCCGGGAGGGTGAGGGACAGGACGCCGCGGCCCGCCACCTGTCCGGCGTAATGCACACGCCCCGGCCCCACGGCCCGGACCCCGGTGCCCTCGGGCGCGGCCAGGTCGACCCCGCGGTGCCCGGCGGCGTACGGCGTGGGCGGTGGATCCCACCAGCGCAGCACGCGCAGCGGTGGGGGCAGCGGGCGGGCGGCGGCGTACGGGGCGGGCGCGGATGCGGGCACGAGGGCGAGCAGCAGGGCCAGGACGAGTGCGGTCATGGGGCCAGCGTGGCCCGGAGCGGCGGTGCGGCGGGCCGGGCTGTGGACGGCGGCGCCGCTGTGGACAGGAGCGTCACCCGGCACGGGTGCCGGTCCCGTACACTTCTTGTGGCGATCCGGGTCACCGGGTCGACTTCGCACGCCCCGCCACCTGGTCCGCAAGGCCGGTGGCCGCGCTCCTCGGTCCCTCGTGGCACGGCGCGTCGGGGCGTCAGGCGCGACCGCCGTCCGGTGGTCGCGGTAACCGAGCACCTCAAGGAGTACGGCCATGGCCGTCGTAACGATGCGGGAGCTGCTGGAAAGCGGCGTCCACTTCGGTCACCAGACCCGTCGCTGGAACCCGAAGATGAAGCGCTTCATCTTCACCGAGCGCAACGGCATCTACATCATCGACCTGCTCCAGTCGCTGTCGTACATCGACCGCGCCTTCGAGTTCGTCAAGGAGACCGTCGCGCACGGCGGCTCCATCATGTTCGTCGGTACGAAGAAGCAGGCGCAGGAAGCGATCGCCGAGCAGGCGACCCGCGTCGGCATGCCCTACGTCAACCAGCGCTGGCTGGGCGGCATGCTCACCAACTTCTCCACCGTCTACAAGCGCCTTCAGCGTCTGAAGGAGCTCGAGCTCATCGACTTCGAGGACGTGGCCGCCTCCGGCCTCACCAAGAAGGAGCTCCTGGTCCTCTCCCGCGAGAAGGCCAAGCTGGAGAAGACCCTCGGCGGTATCCGCGAGATGTCGAAGGTTCCCAGCGCCGTCTGGATCGTCGACACCAAGAAGGAGCACATCGCCGTCGGTGAGGCGCGCAAGCTCCACATCCCGGTCGTCGCGATCCTCGACACCAACTGCGACCCCGACGAGGTCGACTACAAGATCCCGGGCAACGACGACGCGATCCGCTCCGTCACCCTGCTCACCCGCGTGATCGCCGACGCCGTCGCCGAGGGCCTCATCGCCCGCTCCGGCGCTGCGACCGGCGACTCGAAGCCGGGCGACAAGGTCGTCGGCGAGCCGCTCGCCGAGTGGGAGCGCGACCTGCTCGAGGGTGACAAGAAGGCCGACGAGGCCCCCGTCGCCGCCGAGGCCCCCGCTGCCGAGGCCCCCGCCGCCGACGAGGCTGCGGCCGTCGAGGCCCCCGCCGCCGACGAGGCCGCCCCGGCCGCGGACGCCGAGCAGGCCTGACCCACTGGGAGCGCCCGGAGTTCACCCTCCGGGCACTCGCAGCACGGACGATGACGACGGGGGACGGTGCCACGAGCGCCGGCCCCCGCCGTTCACCCGTAGATCTACGACTTCGAGAGAGAATCACAGACTCATGGCGAACTACACCGCCGCTGACGTCAAGAAGCTCCGCGAGCTCACCGGCGCCGGCATGATGGACTGCAAGAAGGCCCTGGTCGAGTCCGACGGCGACGTCGACAAGGCCGTCGAGGCCCTGCGCATCAAGGGTCAGAAGGGCGTCGCCAAGCGCGAAGGCCGTTCTGCCGAGAACGGTGCCGTTGTCTCCCTCATCGCCGACGACAACACCTCCGGTGTCATCGTCGAGCTGAAGTGCGAGACGGACTTCGTCGCCAAGGGTGACAAGTTCCAGGCCGTCGCCAACACGATCGCCGAGCACGTCGCGGCCACCAAGCCCGCCGACATCGAGGCCCTGCTCGCCTCCGAGATCGAGGCCGGCAAGACCGTCCAGGCGTTCGTGGACGAGGCCAACGCCAACCTGGGCGAGAAGATCGTCCTGGACCGCTTCGCGTACTACGGCGACGGCTTCGTCACCGCGTACATGCACCGCACCATGCCCGACCTGCCCCCGCAGATCGGTGTTCTGGTCGAGCTCGACAAGGACAGCGACATCGCTCGCGGCATCGCGCAGCACATCGCCGCCTTCGCGCCGAAGTACCTCTCCAAGGAGGACGTCCCGGCCGAGGTCGTCGAGTCCGAGCGTCGCGTCGCCGAGGAGACCACCCGCGCCGAGGGCAAGCCCGAGGCCGCGCTCCCGAAGATCGTCGAGGGTCGCCTCAACGGCTTCTTCAAGGACGCCACCCTCCTGGGCCAGCCGTACGCGCTGGACAACAAGAAGTCCGTCCAGCAGATCCTGGACGAGGCCGGCGTCACCCTGAAGCGCTTCGCGCGCATCAAGGTCGGCATCTGAGTCCGTCCGTACGCGACGGACACCGGACCCCGGTAGGGTCTGAGGCAGTCGTCCGCGTTCGCGCAGGACGACCGCAGATCTGACGAGGAGGCCATTGCCGCAGAGGGAACCGCAAGGACCCACCGGCAATGGCCTTCTTCGTATGTGCACGAGGAGATCTCCATGAATCAGGGCGTGGACCCCCACACCGCTTCCGACGACAAGAGCGACCACGAGAAGAAGGGTCGCCGCTTCATGCTGAAGCTGTCCGGCGAAGCCTTCTCAGGCGGCGGCGGGCTGGGCGTCGACCCCGACGTCGTGCACGCCATCGCCCGTGAGATCGCGGCCGTGGTCCGTGACGGCGCGGAGATCGCGATCGTCATCGGCGGCGGCAACTTCTTCCGCGGCGCCGAGCTGCAGCAGCGCGGCATGGACCGGGCCCGGTCCGACTACATGGGCATGCTCGGCACGGTCATGAACTGCCTGGCCCTCCAGGACTTCCTGGAGAAGGAAGGCATCGACTCCCGTGTCCAGACCGCCATCACCATGGGTCAGGTCGCGGAGCCGTACATCCCGCTGCGTGCGGTGCGCCACCTTGAGAAGGGACGCGTCGTGATCTTCGGCGCGGGCATGGGCATGCCGTACTTCTCGACCGACACCACCGCCGCCCAGCGGGCCCTCGAGATCGACGCCGAGGCGCTCCTCATGGGCAAGAACGGCGTGGACGGGGTCTACGACTCCGACCCGAAGACCAACCCGGACGCGGTGAAGTTCGACGCGCTCGAGTACGGCGAGGTGCTCTCCCGCGACCTCAAGGTCGCCGACGCCACCGCCATCACGCTGTGCCGTGACAACAAGCTGCCGATCCTCGTCTTCGAGCTGCTCGCGGAGGGCAATATCGCTCGCGCCGTCAAGGGTGAGAAGATCGGCACGCTGGTGAGCGACCAGGGCACCCGGGCCTGATCCTCCGGTCCCGCCCGCCCCGCACCGCCCGAACCATCCACTCAAGACATGCAGGAGCACGTGGTGATCGAAGAAATCCTCCTCGAGGCCGAGGAGAAGATGGAGAAGGCCGTCGTGGTCGCCAAGGAGGACTTCGCCGCGATCCGCACCGGCCGTGCGCACCCGGCGATGTTCAACAAGATCGTGGCTGACTACTACGGCGCCATCACGCCCATCAACCAGCTCGCGTCCTTCTCGGTGCCCGAGCCGCGCATGGCCGTGGTGACCCCGTTCGACAAGAGCGCCCTGCGCAACATCGAGCAGGCCATCCGGGACTCCGACCTGGGCGTCAACCCCAGCAACGACGGCAATATCATCCGGGTGACCTTCCCCGAGCTGACGCAGGACCGCCGCAAGGAGTACATCAAGGTCGCCCGCACCAAGGGCGAGGACTCCAAGGTCTCGATCCGCTCCATCCGCCGCAAGGCGAAGGACGCCCTCGACAAGCTCGTCAAGGACAAGGAGTCCGGCGAGGACGAGGTGCGCCGCGCGGAGAAGGAGCTCGACGACACCACCGCGAAGTACGTCGCCCAGGTGGACGAGCTGCTCAAGCACAAGGAAGCCGAGCTGCTCGAGGTCTGATGAACGACTCTCCCTGGGGGGCCTCGCCGGGCGCCGGATACTCCGGCGTTCGGCTGCCGTCCGACCAGGGGCCTGTCCCGGAGCCGGTTCCGGCGGGTCCCGCATACGATGCGCAGGAGGGCCCGCACACGCGGCCCCTGTCCCTCGTGCACGACCGCTTCGCAGACCAGGAAGCACGCGACCGGGGGGCCGCCCAGACGGGCGGCCCCCTGTTCCGCGACGAGACGCCGCCGCAGGAGCCCATGTCCATGCCGCCCCCACCGCAGGCGCCCCAGGCCTCGCAGCCGCCGCAGAAGAAGCGCGCGGGGCGGGATCTGCGTGCCGCCATAGGGGTCGGCGTCGGCCTCGGCGCGGTCATCTTCGCCTCGCTGTTCATCGTGAAGGCGGTCTTCGTCGGCGTCATCGCCGTCGCGGTGGTCGTCGGCCTGTGGGAGCTGACCTCCCGGCTGGCCGAACGCAAGCAGATCAAGGCGCCGCTGGTGCCCCTCGCGGTCGGCGGTGCGGCGATGGTCGTCGCCGGCTACCTCCGGGGTGCCGAGGGCGCCTGGGTCGCCATGGCCCTCACCGCGCTCGCCGTGCTCGTCTGGCGGATGACCGAGCCGCCCGAGGGCTACCTCAAGGACGTCACCGCGGGCGTCTTCGCGGCGTTCTACGTGCCGTTCCTGGCGACCTTCGTGGCGATGCTGCTGAGGGCCGACGACGGCCCGCAGCGCGTGGTCACCTTCCTGGTGCTCACCGTCGTCAGCGACACCGGGGCGTACGCGGTCGGCTGGCGCTTCGGCAAGCACAAGCTCGCCCCGCGCATCAGCCCCGGAAAGACCCGCGAGGGCCTGTTCGGCGCCGTGGCCTTCGCGATGGGAGCCGGCGCGCTGTGCATGGAGTTCCTCATCGACGGCGGCGTCTGGTGGCAGGGCCTGATCCTCGGCCTCGCCGTCGCGGTCAGCGCCACGCTGGGTGACCTCGGCGAGTCGATGATCAAGCGGGACCTCGGCATCAAGGACATGGGGACGCTGCTCCCCGGACACGGCGGGATCATGGACCGGCTGGACTCGCTCCTGCCGACCGCCCCGGTGGTCTGGCTGCTCCTGGCGGCCTTTGTCGGAACGGGCTGACCTGCACGAACAGCCGGCCTCGGCAGCTTTGGGGCGGTACGGGTTATCCTGAAGGGCGCGTCACTCGCGAGTGGCGCGCCTTTTCCGTCCCGCGACCGCGCGGACGGACCTCTGAGGTCTTCCCGGCTCCCGGTCGAGCCACTGTCCGCTGCGCGTCCCGCGCAGGCGCGCCCAGGCCTCGTCGTACCGAGGAGTACCTTCATGGCCCCCCGTCCCGTCCCGGGCGAGCTCACCTTTGTCGCGCCCCGCGGAGCCAAGAAGCCCCCGCGCCACCTGGCCGACCTGTCGCCCACCGAGCGCCGCGAGGCCGTGGCCGAGATCGGCGAGAAGCCGTTCCGCGCCAAGCAGCTCTCCCAGCACTACTTCGCGCGCTACGCGCACGACCCGGCCGAGTGGACCGACATCCCGGCCGGGTCCCGCGAGAAGCTCCGCGAGGCACTGCTCCCCGACCTGATGTCCGTCATGCGGCACATCTCGTGCGACGACGACACCACTCGCAAGACCCTGTGGAAGCTGCACGACGGCACGCTCGTCGAGTCCGTCCTGATGCGCTACCCCGACCGGGTCACCATGTGCATCTCCTCGCAGGCCGGCTGCGGCATGAACTGCCCGTTCTGCGCCACCGGCCAGGCGGGCCTGGACCGCAACCTGTCCACCGCCGAGATCGTGCACCAGATCGTCGACGGCATGCGCGCCCTGCGCGACGGCGAGGTCCCCGGCGGCCCGGCGCGTCTGTCCAACATCGTCTTCATGGGCATGGGCGAGCCGCTCGCCAACTACAAGCGGGTCGTCGGCGCCATCCGCCGCCTCACCGACCCCGAGCCCGACGGCCTGGGCCTGTCGCAGCGCGGGATCACGGTGTCCACCGTCGGCCTGGTCCCGGCCATGCTGCGCTTCGCCGACGAGGGCTTCAAGTGCCGCCTCGCCGTCTCGCTGCACGCCCCCGACGACGAGCTGCGCGACACCCTCGTGCCCGTGAACACCCGCTGGAAGGTCCGCGAGGTCCTCGATGCGGCCTGGGAGTACGCCGAGAAGTCCGGCCGCCGGATCTCCATCGAGTACGCCCTGATCCGCGACATCAACGACCAGGCCTGGCGCGGCGACCTGCTCGGCCGCCTCCTCAAGGGCAAGCGCGTCCACGTCAACCTGATCCCGCTGAACCCGACCCCGGGCTCCAAGTGGACGGCCTCCCGTCCCGAGGACGAGCGCGCCTTCGTCGACGCCATCGCCCGCCACGGCGTGCCGGTCACCGTCCGCGACACCCGCGGCCAGGAGATCGACGGAGCCTGCGGACAGCTGGCCGCCAGCGAGCGCTGAGGGCTGGTTCGGGCCCGGGGTACGCTGGGCCCGAACCAACTGCATATTCCGACAGGGGAGCGCCACAGCGCTGAGAGTGCGGGAACCGTCAGTCCCGCAGACCCTCTGAACCTCGCCCAGGTCATTCTGGGTAGGAAGTTCGGTCAACACACCTCAAGCTGTTGCGCCCTGCCCGGCGTCCGCTCTCCAGAGCGCCGGTGCGGGGCCGCGTCTTCTCCTGGTCAACCCAGGAGGAATGTTCCGTGAGCACCACCCAGAAGATGGCGGGCACCGCGCTCGCCGTGGCCCTCGCCGCCGTCGGTCTCGCCGCGTGCGGGAGTGACAGCGAGGAGAAGCCCGGCGCCGCCGGCGACGCGCCGAAGCAGAAGACCGTCACGCTCGTCACGCACGACTCCTTCGCGACCTCTCCGGCCGTGCTGAAGGCGTTCGAGAAGGAGAGCGGCTACACGGTCAAGGTCCTCAAGAGCGGCGACGCCGGCGCGGCGCTCAACCAGGAGATCCTCACCAAGGGATCGCCGCGCGGCGACGTCTTCTTCGGCGTCGACAACACCCTGCTCTCCCGCGCGCTCGACCACGGCATCTTCACGCCGTACGAGGCGAAGGGCCTGGCCGAGGTCCCCGAGCAGTACCAGCTCGACAAGGCGCAGCACCGGGTCACGCCCGTCGACTCCGGCGACATCTGCGTCAACTACGACAAGAAGTACTTCGCGGACAAGAAGCTCGCCCCGCCGCAGACCCTGGACGACCTGGTGAAGCCGGCGTACAAGGACCTGCTCGTCGTCGAGAACGCCGCGACCTCCTCGCCCGGCCTCGGCTTCCTGCTCGCCACTGTCGGCAAGTACGGCGACCAGGGCTGGGAGACGTACTGGGGCAAGCTGAAGGCCAACGGCGTCGAGGTCGTCGACGGCTGGGAGCAGGCCTACAACGACCGCTTCTCCGGCTCCGCGGGCGGCAAGAAGGCCAAGGGTGACCGGCCGCTGGTCGTCTCGTACGCCTCCAGCCCGCCGGTCGAGGTGCTGTACGCGCAGCCGCAGCCCAAGGAGGCGCCGACCGGCGTCGCCACCGGCACCTGCTTCCGCCAGACCGAGTTCGCGGGTCTGCTGGACGGCGCGAAGAACGAGGCCGGCGGCAAGGCGCTCCTCGACTTCCTGATCGGCAAGAAGTTCCAGGAGGACATGCCGCTCACCATGTTCGTGAACCCGGTCGTCAAGGGCGCCGCGCTGCCCGAGCTGTTCACGAAGCACGGGGTGGTCGTCGACAAGCCGGAGACCGTCCCTGCGGACCGGATCGCCGAGAACCGCGAGCAGTGGGTCAAGGCATGGACCTCGCTCGTCCTGAAGTAGCGCGCCGGGACAGCCCGAAGGAGGAGCGTGCGGCGGGCGGCCGGGACACGGCCGCCCGGCTGGCCCTGATGGCCCTGCCGCTCGTCTTCTTCGGGCTGTTCTTCGCGTACCCCGTGGCCGCCATCACCGGCCGCGGGCTCAAGACCGGGAGCGGATGGCAGTTCGGGCGGATCGGCGAGGTGCTCGCCCGCCCGGACATCGCCGACGTGCTGTGGTTCACCACCTGGCAGGCGCTGGCCTCCACCGCGCTGACCCTGCTGGTCGCGCTGCCGGGCGCGTACGTCTTCGCGCGGTTCGAGTTCCCCGGCAAGCAGCTGCTGCGGGCCGTGGTCACGGTCCCCTTCGTGCTGCCGACCGTCGTGGTGGGCACCGCCTTCCTGGCGCTGGTCGGCCGGGGCGGACTGCTCGACGAACTGTGGGGCGTACGGCTGGACACCACGGTGTGGGCCATCCTGCTCGCCCACGTCTTCTTCAACTACGCCGTGGTGGTCCGCACCGTCGGCGGGCTGTGGGCGCAGCTCGACCCGCGGCAGGAGGAGGCCGCGCGGGTGCTCGGCGCCGGCCGGTTCGCCGCGTGGCGGCGGGTGACGCTGCCCGCGCTCGGCCCCGCGGTGGCCGCCGCCGCGCTGATGGTCTTCCTCTTCACGTTCAGCTCCTTCGGCGTCGTCCAGATCCTCGGCGGACCGGCGTACGCCACCCTCGAGGTGGAGGTCTACCGGCAGACCGCGCAGCTCCTCGACCTGCCCACGGCCGCCGTGCTGACCCTCGTGCAGTTCGCCGCGGTCGGCGCGATCCTGGCCGTGCACGCCCGGACCGTGCGCCGGCGCGAGAGCGCGCTGCGGCTGGTGGACCCGGCGCGGACCGCGCACCGGGTCCGCGGCGCCGGGCAGCGGGCCCTGCTGGGCGGGGTGCTGCTGACGGTCTTCCTGCTGATCCTGCTGCCCATCGGCGTCCTGGTGGAACGGTCCTTCGACGCCGCCGGCGGATACGGACTGGACTACTACCGGGCGCTCCAGGACGAGGGAGCGGGCGGCGGGACGTTCCTCGTGCCGCCGCTGGAGGCGATCTGGAACTCCCTGGAGTACGCGCTCGCCGCCACCGCCATCGCCCTGCTGATCGGCGGGCTCGCGGCCGCCGCCCTCACCCGGCGCGCCGGCCGGCTGGTACGCGGCTTCGACGCGCTGCTGATGCTGCCGCTGGGCGTGTCCGCGGTGACCGTCGGCTTCGGCTTCCTGATCACCCTCGACGAGCCGCCGCTGGACCTTCGCACCTCGTGGATCCTGGTGCCGCTGGCCCAGGCGCTCGTCGGGGTGCCCTTCGTGGTGCGCACCATGCTGCCCGTGCTGCGGGCCGTGGACGGCCGGCTGCGGGAGGCGGCGGCGGTGCTCGGAGCGTCGCCGCTGCGCGCGTGGCGCGAGGTGGACCTGCCGCTGGTACGGCGGGCCCTGCTGGTCGCCGCCGGGTTCGCCTTCGCCGTCTCGCTCGGGGAGTTCGGCGCGACCGTCTTCATCGCGCGGCCCGACCGGCCGACCCTCCCGGTGGCCGTGGCACGGCTGCTGGGCCGGGCCGGCGAACTCAACTACGGGCAGGCGATGGCGCTCAGCACCATCCTGATGCTGGTGTGCGCGGTGTCCCTGCTGGTGCTGGACCGCCTGCGCCCCGACCGAACCTCCGGAGAATTCTGATGACGCTGCTGGAACTCGACGGGGTCACCGTCCGCTTCGGGGACCGGCCCGTGGTCGACTCCGTCGGCCTGTCGGTGGCCGAGCACGAGATCGTGTGCGTGCTCGGGCCCAGCGGCAGCGGCAAATCGACCCTGCTGCGGGTGGTGGCCGGGCTGCAGCGGCCGGCCGCCGGCCGGGTGCTGCTGGGGGGTACGGACCAGGCTTCCGTACCCGTGCACCGGCGCGGGGTCGGCCTGATGTTCCAGGACCACCAGCTGTTCCCGCAGCGCGACGTCGGCGGGAACGTGGCGTTCGGGCTGCGCATGCACGGGGTCGGGCGGGCCGGACGCGAGCGGCGGGTCGCGGAGCTGCTGGAGCTGGTCGGGCTGCCGGGCGCGCAGCGGCGCGCGGTCTCCGCCCTGTCGGGCGGCGAGCAGCAGCGGGTGGCGCTGGCCCGGGCGCTGGCCCCGAGGCCGCGCCTGCTGATGCTCGACGAGCCGCTCGGGCAGCTGGACCGGGGGCTGCGGGAGCGGCTCGTGGTGGAACTGCGCGGGCTGTTCGCACGGCTGGGCACGACCGTGCTCGCCGTCACCCACGACCAGGGGGAGGCGTTCGCGCTCGCCGACCGGGTGGTGGTGATGAGGGACGGGCGGATCGCCCAGGCAGGCACCCCGCTGGAGGTGTGGCAGCGGCCGGCGTCCGAATTCGTGGCCCGCTTCCTGGGCTTCGACAACGTGGTGCCGGGGGTTGTGTCGGACGGGGTCGCGGAGACGCCGTGGGGGCGGATTCCGGTGCCCTCGGGCACGCCGGACGGGGACTGCCGGGTGTTGGTGCGGCCGGGTGGGGTCCTGCTGGGGCCGGGCCAGGGCCGGCCGGGTTCGGGAGCCGGGGAGGGCGTGCCGGCGCACGGATCCGGGGAGGGGCTGGCGTGCACGGTGGAGTCCCGGACGTTCCGGGGGACGCACGTGGCGGTGGCGTTGCGGGTGGGGGAGGGGCGGCCCGGGCTGGAGGCGGAGTGTTCTCTGGAGGGGGCGCCGGGGGTGGGGGAGCGGGTTGTCGTGCGGTTTGGTGGGGCGGGGGTTGTGGTCCTGCCGGTGGGGTAGCGGGGGGTGTTTTTCCCCACCCCGCCCCTTCCCGAACCGCGTGGCGGCGCGGGCCGCCCGGGGCTGCGCCCCGGGACCCCGCTTCGGGGGCTCCGCCCCCGGGCCCCCGCGCCTCAAACGCCGGCGGGGCTGGATTCCCCCGGGCTCCTGCGCTTCGAACGCCGGCGGGGCTGGATTCCCCCGGGCTCCTGCGCTTCGAACGCCGGCGGGGCTGGATTCCCCCGGGCTCCTGCGCTTCGAACGCCGGCGGGGCTGGATTCCCCCGGGCTCCTGCGCTTCGAACGCCGGCGGGGCTGGATTCCCCCGGGCTCCCGCGCCTCGAAGGCCGGCTCAGACGCCGGTCAGGGTGGGGGCGGGTTCCGGGGTGGGGGTTTCCGGGGTGTCGTGGGTGCCGAACCAGGCGACGGCCACTGCGCCGGTGACGGCCAGGGCGAAGCCTAGGACGGCGAGCCAGGCGTAGCCGGGGCGGGAGGCGTCGCCCAGGGCGAGGACGCCGATGGCGCCCGGGAGGACCGTTTCGCCGACGACCAGGGCTGCGGTGGCGCCGTTGACCGAGCCGATCTGGAGGGCGACCGTGTGCAGGTACATGCCGCCGACGCCGGCCAGCACGATCGCGTAGAGCGCCGGGTCGGTGAGCAGCTTCACGGGGTCGAAGGGGTCGATGCCGCCCAGGATCCGGACGCCGACGCCGAGGGCGCCGAAGCCGAGGCCGGAGAGCAGGCCGGCCAGGATCGCGGCGCGGGAGCCGAGCAGTCGGACGGCGAGGGTGCCGCCGGCCATCAGCAGCACGGTGATCGCGAGCAGCCACCAGTGCGTGGACATCGGGGCGTGGGTGTCGCCCTCGTGGCCCGCCGCGGTGGCCAGGAGCACCAGCGCCAGGCAGACCGTCGCGATGGACGACCATTCCCTGCGGGTCAGCCGGATGCCGAGCATCTTCACGCTGAGCACCGCGGTGATGACCAGGTTGGCGCTGATGACGGTCTGGGAGAGGAAGAGGGGCAGCAGGCGGGCGGCCAGCGCGCCGAGGCCGAAACCGATGAAGTCGAGGACGGTGCCGACGATGAACTCCCAGGTCATCGCCGCCTTCGCGGTCGAGGACAGGCTGGGTCCGCCGTGCTGGGTCCGCTGGTCGGCGTTGGCCGCCTCGCGGCGGGCGGACTTGCGGGACCCGACGGCTTGCAGGACGGATCCCGTGCCGTAGCAGATCGATGCCGCGATGGCGGTCAGCAGGCCTATGAGCACCGGAGGGCTCCGTTCACGTCTGGCAGGTTGGGCGGTACCTCTGCCAGACGTGAGAAGGAGCCCTTGAGTTGCCTCGAAGTCGGTCCGAAGTTGCCTCGGAGTCGATTGATTCGTCCCGAATGGGCCCGGACGGGTGGCCGGAGCGGGGTCAGGAGAGGGCGGCGAGGGCGGCCGGGACCTCGTCCACGGAGTCGACCAGGGCGATCCGCGACTCCATGGGCCGGCCCACGGCCAGCGCCTGGAGGAGCGGCCAGGCGGGCAGGCGCTCCGTCCAGTGGGCGCGGTCCACCAGCACCATCGGGGTGGGCTCGCCCCGCGACCCGTAGTAGTTCGGGGTCGCGTTGTCGAAGATCTCCTGGACGGTGCCGGCCGCGCCCGGCAGGAACACGACACCGGCGTTCGAACGGGCCAGCAGGCCGTCCTCGCGGGTCGCGTTGGCGAAGTACTTGGCGATGTGGCCGGCGAACGCGTTCGGCGGCTCGTGGCCGTAGAACCAGGTGGGGATGCCCACCGAGTCGCCGCCGCCCGGCCAGAGCTTGCGCACCTCGAAGGCGCCGTCCGCCCACGCGGTGACCGACGGGGCGAAGGACGGCGTCGCGGCCAGGTGGCCCAATGCGTCAGGGAGCGCGGCGTCGTCGAAGGGCGCCAGGTAGGCGCCGAGGTTGGCGGCCTCCATCGCGCCGGGGCCGCCGCCGGTGGCCACCGTGAGCCCCGTACGGGCCAGGGTGCGGCCGAGCAGGGCCGCGCCCGCGTACGGTTCGCCGCCGCGGGCCATGGAGTGCCCGCCCATCACGCCGACGACCCGGTGCCCCGCCAGGTGCTCGTCCAGGGCGTCCGAGATCGCGTCGTCGTGGATGGCGCGCAGCATCGACGAGAAGACGTCGCCGTCGGCCTTGGTCTCCTGGAACCAGCCGTACGCGAGGGCGTCGGGCGTGGCGTCGTAGCCGGCGGACAGGCCGTCGAAGAGTTCCTCGGGGGTGTAGAGGAGACCGCGGTACGGGTTGAACGGCAGGTCGGGGATGGGCGGGAAGACGAGGGCGCCGTCGCCGCGGACCTTGGTCGCAGCGTCGGGCTGCATGGGGCAGCCGAGGAACACGGCGGCCGAGGTGTCCGCCGAGAGCAGGGCGAAGGTGCGCTCCAGCAGGTTCACGGACTGGATGCGGTAGCCGCTCAGCGAGCCGCGTGCCGCCACCTGGTCGAATTCGGCGAGGGTCTCGATCTCGTTGTCTGGCGTGTCTGCGCTGTCTCGGTTGGCCACCCGGTCACCCTACGGCGCGGCCTCCGGGGCGCCCCCTAGCGGGTCACGGCGAGCGTGGCCAGGCGGGCGACCGCCCAGGTCAGAGGGGCGCAGCCGAGCAGGAGGGCCGTGATGCGCAGGGCGGCCGCGGTCCGCAGCACCGGGCTCGGGGCGCCCAGGTCCGCCAGCGTCTCCCGGGTCGCGGCCCGGGCCTGTCGGGCCTCGACGGCCGTCACCAGCAGCGTGGCCGCCGCGCACAGGGCGACCAGCGCGGCCGCGGGAGCGGTCAGCGGTCCGAGGGGCGCCTCGACGCGTCCCTGGAGGGCGGGCACGGTGAGCCCTGCCGCGGCGACCGCGCACAGCACGCCGAGCGGCGGGCCCAGCCGGGAGGCCTCCTCTTGCAGGGCCCGGCCGGCCAGCAGCCGCGCCGCGCCCGGCCGCAGCAGCTGGACCAGGGCGCCGCTGCCGTGCACGACGGCCGGTCCGGCCAGTGCCAGTCCGGCCGCGGTCAGGGACCAGCCGGTCAGGGTGCCCGCGGTCTGCGGGCCCGCGTAGGTGAGCACCGCGAGCCCGGCGGCGAGCAGGGCCACGCCCCAGGGCAGCAGCTCCTGCGGGGACCTGGCGGTCCGCGGCCGCAGCGCGAGCGCGGCCGCGAGGGCTCCGGCGAGCGGGACCAGGGCCAGCAGGGTGAGGGCGGCGGGCAGCGGGAAGGGCCGGCCCGCGTGCAGCAGCCGGGCCGCGGCCCCGTCGAACGGCAGCCCGGCGATGTCACCGCGCAGGTGCAGGAAGAGCAGCAGGGCGACGGAGCTGCCGAGGGCGCAGGCGACGGCGGTCGAGATCGCCGCGACCACGCTGAGCCGTACGGGTCCCAGGCCCATCGCGGACAGGCCCTCGCGGGTCACGGTGGCGGGGTCGGTGCGCGCCACGGCGACCGCGAACCGCACGGTGAGGACGAGCGGCACCAGGCACCACAGCAGCCGGGGCGCGGAGCCCTCGGGGCGGGCCACGGCCCCGGCCAGGATGGCCAGGAGCAGGAAGCCGGTGCCGGCCGAGGCGGCGGCGACCAGCAGCCGGCGGAGCTGGACGAGCGGGCGGGAGCCGCGGGCTAGGCGGAGAGCGAGCACTCGGCGTGGCCTTCCGCGTCGGCGGGGGGAACGGCGCCGGCGGGGGCGGCGGCGCCGGCCAGGCGACCGTCGGTCAGGGCCACCCGGCGGTCGGCGTGCGCGGCGCTCTCCTCGTCGTGGGTGGCGAGGACCACGGTGATGTCGTGGGAGCGCGCGGCGGTGGTCAGGGTGCGCAGCAGCTGGGCGCGTTCGGCGCGGTGCAGGGGCGCGGTGGGCTCGTCGGCGAAGACCACGGCGGGCCGGCCGACCAGGGCCCGGGCCAGGGCGACCCGCTGGGCCTCGGCCTGGTCGAGGGCGCCGGGGCGGCGACGGGCGTGGGCGCCGATGTCGAGCCGGTCCAGCCATTCGGTGGCGGCACGCTTGGCGCTGCGGTGCGAGGCGCCGGCCAGCAGGAGCGGCAGGGCGGCGTTCTCCCACACGTTGAGTTCGGGGATCAGCTGGGGTTCGGGGCCGATCCAGCCGAACCGGTCGCGGCGCAGCCGCTCGCGTACGAGGGGGCCCAGCGTGTGGACGGGGATGCTGTTGAACCAGACCTCGCCCTCGTCGGGCCGCAGCTGCCCGGACAGGCAGCGCAGCAGGGTGGTCTTTCCGCTGCCGCGGGGGCCGGTGAGGGCGAGGATCTCGGCTGTCCGGACGCTGACGGAGACGGCGGTCAGCGCGGGCGAGCCACGGTGGGAGTGGTGCAGGGCGTGTGCCCAGAGCACATCGTTGTCCGGCGGGGCCACCATGGCGTACACCTCGGTTCACATCGACTGCGGACCGGACTCGCTGCCCGGCTCCCCCGTCCGGGGGAACGAAGGCGAGGCCGATCGGTCACGAGGCACCGTAAGGAGACAGACCCGGGGAGTGGGGACAGCACACGGCCCGGACGCGCCCGTTCTCACTCGAACGGGCGTATCCGGGCCGTGTGGCATGACGGCGGTGAGGGTGGCCGTCATGGGCTCGTCGGGACCCGCAACGTCCCGGGGGGAGCCTGGCTCGTCAGGCCGGACAGGGGCCTGAGGAGGTGTGGGTGCTTACAGCTTGGTCCACGCCTCGGTGAGCACCGAGCGCAGGATGCCTTCGATCTCGTCGAAGGTGCCCTGGTCGGCGATCAGCGGCGGGGCCAGCTGGATGACCGGGTCGCCGCGGTCGTCGGCACGGCAGTAGAGGCCGTTCTCGAAGAGCGCCTTGGAGAGGAAGCCGTAGAGCACGCGCTCGGTCTCCTCGTCCGTGAAGGACTCCTTGGTGCTCTTGTCCTTGACGAGCTCGATGCCGTAGAAGAAGCCGTTGCCGCGGACGTCGCCGACGATCGGCAGGTCGTGCAGCTTCTTCAGGGTGTTGAAGAAGTTGCCCTCCTGGTCCAGCACGTGCTGGTTCAGGCCTTCCTTGTCGAAGATGTCGAGGTTGGCCAGCGCCACCGCGGAGGACACCGGGTGGCCGCCGAAGGTGTAGCCGTGCAGGAAGGTGTTGTCGCCCTTGTAGAAGGGCTCCGCGAGGCGGTCCGAGATGATGCAGGCGCCGATCGGGGAGTAGCCCGAGGTCATGCCCTTGGCGCAGGTGATCATGTCCGGCACGTAGTCGAACTTGTCACAGGCGAACATCGTGCCCAGACGGCCGAACGCGCAGATCGTCTCGTCCGAGACGAGCAGGACGTCGTACTGGTCGCAGATCTCGCGGACCCGCTGGAAGTACCCGGGCGGCGGCGGGAAGCAGCCGCCGGCGTTCTGCACCGGCTCCAGGAAGACGGCGGCGACGGTGTCGGCGCCCTCGAAGAGGATCTCCTGCTCGATCTGGTCGGCGCACCAGCGGCCGTAGGCCTCGGGGTCGTCGCCGTGGATCGGGGCGCGGTAGATGTTCGTGTTCGGCACCTTGTGCGCGCCGGGCACCAGCGGCTCGAAGGGGGCCTTCAGCGCCGGCAGGCCGGTGATGGAGAGGGCGCCCTGCGGGGTGCCGTGGTAGGCGACCGCACGCGAGATGACCTTGTACTTGGTGTGCTTGCCCTGCAGCTTGAAGTACTGCTTGGCGAGCTTCCACGCGGTCTCGACGGCCTCGCCGCCACCGGTGGTGAAGAAGACCTTGTTCAGGTCGCCCGGGGCGTAGTGCGCCAGACGCTCGGCGAGCTCCACGGCCTTGGGGTGGGCGTAGGACCAGATGGGGAAGAACGCGAGTTCCTGGGCCTGCTTGTAGGCGACCTCGGCCAGTTCCTTGCGGCCGTGACCGGCGTTGACCACGAACAGGCCGGCGAGGCCGTCGAGGTAGCGCTTGCCCTTGTCGTCCCAGATGTAGGTGCCCTCACCGCGCACGATGGTGGGCACGGGTGCGTTCTCGTAGGACGACATGCGGGTGAAGTGCATCCACAGGTGGTCGTACGCGGTTTTGGAGAGGTCCTGGCTCACGGTTATCGAGTTCCCCACATGTAGGTCTGCTTCTTCAGCTTCAGGTAAACGAAGCTTTCGGTGGAGCGCACGCCGGGGAGCGTACGGATCCGCTTGTTGATCGTCTCCAGAAGGTGGTCGTCGTCCTCGCAGACGATCTCCACCATCAGGTCGAACGAGCCTGCGGTCATCACCACGTACTCGCACTCGGCCATCGCGGTCAGTGCGTCGGCCACCGGATCGAGGTCGCCCTCGACGTTGATGCCCACCATCGCCTGGCGTCGCAGGCCCACGGTGAGGGGGTCGGTGACGGCGACGATCTGCATGACGCCCTGGTCGAGCAGTTTCTGCACGCGCTGGCGTACTGCAGCTTCCGACAGGCCGACGGCCTTGCCGATCGCTGCGTAGGGACGGCGACCGTCCTCCTGCAGTTGCTCGATGATCGCCAGGGACACAGCATCGACCGAAGGGGATGTCTGCCTGTTCCTGGAATCTGCGCTTCGACTGACCACGACCTCACTGTGCACGAGGACTCGACAGTTCCGCAACCCGAAAGCGATGAAATTCGTTGTTCGGAGGATCGGATCTCACTGATTTCGTAGTTGGTGGGGTGCCGCCCTGTCGAAAGCATCACCCAAGGGACTAGGCTGGGGCACTGTCTCAACCATTGGACATGTGATCAGGAGAGTGGCTGTAGTGACCACCGAACTGCGTCGTCTGCGCAACTACATCGGCGGGGAGTTCAAGGACGCCGCCGACGGGCGGACCACCGAGGTGGTCAACCCCGCCACCGGCGAGGCGTACGCCACCGCTCCGCTGTCGGGCCAGGCCGACGTCGACGCGGCCATGGCCGCCGCCGCGGCCGCCTTCCCCGGCTGGCGGGACACCACCCCGGCCGAGCGCCAGAAGGCCCTGCTCAAGATCGCGGACGCCTTCGAGGCGCGCGCGGACGAGCTCGTCGCCGCGGAGTCGGAGAACACCGGCAAGCCGCTCGGCCTGACGGCCAGCGAAGAGCTGCCGCCGATGGTCGACCAGATCCGCTTCTTCGCGGGCGCCGCGCGCATGCTGGAGGGCCGCTCCGCCGGCGAGTACATGGACGGGATGACCTCGATCATCCGCCGTGAGCCCGTCGGCGTCTGCGCCCAGGTCGCGCCGTGGAACTACCCGATGATGATGGCCGTGTGGAAGTTCGCGCCGGCGATCGCCGCGGGCAACACCGTGGTGCTCAAGCCCTCCGACACCACCCCGGCCTCCACCGTGCTGATGGCCGAGATCATCGACTCGGTCCTGCCCAAGGGCGTCTTCAACGTCATCTGCGGCGACCGCGAGACCGGCAAGGCCATGGTCGAGCACCCCGTCCCGGCGATGGCCTCCATCACCGGCTCCGTGCGCGCCGGCATGCAGGTCGCCGAGAGCGCCTCCAAGGACGTCAAGCGCGTCCACCTGGAGCTCGGCGGCAAGGCCCCCGCCGTCGTCTTCGGCGACGCCGACCTCGCCAAGGCCGTCGAGGACATCGCGGTCGCCGGCTACTTCAACGCCGGCCAGGACTGCACCGCGGCCACCCGCGTCCTGGTGCACGAGTCCATCCACGACGAGTTCGTGGCCGCCCTGGCGAAGGCCGCGGCCGACACCAAGACCGGCCAGCCGGACGACGAAGACGTCCTCTACGGCCCGCTGAACAACCCGAACCAGCTCAAGCAGGTCTCCGGCTTCATCGAGCGCCTCCCCGCCCACGCCAAGGTCGAGGCGGGTGGCCACCAGGTCGGCGAGAAGGGCTACTTCTACGCCCCGACCGTCGTCTCCGGCCTCAAGCAGGACGACGAGATCATCCAGAACGAGGTCTTCGGCCCCGTCATCACCGTCCAGTCCTTCGCGGACGAGGCGCAGGCCCTGGAGTACGCGAACGGCGTCGAGTACGCCCTCGCCTCCTCCGTGTGGACCAAGAGCCATGCCCTCGCGATGCGCATGTCCAAGAACCTCGACTTCGGCTGCGTGTGGATCAACACCCACATCCCGCTCGTCGCCGAGATGCCCCACGGCGGCTACAAGAAGTCCGGCTACGGCAAGGACCTCTCCGCCTACGGCTTCGAGGACTACACCCGCATCAAGCACGTCATGACCTCGCTCGACGGCTGATCGCGGCCGGGCTGACCAAGTCCGTTCCCGTCAGGGGCGGGCAGTAGACAGACTGTCTATTGCCCGCCCCTCGGCATTCACCCCAGGGTGGGGGCATGGCCGAACGCATCGCTGAACGTACGATCTCCCGCCGCGCGGCGTTGCGCGGCCTCGGCGCGACGGGTCTGCTCGCCGCCCTCACGGGCTGCGGCGTCCCCGCCGCGTACGTGGAGGAGGGCCGGCGGTCCGCCGCCGACCGGTCGGCGGCGGACAAGAGCGTCTCGTTCGCCAACTGGCCGCTGTACATCGACACCGACGACGAGGACGAGTCGAAGCGGCCCACCCTGGAGTCCTTCACGCGCCGCACCGGCGTGCAGGTCCGGTACTCCGAGGAGATCAACGACAACGACGAGTTCTTCGGCAAGGTCAGCCCGGCCCTGATGAACCACCAGGAGACCGGCCGCGACCTCCTCGTCGTCAGCGACTGGATGGCCGCCCGCTTCGTCCGGCTGGGCTGGGCCCAGGAGATGGACCGCGCGACGCAGCCGAACGTCGCCAAGTACCTCGACCCGCAGCTGCGCTCGCCCGCCTTCGACCAGGGCCGGCTGCACACCGTGCCCTGGCAGTGCGGGATCACCGGCATCGCCTACAACCGCAAGAAGCTGGGCCGTGAGCTGAAGTCCACCGCCGACCTGTGGCGGCCGGAACTGGCGGGCAAGGTCACCCTGCTCTCCGGCCTCGACGAGTCCTTCTCCCTGCTGATGCAGGGGGACGGGGTGGACGTCACCCGCTGGACCGAGAACGACTTCCACCGGGTGTGCGACCGCGTGGAGGAAATGGTCCGTACGAAGCACATCCGCCGATTCACCGGCAACGACTACATCAAGGACCTCTCCACGGGCGACGTGCTCGCCTGCCAGGCCTACTCCGGCGACGTGATCCAGCTCCAGGCCGACAACCCCGACATCGAGTTCGTGGTCCCCGAAGAGGGCGCCGAACTCTGGGCGGAGAGCCTGCTGGTCCCCAACCTGGCCCGCCACAAGGCCAACGCGGAAGCCCTGGTCGACCACTACTACCAGCCCGAGGTCGCGGCGGAGCTGGCCTCCTGGGTCAACTACGTCTGCCCGGTCCCGGCCGCCCGCGACATCCTCGCCGACTCCGACGACGAGGACACCGCCGCGCTGGCCGAGGACCCGCTGATCTTCCCCGACGACGACATGCGCAAGCGCCTCGTCATCGCGCGGGACATCTCCGCCGCGGAACGCCAGCCCTTCGCGAAGCGCTGGAACGCCATCGTCGGCCTCTGATCCCGCCGCGAGGCCACCCGCTACCCGCCGAAGGCGGCCAGGACGATCCCCAGGGCCACCGGGTTCATCCCCTCGCCCTTCGCGTCCGTCGCGTTGACCGAGTACACCAGGCTCCGGGACAGGTCGCGGGTCGCGCCTATCGCGGTGTTGTACCCGTGCCGCCCACCGGTCTTGCCCCAGGCCTCGGTGCCGTCGGGCAGGACGATCCGCGCCATGCCGGCCGTCAGCTGCCCGGGCTTGCCGGTGACGAAGTCCGGCACCCCCGGCAGCGTGAACATCTCCTCCAGCCGGGACCCCGGCACGACCCGGCCGCCGAACAGCGCCAGCGTGAAGCGCTCCAGGTCGGCCGTGGTGGAGATGATGTCCCCGGCCGCCCAGCGGTCCGAGCTGTTCCACTCGGTCACGTCCCGCAGCTCGGTGGAGCCGTCGGCCCGCTTCACCGCCTGGTAGCCGCGGTTGTGCGGCCCCGCGATCCGCGTCCCGTACCGCCCGGGGAAGTACGTGTGGCGCAGCCCCAGCGGCCGCAGGACGCGCTCGGCGACCGCCTGCTCGTACGTCGTGCCCGTCAGCTCCTCGATCAGCACGCCGAGCACCGTGTAGTTGATGTTGAGGTAGTGCTGGCGGGTACCCGGGGCGAACTCCGGCCCCTTGGCGACCGCGTCGGCGATCTGCCGCCGCGGGTCCGTCACGTCGAACCGGTGCTCCCACTGCGCCTCGAAGGAGTCGCCGGGCCCGTCCGCCGCCTGGATCCCGCTGGTGTGATTGAGGAGCCGGCGCACCGTCACCGGCCCGAAGGAATCGGGCAGCAGCCCCGGCAGGTAGTGCTGCACCGGCCGGCCCAGGTCGACCCTGCCCTCCGCCGCCAGCTGGAGCACCACGGCCGCGGTGAACGTCTTGGTCACCGAACCGGCGCGGAACCTGCCCTGTTCGACCGCCGTGCGCCCGGAGGCCAGATCCGCCACCCCCGCGCCGCCCCGCCAGCTTCCGCCCGAGCCCCCCACCCGTACCAGGGCGGCCGTGGCCTCGGCCTTCGGCAGCCCCGCGATCGCCCTCCGCAGCACCCCGGCGTCCGGCTCGGCGACCGCCGCACCGTCCGCCGTGGCCGCCGCACCGGGCGCCGCACCGGGCGCCGCGGCCGCCGCCGTACCGGCCGCCGACCAACCGGCCGCCGCGACCGGGGCGGCCGGGTCGGCCGACGCCGATCCGATCGCCGGCCCCGTCGCGATCCCCAGGACCAGTGCGACCGCCGCCATCGTGCGCATCCGTGCGTTCATGTCCCGTGCTCCCCCGTGAAGTGTCGTCACCGGGTGGGCCCTTCGCCCCCCGACGACCTCCATCGTGCTCGCCGGCCGGGGTCGCGCGAATCACCAGCGAGAGCCATCCTCACCGGTACGACAACTCACCACCGCGAGGGATACGCCCGCCCGGACCTCACTCTCCGGAGGGAGTACCCACGGCGCCGGCCGCCACCAGACCCGACTCGTACGCGCAGATCACCGCCTGGATCCGGTCCCGCAGCCCCAGCTTCGCCAGGACGTGCCCCACATGCGTCTTCACCGTGTGCTCACTGACCACCAGCGCCGCCGCGATCTCCGCGTTCGACAGCCCGCGGGCCAGGTGCAGCAGGGTCTCCCGTTCGCGCGCGGTCAGCACCTCCAGCCGCTGCGAGACCGCGGCGTCCGCGGCCGGCCGCGCCGTCGCCGCCGTGTACTCCTCGATCAGCCGGCGCGCCACCGAGGGAGCCAGCAGCGACTCCCCGGCCGCCACCACCCGTACCGCGTGCACCAGATCGTCCCGCCGCACGTCCTTGAGCAGGAACCCGCTCGCCCCCGCGTGCAGCGCTTCGTACACGTACTCGTCCGAGTCGAACGTCGTCAGCATGACCGTGCGGCACGCCGTCTCCGCGCTGATGGCGCGGCAGGCCTCGATGCCGTCCAGCACCGGCATCCGGATGTCCAGCAGCGCCACGTCGGGGGAGTGCCGGCGGACCGCCTCGACCGCCGCCGCGCCGTCGCCCACCTCCGCGACCACCTCGATGTCCTCCTGGACCCCGAGGATCAGCGCGAAGCCGCTGCGCACCAGTTCCTGGTCGTCGGCCACCACCACACGGATCGTCAACTCCCCACCTCCAGCGGCGACACTACAAGCCGCACCCGCACCTCGAAGCCCTGGCCGCCGGGGCCCGGCCCGGCCGTCGCCGTGCCCCCGTGGGCGGCCGCCCGCTCGCGGATCCCGATCAGCCCGTGACCGCCGCCGGCACCCGACGTCCGCGGGTGCTCCGTTCCCGGGCCCTCCGCACGCGCGCTCTCCCTTCCGCCCTCCGCACGCGGGCCGTCCTCGCCGGAGACCCCCGCACACGGGCCGTCCTCGCCAGGAACCCCTGCACGCGGGCCGTCCTCGCCGGAGACCCCCGCACGCGGGCCGTCCGTACGCGGCCCCCGCCCGTCGTCCGTGACCGTCACCGTCACCTCACCCGGCCCGTGGTCGAGCAGCACGGTGACGGTCGTGGCCGCCGCGTGCTTCACCACGTTGGTCAGCGCCTCCTGCACCACCCGGTACACCGTCGTGTCCACGGCCGGCGGCAGCGGGCGGACCTCGCCCCGTTCCTCGAACCGCACCCGCGGCCCGCCGAGCCGCACCCGGTCCAGCAGCGCCGGCAGCACGGCGACCCCGGGCTGCGGCGCGCGCGGGGCGGCGCCCTCCGCGACGCCGGCCCCACCCGCCCCGCCTCCCGCCGCGCCGCCGTCCTCCGCGCGCAGCACGCCCAGCATCCGGCGCAGCTGGGTCATCGCGTCGCGCCCGGTCTCGGAGATGGCCTCGAACGCGGCCTCGGCGCGTTCCGGCGCACGCCGTACGGCCAGCGGCCCGGCCTCCGCCTGCACGATCATGATGCTGACGGCGTGCGAAAGGATGTCGTGCATCTCCCGGGCGATGCGGGCGCGTTCGCGCGCGGCGGCCTGCTCGGCCTCGATCCGGCGGGTGCGCTCCAGCTGCGCCGCGCGGTCCTCGATGGCGGCCAGGTAGGCCTGCCGGGTGTGCTGGAGCCGCCCCAGCGTGTAGGCGGCGCCGAAGACGAACAGCGAGAACAGCAGCTCCATCGCGGTCCGGGTGTTGAGCGCCACCGAGACGACGACCACCGCGGTCACGGTGGCGCAGAGCGTGAACCGCACCCGGGCCGTGCACAGCAGCGCCACCGTGTAGAAGGCCACCAGCCCGGCGTACGGCAGCGGCTGCCCCGGCCCGTCGACGGTGAAGCGGTACAGCCCGCCCGCCGCTATCACCCCGAAGGCCACCAGCACCGGCGCGCGCCGCCGCCACACCAGCGGCACCGAGGACACCGAGGTCAGGCCGTACGCCAGCCAGGTGGCCTTCGAGGCGTCCGGGTCCCGGGGGACCACGAACGGAATGGTCACCGCCACCTGGACGAGCAGGGCCAGCGCGAGGTCGGCGGCCCGCGGGCCGACCGCCGCCCGCAGCCGTGCGGCGAGCACCGGTATCGGCGTCACCGGCCGGACTCGGCGCGCACGGCGACGAGGGCGTCGACCCGGTTGGTGGTGACCGCGTCCACGCCGGCGGCGATCAGCCGGCGCATGGTCCGCTTCGTGTCCGCCGTCCACGCGGAGACCAGCAGACCGTCCGCGTGCAGCGCGTCGGTCAGCTCGCGGCTCACCAGCCCGAAGCGGTAGTTGAGCCAGCGCGGCGCCACCGCCTCGACGAGCACCCGGCGCGGCGGGCACAGGCTCGTCCACGTCATGGCGATCTCCGCGCCGGGGTCGGCGGCCCGGACGGCGAGCATGGTGTCGGCGCCCGCGCAGTACGAGGCGCGCTCGCGGGCACCGCACTCGCGCACCAGCCCGACCACCGTGCGGACGGCCTCCGGGGCGGCCCCCGGCAGGTCGATCATGACCCGGCCGGCCCCGGTGGCCATCAGCGCCTCCCGCAGGGTCGGCACCTGCCCGGCCGTCAGCTCGCGCAGCTGGGCGGCGGTCATCTCGTCCAGCCGCACCCCGAACCCCCACAGCCGGTGCAGGTCCTCGTCGTGCAGCAGGACGGGCACCCCGTCGCGGGTCACCCGTACGTCGACCTCGACCGCGTCCGCGCCGCGCGCGAACGCCGAACGCAGCGAGGGCAGGGTGTTCTCACGGGCGACGTAAGGATCTCCGCGGTGGCCGATGGCCGTCAGGGTGCGCATGGCCCCATTCTGTGCGGTCGTCAGCGGGCCAGCCACGCGTCGGTGTACGTGTCGATCTCCGCGGCCAGTTCGGCCTTGCCCGCCGGGTCGAGGAACGAGGCCTCGACGGCGTTCTTCGCGAGCTGCGCCAGCCCGCGCTCGTCCAGGTCCAGCAGCCGGGCGGCCACCGCGTACTCGTTGTTGAGGTCGCTGCCGAACATCGGCGGGTCGTCGCTGTTGATGGTGACGAGCACGCCGGCGGCCACCATCTCCTTGACGGGGTGCCGGTCGAGGTCGGTGACGGCGCGGGTGGCGATGTTGGAGGTCGGGCAGACCTCCAGGGCGATCCGGTGCTCGGCCAGGTAGGCGAGCAGCTCGGGGTCCTGGGTGGCGCTGGTGCCGTGGCCGATGCGCACGGCACCGAGCTCGCGGATGGCGTCCCAGATGGTCTCCGGGCCGGTGGTCTCGCCCGCGTGCGGCACGCTGTGCAGGCCGGCGGCGCGCGCCCGGTCGAAGTACGGCTTGAACTGCGGGCGCGGCACGCCGATCTCGGGACCGCCGAGCCCGAAGGAGACCAGGCCCTCGGGGCGCAGGTCGATGGCGAGGCGGGCGGTCTCGGCCGCGGACTCCAGGCCGGCCTCGCCGGGGATGTCGAAGCACCAGCGCAGCACGACGCCGAGTTCGGTCTCGGCGGCCTTGCGGGCGTCCTCGATGGCGGCCATGAAGGCCTTCTCGTCGATGCCGCGGCGGGTGGAGGAGTACGGGGTGATGGTGAGTTCGGCGTACCGGATGTTCTGCCGGGCCATGTCGCGGGCGACCTCGTAGGTCAGCAGCCGGACGTCCTCGGGGGTGCGCACCAGGTCGACGACCGAGAGGTAGACGTCGATGAAGTGGGCGAAGTCGGTGAAGACGAAGTAGTCGGCGAGCGCCTCGGGATCGGTGGGGACCTTGGAGTCGGGGTGCCGGGAGGCGAGTTCCGCGACGATGCGGGGAGAGGCCGAACCGACGTGGTGGACGTGCAGTTCAGCTTTGGGCAGTCCCGCGATGAACGCGTGGAGATCGGACACGAGGGCCTCCGGATGAGGGGATTCGGGCTGTTCGGGATCATCGTAGGCAGGCCGGTGGGCGGCGCGGGCGAGCCCGTAGCATGGCGGCAGGAGAGGGGGCCTGAACTGATGTCCGACCACAATCCGGGACCCGCGCAGGAACCGTCCCGGGATCCCTGGGCGCCGCCGGAGGAACCGAAGGTCCGGCTCGGCAAGGAGCCGGGCGGGCCCGCGCCCGCCGCCGGCCCCGCCACGCCGTCCGGCCCCGGCACGCCGTCCGTGCACGATCAGCCGACGATGGCCGCGATGCCCGGCGCCGGCCCGGACACCCCGCCGTACCCGACCCCCGCCCACCCGACCCCGCCGCGGCCCCAGCAGTACGTGACGCCCAACCCGCCCGCGTACGGCTACCCCGCGCAGCCCCAGTACGGCTACCCCGCGCCCGCGCCCGCACCCGCACCCGCACCCGCACCGGCGCCCGCGCCGGCGGCGTACGGGTACGCGGGCCCGGCCGCCGTCGGGGCGCCGACGTACGGCTACGTGGGACCGCCCGGCGGAGGCGCGCCGCAGCCCGGGATGCCCTACCCGGGCCATCCGCACCAGCACGGCTGGGGGCAGGCCCCGCCGGACAACACGCTCGGCACGGTGGCGATGGTGCTGGGCATCCTGTCGCTCGTGTTCTTCTGCGTCAGCTTGCCTTTGGGCCTGGCGGCGGTGATCTGCGGGGCGATCGCGCGCGGCCGGTTCCGGCGCGGCCAGGCCGCCGCCAGCGGCCAGGCGCTGGCCGGGATCATCCTCGGCGCGATCGGCCTCCTGGTCGGCGTCGTGTTCGTGGCCCTCCTGCTCGTCGGCATCGCCACCGACCGAGAAGGCCCGGACCAGGAGGACGGCCCGTCCGGCAGGCCGACCCACTCGACCGAGCAGGTCCTGCGCACGACGAAGGTCTGACCCGGCGCGACCCCTGAAGGGGGCCGTGCACGGCTCACGCGCGGGCGCCGCTCAGGCGGTCGGCGCCCCGGCCCCCGAGCGCAGCCGCTCGCGCGCCTCCATCAGGGCGAACCCCAGCAGGTTCAGCCCCCGCCAGCGCGCCGGGTCCAGGGCCCGCTCGTCGTCCGCCGCCAGGCCGATGCCCCAGATGCGGTCCATCGGCGAGGCCTCCACGAGCACCCGCTCGCCGGTGCCCAGCAGGTACCCCATCAGCTCCGGAGTGGCCGAAAACTTGTGGACGCTGCCGGTCACCACGATGGCGAAGCGCTCGCGCTCCCATATCGCGCCGTCGAAGCCCCGCACCAGCCGCCCGGCCTTCTTGGCCTCCGCCGGAGTGGCGGCGCGCAGCGCGGCGGCCTCGGCGTCCGCGTCCCCGAACAGCCGGGCCTTCTCCGCCATCATCCAGTGCTCGGCGGTTGCATAGGTGACGTCACCGACCGTGAAGGGGGCGGGCCACCACTGGCTCAGACAGCTGGGCCCGAGCGTGCCGTCGGGGCGCGGCCGGTGCCCCCAGAAGGGCAGCCACTTCACCCGTGTACCGGCATTGACCTGCTCGATCAGCTTGTCGATCTTCTCCATGCACGCGAGTCTGACAGTCGCCACTGACAGGTCGTACGGGATTTTCGGTCCGACGCGACACATGGTCGACCGATTCCGTCGCGTAATCAAAAGGCAACAACGGAATCACTTGGCGGGGGCGGATGCCTCTGTCAGGATCGGCACTCAATTCGAGCTGTAGCTACGGAGAGCGTGATGGGCAACCGCTTCCAGGTCAAGGACCGTTTCGCAGACGGCGCGCAGTACATCGACGGTCGGCTCAGGTCCGGGACCTCGGGACGGTCGCACACCGTGGTCGATCCGGCCACGGGCGAGGACGTGCTCACCTACGAGCTCGCCTCCACGGCGGACGTCGACGCGGCGGTCGCCGCCGCCAAGGCGGCCTTCCCGGCATGGTCGGCCGCCACCCCGGGCGAGCGCTCCGACGCGCTGCACCGGCTGGCCGCCGTACTCGCCGGGCAGGCGGAGGACTTTGCGTATGCGGAGTCCCTCCAGTGCGGCAAACCGCTCAAGCTCACCACCGAGTTCGACGTGCCGGGGACGGTCGACAACACGGCCTTCTTCGCGGGCGCCGCACGCCACCTCCAGGGTCAGGCGGCCGCCGAGTACTCCGGCGACCACACCTCCTACGTACGCCGTGAGGCCATCGGGGTGGTGGGCTCGATCGCGCCGTGGAACTATCCGCTCCAGATGGCCGCCTGGAAGATCCTCCCGGCGGTCGCGGCGGGCAACACCATCGTGCTCAAGCCCGCCGAGCTGACCCCGCTGACCTCCCTGATGTTCGCCCAGGCGGCCCAGGAGGCCGGCATCCCCGACGGCGTCATCAACATCGTCACCGGCGCGGGCCGCGACGCCGGCGAGCACCTGGTCGGCCACCCCGACGTGGTCATGACCTCCTTCACCGGCTCCACCGCGGTCGGCAAGCGGGTCGCGGAGATCGCCACCGCCACCGTGAAGCGCCTCCACCTGGAACTCGGCGGCAAGGCACCCTTCCTCGTGTTCGACGACGCGGACGTGGAGGCCGCCGCGCACGGCGCGGTCGCCGGCTCGCTCATCAACACGGGCCAGGACTGCACCGCCGCCACCCGCGCCTACGTCCAGCGCCCGCTGTACGACGCCTTCGTCGCCCGGGTCGCCGAGCTGATGGAGACCGTCCGGCTCGGCAACCCGTTCGCGCCCGGCACCGACCTCGGCCCGCTCGTCTCCCACGTGCAGCGCGACCGCGTCGCCGCCATCGTGGAGCGCGCCCGCGGCTACGCCACCGTCGTCACCGGCGGCGAGGCCCCGCAGGGCGAACTTGCCGAGGGCGCGTACTACCGGCCCACCCTGATCGCCGGCGCCGCGCAGGACAGCGAGGTCGTCCAGTCCGAGATCTTCGGCCCGGTGCTGGTCGTGCTGCCCTTCGACACCGACGACGAGGGCATCGCGCTCGCCAACGACACCCCGTACGGCCTCGCCGCCTCCGCGTGGAGCCGCGACGTCTACCGGGCGAACCGGGCCACCCGCGAGATCAAGGCGGGCTGCGTCTGGGTCAACGACCACATTCCGATCATCAGCGAGATGCCCCACGGCGGCTACAAGGCCAGTGGTTTCGGAAAGGACATGTCCGCGTACTCGTTCGAGGAGTACACGCAGGTCAAGCACGTCATGTACGACAACACCGCGGTGGCCGCGAAGGACTGGCAGCGCACGATCTTCGGGGACCGATAGCAGCGCTCCGCCCGACCAGCGGACCACCACACCCGAAAGGGCACAGCGCATGGAGCAGTACGAGACCGACCGCCTTTCCGCGGCCCAACTTGCCGCGATGCGGCGCAGTCTCACCAGCGGCCGCGGGGCGCTCACCCGCCGCTCGCTGCTGAGGGCCTCCGGCGTCGGAGCGCTCACCGTCGGCGGCCTCGCAGGCCTGACCGCCTGCGGGATCCCGCCCGCGAAGCGGAGCGACGGCGACGCACCGGCCTCGGACGACCACTCGGCCCAGGAGAAGTCGCTGACCTTCTCCAACTGGACCGAGTACATGGACATCAGCGAGGACGAGAAGACCCGTCCGACCCTGACGGCTTTCACCAAGCGCACCGGCATCAAGGTCAAGTACACCGAGGACATCAACGACAACGTCGAGTTCTTCGGCAAGATCCGACCGCAGCTCGCCGCCGGCCAGGACACCGGCCGGGACCTGATCGTCGTCACCGACTGGCTGGCCGGGCGCATGATCCGGCTCGGCTGGGCTCAGAAGCTCGACCCCGCGCACCTGCCGCACGCCTTCGCGAACCTGTCCCCGCAGTTCCGCACCCCCGACTGGGACCCGGGCCGCGCCTACACGTACCCGTGGACCGGCATCTCCACCGTCATCGCCTACAACTCCAAGGCGACCGGCGGCAAGAAGGTCGACTCCATCACCCAGCTCCTGGACGACCCGTCGCTCAAGGGCCGGGTGGGCTTCCTCACCGAGATGCGCGACACCGTCGGCATGACCCTGCTCGACATGGGCAAGGACCCGGGCGCGTTCACCGACGCCGACTACGACGCGGCCATCGGCCGCCTCCAGAAGGGCGTCGACAAGAAGCAGATCCGCCGCTTCACGGGCAACGACTACACCTCCGACCTCGACAAGGGCGACCTCGCCGCCTGCGTCGCCTGGGCCGGTGACGTCATCCAGCTGCAGGCCGGCAACCCGGACATCAAGTACGCCATCCCCGCGGCCGGCTACATCACCTCCAGCGACAACCTGCTCGTGCCCGCAAAGGCCCGACACAAGGCCAACGCCGAGAAGCTCATCGACTACTACTACGAGCTTCCCGTCGCGGCTGAGCTCGCCGCGTACATCAACTACGTCTGCCCCGTCGAAGGGGTCAAGGACGAACTCGCCAAGATCGACCCGGCGCTCGCGGCCAACACCCTGATCGTCCCGGACAAGGCCATGGCGGCGAAGTCCCACGCCTTCCGCTCCCTCAGCAGCGCGGAAGAGACGGCGTACGAAGAGAAGTTCGCCAAGCTCATCGGCGCCTGACCGGCGTGCCCTCCCCTTCTTCCGACACCACCCCTGGGACCGCGACCCATGACTGACAAGACCGCGGGCGGCGATGTCCGCCTCACCGGGATCAGCAAGCACTACGGCTCCTTCACCGCCGTGCACCCGCTGGACCTCACCATCCCGCAGGGCTCCTTCTTCGCCCTGCTCGGCGCCTCCGGCTGCGGGAAGACCACCACGCTGCGCATGATCGCCGGGCTGGAGGAGCCGTCCACCGGCACCGTCCACCTCGGCGACCAGGCGGTCACGCACCTGCCGCCGTACAAGCGCCCGGTGAACACCGTCTTCCAGAGCTACGCGCTCTTCCCGCACATGGACATCTTCGAGAACATCGCGTTCGGCCTGCGCCGCCGCGGCATCAAGTCGGTCAAGAAGCAGGTCGACGAGATGATCGACCTGGTCCAGCTCGGCGAGCACGCCCGCAAGAAGCCGCACCAGCTCTCCGGCGGGCAGCAGCAGCGCGTGGCGGTCGCCCGCGCGCTCATCAACCACCCCCAGGTGCTGCTCCTCGACGAGCCGCTCGGCGCACTCGACCTCAAGCTGCGCCGCCAGATGCAGCTGGAGCTCAAGCGCATCCAGACCGAGGTCGGCATCACCTTCGTGCACGTCACCCACGACCAGGAGGAGGCCATGACCATGGCCGACCAGGTCGCGGTCATGAACGGCGGCCGGGTCGAGCAGCTGGGCGCCCCCGCCGAGCTCTACGAGAACCCGCGCACCACCTTCGTCGCCAACTTCCTCGGCACCTCGAACCTGATCGAGGCGGCCGTCGAGGAGCCCGGCGGCGGCTCCTCGGACGTGGTGGTCTCCGCGGCCGGCACCACGCTGAGGCTGCCCGCGCAGCGATGTTCGACCACCCCCCGCTCCGGCGGGAAGCTGCTGGTCGGCGTGCGCCCCGAGAAGATCTCGCTGGTCCACGCGGACGAGGAGCACACCATCGCGGCCGGCCGCAACAAGGTCGCCGGCACGATCGTCGCCTCCTCCTTCATAGGCGTCTCCACCCAGTTCGTCATCGACAGCCCGGTCTGCCCGGAGCTGGAGGTGTACGTACAGAACATCGAGCGGGACGCCCGCCTGGCGCCGGGCGCCGACGTGGTCCTGCACTGGAACCCGGCGCACACCTTCGGACTCGACGCCGCCCAGGACATCGACGCGGGCATCGAGACGGTCGAGGAGGGCGCATGACCGCCACCGAGGCGCCGCCCGCCGCCGCGCTCCCGGCGGATCCGCCGGTCCACAAGCCCTCGGTCCGAAAGCGGCTGGTCCCGTACTGGCTGCTGCTGCCGGGCATCCTGTGGCTGCTGGTCTTCTTCGTGCTGCCGATGGTCTACCAGGCCTCGACGTCCGTGCAGACCGGCTCCCTGGAAGAGGGCTTCAAGGTCACCTGGCACTTCCAGACCTACTGGGACGCCTTCACCGAGTACTACCCGCAGTTCCTGCGCTCGCTGCTGTACGCGGGCACCGCCACCGCGCTTTGCCTGCTGCTCGGCTACCCGCTGGCCTACCTGATCGCCTTCAAGGCCGGCCGCTGGCGCAACCTGCTGCTGATCCTGGTCATCGCGCCGTTCTTCACCAGCTTCCTGATCCGCACCCTGGCCTGGAAGACGATCCTCGCGGACAGCGGCCCGGTCGTCGGCGTCCTGAACAGCGTCGGCTTCCTGGACGTGACCAGCTGGCTGGGCATGACCCAGGGCGACCGGGTGCTCGCCACCCCGCTCGCGGTGGTCTGCGGTCTGACGTACAACTTCCTGCCGTTCATGATCCTTCCGCTCTACACCTCGCTGGAACGGATCGACACCCGCCTCCACGAGGCGGCCGGCGACCTGTACGCCCGCCCCTCCACGACCTTCCGCAGGGTGACCTTCCCGCTCTCCATGCCGGGCGTGGTCTCCGGGACCCTGCTCACCTTCATCCCGGCGAGCGGCGACTACGTCAACGCGGAGCTGCTCGGCTCCACGGACACCCGGATGATCGGCAACGTCATCCAGTCGCAGTACCTGCGGATCCTCGACTACCCGACGGCGGCCGCGCTGTCCTTCATCCTCATGGCCATCGTGCTGATCATGGTCACCATCTACATCCGCCGAGCGGGGACGGAGGACCTGGTCTGATGGGCGCTCTCGTGGGCTGGTTCCGGCGCAACTTCGTCGTCATCGCAGGTCTGGGCACCCTCGCCTACCTGATCCTGCCGAACGTCGTCGTGACCGTCTTCTCGTTCAACAACCCCACCGGGCGGTTCAACTACGCCTGGCAGGAGTTCTCGCTCGACGCCTGGAAGGACCCGTGCGGGGTCGCCGACATGTGCGGCTCCCTGTCGCTGTCCCTCCAGATCGCCCTCTGGGCGACGATAGGCGCGACCGTCCTGGGCACCATGATCGCCTTCGCGATGGTCCGCTACCGGTTCCGGTCCCGGGGGGCGATCAACTCCCTGATCTTCCTCCCGATGGCCATGCCGGAGATCGTGATGGCCGCCTCGCTGCTCGCCCTCTTCCTCAACATGGGCATCCAGCTGGGCTTCTGGACGATCCTCATCGCCCACGTGATGTTCTGCCTCAGCTTCGTCGTGGCCGCCGTCAAGGCGCGCGTGCTCTCGATGGACCCGAGGCTGGAGGAAGCCGCCCGGGACCTCTACGCCGGGCCCGTGCAGACGTTCCTGCGGGTGACCCTGCCGATCGCCGCCCCCGGCATCGCGGCCGGCGCGCTGCTGTCGTTCGCGCTGTCCTTCGACGACTTCATCATCACGAACTTCAACTCGGGCAACACCGTCACCTTCCCCATGTTCGTGTGGGGATCGGCCCAGCGCGGTACGCCTGTCCAGATCAACGTCATCGGCACGGCGATGTTCGTCATCGCGGTGCTGGTGGTCCTCGCCGGCCAGCTCGTCAGCAACCGGCGGAAGAAGCAACAGCACTAAGCAGTTCCGTAAGGAGTTGGAAACCATGGCCCCAGTCGCCATGCGTACCGTTGCACAATCCCTTTCCGACGCACTGCCGGTCTCGTACTGGCTCGACGACCCCGGCAAGCCCGCCCCGCAGCCCGCCCTCACCGGCGACGAGCGCTGCGACCTCCTGGTCATCGGAGGCGGCTACAGCGGCCTGTGGACCGCGCTGCTGGCCAAGGAGCGCGATCCCGCCTGGGACGTCGTCCTGATCGAAAGCCGCGAGGTGGGCTGGGCCGCCTCGGGCCGCAACGGCGGCTTCTGCGCCGCTTCCCTCACCCACGGTTTCGCCAACGGTCTGGCCCGCTGGCCCGGCGAGCTCGCCAAGCTGGAGGAGATGGGTGCCCGCAACCTCGACGCCATCGAGGCGGCGGTCGCCCGCTACGGCATCGACTGCGACTTCGAGCGCACCGGCGAGATCGACGTGGCCACCGAGCCCCACCAGGTGGCGGAGCTCAAAGAGCTGCACGAGGAAGCCGAACGCCTCGGCCTGGCCGGCGGCTCGCAGTGGCTCGACCGCGACGCCCTGCGCGCCGAGGTCGACTCGCCCACCTTCCTCGGCGGCCTGTGGGACCGCGACGGCGTCGCGATGCTCAACCCCGCCAAGCTGGCCTGGGGCCTCAAGGAGGCCTGCCTGGGCCTGGGCGTGCGGATCTACGAGAACACCCGCGGGCTCGACCTGGCGTCCGCCGGAGCCGGAATGGCCGTGCGCACCCCGTACGGGCGGATCGCCGCCCGCCGGGTCGCGCTCGGCACCAACATCTTCCCGTCGCTGGTCAAGCGCGTCCGCCCGTTCACCGTCCCGGTGTACGACTACGCGCTGATGACCGAGCCGCTCACCGAGGAGCAGCTCGCCGCGATCGGCTGGAAGAACCGGCAGGGGCTGGGGGACAGCGCCAACCAGTTCCACTACTTCCGGATCACCCCCGACCACCGCATCCTGTGGGGCGGCTACGACGCGATCTACCCCTACCGGGGCAAGCTCAACTCGGACTACGACCACCGGCCGGAGACCTACCTCAAGCTGGCCGAGCACTTCTTCACCTGCTTCCCGCAGCTGGAGGGCGTGAAGTTCAGCCACGCCTGGGGCGGCGCGATCGACACCTGCTCGCGCTTCTCGGCCTTCTTCGGCACGGCTCACCGCGGCAAGGTCGCCTACGCGGCGGGCTTCACGGGACTGGGCGTGGGCGCCACCCGCTTCGGCGGGGACGTGATGCTGGACCTCCTCGACGGGGAGCGCACCGAGCGCACCCGGCTGGAGATGGTCCGCTCCAAGCCGATGCCGTTCCCGCCCGAGCCGTTCGCCTGGACCGGCATCACGCTGACGAAGTGGTCGCTGGCGCGGGCCGACGAGCGGGCCGGACACCGCAACCTGTGGCTCAAGACCCTGGACCGCTTCGGCCTGGGCTTCGACAGCTGACGATCAGAGGCTGATCCGATCATCCGGGGTGGTGCGCCCCCTCCTGCGGGGGGCGCACCACCCCGGCCTTCGTGTGCCCCCGCTCACCACCACCGGCCGGCCGAACCCGCGTCATGACCGCGGCCCCGCGCGCTCTCCCCCGTAGGACTTCCCACGAGCGAGGAGACGGGCGATGGGTGCAGCGGGGGACAGGGCGGCGGTCGAATGGCTGGCCTCGGTGGCGCAGGATCCCGACGGCTGCCGCTGGGAGTGGGAGCGCAACCCGCTGGGGGTGGCCCTGCTGCCCGCCGGCCGGCACTGGGACGTACTGATCCTGACCGGGGGGCTGGCCCGGCCCACCTTCGAGGTGCTCGCCCGGCTGGTCGCGCGGCCCGGCCCGGTGCTCGCGGGCCTCGGCGAGGAGCGGCTCGGCTTCTTCGTGCCGCCCGGCACGACGGCCGGCTGGCTCGGCACCGGGGTGCGCGGCGCCGGCCCGGGCGCCTGGATCGCGGTCCCGCACCCGGGCCGGGCCGCCGGCGGGGTGCGCTGGGTGGTCCCGCCGGACGGCTCCGGGCGGCTGACCGATCCGGTGCTGCTGGAGCTGGCGATGCACGAGGCGGCGGGGCGGGCCGGGGGCCGCCCCGCGGGGGAGGGCGGCGGACCCGGGGGTGGATCCGGCAGCGGACCCGGCGGCGGACCCGGCAGCGGACCCGGCGGCGGACCCGGCGGCGGATCCGGCGGCGGACCCGGCGGCGGATCCGGGAGCGGACCGGGCGGCGGATCCGGTGGCAGGTCTTGACGCGATGATTGGTCTGGACCATCTTGTGTACGACGCGTCGCCTCTCATCCCCCCATGTTCCGGAGGCAGTTGTGCCACGCACCCCCATCCGGTTCCTGTCCTGGCTCGCCGCCGCCGCGCTGGCCCTCGCAGGGCTCCTCACCGCGGGGCCGCCGGCCGCCGCGGCCGACGCGGACCTCGTCCGCAACGGCGGATTCGAATCCGGCCTCGACGGCTGGAGCTGCACCCCCGGCAGCGGAGCCGCCGTCACCACCCCCGTGCACGGCGGCGCCTCGGCCCTCAGGGGCACCCCGGCCGGCCAGGACCACGCCAAGTGCTCCCAGACGATCCAGGTGAAACCCGACTCCGCGTACACCCTCACCGCCTGGGTGCAGGGCAGTTACGTCTACCTCGGCGCCTCGGGCACCGGCACCACCGACGTGTCCGCCTGGACCCAGTCGCCGGGCGCCTGGCGCCAGCTCGGCACCGCCTTCCGCACCGGCGCGGCCACCACCTCGGTGACCGTGTACACCCACGGCTGGTACGGCCAGCCCGCCTACGCCGCCGACGACGTCAGCCTGGTCGGGCCGGACCCCGGCACCGGACAGCCGCAGCCCCCGGCCGCCCCCACCGGCCTCACCACGGGCTCCGCGACCGCCTCCAGCGTCACCCTGTCCTGGTCCCCGGTGGCCGGCGCCGTGAGCTACCGCGTCTTCCGCGACGGCACGCACGTCCTGACGGCCGCCGGCACCTCCGCCACCGTCACCGGCCTCACGGCCTCGACCACGTACTCCTTCCAGGTCACGGCCGTGAACGCGGCGGGCGAATCACCGCGCAGCGTGGCCGTGCCGGGCACCACCACCGGCCCCGGCCCGGGCCCCGGCCCGGGGCCCGGGCCCGCCCTGCCCGCCCACGCGCTCGTCGGCTACCTGCACGCGAGCTTCGCCAACGGCTCGGGCCACGTGCGGATGGCGGACGTGCCCGCCTCCTGGGACGTCGTGAACCTCGCCTTCGGCGAGCCGACCTCCGTCACCTCGGGCGACGTCCGCTTCCGGCTCTGCCCGGTCGCCGAATGCCCGAACGCCGAGACCCCCGCCGAGTTCAAGGCCGCCATCAAGGCCAGGCAGGCCGCGGGCAAGAAGGTGCTGATATCGATCGGCGGCCAGAACGGCCAGGTGCAGCTCGCCACCACGGCCGCCCGCGACACGTTCGTCAGCTCCGTCTCGAAGATCATCGACGAGTACGGGCTCGACGGCCTCGACATCGACTTCGAGGGCCACTCGCTCTCCCTGGCCACCGGGGACACCGACTTCCGGAGCCCCACCACACCCGTGGTGGTCCACCTGATCTCCGCGCTGAAGACCCTCAAGGCCAGGTACGGCCAGAACTTCGTCCTGACCATGGCCCCCGAGACCTTCTTCGTCCAACTGGGGTACCAGTACTACGGGTCCGGTCCCTGGGGCGGCCAGGACCCGCGCGCCGGGGCCTACCTCCCGGTCATCCACGCCCTGCGCGACGACCTCACCCTGCTCCACGTCCAGGACTACAACTCGGGCCCGATCATGGGCCTGGACAACCAGTACCACTCGATGGGCGGCGCCGACTTCCACATCGCGATGACCGACATGCTGCTCACCGGCTTCCCGGTCGCCGGCAACGCCGCACGCGTCTTCCCGGCGCTGCGTCCCGAACAGGTCGCCATCGGCCTGCCGGCCACCACCAACGCGGGCAACGGCCACACCCCTCCCGCCGAGGTGAACAAGGCGCTCGACTGCCTGACGAAGAAGACCGACTGCGGCACCTACCGGACCCACGGCACCTGGCCCGCCCTGCGCGGCCTGATGACCTGGTCGGTCAACTGGGACCGGTTCGGCGGCTGGGAGTTCTCGAAGAACTTCGACGCGTACTTCGGCTGACCCGGGCGACCGGGACCAGCAGCAGGAAGCTCAACAGCACGCTGGCCAGCACGTCCAGCGGCCAGTGGAAGCCCCGCAGCACCAGACCGGCGCCGGTCGCCGTCGCGAGCACGACGGCGGCCGGCACCGCCCAGTTCCGGCGCAGGTGCGGAGCGACCAGCAGCGCGGCGCCGAGGTAGGCCACCATCGCCGTCGCCGTGTGGCCGGAGGGGTAGTAGCCGGCGGCCCACGGCTCCAGCGGGCCGGGCCGGGCCGTCCACTCCTTCAGCGGCACGATCACCGCGGGCACCAGGGCCATCGCCAGGCCCGCGGTGAGCGGGGCCCGCCAACCGCGCCCGCGCCGGCCCGCGTACGCCATCGCCGCGGCCAGCACCGGCAGCGCGACCGGGATGTTGCCGAGGTCCGCGAGGCGTTCGGTGACGGAGTCCGGGACGGTGTGTACCAGGGCGCGGCTGAGCCGCTCGTCGGGGGTCAGCAGCGGGCCCGAGACCAGGACCTGCCAGGTCGTCAGGGCGAACAGCACCAGCGCGGCCGGCACCAGGAAGAAGAGGAGGGCCGGCCGTCCCGGAACAGGGGGGATGGTTCCGCGGCGGCCGGCCGGACCGGGCTGCCGCGCGCCCCGGGGGGTGTGGGGCGGGCGGCCATCCGATCGGTGAGGAGTGTGCGCGAGCGCACGTCCGGTACGGAGCTGGGGAAGCCCGGTGCCGGATTCGCCTGCAGTTCCCTGCGGACGGGGTGTTTCACTCATCTGCAGAAACCGTACGCCAGCGGAAAGGGGACCGACAGCGGGAACGCGTCCCCGCCATCGGCCCCCCACACCATCTTCACAGCGCCCACCGGTTACCGGGGGTACTGGACGGACGGTGTCCGGACGCCTGTTCCAGACGCTCGATCAGATGGCCGCGAACGCGGCCTCGATGACGTCCAGGCCCTCGTTCAGGAGGTCCTCGCCGATGACGATCGGGGGCAGGAAGCGCAGCACGTTGCCGTACGTGCCACAGGTGAGGACGAGGACGCCCTCGGCGTGGCAGGCCTTGGCGAGCGCGCCGGCCGCCTCCGGGAACGGGGTCTTCGAGACCGGGTCCTTCACCAGCTCGATCGCGATCATGGCGCCGCGGCCGCGGATGTCGCCGACGATCTCGTACTTCTCCTGGATGGCCGTCAGACGGGCCTTCATGATGGACTCGATCTTCTTCGCCTTGGCGTTGAGGTCGAGCTCCTTCATGGTCTCGATGGAGCCGAGCGCACCGGCGCAGGCCACCGGGTTGCCGCCGTAGGTGCCGCCCAGGCCGCCCGCGTGCGGGGCGTCCATGATCTCGGCGCGGCCCGTCACGGCGGCGAGCGGCAGGCCGCCCGCGATGCCCTTGGCGGTGGTGATCAGGTCGGGGACGATGCCCTCGTCCTCACACGCGAACCACTGGCCGGTGCGGCAGAAGCCGGACTGGATCTCGTCGGCGACGAAGACGATGCCGTTGTCGTTGGCGAACTTCACGATCGCCGGGAGGAAGCCCTTGGCCGGCTCGATGAAGCCGCCCTCGCCGAGCACCGGCTCGATGATGATCGCGGCGACGTTCTCGGCACCGATCTGCTTGGAGATCTGGTCGATCGCCTGGGCGGCGGCCTCGGGGCCGCAGTTCTCGGCACCGGTGGGCCAGCGGTAGCCGTACGCGACCGGGACGCGGTAGACCTCGGGGGCGAACGGACCGAAGCCCTGCTTGTACGGCATGTTCTTCGCCGTCAGCGCCATCGTCAGGTTGGTGCGGCCGTGGTAGCCGTGGTCGAAGACGACGACGGCCTGGCGCTTGGTGTACGCACGGGCGATCTTGACGGCGTTCTCGACGGCCTCTGCGCCCGAGTTGAACAGCGCCGACTTCTTGGCGTGGTCGCCCGGGGTCAGCTCGGCCAGCGCCTCGCACACCTCGACGTAGCCCTCGTACGGCGTGACCATGAAGCAGGTGTGGGTGAAGTCGGCGAGCTGCGCGGAGGCGCGGCGCACCACGGCCTCGGCGGAGGCGCCGACCGAGGTCACGGCGATGCCGGAGCCGAAGTCGATCAGGCGGTTGCCGTCGATGTCCTCGATGATGCCGCCGTCCGCACGGGCCGTGAAGACGGGCAGCACGGAGCCCACGCCGCCGGCCACCGTCTGCAGGCGGCGGGCCTGCAGCTCCTGCGACTTCGGGCCGGGGATCGCGGTGACGAGTCGACGCTCCTGCGGGACAGCGCTCATGGGGGCTCCTGGGGGGTTTCGGACGCACTTGTGTCTTTGTCGGCAGGCTAGGCCCGGGCAGGGGGCCAAGGCATGCTCCATCGGGGAGTGGTGCCCGCGTGTCCTTGTCCGCGGCGGCCATAGGGAGTGTCGTGCGGCCCGTGCCGCGTAACGGCCGCACGGCGGCGCCCGGGCACTAGATTGAGCGGCGCACCACGGGAATCACGGTCAGGGGGCAGGGGTTCATGGACACCGAAGGCACGTACGACGCCGTCCGGCGCGCGGGGGTGCCCCGCCCGGCCGGACCGCCGCCCGCGCTGCCGCCGAAACCCGAGCGCGCCCCCGGCCCCGCCCTCACCGACTGGCTCCGCGTCCCCCGCCCCACCGCCGAACCCGGCGTCTGGCGGTACGGACACACTCCGCGCGCCGACCACGAACCCGAGCGCACCCCCGACCGGTCCCTGCTCAGCGGCGCCCTCATCTCCTTCCTGGCGTGCGTGCTGCTGTGGTCGCTCGTGCACAACCACTACATCCCGCAGTGGGACCTGCCGCTGCGCCTGTTCACCCCCGCCGACTGGTGGACCGCCACCGGCGCCCCGGCCAGGGCCACCGGCGGCCTGACCGCCCTCGCCGTCTACGAACTGCTCCTCACCGGTGGACTCCTCTACGGCTTCGGGCGCCTGGGCAGCTGGCCGGAGGCCTGGCACAGACTGGTCGCCGCGCGCGGTCCGGTCGCCCGCACGGCCGCCGCCCTCGCCGCCGCGCTCGTCGTCTACGCCATGGTCAAGGCGGGCACCCTGCCGCTGAAGCAGGCGGCCTACGGCTTCCTCCCCTTCGACTACACCCGGCCCGGCACCGCCGCCGAGATGCAGGTGATCATGCGGTCCAACCAGGACCTGATCACCCGCGCCGACCTGACCGTCTACCTCCTGCTCGCGCTGCCCTTCGCCTGGCTCGCCGGCTGGTTCGGCCCGCTCGGCCGCTCCCTGCGCGCCCGCCGCGCCGCCGCCGCGACCGGATCCGGCGCGGCCGCCCCCCGCCCCGGAGCCGCGCAGGCGGCCCCAGGGTCCCCGTCCGAGCCGCCCGCCGACCCCGCCGCCTGGCCGCAGCTGCGCTCCGCCGGGCTTCCCGAGGCCGCGGACCGGCTCGCCGACGAGACCGCCTCCGGCCGGATGAACGACGTCGACTACCTCCGCATCCGCCGCGCCTGGCAGTCCGTACAGGCCGACCCCACCCGGCTGCGTGCCTTCACCGACGCCGTCCGCGCCCACGGCGCCGCCGCCTGCGTGCACCCCTCCACCGCCCGCGACCTCCCGCACCGCGCCGCCGCCCACGACCTGGCCGTCTCCCAGGTCCGCATCGGCTCCGTCGACCCCGGCGAACGCAACCCCTACCCGCGCCGCGGCACCGGCCTCGCCCTCGACCCCGGCGTGCTCGGCACCTCCCTGCTCGCCGTCGGCCCCTCCGGCGCGGGCAAGACCCGGCGGCTGGTGCGGCCCGTCGTGGAATCCCTCGCCCTACAGGCACTCGCCGGACAGGCCGCCGTCATCGCGGTCTGCGCCGCCGGCACCCCGCTCGGCCCCGACGACGCCTACGACGTGGTCGTCCGCATCGGCGACCCGGCCTCCGTCTACGACCTCGACCTGTACGGCGGCACCACCGACCCCGACGAAGCCGCCGCCCTCCTCGCCGAAGGCCTCGCCGGCGACGTGCCCGGCGAGGGCTCCAGGCGCGCCGCCACCGTGCTCGCCCAGCTGCTCGGCCCGTTCCGGGCCGCCCACGGCCGCTTCCCCGCCGTCCCCGAACTGCGCGAACTCCTCGACGGCGGCCCCGCCGCCCGTACCGCCCTGCGCGCCGCCCTGGAGGCCGCGGGCGCGCACGCCATGCTGCGCGAGCTCGACGCCCGCGACCGGCAGTCCGTACAGCCCGGCGACCCCGCGGCTCTGCTCGCCGACCGGGTCGCGCTGCTGGACCGGCCCGTGTTCGCCGGCTTCTTCGACACCTCCGGCCACGGCCGGCCGTTCTCCCTGCGCTCCCTCGAACACCCGCTGCGGGTCCGCATCGACCTGCCCGAACGCGCCCACGCCGAGGCCTCCCGGCTGCTGGCCCGGCTGCTCCTCGCCCAGTTCACCGCGAGCGCCGCGGCCCGCGCCGACCGCTCCCTCTTCGCCTGCCTGGTCCTCGACGACGCCTCGCACACCCTGACCGCGGAGACCCTGCGCGGCGTGCAGCGGCTGCGCTCCGCCCACGCCGGCGTCGTCCTGCCGCTGCGCACCCTGGACGACGTACCCGAGCAGCTGCGCACCCCGCTGCTCGGCGCGGTCGGCTGCCGGATGGCCTTCTCCGGGGTCACCACCTGGGACGGCAAGCGCTTCGCGGAGGCCTGGGGCACCGCCTGGGTGGAGACCCGGGACGTCACCAGCCGCACGGTCTACGCCGACCAGCCGCTCACCCGGATGGTCAACTCCTTCCGCAAGCTGGTCACCGGCAAGGCCGTCACCACCGACGCGGTCACCGTGCGGCAGGTCGAGCGGGAGCGCTGGTCGGCCTCCGAGCTGGCGCACACCGTGCCGCCGGGCCACGCGGTCGTCTCCCTGACCTCGGTGCGCGGCGAGCGCACCGCCCCGCTGCTCGTCGCGCTGGACAGCTGATGTCCTGACCCTTACGAGGTGGCAGAATCGAGCTACGCCGTTCATACGCCACGGCGAAATCCTCTGCGAAAGCCCACGGTACTCATGCCGCTCACCCTCGCCTCGCTCGTCCAGCACTCGGCGCTCAAGCTCAGCGTCCGGGCGGGGGAGAGCCGGCTGGACACCCCCGTCCGCTGGGCCCACGTCAGTGAGCTGGCCGATCCCGTCCCCTACATGGAGGGCGGCGAGCTGCTGCTGATCACCGCCATGAAGCTGGACGCCGAGAACCCCGACGAGATGCGCCGCTACGTCCGCCGGCTCGCCGCCGCCGGGGTCGTCGGCCTCGGCTTCGCGGTCGGCGTGAACTACGAGGAGATCCCGCAGGCCCTCGTCGACGCGGCCCGCACCGAGGACCTGCCGCTGCTGGAAGTGCCGCGGCGCACCCCGTTCCTCGCCATCAGCAAGGCCGTCTCCGCGGCCCTCGCCGCCGACCAGTACCGCGCCGTCACGGCCGGCTTCGAGGCCCAGCGGGAACTCACCCGCGCCGCCCTGTCCGCCGACGGCCCCACCGAACTGCTCACCCGGCTCGCCGCCCACGTCCACGGCTGGGCCGCCCTCTACGACGCCTCCGGCATGGTCGTCGCGGCCGCCCCCGACTGGGCCGCGCGCCGCGCCGCCCGCCTCACAGCCGACGTGGAACGGCTGCGCGAGCGCCCCGCCCCGGCCAGCGCCGTCGTCGGCGGCAACGAGGACCGCGTCGAACTCCAGTCGCTCGGCACCGGACGGCGGGCCCGCGGCGCCCTCGCCGTCGGCACCGGAGCCCCCCTCGGCACCGCCGAGCGCTACGCCGTGCACTCCGCGGTCGCCCTCCTCACCCTCACCACCGAACGCTCCCGCTCCCTCCACGACGCCGAGGCCCGCCTCGGCGCCGCCGTCCTGCGGATGCTGCTCGACGGCCAGGCCGACCACGCCCGGCCGGTCGCCGCCGCCCTGCACGGCGGCCTCCTCGACGGCCCCTTCCGGCTGATCGTCGCCCAGTGCACGACCCCCGAGCCGCTCGCCCTCCTCGCCGACGCCGTCGAATCCGCGGCCGCCCGCGCGGGCGAGCCCGTCCTCGTCGTCCCGGACACCGACCACCCGACAGGCCGGCTCGTGGTGCTCGCCGCCGACGGCGGGGCCGCCGTCCAGGCCTGCATCGACCACACCGAATCCCTCGAGGCCGCCGCCGAACCCGGTTCCGCCCCGCACGGCGACCTCGGCGTCGGCCTGTCCGCACCCGCCGACGCCGCATCCGCCGCCGAGGCGTACAAGCAGGCCGACCAGGCCCTCGCCGTGGCCCGCCGGCGCGCGCGCACCCTCGTCGAGCACGAGGACCTCGCCGCCGGCTCGGTCCTGCCGCTGCTCGCCGACGACGCCGTACGCGCCTTCGCCGACGGCACCCTGCGGGCCCTGCGCGAGCACGACGAGAAGGGCCGCGGCGACCTCGTCGCCTCCCTGCACGCCTGGCTCTCGCGGCACGGGCAGTGGGACGCCGCGGCCGCCGACCTCGGCGTGCACCGGCACACCCTGCGCTACCGGATGCGGCGCGTCGAGGAGATCCTCGGCCGCTCCCTCGACGACCCGGACGTCCGCATGGAGCTCTGGCTCGCCCTCAAGGCCACCGGCACCGGATCCGCCACGGCGCAGTCCGCGTAAGGCGTGCACGGCCGCGGCCGCCCGGACAGTGCCAAACCGGAGCGGCCGCCCGGCACGGTGCTACAGAGCGGACAAGCGCCAAAAATCCCGGATCGCCCTACGGTGGGATCGACAGGAACCCCACCGCACAGATCCGAAGGGCCGGGATTCGCATGACTTCCACCCACGCCTTCTGGCTCGCCGGCCGCCAGGCCACCGGCGAGGACAGCTTCGACGTCCACAACCCGTGGGACGGCCGTCTCGTCGGCACCGTCAGCGTGCCCACCGACGCCCAGGTCGAAGAGGCCGTGGCCGCGGCGTACGCCGTGACGGCGGAATTCTCCGCGACCCCCGCCCACGTACGGGCCGCCGCCCTGGACCACGTGTCCAAGCGGCTGACCGAGCGCACCGAGGAGATCGCCCAGCTGATCTCCGCCGAGAACGGCAAGCCCATCAAGTGGGCCCGCGGTGAGGTCGGCCGCGCGGTGTCGGTGTTCCGCTTCGCCGCCGAGGAGGCCCGCCGCTTCAACGGCGGCGACGCCCAGCGCCTCGACACGGACGCCGGCGGTGTCGGCCGCCTCGCGCTGACCCGCCGCTTCGTCAAGGGCCCGGTCCTCGGCATCGCGCCGTTCAACTTCCCGCTGAACCTGTGCGCCCACAAGGTGGCCCCGGCCATCGCCGTCGGCGCGCCGATCATCCTGAAGCCGGCCCCCGCCACCCCGCTGTCCGGCCTCATCCTCGGCGAGCTGCTCGCCGAGACCGACCTGCCGGCCGGCTCCTGGTCCGTCCTGCCCGTCGCCAACGACAAGATGCCGGCCCTGGTCAAGGACGAGCGGCTGCCCGTCATCTCCTTCACCGGCTCGGACAAGGTCGGCTACGCCATCCAGCAGTCGGTGCCCCACAAGCACTGCACGCTGGAGCTCGGCGGCAACGCCGCGGCCGTGGTCCTCGCCGACTGGTCCTCCGAGGCCGACCTCGACTGGGCCGCCACCCGCATCGCGACCTTCTCGAACTACCAGGCCGGCCAGTCCTGCATCTCCGTGCAGCGCGTGATCGCCGACGCCTCCGTCTACGACCGCCTCGTCGAGAAGGTCGTCGCCAAGGTCCAGGCCCAGGTCACCGGCGACCCCGCGGACGACGCCACCGACGTCGGCCCGCTCGTCTCCGAGGACGCCGCCAAGCGCGTCGAGTCCTGGGTCGACGAGGCCGTCAACGCCGGCGCCAAGCTGCTCACCGGCGGCAAGCGCGACGGCGCCTCGTACGAGCCCACCGTGCTCGCCGAGATCCCGGCCGACACCACCCTCGCCTGCGAGGAGGTCTTCGGACCGGTGCTGACCCTGCACCGCGTCGACGGCACCGACGAGGCGTTCGCCGCGGTCAACAACTCGAAGTTCGGCCTGCAGACCGGCGTCTTCACCCGCGACATCCAGGTGGCGTTCCGCGCCCACCGCGAGCTCGAGGTCGGCGGTGTGATCGTGGGCGACGCCCCGTCCTACCGCGCCGACCAGATGCCGTACGGCGGCGTCAAGCAGTCCGGCGTGGGCCGCGAGGGCGTCCGCTACGCGATGGACGACTACACGTACGAGCGAGTCCTGGTCCTGACCGGCCTCGACATCTGATCGCGTACGGCCACTCAGCCGACGGCCGAAGCCCACTGTGCGGGGGCTTCGGCCGTCCCCCTTTTCCTTCGCCCCCGAAACGGGTACGACTCCCTGGTAGCACCGACCGGTAATCCGGTCATGCGTTGATCCGGAAAGTCATCCGACTTCGGCGGCGAGGTGAGTCCCCTCATGTCCGCAACACAGCCCGCACAGCCCAAGGTGACCGAACGCGAAGCGCGGCAGGTCGCGGAAGCGGCCCGGGAACAGGACTGGCGCAAACCCAGCTTCGCCAAGGAGCTCTTCCTCGGCAGGTTCCGGCTGGACCTGATCCACCCCCACCCGCTCCCCGCCGACGAGGACGTCCGGCGCGGCGAGGCCTTCCTCGCCCGGCTCCGCGACTTCTGCGAACGCGAGATCGACGGCGCCCGCATCGAGCGCGAGGCCAGGATCCCGGACGAGACCGTCCAGGGCCTCAAGGAGCTCGGGGCGCTCGGCATGAAGATCGACGCCAAGTACGGCGGCCTCGGCCTCACCCAGGTCTACTACAACAAGGCCCTCGCCCTGGTCGGCTCGGCCAGCCCCGCGATCGGAGCGCTGCTCTCCGCGCACCAGTCCATCGGGGTGCCCCAGCCCCTGAAGATCTTCGGCACCCAGGAGCAGAAGGACAACTTCCTGCCCCGCTGCGCCACCACCGCCATCACCGCCTTCCTGCTCACCGAGCCGGACGTGGGCTCGGACCCGGCCCGGCTGGCCACCACCGCGGTCCCCGACGGCGACGACTACGTCCTCGACGGCGTGAAGCTCTGGACCACCAACGGCGTCGTCGCCGACCTGCTCGTCGTCATGGCCAGGGTGCCGAAGCACGAAGGGGGCAAGGGCGGCATCACCGCCTTCGTCGTCGAGGCGGACTCGCCCGGCATCACCGTCGAGCACCGCAACGCCTTCATGGGCCTGCGCGGCCTGGAGAACGGCGTCACCCGCTTCCACCGGGTGCGGGTGCCCGCGAACCAGCGGATCGGGGCCGAGGGCGCCGGCCTCAAGATCGCCCTGACCACCCTCAACACCGGCCGGCTCTCGCTGCCCGCGATGTGCGTCGGCGCCGGCAAGTGGTGCCTGAAGATCGCCCGCGAATGGTCCGGGGTGCGCGAGCAGTGGGGCCGCCCGGTCGCCCGGCACGAGGCCGTCGGCGCGAAGATCTCCTTCATCGCCGCGACCACCTTCGCCCTGGAAGCCGTCGTCGACCTGGCCTCCCAGATGGCCGACGAGGACCGCAACGACATCCGCATCGAGGCCGCCCTCGCCAAGCTCTACGGCAGCGAGATGGCCTGCCTGATGGCCGACGAACTGGTCCAGATCCGCGGCGGCCGCGGCTTCGAGACCGCCGACTCGCTGGCCGCGCGCGGCGAGCGGGCCGTGCCCGCCGAGCAGATGCTCCGCGACCTGCGGATCAACCGGATCTTCGAGGGATCCACCGAGATCATGCACCTGCTGATCGCCCGCGAGGCCGTCGACGCCCACCTCTCGGTCGCCGGCGACCTCATCGACCCCGACAAGGACCTCGCCGACAAGGCGAAGGCAGGGGCCCGCGCCGCCGGGTTCTACGCCCGCTGGCTGCCCAAGCTGGCCACGGGCGCCGGCCAGGTTCCCGGCACCTACCGCGAGTTCCACCCGCGCGGCCACACCGACCTCTCCCCGCACCTGCGGTACGTGGAGCGCAGCGCCCGCAAACTCGCCCGCTCGACCTTCTACGCGATGTCCCGCTGGCAGGGCCGGATGGAGACCAAACAGGGCTTCCTCGGCCGGATCGTCGACATCGGGGCCGAGCTGTTCGCCATGAGCGCGGCCTGCGTACGGGCCGAGCACCTGCGCGCCTCCGGGGACCACGGCCGGGAGGCCTACCAGCTCGCCGACGCCTTCTGCCGGCAGTCCCGGCTGCGGGTCGAGGAACTGTTCGGTCGGCTCTGGGCCAACACCGACGACCTCGACCGCAAGGTCGTCGCCGGCGTCCTCTCGGGCACGTACGCGTGGCTGGAGCAGGGCGTCGTCGACCCCTCCGGCGACGGCCCCTGGATCGCGGACGCCACCCCCGGCCCCTCCCGCCACAAGAACGCCCACCGGCCCATCCGCTGACCCGCGCCGCCGCCGCCCGGCCGGTGCGCCGGGCGACGGCGGCCCGACCACCGGCGCGGCCCCGCGGAAGGGGAGTCCGTGTCCGCCGGCTCCCGCGATGCGGCAACAATGGGGGGATGAGCGACAGCCCATCCCCCCTCGCCGACCCGCACCTCCTCTTCGACGCCGCGGACGGCCGCCGGGACATCGTGGTCCTCGGCTCCACCGGGTCCGTCGGGACCCAGGCGGTCGACCTGGTCCTGCGCAACCCCGACCGCTTCCGGGTGACCGGCCTGTCCGCGGCAGGCGGCCGGGTGGGCCTGCTCGCCGAGCAGGCCCGGCTGCTGCGCGTGCGCACCGTGGCCGTGGCGGACGAGACGGCCGTGCCGGCCCTGCGGGAGGCGCTCGCCGCGCAGTTCGCGGGCGAGCCGCTGCCCGAGATCCTCGCCGGGCCCACCGCGGCGGCCCAGCTCGCGGCCTCCGAGTGCCACACCGTGCTCAACGGGATCACCGGCTCCATCGGCCTCGCGCCCACCCTCGCCGCCCTCGAAGCGGGCCGTACGCTCGCCCTCGCCAACAAGGAGTCGCTGATCGTCGGCGGCCCCCTGGTCAAGGCGCTGGCCAAGCCCGGCCAGATCATCCCGGTCGACTCCGAGCACGCCGCGCTCTTCCAGGCGCTCGCCGCCGGCACCCGGGCCGACGTCCGCAAGCTCGTGGTCACCGCCTCCGGCGGCCCGTTCCGCGGCCGCACCCGCGCCGAGCTCGCCCACGTCACCGTCGGGGACGCCCTGGCCCACCCCACCTGGGCGATGGGCCCGGTCATCACCGTCAACTCGGCGACCCTCGTCAACAAGGGCCTGGAGGTGATCGAGGCGCACCTGCTCTACGACATCCCCTTCGAGCGCATCGAGGTCGTGGTCCACCCCCAGTCGTACGTCCACTCGATGGTGGAATTCACGGACGGCTCCACGCTCGCCCAGGCCACCCCGCCGGACATGCGCGGCCCCATCGCCATCGGCATCGGATGGCCCGAGCGGATCCCGGACGCGGCCCCCGCCTTCGACTGGACCAAGGCCTCCACCTGGGAGTTCTTCCCGCTGGACACCGAGGCCTTCCCCTCCGTGGGGCTGGCCCGGCACGTCGGCGGACTCGGCGGCACCGCCCCGGCCGTCTTCAATGCGGCGAACGAGGAATGCGTCGAGGCCTTCCTCGCCGGTCGGCTGCCGTTCACGGCAATCATGGATACCGTCACGGCTGTGGTCGCAGACCACGGGACGCCGGCGTCGGGAACTTCGCTGACCCTCGCGGACGTCCTGGAAGCGGAGAGCTGGGCCCGGGCCCGGGCCAGGGAGATGGCGGCGAAGGCCGCAGTGGAGGCGCGCGCATGACCCTTCTCATGACGGTGCTGGGGATACTCGTCTTCCTGGTCGGACTGCTCGTCTCGATCGCGTGGCACGAGCTGGGACACCTCTCCACCGCCAAGATGTTCGGAATCCGGGTGCCCCAGTACATGGTCGGCTTCGGCCCGACCGTCTGGTCCCGCAACAAGGGCGAGACGGAGTACGGGATCAAGGCCATCCCGATGGGCGGCTACATCCGCATGATCGGGATGTTCCCGCCGGGCGACGACGGCAAGGTCACCGTCCGGTCCACCTCCCCGTTCCGCACGATGATCGAGGACGCCCGCTCGGCGGCGTACGAGGAACTCCAGCCGGGTGACGAGCGGCGGCTCTTCTACACCCGCAAGCCGTGGAAGCGCGTCATCGTCATGTTCGCCGGGCCGTTCATGAACCTGGTGCTGGCCGTGGCGATCTTCCTCGGCGTGCTGATGACCTTCGGCCTGAACACCCAGACCACCACCGTCAGCTCGGTCTCCGCCTGCGTGATCCAGCAGAGCGAGAAGCGCACCGACTGCACCGCCAAGGACCGGGAGGCCCCCGCCAAGGCGGCCGGCCTCAAGGCCGGTGACAAGATCGTCGCCTTCAACGGGCGCCCCGTCGACGACTGGGCCTCCCTCCAGAAGGACATCCGCAGCACCATCGGCCCCGCCACCATCACCGTCGAGCGGGCCGGCAAGCAGCTCGACCTGCACGCCGACCTGATCGAGAACAAGGTCGCCAAGACCGACTCCGACGGCCGCTACGTCAAGGACCAGTACGTCACCGCCGGCTTCCTGGGCTTCGCGCCCGCCGTCGGGTACGTCGACCAGTCCTTCGGCCAGGCCGTCGGCCAGATGGGCGAGATGTTCGAGGCGGGCGTCGACTCGCTCATCGCCCTGCCCGGCAAGGTGCCCGCCCTGTGGGGCGCGGCCTTCAACGGGGACGAGCGCGAGCAGGACTCCCCGATGGGCATCGTCGGCGCCGCCCGGGTCAGCGGAGAGATCTTCGCCCTGGACATCCCGCCCCAGTACCAGCTGGAGTTCTTCCTCAAGCTGCTGGCCGGCTTCAACCTGTCGCTGTTCCTGTTCAACATGCTGCCGCTGCTCCCGCTCGACGGCGGGCACATCGCGGGCGCCCTGTGGGAGTCGGTCCGGCGGCACACCGCGCGGCTCTTCCGGCGCCCCGACCCCGGCCCCTTCGACGTGGCGAAGCTCATGCCCGTCGCGTACGTCGTGGCCGGCGTGTTCGTCTGCTTCACCGTGCTGGTGATGGTCGCGGACGTGGTGAATCCGATCAAGATTTCGTAGCGCGGACGATCGGCATACACGAGACGCGGGGAGCCGGGCACGCATCGTGCCCGGCTCCCTACGTTCGGGTGGCCCCGCCGGGCCGCATGCAGAGGGACCGTGCTGATTGGCGTAATCTCGAAGGCTGGAGCCCGCCGATATCGGGACCTTGATCCACACCTTGGGGTTGCACAGCAGATGACTGCGATTTCTCTCGGAATGCCGGCCGTACCGACGAAGCTCGCCGACCGTCGGGTCAGCCGCAAGATCCAGGTCGGTTCCGTGGCCGTCGGCGGCGACGCACCGGTCTCGGTGCAGTCCATGACGACCACGCGCACCTCGGACATCGGCGCCACCCTCCAGCAGATCGCCGAGCTCACCGCCTCCGGCTGCCAGATCGTCCGGGTGGCCTGCCCGACGCAGGACGACGCCGACGCGCTGTCGGTCATCGCCCGCAAGTCGCAGATCCCGGTGATCGCCGACATCCACTTCCAGCCGAAGTACGTGTTCGCGGCCATCGACGCCGGCTGCGCCGCGGTCCGCGTGAACCCCGGCAACATCAAGCAGTTCGACGACAAGGTCAAGGAGATCGCGCGCGCCGCCAAGGACGCGGGCACGCCGATCCGCATCGGCGTCAACGCCGGCTCCCTCGACGCGCGCCTCCTGAAGAAGTACGGCAAGGCCACCCCCGAGGCGCTGGTCGAGTCCGCGCTGTGGGAGGCCTCCCTCTTCGAGGAGCACGACTTCCGCGACATCAAGATCTCGGTCAAGCACAACGACCCCGTCGTCATGGTCGAGGCCTACCGCCAGCTGGCCGCCCAGTGCGACTACCCGCTGCACCTCGGCGTCACCGAGGCCGGCCCCGCCTTCCAGGGCACCATCAAGTCCGCCGTGGCCTTCGGCGCCCTGCTCTCCCAGGGCATCGGCGACACCATCCGGGTCTCCCTCTCCGCCCCGCCGGCCGAGGAGATCAAGGTCGGCATCCAGATCCTGGAGTCGCTGAACCTGCGCCAGCGCCGTCTGGAGATCGTCTCCTGCCCGTCCTGCGGCCGCGCCCAGGTCGACGTCTACAAGCTGGCCGAAGAGGTCACCGCCGGCCTGGAGGGCATGGAGGTCCCGCTGCGCGTCGCGGTCATGGGCTGCGTCGTCAACGGCCCCGGCGAGGCCCGCGAGGCCGACCTCGGCGTCGCCTCCGGCAACGGCAAGGGCCAGATCTTCGTGAAGGGCGAGGTCATCAAGACCGTCCCCGAGTCGAAGATCGTCGAGACCCTCATCGAAGAGGCGCTGAAGATCGCCGAGCAGATGGAGAAGGACGGCGTCGCCAGCGGCGAGCCGCAGATCTCCGTCGCCGGCTGAACCCGACACCGCGCTCGGCCGCACGGCACCGCCGCCCGGCCTCCACGGCACCGCGCCCGGCCCCGTTCCCGCAGCTCGCGGGCGGGGCCGGGCGTTTTCGTGACCCGGCGGGGCGGCGCTCCGGCGCGCCGCCGGGTACAGTGCGGAGATCAGCAGACGTGCATGGTGAGGCCCCCGACAGTGTTGACGCAGACCACCACCCGGGTCCTCGAGCCCAGCGATCTCGCCGCGGCGCTCGAGGTGCTGGGCCGCGACCCCGTCGCGAACGCCTTCGTCACCTCGCGGGTCCAGGTCGCCGGGCTCGACCCGTGGCGTCTGGGCGGCGAGATGTGGGGCTGGTACGCGGACGGTGAACTCCGCTCGCTCTGCTACGCCGGCGCCAACCTCGTCCCGGTCTGCGCCACCCCCGACGCGGTCCGCGCCTTCGCCGACCGAGCCCGCCGCACCGGCCGCCGCTGCTCCTCCATCGTCGGCCCCGCGGAGGCCACCGCCCGGCTGTGGCGGCTCCTGGAGCCCAGCTGGGGGCCCGCCCGCGAGGTGCGCGCCCACCAGCCGCTGATGGTCACCGAGCAGACCTCCGCCGAGATCGCCCCCGACCCGCTGGTCCGCCGCATCCGCAAGGACGAGATGGACCTGATCATGCCCGCCTGCGTGGCCATGTTCACCGAGGAGGTCGGCATCTCCCCGATGGCCGGCGACGGCGGACTGCTCTACCAGGCGCGGGTCGCCGAACTCGTCGGCACCGGCCGCTCCTTCGCCCGGATCGAGGACGGCAAGGTCGTCTTCAAAGCCGAGATCGGCGCGGCCACCAGCCGCGCCTGCCAGATCCAGGGCGTGTGGGTGGCCCCCGAGTTCCGCGGCCGCGGCCACTCCGAGACCGGCATGGCGGCCGTGGTCGCGTACGCGCTGCGCGACGTCGCCCCGGTGGTCAGCCTCTACGTGAACGACTACAACACCGCCGCCCGCGCCGCCTATCGCCGCGTCGGCTTCCGCGAGGTCGGCGCGTTCATGAGCGTGCTGTTCTGACCCCCGCGGCCGTCCCCGCCGTTCCGGCACCGGGGCCGGGACGGGCGAAGTAAGGTCGCCGCATGCCGCACGCACCCGGGGGCACCCCCCGCCTCCCCGCCGGAGTCGCCATCGGTCCGCTGGACCTGGGCGAGCGGGTCGACGAGGCCCTCGAAGTCCAGGCCCTCGCCTTCGGCCTGACGGAGGACGAGATCGCCATCCGGCGGCACATCGTGCTGCGCCACATGGAGTACCCGGGCGCGTGCGCGCTCGGCGCCACCGCCGCCGACGGGGCGCTGGTCGGATTCGTGTACGGGATGCCCAACGACCGCGCGCACTGGTGGTCCGGCGTGGTCGAGCCGTACCTGCGCGACAGCGCCCACGAGGCCTGGCTCGACGGCTCGTTCGTCATCACCGAACTGCACGTCCACCCCGGCTACCAGGGCCGCGGGGTGGGCCGCTCCCTGATCACGCGGATCACCGACGGGTCCGGGCAGCCGCGCTCGATCCTGTCCGCCATCGACATCGAGAGCCCCGCCCGCGCGCTCTACCGCCGGCTCGGCTACACGGATCTGGCCCGCCGGGTGCACTTCCCGAGCGCCGCCCAGCCGTATGCCGTCATGGGCGCTCCGCTGCCGCTGAACCGCCTTCCGTAGGCGGGACCGCGGCGGGCTCCGGCTCCTGGCCGGGGTCCGCGGCCGCCGGTACGGGCGCGACCGCGGCGGGGGAGGCGGGCGCGGGCTGCGCGGGGGCTGGCGGCGCGGGAGCCGCGCGCTCCAGGAAGCGCAGCAGTTCCACCGGGAACGGCAGCACCAGCGTCGAGTTCTTCTCCGCCGCGACCGCCACCACCGTCTGGAGCAGGCGCAGTTGCAGCGCCGCGGGCTGTTCGGACATCACCGCGGCCGCCTCGGCCAGCTTCTTCGACGCCTGCAGCTCCGCGTCCGCGTTGATCACCCGCGCCCGCCGCTCGCGGTCCGCCTCCGCCTGGCGCGCCATCGACCGCTTCATCGTCTCGGGCAGCGACACGTCCTTGATCTCCACCCGGTCGATCTGCACGCCCCAGCCGACGGCCGGACTGTCGATCATCAGCTCCAGGCCCTGGTTGAGCATCTCGCGGTTGGACAGCAGGTCGTCCAGGTCGCTCTTGCCGATGATCGACCGCAGCGAGGTCTGCGCCATCTGCGAGACCGCGAACCGGTAGTCCTCGACCGCGATGATCGCGTTCGCCGGGTCGATGACCTTGAAGTACACCACCGCGTCCACCCGGACCGTGACGTTGTCCCGGGTGATGCCCTCCTGGGCGGGCACCGGCATCGTCACGATCTGCATGTTCACCTTGTGCAGCCGGTCCAGGACCGGCACCACCATCGTGAGGCCGGGCACCCTGATGCCCTCCCGCAGCCGTCCGAAGCGGAACACCACGCCGCGTTCGTACTGCTTGACCACCCGGGCGGCGGCTCCCAGATACACCGCGACGCCGACGCCCGCGGCTGCGATCGCTGTCAGCAGTTCCTCGACCATGACGGCCCCCTGCCAGGCGTACCCCTTACCTACGGTATGCCCCTACAGCCAGGCGGCGAACTCCAGCAGCAGCTCCGCGTCCCGGCGGCGCCCGGCGGCCACCGCGCGCACCCCGGACTCGACGGCACGGAACAGCGTCCAGCCGCGCAGCCGCTCCGGGTCCACGTCCAGCGACTCGGCGAGCCGGGTCAGCCGCCGCCGCACCCCCGCGGCCCCCGTCGTGGAGGCGACCTGGTCGTCCAGCCGGTCCCTGACCAGGCGCGCCAGGTCGTAGGCCCGCTCGCCGACCAGCGGGTCCGGCCCCACCGTCAGCCACGGCGCCCGGTCGCCCGCCAGCACCTTGCCCTGCCGGAACGCGCCGTGCAGAAGGACCTCCTCGGGCGGCAGCGCCACCAACTCGGCGCGCGCGTCCAGCGCCGCCCCGGCCAGCGCCCGCAGGGTCTCGGGGGCCTGCCGCACGGGCTCCGACTGCCGTCCGGTGCGCTCGGCCACCGTCTCGAAGGGGTGTCCGACCGGCGGCTGCACCCACAGCCGGCGGATCGTCCCCGCGGCCTCCAGAAGGGCCTTCGCCTCGGGCAGCGAGCGCAGCGAGACCTCCGCCTGGAGCCGCTCCAGCAGCAGCGCGCCGTCGTCGTGCCGGGTGTCGAGCACCCGTACGGCGCCGAAGCCGCCCCAGTGGGCCAGCGCGGCCAGCTCCCGGTCCGGCCGGGAGGCCGGCGGGGCGAGCTTGAGGGTGGCGGGGGTGCCGTCCGGGTAGCGGACCAGCACCACCATGCTGCTGCGGCCGCCGGGGGTCTGGACCCGCTGGGCCGTCAGCCCGCGCCGGGACACGGCGTCCCGGGCCAGGCCGGGCAGCGCACCGAGCCATTCGGCGGTCCGGTCCTCAGGGGCCCCGGGCATCTCGCCGAGCGCCCGTACGAGGAGCTCCGGCGGTTCGAAAGCCATACGTGCAAGGTCCCTTTCAGCTTTTTTCAGCTTTTGTCGGCTCGTTCCGATCGTTCCGCGAGCCCAGGGAAGGCTACGCCGACACCGTGCCAGCGTGCCGCCCGCACGGCCGCCCCGGTCAGTGCGTCGGCGGCGGTGCGGCGCAGCGGACCCTGCCCGGCGCGCACCAGATCCGCGTAGGCGCCCGCCACCCGGTCCTCGATCACGGCCGCGAGGCGCTCGGCGTCGGCGGCCGTGCGGACCGGCGCGGGCAGCGCGTACGCGGCCTCCGACGGGCGGGGCGCGCCGCCCAGTTCGCGCACCGTACGGGTGAGGGCGTCGCGCCGGGCGTGGTGCTCGGCGAACGCCTGCCGGGCCTCGGCCCCGCGGTCGTCCGCGGCGCGCGCGCCGACCACGCCGTACCCGTACACGGCCGCGTGCTCGGCGGCCAGTGCCGCCTGCGCGGCCGCCAGCGCCGCGGCCCGCGCCCGCGGGTCGGAGGGGCCCGCGCCGCCACCGGCCTTCGCGGCCTTCCCGGGTGCGCCGGGGGAGTCCGCGGTGCCCTTCGCCGTCAGGAGGTACGCGTGGACCGACCCGCAGGCCGCGACCGAGGCCAGCAGCCTGGCCAGCTCGCCGGGCGCCTGGCCCAGGGCGGTGCCGCGGGCCTCGGCCAGGCTCCGCTCGGCCCCGGCGAGCGCGGCCAGGGCCTCCTGCGGCGCGGCCGGCACCGGGGCGGTCGCGGCCGGGGGAGCGGCCGCTCCGGTCGCGCCCGCGGGCACGGACGGGGCCGTCGAGGGAGGGGCCGTCGCGCCCCGGGGGGCCAGCGCGGCCACGTGGGCCGCGACGGCCGCCCGCAGCGGGGCCAGCCGGCCGGCGAGCGCCGGATGCGCCGCCGCCGTCGCGTCGTACCGGGCGAGCAGCCCGGTGCTCTCCCGGACGGCCGTCTCCCGCATCCGCCGTTCGAGCGACACCGCGCGCCGCTCCGCGCGCTCGGCGCCGCTCTCGCCCGAACACCCGGTGATCAGCACGCCCGTCGCCGCACCGGCGGCCCCGGCGAGCAGGCTTCGTCGCGAAGGGATGGTGAAGGGCACGTGAAGTCCTCGCAGTGGCAGGCGGCGGGCAGGTGATCACCGTACCCGGGGCCGCCGCCCCCGGGGCGGACGGCAACACCCCCTTGGACCGGATACCCTTTGACCTGACACGCGACGGAAACCACAACAGCACACGCGGCCGAGGAGTCACCCGGATGAGCACCACCCAGAGCGACAGGCTGCGCGGACTTCTGGAACCGCTGGTCGCCGCGAAGGACCTGGACCTGGAGGACATCGAGCTGTCCCGGGCGGGCAAGCGGCGGATGCTCCGGATCATCGTGGACTCCGACGACGGCGTGGAACTGGACACCTGCGCGGAGCTGAGCCGCGAGATCTCCGACACGCTGGACGAGACCGACGCGATGGGCGAGGACGAGTACGTCCTCGAAGTCAGCTCGCCGGGCGCCGACCGCCCGCTGACCGAGCGCCGCCACTACGTACGGGCCATCGGCCGCCTCGTGAAGTTCCAGCTCGCCGCCGACGGCGAGAAGGCTGCCGGCGACCTGGTCGCGCGCATCCTCGACGTGGACGACGAGGGCATGGACCTGGAGGTTCCCGGCGTGAAGGGCCGCAAGGCCACCGCCCGCCGCATCGCCTTTGCGGAGATCGTCAAGGCGCGTGTCGAAATCGAGTTCAACCGCAAGAACGACACGAAGGAAGAGGAGGCGTAGCCGTGGACATCGACATGAGCGCCCTGCGGGGTCTGGTCCGGGAGAAGGAGATCTCCTTCGACCTGCTGGTCGAGGCGATCGAGTCCGCTCTCCTCATCGCGTACCACCGCACCGAGGGCAGCTTCCGGCGCGCCCGCGTCGTGCTCGACCGCACCAACGGTCACGTGGTCGTGTGGGCGACGGAAGACCCCAGGGACCTCGAAGAGGGCCAGGAGCCCAAGGAGTTCGACGACACCCCGTCCGACTTCGGCCGGATCGCAGCGACGACGGCCAAGCAGGTCATCCTCCAGCGTCTGCGCGACGCCGAGGACGACCTGACGTTCGGCGAGTTCCTCGGCCGCGAGGGCGACGTCATCACGGGCGTCGTGCAGCAGGGCAAGGACCCCAAGAACGTCCTCGTCGACATCGGCAAGCTCGAGGCCATCCTGCCGGTGCAGGAGCAGGTCCCGGGCGAGGAGTACACGCACGGCCTGCGGCTGCGCACGTACGTGGTCCGGGTGGCGAAGGGTGTCCGCGGTCCGTCCGTGACCCTGTCGCGCACCCACCCCAACCTGGTGAAGAAGCTCTTCGCGCTGGAGGTCCCTGAGATCGCCGACGGTTCCGTCGAGATCTGCGCGATCGCCCGCGAGGCCGGCCACCGCACCAAGATCGCGGTCCGCTCCACCCGGTCCGGCATCAACCCGAAGGGCGCCTGCATCGGCCCGATGGGCGGCCGCGTGCGCAACGTCATGGCCGAGCTGCACGGCGAGAAGATCGACATCGTCGACTGGTCGGACGACCCGGCGGAGATGGTGGCCAACGCGCTGTCCCCCGCACGGGTGAGCCGGGTCGAGATCGTCGACATGTCCCAGCGCTCCGCGCGGGTGACCGTGCCCGACTACCAGCTGTCGCTGGCCATCGGCAAGGAGGGCCAGAACGCCCGCCTCGCCGCCCGCCTCACCGGCTGGCGCATCGACATCCGGCCCGACACCGAGCCGGACGAGCAGACCGGGCGCTGACCCGGCGGGGCCCGGCGGGCGGCCGTGGTGCCGCGGCGGCCGGGCTCCGGGAATAATCCGCTACCCGCCGGGGGTTCCCGGCGGGTAGACAAGTAGCGACGACAACCGTTCGATTTCTCGCCCGAAGAGGTGAGGTCGGTGCGGGGAGGTAGACTTAAGCGTGTCTGGCCGGACGCAAGCCCGTGCATGCCCTGAACGCACCTGTGTGGGGTGCCGGAAGCGAGCGGCCAAGAGCGACCTGCTGCGCATCGTGGCGATCGAGGGCGAATGCGCCCCGGATCCTCGCGGTACGCTGCCCGGCCGGGGTGCGTACGTCCACCCCGCCCTGGTCTGCCTCGACCTGGCGGTCCGCCGCCGGGCGTTTCCCCGGGCCCTTCGGGTCCCGGAAGCGCTCGACACCGCGGAACTGCGCAAGGTCGTCGAGGCGACACCGTAAGAAGAAGTACGGCACGGGACCATCACCGTGCGGTCAGGTACCTCGCGAGTTGGAAGTAGGTCGAGATTGCGATGAGCACTCGATGAGTACGCGATGAGTACGCCCATGAAGTAGCGACGGTCCGGCGTAACCCGGACCTAAAAGGAGCGAAGTGGCTAAGGTCCGGGTATACGAACTCGCCAAGGAGTTCGGGGTAGAGAGCAAGGTCGTCATGGCCAAGCTCCAAGAACTCGGTGAATTCGTCCGTTCGGCGTCCTCGACGATCGAGGCGCCGGTTGTACGCAAGTTGACTGACGCACTGCAGGGGCCCGGCACCGCCGGCAAGTCCGCTGCAAAGCCCGGCGCGCCCCGCAAGGCCGCGCCCTCCCCCGCTGCGGCCGCCGGCCGCCCGGGTGGTTCCCCCTCGCCCGCGGCGCCGTCTCCGGCCGCCGCGGCACGTCCCGCTGCCCCGAAGCCCGGCGCCCCGGCCCCCAAGCCGGCCGTTGCCGAGGCTCCGGCCGCAAGCGCCCCCGTGACGCCGGCCGCCTCCGGCCCGCGTCCCGGCCCGAAGGCTCCGGCCCCGAAGCCCGCTCCGGCGGCTCCGGCTCCGGCCGTGCCCGAGTTCACCGCGCCGCCGGCGGCTCCCGCCGCGCAGCAGCAGCGTCCCGCCGGCGCGACCCCCGGTCCGCGTCCCGCGGCCCAGCAGCGTCCGGAGCGTCCGGCGGCTTCCGGTCAGGGCGGTGCCCGTCCCGGCGCGCCGCGTCCGGCCGGTTCGGCCCCCGGTGCCCAGGCCCCCCGTCCGGGTGGCGCCCAGGCTCCGCGTCCCGGTGCCCGCCCCGCGGGCCCGCGTCCGGGCAACAACCCCTTCACCTCCGGCGGCTCCACCGGCATGGCGCGCCCGCAGGCGCCCCGTCCCGGCGGCGGCGCGCCGCGTCCCGGCGGCGCTCCCGGCGCCGGCCAGGGCGGCCCGCGTCCGCAGGGCGCCGGTCAGGGCGGTCCCCGTCCGCAGGGTCCCGGCCAGGGCGGTCCCCGTCCCTCGCCGGCCGGCATGCCGCGTCCGCAGGGCGGTGCCCCGCGTCCCGGTGGCGCCCCCGGCGGCAACCGCCCGAACCCGGGCATGATGCCGCAGCGTCCGGCTGCCGGTCCCCGCCCCGGCGGCGGTCCCGGCGGTGCCGGTCGTGGGCCCGGCGCCGGTGGCCGCGGTCCCGGCACCGGTGGTGCCGGTCGTCCGACCGGCGGCGGCTTCGCCGGCCGTCCGGCCGGTCCCGGTGGCGGCGGTCGTCCCGGTGGCGGCGGCGGCTTCGGCGGCCCGCGTCCCGGTGGTGGCGGCGGCTTCGGCGGCGGTCCCGGTGCGGGTGGCGGCGGTCGTCCCGGCTTCGGCGGTCGTCCCGGTGGTCCGGGTGCCCGTGGTGGCACGCAGGGCGCCTTCGGCCGTCCCGGCGGTCCCGCGCGTCGCGGTCGCAAGTCGAAGCGTCAGAGGCGCCAGGAGTACGAGGCCATGCAGGCCCCGTCCGTGGGCGGCGTGATGCTGCCCCGCGGCAACGGCGAGACCGTTCGCCTGTCGCGCGGTGCGTCCCTCACCGACTTCGCGGAGAAGATCAACGCCAACCCGGCGTCGCTGGTCGCGGTCATGATGAACCTCGGCGAGATGGTCACTGCCACGCAGTCCGTCTCCGACGAGACCCTGCTGCTCCTCGCCGGCGAGATGAACTACACGGTTCAGATCGTCAGCCCGGAGGAGGAGGACCGCGAGCTCCTGGAGACCTTCGACATCGAGTTCGGCGAGGACGAGGGCGGCGAGGAATTCCTCATGCCGCGTCCGCCGGTCGTGACCGTCATGGGTCACGTCGACCACGGTAAGACCCGACTCCTCGACGCGATCCGCAAGACCAACGTGGTCGCGGGCGAGGCCGGTGGCATCACCCAGCACATCGGTGCGTACCAGGTCTCCACCGAGGTCAACGACGAAGAGCGCAAGATCACCTTCATCGACACCCCGGGTCACGAGGCGTTCACCGCCATGCGTGCCCGTGGTGCCAAGTCGACCGACATCGCGATCCTCGTGGTGGCGGCCAACGACGGTGTCATGCCGCAGACGATCGAGGCCCTGAACCACGCCAAGGCGGCCAACGTGCCGATCGTGGTCGCGGTCAACAAGATCGACGTCGAGGGTGCCGACCCGGTCAAGGTGCGCGGTCAGCTGACCGAGTACGGCCTGGTGGCCGAGGAGTACGGCGGCGACACCATGTTCGTCGACATCTCCGCCAAGCAGGGTCTGCACATCGACTCCCTGCTCGAGGCCGTCGTCCTCACCGCCGACGCCTCGCTCGACCTGCGGGCCAACCCGGAGCAGGACGCTCAGGGTATTGCGATCGAGTCCCACCTCGACCGCGGCCGCGGTGCCGTCTCCACCGTCCTGGTGCAGCGCGGTACCCTCCGCATCGGCGACACGATGGTGGTCGGCGACGCGTACGGCCGAGTCCGCGCGATGCTCGACGACAAGGGCAACAACGTCGAGGAAGCGGGTCCCTCGACCCCCGTCCTGGTCCTGGGTCTCACCAACGTCCCCGGCGCCGGCGACAACTTCCTCGTCGTCGACGAGGACCGTACGGCCCGCCAGATCGCCGAGAAGCGGGCGGCGCGCGAGCGCAACGCCAACTTCGCCAAGCGCACCCGCCGGGTGTCCCTCGAGGACCTCGACAAGGTGCTCAAGGCCGGTCTGGTCCAGGAACTCAACCTCATCATCAAGGGCGACGCGTCCGGTGCGGTCGAGGCTCTCGAGTCCTCGCTGCTCCAGCTCGACGTCGGTGAAGAGGTCGACATCCGGGTCCTGCACCGCGGTGTGGGTGCGGTCACGGAGTCGGACATCGACCTGGCCATGGGCTCCGACGCCATCGTCATCGGCTACAACGTCCGTGCGGCCGGCCGTGCCGCGCAGATGGCGGAGCGCGAGGGCGTCGACGTCCGGTACTACTCGGTGATCTACCAGGCCATCGAGGAGATCGAGGCGGCCCTGAAGGGTCTCCTGAAGCCCGAGTACGAAGAGGTCGAGCTCGGTACGGCGGAGGTCCGCGAGATCTTCCGCTCGTCCAAGCTGGGCAACATCGCCGGTGTCCTCATCCGCTCCGGCGAGGTCAAGCGCAACACCAAGGCGCGGCTCCTGCGCGATGGCAAGGTCATCGCCGAGAACCTCACCATCTCCGGTCTGCGCCGCTTCAAGGACGACGTCACCGAGATCCGCGAAGGCTTCGAGGGCGGTATCAACCTCGGAAACTTCAACGACATCAAGATCGACGACGTCATCGCGACGTACGAGATGCGCGAGAAGCCCCGCGCGTAAGCGCGAGGCGGTTCGCACCGTGTCGTAGGTGCTGTCACACCGGGGCCGGTCGGCGGAATATCCGTCGATCGGCCCCGGCCGTTGCGTGTACGGTTCTGGTGACCCCGCCGGGCGACGGCCCGGCAGGCCACCTAACCCGCACCGGCGGGATATCCGGAACTGCATGTACGTGGGGACTCTGTCCTTCGACCTGCTCCTCGGCGACGTCCATTCGCTGAAGGAGAAACGCTCCGTCGTCCGGCCCATCGTCGCCGAGCTCCAGCGCAAGTTCTCTGTGAGCGCGGCCGAGGTGGGTGACCAGGACCTCCATCGCAGGGCCCGGATAGGGGTGGCCCTGGTGTCGGGGGACGCGGGGTTCGTATCGGACGTACTGGACCGCTGCGAGCGGCTGGTCGCGGCGCGTCCGGAGGTGGAGCTGCTGTCGGTGCGACGCCGGCTCCACGGTGATGAAGACTGAATGCAAGGAAAGAAGGAGACGGACCAGTGGCCGACAACGCGCGGGCGAAGAAGCTGGCGGACCTCATCCGGGAGGTGGTCGCCCAGAAGCTGCAGCGCGGTATCAAGGACCCGCGTCTCGGTACGCACGTGACCATCACCGACACCCGGGTCACCGGTGACCTGCGGGAGGCCACGGTCTTCTACACGGTCTACGGCGACGACGAGGAGCGGGAAGCCGCGGCCAAGGGCCTGGAGAGCGCCAAGGGCATCCTGCGCTCCGCGGTCGGCCAGGCGGCGGGCATCAAGTTCACGCCCACCCTGACCTTCGTCGCGGACGCCCTGCCGGAGACCGCGAAGACGATCGAGAGCCTTCTCGACCAGGCGCGCGCCTCCGACGCCCAGGTGCGCCAGGCCTCCTCGGGTGCCACGTACGCCGGCGAAGCCGACCCGTACAAGAAGCCGGGCGAGGACGACACCGAAGAATGAGCACCGACAGGCAGAAGACGCCGGACGGCCTGGTCATCGTCGACAAGCCGTCCGGCTTCACCTCGCACGACGTGGTGGCCAAGATGCGCGGGATCGCCAAGACCCGTCGCGTCGGCCACGCGGGCACCCTCGACCCGATGGCGACGGGCGTGCTCGTGCTCGGTGTGGAGAAGGCCACCAAGCTGCTCGGCCACCTCGCGCTGACCGAGAAGGAGTACCTCGGTACGATCCGGCTCGGCCAGAACACGCTGACCGACGACGCCGAGGGCGACCTCACCTCGTCCACCGACGCCTCCGCGGTCACCCGCGAGGCGGTGGACGCGGGCATCGCGAAGCTGACCGGCGACATCATGCAGGTGCCGTCCAAGGTCAGCGCCATCAAGATCGACGGCGTGCGGTCGTACAAGCGGGCCCGTGAGGGCGAGGAATTCGAGATCCCGGCCCGGCCGGTCACGATCTCCTCCTTCCAGGTGTACGACATGCGCGAGGCGGAGGCCGCGGACGGCACGAAGGTGGTCGACCTCGTGGTCTCCGTCGTCTGCACCAGCGGCACCTACATCCGCGCCATCGCGCGCGACCTCGGCGCGGACCTCGGCGTGGGCGGTCACCTGACCGCGCTGCGCCGTACCCGGGTCGGCCCGTACAAGCTGGACAAGGCGCGGACCCTGGACCAGCTCCAGGAGGAGCTGACCGTCATGCCGCTCGCCGAGGCGGCCGCCGCGGCCTACCCGCGGTGGGACCTCGACGAGAAGCGGGCCCGGCTGCTGGGCAACGGCGTACGGCTGGAGATGCCGGACGAGTACCCGGCCGGGCGCTCGGTCGCGGTCTTCGGGCCGGACGGGAAGCTGCTGGCCCTCGTGGAGAGCAAGGGCGGCAAGGCGAAGTCCCTCGCGGTCTTCGTCTGACGCGGTCCTCGTCGGATTCGTCGGATTCGTCGGCGTCGAGCCGGTGGCGGTGAGCTGTCGCACGGCCGGGCCGCAGCACAGCCGGGCAGGGTATCCCTGCCCGGCTGTCGTGCTCTGGGCGTGTCGCGGCTGTGGTGCGGTGCCCCCGGTGGCGTGGTGCCTTCTGCGGCGCGCCGCCGCTGTGGTGCTTCGCTGTGGTGCTTCGCTGTGGTGCTTCGTTGCCGTGCTTCGTTGCCGTGCTTTCGGTGTCGTGGAGCGGTGAGCGCACCCCCCTGTGACGCTCACCGCTCCACGTTCCCCCGGCCCCCCCCCTCGTGCCCCCCGCACGGTGTCTATCCATCCGGCACCCGTTATTCACCCGACCGAGCAGGCGCTCGGAGTGAATGGAGGGAGCGCAGGGGGGCGCATCGGGCAGGCGTTCTGTACCGGCTGATCTTTGCCGACCTACCGTCGTCCTCACCGGGCGTGGAGGGAGCGGGCGATGACGGCGCTGGTCAGGATCTGTGATCTCGCCGGACGGCCGCGGGGCAGCGGTTTCGTCGCCGACGACGGCGGGACGGTGGTCACCGGCCACGAGGCCGTGGACGGCCTGGACCGGGTGGTGCTGCACGCACCGGGGGAGCGGACCTGGCTGGCCGGACCCGAGGCGATCGCGCCGCTCCCGGAGTTCGGGCTCGCGCTGGTGCGCACGGACGGGCTGGGGCTGCGGCCGCTGCCGGTCAGCCCGCGCGACCGGGTGCCGTCCGGGACGTACGTACGACTGGCCGCGCGGGGCTGGCGGCAGGCGCGGGTGCTCGGCGAGACGGAGGTCGCGTACACGGCGGACGACCGGGCGTACCGGCTGGCCGCCGCGCTGGAGCTGGCCATCGGCACCGACGGGAGCGACGCGCTGCGGCTCGGCGGAGAGGTGTGCGGCGGGCCGGTGCTCGACGCCGGAACCGGAGCGGTGCTCGCGGTCCTGGGCAGCGCTCTGCACGCGGAGCACCGCTCGGCCGGGTTCGCCGTACCGCTGCGGGCCGCCGCGGCCGCGGACCCCGCCGGACCGCTCGCCCGGCTGCTGGCGCGCAACGCGGCCACCGTGCCCGGCTACGGGGCGGACCTGAACCTCGCCGGCGCGCTCCAGCTCACGGCCACCTGCGGATGCCCGCCCGCCACCGGGCCTGAATTCGTCGAACGCCCTGACGTGGCAAGGGAGTTCGCCGCCTTCGAGGCCTCCGAGGCCGTGCTGCTCGGGCTGGCCGGCGACCCCGGCACCGGCCGGAGCGCCGAACTCGCCGCGCTCGCCGCCCGCCGGGCCCGCGGCCCGCAGCCCGCTCCCACCGTCCTGCTGCGGGGCGCGGACCTGGCCGCCACGGACACCGGGGTGGCCGACGCGGTGGCCCGCGCGCTCGGCGAGGCCGGCCGGATCCTCGCCGCGGCCGGAGCCGACGGCGACATGACCGCGGCCACCCCCGACCGGATCGCCGCCCTGGCGCGCGCTGCCGGCCGGCCGCTGCTGGTGCTGCTCGACGGGCCCGAGGAGATGCCCGCGGCGCTCGCCCACCGGCTGGCCGGGTGGACGGCCGGCACGGCACGGTGGCTGCGGGCCGCGGGGGCCCGGATGGTCGTCGCCTGCCGGACCGAGCACTGGGAACGGGCCGCCGCGCTGTACCCGCCGCAGGCGCTGCACCGGCCGCTGCGGGCCGCGCGCGGCCTGCCCGGGGCGGTGCGCCTGGGCGGGCTGCCCGCACCGCAGGCCGCCCTGGCCCGGGCCAAGTACGGGATCCCGGAGGGGGTGCTGGGCGGGCCGGACGCGGCGCACCCGCTGGCGCTGCGGCTGCTCGCGGAGGTCAGGGCGGCCGGGGTCACCGGCGGGCGGCCGGACCGGGACGCGGTCTTCGGCGCCCACCTCGACCTGATGTGCCTGCGGATCGCGGTGCGGCTGGCGGCCGGGGAGCCGTCGCCGCCCCGCGGGCCGGCGGTCCGGCGGCTCGCCGCGCGGGTCTCGGGGCGCGTCCACGAGGCGGCCCGGCACTGCCTGGGCCCCGGCGGGGGCGCGCTGGAACGCGCGGCCTTCGAGGAGCTGTTCCCCTGGCGGACGGGCTGGGCCGCGGCCGTCCTCGCGGAAGGCTTGCTGCTCCCCGCGGGCCCCGGCTACCGCTTCGCCCACGAGGAACTCGCCGACTGGCTCCAGTCCCGCCACCTCGACCTCCCGGCGACCCTGGCCACGCTGGTGCACCGGCGCGCGGACGGCGATCCGGCTGCGGCCCGGGGCGGTGTCCGCGCGGGAGGGGATCGCGGGCAGGGGACCGGGCAGGGGGGCGGGACGGCTGCGTGGCCGCGGGAGCGGATCGGGCCGGTGTGGGAAGCCTTGCGGCGGGCCGAGGCGGCGGGAGGGACTCCCGACGGGCAGCTGATGGGGCTCGTCGAGGCGCTGCACGCCCGCCCGGACCCGGACGCCGGCTGGTGGGCGGCCCGGCTGCTGCGCGCGACCCTGCTGCGCTGCGCGGACGCGGAGCGGTATCTGCCGGTGCTGCACGCGCTCGCCGAGCACGTCGCCGAGACGGGCCCCGGGGCGTTCGGAGGCTGGTTCTGGAACCGGCTCCCGGTGACCGAGCCCGTACGTCTCGACCTGCTCCGCCGGCTGCTGCCGTCGGACGCGCCGCCTGCCGACGCGCGGCCCGGCGATGCGCCGTCTGCCGATGCGCCGCGCGCCGACGGCCCGCACCCGCCCGGGGGCGTCGGGGCGTTCGGTGCCGTCCGGTCGGCCGGTGGCCCGGGCCCGTCCGAGCCGGCCGACGGCTCGCGCCCGTCCGGGCCCGTCGACGGCCCGGGTGGGGCTGCGCCCGCCGACTGCCCGCCGGGGACCGCCGCCGGGGCCGCCGGCCCGGCGGACCGCTTCATCGATGCCGCCGCCCGGCGGCTGCGGCGGGACCCGCGGGGCGTGCAGCCGTTGCTCTGCGGGTGGTTCACGGACGAGCGGGCGTTGCGCGGCCGGCCCGGGGCCACGGTGGCGACCGCCGCCCAGGCGCTCCTGCACACCCACCGGCGGCTCGCCGTCGACGAACTCACCGAGACGCTCGTCGGCTGCGCCCACCCGCGCGCCGACGAACTCCTGGCCGCGCTCGCCGAGGAGGAGCCGTCCGCGCTCTGCCGGGCCGTGGACCGCTGGTCCCACGATCCCCGGCCCGAGCGCCGGGTCGCCGCGGCCGCCTACGGGCCGCTCGCCGCCCGGCACGCCGACACCGCCGCCGACCGCGAACTCCTGCGCTACGCCGCCCTCGCGCTGCTCGCCCGCCCCGAGGACGGCACCCTGCACGGGGCCGCCCTCGCCCTGCTGGTCCGCGACCCCGACACCCGTTCCCGGTACCTGCCCGCCGCCCTGGAGCGCTTCGCCGCGGGCGACCCGCGGCTGCCCGCCGACGCGCTGGCCGTGGCCCTCGCCACCCACCCCGACCCGGTGTTCGCCGCCTTCCGCGACCGGCTGCGCGCCCCCCGCGACACGGCCGGCGACGATGCCGGCCCAGGCGTCGGCCCGGGTGCGGGCGCCGGTGCCGGCTCGGGTACGGGCGCGGGCGCGGTACTGCGGGCCCTCGCCGAGGTCACCGAGCCCGTCCAGGCCCGCCGCGCCGCCGCCCTCGTACGCGAACACCTCGACCACCGCCCCGACGGCGCCGCGTACGCCGCCGCCTTCGTCGACCGGCGCCTGGACCACGGCCCGGCCGCCCGCCAGGTCCTCTTCCCGCTCGTCGTCGGCCTGCTGCGGGGCCGCCCGGCGGCTGTCCGGCGCGCCCTGGCGCCCGTACTGGCCGCGCCGGGCACCGAGGCCTCCCGACCGCTGCGGGCCGAGCTGCTCACCGTCCTGCTGGAGTGCGAGGACCGGCACGAGGTCCTCGACGCCGTGCTGTGCGCGGCGGCCGGCGCGGCCGCGGCGCGCGGCGCGGACGCCACCCGCGAGCTGGTCCGCCGTACCGCCCGGCTGCTGGCCCGGACGCCGGAGGGGGCCGCCGTCCTGGACCTGCGGCTGGCGGAGCTGGCGCGCACCGTGCCGGGGTTCGCCGTACTCGCGGCGGGCTGGCTGGCGGCGCGGCCCCAGGAGTGGTCGGCGGTGCTCGGGCCGGGCGCGCGGCGCACGCTGGAGACCCTGGCGGGTGCGGACCGCGCGGACTTGAGCCCGATACCGATGAGGGCCGAGGACCATGGGCATGGCAGTCTTAGTCCTGCGTAATCGCGCCATACGGGATTACGAACACGGGATCAGGATCACTACAGGGTTCGGGCGAGGAGCGGTCACAGTGCAGCGCTGGCGTGGCTTGGAGGACATCCCCCAGGACTGGGGACGCAGCGTCGTCACCATCGGCTCCTACGACGGTGTCCACCGGGGGCATCAACTGATCATCGGACAGGCCGTGGCGCGCGCCCGCGAGCTGGGCGTCCCGTCCGTCGTCGTCACCTTCGACCCGCACCCCAGCGAGGTCGTCCGGCCGGGCAGCCACCCGCCGCTGCTGGCCCCGCACCACCGGCGTGCCGAGCTCATGGCCGGGCTGGGCGTGGACGCGCTGCTGATCCTGCCGTTCACGGCGGAGTTCTCGCAGCTGTCCCCGGCCGACTTCATCGTGAAGGTGCTCGTCGAGGCGCTGCACGCGAAGGTCGTCATCGAGGGCCCCAACTTCCGCTTCGGGCACAGGGCCGCGGGCAACACCGCGTACCTGACGGAGCTGGGCGCGACGTACGACTACGAGGTCGAGGTCGTGGACCTGTTCGTGCGCGGCGAGGCGGGCGGCGGCGTGCCGTTCTCGTCGACGCTGACCCGGCGCCTGGTCGCCGAGGGCGACGTCGAGGGCGCCGCCGAGATCCTCGGCCGTCCGCACCGGGTCGAGGGCGTCGTGGTGCGCGGCGCGCAGCGGGGGCGCGAGCTCGGCTACCCGACGGCGAACGTCGAGACGCTGCCGCACACCGCGATCCCCGCGGACGGCGTGTACGCGGGCTGGCTGACGGCGGACGGCGAGCGGATGCCGGCCGCGATCTCGGTCGGCACCAACCCGCAGTTCGACGGCACCGAGCGGACCGTCGAGGCGTACGCCATCGACCGGGTCGGGCTCGACCTGTACGGGCTGCACGTCACGGTGGACTTCCTCGCGTACGTGCGCGGGATGGCGAAGTTCGAGTCGCTGGACGGGCTGCTGGAGGCGATCGCCGACGACGTGAAGCGGTCGCGGGCGCTGACGGACGCGTACGACGCGGCGGCGCGCTGAGCGCCTACGGGGTTTTCACCTACGGGTGACGGGCGAGGGCCCGTACCGTCCTGGCGGACGGTACGGGCCCTCGTCGCGTACGGGCGCCCGCGGGCGCGTGCGGGAGTTGCCGCCGGGGGTCAGTGGCCGGGCTGCTGCCCGTAGGGGGACTGCGGGGGCTGAGGGTGCTGGTACGGCTGCTGCTGGGGGTTGTAGGGGTACTGGGGGTAGGGCTGGGGCTGGGGCTGGTGCGGCTGGGGCTGCGGCTGCTGGTGGCCCGGGTGCGGCGGCGGGGCGGGGTACTGCTGGCCCTGGTGGGGCGGCAGGCCGGGGCCGCCCGGGAGCGGCTGCCCCCACACGGGCTGCCCCTTGGCCTGCTGCGCGCGGGCGAAGTCCTCGGCCACCAGGGTGGCGAGGTGGAAGTACGCCTCCCGGGTCTTGGGGCGCATCATGTCGAGGTCGACCTCGGCGCCGGCGGCGAGGTGCTCGTCGAACGGGACCACGACCACCCCGCGGCAGCGCGTCTCGAAGTGCTGCACGATGTCGTCCACTTTGATCATCTTGCCGGTCTCGCGGACCCCCGAGATGACGGTCAGCGAGCGCGACACGAGGTCGGCGTAGCCGTGGGCGGACAGCCAGTCGAGCGTGGTGCTCGCGCTGCTGGCGCCGTCCACGGAGGGCGTCGAGATGATGATCAGCTGATCGGCGAGGTCCAGGACGCCGCGCATCGCGGAGTACAGGAGGCCGGTGCCCGAGTCGGTGAGGATGATTGGGTACTGCTTGCCGAGGGTGTCGATCGCGCGGCGGTAGTCCTCGTCGTTGAACGTCGTCGAGACGGCCGGGTCCACGTCGTTGGCGATGATCTCCAGGCCGGAGGGCGCCTGCGAGGTGAACCGGCGGATGTCCATGTACGAGTTCAGGTACGGGATCGCCTGCACCAGGTCCCGGATGGTGGCCCCGGTCTCCCGGCGCACGCGGCGGCCCAGCGTACCGGCGTCCGGGTTGGCGTCGATCGCGAGGATCTTGTCCTGGCGCTCGGTGGCCAGCGTCGAGCCGAGGGCCGTCGTGGTCGTGGTCTTGCCCACGCCGCCCTTGAGGCTGATGACGGCGATCCGGTAGCAGGACATCACCGGCGTGCGGATCAGCTCCAGCCTGCGCTGGCGCTCGGCCTCCGCCGCCTTGCCGCCGAACCGGAACCGGCCGCTGCCGGCCCCGCCCCGGCTGCTCTTCGGCTTCTGCTTGTTGCGCAGCAGCCGGTCCGAGGACAGCTCGACGGCCGCCGTGTAACCGAGCGGCGCGCCCGGCACGGAACGCTGGCGCGGGTCGTGGGCGACGGTACTGGGCCACTGCTCGCCGGCCCGCGGGTCGGTCGGCTGCACGGGTGCCGGCGGCTGCGGCTGGTGCTGGGCCGGTGCCGGTCCCGGTGCCTGCGGCTGGTGCGGCGGCTGGGCCGGCCCGTGCGGCGGTGCGTAGGCCTGCGGGTGCTCGTGCCAGGGGGTGCCCGCGACCGGCGCCTCGGGCTGGACGAGGGGATGCCCGGGGCCGCCGCCCTGCGGGGTCCCGTACGGGAACGCGCCCTGAGGCGGCGGCAGTTCGCCGGGAACGGGAGGTACCGGCGGGATCCGCACGGTCGGCGGCGAGGTCACGTCACCCCAGCCGGCACCGTCCGCGGGCACCTCGCCCAAACGGGTCCCGGCCACCGGCGGCGCCTCGGCCCCGGCGACGGGCGCCGCCGCGGGGAAGTCGCCGACCGGCTCGGCATACGGGGTGCCCGTCGTAACCGGCGCGGCGGCGGAGTCCGTTGCCGAAGTGTCCGACTCAACCGGTCCGGCAGGCACGGTCACTTCTCCGACCGGGACGGCCGACACGCCGCCGGGTGCGGCAGTTTCGGCAACGGGAGCGGGGTCATCGGGCGCGGCGGCCGGCTCGCCGTACGCCCCGGCCGCGGACGGCGCCAGGCCGGGGCCATCGGCCTCGACCGTCGCCGGTGGAACGTCTGTTGCCGCATGCGAAGCCATCGGCGTCACGCCAGGCGCGGAATCGCCCGCCGGGGCATGGCCGTTCGCCGGAGTGCCGGCAGCGTCGGCATCCGCGTGAGCGGACACGGCGGCCCGGTACGGCTCATCCGCAGCCGAACCGGGCCCCGCGGGCGGCGTGGCGCCCCGGTACGCGACACCGGGAGCCGGCACGGAATCCGCCGGAGCCGGAGCCGGAGCCGGAGCCGGAGCCGGAGCCGGAGCCGGAGCCGGAGCGGGAGCGGGAGCCGGAGCGGGAGTTGCGGCCGCCGGGTACGTGTCACCCGGAGGCTGTACGGCATCCGCAGGCGGGTACGCGTCACCGGCAGTCGGTACGGAATCCGTGGGAGTCGGAGCGGCCGCAGCTGCGTACGGGTCACCCGTGGGCGGGACCGAAGGCGCCGGAGCGGGGTACGCGTCACCCGCAGTCGGTACGGAATCCGTGGGAGTCGGAGCGGCCGCAGCTGTGTACGCGTCACCCGTGGGCGGGACCGAAGGCGCCGGAGCCGGGGCCACCGCAGGGGGGAGCGTTGCGGCCGGGGTGTGCTCGGCCCGGGCCGGAGCGGCCGGGGCCGGGTGTGCGGGAGCCTCGGGCGGGGCGAACGCTGCCGGCGGCTGCTCCGTACCCGTGGGCCCGGGAGCCGCCGCATGCGGCGGAGTGGCGCCGCCCGGCGCGGGGGAGGCCGCCTCGGCGGGGGCGTAGGCAGCGGGCGCCTGGGCCGCGGGAGCCGCGTGCGCGCCGGCCGCAGGGGAGGGCTGGGCCGGGATCCGCGGGGCCGAGACGCCATCGGGGGCCTGGCCGGGGAGCTGACCTGCAAGCCGGCCCTCACCCGGGAGCCCGCCCTGAGCCGGGACCCCGCCCTGAGCCGGGACATCGCTCGGAGGCGGCGACTGGACCGGTTCCGGAGCCTGGGCCTGGCCCGCCACCTGGCCCGGGCCTTGGCCCACCACGTGGCCCGCCGCCTGGCCTTCGCCTTGGCCCACCACGTGGCCCGGGCCTTGGCCCGCCACATTGCCCGCCGCCTGGCCTTCGCCTTGGCTCACCACCTGGCCTTGCCCCGGCATCTGCCCCTGGGCCTGGCCGGGAGTCTGGCTCTGGCTCAGAACATGCCCGTGCGCGTCCCCGTGCCCGTACGCGTGCCCGTGTCCCGGCCCCAGGGCCTGGCCGGCCACAGGCTGTTCCCGCTCCGCCGGAGCGGGCGAGACCGCGCCGGTCGGTGTGCTCGGTACGCCGGCCGGCGGGGTGGTCCAGTGCTCGAAGCCGCTGCCCGGCGGCAGGCCGGGGACCACGGGGGCCGGGGCCGCGGATCCCTGCGTGTACCAGGCGGGCGGCGTGTAGTCGATGGTGAACTCGCCCGTCAGCTCGGGCTCCGCGTCGGACTGATCATCCGTCGGGACGTCCCACGCCCCGCCGCGGCTCTCGTTCCGATCGCCGGTCACTGCGCCTCCTGGTTTCATCGCGTACCGGCGCCCCACCCTCGGGCGGCGCGCCCACGGTCAGCCTAATCGGGCCCGGACCGCCCCGGCCCCCGCTCCACCGGCCCGCCGCCGCCCCCGGAACCGGCGGCTGACGATCCCGCAACGGGCAGCCAACGGCCCCGCAACCTGCAGTCGACGGGCCCGTGACGGGGTACCCGGCGGACCTGCACACCCGCCCCCTCGACCCGCCCGCTGACGCGCCCCGCCTCCCGACGCCCCCTACTGGCGGGCCCCATCGCCTGCCGGAACCCGCACGCGCCCCGCAACACCGCACCGCCCCCGGGCCGGCCCCAGGTCCCCGCCCTAGTCGATCCGCCGCGCCGCCCCCAGCAGCCCCGTCTCCGCCTCCGTGCCCTGCGTCATGACGAACTGCCGGTCCCGATCCGTGCACCACAGGGTGACCCCGTCACCCAGTGTCGGCAGGGCCTCCACCGACTCCCGCGGCAGGTTCATCAGCCGGCCGACCTGCTCCGCCTCGTCCGGCGACACCCGCTGCACGCCCACCAGCGAGGCCTGTTCCAGCAGCCGGGGGGCCGCCGGGCTCAGGTACGGCAGCAGGGTGACCACCGACTGCCAGGGGCCCGCCGCGACCCGGCCGCGGGGCGGACGCATCCCGCAGTCCCGGACGACCAGGACGGGGCTGCCCGCCGACGCGCCCTGCGGCGGCACCCGGCCCACCTCGTGCAGCGTCACGCACGGCTGCCCGCCGCCCGCGGCTTGCGCCAGCGCCGTCCACACCGCGGCGCGGCCCGTTTCCACGGCCACCCGGGCTCCGGTGGCCGCCGCCCGCAGCGCCAGCACCTGGGCCGTCCACAATCCGCCGATCAGGGTCACCTCGTAGGGGACCGGCCGGTTGACGCCCAGCACCGCCGGCCGGCCCTGCGCGTCCACCCCGATCACCACGCCGTCGTCCCCGACCGGCACCGCCAGGGCGTCCAGCTCCGCCCACGGCACCGCGTGCCGGTCCCGGCGCGGCCCGCTGAGCCCGTAACCGAGCCGCGGCCGCGCGGTGCGGCCCGCCCCCGACCGGAAGCCCATCAGCGCGCACCGCCCAGCGGCAGCGACGCCAGCACGCCCGGCAGCTGATCGCGGTCCAGCCGGACCAGCCCCGTCCTCACGCCCCGCGCGGTACGTTCCAATTCCCTTCGGGCGGCGACCAGTTCCTCGTCGCTGCGCCCGGTGATCCGGACGTGCCCGGTCACCGTCACCTCCTGCCGCTCGCCCGCCGCCAGGGTCAGGCTGAAGTTCGTCGCCAGCGCCGGAATCGACGTCAGCAGCGCCACGAAATGCGGCAACGGCGCCTCGCCGCCGCCCAGTTGCGGCCAGCGGCCCACCCAGTACGTGGTGTGCCGGCGGTCGTCGCACCGCCAGGTCCGCGCCGTCTCCTCGGTGCGCCGCCCCGGCGTGCCCGACCGGCCCGCCTGCGTGATCGCCATCGGATTCGCGCACGAGGAGGTCGCCAGCGCCGCCGTGAGCTCCTGCTCGGTCAGCACCGTCGCCCGGAACCCGGCCCCCGCCAGCCGGCTCGCCAACTGGTCGGCCACCCGCACCACACACCGCTGCGCACCGGCCTGCCCGCCGCCGCGCGCCGCCACCGCCTCCGGGCACAGCTCCGGGTCGAGCTTGAGGGCGATCCACGTCAGCCGCACCGCGGGGGTACCCGTACGGGCCTGCAGCGGCCGGTAGTTGCGGGCGGCCATCGACTGCGGCGGCAGGTGCGGCGCGGGCGCGGGCTGGGTGTGCTGCACGAGCTGCACCGACTCCAGCCGGATCCCGTCCGTCTCCAGCACCTCGCGCAGCAGCGACAACGGCAGCGGCCGCGCCGCCCGGTCGGGCCGCAGCGCCGTCGCGTCCGTGTCCACCTGGACCAGTGCCGTCAGGAAGGTGCCGTCGCCGATCATCCCGACCGGCCGCCGCTCGCGGTCGCTGAACGTGTACGTGCGCAGGGCCGGATCGCACTCCACCACGGGCGCGAGCCCCGGCTCGGTGCCCGCGGGCACCGTGAAGGCGGCGGCCCGGCGCCGACGCGCCCGCAACCCCAGCGCGGAGCCCAGCCATTCGGGCATCGACCGCTGGTGCCGGCGCACCAGCGCGAGCAGCACCAGCACCGCCGCGAGCACCCCGGCGGGCGCCAGCAGCAGCGGACCGGCCGCCGCCGCGAGCAACACCAGCGCGCCCGCCAGCTGGAGCAGGACGAGCTGTTGCAATCGGAACGGGCCGAACCGGCCGGGCGCCGACTTCGGGCGTGGTGACACGGCGTCACGCGATGCCGCGGCCGCGGTCGTACGCGGCTCCGTCGCGGTGGCGCTCACAGGCGCACCTTCCCTTCCCCGAACGGGAATCCGCGGGGATCCGCAGGAGTCCGCGCGTACGCGCCGCACACCCGGCGGCGGCAACTGCCGCCGCGCCTCCCCGGAACCTCCCCGTTCCGCCCCAATGAACCCTGAGGACCCCGAATGCCCCCGGTACGGACGGCAACGGAAGGCAGGGGTCAGCGCGCTCACCCTACCCGCCCCCACCGGCCCCCGGACCAACGGGCATAGTAGGTTGCCGGTCCGACAACCGAGGCCCGGAGGCCCTGAGCGGTCTGGGGGAGAAGCAGGCGGTCATGGCATCACGGCGCGACGAGCTCAACGCGTACACCTTTGCGAAGAAGCGGACGGTGGCGGCCTTCTTGCAGCCGTCCGCCACCGGCACCGAGGAGGGCGCCCCGCGCCCGCTGCGCGCCGTCGTCCCCGGTCTGGTCGTCGCCGCCCTGATCCTGGCGGGATTCGGCGCGTGGGGGATGTTCCGGCCGCAGGCACCCAAGGACTGGGACCGGCCCGGCGCCAGGGTCATCGTCGGCAAGAGCTCGACCACCCGCTACGTGGTCCTGAACACGGACGGCCGGCCCCGGCTGCACCCCGTGCTCAACCTGGCCTCCGCCCGCCTGCTCCTCGACCCGAAGGACTCCGCCGACGTCATCCAGGTGAGTGACGAAATCCTGGACGCGGGCAAGCCCCCGCGCGGCCCGGTCGTCGGCATCCCGTACGCCCCCGACCGGCTGCCCGGCAAGGAGGACGCGGGCCGCGCCAAGCGCTGGGCGGTCTGCCAGCAGCCCGGCGGCAACGGCAAGGGCGTCCAGAGCGCCGCCTTCGTGCTCGCCGACCGCGAGGCGGCCTCGACGGACGACGCCCGCCGCCTCACCGGCGCCCAAGTGCTGTACGTACAGGGCCCGGACAAGGCCCGCCACCTCGTCGACGCGGACGGCACCCGGTACCGCGTCGCCGGCGCGAAGAAGGACCGCGGCACCCTCCTCAACGCGCTCGTCGGCGAACGCGAGCCGCAGCCCGTCACCGCCGACTGGCTCGCCACCCTCCACGAGGGCACCCCGATCGCCTTCCCCGAGCTCCCGGGCACCCCCGGCGCCGACGCCCGGGTCCCGGGACTGGCCACCGCCGACAACCGGGTCGGCATGGTGCTCCGCGCCACCACCGGCTCCGGCCCCCAGCACTACGTGGTGCTGCCCGGCAAGGTCCGGGCCGTCTCCGAGTTCACGGCCTGGCTGCTCATCCACGCCCCAGCGAACGAACAGCTCCACATGACCGGCCGGGCCCGGGAGGTCGACCTCCAGTCCCTCGACCCCCGGGGCGAATTCGCGGCCGGCGCCCGCTGGCCCCGGAACAAGACCGCACAGGTCAACACGGCCCCCGAGGCGGGCGTCGGATCCGGCGCGGGCGCCCGCGACACCGTGTGCAGCGTGCTGCGCCGGACCGACGCCCGCGGCCGCACCACCCTCAGCACCTGGGCCGGCACCGGCTTCCCCGTCGACATCACCGCCACCGGCAGCAGCACGTACGTCACCCCCGGCACCGGACTCCTCTACACCCAGGTCCAGGGCACCAGCCCGGACGGCTCGCTGTTCCTGCTGACCGACACCGGACTGCGGTACGCCGTCCAGGCCAACGGCGACAGCGACGCGGGCCGCTCCGGGATCGGCGCGGCCGCCCCCGGCACCGGTCAGGACGGCGCACCGGAGCCCAGCCAGGCGCAGATCCGGCTCGGCTACGGCAAGACCGCCCCGGTCCCGGTCCCCATCGCGTGGTCGGACTTCCTCTCCAAGGGGCCCCGCCTCGACACCAACAGCGCCCGCCAGCCGCAGGGTTCGTGAAGGGCGCCTCGACCATGCCGAAGAACCCGGCCCGCCGCCGTCCCCTCCTGCGCACCGCCCTGCCCGCGGCCCTCGCCGCGGTCGCCGCGGTGACCCCTTCCGCCGCCCCCGAAGCCGCGCTCGCCCCCGCCCCGTTCGCCCTCGCCGGCTCCGGCGCCTGCACCTTCCCCATGAAGAAGCAGACGCCCGGCCGCCCCTGGGCCCTCCAGCGGGTCCTCCTCGACCAGCTGTGGCAGGACACCAAGGGCAAGGGAGTCCGCGTCGCCGTCATCGACACCGGCGTCGACCGGGTCAACCCGCAGCTGCGCGACGCCGTCGACACCGCCGCCGGACGCGACTTCCTCGAAGCGGGCAAGGACGGCACCGACGACCGGATCGGGCACGGCACCAAGGTCGCCGGCGTGATCGCGGCCCGGCCCCGCGCGGGCACCGGCTTCGTCGGCCTGGCCCCCGAGGCCACCATCATCCCGATCCGCCAGAACGACGAACGCAACAGCGGCAACGCGAAGACGATGGCCGACGCCATCGACCACGCGGTGGCGCGCAAGGCCGACGTCATCAACATCTCCCAGGACACCGAGCAGCCGCTCGCCCCCACCTCCGCACTCGCCCAGGCGGTCCGCAAGGCCGTCGCCGCCGGCGTGGTCGTCGTCGCCTCCGCGGGCAACGACGGACTCGACGGCGAGCAGAAGCGGACCTACCCGGCCGCCTTCGACGACGTCCTCGCCGTCGCCTCCTCCGACCGCAACAACGAGCGCGCCGCGTTCTCCCAGTCCGGAGACTTCGTCGGGGTCGCCGCCCCCGGCGTCGACATCCTCTCCACCGTCCCCGGCGGCGGCCAGTGCGTCGACAACGGCACCAGCTTCTCCGCCCCCTACGCGGCCGGCGTGGCCGCGCTGCTGAGCGCCAAACACCCCGACTGGACCCCGCGCCAGATCATCGCCCAGATCGAGCAGACCGCGGAGCGCTCGGTCAACGGCCGTGACCGGTTCGTCGGCTGGGGCGTCGTCGACCCCGTACGGGCCCTCACCGAGGACCGCGCGCCCCGGGAGTCCCCGGAACCCGACCCGGGCCCGCCGCCCGCCGCCGCACCCGAACCCGCCGCGCTCGCCGTCGGCGAGACCCCCCAGGAACGCGACGAGCGGTACGCCACCTACGCCTTGGGCATCGCCGCCGTCCTGGTCGCTGTGATCTCCGGCACCGCGGTAGTCCTGCGCGACCGCCGCCGGCGCCGGACCCGTACGCCCTGAGAACCCGTACGGGCCGCCTTGGCCCCGGCCGGGCGAGAACCCGTACCACCCCTACTCCCGAAGGCCCTTGCGAGTCCGGTCGTATGAAGTGGCTAGAGTGTCGGGGGACTTCACAAGTGTGATGACGGGAGAGAACCGAGCATGGCGATGAACCTCCAAGTCGATGACGTCAGGAAGCAAAAGCTCGCGGGGGAGATCAACGCGTACCACACGGAGCTCTCCAGCCGGATCAATGCGCTCAACGACGTGGTCGACCGCATCCAGGCGGGCTGGAAGGGCGCGGCGAGCCAGGAGTACGACCAGCTGCAGCGCGGCGTGAACCAGCACCTCGCGAAGATCAAGAGCAAGCTCATCGAGCTGGAGGAAGCCATGCGCCTGAGCGTCAAGGGCTTCAACGCCGAGGAGCAGCAGCGCATCGCCGACATCCGCCGGGTCGGCGCGAGTGGCGAAGAGGGCGGCGGCAACACCAGCTCCATCCTCACCATGTGACCACCGCGCACATGTGACCACCGCAGTCAGGTGACCACCGCACCCCACAGCCGCTCGACGAACCACGGGAGAAGACCGACATGTCCCTTGCAGTCAACTACGACACCGTCGCGACCGCGTCCGGTGACGTGCGCCGCACCGCCCAGAAGCTCAGCCAGGAACTCGACCAGCTGATGGCGCAGGTCAAGGAGGTCGCCGGGACCTGGGAGGGCGAGGCGAAGACCGCGTACATGGACATCCAGCAGACCGTCTCCACCGAGATGGCCGGCATGAACGCCAAGCTCGGCGACATCGCCAACCTGCTCGACAGCTCCCTGGCCGGCTACCAGGACACCGACAAGGGCAACGCCGCCCGCTTCCGGATGGTCTGAGCAGCCGCACGCACCCTCGCGCACCCGCCCGGGCGCGCACGGCGAAGGGCCCGGTACGCACACCGCGTACCGGGCCCTCGCGCATGCCGCCACAACGGACGGGAGGAGCCGATCGGACCGGGCCGGACCCGCTCGGGGCGTGCCCGGCCCGGGCAGGCTCAGGTCAGGTCGAACTCGCCGTCCCGCGCCCCGAGCACGAAGGCGGTCCACTCCGCCTCCGTGTACCGCAGCACCGTGTCCGGGTCCAGCGACGACCGCATCGCCACGGCCCCGCCCGGCAGGTGCGCGATCTCCACGCGCTCCTCGTGTTCCTCCGTGCCGGGCGCGCTGAGCCACTCGGCTCCGGAGATGTCGAGGGCGTACAGCTCGTCCTTTTCGCGTGCGTCAGCCATCAGCGCGATTTCCCTTCGGCGGTGCGGTGGGGCGGTACGAACAGCCTAGTCACGCATGGTACTTCCCCGCCTACTGCTCGGGCAGCCAACCGAGCTGGACCAGCGGATTGCCCCGCTTGCGCGAGACGAACACACCCCGGCCCGGCGGCATCGGACGGGCCCGCACACTGCCCAGGATGTCGCCCTCGTTGCGGTCGCCCGACAGCACGACGCCCTGCGCGCCCAGCTCCTTCACCCGCTGCACGAACGGCTCGTACGCGGCCCTCGACGCGCCCGCCGAGCTGCGCGCCACGATGAACCGGATGCCCACGTCCCGCGCGTACGGCAGGTTCTCCACCAGCCCCGCCATCGGGTTGCCCGAGCCCGCCGCCACCAGCTCGTAGTCGTCGACGATCACGAACAGCTGCGGACCCGTCCACCAGCTGCGGTCCCGCAGCTGCTGCGGGGTGACGTCCGCCTTCGGGGCCCGCCGCGCCATCACCGTGGCCACCGCGTCCATGTGCATCTCCATCGCCGCGGCCGTCGGCGCGTACTCCAGCAGGTGCGAGGGCGCCACCGCCTCCAGCATCGTGCGCCGGTAGTCGCCGACCACGATCCGCGCCTGGTCCGGCGTGTACCGCTCGGCCAGCTGCTTCGCGATCAGCCGCAGCAGCGCCGTCTTGCCCGACTCGCTCTCGCCGAACACCAGGAAGAACGGATCCGTCTCGAAGTCGACGAACACCGGCTCCAGATTCGTCTCGTCGATCCCGATCGCGATCCCGTGCTGCGGGTACTCGAAGCCCTTCGGCAGCCCGTCCGCGGGCAGCCTGCGCGGCAGCAGCCGCACCGCCGGAGCCCCCGGACCCGCCCAGTTCCCGCGTACGGACTCCACGAACGCGGCCGTGGCCTGCGCCAGGTCGTCCGCGCCCGGCCGGGCGTCGGTGCGCGGCAGCGCCGCCATGAAGTGCAGCCGCTCCGGGACCTGGCCGCGGCCCGGCGCGCCCTGCGGCACGTTCGCCGCGACCTTCCGGTCGAACTCCGAGTCCATGACGTCGCCGAGGCGCAGCTCCAGCCGGCCCAGGATCTGGTCCTTCAGCGCCGAACGCACCTCCATGTACCGGGAGGCGGTCAGCACCACGTGGATGCCGTAGCCGAGCCCGCGCGCCGCGATGTCCGCGACCACCGGCTCCAGCTGGTCGTAGTCGGCGCGGAACGCCCCCCAGCCGTCCACCAGCAGGAACACGTCACCGAACACCTCGCCCGGCAGCTCGCCGGCCGCCCGGCGCCGCCGGTAGGTGGCCATCGAGTCGACGCCGTGCGCCCGGAAGAACTCCTCGCGCCGCGACAGCACCCCGGCGACCTCCGCGACCGTACGCCGCACCCGCTCCGGATCCAGCCGCGAGGCCACCCCGCCCACGTGCGGCAGGTCCGCCACCGACGCCAGCCCGCCGCCGCCGAAGTCCAGCCCGTAGAACTGCACCTCGCGCGGCGTGTGGGTGAGCGCGAACGATGACACCAGGGTGCGCAGCAGCGTCGACTTCCCGGACTGCGGGCCGCCCACCACCAGCAGATGGCCCGCCGCCCCCGAGAAGTCCCGGTACAGCACCTCCCGCCGCTGCTCGAACGGCTTGTCGATGAGGCCGAGCGGAACCACCAGGCCGCCGGGCCGGGTGTACCCCTCCGCGTGCAGCCCGCGCTCCGCCGACACCGCCGTCGCCGGCAGCAGCTGGTCCAGCGGCGGCGCCTCGTCCAGCGGCGGCAGCCACACCTGGTGCGCCGGCACCCCCTGGCCCTCCAGCCGCCGCACGATCACGTCGAGGACCGTGTCCGCGAGCGCCTCGTCCTCCCGCCGCGCGGCCGCCGCCAGGTACGCCGGGTCCGGCGCCGCGTACACCACCGGCACCGGCGCCGCCGTGAACAGCACGGGCCGCCGCTCCACCGGGAACTGACCGACCGACAGGTCCGGGCCGCCCGACCGGTACGCACCCGACACGTAGGCCGCCTTGAACCGCGTCATCTCGTCGGTCCCGAACTTCAGGTACCCCGAACCGGGCACCGACGGCAGGTGGTACGCGTCCGGCACCCCGATCGCCGTCCGCGACTCGGACGCCGAGAACGTCCGCAGACCGATCCGGTACGACAGGTACGTGTCCAGGCCGCGCAGCTTGCCCTCCTCCAGGCGCTGCGACGCCAGCAGCAGGTGCACGCCCAGCGACCGGCCGATCCGGCCGATCTGGATGAACATGTCGATGAAGTCCGGCTTCGCCGTGAGCAGTTCGCTGAACTCGTCGATGACCAGCACCAGCGAGGCCAGCGGCTCCAGCGCCGCACCCGCCGCCCGGGCCTTCTCGTAGTCGTGGACGTTCGCGTAGTTGCCCGCCGACCGCAGCAGCTCCTGCCGGCGCTGCAGCTCACCGCGGATCGAGTCGCCCATCCGGTCCACGAGCGTCAGGTCGTCCGCCAGGTTCGTGATGACCGCCGCCACGTGCGGCATCTGCGCCATCCCCGTGAAGGTGGCACCGCCCTTGAAGTCCGCGAGCACGAAGTTCAGCGTCTCCGAGGTGTGCGTCACCGCCAGCCCCAGCACCAGCGTGCGCAGCAGCTCCGACTTGCCGGAACCCGTCGCGCCGACACACAGCCCGTGCGGGCCCATGCCCTCCTGCGCCGCCTCCTTGAGGTCCAGCATCACCGGGGCGCCGTCCTCGCCCACGCCGATCGGCACCCGCAGCCGCTCGCCCGCCGACCGCGGCCGCCAGGTCCGGGCCACGTCGACCGAGCCCGCGTCGCCCAGGTTCAGCAGGTCCGTGAAGTCGAGGTTCGCCAGCAGCGGCTCGTCCTCGTCACCGCCACCCGTGCGCAGCGGTGCCAGCTGCCGCGCCAGCGCCTCCGCCGCCGGCAGCGACAGCGCGTCCGGCACCCCCTCGTACGCCACGCCCGCAGCGGACTCCAGCCGCAGCCGGCCCGGCCGCACCACCACCGACAGGCCGCCGCGCCCCGGACCCTCGCCCGCCAGGAGCGGCCCGGCGTCCGCGTCGCCCGCCGTCACCTCCACGATCGTCACGCCCTGCAGGCCCTCGGCCGCCGCGAACACCGAGTCCGGCGGCACCAGACCGCGCCGCCCGTCCGCGTCCAGTACCACCACCAGGTGCGGCTGGTCCAGCACCGGCTGCACGTCCCGGCTGAACCGCGGACGGCCCTCCAGCCGCGGCGCCAGCAGCCGCTCCAGCTCACCCAGGTCGTCCCCGAACAGCCGCTTCGTACCGGCCCCGTCGAAACCGTCCGGCCGCTGCCCCGGCACCTGCGCGTGCGGCAGCCACTTGACCCAGTCCCACGACGGCGCCGCGCCCGGCGCCGCCACCACGGCCACCACCAGGTCGTCGGGGGAGTGCAGCGTCACCAGCTGCGCCACCAGCGCCCGCGCCGTCGCCCGCGCCGACTCCGCCTCCCCGGACACCCCCAGGTGGTAGAACGCCCGCAGCGAGACCGCCACCGGCAGCCCGTCCACCTGCGCGTGCACCGACACGAACCGCTGCATCGCACCCGCGGCCAGCGGCTCCAGCTCGTCCACCGGCGCCGTCTCCGGCGCCACCAGCGGCGTCGCCAACTGCTGCGCGCCCAGCCCCAGCCGGGCCTGGCCGAAGTCCGCGTCGCCGACCCGCCGCTCCCACACCCGCGAACCCTCGGCCACCACCGACCACAGCTGCTCGGGCGCCGGGTGCAGGTACAACTGCGCGTCCCGCTGCGCCCGCGCCGTCCGCCGCACCCGACGCCGGGTCTGCGCAAGGTACTTGAGGTAGTCCCGCCGAACGTCGGCCATTTGCCCCTGTGTACCGCGCCGGTGGCGCACCACCTGGGCCACCACCATCGCCGCGGTGGCCACCAGCATGAGCACGCCCATGATGCGCATGAACGCCTGCGGCGAGATGAAGAAGAACACGACCGACGAACCCATGCCGAGCATCGGCAGGAGCTGCATCAGCACGCCCTCCTGCTGCCCGCGCGGCAGCTCCGGAGGCGACTCCAGCAGCACGTCGTCCGACGGGACTTCGGGCGGCAGGGACCGCGGCGGACGCTTGACGACGATCTGGCTCACCGGAGCATCAATCCCTCGAAGACGGACGGGACGGCCGGGCCGGCGCCCCCGCGCCGGCGGTCTCCCCTCCGCGCGCTGGAGATCCTACTGGCCACCCGCACCACACTCGCCCGGTAGGGTGACGCGCGCATCAGCCGCACACCGTGCGCAACCGCGAACGAGGGGACAGAACAGGTGAGTACGGCCGCAGCGACCGGATTCTGCAGGGTCACCGTCGTGGCACCGGACAGCCGCATCGACGTCGCCCTCCCCGAGGACATCGCCGTCGCCGACGTCTACCCGGAACTCCTGCGCCTCACCGGCCAGACCCAGCCGCCCGGCACCCCCACCGGCTACCACCTGGTCCGCCGCGACGGCCGCGTCCTCGACGGCGCCCGCACCCTCGCCGCCCAGCAGGTACTCGACGGCGAAGTGCTGAGCCTGCGCCCCTTCGCCGAGTCCCTGCCCCCGGCCGTCTTCGACGACGTCTCCGACGCGGTCGCCGCCGCCGTCGTCCGCGACCGGCACCGCTGGAGCGACGACATGCTGCGCGCCGCCGGCCTCGCGGGCGCCGCCGTCCTCCTCGTCCTCCTCGGCTTCGTCCTCTGGTACGCCGACCCCGTGCGCCACGACATGCACGGGCTGCCCGGCGTCATCGCCGGAGCCGCCGGCGTCCTCCTCACCGCGTACGCCGCCGTCCGCGCCCGCGTCTACCGCGACCGCGGCTCCGCCGTCGCCCTGGGCCTGGGCGCGCTCCCGCACCTGCTGATCGCCGGTTCGGGGATCGTCGCCCCCACCGCCGGCTCCGGACCGGGCCGCCTGCAGTTCCTGCTCGGCTGCCTGTGCGTGCTGACCGCGGCCGTCGCCCTGACCGCCCTCACCCCCAGCGGGGACGCGCCCTTCGTCGCCGCCACCTTCCTGGCCGCCGCCGGCGCCCTCGCCACCTTCCTGGCGATCGTCACCGAGGCCTCCGCCACCGCGGCCGCCGCCGTCTGCGCCCCCGCCGCCATCGGCCTCGTCGCCTTCCTCCCGGGCCTGTCCGCACGCTTCGCCCGGCTGCCCATCGGCTACACCGCGCCGCACGGCGCCACCGAGAGCTACGAGGCCGCCGAGGCCGCGGGCCGCCGCGACCCCGACACCACCGAGGCCGCCGCCCCCGTCGACGCCGAGCGGATCGCCGCCCAGGCCCGCCGCGGCCACGAGATGCTCCTCGGCCTGGTCGGCGGCTGCAGCGCCGTCGTCGTCGGCTCCGCCGCCGTCCTCGGCTTCTCCGGCAACACCTGGGGCCGCCTCCTCGCCCTCGCCGCCGGCCTGGCCATGCTGCTGCGCGCCCGCCTCTTCCGCTACACCTCCCAGGTCGTCTGCGCCCTCGCCGCGGGCCTCGCCGCCGTCGCCCTGCTGATCCTCGGCCTGGCCCTCGCCCACCACGGCACCGCCGCCGGCCCGGACACCCGTACGATCTGGCTCTCCGCGGCCGTCGCCCTCGGCGCCGCCCTGCTCACGGGAATCGCCCTGGTCATCCCGCGCAAGGGTCTGTCACCCTTCTGGGGGCGCCTCCTCGACCTGACCGAGGCCGCCGTCCTGCTCAGCCTCGTCCCGCTCTGCCTCGCCGTACTCGACGTCTACGCGGCCGCCCGCTCGCTCACCAGCTGAGACACGCCGGTCCGCACGCCTGGTACGCTGTGTGACGGCCGTTTGTGTACGCGCTCCCGGATTCTTCTGAGAGCTGCGCTCAGCGGACCCCGCCTCCCGAGTAACGGAAGATCCCCGGAGATTGAGACCTGGGGCACTCGGTGGCTCTTACAGACATCACAGAGGAGTACGCGTGCCGCTCGACGCCGCTACGAAGAAGCAGATCATGGCCGACTTTGGTACCAAGGAGGGCGACACCGGCTCCCCCGAGGTCCAGGTCGCGATGCTCTCCCGCCGGATCTCGGACCTGACCGAGCACCTCAAGGCCCACAAGCACGACCACCACTCCCGTCGTGGTCTGCTCATCCTGGTCGGCCAGCGCCGCCGCCTTCTGCAGTACCTCGCCAAGAAGGACATCGCGCGCTTCCGCGTCCTGGTCGAGCGCCTCGGCATCCGCCGCGGTGCCGCGGGCGCCAAGTAAAGACGCTGTGAAGGGAGCGGACCCCACTCTGAGGGGGCCGCTCCCTTTGCTGTACGTGCGGGACGCACCGGACGCTTTGTAGTCTGGTAGACGCGAGCGTTTCGACGCCGCCGCACAACTGAAGAGGAGAAGCGCACTCCCTACGCCGCCGGTCCTCGGTAGTGGCACCCGGAAAGCCCGACGGGCCCTGCACCGGGTGCTTCGATCGAAGACCGGCCCGCACGCAAGGAGCGCTTCTCCAGAAACCGTCCGCCGCCACACGGGCAGCGGACGGAGACGACGAAAATGGAGAGAACGCTAGTGGAGAACGAGACCCACTACGCCGAGGCCGTCATTGACAACGGTTCCTTCGGCACCCGCACCATCCGCTTCGAGACGGGCCGTCTGGCCCGCCAGGCCGCCGGCTCCGCCGTTGCCTACCTGGACGACGACACGATGGTGCTTTCCGCCACCACCGCGTCGAAGAAGCCCAAGGACCAGCTCGACTTCTTCCCCCTGACGGTGGACGTCGAGGAGCGGATGTACGCGGCCGGCAAGATCCCCGGCTCCTTCTTCCGCCGGGAGGGCCGCCCCTCCGAGGACGCGATCCTCACCTGCCGCCTGATCGACCGCCCGCTGCGCCCGTCCTTCAAGAAGGGCCTGCGCAACGAGATCCAGGTCGTCGCCACGATCATGGCGCTCAACCCCGACCACCTGTACGACGTCGTCGCGATCAACGCCGCGTCCGCGTCCACCCAGCTGGCCGGCCTGCCCTTCTCCGGCCCGATCGGCGGCGTCCGCGTCGCGCTGATCCGCGGCCAGTGGGTCGCCTTCCCGACGCACACCGAGCTCGAGGACGCCGTCTTCGACATGGTCGTCGCGGGCCGTGCGCTCGAAGACGGCGACGTCGCGATCATGATGGTCGAGGCCGAGGCCACCGAGAAGACCATCGCCCTCGTCAAGGGCGGCGCCGAGGCGCCGACCGAGGAGATCGTCGCCGCGGGCCTCGAGGCCGCGAAGCCGTTCATCAAGGTCCTCTGCAAGGCCCAGTCGGACCTCGCCGCCAAGGCCGCCAAGCCCGAGGGCGAGTTCCCGGTCTTCCTGGACTACCAGGACGACGTGTACGAGGCCCTCGCGGCCGCCGTCAAGGGCGACCTCTCCCAGGCGCTGACCATCGCGGGCAAGCAGGACCGCGAGGCCGAGCTGGACCGCGTCAAGGAGATCGCCGCCGAGAAGCTCCTCCCGGCCTTCGAGGGCCGCGAGAAGGAGATCTCCGCCGCCTACCGCAGCCTGACCAAGGCCCTGGTGCGCGAGCGCGTCATCAAGGACAAGGTCCGCATCGACGGCCGCGGGATCACGGACATCCGTACCCTCGCCGCCGAGGTCGAGGCCATCCCGCGCGTGCACGGCTCGGCGCTCTTCGAGCGTGGCGAGACCCAGATCCTGGGCGTCACCACCCTCAACATGCTCCGCATGGAGCAGCAGCTGGACACCCTTTCCCCGGTGACCCGCAAGCGCTACATGCACAACTACAACTTCCCGCCGTACTCGGTCGGCGAGACCGGCCGCGTCGGTTCCCCCAAGCGCCGCGAGATCGGCCACGGCGCGCTCGCCGAGCGCGCGATCGTGCCGGTCCTGCCGACGCGCGAGGAGTTCCCCTACGCGATCCGCCAGGTGTCCGAGGCCCTCGGCTCCAACGGTTCGACCTCCATGGGCTCCGTCTGCGCCTCCACCATGTCGCTGCTGAACGCCGGTGTGCCCCTCAAGGCCCCCGTCGCCGGCATCGCCATGGGCCTGATCTCCCAGGAGATCGACGGCCAGACGCACTACGTCGCCCTCACCGACATCCTCGGTGCGGAGGACGCCTTCGGCGACATGGACTTCAAGGTCGCCGGCACCAAGGAGTTCGTCACCGCGCTCCAGCTGGACACCAAGCTCGACGGCATCCCGGCCTCGGTCCTGGCCGCCGCCCTCAAGCAGGCCCGCGACGCCCGCCTCCACATCCTCGACGTGATGATGGAAGCGATCGACACGCCGGACGAGATGTCCCCCAACGCCCCGCGGATCATCACCGTCAAGATCCCCGTGGACAAGATCGGTGAGGTCATCGGCCCCAAGGGCAAGATGATCAACCAGATCCAGGAGGACACCGGCGCCGAGATCACGATCGAGGACGACGGCACCATCTACATCGGTGCCTCCGACGGCCCGGCCGCCGAGGCCGCCCGCGCCACGATCAACCAGATCGCCAACCCGACCATGCCGGAGGTCGGCGAGCGCTACCTGGGTACGGTCGTCAAGACCACCACCTTCGGTGCCTTCGTCTCCCTCATGCCGGGCAAGGACGGCCTCCTGCACATCTCGCAGATCCGCAAGCTCGCCGGTGGCAAGCGCGTGGAGAACGTCGAGGACGTGCTCGCGGTCGGCACCAAGGTCCAGGTCGAGATCGCCGAGATCGACCAGCGCGGCAAGCTCTCCCTGATCCCCGTGATCGACGGCGAGGCCGCCGGCGACGACGCTGACAAGGACGACTCCGACAAGTGATGTCGCGTAGTTCCCGTGTGACGGCCCGCCCCTCTTCGGAGGGGCGGGCCGTCGCCCGTACCCAAACCCTCCTCCCGGGCCGTGACGGCATCGGCACGGTCCGTCGTACGACCCTTCCGGGCGGCCTGCGCATCGTCACCGAGACGCTGCCCTCCGTCCGCTCCGCCACCTTCGGCATCTGGGCGCACGTCGGGTCCCGCGACGAGACGCCCACGCTCAACGGCGCCACGCACTACCTGGAGCACCTCCTCTTCAAGGGCACCAAGAAGCGGTCCGCGCTCGACATCTCCTCCGCGATCGACGCGGTCGGCGGCGAGATGAACGCCTTCACCGCGAAGGAGTACACGTGCTACTACGCACGCGTGCTCGACACGGACCTGCCGCTGGCCATCGACGTGGTCTGCGACATGCTCACCGGCTCGCTGATCCTCGAATCCGACGTCGACGCAGAGCGCGGCGTCATCCTCGAAGAGATCGCGATGACCGAGGACGACCCGGGCGACATGGTCCACGACCTGTTCGCGCACACCATGCTCGGCGACACCCCGCTGGGCCGCCCCGTCCTCGGCTCCGTCGAGACGATCAACGCGCTCGGCCGCGACCAGATCGCCCGCTTCTACAAGAAGCACTACGACCCCACCCACCTGGTCGTCGCCGCCGCCGGCAACGTCGACCACGCCAAGGTCGTCCGCCAGGTCCGCGCCGCGTTCGAGAAGGCCGGCGCGCTCACCCGCACCGACGCCGTCCCGGTCGCCCCGCGCGGCGGGCAGCGCACCCTGCGCACCGCCGGCCGCGTCGAGCTCCTCGGCCGCAAGACCGAGCAGGCCCACGTGGTCCTCGGCATGCCCGGCCTGGCCCGCACCGACGAGCGCCGCTGGGCCCTGGGCGTGCTGAACACCGCCCTCGGCGGCGGCATGTCCTCGCGGCTCTTCCAGGAGGTCCGCGAGAAGCGCGGCCTGGCCTACAGCGTGTACTCGTACACCTCCGGCTTCGCCGACTGCGGCCTCTTCGGCGTGTACGCGGGCTGCCGCCCCAGCCAGGTCCACGACGTGCTCCGGATCTGCCGCGACGAGCTCGACAAGGTCGCCTCGGACGGGCTCACCGACGAGGAGATCAGCCGTGCCATCGGCCAGCTCTCCGGCTCCACCGTCCTCGGCCTCGAGGACACCGGCGCCCTGATGAACCGCATCGGCAAGAGCGAGCTGTGCTGGGGCACCCAGATGTCGGTCGACGACATGCTGACCAGCATCGCCGCGGTGACCCCGGACGACGTCCGCGCCGTCGCACAGGATGTACTGGCACAGCGCCCCTCGCTCTCGGTCATCGGCCCGCTCAAGGAGAAGCAGGCCGCACGACTGGACGAAGCGGTCGCCTAGTTCCGTACGCACGTAAGGAAGCGAAGACATGAGCAAGCTGCGCGTGGCCGTCCTCGGCGCCCAGGGCCGGATCGGCTCCGAGGCCGTCCGGGCCGTCGAGGCCGCCGAGGACATGGAACTGGTCGCGGCGCTCAGCCGCGGCGACAAGCTGGAGACGCTGGTGGAGACCGGCGCCCAGGTCGCCGTCGAGCTGACCACCCCGGCCTCCGTGATGGGCAACCTCGACTTCTGCGTCCGCCACGGCATCCACGCCGTCGTCGGTACCACCGGCTGGACCGAGGACCGCCTCGCGCAGCTCACCACCTGGCTCTCCGGCTCCCCGGAGACCGGTGTGCTCATCGCCCCGAACTTCTCCATCGGGGCCGTCCTCACCATGAAGTTCGCGGCCCAGGCCGCGCGCTACTTCGAGTCGGTCGAGGTCGTCGAGCTGCACCACCCGAACAAGGTGGACGCCCCCTCCGGCACCGCCACCCGCACCGCCCAGCTCATCGCCGAGGCACGGACGAAGGCAGGCTGCGCCCCGCAGCCCGACGCCACGGCCACCGCCCTCGACGGAGCCCGCGGGGCGAACGTGGACGGCGTCCCGGTGCACGCGATCCGCCTGCGGGGCCTGCTGGCCCACCAGGAGGTGCTGCTCGGCGGCGAGGGCGAGACCCTGACGATCCGCCACGACTCCCTGCACCACAGCAGCTTCATGCCGGGCATCCTGCTCGGCGCGCGCCAAGTGGTGCGGACCCCGGGCCTCACCTTCGGCCTGGAAAACTTCCTCGACCTCGGCTGAACAGCAGGCAGCAACACATGCGCGCGAAGATCACCTACTTCATCACGGCAGCCGTCCTGGTCGTCTACTTCGTCCTGGTCGGCAGCCGCGGCCTGATGCTGATCCGGCACGGCACCTGGCTCACCGTCACCTTCGGTGTGGCCGTGCTGATCCTGCCGGTCGTCGGCATCTGGTTCCTGTGGCAGAACACCCGCTTCGTCAACCGGGCCAACCGGCTGGCCACCGAGCTGGAGGCGGAGGGCGGGCTGCCCGTCGACGAACTCGACCGGGACCAGTACGGCCGCATCGTCCGGGACTCCGCGGACGAGGTCTTCGCCCGCCGCAAGGCCGAGACCGAGGACGCCCCGAACGACTGGCGCACCTGGTTCCGGCTCGCCGTGGCCTACCACGACGCCCGGGACACCCCCAGGGCCCGCAAGGCCATGCAGCGCGCCATCGCCCTGCACACCCATGCGGGCCGGCCCGCACGGGGCTGACCTGTACGGGCCGTTCACCGACGCGCAGAAGCCCGCGGCACGAGCCGCGGGCTTCGCCGTTCAGCCTGCCTGTGCCGCCGGCCGGTACTCGGCCGCCCACGCCGCCACGAGGTCGGCGGCCCGGTCGAAGGCCTCCGTGCGCGACAGGAAGTCCGCGTTGTGATCGGTGAGCAGCAGCACCCGCTGCTGCTCGGCGCCGCGCGCCGCCAGCGTCAGGGCCTGGCCCTGCACGGTCCGCGGCAGTCCCAGCCAGCGCACCGGCTGCTGGCTGGTGCGCACCTCGGCGACCTCGCTCCAGGCGTGGGTACGGGTGGACAGGAACGCGACCCGGCGCAGCCCCCGCGGGCTCACCCACGTCCCCATGCGCAGCAGGCGCAGGGCGGCCGCGATGACCGCGGCGGAGGCGGCCAGGCAGAGCCCGGCGCCGACGAGTTCGCCCGCCATGGCGATGATCATGACGGCCAGGAGCATGAACGAGGCCAGGAGCAGGAGCAGCGCCGCAGCCCCGACCCGCCAGGGTCCGGGCCGGTACGGGCGGCGCCAGCGCTCGTGGTCGTGGAAGGGAAGCGCGGAGTCGTCATCTTGCGCGTCGAATGCGCTGTCCGCCGTCAGGAAGGGCAGGGGCACGGCTGATCCTCACTCACATGCACATTCGGTCTGGCTGTGCCAGGTGAGGCTATCCAGCCCGGTCCCGGCCTTCCACCCCAGGGGCCCGGACGGGTCAGCGGCTCTGCGCGGCTTCGGGCTGCTGCGCCTTCTCGGGCGCATGAGGAGGCTGGAGCGCCGGCATGCCGAAGAGCAAGGCGCCGATCAGACCGGACACCACTGTGAGTCCGACCAGACTACGGGCGGCGATCTGAGTCTTGCTCAGACGCTCGCGCGGCGGGGGAGTGACGTTGCTGCGGAATCGGTCTGCCTCGGCGACGAAGGCGAACGGGACGGGCTCGCGCGCGGGGGCCCCTCCCGGCGATGGCGGGGGGAGGAACATGGTGGGCTCTCCTCTCGGTGGATGCTGTGACACCTGTTACAGGTACAGACGCTCAAACGGCCCAAAGGGTGCCCTTTTTCGGCAAATTCGCCGAAGTTTGTAGCGCTCGGCGTGGCCCGTAGAGTGGGCGCCGCCTCAGCGAAGCGAATGGGAAGGACCTCGGTGAGCGAGACCCCTGGAATGAAGATCGACTTCCGCAGCGATGTGACCGTCGACCTCGTCAAGCACTCCGCGGCCGACTCGGACGTCCTTTGGGCCGCCCGCGTGTCGACGGCCGGCGAGCAGTCCCTGGAGGAGCTCCAGAAAGACCCCGAGCGCTCCAAGGGCCTCATCAACTACCTGATGCGGGACCGCCACGGCAGCCCCTTCGAGCACAACTCGATGACCTTCTTCATCAGCGCCCCGATCTTCGTGTTCCGCGAGTTCATGCGGCACCGCGTGGGCTGGTCGTACAACGAGGAATCGGGCCGCTACAGGGAGCTGGAGCCGGTCTTCTACGTCCCCGGCGCCGAGCGCAAGCTGGTCCAGGAGGGCCGCCCCGGCAAGTACGTCTTCGTCGAGGGCACCCAGACCCAGCAGGAGCTGACCGGCCGGGTGATGGAGGACTCGTACCGTCAGGCGTACGACGCCTACCAGGAGATGCTCGCGGCCGGTGTGGCCCGCGAGGTCGCCCGCGCGGTCCTGCCGGTCGGCCTGTTCTCGTCGATGTACGCCACCTGCAACGCGCGCTCGCTGATGCACTTCCTCGGCCTGCGCACCCAGCACGAGCTGGCCGCGGTGCCCTCGTTCCCGCAGCGGGAGATCGAGATGGTCGGCGAGAAGATGGAGCAGCACTGGGCCCGGCTGATGCCGCTGACGTACGCCGCGTACAACGCGAACGGGCGTGTCGCGCCGTAGCCCGCACACACGTGCGACGACATCAGCTGAAGTGTCCGTATTGCGGCGTTTCGTGAAGTTCATCTAGGCTGATCAAACGGACCCGGCACTGCTTGAACCCCCGAGCAGGCAGTGCCGGGCTCCAACACCCTCATCACATCCCCCGAGGGGACACCGCGGGCAGAGCAGCGAGTAGCGTGTTACCCATGGCTCCGATCTCCACTCCGCAGACCCCCTTCGGGCGGGTCCTCACCGCCATGATCACGCCCTTCACGGCGGACGGCACTCTCGACCTCGACGGCGCGCAGCGACTCGCTGCCCACCTGGTGGACGCAGGCAACGACGGCCTGATCATCAGCGGGACCACCGGCGAGTCCCCGACCACCACCGACGCGGAGAAAACCGCCCTCGTACAGGCCGTGCGCGAAGCGGTCGGAGACCGGGCCCACGTGGTCGCGGGCATCGGCACCAACGACACCCGCCACAGCGTCGAGCTCGCGCGCCAGGCCGAGCGGGCCGGCGCCCACGGCCTCCTCGCGGTGGCGCCGTACTACAACAAGCCCCCGCAGGAGGGTCTGCGGCGCCACTTCACAGCGATCGCCGACGCGACCGGCCTGCCGGTCATGCTCTACGACATCCCGGGCCGCACCGGCGCGCCGATCGACACCGAGACGCTCGTCCGGCTGGCCGAGCACCCGCAGATCGTCGCGAACAAGGACGCCAAGGGCGACCTCGGCCAGGCCAGCTGGGCCATCGCCCGCAGCGGCCTGGCCTGGTACTCCGGCGACGACATGCTGAACCTGCCGCTGCTCTCCGTGGGCGCGGTCGGCTTCGTGTCCGTGGTCAGCCACCTCGTCACCCCGGACCTGCGCAGCATGCTGGAGGCCCACCTCACGGGCGACGTGCAGAAGGCCACCGAGATCCACCAGAAGCTGCTGCCGGTGTACACGGGTATGTTCCGGGCTCAGGGCGTGATGACGGTCAAGGCCGCCCTGACCGTGCAGGGCCTGCCCGCCGGCCCGCTGCGCCTTCCCCTCATCGGCCTGACCGACGAGGAAACGGCACAGCTCAAGGTCGACCTCGCCGCCGGCGGGGTACAGCTCTGACAACAGACTTCACAAATGAATAAGAAAGACAACTGAACAGATTCACCCCCAGACAACAGCAAGTGCACGAATGTCATGCGCGCCACGTGCCTCCTGAGGTACGTGGCGCGTGTGGTGAGGAGAGACTTTTGAGCCATCCGCATCCGGAACTCGGCCCGCCGCCGAAGCTGCCCAAGGGCGGTCTTCGGGTCACCCCCCTGGGTGGCCTCGGCGAAATCGGCCGGAACATGACCGTCTTCGAGTTCGACGGCAGGCTTCTGATCGTCGACTGCGGCGTCCTCTTCCCGGAAGAGGAGCAGCCGGGCGTCGACCTGATCCTGCCGGACTTCTCGTCCATCAGGGACCGGCTCGACGACATCGAGGGCATCGTGCTCACGCACGGCCACGAGGACCACATCGGCGCCGTCCCCTACCTCCTGCGGGAGAAGCCGGACATCCCGCTGATCGGTTCCAAGCTGACCCTCGCGCTGATCGAGGCGAAGCTCCAGGAGCACCGCATCCGCCCCTACACCCTTGAGGTGAAGGAGGGGGAGCGCGAGAACCTCGGCCCCTTCGACTGCGAGTTCATCGCGGTCAACCACTCCATCCCGGACGCCCTCGCCGTCGCCATCCGCACCCCTGCGGGCCTGGTGGTCGCGACCGGCGACTTCAAGATGGACCAGCTCCCGCTGGACGGCCGCCTGACCGACCTGCACGCCTTCGCGCGCCTGAGCGAGGAGGGCATCGACCTTCTCCTCTCGGACTCGACGAACGCCGAGGTCCCGGGCTTCGTCCCGCCCGAGCGCGACATCTCGAACGCCATCCGCAGCGTCTTCGCGGGCGCCCAGAAGCGGATCATCGTGGCGAGCTTCGCCAGCCACGTCCACCGCATCCAGCAGATCCTGGACGCCGCGCACGAGTACGGCCGCCGGGTCGCCTTCGTCGGCCGCTCCATGGTCCGCAACATGGGCATCGCCCGTGACCTGGGCTACCTGCGCGTGCCGGCCGGACTCGTCGTCGACGTCAAGACCCTCGACGACCTGCCGGACCACGAGGTCGTGCTCGTCTGCACGGGCTCGCAGGGCGAGCCGATGGCCGCGCTGTCCCGGATGGCCAACCGCGACCACCAGATCCGGATCGTCCCCGGCGACACCGTGATCCTGGCGTCCTCGCTGATCCCGGGCAACGAGAACGCGGTCTACCGCGTGATCAACGGTCTGACCCGCTGGGGCGCCAACGTCGTCCACAAGGGCAACGCCAAGGTCCACGTCTCGGGCCACGCCTCCGCCGGCGAGCTGCTGTACTTCTACAACATCTGCAAGCCGCGGAACCTGATGCCGGTCCACGGCGAGTGGCGCCACCTGCGTGCCAACGCCGAGCTCGGCGTGATGACGGGCGTCCCCGCGGACCGCATCGTGATCGCTGAGGACGGCGTGGTCGTCGACCTCGTCGACGGCAAGGCCCGCATCACGGGCAAGGTCCAGGCCGGCTACGTGTACGTGGACGGCCTCTCGGTCGGCGACGTCACCGAGGTCCACCTCAAGGACCGCCGCATCCTCGGCGACGAGGGCATCATCTCGGTCTTCGTCGTGGTGGACAGCACCACCGGCAAGGTCGTGGGCGGCCCGAACATCAACGCCCGCGGCTCCGGCATCGAGGACTCCGCCTTCGCGGGCGTAGTCCCGAAGATCGAGGAGGCCATCGCGAAGGCCGCCGCGGACGGCGTGGCCGAGCCCCACCAGCTGCAGCAGCTCATCCGCCGCACGCTGGGCAAGTGGGTCTCGGACGGCTACCGCCGCCGCCCGATGATCCTCCCGGTCGTGGTCGAGGTCTGACCGACCCGTACAGCCCGTACTGGAGCGGGGCAACCGGATTTGCATCCGGGGGCCCCGCTCCAGTACGTTTACATCTCCGCCTCGGAGGGAAGCCGCGCACACGTGTGTGCCGGGCCGCCCCCGAGAGCCGGTGGACAAGGCAGTCAGGGAGACCTGATAAAGTCTGATCCACCCGAAAGGGAAAGGCCCCCAACGGCCACCGGAATTCGAATTCCAAGTCGGAAACGACACGGAAAAGAGTCTGGTAAGGTTGGAACCGCCGGAAAGGGAAAACGCGAAAGCGAAGAACCTGGAAAGCACCGAGGAAGTCGGGCCCGAAAGAGTCTGATAGAGTCGGAAACGCAAGAACGAAGGAAGCGCCCGGAGGAAAGCCCGAGAGGGTCAGTACAAAGGAAGCGTCCGCACCTTGAGAACTCAACAGCGTGCCAAAAATCAACGCCAGAAGTTGATACCCCGACTCACTTCGGTGAGTTGAGGTTCCTTTGAAAAAGTCCTGGCAGGTCTTCGGATCTGGCAGGCAACACTACAGCGAGGACGCTGTGGACGATCTGCCTTATTCCGGCGTGATCGTCCCGCTCTTGCGTGGTGTGCACCCGATTACGGGTAAACATTCACGGAGAGTTTGATCCTGGCTCAGGACGAACGCTGGCGGCGTGCTTAACACATGCAAGTCGAACGATGAAGCCCTTCGGGGTGGATTAGTGGCGAACGGGTGAGTAACACGTGGGCAATCTGCCCTTCACTCTGGGACAAGCCCTGGAAACGGGGTCTAATACCGGATAACACTCCTGCCTGCATGGGCGGGGGTTAAAAGCTCCGGCGGTGAAGGATGAGCCCGCGGCCTATCAGCTTGTTGGTGGGGTAATGGCCTACCAAGGCGACGACGGGTAGCCGGCCTGAGAGGGCGACCGGCCACACTGGGACTGAGACACGGCCCAGACTCCTACGGGAGGCAGCAGTGGGGAATATTGCACAATGGGCGAAAGCCTGATGCAGCGACGCCGCGTGAGGGATGACGGCCTTCGGGTTGTAAACCTCTTTCAGCAGGGAAGAAGCGAAAGTGACGGTACCTGCAGAAGAAGCGCCGGCTAACTACGTGCCAGCAGCCGCGGTAATACGTAGGGCGCAAGCGTTGTCCGGAATTATTGGGCGTAAAGAGCTCGTAGGCGGCTTGTCGCGTCGGATGTGAAAGCCCGGGGCTTAACCCCGGGTCTGCATTCGATACGGGCAGGCTAGAGTGTGGTAGGGGAGATCGGAATTCCTGGTGTAGCGGTGAAATGCGCAGATATCAGGAGGAACACCGGTGGCGAAGGCGGATCTCTGGGCCATTACTGACGCTGAGGAGCGAAAGCGTGGGGAGCGAACAGGATTAGATACCCTGGTAGTCCACGCCGTAAACGTTGGGAACTAGGTGTTGGCGACATTCCACGTCGTCGGTGCCGCAGCTAACGCATTAAGTTCCCCGCCTGGGGAGTACGGCCGCAAGGCTAAAACTCAAAGGAATTGACGGGGGCCCGCACAAGCGGCGGAGCATGTGGCTTAATTCGACGCAACGCGAAGAACCTTACCAAGGCTTGACATATACCGGAAAGCATTAGAGATAGTGCCCCCCTTGTGGTCGGTATACAGGTGGTGCATGGCTGTCGTCAGCTCGTGTCGTGAGATGTTGGGTTAAGTCCCGCAACGAGCGCAACCCTTGTCCTGTGTTGCCAGCATGCCCTTCGGGGTGATGGGGACTCACAGGAGACCGCCGGGGTCAACTCGGAGGAAGGTGGGGACGACGTCAAGTCATCATGCCCCTTATGTCTTGGGCTGCACACGTGCTACAATGGCCGGTACAATGAGCTGCGATACCGTGAGGTGGAGCGAATCTCAAAAAGCCGGTCTCAGTTCGGATTGGGGTCTGCAACTCGACCCCATGAAGTCGGAGTCGCTAGTAATCGCAGATCAGCATTGCTGCGGTGAATACGTTCCCGGGCCTTGTACACACCGCCCGTCACGTCACGAAAGTCGGTAACACCCGAAGCCGGTGGCCCAACCCTTGTGGAGGGAGCTGTCGAAGGTGGGACTGGCGATTGGGACGAAGTCGTAACAAGGTAGCCGTACCGGAAGGTGCGGCTGGATCACCTCCTTTCTAAGGAGCATATAGCCGACTGCGATCGAATGAATCGCACGGTTGCTCATGGGTGGAACGTTGATTAGTTGGCACAGTCTTCAAAGCCTTCTGTAAGTACTGCTTCGGCGTGGAACACGGAAGAGTGGCGGGGATTGTGCTTGGCACGTTGTTGGGTATCTGAGGGTACGGCCGGTTTGGTCGAACCTTCGCGATGCCGGCCCCAGTGCACTCACTAGCTTGTCTGGTGGGGTGATGGGTGGCTGGTCGTTGCTTGAGAACTACACAGTGGACGCGAGCATCTGTGGCCAAGTTTTTAAGGGCGCACGGTGGATGCCTTGGCACCAGGAACCGATGAAGGACGTGAGAGGCCGCGATAGGCCCCGGGGAGCTGCCAACTGAGCTTTGATCCGGGGGTGTCCGAATGGGGAAACCCGGCAGTCGTCATGGGCTGTCACCCACTGCTGAACACATAGGCAGTGTGGAGGGAACGAGGGGAAGTGAAACATCTCAGTACCCTCAGGAAGAGAAAACAACCGTGATTCCGGGAGTAGTGGCGAGCGAAACCGGATGAGGCCAAACCGTATGCGTGTGATACCCGGCAGGGGTTGCGCATGCGGGGTTGTGGGAATTCTTTTGATCGGTCTGCCGGCCGGTCGGCGAGTCAGAAACCGTTGATGTAGTCGAAGGACATGCGAAAGGTCCGGCGTAGAGGGTAAGACCCCCGTAGACGAAACATCAGCGGCTTGCTTAAGAATCTCCCAAGTAGCACGGGGCCCGAGAAATCCCGTGTGAATCTGGCGGGACCACCCGCTAAGCCTAAATATTCCCTGGTGACCGATAGCGGATAGTACCGTGAGGGAATGGTGAAAAGTACCGCGGGAGCGGAGTGAAATAGTACCTGAAACCGTGTGCCTACAAGCCGTGGGAGCGTCGCGCATTGAGTTTACTCAATGCGTCGTGACTGCGTGCCTTTTGAAGAATGAGCCTGCGAGTTAGCGGTGTGTAGCGAGGTTAACCCGTGTGGGGAAGCCGTAGCGAAAGCGAGTCCGAATAGGGCGATTGAGTTGCACGCTCTAGACCCGAAGCGGAGTGATCTAGCCATGGGCAGGTTGAAGCGGAGGTAAGACTTCGTGGAGGACCGAACCCACCAGGGTTGAAAACCTGGGGGATGACCTGTGGTTAGGGGTGAAAGGCCAATCAAACTCCGTGATAGCTGGTTCTCCCCGAAATGCATTTAGGTGCAGCGTCGTGTGTTTCTTGCCGGAGGTAGAGCACTGGATAGGCGATGGGCCCTACCGGGTTACTGACCTTAGCCAAACTCCGAATGCCGGTAAGTGAGAGCACGGCAGTGAGACTGTGGGGGATAAGCTCCATGGTCGAGAGGGAAACAGCCCAGAGCATCGACTAAGGCCCCTAAGCGTACGCTAAGTGGGAAAGGATGTGGAGTCGCAGAGACAACCAGGAGGTTGGCTTAGAAGCAGCCACCCTTGAAAGAGTGCGTAATAGCTCACTGGTCAAGTGATTCCGCGCCGACAATGTAGCGGGGCTCAAGCGTACCGCCGAAGTCGTGTCATTGCAGCAATAGGGCCAACGCCCGCTGTGATGGGTAGGGGAGCGTCGTGTGCCGGGTGAAGCAGCAGCGGAAGCTAGTTGTGGACGGTTCACGAGTGAGAATGCAGGCATGAGTAGCGATACACACGTGAGAAACGTGTGCGCCGATTGACTAAGGGTTCCTGGGTCAAGCTGATCTGCCCAGGGTAAGTCGGGACCTAAGGCGAGGCCGACAGGCGTAGTCGATGGACAACCGGTTGATATTCCGGTACCCGCTTTGAAACGCCCAATATCGAATCAGGCGATGCTAAGTCCGTGAAGCCGTTCCGGACCCTTCGGGGAAAGGAAAGTGGTGGAGCCGACGAACCAGACTTGTAGTAGGTAAGCGATGGGGTGACGCAGGAAGGTAGTCCAGCCCGGGCGGTGGTTGTCCCGGGGTAAGGGTGTAGGCCGAGGGGTAGGCAAATCCGTCCCTCATTAAGGCTGAGACCTGATGCCGAGCCGATTGTGGTGAAGTGGATGATCCTATGCTGTCGAGAAAAGCCTCTAGCGAGTTTCATGGCGGCCCGTACCCTAAACCGACTCAGGTGGTCAGGTAGAGAATACCGAGGCGTTCGGGTGAACTATGGTTAAGGAACTCGGCAAAATGCCCCCGTAACTTCGGGAGAAGGGGGGCCATCACTGGTGATCGGATTTACTCCGTGAGCTGGGGGTGGCCGCAGAGACCAGCGAGAAGCGACTGTTTACTAAAAACACAGGTCCGTGCGAAGCCGTAAGGCGATGTATACGGACTGACGCCTGCCCGGTGCTGGAACGTTAAGGGGACCGGTTAGTGACCTTTCGGGGTTGCGAAGCTGAGAACTTAAGCGCCAGTAAACGGCGGTGGTAACTATAACCATCCTAAGGTAGCGAAATTCCTTGTCGGGTAAGTTCCGACCTGCACGAATGGCGTAACGACTTCTCGACTGTCTCAACCATAGGCCCGGTGAAATTGCACTACGAGTAAAGATGCTCGTTTCGCGCAGCAGGACGGAAAGACCCCGGGACCTTTACTACAGTTTGATATTGGTGTTCGGTTCGGCTTGTGTAGGATAGGTGGGAGACTTTGAAGCAGCCACGCCAGTGGTTGTGGAGTCGCCGTTGAAATACCACTCTGGTCGTGCTGGATGTCTAACCTCGGTCCGTGATCCGGATCAGGGACAGTGTCTGATGGGTAGTTTAACTGGGGCGGTTGCCTCCCAAAGAGTAACGGAGGCGCCCAAAGGTTCCCTCAGCCTGGTTGGCAATCAGGTGTTGAGTGTAAGTGCACAAGGGAGCTTGACTGTGAGACCGACGGGTCGAGCAGGGACGAAAGTCGGGACTAGTGATCCGGCGGTGGCTTGTGGAAGCGCCGTCGCTCAACGGATAAAAGGTACCCCGGGGATAACAGGCTGATCTTCCCCAAGAGTCCATATCGACGGGATGGTTTGGCACCTCGATGTCGGCTCGTCGCATCCTGGGGCTGGAGTCGGTCCCAAGGGTTGGGCTGTTCGCCCATTAAAGCGGTACGCGAGCTGGGTTTAGAACGTCGTGAGACAGTTCGGTCCCTATCCGCTGCGCGCGTAGGAATATTGAGAAGGGCTGTCCCTAGTACGAGAGGACCGGGACGGACGAACCTCTGGTGTGCCAGTTGTCCTGCCAAGGGCATGGCTGGTTGGCTACGTTCGGGAGGGATAACCGCTGAAAGCATCTAAGCGGGAAGCCTGCTTCAAGATGAGTATTCCCACCTCCTTGAGAGGGTAAGGCTCCCAGTAGACGACTGGGTTGATAGGCCAGATGTGGAAGCCCGGTAACGGGTGGAGCTGACTGGTACTAATAGGCCGAGGGCTTGTCCTCAGTTGCTCGCGTCCACTGTGTTAGTTCTGAAGTAACGAACCGTGTCCATGCCCGGTTGGTTAACTTCATAGTGTTTCGGTGGTCATAGCGTTAGGGAAACGCCCGGTTACATTCCGAACCCGGAAGCTAAGCCTTTCAGCGCCGATGGTACTGCAGGGGGGACCCTGTGGGAGAGTAGGACGCCGCCGAACAACCCGCCCTTTTAGCTCAGTCGGTAGAGCGTCTCCATGGTAAGGAGAAGGTCAACGGTTCGATTCCGTTAAAGGGCTCAAACGAAAAAGCCCCCACCATCTGGTGGGGGCTTTTTTGCGTTCCCGGACCGTTTTCGGGACCGCTTCCGCCGGCTGGCCCACGGCCAGCCGGCGGAAGCGCCGGGGTCAGTCGCCCTCGCGGGGCTCGGGAATGCGGAACGCCAGGATGGCCATGTCGTCCGAGGCGGGCTCCGCCGCGAAACGCTCCACCGCGCGCAGCACCCGGGCGGCCACCGCGCCCGCCGTGAGGCCCGTACACGTGGTGAGGACATCGGCGAGGCCGTCGTCGCCCAGCATGCGGGTGCCCTCGCGGCGCTCCGTCACCCCGTCCGTGACGCACAGCAGGACATCGCCCGGGTCGAGCGTCAGGTTCTCCTCGTACAGTTCGAGGTCCTCCATCACGCCGAGGAGGGGCTGCGGCTCCGCGGCCGGCTCCACGCGGCCGTCCGGGCGCAGCCGGAGCGGCAGCGGGTGGCCAGCGCAGACCAGCTTCAGCTGGGCGCCGCCGTCCTCGCGCGGGCGGAGCTCGCCGTACAGGAGGGTCAGGAAGCGGCTGCGGGCGCCCTCGTCGAGGATGGCCGTGTTCAGGCGCTCCAGGACCGCCGGGCCGCCGAAGCCCTCCCGGGCCAGCAGGCGCAGCGCGTGCCGGGCCAGGCCCGTCACCGCCGCCGCCTCCGGGCCCGTACCGCACACGTCGCCGATGGCGAAGCCGTAGGCGCCGTCGCGGATCGGGAAGACGTCGTAGAAGTCGCCGCCGACCTCGTTGCCCTCGCCGGCCGCGCGGTAGATGACCTCCACCTCGATGCCCGGGATGGCCGGGGCGCTGGGCGGCAGCAGGCTGCGTTGCAGGGAGCGGCTGATCGCCATGCGCTCCGAATACAGGCGCGCGTTGTCGAGGGCGAGGGCGGCCCGCCGGGACAGGTCCTCGGCGAGCTCCACGATCTCCTGGCGGAAGTGCTCGTCCGTGGGCTTCCCCAGGGTGAGCAGGCCGATGACGCGGTTGCGGGCCATCAGGGGCAGCACCACCGTCTCGCCGCCGACGGCCGCGGCCGTGGCGAGGACGGAGCCGAGGCCCGGCGTGTGGCCGGCGTGCGCGCCGTGGTCCAGCGCGCGCATGGACGTCCGCAGGGCGGCCTGGTGGGCGGCCTCGGTCGGCGCGGTCCACGGGCGGGCACCGGGGGTGTTCACCGGCTCGGGCGGGCTGATCCGGCTCAGCAGGGCCTTCAGGCCGTCGATCCGGTCCTCGTCCTCGTGCAGGACGTACGACAGCTGCGGATCGGAGGCCGGGTCCGCGATCGTGTACACGGCGCACCAGGTGGCCAGGGTGGGCACGGTCATCTGGGCCATCAGCGCGAGCGTCTGGTCCCGGTCCAGGGTGCCGGCCAGCAGGTCGGAGGCCTCGACGAGGAAGGACAGCGAGCCGCGGCGCAGGCGTTCCAGCTCGCCGAGGCGGGCGGACTCGACGGCCAGGGCGATCCGGTCGGCCGCGAACTGCAGGCGCAGGGCCTCCTCGTTCGTGTAGCGGCCCGGTGCCTCGGTGGCCACCCCCAGCGAGCCGGTCAGCCGGCCCTCGACCTTCAGGGGGACGGTGACCACGGAACGCATGCCGGTGCCGCCCAGCAGGGGGACCGCGCCGGGCACCGCCGCCAGGTCCTCGTGGACCGCGGGCATCCGGGCCGAGCCGAAGCGGCCGGTGCCGGCCTCGACGGGGACCCGGGCGAAGCGCTGGCGGGTGGACGGCAGGCCGGTCGTCGCCCGGACCTCCAGCTCCGTCTCGTCGTCGGTGGCCAGCAGCAGGAAGGCGGCGTCCGCGTCGAGCATGTCACGGGCCCGCTCCACCGTGCGCTGGAGCAGCCCGTCGAGGTCGTCGGGCGCCGGGGAGCCGATGAACACCTCGAAGGGGTCCGCGCTGCGGGGCTCGGAGTGCTGGCCCGCGTCGGTCGCCGGGGTGCGGGCCGGAGTCTGCAGGACGGCCCGGTCCTGTTCGTGGACGAGCAGGCAGACGGTGGACGCCACGCCCTCGGCGTCGCGTACCCGCAGGTGCGAGGCGTACACGGGGATCACGCGGCCGTCGGCGCACTGGATGCCGTAGCTGCCCTCCCAGCGGGACAGGCGCAGGGCCTCGGCGAGGCCGGTGCCGGTGCCCGGGGTGTGCGGCCAGGCGGCGAGCTCGCCGAGGGGGCGGCCGATGGCCTTGGCCGACGGGTAGCCGAACAGGTGTTCGGCGTCCTTGTTCCAGGCGGCGACGACGGCTTCCGTGTCGATCTGGAGGACGGCGACCCGGACCTTGGTGTCGGCCACCGGAAGCTGCTGGTCGGGAATGGCGGGGCCGGCGTACCGGGTGCCGACGGGGCGGGCCGGCAGGTCCAGCTGGAACCAGACGTGCTTGAGGGCCGGGGCGTAGTCCACTCCCCAGCGGGTCGCGAGGGCCGCGCAGAGCATCAGCCCGCGGCCGCTCTCCTGGTCCGGGGCGGGCAGGCCGCGCTCGGGGTGCTGGAGGGGGACCTCGCGCTCCGGGTAGCGGTCGGCGACCTCGATCCGGATCCCGTCGGGGGTGCGCAGGCACAGGACGTCCGCGCTGGTGCCCGCGTGGATGACGGCATTGGTGACGAGTTCGCTGGTCAGGACCACGGCGTCGTCGACGACGTCGGCGAAGCCCCAGCCCTGGAGGGTGTCGCGGACGAAGGCGCGGGCACCGGCGACCGAGCGCGGGACAGGGTCGAAGCTGGCAGCCGCCCGGGCCGTGATCACAGGACTCCTCAATCGTGTCGTGACGCCCGGTTCCGCCATCGGACCACCCCTCCGGTGCCCGGTGTTCCACGCGCCCCCGACCCGGCCGGGCGGACCGGGGCGGTTGGACAGTCGGGTGCCAGGTTACTTACCTTCGCGGTCGGTGCGGGCGCGCTCGGCCGGGATTCCACCCGCAGGTGCCCGTCGCTGCACGAAGGTGCCGAACAATTGCGGCCGGGTCCGGCCATGGTGAAAGACTGGGAAGGCTTGGCACAGGAGCCCGGGCAGTGCGGTCGACCCTTTCGGGAGGGACACGGTGGAGTCTGGCGTGGCGGCGCGGAGGACCAGTACGCGTGCAAAAGGCGGACGGTCCCGGCGGAACGGCACCACAGAGGTGGACACGGCTGCCCTGAACCGGTTGCTGACGGCGCTCGTGTCGATGCGGGACGGCAACTTCCGCAAGCGGCTGACGGTGTCCGGCGACGGTGTGATGGCGGAGATCGCCGCCGTCTACAACGAGGTCGCCGACCGGAACCTGCACCTGACCGGGGAGCTGTCCCGGGTCAGGCGGATGGTGGGACGGGAGGGCAAGCTCAGCGAGCGGCTGGAGACGGGGGCCTGCGAGGGCTCCTGGGCGGCCGCGATCGACGCCTCGAACGCGCTGGTCGACGACCTCGCGCGGCCGGTCTCGGAGGTCGGCCGGGTGCTGTCGGCGGTCGCCGAGGGCGATCTCGACCAGCGGATGGACCTGCGGACGCAGTCGCCCGAGGGGGTGGGGCACCCGCTGCGCGGCGAGTTCCTGAAGGTCGGGCGCACGGTCAACAACCTGGTCGACCAGCTGTCGGCGTTCACCGACGAGGTGACCCGGGTCGCGCTGGAGGTCGGTACCGAGGGCAAGCTCGGCGGGCAGGCGCAGGTCCGCGGGATGTCGGGTTCCTGGAAGGACCTGACGGACTCCGTCAACACGATGGCGTACCGGCTCACCGCCCAGGTGCGTGACATCGCCCTGGTGACGACGGCGGTGGCCAAGGGCGACCTGTCGCGCAAGGTCACCGTGCACGTGGCCGGCGAGATGCTCCAGCTGAAGAACACCGTGAACACGATGGTGGACCAGCTGTCGTCGTTCTCGTCCGAGGTGACCCGCGTCGCCCGGGAGGTCGGTACGGAGGGCGAACTCGGCGGGCAGGCGCAGGTGCCGGGCGTGGCCGGGGTGTGGAAGGACCTGACGGACTCCGTCAACACGATGGCGGGCAACCTGACCGCGCAGGTGCGGGGGATCGCCCAGGTCACCACGGCCGTCGCCAACGGAGACCTGTCCCAGAAGGTGACGGTGAGCGCGCGGGGCGAGGTGGCCCAGCTCGCCGAAACGATCAATCAGATGACGGAGACCCTGCGAACCTTCGCCGACGAGGTGACCCGGGTGGCGAGCGAGGTCGGCGCGAAGGGCCTGCTGGGCGGCCAGGCGCAGGTGCCGGGCGCGGCGGGCACGTGGAAGGACCTCACCGACTCGGTGAACACGGTCTTCCGCAACCTCACCACGCAGGTGCGGGACATCGCGCAGGTGACCACCGCGGTGGCCAACGGCGACCTGTCGCAGAAGGTCACGGTCGACGTCGCGGGCGAGATGCTGGAGCTGAAGAACACCGTCAACACGATGGTGGACCAGCTGCAGTCCTTCGGCGCCGAGGTGACCCGGGTGGCCCGGGAGGTCGGCGTCGAGGGCGAACTCGGCGGCCAGGCGCAGGTGCCGGGTGCGGCGGGCACGTGGAAGGACCTCACCGACTCGGTGAACACGGCCTTCCGGAACCTGACCGGGCAGGTGCGCAACATCGCGCAGGTGACGACGGCGGTGGCCAACGGCGACCTGTCGCAGAAGGTCACCGTGGACGTCTCCGGTGAGATGCTCCAGCTGAAGAACACCGTGAACACGATGGTCGACCAGCTGTCCTCGTTCGCCGACCAGGTCACGAGGATGGCCCGGGACGTGGGTACGGAAGGGCGGCTCGGCGGTCAGGCGCGGGTGGAGGGGGTCTCCGGCACCTGGAAGGAACTGACGGACTCCGTCAACTTCATGGCGGGGAACCTGACCTCGCAGGTGCGGCAGATCGCCCAGGTCACCACCGCGGTGGCGCGCGGCGACCTGTCGCAGAAGATCGACGTGGACGCCCGCGGCGAGATCCTGGAGCTGAAGAACACCATCAACACGATGGTCGACCAGCTCTCCGCCTTCGCCGAGCAGGTCACGCGGGTGGCCCGGGACGTGGGCACGGAGGGGCGGCTCGGCGGTCAGGCGCAGGTGCCGGGCGTGGCCGGCGTGTGGCGGGACCTGACGGACTCGGTGAACGGCATGGCCGGGAACCTGACCTCGCAGGTCCGCAACATCGCGCAGGTGGCGACGGCGGTGGCGCGCGGCGACCTGTCGCAGAAGATCGACGTGGACGCCCGCGGCGAGATCCTGGAGCTGAAGAACACCCTCAACACGATGGTGGACCAGCTGTCGTCGTTCGCCGAGCAGGTGACCCGGGTGGCCCGCGAGGTGGGTACGGAGGGCATCCTCGGCGGCCAGGCCGAGGTCAAGGGTGTCTCGGGCACCTGGAAGGACCTCACGCAGTCCGTCAACTTCATGGCGAACAACCTGACTTCGCAGGTGCGCAACATCGCCGAGGTCACCACCGCGGTGGCCATGGGCGACCTGTCGAAGAAGATCACGGTCGACGCGAAGGGCGAGATCCTCGAACTCGTCACCACCGTGAACACGATGGTGGACCAGCTGTCGTCGTTCGCCGAGCAGGTGACCCGGGTGGCCCGCGAGGTGGGTTCGGAGGGTCAGCTCGGCGGCCAGGCCCGGGTGCGCGGGGTCACCGGCATCTGGAAGGACCTCACCGACAACGTCAACCTGATGGCCAACAACCTGACCTCGCAGGTCCGCAACATCTCGCAGGTCTCGGCGGCCGTCGCCAACGGCGACCTGACGAAGAAGGTCACCGTGGAGGCGCGCGGCGAGGTCGCGCAGCTCGCGGACACCGTGAACACGATGGTGACCACCCTGTCCTCGTTCGCGGACGAGGTGACCCGGGTGGCCCGCGAGGTGGGCACCGAGGGCCGGCTGGGCGGGCAGGCGCACGTGCCCGGCGTCTCGGGTACGTGGAAGGACCTCACCGAGTCGGTGAACTCGATGGCGTCCAACCTGACCGGCCAGGTCCGCCAGATCGCCATGGTCACCACCGCCATCGCCAAGGGCGACATGACCAAGAAGATCGACATCGACGCCCGCGGGGAGATCCTGGAGCTCAAGACCACAATCAACACGATGGTGGACCAGCTGTCGTCGTTCGCCGACCAGGTGACCCGGGTGGCCCGCGAGGTGGGCACGGAGGGCATCCTGGGCGGGCAGGCCCGGGTGCGGGACGTCGACGGCACCTGGCGGGACCTGACCGAGTCCGTGAACGAGATGGCCGGAAACCTCACCCGGCAGGTGCGTGCCATCGCGGCCGTGGCCACCGCGGTGACCCGCGGCGACCTGAGCCTGAAGGTCGACGTGGACGCGGCCGGCGAGATCCAGGTCCTCCAGGACAACATCAACACGATGATCGTCAACCTGCGCGACACCACCTTGGCCAACAAGGAGCAGGACTGGCTCAAGGGCAACCTCGCGCGGATCTCCGGCCTGATGCAGGGCCGCCGGGAGCTGGACGACGTGGCCGGGCTCATCATGAGCGAGCTGACCCCGGTGGTCTCCGCGCAGCACGGCGCGTTCTACCTGGCGCAGCCTTCCGGCGGGGCCGGCGAGATCGGTGCCGAGGTCGGCGGGGACGGCCCGTACGAGCTGCGGATGCGGGGCAGTTACGCGTACGCCGGCAGTGCGATGCCGACGTCCTTCCGGCCGGGGGAGGGGCTGATCGGGACGGTGGCCGAGGAGAAGCGGATCATCCTCGTCGAGAACACCCCGCCCGGCTACCTGAAGATCTCCTCGGGGCTCGGCGAGGCGCCGCCGGCGCACGTGATCGTGCTGCCGGTGCTCTTCGAGGGGAAGGTGCTCGGTGTGATCGAGCTGGCCTCCTTCCAGCCGTTCACGCAGATCCAGAAGGACTTCCTCAGCCAGATCGCCGAGATGATCGGCACCAGCGTCAACACCATCAGCGTCAACTCCAAGACGGAGGTGCTGCTCAAGCAGTCCCAGGAGATGACGGAGCAGCTGCGGGAGCGCTCGGACGAGCTGGAGAACCGGCAGAAGGCGCTCCAGGCGGCCAACGCGGAGCTGGAGGAGAAGGCCGAACTGCTGGCCCGGCAGAACCGCGACATCGAGGTGAAGAACACCGAGATCGAGGAGGCCCGGCAGGTGCTGGAGGAGCGGGCCGAGCAGCTCGCCGTCTCCATGCGCTACAAGTCCGAGTTCCTGGCGAACATGTCCCACGAGCTGCGCACCCCGCTCAACTCGCTGCTGATCCTCGCCAAGCTGCTGGCGGACAACGCGGACTCCAACCTCTCGCCGAAGCAGGTGGAGTTCGCGGAGACGATCCACGGGGCGGGTTCCGACCTGCTCCAGCTGATCAACGACATCCTCGACCTGTCGAAGGTGGAGGCCGGGAAGATGGACGTGAGTCCGACCCGGATCGCGCTGGTCCAGCTGGTCGACTACGTGGAGGCCACCTTCCGCCCGCTGACCGCGGAGAAGGGGCTGGACTTCTCGGTGCGGGTCTCGCCGGAGCTGCCGGCCACCCTGCACACGGACGAGCAGCGGCTGCTCCAGGTGCTGCGCAACCTGCTGTCGAACGCGGTGAAGTTCACCGACAGCGGGGCCGTGGAGCTGGTGATCCGGCCGGCCGGCGCCGACGTGCCGATCGCGATCCGGCAGCAGCTGCTGGAGGCCGGGTCGCTCCAGGAGGCGGACGCCGACCTGATCGCCTTCTCGGTCACCGACACCGGGATCGGGATCGCGGCGAGCAAGATGCTGGTGATCTTCGAGGCGTTCAAGCAGGCCGACGGGACCACCAGCCGCAAGTACGGCGGCACCGGGCTGGGGCTGTCCATCAGCCGCGAGATCGCCCGGCTGCTCGGCGGCGAGATCCACGCGGCGAGCGAGCCCGGCCGGGGCTCCACCTTCACGCTCTACCTCCCGCTGCACCCGAGCGAGCTGCCGCCGCAGGGGTACGCGCAGCCCGCTCCGGGGGGCCGGGCGGACCTCGGGCGCCGGGCGCCGGTGCCCGAGCTGCCGGCGGCCGAGCTCTCGGCGGCGTCGTTCCCGTACGGGGCCGGGGCGCCTGCGGCGGGGCGCGGGCAGGCGGCGAGCCCGACGCTGTTCCGGCGGCGCCGCAAGGCCGCGGGCGACGTGGAGCGGCGGCCCGCGCTGCCGGGCCAGCCGAACGCCGTGCCCGGGGGCGAAGAGCTGTGGGGGAGCGTGCCCGAGGAGCTGCCCGTGCCGCCGCGGACGTTCGACTTCCACGGCGAGAAGGTGCTGATCGTCGACGACGACGTGCGCAACGTCTTCGCGCTGACGAGCGTGCTGGAGCAGCACGGGCTGGCGGTGCTGTACGCGGAGAACGGCCGGGAGGGCATCGAGGTCTTGGAGCAGCACGACGACGTGACGGTGGTGCTGATGGACATCATGATGCCGGAGATGGACGGCTACGCGACGACGGCGGCGATCCGCAGGATGCCGCAGTTCGCCGGACTGCCGATCATCGCGCTGACGGCGAAGGCGATGAAGGGCGACCGGGAGAAGGCCATCGATTCCGGCGCTTCCGACTATGTCACCAAGCCGGTCGATCCCGACTATCTGCTGACCGTCATGGAGCAGTGGATGCGCGGAAAGTGATCGTAGGGCCCTTGTCCGGGGCCCGTTGCTGACGCAGGGTGGCGGAACGGAGGTGGGCGGGCGGGAGACGGGGAACCTTCTGCTCTCCCACGCCGTTCCTGCTACGTGCACAGTGACATCTCGGTGACAGGGTGTGGCGATCTCGGGAGTGGGGCTACCATGACCGGCACAAGGACGGACGGGCTCTGCGTGTCGGGGAGGCCCCATGCCGGGGCGAGGAGGACAGGGCATGGTGCAGAAGGCCAAGATCCTCCTGGTCGACGACCGACCGGAGAATCTGCTGGCGCTCGAGGCCATTCTCTCGGCGCTCGATCAGACACTGGTCCGGGCGTCGTCGGGGGAGGAAGCGCTCAAGGCGCTGTTGACGGACGATTTCGCGGTGATTCTGCTCGATGTGCAGATGCCGGGCATGGACGGGTTCGAGACCGCGGCGCACATCAAGCGGCGTGAGCGGACCCGGGACATCCCGATCATCTTCCTCACGGCGATCAACCACGGACCCCACCACACCTTCCGCGGGTACGCGGCCGGCGCGGTGGACTACATTTCCAAGCCCTTCGACCCGTGGGTGCTGCGGGCCAAGGTCTCGGTGTTCGTCGAGCTGTACATGAAGAACTGCCAACTGCGCGAGCAGGCGGCGCTGCTGCGGCTCCAGCTCGAAGGCGGGCAGCCGGGCACCGGCGGCTCCAAGGAGGCGGCGGGCCTGCTGGCCGAACTCTCGGCGCGCCTCGCGGCCGTCGAGGAACAGGCCGAGGCGCTGTCCAAGCAGCTCGACGACGAATCGGCGGACGCGGCGGCCGTGGCGACCGCCGCCCACCTGGAGCGCAAACTGACCGGGCTGCGCAGGGCGCTGGACGCCCTGGAGCCCGGCGCGGGCGGCGCCGCCGCGCCCCTGCCCGCGCAGACCTGACGGACCGGCACGCAGCGGGTCCGGCCCGGAGCAGTCGCCGGCCGGACCCGTCGGCGTTCCCCGACAGGGCTGCCTGACGCGGGATCGGGACGTGCCGCGCCGGGTCTGGCCGTACGTCAAACTGCCGACGCGCGGCCCGACACGAACGGGTGAAGGGGTGGGCACACGTGTCCGCCGCCGCAAGCACCGGTAACCTCGCCCCCATGGCCTCACGTACGTCCGGCAAGGGTTCCCAGAGCAGCGAGGGCACCGCGAAGGCCCGCACCGGCCGTACGACGGCAGCGGCCAAGAAGGCGGCCCCCGCACGCAAGCCACCCGCCAAGAAGTCCGCCGCGCCCGCCCGCCGCGCTCCCGCGAAGAAGGCCGCGCCGAAGCCGGCCCCGTCCCCCACCGGGGGCGTGGTCAAGGTGGTGCGGGCCGTCTGGCTCGGCGCCGCCCACGCCGTCGGCGCCGTTTTCCGCGGGGTGGGCCGGGGCGCCAGGAACCTCGACCCCGCGCACCGCAAGGACGGGCTCGCGCTGCTGCTGCTCGCCCTCGCCCTGATCGTGGCCGCCGGCACCTGGTCGAACCTGCGCGGGCCGGTCGGCGAGCTGGTCACCATGCTCGTCACCGGCGCGTTCGGCCGGCTCGACCTGCTGGTGCCGCTGCTCCTCGGCTTCATGGCCGTCCGCTTCATCCGGCACCCCGAACAGACCGACGCCAACGGCCGGATCGGGGTCGGCCTGACCGCCCTGGTCGTCGGCGTCCTCGGCCAGGTGCACATCGCCTGCGGCGCACCCGGCCGGGACGCCGGCACCGAGGCCATGCGGGACGCGGGCGGCCTCGTCGGATGGGGCGCCTCGCAGCCGCTCATCTTCACGATGGGGGCGCCGCTCGCGGTGCCGATGCTGTTCCTGCTGACCGTGTTCGGGCTGCTGGTGGTCACCGCTACCCCGGTCAACGCGATCCCGCAACGGCTGCGCCAGCTCGGTGTCCGGCTCGGCATCGTGGCCACCGACGAAGAGGACCCGTACGGCACCGACACCGGCACCGAGCACGATCCCGAGCAGTGGCAGGCCCGCTCCCGGCGGGCGCCCGCCCCGGTGGACGAGGTGGACCTGGCCGAGGAGGAGGCGCTGAAGCGGCGCCGCCGCCCGCGCCGGGCCTCGGTGCAGCCGCCGCTCGACCGCCCGTTGGACGCGGTGGACGTGGCCGCGGCCGCCGCGGCCGCCCTCGACGGGGCCGTGCTCAACGGGCTGCCGCCGTCCCCGCTCGTCGCCGGCCTCACCCAGGGGGTCGCCGCCGAACGCCCGGTGGAGACCACCGAGCCGGTGCCGGCCCCGCCGGTGCCGGGTGCCCGGCCGGCCGCCGGCCGCGGGGCCGGACCCGCGGTCCCGCCCGTGCCCACGGTCCCGCCCCTGCCCGCCGCAGTGCCGGACCTCACCAAGGCGCCGCCGGAGACCTCCGGCCCGCTGCCGCCGCGCGCGGAACAGCTCCAGCTGCGCGGGGACATCACGTACGCGCTGCCCTCGCTCGACCTGCTGGAGCGCGGCGGGCCCGGCAAGACCCGCAGCGCCGCCAACGACGCGGTGGTGGCCTCGCTGACCAACGTGTTCATGGAGTTCAAGGTCGACGCGGCCGTCACCGGCTTCACCCGCGGTCCGACGGTCACCCGGTACGAGGTCGAGCTCGGCCCCGCCGTGAAGGTCGAGCGGATCACCGCGCTCACCAAGAACATCGCGTACGCCGTGGCCAGCCCGGACGTCCGGATCATCAGCCCGATCCCCGGCAAGTCGGCGGTCGGCATCGAGATCCCGAACACCGACCGCGAGATGGTCAACCTGGGCGACGTGCTGCGGCTGGCGGACGCGGCCGAGGACGACCACCCGATGCTGGTGGCGCTGGGCAAGGACGTCGAGGGCGGCTACGTGATGGCCAACCTGGCGAAGATGCCGCACGTGCTCGTGGCCGGCGCCACCGGTTCCGGCAAGTCCTCCTGCATCAACTGCCTGATCACCTCGGTCATGGTGCGGGCGACCCCGGAGGACGTCAGGATGGTGCTCGTCGACCCCAAGCGCGTCGAACTCACCGCCTACGAGGGCATCCCGCACCTGATCACCCCGATCATCACCAACCCCAAGCGGGCAGCCGAGGCCCTGCAGTGGGTGGTGCGCGAGATGGACCTGCGCTACGACGACCTGGCGGCCTTCGGCTACCGGCACATCGACGACTTCAACAAGGCCATCCGTGACGGGAAGGTCAAGCTGCCCGCGGGCAGCGAGCGCGAGCTGACGCCGTATCCGTACCTGCTCGTCATCGTCGACGAGCTCGCCGACCTGATGATGGTCGCGCCGCGCGACGTCGAGGACGCGATCGTCCGCATCACCCAGCTGGCCCGCGCGGCCGGCATCCACCTGGTGCTGGCCACCCAGCGGCCCTCGGTCGACGTGGTGACCGGCCTCATCAAGGCGAACGTGCCCTCCCGGCTCGCGTTCGCCACCTCCTCGCTCGCCGACAGCCGCGTCATCCTCGACCAGCCCGGCGCCGAGAAGCTGATCGGCAAGGGCGACGGACTGTTCCTGCCGATGGGCGCCAACAAGGCGACCCGGCTGCAGGGCGCCTTCGTCACCGAGGACGAGATCGCCGCGATCGTCCAGCACTGCAAGGACCAGATGGCGCCGGTCTTCCGGGACGACGTCACGGTCGGCCAGAAGCAGAAGAAGGAGATCGACGAGGAGATCGGCGACGACCTGGACCTGCTGTGCCAGGCGGCGGAACTCGTGGTATCCACCCAGTTCGGCTCCACCTCGATGCTCCAGCGCAAGCTGCGGGTCGGGTTCGCGAAGGCCGGCCGGCTCATGGACCTCATGGAGTCGCGGGGGGTCGTGGGCCCCAGCGAGGGCTCCAAGGCACGCGACGTGCTGGTCAAACCGGACGAGCTGGACGGGGTTCTGGCCGTCATCCGCGGGGAGTCTCACCCGTAAGGGATCGGGGGGAAACCGTTTCCCCCGGGCGCGCGTCAAGTTGAGGGAAGGGACGGAGCTGCACGCCATCGTGCTCGTCCGGCTCATCGGAGTCGGTTCGGACACAGAGCCATACCGATGGCGTACGGAGGCCACCCTCCGGTTGCTCCACCCTTTCGTCACCCCCCTAGACTGGACGTCCAGCAGGTGGCTACACGCTCGAAAGGCGCCCTCGTGTCCATCGGCAACTCCAACTCCCCCGAAGACGACCGGCCTTCGACCGATGACCGGCCTTCGATCGGGCGTGTCCTGAAGAAGGCGCGCATTCGCGCCGGACTCACCGTCGAAGAGGTCAGCGGCTCGACCCGCGTGCGCGTCCCGATCGTCCAGGCGATCGAACAGGACGACTTCAGCCGCTGTGGCGGCGATGTGTACGCACGCGGCCACATCCGTACCCTCGCCCGTGCCGTCGGGCTCGATCCGGAACCCCTGGTCGAGCGCTACGACGCCGATCACGGCGGCCGTCCCGCACCCACGCCGGCCGCACCCAGGTTCGAAGCGGAACGGATCCGCCCCGAGCGGCAGCGGCCGAACTGGACCGCAGCCATGGTCGCGGCGATCGTCGCCGTGATCGGATTCGTCGGCTTCACCATGTTCAACGGAAGCGACGAAGCCGCCAAGAAGCCGGTGGCGGAGGGATCCGTCTCGCCCCAGCCGGCACCCAAGCCGTCCGGCGCGGTCAAGCCCGCCCCCACCCCGCCGCGGCCCGAGCCCTCGAACAGCGCCATCGCGGCCGCGCCCAAGGACCTGGTCACGGTCGTGCTGTCGGCGGTCGACGGCCAGAGCTGGATCTCCGCGAAGGACCACAACGGCCGGCTGCTGTTCGACGGAATGCTCGAACAGGGCGACTCCAGGACCTTCACCGACAAGGAGTCCGTGGACCTGGTCCTCGGCGACGCCGGCGCGGTCACGCTGTTCGTGAACGGCAAGGAGATCAAGGACAGCTTCCAGCCCGGCCAGGTGGAGCGGCTGACCTACACGAAGGACGACCCGCGCGAGGCCCCGGCCCAGGAAGGCTGACCGGGTACCGGCCCGACGCGCCCGACCGGGCGCGGACCGGGCGCGCGGGCCGAAGCGGAATACGGCCGGATCCCCGGGTGCGCGGCGCCGCACCCGGGGATCCGCGCTGCTCCGGGCACCCGGCGGGGGCCGGCGGCTGGACGAAGTACTCTTGAGTCCATGCCCGAACGCCGTACCGTCGCCCTTGTCACTCTTGGCTGCGCCCGTAACGAGGTGGACTCGGAGGAGCTCGCAGGCCGCCTGGCGGCGGATGGCTGGGAGCTCGTCCAGGACGCCGCGGATGCGGATGTGGCCGTCGTCAACACCTGCGGCTTCGTCGAAGCCGCGAAGAAGGACTCCGTAGACGCCCTCCTGGAAGCCAACGATCTCAAGGATCACGGCAAGACCCAGGCCGTCGTCGCGGTCGGCTGCATGGCCGAGCGCTACGGCAAGGAACTCGCCGAGGCCCTGCCCGAAGCCGATGGTGTCCTCGGCTTCGACGACTACGCCGACATCTCCGACCGCCTCCAGACCATCCTGAACGGCGGCATCCACGCGTCGCACACCCCGCGCGACCGCCGCAAGCTCCTCCCGATCAGCCCGGCCGAGCGCCAGGGCGCCTCCGAGGTGGCCCTGCCCGGCCACGCGCAGGAGACCCCCGAGCCCGCCCCGGCCGACCTGCCCGACGGGCTGGCCCCGGCGTCCGGACCGCGCGCCCCGCTGCGCCGCCGGCTGGACACCAGCCCGGTGGCCTCCGTCAAGCTCGCCTCCGGCTGCGACCGCCGCTGCTCCTTCTGCGCGATCCCGTCCTTCCGCGGCTCCTTCATCTCGCGCCGCCCCAGTGACGTGCTCCAGGAGACCCGCTGGCTGGCCGAGCAGGGTGTCAAGGAGGTCATGCTGGTCTCCGAGAACAACACCTCGTACGGCAAGGACCTCGGCGACATCCGGCTGCTGGAGACCCTGCTGCCCGAGCTGGCCGAGGTCGAAGGCATCGAGCGGGTGCGGGTCAGCTACCTCCAGCCCGCCGAGATGCGCCCCGGCCTGATCGACGTGCTGACCTCGACGCCCAAGGTCGTTCCGTACTTCGACCTGTCCTTCCAGCACTCCGCTCCGGACGTGCTGCGGGCCATGCGCCGCTTCGGCGACACGGACCGCTTCCTGGAACTGCTCGACACGATCCGCTCCAAGGCCCCGCAGGCCGGTGTGCGGTCCAACTTCATCGTGGGCTTCCCCGGTGAGACCGAGGCCGACTTCGCCGAGCTGGAGCGTTTCCTCACGCACGCGCGGCTCGACGCGATCGGCGTCTTCGGCTACTCCGACGAGGACGGTACCGAGGCGGTCGGCTACGAGCACAAGCTCGACGAGGAAGTGATCGCCAAGCGCCTCGCCCACATGCAGCGCCTCGCCGACGAGCTGACCTCGCAGCGGGCCGAGGAGCGCATCGGCGAGATCGTCGAGGTGCTCGTGGAGTCCGTGGGCGAGGAGACCGGCGACGAGGACGGGGCCACCGGACGCGCCGCGCACCAGGCCCCCGAGACCGACGGCCAGGTTATGTTCACGACAAGCGAGGGACTGGTTCCCGGTCGTATGGTCATGGCAAAGGTGGTCGGCAGTCTGGGCGTGGACCTGGTCGTCGAGCCGCTGGACCTTGAGGAGGCGGCCGGATGACCGGAGTCCCGGCATCAGCGGCGGGTGGGACCGGCCGTCGGCCTGCGCCCGGCGGAAAGCTGGGGGCGGCGGCCGTCAATCAGGCCAGCCTGTGGAACATCGCGAACATCCTTACGATGATCCGCCTCGCTCTGGTGCCGGGCTTCGTCCTCCTGCTGCTCGCGGAGGGCGGGTACGACCCGGCCTGGCGCGCGCTGGCCTGGGCCGCGTTCGCCATCGCCATGATCACGGACGTGTTCGACGGGCATCTGGCCCGTACGTACAACCTGGTCACGGACTTCGGGAAGATCGCCGACCCCATCGCCGACAAGGCGATCATGGGTTCGGCGCTGATCTGCCTGTCCTATCTCGGCGACCTGCCCTGGTGGGTCACGGGGGTGATCCTCGGGCGCGAGCTCGGCATCACGCTGCTGCGTTTCTGGGTGATCCGCTACGGGGTGATTCCGGCCAGTCGCGGCGGGAAGCTGAAGACCCTCGCGCAGGGAACCGCCGCGGGCATGTACGTTCTGGCTCTGACCGGGCCGCTCGCGACGCTGCGCTTCTGGATGATGGCCGTCGCCGTGGTGCTGACGGTGGTCACCGGCCTGGACTACGTGCGCCAGGCGGTCGTCCTGCGGCGCCGGGGACTGGCGGCGGAACGCGCCGCTCAGGGCGGACAGGGCTGAGCGACAGGACTGAGTGGCGAGAACGGTCATGACAGTGAGCACAGGGGCCGGCGATTCCGCCGGTACGGGTGGGGCCGCGGCGGACGCGCTGCGGATGCTTGCGGAGCGTGACGAGTCGCTCGCCGTCGCCGAGTCGCTCACCGGTGGACTGGTCGCCGCCGAACTGACCGCGGTGCCCGGTGCCTCCCGCTCCTTCCGCGGCTCGGTCACCGCGTACGCCACCGAACTCAAGCAGCGGCTGCTCGGCGTCGACGGGGCACTGCTGGACGCGCACGGTGCGGTGAACGCGCAGGTCGCCGCGGAGATGGCGGCCGGAGTGCGACGAGCGCTCGGGGCGGTCTGGGGGATCGCGACCACCGGGGTGGCCGGCCCCGATCCGCAGGACGGGCAGCCGGTGGGCACCGTCTTCGTCGCCGTGTCGGGTCCGGCGGGGGAGAGGACGGCCGCCTTGAGGTTGAACGGCGGCCGAGCGGACATCCGTAGGGAGAGCGTACGGAGGGTGCTCGAACTCCTCTTGAGCGAACTGCGGGAGAATCCGCGGACACAGGGTACGGAACAGAACGGGGGGATTTGATGTTTGCAGCCCTGAGTGAACACGACATCGCTCCCCGCACGGCCGCCGCGCGAGGCGGTACGGTGGGGCGTGAAGGATGCCGCTACACGGTCAGAGGAGGGAGCCACCGATGATTCTGCTCCGTCGCCTGCTGGGTGACGTGCTGCGTCGGCAGCGCCAGCGCCAGGGCCGTACTCTGCGCGAAGTCTCCTCGTCCGCCCGAGTTTCGCTCGGCTATCTCTCCGAGGTGGAGCGGGGGCAGAAGGAGGCATCCTCCGAGCTGCTCTCCGCGATCTGTGACGCGCTGGACGTACGGATGTCCGAGCTGATGCGCGAAGTCAGCGATGAACTCTCGCTCGCCGAGCTGGCCCAGTCGGCTGCTGCGAGCGATCCGGTACCGGTTCGCCCGATGCTCAATTCGGTTTCGGTGACTTCGGTCACCGTCCCGACCGAGCGGGTGACCATCAAGGCGCCGGCCGAAGCGGTGGATGTCGTAGCCGCTTGAGATGAAGCGTGGGGCGAGGCCCCGGCCGGGTGTGTACGCACTGTGTGCGCACCCGGCCGGGGCCTCGCGCTGTCCCGGGGCGGTTCTGGATGCGGCCGCCACGGGGGTACGGGAGGATGGGCGGGTCCCGACCCCCGGCCCGAGGAGGCAGCCGTGTGGCGGATACGGACGCCTCTGCTCGTGGCCGCGGCGGTGGCCGGCGGGGTGCTGTGGTGGTGGGCCGTGCTGCGGCTCGCCCTGGTGCCCGCGCGGGCCGGCGTGGTCGAGGGCGCTGTGGCCGTGGGCGGGTGGGGGCTGAGCCTGCTGCCGGTGCACTGCGTACCGCTGGGGCGGGCCGCAGGGATCTCCGAGGCCCGGCGCCGGCGGGACGGCCCGCTGGGGCGGGCGGCGGCGCGGGCCGCGGGCCGGGCGGCCCGCAGGGTGGCCGCCGTGGCGAACCCGACGGCACGGCGTCCGGTCCGGGCGTCGTGGACTACCAGGGCATCGAGACGCCGCCGTTCGGGCGGAGGATCTGGCCGGTCATGAAGGACGAGGCGTCCGAGGCCAGGAACAGCACGGTCTGAGCGATGTCGGCGGCCTCGCCGACCCTGCGCAGCGGGGACATCCTGATCATGGCGGCCTCGGTCTGCTCCTGGACCTCGGGGCTGTGCCGGCCGGTCATCGGGGTGCGTATCCAGCCGGGCGCGACGGCGTTCACCCGGATGCCGAGCGGCCCCACCTCGGTGGCGAGGGTCTTCGTGAGCTGGACGACGGCGGCCTTGGCGGCGCTGTAGCAGAGCAGCCCGGGCTGGGCCGCGTCCACGGCCCCGGAGGCCATGGTGACGATGCTGCCGGGGCGGCCGGCCGCGGTCATCGCGCGGGCCGCCTCCTGGCAGGTGCGCAGGACGCCCTTGAAATTGACGTCGAGCACCCGGTCGAGGTCCTCGTCGCGGGTGTCCAGGACGCTGCTCGTGTGCATGATGCCGGCGATGGCGGCGGTGATGTCGAGGGGGCCGGCGGCGGCCACGGCGGCGCGGACCTGGGCGCGGTCGGTGACGTCGAGGGGGTGGGTGACGGCGGCGCCGCCGTCAGCCGCGACCAGGGCGGCGGTCTCGTCGAGGCCCTTCTCGTCGCGGTCGGCGCAGTGCACGGTCGCGCCCGCCCGGGCGAGGAGCACGGCGGTGGCCCGTCCGATGCCGCTGGCGGCGCCGGTGATCAGCGCGGTGCGGCCGGTGAGGTCGTACGAGGCGTGGGGTGTGGGCATGCGGGGACGGTACGACCGGATCTGACGGACCGTCAACCAGTGGGGGCGGGGTCTTCCGGGTGGGCGGGGCCCTCGGGATGGGCGGTGCTCGTGGGGTGGGCGGGGGCTTCCCGGGGGGTGGGGCCCGCGGGGTGGGCGGTGCTCGTGGGGTGGACGGGGGCTTCCGGTAGCCGGTCGGTCCGGACCTGCCAGCGGGTGATCTTGCCGCCGCGGACCGTGGCGGCCCACCGGGCGGGGCCGGCCGGCCGCGGATCGGAGCACTCGCTGTACCCGGAGACGCTGACCACGTCCCCGTGGACGGTGACCGAGTCGAACACGTTGCGGTGGTCCGGGAAGGCGGCGAAGAAGCGGCGCCAGGCGTCGACGCAGGCGGACCGGCCGGCCACGACGGCGCCCGCGCCGTCGACGAACACGTGGTCCTCGGACATCAGGCGGGCCAGGCCGTCGGGGTCGCGGGCGGTGATCCGGCCGTTGAAGCGCAGCACGACGGAGCGCGGGTCATGGCCGACCGGGCCGCTCTGGCAGCGCGGGCACCAGTAGGTGGGGCGGTCGTCCTGCGGGGCCTCCCGCAGCGGCGTGCGGCAGCGCAGGCAGGGGCGGCCGGCCCGGCCGTAGACGAACAGGTCCTGGCCCGGTCGGTGCAGCCCGGTGGTGTTGCGGGGGTGCTCGGCCGGGCCGATGTTGGCCTTCAGGAGGCGGTGCGCGGCGCCCGCGATCCGGCCGAGGTCGGGGGCGGCGAGATCGCCCACCGGAGTCCAGGGGGTGACCCCGGCCAGGAAGCAGAGCTCGGACTTGTAGATGTTGCCGATGCCCGCCAGGTTCCGCTGGTCCAGGAGGGCCTCGCCGAGGGGGCGGGCCGGATCGGCGAGGAGGTTGCGGGCGGCGGCCGCGGGATCCCAGTCCGGGCCGAGCAGGTCGGGGCCGAGGTGGCCGACCACGCGGTCCTCGTCGGCGGTGCGCAGGAGTTCCAGGACCGGCAGCCGGTAGCCGACCGCGGTGTGGGCGGCGGTGCCGAGCACGGCGCGGATCTGGTGCGCGGGACCGCCGCGCCACGGCCGGCCGGCCGCGAACACGTGCCAGGCGCCGTCCATGCGCAGGTGGCTGTGGAGGGTGAGCCCGCCCTCGACGCGGGTCAGCAGGTGCTTGCCGCGGGGGACGACCTCCTCGACCGTGCGGCCGGTGAGGTCGGTGGTGGCCAGCCGGGGCACGCGCAGGTCCCACCGGGTGAGCTCGCGCCCACCGAGCGCGTCCCGCAGACGTGCGGCGACCCGCCAGATGCTGTCTCCTTCGGGCATGCGGCCATTGTCCCCCGGGTGGAGGGCGGGGGTGGGGGTGGCTCGGGGGCCCGTCGGCCGTTGGCTGGCGGGCCGGCGGTCTGGCGGTCCCGGGGGTTGGCGGTCCGGCGGCCTGGCGGTCCGGTGGGTTGGCGGTGCGGCGGGTTGGCGGTGCGGCGGTTGGGTGGCGCGGAGGTCTGGGGTCCGGCGGCGCGGCGGCGCGGCAGACCGGCAAGCCGGCAAGCCGGCGGTGCGGTGGTCCGGTCCCGTGTCCACCCGGCCGCGCGTCCCCGCCGGGCCGCTCCCGCCCGACACCCCCGTCACGTGCGCGCCCGTAGGCCCCTCGGGGTGGCGTGGAAGCCGGTGGATTCCAGGGTCGGGGCGAACGGGGAGGTCAGGGCGGCGGCTCCGTTGATCCGCTCGACCGTGAGGGCGGGGAGGCGGCCGGTGTGGGCGGCGGTGGCCAGGGCTTCCGCTGCCCTGGCCAGGCGCGGGTCGTCCGGGCCGGGCCAGCACAGCAGGGTCTTGCCGCCCCGCTCCAGGTAGAGGGTCAGCTCGCCGTCGACCAGGACCACCAGCGAGCCCGCCTTGCGGCCCGGCTTGTGGCCGGCGTCCGAGGGCGGTTCGGGCCAGGGCAGGGCCGCGCCGTACGCGTTAGCCGGGTCCGCCGCGGCCAGGACCAGGGCCGGCCGGGCGGCGCCCGCCTCGTCGCGGTCCCGTGCGGTGGCCGCCGCGCGCAGCCGGTCCACCGCGCCCTCCATCGCGAACTGGGCCGCGCCCAGGCCCTCGACGACGTAACCGCGGCGCGCCTGACCGCTGTCCTCGAAGGCGGACAGGATCCGGTAGACGGCCGAGAAGCCGCCCTCCACCCCTTCGGCGGCGACCGCGCCGCGGGTCACCACGCCGTGCCGGTCCAGGAGGGTGCGGGCCAGGGCGTGCGCCCGATGGGTGGCCTCCGGTTCGCGGTCGGGCAGCAGCGACCACCGGCCGGAGACCGTGGGCGGTCCCGTACGGGAGGCCGTCGCGCTCAGCGAGCCGTAACGGCCGCGCGGGACCGTGCGCTTGGCCCGGTGCGCGGTCGACCCGGCGGTGCGCCCGGATCCGAGCAGCGCGCGCAGCGGCGCCAGCGTGTCGTTGGTGAGGCGGCCCGACCAGGTCAGGTCCCAGATGGCGTCGGCGAGTTGAGGGTCGGTCACCTCGGGCTGTACCGCGCGGACTTCGCCGGCGATCTGGCGGAAGAACAGGCCGTACCCCCCGGCCAGCGCGTCCAGTACCGCCCGGTGCAGCGGGCCGAGCTCCAGCGGGTGCGGGGCGGGAAGCAGGAGCGGCGCCGTGTCCGCCGGATAGAGGGAGATCCAGCCGTCCTTGCCGGGCAGGGCGCCGGCCCCCGCCCACACCACCTCGCCGCTGGTGGTCAGCTCGTCCAGCAGGGTGGGGGAGTAGCCGCTCACCCGGGAGGGCAGCACCAGCTTCTCCAGCGCGGAGGCGGGCACCGGGGCGCCCTGGAGCTGCTCGACCGCCCGGGCCAGGCCGTCGATGCCCCGAAGGCCGCCACCCAGGTGCTGCCACTGCGGCAGGAAGCCGGCGAGGGCGGCCGGCGGCACCGGCTCCAGCTCCTGGCGCAGGGCCGCGAGGGACCTGCGCCGCAGCCGCCGCAGCACGGTCGTGTCGCACCACTCGCGGCCGATGCCGGCGGGATGGAACTCGCCCTGCACCACCCGGCCCGCCGCCGCGAGCCGTTGCAGGGCGCCCTCGGTCACCGCGGCGCCCAGGCCGAAGCGGGCCGCGGCCCCGGACGAGGTGAACGGGCCGTGGGTGCGCGCGTACCGGGCCAGGAGATCACCCAGCGGGTCCTTCACCGGCTCGGTGAACGCCTCCGGAACCCCCACCGGCAGGGCGGTGCCCAGCGCGTCGCGCAGCCGGCCCGCGTCCTCCACGGCCGCCCAGTGCTCGACCCCCGCGATCCGGACCCGGATCGCCCGGCGGGCCGCGCCCAGCGCCTGCGGCCAGGCCGGCTCCGCGCCCCGCGCCGCCAGCTCGTCGCCGGTCAGCGGGCCGAGCAGGCGCAGCAGGTCGGCCACGCCCTCGGCGTCCTTGATCCGCCGCTCCTCGGTCAGCCACTGGAGTTCCCGCTCCAGCTCTGCGAGCACCTCCGCGTCGAGCAGTTCACGCAGCTCCGCCTGGCCGAGCAGTTCGGCCAGCAGGCTGGAGTCGAGGGAGAGCGCGGCCGCCCGGCGCTCGGCCAGCGGGGAGTCGCCCTCGTACAGGAACTGCGCGACGTAGCCGAAGAGCAGGGAGCGGGCGAAGGGGGAGGGCTCGGGGGTGGTGACCTCGACCAGGCGGACCCGGCGGGCCTCGATGTCGCCCATCAGCTCGGTGAGCCCCGGCACGTCGAACACGTCCTGGAGGCACTCCCGGACCGCTTCGAGCACGATCGGGAACGAGCCGAACTCGGAGGCGACCTGGAGCAGCTGGGCGGCGCGCTGCCGCTGCTGCCACAGCGGGGTGCGGCGGCCCGGGCTGCGGCGCGGCAGCAGCAGGGCGCGCGCCGCGCACTCCCGGAAGCGGGACGCGAACAGGGCGGATCCGCCGACCTGTTCGGTGACGATGCCGCCGATCTCGCCCCGGTCGAACAGGACGTCGGCGGCGCTCAGCGGGGCCTGCTCGCTGTCGAACTCGAAGCCGGGCGCGGCCGGATCGTGGTCCAGCAGGTCCAGGCCGAGGAGATCGGCGTCCGGCAGCCGCAGCACGATCCCGTCGTCCGCGTGCATCACCTGGGCGTCCATCCCGAACCGCTCGGCGAGCCGTGCGCCCAGCGCCAGCGCCCACGGCGCGTGCACCTGCGCGCCGAACGGCGAGTGCACCACCACCCGCCAGTCGCCCAGTTCGTCACGGAACCGCTCGACCACGATGGTCCGGTCGTCGGGCACGTGCCCGCAGGCCTCGCGCTGCTCCGTCAGGTACGCGAGGACGTTGTCCGCGGCCCAGGCGTCGAGGCCCGCCGCGAGCAGCCGCAGCCGGGCGTCCTCGGCGGGCAGCCCGCCGACCTCGCGCAGGAACGCGCCGACCGCCCGGCCCAGCTCCAGCGGCCGGCCCAGCTGGTCGCCCTTCCAGAACGGCAGCCGCCCCGGCACTCCGGGCGCCGGGGTGACCAGCACCCGGTCGCGGGTGATGTCCTCGATCCGCCAGGAGGTGGTGCCCAGGGTGAAGACGTCGCCGATCCGGGACTCGTACACCATCTCCTCGTCCAGCTCGCCGACCCGGCCGCCGCCCTTCTTCGGGTCGGCGCCGGCCAGGAACACCCCGAACAGCCCGCGGTCCGGGATCGTGCCGCCGGAGGTGACGGCGAGGCGCTGGGCGCCGGGCCGCCCGGTCACGGTGCCCGCCACCCGGTCCCAGACCACGCGCGGCCGCAGCTCCGCGAACGCGTCCGAGGGATAGCGGCCCGCGAGCATGTCGAGGACCGCGGTGAACGCCGACTCGGGGAGCGCGGCGAACGGGGCGGCGCGGCGCACCAGCGCCAGCAGGTCGTCCACCTGCCAGGTGTCCAGGGCCGTCATCGCGACCAGCTGCTGGGCCAGCACGTCCAGCGGATTCGACGGCACCCGCAGCGACTCGATGGAGCCCGTGCGCATCCGCTCGGTGACCACCGCGGCCTGCACCAGGTCGCCGCGGTACTTGGGGAACACCACGCCCGTCGACACGGCGCCCACCTGGTGGCCGGCCCGGCCCACCCGCTGCAGCCCGGACGCCACCGAGGGCGGCGACTCGACCTGCACGACCAGGTCCACCGCACCCATGTCGATGCCCAGCTCCAGGCTGGACGTGGCGACGACGGCCGGCAGCCGGCCCGCCTTGAGGTCCTCCTCGACCAGGGCCCGCTGCTCCTTGGACACCGAACCGTGGTGGGCGCGGGCGAGCAGCGGCGGCGCGCCCTTCGCGGCCCCGGACTGGGCCATGATCTCGGCGGGCGGAGCCCCCTCGGGCAGGGCCCGGCCGACGGCGCGCTCGTACGCGATCTCGTTGAGCCGGTTGCACAGGCGCTCGGCGAGGCGCCGCGAGTTGGCGAAGACGATGGTCGACCGGTGGGCCTGGACGAGGTCCGCGATCCGCTCCTCCACGTGCGGCCAGATCGACGGCTTGTCGCCGCCGTCCCGCCCCTCGGTGGCGGGGGAGCCGCCGAGCTCGCCCATGTCCTGCACCGGCACGACCACCGACAGGTCGAACTCCTTGCCCGACGGCGGCTGGACGATCTCCACCCGGCCCCGCGGCGCCAGGTACCGGGCCACCTCGTCCACCGGCCGGACCGTCGCCGACAGGCCGATCCGGCGGGCCGGGCGCGGCAGCAGCTCGTCCAGCCGCTCCAGGGACAGCGCGAGATGGGCGCCGCGCTTGGTGCCCGCGACCGCGTGCACCTCGTCGAGGATCACCGTCTCGATGCCCGACAGCGCCTCGCGGGCCGCCGAGGTCAGCATCAGGAACAGCGACTCGGGGGTGGTGATGAGGATGTCCGGCGGCCGGGTGGCCAGCGCCCGCCGCTCGGCGGGCGGGGTGTCGCCGGAGCGGATCCCCACCCGGATGTCCGGCTCGGGCAGCCCGAGCCGCACCGACTCCTGCCGGATGCCGGTCAGCGGGCTGCGCAGATTGCGCTCCACGTCCACCGCGAGGGCCTTCAGCGGAGACACGTACAGCACCCGGCAGCGCTTGCGGGGCTCCGCGGGCGGCGGGACGCTGGCGAGCCGGTCCAGGGCGGCCAGGAAGGCGGCCAGCGTCTTGCCCGATCCGGTCGGCGCCACCACCAGGACGTCCGAGCCCGCCCCGATCGCCCGCCAGGCGCCTTCCTGCGCGGTCGTGGGCTGCGCGAAGGCCCCGGTGAACCAGGAGCGGGTCGCGGGGGAGAACGAGTCGAGCGCGGTGCCGGCCATGCCCCCCATCGTGCACCCGGCCACTGACAACGGTCCGCAGGGCGGCCGCGGACGGGCCGTTCAGCCCGAGGCGCCGGGCCCGCCGCCCGGCCCCCGCCGCTCGCGCCGGTACGCGCCCGGCGGCACCCCGACGATGCGGGTGAAGTGCCGGTTCAGGTGTGGCTGGTCGCTGAAGCCGACCGCCACCGCCGCGTCGCCCGGCGCCGTGCCCGCGTCCAGCAGCCGCCGGGCCTCCCGTACCCGGGCGTCGGTCAGCCAGGTGTGCGGGGGCATCCCGTACGTGCCCCGGAACGCGCGCAGCAGCGCGAACGGGCCGGTGCCCAGGGCCGCCGCCAGCTCCTCCAGGGACGGCGGGTCGGTCAGCCGGTCCGCGAGCACCGCCCGCGCCCGGGCGGCGGTGGCGGCCCCGGCCCCGGAAGGCGGGCGGGCCGGCAGGGCGCCCCCGTACTGGCGCAGCATCCGCGCGACCACCACCCGCAGGAGGCTGTCGGCGGCCAGCGCGTTGCCCTCCTCGGCGGCCCGGTGGACCCCGCTGATCAGCCGACAGCCCTCCGGGTCGGGCACCGTCGACGCGGTGAAGCCGGGGGTGCCGCGCAGCGTGGACAGCTCGCCGGCGACCTCGGTGACGATGTCCCGGGCCGCGTACAGGGTGGCGTACGCCCAGCCCTCGGGGACCCCCGCGCGGGCCGTGTGCGGCACCTCCGGGTTGATCAGCACGACGCTGCCCGGCCCGGCCCGGTCGGTGCCGCCGGGCAGGCCGACCTCCTCGATGCCGCCGGTGACGGCCGCGATCACGTACCCGTCGTGGGCGTGGCGCGGGAAGGTGTGGCGTACGTAGTGGGCCCGGAGCAGGTCCAGGCCGGGCAGCTGCTCGTACTGCCAGTGCCGTGCCCACTCGCCCGTGTCCCGCGCCCCCGCCCTGCCCGTGCTCATGCCCTCATTCTGCGCGCCCCCGCCGCGGCGCAAGAACGTACAAGACGACGATCACACCGCGCGCATAGCGTCGGGACGTGGCAGAACAGACAGCACAGCAGCGCGCGGCGGCCCGCCCGCCCCACCCGGACGGCCCGGCCGACCCGGCGGGCACGAGCGCGGACAGGACGGGGCAGGTGTCCGAGGTGCGGACGGCCGGTCCCGGGATGCGGGCGGCCGGGGCCCACGACACCCACGACGGCCGGCCGCCGGGCGCCCCCGTCGACCGGCGCGCCGTGATCCGCGACGCCCTCGGCGTCGGCATCGCGGTGGGGCTGTCCGGCTTCGCCTTCGGCGTCACCGCCGCAGGATCCGGCATCACCGTCGCGCAGGCCTGCGCCCTGAGCCTGCTGGTGTTCACCGGCGCCTCGCAGTTCGCGCTGGTCGGGGCGCTCGCCGCCGGCGGCAACCCGCTGACGGCGGCCGCCGGAGCGTTCTTCCTCGGCACCCGCAACGCCTTCTACGGCCTGCGCCTGTCCCAGCTCCTCGCGCTGCCCCGGGCGGTGCGCCCGTTCGCCGCGCACTGGGTCATCGACGAGACCACCGCCGTCGCACTCGCCCAGCGCGGCCGGACCGCCGCCCGCCTGGGCTTCACCGTCACCGGCCTGAGCCTGTACGTGCTGTGGAACCTGACCACCCTGCTCGGCGCGCTCGGCGCCGAGGCCCTCGGCGACACCGCCGCCTGGGGACTGGACGCCGCCGGGCCCGCCGTGTTCCTCGCGCTGCTCGCCCCGATGCTGCGCACCGGCACCGAGCGGGCGGTGGCCGTGTTGGCCGTCCTGCTCGGCCTCGGCTTCCTGCCGGTGCTGCCCGCCGGCGTGCCGGTCCTGGTCGCGGCGCTCGCCGCCCCCGCCGTCCTCTACGTCAAGGGGCGCGGCGCGCGCCGCCGGGAAACGGAAGGAGAGACCCCGTGAACGTCTGGATCGCCATCGCCCTCACAGCCGCCGGCTGCTACCTCGTCAAGCTCCTCGGACTGCTGGTCCCCGCCGGGGCCCTGGAGCGCCCGCTGGTGCGCCGCCTCTCCGCACTCCTCCCGGTCGCGCTGCTCGCGGCGCTCACCGCCCAGCAGACCTTCAGCACCGGGTCCGCGCTGGCCCTGGACGCCCGTGCCGCCGGTCTTGCGGGCGCCGGGATCGCGCTGCTGCTGCGCGCGCCCTTCCTGGTGGTCGTCGGGGTGGCCGTGGCGGTCACCGCGGGCGTCCGGGCGCTGGGCGGCTGAACTCCGCACGGCCGTACGCGCGCAGCGTCAGCAGCGCCTCGATCGTGGCGATCGGGCGGCGCTCCAGCGCGCTGCCCGGCGCCCAGGCCCGGCGCCGTACCGGCCAGCCGCCGTCCTCCTGCTGCTCCGCGGCGAGGAAGTCCAACGAGCGGCCCAGCTCCTCGTCGGTGAACCAGCCGCGCGCCGGGGACTCCGGGCGGCGGGCCAGGTCGTGCGGGAAGAGCTGCTCGCCGGGCGCGTACCCCGGGCCCGGCGGGTACTCCTCGCGCCGCCGCGGATCGAGTACGACCAGCCCCTGCTCGCGCACCAGCCGCCCCAGACGGTCGGCGGCGGCCGCGGCGCGCGGCCGGTCCGGCACCCCCTCCAGGAAGGCCACGGCCGCCTGGATCTCGTACGGATGCGAGTGGCGCAGCGTCTCGACCCGGTCCCAGCACCAGTCGGTGGCGCGGAACAGCCAGGCGTGCCACACCCGGTTGCGGTGCAGCAGGCCGACCACCGGGCCGGTGGTGAGCAGCTCGCTCGGCGGATCGTCCACGGCCGGGTGGTAGGGCGCCGCGGGGAAGTGGCGCGCGGCCGGACACCGCAGCGGGAGCGCGCCCTCCGGCGTGGACACCTGGGTCAGGTGGCGGCACAGCCGCTCGATCCGCTGGCCCGCGCACCGGCCCAGGCTGTCGAGGACCCGCAGCGCGTGCGCGGTGTGCAGCGGCTGGCTGACCGGGCCGCGCAGGTCGGGATCGAGCGCGTGCCCGTAGCCGCCGTCCCCGTTGAGGTACGAGCCGAGGGCGGCGTCGACCGGGTCGGGGCTGCCGCCGAGGAAGTGGAAGGCGAACCTGCGCTGCTCCAGGACCCGGGCGGTGAGCCAGACGAACTGCTCGGCGCGGACCAGTGGTGATGCCTCGTCTCCAGCCATGACGGAAACGGTAGGGCGGGGCGGTGGTGCGGCACCGGGCGAACGGGCCGGGGCCACTCTCCGGGGCGGGATACTGGATGCATGCGGTTGACGATTTTCTGGGAGCGGATGGCCGACCACTTCGGATCCGGGTACGCGGACTCCTTCGCGCGCGACCACGTGATGACCGAACTGGGCGGCCGCACCGTGCACGAGGCGCTCGACGCGGGCTGGGAGGCCAAGGACGTCTGGCGCGCGGTGTGCGCGGCGATGGACGTGCCCGGCGAGCGGCGCTGACGTCTGAGGGCTTGAGGGCTTGAGGACCGGCTGGTCGAGGCTGCGGCCGGTCGGGGGTCCGATGACGTCGGAGCCGGGACGCGGGTAGGCGAGACTTGCGGGGTGGCAGCCACAGACGAGACCGACCAGCCGGGGGGCGCGAGCGCGCCCGCAAGCACGACGGAGGCGGGCGGTGCGCCCGGTGCCGCACCGGCGCGGGCCGGGGGGAGAGTCCCCGCCGGCCGGCGGGGGCCGGCGCTCCCCGGGGCGGCGGCCGAAGCGCAGACGCCCCGGGAGCAGACGCCCCGGGAGCAGACGCCCGGGGAGCAGGCGCCCGGGGAGCAGGCGCCCGGAGCGCGGACGCCCGGAATCGGCCCGGGCAGTGGTCCCGGCGACGGCGGCCCGGAACCCCTCGGGACGGACGGCACGGACGGGACGGACGGCACGGGCGGAGCGGACGAGCCGGCCGCCGCGTCCGGCGGGGCCGGGGCCGGGGCCGGGGCCGGGGACGGCGGCCGGGGTCCCGGCGCGCCCGCCGGGCTCGCGGCCGCGGCCCGGATGCCGCGCTGGCTGCCCCGCGCCGTGATACTCGTGCTCGCCCTCTACGCCTGCTTCCAGCTGGGCAGCTGGGCCTTCCACCAGCTCATCGGGCTGCTCATCAACATCCTGATCGCCTTCTTCCTCGCGCTCGCGGTCGAACCGGCCGTGGCGCGGATGGCGGCCCGCGGCATGCGCCGCGGCCTCGCCACCTTCCTGGTCTTCCTCGGGGTGCTGGTCGCGGCCGTCGGCTTCGTCGTCATGCTCGGATCGATGCTCGCCGGGCAGATCCTCGACATGGTGGAGGACTTCCCCGGCACCCTCGACTCGGTGATCAGCTGGATCAACGAGACCTTCGGCACCGAGCTGTCGAGGCTGGCCGTCCAGGACAGCATGCTGCGCTCCGACTGGCTGCAGAAGTACGTGCAGAACAGCGCGAGCGGCGTCCTCGACGTGTCCGCCACCGTGCTCGGCGGTCTCTTCCAGCTGCTGACGATCGGCCTGTTCTCCTTCTACTTCGCGGCCGACGGCCCCCGGCTGCGCCGCGCGCTGTGCTCCGTACTGCCGCCCGCCAAGCAGGCCGAGGTGCTGCGGGCCTGGGAGATCGCGGTCGCCAAGACCGGCGGGTACCTCTACTCCCGCGGCCTGATGGCGCTGATCTCGGGCGTCGCGCACTACATCCTGCTCGCCGTGCTCAACGTGCCGTACGCGCCCGCGCTCGCCGTGTGGGTCGGTCTGGTGTCCCAGTTCATCCCGACCATCGGCACCTACCTCGCCGGCGCGCTGCCGATGCTGATCGCCTTCACCGTCGACCCCTGGTACGCCGTGTACGTCCTCGGGTTCGTGGTCGTCTACCAGCAGTTCGAGAACTACGTGCTGCAGCCCAAGCTCACCTCGAAGACCGTGGACATCCACCCGGCCGTGGCCTTCGGCTCGGTCATCGCCGGCACCGCGCTGCTCGGCGCGGTCGGGGCGCTCATCGCGATCCCGGCCATCGCGACGCTGCAGGCGTTCCTGGGCGCGTACGTACGGCGGTACGAGGTGGCCGACGCGGCGACCGGGCCCCGGGCGCGGCGGGTGCGGCGGCCCTGGCTGCCGTGGCTGAGGTGATGGTGGTGACGGTGTGGCGGCGGGGGCGGTGGTGATCACAGTGACCGTGGTGCACGCTCCTGGCGGGCCGCATGCCGTCGGCGGCGCGCCCGCGGGGGGTGTGGCGTGGCGCGCTTGACACGGAATTCGAACATCCATTCTGATGAGTTATCCACAGCCGCGGAGGCCGTGGAGGAGCATTGTCAGTGGCAGGCGTTAGCGTCTTTCACGTGAAGCGATCGACTCAAGCATCCCGGGTGGAACCCATGGCAGGCACCGACCGCGAGAAGGCGCTCGACGCCGCGCTCGCACAGATTGAACGACAATTCGGCAAGGGCGCAGTGATGCGCCTGGGCGACCGGCCGAACGACCCCATCGAAGTCATCCCCACCGGGTCGACCGCCCTGGACATCGCCCTCGGCGTCGGCGGTCTGCCGCGCGGCCGTGTGGTCGAGGTCTACGGGCCGGAGTCCTCCGGTAAGACCACGCTGACCCTGCACGCCGTCGCCAACGCGCAGAAGGCCGGCGGCACCGTCGCCTTCGTGGACGCCGAGCACGCGCTCGACCCCGAGTACGCCAAGGCCCTCGGCGTCGACACCGACAACCTGATCCTGTCCCAGCCGGACACCGGTGAGCAGGCGCTCGAAATCGTGGACATGCTCGTCCGCTCCGGCGCCCTCGACCTGATCGTCATCGACTCCGTCGCGGCCCTGGTGCCCCGCGCGGAGATCGAGGGTGAGATGGGCGACTCGCACGTCGGCCTCCAGGCCCGCCTGATGAGCCAGGCGCTCCGGAAGATCACCAGCGCGCTCAACCAGTCCAAGACCACCGCGATCTTCATCAACCAGCTCCGCGAGAAGATCGGCGTGATGTTCGGCTCCCCGGAGACCACCACCGGTGGCCGGGCGCTGAAGTTCTACGCCTCGGTGCGCCTGGACATCCGCCGCATCGAGACCCTCAAGGACGGCACCGACGCGGTCGGCAACCGCACCCGCGTCAAGGTCGTCAAGAACAAGGTCGCGCCCCCCTTCAAGCAGGCCGAGTTCGACATCCTCTACGGCCACGGCATCAGCCGCGAGGGCGGCCTGATCGACATGGGCGTCGAGCACGGCTTCGTGCGCAAGGCCGGTGCCTGGTACACGTACGAGGGCGACCAGCTCGGCCAGGGCAAGGAGAACGCCCGCAACTTCCTGAAGGACAACCCCGACCTCGCCGACGAGATCGAGCGGAAGATCAAGGAGAAGCTCGGCGTGGGCATCCGCAAGCCCGCCGCCGACGCGGAGCCCGCCGCGGACAAGGCGGGCGCCGACGCCCCGGACACGGCCGCCGCCGTGCCCGCGCCGGCCTCGGCGTCCAAGGCCAAGACGGCCAAGGCCGCCACGGCAGCCACGGCCAAGAGCTGACCGTGGCACGTGCGGAAGGGAGCGTCTCCGGCTCGTCGAGGGCCGAGCGGGAGACGCCCCCTCAAAGTCCCGAGGAGCAGGCGCGGGCCATCTGCCTGCGCCTGCTCACCGGGACCCCGCGGACCCGGCGCCAGCTCGCGGACGCCCTGCACAAGCGGGGCATCCCCGATGAGGTGTCCGAGGAGGTCCTCTCCCGCTTCGAGGAGGTGGGCCTCATCGACGACGCCGCCTTCGCCGGCGCCTGGGTCGAGTCCCGGCACCACAGCCGCGGGCTCGCCCGCCGGGCACTCGCCCGCGAGCTGCGCACCAAGGGAGTGGACTCCGCCCTCATCGACGACGCGATGGGCCGCCTCGACTCCGACCGCGAGGAGGAGACGGCCCGGGAGCTGGTCGCCCGCAAGCTCCGCGGCACCCGGGGCCTGGAGCGCGACAAGCGGATCCGGCGCCTCGCCGGCATGCTCGCCCGCAAGGGATACCCGGAGGGCATGGCCCTGCGGGTGGTGCGCGCCGCCCTGGAGGCCGAAGGCGAGGAGACGGACGACCTGGGGTACGAGGCGTTCTGACGGGGGCTCGGCACCCGCCCGGGAGTAGGGCTGTCCCCCGGGTGCAGAGACCGGGGCACGCCAATGCCCCGCGGGGGTGCCCGTCGGCATCGTTGCCCCCATGATGCTGCGCTACGCACTCAAGACCGTTCGGCACCGCACCGCCGGCTTCCTCGGCGCCTTCGTCGCACTCCTGTGCGCGGCCGCCCTCATCACGGCCTGCGGCACGCTCCTGGAGACCGGGCTGCGGGGCAGGATCGCCACCGAGCGCTACGCGGCCGCACCGCTGGTCGTCTCCGCCGACCAGAACGTCCACCGGACCACGGTCAAGCGGAAGAAGGGCAAGACCAAGGTCAAGCACAAGGCCAAGCCGGTCGCGGAGCGGGCCTGGCTGCCCGCCGGCACGCTGGAGAAGGTCCGGGCCGTCCCCGGCGTCGGCCGGGCGGTGCCCGAAGTCACCTTCCAGGCCGCCCCCCTGACCACAGGCACCGGACGCCCGGCCGCCGGCAAGGCGTACGGGCACGCCTGGGAATCCGCCGCGCTCACCCCGTTCACGCTGGCCGAGGGCCGCGCCCCGCGCAGCGCCGCCGAGGTCGTCGTCGACCACGCACTGGCCGCCCGCGCCGCACTCCGGCCCGGCTCCCGCCTCACCGTCCTGGCCACCGCCGAGCCCCGTACGTACACGGTGACGGGGATAGCCCGCGCCGAGCGGGCCCCCGGCGGCGCCCTCGCGCACCAGGAATCCCTCTTCTTCAGCACCGCCGAGGCACGCCGGCTCTCCGGCCGTCCCGCGGGCAGCTACACCGCCATCGGGGTGCTGCCCCGCCCCGGCACCACCACCGGTGACGTCGAGAGCGCCCTCGGCCGGGCGCTGCACGGCAGCACCGCCCGGGTCGCCGCCGGGGACGCCCGCGGGCCCGTCGAATTCCTCGACGCGGCCGGCGCCCGCACCCGGCTCGTCTCCCTCGGCGGCGCCATGGGCGGCACCTCGCTCCTCGTCGCCGTCCTCGTGGTCGCCGGCACCTTCGCCCTCGCCGTCCGCCAGCGCCAGCGCGAGCTCGCCCTGCTGCGCGCCATCGCCGCCACCTCCGGGCAGCTGCGCCGACTCCTCGGCCGTGAGGCCCTGATCGTGGGCCTGGCCGCGGGCGTGCTCGGTTCCCTGGCCGGACTGCCGCTGGCGGCCTGGCTGCACGGCCGGTTCGTGACGGCCGGGGCCGTCCCCGCCACCCTGGAGCGCACCACGGGCGTCTTCCCGATGGCCGCCGCCGTCGCCGCCACCCTCCTGGGCGCCTGGTCCGCCGCCCGCATCACCGGCCGCCGGGTCGCCCGTATCCGCCCTGCCGAAGCGCTCGCCGAGGCCGCCGTCGAACGCTCCCGGCCCGCCTGGGCGCGGATCGCCACCGGGGTCCTGCTGCTCGCGGGCGGCGCCGTCCTGGTCGCCGTCCTCAGCACCCTGCGCACCGAGCCCGCCGCCACCCCGGTCACCTTCCTGGCCGTGGTGGTGCTCGCCGGGGCGGTCTCCCTGCTCGGGCCGCTGCTGGTGCGCGGGGCCACCGCCCTGCTCGCCGGCCCGCTGCGGGCCGCGGGCGTCAACGGCCGCCTGGCCACCGCCAACCTGCGCGGCAAGGCCACCCGGATGGCGTCCGCCGTCACGCCCGTCGCCCTGCTCGTCGGCATGACCTGCACGGTCCTGTTCGTGCAGCCCACGCTCGGCGACGCCGCCCGGGCCCAGGCCCGCGACGGCGTCCGGGCCGGCTGGGTGCTCTCAGCGGCGGGACCCGGGGTCACCGCGGGGGCCGCCGGGCGGGTGCGCCGCACCCCCGGCGTCACCGCCGCCACCGAGATCGTGAACACCACCGTCCGGGTCGGCCTCACCAAGTACGCAGCCCAGGGCGTCACCCCCGCCGGGCTCACCAGGACCTGGGACCCGCAGGTCACCGCCGGCACCCTGGCCGGCTTCGGCGGACACCGCGCCGCGGTCAGCGAACTCGCCGCCGACCGGCTGGGCCTGCGGCCCGGCAGCCCGCTGCGGCTGACCCTCGGAGACGGCACCCCCGTCACGGTCACCGTCACCGCGGTCTACGGCCGGGGCCTCGGCTTCGGCGACCTGACCCTCGCCCACGACCTGGTCGCCGCCCACGTGGACAACCCGCTCGCGAGCAGCGTGCTGGTGGCCGCCGGACCGGGCACCGGCCGAGCCGAGCTGACCGCGGCCCTGCGGGACTTCCCCGGCACCGCGGTGCTCACCGCCCGCGACGCCGACGACGTACGGGCCGACCGGCAGCGGTCGGGGGCCGAGATCAACCTGCTCGCCATGGGCCTGGTGCTCGCCTTCACCGCGATCGCCGTCGTCAACACCCTGGCCATGTCCACCGCCGAGCGGATCCGGGAGTTCGCGATGCTGCGGCTGGCCGGGGCCACGCGCCGGCAGGTGCTGCGCATGCTCCGCATCGAGGCCCTGTCGGTGGTCCTGATCGGCGCGGTCCTCGGCGCCGGCATCGCCCTCGCCGTCCTGACCGCCTTCAGCGTCGGCATGACCGGCCGGGCGGCGCCCACGGTGCTGCCGCTCGCCGCCGGTACGGTCGTCGGCCTGGCCGCGCTGCTGGCCCTGGCCGCGACCGCGCTGCCCGGCCGGGCGGCCCTCCGGGTCCGCCCGGTGCACGTCGCCACCGCCGCGGAGTAGCCGACGGCACGACACGCGCGGCAGAGCAGGTACGACGGGGGCGTCCGGCACTTGCCGGGCGCCCCCGTGCGCTTCTGTCCGCCCCGTCCGCGGCTCACACCACCGGCAGGCCGGCCGCCTTCCAGGCCTGGAAGCCGCCCACCAGATCGGTCGCCCGGTGCAGCCCGAGCCGGTGCAGCGAGGCCGCCGCGAGGCTGGACGCGTACCCCTCGTTGCAGATCACGATCACCTGCAGGTCGTGTCCGGTGGCCTCGGCCGCCCGGTGGCTGCCCTGCGGATCGAGCCGCCACTCCAGTTCGTTGCGCTCGACCACCAGCGCGCCCGGGATCAGCCCGTCGCGCTCGCGCAGGGCCTGGTAACGGATGTCCACGAGCAGCGCACCGGCCTCCCGGGCGCGGTGGGCCTCGCCGGCCTCGACGCGCGCGTAGCCGGCCCGTACCCGCTCCAGCAGTTCGTCGATCCCGGTCGGCCCGGGCCCGGCGGCGCTCACTGCCAGTCCGCCGGACGCTCGACGTGCTCCAGCCGCAGGACCGGCCCGGTACGGCTGTAACGGCGGATCAGGGGCAGCGGCGGGTAGTAGGCGTGCACGGAGACGGCGTGTTCGGTGGTGGACTCGTTGAACACCTCGTGCACGTGGAACTCGCGGAAGGCGCGGCCCGTTCCGGCGGGCAGGGTCCGGCTGCGGTCGACGTCCGGGGCGAGCTCCAGGCTCTGCCAGCCCTCCGAGGGCAGCCGGGCGGCGAGCGAGTGCTCGGTGAGGCGGCCCGCGGCGGTCGCGAAGGCGCCCCGGGACTCGGCGTGGTCGTGCCAGCCGGTGCCGGTGCCCGGCGGCCAGCCGATCAGCCAGGCCTCGCTGCCGCCCGGCCCGTCGAGCCGCACCCACGTACGGCCCTCCGGGTCGAGGGGCAGGGCCGCGACGAGTTCGGGGTCGGCGGCGGTGCTCAGGGCGAAGTCGAGGAGCTCGGCGGCGCCGGGGCCGTCCAGCGGACGGGCCGGCGGGCGGGCGGGGGCGTGCGGGAACAGCGTGGTGGACACGGCAGACATGGGGGACCGTCCTGGGGTTCGCTTGGCAGCGCGCGGCGGCGACCGCGGGCCGCGGCGGACACGTGGTCCGGCGGCGCGGGGCGCGGGGGCGCGCGGGGAGAAGGGGCGAATCAGCAGGACGGGCGACAGACGCAGCCCGCGAAGCGGAGCAGGTCCATGTGGACCCTCCGCCAGAGGTGTACGTCGGTGCCGGTCATGTCCCGGAGTACACCATGCGCGGCCCGGACGGTCAATTGATCACACTGGTGGCCCACTTGAACGCGGCGCCGCCGGCACCGCCGGAACCGCCCGCGCGACCGCGCCGGCCGGCTCGGCCGGGCCCGCCGCGGCGCCCGCCCGGACGCCCTCCGGACCGTCCCCGCAACCGCCCGCCGGACCGCCCCGCACGGCGTCCGCCGCCGCGTACAGATCCGCCGGCCGCACCCCCGCGAAGGCGGCCGCCAGGTGCCCGTCCGGGCGCACCAGCAGCACGGTGTGCGCCGCCGCGCCCGGATAGCTCTCGGCCACCAGCAGCTCGGCGCGGACCGGCAGCGCGCTCACGGCCGCCGCGAGCCGCGGCATCAGCCCGGCCTTCAGCCAGTGCCGCCGGTCCCACACCCCGGTGCCGGGCGCGACCAGCACCACCAGCAGCCGTCCGCGCCCCAGCAGGTCGCGCAGCGGCACGGTGGCCCCGTCCGGAGCCGTCACCCGTACGTCGGCCACGGGCGCGCCGGGCTCGGTGGCGGTCGGCGCCGCGGACTCGGCGGGCGGCGGCGCGAGCGGCGAACGGCCGTAGCCGGGCGCGGAGCCGAGCGCGCCGCGGCCGAGGTGGCCGTCCGTCAGCATCGCGTCGTGGGTGCGCGCGGCGCCCGGCAGGTAGCCGCGCAGGCCTCCGCCGCCGCGCAGGGCGGGCAGGGCCTGGTCGGCGGCCCGCAGCCGGGCCGCGACCGCGGTGCGCCGCTCCGCCTGGTAGCTGTCGAGGAGTTCCTCGGAGGCGCCGTGGTGCCAGGCCAGGGCCAGCTTCCAGGCGAGGTTCTCGGCGTCCCGGAGGCCCTCCTCGACCCCCTGCGTGCCCAGGGCGCCGAGCAGGTGGGCCGCGTCCCCGGCGAGGAAGGCCCGCTGCACGCGCCAGCGCCGGGCCAGCCGGTGGTGCAGGGTGTGCACGCCGGTGTCGAGCAGGTCGTACGGGGGAGTGGTGCCCCCGCACCAGCCGCCCAGCGTGTCCCGCACCCAGCCCACCAGCATGTCGGGGGTGACGAGTTCGCCGCGCGGCGGCAGCAGCCAGTCCAGCCGCCACACGCCGTCGGGCAGTGGGCGGGCGCAGACCTCGCCCGCGGAGCCGGCGCCCAGCCACGGCGGCGTCCGGTGCAGGACGGCCTCGCCGGGCCAGGGGAGCTCGGTGCGCAGCGCGGCCACGGCGTGCCGTTCCACGGCGGTCCGACCGGGGAAGCGGATCCCGAGGAGCTTGCGCACGGTGGACCGGGCGCCGTCGCAGCCGACCAGGTAGCTGCCGCGCCACCAGGTGGTCTCGGCGCCCCGGGTATGCGCGGTGATCCCGCCGCCGTCCTGCTCCACGGCGTCCAGTTTGCTGTCCGTGACCAGCTGGACGAGCGGGTGCGCGGCCGCCGCGTCGCGCAGGCCGCGGGCGAGCGCGTGCTGCGGGACGTGCAGCGGCGCCGGGCCGGTCGGCCCGGGGTCCTCGAAGGCGGTGCGCGCCGGTTCCTGACGTCGCCTCAGCGAGCGCCAGGCCGCCCAGCGGGCGCCCTCGTCCCGCAGTGTGGCGCAGCCCAGCCGATGGGCCATGGCCGCGGTGTCGGCGTGCAGGACGACGGTCCGGGCGGGTCGCGGCTCGTCCTTGCCGGGGCCCTCGTCGAGCAGCACGCAGGGCACGCCCTGCCCGGCGAGGGCGAGGGCGAGCGAAAGCCCGACGGGCCCCGCGCCGACGACGATCACCGGGTCCATGGCAGGGCTCCGGCGGTCCGGTAATTGATCACAGAACGTATGCAACCCACTGCGCGTGCGTGCGTCAAGTGACGGCGGTCAGCCGGTGCGTTTCGCCCAAACCGCGTGTGGTGCGGCGGACCGGGTCCACCGCACCACACGGGTCACTTCAGACTGCTGAGTACCGGTCAGGCCTTGTCCACCGGTCCGGCGGGGCCGGCCGGGCCCGGGGTCGCCGCCAGTTCCTCGACGTCTTCCGGGTGGAGCACCGCGCCCGTGCTCTTCTTCGAGGCGCGCAGCTTCCGCTCCAGCCAGGAGGCGAAGGAGGTGAGCAGGAAGTTCACCGCGATGAAGATCGCCGCGATCACCACGAGGGTGGCGATGGTGTTGGCGCCGTAATTGGCCGGGATGGTGCGGTACTGCGCCATCAGGTCGTTGATGCCGAGAAGGGCGCCGCCGAGGGCGGTGTCCTTGAGGATCACGACGAGCTGGCTGACGAGCGCGGGCAGCATCGCGGTGACGGCCTGCGGGACCAGGATGTACAGCATGGTCTGGCCCTTGCGCATGCCGATCGCCTTGGCCGCGTCGGTCTGGCCGCGCGGCAGGGACAGGATGCCGGCCCGGACGATCTCGGCGATGACCGACGCGTTGTACAGGACCAGGCCGGTGACCACCGCGTAGAGCGGGCGGACGTCCGAGCTGACGTCGGTGAACCGCACGTACAGGGCGCTGCCGAAGATCATCAGCATCAGCACGGGGATGGACCGGAAGAACTCGACCCACGCGCCGACCGGGACCCGGACCCATCGGTGGTCGGAGAGGCGGCCGATGCCCAGCAGCGCGCCCAGCGGCAAGGCGATCACGATGGAGAGTGCCGCGGCCTTGAGCGTCTCGCCCAGCCCCGGCAGAAGGTACGTCGACCAGATCTGCCCGTCCGCGACGAATGGCTTCCACTTGTCCGCGTCCAACTGCCCCTTGTCCGCCATGGCGGCCAGGACCCACCACAACGCCGCCGCGCAGACGGCGATGAACACGACCGCCGTGATGGCATTGCGCCGCCGGGCCTTGGGCCCGGGGGTGTCGTACAGCACGGAGCTCATCGCTTCACCGCCACTCGCTTGGCCACCCAGCCGAGGATCAGCCCGGTCGGGAGGGTGAGAACGATGAACCCGAAGGCGAAGACGGCGAAGACGGCGAAGAGCGCGTCGGCCTCGTTCTCGATCATTTCCTTCATCAACAGCGCCGCCTCGGCGACACCGATCGCGGCCGCCACCGTGGTGTTCTTCGTGAGGGCGATCAGTACGTTCGCCAGTGGTGCGACCACCGCGCGGAACGCCTGCGGCAGCACGATGAGGGTCAGCACCTGGAAGAAGTTCAGGCCCAGGGCGCGGGCGGCCTCGGCCTGGCCCTGCGGGACGGTGTTGATGCCCGAACGCAGCGCCTCGCAGACGAAGGTGCCGGTGTACGCGATGAAGCCGAGGACGGCGAGCCGGAAGCCCGTCTGCTCGAAGGTGTCGCCGCCCATCGTGATGCCGAGGGTGGACCCCAGGCCCAGCGAGCAGGCGATGATCAGCAGCGTCAGCGGGGTGTTGCGCACCACGTTCACGTAACCGGTGCCGAAGGTCCGCATCAGCGGAACGGGACTGACCCGCATCCCGGCGAGGATCGTGCCCCAGATCAGGGAGCCGATGGCCGAGTACACGGTGAGCTGCACCGTCACCCAGAAGGCGCCGAGCACGTCGTACTGCGGATTGTCAAGAAAGTCGAACACGTTGCCCTGCGCTCTCCCCAGGATGGCCGATGGGGCGCGCCGCCGGTGGCAGGCCGGCGGCGCACCTCACCGCTTCGGTCAGCTGCCTTCGGTGATCTGCGGGGCCGGCTCGTTCTTGTAGTTCGCCGGTCCGAAGTTGGCCTTCACGGCCTTCTCCCACTCGCCGCTGTCGACCATCTTCTTCAGGGCGGCGTTGATCTTCGTCTGAAGGTCCTTGTCGCCCTTCTTCAGGCCGATGCCGTAGTTCTCGTCGCTCATGGACAGGCCCACGAGCTTGAACTTGCCCTGGTGGGCGGGCTGGGCGGCGTAGCCGGCCAGGATGGAGGCGTCGGTGGTGAGGGCGTCGACGGACTTGTTCTCCAGGCCGGTCAGGCACTCGGAGTAGCCGCCGACCTGCTGCAGGTCGGCCTTGGGCGCCAGCTTCTCCTTGACGTTCTGGGCCGAGGTCGAGCCGGCGACCGAGCACAGCTTCTTGCTGTTGAGGTCCTCGGGCTTCTTGATCGAGTTGTCGTCGGCGCGGACCAGCAGGTCCTGGTGGGTCAGGAAGTACGGACCCGCGAAGTCGACCTTCGCCTTGCGCTTGTCGTTGATCGAGTAGCTCGCGACGACGAACTTGACGTCACCGTTCTGGATCAGGTTCTCGCGCTCGGCCGAGACGGCCTGCTTGAACTCGACCTTCTTGTAGCCGAGCTCCTTGGCCACGTAGTTCGCCACGTCGACGTCGAAACCGGTGAACTTGCCGTCCGGCGTCTTCAGGCCGAGGCCGGGCTGGTCGAACTTGATGCCGACGACGACGGAGTCGCCGCCGTCAGAACCCTTGTCGCTGTCGCCGCCACAGGCGGTGGCGGTCAGCGCGAGCGCGACGGCGGCGGCGAGCGCCGCTCCGGCCTTGGAAACCTTCATGGTGAACTTCCCTCGGGTGAGACGTTGTTGGCGATGCGAATACTGCTGACCGGATCAGTACCAGAAGGACAGGTCAGTGGTGCAGGATCTTCGACAGGAAGTCCTTGGCGCGGTCGCTGCGGGGGTTGCTGAAGAACTGCTCCGGCGTGGCCTCTTCGACGATCCGGCCGTCCGCCATGAAGACGACCCGGTTGGCCGCCGAGCGGGCGAAGCCCATCTCGTGGGTGACCACGACCATCGTCATGCCCTCGCGGGCGAGCTGCTGCATGACCTCCAGCACCTCGTTGATCATCTCCGGGTCGAGCGCCGAGGTCGGCTCGTCGAAGAGCATCACCTTCGGGTCCATCGCCAGGGCCCGGGCGATCGCCACGCGCTGCTGCTGGCCGCCGGAGAGCTGCGCCGGGTACTTGTCCGCCTGGCTGCTCACGCCGACCCGGTCGAGCAGCGCCCGCGCCTTCGTCACGGCGGTCGCGCTGTCCGTGCCGCGCACCTTCAGCTGGCCGAGGGTCACGTTCTCGAGCACGGTCTTGTGGGCGAAGAGGTTGAACGACTGGAACACCATGCCGACATCGGCGCGCAGCCGGGCGAGCGCCCGCCCCTCGGACGGCAGTTCGCTGCCGTCGATGGTGATGCTGCCGGAGTCGATGGTCTCCAGACGGTTGATGGTCCGGCACAGCGTCGACTTGCCGGAACCGGACGGGCCGATCACGACCACCACTTCACCGCGCGCGATGCTCAGGTCGATGTCCTGGAGCACGTGCAGCGCGCCGAAGTGCTTGTTGACGTTTTTCAGCACGACCAGGCCGTCGGCGGCCGGAACCGCGTCGCCCGTGCCCTTGTCCACTGATACTCCGCTCATCGGCCTCTAGCTCCGTCCTGCTCGGTTGGAAGGACAGTAATGAGGAGGTCAGCGCAGCGTCATTACATCTGAGCGAGAATTGAGCATAACGATACGGCCTCGCTAGGCCACTGAGCGTGACCGGCTCCGGTGTACTCGTACCGGGTGCATAACGGAAGGCGCGCCGGAGCGGAACCCCCTTGACGTGGGGCTCTTCATCCGCGTGGATGCATGGTGGCCCGTACGTGACCGGTACGCGGCCCGTACGGGACTCGGGAAGACTCGGGACATCGGGAAAGGGGACGCCATGAGACTGCTGCTCGTCGAGGACGACGACCACGTCGCGGCGGCCCTGTCCGCGATCCTCGGGCGGCACGGCTTCCAGGTGGTGCACGCCCGCAGCGGCGAGGAGGCCCTCCAGGCGCTGCTGCCCGCGGACGCCCCGCCCTTCGGCGTGGTGCTCCTCGACCTCGGGCTGCCCGACCAGGACGGCTACGAGGTCTGCGGGAAGATCCGCAAGCGCACCGCCACCCCGGTGATCATGGTGACCGCGCGCGGTGACGTGCGCTCCCGGATCCACGGGCTGAACATGGGCGCCGACGACTACGTGGTCAAGCCGTACGACACCGGCGAGCTGCTGGCCCGCATCCACGCCGTCAGCCGGCGCACCTCGGGCGCCGACGAGGCCGCACCGGCCGGCGGCGCCGTGGTCCGCTTCGGTCCCGTCGGCATCGAGCTGCCCACCCGGCGGGTCACCGTCGACGGCGCCGACGTGCCGCTCACCCGCAAGGAGTTCGACCTCCTCGCGCTCCTCGCGCAGCGGCCCGGAGTGGTGTTCCGCCGCGAGCAGATCATCAGCGAGGTCTGGCGCACCAGCTGGGAGGGGACCGGACGCACCCTAGAGGTGCACGTGGCCTCGCTCCGCTCGAAGCTGCGCATGCCCGCCCTGATCGAAACCGTCCGCGGAGTCGGCTACCGGCTCGTCGCCCCGCCCGCCGGCCCCTGACGGTCACGTACTGTGCGCACCCGCCTGCTCCCCCTGCTCGTCGTCCTCATGGCGGGCGTCCTGATCGCCTTCGGCTTCCCGCTCGCCGTCAGCCTCGCCGCCGCCCGCCAGCAGGAGGTCGTCGTCGACCGGATCGACGACACCGCCCGCTTCGCGGCCCTCGCCCAGTTCGTCAGCGACGCGGCCGCCAGTGGGGCGGTGGGCGCCGACGAGCGCCGCGCCACCCTCCAGTTCGAACTCGCGCGCTACCACGACCTGTACGGCATCCGGGCGGGCGTCTTCACCCGCACGGACGCGTCCATGGCCCGCGCCCCCGGCTGGTGGAGCCTGCCCGAGGAGGGCCAGGGCCGCCGCGCGTTCGAGGAGGCGCTCGCCGGCCGCCGCAGCCACGACCCGCCGCAGGTCTGGCCCTGGCAGCGGTCCTGGCTGGTCGTCGCGTCGCCGGTGGTCCTGGACGGTGACGTGGTCGCCGTCGTGGTCACCGAGTCGCCCACGGGCCCGATGCGTTCGCGGATCCTGCGCAGCTGGCTGATCGTGGTGGCCGGGCTCGCCGCCGCGATGCTGCTGGCGTTCGGCGCGGCCCTGCGGCTCACCAGCTGGGTGCTGAGGCCCGTACGGATCCTCGACGCGGCCACCCACGACATCGCGACCGGACGGCTGAACTCCCGGGTCGCGGCCTCCGGCGGGCCGCCGGAACTCCAGCGGCTGGCCCTCTCCTTCAACGACATGGCCGACAACGTCGAAGAGGTCCTGGAGCAGCAGCGGGCCTTCGTGGCCGACGCCTCGCACCAGCTGCGCAACCCGCTGAGCGCGCTGCTCCTGCGGATCGAACTGCTCGCCCTGGAGCTCCCGGAGGGCAACGAGGAGATCGCCTCGGTGCGCACCGAGGGCAAGCGGCTCGCGCAGGTGCTCGACGACCTGCTGGACCTGGCGCTCGCCGAACACGCCGCCGTCGAGAGCACCCTCGTGGACATCCGCGCGCTCGCCGCGGAACGGGCCACCGCCTGGCGGCCGTACGCGGAGGAGAAGGGCGTCCGCCTGACCGAGGACGGCGAGGCCGTCGTCACCGGCTGGGCCGACCCCATCGCGCTGTCCAGCGCCCTGGACGCCGTCATCGACAACGCGCTGAAGTTCACTCCGGCGGGCGAGGAGGTCACCGTCACCACCACCGCCGGGTCCGACTTCGCCGCCGTGGTGGTGGCCGACCGCGGCCCCGGCCTGACCGGCGAGGAACTCGACCGCGTCGGCGACCGTTTCTGGCGCAGCGGCCGCCACCAGAACATCAAGGGCTCCGGCCTCGGCCTGTCGATCTCCCGCGCCCTGCTCGCCAAGAGCGGCGGCTTCCTGTCCTACGCGGACAACCCCCCGCACGGCCTGCGCGTCACCGTCGCCGTCCCGCGGCGCGAGGGCGCACCCGGACGCCCGTAGCCGCCCGCGGCCCCGGTACGCCCCCGCCAGCGGCCGTACGCGCCCAGCCCTGCTCCTCCGTACGCCCCGGACCTCCGCCGCGCAGGCCGCGTACGGCGTCTGCGACGCGCCGGTCACCGGCCGCCCCGGACCGCATACTGGATCTCGACCGTCCCTCAGGAGCGCCCGTGACCAGCCCCGTCCGACCCCTTCCCGCCGCGTACCCCGGCCTTCCCGCCGCGGGCCCCACCGTCGCCGTGGACATCGGCGGTACGAAGATCGCCGGGGCGCTGGTGCACCCGGACGGGACGATGACCGCCGCGACCCGCCGCCCCACGCCGCGCGGCACGGACCCGGAGGCGGTGATGGCGGCCGTGGCCGAGGTCGTGGCCGACCTCGCCCGGGATCCCCTGTGGCCCGAGGTCCGGCGGTGCGGCATCGGCAGCGCGGGCCCCGTGGACGCCGCCCGCGGCACCGTCAGCCCGGTCAACATCGGCGCCTGGCGCGACTTCCCGGTGCTCGCCCGGACCGCCGCCGAACTGGCCCGGCACGGCGCGGACGTCCCCGCCGTCCTGGTCGGCGACGGAGTGGCCATGACCGCCGCCGAGCACTGGCTGGGCGCCGCCCGCGGCCGCGCCAACGCCCTGTGCATGGTCGTCTCCACCGGCGTCGGCGGCGGCCTGATCCTCAACGACCGCCTGCACCCGGGCCCCACCGGCAACGCGGGCCACATCGGTCACATCTCGGTGGCCTTCGACGGTGAGCCCTGCGCCTGCGGCGGCCGCGGCTGCGTGGAATCCATCGCCTCGGGAACGGCGATCGCCCGCTGGGCCGCCGAACAGGGCTGGACCGGACCCGACCCGAGCGCCGCCGGCGTGGCCGAGGCCGCCCGCGCCGGCGACCCGGTCGCCGTGGCGGCCTTCGACCGCGCGGGCCGCGCCCTCGCGGCGGCGATCGCGGCCACCGCGACCCTGGTCGAGACGGACATCGCGGTGATCGGGGGCGGCGTCGCCACCGCGGGCGACACCCTCTTCGCCCCGCTGCGCCGCCACCTCGCCTCGTACGCGACCCTGTCCTTCGTCCAGGGGCTCGAAGTGGTCCCGGCGGTCCTCGGCACCTCCGCAGGCCTCATCGGAGCGGCCGCCGCGGCAGCCGAACTCCTCGCCGGCCCCGACCGCACGCCGTGACCCGGCACGCCACGCAGGGGGCGGGTCCTTCGACCAGCCCTTACGGCTTGGCCGAGCGGTAGTACCGGGCCGCGCCCTCGTGCAGCTCCAGCGGATCCGTGTAGATCGCCGTCCGCAGGTCCACCAGCTGCGCCGCGTGCACCGCGTGCCCGATCCGGTCCCGACTGCCGATCACCGTACGGGTCAGGCCCTCCGTGAGGTCCGGATCCGTACGGTCGGTCGTGACCAGCAGGTTCGGCACGGCCAGCGTGGTGACGTCGTCGTTGCTCCGCGCCCACTTGTACGTGTCCGGCGAGATCACCGCGCTGCGGTAGTACCGCGCCGGCGTCCCGCTCCGCTGCAGTTCCTTGATCAGATCGCCCAGCTGCACCAGCCGGATCTCGGTCCGTTCCGACAGTGCCTTCACCGCGTTCGTCGGCAGCCCGCCCGACCATATGAACGCGTCGATCCGCCCCGCCTCCAGCTGCGCCGGCATCTGGTCGATGCCGATCGCCACCGGTGTGACGTCCGTCTCCGGATCCAGCTTCGCCGCCTTCAGCAGCCGCTCCGCGATCAGCCGAACCCCCGACCCCGGCTGCCCGATCGCGACCCGCATGCCGCGCAGGTCCCGTACCGACTCCACCCGCGAGTCCGCCGGCACCACCAGCTGTACGTAGTCGTCGTACAGCCGCGCGCAGCCGCGGAGCCGGTCCGCGCCCGGCCGGTCGTCCATCCGGTACTTGGAGACCGCGTCCGCCGTGGCGATGGTGAAGTCCGCCCGGCCGGTGGCCACCCGCTCCAGGTTCTGCTGGGAGCCCTCGCTGGCCAGGAGCTTGACGTCGACCTTCGGAAGATCCCGGGCCAGCGCCTGCTGCAGCAGCTTGCCGTACCGCTGGTAGACCCCCGAGCGGGCGCCCGTGCTGAACGTCAGCGGACCTTCCGGTTCCGCCTTGCCCAGCGGCAGCAGCCACCAGAGCAGCAGGCCGACCACGGCGAAGCCGGCCGCCGCACCCGCCAGGGCACGACGCCTGCTGATCCGGATCCGGGGGATTGCGACGGGCATGCGCGCGATCCTGCCACCTCGTCCGATTCCCGGCCAGACCCGGCGTCCCACGTCACACCGCGCCGGGCCGGACCGGTCACCGGCACGAGCCACCGCCGCGCCCCCTTTACCCTGGACAGGTGAAGACGTACGAGGTGCGCACCTACGGGTGTCAGATGAATGTGCACGACTCCGAGCGGCTCTCCGGCCTGCTGGAGGACGCCGGCTACGTCCGCGCCCCCGAGGGGACCGACGAGGGCGACGCCGACGTCGTCGTCTTCAACACCTGCGCGGTGCGGGAGAACGCCGACAACAAGCTGTACGGCAACCTCGGCCGTCTCGCCCCGATGAAGACCAAGCGCCCCGGCATGCAGATCGCCGTCGGCGGCTGCCTGGCCCAGAAGGACCGCGACACCATCGTCAAGCGGGCCCCGTGGGTCGACGTGGTCTTCGGCACCCACAACATCGGCAAGCTGCCCGTCCTCCTGGAGCGCGCCCGCATCCAGGAAGAGGCGCAGGTCGAGATCGCCGAGTCGCTGGAGGCCTTCCCCTCCACGCTGCCGACCCGCCGAGAGTCCGCGTACGCCGCCTGGGTCTCGATCTCCGTCGGCTGCAACAACACCTGCACCTTCTGCATCGTCCCGGCGCTGCGCGGCAAGGAAGAGGACCGCCGCCCCGGCGACATCCTCGCCGAGGTCGAGGCCCTGGTCGCCGAGGGCGTCTCCGAGATCACCCTGCTCGGCCAGAACGTCAACGCGTACGGCTCCGACCTGGGCGACCGCGAGGCCTTCAGCAAACTGCTGCGCGCCTGCGGCGCGATCGAGGGGCTGGAGCGGGTCCGCTTCACCTCCCCGCACCCGCGCGACTTCACCGACGACGTCATCGCCGCCATGGCGGAGACCCCGAACGTCATGCCGCAGCTGCACATGCCGCTGCAGTCCGGTTCGGACCCGATCCTGAAGGCGATGCGCCGCTCGTACCGGCAGGAGCGCTTCCTCGGGATCATCGAGAAGGTGCGCGCCGCGATCCCGCACGCCGCCATCTCCACCGACATCATCGTGGGCTTCCCCGGCGAGACCGAGGAGGACTTCCAGCAGACGATGCACACGGTCCGCGAGGCCCGCTTCGCCAACGCCTTCACCTTCCAGTACTCCAAGCGCCCGGGCACCCCGGCCGCCGAGATGGCGGACCAGATCCCCAAGGAAGTCGTCCAGGACCGCTACATGCGCCTGGTCGCCCTCCAGGAGGAGATCTCCTGGGAGGAGAACAAGAAGCAGGTCGGCCGCACCCTGGAGGTCATGGTCGCCGAGGGCGAGGGCCGCAAGGACGGCGCCACCCACCGGCTCTCCGGCCGGGCCCCCGACAACCGCCTCGTCCACTTCACCAAGCCGGCCGCGGAGGTCCGCCCCGGTGACGTGGTGACCGTCGAGATCACCTACGCGGCCCCGCACCACCTGCTCGCCGAGGGTCCCACGACCGAGGTGCGCCGCACCCGCGCCGGCGACGCCTGGGAGAAGCGCAACGCCGCCCCCGCGCAGCCCGCCGGCGTGATGCTCGGCCTGCCGGCCATCGGCGTGCCCGCGCCGCTGCCCGCGGCCACCGGCGGCTGCTCCGTCGCCTGACGCGTCACAGGCCCGGCGGCCGGCTCCCGCACAGTGGAGGCCGCCCCGCCGGGCCTTCGCGCGTACTACGCTGCGGATCATGCTCGTAGCCGCTGCCGTATGCCCCTGCCCGCCGCTCCTCGTGCCGCAGGTCGCGGCCGGGGCGGCCGACGAACTCGCCGCGGCGCGCACCGCGTGCTCCGACGCCCTGGCGGTGCTCGCCGCCTCGCGGCCCGACCGGCTGGTCGTGGTCGGGCCCGCGGACCCGGCGGGCGAGGGCGCCCACCCGCAGGGCGCGCGCGGGTCCTTCCACGGCTTCGGCGTGGCCGCCGAGGTCCGGCTGGGCGCCCCGGTACCGGGCGGGCCCGCCGCCGGACGGGACCTGCCCCCTTCGCTGGCCGTCGCCGCCTGGCTGCTCGACCACACCGACTGGGCCTGCGCCCCCGTGTCGGGACTGGGCGTCGGCCCCGCGCTGGCCACCGAGGACTGCCTCGCGGCAGGCCGGGAGCTGGCGGGCACCGCCGGCCGGGTCGCGCTGCTGGTGATGGGTGACGGCAGCGCCTGCCGCACCGTCAAGGCCCCCGGTTATCTGGACGAGCGCGCCGCCGCCTTCGACGCGGCGGCCGCCCGCGCGCTGGGCACCGCCGACACGGCCGCGCTGGCGGCGGTCGACGCACGGCTCGGCACGGAACTGCAGGCCGCCGGACGGGCCTCCTGGCAGGTGCTCGCGGGCGCGGCCGAGGGCGCGGGCCTCGACGGCCGGCTGCTGTACGAGGACGCCCCGTACGGCGTCGGCTACTTCGTCGCCGCCTGGTCCTGAAACCCCCGACCCGCCCCGCGGCCGCCGACCGCCCCCGGGAACGCGTGAGGGGTGCGGGGAGGAACCCCCCCCCGCACCCCTCACACCGGACGCCGTGTCAGGGCGCCGCGGGGCCACTGCCCGGCGCCGTGGGGCCACTGCCCGGCTCGTCCTTGTGGGCGATCTTGCCCAGCGCGTCCTTCGCCTTGCCCGTGCCGGTCGCAATCTGGCCGCTGTACTTGCCCTTGGTCTTGGAATCCACGACCTGGGCGACCTTGTCCAGGCGCTCGCCGATCTTTCCCTCGTGCTGCTGCGCGAGGTCACCGACCTTGTCCTTGGCCGGTGCGATCTTGGCCTTGAGATTGTCCAGCAGGCCCATGGGTCACCTTCTCTTGGCGGATACCTACGTACGGGCGCCCTCACCGGTCTCGCTGTCCGCCGCCTCGTCCGCCGACTGCTGCTTCGGGATCTCCACGCCTTCCGTGGCCGTGACCTCCCGCGCCGTCGTCGCCTCGGCGCCTACGGCCTGCGGCTCCTCCGCCGGGGCAGGCGCCGAAGTCTCCTCGGCAGCCGCCTCGACGGCGTCCTTGGCCTTCCGGCGAAACCATGCAAACACGCCCATGTCTACTCCAATAACGTTACTCGTGCGGGTAAAGTTCCGCGGCGGTGAACTGGGCCGACGGAGCGCCGGACCGGCGGAACCCCGCCAGGGCAACGACCCCGGCCGCCGGCTGTCACGTAGCTCGTTCGGGTACCGGGCCAGGTGTTTGCGAGACTGGGTCGGTGAGAAGTGCAGCCCCCGCACCGCGGGTCATCGCCGTCGTCGGTCCCACCGCGGCCGGAAAGTCCGATCTGGGAGTCGCCCTCGCCCGGCATTTCGGGGGCGAGGTCGTCAACGCGGACTCCATGCAGCTCTACCGCGGGATGGACATCGGCACCGCGAAACTGACGATGGACGAGCGCGGTGGCATCCCGCACCACCTCCTCGACATCTGGGACGTCACGGAGACCGCCAGCGTCGCCGAGTACCAGCGCCTCGCCCGCGCCGAGATCGACCGGCTGCTCGCCGAGGGCCGCACCCCCGTCCTGGTGGGCGGCTCCGGCCTTTACGTGCGCGGCGCCATCGACGCGCTGGAGTTCCCCGGCACCGACCCCGAGGTCCGCGCCCGCCTGGAGGAGGAGCTGACGCTGCGGGGCCCCGGCGCCCTGCACGCGCGCCTGGCCGCCCTCGACCCGGCCGCCGGACAGGCCATCCTGCCCGGCAACGGCCGCCGGATCGTCCGCGCCCTGGAGGTCATCGAGATCACCGGCCGCCCCTTCACCGCCAACCTCCCGGGCCCCGACTCCGTCTACGACTGCGTGCAGATCGGCGTGGACGTGGCCCGCCCCGAGCTCGACGAGCGCATCGCCCTGCGCGTGGACCGGATGTGGGAGGACGGGCTCGTCGACGAGGTGCGGACCCTCGAAGCCGCCGGCCTGCGCGACGGAATCACCGCCTCCAGGGCGCTCGGCTACCAGCAGGTGCTGACCGCACTCGCGGGGGAGTGCACCGAGGACGAGGCCCGCGCCGAGACCGTGCGCGCCACCAAGCGGTTCGCCCGCCGGCAGGACTCGTGGTTCCGCCGCGACCCGCGGGTCCACTGGCTCAGCGGCGCCGCCGCGGACCGCGCGGAACTGCCCGGACTCGCGCAGTCGTTGGTCGAACGAGCGGTTACAGCCTGATCACGTGATGGCATCGGGACGCTCCGGACGCCCGTACGGGGTCCGCGGGCGTGCCATCATCAAACTCGGCGGAACGAAGTCCTAGTGGGGAGGGCACGTGGCGATGGAGGCCGGCCCTCGAGACACCGGGCGCGACGGCACCGGACAGGATCCGGAGTCGATCCTCCCTGCCGTCCTGGGCCTTCCCGCGGAGCCGGACCGGCTCAGTCCGGACGGACCCGAGCACGAGCAGGTCGTCCCCGAGTTCGAGGTCGAACTGCGCCCGCAGCGCAGGCTGCGGATCTGGCAGCTCGCACCCATCGTGATGCTCGCGGCCGCCGGATCCCTCATGTTCGCCTTCCCCCTCGCCTTCGAGTTCGGCGACGGCGGCGCGGTCGTGGCCATGCTCGGCCTGCTGATCAGCTGCTGCGCCGGTGGCTGGGGCATGATGGCCGCCCGCCGCGTCGGCCACACCTGGCCGGGCCTGCCGGCCCGCGGCTCGGGCGAACGCCCCGACTGGCGCATCGTCGGCCTGTACGCGGTCATCGTCCTCACGGTGGCCTTCCTCGCCGTATGGCGCGTCGCCCGGCTGCGCTGACCGCCGGCCTCTCCCGCCCGCGTCGCCCGGCTGCGCTGACCGCCGGCCTCTCCCGCCCGCCCGCGTCGCCCGGCTGCGCTGATCGTCGGCCGCTCCCGCTCCCGCTCGCTCGTGCCGCCCGGCCGACGACCGTCCGCCGGGCCGCCGCCGTCCGCCGCGCCCGCGGCGCTCCCGGTCCGGTGCGGGCCCGCCCCGTCCGCCCGCCGTCACCCCGCCCCCGTACGATGGCCGGGTGACCACTACAGGGCTTGCCTTCCTCAAGGGCCACGGGACCGAGAACGACTTCGTGATCATCCCCGACCCGGACAACGCGATCGACCTGCCGCCCACGGCGGTCGCCCGGCTGTGCGACCGCCGCGCCGGCATCGGCGGCGACGGCCTGCTGCACGTGGTCCGCTCCGCGGCCCACCCCGAGGCCGCGCACCTGGCCGCCGAGGCAGAGTGGTTCATGGACTACCGCAACGGGGACGGCTCCATCGCCGAGATGTGCGGCAACGGCGTCCGCGTCTTCGCCCGCTACCTCCAGCACGCCGGCCACGCCGAGGCCGGGGACCTGGCCATCGCCACCCGCGGCGGCGTCAAGCGCGTCCACCTCTCCAAGAGCGGTGACGTCACCGTCGCCATGGGCCGCGCCGCCCTGCCCGGCGGAGACGTCACCGTCTCCGTCGGCGAGCACACCTGGCCCGCGCTCAACGTGAACATGGGCAACCCGCACGCCGTGGCGTTCGTCGCCGACCTCGACGACGCCGGCAACCTGTACACCGCACCGCCGTTCAGCCCTGCCGAGGCCTACCCCACCGGTGTGAACGTCGAGTTCGTCGTCGACCGCGGCCCCCGCCACGTGGCCATGCGCGTCCACGAGCGCGGCGCGGGCGAGACCCGCTCCTGCGGCACCGGCGCCTGCGCCGTGGCCGTCGCCACCGCCCGCCGCGACGGCGCCGACCCCGCCACCACCGGCGAAGCCGCCACGTACACCGTCGACCTGCCCGGCGGCACCCTGGTCATCACCGAGCAGCCGGACGGCAGCGTCGAGATGACCGGGCCGGCCGTGATCGTGGCCGAAGGCGAGATCGACCCGGCCTGGCTGACCGAAACGGCTTTCGCCTAGAGCTTCCCTCGAATGGGTGATCCGGTTCACGCTGGGCGAGAGCCGGACTGCGCCACGTGGTGGGGTCGGTAACATCAGACACCGGCCCCGAGGGCTCACCCCATGCCCGTCCACCGCCGGTCGATGCCGCCGGAGGTCCCCATGAGTGCAGAGGCCACAAACCCCGACGCAGCGGCGGAGCTCCGCCTCGGCGGATCCGCCGCCCGCAGACGGGGCCGCACCAGGATCGATCTGCGCAGGCTGGGCCGGGCCGCACTGCTCGGCCCGGCCTCCCGCGACCGGCTCCCCGACGCCATCGGCCACGTCGCCGAAGCCCACCGCGCCCACCATCCCGACGCGGACCTCGCCGTCCTGCACCGGGCCTACGTCCTCGCCGAGACCTCGCACCGCGGCCAGATGCGCAAGAGCGGCGAACCGTACATCACGCACCCGCTCGCCGTGACGCTGATCCTCGCCGAACTCGGCGCCGAGACCACCACGCTGACGGCCTCACTCCTCCACGACACCGTCGAGGACACCGAGGTGACCCTCGATCAGGTGCGCGCCGAATTCGGTGCCGAGGTCTGCTACATCGTCGACGGCGTCACCAAACTCGAAAAGGTCGACTACGGCGCCGCCGCCGAACCCGAAACGTTTCGCAAGATGCTCGTCGCCACCGGCAACGACGTCCGCGTCATGTCGATCAAGCTCGCCGACCGCCTGCACAACATGCGCACCCTCGGCGTGATGCGTCCCGAAAAGCAGGCCCGCATCGCCAAGGTCACCCGCGACGTCCTGATCCCGCTCGCCGAGCGGCTCGGCGTCCAGGCCCTCAAGACCGAGCTCGAAGACCTCGTCTTCGCGATCCTGCACCCCGAGGAGTACGAGCACACCCGGGCCCTGATCGCCGCGCACGCCGCCGAGAACGACCCGCTGCCCGCCGTCGCCGACTCCGTACGCGCCGTCCTGCGCGAGGCCGGCATCGCCGCCGAAGTGCACGTCCGCCCGCGGCACTTCGTCTCCGTGCACCGCATCGCCCGCAAACGCGGCGAGCTGCGCGGCTCCTCCTTCGGCCGGATCCTCGTCCTGGTCGGCGAGGACGCCGACTGCTACGGGGCCCTCGGCGAGCTGCACACCTGCTTCACCCCGGTCGTCTCGGAGTTCAAGGACTTCATCGCCGCCCCCAAGTTCAACCTGTACCAGTCCCTGCACACCGCCGTCGCCACCCCCGACGGCTCGGTGGCCGAAGTCCTCATCCGCACCCGCCAGATGCACCGCGTCGCCGAGGCCGGCGTCATCGCGCTCGGCAACCCGTACGCCCCCGCCGAATGCGCCGACCCCGCCGCCGCCGGCGAGCGGATCGACCCCACCCGGCCCGGCTGGCTCTCCCGGCTCCTCGACTGGCAGCAGTCCACCCCCGACCCCGACACCTTCTGGACCTCGCTGCGGGCCGAACTCGCCCAGGACCGCGAGATCACCGTCTTCCTCGCCGACCACCCCCGCCCCGTCAGCCTGCCCGCCGGCGCCACCTGCGTGGACGCCGCCTACGCCCGGCACGGGGAGGCCGCCCACGGCTGTATCGGCGCCCGCGTCAACGGGCGCATCGCCGCCCTCGGCACCCGGCTCGCGGACGGCGACACCGTACAACTGCTCCTGTCGCAGGACGCGGCCTCCGGGCCCGCGCCGGACTGGCTGGAGCACGCCCGCACCCCGGCCGCCCGCATCGCCATCAGCGGCTGGCTGCGCGCCCATCCCGACGGGCCGCACGTGCCCACCGCCGCCCCGCGGGCCCCCCTCCCCATGACCGGGCTGCGCGCCGCCGGCGGCAACGCCGTCGTGGACCTCCCCGACGCCCCCGTACGCCTGGCCGGCTGCTGCACCCCCGTACCGCCCGACTCCGTCGCCGGGTTCGTCGTCCGGGGCGGCGCCGTCACCGTCCACCGCGTGCAGTGCTCGGCCGTCGACCGCATGCGCGAGACCGGCCGCACCCCCGTCGCCGTCCACTGGCGGGCCACCGCCGACTGCATGGTCACCCTGGTCGCTGAATCGTTCGGCCGCCCCCATCTGCTCGCCGATCTCACCGAGGCCATGTCCCGCGAAGGCGCCTCCATCGTCTCGGCCACCGTGGAACCCCCCAACGAGCAGCGCGTCCGCCACACCTACACCGTCCAGCTCCCCGACGCGTCCGGCCTGCCCGCCCTGATGCGCGCCATGCGCGAGGTCCCCGGCGTCTACGACGTCAGCCGCGCCTGAGCCGCGCCGGATCTCTCCCTTTCGGGTGGGATCGTCGCGCGCCGCCCCCGGGCACCGCGCAGGCGCTGGTAGCGGTGTGTCATGCAGCTCACCTCGCGCCGCCTGCGTGCCGCCCTGCTCGCCGCCGCCTCGATGACCCTGGTCGCCGCCGTCATGCCGCCGCCGCTGGCGCTCGGCATCGGCGACCGCCTCTTCCCCGAACTCGGCAACCCCGGGTACGACGTACTCGCCTACGACCTGTCCTTCACGTACGCGAGCAACACCAAGCCGCTCGACGCGGTCACCACGCTCGACGCCGTCACCCTCCAGCCGCTGGAGCGGATCAACCTCGACTTCACCCACGGCACAGTGGCGTCCGCCGAGGTCAACGGCGAGAGCGCACGGTTCGAGACGGCCGGTGAGGACCTCGTCCTCACCCCGCAGACCCCGCTCCCGCAAGGCGCCACGCTCCGCATCACCGTCCGCCACACCAGCGACCCGCGCGGCCGCGCCGACGGCGGCTGGGTGCCCACCGAGGACGGCCTCGCGATGGCCAACCAGGCCGACGCCGCCCACCGGGTGTTCCCCTGCAACGACCACCCCGCCGACAAGGCCTACTTCACCCTGCGCATCACCGCCCCCGACGGCCTGACCGCCGTCGCCAACGGAATCCCCGAGTCAACCGTCCGCAACGGCCGTCGGGGCGCCGCCCCGGCCACCACCACCTGGACCTACCGCACCCTCCACCCCATGGCCACCGAACTCGCCCAGGTGTCCATCGGCACGTCCGCCGTCGTCCACCGCGCCGGCCCGCACGGCCTGCCCGTCCGCGACGTCGTGCCCGCCGCCGACCGCGAGCGCTTCGAACCCTGGCTCGCCAAGACCCCCGGCCACCTGACCTGGCTGGAGGACCGCCTCGGCCCCTACCCCTTCGAGAACTACGGGGTGCTGATCGCCCGCGCCCGCACCGGCTTCGAGCTGGAGACGCAGACCCTCTCGCTCTTCGAGAGCGCCCTCTTCACCGAACCCGGCTACCCGACCTGGTACGTCGAGGCCGTCATGGTGCACGAGCTCGCCCACCAGTGGTTCGGCAACAGCGTCAGCCCGCGGACCTGGTCCGACCTGTGGCTCAACGAGGGCCACGCCACCTGGTACGAGGCCCTGTACGCCGACGGGCTAGGGAAGTACTCCCTGGAGCGCCGCATGCGCGAGGCCTACCAGCGCTCCGACCAGTGGCGGGCCGCCGGGGGACCGCCCGCAGCCCCCAAGGCCGCCGCCCCCGGCCAGAAGATCGGCCTGTTCCGGCCCGTCGTCTACGACGGCTCGGCGCTCGTCCTGTACGCCCTGCGGCAGGAGATCGGCGCCGCGGCCTTCGACCGACTGGAGCGCCGCTGGGTCGCCGACCACCGCGACGGCACGGCCGACACCGCCGACTTCGTCCGGCTCGCCGCCGAGGTCTCCGGCCGCGACCTCGACGCCTTCTTCCAGGCCTGGCTGTACGGGGACAAGACGCCCGCGATGCCCGGACACCCCGAGTGGGCCGCCGCCCACGCACGGTGACGCCCCGCCGCGAAAAGGGTGTGACGCCCTCCTGAAGGGCATGTCACTATCGACAGGCCGCGGGCGCCGGGGAATCTTCCCCGCACGTCACGCGTTGCAACCAAGCAGCACATTCACATCTGACGTAAGGATCCAATGACCTCCTCTTCTTCCCCTTCCCAGGACGCGCAGGACGCGCAGAGCTTCACCGAGAGCCTTCGGGCCGATGCCCTGATGGAAGAGGACGTCGCCTGGAGCCACGAGATCGACGGAGACCGGGACGGCGAGCAGTTCGAACGCTCCGAGCGCGCGGCCCTGCGCCGCGTGGCCGGCCTCTCCACCGAACTCGAAGACGTCACCGAGGTCGAGTACCGCCAGCTGCGCCTGGAGCGCGTGGTGCTCGTCGGTGTCTGGACCTCCGGCACGGTCAACGACGCGGAGAACTCCCTCGCGGAGCTCGCCGCACTCGCCGAGACGGCGGGCGCCCTCGTACTCGACGGCGTCATCCAGCGCCGCGACAAGCCGGACCCGGCCACCTTCATCGGCTCGGGCAAGGCCCGCGAGTTGCGCGACATCGTCATGGAGACCGGTGCCGACACCGTCGTCTGCGACGGCGAGCTCAGCCCCGGCCAGCTCATCGCCCTCGAAGACGTCGTCAAGGTCAAGGTTGTCGACCGGACCGCGCTGATCCTCGACATCTTCGCCCAGCACGCCAAGTCCCGAGAGGGCAAGGCGCAGGTCGCGCTCGCGCAGATGCAGTACATGCTGCCGCGACTGCGAGGCTGGGGTCAGTCGCTCTCCCGTCAGATGGGTGGCGGCGGCGGTGGCGGCATGGCCACCCGAGGCCCCGGTGAGACCAAGATCGAGACCGACCGGCGCCGCATCCGCGAGAAGATGGCGAAGATGCGCCGGGAGATCGCCGACATGAAGACGGGCCGCGACATCAAGCGGCAGGAGCGGCGCCGCAACAAGGTGCCGTCCGTCGCCATCGCCGGCTACACCAACGCAGGCAAGTCCTCGCTGCTCAACCGCCTCACCGGCGCGGGCGTCCTGGTGGAGAACTCGCTGTTCGCCACCCTCGACCCGACCGTGCGGCGGGCCGAGACGCCCACCGGCCGGATCTACACCCTGGCCGACACCGTGGGCTTCGTCCGGCACCTGCCCCACCACCTCGTCGAGGCCTTCCGCTCCACGATGGAGGAGGTCGGCGACTCCGACCTGATCCTGCACGTGGTCGACGGAGCGCACCCGGCGCCGGAGGAGCAGCTGGCGGCGGTCCGCGAGGTCATCCGGGAGGTCGGCGCGGTCGACGTCCCCGAGATCGTGGTGATCAACAAGGCCGACGCGGCGGACCCGGTGGTCCTGCAGCGGCTGCTGCGCATCGAACGGCACTCCATCGCCGTCTCGGCGCGCACCGGCATGGGGATCGAAGAGCTCCTCGCGCTCATCGACGCCCAGCTGCCGCGGCCGTCCGTCGAGGTCGAGGTGCTCGTGCCCTACACGCACGGCGGGCTCGTCGCCCGCGCCCACGCCGAGGGCGAGGTGATCTCCGAGGAGCACACCCCGGAGGGCACCCTGCTCAAGGCGCGGGTCAACGAGGAACTCGCCTCGGACCTCGCGCCGTACGTGCCGGCCAAGCGGTAACCGGCAGGCACAGCAGCCGAGGCAGGCACGGCGGCAGTCGCACCCGTCGCGGCGGTGGCCGCGCGAAGGGCCCCGGCCCCCTGATCACAGGGGGCCGGGGCCCTTCGCACGTGCCGTCGTGCGTGCTGCTTTCCGTACCGTCGTGCCTGCCGTCGTCCAGGACTGCTGTCCGGCCGTCAGGGACTACTGTCCGGCGAACTTGCCGCTCGTCGCCCTGAAGATCGCCTTCGCCTCCGGGCCCAGCCGGGGACCGGCCAGCCAGCCCGCGGTCACCGGTCCGATCGAGGTGTTCGACACCAGCGCCGGCTCGCCGTCACGCCCGGTGGCCACCCAGCCGCCGCCCGAGGAGCCGCCGGTCATGGTGCAGCCGATCCGGTACATCACCGGGTCCTGCTCGTTCAGCGAGAGCCGGCCCGGCCGGTCGGCGCACTGGAACGCCCGCTGGCCGTCGAAGGGCGCGGCAGCCGGGTAGCCGGTCGCCGTGATCTTCGCGATCTTCGGCACCGACGGCGCCTGGAACTCCACCGGGAGCGCCGCCCCGACCGTCTCCTCCAGCGACTTGCCGGTCGCCTCCTCCGGGGTCACGTGCAGCACCGCGAAGTCGTACGGCGCGCCCGCGCCGCCGGTCGGGCCGCCCTCGGCGATCCACTGGTCCGAGGTCTGCGCCCAGTCGCTCCACCACACGCCGTACGGGGCGACCTGGTCGCGGCTCGCGTCCTTGAGCTCCTGCGCCGAGCGGCCCGCGTCGTTGTACGACGGCACGAAGGCGATGTTGCGGTACCAGCCGCCCTTCTTGCCGGCGTGCACGCAGTGGCCCGCCGTCCACACCATGTTCGACTTGCCGGGGTGCGCGGGGTCCTTCACCACGGTCGCCGAGCAGACCATCGAGCCCGCGGGGCCGTCGAAGAAGACCTTCCCGGCCTCGGCGACGCTCTGGTGGTACGGCGTACCCACCGCGCGGGCCCGCACCGGCGCCGGCGTCGGGTCGGTGACGCCCTGGTCGCTGCCGAGGTCCGGGTCCGCCACCGGCTGGTCGGGCTGCTCGGCCCGCCGCATCCGGTCCGGGTCCCACAGGTCTTCGATGATCGGGTTCATGAAGTCCTCGGCCTCGCGGAGCCAGTCGTCCTTCTTCCAGTTCTTCCAGGCACCGCCCTTCCACTTGTCCAGGTCGATGCCGTGTTCCTTGAGCTTCTCCTTCAGCTGGTCCGGGATCTTGAGCCCGCCGGGGCCGGGGGCCGGATCGCTGGCCGCGACGGTCGGCTTCTCACCGGACGCCTCGTCACCGCCCGGCCCACAGGCCGCCGCGGTCACGGCGAGGACGGCACACAGGCCGGTGGCCGCCAGAACCCGGGGTCCGCGGCGGGAACTTCGCCCGCTCGGGGCGGCGGAAGCCGGTCGGATCGGTCGCATGTCGTGTATCCCCCTGCTGCTTCGAGGCGTGGAGTGCAACCCCCCACTATGCCGCTGCCGTTGGTGACGGTGCGGAGCGGGGCCGCGGTTCCCCGACCGCAAGGATCTTCGGACCCACCCGTGATCCGCCGCCGCCACCGTCGTTGGTACGTACGGGGGAATGCGAGGACAGCGTCCTTGTTCGAAGAGCGATCCATGCGGGAGGACCGAGAGCCGTGGCCTTGACCGAACAGGCTGCCGCAGCAGCACGCGTGGACGCGGTGGCCGGGGCCGGCGGGCCCGAGGCCATCCTGCGCCGCCAGTCCCTACGGGAGTCCGCGGCCCGGACCTACGCACGCTCGCTGCCTATCGTGCCGGTGCGCGCCCGCGGGCTGACCATCGAGGGCGCCGACGGCCGCCGCTACCTCGACTGCCTCTCCGGTGCCGGCACGCTGGCCCTCGGACACAACCACCCCGTGGTACTGGAGGCCATCCGCAAGGTCCTCGACTCCGGAGCGCCCCTGCACGTCCTGGACCTGGCCACCCCCGTCAAAGACGCCTTCACCACCGAGCTGTTCGCCAACCTCCCGGCCCCGCTCGCCGCGCACGGCCGGGTGCAGTTCTGCGGGCCGGCCGGGACCGACGCGGTCGAGGCCGCCCTCAAGCTGGTCCGCACCGCCACCGGCCGCTCCGGACTGATGGCCTTCACCGGCGCCTACCACGGCATGACGGCCGGCGCCCTCGACGCCTCCGGCGGCGCCCAGGACGTCCGGGTCACACGGCTGCCCTACCCCCAGGACTACCGCTGCCCCTTCGGAACGGGCGGTCCGGCCGCCGCCGAACTCGCCGCCCGCTGGACCGAGAGCCTCCTCGACGACCCCAAGGGCGGTGTCGCCGCGCCGGCCGGCATGATCCTCGAACCCGTCCAGGGCGAGGGCGGCGTACTGCCCGCCCCGGACGCCTGGATGCGCCGCATGCGCACGCTCACCCGTGAGCGCGGCATCCCGCTCATCGCCGACGAGGTCCAGACCGGCGTCGGCCGCACCGGCGCCTTCTGGGGCGTCGACCACGCCGGCGTGGTCCCCGACGTGATGGTGCTGTCTAAGGCCATCGGCGGCAGCCTCCCGCTCGCGGTCGTCGTCTACCACGAGGACCTCGACGCCTGGCAGCCCGGAGCCCACGCCGGCACCTTCCGCGGCAACCAGCTCGCCATGGCCGCCGGCACCGCCACCCTGGCCTACGTGCGCGAGAACCGGCTCGCCGAGCGCGCCGCCGCACTCGGCGACCGCATGCTCACCGCCCTGCGCGGACTGGCCACCGCCCACCCCTGCATCGGCGACGTCCGCGGCCGCGGCCTGATGATCGGCCTGGAAATCGTCGACCCGGAAGCCCCCCGCCGCCTGGGCCCCCCGGCGGACGACCACCGCCCACCCCCCGTCGGCGCGGACACGTCCGGGCCCGGCGGCACGGCAGGCCACCGCACCCCGGCGCAGCGCCGCGGCTCCGCAGCCCCGGCCACCGCCCCCGGCCCGCAGCACCCGACCGGCACCGCCCACCCGGGCGACGCCCAGCACGCCGCACACGCTACGGACGACCCGGCCCGGGTGGTCGGCACCGCTGGCGGACCGGGCTCCGGCGGACCCGCCCCCGCCGATCCCGCACTCGCCGCCGCGGTCCGGCAGGAGTGCCTGCGCCGCGGACTCATCGTCGAGCTCGGCGGCCGCCACTCCAGCGTCGTCCGGCTGCTGCCCCCGTTGACGCTCACCGACGAACAGGCGGCAGCCGTGCTCGACCGGCTGGCCGACGCCATCGCCGCCGCGGAACGAGCCCGCCACCACACGTGACCCGCCGCGCACCGAACCGGACACCTCTCCAAGGAAGCCCCGTGAACGCGACCCCCGCACCCGAACCGCCCCCGGCCGAAGGCCACCCCCACGCCCCGCAGGCCCACCCCGACGCGGCGCCGGCGGCGACCGTGCCCCGGCAGAAGGACGGCGTCACCCGCCACCGCCCGCCCGCGCCGGACCCCGTCGCCCACCCGGCCGGGACGCGCAGCCTCCCCGGTCTCGCGGGCCAGCCCGACCTCCTCGACCACCGCGATCCGGCGCTCGCCGCCGAAGCCGCCGCCGTCGAGAACCTGCTCCGCTGCTGGGTGCGCGAGAACGACCTGCCCGAGCCCGCCGGCGGCGTCCTGCGCATCCCGCTCACCGCCTCCGGCACCGCCCTGCTCACCCCCGTCCGCTACTGGTCCGCCACCGGCTGGCACCGCTTCGCCCCGCCCCGGCTGGAGTGCGCCCCGGCCGAGGCCCCCGTCCTGGACGCCGTGACCCTCGCCGGGCTGCTCGTCCGCGAAGGCGGCGCCCGCGGCGGCGCCGACCTGGTCGGCAGGGTCGCCGACTCGGTACGCCGCACCGCCGTGTTCATCCGCCACCGGCGCGCCCACCCCACCGCCCCGGCCGGCTCGGATCCCTTCCTCACCGCTGAACAGTCCCTCCTTCTCGGCCACCCCCTGCACCCCACGCCGAAGAGCCGCGAAGGACTCTCCGACGCCGAGGCCCGCCTGTACTCACCCGAACTCCACGGCTCCTTCCCCCTGCACTGGATGGCCGTCCACCAGTCCGTCCTCGCCACCGATTCGGCCTGGACCGAAGGGGGCCGTGCCGTCCCCGCGGCCCGGCTCCTCGCCCGCCTCGCCCCCGGACTCGACCTCCCCGAGGACACCGCCCCCCTTCCCCTGCACCCCTGGCAGGCCCGCGACCTGCTGCACCGCCCGCCGGTCGCCGCCCTGCGCGACGCCGGACTCCTCCACGACCTCGGCCCCCACGGGGAGCCCTGGCACCCCACCTCCTCCGTCCGCACCGTGCACCGCCCCGGCGCCCCCGCGATGCTCAAGCTCTCCCTCGGCGTCCCCATCACCAACTCCCGCCGGGAGAACCTCCGCAAGGAACTCCACCGCGGCGTCGAGGTGCACCGGCTGCTGCGCTCCGGCCTCGCCGAGCAGTGGCAGGCCGCCCACCCCGGCTTCGACATCGTCCGCGACCCCGCCTGGGTCGCCGTCGACACCCCCGACGGCGAGCCCGTGCCCGGCCTCGACGCCCTGCTCCGGCACAACCCCTTCGGCCCCGCGGACGACGCCGTCTGCATCGCCGCCCTCACCGCACCGCGCCCGTGGCCCGGACGCGACACAGTGACCTCCCGGCTCGCCGACACCGTCGACCGGCTCGCCACGAGCACCGGCCGCCCCACCTCCGCCGTGGCCACCGAGTGGTTCCTGCGCTACCTCGACCAGGTCGTCCTGCCCGTACTCGCCCTCGACGCCCTGGCCGGCATCGCCCTCGAAGCGCACCAGCAGAACACCCTCGTCCTGCTCGACCCGGCGGGCTGGCCCACGGGCGGCCGCTACCGCGACAACCAGGGCTACTACTTCCGCGCGTCCCACCGCGCCGAACTCGACCGCCGCCTGCCCGGCATCGGCTCCGCCAGCGACACCTTCGTCCCCGACGCCGTCACCGACGAACGCTTCGCCTACTACCTCGGCATCAACAACGTCCTCGGACTGATCGGCGCCTTCGGCTCCCAGCACCTCGCGGACGAACGCCTCCTGCTCGCCGCCTTCCGCCGCTTCCTCGGCAAGAACTCAGGCCTCGGCCCCCTCCCGGCCCTGCTGCTCGAATCCCCGACCCTGCGCTGCAAGGCCAACCTCCTCACCCGGCTCCACGGCCTGGACGAGCTCGTCGGACCCGTCGACACCCAGTCCGTCTACGCCACCCTCACCAACCCCCTCCACGACTGATCCGAGAAGAGCCGCCGCCATGACACCCACCGACGCGGGCCCCGATCCGCACACCGCACGCGCGGTCCGCCGCGCCGGCTCGTCGTGCGACGACACCCTTGAGCTGAGGATCCCGGGGGAGCTGCTCGCCCTGCTCGCCGCGGAACCCGTCCCGCCCGCACCGCGCCCCGACACGATCGAGAGCCTGCCGTTCCTCGCGGAGGCCGACCTGCTGGACTCCCCGGCCACCTGGCGGCCGGCCCACACCACCGCGGGCGCCTTCCAGCTCGTGCCCGTGCGCGTCGAGCGCGACCTGGAGCTTCTCGCCCGCTGGATGAACGACCCGGCGGTGACCGCCTTCTGGGAACTCGCGGGACCCGCATCCGTGACCGCCGCGCACCTGCGGGCCCAGCTCGACGGCGACGGCCGGAGCATCCCCTGCCTCGGGGTACTCGACGGCACACCGATGAGCTACTGGGAGATCTACCGGGCCGACCTCGACCCGGTCTCCCGGCACTACCCGGCGCGCCCCCACGACACGGGTATCCACCTGCTGATCGGAGACGTCACGGACCGCGGACGCGGTCTCGGAACGCTGCTGCTCCGTGCCGTGGCCGACCTCGTGCTCGACAACCGTCCCCGCTGCACGCGCGTCGTCGCCGAACCGGACATCCGCAACACCCCCTCCGTCTCAGCCTTCCTCAGCTCTGGATTCCGCTTCGCCGCGGAGATCGACCTCCCCGGCAAGCGCGCCGCCCTGATGTTCCGTGAGCGGGCCCTGCGCAGCCTGCTCTGAACAACCCCCGACACCTGCAAAACGCCGCTCTCCGCCGCCGAGTTCCCACCCGAGGAGTCCCGTGCAGAATTTCCCGGCCCGCCCCGACTCCACCCCGCCGCCCGAGCCGCCCGCCCCCCACACGCCGCCCGAACTCAACGCCGCCACCTGGGAATCCGCCGGTCGGCGCCTGCTGGCCAAGATGATCGCCGAGTTCGCGTACGAGGACATCCTCCGGCCCCGCGCCGACCCCTCCGGCACCGATGCCTGGACGCTGGCCCTCGACGACGGATTCGTCCTCGGATTCCGGGCCCGCCGCCGCACCTACGACAGCTGGCACGTCGACCCCGGCACCCTCACGCTCACCCCGGCGACGGCACACGCGGCGCCCCCGGCGGCGCCCGTTCCGTTCACGGACCCGTTCAGGTTCGTGGTCCTGGCCCGCCGCCTCCTCGGGCTCGACGGCGCCACCCTCGGCCACCTGATCCGCGAACTCGGAGCGACCCTCAGCGCCGACGCCCGCCTCGACCACCACGCCCTCACCGCGGACGTACTCGCCGACCTCGACTACGCCGCGCTCGAAGGCCACCAGACCGGACACCCCTGGCTCGTCCTCAACAAGGGGCGGCTCGGATTCTCCGGCACGGACACCGCCACGTGGTCACCCGAGGCCCGCACCCCCCGCCGGCTCCCCTGGCTCGCCGCGCACACCTCCCTCGCGAGCTACCGCGGGGTCGCCGGCCTGGAGGACCCCGGCCGGCTCTACGCCCGCGAGCTGGACCCCGTCACCCGGGCCGGTTTCGACCAGGCGCTGCGCGAGCGCGGCCTCGACCCCCGCGGCTACCTCTACCTCCCCGTGCACCCCTGGCAGTGGGACGAGATCGTCCTCCCCCTCTTCGCCTCCTCCCTGGCCTCCGGCGCCCTCGTACCGCTGCCCGCCGACCTCGACGTCCGGCTGCCGCAGCAGTCCATCCGGACCTTCCTCAACGTCTCCCGGCCGGAACGCCACAGCGTCAAGCTGCCGCTGTCCGTCTTCAACACCCTCGTCTGGCGCGGGCTGCCCACCCGGCTGGCCCGCGCCGCTCCCGCCGTCACCGCCTGGGTGCACTCGCTGCGCGACGCCGACCCGTTCCTCCGCGACGAATGCGGGGTGATCCTGCTCGGCGAGGTCGCCTCGGTGACCGTCGGCCACCCCGTATACGAGGAGCTCCCCGAGGTCCCGTACCAGTACAAGGAGCTCCTCGGCGCGATCTGGCGGGAGCCGCTGACCGGCCGCCTCGCTCCCGGCGAGCGGGCCCGCACCCTCGCCTCGCTGCTGCACACCGACCCCCGCGGCCGGGCCTTCACCGAGGAGCTGATCGCCCGCTCGGGCCTCACCCCCACCGTCTGGCTGCAGCGCCTCTTCACCGCGCTGCTCCCGCCGCTGCTCCACTTCCTCTACCGCTACGGGACCGTCTTCTCCCCGCACGGCGAGAACGCCATCGTCGTCTTCGACGCGCACGACGTCCCCGTCCGGCTGGCCGTGAAGGACTTCGTCGACGACGTCAACGTCAGCGCGGAGCCGCTGCCCGAGCGCGCCTCCATGCCCGAGGAGGTGCGGGACGTCCTCCTCACGGAGCCCGCGAGCTTCCTTCCCCAGTTCATCCACTCCGGCCTGTTCGTCGGCGTCTTCCGCTACCTCTCCGCGATCTGCGAGGACCGCGTCGGCGTCCCCGAGAGCACCTTCTGGTCGCTGGCCCGCGACGAGATCGTGCGCTATCAGGAGCGCTTCCCGGAGCTGAAGGAGCGCTTCGAGCTGTTCGACCTCCTCGCCCCCCGGATCGGCCGGCTGTGCCTCAACCGGAACCGGCTGTACAGCGACGGATACCGGGACCGCCCCCAGCGCCCGCACGCCGTCGTCGACGGCACCGTCCCCAACCCGCTGCACCGGCCGTGACGCGATGTCGGCGGAGCCGCGTAGGGTTGTCGGTGCTATGACGAAGCCCTCCCTCCCCGACCTGCTGCACGCCGCCGTCACCGCCGTCGGCGGTACGGAGCGGCCCGGCCAGGTGGCCATGGCCGAAGCCGTCGCCGAAGCCATCGACGACAACTCCCACCGGCTTATCCAGGCCGGCACCGGCACCGGAAAGTCCCTCGGCTACCTGGTGCCGGCCCTCGCGCACGGCGAGCGCGTGGTCGTGGCCACGGCCACACTCGCGCTCCAGCGCCAGCTGGTCGAGCGCGACCTGCCGCGGACCGTCGAGGCGCTGCACCCGCAGCTGCGCCGCCGGCCCAATTTCGCCATGCTCAAGGGCCGGTCCAACTACCTGTGCCTGCACCGCCTGCACGAGGGCGCCCCGCAGGACGAGGAGGACGGCCTCTTCGACCAGTTCGAGGCCGCCGCCCCGACCAGCAAGCTCGGCAAGGACCTGCTGCGCCTGCGGGACTGGGCCGACGAGACCGAGACGGGCGACCGCGACGACCTCACCCCCGGTGTCTCGGACCGGGCCTGGGGCCAGGTCTCCGTATCCTCCCGGGAGTGCCTCGGCGCGACGAAGTGTGCGTACGGCGCCGAATGCTTCGCCGAGGCCGCCCGCGAGCGCGCCAAGCTGGCCGACGTCGTGGTCACCAACCACGCGCTGCTCGCCATCGACGCCATCGAGGGGGCGCCGGTGCTCCCGCAGCACGAGGTGCTGATCGTCGACGAGGCGCACGAGCTGGTCTCCCGGGTCACCGGCGTCGCCACCGGCGAGCTCACCCCCGGCCAGGTCAACCGCGCCGTGAAGCGGGCGGCGAAGCTGGTCAACGAGAAGACGGCCGACTCGCTGCAGACGGCCGCCGAGGGATTCGAACGCCTCATGGAGCTGGCGCTCCCCGGCCGCCTCGAAGTGATCCCAGAAGACCTCGGGTACGCACTGCTCGCCCTGCGCGACGCCGCCCGCAACGTGATCTCGGCGATGGGCGCGACCCGCGACAAGTCCGTCCAGGACGAGGACGCGGTCCGCAAGCAGGCCCTCGCCGCCGTGGAGACGATCCACTCGGTCGCCGAGCGGATCACCAACGGCTCCGAGTACGACGTGGTCTGGTACGAGCGGCACGACCGCTTCGGCGCCACCCTGCGGGTCGCCCCCATGTCGGTGTCCGGCCTGCTGCGGGAGAAGCTCTTCGCGGACCGGTCGGTGGTCCTGACCTCGGCCACCCTCAAGCTCGGCGGCGACTTCAACGGCGTCGGTGCCTCGCTGGGCCTGGCCCCGGAAGGCGTCACGGGGGACGACCTGCCGGTCTGGCGGGGCCTCGACGTCGGCTCGCCGTTCGACTACCCGAAGCAGGGCATCCTGTACGTCGCCAAGCACCTGGCCACGCCGGGCCGGGAGGGCTCGCGGGGCGACATGCTGGACGAGCTCGCCGAGCTGATCGAGGCGGCCGGTGGGCGTACGCTCGGCCTGTTCTCCTCGATGCGCGGCGCCCAGGCGGCGGCCGAGGAGCTCCGCAGCCGGCTGGACGTGCCCATCCTCCTCCAGGGCGAGGAGACCCTCGGTGAGCTGATCAAGAACTTCGCCGCCGACCCGAAGACGTGCCTGTTCGGAACGCTGTCCCTCTGGCAGGGCGTCGACGTCCCGGGCGCCAACTGCCAGCTGGTGGTCATGGACCGCATTCCGTTCCCGCGCCCCGACGATCCGCTGATGAGCGCCCGGCAGAAGGCCGTGGAGGAGGCCGGCGGCAACGGCTTCATGGCGGTCGCCGCCACCCACGCCGCGCTGCTGATGGCCCAGGGAGCCGGGCGGCTGGTGCGGGCCGCAGGGGACCGGGGCGTCGTCGCGGTGCTCGATCCGCGGCTGGCCACGGCCCGCTACGGAAGCTTCCTGCGGTCGTCGCTGCCCGATTTCTGGTACACCACCGACCGCAACCAGGTCCGCAGGTCGCTCGCCGCCATCGACGCGGCGGCCGCGGCCGACGGCACGTAGCTTCCGGCCCGCGTGCGGGCACGGCAGGACCCCGGGACCGGCGCAGTAGGTCCCGGGGTCCGGTCTAGGGAGACGGGTCTCAGACCCGTCGCAGCACGGCCACGACCTTGCCGAGGATGGTCGCCTCGTCGCCCGGGATCGGCTGGTAGGCGGCGTTGTGCGGGAGCAGCCAGACATGGCCGTCCTCGCGCTTGAAGCGCTTCACGGTGGCCTCGCCGTCCAGCATCGCGGCCACGATGTCGCCGTTCTCCGCGACCGGCTGGCGGCGGACGGTCACCCAGTCCCCGTCGCAGATGGCCGCCTCGATCATGGAGTCGCCGACGACCTTCAGTACGAAGAGCTCGCCGTCGCCGACCAGCTGCCGCGGCAGCGGGAAGACGTCCTCGACGGACTCCTCGGCCAGGATCGGGCCGCCGGCCGCGATCCGGCCGACGAGCGGCACGTACGAGGCGGCGGGCTTGCCAGTGGTGTCCGTGGGCTGCGAGCTGGGCTGGTCAGAGCCGCGCACCTCGTACGCCCGGGGGCGGTGCGGGTCGCGCCGCAGGAAGCCCTTGCGCTCCAGAGCCATCAGCTGGTGGGCGACGGAGGAGGTGCTGGACAGGCCGACGGCCTGGCCGATCTCCCGCATCGACGGTGGGTACCCGCGCCGCTGTACCGAGTCCCTGATGACCTCGATGACCCGCCGCTGCCGGTCCGTGAGACCGGAACTGTCCGCTCGGATGCCAGGAGGTCGGCCGGGCAGGGAGCGTGCCGGGCGCACGCCGTCACCCTCCGGGGTCATGGCTGCGTCATTCATGGCATGCACCGGCTCGAGTCGGCTCTGGGAGCGGTTCTGGGCAGTGATGGTGGCACTGTCTGCGGTGGTGGTCACGTCGGCCCCTCTCGACTTGTTCTCCCTAGCTGGACAACGGTAGTAGCTTTCGAAAGGTTGCGCCAAACACACGTTCGAGTGAAAAAACAAAGTTCACCGACCGTGATCAGCGGGTGAGGTGTATAGGTGGCCGACGCGGCTGCCGGTCCGAACGCGGGTTCGGTGCCGGAACCGTTCCCTACGGTACCCTTCCCGGTCGGGTGGCCACGGGGCGGCGCCGGTGGGGCGTCGGTCCGCCACCAGGTGCGACGAGAGTCTCAGTCTGGCATCCGGGGCGGCCTCATCAGGCCATGAAGACCCGCGACACGCTGGGCTGCCTCAATCCTTGCCAACCCAAGATCTAGTGGTTGGATTGCCGAGGCTACCCAGAAGTTGTGGTCCTCGGGTCTGACGAGGGTCCCGGCATCGCATATGCTGGTGGCTGCTTCGAGAGCCCTGGCAGGACCTGTCCGGGATGATTCCGAGGCGAATCAGTCGTGCCGAGAGGGAGGGTTGGGAGCCATGCACTGCCCCTTCTGCAGGCACCCCGACAGCCGCGTCGTCGACAGTCGTACGACGGACGACGGCACGTCGATCCGCAGACGCCGCCAGTGCCCGGACTGCTCCCGCCGTTTCACGACGGTCGAGACCGCGTCGCTGATGGTGATCAAGCGCAGCGGGGTGACGGAGCCCTTCAGCCGTACCAAGGTCATCTCCGGCGTGCGCAAGGCGTGCCAGGGGCGGCCGGTCACGGAGGACGCCCTCGCCAAGCTCGGCCAGCGGGTCGAAGAGGCGCTGCGCGCCACCGGGAGTGCCGAGCTGACCACCCACGACGTGGGTCTGGCCATACTCGGCCCGCTGCAGGAGCTCGACCTCGTGGCGTACCTGCGTTTCGCGAGCGTCTACAAGGCGTTCGACACACTCGAGGACTTCGAGGCCGCGATCACGGAGCTCCGTGACCGGCGGCCCGCCCTGGCGGAGTGCGAGCCCGGAGGGACCGGCTCGGTCCCCGTGCCCGCCACCGCCGCCGACTGACCCGCGGCCGCAGAGCGGCCGGGCGGTCCGGCAGGACACAGACCTGTCCGCGGAGCGTTACCCGCGGGCTTTGAGCTAGATCAGACACACACCGTGCCATGGGATTAATCCGGCACTTTTGGGCGTTTTTGCCCGCATATGGGAGGCGGCATGACAGAGACGGCGAGCGGTCCGGCACGTGGTTCCCGAGCCAAGGGGACCAAGGCTGCCGCGGCCCGGCAGGGGCTGCGTATCGAGCGCATCCACACCACCCCCGGCGTGCACCCGTACGACGAGGTGGCCTGGGAGCGCCGTGACGTCGTCATGACCAACTGGCGCGACGGCTCGGTCAACTTCGAGCAGCGCGGCGTCGAGTTCCCCGACTTCTGGTCGGTGAACGCGGTCAACATCGTCACCAGCAAGTACTTCCGCGGCGCGGTCGGCACCCCGCAGCGCGAGACCGGTCTCAAGCAGCTGATCGACCGGATCGTGAAGACCTACACGAAGGCCGGCGAGGACTACGACTACTTCGCCTCGCCCGCCGACGCGGAGATCTTCGAGCACGAGCTGACCTACGCCCTGCTCCACCAGATCTTCAGCTTCAACTCGCCGGTCTGGTTCAACGTCGGCACGCCCCAGCCGCAGCAGGTCTCGGCCTGCTTCATCCTCGCCGTCGACGACTCCATGGAGTCGATCCTCGACTGGTACAAGGAAGAGGGCATGATCTTCAAGGGCGGCTCGGGCGCCGGCCTGAACCTCTCCCGCATCCGCTCCTCCAAGGAGCTCCTCTCCTCCGGCGGCAACGCCTCCGGCCCGGTCTCCTTCATGCGCGGCGCCGACGCGTCCGCGGGAACGATCAAGTCGGGCGGCGCCACCCGCCGCGCGGCCAAGATGGTCGTGCTCGACGTGGACCACCCGGACGTCGAGGACTTCATCGCCACCAAGGTGAAGGAAGAGGAGAAGATCCGCGCCCTGCGCGACGCGGGCTTCGACATGGACCTGGGCGGCGACGACATCACGTCCGTCCAGTACCAGAACGCCAACAACTCCGTCCGCGTGAACGACGAGTTCATGACGGCCGTCGAGAACGGCACCGAGTTCGGCCTGCGCGCCCGCATGACCGGCGAGGTCATCGAGAAGGTCGACGCCAAGGCGCTCTTCCGCAAGCTGGCCGAGGCCGCGTGGGCCTGCGCCGACCCGGGCATCCAGTACGACGGTGTGATCAACCGCTGGCACACCTGCCCCGAGTCCGGCCGCATCACCGCCTCGAACCCGTGCAGCGAGTACATGCACCTGGACAACACGTCCTGCAACCTCGCCTCGCTGAACCTGATGAAGTTCCTCAAGGACGACGGCAAGGGCAACCAGTCCTTCGAGTCCGAGCGCTTCGCCAAGGTCGTCGAGCTCGTCATCACCGCGATGGACATCTCCATCTGCTTCGCCGACTTCCCGACGGAGAAGATCGGCGAGAACACCCGCGCCTTCCGCCAGCTCGGCATCGGCTACGCCAACCTCGGCGCCCTGCTGATGGCGACCGGCCACGCGTACGACTCGGACGGCGGCCGCACCCTCGCCGCGTCGATCACCTCGCTGATGACCGGTACGGCGTACAAGCGCTCCGCCGAGCTCGCGGCGGTCGTCGGCCCGTACGACGGCTACGCCCGCAACGCCGAGCCGCACAAGCGGGTCATGAAGCAGCACGCGGACGCCAACGGCGCCGCCGTGCGCGGCGACGACCTGGACGCCCCGATCTGGGCGGCGGCCACCGAGACCTGGCAGGACGTGCTGCGCCTCGGCGAGCAGAACGGCTTCCGCAACGCGCAGGCCTCCGTGCTCGCGCCGACCGGCACCATCGGTCTCGCGATGTCCTGCGACACCACCGGTGTCGAGCCGGACCTGGCCCTGGTCAAGTTCAAGAAGCTCGTCGGCGGCGGCTCGATGCAGATCGTCAACGGCACCGTCCCGCAGGCCCTGCGCCGCCTGGGCTACCAGGAGGAGCAGATCGAGGCGATCGTCGCCCACATCGCCGAGCACGGCAACGTGGTGGACGCGCCCGGCCTGAAGACCGAGCACTACTCGATCTTCGACTGCGCGATGGGCGAGCGCTCCATCTCCCCGATGGGCCACGTCCGCATGATGGCCGCGATCCAGCCCTGGATCTCCGGCGCGATCTCCAAGACGGTCAACATGCCGGAGACGGCGACCGTCGAAGAGGTCGAGGAGATCTACTTCGAGGCGTGGAAGCTCGGCGTCAAGGCCCTCGCGATCTACCGCGACAACTGCAAGGTCGGCCAGCCGCTCTCCGCCAAGAAGAAGGACGACGAGAAGGCCGAGATCACCGCCAAGGCGGAGGAGACCGTCCGCGCCGCGGTGGAGAAGATCGTCGAGTACCGCCCCGTCCGCAAGCGCCTCCCCAAGGGCCGCCCGGGCATCACCACCTCCTTCACGGTCGGTGGCGCCGAGGGCTACATGACGGCCAACTCCTACCCGGACGACGGCCTGGGCGAGGTCTTCCTGAAGATGTCCAAGCAGGGTTCCACCCTCGCGGGCATGATGGACGCCTTCTCCATCGCCGTCTCGGTGGGCCTGCAGTACGGCGTCCCGCTGGAGACGTACGTCGCGAAGTTCACGAACATGCGCTTCGAGCCGGCCGGCATGACGGACGACCCGGACGTGCGGATGGCGCAGTCGATCGTCGACTACATCTTCCGCCGCGTGGCGCTGGACTTCCTGCCCTTCGAGACCCGCTCGGCCCTCGGCATCCACTCCGCCGAGGAGCGCCAGCGCCACCTCGACACCGGTTCGTACGAGCCGGCCGAGGAGGAGCTGGACACCGAGAGCCTGACGCAGCCGGCCCCGCTCGCGGCGGTCGCACCGGCCCCGCAGCCGGTCGCCGCGGTGCCCGCCCCCAAGCAGGCGCACTCCAACGCGGAGCTCGTCGAAATGCAGCTCGGTGTGAGCGCCGACGCCCCGCTGTGCTTCTCCTGCGGGACGAAGATGCAGCGCGCCGGCTCCTGCTACATCTGCGAGGGCTGCGGCTCCACCAGCGGCTGCAGCTGATCCCGGCCGAGCCGGCGGTCCCCAAGGCGACCGCCGGCCGAGCAGGCTGACGAAGCGGGACCGGTCCTCGGACCGGTCCCGCTTCGGCGTACGGCCACCCTCCCCGGGGCGGTCCGCGGCGCGCGTGCTTCCATGTGCACGCACCGTCCGGCGGGCACAAGGGGAGAACACGCCATGATCAATCCGCGACTGGCGAGCGTCATCGAGCGCCGGCTCCTGGTGAACTACCGGGTCGACCCCGAAGCGGCCGCCGCGCTCCTGCCCGCCGGGCTGGTGCCGCAGCTGGTCAACGGCTGGGCCGTCGCCGGGATCTGCCTGCTGAGACTGGGGAACACCCGGCCCGTGTGGGCGCCCGGGGGCACCGGACTGCGAAGCGAGAACGCCGCGCACCGGATCGCCGTCACCTGGGAGGGCCCGGACGGCGCCGGTACGGGCGTCTACATCCCGCGCCGGGACAGCGGCTCCCGGCTGAACGTCCTGGCGGGCGGGCGGGTATTCCCCGGAACCCACGGTTCTGCCGTGTTCGACGTCGCCGAGACGCCGCACGACCTGCGGATCGGCTACGAGACGCGCGACGGGACCACCCGGGTGCAGGTGGCCGCGCGGGTCGCCGACGCGCTGCTGGGCAGCGAGCTCTTCGGCACCGTGGACGAGGCCTCCGAATTCTTCCGGCAGGGCCCCTCGGGCTACTCGCCCGACCGCTCCGGCACCCGGCTCGACGGCATGCGGCTGCACACCGACGCCTGGAGGGTGGTGCCCGCCGTCCTCGACTCGGTCACCTCCACCTTCTTCGAGGACCCCGAGCGCTTCCCGCCCGGTACCGCGCACCTGGACAGCGCCCTGCTGATGCGCGATGTCCCGGTCCACTGGGAGCCCCTGGCCGCCCTGCGCCTCGCCGCCGGGGCATCATGATCGAGGGGCGGGCCGTAGACCCCGCCCACGACATCCGTACGGGGGACACATGTGGAACGCTGAGGCACTCGATCTCGACGCCTATCTGACGCGGATCGGTTACGCCGGGGAACTCCGGCCGGACCTGGGGACGTTGCAGGAGATACACCGCTGCCACACCCGGTCCATCCCCTTCGAGAACCTGGACGTCGCCCTCGGCCGGAGGATCTCCCTCGACGTCAAGAGCCTCCAGGACAAGATCGTCCGCCGTCGCCGCGGCGGCTACTGCTACGAACAGAACTCGCTGCTCGCCGCAGCCCTGGAGCGGGTCGGCTTCGAGGTGGCCGGCCGCGGCGCCCGCAACCGCACCCGCGGGGGCGCTCTGACGCCGGTGACCCACGCCGTCCTCGTGGTCACCGTCGCCGGCCGGCCCTGGCTGGTCGACGCGGGATTCGGTGCGCAGGGGCCGCTGGAGCCGGTGCCGCTGGAGCCGGGCACCGAGGTCCACCAGGGCGTGTGGACGTACGCCGTCGCCGAGGAGGACGGGGGGCGCCTCGTGCTGCGCTCGCTCCGCGACGAGACGGGCTGGCTGGACCTGTACGCCTTCGCTCCGCAGCGTCTCCACCCGGTCGACTTCGAGGTCATGAACCACTACAGCTCCACGCACCCCGACTCCTTCTTCACCGGCCGGGTCGTGGCCATGCGGTCGGCGCCGGACCACCGCCTGGCGCTGCTGGAGGACTCGGTGGTCCGCTTCCTGCCCGGGTGGGAAGCCGAGCGGAACCGCGTTGCATCCGATGATGTGATCGGGCTGCTCGACCGGGAGTTCGGAATCGAGCTCCCGGAAGAGGACGCAGCGCAACTGCTTCGCACCTACTGGCCCGGAGTCTGACCGCTGCCGCGCTGATCCCCGTACGATGGCGCGGTGCTGGTCAAGTGGATTCGCTGCACGGTGGTGGACCGCCGGGGGTTCGAGCGCGGGCAGCGGAAGTGGGCAGGGCTGCCGGGCGAACCGGGGTTCCGGGGGCAGGGCGGCGGCTGGAGCCGGGGCCGGCAGGGGGTCGCGCACGTCTTCGCCTTCTGGGAGAGCCGGTCGTTCTACGACTCCTTCATGGCGCGCTCCCACGACCGGCTGGCGGCCTCGCAGCACGGCACCTTCACCAACGCGCGGGTCACGCTCTTCGACCACCGCTTCGACGTGAAGACCGGCTTCGCGCCGCAGTTCAGCGACGCGGACGTGCTGCGCGTCGCGCACTGCAAGGTGCGCGAGGGGCGGCTCGAGCACTTCGCCCTCATGCAGGAGAAGGTGTGGAACCCGGCGATGGCCGGCTCGCCCGGGATGCTGCGCGGACTGTTCGGCGAGGCTCCCGGGCGGGAGTTCCTCGTCCTGTCCATGTGGGACTCGGAGGCCGAGCACGGCAAGTACCGGGAGGAACGGATCGAGCGGCTCTCGCTGCGCGCCCAGACGGAAGCCGACATCGAGGCGCTCACCGGCGACGTCATCGACCTGGAGCGCGCCTGGACCGTGTGACGCCGCCACCGCGGCCGACGCCGCGTCCGGCGGGCGCGTGAGCGGGCGCGCGGACCGCCCGTCCCGCCCGCCGCTCCTCCGTTCGGCCCTGTGAATCCGCTCGAACGGGCGCGGTCCGTTCTAGGGTCGGACCATGGCACGACCGCGGCGCATCGTCCTCCTCCGGCACGGGGAATCGGAGGGCAATGCCGATGACACGGTGTACGAGAGGGAGCCGGACCACGCCCTGAGACTCACCGTGACCGGCCGCGCCCAGGCGGTGGCCGCGGGGGACAGGCTGCGCGCCGTCTTCGGCGACGAGCCGGTCAGCGCTTACGTCTCCCCGTACCGGCGCACCCTGGAGACCTTCCGGGCGCTGCGGCTGGATCCCTCCCGGGTCCGGGTGCGCGAGGAGCCGAGGCTGCGCGAGCAGGACTGGGGCAACTGGCAGGACCGTGACGACGTACGGCTGCAGAAGGCGTACCGGGACGCGTACGGGCACTTCTTCTACCGCTTCGCGCAGGGCGAGTCCGGGGCGGACGTGTACGACCGGGTGGGCGCCTTCCTGGAGAGCCTGTACCGCAGTTTCGAGGCGCCGGACCATCCGCCGAACGTCCTGCTGGTCACGCACGGACTGACCATGCGGCTGTTCTGCATGCGCTGGTTCCACTGGTCGGTGGCCGACTTCGAGTGCCTGTCGAACCCCGGGAACGGCGACTTCCGGATACTGGTCCTCGGAGAGGACGGCCGGTACCGGCTCGACCGTCCCTTCGAGCGGTGGACCACACCCGAGCCTTATGACCTGGACGGCTAGAGTGGCCCGCGATGACCCCTGACTCCTCTCCCGACCGGCGCTTCGCACGCGCCCTGGCCAGCCTGCGCGGACTGGCGGTGGGTGACGCCCTGGGCTCCCAGTTCTTCGTCCCCGCGCACTACCCGCTGCTCAAACGGCGCGAGCTGCCCGAAGGCCCCTGGCAGTGGACCGACGACACCGAGATGGCCTGCTCGGTCGTCGGCGTGCTCGCCGCCCACGGCCGTATCGACCAGGACGCCCTGGCCGCCTCCTTCGCCGACCACCACGACTTCGACCGCGGCTACGGCCCCGCGGTGAACCGGATGCTCCGGCTCATCCGGGAGGGCGAGGACTGGCGAGTGCTGTCCGCCGCCCTGTTCAACGGCCAGGGATCGTGGGGCAACGGCGCCGCGATGCGGATCGCGCCGCTCGGGGCCTGGTACGCCGATGACCCGGAACAGGCCACCCACCAGGCCGAGATCTCCGCGTACCCGACGCACCAGCACCGCGAAGCCGTCTGCGGCGCCATGGCGGTGGCCGCGGCCGCCGCGCTGGCCGCCGACCCGGCGGGACCGCCCACCCCGACGGCCCTGCTGGACGGCGTGGTCGCGCTGGTGCCGCGCAGCACGGTCGCCGCCGGCCTGCGGCGGGCCCGCGACATGCTCGACTACGACGACGCCACGACGGTGGCGGCGGTGCTCGGCTGCGGGCGGCGCACCAGCGCCCACGACACCGTGCCGTTCGCCCTGTGGTCGGCCGCGCGCCGCCTCGGCGACTTCGAGCAGGCGTTCTGGACCACCGCACAGGTCGGCGGAGACGTGGACACGACCTGCGCGATCGTCGGCGGGGTGCTGGGCGGGCGCGGCACCGCCTCGATGCCGGCCGCCTGGCTGGACCGGACGGAGCCGCTGCCGGAGTGGGTTCCGGACGGGGTCCGGTCCGGCGGACTGTGACGAAGTCGCCGCTTTCGTGGCCTTCGCCGGCCGGGAGCCAGGGCGTCTCGGCCGGCGTTCGCGAAAGTGATGCTTGAGTTGGACGACTTTCTTTCGTTTGTGGAATTTCGTTCGTTTTAAGGTGCTTTTCGGTGGTGTTTGGCGTGTGTGCAGGTGTATTCAGAGGTGTGCGCAAGCGAAGGCTGGTGGCCTCGCCGAGCGGAGCGGGACAGTCCGGGTGATCCGGTCGCGCCCAGTCCGCGAGAGGGGTGCCGCCCGGGGTGTCGCGGGTGGCACGGAGCGGCGTACCCTTGCTGGCGCCATGCCGTACGAAGCACCCACTCACACCGTCGAGCGCTCCCTCCGCGCAACCACCGGCGCCAAGATCATCGCCGGGGTCGACGAGGTCGGACGAGGGGCCTGGGCCGGTCCCGTCACCGTATGCGCGGCGATCACCGGCCTGCGTCGCCCTCCCGAAGGACTCACCGACTCCAAACTCCTCACCGTCAAGCGGCGTGACGCGCTCGCCGTGATCCTGGAGCAATGGGTCACGGCGTACGGCCTGGGCCACGCCTCTCCCGAGGAGATCGACGAGCTCGGCATGACGGCCGCACTGCGGCTCGCCGCCGTCCGCGCCCTGGCGCTGCTGCCGGTGCGGCCCGATGCGGTGATCCTGGACGGCAAGCACGACTACCTCGGCGCGCCCTGGCAGGTGCGGACGGTCATCAAGGGCGACCAGTCCTGCATCGCCGTGGCCGCGGCCTCCGTGATCGCCAAGGTCCGGCGCGACCGGATGATGGCCGAACTCGGCCCCGGAATTGAAGACTTCGCTTTCGCGGACAACGCCGGCTATCCCTCGCCGGTGCACCGCGCGGCGCTGGAAGAGCGGGGTCCCACCCCCTATCACCGGCTCTCCTGGGCCTATCTCGACGGTCTGCCCCAGTGGCGGCACCTGAAGAAGATCCGCAGGAGCGAGGAATCGCTGGAACTGGAAAACGGAGGCCAGCTCGGCTTCGATTTCTGATCGCGCACACGCACCACCCGCTGGTATGACTCGTACTGGCGTTTGACACACATCCACTCATGCCTCTCATCCCCGAGGAGCCTCAGATTCACGAGAGTGCCCAGGGTCCCCGCGTCACTCCGGCCCCCGGCCGGGTCGCGCAGACCCCACGCCCTGTCCCTGGTCCGCGTCCCGCCGCCGTCCCGCGGCCCGGACGCCCCGGTCCCGCCCGGCCCGCCCCGCCCGCGCAGCGCGCGCCGCAGGGCCAGCCGGCCACCGGACCCGCCGCTCCCTCCGCGCCCTCGGTCTCGACCGCGGTGCCGCAGATCCAGCTGATCCCGGCCTCGGCCGAGGGCGCGCTGGACGCCGCCGAGGAGGCCGTCGACCTGCTGCTCGAAACCGGTCGGGCGCCCGGCGACATCCTGGTGCTGACCACTGGTGAACCCCACCCGTGGGCCGCGCACGAGCTGTCCTTCGGCGAGGAGTCCTACTGGGCCCAGCACGACGCCCGGGACGACGTGTTCTACGCCGACGCGGCGCACGCCGCGCGGGCCGGCGCCCGTCCGGTCGTGGTCTTCGCGGCGAACGGCGGTACGCCCGACGCGATCGCCCGTACGCTGCCGTCGGCCCTGGGCCGGGCGGCCGCGCTGCTGATCGTGTGCGGCGACGCGCAGCAGATCAACTCCGTGCTGGGCGCGAGCGTCTGACGCTCTGTGGTCCCGCCGCGCCCTCGTGGCGGGACCGCCCGGTTACGGCCGGGCGCTCGACGTCCGGCTGCGGCCTCGCGTCAGCGCGCCGCCGTGCGGCGCAGCGCCTCCGCAGCCCCGCCGCCGGTCCGCGGGGTGAGCGACGCGGCGTCGAGAGCGGTGTCGCCCAGGCGCACCGGCGCCGATCCGAAGCCAGGCTGACGGCCGCCCCGGCCCTCGCCGAGGACCTGCCAGCCGCCCTGGGTCAGCGTGATGTACGCGCCGCAGCGCAGCCCGTGCAGGGTGCAGGCGTCGCGCAGCCCCCACATCCAGGCGCCGTCCTCCTCGGTCCACCGTTCATCGCCCTCACGGCAGTAGAGCAGCACCGCGGTCCGCACCGGGGTGCGCCGGCGCAGATCGTGCGGGAGCACCCGGCGCAGCCGCGACAGCAGCGCGTTGCGGTACTCCCAGCCGTCCGCGGACAGCGTCCGCTGGGTGAACGAGGCGCTGGCGACCAGGCGTTCGTCGGGGTCGAGCACGGCGATCACGGCCGTCGCGGGCCCCGGGGTGTGGCGGGCGTGCAGACCGCTGACGACCTCGCGCGGATTGGTCAGCAGCGGGATGCCCGCGGACGCCCATTCCGCGGGTTCCAGTAGCCGCCCGTGACGGCTGGCGGCACTGGCGGACCCGGGTATCGAGGCCGCTGAGGACGGAGCGAATCCGAAGGTCACGGTTCTCCCTTCGGCTGCACGCCCGGTGACGGGCACGGCTGAGTGACGGCGCGCCGCGGCGCGGCAGTGGCAGTGCCGACGAGCCGTGCGGGAGCACCCCAATTCTTGCGTGGCCCGTCAGCGCGCGGCAACGAGCAATTGACTCGACCGACCGGATTCGGCCGGTATGTGTTTCATAATCCTTGCCCCGCCACACCGGGTCCGACGCATCCGGCTACGGCTGGACCGCAAGGACCAGCGGAAACACCGCCTTTGCTCCCGACGTGCGCAGCAGCCGCGCGGCCACCGCGAGGGTCCAGCCGCTTTCCGACCGGTCGTCGACCAGAAGCACCGGACCCGAGGCCTGCGCGAGCGCCTCGGCAAGCTCCGGGGGCACCGACAGCACCTCGTGCAGCGCCCGGACCCGCTGGGCGCTGTTGGACGAGGGCAGCCCGTAGCCCGGCACGTCCGCCGCGTACGCGAGGCTGCCCAGCAGCGGCATGCGGCCGATCTCCGCGATCCGCGCGGCGAGCGAGCCGATCAGCACCGGCCGGGTCCGCGAGGGCACCGCGACGACGCCCACCGGGCGGGCCGGGGCGTCGGCCGCACCCGAGGCCCAACCACCGGGCCCCCGAGCCCAGTCGGCGAGGACCTCCACCACAGCCTGCGCGACATCGTCCGGAATCGGCTGGTCGGGGGCCTGAGGGGCGAGCAGCGGACGGAGCCGGTTGCCCCACCCGATGTCCGACAGCCGGCCCAGCGCCCGCCCCGTGGCGGCCTGTTCGCCCGCGGGGATCCGGCCCTTGAGGTCCACTCCGACCGCGGCCAGCCCGGTGGGCCACATCCGGCGCGGCTCCAGCTCCACGCCCGGCCTGCCCAGCTCGCCACGCGCGTTGTCCAGGGCGCCGGCGGACACCTGGGCCGTGTACCGGGCGCCCGCGCAGTTGTCGCAGCGCCCGCAGGGCGCGGCGCCCTCGTCGTCGAGCTGGCGGCGCAGGAACTCCATCCGGCAGCCGGTGGTCGACGCGTAGTCCCGCATCGCCTGCTGTTCGGCGGCCCGTTGCCGGGCCACCCAGGCGTACCGCTCCGCGTCGTACACCCAGGGCTCGCCGGTGGCCGTCCACCCGCCCTTGACCCGGTGCACAGCCCCGTCGACGTCCAGCACCTTGAGCATTGCCTCCAGCCGGGTGCGCCGCAGGTCGACGAGCGGTTCGAGCGCGGGCAGCGACATCGGCCGGTCCGCCCGGGCCAGTACGTCCAGCGTCCGGCGGACCAACTCCTCGGGCGGGAAGGCGACCGATGCGAAGTACTGCCAGATCGCCTCGTCCTCGCGGCCGGGCAGCAGCAGCACCTCGGCGTGCTCGACGCCGCGGCCGGCGCGGCCGACCTGCTGGTAGTAGGCGATCGGGGAGGACGGCGAGCCCAGGTGCACCACGAACCCGAGGTCGGGCTTGTCGAAGCCCATGCCCAGCGCGGACGTCGCGATCAGCGCCTTGACCCGGTTGGCCTGGAGGTCCTCCTCCGCCTGCATGCGGTCCGCGTTCTCCGTCTTGCCCGTGTACGAGGCGACCGTGTGGCCCCGGTGCCGCAGATAGGTCGTCACCTCCTCGGCGGCGGCCACCGTCAGGGTGTAGACGATCCCCGACCCGGGGAGCTCGTCCAAGTGGTCGGCGAGCCACGCCAGCCGGTGTGCCGCATCGGGCAGCGGCAGCACGGCAAGGCTCAGGCTCTCGCGGTCCAGCGGCCCGCGCAGCACCAGCGCGTCCGTCCCGGCCCCCGTGCCCAGCTGCTCCGCGACGTCGGACGTGACGCGGGCGTTGGCCGTGGCCGTCGTCGCCAGGACGGGCACGCCCGGCGGCAGATCGGCGAGCATCGTGCGCAACCGCCGGTAGTCGGGGCGGAAGTCGTGCCCCCAGTCGGAGATGCAGTGCGCCTCGTCGACGACCAGCAGCCCGGTGGCGGCGGCCAGCTTCGGCAGCACCTGGTCGCGGAACTCCGGATTGTTGAGCCGCTCGGGGCTCACCAGCAGGACGTCCACCTCGCCGGCGGCGACCTCCGCCTGGATCGACTCCCACTCCTCCGGATTCGAGGAGTTGATGGTCCGGGCGCGGATGCCGGCCCGCGCCGCCGCCTCCACCTGATTGCGCATCAGCGCGAGCAGGGGGGACACGATCACCGTGGGCCCGCTGCCCGCCGCGCGCAGGAGCGAGGTGGCGACGAAGTACACCGCCGACTTGCCCCACCCGGTGCGCTGTACGACGAGTGCCCGGCGCTTGTCCGCGACGAGGGCTTCGATCGCCCGCCACTGGTCCTCGCGCAGCCGGGCGGCGCCCGTGGAATCTCCGACGAGGCGGGCGAGTACGGAATCGGCCGTGGCCCTGAGGTCTGCGTTCATGCCCCCATGCAACCCGATGCCCCTGACATCGCGCGAATGGGCCCACCAGCCTGTGGATAACTTTATCCACAGGGGTTTCGCCGGAGTGCCCGTCCGCGGGACCGTCGGCCCATGACTCAGAACCACGAATGTGCGGGGCCCCGCTCCGCCGAACAGATCACCCTGCGCAGCCCCGGCGAGCTCGCGGACGCCCTGCCCTACATGGTCGGATTCCATCCGAGCGATTCGCTCGTGATGGTCGCCGTGCACGGGCCCGGCGGCCGGTTCGGCGGTCGGCTGCGCGTCGGAATCCCCCGCACGCCGGGGGAGTGGGAGGAGCTCGCCGCGCAGGTGGCCGACTGCCTCGTGGGAGGCAGCGTCCGCCGCGGCGGACGCCCCGACGGCATCGTCGTGTTCCTCTGCCGGGAACCGGGCCCCGACGAGAGCGGACAGCAGGTGATGGAGCGGCTGCGGCCCCTCGCGCAGCAGGTCCGGATCGCCTGCGGAGCCCTCGACGTGCCCGTGCTCGAAGCGCTGTGCATCTCGGGCGGCGCGTACTGGTCCTACTGCTGCCCCGACCGGCGCTGCTGCCCGCCCGAGGGCAGGCCCCTGGCCATGCCCGGCACCTCCGTGATGGCCGCGGCCGCCACCTACGCCGGCATCCGGGTGCGCGGCTCCCTGCGCGAGCTGGAGGGCCGGCTGGCACCGCTGCGGGGCGCCGCCGCGACGGCCCAGGGACACGCCCTGGACCGGGCCGCCGCGGAGCTGGTGCCCCGCATGCTGGACGGCGTCACCCGGACCCAGGTGGGAGCCGAGACGATCGCCCTCGCGGGCAAGGTGCTGACGCGCTTCGCGCAGGCGCCGCCCGCCGACGGCGGACCCGCCTCCGACGACTGGGACGACGCACTCGTCGAGGACGCGGAGGCCGCCGCGCTCGTCCTCGGGCTCCAGGACCGCGAGATCCGCGACATCGCCGCCGAATGGATGGAGGGCCCCGAGGCGCTGCCCGCACTGCGGCTGTGGCGGGCCCTCGCCCGGCGCTGCGTGGAGGGGTACGAGGAGCACGCCGCGGCCCCGCTCAGCCTGGTCGGCTGGGTGGCCTGGTCGACGGGTGACGAACCGTACGCCCGGATCGCCCTCTCGTTGGCCCTGCGGGCCGATCCCGACTACCGCTTCGCCGAGCTGCTGCACCACGCCTGCAACGCGGAACTCGACCCCGAGACCCTGCGGGAGTGTCTGCGCGAGGAGCGCCGCCGTCGCGAGCAGCCGCACGCCGCCCCGCCGCCCCACAGGCGCCCGGGCGGCGCCGCGAAGGCGGGGCCGCGGACCCGTCCGGGGACAGGCGCACCGGCCGGCCGACAGCCCCGCTCCGGCCGCATCCCGCGGCAGCGCACCGCCGGGAGCGGGGAATGACCCGGCACCGGGTCCGCGTCCGGGCCGTGACCCCGCCCGCCGCGGACGCGTTCAGCTTTGTGGTGCAGGGGGCCCTGCCGCGCCGCCGCCCAGCCGAACCGTCCGGAGCGCAGACAAGGCGACGCATGCCCCACCCTGTTCCCCCCGCCCGCAGACCCTCCTCGGGGCCGCCTCCCGGCGGCCACGGACCCACCCCGCGCGGCGGCCCGCCCCGCAAACCCGCCGCCGAACTCCCGCCCGTGCACGCGGCGCTCATCTGCGTCGCGGCACCCTGCCTCGCCATCTCGCCCGAGCACGGACAGCTCACCGGGCGCGGACTCGACGGGATCTACCGGTCCGGCCGCAGACTGCTCTCGCGCTGCCTGCTGCGGGTCGCCGGGCGGGACCCCGTCGCGGTGCAGGGCCGAAGCCTCGGCGCCGACCGGGCCGGATTCACCGCCATCGTCCGCAGCGGAGCCGACCCGGGACCCGACCCCGACATCACCGTGGACCGGGTCCGGCACGCCGACGGCACCGAGCGCATCACCCTGCGCAGCCACGCGAGCCGCAGACTGCGGCTGCCCGTCGAGATCTCCCTCGGCACCGATCTCGCCGAACTCGGCGCGGTGGCCGCCGGCCGCGCCGGGCCGGAACTGCCCGCCGCCGTGCACGCTGCCGGACTGCGCTGGAGCCGCGGCGCCGCCCAGGCCGTGACCACGGCCGAGCCCGCACCCGACGACGCGCTCGCCGCCCTGGGACTGCTGCGCTGGGAGCTGGAGCTGGCACCCGGAGAGTCCCGCACCATCGAGCTGCGCACCGCACAGGACCGCGCCCCGCGCATCCCCGCCGGACAGCTCACTGGGACCCTGTCCGCGGCCCGGGCCGAGGGCGACGACCCCCGGGTCGAGGCCTACTTCCGCACCAGCCTCGATGACCTGCGCGCCCTGCTGCTCCGGGACCCGCAGGAGCCGGCCGACGCCTTCGTCGCGGCCGGCGTGCCCTGGCGCTGCGGCCTGGCCCCCGCCGAGTCGCTGTGGGCCGCCAGGATGGCCCTGCCCCTGGGCACGGGACTGGCCGCGGCGACCCTGCGGACCCTGGCCCGTACCCAGACCGGCGGCCGGGGCGCGGACACCGGGAAGATCCCCGGCCCGCGGCGCGGCGGCGGTCCCCAGCTGCCACCGGGCTGCACGGGCACCGAGGCCACCTTGGCCTTCCCCGCCGTCCTCGCCGAGGCCAGACGGTGGGGGATGCCCGAAGTGGAGGTCGCGGCGCTGCTGCCGGCCGCCGAACGCTGCCTGGACTGGCTGCGCAGAACCGCCGACGGCGACCTGCTCGCCGATCCGGCCGACGGGCCGCGGCGCTGCGAGACGCAGGCCCACGCCCACCGGGCCGCGCTGCTCGGCGCCGACCTGCTGGAGGAGTGCGGCCGCCCGGGGGCGCGGGAGCTTCGGGACTGGGCGGCGGCCCAGCGCGAGCGGTTCCGCGAGGCGTTCTGGACCGACGACCTCTCCGGCGGCCGGCCCGCGGCGGCCGTGCACCCCGACGGCCGGCCGCTGCCCTACCTGAGCGGGGCGGCCGCCCACCTCCTCGACACCGGGCTGCTCGGCGGCGGCCGGCACGCACCGGGCCTCCTCGACCGGGTGCGCACCGAACAGCTCGCCAGACTCCTCGGCGCCCCCGCCATGGACTGCGGCTGGGGCCTGCGCGGCCTGGGCGCGAAGGAGCCCGGCCACAATCCCTTCGGCCACCGCTCCGGGGCCGTGCGGGTGCACGAGACGGCGGTCGCCGTGACGGGGCTGGCCGCCGCCGGGTTCGAGAAGGAGGCCGGATCCCTGCTGCGCGGGCTGATGGACGCCGCAGAGTTCTTCGGGCACCGGCTCCCCGAGATGTACGGGGCCGCGCAGCGCACCGCGGGGAGCGCCCCGCTGCCGCACCCGGCGGCGTGCCGCCCGGCGGCGGTCGCGGCCGCGGCGGGCATCCACGTACTCGTCGCACTGGCGGGAATCCGCCCGGATGCGCCCGCCGGGACGGTGGCCCTCGCGCCGGTCGCCGGCGCACCCCTGGGGGCCGTACGGCTCGCCGGGCTGCGGGTCGCCGGGGAGCCGTTCGCGGTGCGCGTCAGCAGGCTGGGTCTCGGGATGGTGGAGGAGGCCGCCGATGCGCTGCAGCTGGGTGTCTGAAACCGTGCGGTGCCTGGTGAAGGGGATCACCAAAGGACTGTTTATCGTCAGGCAGACGACTATGATCGCGTCATGCCCTACGACCCGTCGGCCTATCCGCCCTTCGCTGTCACCGTCGATCTGGTCGTGCTCACCGTGCAGCGGCACGCGCTCTGCGCGCTGGTGGTCCGCCGGGGCGAGCAGCCGTTCCAGGGGCGCTGGGCGCTGCCCGGCGGCTTCGTCCGCGGCGAGGAGGACCTGGCGGCCGCGGCCGCCAGAGAGCTCGCCGAGGAGACCGGCCTGTGCGCCCACGACCCCGCCGAACCCGGCGCGGGCAACGGCGCGCACCTCGAACAGCTCGCCACCTACGGGGACCCCAAGCGGGACCCGAGGATGCGGGTGGTCAGCGTGGCGCACCTGGTCCTCGCCCCCGACCTGCCGGCCCCGCGGGCCGGCGGCGACGCCAACAGCGCCCGGTGGGCACCGGTCGGTGAACTCCTGGACGCCGAGGGCGGTTTCGACGCGGACGCCGATGGCCCCGCAGCGCTGGCCTTCGACCACGCGCAGATCCTCGCCGACGGCGTGGAGCGCGCCCGCTCGAAGATCGAGTACTCCTCGCTCGCCACCGCGTTCTGTCCGCCGGAGTTCACGGTGGGCGAGCTGCGCAGGGTGTACGAGGCGGTCTGGGGCGTGGCGCTCGATCCGCGCAACTTCCACCGGAAGGTGACCGGGACCCCGGGGTTCCTGGTTCCGGCCGGCGGGACCACCACCCGGCAGGGCGGCCGGCCGGCCCAGCTGTTCCGGGCGGGCGGGGCCACCGTGCTGAACCCCCCGATGCTGCGGCCCGAGGTCTGACGGACCGACACTCGGCGGGTGGCTGGCCAAGTTACGTCAAAAATCGGACATATCGCGTTATCTTTCTGTGGTATTCACCGTGCCGCAGAGCGGTCTCACCCCCCGCGAGAGAAGCGATGCTCCAGGCCATCGGACTGACCAGTGCCCCCCGCAGAGACCTCCCGCCCGCCGTGGACGACCTCACCTTCGAGGCCCGGCCCGGGAGGGTGACCGCCCTGCTCGGTGATCCGGGTGCGGGCAAGACCACCGCGCTCCGGCTGATGCTCGAACTGGATGCGGGCCGCGGCGTCACATACTTCCGCGGCCGCCCCCTGCACCGGATCGCCCACCCCTCCCGCGAGGTGGGGGTCCTGCTGGGCGACGTGCCCGGGCATCCGTCCCGGACCGTCCGCAGCCAGCTGCGGATGCTGTGCGCCGCGGTGGGCGTCCCCGGCTCCCGGGCCGACGAGATGCTGGACGTGGTCGGCCTGGCCGGACTGCGCGACCAGCGGCTCGGCTCGCTGTCCGCGGGCATGGACCGGCGGCTGGGGCTGGCCGCGGCGCTGCTCGCGGACCCGTGCACGCTGCTGCTCGACGAGCCCACCGCCGGCCTCGCCCCCCGCGAGCAGAGCTGGCTGCACGGCCTGCTGCGCGGCCACGCCGAACTCGGCGGCGCCGTCCTGTTCACCACGGCCGACGCGAAGGAGGCCGCCCGCAGCGCCGACCGCGTCGTCGTCATCGACGGCGGGCGGCTCGTCGCCGACCAGGAGGCGACGGAGTTCGCCCGGACCCGGCTGCGCCCCCGGGTCGCGGTCCGGACCCCGCACGCCCCGCGACTCGCCGCGCTGCTCGGCCGGGAGGCGCGGGCCGCGCAGCGGTCCGTCGAGGTCGTCGAGGAGGGCGGCAACCGACTGTCCGTTTACGGCAGCAGCTGCGCGGAGGTCGGCGAGACGGCCTTCCTGAACGGTGTCCTCGTCCACCAGCTCGCCGACGAGACGGGCGACGCGGGCCCCCTGCCCGTACCGCGCCCCGGCGCCGGCCCTGACGGCGGCGCGGGTGGCCCGGCCGCGGAGGCGGCGCAGACCGCGGCGCGGGGCCACGCGCCGGACCCGGCGGGGCACGCCGTGCCGGGGGAACCGCCGGCGCCCGGGCCCGGCGGCGACGGACGTGCCGCGGACCGGCCCGGATCCGGCGCCCCGCGCACCGGGGCCGGTCCGGTCCGGCCCGCCTCGACGGTGCGCAGGGTCGGCGGCCCGCTCCGGCCCTTCCGCTACGAACTGCGGCGGGCCTCGGGGACCGGGACCGTGGCCGTGGTCACGGCCGTATCCGTGGCGCTCTCCGTGCTGCTCGCCCTGTTCACGGCGCGCTCCGGGGGCCTGCCGCAGCCGCGGCTGGCTGCGGCCTGGCCGGCGTACCTGCCGCTGCCGCCCGCGGTCCTCGGGGCGGGCCTGCTCGGCGCGCTCGCCTTCGGCGAGGAGTACCGCTACCCCGCGCTCGCCGCCGACCGCGGGACGGTGCCCCGCCGGCTCGGGCTGCTCACCGCCAAGCTGGTGCTCTCGGCCGTCCTGGCCCTGCTGATCGGGACCCTCGCGGTCCTCGCCGACGCGGCCGCACTGCGGCTGGTGTTCGACACCGACCTGGTCCGGGTCCCCCGGGAGTGGCTGTCCCCGGCGGCGAGTTGGGCCGGCCTGCTGGTCGGGTGCGCGTGGGCGGGCGTCCTCGCCTCCGGCGTCTTCCGCTCCGCCGCCGCCGGACTGGCCGCCGTCCTCGCCGTGCCCGTGCTGATGGTTCCCCTCGTACGCAGGGCCTTTGCCGGGCCGTCGGCCTACGAGACCTCGGGAGTGGCGGCCCGGCTGCGGAGCCTGGCGTGGGCGCACTGGCCGCACGAGGCGGACCGCCTGGTGCTCGGCGCCATCCGGATGCTGGCCCAACCCGTGGGAACGGCGCTGGCGTTGTCGCTCACGGTCCTGTTGTGCGCGTATGGGTTCACGGGCCTTCGCAGCCGCGTCCGTTGGTGATCGTTCAGGGTTGAAGACTGGCCGGATTCCCCGTTGGCGACCACAACTCCCCGGAACGCGCCCGGTTCTTTACGATAAGTCGTCAATTGCGCAGGTGGCACCGATCACCCTTTCGTGTGCTTTTCACCAAAGACCTCAAGGGCCGTCGAACCGCGGCCGACAAAGGATTCGTGAGTACCCTTGCGCACACCATGATGACCGCCGCCCGCCATGCCGACTCCGGCCTCGCCGGCCCGGGCGAACTCGACCGCTACCCCTACGCGGATGCCCCCGGCACCGACCGCGTCGGACCGCCCCACTGGGACGGCGCCGACGTCGATCTGAGCCGGGTGGGCCGTCGTGCGGCGGGCAGCCGCGGCCGTGGCCTGCACGGCCAACTCGTCCAGCAGCTCGGTCAGATGATCGTCTCCGGTGACCTCGGCGCGGACCGCCCGCTCGTCCCCGAGGAGATCGGCCAGCGCTTCGAGGTCTCCCGCACCGTCGTCCGCGAGTCGCTGCGCGTCCTGGAGGCCAAGGGCCTCGTCAGCGCCCGTCCGAACGTCGGCACCCGGGTCCGCCCGGTCGCCGACTGGAACCTCCTCGACCCCGACATCATCGAGTGGCGGGCCTTCGGGCCGCAGCGCGACGACCAGCGGCGCGAGCTCAACGAACTGCGCTGGACCATCGAGCCGCTGGCCGCCCGCCTCGCCGCCGGACACGGCCGCCCGGACATCCAGCAGCGGCTGTCCGACATGGTGGAGATCATGGGCCACGCGCTCGCCCAGGGCGACGCGATCACCTTCGCCCGCGCCGACAACGAATTCCACTCCCTGCTCATCCAGGTCGCCGGAAACCGCATGCTGGAACACCTCTCCGGCATCGTCTCGGCCGCCCTCCAGGTGTCCGGCAGCCCCATCACCGCCTGCGACCGCCCCAGCGAGGCCTCCGTGGCCCATCACGGCCGCATCGTCGAGGCCCTCGCCGCCGCCGACGCCCAGGGAGCCGAGAACGCCATGCGTCAGCTGCTGACGGTTCATCCGGAGGTGGAGCGGGTCGTCCCGGCGCCGCGCGAGCACTGACGGCCGCGGCGGGCACGGCCACGGCGTGCGCCGCGCGGCTGCGCGGCGCGTGCGGACCGGGTGTCGCCGGACCTCTCGAGGGTCCGGCGACACATGCGTGAGCGGGGCACGTGGCGGGCCCGCTCGGTGCCGCGGTACCGCCGAGTGGGGCGTTTCTCCGACCATCGTGTGACTCGGGCCACGAAGATTGGGCGTAACGCTCCGCGAGGTCACGCGATGACCTAAGAGGTGATGGCCGACGGAGGGAAGACAGCAGCCGTTGTGGGCGCTGTGCAGCTCCCCGGTCCCTGCCCGCGCCGCCGGCCATTCCCGGTCGGTGGTCGTCGGCTCCGGTCCAGCACCAGGCCGGGGTCGGAAGCCGTTCCCATCGTTCCGAGAGGTTGTTCGTGTCGGCCAGCACATCCCGTACGCTCCCGCCGGAGATCGCCGAGTCCGAGTCTGTGATGGCGCTCATCGAGCGGGGCAAGGCCGAGGGGCAGATCGCCGGCGATGACGTGCGTCGGGCCTTCGAGGCTGACCAGATTCCGCCAACCCAGTGGAAGAATGTTCTTCGCAGCCTCAACCAGATCCTCGAGGAAGAGGGTGTGACGCTGATGGTCAGTGCCGCGGAGTCGCCCAAGCGCGCCCGCAAGAGCGTCGCGGCCAAGGCCCCCGTCAAGCGCACGGCCACGAAGACCGTCGCTGCGAAGACGGCGGCCGTGAAGCCCGTCGCCGCCGAGGCCCCGGAGGCCGGGACGGTGGACGTGGACGCTCCGGTGGACGAGCCCGGGACCGAAGCAGGGACCGAGGCCGGGGCGGGGACGGCCAAGAAGGCCGTGGCCAAGAAGACGGCGGCCAAGAAGGCGGCGCCCGCCAAGAAGACCGCCGCGAAGAAGACGACGGCCAAGAAGACCGCTGCCAAGAAGGACTCCGACGAGGCCGGCGACGAAGAGCCGACCGAAGAGGGGCCCGGCACGGCCAAGGCCGAGGGCGAAGAGGAGGAGAGCGGCGAGGCCAAGGGCTTCGTCCTGTCCGACGACGACGAGGACGACGCGCCGGCGCAGCAGGTGGCCGTCGCGGGCGCCACCGCGGACCCCGTCAAGGACTACCTCAAGCAGATCGGCAAGGTGCCCCTCCTCAACGCCGAGCAGGAGGTCGAGCTCGCCAAGCGGATCGAGGCGGGCCTGTTCGCCGAGGACAAGCTGGCGAACGCCGACAAGCTGGCGCCCAAGCTCAAGCGCGAGCTGGAGATCATCGCCGAGGACGGCCGCCGGGCCAAGAACCACCTGCTGGAGGCCAACCTCCGCCTCGTGGTCTCCCTCGCCAAGCGCTACACCGGCCGCGGCATGCTCTTCCTGGACCTGATCCAGGAGGGCAACCTGGGCCTGATCCGCGCGGTTGAGAAGTTCGACTACACCAAGGGCTACAAGTTCTCCACGTACGCCACCTGGTGGATCCGCCAGGCGATCACCCGCGCCATGGCCGACCAGGCCCGCACCATCCGCATCCCGGTGCACATGGTCGAAGTGATCAACAAGCTGGCGCGCGTCCAGCGCCAGATGCTCCAGGACCTCGGGCGCGAGCCCACCCCGGAGGAGCTGGCCAAGGAACTCGACATGACCCCCGAGAAGGTCATCGAGGTCCAGAAGTACGGCCGCGAGCCGATCTCCCTGCACACCCCGCTCGGCGAGGACGGCGACAGCGAGTTCGGCGACCTCATCGAGGACTCCGAGGCGGTCGTGCCGGCCGACGCGGTCTCCTTCACGCTGCTCCAGGAGCAGCTCCACTCGGTGCTCGACACGCTCTCCGAGCGCGAGGCGGGCGTCGTGTCGATGCGCTTCGGCCTGACCGACGGCCAGCCCAAGACCCTGGACGAGATCGGCAAGGTCTACGGCGTCACCCGCGAACGGATCCGCCAGATCGAGTCGAAGACGATGTCCAAGCTGCGCCACCCGTCGCGCTCGCAGGTGCTGCGCGACTACCTCGACTGAGGCAGCGGGTCCGCCCCGGAGGCACGTGCCCCCGGCCGCGACCGCTCACGAAGGCCCGGTCGTCCCGTTCGCGGGACGCCGGGCCTTCGTCGTGCGCGGGTGCGCGGCGCGGCAGCTCGTACCACCCTGGGTGGGGTCATGTACACACAGAGTCAGGAGGCCTGATGCGTCGTCCCTTTGCCCGCACCCTGGTGGGCACGCTGACCCTGGCGGCGGGAGCGGCCGTGGCACCGCTGGCCCCTGCGTCTCCCGCCGTCGCGGACGGCGTCGTGGTCGGCGGCGCGCCGGTCCGGGCCGCCGACAGTCCGTGGGTGGTGGCACTGTCGAGCCGTGACCGGTTCGGGGGTACGCGGGCGGGCCAGTTCTGCGGGGGAGTGGTGGTCGCTCCCACCAAGGTCCTCACGGCCGCGCACTGCCTGGCCCGCCAGGTGCTCGGGGGGCCCGTGGAGTCCCTGGGCGACCTGCGGGTGGTCGTCGGCCGTACGGAGCTGCTCGGCGACGAGGGCCACGAGGTCCCGCTGCGCGAGGCCCGGGTCAACCCGTCGTACGACCGCCGGACCAACGTCGGCGACCTCGCCGTCCTGACCCTCGCCGAACCCGTGCCGGAGCGGTACGTGCTGCCCATGGCGGGACCGGGGGACGAGGCGTACGCGCCGGGTGCCGAGGCGACCGTGTACGGCTGGGGCGACACGAGCGGTTATGGCGACTACACGACGGGGCTGCGCGCCGCCCAGCTGACGGTGTTCCCCGACGCCGCCTGCCAGGAGGCCTATCCAGGGGGCCCTGACGGCCGCTACGAGCCCGCGGCGATGGTCTGCGCCGGAGACAGCCGGGGCGGCCGGGACGCCTGCCAGGGGGACAGCGGAGGGCCGCTGGTGGCCCGCGGGAAGCTGATCGGACTGGTGTCGTGGGGGCGGGGCTGCGGGCGCGCCGACAGCCCGGGGGTGTACACCCGCATCGCGCCCCTGACCGGCCTGGTCACCGAGTGACCGGTTCGTCACGGATCCGGACATGAGGACGGGCGCCTCCCTGGTTCACAGGGGCGGCGCCCGTCGACCGATCCTGGACCGGTCCTGGCTCGTCGGGATGGAGGCTTTGTCAGCGGTCCTCGGTGTCGGCGCTGGCCGGAGCGGCCGTGAGCCGCTCAGTCTCATCCTGTATTTCCGCGGCGATCTTCTTGAGTTCCGGCTCGAACTTGCGTCCGTGGTGGGCGCAGAAGAGCAGCTCACCGCCGCTCAGCAGGACGACGCGCAGATATGCCTGGGCGCCGCAACGGTCGCATCGGTCAGCGGCCGTCAGCGGGGTCGCGGGTGTCAGAACAGTAGTCACGTCGCCTCTTCTCTAGCTCGACGAGCTGTCGTACCAGGGTCAACATCCAACCAGGCCGAAAACGTTCCCGCTCGCGGCTTTTCCTCGAAACTTTCCTTCCGAGCTGGCCGGCTGTTGCCGGTTGGCGGCGAAGGAGCCGTATTGCATTGCTCTACGGTTTCGCGTTGTTGTCGTTGTCGGTCGCAGTCCCCAGGGCTTCCGGCAGGGTTGCCGGTTGTTCATGAGGACGTGCCCGAACCCTAAATGGTTCATGCCTCGAAGGGAACGTGATGTTTGCTTCACTCCATCGAGGGATCGAACATCCGTGCGGATCTGGACTAGGCTGAAGAAGCAGCAAGGGTGGCGTTGCACCGGCTCTACCAGGCCTCGGTACCCTCTGAGCGGTGACCGACCCACCCCTGCGCCCCACCGGGCCAGAAAAGAAATTCAGCGAGGAGCGAACTGCGTGACCGCCGACACGTCCGTGCCTTCCAGCGCGCTGCTGTCCGGAGCAGACCGCGACGGCTCCAACTACACCGCGCGGCACCTGCTCGTCCTCGAAGGGCTTGAAGCGGTCCGCAAGCGGCCCGGCATGTACATCGGGTCCACGGACAGCCGGGGCCTCATGCACTGCCTCTGGGAGATCATCGACAACTCCGTCGACGAGGCCCTGGGCGGCTACTGCGACCACATCGAGGTGATCCTCCACGAGGACAGCTCGGTCGAGGTCCGGGACAACGGCCGCGGAATCCCGGTCGACGTCGAGCCCAAGACCGGCCTGTCCGGCGTCGAGGTCGTCATGACCAAGCTGCACGCCGGCGGCAAGTTCGGCGGCGGCTCGTACGCGGCCTCCGGCGGCCTGCACGGCGTGGGCGCCTCCGTGGTGAACGCGCTGTCCGCCCGCCTCGACGTCGAGGTCGACCGCAACGGTGCCACGCACGCGATCAGCTTCCGCCGCGGCGTCCCCGGCATGTTCACCGAGCAGGGCCCCGAGGCCCCCTTCGACCCGGCGAACGGGCTGCTCAAGGGCAAGCGCGTACCCAAGACCCGCACCGGCACCCGGGTGCGCTACTGGGCCGACCGGCAGATCTTCCTCAAGGAGGCCCGGCTCTCGCTGGACACGCTCTACCAGCGCGCCCGCCAGACCGCCTTCCTGGTGCCCGGCCTGACCCTCGTGGTCCGCGACGAGCGGGCCATCGACGGCGCCGGCAAGACCGAGGAGGTCTTCCGGTACGACGGGGGCATCAGCGAGTTCTGCGAGTACCTCACCCAGGACAAGCCCGTCTGCGACGTGCTGCGCCTGACCGGCCAGGGCACCTTCAAGGAGACCGTGCCGGTCCTCGACGAGCGCGGCCACATGACCCCCACCGAGGTCACCCGTGAGCTCGGGGTGGACATCGCGCTGCGCTGGGGCACCGGCTACGACACCTCGGTCAAGTCCTTCGTCAACATCATCGCCACCCCCAAGGGCGGCACGCACGTCTCCGGCTTCGAGCGCTCGGTCGCCAAGACGGTCAACGAGGTGCTGCGCTCGTCGAAGCTGCTGCGGGTCGCCGAGGACGACGTCGTCAAGGACGACGCCATGGAGGGCATGACCGCGGTCGTGACCGTCCGGCTCGCCGAGCCGCAGTTCGAGGGCCAGACCAAGGAGGTGCTCGGTACCTCGGCGGCCACCCGGATCGTCTCGGCCGTCGTCGCCAAGGAGCTCAAGGCGTTCCTGACCTCCACCAAGCGGGACGACAAGCAGCAGGCCCGCGCCGTGATGGAGAAGATCGTCGCGGCCGCCCGCACCCGGATCGCCGCCCGCCAGCACAAGGACGCCCAGCGCCGCAAGACCGCGCTGGAGTCGTCCTCGCTGCCGGCCAAGCTGGCCGACTGCCGCAGCGACGACGTGGAGCGCAGCGAGCTCTTCATCGTCGAGGGCGACTCCGCGCTCGGCACCGCCAAGCTCGCCCGGAACTCCGAATTCCAGGCGCTCCTGCCGATCCGCGGCAAGATCCTCAACGTCCAGAAGTCGTCGGTCTCGGACATGCTCAAGAACGCCGAGTGCGGGGCGATCATCCAGGTCATAGGGGCCGGCTCGGGCCGGACCTTCGACATCGACGCGGCGCGCTACGGCAAGATCGTCCTGCTCGTCGACGCCGATGTCGACGGTGCGCACATCCGCTGCCTGCTCCTGACGCTCTTCCAGCGGTACATGCGGCCGATGGTCGAGGCCGGCCGGGTCTTCGCCGCCGTGCCGCCGCTGCACCGCATCGAGCTGGTCCAGCCCAAGAAGGGCCAGGACAAGTACGTCTACACGTACTCGGACAACGAGCTGCGCCAGACGCTGCTGGAGTACCAGCGCAAGGGGGTCCGCTACAAGGACTCCATCCAGCGCTACAAGGGCCTCGGCGAGATGGACGCCGACCAGCTCGCGGAGACCACCATGGACCCGCGCCACCGCACGCTGCGGCGGATCAACATCGGCGACCTGGACTCGGCCGAGCAGGTCTTCGACCTGCTGATGGGCAACGAGGTCGCGCCGCGCAAGGAGTTCATCACCAGCTCGGCGGCCACCCTGGACCGCTCGCGCATCGACGCCTGACCCGGCGCGCCGGACCCCGGCCCGCCGGGGTCCGGGCTCGAGGGGCGCAGGTTCCCCGGGTCCGTGCTTCCGGGGTCCCGGTGTGCTTCCCGTCATCACCTGATGGGGTGAAGCACACCGGGACACCAGTCCGGAAACCGACCTCTCCGCACATCCTTGTGGGCACGCGGCCAATGCGGCAGCGGACAAGGAGAGTTCGGTGGACAAGCACGAAGGGCGTGACGCCGGAACGATCCGGCTGGACGATCCCTGGTACGACGCGCTCGCGTCCGGCTGGGGTGAGGGCGCCGAAGCCGCCGCGCCGCCCACGGCGGACCCGCGCGGCGCCGCCGGATCCGACGGCTCCGGGCCCGGCCGCGCCGTCCCCGGCCACCCCGGACCCGCGGGCCGGCCGGTCTCCGGCGCGGCCGAGATCTACCTGGAAGTGCAGCGCAGCGCCGCCTTCCAGGAGGTGCGCAGCCGCTACCGCCGGTTCGTCGTCCCCGCCACCCTCGCCTTCCTCGCCTGGTACCTCGCGTACGTGCTCACGGCGGTGGCCGCTCCCGGGCTGATGGCCCGCCCGGTGTTCGGCGCCGTCAACGTCGCGCTGATCGCGGGACTCGGGCAGTTCCTCTCCACCTTCCTGCTGACCTGGGCCTACGCCCGGCACGCCCGGCTGCGCCGGGACCGGGCGGCGCTCGACCTGCGCTGGACGGTGTTCGAGCAGGAGCGCGGACGGGAGCAGGGCCGGCGCGGACGGGAGCGCGGGCGGTGACCGGCCCGGCCCTCGCGGCGGGCGGCGGCGTACCCGCCCTGGCAGCCGGCGGGCTGTCGACCGGTCATCAGACCCTCGCCCTGCTCCTCTTCAGCAGTTTCGTCGCGGTCACCCTGGCCATCACCACCTGGGTGAGCCGCAACCGGCGCGGGTCGGCCGAGGAGTTCTACGCGGGCGGCCGCCTGTTCTCTCCCATGGAGAACGGTTTCGCCATCGCCGGCGACTACATGTCCGCGGCCTCCTTCCTGGGCATCTCCGGCCTCATCGCGCTGTTCGGCTACGACGGCCTGCTGTACTCCGTCGGCTTCCTCGTGGCCTGGCTCGTCGTGCTCTTCCTGGTCGCCGAACTGGTCCGCAACTGCGGCCGGTTCACGCTCGCCGACGTGGTGGCGGCCCGGATGAGCGAGCGTCCCGTACGGATCGCCGCCGGCACCTCGTCCGTGACCGTCTCCGTGCTGTACCTCATCGCGCAGATGGTCGGCGCGGGCAGCCTGGTGTCCCTGCTGCTCGGCGGGAGCAGCGCCGCGGCCCGGGCCTGGACGGTGATCGGCGTCGGCGCGCTGATGGTGATCTACGTGTCCTTCGGCGGCATGCGCGCCACCACGTGGATCCAGATCGTCAAGGCGGTGCTGCTCATGGGCGGTGCCATCGCGCTGACCGTGCTGGTGCTGGTGAACTTCCACGGGAACTTCAACCAGTTGCTCACCAGCGCCGCCGAACGCAGCGGGCACGGCGACAGGTTCCTCGGCCCCGGACTGAAGTACGGCGGCGACTGGACGGCACGCTTCGACTTCCTGAGCCTCGGCCTCGCGCTCGTCCTGGGCACGGCCGGGCTGCCGCACATCCTGTCCCGCTTCTACACCGTGCCGACCGCGCGCGCCGCCCGCCGCTCGGTGGTCTGGGCGATCGGCCTCATCGGTGGCTTCTACCTGATGACCATCGTGCTCGGCTTCGGCGCGGCCGCCCTGGTCGGACCCGAGGAGGTACGCGCCTCCAACGCGGCCGGGAACACCGCCGTACCGCTGCTCGCCCTGTTCCTGGGCGGCGGCAGCGGCACCACCGGCGGCACCGTGCTGTTCGCCGTGGTCGCGGCCATCGCCTTCGCCACCATCCTCGCGGTGGTGGCCGGCATCACCCTCGCGTCCTCCGCCTCCGTCGCCCACGACCTGTACGCCTCGCTGAAGCGCAAGCACGCCAAGCAGCGCAGCGAGGTGGCGGTGGCCCGGACCGCCGCGGTGGGCATCGGCGCCGTCGCGATCGGGCTCGGGCTGCTCGCCCAGGACCTCAACGTCGCCTTCCTGGTCGGCCTCGCCTTCGCGGTCGCCGCCTCGGCCAACCTGCCGGTGCTGCTCTACTCGCTCTTCTGGCGGGGGTTCACCACCCGCGGTGCCGTCTGGTCGGTGTACGGGGGACTCGTCCCGGCCGTCGTGCTGGTGCTGCTGTCGCCCGTGGTGTCCGGCAGCCCCGCGGCGCTGTTCCCCGGCGTGGACTTCCAGGTCTTCCCGCTGCAGAACCCGGGGATCGTCTCCATCCCGCTCGGCTTCCTGGCCGGCTGGCTGGGCACCGTCACCTCGCGCGAGGTGCCCGACGAGGCCCGGCACGCCGAGACCGAGGTGCGCTCCCTGACGGGGGCCGGGGCGGTCTGAGGCCCGGGCGCCGGCCCGTCGGTCCGCGGTCGCCGGTTCGCGGGGGGACAGCCGCTTCTCCGGTGGGCGCGGGCGTCAGGCCTGCGGACCGGCCGCCACCCACGCGTAGCGGTGCTCGGGGCGGCCGGTTTCGCCGTAGCGCAGGGTCAGGCGGACCCGGCCGCTGCGCTCCAGGAGCTTCAGATAGCGCTGGGCGGTCTGCCGGCTCACGCCCGCCCGGTCGGCGATCTCCTGGGTGGACAGCGTGTCTCCGGCGGCCAGCAGGACCTGCCGGACCAGTTCGGCGGTGGTGGGGGAGTGGCCCTTGGGGAGTTCCACGGGGGCGCCGGCCGCAGCGAGCGCCCCGAAGATCCGGTCCACCTCGGCCTGTTCCGCCTCGCCGCCCGCCGCCAGGGTGCGGCGCAGCGCCGCGTACGCCTCCAGCTTCGCCCGCAGCCCGGCGAAGGCGAACGGCTTGACCAGGTACTGGAGGGCGCCGAGGCGCATCGCGGATTGGACGGTGGCCAGGTCCCGGGCGGCCGTCACCATGATCACGTCGGCGTGGTGGCCGAGCTGCCGCAGCCGGCGTACGAGGTCGAGGCCGTTCCCGTCGGGCAGGTAGTGGTCCAGCAGCAACAGGTCCACCGGGTGACTCCCGAGGAACTCCAGCGCCTCGGCCACGGAGTGGACCCGGGCCACGGCGCGGAAGCCGGGAACCTTCGCCACATAGGCCGCGTTGATCAGGGCAACACGCTGGTCGTCGTCCACCACGAGTACGTCGATCACCGCAGCGCCTCCGGGAGGACGACGGCGAATTCCGCCCCGCCGTCGGCCGCCGCCCCGGCCCGGGCGCTGCCGCCCTGCCGCTCCGCCAGGCGGCGCACCAGCGCGAGTCCGAGGCCGCGCTTGCCGTGCGCCTGCGGCTGGGGCCGCTTCGTGGTCCAGCCCTCGGTGAAGATCTGCTCGCGCTGCCCCGCGGGTACGCCGGGCCCGCTGTCGCGGACCCGGAGCACGACGGCGTGCCCTTCGGCCTGCAGTTCCACCTCGACGCGCGGGTCCGGGGAGCCCGCCGCCGCGTCCAGCGCGTTGTCGACGAGATTGCCGAGGATCGTGACGAGACCGCCCGGGTCCACCAGGCGGTCGGGGAGGAGGGTGTCCGCGGAGAGCCGCAGCGGCACGCCGCGCTCGGCCGCGACCGTCGCCTTGCCGACCAGAAGGGCCGCCAGCAGCGGATCCCGGACCTTCTCGGTGACCTGCTCGGCCGTGGTCCGGTGCACCCCCACCACCTCGGTGACGTAGGCGGCCGCCTCCTCGTGGAGTCCCAGCTCCAGCAGGCCGAGCAGGGTGTGCAGCCGGTTGGCGTGCTCGTGGTCCTGGGCGCGCAGCGCGTCGATGAGGCCGCGGGTGGAATCCAGCTCCCGGCCGAGCTGCTCCAGCTCGGTGCGGTCGCGCAGGGTGGCGACGGCGCCGCCGTCCTCGGTGGGCATCCGGTTGGCGACCAGGACGCGGGAGCCCCGGACGGTCAGGAGGTCCTCGCCGGTGACCCGGCCCGCGAGGACGTCGGTGGTGCGCCCGCTGCCGAGCACCTCGTCCAGGGGGCGCCCGGCCGCGTCCGGACCGAGACCGAGCAGCCGCTGCGCCTCGTCGTTCACGAGCCGGATCCGGCCGTCCGAGTCGAGTGCGACGACGCCCTCGCGGAGCGAGTGGAGCATCGTCTCGCGTTCGGTGAGCAGGGCGGAGATGTCGGAGAAGGCCAGGTCGCGGGTCTGGCGCTGGATGCGGCGGGAGATCAGGTACGCGGCGAGCGCCCCCGCGGCCAGGGCTCCGCCGGCGTACGCCAACAGGCCGGGGATGGCCCCGAGCAGCCGGTCGCGGACGCTGTCGTACGCGATGCCGACGGACACCGCCCCGACGATCCGGCCGTCCGCGGCGCGCAGCGGGACCTTGCCGCGGGCCGACCGCCCCAGCGTGCCGTCGTCGATCTCCATGACCTCCCGGCCGGCGAGGGCCTCGGCGGGGTCGGTGGAGACGTGCCGGCCGATGCGCTCCCGGCTGGGGTGCGAGCGCCGGATGCCCTGGAGGTCGAGGACCACCACGTACTCGGCCCCGGTGGCCCCGCGCACGCGTTCCGCGGTGGCCTGTACGGGGCTCTGCGGGACGGCGCGGTGGGCCAGCACGTCGGCCGCCAGTCGGGGGTCGGCCGCGGTGCTCTGCGCGATGGCGAGGGCGCGGCGCATGGCCTGGTCGTCGAGCTGGCTGCCGAGCGGTGCGAGGAACAGGCCGGTGGCCAGCACGGTGACGCCGGCGGCGATCGCCAGCTGCATCAGCAGCACCTGGGAGAACACGCGCCGGGGCAGGCCGAGCCGGGGAAGCCCGAGCCGGGGCAGGCCGGGTCGCCGGGTCTGCCCGGATCTGCGGTTACGTCCCGGTGTGGCGCTCATGAGTACGAACGGTAGAACGGCCCGGGGGTCTCACGTCAATCTCCGGCGGGCACGCAAACGGCCGCCGCCCCGCCGGGCAGCCTCGCCGCGCTCAGCCTGGCGCCTTCGCCCTGCCCGGCCGCGCCCGGTCGGCCCACCCGGCGCCGCCGCGGCCCGCCCGGCGACGGTCTGACTACCATCGTCCGGGTGACCAGCAGGCAGCCCATCCCCGTCGTCGTCCTCGCCGGATTCCTCGGATCCGGCAAGACCACCCTCCTCAACCACCTGCTGCGCAGCAGCCGGGGCACCCGGATCGGGGTGGTCGTCAACGACTTCGGATCGATCGAGATCGACGCGATGAAGGTCGCGGGCCAGGTCGGCGACTCGATGGTCTCGCTCGGCGGCGGTTGTCTGTGCTGCGCGGTCGACGGCAGCGAGCTCGACGCCTATCTGGACAAGCTGTCCCGCCCCGAGCACCGGATCGACGTGATCGTGATCGAGGCGAGCGGGCTGGCGGAGCCGCAGGAGATGATCCGGATGCTGGTGGCCGGCGAGAACCCGGCGGTCCGGTACGGCGGCATGGTGGAGGTCGTGGACGCGGCGGAGTTCGACGCCACCCGGGCCCGGCACCCCGAGACCGACCGCCATCTGACCGTCGCCGACCTCGTCGTCCTCAACAAGACCGACCGCGTCCCGGCCGCCGAGGTGGCGCGGATCGAACAGGTCGTGGCGGGTCTGTCCCCGGGAACCCCGCTGGTCCGGGCCGACCACGGCCGGATCGACCCCGGTCTGCTCTTCGACCGCAGGCCGTGGACCGAGACCCGCGGCCAGCTCTCCTTCGAGGACCTCGTCGCGGAAGCCGAGGAGCACGCGCACGCGGCCGACCACGAGGGGCACGCGCACACGGCGTACGAGAGCGTGGAGTTCGAGACGGACCAGGCGATGAACCCGCGCCGGTTCATCGACTTCCTCGACCGGCGGCCGGCCGGCCTCTACCGGATCAAGGGCCACGTCCGCTTCGGGGTGCCCGGCCACGGGGAGAAGTACGAGATCCACGCGGTGGGCCGGTTCCTGCGCTTCGAGCCGCTGCCCTGGGGCCGGGGGGAGCCGAGGCTGAGCCGGCTCGTGCTGATCGGCTCCGGCACCGACGGCCCGGCCCTGCGCGCGGGGCTGGAGGGCTGCCGCGAACCGCGCCCGCAGGACCTGAGCCCGGACACCATGTGGGGCGTCCTGCGCTACGTGGACCGGCGGGAGCCGGCGGACGGCACGGACAGCACGGACGCCGGCGAGGGTGCAGAGGACGTCGGCGGGCCGGACTGGTCCGCCCCGCCGACCGAGACCGGCCCGTACGACCCATACGACCCGCCCGGCGTGTCCGGCCCGTCCGGTGCGGACGCTCAGGCCACGTCGATGCCGTAGTCGCCGAGCAGGTCCGCCAGGCCGCCCGGGTAGCCCTTGCCGCCGGCCACGAAGTCCCAGTCGCCGCCGGCGCGCCGCCGGAAGGACCCGAGCACCAGGGCCGTTTCGCCCGGCCGGCCGTCGGAGACGTCGAGCCGGCCGAGTTCCCGGCCGGAGGCGTCCAGCAGCCGTATCGCAGCCCGGGTGAAGCCGGCCAGGTCGGCCTCCGGGTTCACCTCCGGGTCCACCGCGGCGGCCAGCACCAGCCGGTCCGCCCGGTCCGGCAGCGCGTCGAAGGAGACCTCGACGGCCGCCTTGTCGGGCGCGGCCCGCGGGCGGGCGCGCACCGCACCGTCCGGGGTCTGCGGGTTGTTGAAGTAGACGAAGTGGTCGTCGCCCAGCGCGCGGCCGCCCGCGCACACCAGGGCGCACACGTCGAGGGCCACCGGGCCGGCCCAGGTCATGCCCAGGATGTTGTGGTCCCCGTCCCCGTCCCCGCCCGTGGCCGCACCGGACTCCGCGGCCGCCGCGTCCCGCGCGGCCGCCGTGGCGGGCAGGACTGCCGTTTCTGCCAGATCGGCCGGACCTGCCGCATCAGCCTGACCTGCCGCATCGGCCGGACCAGCCGTATCGGCAACCGTGCCGGCCGGACCGGTCGCATCCCCGCGCGGAGCCGCCCCGGCGGCGGACCCGCCGCCCAGCCGGCCGCGCAGTCCGTGCCGGTGCAGGAGCTCGACCAGGTCCGGCCCGGACACCAGCTCCAGCGGCTTGCCCTCGGCGAACTGGTGCGAACTCGGCCCGAACGACGAGGTCGTCACCAGCACGCCCTTGTTGGCGCCGGCGTCCTGGACCGTCCCGTACAGGTCCCGCACCGCGGTCGGCGGCACCGTGTTCCGGTAGCGCTTGACCTGCACCACGATCCGGCCGCCCCGGATCGGTGCCGGGTCCACCGCCGCCACGTCCACGCCGCCGTCGCCCGACCGCTGGGTGGTGACCGCTTCCATGCCCATCGCCCGGAACAGCTCGGCGACCAGGTTCTCGAAGTCGATCGGGTCCATCGCGAACAGGTCGGGCTCGTCGCCCCGCGCCGCCCCGCCGTGCGTGACCACCCCGGACGAGGCTCCGACCTCGTCGGGCATCCGGCCGGGTCGTACCGCGGTCAGGAGGTCCGGGCGGGCGGACAACTGCCCCCGCAGCCCCTCGACCAGGCAGTCCACCGCGCTCACCCGGTCCAGGTGCAGGCCCTCGAAGGCGGCCCGGCCGGCGGTGACCGTCGCCAGCACCAGTTGTGCCTGCCGGCCCGTCACCGGATCGTGGTCGTCCACGAACCCGTTGACCACGACCGACTCCAGCGCGCCGAACTCGTCGGCCGCGTACACCTCGCGCAGCACCAGCAGCAGGCACTGCGCGAGCGCGTCGCGGTACAGCGCGCGCCGCTGGGTGACCGGGCGGGCCGTCTCCTTCTCCTGGTCGGAGCTCGGCACGTACCGCACCGACTTGGCCTCCGGCACGATGCCGAAGCCGGGCAGCTCCCAGGCCAGCACCAGCTGTCGGGCGCCGCCGTCGTACGCCGCCGCCACCTGCCGCGGCAGCTCCTGCGGCCAGGCCGCGGACGCGTACAGCGCCGCGGAGAAGTACTCCACCACCGCCTCGGCCTCACCCGCGCGCAGCGAACGGGCCAGCTCCACGAGCCCTTCGTTGTGCGCGCGGATCCCGCCGAGCTGCTCGGCCGCCCACCGGTCGTACTGGGCGCGGTACGCCGCCAGGTCCGCCCGGCGGCGGGCCTCCGCGGCCTGGGCCGCCTGCCAGGCCTGCGTGTAGCGGGCGTGTGCCTCCCGCTCGGCTTGCGCGCGGCGGCCGGAGCTCAGGGACCAGCCGCTCTGCTGCTGGAAGTGCCGCAGTTCCGGCATCGGCACGGGCTGCTCCAACGCGCCCGGACGGAACGGTTCCACGTCTTCGGGGCGGCGCATGGTGTCCATCCGGAACGCGGGCGCACGGCAGCCGGCCGCCAGCATGCCCTGCAGCCGGGCCACTTCGGCCTCGATCTGCTCGGTGCGCCGCCGGGCCTCGCCCTCGCGGTGCCGGCGGTAGGCGGCCTGGTGCTCGCGCTCACTGCGCGCGACCTCCCGCTCGTACGCCCGCTGCCGGCGCTCGCCCTCCCGCTGCTGCACCAGCTGCGCCTGGTACTGCTGCCGCTGGGCCTCGGCCCAGTTGCCGACCAGCCCACTCGATCGACGGCTCATCCGCTGTGCCTACCCCCGCCTCCGGTCCTGCCACCGACTGTAGTTGAGGCCGCGCCGGATCAGGCCTGAAAGGGGACGATCAGGCCTGATCCGGGACGCCGGAGTCAGATGGGGCAGGAGGCGCCCTGCTACAGCGGCGGTCCCGCCACCACGGCGACCGGGCCGTCGAGCGGGGTGCCCGAGCCGTCCCGGCGCGGGTCCGGGGCCGGGAGCGCGGCCGGCGCCCCGGTGTCGGTGGCCGCCCGGGCGGGCGCGGGTCCGGCCCAGGCCAGCACCAGCAGGTCCTCGCCCTTGAGGAAGCGCTGGCAGCGCACCCCGCCGGTGGCCCGGCCCTTGCGCGGGTACTGGTCGAACGGGGTCAGCTTGGCCGTGACCGCCGAGTCGTCCAGGGTGCCGTGCGAACCGGCCACGCTGAACACGAAGGCGTCCGCCGCCGGGTCCACCGCCGAGAAGTGGAGGACCTTCGCGGCGTCCGCGAGCTTGATGCCGGCCATGCCCCCTGCCGGGCGGCCCTGCGGCCGCACCTGGGCGGCCGGGTACCGCAGCAGCTGGGCGTCGTCGGTGATGAAGACGAGGTCCTCCTCGCCGGTCCGCAGCTCGACCGCGCCGACGATCCGGTCGCCGTCCTTGAGGGTGATGACCTCCAGCTCGTCCTTGTTGGCGGGATAGTCCGGCACGACGCGCTTGACGACGCCCTGTTCGGTGCCGAGCGCCAGTCCCTGCGAGGACTCGTCGAGGGTGGTCAGGCAGATCACCTTCTCGTCCGGATCCAGCGCGGACAGGAACTCCGTCACCGGTGCTCCGCCCGCCAGGTTCGGCGCCGCGTGCGTGTCGGGCAGCTGCGGCAGGTCGATCACCGCGAGCCGCAGCAGCCGGCCGGTCGAGGTCACCACGCCCACCTCGGCGCGCGCGGTCGCCAGGACCGACGAGACGATGAGGTCGTGGCGGGCGCGCGGCCCGTCGGCCTCGGCCGCGGCGAGCGGCTCCCCGGTGACGGTCCGGGCCAGCAGGCCGGTCGAGGAGAGAAGCACCCGGCACGGGTCGTCCGCGACCTCCAGCGGAACGGCCGCGACCTGCGTGCCCGCCGACTCCAGCAGGACCGTACGCCGCTCGGTGCCGAACTTCTTGGCGACCGCGGCGAGTTCCGCCGAGACCAGCTTGCGCAGCTCGGAGTCCGAGTCCAGGATCCCGGTCAGCTCGTCGATCTCGCCGCTGAGGCGGTCGCGCTCGGTCTCCAGCTCCAGCCGGTCGAACTTGGTGAGGCGGCGCAGCGGGGTGTCGAGGATGTACTGGGTCTGCACCTCGCTCAGCGAGAAGTGCCCGATCAGCCGCTCCTTGGCCTGCGCCGAATTCTCGCTGGAGCGGATCAGGGCGATGACCTGGTCGATGTCGAGGAGGGCGACGAGCAGGCCCTCCACCAGGTGCAGCCGGTCGCGCCGCTTGGTGCGGCGGAACTCGCTGCGCCGGCGCACGACCTCGAAGCGGTGGTCGAGGTAGACCTCCAGCAGCTCCTTGAGGCCGAGGGTGAGCGGCTGGCCGTCGACGAGTGCGACGTTGTTGATGCCGAAGGACTCCTCCATCGGCGTCAACTTGTAGAGCTGCTCGAGTACCGCCTCCGGGTGGAAGCCGTTCTTGATCTCGATGACCAGGCGCAGGCCGTGCGAGCGGTCGGTGAGGTCCTTGACGTCGGCGATGCCCTGGAGCTTCTTGGAGCCGACCAGGTCCTTGATCTTGGCGATGACCTTCTCGGGGCCCACCGTGAAGGGCAGTTCCGTGACGACCAGGCCCTTGCGGCGGGCCGTCACGTTGTCCACGGCCACGGTCGCGCGGATCTTGAAGGTGCCGCGGCCGTTCTCGTACGCGTCCTTGATGCCGGACAGGCCCACGATCCGGCCGCCGGTGGGCAGGTCGGGACCCGGCACGAAGCGCATCAGCGCCTCCAGGTCCGCCTGCGGGTACCGGATCAGGTGCCGGGCCGCCGCGATGACCTCGCCCAGGTTGTGCGGGGGCATGTTGGTGGCCATGCCGACGGCGATCCCGGAGGCGCCGTTCACCAGCAGGTTCGGGTACGCGGCGGGCAGGGCCACCGGCTCGCGTTCCTGGCCGTCGTAGTTCGGGGTGAAGTCGACGGTGTCCTCGTCGATGGACTCCGTCATCAGCGAGGTGGCGTCGGCCATCCGGCACTCGGTGTAACGCATCGCGGCCGGCGGGTCGTCGTTGCCGAGCGAGCCGAAGTTGCCGTGCCCGTCGACCAGGGGGAGCCGCATGGAGAACGGCTGGGCCATGCGCACCAGCGCGTCGTAGATCGACGCGTCGCCGTGCGGGTGCAGCTTGCCCATGACTTCGCCGACGACGCGGGCGCACTTCACGTAACCGCGGTCGGGGCGGAGCCCCATCTCGTTCATCTGGTAGACGATGCGCCGGTGCACCGGCTTCATGCCGTCCCGGGCGTCGGGCAGGGCGCGGGAGTAGATCACCGAGTACGCGTACTCGAGGAAGGAGCCCTGCATTTCGTCGACGACGTCGATGTCGAGGATCCGCTCCTCGAAATCCTCCGGCGGCGGGGTCTTCGTGCTGCGGCGGGCCATCGCTGCTGCGGCTCCTTACCAAGGTGGTGATCTGACGCGGTCCATTGTGGACCGGCGCTCTGACAACGCCGACCCCGACCCGGGAGGACCGGGAACTTCTCCGGGTGTCGGCACGCTTGCATACAGTGGCAGGGCTGACAGACAACCCTGTTTCTCGCGATCGAAGGGATCACATGCCCATGGGTCACACGGCCACAGCTCAGGACGCCACCGGCGGCCTGTCGGCTACCGAGCACCGCCTGGCCAACGGCCTGCGCGTGGTGCTCTCCGAGGACCACCTGACCCCGGTCGCCGCGGTCTGCCTCTGGTACGACGTCGGTTCGCGCCACGAGGTCAAGGGGCGTACGGGACTGGCTCACCTCTTCGAGCACCTGATGTTCCAGGGCTCGGCGAGCGTACCCGGCAACGGGCACTTCGAACTGGTCCAGGGCGCGGGCGGGTCCCTCAACGGCACCACCAGCTTCGAGCGGACCAACTACTTCGAGACCATGCCCGCGCACCAGCTGGAGCTCGCGCTCTGGCTGGAGGCCGACCGGATGGGCTCCCTGCTGACCGCCCTCGACGACGAGTCGATGGAGAACCAGCGGGACGTCGTCAAGAACGAGCGCCGCCAGCGCTACGACAACGTGCCGTACGGCACCGCCTTCGAGCGGCTGACCGGCCTGGCCTATCCCGAGGGCCACCCGTACCACCACACCCCGATCGGCTCGATGGCCGACCTGGACGCCGCCTCCCTCGAGGACGCCCGGCAGTTCTTCCGCACGTACTACGCGCCCAACAACGCGGTGCTGTCGGTGGTCGGCGACATCGACCCGGAGCAGACCCTCGCCTGGGTCGAGAAGTACTTCGGCTCGATCCCCTCGCACGACGGCAAGCAGCCGCCGCGCGACGGCTCGCTGCCCGAGATCATGGGCGGCCAGCTGCGCGAGGAGATCACCGAGGAGGTGCCCGCCCGCGCGCTGATGGCCGCCTACCGGCTGCCGCACGACGGCACCCGCGAGTGCGACGCCGCCGACCTGGCGCTGACCGTCCTCGGCGGCGGCGAGTCCTCCCGGCTGCACAACCGCCTGGTGCGGCGCGACCAGACCGCCGTGGCCGCCGGCTTCGGCCTGCTGCGCCTCGCCGGCGCGCCCTCGCTGGGCTGGCTGGACGTCAAGACCTCCGGCGGCGTCGAGGTCCCGACCATCGAGTCCGCCGTGGACGAGGAGCTCGCGCGCTTCGCCGCCGAGGGCCCGACCGCCGAGGAGATGGAGCGGGCCCAGGCCCAGCTGGAACGCGAGTGGCTGGACCGGCTCGGCACCGTCGCGGGCCGCGCCGACGAACTCTGCCGGTTCGCCGTGCTCTTCGGGGACCCGCAGCTGGCGCTGACCGCCGTCGAGCGGGTCCTCGACATCACCGCGGAGGAGGTCCAGGCCGTGGCCGCCGCCCGGCTGCGCCCCGACAACCGCGCGGTGCTGGTGTACGAGCCGCTCGCCGGGTCCGGCGACCCCGGCACCGAAGACAGCGCCACCGACGAGCACGACGAGCACGACGAGACCGAGAAGGCGGCCCAGTGAGCGACGCGACCGCAGCCACGATGACCTTCCACCCCCGGCCGCAGGCCGGCGAGGCCACGCCGTGGGCGTTCCCCGCCCCGGAGCGCGGCGCCCTGGCCAACGGCCTGACGGTGCTGCGCTGCCACCGGCCCGGCCAGCAGGTGGTGGCCGTCGAGATCATCCTCGCGGCCCCGCTGGACGCCGAGCCGGCGGGCCTGGACGGCGTGGCCACCATCATGGCCCGCGCGCTGTCCGAGGGCACCGACAAGCGCTCCGCCGAGGAGTTCGCCGCCGAGCTGGAGCGCTGCGGCGCCACCCTCGACGCGCACGCCGACCACCCGGGCGTCCGGGTCTCCCTGGAAGTCCCGGTCTCCCGCCTGCACAAGGCGGTCGGCCTGCTCGCCGAGGCGCTGCGGGCACCCGCCTTCGCCGACAGCGAGGTGGACCGCCTGGTGCGCAACCGGCTCGACGAGATCCCGCACGAGCTGGCCAACCCGTCCCGGATGGCGGCCAAGCAGCTCTCCAAGGAGCTGTTCCCGGCCTCGCTGCGGATGTCCCGGCCGCGCCAGGGCACCGAGGAGACGGTGTCCCGGATCGACGCCGCGGCCGTGCGCGCCTTCTACGAGGCGCACGTACGGCCGTCCACGGCCACCGCGGTGGTCGTCGGCGACCTGGGCGGCACCGACCTGGACGCGGTCCTCGCCGACACCCTCGGCGCCTGGACCGGCGGCACCGCGGAGCCCCGCCCGGTGCCGGAGATCACCGCCGACGACTCGGGCCGCGTGGTGATCGTGGACCGCCCCGGCGCCGTCCAGACCCAGCTGCTCATCGGCCGGATCGGCGCGGACCGGCACGACCGGGTGTGGCCGGCCCAGGTGCTCGGCACGTACTGCCTCGGCGGCACCCTCACCTCGCGCCTCGACAAGGTGCTGCGAGAGGAGAAGGGGTACACGTACGGGGTCCGGGCCTTCGGCCAGGTGATTCGTTCCACGGCGCAGGGCACCGGTGCGTCGATGCTGGCCATCAGCGGCTCGGTGGACACGCCGAACACCGGGCCGGCGCTGGAGGACCTGTGGAAGGTGCTCCGGACGCTCGCGGAGGGCGGGCTGACCGATGCCGAACGGGACGTGGCGGTGCAGAACTTGGTGGGCGTGGCCCCGCTGAAGTTCGAGACCGCGGCGGCCGTCGCGGGCACGCTCGCCGATCAGGTCGAGCAGGAGCTCCCGGACGACTTCCAGGCGCAGATGTACGCGCGCCTGGCCGAAACGGGCACCGTGGAGGCCACGTCGGCGGTCGTCAACGCCTTCCCGGCGGACCGCCTCGTCGCCGTGCTCGTGGGTGACGCGTCGCAGATCGAGGAGCCGGTACGGGCGTTGGGCCTCGGCCCGGTGACCGTGGTCGGTGCCTGAGCCCGGAGGCGGATCTGCTCGGCCCGAAGCGGCCTGAAGCATCAGGGGCCCTGGCGGAATCTCCGCCAGGGCCCCACTTCATGTCAATTGTCCGTTTCATTGGGATGGTTGCGGCTATGCCTAGTGGCGTACGCCACAAAACCGCGTGTCTGTTTGGTGATCGGATGATGATCCGCCTAGTTTCGGTCCAGCTGTCCGTCAGCTGTACACGCCGCACCCGCGGCACCGGACAGCAATCGCCGAGTCCCCGTCAGGCGCGAGCCTGGGGAGCCGGGGACCCACAAGTGTCCCTGGGGTGAATCGGACCGCCTCGCCAGAGGGGGCCCGTAGGAGACCTTCCTGCTCCGAACCCGTCAGCTAACCCGGTAGGCGAGAGGGAAGGAAAGGATCAGCCTTTTCATGGCGTTTGGCACTCGACCCACCGGCAAGCACCGTGGTTCCAGCCGCATGAACCGCAAGGCCGCCGGCATAGCCGGGGTCACCGCCCTCGCCGCCACGGGTGTGGTCGGCTCTCTCGCGGGCCCCGCGTTCGCCGCCGGTCCGGCCCCCGAGAAGTTCGAGGACACCGGTCTCAACACCGTCGTGGTCGCCGAGGACATGGCCGGCCAGATCGAGACCCAGGCCACCGTCCAGGCGCAGGCCGCCGAGATCGCCGCCGCCAAGGCGCAGGCCGAGGCCGACGCCAAGCAGCGCGCCGCCGAGGCCAAGGCCAAGGCCGAGGCGAAGGCCAAGGCCGAGCGCGAGGCCAAGGAGCGCGCCGAGCGCGAGGCCGAGCGCAAGCGCCTCCTGCAGTTCGTCGCCCCCCTTCAGGGCTCCTACGTCAGCACCCAGTACCACGCCGGCGGGGCCATGTGGTCCTCCGGCAGCCACACCGGCATCGACTTCCACGCGGACCTCGGCACCTCGGTGCGCGCCGTCGGCATGGGCGTCGTGGTCGAGGCGGGCTGGGGCGGCGCCTACGGCAACAACGTCGTGATCAAGCACAACGACGGCTCGTACACCCAGTACGGCCACATGGACTCGCTGAACGTGGTCGTCGGCCAGCAGGTCACCCCGGGCCAGCAGATCGGCCTGTCGGGCAACACCGGCAACTCCAGCGGCGCGCACCTCCACTTCGAGGCCCGCACCGGTGCCGACTACGGTTCGGACATCGACCCGATCGCGTACCTCCGCTCGCACGGCGTCACCGTCTGACACCCTGCCCGAGGCCGGCGCGACACCGCCCGGCGCGGCACACAGGCTTCCCGAAGGCCCCGGCTCCCCGAGCCGGGGCCTTCGGCGTGCCCGGGTGCAGGCCGGCATGCCCGGGCGAAGGCAGTGCGCCCGGGCAAAGGATCGCCAAAAGACCGGATTTCAATTCCGGCCGCCCTCGGGAATTCCGGTGTGCTGCAATAGGCTCGCAGGGATGAGCTCGCCAGAGATCGCCAGAAGTCGCCCACCGCGATGCGCGGGGCGGGAAACAAGCGGAGGTCCGGTTTTGCGTATTCCGGCGCACGCGGTGTGCACCGCCATCCGCGAGGACATCGTCACCGGTGTCTTCGAGCCGGGCGGCCGGCTGACCGAGGAACTGCTGGCCCGCCGCTACGGGGTCTCACGGGTGCCCGTCCGCGAGGCCCTGCGCACCCTGGAGTCCGAGGGCTTCGTCACCACGCGCCGGCACGCGGGCGCCTGCGTGGCCGAGCCCACCGAGCAGGAGGCCGCCGACGTCCTGGAGATCCGGATGATGCTGGAGCCCCTGGGGGCCGCCCGGGCCGCCCAGCGGCGCACCGAGGCCCACCTGAAGGTGCTGCGCGGACTGGTCCGGCTGGGCCAGGAGCGGGCCAGGCGGGGCCAGGGCGAGGATCTGCGCTCCCTGGGCGGCTGGTTCCACGAGACGCTCACCCAGGCCTCCGGCAGCCCGGGGCTGATCGCCCTGCTCACCCAGCTGCGCCACAAGACGGCGTGGATGTACACGGTGGAGGCTCCCGTTGCCCCGGTGGAGTCCTGGGCGGAGCACGGGGCGATCGTGGACGCGGTGGCCCGCGGGGACGCGGCCCGGGCCCGCGCCCTCACCGCCGCGCACGCCGACCGGGCCGTGGCCGCCCACCGGCTGCGCCGCCCGGCCGAGGGGCGCGTGAGGACTTCGCAACCTGCCGTAAACACCGTGGGTTCCGGTTTTTAACAAAGGGCGTATACAAAGAGCGGGAATGTGCGCGGGGTCGGCGGAATTCATTCGCCCGGGGCCGGGTGGGCTCCAATTCCGGGATTCCGGGATTCCGGCATCCCGTGCACCCTATTCTGCTGCGCGCATTTCCATTCTCCGTTCCGGGCAGGACCGGGGCCGGGTCGGAAGGGGCCGCGGTGGAGCGGACGTGCAAAAGCGGCGAGGCCGCGGTTCCCGGTGCCGGGAACCGCGGCCTCGCCGCGAGCAGGGGGTGGTCCGGAGGTCAGACCGTCTCGGGGAGCTCTTCGAGGCCCTCCGCGACGAGCTTCGCCAGGCGGTCGAGCGCGATGTCCGCGCCCTCGGCCTCGGACGCGAGGACGATCTCCTCGCCGCCCTGGGCGCCCAGACCCAGGACCGCGAGCATGGAACCGGCGTTGACCGGGTCGCCGCCGGCCTTCGCGATGGTCACCGGGATACCGGAAGCCGTCGTCGCGCGGACGAAGATCGAGGCGGGACGAGCGTGCAGGCCTTCGGCCCAGCCGACGTTGACGCGGCGCTCTGCCATGGTGATGCCCTTCAGGTTCTTGCGGTTGTCTAGACCAGTCTCTCACGGTGCTCCGGATGCTCGGGCCGACCTCCGGCCCGGAAGTACCTGCCGTTCGGCCCGACCCAGCTTGCACCGATATGCCCCGGCTTGGCTCGCACGCCGCGCGAGGGCGCCCCGTAGGCTTGGCCGCATGACCACGGTGTCGGACCCCTCGTACCCCGCCCACTGGGAAGCCGATGTGGTGCTGCGCGACGGCGGCACCGCCCGGATCAGGCCGATCACCACCGCGGACGCGGGCCGCCTGGTCAGCTTCTACGAGCAGGTCTCGGACGAATCGAAGTACTACCGCTTCTTCGCCCCCTACCCCCGCCTGTCCGACCGTGACGTGCGCCGCTTCACCCACCACGACTACGTGGACCGGGTGGGCCTGGCCGCCACCGTCGGCGACGAGTTCATCGCGACCGTCCGCTTCGACCGGATCGGACCCGACGGCCGCCCGGCGTCCCACCCCGCCGACGAGGCCGAGGTCGCCTTCCTCGTGCAGGACGCCCACCAGGGCCGCGGCGTCGCCTCCGCCCTCCTCGAACACATCGGCGCGGTCGCCCGGGAACGCGGCATCCGCCGGTTCGCCGCCGAAGTGCTGCCCGCCAACACCAAGATGATCAAGGTGTTCACGGACGCCGGCTACGAACAGAAGCGCAGCTTCGAGGACGGGTCGGTACACCTGACCCTCGACCTGGAGCCCACCGCCGAGACCCTCGCCGTCCAGCGGGCCCGCGAACAGCGCGCCGAGGCCCGCTCGGTGCAGCGGCTGCTCAACCCGCGCTCGGTCGCCGTGATCGGCGTCAGCCGCACCCCCGACGGCGTCGGCCGGGCCGCCCTCGCGCACCTCCTCGCCGGCGGCTTCCCCGGCCCCGTCCACGCCGTCAACAGCGCCCTGGAACCCGGCGTCACCGAGCTCGCCGGGGCGCCCGCCCACCGCTCCGTCGCGCAGATCCCGGACGGCGTCGACCTCGCCGTGCTGGCCGTGCCCGCCGAGCGGGTGCCCGAAGCCGTCACGGACTGCGGGGAACACGGCGTACAGGGCCTGGTCGTACTGTCCGCCGGCTACGGCGAGAGCGGCCCCGAAGGCCTGGAGCGCCAGCGCGAACTCGTCCGCCAGGCCCGCTCGTACGGCATGCGGATCATCGGGCCCAACGCCTTCGGCGTGATCAACACGGCGTCGGGGCTGAACGCCTCGCTCGCCCCCGGCACCCCCCAACCCGGCCGCATCGGCCTGTTCACCCAGTCCGGCGCCATCGGCATCGCCCTGCTCTCCGCCCTGGTGCGGCGCGGCGCCGGCCTGTCCTCCTTCATCTCCGCCGGCAACCGGGCCGACGTCTCCGGCAACGACTTCCTCCAGTACTGGTACGACGACCCCGCCACCGACGTGGCGCTGCTCTACCTGGAAACCCTCGGCAACCCGCGGAAGTTCACCCGCCTCGCCCGCCGCACGGCCGCCGTCAAACCGGTCGTCGTGGCCAAGGGCGGACGGCACACCGGCGTCAGCCCCGCCGGCCACGCGGTACCCGAGACCCGGCTCCCCGACGCCACCGTCTCCGCCCTCCTGCGGCAGGCCGGCGTGATCCGCGTCGGCACCGTCACCGAACTCGTCGACGCCGGCCTGCTCCTCGCCGAACAGCCGCTGCCGGCCGGCCCGCACGTGGCCATCCTCGGCAACTCCGAGTCCCTGGGCGTCCTGTCGTACGACGCCTGCCTCACCGAGGGGCTGCGCCCGCACGCCCCGCAGGACCTCACCACCGCCGCCGGCCCGGCCGACTTCCGGGCCGCACTGGCCGCCGCCCTCGCCGACCCGGCCAACGACGCGGTGATCGTCACCGCCATCCCGCCGCTGGGCGAGGCCAGCCTCACCGAGGACCTCGCCCGGGCCCTGCGCGAAGCCGCCGCCGAGCTGCCCGGCAAGCCCGTCGCCGTGGTCCACGTGGAACTCGACGAACTGCCCGCCGCCCTCGCCGCCGCCCCCCGGATCCCCGCCTACCCCGCCGCCGAGCGGGCCGTACGCGCCCTCGCCGAAGCCGTCCGCTACGGCACGTGGCGGCGCGCCAACGCCCAGGGCGGGGCCCTGGTCCCCGAATACGAGGACATCGACACCGCCGGGGCCGCCGGCCGGCTCGCCGCCCTGCTGGCCGACGTCGACCCGGACGCCGTCCGCACGCTCGACGCGCCAGACGCGCACGCGCTGCTCGCCTGCTACGGCATCGCCGTGCGGCCCACCCTGCCCGCGCCCACCCCCGAGGCAGCCGCCGCCGCGGCCCGCCGGCTCGGCTACCCCGTCGCCCTCAAGACCACCGCCCCGCACCTGCGCCACCGCGCCGACCTGGGCGGCGTACGCCTCGACCTCGGCGGTGAGGAGGAGCTGCGCCGCGCCTACGAGGAGCTCACCGAGGCCCTCGGCAGCCCGGACGAGCTCCAGCCGGCCGTCCAGGCGATGGCCCCCCGCGGGGTCGACACCGTCGTCCGGTCCGCGATCGACCCGGCCGTCGGCGCCGTGCTCTCCTTCGGGCTCGCCGGGGTCGCCTCCGAGCTGCTCGGCGACACCGCCCACCACCTGGTCCCGGTCACCGACCGGGACGCCGCCGAGCTGATCCGCTCGCTGCGCGCCGCGCCGCTGCTGTTCGGCTGGCGCGGCAGCGACCCGGTGGACACCGCGGCCCTGGAAGAGCTGCTGCTGCGGGTCTCCCGGCTCGTCGACGAGCACCCGGAGGTCGCCGGCGTGGACCTGGAACCGGTGGTCGTGGCGGCCGACGGCCTCTCCGTCCTCGGGGCCACCGTCCGCATCGCGCACCCCCCGGCCCGCACCGACCTCGGCCCGCGCACACTGCCCAGCTACTGAGCAGGCCGAGGCGCCCCGTACGGGCCTTAGGATGGACCTCATGGCGAAATCCGGTACGACGACCCAGGGGCTGCGCGCAGCGATCGAGCGCAGCGGCTACTACCCGGCCCTCGTGGCCGAGGCGGTTGAGGCCGCCGTGGGCGGCGAGCCGATCTCGTCGTACCTGGTCCACCAGGAGACCACCTTCGACTCCAACGAGGTGCGGCGCCACGTCACGGTGCTGGTCCTGACCGACCAGCGCTTCATCGTCAGCCACACCGACGAGCAGGCCGCCGACGCCGGGTCCCCGTCCCCGTACGCGACCACCTCCACGGAGTCGGTGAAGCTGAGCAGCATCGCCTCCGTCGTGCTCAGCCGCGTCGTCGCGAACCCCGAGTCGTACACCCCGGGCACCCTGCCCCGCGAGGTCGTCCTGACCATCGGCTGGGGCGCGGTCTCCCGCATCGACCTGGAGCCCGCCGCCTGCGGCGACGCGAACTGCGACGCCGACCACGGCTACACCGGCAACTCCACCGCCGACGACCTCAGCCTGCGCGTCAGCGAGGCCGGCGACGGCCCCGAGGCGGTCCGCCAGACCCTGCTGTTCGCGCAGGCGCTCAGCGAGGCGACAGCGGCGACGTCCCCCTCCGCCGCCCGCTGATGCCGTACTCCGCCGCGCAGAACTGGCACGAGCCGGAACCCCTGGACCTGGCCGGCGCCCCCGTGCCCGCGTACGGCTCGGGTTCGCTCGCCGACCTGCTGCCCACCCTCGCGGCCGGCCTCGGCGTCCCCGGCTTCGACGCCGTGATCCCCGAGCTGACCCCGGCCGACCGGAACTGCGTGTTCCTGATCGACGGGCTCGGCTGGGAGCAGGTCAAGGCGCACCCGGCCGAGGCCCCGTACCTCACCTCGCTGCTGGGCAGCTCGCGCGGCGGCACCGGGCAGCCTCTGACCTCCGGCTTCCCCGCGACCACCGCGACCTCGCTGGCCTCCGTCGGCACCGGCCTGCCGCCGGCCCGGCACGGCCTGCCCGGCTACGCGGCCCGCAACCCGCAGACCGGCGAGCTGATGAACCAGCTGCGCTGGCGGCCGTGGACCCAGCCCAAGGTCTGGCAGCCGTACCCGACGGTCTTCCAGCTGGCCCACGAGGCGGGCGTGGCCACCGCGCAGGTGTCCTCGCCCGGCTTCGAGACCACCCCCCTGACGAAGGTCGCGCTGAGCGGCGGCAGCTTCCTCGGCCGGATGACGGGCGAGGAGCGCATGGACCTCGCGGCCGAGCGGCTGGCCGCCGGCGACCGCTCGCTCGTCTACACGTACTACAGCGAACTGGACGGCGCCGGACACCGCTTCGGCGTCGACTCCGACGCCTGGCGCGGCCAGCTCATGTACGTGGACCGGCTGGTCCAGCGGCTCGCCGAGCAGCTGCCGCCGCGCACCGCCCTCTACGTCACCGCCGACCACGGCATGGTCGACATCCCCTTCGACGAGGACTCCCGGATCGACTTCGACGAGGACTGGGAGCTCGGCGCCGGAGTGGCCCTGCTGGGCGGCGAGGGCCGGGCCCGGCACGTGTACGCCGTACCCGGGGCCGAGTCCGACGTGCTGACCGTGTGGCGCGAGGTGCTCGGCGACCGGTTCTGGGTGGCGAGCCGGGACGAGGCGCTGGAGCGCGGCTGGTTCGGCCCGCCCGGCGAGTGCGACGACCGGGTGCGCGGCCGGATCGGCGACGTGGTCGCCGCCGCCCACGACGACGTGGCCATCACCGCCTCGGTGAACGAGCCGAACGAGTCCGCGCTGACCGGCATGCACGGCTCGATGACGGCGGCGGAGCAGCTCGTCCCGCTGCTGGAGGTCCGCTCCACCTGAGCGGCCCGCCCCACCGTCCGGCCCGTCCCGCCCCGCCTCCGTCCGGCCCCGGCCGTCCCCCTCCCGACACGACCCGAAAGGTCTCGTACCTCCCATGCCTGAGCTGGTGTTCTTCTCCGGAACGATGGACTGCGGAAAGAGCACGCTGGCGCTCCAGATCGGGCACAACCGGTCGGCCCGTGGCCTGCAGGGCGTGATCTTCACGCGGGACGACCGGGCGGGCGAGGGCAAGCTGTCCTCGCGCCTGGGCCTGGTGACGGAGGCCGTCGAGGCGGGCGAGGGCATGGACCTGTACGGGTACCTCGTGGACCTGCTGTCCAAGGGCGGCAAGGCGGACTACGTCATCGTCGACGAGGCCCAGTTCCTCGCCCCCGAACAGATCGACCAGCTGGCCCGCACGGTCGACGAGCTGGGCCTGGACGTCTTCGCCTTCGGCATCACGACGGACTTCCGCACCAAGCTCTTCCCCGGCTCGCAGCGCCTGATCGAACTCGCGGACCGCATCGAACAGCTCCAGGTCGAGGCCCTGTGCTGGTGCGGCGCCCGCGCCACGCACAACGCCCGTACGGTCGGGGGCGAGATGGTCGTCGAGGGTGCCCAGGTCGTGGTCGGCGACGTGAACCGGCCGGCGGAGGAGATCGGCTACGAGGTCCTCTGCCGCCGCCACCACCGCAAGCGCATGACCTCGGCGGCGGCCCACGCGAGCGCCCTGTCCCCGGACGTCCTCCCCGTCAACCACGCCTGACCGGCGGTGCGGCCGGATCGGCGACCGATTCGATGATCCCCTGCCAGGTGCGGCGGTAGCCCTCGCGCAGGGCGCCGCCGGTGAGGCCGAGGACCCCGCCGGCCGCGGCGATCAGCGCCGAAGGGTCGCCCGACGTGCACAGGTGCAGGTGTCCGTCGACGAGGGCGCCGCCGCGCTCGCCGTCCGCCGCCCGCAGCCGCCGGGGCAGCCACTTGCCGCCGCCGGTCCATGCGCGGTGGTGGTCGAAGAGGAGCTCGGCGGCGGTGCCCAGCACGACCCCGGCCACGGCCAGCCGTTCCGCGGGCTCGACGGCGTCACCGAGGTCGTCCAGCGCGTCCGTCAGCACGTAGCGCTTGGTCTCGACCGCTTCGGGCGCGAGCGCCGGCGGGCCGGTGCGCAGGTCCGCCTCGGCCAGCCCCCGCGCCCACCCGGCCGCGCCGTCCCGGTCGGCCAGGACGAGGCCGCCCGCGTACATGTGCTGGAGGACCGCGCGCCGGGTGGCGACGTCCGCGGCGAAGAGTTCCGCCAGGCCCGCGCGGGTGTGGAACAACAGCTCCACCACGCGCCCCTCGCAGCGCACCGTTTCCCGGCCGGTCCCGCCCTCGTCCCCGACCAGCACCGCGATGTCCAGGTCGCTGCTCGCGGTGGCCCGTCCGGCGGCCGTCGACCCGGCCAGGACCACGGAGAGGGCGTCGGGGAAGCGGTCGTGCGCGAGGCGTCGGGCCAGCTCGATCGGGTCGGGGTGCATGCCCGGAAGCGTGCCACGGAAGCGTCCGACCCGCCAAGATCTTTCCCGCCCGCCGGGCCGCCCGCCCGCCCGCCGGGCCGCCCGCCCGCCCGCCGGGCCGCCCGCCCGCCCGCCGCCGGGCCGCCCGTGCGGGTAGGGCCAGGGGCCCACCGACCCGCCCGCCAGCCACGAGTACGGCCAGGTGCCGGCCCGCCGGCCGCCAACCCCGCCCAACCTCCAGCCCTGCGGGCACCCCAGCCTCGCCGGCTGCCCGAGTGGCAACCTCCTGCCTCGGCGGCAACATCCAGCCTCGCCGATGCCCTGAGGGGCAACATCCAGCCTCGCCGGCGTTTGAGGCGCGGGTCCGGGCGGAGCCCGGTGCCCGGCGTCAGCCGGGTCGTCTGTTGGGGCTCCGCCCCGAACCCCGCGCCTCAAACGCCGGCGAGGCTGGGAATTGCGCCCTAGGCGCCGACCAGGTTGGGGGGCGCGGCCCCAGGCGTCGGTGAGGCTGGAGGTTGTGCCCCAGGGCGTTCAGCGCGCTGTTGAGTGGACCACCGTGAAGACGGCGCCCTCCGGGTCCGCGACCGTGGCCCGGCGCCCCCCGGCGTCCTCCCGGGCGGGCTCCAGCACCCGCCCGCCGAGCCGCAGCACCTGCGCCGCGGCCCGGTCCGGGTCGTCGACCTCGAAGTACGTCATCCAGTGCGCGCCCCGGTCGTGCGGCAGGGCCCGCCCCACCCCGTGCACCGAGGCCACCGGGCGGCCCTCCAGGTGGAGGGTCAGGCGGTCGATGTCCGCGGAGATCTCCGCCTCCGGCTGGTGGCCGAACACCGACTGGTAGAACTTGGCGACCGAACTGTCCTGCGTCACCAGCTCGTTCCACGCCGGGGTGCCGTGCCGTCCGGTCAGCCGGGTGCCCAGGTGGCCCTCGGCCTGCCAGATGCCGAAGACCGCCCCGAGCGGGTCCGAGCAGATCGCCACCCGGCCCGCGGCCCCCGCGTCCAGCGGTCCCACCGCGACGGTGCCGCCGCAGCTGCGGACGGCTTCCGCGGTCGAGTCCGCGTCGGCCGTGGCCAGGTAGGTGGTCCAGGCGGGGGCCAGGTGCCGGTCGGGCGGCAGCTGGCCGATGCCCGCCACGTCCTTTCCGCCCATCGTGGCCCGCACGTACGGGCCGAGCTGCGGCGGCCCCGGGGTGTACTCCCAGCCGAACAGGGCGGCGTAGAAGTCCTCGATCTCGCCGAGCCCGTGCACCATCAGGCTGACCCAGCACGGTGTGCCGGGCACGCGTCGCATCCCTGACTCGGTCATGGCCGCCCTCTCTCGGTGCGTTCGTCCGCTCACGCTGTGCTGCACGCTCTGCGCCAGATGCTCGCACTACCCGACGGCTCGCGCGCCCCGGCCGCGCCGCTTTCCCCTGCCCCGCGGGAGAGTGTCCGAATCGGTACGGGCCCCGCGTGTCCGGGTTGTTACGCCGCGGCCATCGGCGGGGAGGAAGATGTCCCGCATGGATGCCAACACTTCCTCCCAGGCCTCGCCCCTCGTCTCCGCGACCGCGCTCGCGGAGCGGCTCGCCGGGGCCCGCCCGCCGGTGCTGCTGGACGTGCGCTGGCAGCTCGGCGGACCCGGCCAGCGCCCCGCGTACGAGTCCGGTCACCTGCCCGGCGCCGTCTTCGTCGATCTCGACGCCGAGCTCGCGGGCCCGGTGGGCGACGGTGCGGGCGGCCGGCACCCGCTGCCCGACACGGAGGCCTTCGGGGCGGTCATGCGTCGGGCCGGGGTCTGCGCGGACACCGACGTGGTCGTGTACGACGGCGGCCAGGGCTGGGCGGCGGCGCGTGCCTGGTGGCTGTTGCGCTGGACGGGGCACACGCGGGTGCGGGTTCTCGACGGGGGACTGGCCGCATGGACCGCGGCCGGCGGTCTGCTCGACCAGGAGATCCCGGCCCCGAAGGAAGGCGATTTCAAGCCAACTCCTGGCGGTCTCGGCCTGCTGGACGCCGACGCGGCCGCCGCGCTCGCCGATGCGGGGGTGCTGCTCGACGCGCGGGCGGGGGAGCGCTACCGAGGCGAGGTGGAGCCGATCGACCCGGTCGGCGGTCACATCCCGGGCGCGCTGTCGGCCCCGACCACGGAGAACGTGGACGCGGACGGGCGCTTCCTGCCGGCCGAGCGGCTGCGGGCCCGGTTCGCCGCGCTGGGCGCGGCCGACGGCACGCCGGTCGGCGTCTACTGCGGCTCCGGGGTCTCGGGCGCGCACGAGGTGCTCGCACTGGAGGTGGCGGGCGTCCCGGCCGCGCTGTACGCGGGCAGCTGGTCGCAGTGGTCCCACGACCCGGCCCGCCCCGTGGCGACCGGCCCGGACCCCCGCTGACCCGACGGCCCGGCCGCGGCGGTCGCGCGGAAGGGCCCGGCGGGTGGACATCCCCGCCGGGCCCTTTCCGTGTGACCGCTATTCCTGTTTCTTGCGCCGGGTGCCGAAGACGATCTCGTCCCAGCTGGGGACGGCGGCCCGGCGGCCCGGACGGACGCCGTCGGCCTCCGCCTGCCGGTCGGTGGTGCCCGTCAACCGCTCCCGGTGACCGGCCACGGTCCGCGGCATCAGGACGTCCGCGTACGCAGAACCGGCCGAGGCCGCGGCGGCCGCGGGCGGCTCCTCCGCCTCGGTTTCCTCCGTGCTCTCCACCGGCGCGGGGCGCTCCGGCACGACCAGGTCGCCCCGGAAGCTCGGCACCGCCTCCAGCAGGCTGGTCAACGAGTCCCGCTCGTCCTCCGGTTCCGGCGCCGGGGCCGCGGCCACCGCCGGCAGCTGCCGGTCCAGCGCGCGGTCGAGCGGCCGGTCACGGGGCAGCCGCGCGATCCGCGGTACGAACGGGAAGCTCGGCTCGGGCGTCGAGGGCAGGTCGTCCGTCTCGCCGATCAGCGAGCGGGCCTCGTCGTCCACGGCCTGCACCAGCCGGCGCGGCGGGTCGTACGTCCAGCTCGCCGAGTGCGGTTCGCCCGCGACCCGGTAGACCAGCAGGACTTCCCACGTGCCGTCGTCGCGCCGCCAGGAGTCCCACTGCACGGCGTCCTTCTCGGCGCCGCGCAGCAACAGCCGCTCCTGCACGGCCTCGCCGAGCTGGGGGCCGTTCCCGGTGTTCTCGCCGGGGCGCCGGACGGGGGTCTTGCGGGCCCGCTCCGCCATGAACGCGCGCTCCGCGAGCACGGGGCCCTCGAAGCGGCGGACCCGGTCGACGGGGATGCCGGCGAGCTGGGCGACTTCCTCGGCGGAGGCACCGGCTCGTATCCGCGCCTGGATGTCACGGGGGCGGAGGTGGCTCTCCACCTCGATCTCGATCTGCCCGAGACGCGCCCGGTCGTTGCGGACGGCCGCGCGCAAGCGCTCGTCGATCGGAAGGGTGTACTCCGTGCTGTCGGCAGCCTTGAGCACCAGTCGTGTGCCGTCATTGGAGACGGCCACGACACGCAGTTCGGGCATGGGGACCTCCCGGGTGGTGCCTGCCGACGTCACGTGCGTCGCTGCTTCCGCTAGTCGAGTGTGGCCTGCCCGGGTGCAGCCTGCCACAACCTTGCCGTGTTAAACCGGCGTGTCGGGCATGCGCCCTTGATCGCCGTTATGGCACGGTTACCTGTTGGGCACGGACAGTGACCGAGCGGTCACTCTGCGCATCAGGCGTCCGTGCGGTGCCGCGGCGCCGCCGGTGTCGAGTGCCGTTTCTCCATCAGCCGGCTCCCTCTCCCGGGCCCGGACATCCGAAAGGACGGACGGCCCCAGGGCTCGCCACAGTACTCCATTCGGGCCACCTGGGTGGACAGCCGCGCCGCCGAAGTTGTCCTGCGGCAGGGGAGTTGGGAACCCGTGTGCCTTACGGCCCCTTGACCTGTGGGCGGTTTCGGGTGTGATGCTTCACAGAATCACCAGAAATGGAACTATCTACTTCGCCCATCTGTCAGTAACTGCTGTAAGCACCGGCGCGATACACGAACGCCGCGGCACACGGCAGAGGATGGGGATGGGTCGGAAAACGCTCACCGGGATCGAAGAGGCGCCGGAGGAGAAGAAGGAGAAGCGCATCGACCTGAGCGTCGCTCAGGTCGCGGGCAGCTCCCTGGCCACGGTCGCCGCGGCCGTACTCGCCTCGAAGATGGGCGTGTACGGCACGATCCTCGGCGCGGGCGTGGTCAGCGTGGTCGCCACCGCGGGCGGCCCGGTCATCCAGCACCTCTTCCGGCGCACCGGCGAGCAGTTGCGCGAGGCCGGCGACGCCGCCCGGCCCATGTCCCGCCGGGTTCCCGTACCGCCGCAGGGCCCGGGGGAGCCGACGCCGCCGGAGGCGGCCGACGCCACCCGCGTGCTGCCGGCGTACGACCGGCACGACCGCACCGTGCTGCTGCGCGCCCCCGGTGCGCCCGGCGCAGACGCCGACGCGTTCGGGACGGCGTCCACGCACGGCACCCGGGTCCGCGGCTGGAAGCGGACCGCGCTCGCCGCGGCCGTCGTCTTCGGCGTCGCGATGGGCGGGATCACCGCCTACGAGAGCCTGTCCGGCTCGAACCTGAGCGGCGGCGGCAGTTCCACCCTGCGCACGGCCTTCACCGGCGGCTCGGACACCCGCTCCCACGGCGACGGCGGCGACGGCGGCGGCGGAGCCGAGGACGCGCCCGCGCCCACGCCGCAACGCAGCGACGACGGGGCCGGCACCGGTGAGCGGCCCGGTACCGGGACATCGCCCGGCCCGTCGGCCCCGCCGTCCGGATCCGGCCCGGCGCCCACCCCCACGCCCACCCCGACTCCGACCCCCACGCCGACCCCGCCCCCCACCCCGACGCCCACGCCGACCCCGTCCGGGGACGCCTCGCGGCAGCCCGCCACCGGGGACGGCGCGGGCGCCGCCGACGCGGGCGCCGACGCCGGGCGCGAAGACACCGGCGCCCCCTGACCGGACCCGGCCGCCTCAGTCCCCGAGCACCCGGCGCAGGTAGTCGTTGCCGAACACCCGGTCCGGGTCCAGCCGGTCGCGGACCTTGGCGAACTCCGCGAACCGCGGGTACACCGAGGCGAGGTACTCGGCGTCCCGGGTGTGCACCTTGCCCCAGTGCGGCCGTCCGCCGTGCGCCGTGAAGATCCGCTCGGCGGCCGTGAAGTACGCCTGGTACGGGGTCCCGCGGTACATGTGCACCGCGATGTACGCGGTGTCCCGGCCCGACGCGGTCGAGAGCGCGATGTCGTCGGCCGGCGCGGTGCGCACCTCCACCGGGAAGCCGATCCGCAGGTCCGAGCGGTCCACCATGGCCTTCAGCTCGCGCAGCGCCTCGACCACGCGCTCCCGCGGCAGCGCGTACTCCATCTCCACGAACCGCACCCGGCGGGGGCTGGTGAACACCTTGTACGGGATGTCCGTGTAGGTACGGGCGGACAGGGCGCGGCTGGCGACGCGGGCGATGCCGGGGACGGCCGCGGGGAACGCCCGGCCGACCGAACACGCCACCTGGAAGACCCCGTTGGACAGCAGCTCGTCGTCGATCCAGGCGCTGACGGCGCCGGGCGGGGCGGGCGGTCCGGCGCTGCGGTTGTTGCGCTTGGTGTTGCAGTTGCCGGTGTGCGGGAACCAGTAGAACTCGAAGTGCTCGTTCTCCGCGTAGTGGGTCTCGAACTCCTCCGCCACCTGCTCGAAGCGCATCGGCTCCTCACGTGCCGTCAGCAGGAAGAGCGGCTCCACGGCGAAGGTGATCGCGGTGACGATGCCGAGGGCGCCGATGCCGATCCGGGCGGCCGCGAACACGGCCCGCTCCTCCTCGGTGCCGTCCGCGGAGCAGGTCAGCAGCGAGCCGTCGGCCGTGACCAGTTCCAGGGCGACGATCTGGGCGGCGATCGAGGCCGAGTCCCGGCCGGTGCCGTGGGTGCCGGTGCTGGTCGCGCCCGACACCGTCTGCTCCATGATGTCGCCCATGTTCACGAGCGAGAGGCCCTGCCGGGCCAGCGCCGTGTTCAGGTCCTTCAACGCGGTGCCCGCGGCCACCTTCACGGTGCCCGCCGCCCGGTCGACCTCCAGGATCCCGGCCAGCGCCTGCGGCCGGACCAGCAGTCCGTCGGTGGCGGCCGCCGCCGTGAAGGAGTGGCCGGTGCCGACCGCCTTCACCTTGAGGCCGTCGGTCGCGGCGCGCCGCACCTCCTCCTGGAGGGCGCCGACCGTCGCCGGCGCGGCCACCCGGGCGGGCGTGGCGGACACGTTGCCCGCCCAGTTACGCCACGTGCTCGTCGTTCCGGTCCGCCCTGCCCTCGTGCTCGTCGTACCCATCGGGTCCCTCCCCTTGCGCGGGCCTCGTCAGCCTGCGGTAACCCGCGAACGCCACCGCCGCCGCGGCGCCGCCCGCCACGATGGAGACCACGTACCCGCTCTTCGCCCCGGCCGAGTCGATGACCCAGCCGGCCGCGGAGGAGCCGAGCGCGACGCCGACCGCGAGCCCGGTGCCCGTCCAGGTCATGCCTTCCGTCAGCTTCGCGCGTGGTACGTGCGCCTCGATCAGGGCCATCGTGGTGACCATCGTGGGAGCGATGGCGAGGCCCGCGACGAAGAGCGCCACGGCCAGAAACGGAAGGTTCCCGGCCAGTAGGAGGGGGATCATACTCACGGCCATCGCACATATGCCCAGGAGCCAGCGAGGTTCTGCCCGGCCCTTGAGATGGAGCAGTCCGAAGGCCAGTCCGGCGAGGCAGGAGCCGAGCGCCCAGACGGCGAGCACCACGCTCGCCATGGCCTTGTGGCCCTGTTCCTCGGCGAAGGCCACCGTCACCACGTCGACCGAGCCGAAGATCGCGCCGGTCGCGGTGAAGGTGGCGACGAGCACCTGAAGGCCGGGGGAGCGCAGCGCGGAGCGGCGGTCCGCGCCGGGATCACGAGGGTGCGGCGGCGGCTCGGTGGCCCGCTGGGCGGTCAGCCACCACACGCCGACCAGCAGGAAGACGGCGGAGATCAGTGGCCCGGCCTCGGGGAACCATGCGGTGGACAGGCCGATGGAGGCGATCGGCCCGACGATGAAGCAGACCTCGTCCATGACGGACTCGAAGGAGTACGCGGTGTGCAGCTCGCGCGGCGAGTCCCGGTAGAGCGTGGTCCAGCGGGCGCGCAGCATCGCGCCCACGCTCGGGGTGCAGCCCGCGCAGGCGGTGAACACGAAGAGGGTCCAGTCCGGCGCCCCCAGCTGAGCGGCCGTCAGCAGCCCGGATATCGCGGCCACGGAGATGAGGGTGGCCGGCCGCAGCACGCGCCGCTGGCCGTGCTGGTCCACCAGCCGGGAGACCTGTGGGCCCAGCACGGCGGCGGACAGCGCCAGGGTCGCGGTGAGGGCGCCCGCCAGTCCGTAGCGGCCGGTGAGCTGGGAGATCATCGTGACGATGCCGATGCCGAGCATCGACAGCGGCATCCGGCCGAAGAATCCGGCCGCGGTGAAGGCCCTGGTGCCGGGGGCGGCGAAGAGGGCGCGGTAGGGACTGGCCAAGGGGGCCCTCCGTCAGGAATGTACGTGTCCTATGCAGGTTACGGCCGGGCCCGTCGCATCCGCACCTGAGTTCAATCGTGTCAGTTAGGTATACCTTACCCGTCTCGCTCCGCGGTGCCGGTTCCCGCCCGTCGGCACCGGGTGGCAGGATTTCCGTCATGCCAGATCAGCGTGATCAGTCCGCCGCCAGCCCGTACGACGCCCTGCTGCTGCTGTCCTTCGGCGGCCCGGAGGGCCCCGACGACGTCGTGCCCTTCCTGGAGAACGTGACCCGGGGCAGGGGCATCCCCCGGGAGCGCCTCAAGGAGGTCGGGCAGCACTACTTCGGCTTCGGCGGGATCAGCCCCATCAACGCGCAGAACCGCGAGCTGCTGGACGCGCTGCGCAAGGACTTCGCCGGGCACGGGCTGGACCTCCCGGTGTACTGGGGCAACCGCAACTGGGCCCCGTACCTGACCGACACCCTGCGCGAGATGGTGCGCGACGGCCGCCGCCGCATCGCCGTCCTCGCCACCAGCGCGTACGCCTCGTACTCGGGCTGCCGGCAGTACCGCGAGAACCTCGCCGACGCGCTCGCCACCCTCGCCGAGGAGGGGCTGGAGCTGCCGCGCGTGGACAAGCTGCGGCACTACTTCAACCACCCCGGTTTCGTGGCGCCCATGACCGACGGCGTCCTCGACGCGCTCGCCGCGCTGCCCCAGGGCGTCCGCGACGGCGCCCGCCTGGCCTTCACCACGCACTCCATCCCGACGGCCGCCGCGGACACCTCCGGGCCGGCCGAAGAGCACACCGGCGGCGGCGAGGGCGGCGCGTACGTCCGCCAGCACCTCGACGTGGCCCGCCTGATCGCCGGCGAGGTTGCCGAGCGCACGGGCCGCACGCACCCCTGGGAACTCGTCTACCAGTCCCGCAGCGGCGCCCCGCACATCCCGTGGCTGGAGCCGGACATCTGCGACCACCTGGAGGCCCAGGCGGCCGCCGGCGCGCCCGCGGTGGTCATGGTGCCCATCGGCTTCGTCTCGGACCACATGGAGGTCCTGTACGACCTCGACACCGAGGCCACCGCGAAGGCGGCCGAGCTCGGCCTGCCCGTCGCCCGCTCGGCGACCGTCGGCGCCGACCCGCGCTTCGCCGCGGCCGTACGGGAACTCGTCCTGGAGCGCGCCGCCCGCGAGCGCGGCGAGGGCGCCCCGGAATGCTGGGTGGGCACCCTGGGGCAGAGCCACGACGTGTGCCCGGTGGGCTGCTGCCCGGCCCGCGCCGCCCGGCCGGCCGCCGCCGGCGTGGACAGCCCGTACGCGTGACGCCCGCAGGCGTGGACCCGAGGAGACCGACCCAGTGACCGACCCCGTGACCGATCCCCTGACCGAGACCGGCCCGCTCGCCGCCGAACTGCTGGCCCTGGCGCTGGAGGCCGCCCGGCTGGCCGGGGACCTGCTGCGCGACGGCCGCCCCGCCGACCTGGCGGTGGCCGCCACCAAGTCCAGCCCGATCGACGTCGTCACCGAGATGGACATCGCCGCCGAGAAGCTGATCACCGGCTTCCTGGCCGAGCACCGGCCCGTGGACGGCCTGCTCGGCGAGGAGGGCGCCGACAGCCCCGGCACCAGCGGGGTCCGCTGGATCGTCGACCCGCTCGACGGCACCGTGAACTACCTCTACGGGCTGCCCGCCTGGGCCGTCTCGATCGCCGCCGAGTACCGCGGCGAGACCGTGGCCGGCGTCGTCGCCGTCCCGATGCGCGGGGAGACGTTCCAGGCGGTGCGCGGCGGCGGGGCCCGGCTGGCGGGCGGGCCACCGCTGCGCTGCCGGCCGGCCGCCCCGCTGGACCAGGCGCTGGTGTCGACCGGCTTCAACTACGTGCACCGGGTCCGCAGCCACCAGGCGGACGTGGCCCAGCGGCTGATCCCGCAGGTACGGGACATCCGGCGCAGCGGGTCCGCGGCGGTCGACCTGTGCGACGTGGCCGCCGGCCGGCTGGACGGCTACTACGAGCGCGGGCTGCACCCCTGGGACCTGGCCGCCGGGGAGCTCATCGCCCGCGAGGCCGGCGCCCTCACCGGCGGCCGGCCCGGTCAGCCCGCCTCGGGGGAGCTGACGGTGGCCGCCACCCCGGCCGTCTTCGGCCCGCTCCAGGCCCTCCTGGACGAGGCGGGGGCCTGGCACGACTGACCGGGGCACCGGGTCCCCGGCCGGCCTGGCCGGGCCCTCCGCGCCCGGCCAGGGCCCCGAGCGCCCCGTCAGGACCCGACGTGGCCCGCCGGCACCCCGGCGCGGCCCGGGCAGGGCCCGTACGCGGCCCGTCAGCGCCCGGACGCACGCGTGCCCCGGTCCACCTCGGTGGGCCGGGGCACGCGCGGTCGGGGTTCGGGTCAGGCGACGGTGACGGGGACGCCGTGTTCGGCGGCGAGACGGTGCAGGTCCTCCAGCTCGGCCTGCTCGACCTCCACGAGGAAGTCGTCGCCCGTCTCGCGCGCCCGCGTGAGGTCGGTTTCCGTGGTCTTGATGCGCTGCAGAAGACCTGCGGTGAATGCGTCCATGGTGCGCCTCCTCTTCCTCGGCCGGGGCATGGCACGGCACTCTCAGGGGGGTGATCGAGGGTGTGCACTCGTCCTCCCCGGCACCCGGTGCCCAGAAACCTCGCGAGGCCCGGGAATCCTCGGCTCCGCCTCCGCAAGGGCGCCTTACAGCCGGTTTACGGCCGAAAGGGGCAGGATGGATCCGCTCAGTGGACCGTCCTGAGCACCCGACACACCCCGCCCGATGGGCTCAGAGGAAGGAAATCGACGTGCGCGTACTCGTCGTCGAAGACGAGCAGCTGCTCGCCGATGCGGTGGCCACCGGACTGCGCCGGGAGGCCATGGCCGTGGACGTCGTGTACGACGGCGCGGCCGCCCTGGAGCGCGTCGGAGTGAACGACTACGACGTGGTCGTGCTCGACCGGGACCTCCCGCTCGTGCACGGCGACGACGTCTGCCGCCGGATCGTCGAGCTCGGCATGCCCACCCGCGTCCTGATGCTCACCGCCTCCGGCGACGTCAGCGACCGGGTGGAGGGCCTGGAGCTCGGGGCGGACGACTACCTGCCCAAGCCCTTCGCCTTCAGCGAGCTGACCGCGCGGGTCCGCGCGCTGGGCCGGCGTACGACCGTGGCGCTGCCGCCGGTCCTGGAGCGGGCCGGCATCAAGCTGGACCCGAACCGCCGCGAGGTGTTCCGGGACGGCAAGGAGGTGCAGCTCGCGCCGAAGGAGTTCGCGGTCCTGGAGGTCCTGATGCGCAGCGAGGGCACGGTGGTCTCCGCCGAGCAGCTGCTGGAGAAGGCCTGGGACGAGAACACCGACCCGTTCACCAACGTGGTGCGGGTCACCGTCATGACGCTGCGCCGCAAGCTCGGTGAGCCGCCGGTCATCGTGACCGTGCCGGGCTCCGGATACCGGATCTGATGCGGGTGGCCTCGAATCCGGCGCCGCCGTCGGCGCCCCCGAAACCCACCTGGGACCCGGCCCAGGCGGAGAGCCCGTTCCCGTGGCTCAGACCGACCATCCGGATACGCCTGACGCTGCTGTACGGCGGGATGTTCCTGATCGCGGGCATCATGCTGCTCTCGATCATCTACCTGCTGGCCGCCCAGGCCCTGCGGGTGGGCAGCGAGCCGCCCTTCAAGATCATCGGAGGGGAGGACGTCAAGGTCTCCAGCTCGTCCTGCCAGGGTGTGGCCGGTCTCCAGCAGATCAGCCAGTTCAACGACATCATCGCGACCTGTATGGACGCCCAGCGCAAGCACTCGCTGGACGACCTGCTGAGCCGCTCCCTGATGGCGCTGCTGGGCCTGAGCATCATCGCGTTCGCCTTCGGTTACGCGATGGCCGGCCGGGTCCTCTCGCCACTGGGCAAGATCACCCGTACCGCCCGCCGGGTGGTCGGCTCCGACCTGACCCGGCGGATCGAGCTGGACGGGCCCGACGACGAGCTCAAGGAGCTCGCCGACACCTTCGACGAGATGCTCGACCGGCTGGAGCGGGCCTTCACGGCCCAGCAGCGCTTCGTCGGGAACGCCTCGCACGAGCTGCGCACCCCGTTGGCGATCAACCGCACGCTCCTGGAGGTCCACCTCTCGGACCCGGCGGCGCCGGTGGAGCTCCAGCAGCTCGGCCGGACGCTGCTGGCCACCAACGAGCGCAGCGAGCAGCTCGTGGAGGGCCTGCTGCTGCTCGCCCGCAGCGACAACCAGATCGTGGAGCGCAAGCCGGTCGACCTGGCCGAGGTGGCCTCCCGGGCCCTGGACCAGGCGCGGGCGGAGGCGGAGTCCAAGGGCGTGCAGATCCGCGGCGAGCGCGCCTCGGCCGTCGTCCAGGGCAACGGCGTCCTGTTGGAGCGGATCGCCCTGAACCTGGTCCAGAACGCCGTCCGGTACAACGTGCCGGAGGGCGGCTGGGTGGAGGTCACCACCGAGGTCCAGCACGGCCAGGCGGTGCTCACGGTTTCGAACACGGGTCCCGTTGTTCCCGCGTACGAGATCGACAATCTCTTCGAGCCGTTCCGGCGGCTGCGGACGGAGCGTACGGGCAGTGACAAGGGCGTCGGGCTCGGTCTGTCGATCGCCAGGTCGGTGGCCCGGGCGCACGGCGGCCGGATCTCCGCGGTGCCCCGCGAGGGCGGTGGCCTGGTGATGCGTGTCACGCTGCCGCTCTGACGGAGTGGACCGCAGATGGCCCCGGGGTTCGCTTTGGGTGAAATCTGCCACACTTGCACAATGTCGGTTCATGTGTGATCGATCACAGTGCAGTGTGCCGGGTCATGCACGTTCAGTGACCCTCCAGGGGCCGGAAAGCCCGGGAAAGTCCGGGTTTCCGGCCGCCTGAAAGGCGGAAAATACACGGGGTGGCGCCCGTGCATCACCACCACCGGACCGTGTACGGTCCCGATCGCCAACCCAGCCGATCGCCCCTTCAGGCGTGCAGCTGGGTGTCGATTGAGTAACAGACCTTGATGTGAGGCAAAATCTCCGCCTCAGGTCGGGCACAAGTCCGGCCTCTCGCGCGTTACGTGCGCTGAGACACCGCTAACACCCAGAGGGGGAGAGCGAACATGGCAACGGACTACGACACCCCACGCAAGACCGACGATGACGTCGACAACGACAGCCTTGAAGAGCTGAAGGCCCGGCGCAGCGACAAGTCGGCCTCGGCCGTCGACGTCGACGACTTCGACGCCGCAGAAGGCATGGAGCTGCCCGGCGCGGACCTCTCCAACGAGGAACTGGCCGTCCGGGTGCTGCCCAAGCAGGCCGACGAGTTCACCTGCATGAGCTGCTTCCTGGTACACCACCGCAGCCAGCTGGCCCGCGAGAAGAACGGCCAGCCCATCTGCGTCGACTGCGACTGACAGCCGCCGTGGCAGGCTCGACGCCGTTCCGGAAACGCCGTTTCCGGAAGGAGCTGGGATCCGCGGAGGCGTACGAAGGCGGCACGGGCCCGGGAACGGGCCTGGAGGCCTCCTCCGTGCCCTCCGCCACGCCGGCACCACCCGGCGGCGGCGAGGGCGGCGACAAGCCGTCACAGCCCCGGCTGAAGTCCGGGGCGCGCCGCCTGTACAGCGGCGCCAGGGCCGACCGGGTCGTGGACGCCGTCGTATTCGGCGTGCGCAAAGGCGGTGAAGGAGCGCGCACCGGTCTCGCGTACCTCGCGGACCGGGTCATCGACATCGCCCCGCGCGTCCCGGTACGCGACCTCGCCACCCTGCGCGCGCAGTTTCCCGGCCTCGGTCCCGATCAGCTGGCCGACAAGCTGATCGCGGGCGCGGCCAACGCCACGTCGACGGTGGGCGCCGGCATCGGCGCGGCCGCCATGCTGCCGGTTCCGCCGGCCATGCCCGCCGAGCTCGCCGCCGAGATCACCGGCGTCGCGGCCATCGAACTCAAACTCATAGCCGAACTCCACGAGGTCTACGGCCTGCGGCCGCCCGGCTCGCTCATGCAGCGCAGCACGGCGTACCTGACGGCGTGGACCGAGGAGCGCGGCATCGACGTGTCCAAACCGGCCACGCTCAACGCCGCGCTCGGCGGCCAGATGAAACGCGAACTGCGCCAGCAGATCATGAAGCGGACGCTCCGCAACCTCCCGAACCTGATGCCGTTCATGGTCGGCGCGGCCGTGGGCGCCGTGATGAACCGGCGCGACACCCGCCGCCTCGCGGACAAGGTCCGCACGGACCTGCGCCGCCGTGCCGTCCCCTGGGACGCCCTCCGGCAGCTTCCGCCGCTCGAGCAGCCCGAACATCCGCTGCCCCCGCCCGGGAGCCCCGGGAACGCCCTGGAAGGCCCGCAAGGGCCCCTCCAGGGTCTTTGAGGCCGCGGCCCGGCGCCCTGCGCGACCCGCTACTGCGCCGGGCCCGCCGGCTGCCCGCCCTGCCGGGGCACCCGCGCGGCGCGCAGCGCCTCGGCCAGCGCCTGCGGCTCCCGCGTGGACAGGTACACGTACGGCGTCGGGTCGGCCGGGTCGGTCACCTCGACCCGCACCGCCGTCGGCACGTAGCTGCGCATCAGCATGAAGGCCCGGGTGTCCGCCTTGTACGTGCGCCAGGCGCGCGCCTCCTCGGCGTCCAGCACCTCGGGCTCGCCGAGCGCCGAGACGGGGATCCGGGCGTCGCCCGCGGCCAGCGTCCCGTTCACCACGCGCACCCGCGCGGAGCCGTACGAACTCACCAGCAGGCCCGCCAGCGCGGTGCCGCCGAACAGGCCGGCCAGCAGCGGCAGGGTGCCCAGCGGCAGCAGCATCAGCGCGCACGCCACACCGGTGAGGGCGGCGATGCCCCACCAGGAGCGCGGAGCGGTCAGGCGTTCGTCGTGGTGCGAGGCGGAGAGCTGCATGGCATCAAGCTTGGCACGGGGCGACCGGCGGGTAGCCGCGCGGGTAAGGTCTGCGCCTGTGAGTGGACGAAACGCTGCATCGACTGCACTGTCGCCACCGGACTACGCCACCGCGCCCGTCCGGCACCCTGACGCCCCCGCACCCGGCGAGCTCCTCGGTGCGCACTACGGCCACTGTTTCGGCTGCGGCGAGGCCCAGCCCCACGGCCTGCACCTGGAGGCGCGGGCCGGCGAGGGCGTCACCGTCACCGCCGAGTTCACCGTCAAGCCGGCGCACCAGGGCGCACCCGGCCTCGCCCACGGCGGGGTGCTGGCCACGGCGCTCGACGAGACGCTCGGCTCGCTGAACTGGCTGCTGCGGGTGATCGCGGTGACCGGGCGGCTGGAGACCGACTTCGTGCGGCCCGTCCCCGTGGACACCGTGCTGCACCTGGCCGCCGAGGTCACGGCCGTCGCCGGGCGCAAGATCTACTGCACGGCGGTCGGCCGGATAGGCGGCCCCGAGGGCCCGGTCGCGGTACGCGCCGACGCCCTCTTCATCGAGGTGAAGGTCGACCACTTCATCGACAACGGCCGGCCCGAGGAGATCCAGGCGGCCATGGCAGACCCGGACCAGGTCAGGCGCGCCCGCGCCTTCGAGGTGAACCCCTGATGACCGAGAACCACCCCCCCGTCGACGTACTCATCCGACGGACCGACCCGGACGTGCCGCTTCCGGCGTACGGGCACCCCGGCGACGCCGGCTGCGACCTGGTGACCACGCAGGCCGCCGAGCTCGCCCCGGGCGAGCGGACCGTACTGCCCACCGGCGTGTCCATCGCCCTCCCCGACGGGTACGCGGCCTTCGTGCACCCGCGCTCCGGGCTGGCCGCCCGCTGCGGCCTCGCCCTGGTGAATGCCCCGGGGACGGTGGATGCCGGGTACCGTGGGGAGATCAAGGTGATTGTGGTCAACCTCGACCCGCGCGAAAGCGTCCGGTTCGAGCGCTTCGACCGCATTGCCCAACTGGTTGTCCAGCGAGTCGAGAAGGTGCGCTTCCACGAGGTGGCGGAACTTCCGGGTTCGGCACGGGCCGAGGGGGGATTCGGGTCGACCGGCGGGCATGCGGCTGTGGCCGGATCCGGCGCTGGGCAGCAGGGTGGGACTGGCTACGCTTCGGTCGTATCCGACCGGGAAGGACAGTGACGTGTTCGGACGTCGCAAGAAGAGCAGCTCCGTCAGCGGGAGCGACGAGGCCGAGCAGGTCGTCGATGGTGTCGCCGCGGAGCAGGACGCAGATGAGCTCACCGGTCTCGAGACCGGTGGACAGCGCAGGGTGAACCTGCCCCCGGCCCCGAGGCCGGACGGTCCCTGGGACATCTCCGAGGTGCCCGGTCCCGCCGAGGGCCGTGTCGACCTGGGCGGCATCCTGGTGCCCGGAGTCGAGGGCATGGAGCTGCGCGTGGAGGTCGCCGGTGACGCGATCGTCGCCGCGACCGTGGTGCTGCGCGACAGCGCGGTGCAGTTGCAGGCCTTCGCCGCCCCCAAGAAGGAGGGCATCTGGGGCGAGGTCCGCGAGGAGATCGCCTCGGGCATCACCCAGCAGGGCGGAATCATCGACGAGGTCGAGGGCCCGCTGGGCTGGGAGCTGCGCGCGCAGGTCCCCGTGCAGCTGCCCGACGGCACGGGCGGGGTGCAGCTCGTGCGCTTCGTCGGCGTCGACGGCCCGCGCTGGTTCCTCCGGGGCGTGATTTCCGGCCAGGGAGCGGTCCAGCCCGAGGCTGCCGGCCTGCTGGAATCGATCTTCCGTGACACCGTCGTGGTGCGCGGCGAGGGCCCGATGGCCCCGCGCGACCCGATCGTCCTGAAGCTGCCGAACGACGCCCAGATGGTGCCGGACGGCGTGCAGACCGACGAGCAGGACCAGGACGGCTCCCGCTTCTCCGGCGGCATGGGCCAGCTGGAGCGCGGTCCGGAGATCACCGAGGTCCGCTGACACTCAGCGGGCCGGGCCGTACGCGCGGCCGACGAAGCAGATGCGACCGACGGGCCGTACTCCCTTGGAGGGAGTGCGGCCCGTCGGCGTTCCCGCAGGTGGTCACGTGTTCCGCCCGGCACCTGTCAGGAAAGCGTCAAGGGCGCGGCCCGGGGCGTATGGAGAGCGTCAAGGGAGGTGGGGACGGCCGGGAACGCAGGGTTTCCTGGAGTGCCCGGAGGTCCCGGAGGACGCGAACGTCCTGGTCAAGGGGTGGTCCCCCGAGGATGGGCAGACGGGACGTGACAGACAATGAGGACATGGCACGCGGAAGACTTCGGATCTACCTCGGCGCGGCACCGGGCGTCGGCAAGACCTACGCCATGCTCTCCGAGGCACACCGGCGGACCGAGCGGGGCACGGACTGCGTCGTCGGCTTCGTCGAGCACCACGGCCGGCCGCGCACCGAGGTGATGCTGCACGGCCTGGAGCTCGTACCGCGGCGCGAGCTGGAGTACCGGGGGGCCGCGTTCACCGAGATGGACATGGACGCCGTGCTCCGTCGGCGGCCCGCCGTCGCCCTCGTGGACGAACTCGCCCACACCAACGTGCCCGGCTCGCGCAACGCCAAGCGCTGGCAGGACGTGGAGGAACTGCTCCGGGCCGGCATCGACGTCGTCACGACCGTCAACATCCAGCACCTCGAATCGCTCGGCGACGTCGTCGAGTCGATCACCGGGGTGCGGCAGCGGGAGACCGTCCCCGACGAGGTCGTGCGGCGCGCGGACCAGATCGAGCTGGTCGACATGTCCCCGCAGGCCCTGCGGCGGCGGATGGCGCACGGCAACGTCTACCGCCCCGACAAGGTGGACGCGGCCCTGTCGAACTACTTCCGCCCCGGCAACCTGACCGCGCTGCGCGAACTCGCCCTGCTGTGGGTCGCCGACCGCACCGACGAGTACCTGCGCCAGTACCGCGGCGAGCACGACATCCGCTCCACCTGGCAGGCCCGCGAACGCATCGTCGTCGGCCTCACCGGCGGACCCGAGGGACGTACGCTCATCCGGCGCGCCGCCCGCCTCGCCGAGAAGGGCGCCGGCGGCGAGGTCCTCGCCGTCTACATCGCCCGCAGTGACGGACTGACCGCGGCCTCGCCCAAGGAGCTCGCCCTCCAGCGCACCCTGGTCGAAGACCTCGGCGGCACCTTCCACCACGTCATAGGCGACGACGTCCCGCACGCGCTCCTCGACTTCGCCCGCGGCGCCAACGCCACCCAGATCGTCCTCGGGGTCAGCCGCCGCAAGCCCTGGCAGTACGTCCTGGGCCCCGGCGTCAGCGCCACCGTGGCCCGCGACTCGGGACCCGACCTCGACGTCCACCTGGTCACCCACGACGCCGTCGCCAAGGGCCGCCGCGCGCTGCCCGTCGCACCCGGCGGCGCGGCCCGGCTCGGCATGCCCCGCATCATCGCCGGCTGGGTGGTCGGCGTGGTCTTCCCCGTCCTGCTCGCCCTGCTGCTCACGCACGTCGACGCCGACCTGGGCCTCGCCAACGACATGCTGCTGTTCCTGGCGCTGACCGTCGCGGCGGCCCTGCTCGGCGGGCTGCTGCCGGCCCTCGCCTCGGTGGCGTTCGGCTCCCTGCTGCTGAACTACTACTTCGCCCCGCCGGTGCACCGGCTCACCATCTCCGACCCGAAGAACATCATCGCCCTCACCGTGTTCTTCGCGGTGGCCGTCTCGGTGGCCTCGGTCGTCGACCTGGCGGCCCGGCGCACCCACCAGGCGGCCCGGCTGCGCGCCGAATCCGAGATCCTCTCCGTCCTCGCGGGCAGCGTGCTGCGCGGGGAGGACTCGCTCGTCGCCCTCCTGGAGCGGGTCCGGGAGACCTTCGCGATGGAGTCCGTGGCCCTGCTGGAGCGCGCCGGCGAGCTGGACCCCTGGACCCGCGCGGCCGGCGTGGGACCCGCACCCGCCGCCCGGCCCGAGGACGCCGACGTGGACCTGCCCGTCGGCGACACCGTGGCGCTCGCCCTGTCCGGCCGGGTGCTGCCGGCCGAGGACCGGCGGGTGCTCGGCGCCTTCGCGGCCCAGGCCGCCGTGGTCCTCGACCGGCAGCGGCTGGTGGGAGAGGCCGAGGAGGCCCGCGCGCTCGCCGAGGGCAACCGGATCCGTACCGCGCTGCTCGCCGCCGTCAGCCACGACCTGCGCACCCCGCTCGCCGCGATCAAGGCAGCCGTGTCCTCGCTGCGCTCCGAGGACGTGGAGTGGTCCGAGGAGGACCGCGCCGAGCTGCTCGAAGGCATCGAGGCCGGCGCCGACCGCCTCGACCACCTCGTGGGCAACCTCCTCGACATGTCGAGGCTGCACACCGGCACCGTCACCCCGCTGATCCGCGAGATCGACCTCGACGAGGTGGTGCCGATGGCGCTGGGCGGCGTACCCGAGGGCAGCGTGGACCTGGACATCCCCGAGAGCCTGCCGATGGTCGCCGTCGACCCCGGGCTGCTGGAACGCGCCGTCGCGAACATCGTGGAGAACGCCGTCAAGTACAGCCCGGACGGGACGGCCGTGCTGGTGGCGGCCAGCGCGCTCGGCGACCTGGTCGAGGTACGGGTGGTGGACCGCGGGCCCGGCGTGCCCGACGAGGCCAAGGACCGGATCTTCGAACCGTTCCAGCGGCACGGCGACGCCCCGCGCGGGGCGGGCGTCGGTCTCGGCCTCGCGGTCGCCCGGGGCTTCACCGAGGCCGTGGGGGGCACTCTGACGGCCGAGGACACTCCGGGGGGCGGGCTGACCATGGTCCTGACCCTGCGGGCGGGCGCCGCGGTCCGCGACCCCGCCCCCGCGCCGGCCGCCGGACCCGCCGAGAGCGCTCCATACCCGTACGACACCGTCGAACCGATGCGACAGAAGGCAGGACCCCAATGACCCGGGTGCTCGTGGTGGAAGACGAGCCGCAGATCGTGCGCGCCCTCGTGATCAACCTGAAGGCGCGCAAGTACGAGGTCGACGCCGCGTCCGACGGAGCCGCCGCCCTGGAGCTGGCCGCGGCCCGCCACCCGGACGTGGTCGTGCTCGACCTCGGCCTGCCCGACATGGACGGCGTCGAGGTGATCAAGGGGCTGCGCGGCTGGACCAGGGTCCCGATCCTCGTGCTGTCGGCCCGGCACAGCTCCGACGAGAAGGTGGAGGCCCTCGACGCGGGCGCGGACGACTACGTGACGAAACCTTTCGGCATGGACGAGCTGCTGGCCCGGCTGCGGGCCGCGGTGCGCCGGGCCGAGCCCACCGCCGGCGCCGGCGGGGAGGAGGTGCTCGTCGAGACCGAGGGCTTCACCGTGGACCTGGCCGCCAAGAAGGCCGTCCGCGACGGCCGCGACGTACGGCTCACCCCCACCGAGTGGCACCTCCTGGAGGTGCTCGTGCGCAACACCGGGAAGCTCGTCAGCCAGAAGCAGCTGCTCCAGGAGGTCTGGGGGCCCTCCTACGGCACCGAGACGAACTACCTGAGGGTCTACATGGCACAGCTGCGCCGCAAGCTGGAGGCGGACCCCTCGCACCCCCGGCACTTCATCACCGAGCCGGGCATGGGATACCGCTTCGAGAAGTCGAAGTGACACCGCTTCGAGAGGCGACACCGCTTCGAGAGCGGACCCGGGAGGGGCGGGCGGGACGCCGGTCCGGCAGGCGGGCCGGAGAGGTGGGCCATACCGCTGCGAGCGGAGGCCGCCGCGCCGGTAGGCTTCCTGTATGAGTGCTGTACCTCGTTCCGAGAAGCCCGTGAAGCCGGCGAAGCAGGGCGGCCGGTTCCGCCGGATGATCGAACGCCTGTCGACCTCGCAGGAAGAGCTGCACTCCGCGGAGCTGCAGGAGGACGCAGAGGCCGCGGGGTGCACCCGCATCTGCGACTGCCACGACCGCCAGATAGTCAAGGTCACCGGAACCCTGCGTACGGTGACCCTGCGCCCGCGGGCCGGCGTGCCCGCTCTGGAGGCCGAGCTCTTCGACGGGTCGGCCGCTCTCGACGTGGTCTGGCTCGGCCGCCGTTCGATCGTGGGCATCGAGCCGGGCCGCAAGATGATCGCGTCCGGCCGGATCGCCATGAGCCACGGACGCCGGGTCCTCTTCAATCCGAAGTACGAACTCCGACCGCTCGGACAGGAGCACTAGCCGGTGACGTCACTCGACAAACCGACCGCGGGACAGCCTTCGGGGCAGCCCGCGGGGCAGGCCGCCGACGCGGCCCCAGCATCCGGCGACCAGGTCGCGGGCGGCCCGACCGGGCAGAGCCCGCAGGACGTGAAGGCCGTCACGCAGGCCGCGCTCTTCGACGCCTTCGGCGGCATCCGGGGCACCGTGGAGACGATGCTCCCCGGCCTGCTCTTCGTCATGATCTACACGTTCAACAAGGACGTGCGGATGTCCGCCATCGCGGCGGGCGGCGTGGCGGTGGCGCTGGTGGCCGTGCGGCTGCTGCGCAAGGACACCGTCAAGCACGCCTTCAGCGGCGTCTTCGGCGTCGGTGTGGGCATCGCGTTCGCGCTGTTCACGGGATCGGCCAAGGGCTTCTACCTGCCCGGCATGATCTACGGGGCCGGCCTGGGCGTGGCCTTCACGCTGTCCGCGCTGGTGGGTTTCCCGCTGCTGGGCGTGGTGCTGGGGCCGGTGTTCCGGGAGAACCTGTCCTGGCGCACCCGCAACCCGGGGCGCAAGAAGGCGTACACCAAGGCCAGCCTGGCCTGGGGCCTGATCTTCCTCGCCAAGTACGCGATCCTCTTCCCGCTGTACTTCTGGGGCGACGAGACGCAGCTCGGCTGGCTGCTGGTCGCGCTCAAGCTGCCGCCGATGGTGCTCGCGGTCTACTTCACCTGGGTGTTCCTGGCCAAGGCGCCGCCGCCGATCGACGTGATCGCCGAGTGGGAGGCCGAGGAGCAGGCCGAGAAGGAGCGCAAGGCGAGGACCCGCGAGGCGTAGGTCTCCGTTGGCCGGTACGGGGCGCAGGTCGGTCTTCGTTACTCGGTACGGGGCGCAGGCACGTGGAAGGGCCCCGCAACCCTAAGGTTGCGGGGCCCTTTGACGTACGTGCGCGACGCGTGCCCGGGCGGGTCAGCCGTCGCGACGGGCGTTGAGGAGCTCTTCGAGCTGCTCCTCGCGGGCCTGGGCGGCCACGAACAGCAGCTCGTCGCCCGCCTCCAGGGTCTCCTCCGGGTGCGGGGTGAGCACCCGGTTGCCGCGGATGATGGTGACCAGCGAGGTGTCCTCGGGCCAGGCCACGTCGCTGATCTGCACGCCGGCCATCGGGGACTCCGGCGGCAGGGTCAGCTCGACGAGGTTCGCGTCGCCGTGGCTGAAGCGCAGCAGGCGCACCAGGTCGCCGACGCTGACGGCCTCCTCGACCAGCGCCGACATCAGGCGCGGCGTTGAGACGGCGACGTCGACACCCCAGGACTCGTTGAAGAGCCACTCGTTCTTCGGGTTGTTCACGCGGGCCACCACGCGGGGCACCCCGTACTCGGTCTTGGCCAGCAGCGAGACGACCAGGTTGACCTTGTCGTCACCGGTGGCGGCGATGACCACGTTGCAGCGCTGGAGCGCCGCCTCGTCCAGCGAGGTGATCTCGCAGGCGTCCGCCAGCAGCCACTCGGCCTGCGGCACCCGCTCCACGGAGATGGCGGTGGGGGCCTTGTCCACGAGGAGCACCTCGTGGCCGTTCTCCAGCAGCTCGCCCGCGATGGAGCGGCCCACGGCGCCGGCCCCGGCGATCGCGACCCTCATGCGTGTGCCTCCTCGGGCCCGTCGGCGAACGCCGCCTCGACCTTCTCGATCTCGTCCGTGCGCATCATCACGTGGACGAGGTCACCCTCCTGCAGCACGGTCTGCGAGGTCGGGAGCATGGCCTCGCCCAGCCGGGTGAGGAAGGCGACGCGGACCCCGGTCTCCTCCTGGAGCTTGCTGACCTTGTGGCCGATCCAGGCGGGGGAGGTGTGCACCTCGGCGAGCTGTACGCCACCGCTCGGGTCGCGCCACAGGGGCTCCGCGCCGGAGGGCAGCAGCCGGCGCAGCATCTGGTCGGCGGTCCAGCGCACGGTGGCCACCGTGGGGATGCCGAGCCGCTGGTAGACCTCGGCGCGCTTGGGGTCGTAGATCCGTGCGGCCACGTTCTCCACACCGAACATCTCGCGGGCCACCCGGGCGGCGATGATGTTGGAATTGTCACCACTGCTGACCGCGGCGAAGGCTCCCGCCTCCTCGATCCCGGCCTCCCGCAGGGTGTCCTGGTCGAAGCCGACGCCGGTGACGCGGCGGCCGCCGAAGCCCGATCCCAGCCGGCGGAACGCGGTGGGGTCCTGGTCGACGACCGCGACCGTATGCCCCTGCTGCTCCAAGGTCTGCGCGAGAGCGGAACCCACTCTTCCGCAGCCCATAATGACGATGTGCACGGCCGTCCTTCCGGCTGTCAATAGTTCAGACCCTCGGGGCGCTCTTGTGGTGCCCAGGCCTCAGGGTCTCAGACCATGGCCCAAGCTACACACGGGCGGTCACCAGTGTGACCTCTTACGGCGCGCCGGTGCGCAATTGGACCGGGCCAGGGGGTGGTGGTTGGTCAGGGATCTTTTCGAACGCTTACCATCCTCTCCGTGTCCAAACTGACCGACGTGCCCAAACGGATCCTCATCGGCCGGGCGCTACGCAGCGACCGCCTGGGAGAAACTCTCCTCCCGAAGCGGATCGCCCTCCCCGTCTTCGCGTCCGACCCGCTGTCCTCCGTGGCGTATGCCCCCGGAGAGGTGCTCCTCGTCCTCTCCATCGCGGGCGTATCGGCCTACCACTTCAGCCCCTGGATCGCGCTCGCGGTCGTCGTGCTGATGTTCACGGTGGTGGCCTCGTACCGGCAGAACGTGCATGCCTACCCCAGCGGCGGCGGCGACTACGAGGTGGCCAACACCAACCTCGGCCCCAAGGCCGGCCTGACCGTGGCCAGCGCCCTGCTCGTCGACTACGTCCTCACCGTGGCCGTCTCGATCTCCTCCGGAGTCGAGAATCTCGGCTCCGCGGTGGACTTCGTCGTCGAACACAAGGTGCTCTCGGCAGTCGTCATGATCCTTTTGCTGACGCTGATGAATCTGCGCGGCGTGAAGGAATCCGGAAAACTCTTCGCGATTCCCACCTACGTGTTCGTCGTGGGCGTCTTCATCATGATCGCCTGGGGTGCCTGGCAGGGGATCGTCCTCGACGAGACCATGAAGGCCCCCACCGCCGATTTCGAGATCAAACCCGAACACGAGGGCATCGCCGGCTTCGCGCTGATCTTCCTCCTGCTCCGGGCATTCTCCTCCGGCTGCGCCGCCCTCACCGGCGTCGAGGCGATCAGCAACGGCGTCCCCGCCTTCCGCAAGCCCAAGAGCAAGAACGCCGCGTCGACCCTCGCCCTCATGGGCGCCCTCGCCGTCACGATGTTCTGCGGCATCATCGGCCTGGCCATGGCCACCAACGTGCGCATGGCCGAGAATCCCGCCGAGGACCTCATCGTCAACGGCACCCCCGTCGGCGCCGACTACGTACAGAACCCCGTGATCTCGCAGGTCGCCGAGGCCGTCTTCGGCAACGGCAGCTTCCTGTTCGTCGTGCTGGCCAGCGCCACCGCGCTCGTCCTCTTCCTCGCGGCGAACACGGCGTACAACGGCTTCCCGCTGCTCGGCTCGATCCTGGCGCAGGACCGCTACCTGCCCCGCCAGCTGCACACCCGCGGCGACCGGCTCGCCTTCTCCAACGGCATCGTGCTCCTCGCGGGCGCCGCGATCCTGCTGGTGTGGATCTACGACGCCGACTCGACGAAGCTGATCCAGCTGTACATCGTCGGCGTGTTCGTGTCCTTCACGCTCAGCCAGATCGGCATGGTCCGGCACTGGAACCGCCACCTGCGCACCGAGCACGACCCGGCGGCCCGCCGCCGCATGGTCCGTTCCCGCGCGATCAACACCTTCGGCGCCTTCTTCACCGGCCTGGTGCTGGTCGTCGTCCTCGCCACCAAGTTCACCCACGGCGCCTGGGTCGCCCTGCTCGGCATGGTGATCTTCTACGGCACCATGAGCGCGATCCGGAAGCACTACGACCGGGTCGCCACCGAGATCGCCGCCGCCGAGGGCCCCAGCGACGACAGCGTGCGCCCCTCGCGCGTCCACTCGATCGTCCTGGTCTCCAAGGTCCACAAGCCGACGCTGCGGGCCCTCGCCTTCGCCAAGCTGACCCGCTCCGACCGGCTGGAGGCGCTCAGCATCAGCGTCGACCCGGCCGAGACCAAGGCCCTGCGCGACGAGTGGGAGCGGCGCGGCATCAACGTACCGCTCAAGATCCTCGACTCCCCGTACCGCGAGATCACCCGCCCGGTCGTCGAGTACGTCAAGGGCCTGCGCAGCGAGAACCCGCGCGACGCGGTCAGCGTGTACATCCCGGAGTACGTCGTCGGACGCTGGTACGAGCACCTGCTCCACAACCAGAGCGCCCTGCGCCTCAAGGGCCGGCTGCTCTTCACGCCCGGCGTGATGGTGACCTCCGTCCCGTACCAGCTGGAGTCCTCCGAGCTCGCGAAGAAGCGGGCCAAGAAGCGCCAGGACTGGAACGCGCCGGGCGCGGTGCGCCGCGGCCCGGTGGACACCCCCCGCACGAAGGACCGCGCGGGCAAGTAGCGGCGCGAGCCGCGCTACCCCCGTCCGGGTGGCGAACGGCCGGACAGGATCCACGTAAACTGGTGGGTCGGCTGTCCGGCCGTTCGCGCGTGAACCTTTTTTGCACCTTGAACCCCTGTGCACCATGAACCTTGGAGTCTCCCCACCATGACCGAGCAGAACGAGAAGCAGTCACTGGTCGGGGAGGAGTACGAGGTCGAGGTCGGCCCCGTCGCGCACGGCGGCCACTGCATCGCCCGCAACGCCGACGGCCGCGTCCTCTTCGTACGCCACGCCCTGCCCGGCGAGAAGGTCATCGCGAAGGTCACCGAGGGCGAGGAGGACTCCCGTTTCCTGCGCGCCGACGCGATCACCGTCCTGGACCCCTCCAAGGACCGCGTCGAGGCCCCCTGCAAGTACGCCGGCCCCGGCAAGTGCGGCGGCTGCGACTGGCAGCACGCCAAGCCGGGCGCCCAGCGCCGCCTCAAGGGCGAGGTCATCACCGAGCAGCTGCGCCGCCTCGCCGGGCTCACCCCGGAAGAGGCCGGCTGGGACGGCACGGTCGTCCCCGCCGAGGGCGACAAGCTGCCCGCTGGTGAGGTCCCGCAGTGGCGCACCCGCGTCCAGTTCGCCATCGACGAGGACGGCCGGGCCGGCCTGCGCCGCCACCGCTCGCACGAGATCGAGCCGGTCGACCACTGCATGATCGCGGCGCCCGGCGTCAGCGAACTGGGCATCGAGCAGCAGGACTGGCCGCAGATGGAGACCGTCGAGGCGATCGCCGCCTCCGGCTCCGGCGACCGGCAGGTCGTCCTCACCCCGCGCCCCGGCGGCCGCCTCCCGCTCGTGGAACTCGACAAGCCGGTATCGGTGCTGCGGGTCGAGGAGAAGGACGGCGGCGTCCACCGCGTGCACGGCCGCCCCTTCGTCCGCGAGCGCGCCGACGGCCGCATCTACCGCGTCGGCATGGGCGGCTTCTGGCAGGTCCACCCGCAGGCTGCCGACACCCTCATCAAGGCCGTCATGCAGGGCCTGATGCCGCGCAAGGGCGAGATGGCCCTCGACCTCTACTGCGGCGTCGGCATCTTCGCCGGCGCCCTGGCCGAGCGCCTCGGCGAGACGGGCGCCGTCCTCGGCATCGAGTCCACGAAGCGCGCCGTCGAGGACGCCCGCCACAACCTGGCGGACTTCCCCCGCGTCCGCATCGAGCAGGGCAAGGTCGAGTCGGTGCTCCCGAAGACCGGCATCACCGAGTGCGACCTCGTCGTCCTCGACCCGCCCCGCGCGGGCGCCGGCAAGCAGACGGTCAAGCACGTCGCCGGCCTCAAGGCCCGCCGCATCGCCTACGTCGCCTGCGACCCCGCCGCCCTGGCCCGCGACCTGGCGTACTTCAAGGACGCCGGCTACAAGCCCCGCACCCTGCGCGCCTTCGACCTCTTCCCGATGACCCACCACGTGGAGTGCGTGGCGATCCTGGAGCCGATCCGCGAGGACGCCTGACCCCTTAGGTCCCTGCCCTGGTGGGGAGCTCTCGCACCTGCTTCGGGCTGTCCGTAGGTGCCTTGTATCTGCAGCAGGGGCAGAAGACGGAACGCGGATACGGGTCGCGTACCTCATCAAGCACACGCACAACGCCAACGACGACACCCCCTCGGCCCTTGAGTCGAGGGGGTGTCGTCGTTGGCGTTGGAGGCGGTCGGGCGGTGGGGAAACTGCCGATGGTCCTCCGGGGAAGCTGCCGATCGGGGTGGGAGGGGCGTTCTAGCGTCGGGACCACTGCCCGCAGCGTCGTTAATTCATCGGGGTTGGATGATGGAATCTCGCGGTTTCCCCTTCATGTCCGTCGCACGCCGGTTCCCGGACCGTCCGGCCCTACGGCTCGGCGGCCGGACCGTCAGCCACCGGGAGTTGGACGAGCTGAGTGGCGCGCTCGCCGCCCGGATCGCGCCCGGGGGGACGGTGGCGGTCACCGGCCGGGACCGGCTCGACCACGTGGTCGGGCTGCTCGCGGCGCTGCGTGCCGGTGCCACCTACCTGCCGCTGGACCGGGAGGCGCCCGAAGAGCGCAACCGCTGGATTCGCGAGGATGCCGGTGCCACTCTCGACTACATCGACGGTGAGCTCGTCGAGATCGGGGGGCCGGAGGGATCCGGCGGTGGCCGTGAGTCTGCTGCGGGCTATCTGATCTACACCTCCGGCACCACCGGCCGCCCCAAGGGCGTGCACGTGCCGCTCGCCGCGCTGGCCGGCCATCTGGCCGCGGCCGTCGAGCGCTTCGGCCTCACCGAGGACGACGTCGTGCTGCACTTCGCGCGCCCGACCGTGGACGTGGCCGTCGAGCAGGTGCTCACTGCGCTGTCGGCCGGTGCCTGCGTGCTGATACCCGAGGAACAACTGCTGGCGCCCGCCGCGCTGTTGGACCTGCTGGACACCGAGGGCGTCACCGTGGCCAACCTGGCCGCCGGCTACTTCCAGGAGGTGGTGGCCGCGCTGCGTGAGGGCGGCCGCGGGCTGCGCACCCTCCGCCTGATGATCTCCGGGAGCGACCGGCTCTACCCGGACGCCGCCGCGGGATGGTGGGCCGCCACCGGTGTGCGGCTGCTCAACGCCTACGGGCCGACCGAGACCGTCGTCACCGCCACCGTCCACGAGCTGGCGGGTCCGGGCGCGGCGGAGGGCGACACGGTTCCCATCGGCCGTCCGCTCGGCGACCGCCGTGCGTACGTGCTGGACGACCGGCTGAGGCCGGTGGCACCCGGCGAGCCCGGCGAGCTGTACCTCGGCGGGCCGCTGCTGGCCTCCGGCTACCACGGCCGCCCGGGCCTGACGGCGGGACGGTTCCTCGCCGACCCGTTCGCGGCGGAGCCGGGCGCGCGGATGTACCGCACCGGCGACGTGGTCCGGCAGTCCGGTGCGGACGCCGCGCTGGAGTTCGTCGGCCGCGCCGACCACCAGGTGAAGATCCGCGGCTTCCGGGTCGAGCCCGGCGAGATCGAGCAGGTGCTGGCCGGTCACCCGGACGTCGCCGGGGCGGTCGTGGTGGCGCACGAGGGCCGTCTCGCCGCCTACGTGACCGCTGCCGCTGCCGTGGCCGGAGCCGTTGCCGATTCCGACCCCGCTGTCGCCGACCCTGCTGTCGTCGCACCCGCTGTCGCCGACCCCGCTGTAGCCACCGCCGACGGCTCCCTCGACGTGGCCGGGCTGCGCGCCCACCTCGCCGCGCGGCTCCCCGAGCACATGGTCCCGGCGACCGTCACCGCCCTGGCCGCCTTCCCGCTGACCGATGGCGGCAAGGTGGACCGCGCGGCGCTGCCCGAACCCCAGGCCGCGCCCGCCGCCCCGGCTGCCGGCCGCCGGCCGCCGCGCACCCCCGCCGAGCAGCTGATCGCCGCCGTCTGGGCGGACGTGCTCGGGGTGTCCGAGGTCTGCGCCGACGACAACTTCTTCCACCTGGGAGGGGATTCGCTCACGGCCGTACGCGTGGTCGGCCGGGTCTTCGACGTGTTCGGCATGATCTCCCCGTACACCATCTTCGACGCGCCCACCCTGGCCGAATTCGCCGCCGCGGTCACCGCGGCGTCGGACCGCGAAGAGCGTCCGGCGCTGAAGCGGACCGGTGCCACCGAGGCGCCGCTCGCCACGTTCCAGCGCGGGCTGTGGTTCCTGGACCAGTGGAACCCGGGCGCACCGACCTACATCGTGCCCTGGGTGTTCCGCTTCGGCGGGCCCGTCGACCCGGACCTGCTCCGCCGCGCCCTGGCCGGGGTGACCGACCGGCACGAAGCGCTGCGCACCACCTTCGAGCTCACCGAGGACGGCCCCCGGCAGGTGGTCCACCCGTCCGTGGAGCTGCCGTTCACCGTCCTGGACACCACCACCGAAGCCCTCGACGGCCTGCTCGCCGAGGCCGCGATGGGGCCCTTCGACCTGGAGACCGGCCCGCTGGTCCGCGCCCACCTCTACCGCACCGGCGACACGTCCACCCTGCTGCTGCTGTGCCACCACATCGTCTGGGACGAGGGATCGCTGACCGTCCTGGAGCGCGAACTCGCCTGCCTGTACGCGTCCCTGGCCGTCGGCCGCCCCGCTGAGCTGCCGGAACTCGCGGTCCAGTACGCCGACTACAGCGCCTGGCAGAGCGAGGACGGCGCCGCCGACCGGCAGCTCGAGTACTGGCGTGAGCACCTGCGCGGCGCCTCCACCGAGCCGGCGCTTCCCGTCGACCACCCCCGCCCCGAACAGCGGGCCTTCCGCGGCGCGTTCCACCGCTTCGCGATGCCCCGCCCGGTCGCCGAGGCCGTACGGGCGATGGCGCGCAGCGAGGACGCGACGCCGTTCATGGTGCTGCTGGCCGGGCTCGCGCTGACCCTGCACCGGCGGACCGGCCGGGACGACCTGGTGCTCGGCTCCCCGGTGAGCGTCCGCGGCCGGGCCGAACTCGACGCGCTGATCGGGTACTTCGTCAACCTGCTGCCGCTGCGCGTCCGCATCGAGGAGGGTATGGACTTCCGCGAGCTGGTCCGGCACGTCCGCGAGGTGGCGATCGAGGGCTACCGCCACCAGGAGGCGCCGTTCGACGCCATCGCGCACGCCGTCATGGAGGAGCTCCCCGACGACGACCGCGCCGAGGACCGCAACCCGCTCTGCCAGGTACTGCTGGAACTGCACCCGCTCGACACCCGCCCGCTGACCATCGGCGGCACCGAGGTCACGCGCGAGCTGTACTCCAACCCGGTCTCCCGCTTCGACCTGTCGATCTCCGTCGACGACCGGGGCACCGACTTCACCGGCCGCTTCGAGTACGACTGCGACCTGTTCGACCCCGCCACCATGGCCGAGCTGTGCGAGGCCTGGCTCGGCACCCTCGCCGCCGCGGTCGAGGCGCCCGTACACACGCTGTTCGAGGACCGGGCCGCCCGCGCGCCGCGCGCCCTCGCCCTGGTGTCCGGCGAGGACCGCCTCGACTACGGCACCCTGAACGAGCGGGCCAACCGCCTCGCCCACCACCTCGGCGGCCTGGGCATAGGCCGCGGCGACACCGTCGCCGTCCTCGTCGAGCGCGGACCCGACCTGGTGGTCGCCCTGCTCGCCGCACTGAAGGCCGGCGCCGCCTACACCCTGCTCGACCCGGACTTCCCGGCCGGGCGCCTCGCCGGAGCCGCCGCCGACAGCGGCGCCGCCCTGCTGGTCACCCACCGCGAGACGAGCCCGCCGTTCCCGGTCGCCCGCCACCTCGACCTGGACGCGGCGGCCGGTGCCATCGCGGCGGAGCCCGGCCACGACCCGGGCCTGCCGGTCACCGGCACCGACCTCGCCTGCGTGATGTTCACCTCCGGCTCCACCGGCCGCCCCAAGGGCGTGGCCGTCCCGCACCGCGCCCTCACCGCCACCTACCTCGGCCAGGACTACGCACGCTTCGGGCCCGAGGAGGTCTGGCTGCAGTGCTCCCCGGTCTCCTGGGACGCCTTCGCCCTGGAGCTGTACGGCGCCCTGGCGTTCGGCGGGGTGTGCGTGCTCCAGCCCGGCCAGCGGCCGGACCCGCAGGCCGTCGCCGAACTCACCCGCCGGCACGGCGTCACCCAACTCCAGCTCTCCGCCAGTCTGTTCAACTTCCTGCTGGAGGAGTTCCCGGAGACCTACGACGACCTCAAGGTGGCCTTCACCGCCGGTGAGCGCGCCTCCGTCACCCACGTAGGCAAGGCCCTCGACCAGTACCCGGGCCTGGTCGTCGCCAACGGCTACGGCCCCGTCGAGAGCCTCGGGCTCACCACCTGCCACCACGCCACCCGCGAAGACGCCGCAGGCGCCGCCATCCCGATCGGCCTCCCCCTGCACGGCAAGGACGTCCACGTCCTCGACGAGCAGCTGCGTCCCGTCCCGGACGGGACCACCGGTGAGCTGTACGCGGCCGGCGGCGGGCTGGCCCTCGGGTACGTCGGCCGTCCCGGCCTGACCGCCGAGCGGTTCGTCGCCTCTCCGTTCGGGGCGCCCGGCGAACGGCTCTACCGCACCGGGGACCTCGGCCACCGCACGGCGGAAGGGCTCCTGGAGATCACCGGCCGCATCGACGACCAGGTGAAGATCCGCGGCTTCCGGGTCGAGCCCGGCGAGATCGAGGACGCGCTCACCCGCCACCCGCACGTGGGGGAAGCGGCCGTCACCGTCCACGAACCCGCGCCCGGCGACCCCCGGCTCGCCGCGTACGTCACCGCGGCCGCCGGAGCGCCGGTGCCCGACCCGGACGCGCTGCTCGACCACCTGGCCGGGCTGCTGCCCGAGCACATGGTGCCCGCCACGCTCGACGTGCTGGACGCGCTGCCGCTCAACCCCAACGGCAAGGTCGACCGCCGGGCGCTGCCCGCGCCGGACCGGCGCCCCGAAGCCGCCCCGGCCGACCCGCTGACCCCGCCGCAGCGGCTGGTCGCCGACGCGGTCCGCGCCGTCCTGGAGCTGTCCGAGGACCTCGGTTCGGACGCCAACTTCTTCCGGATCGGCGGCAATTCGCTGGCCGCCGTACGCGTCGCCATGCGGCTCTCCCAGCAGACCGGCACCCGCGTCCCGCCGCAGGCCGTCTTCCGCGGCCGGACCGTCGGAGCCATCGCCGAACGGCTGGCCCCGTGAGGCCGCGACACCCCGCCCGCCAGTCCGCCCGACCGAAGGGAACGAGGCCGTGAGCCCGTCCGCCGACCAGCCCGCCGCGCCGCCGACCGCCCCGTCGGCCGCCGCGCCCGCCACCACCCTGCCGTCCACCACCCTGCCGTCCACCGCGCCCGCCGGGCCGGTCCGTACCGCACCCGTCTCGGGCCTGCAGCGCGGCCTCTGGTTCCTCGACCGGCTGAACCCGCAGGCCGCCACCTACACCACCCCCTGGACGTACGACGTCGACGGCCCGCTCGACCTCGGTCTGCTCCAGCGGGCACTGGACGGGGTGGTCGCCCGGCACGAGGCGCTCCGCACCACCTTCGCCCTGCACCCCGACGGACCGCGCCAACACGTCCACCCCGCGCTCACCGTGCCGCTCGCCGTCACCGACCTCCGTGACCTGCCCGAGGTCGAACGGGACGCCCGCGCCGCACAGTTGACGCAGGAGCGCGCCGTCGAGCCGTTCGACCTGGCTGCCGGACCGCTGCTGCGCGCCGAGGCCTTCCGGCTCGCCGACGACCGCACCACGCTCCTGTTCGTGGTCCACCACATCATCTGGGACGGCTGGTCGGCCGAGGTCTTCGAGTGCGAACTCCTCGAATTCCACCGCGCCCTGACCGAAGACCGGGCCCCGGTGCTGCCGGAGCTCACCACCCAGTACGCCGACTGGGCGGAGGAGGAGCAGTACACCTCCTACGAGGAGCACCTCGCACACTGGAAGCAGAGCCTGCACGGCGCCCCCACCCTGTTGGAGCTGCCCGGCGACCGGCCGCGCCCCGCCGAACGCAGCCAGCGCGGCGCCACCGAGCCTTTCGGCCTGGTCCCCGGCACCGCGGCCCGGGTCCGGGAGCTCGCCGAGCAGGAGGGCGTCACCCCCTACACCGTCCAGCTCGCGGCCTTCGCGCTGCTGATGGGCCGCTGGACCGGCACCGACGACCTGCTCGTCGGCACCCCGGTCACCACCCGCAACCGTCCCGAACTGGCCGATCTGCTCGGCTACTTCGTGAACCTGCTGCCGCTGCGCGTGCGCCTCTCCCCGCAGGCCACCTTCCGCGCGCTCCTCGCCGACCTGCAGGACGGGGTCTTCGACGCCTTCGGCTACCTCGACGTCCCCTTCGACCAGCTGGTCGACCTGGCCGGCGCCGCCCGCACCCCTCAGCACCCGCCGCTGGTGCAGGTGGTCTTCGGCGCCCATGCCGAGGACCGCACACCGCTCGCGTTCGGCGACGCCACCGCCACCCGTAGCGTCCGCTCCAACGGCACCAGCAAGTTCGACCTCACCTGGTCCGTCTTCGAGGACGCCGACGGCGGTGAACTGCGCGGCGAGGCCGAATACAGCAGCGACCTGTTCGACGCCGCCACCATGCGCCGGCTCGCCGCCGACTACGCCAGGCTGCTGGACGCCGCCCTCGCCGACCCGGACGCCACCGTGCTCCGGCTCACCTCCGCCGGGCAGCCGCCCCGCCCAGCCCGGCAGGCCCCCGGCAACCGCCTGCACGACCTCTTCGAGCGAGCCGCCGACGCGTACGCCGACCGGCCCGCCGTGAGCGACGGGAGCGGCACCCTCAGCTACGCCGAACTCGACCGCCGCGCCAACCGGCTGGCCCACGCCCTGCTCGCCCGGGGGGTGCGCCCCGGCGACCGGGTCGGCCTGCTGATGGAGCGCACCGCCGCCGTGCCGGCCGCGATCCTGGCCGTGCTCAAAGCGGGCGCCGCCTACGTCCCGGTCGACCTCGCCGCCCCGGCCGACCGGGCGGCCCTGGTCTTCGGCGACACCTCCGTCGCCGTCGTCCTCACCGACCGGCCCGACCGCGTGCCGGACGGCCCCTGGCAGGTCCTCGACCTCGCCGCCCGGTCCGAGGAGATCGCCGCCCACCCGGCCGACCGGCCCACCGTCGCCGGACGCCCCGACGACCTCGCGTACCTCATCTTCACCTCCGGCTCCACCGGCCGCCCCAAGGGCGTCGCCGTCTCCCACGAGCACGTCAGCCGCCTCCTCGACTCCGGCCGGGAACACTTCGGCTTCGGCCCGGAGACGGTCTGGACGCTGTTCCACAGCTACGCCTTCGACTGGACGGTGTGGGAGCTCTGGGGCGCCCTGCTGCACGGCGCCCGCCTGGTCGTCGTCCCCTACCTCACCAGCCGCTCGCCCGACGAGTTCGCCGGACTGCTCGACGAGGAAGGCGTCACCCACCTCTGCCTCACCCCGTCGGCGCTGCGCCAGCTCGAACCGGCGCTGCGCCGCCACCCGCGGGCCCTGCCCGCACTGCGGTGGATCATGCTCGGCGGAGAGGCCCTCGACCCGGCCGTGGTCCAGCGCTGGCACGAGCTCGACCCGCTGCCGCCCGCCCGGCTGTGCAACCTCTACGGCATCACCGAGACCACCGTCCACGTCACGATCCACGACGTGGCCGACGGCGGCGCGGGCTTCGAACGCAGCCTGGTCGGCGACGCCATGCCGCACCTCACCGCACTCGTCCTCGACGACTGGCTGCGCCCCTGCCCGCCCGGCGTCCCCGGCGAGCTGTACATCGGCGGCGGCAGCCTCGCGCACGGCTACTGGGGCCGACCCGGACTCACCGCCGGCCGCTTCGTCGCCGACCCGTACGGCCCGCCCGGCGCCCGGCTCTACCGGACCGGCGACGTCGCCAGGCGGCTGTCCGACGGCATGCTTGAGTACGTGGGCCGGGCGGACTTCCAGGTGAAGCTGCGCGGCTTCCGCATCGAGCTCGGCGAGATCGAGAACGCCGTCGCCGCCCACCCCGACATCGATGCCTGCGTGGTCACCGTGAACGACGACCGGCTCGCCGCGTACGTCACCGGACGCCCGCCGGCCGACCCCCTGGACCTGCGCGCCTTCCTCGGCCGCTCGCTGCCCGAGTACATGATCCCGGCGAGCGTCACCGTGCTGGACGCGCTGCCGCTCACCGTCAACGGCAAGGTCGACCGGGCCGCACTCCCCGACCCCGACCGGGCCGTGGCCACCCCCGCCGGGCGGCACGTCGAGCCGCGCACGCCGGAGGAGGAGCTGTTCGCCGCCGTGTGGACGGAGGTCCTCGGAGTCGGCGGGATCGGCGTCCACGACGACTTCTTCCACCTCGGCGGGGACTCCATCCGCGCCGTCCAGCTGGCCGGCGCACTGCACGACCGGGGCTGGCAGATCACCCTGCGGGACGTCTTCAACGCGCCCACCGTCGCGGCCCTGCTGCCGCTGGCCCGCCCGGTGGCCGCCGACCCCGCCGCGGACCGCCCGTACGCACTGATAGCCGACGAGGACCGGGCCGAACTGCCGCCCGGGATCGTCGACGCCTACCCGATGGTCTCCATGCAGCTCTCCATGGTCTTCCACATGGAGGTCGCCGGCGGCACCGACAGCTACCACAACGTCAACTCGTACCGGATCACCGGCGACCTCGACGAGAACGCCTTCCACCGCTCCGTCGACGAGGCGATGGCCCGGCACGCCGTCCTGCGCACCGGCCTCGACCTCTCCGGCTACGGCGAACCGCTCCAGCTGGTGCACGGCGCGCTGCCCGCGCCGGTGGAGTTCGCGGACCTGCGCGGCGCCGCACCGCAAGCGCAGGACCAGGCGGTGCGCACCGTCTTCGACCACCACCGGGACCGGCCCTTCGACCTCGCCGAACCGCCGCTCTTCCGGATCACCGTCCAGCGGCTGGCCGACGACGCCTTCCAGCTCACCATCTCCGAGCACCACGCCATCCTCGACGGCTGGAGCTTCACCTCGCTGCTCACCGAGATCCTCGAACGGCACACCGCGCTCGCCGCCGACCCGGCCTCCGCACCCTGCCCGCCGCCGCGCACCGCGTTCCGCGACTTCGTCGCCGTGGAACGCGAGGCCACCGCCGACCAGGAGTCCCTGGCGTACTGGCACGGGCGCCTCGACGGCGCCACCGGCCAGCTCTGGCCCGGCAGCGAGGACGTCCACGAGCTGCCGCGCACCGTCGAGCGGGTGCTGCCCGACGCCCCCGGGCAGCTGCGCGCGGTCGCCGACGCGCTCGCCGTCCCGGTCAAGTCGGTCGCGCTCGCCGCCCACCTGCACGCCCTCGCCAAGATCACCGGGCGCCGCCGGGTCACCACCGGGCTGGCGATGAACGGCCGGCTGGAACGGCTCGGCGGGACCGAGGTGTACGGACTGTTCCTCAACACCGTCCCACTGGTCGCCGAGCCGGACGAGGACCTGGCCGCCCTGGTGCGGCACGTGCACCGGGAGGAGCTGGACATGATGCCGCACCGCCGGGTGCCGTTCGCCCGGCTGGCCCGGATGATGGCCGACACCGCGCTCGACAGCCAGTTCGGCTACCTGCGGTTCCACGCGCTGGGACGGCTGAGCGCGGCCCGGATCGAGGACGGCCGGATCGGCTGCGAGCCGACCCTGCGGCACGAGCCCAACAGCTTCACCTTCGGCGCCTCGCTGATCCAGGACCCGGTCTCGCAGCGCGTGCTGCTCGCCGTGGACCACCAGCGGTCGCTGGTCGACGACGCGACGGCGGAAGAGTTCATCGAGGCCTACGCCGACGCGCTGGCGCGACTGGCCGCCGACGTCTGACGCGCCGACGTCTGACGCGCCGCCGGGCGCGGGTCGTTGGCCGTACGGCCGGTCCGGGCGTGCGGGCCCGCGGGGCCACGCCTCCCGGGGCTCCGCCCCGGACCCCGCGCCTCAAACGCCGGCGGGGCTGATCAGGCCGTCGGGCACCTGCGGGGCCGGTCAGCTCGCCGGGCACCCGCGGGGCTGATCAGGCCGCCGGGCACCCGCGGGGCTGATCAGGCCGCCGGGCACCTGCGGGGCTGATCAGGCCGCCGGGCACCCGCGGGGCTGATCAGGCCGTCGGTACCTGCGGCTGGTGCCGTAGGGCGAGGTCCGTGCCGCGGTCGCCGGCGGGGCTGACCAGGCCGTCGGGCACCCGCGGCTGGTCCCGTGGGGCAAGGCCCGTGCCGCGGCCCCCGGCGGGGCCGGCCAGGCCCGCCCGTTGCATGCCCGCGCGCCGCTCTGGCAGCGCCCGTACATCGTGATCCACCCATCCCACCGAGCACCGAGGAGTGCCTCCGCATGACCACCTTCGCCGAGCCGTCCACCGTCACCGCTCCCGCCCGGGCCCAGGCCCCGGCCGCCGACCTGCTGTCACGGCTGCGCGCCGCCGTCGCCGCCCACCCCGCGCGGGCCGCCGTGGAGGCCGTGGACGGGAGCCTCGACTTCGCCGCCCTGGACCGCCGCACCGCCGCCCTGGCCCGCGCCCTGCGGGCACACGGCGTCCGGCGCGGCGACCGGGTCGGCGTGCACCTCGCCCGCACCGCCGACCTGCCCGTGGCACTGCTCGCCGCCTGGCGGGCCGGGGCCGCGTACGTCCCCCTCGACCCGGCCTACCCGGCCGAGCGGATCGCCTTCATGGCAGCCGACGCCCGCCTCGCCGCCGTGGTCAGCACCGACGCCGCGCCGCCCGTCCCGGCCGGAGTCCCGGTGCTCCGCCCGGACGCCGCCGCCCCGGCCGCCGCGGCCCCGGACGCCGAGTTCTTCCCGCACCCGCTCGACTCCGCCTACGTCATCTACACCTCCGGCTCCACCGGCCGACCCAAGGGCGTGGAGGTCCCGCACGGCGCCGTCGCCGACCTCGCCACCGCACTGGAGCTGAGCGGCGCGTACCGCCCCGAGCCGGGCGTCGTCGCATGGAACGCCAGCGTCTCCTTCGACGCCTCCGTCCAGCAGTGGATCCGGATCTGCCGCGGCGACACCCTCGTGGTGATCGACGACGCGCAGCGCGCCGAACCGGCCCGGCTCGCCCGGCTGCTCGCCGAACACGGCGTCACCGACCTCGACCTGACCCCTTCGCACTGGCAGCTGCTCCGCGAGGCGCTGGCCGGCGCCCGCGTCCCGCGCCTGTTCATGGGCGGCGAGGCGGTGCCCACCCGGACCTGGCGCGAACTGGCGGACGGCGGCATCGACGCGCTCAACCTGTACGGGCCCACCGAATGCACCGTCGACGCGATCACCGCCCCGATCGCCGGCCCCGGCCCGCACCTCGGCGAGCCGCTGCCGGGCGTGCGCGCCCACCTGCTGGACGACCGCCTCGCCCCCGTGACGGCCGCCGGCGCGGTCGGCGAGCTGTACCTGGCCGGTCCCGGCCTGGCACACGGCTACCCGGGCCACCCGGGACTGACCGCGAGCCGCTTCGTCGCGGACCCGTTCGCGCCGGAGCCGGGCGCCCGCATGTACCGCACCGGGGACCAGGCCCGCCGCTCCGCCGAAGGCCTGCTGGAGTACGTCGGCCGGGTGGACCGCCAGGTCAAGCTGCGCGGCTTCCGCATCGAGCCGGGCGAGGTCGAGCACGCGCTCGGCGCCCTGGCCGGGGTCGCCGCCGCCGCGGTCACCGTGTACGAGGCCGCCCCCGGGGACCAGCGGCTCGCCGGCTACGTCACCGGCGCGGGCCTGCGCCCCGCCGACCTGATGGCCGAGCTGCGCCGCACCCTGCCCGCCCACCTGGTGCCGTCCACCGTGACCGTGCTGGACGCGCTGCCGCTCACCCCGAACGGCAAGGTCGACCACCGCGCCCTGCCCGCGCCGACGGCGGACGCCCCCGCACCGCAGGAGGCCGCCGGTCCGGACGCGCGGGGCAGCATCGACGAGCTGGTCGCGGAGGTCTGGCGGACCGTGCTCGGCGTGCCCGACGTCGAGCCGACCGACGACTTCCTCACCCTCGGCGGCCACTCGCTCGCGGCCCTGCGCGTCGTCCACCTGCTGCGCCGCAAGCTCAACGTCGAGCTGCAACTGCGCCACCTGCTGGACGCCGTCGACCTGGCCGCGTTCACCGACGAGGTCCGCCGCGCCGCCGAAGCCGGTCCGGCCGCCGCCCGCCCCGCCCTCACCGCCCGCCGCCCGGCCGTCCGATGACCACCGCGACCACCGCTGTCACCACGGCGAGGGCGGCGACGGCGTCCGGTACTCCGGCCGCGCGCACCGCACGCACCGCGCGCCCCCGGGCCGAGGGCGACTGGCTGCTCGTCCCCGTACCCCAACCCCACCGCCCCGTCCGGCTGTTCTGCTTCCCGCACGCCGGCGGCGACGCCACCTCCTACATCCCGCTGGCCCGCGCCCTGGCCCCCGTGGCCGAGGTCTGGGCACTGCGCCCGCCGGCCCGGGGCGGTCGCAGCAGGCACCCGATGCCGCCCGACTTCGACGCCCTGACGGCCGCCGTCACCGAGGCCCTGATCCCGCACCTGACCGGTGCCGAGGGCGGCCGGTTCGCCTTCTACGGGCAGTCGTTCGGCGCCCTGCTCGCGTACGAGGTCGCCCGGGCGCTGCCCGCCGACCGCCGCCCCGAGCAGGTGGTCGTGGCGGGCGCGCCCGCTCCCGCCGAGTGGACCGAGCGCGAGACCCGGGACCTGGACGCGTCCGAACTCCTCCGGCTCACCGGCCTGGACGAGCTGGTCCGGGCCGACCCGGACCTGGCCGAGCTGGCCCTCGGCGGCATCCGCACCGACCTCGCCGTCACCGCCACCTACCGCCATCGCCCGCACGCGCCGATCGGTTCGGCACTGTACGCGCTGGCCGGCGCCGACGACCCGATGCTCGCCACCACCTGCCTCACCGGCTGGGCCGCGCACACCCGCGGCGCCTTCGGCCACCGTGTCGTCCCCGGCGGGCACCTGCTCGCCACCGTCGACCGGCCCGGCCCGGCCGAACTCCTGACCACCCTCCTGACGGAACGCCGGGAGCCGGCCCCGTCCCGTACCGCCCCCAGGGAGCAGCGATGCTGAGCACCACCACCGTCGACCTCACCGACCCCGACCTGTGGGCCCGGCCCGACACCCCGGCCCTGGTCGCCGAACTGCGGCGCGAGGCGGCCGTGCACCGCACCGACACCGTCGACGACGGCCCGGTCTGGTCGGTCCTCACCTACCGGGAGTCGGCGGACGTGCTGCGCAACGCGGCCGTGTTCAGCTCGGAGTCCGGCTCGCTGCTGGGCGCGGGGGAGGGCAACGTGCCCGTCGGATCGGGCCGGATGATGGCGCTCACCGACCCGCCCCGGCACCGCGAACTCAGGGCGCCCGCGAACCCGTTCTTCTCCAAGGGAGGTGTGCGCGGCGCGGCCCGCTCGATCGCGGAACGGGCCGGCGAGCTCTTCGACCAGGCCGTCGAGCAGGGCGAGGTGGACCTCGTGGACGTGGTCTCCGCGCTGCCGCTCGCGGTCATGTGCGACCTGCTGGACGTCCCCGAGCAGGACCGCGACATGATGGTCAGGGTGTGCGACACGGCCTTCCTCGGCCGTACGCCGGAGGAACGCCGGGCCGGACACCAGCAGTTGATCCCCTACCTGATGCACCAGGTGATGCTGCGCCGCTCCGACCCGCGCGACGACCTGATCTCGATGATGGCCACCTACAAGGTCCGCGGCCGGCTGATGCCCATCGAGGACGTCGTGCTCAACCTGGACAACATCGTGGTGGGCGGCGTCCAGACGGTCCGCCACACCGCCGCCATGGGCCTGCACACCCTGACCCAGCGGCCTGACCTGTGGCAGAAGCTACAGCGGGGCGAGGTGTCCATGGACTCCGCAGTGGACGAGCTGCTGCGCTGGACCTCGGTGGGCCTGCACACGCTGCGCACCGCCACCCGGGACATCGAGCTCGGCGGGCGGCAGATCCGGCGCGGTGACCGGGTCGCGGTCTGGGTGTGGTCCGCCAACCGGGATCCGGAGGCCTTCGAGCAGCCCGAGGAGATCCTGCTCGACCGTTCGCCCAACAAGCACCTCGCGCTGGGCCTGGGCGCCCACTACTGCATCGGCGCGCCGCTGGCCAAGGCCGAGCTGAGCGCGCTGTACACGGCCGCGCTGGAGAAGGCCGCCCTCATCGAACCGGCCGGGCCGGTCGTCTACAACCGCTCGATCATCAACTTCGGCCCGGACCACCTCCCGGTACGCCTCACCCCCCGCTGACCGCACCCCCCCCGCTGACCGCACTCCTCGCGGCCCGCCGGCGCCCTTCCGGCCGCCTGCCCCCGTTGCCGCCCGCGTTCCGCTCCGCCCCGCGCCCCCGGCCGCCCCGAGCCCCGCTCCCGGCCTGCCCCGCCCCGCCCGCCCGCTTCCCCGGGCCCGGCGGGGCGGCAGCGTTTCCGGACCCGGGCGCGCCGCAACTGCCGCTCTCCTGCCGGAGCTTGCGCCGCTCGCGACCACCCGGCGCACCTAATTTCGAATCACACCACCAGAGCACCTCTCACCTGCGGAGACCACCATGAGCAACCCGTTCGAGGACGACAACGCCGGCTACCTGGTCCTGGTCAACGACGAGAACCAGCACTCGATCTGGCCGGTCTGGCTCGACGTCCCGGAAGGCTGGACCACCACCTACGGCGAGGCCACCCGACAGGAGTGCCTCGACTGGATCGAGGTCAACTGGACAGACATCCGCCCCGTCAGCCTGCTCGCCTCCCTCGGCGGGCGGTGACCGTCGCCATGCCGACCTGGGACATCAACCCCGGCCGTCCGGCCCTCGCCCACGTGCCCGCCACCGCGGACCTCGCCGAGGCCTGCGCGTGGCTGCGCGAGAACGAGGCCGCGCTGACCGCCGCCCTGCACGAGCACGGCACGATCTTCCTGCGCGGGCTGCCGGTGACGCGCAGCGAGGACGTTGCCGCCGTCCGCGACGTACTGATCCCCGAGCCCACCCCGTACCGGGAAAAGGCCACCCCGCGCAGTGACTTCGGCAACGGCGTCTTCTCGTCGACCGACCTGCCGCCGGCCCAGTCGATCCGGATGCACAACGAGAACAGCTACACCCTGACCTTCCCCGGCCGGCTGCTCTTCGCCTGCCTCACCGCACCCGCGGAGGGCGGCGCCACCCCGACCGCCGACGTCCGCAAGGTCCTCGCGGGGCTGCCCGCCCACCTGGTGGAGCGCGGCAGGTCGTCCGGCTGGACGCTCACCCGCAACTACTCGGACTACATCTCCCTCGGCTGGCGCACCGCGTTCGGCACCGAGGACCGGGCCGACGTCGAGGAGTACTGCCGGGAGAACGGCATCGCCTGGCAGTGGCAGCCGGACGGCAACCTGCGGACCAGCCAGCTGCGTTCGGCCACCGTCCACCACCCGCAGACCGGCGAGGAGGTCTGGTTCAACCACCTGGCCTTCTGGAACGAGTGGTCGCTCGACCCGGACATCCGGGAGGCCATGGTCGACGAGTTCGGCCCGGACGGCCTGCCGTTCAACACCGGCTTCGGTGACGGCGAGCCGCTCACCCGCGAGGACATGGACGCCCTCAACGCGGCCTACGAAGCCGCCACGGTCCGTGAGACCTGGCAGGTCGGCGACGTGATGCTGGTCGACAACGTGCTCTGCGCGCACGGCCGCGACCCCTTCCGCGGCGACCGCAAGATCGCCGTCGCGATGGGCCGTCCCGTCGAACTCCTGGACTGCCGGCCCACGGTGCGACCCACCACCGCAGTCCCCGCCTGAGGCAATCCGCACACCATCCACGCCGTGACGTGAGCAGAGGAAGCACCATGATCCCGGTTTCGTACGCACAACAGCGTCTCTGGCTGATCGACCAGATCGAAGGGCCGACCGCGCTCTACAACCTGCCGTTCGCGGTGCGCCTGCGCGGCGCACTCGACACCGCCGCGCTGCGTGCTGCGACGGCGGACGTGGTCGCCCGGCACGAGGCCCTGCGCACGGTGTTCCCGGTGGTCGGGGGAGTCCCGGTGCAGCAGATCCTGCCGTCCTCGGAGGCCGACGTCGCCTTCGAGACGGTGGACTGCGCACCGGGCGACTACCCCGCGCTGCGGGACCGGGCCGCCGCCCACGCCTTCGACCTGAGTGCCGAACTGCCGATCCGGGTCACGGTCTTCTCGCTCACGTCCGACCGGTCCTCCGACCGTTCCTCCGGCCGGCCCGCGCCCGCGGCCGGCCCCTGCGACGAGCACGTGCTGCTCGTCGTGCTCCACCACATCGCCGGCGACGGCTGGTCGCTCGGCCCGCTGCTGCGCGACCTCGCCGCCGCCTACACCGCCCGTCTCGGCGGCTCCGCCCCCGAGTGGGAGCCGCTGCCGGTCCAGTACGCCGACTACGCGCTCTGGCAGCGCGACCTGCTCGGCGAGGAGACCGACCCCGACAGCCTGATGAGCCGTCAACTCGACTACTGGAGAGGAGTGCTGTCCGGCCTGCCGGAAGAGCTGGAGCTGCCGGTGGACCGCCCCCGGCCGCCCGCCCCGACCGGAGCCGCCGACGCCGTCGCGTTCGACTACGGCCCCGAACTGCACGCCGCGCTGGCCGCCCTGGCCCGGCGGCACCGCGCCACCCTGTTCTCCGTGCTCCAGACCGGCCTCGCCGCGCTGTTCACCCGGCTCGGCGCCGGCACCGACATCCCGATCGGCACCGGTGTGGCCGGCCGATCCGACGAGGCGCTGAGCGACCTGGTCGGCTTCTTCGTCAACACCCTGGTCCTGCGCACCGACACCTCGGGCGACCCGTCCTTCACCCAGCTCCTCGGCCGGGTACGGGAATCCCAGCTCGAGGCGTTCGCCCACCAGGACGTGCCCTTCGACCGGCTGGTCGAGGAGGCCAACCCGGTCCGCGCCCTCGGCCGCCACCCGCTGTTCCAGACCCTGCTCGTCCTGCAGAACACCGAAGAGGGCGAACTCGGACTCCCCGGACTGGAGTCGGCGCCCGAGCCGCTCGGCCTGCGCGTGGCCAAGTTCGACCTCAACATCGGCATCACCGAGCAGTTCGCCCCCGACGGCGCCCCCGCCGGTCTCACCGGCTCCGCCGAGTACGCGGCCGACCTCTACGACCGCGCCACCGTCACCACCCTGTTCGAACGCCTGGGCCGCCTGCTGGCCGCCGCGGCCGCCGAACCCGAGACGCCGATCGGCGCCCTCGACATCCTCGCCCCCGACGAGCGCACCCGCCTGGACGAGGAGTGGAACGCCACCGCCGCCACCGTGCCGCTCGGCTCGCTGCCGGAGCTGTTCGAGGCGCAGGCCGCCCGCACCCCGGACGCCGTCGCCCTCGCCCACGACGGCGGCGCCGTCGGGTACGCCGAACTCAACACCCGCGCCAACCGGCTCGCGCACCACCTGATCGCCGCGGGCGTCGGCCCGGAGTCCCCGGTCGCCCTGCTCATGGAACGCTCCGTCGACCTGGTCGTCGCCACCCTCGCGGTGCTCAAGGCCGGCGGCTGCTACGTCCCGATGCACGCCAGCCTGCCGCCGGAGCGCATGTCCGCACTGCTCGCGGACACCGCCGCCCCCGTCCTGATCACCGACCGCGCCGACCCGGGCTTCCCGCACACCGCCACCGTGGTCCGCCCCGGCGACGAGGCCGCCGCCCCGGCCCACGACCCCGGCCTGCCCGTCCACCCCGACCGGCTCGCCTACGTGATGTTCACCTCCGGCTCCACCGGCACCCCCAAGGGCGTCGCCGTCCGCCACCGCGACGTGGTCGACCTCGCCGCCGACCGCCGCTGGAAGGACGGCCGCCACCAGCGGATCCTGCTGCACTCGCCGCACGCCTTCGACGCCGCCACCTACGAACTGTGGACCCCGCTGCTGTCCGGCGGCACGGTGGTCGTCGCGCCCCCCGGCGGCCTGGACGCCGAGGCCCTGCACGCCGTCGTCACCCGGCACCGGGTCAGCGCCGTCTTCCTCACCAAGGCGCTCTTCGACCTGGTCGCAGAACAGGCCCCGGAGACCTTCCGCGCCCTGCGGACCGTCTGCACCGGCGGCGAGGCCGCCTCCGGCACCCTGATGCAACGCGTCCTCGACCACTGCCCCGACCTCCTCCTCGCCCACGTCTACGGGCCCACCGAGGCCACCACCTTCGCCACCCACCACCACCTCGCCCCCGCCGACCTGGCCGGCCCCCGGCCGCCGATCGGCGGCCCGCTCGACAACATGCGCGCCCACGTCCTCGACGCCCGGCTGCACCCCGTACCGCCCGGCGTCCCCGGCGAGCTGTACGTGGCGGGCGCCGGCCTGGCTCGCGGCTACTGGCGCCGTCCCGCGCTGACCGCCGAGCGCTTCGTCGCCGACCCGTACGCGCCGGGGGAGCGGATGTACCGCACCGGCGACCTCGTCCGCCGCCGGGCCGACGGCGCGATCGAGTTCCTCGGCAGGATCGACGGCCAGGTCAAGCTGCGCGGCTTCCGGATCGAGCTGGGCGAGATCGAGGCCGTGCTCTCCCGCCACCCCGCCGTCCGCCAGGTCATCGTGGTGCCCCGCGAGGACCGCCCCGGCGACACCCGGCTGGTCGGCTACTGCTCGGTGCTCGGCACCGACCCCGAAGGCACCGACCCCGACGGGACCGCATCCGGGGTGACCGCGGCCGGGGCGACCGCCGAACTCGGCGCCGAACTGAAGCAGTTCGCCGCCGCGACCCTCCCCGGCTACATGGTCCCCTCCGCCGTGGTCGTGCTGCCCGCGCTGCCCCTCAACGCCAACGGCAAGATCGACCGGCGCGCACTGCCCGCCCCCGAGCTGGGCACCGACACCGCAGGCCGCGCCCCGCGCGACGAGCGCGAGCGCACCCTGTGCGCGCTCTTCGAAGAGATCCTCGGCATCGACGACATCACCATCGACGACGACTTCTTCGAACTCGGCGGCCACTCCCTGCTGGCCACCCGCCTCGTGGGCCGGGTGCGCACCGAGCTCGGCGCCGAACTCGCCATCGGCGACTTCTTCCAGGACCCGACCGTCGCGGCCCTCGCCGCCCGGCTCGCCACCGTCGCGTCCCGGCCCCCGCTGCGCCCCGAAATCCGCCCCGAACGCCTGCCGCTCTCCTTCGCCCAGCGCCGCCTCTGGTTCCTCGGGCAGGCCGAGGGCCCCGCCGCCACGTACAACGTCACCCTCGCCCTCCGGCTGACCGGCCCGCTCGACGCGGCCGCCCTCGAAGCCGCGCTGGGCGACGTCGTAACCCGCCACGAGCCACTGCGCACCGTGTTCGGCGAGCACGACGGCGTCCCGTACCAGCGGGTGCTGCCCGCACCCCCCGCGCCGCTGCTCACCGTCACCGACCGCCCGGTCCAGGAGCTCGTCGGCCACACCTTCGACCTGTCCGCCGACGTCCCCCTGCACGCCTACCTGCGCCCCGAGTCGTCCGAGGAGCACGTGCTGCTCCTGGTGATGCACCACATCGCCAGCGACGGCTGGTCGCTGCGACCGCTCTTCCGCGACCTCGCCGACGCCTACGCCGCCCGGCTGGGCGGCGAACGGCCCGCGTGGGAACCGCTGCCGGTCCAGTACGCCGACTACACCCTCTGGCAGTACCGGCTGCTCGGTGACGACACCGACCCGCAGTCCCAGCTGTCCCTCCAACTCGACCACTGGCGCACGGCGCTGGCCGGCCTGCCGGACGAGCTTCCGCTCCCGCTCGACCGCCCCCGCCCGGCGGTCGCCGGGCACCGCGGCGACGTCGTCCCGCTGGAGCTGGACGCGGACCTGCACGCACGGCTCGCCGAGCTGGCCGCCGGCCACGGCGCCACCCTCTTCATGCTGCTCCAGGCCGCCTACGCCACCCTGCTGCACCGCTTCGGCGCCGGCGACGACCTGCCGATCGGCACCCCGCTGGCCGGCCGCCTCGACCCGGCCGCCGACGAACTGGTCGGCTTCTTCGCCAACACCCTGGTCCTGCGCACCGACCTCACCGGCCGGCCCACCTTCGCGGAACTCCTGGCCCGCGTGAGGGAGGCCGACCTGGCCGCCTACGCCCACCAGGACGTGCCGTTCGAGCGGCTCGTCGAGGAGCTCAACCCCGCCCGCACCCTGGCACGCCACCCGCTCTTCCAGGTGATGATCGCCTTCGACAACACCGCTGGCGGCGGCCCCGAGTTCCCCGGCACCCGTACCGCCTACGAACCGCTCGGCCTGCCCACCACCGCGTTCGACCTCACCCTCAACCTCTCCGAGCGCCACCACCCGGACGGCACCCCGGCCGGCCTCGAAGGCGGCCTGGAATTCGCCACCGAACTCTTCGACCGGAGCACCGCCGAACGGCTCGCCGAGGCCCTGATCCACCTGCTCGCCCAGGTCGCCGACGACCCGCACCGCCCCGTCGTCGAACTGGACGTGCTCGGGGAGCCCGGCCGGGCCGCGCTCGCCGAGTGGCACGACACCGCCCGCCCCGGCGCGGACGTCCTCGTCCCGGCGGCTTTCGCCGCCCAGGCGGCGACGACGCCGGACCTCACCGCCCTGGTCTTCGGGGACACCCGGCTGACCTACGCCGAGCTGGACGCCCGCGCCAACCGCCTCGCCCACGGCCTGACCGCCGCCGGCATCAGGCCCGAGGACGTCGTCGCGCTCGCCCTGCCCCGCTCCGCCGAATCGCTGGTCTCCGTCCTCGCCGTGCTCAAGGCCGGTGCGGCCTTCCTCCCGCTCGACGCCGAGTACCCCCGTGAGCGGCTCGCCCACATGCTCGCCGACGCCCGCCCCGCGGCCGTCCTCACCGGCGCCGGCTGGCCCCTGCCCGACGTGCTCGACGGCCTGTCCGCCCGCACCGGCGCCACCGCCCCCGTGGTCCTGGACGCCGCCGAGCAGACCTGGGCCGGGCAGCCCGCCACCGCCCCGGCCGTCCGCCTCCACCCGGCGAACGCCGCCTACGTCATCTACACCTCCGGCTCCACCGGCCGCCCCAAGGGCGTGGTGGTCCGCCACGGCGGCCTCGCCAACCTGCTCGCCTTCCACCGCACCGAGACCATCCCCGCCGCCCGGCAGGGCGACAGCGGGAGGAGGTTCACCTTCGCCCAGGCGGCCTCGCTCTCCTTCGACACGGCCCTGGAGGCGCTGCTCTGGATGGTGGCGGGCCACGAACTCCACCTGCTCGACGACGACCTGCGCCGCGACGCCGCCGCGATCGTCCGCTACGCCGAGCACACCGGCGTCGACGTCCACGACGTCACCCCCGGCCAGGCAGAGCGGCTGGTCGAGGAGGGCCTCCTCGACCGCTGCCCGCCCGCCCTCCTCATGGTCGGCGGCGAAGCCCTCGGCCAGAACCTGTGGACCGTCCTCACCGCCGCCCCCGGCACCGTCGTACTCAACATGTACGGCCCCACCGAGTGCACCGTCGACGCCCTGCACCACCGGCTCTCCGGCGACCCGCGCCCGCTCATCGGCCGCCCCCTGCCCAACCTCCGCGCACACATCCTCGACACCGGCCTGCGACCCGTCCCGCCCGGCGTCCCCGGCGAGCTGTACCTGAGCGGCGACGGGCTGGCCCGCGGCTACCTCGGCCGCCCCGCGCTGACCGCCGAGCGCTTCGTCGCCGACCCGTACGCGCCGGGGGAGCGGATGTACCGCACCGGCGACCTCGCCCGCCGCCGCCCCGACGGCCAGGTCGAATACCTGGGCCGCACCGACCACCAGGTCAAGGTGCGCGGCTTCCGGATCGAACCCGGCGAGATCGAGACCGTCCTGACCGCCCACCCCGACGTCCTCCAGGCCGCCGTACTGCCGTACGAGGACGCCTCTGCGGGCACCCGGCTGGCCGCCTACGTCGTGGCGCACACCCCGCTCGACCCGGCCGCGCTGCGCGCCCACGCCGCCGCCACCCTGCCGGACCACATGGTCCCGGCGGCCTTCACGACGCTCGACGCGCTCCCCCTCAACGTCAACGGCAAGCTCGACCGGTCCGCGCTGCCCGCCCCCGAGTTCACCGCGGCCACCGGCGGCCGGGCCGCCCGCACGGCCCGCGAGGAGATCCTCTGCGGCCTGTTCGCCGAAGTCCTCGGCGTGACCGGGACGGTCTCCGTCGACGACGACTTCTTCGGACTCGGCGGCCACTCGCTGCTCGCCACCAGGCTCCTCAGCCGGGTCCGCACGGCACTCGGCGCCGAACTCGGCATCCGGGACGTCTTCGAGGCGCCCACCGTGGCCGGCCTGGTCCAGCGCCTCGACGGCACCGGGGCACGCCTCGCCCTCACCGCCGGCGAGCGCCCCGAGCGGCTCCCGCTCTCCTACGCCCAGCAGCGGCTCTGGCTGACCGACCGGATGGAGGGGCCGAGCGCGCTCTACAACATGCCGCTCGCCCTGCGCCTGACCGGCCCGCTCGATCCGGCCGCCCTGGAACTCGCGCTCGGCGACCTGGTCGCCCGGCACGAGATCCTGCGCACCGTCATCGCCGAACACGACGGCGAGCCCCACCAGCAGGTCCTCGCCCCCGCCGGCGCCGCGTTCCCCGTCGAACTCCTCGACTGCGCACCGGAGTCCGTGGACGCCGAGGTCGACCGGGCCGCCCGCCGCCCCTTCGACCTGGCGGCCGAGCCGCCCGTCCGGGTCACCCTGCTCCGGGTCGCCGCCGAGGACCACGTCCTGGTCGTCGCACTCCACCACATCGCCGGCGACGGCTGGTCCATGGGCCCGCTGCTGCGCGACCTCGCCGACGCGTACACCGCACGCAGCGACGGCTCGGCCCCCGCATGGCAGCCGCTGCCCGCCCAGTACGCCGACTACGCGCTCTGGCAGCGCGAGCTGCTCGGCGCGGAGGACGACCCCGACAGCCTGGCCGCCGCACAGCTCGCCTACTGGCTCGACACCCTCGCCGACCTCCCGGAGGAGCTGACGCTCCCCGTCGACCGGCCGCGCGGAGCCCGCGCCGACCACCGGGGCGACCGGGTCGCCCTGCCCATCGACGCCGCACTCCACCGGGCGCTCATCGAGGTGAGCCGCGAACACCGCGTCACCCTGTTCATGACCTTCCAGGCCGCACTGGCCGCGCTGCTCACCCGGCTCGGCGCCGGCACCGACGTGCCGATCGGATCGGTCGTCGCGGGCCGCTCGGACGAGGCGCTCGACGACCTGGTGGGCTTCTTCGTCAACACGCTGGTGCTGCGCACCGACACCTCCGGCGACCCCACCTTCGCCGAACTCCTGGGCCGCGTCAGGGAGACCGGCCTCGGCGCCTACGCCCACCAGGACCTGCCGTTCGAGCGGCTCGTCGAGGAGCTCAACCCGGCCCGCTCGCTGGCCCGCCACCCGCTCTTCCAGGTGGCGATGGTCCTCCAGTCCAACGCCGGCGCCGAACTGGAACTGGCCGGCCTGCGCGCCGAGGCGCTTCCCGCGGACACCGGCGTCGCCAAGTTCGACCTCAACGTGACCCTGGAGGAGTTCTTCGGCCCGGACGGCGCCCCCGCCGGACTGGACTGCGCCATCGACTTCGCCACCGACCTGTTCGACCGGGAGACCGCGGAGTCCCTCGCCGCCCGCTTCGGCCGGCTGCTGACAGCGGTGACCGCCCGGCCCGACCTGCGGATCGGACGTGCCGACCTGCTGGCCGAGGGCGAGCGCGCCGAACTCCTCGGCGGCCTGCGCCCGCTGCCCGCCGCGCTGCCCCTCGTCCCGGCCGCTTTCGCCGCCCAGGCGGCGACGACGCCGGACCTCACCGCCCTGGTCTTCGGGGACACCCGGCTGACCTACGCCGAGCTGGACGCCCGCGCCAACCGCCTCGCCCACGGCCTGACCGCCGCCGGCATCGGACCCGAGGACGTCGTCGCGCTCGCCCTGCCCCGCTCGGTGGAGACGGTCGTCTCCCAGCTCGCCGTGCTCAAGGCCGGCGCCGCCTTCCTGCCGCTGGACGCCGAGTACCCGCTGGAGCGCACCACCCACATGCTCGCCGACGCCCGCCCCGCGGCCGTCCTCACCCACTCCGACTGGCCGCTGCCCGAGGCCCTGGACGGCCTGGCGGGCTCCATCGTCCTGGACGCCGGCGAACGCCACTGGGCCGGACGGCCCGCCGACGCCCCGCCCGTCCGCGTCCACCCGTCCGACGCCGCCTACGTGATCTACACCTCGGGTTCCACCGGCCGCCCCAAGGGCGTCGTGGTCAGCCACGGTTCGATCGCCGCACTGCTCGCCGCCCACCGGGCGGAGACCTTCGGCGAGCCCGAGCGCAGGCACGGCCGGATGCGCGCCGCACTGACCGCCTCGCTCTGCTTCGACGCCTCCTGGAACAGCCTGCTGTGGATGGTCGCGGGCCACGAGCTGCACCTCATCGGCGACGACCTGCGCCGCGACCCCGCCGCCCTGGTCCGCCACATCCGCACCACCGGCATCGACGCCCTCCAGTTCACCCCCACCTACGCCGAACAGCTCATCGCCGAAGGCCTGCTGGACGCACCCGCACCGCGCGTGGTGCTGCTCGGCGGGGAGGCGGTCGGCCAGTCCCTGTGGACCCGCCTGCGCGAGGCCCCGGCCACCACCGGCCACAACCTCTACGGCCCCACCGAGTGCACCGTGGACACCCTGCTCCAGGCGTTCGACGGCGCGGAGCGCCCCACCATGGGACGCACCGTCCTCGGCACCCGGGCGTACGTCCTGGACGAGCACCTGAACCCGGTTCCGGCCGGTGTGCCCGGTGAGCTGTACCTGGCGGGTGCGGGGCTGGCCCGCGGGTACCTGGGCCGCCCGGCGCTGACCGCGGAGCGGTTCGTCGCGGACCCGTTCGTGCCGGGGGAGCGGATGTACCGCTCCGGGGACCTGGTCCGCCGCACCCGAGAGGGCCGGATCGACTACCTCGGCCGCACCGACCACCAGGTCAAGATCCGCGGCTTCCGCATCGAACCCGGCGAGATCGAGCAGGTGCTGGCCGGACACGCGAGCGTCCGCCAGGCCGTGGTCACCCCGCACGAGAGCGCGGACGGCGACCGCCGCCTGGTCGCCCACTGCGCGGTCACCGCCCCCAGCCCCGAACTCGCCGTCGAACTCCGCAGGTTCGTGGCGGACGCCCTGCCCGCCTACATGGTCCCGGCGGCCGTCGTCACCCTCGACGCGCTGCCGCTGACCGGCAGCGGCAAGGTCGACCGGCGGGCCCTTCCCGCCCCCGACTTCCAGCTGTTCGCCGGTGGCCGGGCCGCCCGCACGGCCCGCGAGGAACTCCTCTGCGGCCTGTTCGCCGAGGTGCTCGCCGTACCGGGCCCCGTCACCATCGACGACGACTTCTTCGTCCTCGGCGGCCACTCCCTGCTCGCCATGAAGCTGGTCAGCCGGGTCCGGACGGTCTTCGCGGCCGAACTCGGCGTCCGGGACGTCTTCGAGGCGCCCACCGTGGCCGGCCTGGTCCAGCGCCTCGACGGCACCGGGGCACGCCTCGCGCTGACCGCCGGCGAGCGCCCCGAGCGGCTCCCGCTCTCCTTCGCGCAGCAACGGCTCTGGCTCATCGACCGGATGGAAGGCCCCAGCGCCCTCTACAACCTCCCGATCGCCCTGCGCGTCACCGGCCCGATCGACCCGGCCGCCCTGGAACTCGCACTCGGCGACCTGGTCGCCCGGCACGAGATCCTGCGCACCCTGGTCACCGAGCAGGACGGCGAGCCCCGGCAGCGGATCCTCCCGCCCGCCGAGGCCCGGATGCCCTTCGACCACCGGACCACGCCGCCCGCCGACCCGGCGGCAGCCCTGACCGAATGCACCGCCGTCCCCTTCGACCTGGCCGCCGAACTCCCCGTACGCGCCCACCTGCTGCGGCTCGCCGACGACGAGCACCTGCTGGTCCTGGTCCTGCACCACATCGCCGGCGACGGCCTGTCCATGGATCCGCTGCTGCGCGACCTGGCCGCCGCCTACGCCGCCCGCCGTGACGGGGCGCTGCCCGCGTGGCAGCCGCTGCCCGTGCAGTACGCGGACTACGCGCTCTGGCAGCGCGAGCTGCTCGGCGCGGAGGACGACCCCGACAGCCTGTTCGCCGGACAGCTCGCCTACTGGCGCGACGCCCTGGCCGATCTCCCCGAAGAGCTGTCGCTGCCGGTGGACCGCCCCCGGCGGGCCGACAGCAGCCACCGGGGCGACCGCGTGGTCGTCCCGCTCGGCGCCGAACTCCACCGGGAACTGGCCGAGTTGTCCCGCAGCCACCGGGTCACGATGTTCATGACCCTGCAGGCCGGGCTGGCCGCGCTGCTCACCCGGCTCGGCGCCGGCACCGACGTGCCGATCGGATCGGTCGTGGCGGGCCGCTCGGACGAGGCGCTCGACGACCTGGTGGGCTTCTTCGTCAACACGCTGGTGCTGCGCACCGACACCTCCGGCGACCCCACCTTCGCCGAACTGCTCCACCGCGTCCGTGAGACCCAACTCGACGCCCACGCCCACCAGGACGTCCCGTTCGAGCGGCTCGTCGAGGAGCTCAACCCGGCCCGTTCGCTGGCCCGCCACCCGCTCTTCCAGGTCATGCTGCTGCTCCAGGGCGGCGGACGGGCGGCCGCCGGACAGGGCGGGGACCGGCCCGGCGCGCCGGACGGCTCCGCCGGGGCGCCGCTCGACCTGGCGGGACTGCCGGCGACCGTCGAGCCCGTCGGCGGGTACGTCGCCAAGTTCGACCTGTCCATCGCCATGGGCGAGTCCTTCGACGCCGACGGCGCACCCGCCGGACTCGAGTGCGCGATCGACTTCGCCACCGACCTGTTCGACCGGGAGACCGTCGAGTCCCTGGCGGTCCGCCTCGGCCGCCTGCTGGCGGCCGCAGCCGCCCACCCCGATCTGCCGATCGGCCGGGCCGACCTGCTCTCCGCCGACGAGCGCGCCGAACTACTGCCCACCGGACGACGGTTGCCTGCCGACGTGCCGCTGCTGCCCGCCGCCTTCGAAGCCCAGGCGGCCCGCACCCCGGACGCGACGGCGCTGGTCGCCGGGGACACCCGGCTCAGCTGGGCCGAGCTCAACGCCCGCGCCAACGACCTCGCCCACCGCCTGACGGCCGCGGGCGCCGGCCCGGAAACCGTCGTAGCGCTGGCCCTGCCCCGCTCCGCACAGACCGTGATCGCCCTGCTCGCCGTACTCAAGGCCGGCGCCGCCTCGCTCCCCCTGGACGCCGAGTACCCCGCCGACCGGACCGCCGCCATGCTCGCCGACGCCGCACCCGCGCTCGTCGTGACCGGCGACGGCTGGCCCCGGCCCGAACTGCTCACCGGCCTGCCCCTCCTGACCGCGGACGCCCCGGCCGACGACAGCGATCGTCAAGGCCGGGCGCACTCCGGCCCCCCGCCCGCCCCGCGCCCCACCGGCGATCCGGCGCCCCGCGCCGGTGCCTCCGACGCCGCCTACGTGATCTACACCTCGGGTTCCACCGGCCGCCCCAAGGGCGTCGTGGTCAGCCACGGTTCGATCGCCGCACTGCTGGCCTCGCACCGCTCCCCGGACGGCCCGATCGGCGCGACCGAGCGCCGCCACGGCCGCCAGCGCGTCGCACTCACCGCCTCGCTCTGCTTCGACGCCTCCTGGGACGGACTGCTCTGGCTGATCGCCGGCCACGAGCTCCACCTGATCGGCGACGAGGTCCGCCGCGACGCCGCCGCCCTCGTCCGGCACGTTCGGATGGAGTCCCTCGACGTCCTGGAGGTCACCCCCTCCTACGCCGAACAGCTCCTCGAAGAGGGTCTGTTGGACACCCGTGCGTCGTCGAGGACGCCGCGCGTGGTGCTGCTCGGCGGCGAGGCGGTCGGCCAGTCCCTGTGGACCCGCCTGCGCCAGGCCCCGGCCACCACCGCCCACAACCTCTACGGCCCCACCGAGTCCACCGTCGACGCGCTCACCCAGCCGTTCGGCGCCACCGAGCGCCCGGCCCTCGGCGCCACCGTCCTCGGCACCCGGGCGTACGTCCTGGACGAGCACCTGAACCCGGTCCCGGCCGGTGTGCCCGGTGAGCTGTACCTGGCGGGTGCGGGGCTGGCCCGCGGGTACCTGGGCCGCCCGGCGCTGACCGCGGAGCGGTTCGTCGCGGACCCGTTCGTGCCGGGGGAGCGGATGTACCGCTCCGGGGACCTGGTCCGCCGCACCCGAGAGGGCCGGATCGACTACCTCGGCCGCACCGACCACCAGGTCAAGATCCGCGGCTTCCGCATCGAACCCGGCGAGATCGAGCACGTACTGACCCGCCACCCCCGGGTCCTCGCCGCCACCGTCTCGGCGTACGGCGACGACAGCGCGGCCGGTCCCCGGCTGGTCGCCCACGTCGTGGCGGACGGTCCGCTCGACCCGGCCGAACTGCGCGCCTTCGCCGCCGGCTCACTGCCCGGCTACATGCTGCCGACCGCCGTCGTCACCCTCGACGCCCTGCCCCTGACCGCCAGCGGCAAGGTCGACCGGCGCGCCCTTCCCGCCCCCGACCTCACGTCCTCGCCCACCGGCCGCGCCCCCCGCACACCGCACGAGGAACTGCTCTGCGACCTCTTCGCCGACGTCCTGGGCCTGCCCGGCCGGGTCGGCGCCGACGACGACTTCTTCGAGCTCGGCGGCCACTCCCTCCTCGCGATGAAGCTGCTCGGCCGGATCCGTACCGCGCTCGGCGCCGACCTCGGCATGCGGGCACTCTTCGAAGCCCCCACCGTGGACGCCCTGGCCCGGCTCCTCACCCGCCACCTCGACCCGGCCGACGGGACGGCCACCGACGCCCGCAGCGCACTCGACGTCCTGCTCGCCCTGCGCACCGGCGGCGCCAAGGCCCCGCTGTTCTGCATCCACCCCGCCGCCGGCATCAGCTGGGTCTACTCCGGGCTGCTGCGCCACCTCGACCCGGACCGCCCGGTCCACGGCCTCCAGGCGCGCGGCCTGAGCGGGGACTCCCCCTCCTCCGTCACCACGATCGCCGAGGACTACGTACGGCAGATCCGCGCCGTCCAGCCGGAGGGGCCGTACCACCTGCTCGGCTGGTCCTTCGGCGGGGTGGTCGCCCAGGCGATGGCCGTCGCCCTCCAGGCCGACGGCCGGCAGGTCGCCCTGCTCGCCCTCCTCGACGGACTCCCCGCCGACCCCGCCCGGTACGCCGCCGACGGCACACCGCCCTCCGACGACCCGGTCGACACCCTCGCCGAGCTGCTCGCCTCGCTGGGCTACGACCCGGCCGACGGGCGCGGACAGGCCGACCTCACGGCACTCCTCGGCGAGGCGGCCGGCGTCCTGCCCGACGTCTTCGAGCACCACCGCAAGCTGATGGCCGAGCACGTGCCGGACCGCTACCGGGGCGACGCCGTCTTCTTCGGCGCCACCCTCGACAAGCCCGACGGCTGGCCCTACGGGGAGGCCTGGCGCCCGTACGTCGACGGCCGGATCGAAGAGCACCGCATCACCTGCACGCACGGCGCGATGACGCAGCCGGAGCCCATCGCACGGATCGCCGCCGTGCTGGCCGACAAGCTTGGAGCGTGAAACGGAATGACCGCCGCCCCCGTCAAGCCGCCGTCCCCGCCGTCCCCGGTGGCGGAGGGACCGCCCAGGAGCCGTTGGGGCCTGTGGGCCCAGGAGAACTTCCGCAAGCTGTGGATCGGTGAGACGACCAGCGGACTCGGCACCGCCGTCGGAAACGTCGCACTCGCCCTGGTGGCCGTCGTCACCCTGAACGCTTCTCCGTTCATGGTCGGGGTGCTCACCGCCTCCGCATGGGCGCCGTGGCTCTTCCTCGGCCTGGTCGCCGGCGCCTGGGTGGACCGCTGGCCCCGGCTGAAGGTCATGCTGGTCTGCGACCTCCTCCTGCTGGTGCTGTTCGGCAGCGTCCCCGTGGCCGGCTGGCTCGGGGTGCTGACCATGGCCCAACTGGTGGTCGTGGCACTGCTGGCCGGCGCGGTCAAGGTGTTCCTGTCCACCGCGAACAGCGCCGTGCTGACCTCACTGGTGGCCAAGCAGGACCTGCTGGAGGCCAACGTCAAGCTGCGTTCCGGCGATGCGGCGGCGGAGATCGCCGGCCCCGGTGCGGCCGGCCTGCTCTCGCAGGCGTTCGGCGCGGCCAGCGGACTGCTCGCCGACGCGGTGACCTACTTGGTGGCGGCCCTCTTCGTGAGCAGCATCAAGGTCGAGGAGACGCCGCCGCCGGTCTCCGAACGGCGCGGGATCCTGCGCGAGATCGGCGAGGGCGTCCGGTTCCTGGTGCGCGACCCGTACCTGCGCACCCTGGCGAGCTTCGCGGCCGTCGGCAACCTCGGCCTCAACGGCATCCAGGCGGTGCAGACCATCTTCCTGATCCGCAGCGTGGGAGTCTCGCCCGCCGGGGTCGGCGCGGTGTTCGCGGTGGTGTCGGTCGGCGGCCTGGCCGGCGCGGCGCTCGCCGGGCGGATCGCCCGCCGGTTCGGAACGGCGCGCGGGCTGCTTCTCTGCGAGCTGGTGGGCGCGCCGTTCATCCTCCTGCTGCCGCTGGCGGGGGAACGGCTGCCGCTGGCGGCGAGCGCGGTGGCCTGGTCGGTCGCGGTCTGCGGTGTGATCGCCGGGAACGTCATCGCCGGCAGCTTCTACCAGGCGTACTGCCCGCCCGCGATGATCGGCCGGATCCGAGCCAGCGCCTCGACCGTCAACTTCAGCGCCATCCCGGTCGGGGCCCTGCTCGGCGGCTGGCTGGGCGAGGCGCTCGGCGCCCGCACCACCATCTGGATCATGGCGTGCGTGCTGCTCTCGGCCGGCGCGGTCCTGCTGGCGAGCCCGCTCCGCGGCCTGCGCAGCTTCCCCGAGCGCCCCGCGTCCTCCTGACCGCGCCCCGCGTCCTCCTGACCGCACCGCCGCTTCGCGTCCTGCTGCCCCCGCCCTCTCCGCCCCTCCCGCTCCGTCTCCCTCCCGCCCCGGCCCCTGCCCCTGCCTCAGCCGTACCGAACCCTCCTGGAGTCTGCCGTGACCCGCACTGCCCGCCCCCGCCGGTTCCTGATGTGCCGCCCGACGTACTTCGAGGTCAGCTACGCGATCAACCCCTGGATGGACCCGGCGAAGCCGGTCGACACCGACCTCGCCGTCGCCCAGTGGGAGCGGCTGTACGAGCAGTACGTCGCACTCGGCCACCGCGTCGAGCTGATCGACCCGCTGCCCGGTCTGCCCGACATGGTCTACGCGGCGAACGGCGCGACCGTCATCGACGGCAAGGTGCTCGGCGCCCGGTTCCGCAATGCCGAGCGCGCCGCCGAGGGCCCCGCGTACCTGGAGTGGTTCCGGGCCCACGGGTTCACCACCCACGACCCGGTCCACGTCAACGAGGGTGAGGGGGACCTGCTGCTGACCGGCAGCTACCTGCTCGCGGGGCGCGGCTTCCGCAGCGTCTCCGCCGGACACGCGGAGGCCCAGGAGGTCCTCGGCCGCCCGGTGATCGGCCTGGACCTCGTGGACCCGCGCTTCTACCACCTCGACACCGCGCTCAGCGTGCTCGACACCGACCAGGTCATGTACTACCCCGGGGCGTTCTCGGCGGGCAGCCGGGCGGTGCTGCGGCAGCTCTTCCCGGACGCGGTGCTGGTGACGGAGGCGGACGCGGAGGTGTTCGGGCTCAACGTGATGAGCGACGGCCTGAACGTCATGCTGCCGGAGGCGGCGACCGGGGTGGCCGCCGCGCTGCGCGAGCGCGGCTTCCGGCCCGTCGGGATGGACCTCTCGGAGCTGTTCAAGGGCGGCGGCAGCGTGAAGTGCTGCACCCTGGAGATACGCGAGTCGGCCTGACCGGCGCCCGCACGGCGCGGCCACCCGGATGTTCCGGGTGGCCGCGCCGTCGTCGTATCCGCCGTGTGGAGCCGCCCCGGCCGAACGTGCGGGCCCGCTGGGGGACTTCGGCGGGAGCCGGCGCACACCGAGGTGGGCAACCGGATCCTGCCCGAGCGCGAGGCCCCCGGACCACCGCCGGGAGGTGCACCGGGCACGGCACGTCACTGCACCGCGTTGAGGTGCACCGGGCACGGCAGCTCGCTGCTCCGCGTTCGCCGCGCGCTCGACCGGCGGGATCGGCACGGGCCGGCCCGGCCGGAGGCCGGTCAGAGCTGGAGTTTGAAGCCCACGTGGGAGGCGGTGAAGCCCAGCCGCTCGTAGAACCGGTGGGCGTCGGGGCGGGTCTTGTCGGAGGTGAGCTGGACGAGTCGGCAGTCCTGGCGGCGGGATTCGGCGACGGCCCACTCGATCAGCTCGGCGCCGAGGCCCTCGCCGCGGGTCGAGGCGTGGACGCGTACCCCCTCGATGACCGAGCGGGTCGAGCCCTTGCGGGAGAGGCCCGGGATGATCGTGAGCTGGAGGGTGCCGACCACCTCGCCGGCCCGGTCGGCCACGACGACCAGCTGGTTCGGGTCGTCACGCAGGCGGGCGAAGGCCGCCAGGTAGGGAGAGAGGTCGTCGGGGGACTCGCGGGTCGCGCCGAGCGCGTCGTCGGCGAGCATGGCCACGATGGCCGGGAGGTCGGCTTCCGAGGCCGGGCGGATCTCGATCTTGGTCATGGCGCGCATGCTAGTTCGGCGGCGCGGCGCGCGACGAGAGCCGCCGGACGGCGTGCGGCCCGCGGCCCCGCCCACACCGCCACCGTCCTGCGCCCTGCATCGTGCGTCGTGCGAGCAACGAGCAGACGCCCTGCGGCCCCACAGCTCTTCGGGCTGTGGGGCCGCAGGGCGTCGGGCCGGCGGTTCCTCGTCAGGTCGTTCGTGGCCGGAGGCCGTCCGGGTCCGGGGGCCGGAGCAGGGGCGTCGAGGCCGGCGCGGGCAGGCGCAGTGCCACCGCCGCGCAGTGGCCCTCCGGCACCAGGACGTCGGTCAGGGACCAGCCGGGCGGCGGGGCCGGGGCCGGGCCCGCGCCGACGTAGTCCCCGGCAGGGTCCTCGGACAGGCCCACGCCCAGACCCTTGAGGTAGGCCTCCTTGCGGGTCCACACCCGGGTGAAGGCGCGTGCCTGCTCGTCCGGGGGCAGGGCCGCCAACTCGGCGGCCTCGCGGGGGTGGAGGATGTCGGAGGTCTCCGCGACCACGTGCAGCGGTGGCACCGCCTCGACGTCCACGCCGACCGGGGTGGTGGCGAAGGCGAGCAGGCTCAGGCCTTTGCAGTGCGACAGCGAGAAGTGCAGCGTGTCGCCGGGCAGCACCGGGCGGCCGTGCGGCTCCCCGCAGCCGGGGCACGGCGCCCGGGACACCGTCACCGCGCCGGGCGGCAGTCCCAGGTAGCCGCCGAGGAGGCGGCGCAGTCCGACGTGGGCGCACAGGTAGGTGTCGCGGTCGGAGCCGTGCAGGAACTTGGCTGCTTTGGCCAGTTCCTGACGGTCCAGCAGCGACGGGGCGTGTCGGGCGGCCGTCACCCGGTGGGTGACGGTGTCCACCAGCCACACCTGGGGAGTGCCCGGGTGCAGCGGTGAGTTCGTGGGCGGAGCCACGTACACGCCCGCCAGGGGGGTCGGGGTCAGTGGCGGGCGGAGGGCGGTCAGGGCGGGTTCGGGCATGGCAACCTCACACCATGGCAGGTGAGTTGTCGGGACGGTGGCACGGACGGTGGCTCCGCCCGGTGCGGTGGCGAGGCGGTGTCGGGGTCAGCCGGGGCGGCGCCGTATCCGGAGGCGGGCCGTGCCCGGCCCGCCGCTCAGGGCCGAGGCGACCGCGAGCGTGGCCGCCCGCTGCTCCGTCGCCGTGAGTGCGGCGGCCTGCCGGGCCGTCCGGGGCGCGGACCCGTCCGTACGGAGCTCCAGCCGGCCGCCGAGGTAGCCGCGGCCCGCTTCGGTCAGGGCGCGGGCGGCCGCGGCGCAGGCCGGCCCGGCCCGCTCCGGCTGCACGGTGACCACCGGGAGCTCGGACAGCGAGAACCGGGCGTTGACCGTCGTGCCGTGGTCCGCCCGCCCGCCGCCCGGGCGGCCCGGCCCGGGGCGGCTGGACGCGGTGCGGCCGACGCGGGTGCGGCCGCCCCCGGGCGGCAGGTGGGTGCCGCCCCGCGAGCGGCGCGCTGCGGTCATCACGGGTTTCCCGGGCCGGCGGCGGACAGCGGAGCCGGGGCCGGGGCGGCCGGCGCGGCCCCGGGCCACCACAGGTCCTCGGCGCCCAGGGAGCCGGGCGCGTACTTGCCGAGCGCGCTGATCAGCAGGCGGGCCTCCAGGGCCAGCGCCTCGGCCAGCCGGACGAGGCCGTCCTCGGGGTCCTCGTCGACGGCGATCAGCGCGGCCCGGCCCAGGCCCACGGCCCGGGCGCCCAGGGCGAGCGCGCGCACCGCACGGCCGCCCTCCCACATCCGGCCGGTCGCCAGCAGGCAGCCGCCGGGGCCGTCGGAGGCGCCGGAGCCGTGGTGCCCGGACGCGGCGATCAGGCGCAGGCAGTCGGCCAGGCCGAGCCCCACCTGGTCGAGGAACACCCGCGGCGCCCAGCCCGTACCGCCCTCCGCGCCGTCGACGGTGACGGCGTCCGCGCCGGCCCGCCAGGCCGTCGCCGCGGCCCGCGCGACATCGCGTCCGGGGTGGAACTTCACCCACGTGCGCGCCTTGGGGAAGTTGTTGCGCATGAAGCGGAGTTGCTGGCGGACGATCTCCTCGGTGAACGTGCCGGGGGTGGCGCAGCGCAGCCGGTGCTCGGCCGTGCCGTCCGCCGTGCCCGAGCCCAGCACGTCCCGTACGGTGAACCGCCCCGACAGCCGGTCGGCTTCGGCGCGGTCGACCACCGTCATCCCGCCCAGCCCCGGCTTGGCGCCCTGCCCGGTCTTCAACTCGAAGGCCAGCCGCCCCGATTCCAGCAGCGGTCGGGTGGCGGGGTCGCTGTAGACCAGGTTCCACACCTCCGAGTCGGCGTCCTCGGTGGACTGCTGCACCGCCACGCCGCCGACGCCGTCCGGCACGGCCTCCGTGTAGGCGCGGATCCGGGCGAGCAGCGCCGAGCGCACGCCGTCCGCGGCCGCGCGCCGGTAGCCGTGCACCGGCACCATGTTCTCGCCGATGACCATCGGGATGCCCAGCCGCGCCGCCTGCCGGCTCGCGGCCACGCCGAGATCGCCGCTGCCCGCCCGGGTGGAGCCGAACGCCGAGAGGAACAGCGGAAGTTCGCTGGCGAAGCCGCCGACCGAGGTGTGCAGTTCCACGTCGTCGTGACCCGGCTCGCGGCCCAGTTCGATCAGTTTCTCCAGCCGCCGGGGCATGAAGACCGGCGGCGCGATCCGTGCCCGGTCCAGCTCGTCGGGCACGCCGTCGCGCAGCTCTCCGTACAGCTCCTCGCCGTATCCGCCCGCGGGCGGGAACACCTCGGCCGTCCCGTTGCGGGCCCGGGCGCGCACCGCGCGCTCGGGGAAGCCCGCCGCCCGCAGCCCGGTCACGGGGACACCGCCCCGGGGAGCTTCGGGTAGGCGCTGACCTGCCACAGCGCGTCCAGGCCGGTCAGGAACCGGACCAGGCGCTGGAGGCCCATGCCGAAGCCGGCGCTGGACGGGATGCCTTCGCGGGCCAGGTCCAGGTACCAGGCGTACTTGGCGGGGTTCTCGCCGCTCTCCCGCATCCGCGTGACGATCGTCGCGTAGTCCGCCTCGCGTTCGCTGCCGCTGACCAGCTCGCCGTAGCCGCCGTGCGCGAGCAGGTCGAAGTTGCGCAGCACGCCCGGGTGTTCGGGGTCCTCGCGGTCGTAGAAGCCGCGCGAGCCCTTCGGGTAGTCGTTGACGAAGAACGGCCGGTCCGCCTCCAGGGACAGGATCCGCTCGCCCGCCCAGTCGATCTCGGCGTCCGGGCTCTGCGGATGGCCCCGGGCGATCAGCCGGGACACCGCCTCCTCGTGGGTGCAGGCGTCGAACTTCCCGGACCGCAGCTCGGCGAAGTCCAGCTCGTCCCGGCCCAGTTCGGCGAGGACGTCGGGGACGGCCGTCCAGACGTGGTCGACGATGTGGGTCAGCATGCCGGCGGCCACGTCCTGCGCGTCCTGGCGGCTCGCCCCGGCGATCTCCACGTCGATCTGGTGGAACTCGACCAGGTGCCGGCCGGTGCCGGCGGTCTCCTCGGGCTCCACGCGCACGTTCGGCGCGATGTAGAAGAGCTTGGGGAAGCCGCTCAACGAGGCCTGCTTGTACAGGATCGCGCTCGTCATCAGCTTGTACGGGTGCCCGTAGTAGTCCACGTCGAGCGCCTTGGCGCCCCGCCCGCCCGGGTCGGTGACCGGGCCGATCAGCGGCGGCAAGAGCTCGGTGAATCCCTCACCCCGCAGGAACTCCCTTGCCGCGTGAAGGGCTTCCTGCTGTACGAGCATGGCGGCGCGCAGCCGGGGCGAGCGGAGGTGCTCGCCGAGCGGCGGCGGAAGCGGGACGGCGGGCTCGGACTGTTCCATGGCTACTCCCGTTCAAGGGTCTCAGGGACGAAGGGCAAGAGGTGGCGCGGAGCGGGCGGACGGAGCGGGTGGACGGGACGGGCGGGTGGGGCGGGTGCCCGGCGTCAGTGCGTGAGGGCCGGGTCGGTGCGTGCGGCGGGCGCCGCGCCCGGCGCGGACCCGGACGACGGTTCCGGGGCGAATGCGTCGAAGCGGCTCGCGACCCCGTGGACCGCCGCGAGCAGGCCGTCCGCGGTCAGTGCGGACCGGCCGCCGGCCACCAGGGAGGGCGCCACCGGCATCGCGCCCGCGTCCGACCAGCGCAGCCGGCCGCGGGAGTCCACGAAGCTGCGGGAGCGGCCCGCGTTGTCGGGGTGCAGGCAGAACGGGACGTCGAGGTAGCCGCGCGCGAACGCGGTCCGCAGCGCCCGCCCGGTGTCCGCACCGATGTCCAGCACCGCCTCCACGAACGCCCGGGCCTCGGCGTACACCTCGCTGTCCTCGTCCGCCCGCGCGGTCGGCGGATGCTCCGTCAGAACGGCGGTGGAGGCGGCGGTTTCGAGTGCGCGGACGTTCTCGTCGACGGTCGGGATCCGGTGGGCCTCCGCCGCGGTCTTCACGATCAGGCGGTGCGCGCCGGCCCGTACGGCCAGCTGAGCGGACGCCTCCAGCAGCCGGACCGCCCCGTGCTCGGTGCGCGGGTACACCCCCATGTACGTGTAGAGCACCACGTGCCGGTCCACCTCGGGCGGCAGGAACTCGGCGGCCAGCCGGCGCAGCGCGCGCACGGCCTCCTCGTCCTGGCCGGGGTCGGTCTGCTGGGCGTAACTCAGCGAGACGCTGCGGATGCCGTGTTGGGCGAAGAACATCCCCTCCAGCAGGCTGATCGCCACCAGCAGCCCGGGCGGGCACAGTTGGCCGAGCATGCAGCCGCCGAAGCTCTCCAGGTGCGGGACCCGGGGGGCGGGTACCAGGGCGGCGAGCAGTTCGCAGCCGCGGGCCCAGTTGTCCACCGACTCGCCGAGCGGGGTGCGTCCGTACGGGAGGCAGTACGAGACCGGTCCGCCCTCGGTGGCGTCGAGGCCCGCGGCGGTCAGCGCACGGATGATCGCCTCGGGGCGGGACGAGCCGTGCCGGACCTGGACCGGGAAGGTCTCGTCCAGCACTCCGTCGAGGAGGCCGCGGGTCCGGTCGGTGGGGTGCGTGGCGATCGGGTAGCCGTTGAGCGGCACGCCCTCGGCGAGGGAGGCGCGGGCGGCGGCCACGTCACCGACGCGGGTGTAACTATCGATGGTGAGGGTGCCCACGGTGGTGGCCGCGGCCGCCTTGGTCCGCTCCAGGCCGGTCCGCATCAGCCGCGGGTCGCAGAAACCCATCCGGGGCTGGACGACGAGCCGGCCGGCGGCGGCCGCCTCCGCGACGAAGGCGCCGAACGACGGTACGGGGGCGGCGTCGTGGGGGTCCGGGGCAGCCCCGGCCGCTGCCCGGGCGGGCGGGGTGAGCGTGGAACCGGTCATGCCGTGGCCCGATCGGACAAGGCCTCGATGTCGGCGACGAAGGTGCGCAGCGCGTTCACGGCGCCGTCGTCGAACACGGCGTCGCAGCCCGCCTCGCGCAACTGCTCCGCCCGCTCGGGGTCCTGCGTCCCGGCGACGCCGAGCTTCCCGCCGATGACGACGGGGACGCCGCCCAGACCGGGCTCGGCGCGCAGCCGCCGTACCGCGGAGAGGCCGTCGCGATAGCCGTGGCCGTTGACACTGCTGATGACCACGAGGCCGGGCGCATGCTGGTGGCAGGCCGACGCGAGGAGGTCGTCCGTGACACACGGGCCGAGGTTGACGACCCGGTGCCCGAGCTCTTCGAGAAAGAGCTGCAGATAGACCAGATTCCAGGTGTGGGAATCGGATGCCGTGCCGGTCAGCAGAATCTTCATGGCTCGAAAGTAATTGCGGTACGCACGCGAGAGGGGAAGTTGCGGCGGCAGAATGAGGGAAGTCGGTGGTGCTCGGCACGGATGTGCCGCGTGGACGGAAGGAGCAGGTGGGAGCGGTCGGGGCAGGTGGAGGCGGTCGGGTCGCGGCGGTCGGGACACGGCGAAAGGGCCGTGTTTCGCAGAATTCTGCGAAACACGGCCCGGGCGCGTGATGTGTCACCGATTCGAATCTCGGGCGGCATACCGGAAAGCCGGAACCTTCGGAACCGTTCAGGGATTTTTCAGGGATTTTTCAGGGGACCGTTCGCCGGGTGCTCCGGGGAGTCGTGGATCCGGCGGGCGAGCAGGGCCGGGGTGGGTGCCAGGAACAGGTCGCGGATGCGGACCTCGACCCCCAGCAGGGCGCGGATCCGGTTCGTGAGCCGCACGCCCGACATCGAGCGCCCGCCGATGGAGAAGAAGTCCTCGTCGGGACCGACGACCCGTTCGATCCCGAGCGCCACCGCGAACAGCTCCTGGAGCAGCTCCTGATGGGGCGCGACCCGGTCCCCCGACGCCGCAGCCCCCACCGCCGGCCCGGTGCACGTCGTACGGTCCGACCCGGGCGCAGGAGCCTGCCGGTCGGGATCCGTCGCGATCCGGGCGCCGATCCGCTCCGGGACGGGCGGTCCGGGCCGAACCGACGGTCCGCGGTCGAGGAGCTCTGGCTCGGGTGCGGGCATCGTGGGAACCTCCAGGCGGGGGCGCGAGGGTGCGGACTGCGGATTCGGGGGGACGGTGGTGTCCGTTCCGCTCGCCTCCGTGCCCTCAGGCTAGGCGCGGGCCCCGGCCGCGGCGGGCAGTCCGCGCGGCAGAATGCGGGCGCGTACTGCCGCCTGCGACCACCTCTCTTCCGGTGCGGGGCGCAGAGCCGGGCCGCACCGGAAGCTTCCGCGGTCAGGCCGTCGTCACGTGCACCGGCGCACGCGCGAGCAGGTGCCGGCACTGCGCCGACGCCCCCATGACGTCCGTACGCCACTCCCCGTCGGAGCGGGCCAGCAGCAGGAGCCGCACCCGGTGGCGGGTGGTGCTCAGGTGCTCGACGAGCCGACGGACCACCTGCGGGCGCGTGTCGGCGTCGTCGACGACCAGCAGCAGCCAGTGGTGGGTGTCCAGCGTGCTCAGGTCCGGCCCGTCCTCGTGCGCGAAGCCCGGCCGTGCCGCGGCCGGAGCACCGGGGCCGCCGGGCGGCGCCGCCGGAACGTCCCGCAGGTCCGGGCGGAGGCGGCCGGTCACCCAGCCGGTCCGGCGCAGCATCCCGGCCAGTTGCCGGGCCGGCCGGGACGTGCCCCGGCCGCCGGGACCCGTCAGTACGTGCACGGCGAACGGCGCCGGGTCCGCGCACCACGCGGCCAGCACGCGCAGCTCCTCGTGCCGGCCGCGGAAGCCGACGGCTTCGGCCTCCGCGCCCGGCGGCATCGCGGGGGAGCGCAGGTCGTCGTCCCACTCGGCGGGTGACAGCAGCCGGGCCGGTTCGGCGGGCTCGACCCACGGCTCCCGGCCGGTGTGCGCGCCGACGTGCGCGCGGAATTCCGGGTCGGCCAGCAGCACGGCCGCGGGGGTGGCGGTGAGCCGGGTGCCGCCGCCCGCCTGCCGGTCCCGCCGGACCACCCCGCACAGCAGGTCGCCGGCGAGCACCGCGGCCCCGGACATGCCCGACCACAGGGTGCCTCCGGCCGGCAGCGGCAGCTGCCCGGGGACCGGCGCGTCCGCCCCGACCAGTTCGTAGCGGCCCGCGAGCGAGCCCGCGCCGGGCCGGAGCGTGACCTCCACCTGCTCGTCCTGCGGCCCGCCGGCCTCGGCTTCGCGCCGCACGCGCGGGAAGCCGTGGGTCGTCACGGACAGTGGCCGGGGCCCGATCATCGCGCCCCAGCGCTGCGGCGTACGGGCCCGTAGGCCCGCCAGTGACTCGGGCGGCAGCCACCCGCGCTCCTCGGACACTTCCAGCAGGGCGGTATCGGTCCGCGCGTCCCGCCGGTACCAGCGCACGACGGCGGGGAAGCGCTCCGGGCCGCGGCCCGGCAGGCACACCGACACCGTGCCCGGCCCCGCGACGACATGACCGGCCGTCAGCACGAGCCGCGGCGCGATCAGATATCCGGAGCCGAAGCCCGTGCCGTCGCCTCCCGTTCGGTGCAGCCGCACCTGCACCCGGCGGTCCAGGTCCACCGCCTACTCCTCGTCGCCCACGTCCACGGACCCGGCGGATCCGGCGCCCGGTCCGGGCGTGCCTGATCCCCCGGCCCACGCGGTCGCGTCCGAGCCGCCGGCCGCGTCCGTCGCGGCGAACGCAACGGCCCGGTGGGCCGGGTCCGTCCGGCGCGGCGCCGGCCGGACCGTGTCCTCGTGCGCGGCGTGGTCGGCGAGCCCGCTCGTCCCGCCCGGGCGACCCGCGCCGAACCGCGGCCCGCCGCCTGCCGTCCCGTCCGCATCCGTCATCCGGCCCCCTCGTGCCCCGTGCGCGCTCGTTCCCACTTGTTGCCGCTCGTTCCCGCTCGTTCCCGCGTGGATCGCGCGTCGTCCGGCATCCTCACCGAATCGAACGATCCCATGCGGCACCGGCAACGGCCGCGCGTTTCCCCAACCTCCCCGCACGGCGGCTCGGGCTCGGGCACAGGCCGCGGCCCGTGCCACGGTACGCGGCGAGGTGCGGGGCCCGGCGTCCCGGGTCAGGCGGGATCCGGAAGAGACGGCCCGGCCGGGGGAGAGTCCCGGGTCAGGCGGGGTCCGGAAGAAACGGCCGGGCTCATCCGGCCGCGGGCGCGGCGGCCGCGGGCTGGGGGGCGCACCGGCGTCCCCGGGTGGTGAGGCGTTCGGCGAGGAGCGCGGGCGTCGGGCTCTGGAAGACGTCGCGGACCGTGACCCGGGTGCCGAGGACCGTGCTGACGCGACTGGCGAGCCGGGCGGCGAGGAGTGAGCGGCCGCCGAGGTCGAAGAAGTCGTCGTCGACGGCCGGCGGCGCGGGGGCGGCCAGCAACTCCGTGAACAGTGCGCGGAGCATCTCCTCCAGCGGTGTGTGCGGAGTGCGGCCGTCGGCGGCGCCGGGCACCGGGGTGGGCAGCGCCCGTTCGTCGATCGCGCCGTTCGCGGTGAGCGGGAGGCGGTCGAGGACCGTGACGGAGTACGGGACCAGGTGGTCCGGCAGCAGGGTGCGCAGCCACGTGCGGATCTCCTGCGGCCCCGGCACCCGGGCGGCCGCGGCTCCGGACCGGGCGTCCGGTCCGGCTTCGTCCCGGCGTTCGCCTCCGCCCTCGGCCTCGCTGCCGCTGCCGTCTCCGTCTCCGTCTCCGCCTTCGGAATCGGCTCGGGCCGTGACGTGCGCGACGAGCTGCGGGATGCCGTGGCGGTCCGGGCAGGTGGTCACCGCGGCCCGGGCGATCCGCGGATGGCTGGTGAGGACGGCCTCGACGTCCGCCGGGTCGATGCTGATTCCGCGGGCCCCGATCCGCCCCCCGGCGCGGCGGGCGCCCGGGAACCTGCCCTCGGAGTCCCCGTACGCGGTGTCTCCGACGTGGTGGAGACGGGTGCCGGGGGGCGTGGGATCGAGGCGGATGCCGACGGAACGGCAAGCGGTCGGACCGGGTGCGGTGCCAGGGTCGGACGCCATGGGAGAGCTCCTTGTGTGATCACGGGGGGTGCGGGCACACGGCCGTCGCCGGGGGCGTTCCGCGCACCGCCCGGCCGGTGTCATCCAAACCCGGGTGCCCTGCCGCGGGCGGCAGTTGTTCCGGCATTACGGCAGCAGTTCAGCGCGCGGCGGCGGCCAGCGCGGTCGGGGCCACGCCGCGCGGCCCCGCCGGTCCGGCGTGCCCGGAGTGCGCGGAGTCCTCCGGGCGGTGCTCCGCCCGGAAGGCGCGGACCAGCTGAAGGACCCGGAACCGGGACCGGCCGGCCTCGTGACTGGGCCGGATCACCCCGCCGATCAGCAGGTCGCGCACCATCCGGCCGCACTCGGGCAGCCCGAGCCCGGTGAGCCCGACCACCTCGTCGAGCCCGAACTCGCCCTCGGGGGCGGCGCACAGCGCGGCCAGCAGCGCCCGGTGTCCGGAGGTCAGGCGCGCCAGTCCGCGGTGCAGCGCGTCCTGGAAGCGGCGCCCCCCGTCACCCCCGGCCAGGTGGTCCAGCAGCGGGCCGGGGTCCCGGTCCAGGGACCGGGACAGGGTGGGCAGGTCGCACACCGCGAGCCAGGAGGCCGCCGCGCCCAGCGCCATCGGATGCCCGTCCAGCCGCCGGCAGATCCGGGCAACCTCCGCCAGGTCCGCGGCCGACGGCGCGAACTCCGGCCGCACCCGCCGCACATGGTCCAGGAACAGACGTACGGAGGCCGACCCGGCCACGCCGGCCGCGTCGGGTCTGTCGCCGGACACGGGCTCGGCCGCGGCCGGAACCTCCAGGGGCGCCAGGAGGAAGGGCCGTTCACCCGGCACCTGCCACGGCTGCTCGGAGGTGACCAGCAGCCGCAGCCCCGGGCAGTCCCGCATCAGCCGGGTCAGCCGGTCGAACCGCGGCGCCCGCTCCGGAGCCCCGTCCAGCACCAGCAACACGGCACGGTCACCCAGGAGTTCGGCCAGCTCCGACGCCCCGTCGGACGGCCCGGACTCGAAGAGGTGCACCACCCCGGCCCGTACGATCTGCTGCCCGGGGCCGGTGTCCGCGGCGAGATAGTCGCGGGCCGCCCCCGGGAAGGCGTGCCACAGCACCGACAGCAGTCCCGCCGCGTGCAGCCGGTTGGCCACCTCCAGGGCCAGCCGGGTCTTGCCGACCCCGCTCAGGCCCACCACGTTCACCAGCCGCTCGGCGCCGGAGGACAGCTCCCGCACCATCACCTCGGTCTCCGCCTCCCGGCCGGTCAGCCCGTGCAGAGCGGTCGGCGGCGCCGGGGACTCCGCGTCGAGGGCGGCCCCCGCCGAGCCGCCGCACCGGCCCTGCTGGGCCGCGGCCTCCAGCGCGGTACGGGCCCGCGGGCCCAGCCGCAGTGCGTCGGCGATCAGCCTGACCGTGTCGGTCCGCGGGCGGCGGGCCTTGCCCTGCTCCAGGTCGCGGATGGCGCGCACACTGATCGTGGACAGGTCGGCCAGCTCCCGCTGAGTGAGGCCGATGCGCAGCCGGTGGCCCCGTATGAGTGTCCCGACCTGCGAGGTTTCGGGTGCCGCGGAGGGGTCCGCGGCCGGTGCGGTGGCCGGGCTGATGGTGCTCATATGCGCTCCCGCGAGTCGTGGTGGGGAACCCGTGGCCAGGTGCAGGCCGACGCCCCTCCTTCGTGGGGTGGCCGCGGCCCGGTTCCTGTTCCCATCGTCCGAACCGCGCTATCGGCGGGGCATCACCCGACCAATGGCCACGGGTTGACGGGGCGCCTGCCGCTATCTCCGATCCGCTGTCTCCGCCCGGCGTCGGCGGCCCGCCTATCCGCACATGCCAAAACCGGTTCGGGCGGTGATAACCCGGCGATAGGGGCGGAGACGGTGGGGGGATTCCCGGACTTCCTAGCGTGGTGCCCACAGAGAACGAAGCGCACCACACAGCCGAAGGGACCCACCCCGATGAGCCTGACCAAGGCCTTCCGCACCGCTCTGCTGACCGTCGCCGTCGCCGGCGCCGCCGTGCTCGGGACCCAGGCCGCCCAGGCCGACGACACCACGACCCCCGCCGGCCCGCCGCAGGTCACCCGCAACGCCCCGCTGGAATCCGGCTCCGAGCAGCAGGCCACCCCCGCCCCCAGCCCCACCGCGAGCCACGCCAACGACCCCTGGGACTGATCCCCGGCACCACCGGCTCCCGGACCACCGGTTCGCGGCGCCAACGGCCCCGGCACCACCGGCCCCGGCACGCTGCACAACCGGCTCCCGCCGGTCCGCGGCGCCAACGGACCCGGCATCACCAGCCCCCTGCCCCCAGCCCCCAGCACCAACGCCCGCGCCCCGCGGGAACGCGCCCGTCAGCGCCCGAGGAGAAGCCGGGCCTCGCGCAGTTCCGGCGCCATGTTGCGGTCGCGGAACGCCTGGGCCGCGTGTTCCAGCAGATCGCGGGAGCGCCCCGCCTCGCCCGTGCGGGCCAGCAGCCGCGCCAGGTCCAGCCGGACCAGCGCCGCCCCGCCCTGATCCATGATCTGTTCGCGCACCGACAGCGCCCGGTCGTAGCACTCCCGCGCCTGTTCGTCGCGGCCCGTGGCCGCCAGCGCCTGGCCGAGGTCCCGCAGCAGGTGCCCCTCGCCGATCACGTCGCCCCGGCGCCGGCACAGTTCCAGCACCTCGGTGAAGGTGAGCACCGCCCGCTCGTGCTCCCCCTGCAACTGGAGCAACTGGCCGACCCGGCGCAGCGTACGGGCCTGCCCGCCCGTGTAGCCCACCGACCGGTAGATCCCCAGCGCCTCGTCCAGCTGGCCCTGAGCGGTCGAGCCCTGCCCGCGCCGCATCCAGATGTGCGAACTGTGCGTCAGCACGTTCGCCCGGCCCACCGCGTCACCGGCCAGGTCGAAGTCCGCCAGCGCCAGCCCGTACAGGCCCAGCGCCCGGTCGTCGTCGCCGCGCAGCCGCTCCAGCAGCGCCAGGTCCCGGCGGCACAGCGCGCGCCCGTGCGGATCGCCGAGCTCCGAGAACAGGCCCAGCGCCGTGCCGAGCGCCGCCCGCGCCTCGTCGTGCTGGCTGCGGCTGAGGTGCAGCGACCCCATCGAGCTCAACAGGGCTGCGGTACCGCGGGTGTTGCCGGCCAGCCGTACCGCGGTCAGGGCCTGCTGGTGGGTCTGTTCCCACTGGTCGTGATAGCCGCGCACCTCGAACAGCGTGACCAGCGTCGTCGCCAGGTCCCAGCACAGTTCGTGCATCCCCTCGCGGGCCGCGTGCGCCACCGCCTGGCACAGGTTGGCCTGTTCGCTGTCCAGCCACTCCAGCGGATCGATGAGGAGCTCGTCGACCACCATCCGCGGCGGCTCCCAGCGCGGCGCCCGGCCGTGCAGGACCGTGAAGTCCCCGCCGTAGATCCGCCGGTGGGCGTGCTCGGCCAGCGCCATCCAGCCGCCCATCATCCGTCCGAGCGCCGCCGACTGCACGGCCGGGTCGTCGTGCGCGGCCAACTGCTCCCGCGCGAACACCCGGATGATCTCGTGGAAGCGGTACCGGAACCCTCCGGTGGACTCGACCCCGACCACGTCCAGCATCTGTACGTCGACCAGCGGCTCCAAGAGGTCCGAGGGGAAGGGCCGTTCGTCGTCGAGCAGGGCGCCCGCCAGCCAGCCGGGCAGCGTCGGCCCCTGCGCGAGGCTCAGCAGGCGCAGCAGCCGCCGCTCCGCCGCCCCGAGCCCGTCATGGGTCAGCGACAGGCTCGCCCGCATCGTCATCTCGCCGTGCGTCAGCTCGTCGAGGCGGTGCCGCTCGTTGGCCAGCCGGTGCACCATCGACGCCAGCGACCAGTGCGGGCGCGCCGCCAGCCGGGCGGCCACGATCCGCAGCGCGAGAGGCAGGCCGCCCACGGTCCGGATCAGCGCCTCGGCCGCGACCGCCTCGCGCTCCACCCGGTCCGGGCCGATCACCCGGACCAGCAGTTCCAGGGCGCGCTCGGTGTCCAGGACGTCGAGTTCCACCCGGTGCGCGCCGGGCAGTCCGGTCATCCGCACCCGGCTCGTCACCAGGACCGCGCAGCTGCGGCTGCCGGGCAGCAGCGGCCGTACCTGGCTCTCCGAGGCCGCGTCGTCGAGCACCACCAGCACCCTGCGGGAGGCGAGCAGGGTGCGGTACATCTCGGCCCGCTCGTCCAGGCTGTCCGGGATCACCGGGCCGGGGATGCCGAGTGCGCGCAGGAAGCGGCCGAGCACCTCCGACGCGGTCGCCGGGGCGGGCGTGGTGCCGCGCAGGTCGCAGTACAACTGCCCGTCGGGGAAGGCGCTGTCGCTGAGCAGGTGCGCGATGTGGGTGGCGAGGGTGGACTTTCCGGTGCCGGGTTTGCCGACGATCACGGCCACCCCCACCGCACGCCGGGCCTCGTCGCCGAGCAACGCCCGCTCGATGACGGCGATCTGCTCCTCGTCGCCCACGAAATCGGCAGTGTCGGCGGGGAGTTGGCGTGGCGTCTCCTCCCGGTAGCCGGGGCCGCCCTCGGGCTCGGCGGCGCCACCGGCGCCGGGGTGCTCGATGCCGGCCGCCGCACCCGCGGGTGCTCCCGTCCCGACGGCGAGGTATCCCGCGAATCCCCCTGCCGAGGGCCACGCGCCGCCGCCGACGGCCGCCGGCGCGCCACCGTCACCGGAATCCGCCGTGCCGCCCGGGAACTCGGCGCCGGTCCCGCCTCCGCCGGCCTTGGCCTCGTCTGTCGTGGCCCGGGCCCCGGCTCCCGTACGTTCCGGCCCGGCGCTACCGCCCGCAGGACCGGCCCCGGTCGCGGGCCCGGCCGTCGTACTCGTTCCGCCCCCCGCCGGTCGGGCGGGGGTCCGGCCCGCCGTCGCCGTCGAGCCCGTCTCCCGGGGCCCCGCGTGCAGGGGCGCCTCGCCCGACAGGATCGCCGACTCCAGCCGGCGCAGCTCCTCGCCCGGTTCGAGACCGAGCTCTTCCACCAGGAGCTCGCGGCCGGCCCGGTAGGACTCCAGTGCCTCGGCCTGCCGTCCCGAGCGGTAGAGGGCCAGCATCAGCTGCCCGCGCAGCCGCTCGCGCAGGGCGTGTTCGCGCACCAGGAGTTGTATCTCGCCCACGAGTTGGTGGTGCCGGCCGAGGTCCAGCTCCAGCTGGATCCGCGTCTCGATGGCTGTCAGCCGCTCCTCGTCCAGCTGGAGTGCCTTGCTGCGCAGGGTTTCGCCGGTGACTCCACCCAGGCAGTCGCCTTGCCACAACGCCTCGGCGGCACGCAGCTGTTCGACGGCGTCGGCCGGGCGGCCCGCCTTGCCGAGCGCCCGCGCCTCGGCGACCTGCCGGGCGAACAGGGTCGAATCCACGCTGTCCGCACCGGTGGTGAGCACGTAGCCGGGCGGCCGGGTGGTGATGGCGGTGTCGAGCCGGGCCCCGGCGAAGAGTTTGCGCAGCCGCGACACGCAGATCTGCACCTGGGTGCGGGCGGTGTCCGGCGGCTCGTCGTCCCAGATGAGGTCGACGAGGTGGTCGGTGCTGACCACCCGGTTCGCCTCCAACAGCAGGGCGGCCAGGATCACTTCCTGGCGTCCGGGCGGCACCCGGACCGGGCCGAGGGGGCCCGCGACCTGTAACGGTCCGAGGATGCGGAAAACGGGGAGGGCGGGGGTGTGGCGTACCCCGCCGTTGGAATCGGGCATGCGTCTCCCAGCTCGGGGCCCGGCACTCGGAGAGAAAGATCGGCTTTGCGGCGTCGTGACAGTCTCGGGGAATGCAGGGTTCTTGTCCATGGTGTGGATATTCCGTGGTGGTCCCCGGTGGTGATAGCTCAGCGATAGTTCGGGGTTGCGACGGCGGAGCACAGTGGCCGAGGTCGTACGAAAGGACACGGACCGGTGAGCAGTGAAGGCAGCGACGGCAGTCAGAAGTACGGGGACGAGGAGTGCAGGCGCACCCTGGGGGGCATGGTGACCGCGGCCGGGGTCGACCACGTCCGGCTCGCCTACCACTATCTCGATGCCGGGGACCTGGAGGGGTACGGCTCGCTCCTCGACGAGGACGTGGAACTGAACCGTCCGGATGTGCCCGCGGCACACGGCCGGGACGAGGTGATCAGGGTGCACGAGGAGGGCGTCGTGCCGGGTGCCCGGCACGCCATCGACCGCATCGTCTCCCAGGGCGACAGCGTGGTGGCGATGGGCCGGGTCGACGGGATCGGCTTCGTGGACGTGTTCACGCTCTCGCCCGACGCCATGCTGCGCGGCTGTCGCCGCTACTACCACGTGGCCCCCTGAGCGACGCCGCACCCGTACGCGGCCCGGACTCCGCGCGGCGCCGGGAGCACGCGTCCCCGGCCCCGCCGGCGCCCGGGGGTTGCGCCCCCGGGCGCCGGCGGGGCGGGGAGGTCAGGAGGCGGGGCCGTTCCAGTCGGCGGGGACCCGGCCGAGCCGGACCCGCTGCGGGTGGTCGCCGACCGGCACCGAGACGGTGGCCCGCCCGGTCGCGAAGTCGATGGCGGTGACCCGGTCGGCGCCGCTCTCCGAGATCACGCAGGCGGTGCCGTCGCCGCTGACCGTCGCCCAGTAGGGCTTCGAGGCGGGCACCAGCGGGCCCTCGAACAGGGTGGCCCGGTCGACGATGGTCGCGTAGTCGTCCATGGTGCCGGCGACGCAGAGCCGGCTGCCGTCGGGGCTGATCGACAGCCCGTGGTGGCGGGAGTCGTTGACCCACGTGGTGCGGTCGGGGTTGGTGGCGGGGTTGGCGGGCAGGGTGCGGACCTGCGTGATCCGGTCGGCGGCCACGTCGTACTCGACCAGCCCGTTGAAGAAGGAGACCTGGAAGTACAGCTTCGAGCCGTCGGGCGTGAAGGACACCGGGCGCACGGCGTCCGAGAGGTCGGGCCGGCCGAAGGCGTCGAGGCGGGCGCGCATGTCGATCACCTTCACCTGGCGGAAGGTCGTCGTGTCGACGACGGTGATCCGCCGGTCGCCCTTCGTCCAGTCCAGCCACGGCGCGTCGAGGGCGCTGGTCACATCGCCGATGGCCATGTTCCACAGGTAGCGGCCGCCGTCGGTGAAGACGTTCTCGTGGGGCTTGTCGCCGGTGCCGAACGAGCCCGCCGCGCGGCCGGTCGCGATGTCCAGGACGTGCACGGTGTTGGAGGTCGAGGCGGAGACCGCGACCCGGGTGCCGTCGGGGGACACGGCCATGTGGTCGGCGCGGTAACCGGAGACGGGGAAGCGCCAGTTGATCCGGCCGGTGGCGAGGTCGATCGAGACGACGTCGGCGAAGCTCGGGCGCGAGACCACGACCGCCGTGCCGTCCGGTGTGGCGTACATGTCGTCCACGTACTGGTCGTGGCCTTCGCCGGCGGTGCCGCGGACGCCGAGGAAGTAGGCGAGCTTCACGGGGTTGAGGTAGATCTCGCGCAGTCGTTCCGCTTTGTCGGGTATCACGTTGATCCGGCCGATCTTGGCCAGGTCGCCGCGGGAGGCGAGGACGTCCGCCGTGCCGTCCCAGTTGTTGCCGACGAACAGCACCTCCCGCAGGCCGTCGGCGGCCCGCGGGCCGGCGGCGGGCCCTGCGGCGGCCGGGCCCGCGGCGGTGAGGGTCAGGGCGGCCAGCAGGGCGGCGGCCAGCGCGGCCGGCCGCCGGAGCGAGCGGCCGGGATGGCGCGGCCGGTCCGGCGCGGCCGTGGTGCGGTACGCGGTGCGGGCGGGGGTTCCGTTTCCAGCGTTCACCGTCTGCTCCTGAAGGGGAGGAAGAAGACTTACCGCGGGTAACTTAGTGGTCGAGCATGCGGTGGGCCAGCAGTGTGAGGCTGCGGATGATGCGCTGCGGCTCGAAACCCAGCTGGTGGCGCTGGAATCGGTAGACCTCCGGGGCGAGCGGTCCGAGCAGCGCGTCCGCGCAGGCGTCGGGGTCCGGACTGCCCGCGTCGAGCAGCAGCTGGCGCACGTGGGCCCGCCAGCAGCGGTAGGCGCCGGTGTCGAACCGGGCCGCCCCCGCCTCGGCGCCCAGCACCAGCGGAAGGTGACGCTCCAGCAGTTCGACGGAGGCCGTGTAGAAGGCCGCCAGCCGCTCGGCCGCCGGGGCTCCGGGTCCCAGCGGCGGCGGTCCGTAGGCCAATTGCCCCTGGAGCAGCCGCTCGTGCTCCTCCAGCAGCGCCTCGGCCACGGCGGCCGGGTCGGGGAACCGCCGGTAGAGCGTGGCACGCCCCACACCTGCGGCTTTGGCTATCTGGTCCATCGTGACCGTACGCGGATCCCGTTCGGTGAAGAGCTGCTCGGCGGCGCCGAGGATCTGGGCGCGGTTGCGTACGGCGTCGGCGCGCTGCCGGCGGCGGGGAGCGTGCCGGCCGGCCGCCGGTATCTCGCTCGGCAGCCGCAGCTCCTCACCGTCAGTCATGGCCAAGACCTTACGTCGAGCGAGCGGAACGGGTTCTGCCGTCTCGACGCCGGGAAGGGGCCCGTGCGGGCGGGAAGGGCTCGTGTCGGTGTTGGGCTGAACGGGTGAAACGCGAGAGGATGGCGGGATGCACATGAAGCGTGGGGCCGAGGTGGGCCGGTGAGCAGGTACGACGTCACCGACGAACAGTGGGAGGGGCTTGCCCAGGTGGTGCCCCTGCGCAGCCGCAACGAATGGCCGTCGAGGGTCGACCACCGCACCATTCCCGGGCCTTCGGCCGACCTCGCGGCGCAGCAGCGGCGGTTCGTCGTGCTGCGCGTCCAGGTCTTCGCGGACGCGCGGGAAGTGGCGGAGTACCTGGTCGCGCAGATCCCGGTACTGCTCGACCTGACCGGCGCCGACACCGAGGTCGCGAAGCGGATCCTGGACTTCAGCAGCGGCGTGGTCTTCGGGCTCGGCAGCGGGATGCACCGCGTCGACCGCAACGTCTTCCTGCTGGCGCCGGTCGGCACCGAGGTCGAGGGGATCGCCGCCGCGGCCGTCCCACGGTCGTAGGAAGGGATCGCCGCCGCGGCCGTCCCCCGATCGTAGGAAGGCGGCGCGGACGGAACGGTTCGCCGCGGCGGGGGGTGCGTAGCGTCCGGCTCATGGACGCCCTCCACCCCGCCGCGCCCGCCCCCGCCGCGCGCCCCGCCCCCGCCACCCTCCCCCTGCCCGCCGCCCCGGGACCCGGGCCCGCCCCGGCGCGGCCGCCTGCCCACGGCCGCGCCGCCGCCGCTCCGGCCGCCGGACCCGCCCCGGTGCAGCCCCGCACCCACAGCCGCACCGCCGACCCGGCGCCGGTCGTCCCCGTCCGGTCCGGACGGGCCCCGGCGCCGGCCCGTCCCGCCGTCACCGAACTGCGGCTCTCCTCCTTCAAGTCGCACCGCGGCGCCGCGTTCGCGCTGGCCCCGGTCACCCTCTTCACGGGCCCCAGCGGCAGCGGCAAGTCGCACGTACTGGAGGCCTACGAGGCCCTCGCCCGCCTCGGCTCCGGCGCCGCCCTCGGCGAGGTCTTCCCCGACCCGGTGGGCTGCGTCCCGGAACGCGCCGGCGCCGACGCCCAGGGCCGGCGCGGCTTCCGGATCGGCTGCACCGTCGACGGCCCGGCCGGCCCCGTCAGCCTCGACCTCGCCGTCCAGGCCGAGCCCGAGCTGCGGATCGTGGGCGAGCGGCTGACCGCCGGCGGCCAGACCCTGCTCACCACCGCCCTGCGCGACCCCGGCCGCCGGTCCGTCCAGGCGGCCTGGTTCACCGGCGGCGCCATCGGAGTGACCCGGGCCCCGCTGCCCGACGACCGGCTGGGCACCGCCCTGCTCCCGCTGCGGGTCGCCGGCAGCACGGCCGGCCAGCGGCAGGTGCTGGAGGCGGCGGAGCAACTCGTGGTCGCGCTCCGCTCGGTGTTCGCCTGCGACCCCCAGCCGCGGCGGATGCGCGAGCCGGTGCCCGCCGGCACCGGCCGGCTCCGCGGCGGCTGCGACAACCTCGCCGAAGTGCTCCGCCGCACCCGCCACGAGTGCGGCACCCGGCACGCCGTCCTGGTCGAAGCGGCCCGGGCGGGCTGCGCCGGCCCCGTCGAGGGCCTCGTCGCGCAGGCCCTGCCCGACGGCCGGATCCGCGCGCTGCTGGACCGCGGTACCGAGGCCGGCAACCCGGCCGGCACCCCGCTGGGCCGGCTCGCCGACGGCGAACTCCGTTTCCTCGCCCTCGCCCTGGTGCTGCTCACCGGCCCCGGCGTGCTGGCCGTGGACCCGGCGGCGGAACTGCTGCCCGCCCGGCAGGCGCTCACCGTGCTGGCCGACGGTCTCGACCGCGGGCTCGACGCCCGGCAGAGCGCCGAACTGCTCCGGCTGGCCCTGATCTGCGGCGACCGCGGTCACATCCGGCTGGTCGGCGCCGTGGGGGAGGCGGCCGCCGGACCGGCCCGCGGGGTCGCCGGAGTGTCGGTGGTAGACCTGGTGCGGTGAGTGAATCCGAGAAGCAGCAGCCCTCCCTCGACGCCCTGCAGCGCCGGCTCGCCGAGTTCGCGGCCGCCCGGGCCTGGCAGCAGTACCACACGCCGAAGAACCTGGCGGTCGCGCTGAGCGTGGAGGCCTCCGAACTGGTCGAGATCTTCCAGTGGCTGACGCCCGAGCAGTCCGCGCGGATCATGGAGGACCCGCGGTCCGCGCACCGGGTGACCGACGAGGTGGCCGATGTGCTGGCCTATCTCCTGCAGTTCTGCGAGGTGCTCGGGGTGGACCTGCTGGCGGCGCTCGCCGCGAAGATCGAACGGAACGAGGCCAGGTTCCCCGTCGCGGGAGCGGCGCCGGGAGCGGCCCGGGAAACGGTCTCGGACACCGAAAAGGGGCATGATCGTCACTCTTCGGAGTGATGGGCCCGTCCACAACCGTGAGAGTGTCCACAGATTTCCGAATACCCCTGGCTTTACGGTCCCATTGCCTTCACGCTGGGTAGTGAGTGAGGGACGGGGCAAGTCGTAGGGACGGGGGACGGCTCATGGATGCGGTGCGGCTCATCGCAGCCGGCCGCCATGCTCTGGCACAGAGCCGGGCGGCACTGGACATCGTGGTGGAGGCCTGGCAGGCCCAGGCGCTCGCCCAGGCGATAGGGAGCTGGCTGGCGGTCACCGGACCGCCGGAACTGAGAGCGGAGGCACGGGGGCTGGGGGAGGCGGGCGGCAGAGGCTGCGGCGTCCTCGACCGGCCCGCGCTCACCCAGGACGGGCGGAGCGGGGACTACCGGCCCAGAGCGGCGCAGCTCTCGGAGGTGTCCGACCCCCGGCAGGCGCTGCTGGGGCTGGGCGCGCTGCTGGGCGAAGTGGGCATAGCCCTGGTCGGGGTGGCCTGCGCCACGGACGAGGAGGGGCTCTACTGGCAGTGCATCGAAGCCATCGACGCGGCCGACGAGTCGAGCGACCGGGTGCGCGCCCTGCTGCGGCGCCTCACGGACCGGGAGCGGGGCAGCACCTCGGGCGCTGCCCGCGACTCGACGGCGGGGGCGACCTGAGCGGCCGCTGCCCGGAGGGTCCGCGGGCTCAGAAGCCGCGGTAGGAGGGGCGCTCGGTCTCCGGAGCGGGGTGCGGCGCCCGGTTGAGGATCATCGGATCGGCGGAGGGACGCTCCGCGGAGGACTGCAGGTCGGCGTCGAGCTGTGAGAGGTCGGCGTTGAGCGCGGCCATCAGCTCTTCCATCTGCTGCAGCAGGCCCTTGGGCTGTGCGCTCTGCGCGGGCAAGGAATGCTCCTGCCGTACGTGGTCGTGTGCTGCCTGTCCGGTGTGCTCGGGCACGGGTTCCTGGGACATGGCGGCCTCCTCGGCCCGGTCCCTTCCGAGGGGGAAGGGTGCGGTGGACGCACCGGCGACGGCCGCCGGCGCGCGGGCCGGGCGGTCCGGCTCCGTCCGAGCCAACGATCTCCATCCGCCCCGGTCACTGGCGGGGGCGGGGCCGACGGCCTGGTTGACGGAGATTCACCCTGCCGGGGTGCGCAGGCGGCAGGATGGAGGTATGGATCTTCGCATCTTCACCGAGCCGCAGCAGGGCGCCGGTTACGACACGCTGCTGGCCGTCGCCAAGGCCACCGAGGACCTCGGCTTCGACGCCTTCTTCCGGTCCGACCACTACCTGCGGATGGGCGGTGCCCGGCCCGGGCCGGGCGACGAGCCGCCGGGCATGCCGGGTCCGACGGACGCCTGGATCACCCTCGCCGGCCTGGCGCGCGAGACCAGCCGGATCCGGCTGGGCACCCTCATGACGGCGGGCACCTTCCGGCTGCCGGGCGTCCTCGCCATCCAGGTCGCCCAGGTGGACCAGATGTCCGGCGGGCGTATCGAACTGGGCCTGGGGGCGGGCTGGTTCGAGCGGGAGCACGAGGCGTACGGAATCCCGTTCCCGGCCGAGAAGTTCGGACGGCTCGAGGAGCAACTGGCCATCGTCACCGGGCTGTGGGCGACGAAGGTGGGCGAGACGTTCAGCTACGAGGGCAAGCACTACCAGCTGACCGACTCCCCGGCGCTGCCCAAGCCGCTGCAGGAGAAGGTGCCGGTGCTCATCGGCGGGCACGGGGCGAGCCGCACCCCGCGGCTGGCTGCGCGGTACGCGGACGAGTTCAACATCCCGTTCGCGTCGGTGGCCGACACCCGCAGGCAGTTCGGGCGGGTGCGGGACGCCGCCGAGCGGATCGGGCGCGACTCGGGGGAGCTGGTGTACTCCAACGCCCTGGTGGTGTGCGTGGGCAGGACCGATGCGGAGGTGGCGCGCCGGGCGGCGGCCATCGGACGGGAGGTGGACGAGCTCAAGGCGAACGGTCTCGCGGGCAGCCCCGCCGAGGTCGTCGAGAAGATCGGCGCCTACCGCGAGGCCGGGTCCTCGCGGATCTACCTCCAGGTGCTCGACCTGCACGACCTCGACCATCTGGAGCTGATCTCGTCCCAGGTCATGTCCCGGCTCGGCTGATGGCCCGCGCGTCCGGCCCGCCGCCGCTGGACCGGCGGACCGTCCTCCTCGACGGCGGGCTGAGCAACCAGCTCGCCGACCAGGGCTGCGACCTGTCCGGTGCGCTGTGGACGGGCCGGGTGCTCGCCGAGGCACCCGGACAGGTGGCGGCCGCCCACACCGCCTACCTCCGGGCGGGCGCGGAGGTGCTGATCACCGCCAGCTACCAGGTGACCGACCCCGAACTGGTCCGCCGCAGCGTCGAGGTGGCCGCCGGGGCAGCCGCCGGCGCCGGGCGGCCGGTCTGGATCGCCGGCTCCGCCGGGCCCTACGGGGCGGTGCTCGCGGACGGCTCCGAGTACCGGGGGCGGTACGGGCTGAGTACGGCCGCGCTGGAGGCCTTCCACCGGCCGCGGATCGAGGCGCTGGCCGCCGCCGGAGCCGACCTGATCGCGCTGGAGACCGTGCCCGACACCGAGGAGGCGGAGGCGCTGTTGCGGGTGCTCGCGGACTGTCCCGTCCCGGCCTGGCTCTCGTACACGGTCGAGGGCGGCCGCACGCGGGCCGGGCAGCCGCTGGACGAGGCGTTCGGGCTGGCCGCCGGGGTGCCGGGGCTGCTCGCCGTGGGCGTCAACTGCTGCGACCCGGGGGAGGTGGAGCCGGCCGTGCGGATCGCGGCCGCCGCGACCGGCAAGCCGGTGGTGGCCTATCCCAACGACGGGTCCGTGTGGGACCCCGCCGGCGGGGTCTGGCGCGCGCCCCCGGTTCCGCGCGTGTGGGAGGTCGCCCGCTGGCAGCGGGCCGGTGCCCGCCTCATCGGCGGCTGCTGCCGAGTGGGCCCCGCCCACATCGCCACCCTCACCCCCCACCCGCCCCCCTGACGCCCCCGCCTCCAGCCCTGGGGCGCGCAGCCCCGGCCCCTCCAGCCCCTGGGGCGCACCCCCCGGCCCCGTCCGGTACCTGGGGCACACCGCCCGCCTCGCCGGCGCGCTGAGGTGCAACTTCCCGCCTCGCCGACGCTACGTGCGGCAATTCCAGCCTCGCCGGTGCCCTGGGGGGCAACACCCAGCCCTTGTCGGCCCTGCGTGCGGCAACACCCGGCTCTTGTCGGCGCTGCGGGGCGCAATTCCCAGCCTCGCCGGCGTTTGAGGCGCGGGGTTTGGGGCGGAGCCCCAAGGACAACCCGGCTCCGCCGGCACCGGGCTCCGCCCGGACCCGCTCCTCAATCGCCGGAGGGGCTGGAGGGGGGCGACGGGGTTGCCGGGCCCTGCCCGTACCCGCTCCTCAAACGCCGGCGAGGCTGGAGGTTGCCCCTCAGGGCGTCGTCGAAGCTGAAGGGTGGGCGCCGGTCGACCGGCGAGGCTGATCTCGCCCCGGGCACCGGCGAGGCCGGGCCGGGTCGGTGGGGCGTAAATGCGTGGTGGGGCGGGGGTGGGCGGGGCAATACTCGGACGGGTGTTCCTGACGATCTCCACCACCGGCACCCTGGACCGACCCGCCACCGACCTGGGCTTTCTGCTGCACAAGCATCCCGGCAAGGCGCAGGCGTTCGGCACCTCCCACGGCACTGCCCACGTGTTCTACCCCGAGGCCTCCGAGGCGCGCTGCACCGTGGCGCTGCTGCTGGAGGTCGACGCGGTCGGCCTCGTGCGCAAGGGCCGGGAGCAAGGCCGCGGCCGGAGTGCCGGGCCCGACACGGCGCTCGCCCAGTACGTGAACGACCGGCCGTACGCCGCGTCCTCGCTGCTGGCGGTCGCCCTCGCGACGGTGTTCCGCACCGCGCTCGGCGGGACCTGCAAGAACCGGCCCGACCTCGAGGGCCGGGTCATGCCGCTGCGCGTCGAGATCCCCGCCCTGCCGGCCCGCGGCGGCGGCGCCGACCTGGTCGGCCGCCTGTTCGGCCCGCTGGGCTGGGACACGGTCGAGGCCGAAGCCCTGCCGCTGGACGAGGAGTTCCCGGACTGGGGCGACTCGCGGTACGTACGCCTGGTCCTGGAGGGCGAGCTGACCCTCGCCGACGCCCTGCGCCAGCTGTACGTCCTGCTGCCCGTGCTCGACGACGCCAAGCACTACTGGGTCGCCCCCGACGAGGTCGACAAGCTGCTGCGCGCGGGAGACGGCTGGCTGGCCGGGCACCCCGAACACCGGCTCATCGCCAGCCGGTTCCTGTCCCGCCGCTGGGGCCTGACCCGGACCGCCATGGAGCGCCTGGAGCTGGCCCGCCTCGCGGACATCGACGACAGCGAGCCCGAAGAGCTCGACAACGCCGTCGAGGACCACCCCGAACACCCCGACACCCCCGACCACCCCGACCACCCCGAGCGCTCCGAAAGCCCCCAAGGCCCAGAAGGCCCCGACAGCGCGGCGGGCGACGCGACCGCGACCGCGGCCGTCCCGCTCGCCGTGCGGCGGCAGGAGGCCGTTCTCGCCGCCCTGCGCGCCGCCGGCGCCCAGCGGGTGCTCGACCTCGGCTGCGGTGAGGGCCGGCTGGTCGGGGAACTGCTCAAGGACGTCTCGTTCACCGAGATCGTCGGCGTCGACGTGTCCGTACGCGCCCTGACCGTGGCCGCCCGGCGGCTGCGCCTGGAGCGGATGGGCGAGCGGCAGCGCGCCCGGGTCACCCTGCTGCAGGGCTCCCTCGCGTACACCGACAAGCGGCTGGCCGGCTACGACGCCGCCGTGCTGAGCGAGGTGATCGAGCACCTCGACCTGCCCCGGCTGCCGGCCCTGGAGTACGCGGTGTTCGGCGCCGCCCGACCCCGCACGGTGATCGTGACCACGCCCAACCGCGCCTACAACGTCCGCTGGGAGTCGCTCCCCGCCGGGCACGTCCGGCACGCCGACCACCGCTTCGAATGGGACCGGGCGGAGTTCCGCGCCTGGGCGCGGACCGTCGCCGACCGGTACGGCTACACGGTCGGCCACGTACCCGTAGGACCCGAGGACCCCGAGGTGGGTCCGCCCACCCAGATGGCCGTCTTCACGGCCGCCGCCCCGAAGGAGGAGCAGGCAGCATGACCGAGCACGACGCGCGCACGCGCACCCTGGCCGTCACCGACCTGTCCCTCGTGGTGCTGATCGGCGCGACCGGATCCGGCAAGTCCACGTTCGCCCGCAAGCACTTCGCCGCCACCGAGGTGCTCTCCTCCGACTACTGCCGCGGCCTGGTCGCCGACGACGAGAACGACCAGGGCGCGAGCAAGGACGCCTTCGACGTCCTGCACTACATCGCGGGCAAGCGGCTCGCCGCCGGGCGGCTGACCGTCGTCGACGCGACCAGCGTCCAGCCGGAGGCCCGCAAGCAGTTGGTCCGGCTGGCCCGCGAGCACGACGTGCTGCCCATCGCCATCGTCCTCGACCTGCCCGAGTCCGTCTGCGCGGCCCGCAACGCCGCCCGCCCCGACCGGGCCGGGCTGCCCCGCCAGGTCATCCAGCGGCACCGCCGCGACCTGCACCGGTCCCTGCGCGGACTGGAACGCGAAGGCTTCCGCAAGGTGCACGTGCTGCGCACCGAGGAGGAGGCCGAGCGGGCCCAGGTGGTGCGCGAGCGCCGCTTCAACGACCTGCGCCACCTGACCGGCCCGTTCGACATCATCGGCGACGTCCACGGCTGCAGCTCCGAGCTGGAGACCCTGCTCGGCAAGCTCGGCTACGTGGACGGCGCACACCCCGAGGGCCGCACCGCGGTCTTCGTCGGCGACCTCGTCGACCGCGGACCGGACAGCCCGGGCGTGCTGCGGCGCGTGATGGACATGGTCGCTGCGGGCACCGCCCTGTGCGTGCCCGGCAACCACGAGAACAAGCTCGGCCGGTGGCTCAAGAACGGCAAGGCCAAGCTCACGCACGGGCTCGCCGAGACCGTAGAGCAGCTGGGACGCGAGGACGAGGCCTTCACCGCCCGGGTCCGGGAGTTCATCGGCGGGCTCGTCAGCCACTACGTGCTCGACGGCGGCCGGCTCGTGGTCTGCCACGCCGGGCTGCCGGAGAAGTACCACGGCCGCACCTCCGGCCGGGTCCGCGCGCACGCCCTGTACGGGGAGACCACCGGCGAGACCGACGAGTTCGGGCTGCCGGTCCGCTACCCGTGGGCCGAGGAGTACCGGGGCAAGGCGGCCGTGGTCTACGGACACACCCCGGTCCCCGACACGTCCTGGATCAACAACACCATCTGCCTGGACACCGGGGCGGTGTTCGGCGGGCGGATGACCGCGCTGCGCTGGCCCGAGCGCGAGCTCGTCGACGTACCGGCCGAGCGGGTCTGGTACGAGCCGGTGCGCCCGCTGGCCGCCGAGACGCCCGGCGGGTCCGACGGCCGTCCCCTCGACCTCGCCGACGTGCACGGCCGACGGGCCGTCGAGACCCGGCACCTGGGCCGGGTCACCGTACGGGAGGAGAACGCGGCGGCCGCGCTGGAGGTCATGAGCCGGTTCGCGGTCGACCCGCGGCTGGTCCCGTACCTGCCGCCGACGATGGCGCCCACCGCCACGTCCAAGGAGGACGGCTACCTGGAGCACCCCGCCGAGGCCTTCGCCCAGTACCGGGCCGACGGCATCGCGCAGGTCGTCTGCCAGGAGAAGCACATGGGCTCCCGGGCCGTGGTGCTGCTCTGCAAGGATCCGGCGGCCGCCCGCGAGCGGTTCGGTACGGACGGGGTGAGCGGCGCGCTGTACACGCGGACCGGACGGCCGTTCTTCGCCGACCCGGCGGTCACCGAGGAGGTGCTGGAGCGGCTGCGCACCGCCGTCACCGGGGCCGGCCTGTGGGAGGAACTCGGCACCGACTGGCTGCTGCTGGACGGCGAGCTGCTGCCGTGGTCCCTGAAGGCCACCGGGCTGCTGCGCAACCAGTACGCGTCCGTCGGCGCGGCCGCCGCCGCGGTCCTGCCGCCGGCGCTGGCCGCCCTGCGGGCCGCCGCGGCCCGCGGTGTCGACACGGGCGACCTGGCGGTCCGGCAGGGCGAACGGGCCACCGACGCGGCCGCGTTCACCGAGGCCTACCGCCGGTACTGCTGGCCGACCAGCGGTCTGGAGGGCGTCCGGTTCGCGCCGTTCCAGCTGCTCGCCGTGGAGGGCCGCAGCCTGGCCGCCGTCCCGCACGACCGGCAGCTCGGCTGGCTGGACCGGCTGGTCGCGGCCGACGAGCGGGCCGGTACCGGACTGCTGCGCGGCACCGGGCGGATCGTCGTCGACACCGGTGACGCCGAGTCGGTCCGCGCGGGCACCGAGTGGTGGCTGCGGATGACCGCCGACGGCGGCGAGGGCATGGTCGTCAAGCCGCTCCAGGCGTACGCGCGCGGGGCCGACGGCCGCCCGGTCCAGCCGGGGATCAAGGTGCGCGGGCGGGAGTACCTGCGGATCATCTACGGTCCGGAATACGTGCGTCCGCACAACCTGGAGCGGCTGCGCTCCCGCCACCTGGGGCACAAGCGCTCGCTCGCGCTGCGCGAGTACGCGCTCGGCCTGGAGGCGCTGGACCGGCTGGCGGACGGGGAGCCGCTGTGGCGGGTCCACGAGCCGGTGTTCGCGGTCCTCGCCCTGGAGTCGGAGCCGGTCGACCCCCGGCTGTAGGCCGGCCTCCGTTAGGGCAAATGGGGGAACTTTTCGGGGAATCGGCGGGCGGGCTCGTTCTCCCAGGGAGCGGAGTGTCCGCGAGGCCTGGAAGGACGGAACACAGAATGAAAATCACCGCGCGCGGGAGCATTGCGGCGCTCATGACGTGTATGGCGACGGCGGCGGCGGTGTCGCCGGCCGTCGCCGGGGGGCACGTGCCCGTCGACGTGCCGCTGGAGGCGCTGGAGTCGTCGGTGGGGGTGCCCGCACCGAAGCTGGCGAGCGGTGTCCCGCTGCTGACGCCCGGGGCCATCGAGGCTCCGACGCACCACAAGGGCGAGCTGCTGCCGACCCCGCTGGTGCCGGTGGTCCCGATCGTGGGGGAGTTGGCGCCCACCCGCGCCGGGAGCGTGCTGCCCGGCCTGCTGGGCACCGGCAACCCCGACGAGGCGGAAGTCACCTCGCCGGCCTCGCCGCTGCGCGCCGCCGGCCCGGGCCTGGTGGCCGGTCTCCCGCTGAGCATGCCCGACGGATCGCGGATGGGACTGCCGGAACTGGTCGAGCCCAGGCTCGGCGTGCTCCTGCCGTCGCTGCAGTCGGACCCGGCGGCGGCGCTGGGTCTTCACTGACCGTCAGCCGAGCCCCCTCCAAAAGGCCGCCCGGTCTGCGACCGTGTACGCATGGGATTCCATGTCGATTCCGAGACCGGGCGGCTTCGCCGCGTCATCCTCCACCGGCCCGACCTGGAGCTGAAGCGGCTCACCCCCAGCAACAAGGACGCCCTGCTCTTCGACGACGTGCTGTGGGTGCGCCGGGCCCGTCAGGAACACGACGGTTTCGCCGACGTGCTGCGCGACCGCGGGGTCGAGGTGCACCTCTTCGGGGACCTGCTGCGCGAGGCACTGGACGTGCCGGAGGCCAGACACCTGGTCCTCGACCGGGTCTTCGACGAGAAGGAGTACGGGCCGCTCGCCACCGGGCACCTGCGCGAGGCCTTCGAGGACCTGCCGGCGGCCGACCTGGTGGACGCGCTCGTCGGCGGCATGACGAAGCGTGAGTTCCTGGATCGGTTCGAGGAGCCCGTCTCGGTGCGCTTCCACGCGCTGGAACTCGACGGCTTCCTGCTCGGCCCGCTCCCCAACCACCTGTTCACGCGGGACACCTCGGCCTGGATCTACGACGGGGTGTCCATCAACGCGATGCGCTGGCCGGCCCGGCAGCGCGAGACCGTCCACTTCGAGGCCATCTACCGCCACCACCCGCTGTTCACGGCCTCCGGCGCCTTCCACTACTGGTCGCAGGGCCAGGCCGACTACCCCTCCACCATCGAGGGCGGGGACGTGCTGGTCATCGGCAACGGGGCCGTGCTCATCGGGATGAGCGAACGCACCACCCCGCAGGCCGTGGAGATGCTGGCGCGCGGCCTGTTCGCCGCCGGGTCCGCCCGTACCATCGTCGCGCTCGACATGCCCAAGCGGCGGGCCTTCATGCACCTGGACACGGTGATGACGATGGTCGACGGAGATACGTTCACCCAGTACGCGGGCCTGGGCATGCTGCGCTCGTACACGATCGAGCCGGGCACGGGCGAGGCGGACCTGAAGGTGACCGACCACCCGCCGGAGCACATGCACCGGGCGATCGCCGCGGCCCTGGGCCTCGACGCGATCCGGGTGCTCACCGCCACCCAGGACGTGCACTCCGCCGAGCGCGAGCAGTGGGACGACGGCTGCAACGTGCTGGCCGTCGAGCCGGGGGTGGTCGTCGCCTACGAGCGCAACGTCACGACCAACACCCACCTGCGCAAGCAGGGCATCGAGGTGATCGAGATCCCGGGCAGCGAGCTGGGCCGCGGGCGCGGCGGGCCGCGGTGCATGAGCTGCCCCGTGGAGCGCGACGCCGTGGACTGAGGCAGGCTCGGGGGGACGGCGGACGCGGTGTGCGGGGGCGGTGCGGACGGGCCCGGGACCGGATGGCGAAACGGGACTGCATAGCAATGCAGCTTGTCGTATACACTTCCAAAAGTCCCCCGCCTGTGAGACCGAGGAGCGCCCCCATGGCCACCGACCTGGCCGGCCGCAGTTTTCTGAAGGAGCTCGACTTCACCGCCGACGAGTTCCGCGGCCTGATCGAGCTGTCCGCCGCGCTCAAGGCCGCGAAGCGGGCCGGCGTGGAGGAGCCCAGGCTGCGCGGCAAGAACATCGCCCTGGTCTTCGAGAAGACCTCCACGCGCACGCGCTGCGCGTTCGAGGTCGCGGCCGCCGACCAGGGGGCCTCCACCACGTACCTCGACCCGGCGAGCTCGCAGATCGGGCACAAGGAGTCGGTCAAGGACACCGCGCGGGTACTCGGCCGGATGTTCGACGCGATCCAGTACCGCGGGGACAGTCAGGACGCCGTGGAGCAGCTGTCCGAGCACGCCGGCGTGCCGGTCTACAACGGCCTGACGGACGACTGGCACCCCACCCAGATGCTCGCCGACGTGCTCACCATGACCGAGCACTGCGACAAGCCGCTGGAGCGCATCGCGTTCGCGTACCTGGGCGACGCCCGCTTCAACATGGGCAACTCCTACCTGGTCACCGGCGCCCTGCTGGGCATGGACGTACGGATCGCCGCGCCCCGCTCCTACTGGCCGGCCGACGGGGTCGTGGCGCTGGCCCGGGAACTCGCGCGCGTCAGCGGGGCCCGCGTCACCCTCACCGAGGACGTCGCCGAGGCGGTGGCGGCCGTCGACTTCGTGGCCACCGACGTCTGGGTGTCCATGGGGGAGCCCAAGGAGGTGTGGGACGAGCGGATCGAGGCCCTGGCCCCGTACGCCGTCACGATGGAGGTGCTGCGCGCCACCGGCAACCCGAACGTGAAGTTCATGCACTGCCTGCCCGCCTTCCACGACCTGGGCACCCGGGTGGCCCGGGAGATCCACGCCCGGCACGGCCTGGACTCGCTGGAGGTGACGGACGAGGTGTTCGAATCCGACCACTCGGTGGTCTTCGACGAGGCGGAGAACCGGCTGCACACCATCAAGGCGGTGCTGGTCGCGACCTTGGGCGCCGCCTAGTATCGCGTTCCTGTGACGATAGTCACGAGTTGGTGATACGTTCGTGGGGTGAGCCCCTTCACCGGTTCCGCAGCCCGTACGCAACGATGGCGCCACCTCCGGCTGACCAGCCGGGACGGGGTCGCCACCGTCACCCTCGACCGTCCCGAGAAGCTGAACGCGCTCACCTTCGGCGCCTACGCCGACCTGCGCGATCTGCTCGCCGAACTGTCCCGTGAACGCTCCGTGCGCGCCCTCGTCCTCGGCGGCGAGGGCCGCGGGTTCTGCTCCGGGGGCGACGTGGACGAGATCATCGGCGCCACCCTCGCCATGGACACCGCCCAGCTCCTCGACTTCAACCGGATGACCGGGCAGGTGGTCCGCGCCATCCGGGAGTGCCCCTTCCCCGTGATCGCCGCCGTCCACGGCGTCGCCGCCGGCGCCGGCGCCGTCCTCGCCCTCGCCGCCGACTTCCGCATCGCCGACCCCTCCGCCCGCTTCGCCTTCCTCTTCACCCGCGTCGGACTGTCCGGCGGCGACATGGGAGCCGCGTACCTGCTGCCCCGGGTGGTCGGCCTCGGCCACGCCACCCGGCTGCTGATGCTCGGCGAACCCGTACGCGCCGCCGAGGCCGAGCGGATCGGCCTGCTCAGCGAACTCACCGACGAGGGCAAAGCCGACGCGCGGGCCGCCGAACTGGCCGCCCGCCTCGCCGCCGGCCCCGCCCTCGCCTACGCCCAGACCAAGGCGCTCCTCACCGCGGAACTCGACATGCCGCTCGCCGCGGCGGTCGAACTCGACGCCGCCACCCAGGCGTTGCTCATGAACGGCGAGGACTACCGGGAATTCCACGCGGCGTTCGGCGAGAAGCGGCCGCCCGACTGGCGGGGACGGTAGCCATGCGCATCGCGGTGGTCGGCGGCGGGCCGGGCGGACTGTACGCGGCGGCACTGCTCAAACGACTGGGCCCGGACCGGGACATCACCGTCTGGGAACGCAACGCACCCGAGGACACCTTCGGCTTCGGCGTGGTCCTCTCCGACGAGACCCTCGGCGGGATCGAGCAGGCCGACCCCGCCGTGTACGAGGCGCTGCGGCGCGAATTCGTCCGCTGGGACGACATCGACATCGTGCACCGCGGACGGATCCTCACCTCCGGCGGCCACGGCTTCGCCGCCATCGGCCGCCGACGGCTCCTGGAGATCCTGCACGACCGCTGCGCCCGCCTCGGAGTGCGGCTGTGCTTCCGCACCGAGGCCCCCGACCCGGCCGCCCTCGCCGCCGGCCACGACCTGGTGATCGCCGCCGACGGCGTGCACAGCCGCACCCGGGACGCATTCGCCCACGCCTTCCGCCCGCGGATCGAAACCCACCGCTGCCGGTACATCTGGCTGGCCGCCGACTTCGCCCTCGACGCCTTCCGCTTCGAGGTCGCCGAGACCCCGTACGGGGTCATGCAACTGCACGGCTACCCCTACCACCGCCCGACCGCGACCCCGGGCACGCGGCCCCCGGCGGGCCCCGCCGCGGGATCCGAACCCGCGGGCGCCTCCACCGTCATCATCGAAATGCGCGAGGAGGTCTGGCAGGCCGCCGGCCTCGACCTCTGCGACGAGCAGGAGTCCGCGGCCCGCTGCGCCAAGATCTTCTGCGAGGCGCTGCGCGGCCGCCCGCTGCGCGGCAACAACTCCGCCTGGACCGTGTTCCGCACCGTGGTCAACGCGCGCTGGTCGCACGGCAACACGGTGCTGCTGGGCGACGCGGCGCACACCGCGCACTTCTCCATCGGCTCCGGCACCAAACTCGCCGTCGAGGACGCGCTGTCGCTGGCCGCCTGCATCGAGGAGCAGGACGGCCTGCCGGCCGCGCTCGCCACCTACGAGGCCGAGCGCCGGCCGGTCGTCGAGTCCACCCAGCGGGCCGCGACAGCCAGCCTGCGCTGGTTCGAGGACCTCGCCGGATACGTGGACCAGCCCGACCGGCAGTTCGCCTTCAACCTGCTCACCCGCAGCCGCCGCGTCACCCACGGCAACCTGCGGCTGCGCGACGCCCGCTTCACCGGCCTGGTCGAGCGGGACTTCGGCTGCCCGGACGGCACCCCGCCCATGTTCACCCCGTACCGGCTGCGCGGACTGACCCTGCGCAACCGGGTGATCGTGTCCCCGATGGACATGTACGCGGCCGTCGACGGGGTGCCCGGCGACTTCCACCTCGTCCACCTCGGGTCGCGCGCGCTCGGCGGCCCCGGGCTGGTCATGACCGAGATGGTGTGCGTCAGCGCCGAAGGGCGGATCACCCCAGGCTGCACCGGGCTCTACACCGAGGAACAGGCCGCGTCCTGGCGGCGGATCGTCGACTTCGTGCACACGTCGGCGGCCGGCACCGCGCTCGGCGTCCAGCTCGGGCACTCCGGGCGCAAGGGCTCCACCCGCCGGATGTGGGAGGGCATCGACGACCCGCTGCCCGCCGGCAACTGGCCGCTGGTCGCCGCCTCGCCGCTGCCGTACCGGCACGGGGTCAACCAGGTGCCGCGCGAGTTGTCCGTCGAGGAACTCCCGCTGATCCGGGAACAGTTCATGGCCGCTGCCCGGCGGGCCGCGGACTGCGGCTTCGACCTGCTCGAACTGCACTGCGCGCACGGCTACTTGCTGTCCGGCTTCCTCTCGCCGCTGACCAACCGGCGCACCGACGCGTACGGCGGGGCGCTGGCCAACCGGCTGCGGTTCCCACTGGAAGTCTTCGACGCCGTACGTGAGGTGTGGCCGCAGGACCGCCCGATGACGGTCCGGATCTCCGCCACCGACTGGATGCGGGGCGGGACGGACGCGGCGGACGCCGTCGCCATCGCCCGGGCCTTCGCCGAGCACGGCGCGGACGCGATCGACGTGTCCACCGGCCAGGTCGTCGCGGACGAGCGGCCCGAGTACGGGCGGTCGTACCAGACGCCGTACGCGGACCGGGTCCGCAATGCGGTGGGCGTGCCGGTGATCGCCGTCGGGGCGATCTCGTCGTGGGACGACGTCAATTCGCTGCTGCTCGCCGGGCGGGCGGATCTCTGTGCGGTGGGGCGGCCGCACCTGTACGACCCGCACTGGACGTTGCACGCGGCGGCGGAGCAGGAGTATGCGGGGCTGGGGGCGCCCTGGCCCGACCCCTACCGGGCCGGGTCCCGTCGCCCCCCGACCGGCCGCGCCGACACCCCCAAACCCCGTCTGACCCTCTGACCCGGCCCTGCCCTGAACCCGCCCCCAGCCGCGCCGGTGCCCTGCGGTGCAACCCCTCGGCCTTGCCGGTCCCTGGGGTGCCACACCCCAGCCTCGCCGGTGCCCTGCGGTGCAACCCTTCGGCCTTGCCGGTCCCTGGGCAGCGCCCAATCCAGCCTCGCCGGCGTTTGAGGCGCGGGGTTTGGGGCGGAGCCCCAAGACAACCCGGCTGGCGCCGGGCACCGGGCTCCGCCCGGACCCGCGCCTCAAACGCCGGCGAGGCTGGATGTGCCCCTCAAACGCCGGCGAGGCTGGATGTTGCCCCTCAGAGCGCCGGCGAGGCTGGATGTGCCCCTCAGGGCGTTGGCGAGGCTGGATGTGCCCCTCAGGGCGCCGGCGAGGCTGGAGGTTGCCCGACAGGGCGTCGGCCAGGCTGGGCGTGGCGGCGGTCAGGCGATTACGTAGAGGCGGTCTTCTACGGGGCGGTAGCCGAGGCGGAGGTAGAGGGCGTTGCTGGTGGGGTTGGAGAGGTCGGTGAAGAGGAGGACCTCGTCCGCCCCCGCCCCCCGCGCCGCCGCGGAGACCGCCGCCGTCACCGCCCCCGCGTACCCGCGCCCACGCAACGCCGGCGGGGTGTACACCGGCGCGACCCGGCTCGTGCCGTGCAGCGGCCGCGTAAAGGCGGCCATCGACACCGGAACCCCCTCGTTCTCCCACACCAGCAGGCCCCCGTACGAGATGCGGTCACGCAGGGCCGCCTCCGAGACCGGCGCCGGCTGATCCGTGTCGATGCCGAACGCCTCGTACCAACGCGACAGCAGCGGCAGGTCCGCCGCCGTGGCCGGACGGGCCGAGCCGGCCGGCGCGGGGTCCGGCGGAACCAGCTCCTCCAGCCGGTAGAGCCGTATCTCCTCCGCCACCTTCGTCTCCCGCCCCCACGCCTGCGCCAGCGCCCGCGCGTCGGCCCGTCGCGCGTTGAATCCGCCGGCCCGTTCCAGCAGCGGCTCGTCGGCCAGCGCCGCGCCGAGCGCGGTCACCGCCTCGGCGCTGAGCTCGCCCAGCAGCAGCGGGTACGGCGGCGTGCACACCATGGCCCCGGCCACCGTGCCGTCCTCCTCCTGCCACCACCCGAAGCAGGGCACGCCGTCCCCGAAGGCGTGCGGGCCGCGCCGCGTCAGCCCGTCGGCGACCGTCAGCATCATCGTGTGCGTCACGGGCCGGGCCGCCACGAACGCGCCCGCGGCGGCGAGATAGGTGTCCATGTCTTCAGTGAATGTCCACGTCATGCAACATGATGACCGGACAATCCAGCCGCACGCACGGGATTTCGACCGTAAAACGGCCGGGAATGGTCTGCCCCCTCCCGCCCGGGCGGACTCACAGGGCGGCGAAGGCGGCCCCTGCGTCCCGCAGCCGCGCGTGCAGCTCGGCGAAGACCGCCGCGGACCGCTCGCCCGGCCAGTCGGAGGGCAGCAGCGCGCTCGGCAGGCCCGGATCCGCGTACGGCAGTCGGCGCCAGGAATCCAGCGCCAGCAGGTAGTCCCGGTACGCCCGTTCCGCGCGACCTCCCTCCGGTGAGCCCCCCGTCTCCGGTGAGCCGCCCGTGCCCGGTGAGCCCCCCGCCTCCGGTGTGCCGCCCTCTCGCGGGCCGCCGACCCGCGGGTCATCCTCCGGCGGGCTCCCCGCCGCCCGCGACTGCCAGCCGCGCAGCACCGGTTCGTGCAGGTCGAGGAACTCCTCGTGCTGCTTGGCGATCGCCGTCAGGTCCCACCACCGCGACACCGCCTCCGCGGTCGGCGCGAACCCCAGGTGCGCGCCGCGGAACAGGTCCACGTACCCGCCCAGGTGCAGCCGGTCCAGGGTGTGCCGGGTCTCCTCGTACAGCCGGGCCGGGGCGATCCACACGCCGGGCGCGGCCGTGCCGAAGCCCAGGCGCGCCAGCCGCGAGCGCAGCAGGTGCCGCTTGTGGCGTTCCTGCTCGGGGACCGAGAAGACCGCCAGGAGCCACTCGTCCGCGCCGCCCCCGGGGGCGTCCGGCGTCCGGTAGATCCGCCGGTCGCCGTCCGCCAGCATCTCGCGCGCCTCCTCCGACAGCGCGTACGCCGCCGCGCCCTGCGCCGTCCGGGCGGGCACCAGGAAGCCGCGGCGTTTGAGCCGGGACACCGAGGAGCGGACGGAGGGCGCGTCGACGCCGGCCGCGCCGAGCAGCCGGATCAGGGCGGCCACGGGGACCGGGCCCCGCTCCGGCCGCCCGTAGGCGCCGTAGAACGTGACGATCAGGGATCGGGGGGTGTGCTGCTCGGCCACCTGATCACTCTAGATCGCGCAGCCGGAACCGCTGCAGTTTGCCGGTGTCGGTGCGGGGCAGCGACGGCAGGAAGACGAAGGACCTGGGGCACTTGTGGGGGGCCAGTTCCGCCTTCATGAAGGTCCGCAGGTCGTCCTCGGAGACGCGGGAGCCGTCCCGCAGCACCGTGTAGGCCACCACGACCTGCCCGCGCCGCTCGTCCGGCCGGCCCACCACCGCCACCTCGGCGACCTCCGGATGGCGCAGCAGGGCGTCCTCCACCTCGGGCCCGGCGATGTTGTACCCCGCGGAGATGATCATGTCGTCGGCCCGGGCGACGTACCGGAAGTACCCGTCCGGCTCGCGGACGTACGTGTCGCCGGTGATGTTCCAGCCGTGCCGCACGTACTCCCGCTGCCGCTCGTCCGCCAGGTACCGGCAGCCCACCGGCCCCCGTACGGCCAGCAGCCCGGGCTCGCCGTCGGGCACCGGCTTGCCCGCCTCGTCGACCACCTGCGCCTGCCAGCCCGGCACCGGGCGCCCGGTGGTGCCCGGCCGGATCTCCTCGTCGGCGGCCGAGATGAAGATGTGCAGCAGCTCGGTGGCGCCGATGCCGTTGATGATCCGCAGCCCGGTGCGCGCGTGCCAGTCCTCCCAGGTCGCGGCCGGCAGGTTCTCGCCGGCCGACACGCAGCGGCGCAGCGCGCTCAGGTCGTGGCCGTCCAGCTCGTCGAGCATCGCCCGGTACGCCGTCGGCGCGGTGAACAGCACCGACACCCGGTGCGCGGCCAGCGCGGGCAGCAGCTGCCGCGGCCCCGCCTGCTCCAGCAGCAGTACGGAGGCGCCCGCGCGCAGCGGGAAGACCACCAGCCCGCCCAGCCCGAAGGTGAAGCCGAGCGGCGGACTGCCCGCGAACACGTCGTCCGGGCCGGGCCGCAGCACCTGCCGGGAGAAGGTGTCGGCGACGGCCAGCAGGTCCCGGTGGAAGTGCATGCAGCCCTTGGGCCGGCCGGTGGTGCCCGAGGTGAAGGCGATCAGCGCCACGTCGTCGGCGGAGGTGTCCACGGCCCGGTACCGGTCCGGTTTGCCCTCGGCCCGCCGCAGCAGGTCGTCCGGGCCCTCGCCGCCGTACGCGGTGATGCGCAGCCCGGCCACCTCGGCCCGGTCCAGGTCCGCCCGTACGGAGGTGTGGCAGAGCGCGTGCGTGACCTCGGCGATCCGGCAGACGGTGGCCAGCTCGTGGGGCCGCTGCTGGGGCAGGACCGTGACGGCCACCGCGCCCGTCTTCATGACGGCCAGCCAGCAGGCGGCCAGCCAGGGACTGGTGGGGCCGCGCAGCAGCACCCGGTTGCCCGGGGCCACGCCCAGGTCCGAGGTGAGGACGTGGGCGATGCGGTCCACGTGCCCCCGCAGCTGCCCGTACGTCCAGGTGCCGCCATCGGCGGTGTGGAAGGCCGGCCGGTCCGGGCCGAAGTCCTCCACCGTCGTGTCCAGCAGCTCCGCACCGCAGTTGAGGCGGTCCGGATAGGCCAGCTCGGGCAGCGGGAAGATCAGTTCGGGCCACTCGTCGACGGGCGGCAGGTGGTCGCGCGTGAACGTGTCCGCGTGAACGGAAGGTTTGAGCTCCAAAGCGGTTCGCCCCCTTGCGACATCCGGGATGGGAAGGGTGGTGCCGGCCGTGCGGATCGCGGATCGAGCGTAACGTCATGGTGACGCCGATCGGCCGGGCGCGATAGACAGAGCACGACGGAAGAACACGTGTCCGACCAGAACTACCGGGCCCGACCTGCCGGATGCCGCCCGATGCACCGGGCGCGCCGGAGGGGCCCGGCCGCATTCACCCGACCGCACTCGCGCGCGCGAGAGGAACGAGGGCCGTGATGCCGGGGTTCGTACTCGAACCGGACCAGGAGCAGTGGTGCGCGGGGCTGCGCGCCCTGGCCGCCGAACGGCTGCGGCCGCTCGCCGAGAAGGGGGAGCCGGGCCGGGTCAACCGCCCGCTGCTCGCCGCCCTCGGCGAAGCCGGCCTGCTGGAGCGTCTGTTCACCTCCGGAGCACTCCAGCTCTGCCTGCTGCGCGAGTCCCTCGCGTACGCGTGCACCGAGGCCGAGACCGCCCTCGCTCTGCAAGGGCTGGGCAGCCACCCGGTGCTGCGGGCCGGCACCGACGCGCAGCGCGAGCGCTGGCTGCCCGAGGTGCGGGCCGGCCGCGCGGTCGCCGCGTTCGCGCTGAGCGAGCCGGACGCCGGCTCCGACGCCGCCGCCCTGGCCCTGCGCGCGGAACCGGACGGCGCGGGCTGGCGGCTGACGGGCGAGAAGCGCTGGATCTCCAACGCCCCGGAGGCCGACTTCTACACCGTGTTCGCCCGGACCGGCGAAGCGGCGGGATCCCGCGGCATCACCGCCTTCCTGGTGCCCGCCGACCGGCCCGGACTCGGCGGCGAGCGGCTGGAGATGCTCTCGCCGCACCCGATCGGCACCCTCGCCTTCGACGGGGTCCCGGTGGGCCCGGACGACCTGCTCGGCGCGCCCGGGAAGGGCTTCCGGGTGGCGATGGACACCCTGAACCTCTTCCGGCCCAGCGTCGGCGCGTTCGCCGTCGGCATGGCGCAGGCCGCACTCGACGCCGCGGTCCGGCACACCGCCCGGCGCACCGCGTTCGGCGGGGTGCTCGGGGACCTCCAGGCGGTCGCCCACCGGGTCGCCGAGATGGCCACCCGCACCGAGGCGGCCCGGCTGCTGGTCTACGCGGCGGCCGGCGCGTACGACAGCGGGGCGGCGGACGTGCCCAAGCGCGCGGCGATGGCGAAGCTGCTGGCCACCGAGACCGCGCAGTACGTCGTCGACCACGCCGTGCAGCTGCACGGGGCGGCCGCCCTGCAACGGGGCCACCTGCTCGAACACCTCTACCGGGAGGTGCGCGCCCCGCGGATCTACGAGGGCGCCAGCGAGGTCCAGCGCACCATCATCGCGAAGGAGCTGTACCGATGAGCCTGGAGCGGATCAACCCGCCCGAACTCTCGCCGCCGACCGGCTTCTCGCACGCGGTCGCCGCGACCGGCAGCCGGCTGGTGATGCTGGCCGGGCAGACCGCGCTGGACGGCGCGGGCAAGGTGGTGGGGGAGACCCTGCCCGAGCAGTTCGAGACGGCGCTCGGCAATCTGCTGGCCGCCCTGGCGGCGGCCGGGGGCGGCCCGGCCGACCTGGCCCGGGTCACCGTGTACGCCACCGACGTCGCCGGGTACCGGGAGCACGCGCCCGAACTGGGCCGCATCTGGCGCCGGCTGGCCGGCCGCGACTATCCGGCCATGGCCGTGATCGGCACCACCCGGCTCTGGGACGAGCAGGCTCTCGTGGAACTGGACGGCATCGCGGTCCTGGAGTAGCCGCGGTCGCCGGCCGGGTGGTGGGCCGGGTGCGGGCGTACGGCAGGGACGTACGCCCGCACCCGGGACGTACGCCCCCCACCTCGCTCCGGTGGTGCGGGGGTCAGCCCTCCAGCAGGGCGCCCATCCACTCCTCGATGCCCGCCACGGTCCGCGGCAGTGCGCCGGACATCAGCCGCGCGCCGTCGGCGGTGATCACGAGGTCGTCCTCGATCCGGACGCCGATGCCGCGCAGTTCGGCGGGGAGCGTCCCGTCGTCGGGCTGGAGGTAGAGGCCGGGCTCGACGGTGAGCACCTGGCCCTCCTCCAGCACGCCGTCGAGGTACGTGTCGGCGCGCGCCTGCGCGCAGTCGTGGACGTCGAGGCCGAGCATGTGGCCGCTGCTGCACAGGGTGTAGCGGCGGTGCAGGTCGCTCTCGGCGTGCTTGAGGACCCCCCACTCGGCCAGGCCCTCGGCGATGACCCGCATGCCGGCCCGGTGGAAGTCGCGGAAGCTCGCGCCGGGGCGCAGCGCGGCGATGCCCGCGTCCTGCGCGGCCAGCACCAGCTCGTAGACCTGGCGCTGGACGGGGGAGAAGCGGCCGGACAGCGGCAGGGTGCGGGTGATGTCGGCGGTGTAGAGGGTGTCGGTCTCGACGCCCGCGTCGAGGAGCAGCAGCTCGTCGGGGTCGAGCCGGCCGTCGTTGCGGATCCAGTGCAGCACGCAGGCGTGCGCCCCGGAGGCGGCGATGGTGTCGTAGCCGGTGCCGTTGCCCTCGGCGCGGGCCCGCAGGCCGAAGACGCCCTCGATCCAGCGTTCGCCGCGCGGGTGGCCGAGGGCCTGCGGCAGCGCCCGTACGACGTCCTCGAAGCCGGCCGTGGTGTGGTCGACGGCCAGCTGGAGCTGCCCGACCTCCCAGGCGTCCTTGATCAGTCGCAGTTCGGAGAGGGCGGCGGTCAGTTCGGTGTCGGCGGGTGCGATGCGGCCGGGGAGGGCGGTCAGGGGGGCGAGTCCGTCGAGGTGCTCGCAGCGGATGCCGGTGAGCCGCTCGGCCTCCGCGAGGTCGGGGCGGCGGCCCACCCAGAACTCGCCGTAGCGGCGGTCGCGGTAGAACTCCTCGTTGCCGCCGGAGCGCGGCGAGCGGGGGCGCAGGTACAGCACCGCCTCGTGGCCGTGCGGGCCGGAGGGCTCCATGACCAGGACGTGGCCGACCTGGTCCTCGCCGGTCAGGCCGGTCAGCCAGGCGTACGCGCTGTGCGGGCGGAACCGGTGGTCGCAGTCGTTCGTACGGACCTTCAACTCGCCGGCGGGGATCACCAGGCGCTCGCCGGAGAAGCGGGCGGAGAGCCGGGCCCGACGGGCCGGCATGACGTCGTACCCGGGGACGCGGGCGCTGTCGGGCAGCGGTGAGGCGGCCCAGTCGGCCGCCATGAAGCGGGACAACTCGGGCGACACGGGAAGGTCGTGGCTGCCGATGTTGAGCCGGGAGGAGGTCTCGGTCACGGGGACTCCCTGAGGGGTGGCGGCGGGCGGAGTGTGGCGCTCCGGAAAACAGGAGGTGCACAGGGGTTGTCAGTGCAATTTCACATTACTATGTTACAGCTCACATCGCCGGGCGGTCCTCCCCGTCAACTGCCCGCCGCAGCAGGGAAGTTCAGCACCACATCCCCCACCTCCCCCTCCCAGCCTGGAGTTCTTGGTGACCAAGCACCGCACCGTGCGCACGTCGTTCCTCGCCGCCGCCATCACCGCCACCCTCCTGGCCTCCGGCGGGCAGGCCCTGGTCCAGGCCGCCGAGACCGGCACCCCCGCCACCGTCCCCGCCGCCCTGTCGGCAGGCCGTCAGGCCCCGGTGGCCGCGCCCGCACCGAACCCCTTCGACGAGGTGCAGCACCTCGCGAAGGCGCCGAACGCCAAGGCCGTCGCGGCCCCGGCCCCCGGCAAGCTGGCCCCGGGCCGTGTCCCCGGCCCGCAGACCAAGCCGCCGGCCGCGGCCAAGACCGCCAAGGGTGCGCTCCCGGCACCCGCCACCACCGCCGGCGTCCCCTGCACCCTCGACGGGATCACCGGGCTGGGCCCGGAGCAGTTCGCCGACTTCCTCGCCGACCCCGCGGTGACCGCGAACGTCTGTCTGCGCTCCCTCATATGGACCTGGGACGCGCGCCTGGCGCCCGTCATGTCCGACGCGCACGTCCAGGCCGTCTCCCGCCGGATATCCGGCCTGGCCGCCGCCCACGACGGGAACAACGGCAGCCACCTGGAGGAGATGTTCACCTACCTCCACGCCGTCGCCTACCACGACCACACGCGCGGCGAGATCGACGTCACCGACGCCCCCACCGTCGACGCCATGCGCCGCGCGATAGCCGACTTCGCCGGCGCCGCCCGCTCCTTCGACGTCACCAAGACCAACGCCAACACCCTGCGCGAGGCCCTGTACGCGGGCAGCGCCCCGGGCCTGCGCCACCACCAGCTCGGCCTGATCGCCAAGGTCCTGGCCACGATGGGACCGGACCGCCCGGCCACCCACCACGACGAGAGCTGGGGCAAGGCGGCCCTCGCGGCCCTGTCGGTGAACTACCTCGGCGTCTACCCCGGCAACCGGGACGCCGCCTTCCACGCCGCGGCCCGCCAGGACGCCTCGTACCGCTCGGTGTTCAAGGCGTTCGCCACCTACGGCCACCTCAAGGGCTCGGTCAACGCCTGGGCCGTGCGCGACGCCATGTCGGAGCTCGGCCGCTTCGGCCAGGTCGACGGGCTGCGCGACACCACCGTCGCGGACCTCGGCTGGGCGCTGAAGCAGCTGGAGAGCTCGTTCGGCCGGGGCACCGAGCAGTGGGCCGCGGTCGTGTCCTGGCTGAAGTTCCACGACGCCTGCGCCCAGTTCCGCGTCTGCAAGGAGGACATCGAGGCCTGGCTCTTCCCGAACCTCTACACGTACGACAACGGCGCCATCAAGGTCCGCACCGCCCTCGACCGCGCCACCGTCGACCAGCTGTACTACGCGAGCAAGCGGGTCAAGGCCCAGTTCCACCGCGTCATCGGCACCGACCAGCCGCTGGCCGGGGACCCCAACTCCACGCTGAACATCGTGCTGTACGCCTCCCGCGCGGACTACGTGAACCTGCACCCGATCCTGACCGGCATGGGCACCGCCAACGGCGGCGTGTACATCGAGCGCGGCGCGACCTTCTACACCTACCAGCGGCGCGTCCCGCAGGACTCCCAGCTCACCCTCGAAGAGCTCTTCCGTCACGAGTACGTGCACTACCTCAACGGCCGCTTCGCCGTCCCCGGCTCCTTCGGCCAGGGCGAGTGGTACCAGGGCGACCGCACCACCGCCATGGACGAGGGCACCGCGGAGTTCTTCGACGGCGCGACCCGCGACGACGGCATCGCCGTCCGCAAGTCCCTGGTCAAGAGCATCATCGCGGACACCGCGGGCGGCGGCCCGCGGATGAGCGTCGAGCAGCTCCTCAACGCCACCTACGACGCGGACGGCTTCCGCTTCTACAGCTACGCGGGCACGTTCTTCGAGTTCCTGTGGGCCGAGAAGCCCTCGCTGCTCCAGGAGATGTACAAGCACCTGCGGGCCGACGACCCGGCGGGCTTCGACGCCTGGCGCAACCGGCTCGGCGCGGACACCTACCTGCAGCGCGACTACGACCGCTTCCTGACCGCCCAGATCGCCAAGGTCGACCAGCTGTTCGTGCCGAACACGGTCTTCACCCCGGTCGACCGGCTGCGCGACTCGGCCCTGGCCGACGTCAAGGCGAGCTTCCACCAGGCCACGTACAACAACCCCGACTGCGTCGAGAACGGCGAGCCGGGCAAGCGCCGCTTCGTCTGTACCGGCAAGATCACGGCGAACCTGAAGAACTGGCGCAGCGACGACCAGAACTTCAAGGACATGTCCGAGACCGTCGACTACTTCATCCTCGACCGCGCCGGCGCCGCCTCCAACAACCTGGCCGACATGAACTGCTCGTTCGGCCCGGTGGAGGTCTGGGCGAGCCGCGTCGCCGGTACGTCCACCTACTCCTGCGACGGCCCGCTGCGCGGCTGATCCCGGGATGAGGCCGGTCCCGGACCCGCGGGGGGCGGGACCGGGACCGGCCGTTCCGGATACCCCGGGTGAACTCTTGTCCCCCCTCTGAAGAATGTGACATATTACTGTCGTGCCCAACAGACTCTCCCCCGACGTCGTGATCATCGGCGCCGGCGTCGTCGGAGCGGCCTGCGCCTACTACGCAGCCCGCTCCGGACTCTCCGTCGCAGTCGTCGACCGCGGTCCCGTCGCGGGCGGCACCACCGGTGCGGGGGAGGGCAACCTGCTCGTCTCCGACAAGGAGGCGGGCCCCGAACTCGACCTCGCGCTGCTGTCCACCCGACTGTGGCACGAGCTGGCCGCGGAGCCGGACGTTCTCCCACCCGAGACCGAGTACGAGCCCAAGGGTGGCCTCGTCGTGGCGCCCGACGAGGCCACCCTGAAGGCCCTGCGCGTCTTCGCCGAGGGCCAGCGGGCGGCCGGCGTGGAATCCCGCGAGGCCGCCGCGGACGACCTGCACGCGCTGGAACCGCACCTGGCCCCCGGCCTCGCGGGCGGCTTCCACTACCCGCAGGACGCCCAGGTCCAGCCCGCCCAGGCGGCCGCCCGGCTGCTCAGGGCCTCCGGCGCCGTCACCTACCTCGGCGAAGAGGTCACCGGCTTCCTCACCGGGCCGGACGGCGCCGTCCGCGGGGTCCGCACCGCCCGCCGCGACATCGCCGCCCCCGCCGTCGTCAACGCGGCCGGCACCTGGGGCGGCCGGATCGCCGAACTCGCCGGCACCAGCCTGCCGGTGCTGCCGCGCCGCGGGTTCGTGCTGGTCACCGAACCGCTGCCGCGCGTGGTGCGCCACAAGGTGTACGCCGCCGACTACATCGCCAACGTGGCGAGCGACTCGGCCGCCCTGCAGTCCTCGGCGGTCGTCGAGGGCACGCCCGGCGGGCCCGTACTGATCGGCGCCACCCGCGAACGGATCGGCTTCGACCGCACCCTGTCCACCGAGGCGCTGCGCCGGCTCGCCGGCCAGGCCGCCGCGCTGTTCCCGGTCCTCGCCGGGGTCAAGGTCATGCGGACCTACCACGGCTTCCGGCCGTACCTGCCCGACCACCTGCCGGCCATCGGCCCGGACCCCCGGGTGCCCGGCCTGTTCCACGCCTGCGGCCACGAGGGCGCCGGCATCGGCCTCGCCCCCGGCACCGGCCTGCTCGTCGCCCAGGTCCTGACCGGAGCCGAACCGGTCCTGGACCTCGCGCCGTTCCGCCCGGACCGCTTCGGGGAGGGGCCGGACGAGGGGCCGGCCGGCGCACCGGTCTCCGGTCCGGCCGACGGCATGGCGGACGGACCCGCGGCCGGACGGGTCTCCGGCCCGACCGACGGCCCGACCGACGGCCCGGCGGACCCCGGCCACCCCACCCACGGAGCGAACGGAGCCGGCCGATGAGCGACCCGCGCGACCTGGTCCGGGGCACCCCGGACGCCACCTTCACCCTCGACTTCGACGGCCGGGCCCTGCCCGCCCAGAGCGGCCAGACCATCGCCGCCGTGCTCTGGGGCGCGGGCATCATGGCCTGGCGCACCACCCGTCAGGGCGGCAGCCCGCGCGGCGCGTTCTGCGGGATCGGCAGCTGCTACGACTGCCTCGTCACCGTCAACGGACGCCCCAACCAGCGCGCCTGCCTGGTCGCCGCCCGCCCGGACGACACCGTCACGACCCAGGAAGGGACCGGCCATGCCGAACTCGGCGTCTGATCCCCGCCACCCGGCCGCCGCCCCCCTGTCGGGCCCGCCGGCCACCGCGGTCGCGGCCACCGCCACGGCGGCCTCCGGCGCCCCGGCCACCGCGGCCGGCGCCTCCGCCGACACCGCCGGTGCGCCCGCCGCCGGCCTCGCCGTGGTCGGTGCCGGGCCGGCCGGCCTGGCCGCCGCCGTCACCGCCGCCGACCTGGGCCTGCGCGTCACCGTGCTGGACGCCGGCGAACGCCCCGGCGGCCAGTACTACCGCCACCCCGCCGCCGCCCTCGGCGCCGAACACCCCGAGGCACTGCACCACGGCTGGGCCGCCTTCGCCTCGCGCGAGCGGCGGCTGCGCGCCCACGAGCGGGCCGGCCGGATCCGGTACCTCTCCTCCCACCACGTGTGGACCGTGGTCCGCGACGCGGCCGCGGCCGCCGACGGCTCGGGGGAGTGGCTCCTGCACGCCCTCGCAGGCCCCGAGGAGCGCCCCGTCACCGTGCGGGCCCGCGCGGTCCTGCTCGCCACCGGTGCGTACGAGCGCCAACTGCCATTCCCCGGCTGGACCCTGCCCGGCGTGGTCGGGGCCGGCGGCGCCCAGGCCATGCTGAAGTCCGGGCTGGTGCTGCCCGGGCGCAGGGTGGTCGTGGCGGGCAGCGGCCCGCTGCTGCTGGCCGTCGCCGGATCCCTGGCGGCCGCCGGGGCGAGCGTTCCGGCCGTCGTCGAGGCCGCCGCGTACACGAACTACGCCGGCCGGCTGCCCGCCCTGCTGCGCAACCCCGGCAAGCTCGTCGAAGGCGCCACGTACGGCGGTGCGCTGGTGCGCCACGGCATCCGGCTGCTCACCCGCGCCGCCGTCACCGAGGCCCACGGCACCGACCGGGTCGAGGCCGTCACCGTCTCCCGGCTGGACCGCGACTGGCGGCCCGTGCCCGGCACCGCGCGCCGCGTCCCCTGCGACGCGCTCGCCGTCGGCCACGGCCTGGTCCCCCAGCTGGAACTGGCCACCGGCCTGGGCTGTGCCACCCGCACCACCGCCGACGGCACCGCCGCCCTCGTCCTGGACCGGGCGCAGCGCACCTCGGTGCCCGGCATCTGGTCGGCGGGCGAGACCGGCGGCATCGGCGGGGCCCAACTGGCTCTGGCCGAGGGCGAGCTGGCGGCCCGTTCGGTGGCGGGCCGGCCGCTGCCCGCCGAACTGGTGCGCCGCCGCGCCCGGCTGCGCGCCTTCGCCGACGCGATGGGCGCCGCCCACCGCCCCGGCGCGGGCTGGACCGGCTGGCTCACCGACGAGACGGACGTGTGCCGCTGCGAGGAAGTGCCGGCCGGGACGGTCCGCGAGGCGGTCCGTGACCTCGGAGCGCAGGACGCCCGGACCGTCAAGCTGCTCACCCGGGCCGGCATGGGCTGGTGCCAGGGCCGGATGTGCGGCCAGGCCGTCGCCGCCCTCGCCGGCTGCGCGCCCGGCCCCGACCGGCGTCCGCTGTCCTGCCCGGTCCCGCTCGGCCACCTCGCCGCCCTGCCGGCGGCCCCGGGAGCGCCGGCCGCGCAGCTCTCGCAGCCCTCCCCGCCGACCCCGGAGCATGCTTCGGATCCGTCCTCCGAGCCGTCTTCGGACCGGCCGGCAGGGGGCGGTTCCGCCGCCGGTCTGCCCGCCGACCGCTGATCACACCCGTCCCGGCCCTTGTGGCCGGTGTACGGCGGCTAGTAAAATGTCACACACCACACTAGGGAGTCCTGCCATGACCCACGCGTCCACCCCCACTCGTACCCGTCCCTGGCACGGAATCATGGTCGCCACCACGCTGCCGCTGCGTGAAGACCGCTCCGTCGACTACGACGCGTACGCCGAGCACGTGGCCTGGCTGATCGCCAACGGCTGCGACGGCGTGGTCCCCAACGGCTCGCTCGGCGAGTACCAGACCCTCACCGACGAGGAGCGCGCCCGCGTCGTGCGCACCGCCGTCGAGGCGGCCGGCGACGGAGACCGCGTGATGCCCGGCGTCGCCGCGTACGGCAGCGCCGAGTCCCGCCGCTGGGCCGACCAGGCCGCGGAGGCCGGCGCCGGATCCGTCCTGCTGCTCCCGCCGAACGCCTTCCGCGCCGACGAGGACACCGTACGCGCCCACTACGCCGAGGTCGCCGGCGCGGGCCTGCCCATCGTCGCGTACAACAACCCGATCGACACCAAGGTCGACCTGACCCCCGCGCTGCTGGCCCGCCTGCACGCCGACGGCAGCATCGTCGCCGTCAAGGAGTTCAGCGGAGACGTCCGCCGCGCCTACGAGATCGCCGAGCTCGCCCCGGGCCTCGACCTGCTCATCGGCGCCGACGACGTCCTGCTGGAGCTGGCCCTCGCGGGCGCCGTCGGCTGGATCGCCGGCTACCCCAACGCCCTCCCGCAGTCCTGCGCCACCCTCTACCGCGCCGCCGTCGCCGGCGACGTGGAGACCGCGCTGCCGCTCTACAAGTCCCTGCACTCGCTGCTGCGCTGGGACTCCAAGACGGAGTTCGTCCAGGCCATCAAGCTCTCGATGGACCTCGCCGGCCGCCCCGGCGGCACCACCCGGCCGCCGCGCTTCCCCCTGACGGGGGAGATCGAGGCCGCCGTGCGCGCCGCCACCGAGAAGGCGCTCGCCGAGGGCCACAACTAAACGCACCGGACCATCCCGGTCGCCGGGCCGCAGGGCCCGGCAAACCGCCACACACGACGAGGACGAGGGGGGACCCCCATGCGCACACGGCACGTCTACCACGCGGTGGACTCGCACACCGAAGGCATGCCGACCCGGGTCATCACCGGCGGCGTCGGGGTCATCCCCGGCGCCACGATGGCCGAGCGGCGGCTGCACTTCATCGAGCACATGGACGAACTGCGCGGACTGCTCATGTTCGAGCCGCGCGGCCACTCCGCGATGAGCGGCGCGATCCTCCAGCCGCCGACCCGCCCCGACGCCGACTACGGGGTCCTCTACATCGAGGTCTCCGGTCTGCTGCCCATGTGCGGGCACGGGACCATCGGGGTCGCCACCGTCCTCGTCGAGACCGGCATGGTGCCGGTCACCGAACCCGTCACCACCGTCCGGCTGGACACCCCGGCCGGCCTGGTGAGCGTCGACGTCCAGGTGGACGACGGCGCCGCCACCGCGGTGACCTTCACCAACGTCCCCGCCTTCTCCGTGGGGCTGGACCTCAAGGCCGAGGTGCCCGGCTACGGCACGGTCACCTACGACCTGGCCTACGGCGGCAACTTCTACGCCTTCGTCGACCTCGACGCCCTCGGACTGCCCTTCGACCGGGCCCGCAAGCAGGACCTGGTGACCGCCGGGCTCGCGGTCATGGACGCGATCAACCACTCCCCGCAGCGGCCCGTGCACCCCGAGGACCCGCGCATCGCCGGCGTCAAGCACGTCTACCTCGCCGCGCCCGGCTCCGACGCGACCCGCTCGCGGCACGCCATGGCCATTCACCCCGGCTGGTTCGACCGCTCCCCGTGCGGCACCGGCACCTCCGCCCGGATGGCCCAGCTGCACGCCCGCGGCGAACTCCCCCTCGACCGCGACTTCGTCAACGAGTCCTTCATCGGGACCGAGTTCACCGGCCGGCTGATCGCCGAGACCACCGTCGCCGGACTGCCCGCCGTGGTGCCCACCGTCACCGGGCGGGCCTGGATCACCGGCACCGCCCAGTACTTCGTCGACCCGACCGACCCGTTCCCCGGAGGGTTCCTCCTGTGAGTTCGACCGCGTACGCCGCCGGCACCGTGCACACGACCGACTACCACACGGCGGGCGAACCCTTCCGGATCGTCACCGGCGGACTGCCGGCGGCCCCCGGCGACACCGTCGCCGAGCGCTGCGCCACCGCAATCGGCCCCGGCGGCTCCGGCACCGCGCCGCGGCGCGGCCCGCTGGACGACGTACGCCGGATGCTGGTGCAGGAGCCGCGCGGCCACGCGGGCATGTACGGCGGGTTCCTCGTGCCGCCGGACGACGACGGCGCCCACCTCGGCGTGCTCTTCTGGCACAAGGACGGCTACTCCACCGCCTGCGGCCACGGCACCATGGCGCTCGGCGCCTGGGCCGTGGACACCGGTCTGGTACCCGCCCCGCACGACGGCGACGCGCAGGTCCGCATCGACGTCCCCTCCGGGCGGGTCACGGCCACCGTGCACCGGGTCGACGGCCGCACCTCCGGCGTCACCTTCCGCAACGTCCCGGCCCGGGTCACCGCCCGCAAGGTGCCCGTCGCCACCGGCTTCGGCATCGCCGAGGTGGACATCTCGCACGCCGGCGCCTGCTACGCCTCGGTGTCCGCGCGGTCCCTCGGCCTCCAGGTCACCCGCGCCGCGCTGCCCGACCTGGTGCGCGCGGGCCAGGAGATCCGCGCCGCGCTCGCCACCCACCCGGGCACCTGGCACCCGGAGAGCCCGCTGCTGTCCGGGGTGTACGGGGTGATCCTGTACGACGAGCTGCCCGACACCCCGTTCGGCCCGCACCAGCGCAACGTCACGGTGTTCGCCGACGGCCAGATCGACCGCTCGCCGTGCGGTTCGGGCACCTCCGCCCGGCTCGCCCTGCTCGCCGAGGACGGCCTGCTCGCCGCCGGCGACGACCTGCTCCACGAGTCCGTCACGGGCACCGTCTTCACCGGCCGCCACCTCGGCCGGGGGATCACCGAGGTGACGGGCACCGCCTACCGCACCGGCGAACACGCCTTCGTCCTCGACCCGCGCGACTCCCTCGGCCTCGGGTTCCTGCTGTGAGCGCCGTGCGTTCCGCCGGCGTGGCGGACACCGTGCTGCGCCTCGGCGAGGCGGACGTCGCCGCGTTGGTCACGCCCGCCGGCGCGGTCGAGGCGCTGGCGGCGGTGCTGCGCGACGGGCTCGACCCTGAGAGCTGCCCGCACCGCACCAGCATGCCGGTGCCCGCGGGCGAACTCCTGCTGATGCCCGCCGCCGGCGGCGGCTACGCCGGGGTCAAGATCGCCGGGGTGGCGCCCGGCAACGCCGCCCGCGGCCTGCCCCGGATCACCGGCAGCTACCTGCTGCTGGACGGGACCACGCTGCACCCGGTGGCGCTGCTGGACGGCGCGGCCCTCACCGCGCTGCGCACCCCGGCGGTCTCCGCCCTCGCGGTGCGGCACCTGGCGGCCCGACGCCCCCTGCGCACCGTCGTGTTCGGGTCCGGACCGCAGGCGTACGGGCACCTGGCGGCGCTGCTCGCCGTACGGGAGCTCGCCGAGGTCGTGGTGGTGGCGCGCAACGCGGCCGCCGGGGCCTCGCTGGCCGACCACGCCCGTACCCTGGGCGTGCCCGCCGCCCGTACCGGCACGGCCGCCGACGTGGCGGGGGCGGACCTGGTGGTGTGCTGCACCACCGCCCGGGAGCCGCTCTTCGACGGCCGGCTGGTGCCCGACGGCGCCACCGTCGTCGCCGTCGGCTCGCACGAACCGGACGCCCGGGAGACCGACACGGCGCTGGTGCGCCGGGCCGCGGTGTACGTGGAGTCCCGGGCGGCGGCGCTGCGGGAGGCCGGCGACCTGCTGATCCCGGAGGCCGAGGGGGCGATCGGGCCGGGCCACGTCGCGGGTACGCTCGCGGATCTGGTGCGCGGACGGCCGGGAGGACGCCCGCCGGGTGGTCCGCAGCTCTTCAAGAGCGTGGGCATGGCCTGGGAAGATCTCGCCGTGGCCGCGGCTGTGTACGCCGCGGCCGTCGCGGGCAGCGAAACGTGACATTGTACGCTGTTCCTCTGCCCGGCGTAGGCGTCGGGCGTCTCGGAGGAAGAGCAATGGGTGACCTGAAGCAGCACAGTCTCATCAAGGCCCAGGAACGGCTTCGCGACCAGGTCGGTCACGCACTCCGAGCCGCCCTGATAGCGGGTGAGCTGCGGCCCGGCAACGTCTACTCGGCGCCCGGCCTCGCGGCGGAACTCGGCGTCTCGGCCACCCCGGTGCGCGAGGCGATGCTGGACCTGGCCCGCGAGGGCCTGGTGGAGCCGGTACGGAACAAGGGCTTCCGCATCACCGAGGTCAGCGAGCGCGACCTCGACCAGTACACCGAGCTGCGCACCATGATCGAGGTGCCGACGATCGGGCGGATCACGAAGATCGCGACCGCCGAGCAGCTGGAGGCCCTGCGGCCGATCGCGCTGGAGATCGTCACCAGCGCGCGCGAGCACAACCTCATCGGCTACCTGGAGGCCGACCGGCGCTTCCACCTGTCCCTGCTGGCGCTGGCCGGCAACGACCGGCTGGTGGAGACCGTCGGCGACCTGCGCAAGCGGTCCCGGCTGTACGGGCTGACCGGCCTGGACGAGGCCGGCAAGCTCGTCTCCTCCGCGGAGGAGCACATCGAGCTGCTCGACCTGATGCTCACCGGGGACGCGGAGGCGGCCGAGGAGTGCATGCGGCGCCACCTGGGCCACGTGCGCTCGCTGTGGGCGCAGGGGCGGGACGAGCCGGTGGGGCAGCGCCCGAAGCTCGGGCTCGGCAAGGCCGGCGGCGCGTAGCGGCGGGTCGTCGCACGGAACACGGTTGGGGCACGGACCTGCGGGTCCGTGCCCCAACGTGCTTCCGGGGGCGGTCATTTGGACACGGCTGGATAACGACGCGACAGATCCCTTGTCAGTACAATTTCACATTACTATGTTACGGGTCACATCTCAGAGCGTTCTTGAGCGCGGCCCTTCCCTGGAGTGACCTATGACCAAGCGCACCCGACTCGCCCTCGCCACCACGCTGGTGGCCGCTCTCGCCGTCGGCGTCACCGGCTGTTCGGACACGGAGAAGAGCAAGGGGGGCAAGGGCGGCTCCGGTGCCTCCAACCCCGCCGCGGCGACCAACGGCAAGATCCTCGGCGGCAACCCGGTCAAGGGCGGCACGCTCACCGTCCTGTCCAACCAGGACTTCGCGCACCTCGACCCGGCCCGCAACTGGGTGATGCCGACGATGGACTTCGGCACCCGGCTGCTCTACCGGACCCTGGTCACCTTCAAGGCCGGCCCCGGCAAGACCGGCAGCGAGCTGACCCCCGACCTCGCCACCGACCTCGGCCGCTCCTCCAACGGCGGCCGCACCTGGACCTTCACCCTCAAGCCCGGCCTGAAGTACGAGGACGGCTCGCCGATCAAGGCCCAGGACATCAAGTACAACGTCGAGCGCTCCTTCGCCCCCGACCTCACCGGCGGCCCCGACTACGCGGCCCAGTACCTGGCCGGCGGCGAGAACTACAAGGGCCCGCTCCAGGGCAAGCACCTCGACTCCGTGAAGACCCCGGACGACCGCACGATCGTCTTCGAACTCAAGCGCCCCGTCGCCGAGTTCTCGGCCACCGCCACCCTGCCGACCTTCTCCCCGGTCCCGCAGTCCCAGGAGAAGGGCACCCAGTACGACGCCCGCCCGTTCTCCTCCGGCCCGTACAAGATCGAGTCGTACGCCCGCGACAAGAAGCTCGTCCTGGTCCGCAACCCGCACTGGGACGCCTCGACCGACCCGGTCCGCAAGGCCTACCCGGACAAGTTCGTCGTCGTGATGGGCCTCAAGGGCGGCCAGATCGACGACCGGATCATCGCGAGCGCCGGCGCCGACGGCTCCACCGTCCAGTACGCCGACATGCGGCCCGAGAGCGCCCCCAAGGTGCTGCCGAAGGCCGACGTCAAGGCCCGGCTGCTCGCCGAGTCCCAGGGCTGCACCGAGATGCTCCACCTCAACAACTCCCGCGCCCCCTTCAACGACCCGAAGGTCCGCGAGGCCATGCAGTACGCGGTCGACAAGGAGGCCCTGATCACCGCCGGCGGCGGCCCCGCCCTCAACGACGTCGCCACCGCCTACCTGCCCCCGGCGCTGACCGGCGGCAAGCAGGCCGACACCCTGAAGATCCCCGCGGCCGGCGACCCCGAGAAGGCCAAGGAACTCCTCAAGGCGGCCGGCAAGACCAAGCTCAAGGTCTCCCTCGCCGTCTCCACCGGCGACAAGAACAAGGCCGAGGCGATCCAGCAGGGCCTGGCCCGCGTCGGCGTCGAGGTCGTCGTCGACACCGTCGACCCGGGCGCGTACTACGACGTGGTCGGCGACCTGTCGACCACCCCGGACATGAGCCTCACCGGCTGGTGCCCCGACTACCCGTCCGGCTCCACCTGGATCCCCTTCGTCTTCGACGGGCGCACCATCAAGGAGAAGGGCAACTCGGGCAACTACGCCCAGTTCCGCGACGACGCGACCATGAAGCGGATCGACGAGATCAACGCCATGGCCGACCCGGCGGCCGCCAACAAGGCCTGGATCGAGCTCGACGCGGCCATCATGGCCAAGTCCCCGTCCATCCCCGTCGTCCTGGAGCGCAAGCCGCTCCTCATCGGCACCAACATCGCGGGCGCCTACGGCCACCCGGTGTGGACCGGCAGCATCGACTACGGCACCGTCGGCCTCAAGGACCCCTCGAAGAGCCAGGGCTGAGGCGACGGCCGGACCTGAAACGACACACCGACCGGTCATGACCGCCACCGCAGCAGCCGGCACCACGCCGGCCGCGCCGGCCGTCCCGCCGGGCAGCAGCCCCTGGCAGCTCGCCCGGCGGGAACTCCGCCGCCGCCCCGCCGTCCGCATCAGCCTCTCCGTCGTCCTCCTCTTCGTCCTCATGGCCGTCGCCGCCCCCTGGCTGGGCGCGCTGGGCGGCTGGTCCCCCGACGAGTTCGACAAGACCGCCATCGACCCGTACCTCGGCGGCCAGCCGCTCGGGTCCTTCGGCGGGATCAGCCCCGAGCACTGGCTCGGAGTCGAACCCGTCACCGGCCGCGACCTGTTCGCCCGTGTGGTGCACGGCGCCCAGGTCTCCCTCCTGATCGCCTTCACCGCGACCGTCATCGTGGTCGCCGCCGGCACCGCGGCCGGCATCGCCGCCGGCTACTTCGGCGGCCGCACCGACGCGGTGCTCTCCCGCCTGATGGACCTGACCATGTCCTTCCCGTCGCTGATCTTCATGATCGCGATGCTGTCCGTGGCCAAGGACGTCAACCGCATCGTGCTCATCACCCTCGTCATCGGCGTCTTCGGCTGGCCCGGCGTCGCCCGCGTGGTCCGGGGCCAGACCCTCTCGCTCAAACACCGCGAGTACGTCGACGCCGCACGCGTCGGCGGAGCCGGCTCGTGGCGGATCCTCACCCGGGACATCCTGCCCGGCGTGATGGGCCCGGTCATCGCGTACACCACCCTGCTCATCCCCGGCATGATCAGCACCGAGGCCGCCCTCAGCTACCTCGGCGTGGGAGTCCGCCCGCCCACCCCGTCCTGGGGCCAGATGATCGCCGAGAGCGTCGCCTACTACGAGACCGACCCCATGTACTTCGTCATCCCGAGCGTCTTCCTCTTCCTCGCCGTGCTCGCCTTCACCCTGCTCGGCGACGCCCTGCGCGACATCCTCGACCCGAGGGGAAGCCGCTCGTGATCCTCTTCCTCGTCCGCCGCCTGGCCGGCGTGGCCGGAGTGCTCCTCGCCATCGCCGCCGTCACCTTCCTCATCTTCTACGTCCTGCCCTCCGACCCGGCGGCCGCCGCCTGCGGCAAGACCTGCAGCACCGAGCGGATCGCCGACGTGCGGGCCTACCTCGGCCTCGACCAGCCGATATGGCGGCAGTTCACCGACTTCCTCACCGGCATCTTCACCGGCCGCACCCTGGGCTCCGGCCAGTACGCCGTCCAGTGCGACTTCCCCTGCCTGGGCTACTCGTACGAGAACTCCCTGCCCGTCTGGGACCTGCTCATGGACCGGCTCCCGGTCTCCGCCTCGCTGGCCGTCGGCGCGGCCCTGCTCTGGCTGGTGCTGGGCCTGGGTGCCGGCGTCACCGCCGCCCTGCGCAAGGACTCCGTCACCGACAAGGCGCTGATGGTCGGCGCCGTCGCCGCGGCCTCCCTGCCGGTCTACTTCACCTCCGTGATGCTCATCTACGGAGTCATCCGCATCGCCGGCCTGCTGCCCTACCCCAGCTACCAGCCCTTCACCGAGAACCCGGTCGGCTGGGCCAGCAACCTGCTGCTGCCGTGGATCGCCCTCGCCCTCCTCTACGCGGCCATGTACGCGCGCCAGAGCCGCGGTTCGATGATCGAGGCGATGGCCGAGCCCTACATCCGCACCGCCCGGGCCAAGGGCATGCCGGAGCGCACCGTCGTCGTCAAGCACGGCCTGCGCTCCGGGATGACCCCCATCCTGACCATCTTCGGCATGGACCTCGGCGGCCTGCTGGCCGGCGCCGTCATCACCGAGTCGATCTTCGGGCTCCCCGGCATCGGACGCCTCTTCTACGGCGCGCTGGTCAATTCCGACCAGCCCGTGGTGCTCGGCGTCACCCTCCTGGCCGCCTTCTTCATCGTCGTCGCCAACCTCGCGGTCGACCTCCTGTACGCCGTCGTCGATCCCCGGGTGAGGTACTGATGGCCGCCGCGCCGCCCCTGCTCGAAGTACGCGACCTCCAGGTCACGTTCACCACCCCGCGCGGCCGCGTACGGGCCGTCGACTCGATCGGCTTCACCGTCGAGGCGGGCCGTACCCTCGGCATCGTCGGCGAGTCCGGCTCCGGCAAGTCCGTGACCTCGCTCGCCGTCATGGGACTGCACCGGGGCGCCGAGATCGGCGGCTCCATCGCCCTCGCCGGGCAGGAGCTCACCGGCCTGTCCGAGAAGGAGCTCTCCAAGCTGCGCGGGCGCCGGATGGCGATGATCTTCCAGGACCCGCTGTCCAGCCTGCACCCCTACTACACGGTCGGCGAACAGATCGCCGAGCACTTCCGGGTGCACTTCCGGGCCGGGCGGGCCGCCGCCCGCAAGCGTGCCGTCGACATGCTCGGCGAGGTCGGCATCCCCGAACCCGCCCGCCGGGCCGGGGAGTACCCGCACCAGTTCTCCGGCGGCATGCGCCAGCGGGCCATGATCGCCATGGCGCTGGCCTGCGAGCCCGACCTGCTGATCGCCGACGAACCCACCACCGCCCTCGACGTCACCGTCCAGGCCCAGATCCTCGACCTGATCGCCAAGCTCCAGCAGGAACGCGGCCTCGGCGTCGTGATGATCACCCACGACCTCGGGGTCGTCGCCCGCGTCGCCCACGAGGTGCTGGTCATGTACGGCGGCCGGGCCGCCGAACAGGCCTCCGTGGACGAGCTGTTCGCCGAGCCCGCGCACCCGTACACCAGCGGCCTGCTCGACTCCCTGCCCCGCCTCGACGACGCCGACGACGCGCCGCTGCGGGCCATCCCCGGCTCGCCGCCCTCCCTCCTCGCCCCCGCCCCCGGCTGCGCGTTCGCACCCCGCTGCGCCCGCTCCGCCGCGGCCGCCCCGGCCGAACGCGACCGCTGCACCACCGAGCGCCCCGCCTTCGTGCCGTACGGCGAAGGCGCCCGCATGACCGCCTGCCACCTCGCGGGCGCCGTCCAGGAGGCGGCCCGATGACCACCACCGAACCCCTGCCCGCCGTGACCGACGGGGCGGCCGACCCGCCCCTGCTGTCCGTGACCGACCTGACGATGACCTTCCCCGGTCGGCGCAGCGCCACCGGACGCCGAGGCGCCCCGATCCGGGCCGTCGACGGGGTCTCCTTCGACCTGTCGCCGGGGGAGACCCTCGGCCTGGTCGGCGAGTCCGGCTGCGGCAAGTCGACCACCGGCCGGATGCTCGTGCGGCTCCTGGAGCCGACCTCCGGCAGCATCTCCTTCGAGGGACGCGAGATCAGCCGGCTCTCACAGGGCCGGATGCGCCCGCTGCGCAAGCAGCTGCAGATGGTCTTCCAGGACCCGCACTCCTCGCTCAACCCCCGCCAGACCGTGGCCCGGATCATCTCCGACCCGCTGCTGGTCCAGGGCTGGAGCGCCGCCGACGCCCGGCGCCGCGCCGCCGAGCTGATGGAACTCGTCGGCCTCATCCCCGAGCACATCGACCGCTACCCGCACGAGTTCTCCGGCGGCCAGGCCCAGCGCATCGGCATCGCCCGCTCGCTGTCCACCAGCCCCCGCCTGGTCGTCGCCGACGAGCCGGTCTCCGCCCTCGACGTCTCCGTCCAGGCGCAGATCGTCAACCTGATGGAACGGCTGCGGCGCGAACTCGGCCTCGCCTACGTGTTCATCGCCCACGACCTGTCCGTCGTCAAGCGGGTCAGCGACCGGGTCGCGGTCATGTACCTCGGCCGGATCGTGGAGATCGGCGACAAGCACGCGCTGTACGGCAACCCGCAGCACCCGTACACCCGGGCGCTGCTGTCCGCCGTACCGCTGCCCGACCCGGCCGCCGAGCGGCGCCGGGAGCGCATCACCCTGCTCGGCGACCCGCCGAGCCCGGCCTCCCCGCCGCCCGGCTGCACCTTCCACCCCCGGTGCGCCAAGGCACAGGAGATCTGCCGGACCGAACGCCCGCTGCTGCGCATCGCCTCACCCGGCGAGACCCGCGAGGTGGCGTGTCACTTCCCGGGGGACTGACGGGGGACCACGGGAAGAAGGGCCCCGGAGACAACGGCGTCTCCGGGGCCCTTCCTTGTGTGCCTTCCCTGCGTCCCCTAGGGGAGGGTGCGGCGCAGGAAGTCGAGTTCCAGCGCCATCAGCTTCTCGTCCACGCCGCCCGGGGTCATGTGGGTCACCCCCGGCAGCGCCAGCAGCTGGTGCGGCCGGCCCGCGGCGGTGAGCGCCTGGGACAGCAGCAGGGTGTGCGAGGGGTGGACGTTGTCGTCGGCCAGCCCGTGCACCAGCATCAGCGGCCGGCTCAGCGCCGGCGCGTCACCGATCAGGCAGTCCCGCTCGTACACCTCCGGGTGCTCCTGCGGCAGGCCCAGGTAGCGCTCGGTGTACGCCGTGTCGTAGTGCCGGAAGTCGGTGGGCGCGGCGCCCGCGACGGCCGTGTGGAAGACGTCCGGGCGGCGCAGCACCGCCATCGCCGCCAGGTAGCCCCCGTACGACCAGCCGCGTACGGCCACCCGGCCCAGGTCCAGTTCCGGGTGCCGCTCGCCGAGTGCCAGGAGCGCGTCCACCTGGTCCGCGAGGGTCACCTCGGAGAACCCGCGGTACATCGCGTGGGCGAAGGCGGGGGAGACGAACGGGGTGCCGCGGTTGTCGGTGGTGACCACCGCGAAGCCCTGGTCGGCCCACCACTGGCGGTGCTGCCAGCGGCGCGGCTCGGCCGACACCGCCTGGTAGCCGGGGCCCCCGTACACGTCGAGGAGCACGGGCAGCCGCTCGCCGGGCCGGTGGCCGCGCGGCAGCACCAGCGCGGTGGGCAGCCCGCGTTCGGTGACGCGGGCCAGCCGGGGCTCCACCCGGTACGGCAGCGGCTCGGACAGGTCGCGCGGGGCGAACGCCCGGCCGTCCGCGGTGCGCACGGACCGCCGGACGCCGTCGGCGTCCGCGGTGGTGATCAGCAGCGCCCCGCCCTGGGCGAGCACCGCGTGCACGCCGGGCCCGTCGGCGACCGGCCGGACCTCCCCGGTGTCGGGGTCGACGAGGACGACCTGCTGCTCGGAGGGGTCCCGCAGGCCGGCCTCGACGAGCAGGGCGCCCGCGTGCACGCCCGCCACCCGGCGGACCTGGATCCCCTCGCCGGTGCGGACCTTGCCGTCGACGGCGAGTGCCCGGGCCGCGCCGCCCGGGGTGTCGGCGGACGTCAGCAGCCGGCCGTCGGGCAGCCGGGCGGGGGTGCCGGGCAGCGGGTCGACCCAGAGCGGGTGGAGGGTACGGGAGAGTTCGCGGGTCCGCCCGGTGGCCGGATCGGCGCTGAGCAGCAGGACGGTCTGTTGCAGCCGGTCCTGGACGGTCAGCAGGATCTCGTCGGCGGAGTCCCACTCGGCGTCCGAGACGTACGGGAAGGCCTCGGCGTCCCACTGGAGGCGGACCCGGCTCTGCCGCGCGCCGAAGACCCACAGCTGCACGTCGGCGTTGGGGCCGCCGGCCTGCGGGTACGCGAAGTCCTCGGGGGCCCGCTCGGGGTGCGCCGGGTCGGCGAACCACCGGCGGGGCAGGGCGGATTCGGCGACCCGGGCGGCGAGCAGGGCGGTGCCGTCGGGCGACCACCAGTGGCCGCGGGAGCGGCCGAGCTCCTCGGCGGCGGCGAACTCGGCCACGCCCCAGCGGGCCCCGTCGGCGGGGCTGACCCGGCCGCCGGGGGACACGTACAGGGCGTCGCCGGTCACGTAGGCGACCTTGGAGCCGTCGTGGCTGGGGCGCGGGTCGAAGGCGGGGCCCGCCACCGGCACTTCCACCGGCACGGCCGCGGGTGCCTCCGCGGGTGCCCGCGAGGCGGTGTCGGCGGGCGCGTCGGCCGTCACGTCGGAGCGCCCGTGGGCGCGGACCCGGAAGACGCGCCCGTACAGGGCGAAGACCGCGCTGAGGCCGTCGCCGGACAGCGCGAAGGAGCCGATGCCGGGGGCGGTGAGCCGGATCCGCTCGCGCAGCCGCCGCTCGACGGCCGGGAGTTCGCCGCCCGCGGGGGCGAGCAGCGCGGCGTCGGCGAGCAGCCGCTCGGTGCCGGCCGGGCCCGCGGGCCCGTCGGCGGTGTCGAGCACCCACAGGGAGTCCACCGGGTCGGCGGGCCCGGTGGAGCGCAGGAAGTACAGCAGCCGCCCCCGGTCGCCGAAGGCGGCGGCGCGCGGGGCCCCGTACGTGAACCGCCCGGTCCGGGCGGAGAGCTGAAGGAAGGAATCCATGAAGGCAGTGTGACATGTGAAATTACACACCGAAATCCCCCTCTCGACCCTTACGCCGTTCGAGTGGTGGATCACCAGGGCCGGGCTTAGCGTCGAAAGGGTGGACCGGAAAACCGTGCCGACCACCACCGGGACCGACGGCAAGGTCCGAGGAAGCGGGAACGGGCTCGCCCTGTTCGTCATCGCCTCCTGCCAGCTCATGATCGTCCTCGACATCACGATCGTGAACATCGCGCTGCCGCACATCCAGACAGCGCTGGGGTTCTCCACGACCAGCCTCTCCTGGGTGGTCAACGCCTACACGCTCACCTTCGGCGGGCTGCTGCTCCTCGGCGGCCGGACCGGCGACATCCTCGGCCGGCGCCGGGTGTTCATCTTCGGCGTCCTCCTCTTCGGCCTGGCCTCCCTGCTCGGCGGCCTCGCCCAGAACTCCGGCCAACTGCTCGCCGCGCGGGCCCTCCAGGGCGTGGGCGGCGCCATCGCCTCCCCGACCTCGCTCGCGCTGATCACCACGACCTTCACCGAAGGGCCCGCCCGCAACCGGGCGTTCGGCGTCTTCGCCGGCGTCTCGGCAGGCGGCGGCGCGATCGGCCTGCTCCTCGGCGGCATCCTCGTCGAATGGCTCGACTGGCGCTGGATCTTCTTCGTCAACGTGCCCATCGCGCTGCTCATCGCCTTCGCCGCACCGCGGGTGATCAAGGAGTCCGAACGGCACCCCGGACACTTCGACTTCACCGGCGCCGTGACCGCCACGGTGGGCATGGTGGCCCTGGTCTACGGGTTCATCCGCGCCGCACAGGAGGGCTGGCGGGACCCCCTCACGCTGGCCTCCTTCGGCGCCGCGGTGGTCCTTCTGACGCTGTACATCCTGATCGAGCGCCGCTCCGCGCAGCCGATCACCCCGCTGCACATGTTCGCGGACCGCAACCGGGCCGGCACCTACGGCATCATGCTCATGCTCGCCTGCGCGATCTTCGGCATGTTCTTCTTCCTGACCCTCTTCGTGCAGAACGTGCTGGACTTCAGCCCGCTGCAGGCCGGTCTGGCCTTCCTTCCGATCAGCGCGGTGATCGCGGTCGGCGCGGGCCTCACCTCGCAACTCCTGCCGAAGTTCGGCCCCAAGCCCTTCATGGTGATCGGCGCCCTGCTGTCGGCCGCGGGCCTGGCCTGGCTGACGCTGACCGACATCCAGTCCACGTACCTCGGCAGCATCCTCGGGCCGATGCTCGTCTTCGGCATGGGCATGGGCCTGCAGTTCGTGTCGCTCACGCTCATGGCCCTGTCCCGGGTGCCCGACCAGGAGTCCGGCGCCGCCTCCGGCCTGCTCAACGCCACCCAGCAGGTGGGCGGTTCGCTCGGTCTGTCGATCCTCGTGACGGTCTTCGGCACGGCCAGCAGCACCGAGGCCGGCAAGGTCGTGCCCGCCTTCCTGGCCCAGGCGAGCCCCGCCGAGCGGCTGCGCTTCAACCGCACGCAACAGCTGCCCGACCCCTGGGGCGACCAGGTGCTCACCTACGGCGTCACCCGGTCCTTCATCGCCGCGGCCATCTTCGCCGCCGTCGGCGCCCTCATCGCCCTGTTCGTCATCCAGGTACGCCCCGACGACCTCGAACGCCTCAAGGGCACCAACGCCCCGCCCGGGCTCTGACCCCGGCCGCCCGGCCGCCCGGCCGGGCGCGGCCCGGTCAGAGCGGGCGCAGCCGGCAGTTCAGCGGTGTCGCCGAGCTCAGCGTGATGCCGGCGGACACGGCCACGGAACCGGTGTCGGACTCGAAGGCGTAGGCCCGCAGCAGCATCGCCAGCGCGGTCACCGACTCCAGCATCGAGAAGTGCTGGCCGATGCAGGCCCGCGGCCCGCCGCCGAACGGGAACCACGCGTAACGCGGGCGCGCCGCCTCGGCCTCGGGGGTGAACCGGTCCGGGTCGAAGCGCTCGGGGTCGGGCCAGTAGCGCGGGTGCCGGTGCGTCACCCACGGGGCCACGATCACATCGGCCCCCGCGGGGATCACCCGGCCGCCGATCTCGGCCGCGGCCACCGCCCGGCGCCCTATCACCGGCGCCGCCGGGTAGAGCCGCATCGCCTCCTTCAGCACCTGTGTGAGGTACGGGAGTTTGTCCAGGTCGGCGGCCTCGGGGGTGCGGTCGCCCAGCACCTGGGAGATCTCGGCGCGGGCCCGGTCCTGCACCTCGGGGTGGCGGGCCAGCAGCCAGAGCGAGAACGCCAGCGAGGTGGCGGTGGTCTCGTGGCCGGCGAGCAGGAAGATCAGCACCTGGTCGCGGAGTTCGTCCGCGTCGAAGGCGGTGTCCTGCGCGCTGCGCGCGGCGGCCAGCAGGGTCAGCAGGTCCTCGCCCGCCCCGGACCCCGCCCCGTCACCGCCGCCGTTGTCCGTTTCCGTACCGGGGTCGTCGCCGTGGTCCTCCCCGTGCCGGACGCCCGCGCCGCCGCGCCCGGCGATGATCTGGTCGCAGACCCCGTACAGCTCGGAGATCGCGGCGGCCGCCCGCCGGTTGGCGGGGGTCGGCACCTGGCGGGGGAGTTTGAGGGGGGAGTAGCCGCGGCGCAGCGTGTACTCGGTGATGACGGGGAAGCAGCGGTCCACGACCGCGGCGGCGGCGTCGACGTCCGTGCCGAACAGGATCCGGGCGACGGTGCGCAGCGCCAGCCCCATCATCTCGGTGCCGACGTCCAGGGTGGTGGCCGGTCCGCCGGGCCCGCCCGTACGGCCGTGCCAGGTGCGCAGGAGGCTGTCGGTCTCGGTGGCGACCGCGGCGGCGTAGCCGTCCACCCGCCGCCGGGTGAACAACGGCTGCACCAGCCGCCGCTGCCGCAGGTAGTCCTCGTCCTGGCTGGTCAGCAGGCCGTTGCCGAGGGACTCGCGGATCTCCTGGTAGACCGAGCTGTCCTTGCGGAAGTTGGCCGCCTCGCCGGCCAGCACCTGCTGGGCACCCTCCGCGGAGAACACCGCGTAGAGCTCGGCGCGCAGGCCGGGCGGGCCGGCGGAGAGGCGTACCACGTCGCCGTGCTCGCGCTGGGCCCGCAGGAAGGTGCCCAGCGAGTCGTTGCGGAGGTCCAGCAACGATCCGAGCAGGGGAACCCCTGCGGGACCAGGGGGTCTTGCGTCCGCGCCTGCCATGCCGCTCCTCAAGTGATCGTCTTCATCGATGGTCACTGCGGGCAAGTGTGCGGCGCGGTGACCGCACGGGGGGCCCGATCCGGAAGGTCCGGCCGGAAAACGCCCGTGCGGCCCGCTCGGCCTCAGTGGCAGGTGGTGTAGCCCCGGCCGTTGGCGCGCCAGGAGCACGCGTCCTTCTTGACGCCGTTCGCGGCGGTCAGCGTCACCGAGCCGCCGCTGTTGTTGAACCAGAAGTTGTTGAGCTTCCGGTACACGTGCTTGGCGGTGTTGCCGCCCTGGCCGTTGTGCAGGCGCACGCTCTGGTAGGCGCCGAGCTTGAACGAGCCGAACTTGTACACGAAACCGGAAGCGGTCCGGACCGTGTAGCCGGTCAGCGTGACGGGCGTCCGGCTGTTGTTGTGCAGGTCCACGAACTCGGCGTTCAGCTTCGCGTTGGTGCGCGGCAGGTCCGGGCCCGGACCGTCGAACTGGAGCGCACCGAAGTGCAGCCCGCCCTGGTGAGTGGCGGCGGTGGCCTGCGGCGCGGCGAGCGCGACGGCGGCGAGCGCGGCGGCCGCGGCGAAAGTGGCGGTCTTCTTCATAAGGGGGTCCCCTCCCTGTAGTGCAACGGTGAATCACTTGGAGCGGCGCTCAAGATACACAAGACGATGATCCGTATTCCGGTATGTCGCGGAAATGAGACACCGGCACATGCGCACCCCCCGCCCAGAACGCGCAAAAGCCCCCGTCGGCGGGGCTGCCGACGGGGGCTTCGTACGTACGTGCGGGCCTAGATGTCGCGGAAGATCTCGATCTGGGCGCCCACCGAGTTGAGGCGCTCGGCGAGTTCCTCGTAGCCGCGGTTGATGACGTAGACGTTGCGCAGGACCGAGGTGCCCTCCGCCGCCATCATCGCGAGGAGGATGACGACCGCGGGGCGCAGGGCCGGCGGGCACATCATCTCGGCCGCGCGCCAGCGGGTCGGTCCCTCGACCAGGACGCGGTGCGGGTCCAGGAGCTGGAGGCGGCCGCCGAGCCGGTTGAGGTCGGTGAGGTAGATCGCGCGGTTGTCGTAGACCCAGTCGTGGATGAGGGTCTGGCCCTGGGCGACGGCCGCGATGGCCGCGAAGAAGGGCACGTTGTCGATGTTCAGCCCGGGGAACGGCATCGGGTGGATCTTGTCGATCGGGGCTTCGAGCTTCGACGGGCGGACCGTCAGGTCCACGAGCCGGGTGCGGCCGTTGTCCGCCGTGTACTCCGTCGAGCGGTCGTGGTCGAGGCCCATCTCCTCCAGCACCGCGAGCTCGATCTCCATGAACTCGATCGGCACCCGGCGGATGGTGAGCTCCGACTCCGTGACCACCGCGGCGGCCAGCAGGCTCATCGCCTCGACCGGGTCCTCGGAGGGGGAGTAGTCCACGTCGACGTCGATGGTGGGGACGCCGTGCACGGTCAGGGTCGTGGTGCCGATGCCGTCGACCCGGACGCCCAGCGCCTCCAGGAAGAAGCAGAGGTCCTGGACCATGTAGTTGGAGGAGGCGTTGCGGATGACCGTGACGCCGTCGTGCCGCGCGGCGGCCAGCAGCGCGTTCTCGGTCACGGTGTCCCCGCGCTCGGTCAGCACGATCGGCCGCTGCGGCGCCACCGCGGCCTCGACCACGGCGTGGTAGATGCCCTCGGTGGCCGTGATGTCCAGGCCGAACCGGCGCAGCGCGATCATGTGCGGCTCGATGGTGCGGGTGCCCAGGTCGCAGCCGCCCGCGTACGGCAGCTTGAACTGGTCCATGCGGTGCAGCAGCGGGCCGAGGAACATGATGATGCTGCGCGTCCGGCGGGCGGCCTCCTCGTCGATGGAGTCCATGTCCAGCCGGGCCGGCGGCACGATTTCGAGGTCGACGCCGTCGTTGATCCAGCGGGTGCGGACGCCGATGGAGCCCAGCACCTCCAGAAGGCGGTACACCTCCTCGATGCGCGCCACCCGGCGCAGCACCGTGCGGCCCTTGTTGAGGAGGGTGGCGCACAGCAGCGCGACGCAGGCGTTCTTGCTGGTCTTGACGTCGATGGCGCCGGAGAGCCGGCGGCCGCCGACCACCCGCAGGTGCATCGGGCCCGCGTAGCCCAGCGACACGATCTCGCTGTCGAGCGCTTCACCGATTCGGGCGATCATCTCAAGGCTGATGTTTTGATTGCCGCGCTCGATGCGGTTCACGGCGCTCTGGCTGGTTCCGAGCGCATCGGCAAGCTGACTCTGTGTCCAGCCACGGTGCTGCCGGGCGTCACGGATGAGCTTGCCGATGCGTACGAGGTAGTCGTCTGCCATGGGGGCACGGTATCTCAGATATGAGATGCGGCCGATTCGGGGCGCCCCAAAAGGGTGTTATCGCCCGTCAGGTCCGGATTCAAGCACTCCGGATTTGAGCTATCCCCCCGCGGGCTGCCCGGCTGACCGGCCGCCGGACTGTCGAGCGGTCGCCCGGCTGCCGGGCCGTCAGCCCGCGGGAGCGCAGCCGCCGCCGCGGTCAGTGCCCGCCGCACCCGCACGCGCGGTGCCGGCCGCCGTGCACCGCCGCGTACGAGGCAGGGCGCGGGCCGGCCGCCGCGCGCGCCAGCCGGGACACGGCCGCCCGGCCGGTGGCCGAGTGCGCGTCGTGCACCGCCTTGCCGCCCACCAGCGTCAGTTCCACCCGCGTGTCGCTGATGTCCTTGACCGGGCAGCGCGTCACGTCGCGGTCCAGCAGCACCAGGTCCGCCGCCTTGCCCCGCTCCACCGTGCCCGTCAGCGCGTCCTGCCGCAGCTGCCAGGCGGTGCCGAGGGTGTGCATCCGCAGGGTCGACGCCCGGCTCAGCCCCTCCAGCTCCCGGTACAGCGGCCCGTCCCCCTCCGCGCCCTTGCGGTCGATCGACGTACGGATCTGGTTCCACACCTGCAGGGCGTCCACCGGCCAGTCGGACCCGCCCGACAGCCGGGCGCCGGCCTTCTCCAGGCTGCGCGCCGGGTACATCCAGCGGTGCCGCTCCGGCCCGATGTACGGCAGCAGCGCGTCCATCGTCCAGGTGTCCCGGGCCGCCCACTGGAGCTGCATGCACGCGGCCACGCCCAGCTGCGCGAACCGCTTCAGGTCCGCCGGGTCCACGATCTGCAGGTGCGCGACGGCGTTGCGCGCGTCCCGCACGCCGGTCACCCGGCGGGCGTACGCGTACCCGTCCAGGGCGGTGCGCACCGCCCGGTCGCCCAGCCCGTGGGCGTGCATCTGCCAGCCCGCCGCGTTGAAGGCCGCGGACAGCCGCCCGTAGTCCCGCCCGGATACGTACAGTTCGCCCCGGTTGTCCGTGGGCTTCCCGTGGCCGTCCAGGTACGGCTCCAGCAGCGCGGCGGTCTGCGCCGGGTGCTCGATGACGCCGTCCAGGAACACCTTGACCATCCCGAACCGCAGCCCGCGCACCCCCTCGAACTCCTTGCGCAGCCCGCGCGCGTACGCCAGCGAGCCGGCCGGGTCCTTGGCCTGCGCCGCGTCCAGTCGCAGCGCCGGGACGATGCGCTGCGGCAGCTTGCCGGCCTTGGACAGGGCCCGGTAGAGCTCCAGTTCGTGGCGGCCCACCAGGGCGTCCATCATCGTGGTGACGCCGGCCGCGGCGGCGTCGCCGAGCGCCCGCGCGCAGGCCGCGACCAGCTGGGCCTTCGTCGGCTCCGGCACGTGCCGGGTCACCAGGCCCTGGGCGTCGTCCTTGAGCACGCCGGTGGGCTTCCCGTCGGCACCCTTGACGATCTTTCCGCCGGCCGGGTCCGGGGTGGCCGCCGTGATGCCCGCGATCTCCAGCGCCCGGCGGTTGGCCCACAGGTTGTGGCCGTCGCCGCCGACCAGCGCCACCGGCCGCCGCGTGGGCAGCGCGTCCAGCATGGCGTGGTGCGGGGCGGTGCCGGCGGGCAGCAGGCCGACCGGGTTCCAGTCCTCCACCACCAGCCAGGAGTCCGGCTCGGCGCCCGCGCCGCCGGTGTCGGCGAGGAACCCCTTCAGGATCTCCTGCAGTTCGGCCACGCTCGTCTCGGCGCTCTGCAGCGAGGGGCGCAGCGAGCGGTCGCCCGCGCCCAGCGGGTGCACGTGGCCGTCGTGGATCCCGCTCATCACGGTGTTGCCGCGGGCGTTGACCACCTCGGTGTCCCGCCCGATCAGCCGCCGCACCGCCGAGCCGGTGCCGGTGGCGAGGATCCGGCCGTCCCGGCCCACCGCCACCGCCTCGACCGGGCGTGCCCCGGGCACGCCCGTGAACACCCGCGCGTTGTGGATGATCAGCGTCGCGGCGGCCGAGGTCCGGGCGCCGGCCGGCGCCGCGGCGGCCGTGCCGGGCACGGCCGCGACGACCGCGCCGCCGGCCGCGACCGCACCCGCGGCGAGCAGCCCCCGGCGCGAGAGGGGGGACAGCGGCAGAGAAGACTGCGACAGCGAAGACGACATGGCCACTCCCAAGCACTTCTGGCGGCAGCCGGCGTCCTCTGACACCGGCTGTGGCCAGGACACTGGGTGATTAACCCGTTAACCAGAACCACCCCGCGGCGACGGATTCCGTACGTCGGCCCGGCGCGCGGCTCCGTACGATGACGCTCGTGCCGCCACCCACCATCGCCGACATCGCGCGGGCCGCAGAGGTGTCCACCGCGACCGTCTCGCACGCCCTCAACGGCACCGGCCGGGTCGGCGAGGGCACCCGGCGCCGGGTCCGCGAGGTCGCCGCCGCCCTCGGGTACGGCGCGCGCCGGGGCCCCCGTACCCGCACCCTCGGCCTCGCCGTCACCACGTACGCCGGCAACGCCTGGGACTTCGCGGGCGTCGCCTACTTCTCCCGGCTCATCACCGCCGCGACCTCCGCCGCCCACGCCCGCGGCTACGCGCTGACCACGCTGCCCGCCGAGCGCGGCGCCGAGGCGCTGTGGCACACCCTCGCCGTGGACGGGATGCTCCTCCTGGACAGTCCGACGGGCGACCCGGTGCTGCGCGCGCTGCGGGCCCGCGGGATGCCGGTCGTCTTCGACGGCCGGCCGGCCGATCCCCGGCCGGGGGACGTCTGGGTGGACAACGACCACGCGGCGACCACCCGCGAGGTGCTCGACCACTTGGCCGCGGCCGGCGCGCGGCGCATAGCCCTGCATTCCGATTACGGACACGACCACTACTCGAACGCCGTCACGGCCGCGTACGAGCAGTGGTGCGAGGAGGGGGAGCGGGAGCCGCTCGTGATTCCCTTCGACCCGCACGACACGCCGGGGCACGCCTTCGACGAGGCGCTCGCCGGGCCCCCGGGCGCGCGGCCGGACGCCGTCCACTGCGTGTTCGACCCGGGCGGCCGCCAGGTGCTGTCCGCCGCCCGGCGGCACGGCCTGCGGGTCCCCGGGGACCTGCTGCTGGTGTGCGCGAGCGAGGACCCGGCGTACGCGGAGGGCGACCCGGCGGCGGGGGCCGTGCCGGTCAGCACGGTCACCCTGCGGCCCGAGGTGATCGGGGAGACGGCGGTGGCCGCGCTGGTCGCCCTGATCGAATCCGGGCAGCCGGAAACGCCCGGCCAGCGCACTGTTCCGGCGGGCCTCGAGGTGCGTGCTTCGTCTCGGCCCCCGGTCATGTACTAGAGTTATCTCGACATCGAGATATCTGCCGAGGGCGCACCGCAGCCGCCTCCGCTGTAAGGGTTACCTAACTTAGCCTTACCTTAGCGGATGGGCCACAGGGCGTGGCGGCAGGATGCGGTAAGAACGCGCGAATTCATGCATGAAGGAGACTGTCGTGTCGGCGAACAGCTTCGACGCCCGCAGCACGCTGCAGGTGGGCGACGAGTCGTACGAGATCTTCAAGCTGGACAAGGTCGAGGGCTCCGCCCGCCTGCCTTACAGCCTGAAGGTCCTGCTGGAGAACCTGCTCCGTACCGAGGACGGCGCGAACATCACCGCCGACCACATCCGGTCGCTCGGCAACTGGGACTCCCAGGCGCAGCCCAGCGAGGAGATCCAGTTCACGCCGGCCCGCGTGATCATGCAGGACTTCACCGGTGTGCCCTGTGTCGTCGACCTCGCCACCATGCGCGAGGCCGTCAAGGAGCTCGGCGGCGACCCGGCGAAGATCAACCCGCTCTCGCCCGCCGAGATGGTCATCGACCACTCGGTCATCGCCGACAAGTTCGGCACGAAGGACGCCTTCGCGCAGAACGTCGAGCTGGAGTACGGCCGCAACAAGGAGCGCTACCAGTTCCTGCGCTGGGGCCAGACCGCCTTCGACGACTTCAAGGTCGTCCCCCCGGGCACCGGCATCGTCCACCAGGTCAACATCGAGCACCTGGCCCGCACGGTCATGGTCCGCAACGGCCAGGCGTACCCCGACACCCTCGTCGGCACCGACTCGCACACCACCATGGTCAACGGCCTGGGCGTGCTGGGCTGGGGCGTCGGCGGCATCGAGGCCGAGGCCGCGATGCTCGGCCAGCCGGTCTCCATGCTGATCCCGCGCGTCGTCGGCTTCAAGCTGACCGGCGAGCTGCCGACCGGCACCACCGCCACCGACCTCGTGCTGACCATCACCGAGATGCTCCGCAAGCACGGCGTCGTCGGCAAGTTCGTCGAGTTCTACGGTGAGGGCGTCGCCGCCACCTCCCTCGCGAACCGCGCCACCATCGGCAACATGTCGCCGGAGTTCGGCTCCACCGCCGCGATCTTCCCGATCGACGACGAGACGCTGAAGTACCTGCGCCTGACCGGCCGCGACGCCCAGCAGGTCGCGCTCGTCGAGGCGTACGCCAAGGAGCAGGGCCTCTGGCTCGACCCGGCCGCCGAGCCCGACTTCTCCGAGAAGCTGGAGCTCGACCTCTCCACGGTCGTCCCCTCCATCGCCGGCCCGAAGCGCCCCCAGGACCGCATCGTCCTCGCGAACGCCTCCCAGCAGTTCGCCCAGGACGTGCGCAACTACGTCGACGAGGAGGACGAGGCGGGCAAGGAGTCCTTCCCGGCCTCCGACGCCCCGGCGAACCACCCGAACGGCGGCCCGTCGAAGCCCACCCCGGTCACCCTGGCCGACGGCACCACCTTCGAGATCGACCACGGCGCCGTCACCGTCGCCGCGATCACCTCGTGCACCAACACCTCGAACCCCTACGTCATGGTCGCCGCGGCGCTCGTGGCCAAGAAGGCGGTCGAGAAGGGCCTGGGCCGCAAGCCCTGGGTCAAGACCACCCTGGCCCCCGGTTCGAAGGTCGTCACCGACTACTTCGACAAGGCCGGCCTGACCCCGTACCTCGACAAGATGGGCTTCAACCTCGTCGGGTACGGCTGCACCACCTGCATCGGCAACTCCGGTCCGCTGGACGAGGAGATCTCGAAGGCGATCAACGAGCACGACCTCGCGGTCACCTCGGTGCTCTCCGGCAACCGCAACTTCGAGGGCCGGATCAACCCCGACGTCAAGATGAACTACCTGGCCTCCCCGCCGCTGGTCGTCGCGTACGCCATCGCGGGCTCCATGAAGGTGGACATCACCAAGGACGCCATCGGCACCGACACCGACGGCAACCCGGTCTTCCTCAAGGACATCTGGCCCTCCGAGGCCGAGGTCAACGACGTCGTGGCGAACGCCATCGGCGAGGACATGTTCAGCAAGTCCTACCAGGACGTCTTCGCGGGCGACGCCCAGTGGCAGGCGCTGTCGATCCCGACCGGCAACACGTTCGAGTGGGACCCGCAGTCCACCTACGTCCGCAAGCCCCCTTACTTCGAGGGCATGACGATGGAGACCACCCCGGTCTCCGACATCACCGGCGCCCGCGTGCTGGCGAAGCTGGGCGACTCGGTCACCACCGACCACATCTCCCCGGCCGGTGCGATCAAGGCCGACACCCCGGCCGGCAAGTACCTCACCGAGCACGGCGTCGAGCGCCGCGACTTCAACTCGTACGGTTCCCGCCGCGGCAACCACGAGGTCATGATCCGCGGTACGTTCGCCAACATCCGCCTGCGCAACCAGATCGCGCCGGGCACCGAGGGCGGCTTCACCCGCGACTTCACCGTCGACGGGGCCCCGGTCTCCTTCATCTACGACGCCTCCCAGAACTACCAGGCCGCCGGCATCCCGCTGGTCATCCTGGCGGGCAAGGAGTACGGCTCGGGCTCGTCCCGCGACTGGGCCGCCAAGGGCACCGCGCTGCTCGGCGTCAAGGCCGTCATCGCCGAGTCCTACGAGCGCATCCACCGCTCGAACCTGATCGGCATGGGCGTCCTGCCGCTGCAGTTCCCCGAGGGTGCCACTGCGGCCTCCCTGGGCCTCACCGGCGAGGAGACCTTCTCCTTCACCGGCGTGACCGAGCTGAACGACGGCACCACCCCGCGCACCGTCAAGGTGACCACCGACACCGGTGTGGAGTTCGACGCGGTCGTCCGCATCGACACCCCCGGCGAGGCGGACTACTACCGCAACGGCGGCATCATGCAGTACGTCCTGCGTAACCTGATCCGTGGCTGAATGCACTGATTAGCCGGACATGTTCGGCACCATAGGGCCGTATCCCCGTTAAGGGGGTACGGCCCTTCCGGTTTTCGGGGAAGGCTCCCCGTGTGACGGACAGGTCTCAACTCGGAAAAACCGGGGGTCATCCTTGTGCACGATCTTGCTCAGGCGAGCGGGAGTGGACTATACCTGTGCCCGTCCGGACGATCGCGGTACGCGCGACCCCCGGACCGGGGGATGGCGGCGACCTGCGGTGATGCCCGCGTGCACGGCAACTGCCCTGATTTCCGGCCCTCCTTCACACTCCTGACGAAGGCGAGGACATGAGCATGGGATCCACCTCCGCCCACGGCGAGCACGGCACCGGTGACGGCGTCGGCCGCCGCGACCTGATCAAGCGCTCCGCGGCACTCGGCATGATCGCGGTGCCGACGATGAGCTTCCTGTCCGCATGCGCCTCCGGCGGCGGCGAGGACCAGCCGAAGGCCACGGCGACCGCCAAGGCGGACAAGAACAACCCCTTCGGCGTGGCCAAGGGCAGCAAGCTCGACGTGGTCGTCTTCAAGGGCGGCTACGGCGACGACTACGCGAAGGCCTGGGAGGCCGCGTTCGACAAGAAGTGGGGCACCACTTCCTCCCACCTCGCCACCCAGGAGATCACCGCCAAGCTCCAGCCGCGCTTCAACGGCGGCAACCCGCCGGACGTCATCGACGACTCGGGCGCCCAGCAGATCAAGCTCGACGTGCTCCTCAAGGGCGGCCAGCTCGCCGACCTGACCCCGGTCCTCGACGCGCCCTCGCTGGACGACCCGACCAAGAAGGTCCGGGACATGCTCATCCCCGGCACCGTCGAGCAGGGCACGCTGGGCGGCAAGTTCGTCGCCGTCCAGTACGTCTACACCGTGTGGGGCCTGTGGTACTCCGGCAAGCTCTTCAAGGAGAAGGGCTGGACCGAGCCGAAGACCTGGGACGACTTCCTGGCGGTCTGCGCCAAGGCCAAGGCGGCCGGCATCGGCGGCCTCGCGCACCAGGGCAAGTACCCGTACTACATCAACGTCGCCATCATGGACCTGATCGCCAAGAAGGGCGGTCTGGAGGCCATGAAGGCGATCGACAACCTGGAGCCGAACGCCTTCGAGGGCAACCCGGTCGCCCTGGAGGCCGTCGAGGCCGTCTACGAGCTGGTCGAGAAGGGTCTGCTCATGCCGGGCACCAACGGCCTGACGCACACCGACTCGCAGACCCGCTGGAACCAGTACAAGGCCGCCTTCATCACCTGTGGCTCCTGGCTGGAGAACGAGCAGCTCAAGCAGACGCCCGCGGACTTCGACATGCGCTTCCTGCCGATGCCCGTGCTGGCCGGCAGCAAGCTCCCGTTCGAGGCCATCCGGGCCGGCGCCGGCGAGCCGTTCATCGTCCCGGAGAAGGCCGCCAACAAGGCCGGCGGCATGGAGTTCGTCCGCTCGATGCTCTCCCGCGAGTGGTCCACCCTCTTCGCCCAGCAGGCCAACTCGCTGACCATCGTCAAGGACGGCGTGGACCCGAACGTGAAGCTGCGGCCCGGCACGAAGTCGGCCGTCGACGCGTTGAAGGCGGCCGGCGACAACACGTTCAACTACCGTTACCCGGACTGGTACAGCCAGATGGACCTGGACATCCAGGACGCCTCCAACGAGCTGATGGCCAAGCGCATCCAGCCCAAGGAGTGGATCAAGCGGGCCCAGGCCGCGGTCAACAAGGCGACCAAGGACCCCAACGCCAAGAACAACCACCGCGACTGACCGCGCAGTCGTCCGACGGGCATCCGGGACACCAGGGACGGACACCATGAGCCACGTAGCCAAGAGCAGGGGACGGGGCGGCTTCATCGCCGGCTTCCTCTTCGTACCCCTCGCGCTGTACCTGACCTTCGTCATCTGGCCGTATGTTCAGACATTCGGCTATTCCTTCACCAACTGGAGCGGCCAGTCGCCGACGTTCGACTTCGTCGGCCTGGAGAACTACCAGGCCCTGATGGAGGACGAGGTATTCCTCAGCGCGATCTGGCACAACCTGCTGCTCCTGGTGTTCGTCCCGGTGATCACCATCCTGCTCGCCCTGTTCTTCGCCTTCATGGTGAACGCGGGCGGGCGGGGCGGCGCCGGCGGTGTCCAGGGCGTCCGCGGCTCGGGGTTCTACAAGATCGTCTACTTCTTCCCGCAGGTGCTGTCCCTCACCATCCTCGCCGTGCTGTTCGGGGCGGTCTACCGCAGCGACGAGGGCGGCCTCCTCAACGGCGTGCTGATCAAGCTCGGCCTGGTCGACCCGCAGAAGCCGATCGAATGGCTCAACGAGCCGAAGTTCGTGCTGTGGTGCCTGCTGCTGGTCGTGGTCTGGCACGGGGTCGGCTTCTACCTCGTGCTCTTCTCCGCCGCCATGCAGTCTGTGCCCAAGGACATCTACGAGGCGGCGCTGCTCGACGGCGCCGGCCGCGGCCAGACCTTCTTCAAGGTCACCCTGCCGCTGCTGTGGGACTCGGTGCAGACCTCCGCGGTCTACCTCGGCATCGTCGCGATGGACATGTTCGTCCTCGTGTCGACGATGACCTCGGGCCAGTTCGGCGGCGGCCCCGACCACCACAGCGAGGTCATGGCCACGGTCCTGATGCGCAACTTCCTCTACCTGGGCCAGAGCGGCTACGCCTGCGCCATGGGCGTGGTCATGCTCGTCCTCACCATGATCCTCTCCATCATCACGCTGCGTGCCACCCGCCGCGATCGCATCGAGTACTGAGCGGGAGAACACCATGACCACCGAGTCCACTGTGATCAAGGCGCCGGGCGAGGCGGCCGCCGAGCGGAGCGGCGACTCCGGGCGCACCGACGAGCGCGACAAGCGCCGCTCCGAGGGCATGGCCCTGAACGTCTTCTCCCACGGCTTCCTCGCCGTCTGGGCGATACTGATCGTCCTGCCGCTGATCTGGCTCGCGCTCGGCGCCTTCAAGACCGACGCGCAGATCGGCGGATCGGCCCTCAGCTGGCCCTCCAACTGGCATTTCGACGCCTTCGGGCGGGCCTGGAGCAAGGGCATCGGCGACTACTTCGCCAACACCCTGATCGTGATGGTGTTCTCGGTCCCGCTGACCATGCTGTTCGGCTCGATGGCCGCGTACGTGCTGGCCCGGTACCCCTTCACCGGGAACCGGATCATCTACTACTTCTTCGTCAGCGGGGCCATGTTCCCCGTCTTCCTGGCGCTCGTCCCGCTGTTCTTCATGGTCAAACGGCTGGACATGCTGAACAGCTACCAGGGCCTGATCCTGGTGTACGTCGCCTACTCGATGCCGTTCACGGTGTTCTTCATGCACTCGTTCTTCCGCACCCTGCCCACGGCGGTGCACGAGGCGGCGGTCATCGACGGGGCCTCGCACACGCGCATCTTCTTCCAGGTGATGCTGCCGATGGCCAAGCCCGGCCTGATCAGCGTCGGGATCTTCAACGTGCTGGGCCAGTGGAACCAGTACATCCTGCCGGCCGTGCTGATGCAGCCCCAGAGCAGCAGCGACCCCGAGCGCTACATGCTCACCCAGGGCCTCGTGCAGCTCCAGTACCAGATGGGCTACGAGACGGACCTGCCCGTGCTGTTCGCGGGCGTCACCATCGCGATGATCCCCATGCTGGTGGTCTACCTGTCCTTCCAGCGCCAGATCCAGGCCGGCCTCACCTCGGCCACCCTGAAGTAGCCCCCGCGACCCGTACGGGGCTCCGCCGGCCCGCGGCGGAGCCCCGTACGGGTCGTGGCTCACAGCCAGGTGCCGAACCTGCGGACGTACGCCGTCTTCACCAGCTGCGTCAGCGTGCAGTAGGCGAGGAGCACGGCGACCAGCCACGGGAAGTAGCCGGCGGGCAGGGGTACGAAGCCCAGCGACGCGGCCAGCGGCGAGAACGGCAGCCACAGTCCGGCCAGCACCGCGAGCACGGTCGTCACCATGACCGGCCACGAGGCCCGGGACTGCACGAACGGGATCTTGCGGGTGCGGATCATGTGGACGATCAGGGTCTGGGAGAGCAGGCCCTCGACGAACCAGCCGGACTGGAACAGCGCCTGGTTCGCCTCGGTGTTCGCGCCGAACACGTTCCACATGATCACGAACATCGCGATGTCGAAGATCGAGCTGATCGGTCCGATGGTCACCATGAACCGGCCGATGCCCTTGGCGTCCCAGTTCCGCGGCTCGCGCAGGTACTCCTCGTCCATCCGGTCCCACGGCGTCGCCAGCTGGGCGATGTCGTAGACCAGGTTCTGCACCAGCAGCATGACCGCCAGCATCGGCTGGAAGGGGATGAACGCCGAGGCGACCAGCACCGAGAAGACGTTGCCGAAGTTCGACGACGCGGTCATCTTGACGTACTTGATGGTGTTGCCGAAGGTGGTCCGGCCCTGGACGACGCCGTGCTCCAGGACGGTCAGGTCCTTCTCCAGCAGGATGATGTCCGCCGACTCCTTGGCGATGTCGACGGCGGTGTCCACCGAGATGCCGACGTCCGCGTCCCGCAGCGCCGCGGCGTCGTTGATGCCGTCGCCGAGGAAGCCGACCGTGTGCCCGCCGGCCTGGAGGGCGCGCACGATGCGGGCCTTCTGGACCGGGTTGACCTTGGCGAACACCGTGGTACGGGCGGCCAGTCGGCGGAGCCGGACGTCGTCGAGCGCTTCCGTGGCGGCACCCGTGACGACCTCGCCCACGTCGAGGCCCACGTCCGCGCACACCCGGGCGGCGACCAGCTCGTTGTCGCCGGTGACGACCTTGACCGCGATCCCCTTGTCCGCCAGGCCCTGAAGGGCGGCGGCCGCGCTGGCCTTCGGCGGGTCGAGGAAGGCGAGGAAGCCGACCAGGGTCAGGCCGTCCTCGTCGGCCACCGTGTAGGTGTCCCGCGGGACGTCCACGGTCCGGGTGGCGACCGCCAGCACCCGCAGGCCCCGCCGGTTGTCGTCCTCGGCGATCCGCGTGGCCTCCCGGCGCAATTCCGCGGTCAGCTCGATCGTCTCGCCGTGGTGCGTCAGGTGGCTGCACCGGTCGAGGACCTCCTCGACCGCGCCCTTGGTGATCAGGACGTGCTCGGGGCGGCCGGCGGCCCCCAGGAGGCCGTTGCGCGCCAGGACCACCGACATGCGGCGTCGGGCGAAGTCGAAGGGGATCTCGTCGACCATCGAGAACCGTGCGTCGACGACAACCTCCTCGGCCTCGCTGACGCGGTCGATGACCGCCTGGTCCATCAGGTTGCGCAGGCCCGTCTGGAAGTGCGCGTTGAGGTAGCCGTACTCGAGGACCTCGTCGTCCTCGTTGCCGTGCACGTCCAGATAGCGGTCCAGGACGATCCGGTCCTCGGTGAGGGTGCCGGTCTTGTCCGTGCACAGCACGTCCATGGCGCCCAGGTTCTGGATCGCGTTCAGCCGCTTGACGACGACCTTGTGCTTCGACATCGCGACCGCGCCGCGGGCCAGGTTGGCGGAGACCACCATCGGCAGCATCTCGGGGGTCAGGCCCACCGCGACGGCCACGGCGAAGAGGAACGCCTCGTCCCAGTCGCCCTTGGTGAGGCCGTTGATCGCGAACACCACCGGGACCATCACCAGCATGAAGCGGATCAGCAGGTAGCTGACCTTGCGCACGCCGGTGTCGAAGTTGGTCTGGGGGCGCTCGCCGGCCAGCGAGCCGGCCATCGAGCCGAAGTAGCTGTCGGAGCCGGTGGCGACGACCACGCCGGTGGCCGTTCCGGAGGTCACCGAGGTACCCATCAGGCACAGGTTGCCCGCCTCGACCGGGTCGCCGGTCTCCTGCTGTCCGAGGTCCCCCGCCGCGGGGGATCCACCGGCGGAGCGCGGGGGAGTGTCTGACTTGGCCACCGGCAGCGACTCGCCGGACAGCGCGGCCTGGCTGACCATCAGGTCCTTGGAGGTGAGCAGCCGCAGGTCGGCCGGGACGAGGTCGCCGGCGGCGAGCCGGACCAGGTCGCCGGGGACCACCTGGCTCATCGGCAGTTCGACGGTGGTGGGGACGGACCCGCTGCCGGCCCGGCGCTGGACCGCGCAGGTGGTGGTGACGAGCTTCTTCAGCGCGTCGGCCGCCCGGCCCGAGCGGTACTCCTGCCAGAAGCGCAGCAGGCCGCTGATCCCCACCATCGCGGAGAGGATGACCACGCCCGGGTCCGCGGGGTCCTGCCAGTACATGACCGCGGCCAGGAAGACCAGGACGGCGATGAACGGGTTGGCGTACGCCCTCGCCAGCTGGACGAACCAGCGCGGGGCGCGCTCCTGGGCGACGGTGTTCGGGCCGTGGCGCTCCAGGCGGCGGACGGCCTCGGCCTGGGTGAGGCCGCTGCGGCAGGTGTCCATGTCCTGAAGGACCGTGACGGCGGGGGCGGCGCTGAGGCCGGCGAGGCGCTCGCCGGCCTCACGGGTGCGGGCGGCCAGTTCGGCGGCCTTGCGCTCGCGGCGGCCGGGGCCCGGCGGAGCGAGCTTCTTCGGGGTCAGAGGGGTGAGCATGGTCATGATGAGCCTCCCTCCGGGCGGGGCGGGACAGCGCGGAGCCGTCCGGTCACCCGGAGTGGTCATGGACCGGCGGACGGCGCCCCGAGGCGGCCGGGACCCGCAGGTCGGCATGGGTGTGTCGCATCCCTTGGGGCGCCGCTACGGGCGCGTCAGGGCATGCGGAAGGAAGAATCGGGGAACGGAAGCACGCGCAAGGGCGCGGAAAACCGTGGGGAAACGCGAGGGCCCGGGAGGGCGGGCTCGCGGGAACAGGCCGCTGAGCGGGTCAGACGGCGAGCGCGCGGCAGGAACTTCGATCGGGACTCATCCCGAACACCTCCTTGCGTCGCGCGGTCGAAGAGGCGCCGGGTCCGGCCGGAAAAGCCGCAGAGGATCGGCGCCTCAGCGACCGTAACACGAACTCCTGGGCCGGATCTCTCATACTTATGACTGGTACTGGCTGATTCGTGCTGTGTCAGCCTCTTGACGTCTGAAGGGCCAAAGGCTCGACTTAGGGTTCACAAGTTGGAGAGACGCCGGGGTCTCGCCCGCCAGCGACACAGGGCGTGCGGTCCCGGCCGGGGGGCGACGGCCGGCCGTCGCTACAGGGCAGGAGTGGATGAGGCGTGGAGACTCCGGGTTCGCAGTCGTCGCTGCACCGGGCGAATCTCGAAAGGGTCGTGCGTGCCGTGCGGCTCGCGGGTTCGCTGACCCAGGCGGAGATCGCCCGTACCACCGGTCTGTCGGCGGCGACGGTGTCCAACATCGTCCGGGAGCTGAAGGAGGGCGGCACCGTCGAGGTCACGGACACCTCGGCCGGCGGCCGCCGCGCGCGCAGCGTCTCGCTCAGCGGTGACGCGGGCATCGTGATCGGCGTCGACTTCGGGCACGAGCACCTGCGCGTGGCCGTCGGCAACCTGGCCCACCAGGTGCTGGCCGAGGAGGCCGAGCCGCTGGACGTGGACGCCTCCTGGGCGGACGGCTTCGACCGGGCGGAAGCGCTGGTCGGACAGCTGATCACGACCGTCGGAGTGGGCCGGGACAAGGTCATCGGGGTGGGCCTGGGCGTCCCCGGCCCGATCGACGTGGAGTCCGGCACCCTGGGCTCCACCGCCATCCTTCCGGGCTGGGCGGGCATCAATCCGCGCCAGGAACTGTCGCAGCGCCTGGGCGTGCCCGTGTACGTCGACAACGACGCCAATCTCGGCGCGCTGGGCGAGCTGGTGTGGGGCAGCGGGCGCGGCGTGAAGGACCTCGCGTACATCAAGGTGGCCAGCGGCGTCGGCGCCGGCCTCGTCATAAACGGGCAGATCTACCGCGGTCCGGGGGGCACCGCGGGGGAGATCGGGCACATCACCCTCGACGAGTCGGGCCCGGTGTGCCGGTGCGGCAACCGCGGCTGCCTGGAGACCTTCGCCGCCGCCCGGTACGTGCTGCCGCTGCTCCAGGGCAGCCACGGGCCCGAGTTGACGATGGAGGGCGTGGTCAAGCTCGCCCGGGACGGCGACCCCGGCTGCCGCCGGGTGATCGCGGACGTGGGCCGGCACATCGGCAGCGGTGTCGCCAACCTCTGCAACCTCCTCAACCCCAGCCGGGTGGTGCTCGGCGGCAGCCTCGCGGAGGCCGGGGAGCTGGTCCTCGCGCCCATCCGCGACTCCGTGTCGCGGTACGCGATCCCCAGCGCCGCACGGCAGTTGTCGGTGGCGACGGGCGCGCTGGGCAGCCGGGCCGAGGTGCTCGGGGCGCTCGCGCTCGTACTGAGCGAGATGGGTGATTCGACACTTCTGCCGGGGTGACCTCCCCGCTCGTGTCCGCAGCATCGTCCAAGGTGGCCGCAGTCCTCTCAGCGGCCACCTTCGTGCGTTCAGTTAGATAACGAATGGCACCGTTGTCATCTCGTTAAGTCTTCACTCCTTGACGACAAGGTTGTGGCCGAGTTGACTCACGTCCACCTCGGCCGCAAGGACGCGGCCTCGTCAGGGAGGTTCACAAGATGAACACGCGTATGCGTCGTGCCGCTGTCGCCGTCGCGGCCACCGCGATGGCCGTCTCTCTCGCCGCCTGCGGCTCCGCCAAGGAGTCCGGCGAGAAGGCCAATGGCTCGGGCACCCCGGCCGCGGGTGATGCCATCAAGATCGGCCTGCTCCTTCCGGAGAACCAGACCGCGCGGTACGAGAAGTTCGACAAGCCGCTCATCGAGAAGAAGATCGCCGAGCTCACCGGCGGCAAGGCCGAGGTCATCTACGCCAACGCCAAGCAGGACGCGACCACGCAGAACGCCCAGGTCGACACGATGATCACCAACAAGGTGAACGCGCTGATCATCGACGCCGTGGACGCCAAGGCCATCGCCGGCTCGGTGAAGAAGGCCAAGGAGGCCGGCATCCCGGTCGTCGCGTACGACCGCCTGGCCGAGGGCCCGATCGACGCCTACACCTCCTTCGACAACGAAGAGGTCGGCCGCGTCCAGGGCAAGGCGCTGCTGGAGGCCCTGGGCGACAAGGCCAAGGCCGGCCAGGTCGTGATGATGAACGGCTCGGTCACCGACCCGAACGCCGCCCTGTTCAAGAAGGGCGCACACTCCGTCCTCGACGGCAAGGTGACCATCGGCAAGGAGTACGACACCAAGGAGTGGAAGCCGGAGAACGCCAACACCAACATGGCGGCCGCGATCTCCGCGCTCGGCAAGGACAAGATCGTCGGCGTCTACTCGGCGAACGACGGCATGGCCGGCGGCATCATCACGGCCCTCAAGGCCGGCGGCGTCACCCCGCTGCCGCCCGTGACCGGCCAGGACGCCGAACTCGCCGGTGTGCAGCGGATCGTGGCGGGCGAGCAGTTCATGAGCGTCTACAAGCCGTACGCCCCCGAGGCCGCGGCCGCCGCCGAGATGGCCGTCGCGCTGGCCAAGGGCGAGAAGCTCGACGGCGTCGCGAAGTCCACGGTCGACAGCCCCACCACCAAGGCCGTCCCGTCGGTGCTGGTCCCGGTCGTCTCGCTGACCAAGGACAACATCAAGGACACTGTGGTCAAGGACGGCGTGTACTCGGTCGACGAGATCTGCACCGCCAAGTACGCGGCCGCCTGCGCGACCGTCGGCCTGAAGTAGGCCCCCCGGCCCCCTGTGGGGCCCCCGGCCTCACCCGTGAGGCCTCCCCGGTCCGGCCCCTCACGAGGCCCGGCCCGGCGGACATCCCCGAGCCTGTCCGGCGCCCCGCCCCATACCCCGCCACCCGCGGGGCGCCGGCCAGAAAAAGGAAACGTTTCCCCAGGTGGTGGAGACCGGGAGGTCCCGAGAGGGCCCGAAAGGCCCGTGAAGGCCGCGAGCGAGCGTGAGGAAACGTTTCGCCCGCCCCCGCCCCACCCCTGCTGTTCTGTACGACATCCCCGCCGGTCAGGCGGCGAAGGAGATGGTTCATGTGACCGCTGCGCCCGTGCTGGCGTTGCGAGGGGTCTCGAAGCGGTTCGGCGCCGTCCAGGCACTCACCGACGTAGAGCTCGAGATCCACGCCGGCGAGGTCGTCGCCCTCGTCGGCGACAACGGCGCCGGAAAGTCCACGCTCGTCAAGACGATCGCCGGCGTGCACCCCATCGATGAGGGAGTCATCGAATGGGAAGGCAAGGCCGTGTCGATCAACAAGCCCCAGGACGCCCAGCACCTGGGCATCGCGACCGTCTACCAGGACCTCGCGCTGTGCGACAACATCGACGTCGTCGGCAACCTCTTCCTGGGCCGTGAGCTCAAGCGCCGCGGCGTCCTCGACGAGGTGGAGATGGAGCGCCGCGCCCGCGAGCTGCTCACCACCCTGTCGATCCGGATCCCCAGCGTCCGCATCCCGATCGCCTCGCTCTCCGGCGGTCAGCGCCAGACCGTGGCGATCGCCCGCTCGATGCTCGGCGAGCCCCAGCTCGTCATCCTCGACGAGCCCACCGCCGCCCTCGGCGTCGAGCAGACCGCCCAGGTCCTCGACCTGGTCGAGCGGCTGCGCGAGCGCGGCCACGCCGTCATCCTCATCAGCCACAACATGGCCGACGTGAAGGCCGTGGCCGACAAGGTGGCGGTCCTCCGGCTGGGCCGGAACAACGGCGTCTTCCGCGTCGCCGACACCTCGCAGGAAGAGATCATCTCCGCCATCACGGGCGCCACGGACAATGCCGTGACCCGCCGTGCGGCGCGTACCGGGGAGGCTCGCAAGTGAGCACCGAACACCACGCCCCAGAGCACCACGGCACCGACGCCGTGGCCGACCTGGCCAACCCCGCCGCCCCGGCGGACGCCATCCCGGTCGTCGACCCGCGGCTGCTCGTGCGCGAGCAGGGCCTGGCCGGCTACGTGAACGAGTTCAAGCGCAAGATGCGCGCCGGCGACCTGGGATCGCTCCCGGTCGTCGTCGGCCTCGTGATCATCTGCGCCATCTTCCAGAGCCTGAACTCGAACTTCCTCTCCGCCGGCAACCTCAGCAACATCGGCGTGACGATGGTCGCCACCGGCATGATGGCCGTCGGCATCATCTTCGTCCTGCTGCTCGGCGAGATCGACCTCTCGGTCGGCTCGGTCAGCGGCGTCTCCGGCGCCATCGTCGCGGTCCTCGCCGTCACCCACGGCGTCAACGAATGGCTGGCCATCCTGGTCGCCATCGCGGGCGGCGCGGCCATCGGCGCGATCCACGGCTTCTTCTTCGCCAAGGTCGGGGCCCCCGCCTTCGCGGTGACCCTGTCCGGCCTGCTGTTCTGGTCCGGCTTCATGCTCCAGATCCTGGGCAGCAACGGCACGATCAACCTGGACTCCGACGGCGTCGTCGGCAAGCTCACCACGTACTACTTCACCGACGTGGCGGCCGCCTACGGCCTGGCCTTCGTCGCGGTGGCCGGCTACTTCGCCGCCGCCTTCTTCGACAACCGGCGCCGCCAGGCGGCGGGCGTGCCGTCCCGGCCGCTCGGCGAGATCCTGCTGCGCACGGCCCTGCTCGCCGTGGTCGCCTTCGGCGCCGCCGCGGTCTTCAACCAGTACAAGGGCCTGCCGCTGGCCGTCCTGCTCTTCCTGGTGGTCCTGGTCGGCACGGACTTCCTGCTGCGCCGCACCACCTTCGGCCGCAAGGTCTTCGCGCTCGGCGGCAGCGTCGAGGCCTCCCGGCGCGCCGGCATCAACGTGGCCGCGATCCGCATCGCCGTCTTCTCCATCGCCGGCACGTTCGCGGCCGTCGGCGGCCTGTTCTGGGCGTCCAAGATCGCCGCGGCCAACCAGAGCGCCGGCTCCGGCGACCTGCTGATGAACGTCATCGCGGCGGCCGTCATCGGCGGCACCAGCCTCTTCGGCGGCCGCGGCCGGACCTGGAACGCCCTGCTCGGTGTCATGGTCATCACGTCCATCCAGTACGGTCTCGCGCTGGAGGGCATCGCCACCCCGATCCAGTACATGATCACCGGTGCCGTGCTGCTGGCCACCGTGGTGATCGACTCGATCACCCGCAAGACCCAGAAGACCGCAGGTCGCGCCTAGTAGGGCACGCCCGGCTGTCCGTACGGCCCGGTGCCCGATGCCACCTCGTGTGGCATCGGGCACCTGTGCGTGCGTCCACCCGTCCGTGGGGTGTGACATCGCGGTGTTGTGTACAGGTATGACAATGGTGTGACCCTGCTGGGACCGCCCGATGACCACCGCCGCGGGCGGAACATTAGACTCGGCGGACCAGCAAGCAACTGCAAGGAGGCACGGGTGCTGCTGACCCGCATCAAGGGACCGCGCGATCTGGACCGGCTCGGCCCGGAGCAGCTGAACCAGCTGGCCGCAGAGATCAGGTCCTTCCTCGTCGACGCGGTCTCCAAGACCGGCGGGCACCTGGGCCCCAACCTCGGCGTCGTCGAACTGACGATCGCCCTGCACCGGGTCTTCGACTCGCCCAAGGACAAGGTCCTCTTCGACACCGGGCACCAGGCCTACGTCCACAAGCTGCTCACCGGCCGCCAGGACTTCTCGAAGCTGCGCACCAAGGGCGGCCTCTCCGGCTACCCCTCCCGCGCCGAGTCCGAGCACGACGTGATCGAGAACTCGCACGCCTCCACCGTGCTGGGCTGGGCCGACGGACTGGCCAAGGCGAACCAGGTGCTCGGCAAGAGCGACCACCACGTCGCCGCGGTCATCGGCGACGGCGCGCTCACCGGCGGCATGGCCTGGGAGGCGCTGAACAACATCGCCGCCGCCAAGGACCGCCCGCTCGTCATCGTCGTCAACGACAACGAGCGCTCGTACGGCCCCACCATCGGCGGCCTCGCCGACCACCTGGCCACCCTGCGCACCACGGACGGCTACGAGCGCTTCCTGGCCCGCGGCAAGGACATCCTGGAGCGCACCCCGGTCGTCGGGAAGCCGCTCTACGAGACCCTGCACGGCGCCAAGAAGGGCCTCAAGGACTTCATCGCCCCGCAGGGCATGTTCGAGGACCTGGGCCTGAAGTACATCGGCCCGATCGACGGCCACGACGTCGAGGCCCTGGAGTCCGCCCTGACCCGCGCCAAGCGGTTCAGCGGCCCGGTCATCGTGCACTGCCTCACCCAGAAGGGCCGCGGCTACGAGCCGGCCGTCCAGGACGAGGCGGACCGCTTCCACGCGGTCGGCGTCATCCACCCGGACACCGGCCTGCCCGTGAAGGCCGCCGCCGCCAGCTGGACCTCCGTCTTCGCCGACGAGATGGTCAAGCTCGGCACCGAGCGCGAGGACATCGTCGCCATCACCGCGGCCATGCTCCACCCGGTCGGCCTCAAGAAGTTCGCGGACGCCTTCCCGGACCGGATCTACGACGTCGGCATCGCCGAACAGCACGCCGCGACCTCGGCCGCGGGCCTGGCCACCGGCGGCGTCCACCCGGTCTTCGCGGTGTACGCGACCTTCCTCAACCGCGCCTTCGACCAGGTCCTGATGGACGTGGCCCTGCACAAGTGCGGGGTCACCTTCGTGCTCGACCGGGCCGGCGTCACCGGCGACGACGGCGCCTCGCACAACGGCATGTGGGACATGTCCATCCTCCAGGTCGTCCCCGGCCTGCGGCTGGCCGCCCCGCGCGACGCCGAGCAGCTGCGCGCCCAGCTGCGCGAGGCCGTCGAGGTCAAGGACGCGCCGACCGTGCTGCGCTACTCCAAGGGCGTCGTCGGCCCGGCCGTCCCGGCCGTCGGCCGGATCGGCGGCATGGACGTGCTGCGCGCCCCGGCGCCCGAAGTCACCCGACCGGACGTACTGCTCGTCTCGGTCGGCGCGCTCGCCCCGATGTGCCTGGAAATCGCCGACCTGCTCGACAGGCAGGGCATCTCCACCACCGTGGTCGACCCGCGCTGGGTCAAGCCCGTCGACGAGGCCCTCGCCCCGCTGGCAGACCGCCACCGGGTCGTCGTCACCGTCGAGGACAACGGCCGCACCGGCGGTGTCGGAGCCGCGGTCTCGCAGGCCCTGCGGGACGCCGGCGTCGACGTGCCGCTGCGCGATTTCGGCATTCCGCAGCGCTTCCTCGACCACGCGCCGCGCAAGGAGATCCTCGCCGAGATCGGCCTGACCGCGCCGGACATCGCCCGCCAGGTGACCGGGCTGGTCGCCAAGCTGGACGGGCGTTTCGACCGCGAGCCGGCCGCCGAGGTCGCCCGCGACTGACGCCGTCGGCGGTGGGGGACCACTGGCCGATTGTGATCGCTCGCGTTGCACGTGACGGGCCGGGAGGGTCACCCTTGAAGGGTGGTCCGACCGGCCCATTCGCGTGACAGCGTGGAGGTATTCCGGTGAGCACATCGCAGGACGCGGGGCCGGGGCGCCCCGGCAAGGTCTCGGGACCGTTCCGTACCAAGACGGTCGAGCAGTCGATCCGTGACACCGAAGAGCCCGAGCACGCCCTCCGCAAGTCGCTCTCGGCCTGGGACCTGACGGTCTTCGGCGTCGGCGTCATCATCGGTACCGGCATCTTCGTCCTCACGGGCAAGGTCGCCAAGGAGACGGCGGGACCCGCCACGGCACTGGCCTTCGTGGCCGCCGGCGTGGTGTGCGCCCTGGCCGCCCTCTGCTACGCCGAATTCGCCTCCACCGTCCCGGTGGCCGGCTCGGCGTACACGTTCTCGTACGCCTCGATCGGTGAGCTGCCCGCCTGGATCATCGGCTGGGACCTGGTGCTGGAGTTCGCGCTCGGCACCGCGGTCGTCGCGGTCGGCTGGTCCGGGTACGTCCGCTCGCTCATGGACAACGCGGACATCCACCTGCCGGTGGCGCTCCAGGGGCCCGACGTGCCGGGCGGCAGTTTCGACCTGCTGGCGTTCCTGCTGGTACTGGTCCTGACCGTGGTGCTCGTGGTGGGCGTCAAGCTCTCCGCGCGGATCACCGCGATCGTCGTCGCCATCAAGGTGACGGTGGTCCTCATCGTCATCATCGCCGGACTGTTCTTCATCACCGGCAGCAACTACTCGCCCTTCATCCCCAAGGCGCAGCCACAAGAAGGCGGCTCGGGCCTCGACGCGCCCCTGGTGCAGCTGATCTTCGGCTACGAGCCCACCAACTTCGGGATCATGGGCATCTTCACGGCCGCCTCCGTCGTTTTCTTCGCCTTCATCGGCTTCGACGTGGTGGCCACCGCCGCCGAGGAGACCAAGCATCCGCAGAAGGACATGCCGCGCGGCATCCTCGGCTCGCTGATCATCTGCACGGTGCTCTACGTCGCGGTCTCGCTCGTGGTCACCGGCATGCAGCACTACTCGCAGCTGTCGACGAGCGCGCCGCTCGCGGACGCGTTCAAGTCGGCCGGGCACCCGGTGTACGGCGGCATCATCAGCTTCGGCGCGGCGGTCGGTCTGACCACGGTCTGCATGATCCTGCTGCTCGGGCAGACCCGGGTGTTCTTCGCGATGAGCCGGGACGGCCTGCTGCCGCGGTTCTTCTCGGTGACCCACCCGAAGTTCCGCACGCCGTACCGCCCGACCATCCTGCTCGGCGTCATCATCGCCGTGGTCGCGGGCTTCACCAGCATCAACGAACTCGCGACGCTGGTGAACATCGGCACGCTGTTCGCCTTCGTGGTCGTGGCCCTCGGCGTGATCATCCTGCGCCGCACCCGGCCCGACCTGCACCGCTCGTTCCGCACCCCGCTGGTCCCGCTGGTCCCGATCCTGTCGATCGCGGCCTCGGTCTGGCTGATGCTGAACCTGCCGGCCGAGACCTGGGTGCGCTTCGGCATCTGGATGGTGATCGGCATCGCCGTGTACTACCTGTACGGACGCTCGCACAGCCGGCTCGGCCTGGGCCAGGGGCGCGCGGCGGCCCCCGGGGCGCCGGAGGAGCCCACCGAGCCGCCCATGGCCCGCTGACCGTTCCCGGGTTCCCACAGCGAACACACAGCGGCCTCCGGACCACCACCTGCACGGGGCAGGCGGGTCCGGAGGCCGCTCGTTGCTGCGTTGGTGCCGTCGCGGCTCAGCCGCCGGTGGCGGGGGACTTCTTCGCGGAGGCGGGGATCGTGGTGTCGTTGCGCACCGCTTCCCACAGCTGGTCCGCCTGCGGCTGGGCCGCCACCACGCGGTTCTCGTCGATCTTGTCGTACGCCACCGGGAGCATGATCGTCTCCATGGTGTTGGCGTCCACGCCCTTCATCGTCTTGGCGAAGTCGGCCAGCGCCGTGAGGGAGTCCAGGTCGGAGTCGGTGGTGAGCGCCTTGGTGCCGGCGTCGGCCAGCTTGTAGAGGCGGGCCGGGTTGCCGAGCGCGTCCTGGTTCTTGATCTCCGTCAGCATCGCGAGCATGAACTGCTGCTGGAGGCCGATGCGGCCGAGGTCGCTGCCGTCCTTGTAGCCGTAGCGGGTACGGACGAACTTCAGCGAGTCGGTGCCGTCGAGCTTGTGGGTGCCGGCGTCCAGCTGGAGGCCGCTCTTGCCGCCGTTGATGGGCTGGTCGATGGTGACGTTGACGCCGCCCAGGGCGTCGACGAGACCCTTGAAGCCGGCGAAGTCGACCTCGACGAAGTGGTCGATGCGCACGCGCGACATCTGCTCCACCGTGTTCACGACACAGGCCGGACCGCCCACGCTGTAGATGCTGTTGAACATGATGCGCTTGCCGGACGGGATCGTGGAGCCGTCCTTCTTGCGGCACTCGGGCCGGGTGACCAGGGTGTCGCGGGGGATGCTCACCGCGGTGGCCTTGGACCGGCCTTCGGGTATGTGGATCAGCATCGTGGTGTCCGAGCGGGCGCCGCTGACGTCGCCGTGGTCCAGATCGCCGTTGGCGCCGCTGCGCGAGTCGGAACCCAGGACCAGGACGTTCTGCGCGCCCGTGACGACCTTCTGCGGCCGGTTGTCGCCGATCGCCTCGTTCAGGTCGACGCTGTCGATGTTGCCGTTGAGGTGGCTGTACGCCCACCAGCCCGCGCCCGCCAGGCCCACGACGAGCACGGCGAGCGAGAGCAGCGCGATCGTCAGCGCGCGGCGTGCACGGCTCTTCGGGCGCCGCCGGGAGGTGCCGGTCTGCGGGGTCATAGCTCGTCGAGCCCTTCCGTCGGGACGCTAGGGTGGCCTGCGAGGGACGGCGGCGGTGAGGTGAACCCGCCCGGCCGTCAGCCTAAGGATGGTGTGAATAATAGACAGACTTTCGAAGTGTTCGAGAGGCCAGGTCTGCGGGGGCGTTCACATCGGGGTGTGACAGTGCGCAGAGCGCGAACAGCGGTTACGACGGGAACAACGGAAAGGCAGCAGGCGCCGTGATCCGTGGCAGAGGTGGCAGCAGAGCCGCGGAGTCCACAGCGGAGACCGCATCCGGGCCGGGTGCCGCCACGGGCGGCCGAGGCCCCGCGCCGCTTTCGGCGCCCGGCGGTAAATGGCTGTTCAAGGCCGGGGACGGCCGCCTGACGGCCTACGCCGCGGGTCCGCGGGCGCTGGTCCGCTGGACCGAGGACCCGGCAGCCGAGGGCCGCTGGACCGGGCCCGAGCCCCTCGACGTACCCGGCTGGGCCGGCGCAGTCGCCATGGCTCAAAACCGCGAGGGATATGTCCATTTCGCGGTTCTGCGGCACCCCGTGCAGGGGGACGAAGGACCCGAGATAGCCTTCGCCACCCAGTTCCAGTCCGGCCGCGCCCTCACCGACTGGCACAGCCTCGGAGTCCCCGGCGTGCGCGGCGGCCCGGCCGGCGACCGGATCGCCGGCCCCCCGCGGATCGCCGTCAACCAGCGCTCCGGCTCCGTCCACGTCCTCGTCCCGCTCCGCCTCGGCGGGATAGTCCGGCGCAGCCGCAACTCCGAAGGCGCCTGGGGCACCTGGAAGCAGGTCACCGCCGAGTCGTACGCCGGCGAACTCGCCGTCGTGATGCCCGCCGGCGCCCCCCTCGAACTCCTCGCCTTCGGCCAGGCCGGCATCGACCGCTGGACCGGCGCCGGGCAGGGCCGCTTCCGCCTCGCCGAGCGAATCGGCACCCCCGTGGTCCCCGGCACGCCCGCCGTCTGCGAGACCGGTCGTGGCCGGGCCACGTACTTCTGGCGCTACCCCGGCGACGGCTCGCTCGTCGCCTGGCGCGCGCCCCACCAGGAGGTCCAGGGCGGCCTGATGGCCCTCGGCGGCGCCGGCGGGCAGGGGCCGGCGGGCGTCTGCCGCGCGCTCATCGGCGAGTACGACTGCACGGTGCTCACCCAGGTCGGGGCGCAGGGCGACATCGAACTCACCGCGTACGTCACCGAGAACGAGGGGTACGGGGCGTGGTGGGCCTCGCTGGGGGGCCGGGGGCTGCGGACCCCGCAGGTGGCCGTGGACAGCGCCGGGCGCGTCGTGGTGGCCGCCCTCGACCCCGCCGGTGCGCTCGTCACAGCCCGCCAGGACCCCACCCACCCCACCCTCACCTTCACCCCCTGGCACCCGGCCACCTGACCCGCCGGGGGCCGACGCCCGAGGGGGCAACTCCCTGCCCCGGCGGACTCCTTCAGGCTGGGCAGGGCCCCATCCGGCCTTGCGGGCGTTTGACGCGCGGGTCCGGGAAGCGCCCGGCAACCCCTCGCACCCTTCAGCCGCGCTGGCGTTTGGGGCGCGGGCGCGGGCGGAGCCCGGCAACCCCTCGCACCCTTCAGCCCCTCCGGCGTTTGAGGCGCGGGCGTGGGCGGAGCCCGGCAACCCTGCGCCCCCTTCAGCCCCTCCGGCGTTTGAGGAGCGGGTCCGGGCGGAGCCCGGTGCCCGGCGGAGCCGGGTTGTTCTTGGGGCTCCGCCCCCGACCCCGCGCCTCAAACGCCGGCGAGGCTGGATTGCCCGCCCGCAACGCCGGCGAGGCCGGGAATTGCCCGCCAGGCGGGACATGCCGCCAAGGCACCGGCGAGGCTGGATTGCCCGCCTGCAACGCGGGCGCGTCCCAGGGCGCTGGTGAGGCGGGGAATTGCCCGCCAAGGAACCGGCGGGGCGGGGGGTTGCGCCGCAGGGTACTCGGCAGGCTGGAGTGGGTAGGGCCGAGCCCGGTACGCGGGGCGGTTGTCGCCGGGGGCGTACCGGGCTCCGGGCGCTTCACGCGCCGGGCGCGTTACCGGGCTCTGCCGGGTCAGCCCCGTACGGGGAGGGGGGTGCGCTGGGCCACCTCGATGCTGAGGCCGCCGGACGGCGTGTAGTGCGGGGTCGCGACCAGCTCCTGGCCCTGGACCCCCGGCACCGGCGCGATCGCCACCGGCAACCGCGCCATCGTGTCGAGCTCCGGGGACCGCTTGGGCCCGAGCCGGACCTCCTGCGTCACGCCCTCGAAGCTCACCGCCAGGTACAGGTCCCAGATCCCCGGCGGGAACGGCCACCCGCTGGAGGTCTGCGCCAGGTTGATGCGCGAGGAGAACCGGCCCATCGCACGGGCGTTGCCGCGCGCGTTGGTGAGGTTGTCGTCGCGGCGGGCCGTCACGGAGAAGCTCTCCTCCACGCCGGTGTGCCGCTCCCGGATGACGACCCGGGTGGCACGCTCCTTCGTGGACAGCTGCTCGTAGAAGGCGTAGCCGTCCAGCAACAGGAGCGAGCCGTTCCACTTCATGCTCTGGAGCTCGTGGCTGACCGTCATGTCGGCGGTGATGTCGAAGATCTCGTCCGGCAGCGGGACCGCCGGGTCCCGGAAGAACGGCAGCTGGGTGTAGACCCGGCCCTTCTCCACGGTCTTGCGCACGCCCGGGCGGTCCTTCTCCACCTCGAACGCGGCCATCCGCTCGGCCTCCGCGAACTTGCCCGCCGCGAGCAGCGCGAACCGCACCGCCACCATGCGCGGCAGCAGCGCCAGCGCGCCCGGCGAGGCCTGCGTGCGCAGCACCTCCGAGGCCGCCCACAGGCTCTGCTCGCGGTCCGTCGGGTCGGTCGGGTTCAGCAGCGCGGTGGCGGTCGCCTTGCCCAGCTCGACCTCCAGGTGCCGCGAGTGCAGCTTGTCGCGCTGCGGGCCGGGCGGCAGCAGCGAGTCGACGAGCCGCAGCATCCGCGACACCAGCGAGATGCGCTCGGTCAGCGAGACCCGGGCGGCCTGGTTGGGTCCCTTGATCACACAGGTGCCGTCGCCGACCACCGAGATGTTGTCGGCGCCGATGTACGCGGCGGCGGTGAACGCCTGGTCGTCGCCGATCGTCATGTCACTGGGGAAGGCCAGCCCGCGCCGCTGCACCATCGAGGTGCGGAACAGCTTGTCCGGGGTCAGCGACCAGTACACCTTCGAGCTGTACGGATCGGTGTGCGTCTGGCTCTTGCGGAACATGGAGGTCGCCACCGTGTGCCGGCCCGAGCTCTCCAGCTTGCCCAGCACGACGTCGGCCTCGTTGCGGTCACCGGAGGCGACCATCGCCTCCAGCGCGCCCGGCGCCAGCCGGTCGGTGGCCTCCAGGAACATCACGTACCGGCCGGTGGCCTGGCTCAGCGCCCAGTTGCGGGCGGCGGCCGCGCTCAGCCCGCGCGGCACCTGACCCACCCGCATGAACGCGGGGTACGCGTGCGCCGCGCGCGCCAGCATCGCACCGCTGTCGTCGGTGGAGCCGTCGTCCACGGCGATGATCTCAAGCCGCTCGGTGCCTATGGTCTGCGTGGTCAGCGAGGCCAGGCAGGCGTCGATCACGGCGGCTTGGTTGCAGACGCGGACGGCGACCGTCACGTCCTTGATGTCTCCGGGTCGCACCCAGGCAGAGCTCATGGTCGGTTGCACCTCATCGGTTCCGGGCGGACTGGTCCTGCCGGGGCCACGGCATCTCCCCGGTGAGCTCCGGCCACTGCCAGCCGCGGAACTCGGCGGTCGTCCGGCGTTCGGGGAACACCCCGGGCGCGTGGTGCCCGGGACCGACTAGGACGTTCACGTGCGAGGAGAGCGTGGCGCCGGCCGGCGTGCTCACCGTGTACTCGAAGCGGTCGTAGCCGGTGAAGCCGCGCTCGGGCGAGTACGTCACCCAGCCGTCGTACGCCAGCTCGGACTTGCCGTGCCGCGGCCGGGTCACCGACACCGCGGAACTGCCGGCCGGCACCCCCGCCAGCACGTTGACGGAGGCGTTCTGGCCGGGCTCGGCGGCGAGCCGCAGCCCCGGGGCCTTCGGCTTCATCACGACGAGCGCCTCGTCGCTGAGCTTGCCGGTGCGCAGCACCTTGCGGCCGGTGGCGTCCGGGATGCCGACCATGATCTGCGGCCGGATCCGGCGGGCGCTCGCGGGGTCCTTGATGCGCAGCTGGATCACTGCGGTGCCGGTCGTGCCGCCGTCGGCGCGCACCCGGAACCACCGCTGCTCGCGGAAGTACTCCATGCCCTGGACGGCCTCGATCTCGGCGGCCCCCACCAGCGGGGCCTCCGGCAGGTACGCGAAGCCGTGCGAGGCGCCCTCGCCCGGGGCCACGGACAGGCCGAACTGGACCGTCTCGCCCGGCAGCACCCCGTGGAAGGGGTCCGCGGAGCTGTACAGGCCCGCGTAGACGACACCGGGGGAGGGGTTCTCGCCGAGGATCCGGCCCCGGCACAGCAGGTGGTTCACGCGCCGGGCTCCTTATTTGCCGGGGTACTGGGACACGCGGGACTTGGTGCGCTGCCAGAACGTCTCCTCGTCCAGCCAGCCCATCTCGTCGTACGAGAAGCGCCGGCGGTCGAGGTCGCGGCCCCAGTGGCCGGGGATGACGCCCTGCTCGAGCATGCTGCGGACCACGAACCGGGCCACCTCGACGGCGCCCTCGGCCCGCAGGTGCACGTTGTCCGCGTCCTGGACGTTCGCCTGGAGCGGCTCACCGGGCCGCAGGTAGACGAAGACCGGCTTGGAGTTCTCCGGGCCGAGCTCCTCCCACCACTGCAGGCTCTGGCGGTACAGGTCGATCACGGGCACGTGCTCGTCCTCGGCGAGCTGCTGCGCCGCGAGCGGGTAGTCGCCGAGGAACCGGGACACGTTGCCGTGCCGGTCGATGCGGCGCCGCTCGTACGGCAGCATGATCACCGGGTGGCCCTGCGCCTCGCGGACCCCGTGCACGTACGCCGACATGTGCTCCATGAAGGTGGAGAACGGCTTGGTGTGCAGGCCGGGGTCGGGCTTCACGTCGTTCTGGCCGAAGCCGAACAGCAGGTAGTCGCCCGGCGACATGTTCTCCAGGATCCACTGGAGTCGGCCGCGCTCCCGGAAGCTCTTCGAACTGGCCCGCGCGCGGGCACAGTTGACGACCTCGACGTGGTCGGTCAGGAAGAGCGGCATGGCCTGTACCCAGCCGGCCATGGGGAGGTAGCTGTACGGACGGCTGACCGCGTTGGAGCCGCCCGCGACGAAGATCCGCGGGCGCCTGCCCGGCTGCCCTGCTGGCTGGGTCATTTCTAGCCCTCCGAGGACCGGCTCAGTACGGACGCCAGGGCCGCCTCGAAGCCCGAGCGCTGGGCGGTCGGTGCGGTCGGGTCCTGCTGGCGCACGTCGATGACGTGGCCCGTCATCTCGGACAGCAGCACGTCCAGCGAGCTGCGAGCCACCGACTCGGAGGACAGCAGCGAGCCCTCGGGCTCCACGCCGAACGCCTTGGTGCGCATCGGGGTGGCGGTGCGCTCCGGGTTGATGCAGTTGACGCGGACCCGGTCGCCGGCCCACTCGTCGGCGAGCGCCTGGGTCAGGTTGACCATGGCGGCCTTGGTGGAGGAGTACAGGCTGTAGTCCGCGCGGCCGCGGGTGTAGCTGCTGGAGGTGAAGAGCAGCAGCTGGCCGTTGGTCTCGCTGAGGTACTTGAACGCGGACCGGGCGATGTTCACCGGCGCGAGGTAGTTGACCTCCAGCGCCTCGCGGATCGCGTCGTTGTCGGTCTCGGCGAGCCGGCCGACGCGCAGGATGCCCGCGGTGTTCACCACGAAGTCCACCCGGCCGGTCTCGGCGTACGCCTGCGCGAACGCCTCCTCGACGTGGTCGGGGTTCTGCACGTGGGTGCCGGTGGTGGAGCGGCCCAGGGCGAAGACGCGGGCGCCGTGGCCCTCGGCTATCCGCGCTATGTCGGCGCCGATGCCGTACGAGCCGCCGAAGATCAGCATGGTCTTGCCGGTGAGCTGCTCGCGGTAGAACTCGTCGCCGGCGCCCTCGGGGGCGAGCGAGGACGCGAGCTGGAAGAGCTTGTCGGCGATGAACACGTCGACCGGCTGGGTGACCTTCATGTTGTACTCGTCGCCCATGACCACGTGCACCGGTACGTCCGGCAGGTAGCGCACCACGACCGAGCAGTCGTCGGTGGCCTGGAACGCCGGGTCGGCCGCCGCCAGCTCGTACGCGCGGCGGATCGTCGACAGCCAGAAGCCCTGCGGGGTCTGGCCGCGGCGCAGCCGGGAGCGGTCGGGGACCTCGGTGATGAACTCGCCGTCGTCGCCGTGGGTGCGGGTCACGATGACCGTGTCGGACGACGGGATGGCCACGTCGACCGCCTGGTAGCGCTCCAGGGCCTCGACGCACTCCTTGACCACGCGCTGGGACAGCAGCGGGCGCACGGCGTCGTGGAAGAGCAGGTTGCAGTCCTCGTCCGGCCCGAGGGTGTCGGCGATGGCGCGGATCGCGACGTTCGTCGTCTCGCTGCGGGTGGCGCCGCCGGCCAGGACGCGGGAGACCTTCTTCAGTCCCGCGCGGGCGACGATCTTCTCCGCCTCGCCCACGTAGTCGGCCGTCATCAGCACGATGACGTCGTCGATGTCCGGGGCGTGCTCGAAGATGTGCAGCGTGTGTTCGAGGATCGGCTTCCCGGCGATCTTCAGGAGCTGCTTCGGGATTTCGAGTCCGATGCGCTGACCGGTGCCACCAGCGAGGACGACGGCGACGGTACGGCGTCGGGATGCACTGTGGGACAAGGTCTCCTGCTTCCTGAGATTTTTGAGGGGAAAACGTCGGTCGGTGAACCGGTGGACGATGGGCGGTGGAACTGCGCCGGAGAGCCGGCGGAACTACACCGGAAGGCCCGGCTGCTCCGGATACTCGATGGGAAAGTCCCGGAGACCGCGCCGGTACAGGTCGTTCGCGGCGTTGTTGAAACGGACCGTCGACGGCGGGTAATCCTGGCCGAGCAGATATTCCTTCAGCTGCTCGCGGTAGTGCGCCATGACGTCCTGGTCGGGGAAGAGCATGGCGTTGATCGCCGCGTCGAGCCCGCCGCAGTCCATGTCGAGCAGGTACGAGGCGTACGCCGTGCGCTGCTCGTTCCGGAATTCGGTGTCCGGAAGCCCCTCGAGGTTGAAGATGGCGTACGGCTTGCGGGTCGCCACGAAGTCGGACACCACGCTCGACATGTCACCGATGAGCAGGTCGGAGTGGTTGAAGCACTCGTACAGCGCCGGGATGCGCTCGATGACCACGTGGTGGGCGGAATCCGGGAGGGATTCCCAGTAGAGCGCGCCGGCCTGGTTGCGGCTGCCGCGGATGCGGGCGGTGCGCTCCTCCTCGGACAGGTCCGGGTACTTCGAGCGGACGCCGCGCTCGGACAGGTCGGCGATCCGCTTGTCGATGCGGGCCAGCTTGCGGGCCGCGGTCTTCGAGTCGGCCATGTTCTTGCCGAAGCGGGCCGCGTTGTCCTGTTCGAGCAGCGCGATGATCGCCTTGTGCGCGGCCAGGGCGACCGGGGAGCGGGTGCCGGTCAGCGGGTGCGGCTTGTAGATGATCCGGATTTCCTGCTTGTGGTCGAGCAGGGTGCGGATGAGCTTCTCGCCGGCCGGGATGACCGATGTGTAGCAGGCGTCGTCGGTCCAGCCCTCCCAGGTGGGGGCGTAGATGACGGTGGGGACCTTGTTGGCGACCTTGCCGGTCCAGTGGTGCAGGGTCATCAGCTGCGGGCGGCCGACCTCGACGATCTGGCCGGCGGTCACCGCGTGCTTGATGCGCTCGTAGCGGTCGCGGCCGGCCCGGCCCGCCACCCAGATCTCGTCGAAGACCTTGCTGACGCGGTTGCTGGAGGCGAGCTTGTCGCTGTCGCCGTGGCCGATGAAGACGTGCTTGACCTCGGCGCGCTGGAGCATGTGGACGTTCTTGCCGGCGTTGCCGGGGTACAGCGCGACGCGCAGCTCGGGCATCTCCACCCGGGCCAGGTTGTCGGCCTTGGGCACGCAGATGACCGGCACGGAGGTCGCGTCCAGGTACCGCAGGGTGGCCCGCTCGCGCAGCACGATGATCGGCCGCAGGTCGAGGGCCTCCAGGGCCTCCAGCCACATGTTCACCTGGTACATGAAGTCCCGGGAGATGGCGGCGAAGGTGAAGTACAGGGCGACCTGGGGGCGGTAGCCCTCCAGCTGCCGGTTGAGCTCTTCGAGGGCCTCGTCGGGGGTGGGCAGCAGCAGCGCGTTCCACGCGCCGGGCAGCAGCACCAGGACGGCCACGAAGGCCACCCAGACCGTCGCGATGGATCCGAAGGTGACGAAACGCCAGTCGTCCGTGGCGATGGTGCCCAGCGCACCCGCGACCAGCGGGATGTCGAGGTGCAGCATCTTGCGGACGTGCTTGTCCATCAGGAACGGGTGGGGCATGCGCCGGATGCCCAGCAGCTCCATGTCCAGCCCGCGGGTGGTGTACGGCAGCTCGGCGCGCTTGCTGCGGACCCGCTTGAGGATCGCGCCGTAGACCAGCTGCAGCACGAACAGCAGCAGCAGGCCGAGCGAGGCCATCTTGGCGACGAAGGAGTCGAGCTCGGCGATCGAGCCGCACAGGGCGAGCAGCAGGAACTGCCGGATGAGGAAGCGGATCGTCAGGCCGAATCGCGAGTCGCGCAGCCGGTCGAGCGTCGAGGACTCTGCGCTGTGCAGCATCAGGTCCGCGCCGTAGCTGACCGCGGCCGAGTACACGAAGATCGGAAGTGAGGCGACGGCGACCGCGGCCATCATGCCGAGAAAGCTGAGCACCAGGGCAGAGCTGATGAGAACGCCCATCGCTGCCTGACGGCTTTGCCTGCCCATGCGGCATGGCCTCCCGGCTGTAAGGATCTTGTTAAGTGCCGCAGTAGTATAGGCATCAAAGTCGCCGGCGCTGAACCGCCGAATAGACCCGGGGGAAACGAACGGCAAACACGGGCGGGACTGTTCATCAACAGCTGACCGTCGCGTGATCGGCGCGCAATAAAATGTGACGCTCCGTGCCCACCCCGTCACGGTCCGGCTATTTTTCCGGAACCCCGGCGTTCTCTCCGCGCTTCACTGTGTGAAGCGATACACAGTGAGCTTGCGCCGGTCGCCGCTCTTCACGGAGAAGCCCACGCACAGCCGCGGACGCCCGCCCGCCATGCTCACGGCGATTCCCTCCGGCTCCCGGAAGTCGAGGTCGGGTGCCGCCGTCACGAGCTGCCGGCCGGCCCGCTTCCCCGTCTGCACGTCGATGGCCGACACGTACGTATTTCCTCCGTCGGACGGGGGATTCTCGCCTTCGTCATCCGTGTAGGGGCTGCCGGTCAGCTGGTAGATGTAGTCCCCGTACAGGGCGCAGCCCTGGAAGGACTCGCCGTCCCGCTGCCAGACGTCGGGCAGCTCGTGCAGCGCCCCGTGGGCGCCCTTGCGGAAGCGGTCCATGGGGTAGATGGCGTACCGGCGTTCGGTGCCCTCCCGGAAGCTGACCAGGACACGGCGCGTCTCCAGGTCCAGGGCCGGGTGGGTGGCCAGCGCGCCGGGCAGCGGCTCCTGGTGGCGCACGTCCGGGTCGGAGCTGTCCAGGACGCTCCCGTCGCGGAACGGGACCCGGGTCACGGTGCGCCCGTAGCCGCTCTTGCCGCCGGCGGCGTCGCCCTCCACCCACAGGTGGGTCCGGCCGTCCGTGGGCTCCACGCCGAGGGAAATTCCGTGGCCGAATCCGCGCAGATACATGTGTCCGCGTATCTTGCCGTCGAAATCCAGGCGGGTGACGCACATATCGCCGTATTCGCGCCGTGAACCGGTGGTGAGGGCGCCTCTTTCGTCAGGCAGTTCTATTCCACCCTGGATGAGCTGGAGCGTGTAGACGAATTGGTTCTCGTCATCGAATGCGAAAGACTGCGGACCGGTTTTGTTGTAGAGCGAAGTCGGCGCCAGAAATTCCTTGGAGCGTGCCATGTCGAATTCACCGACATGGGTTCCGTATTCCTTCTCCGGCTGCTCTTCGTCCCGCATGGCCGTGGCAATGATTCCGGTACCGGCGAGCCCCGTGAGCACGGCACCTCCCGCCAGCAGGATCGTCCTGCGGCTCGGTCGGCTTTTCTCGTCAGCGGTACGGAAACTCATGATCGGCATTCTGTCATCCGGGTGTCAACGGGCACGGCCCGCCCCCGGGGTACCGGGGACGGGCCGTGTGGTTCAGGCGGTGCGGGCGGTTCAGACCGGGACGCTCGCCAGGCCCGGGGCCAGGAACTTCTTGCCGTTCACTCGCTCGGAGACGCCTTCGCGGTCCAGGTACGGCGTCACGCCGCCCAGGTGGAAGGGCCAGCCGGCACCCGTGATGAGGCAGAGGTCGATGTCCTGGGCCTCGGCCACGACACCCTCCTCCAGCATCAGGCCGATCTCCTGCGCCACCGCGTCCAGGACGCGGTCGCGGACCTGCTCCTCGGTCAGGACGGTGTCGCCCTGCACGAGGAGGGCGGCGACCTCGGGGTCCAGCTCCGGCTTGAAGCCGTTCTCCGGCTTGTAGACGTAGAAGCCGCGCTTGCCGGCCTCGACGACGCGCTTGAGGTTCGGCGAGACGGTGAAGCGCTCCGGGAAGGCGCGGTTCAGGGTCTCGGAGACGTGCAGACCGATGGCCGGACCCACGAGCTCCAGCAGCACCAGCGGGGACATCGGCAGGCCGAGCGGCTCGATGGCCTTCTCCGCCGTGACCACCGGGGTGCCCTCGTCGATGACGTTCTGGATCTCGCCCATGAAGCGGGTCAGGATGCGGTTCACGACGAACGCCGGGGCGTCCTTGGTGAGGACCGCGGTCTTCTTCAGCTTCTTGGCGACACCGAAGGCCGTGGCCAGCGAGGCGTCGTCGGTCTGCTCGCCGCGGACGATCTCCAGCAGCGGGAGGATCGCGACCGGGTTGAAGAAGTGGAAGCCGACCACGCGCTCCGGGTGCTGGAGCTTGGAGGCCATCTCCGACACCGACAGCGAGGAGGTGTTGGTGGCGAGGATCGCGTGCGCCGGGGCGACCGCCTCGACCTCCGCGAACACCTTCTGCTTGACGGACATCTCCTCGAACACGGCCTCGATGATGAAGTCCGCGTCCGCGAAGCCCGCCGCCTTGTCCAGGACACCGGTGACCAGGCCCTTGAGGCGGTTGGCCTTGTCCTGGTTGATCCGGCCCTTGCCGAGCAGCTTCTCGATCTCGGCGTGGACGTAGCCCACACCCTTGTCGACGCGCTCCTGGTCGATGTCGGTGAGGACCACCGGCACCTCGAGGCGGCGCAGGAAGAGCAGCGCCAGCTGCGAGGCCATCAGGCCCGCGCCGACGACGCCGACCTTGGTGACCGGGCGGGCCAGGGACTTGTCCGGGGCGCCGGCCGGGCGCTTGGCGCGCTTCTGGACCAGGTTGAAGGCGTAGATGCCCGAGCGCAGCTCGCCGCCCATGATGAGGTCCGCGAGCGCGGTGTCCTCGGCGTCGAAGCCCTTCTGGAGGTCGCCGTCCTTGGCGGCCTCGATGATCTCCAGGGCGCGGTAGGCGGCCGGGGCCGCGCCGTGCACCTTGGAGTCGGCGATGGCACGGCCCTTGGCGACGGCCGCGTCCCAGCCCTCGGCGCGGTCGATCTCGGCCCGTACGACCTCGGTCTCGCCGGTGAGGACCCGGGCGGTCCACAGCAGCGACTGCTCCAGGAAGTCCGCGCCGTCGAAGAGCGCGTCGGCGATGCCCAGGTCGAAGACCTGCTTGCCCTTGAGCTGCTTGTTCTGGTTGAGCGAGTTCTCGATGATCACCGAGACCGCGCGCTCGGCGCCGATCAGGTTCGGCAGCAGGGCGCAGCCGCCCCAGCCGGGGACCAGGCCGAGGAAGACCTCGGGCAGCGAGAACGCCGGGATGGCCTTCGAGACGGTGCGGTAGGTGCAGTGCAGACCGACCTCGACACCGCCGCCCATCGCCGCGCCGTTGTAGTACGCGAAGGTGGGGACCGCCAGCGCGGACAGGCGCTTGAAGACGTCGTGGCCGCCCTTGCCGATGGCGAGCGCCTCGTCGTGCTTCTTCAGCAGCTCGACGCCCTTGAGGTCGGCGCCGACCGCGAAGATGAACGGCTTGCCGGTGAGGCCCGCGCCGACGATGGTGCCGGCGGTGGCCTCCTGCTCGACCTGGTCGATCGCCGCGTTCAGGTTGGCGAGGGACTGCGGGCCGAAGGTGGTCGGCTTGGTGTGGTCGAAACCGTTGTCCAGCGTGATGAGCGCGAAGCGCCCGGCGCCGAACGGCAGGTCCAGGTGACGGACGTGCGCCTGCGTGACGACCTCGTCCGGGAAGAGCTCGGCGGCGCCCTTCAGGAGCTCGGCGGTGGTGCTCACTTGGCGTCTCCCTCGGAGGTGAAGTGCGGGTTCTCCCAGATGACCGTGGCGCCCATGCCGAAGCCGACGCACATGGTGGTCAGGCCGTAGCGGACGTGCGGCTGGTCCTCGAACTGGCGGGCCAGCTGGGTCATCAGGCGGACGCCCGAGGAGGCCAGCGGGTGGCCGAACGCGATCGCGCCGCCGTACTGGTTGACGCGGGCGTCGTCGTCGGCGATGCCGTAGTGCTCCAGGAACGCGAGGACCTGGACCGCGAAGGCCTCGTTGATCTCGAAGAGACCGATGTCCTCGATCGTCAGGCCGGCCTGGGCCAGGGCCTTCTCGGTGGCCGGGATCGGGCCGTAGCCCATGACCTCCGGCTCGACACCCGCGAAGGAGTACGAGACGAGGCGCATCTTGACCGGGAGGTTGTTCTCGCGGGCGAAGTCCTCGGACGCGATGAGGGAGGCGGTGGCGCCGTCGTTGAGACCGGCGGCGTTGCCCGCGGTGACCCGGCCGTGGGTACGGAACGGAGTCTTCAGGCCCGCCAGGTTCTCCAGCGTGGTGCCCGGGCGCATCGGCTCGTCGGCGGTGACCAGGCCCCAGCCCGTCTCACCGGCCGCCTCGTTGGTGTTGCGCACCGAGATCGGCACCAGGTCCTGCTGGATCTTGCCGTCGGCGTACGCCTTGGCGGCCTTCTCCTGCGAGCGCACGGCGTACTCGTCGGCGCGGAGCTTGGTGATCGTCGGGTAGCGGTCGTGCAGGTTCTCGGCGGTCATGCCCATGAAGAGGGCGGACTCGTCGACCAGCTTCTCGCTGACGAAACGCGGGTTCGGGTCGACGCCCTCACCCATGGGGTGGCGGCCCATGTGCTCGACGCCGCCCGCGATGGCGATGTCGTACGCACCGAAGGCCACGCCGCCCGCGACCGCGGTGACGGCGGTCAGCGCGCCGGCGCACATGCGGTCGATCGAGTAGCCGGGCACGGACTGCGGCAGGCCCGCGAGGATGCCGGCCGTACGGCCGAGCGTGAGGCCCTGGTCGCCGATCTGCGTGGTCGCGGCGATGGCGACCTCGTCGATCTTCTTGGGGTCCAGGTCCGGGTTGCGGCGCAGCAGCTCCCGGATCGCCTTCACGACGAGGTCGTCGGCCCGGGTCTCGTGGTAGATGCCCTTCGGGCCCGCCTTGCCGAACGGGGTGCGGACGCCGTCGACGAAGACGACGTCCCTGACGGTACGAGGCACGATGGCTCTCCTCCAGGGTGCGGGGTGGCGCTGCTGCGCGGCGCGCGCGGCTGAGCGCGCGCTCACCTGGCCCATGCTACTTGCGAGTAACCAATGTGCACACCCCCCACCCCGGGAGCGGCGAACGTCACACTCCCGCCCCGGCGGCAACCTCCAGCCCCGCCGGCGTTTGAGGCGCGGGTCCGGGCGGAGCCCGGTGCCCGGCGTCAGCCGGGTTGTCTGTTGCGCCCCGGCGGCGGCGGGGTACGCGGGAGCCCCCGGCGGGGGTGCCGGGGGCTCGGGGGGCGGGGCTGCGGTCAGGCTGAGGCTTCGGTGAGGGCCGCGGTCAGGACCGGGGTGACCTGCTCGATCTGCCACGGCCGGGCGCCGTAGCCCGCCAGCGTCTCGGACACGGCGTCCGCCGTGACCCGCCCCGGCGGCTCCCAGCACAGCCGCCGCACGGAATCCGGGGTGATCAGATTCTCCTGCGGCAGGTGCAGCGACTCCGCGAGCGCGGACACGGCCGCCCGCGCCGCCGAAAGCCGCGCGGCGGCCAGCGGGTCCTTGTCCGCCCAGGAGCGCGGCGGCGGCGGCCCGGCCGGCGTCTGCCCGGGCAGCGGCAGCTCGTTCTCGGGCAGCGCCTTGGCCCGGTCCACCGCGGCCATCCACTGGTCCAGCTGGCGGCGCCCCATCCGCGTCCCGTACCCGGGCAGCGCGGACAGCGCGTGCACGTTCAGCGGCAGCGCGAGCGCCGCCTCCACGATCGCCGCGTCACCCAGCACCTTCCCGGGGGACACGTCGCGCCGCTGTGCGATCCGGTCGCGGGTGGTCCACAGCTCCCGTACGACGGCCATCTGCCGGCGCCGCCGGACCTTGTGCATGCCGGAGGTGCGGCGCCAGGGGTCCTTGCGCGGCGGCGCGGGCGGGGCCGCGGCGATGGCGTCGAACTCCTGCCGGGCCCAGTCGAGCTTGCCCTGCCGGTCGAGTTCCTTCTCCAGCGCGTCGCGCAGGTCGACGAGGAGCTCCACGTCCAGCGCGGCGTACCGCAGCCACGGCTCGGGCAGCGGGCGGGTCGACCAGTCGACGGCCGAGTGCCCCTTCTCCAGGGCGTAGCCGAGGACGCTTTCGACCATGGCGCCCAGTCCGACCCGCGGGAAGCCGGCCAGCCGCCCGGCGAGCTCGGTGTCGAAGAGGGAGGTCGGCACCATGCCTATTTCGCGCAGGCACGGCAGGTCCTGGGTGGCGGCGTGCAGGATCCACTCGGTGCCGGCCAGGACCTCGCCGAGGCCCGACAGGTCGGGGCAGCCGACCGGGTCGATCAGGGCGGATCCGGCGCCTTCGCGGCGCAGCTGGACGAGGTACGCGCGCTGGCCGTAGCGGTAGCCGGAGGCGCGTTCGGCGTCGACGGCGACGGGTCCGGTGCCGGCGGCGAAGGCCGCGATCACGCGGGCGAGCGCTTCGTCGTCCGCGACCACCGGAGGGATCCCCTCGCGCGGTTCGAGCAACGGAATCGGCAGCCCATCGGACTTGTCGACTTCGTCCGGGGGGCCGCCCCCGGTGGTGGTGCGCAGTTCTGCTGCGGTCTCTTGGGCGTCGGTCACCTGTCAAGGGTATCCGCGGATGCAGCGCGCCCGTCGCCGGAACGTTCCGTCGACGGGCGCGAGGGCTGCGTACAGCTGTCGGCCGGGGGCTCCCCGGCTGTTCGGGCGGTTCGGTGTCAGTGGATGATTCCGGTCCGCAGGGCGACGGCGACCATGCCGGCGCGGTCACCGGTGCCCAGCTTGCGGGCGATGCGGGCGAGGTGGGACTTGACGGTCAGGGCGGACAGGCCCATCGAGACGCCGATGGCCTTGTTGGACTGGCCCTCCGCGACGAGGCGCAGGACCTCGACCTCGCGGCCGGAGAGCTCGCGGTAGCCGCCCGGGTGGCTCGGGGCACCCGGGGGGCGGCGGTGCATCCGGGCGGCGGCGGACCCGATCGGGGCGGCGCCGGGCCGGCTGGGAAGCCCGATGTTGGTACGGGTGCCGGTGACGACGTAACCCTTGACGCCGCCCGCGAGGGCGTTGCGGACCGCGCCGATGTCGTCGGCGGCGGACAGGGCCAGGCCGTTCGGCCAGCCCGCGGCGCGGGTCTCGGAGAGCAGGGTGAGACCGGAACCGTCGGGCAGGTGGACGTCGGCCACGCAGATGTCGCGCGGGTTGCCGACGCGGGGACGGGCCTCCGCGATGGACGACGCCTCGATCACGTCACGGACTCCGAGGGCCCACAGATGGCGGGTCACGGTGGAACGGACGCGCGGGTCGGCCACGACGACCATGGCCGTCGGCTTGTTCGGGCGGTAGGCGACCAGGCTTGCGGGCTGCTCGAGAAGAACGGACACCTAGGCCTCCTGGGGGAGTGGCGGGACGGCCGGCTCGGGGAAGAAGCCGGTGCGAACCGTACGGATGGTCACTGACTCCTTCGGCACGTCACCCGCCCGGCTTTAGGGAATGATCACGATTTGGTGAGTAACAATTCGGGCAATTAGGACGCACGATCGATCAAGGGACGATCAGAAGCCCGTAATGGATGCGTCGAATTGACGCTCCGTTACGGGCCTGATCCGTCCCTCTTCGACCATTCCCGACATGTCGGGTTGCGCCGATCGCCGCTGTTCCTACGGGTGGTGCGGGCCGCGCCGCTGTGGCAGGGAGACCACCGCAGTGTCCGCGGGCCCGCCCGGGGGCAGCCCGGCGACCTGGCACAGCAGCTCGCACCAGGCGGACAGGTGGGCCGCCGTGTCCGGCACCCCGCCCACCCCCTCCCGCGGCGTCCACGACGCCCGGATCTCGATCTGTGTCGCCGGCCTGCGCGCCGACAGACCGCCGAAGTAGTGCGAGCTCGCCCGTGTCACGGTGCCGCTCGCCTCCCCGTACGTCAGCCCGCGGGCGTCCAGCGCCCCCGTCAGCCACGACCAGCACACCTCGGGGAAGAGCGGGTCCGCGGCCATTTCCGGCTCCAGCTCCGCCCGTACGAGCGTCACCAGCCGGAAGGTCCCGTGCCAGGCGTCGTGACCGGCCGGGTCGTGCAGGAGGATGAGCCGGCCGTCGGCCAGGTCGTCCTCCCCTTCCACCACCGCTGCCTCCAGTGCGTACGCGTGCGGCGCGAGCCGCTGGGGCGGCCTGGTGGGGTCGATCTCGATCCCCGGCCGCAGCCGCGCCTTCTTCAAGCCGTCGACCGCCCGCCGGAACGGGAGCGGGACGGAGCTCTCCTTTGCGCTGTCCGTACCGTCAGCGCCATCTGAAAATCGTCCCTGAGCCGCAGCCATGCGGGGAAGACTAGGCGGAACGAGGCCCCGTACGGCGCAGGGACACCCGCCCCGGGACGGCCACTTCTTCATACGTGCGAAGATTCGGGTCGTGAGCGCCAACCTCAGCCCCGCGGGCCAGCCGAGTCAGACGTACGATTCCGCCTTCCTGAAGGCGTGCCGACGCGAGCCGGTGCCGCACACGCCGGTGTGGTTCATGCGCCAGGCCGGGCGCTCACTCCCCGAGTACCGCAAGGTCCGCGAGGGCACCGCCATGCTGGAGTCCTGCATGCGGCCCGACCTGGTCACCGAGATCACCCTGCAGCCGGTCCGGCGCCACGACGTCGACGCGGCGATCTTCTTCTCGGACATCGTGGTCCCGCTCAAGGCGATCGGCGTCGACCTGGACATCAAGCCGGGCATCGGCCCGGTCGTCGCCCAGCCGATCCGCCGCCGCGAGGACCTCGCACAGCTGCGCGACCTCACCCCCGAGGACGTCCAGTACGTCACCGAGGCGATCGGCATGCTCACGGGTGAACTCGGCGCCACGCCGTTGATCGGCTTCGCCGGTGCGCCCTTCACCCTCGCGAGCTACCTGGTCGAGGGCGGGCCGTCCAAGAACCACGAGCACACCAAGGCGCTCATGTACGGCGACCCGCAGCTGTGGGCCGACCTGCTCGACCGCCTCGCCGAGATCACCTCCGCCTTCCTGAAGGTCCAGATCGAGGCCGGCGCCTCCGCGGTCCAGCTCTTCGACTCCTGGGTCGGCGCGCTCGCCCCGGCGGACTACCGTCGCTCCGTCATGCCCGCGTCGGCGAAGGTCCTGCAGTCCGTCGCCTCCTACGGGGTCCCGCGGATCCACTTCGGCGTGGGCACGGGCGAGCTCCTCGGCCTGATGGGCGAGGCCGGCGCGGACGTCGTGGGCGTCGACTACCGGGTCGCGCTGGACGAGGCGGCCCGCCGGGTCGGCCCGGGCAAGGCGTTCCAGGGGAACCTGGACCCCGCCGTGCTCTTCTCCACGACCGAGGCGGTCGAGGCCAAGACGGACGAGGTGCTCGCGGCCGCCGCCGGTCTGGAGGGCCACATCTTCAACCTCGGCCACGGTGTCCTGCCGACCACCGACCCCGAGGCCCTGACCCGCCTCGTGGACTACGTCCACACCAAGACGGCCCGCTAAGCGCCACTGCCGGGGCTCCGCCCCGGACCCCGCGCTTCGAACGCCGGCGAGGCCGCAATCGCCCACGTGGGCTGGATTCGCTCAGCGAATTCCAGCCCACGCGGCGTTTGAGCGCACCGGTGCGGAGCGCCGGTCCGGGTCCGGGCGGAGACCGGGGAACGGGGGGAAGGGCGGGTAGGGGAGCAGCCCCGCAGGGTCAGACCCCCGCCGCGCGCACCGCGGAGACCGCCTTGCGGGCCGCGACCAGGACCGGGTCCCATACGGGAGAGAACGGCGGGGCGTAGCCCAGGTCCAGGGATGCGACCTGCTCCACCGTCATGCCGGCCGTCAAGGCCACCGCCGCGATGTCCACCCGCTTCGCGGACCCCGCCCCGCCGACGATCTGGACGCCCAACAGCCGCCCCGTGCGCCGCTCGGCCAGCATCTTCACGGTCATCTCCGCCGCCCCCGGGTAGTAGCCCGCGGTGTTCGTCGAGCGGATCGTCGCCGTCACGAAGCGCAGCCCCACGGCCAGGGCGTCCTTCTCGCGCAGCCCGGTACGGGCGATCTCCAGGTCGCACACCTTGCTGACGGCCGTACCCACCACCCCGGGGAACGTCGCGTAGCCGCCGCCCACCCCCGAGCCGATGACCTGGCCGTGCTTGTTCGCGTGGGTGCCCAGCGGAATGTGCCGGGTCCGGCCCGCGACCAGGTCGAGGACCTCCACGCAGTCGCCGCCCGCCCACACGTTCGCCTGTCCGCGCACCCGCATCGACAGGTCGGTCAGCAGGCCGCCGGAGTCGCCGAGCGGGAGGCCGGCCGCGCGGGCCAGCTCGGTGCGCGGCTCGACGCCGATGCCCAGCACCACCACGTCCGCCGGGTACTCGGTGCCGTCCGCGGTGGCCACCGCCCGGACCCGGCCCTCGGATCCGCCGAGGATCTTGGTGACCTCGGCCCCGGCGACCGTACGGATGCCCATGGCGTTCATCGCGCTGTGCACCAGGCCGCCCATGTCCGGGTCGAGGGTGGCCATCGGCTGCTCGCCGCGGTGCAGAACCGTCACCTCGTAGCCCCGGCCCACCAGCGCCTCGGCCATCTCCACGCCGATGTAGCCGGCGCCGACGACGACCGCCCGCCGCGCGGGCGCGTCCGCCGGCGGGGCGGGGGACTCCAGCGTGTCGAGGGTGTCCAGCAGGGCCTGGCCGTCGGCGAGGGTCTGCACCCCGTGCACCCCGGCCGTGTCGATCCCGGGCAGCGGCGGCCGCACCGGGCGGGCGCCGGTGGCCAGCACCAGCCGGTCGAAGCCCGTCCACTCCTCGGCGCCGGACTCCAGATCCCGGGACCGGACCCGCTGCCCGGCCAGGTCCAGCTCCACCACCTCGGTCCGCATCCGCAGATCGATGTCCCGGGCCCGGTGCTCCTCGGGGGTGCGGGCGATCAGCTCGTCCCGGGCCGGCACGGCGCCGCCGATCCAGTACGGGATCCCGCAGGCCGAGTACGAGGTGAAGTGCGAGCGCTCGAAGGCGACGATCTCCAGATCGGCCGGGCCCCGCAGCCGCCGGGCCTGTGACGCGGCGGACATGCCCGCCGCGTCGCCTCCGACCACCACCAGTCGTTCCGTCGCCATCGTGCGTCCCGTCCCTCCGTCGACCGTGCTCCCGCGGAGCACACTGCGGAACACGCTACGGGGGCAGGCCGGTTCAGTCCTCCGCGGCGGCCTCGCCGCCGGCCCGCGGCGCCGGCTGCCCCCCGGCCGTGACGGGCGCGACGGGAGCGGCGGGGGCGCCGGACGCGGGGTCCTGCGGGTGCCGCGGCGGCCACGGACCCGCCTGCGGACCCGGCGCCCGTACCGGCTCCGGCGCCCGCACCGGCCTCGCCGGGCGCACCTTCCGGTACGCCCGCAGCAGCGGCCGCCGCACCACCAGCAGCACGACGGCCAGCACCAGGAACGGCAGCACCGCCCCGAACACCAGCGTGATCCACCGCACCACCGCGACGAACGCCGACCAGCCGCCCGCCAGCGCGTCCCCGAACCCCGGATCCGACTCCCCGGCCCCCTCCTCCGCCGGGGCCGGCTCGGAGACCGACAGGGTGATCGTGGCGAGCGAGGTCCGGTCCTTCAGCGATTCCTGCTGCGCCAGCAGTGCCTCCAGTTCCGCCTGACGCCTGCTCAACTCCCCCTCCAGCATGACCACATCGCTGAGGGCGGAAGCCCGCTGCATCATCTCGCGGACCCGGATCACGCTCGCCTGCTGCGACTTGACGCGGCTCTCGACGTCCACCACCTGCTGGGTGACGTCCTGGGCGTCCACCTTGCGGCTCAGCAGCCTGCCGCCGCCCTCCAGCGCGGCCAGCACCCGGTCGAAGCCGTCCGCGGGCACCCGCAGCGTGACCTGCGAGACCATCGCGCCGCCTTCGTCCCGCCGCGTGGACTCGCTGCCCACGTACCCGCCGGCGTCCACCGCCGCGGCCCGCGCCGCGCCGAGCGCCCGCTGGGCGTCCTTCGCCTCGACCGCCAGGGTCGCGGTCCGGATGACATGGCTGCGCACCGCGGGCGGCTTCGCCACGCCACCGGGCTTGGCGGGCGCCGCCGCGGAGCCGTTCGCACCCCGCTCGGTCCCGCGGGCGGCCTCGTCGGCGGCCTGCGGGGCGTCCGCCCGCAGCCCGGCGGACTTCTCGGAGCTGTCGTCGGCGCCCATCCCGCAACCGGTGAGCGCCAGCGCCCCCGCGAGGGACAGCGCCGCGAGCGCTCCTGCGGTGCGCCGGGCCGCCCCGGCGGTGCGGCGGTTGGTGCGGCTGGTGTGCATGGGCTGCCCCCGAGTGTCGGTTCCCGCTGGATCGCGCCGCGCGGTGACGCGGCGCCGTGCGGCACGTCCGTACGCGTGCCGCGCTGCCTGGTGCTGCTTCGACGTGCCGCCCCCCGCCCCGGGTTGCGCCGCATGGTCCCGAACCGGTTCCGAACCCGTCACGTTCCGGCCTCGGTACCGGAAATGAGACGATGCATCCATGCAAGAAGCGGACGTGCGTGCGGAAACCACCGGGCGGACCGGCCCGGGCGGCGAGGGCGGCCCGGCCCGGCGGGTGCTCGTGATCGGCGGCGGCATCGCCGGACTCGCGGCCGCGCACCGGCTGCTCGCGGCCGGCGCCCGGGTGACCGTACTGGAGGCCTCCGGCCGGCTCGGCGGCAAGCTGTACGCGGGAGAGCTCGCGGGCCGGCCCGTCGACCTCGGCGCCGAGTCCATGCTCGCCCGCCGCCCCGAGGCCGTGGCCCTCGCCCGCGAAGTCGGCCTCGGCGACGCCCTCCAGCCGCCCGCCACCGCCACCGCGACGCTCTGGACCCGCGGCGCCCTGCGCCGCATGCCCGCCGGCCACGTCATGGGCGTCCCCGGCGACCTCGCCCCGCTCGCCGCCTCCGGCGTCCTCACCGACGCCGGGCTGCGCCGGACCGCCGAGGACGCCGAACTGCCCGCCACCGAGGTCGGCGAGGACGTCGCCGTCGGCGCGTACGTCGCCGCCCGGCTCGGCCGCGAAGTCGTCGACCGCCTCGTCGAACCCCTCCTCGGCGGGGTCTACGCCGGCGACGCGTACCGCATCTCGATGCGCGCCGCCGTGCCGAAGCTGTTCGAGGCCGTCCGCACCCACCGCAGCCTCGGCGAGAGCGTGCGCGAGATCCAGCGCGCCGCAGCCGCGTCCCCGCAGGCCGCCGGACCCGTCTTCCAGGGCATCGACGGCGGCATCGGGCGCCTCCCGCAGGCCGTCGCCGACGCCTGCCGGGCCGCCGGCGCGGACCTGCGCACCGGGACCGCCGTGAGCGAACTGCTGCGCACGCCCGGCGGCTGGCGCGCGGTGACCGCCTCGGGCGAGGTGCTCGACGCCGACGCCGTGGTGCTCGCGACCCCCGCCGGTCCCGCCGCCGCGCTCCTCGGCTCCCACGCCCCCGCGGCCGCCGCCGAACTGCGCACGGTCGAGTACGCCTCGATGGCCCTGGTGACGATGGCGTTCCGCCGCTCCGAGCTGCCGGCCGCCCTCACCGGGCCGGGCGCGGGCAGCGGCTTCCTGGTGCCGCCCGTCGACGGCCGCACGATCAAGGCCTCCACCTTCTCCAGCAACAAGTGGGGCTGGGTGGACCGGGACGACTCCGAACTGTTCCTGCTGCGCACCTCCGTGGGCCGGCACCGCGACGAGGCGGACCTCTCCCGGCCCGACGCCGAGCTGGTCGGGGCCTCCCTGGCCGACCTCGGCGAGGCCGTGGGCCTGGCCGCCCGGCCGGTCGCCTCGACCGTCACCCGCTGGGACGGCGGACTGCCCCAGTACCCGGTCGGCCACCTCGCCGCCGTGGCCCGGATCCGGTCCGCCGTGAGCGCCCTGCCGGGCCTCGCGGTGTGCGGAGCGCTGTACGACGGAGTGGGCATCCCGGCCGTGATCGGCAGCGCCCGGACGGCCGCCGATGCGATCTTGGGCACCCTGGCGAAGAGCACCGATTCGGACACGGGACAATAGGCACATGACTGCACCCGAGAAGATCCCCAACGCAGGGAAGAAGGCCAAGGACCTCAACGAGGTCATCCGGTACACCCTGTGGTCTGTCTTCAAACTGCGAGACGTGCTGCCCGATGACGGTGCTGTCCGCGCCGGCTTCGCCGACGAGGTGCAGGAGCTGTTCGACCAGCTCGCCGCCAAGGACATCACCGTCCGCGGCGCCTACGACGTCTCCGGCCTGCGTGCCGACGCCGACGTCATGATCTGGTGGCACGCGGAGACCGCGGACGAGCTCCAGACCGCGTACAACCTGTTCCGCCGCACCAAGCTGGGCCGCGCGCTGGAGCCGGTCTGGTCGAACATGGCGCTGCACCGCCCCGCCGAGTTCAACAAGTCGCACATCCCGGCCTTCCTGGCCGACGAGAACGCGCGCGACTACGTCAGCGTGTACCCCTTCGTGCGCAGCTACGACTGGTACCTGCTGCCCGACGAGGACCGCCGCCGGATGCTCGCCGACCACGGCAAGATGGCCCGCGGCTTCCCGGACGTCCGCGCCAACACCGTCGCCTCCTTCTCGCTGGGCGACTACGAGTGGCTGCTGGCCTTCGAGGCCGACGAGCTGTACCGGATCGTGGACCTCATGCGCCACCTGCGCGCCTCCGAGGCCCGCATGCACGTCCGGGAAGAGGTGCCCTTCTTCACCGGGCGCCGCAAGTCCGTCGCCGATCTGGTGGCCGGACTCGCCTGAGACCTCCCCTGGGGGGACGGGCCGGAGGACTGACCTTCTCCGGCGGATCGGGAGGCGCTGCCCCCGAAACGACGCAGCCGGACCCCGCCCGGAAGTTCAGACGCCCGGCGGCAGCACGCCCTCGTTCCGCGAGGGTGCTGCCGCCCGGCGGTCCAGCGACACCGGTGCGGGCTCCGGATGCGGCGCACACGCCACCCGCCACCCCGGGATGCGGCCGGTGAGCAGATATCGCTCCACATGCCGGTCCACACACGGGTTCTGGCCGCCCGCCACCCCGTGGGCGCCCGCCCGCACCTCCGTGACCAGCGCGGAGCCGTGCAGCCGGCGCTGGAGTTCCAGCGCTCCCGCATAGGGGGTCGCGCCGTCGCGCTCGGCCGCGACGACGAGGGTGTGGGGGAGTCCCCCCGGCCCGCTGCGCACGTCCACCGGCCGCTGCCGGTGCCCCTGCGGCCAGTACGCGCACGGCAGGTTGGTCCACGCGTTGCCCCACGTCTCGAACGGCGCCTTCGCCGCGAGCGCGGTGTGGTCGCGGTCCCAGGTGCGGAAGTCCGTGGGCCAGGGCGCGTCGTTGCACAGCACCGCCGTGTAGACGGCCATCGCGTTCTCGTCGCCGGCCGCGGTCCGCGGGTCCGGCGCGGCCTGTTCGGTGAGCGGCCCCGGATCGCCCCGCAGGAACGCGCTGAGCGCGGCCGCCCGTACCGGCCAGAAGTCGTCGTAGTACGCGGTCTTCAGGAAGGCCGCCTGGAGTTCGCCGGTGCCGACCCGGCCGCCCGCGGGCCGCCGGGCCACCGCCGCCCGCACCTTCTCGTAGCTCGCCCGGACCGCTGCGGGCGTGCGGCCCAGCCCGTACGCGGAGTGCCGGCGGGCCGTCCAGGCGAGGAAGTCGTTCCAGCGGCGCTCGAAGGCCCGCGACTGGTCGAGGTTGTTGCGGTACCAGACCTGCCGGGGGGCGGGGTTGACCGCGGAGTCGAACACCATCCGGCGCACCGTCCGCGGGTAGAGGGTCGCGTAGACCGCGCCGAAGTAGGTGCCGTACGAGGCACCCATGAAGGTCAGCTTCCGCTCGCCCAGCGCGGCCCGCAGGACGTACAGGTCCCGGACGTTGTCCAGCGTCGTGTAGTGCCGCAGCGCCGCCCCCGCGTGCCGGGCGCAGCCGCGCGCGTACGCCCGGGCCGCCGCGATCCGCTCCCGCTTGTCGGCGGCGGTGGGGCGTACGGGGGCCGAGGTGGGGGCCTTCGCGAACGCGGCCGGGGCCTGGCAGGACAGCGGCGCGGACCGGCCGACCCCGCGCGGCGCGTAGCCGACCAGGTCGTACGCGGCCGCGATGCGCTTCCACTGCGGGAGCACGCCGAGCGCCGGGAAGTACATGCCGGAGCCGCCCGGACCGCCCGGGTTGTAGACCAGCGCGCCCTGCCGGCCGGCGCGCGGGCCGGTGGCGGCCACCCGGCTGACGGTCAGGGTGATCCGGCGGCCGTCGGGGCGCGCGTAGTCGAGCGGCACCTCCAGCAGCGCGCAGCGCAGGTCCGCGGGGAGGTCCTCGACGACGGGGCAGCGGCCGAAGGCCAGGCCCGCGGCGGCGGCGCGGCGGGCGGCCCGCTCGGCACCGGCCCGCTCGGCGGCCGGCTGCCCGGCGGCGGGCAGCGCGGGCCCGAGCGCGGGCGTGGTCGTGGGCGCGGGCGGGATCGCGCTCGTGGTCGGCTGTGCGAGGGGGGTGCCGGCCGTGCGGGGCGCGGGGGGTGTCCCGGTCGCGGCGGCCCGGGCCGGGGCGGGGCCGCCCAGGGTCAGGGTCAGGACCGCCGTGGCCGCCGCGTACCGTCCGAGAGCCCGCATCCCCGACCGATCCTTCCATCGGAGCATCGGATCATCCGACCGATGCCACTGGGGGGGATCGTTGACGGTGGGTCAGGCGAAGTAAAGGAGCGGGGCCCCGGTGTCGGCGTCAACGCCCCCGTTGTACGAAGCCCTTCCCCCGCCCGCCGGACAGCGCGGCCCGCAGCCCCGGGTCCGGCACCGCCGACAGCCCGCGGACGGCCACCGCGGCCAGCAGGCCCGGATCGTCCTGCCCGGCGTCCGCCGGCGTCCGCGGGTGCGCCCGGTCCATGCCGACCAGCAGCCGCTGCCCGGCGGGCGAGGCCCACGGGGAGTGCGGCCGCGACTCGAAGCGGGATATCGCCAGGCAGGACACGGTGAGCAGCAGCGGCAGCGCGAACCAGCAGGCGACCAGGGTCGGGTCGGTCCCCGGCCCGGACACCAGGGCGAGGGAGACCACCGCGAGCAGCAGGATGAGGCCGGTGGCGGCCCGGACCGCCCGCAGTCCCTCCTCGTACCCGGTACGGGTGGCCTCAGGCACGGCCAGCCCGGCCGCCCAGAGCCGCTCGGCCAGCTCCCGTACGGCCGTGCAGCCGGCCGCCGCGGTGCGTACCGCCGCCACCGGGGACTGGCCGTCCGGGCCGAACACGCCGAGGAGGGAACGTTCCAGCGGATCCCGGCCGACCGGGTCGACCACGGTGGCCCAGCCGGTGTGGGCGAGCAGCAGCCGGCGCTGGCGCTGCATCGACAGCAGCGCCAGCACGGCGACCCGCTGGGGGCCGCCGGCCAGGTACGCGGCCTCGTAGAGGGTCAGGTCTTCGTGCCGGTGCACGGTGGCCCGCGGCGCGGGCTCGGCGGCGGCGCCGGCGGCGGTCAGCAGCCGCCCGCAGGCCAGCAGGGCGCCGGCCCAGGCCACGAGGAGGAACAGGACCCAGAACATCCCGCCGTTCTACCGTCCGGCGGCGCGGCCGGGCGGCCGTGCGGGCAGCTCGTGATGCGCCCGTGATCAGGAACTGCTGCTTCCGCAGCTCGAACCGGACGAACTGCTGCAACTCGATCCGCCGCCACCGCAGCTGGACCCTGACGAGGACGCGCACCCCGATCCGCCGGAGCCGCCGCAGCTCGTCCCGGCCGAGGAACCGCAGCTCCCGCCGGACCCGGAGTCGCTCGTCGCGCACCACACCACCGCGGCCTCGGCGGCGCCGACCGCGAACGCGGCGCTGTCGGAGGTGCTCGGACGGTGGTCCTCCGGGTGGGTCCGCCGGGCGCGCGCCGCGCGGGCCAGCTGGGCGCGGGCGAGCTGGGCGCGCAGCACCGGGTCCGGCAGCCGCAGCAGCCCGAACAGGGCGACCTGGAGCACCGGCTCCCGGGACGCCATGTGCGTGATCCGGTACGAGTTCAGGGCCCGCCGGCCCGCCGAGGTGATCGTGCGCCCGGCGGTGGCGTGCAGCAGCCCGCCGGCGAGCAGGCCGAAGAACGCGACCGGCAGCACCAGCAGCACGGTGGGCAGCCCCGACTCGAACGATGGCCCCGCCGAGGCCGCCTGCACGATCGCCATCACGAACGCCACCGGCAGCAGCAGGAAGCTGAGCACCAGCTGGACCTTGGCCCGGCGCTTCCAGACGTCGCCGGTGCCCGGCCGGGCCAGCAGCCCGCGGTCCGCCAGGTCGTCCCCGATCTCCTGGACCACCGGGTCGGCCATCGCCGAGAGCCGCAGCAGGTCCAGCGAGCCGTGCGGGCCCGCCGCGTGGGCGTGCAGCACCACCCGCTGCACGGGGTCCTCGGCCCGGGCGCCCGGGCGCACGTGCACGATGCCCGGCCCCCCGATCATCATCCGGCCGTCGTAACAGAGCGCGATGATCGCGCAGTCCACGACCAGGCGCGGCCCGCCGGTCAGGAACGCGGCCTCGGAGAGGTCCCCGACCGGGGAGACGGCCCCGGTGATCCGCCGGGACCGGGCGAGCCCGACCGCGAGAGCGAGGGTGGAGCCGACCACGGCCACCCAGACGAGCACGACGAGGTACGTCACGGTGTCCACCTCCCGACGAGGCTACGGGCCCGGCGGCGCATCCTGCGGATGCGGCCGGGCGGCTTGGGTCCGGTGCGGTCCTGCCACCAGTGGGTGAGCTCCAGGCGGCCCGCGGGCTCGTGGGGCAGCCCGTTGACCAGGAGGTATTCGGCGAAGTCCAGGGCGTCACGGCGGTAGCCGGCGGCCATCGGCCGGGTCCGGGCATAGCCGAGGAAGGCGTCCCGGTAGCCGCTGCCGAGGATCACCGGCAGCTCCGGGGCGACCTTGCCGATCACGTCGGCACGCTTGGCGGCCAGCGCGCGGGCCTGCACCCGGACCCGCCCGAGGTCGAAGCCCTCGGGCACCGGCGTCCCGGCGACCAGCGCCGACAACAGCGCGGCCTGCGCCACCCCGACCCGCTCCCGGCACCCCGCGTCCATCGCGAGGGCCTCCACGGCGGCCTCGGGTACGGGCACGGGTCCGGGCGCGGAGGCGGTCTCGGGTACCGCCCCGCGCACGGGCACGGTCTCGGAATCGGCTCCGAGCCCGGAGGCAGCCGCGGGCACCGGCACCGCCACGGGCACCCGAACCGGCGCGGCACCGCTCGGCGAAGCGCCCTCGCGGGCCGGCGCGGCCGCCGCCGCGCCGCGGGCCAGGGCGCCGCGGATCGCGGTGAGTTCGGCCGCCAGCTCCGCCTCCGGCGGAAACGCGTCGTCCCGCTCCAGCAGCACTCCCGGCGGGTCCAGCCGCTCCCGCAGCGCGGCCAGCAGGTCGAGCACCGCCGGCGGCACCGGGTGCGCGTGCGTGTCGTGCCACACCCCGTCCCGCTCGACACCGCCCGCGACGTGCACGTACGCCAGCGCGTCCGGCGGCAGCGCGTCCAGGACGGCCAGGGGGTCCTCGCCCCGGTTCACCCGGTTCGTGTGCAGGTTCGCGACGTCGATCAGCAGCCGTACGCCGGTGCGCTCCACCAGCTCGGCCAGGAACCGGCCCTCCGTCAGCTCCTCACCGGGCCACGGCAGCAGCGCCGCGATGTTCTCCAGAGCCAGCGGCACCGGCAGGGCGTCCTGGGCGATCCGCACGTTCTCGCAGAGCACGTCCAGCGCGTCCCGGGTGCGCGGCACCGGCAGCAGGTGCCCGGCCTCCAGCCGCGGGGAGGCGGTCAGCTCCCCGCCCGCCCGGACGAACGCGATGTGCTCGGTGACCAGCGGCGCCCCCAGCGCCACCGCCCGCTCGGCGAGGTCCGCGAGCTTGGCCGGGTCGGGCCGGTCCGCACCGCCGAGGCCCAGCGAGACGCCGTGCGGGACGACGACCGTGCCGCGCCGGCGCAGCCGTACGAGGGACTCCGGCAGGTGGCCGGGGCAGAGGTTCTCGGCCACCACCTCGACCCAGTCCAGGTCCGGCAGCCGTTCGACCGCCTCGGCGATCTCCGGCCGCCAGCCGATTCCCGCCCCCAGGCGGGCCATGGGCTTCATCCTTCGTACCTCCCCCGATTCCGTGTGCCGGTGTCATGACCCCGCCGGCACCCGGTGAATCTAGGGGAGGGGACGTTCAGAGCAACATTTGAGGTTCCAGCCGGGCCCGCAGCGCCGGGTGATCGGCCACCACCGTGCAGGAACCGGGTGCGATCTCGGTGAACCCGGCGTCGCGCACCACCGGCAGCCCGCTCCCCAACAGCGCCGCCCACCGCTCCTTGGGGGCCGTCCGCACGGCCAGCGCGAACCCGGACTCCCGCCAGCGCTCCCGCTCGTCCCCGGTCAGCTCCCACCAGGCGAGCTGCGCCCCGTGGCCGGCCTGGGCCATGGCCTTGCCGGCGGACATGTCCAGGTCGGGATTGAGCCACAGCACCGGCAGACCGGCGGCGGCCGGCCCAGCCGGTTCGGGGTCGTCGAGATCGGTCCCGGAGACCTGGAGCTTGGCCAGCTCCTTGGGCCAGCCGTCCAGCGGCACCGGCGGGAACACCCGTACCTCCGCCCGGTCGCCGGACACGGTGATCCCGGGCAGCGCGGCGGCCTTGCGCCACTCCGCGCCCCGGGCCCGCCGCACCACCTTGCGGATCCGGGCGTCCTGCCAGTCGCGCACCACCCCGGCCCACTCGCCCTCGCCGTGCGAGCGCTCGTCGTCGAGCAGCACGAGCACCGCCCGGGCCGCCGTCTCCAGCGCGTCGGTGCGGGCCGGCGGCTCGGCCTTCTCGATCCGCGCCACCAGCGGCAGTACGTACTGCGGGGCCTCGTCCCGGAAGCTTGCTCTCATGTCCTGGCTGTTGCTGCTGCTCATCCGGTCAAGGATGCCAGTCCCTGTAGCAGGCCTGTGACACGCCCGGAGGTTGTCCCGCGGTCCGCCCGCGCGCGAGGATCACCGCATGAAGAGCGACCTCTTTTCGTCCGAGAACCTGGCCCAGCAGGCCACCGCACCCGGTATGACCCTGCAGAACGCCAAATCCGTCAAGTACGCCGTCAACGGCGAGATGCTGGCCCGACAGGGCTCGATGATCGCCTACCGCGGCAACCTGCAGTTCGAGCGCAAGGGCCAGGGCATCGGCGGCATGCTCAAGCGCGCCGTCACCGGCGAGGGGCTCGCCCTGATGGCGGTCCGCGGCCAGGGCGAGGCGTGGTTCGCGCACGAGGCCGCCAACTGCTTCATCGTCGACATCGAGCCGGGCGACGCGCTCAGCATCAACGGGCGCAACGTGCTGTGCTTCGACGCGACGCTGTCCTACGAGATAAAGACCGTCAAGGGCGCCGGCATGGTCGGCGGCGGGCTCTTCAACAGCGTCTTCACCGGCCACGGCAAGCTCGCCGTCATGTGCGAGGGCAACCCGATCATCATCCCCGTCACCCCGCAGATGCCGGTGTACGTGGACACCGACGCGGTGGTCGGCTGGAGCGCCCAGCTCAGCACCGGCCTGCACCGGTCCCAGTCCGTCGGCTCGATGATCCGGGGCGGATCCGGCGAGGCCGTCCAGCTGATGCTCCAGGGCGAGGGCTTCGTCATCGTCCGGCCCAGCGAGGTCACCGAGCGGCCCGCCGCGAACTGAGACCGGGCTCGCCCGGCGGGCCCGACCGGCCGGTGGACGGAGGGCGGCCCGAGCGGTGACCGACGGGCGGCCCGCCCGGGGTCCGGAGGGCCCGCCCCACCCGGCTACCTCCCGATCAGGTCGGACACCTTCACGAAGCGGTAGCCCCGCTTGCGCAGCTCCGGCACGATCCGGCGGATCGCCTGCTCGGTGGCCGGGGCGGCGCTGCGCGTGCAGTGCATCACCACGACCGAGCCCGGCCGCACCCCGTCGACGACCTGCTGCGCCACCGCCCCGGAGTCCTTCGCGAAGGCGTCGCCGCTGACCACGTCCCACTGCACGGCGGTGACCTTGGCCGTGGACAGGGCGCGCAGCGCGTCGTCGTCGTAGCAGCCGCCCGGGAAGCGGAAGTAGGGGACGATGTTGCGGGCCCCGGCCGTCCGGAACGCCTCGAAGGCCCGGTCCACGTCCGCGCGGGCGGCGGCGCCGTCCAGGGCGGGCAGCCCGTAGCAGGGGCTCTTGAAGGCGTAGTGGCTGTACGAGTGGTTGGCGATCTCGAAGTTCGGGTCCGTGCCGATGGACTTGGCCTGGTCCGGGTACTCCTCGGCCCACCGGCCGGTCATGAACACGGTCGAGGGCACCTTCAGGGCGCGCAGCGCCGCGATCAGCTGCGGGTTGTCGAAGCGCTCGCCGCCGGCGGCGCGCGGCCCCTGGTCGGCGGTCATGTCGGCGTCGAAGGTGAGGGCGACCGTCTTGTCCGAGGTGTTCAGGGCGCGTTCGAAGACCGGCGTGAGCCCGGCCGGCCCGGGGGCCAGCGTGGGCGCCTTGCCGGGGGCGGCCGGGGGCGCGGCCGGTGCGGCGGCGCGCGGCGGTGCCGAGGGCCGGGCGCCGGCCGGAGCGGAAGCCGCCGGACCCGAGGCGGCCTGACCCGGGGCCGCCGGTCCCGAGGCGGCCGGGCGGGCGGGCGCGGTGCGGGTCTCCGAGGGACCGGTGCCGCCCGCGCATCCGGCGAGGGCGGCACCGAGAGCAGCCGCGGCAGCCACTTTTCGTACGGAAATGGTCACGGGCGAAACATATATGACTATGTGCTGAGCGGATGTCCGTGTCACCGCTGCCGCCCGGTCACCCCGCGAAGCTCACCCCGTCGGCGGGTGCGGCCGCGGTCAGCGCCAGGGGCCGGTCACCGCGAACGTGGTCCCCGGCGTGTAGCAGTTGACGTACATCACGGCCCCGTCGGGCGAGAAGGTCACGCCCGCGAACTCGCCCCATTCCGGCTCCGCCGCCGTGCCGATGTTCTGCGCGTTGCGGGCCACCGGGTACACCTCGCCGCCCCGGGACACGCCGAAGACGTGCTGCGCGCCGTTGCCGTCCTCGCACACCATCAGGCCGCCGCCGGGCGCCAGGCAGATGTTGTCGGGCGACTCGCCGGGCAGCTGCACGTCCGTGGCCGGGCCGAACACCACGGACAACGTGAGCCGGGCGTGCTTCGGCTCGTACTTCCACACCTGGCCGAAGTGGTCCGCGGCCGACCCGTCGCTGCTGCGCGCGAAGCTGGAGACGAAGTACACCGCTCCACCGCCCCAGTAGCAGCCCTCCAGCTTCTGGGCGTGCGTGATCCCGCCCCGCCCGAAGTCCTGGAGCCGGATCGGGGTGTGCACCGCCATCGGGTCCGGCACCGGCACCCACTCCACGCGGAAGCGCGCCCCGGGCTCCCGTACCGCCGACAGGTCCGGCACGTCGGGCACCCGCATGGCCTCCAGCGCGCCGCCCGCGCGCAGCGAGCCGGTGCCGCCGCAGGGCCGGTCGGGCAGGAAGCGGTAGAAGAGCCCGAACGGCTCGACGAAGGCGTCCTCGGTCTCGTACACGATGCCGCTGCGCGGGTCGACGGCCACGGCCTCGTGGGCGAACCGGCCCAGCGCGGTCAGGGGTACGGCGCCGGTGCGGTGCGGGTCGGCCGGGTCCACCTCGAACACGAACCCGTGGTCGCGGGTGTAGTCGCCGGTGCCGGCCAGGTCCTCGGTCTCCTCGCAGGTCAGCCAGGTCCGCCAGGGGGTGGGGCCGCCCGCGCAGTTCACGGCCGTACCGGCCACGCCCACCCGTTCCCCGGTCACCCGGCCCTGCGGGTCGAGCTCCAGCACGGTGCAGCCGCCGCGGGCGCCCGGGTCGTACGTCAGTCCCGCGACGGCGGGCACGCGCAGCGCGGCGCTCGCGCGGTTCTCGTGGTTGCGGACCAGGCGGACCCGGCCGCGGCCGCCGGGGAAGGCGGCCATGCCGTCGCAGTTCTGCGGGACCGGGCCCTCGCCCGAGCGCATGGGGTCTCCGGAGCGCGAGAGCACCCGGTAGCGGAAGCCCGCGGGCAGGTCGAGGAGTCCGGCGGGGTCCGGCACGAGGGGCCCGTACCCGCCCGGGGCCAGGCCCTGGGGCGCGGCGCTCGCGGTGCCGGCGAAGAGGTCGCCGAGTGCGCCGGCGAAGGCCACGGAGGCGATCGCCCCGGTACCGGCCAGCATCTGACGGCGTGTTGCGGACATGAGGCAACTCCCTGTTGGGGGACAGGAGATGTGACCCGCATGTGGTATCACGCGGTATCGCGGGCCGGAACCATGCGGGCCACACCGCCTCATGTGTCGTACGGGCGCCGCGCGGGCGCCCGTACGGGCACGGCGATCAGACGAGCTTGGCGCTCAGGGTGATCGTCGTACCGGTCAGGGCCTGGCTGACCGGGCAGCCCAGCTTCGCTTCCTCGGCGGCCTTGACGAAGTCGGCCTCGCCCATCCCGGAGACCTCGCCCTCGACGGTCAGGTGGATGCCGGTGATGCCCTTGCCCGGCACGAAGGTGACGTCGGCGCGGGTGTTCAGGCGGGTGGGGGCGTGGCCCGCCTTGGCGAGGCCGTTGGAGAAGGCCATGTTGTAGCAGCTGGAGTGGGCGGCGGCGATGAGCTCCTCCGGGCTGGTGCGGCCGTTCGCCTCCTCGTCGGTGCGGGCCGGCCAGGAGACGGCGTACGTACCGAGGCCCGAGGAGTCGAGGGTCACCTCGCCCTTGCCCTCGAACAGATCGCCTTCCCAGACGGCGTGTGCGTGACGCGTGGCGGCCATGATGGTTCCCTTCAGGCAGGTCGGCCGGACCGGTTCTGGTCCGACCGGCCCAACCTACTGTGCCACCAGGCCCTTTGCGTCACGGGCGAGCGCGGTGAGGCGCGAGATCGCACGGAAGTACTTCTTCCGGTAGCCGCCGTTCAGCATCTCGTCGCTGAACAGCCGGTCGAAGGGCACCCCGGAGGTGAGCACGGGTATCTCGCGGTCGTACAACCGGTCCGCGAGGACCACCAGGCGCAGCGCCGTGGACTGGTCCGGCACCGGCTGCACCTCGGTGAGACACACCGCGGATATGTCCTCGGTGAGCGCGCCGTAGCGGCTCGGGTGCACCCGGGCGAGGTGGTCGAGCAGCGCCGGGAAGTCGTCGAGCGTGGCGCCGTCGGTGGCGTACGCGGCCTTGGTGACCTGCTCCTCGGAGTACGGCGCCGGAGCCTCCGGCAGGCCGCGGTGCCGGTAGTCCTGGCCGTCGATGCGCAGCGGCCGGAAGTGCGCCGACAGGCCCTGGATCTCGCGCAGGAAGTCGACGGCGGCGAACCGGCCCTCGCCCAGCTTGCCGGGCAGCGTGTTGGAGGTGGCGGCCAGCGCCACGCCCGACTCGACCAGCTTGCGCAGCAGGCTGGAGACGAGCACGGTGTCGCCCGGGTCGTCGAGTTCGAACTCGTCGATGCACAGCAGCCGGTGTCCGCCGAGGGTCTGCACGGTCTGCTGGAAGCCGAGCGCGCCCACCAGGTTCGTCAGCTCGACGAACGTGCCGAACGCCTTGTACTCGGGCGCGGCCGGGGTGGCGTGCCACAGAGAGGCGAGCAGGTGGGTCTTGCCGACGCCGTAGCCGCCGTCGAGGTAGACCCCGCGCGGCCCGGCGGGGGCGCTGCTCTTGGGGGTCCTGGAGAACCAGCGGCGCTTGCCGCTGCCACTGGCGTGCGCCCCGCCGAGCCCGGCCGCGAACTCGCTCAGCACGGTGACGGCCTGCGTCTGGCTGGGCTGGCCCGGGTCCGGGTTGTACGTGTCGAAGCGCACGGCGTCGAAACGCGGTGGCGGCACCATCTCGGCGACCAGCCGTTCGGCGGGTACGCGCGGCTCGCGGGCGCACAGTGACTGCGGACCCGCCTCGGCTATCGGTCCGTGGCCGGGGGCAGGGGCTCCCGGGGACGCGGTGAGAGATGTTGACACAGCTCTTAACTCTACGGGGCGTGCCACACTGCACCGCATGCGACGCCTGTTCCCTGTGACCGATCAGACACCCGACGAGGCCGACCGGGAGTGGTCCCTGGACGAGCTGGCGGAGGCCTACGCCTACCCGGACCCGGCGCCGGGGGAGCAGCCGTGGGAGCACTGGCTGCGCGGGAACATGGTCTCCTCCCTCGACGGGGCCGCCCAGCACGACGGGCGCTCGCAGCCCATCTCCAGCGACACCGACATGCGGATCTTCGGCACCCTGCGGGCGCTGGCCGACGTGGTCGTCGTCGGTGCGGAAACGGTTCGGCTGGAGGGCTACCGCCCGGCCCGGGCCCGCGAGGCCTTCGCCGCCCGCCGGGCCGCCGCCGGCCAGGGCCCGGCGCCCGCCATCGCCGTGGTCAGCGCGAGCCTGGACCTGGACTTCTCGCTGCCGCTGTTCACCGCCCCGCTGGTGCCGACCCTCGTGCTCACCGGCGCCGCCGCCCCCGCCGACCGGGTCGCGCGGGCGCGGGCCGCGGGCGCCGAGGTGCTGTTCGCCGGGGACGGGGCCGGGGTGGACCCGGCGCGCGCCGTGGCGGCGCTCGCGGACCGGGGGCTGCGGCGCCAGCTGACCGAGGGCGGTCCGCGGCTGCTGGGCCAGTTCATCGCGGCGGGCGTGCTGGACGAGCTGTGCCTGACCGTGTCGCCGACGCTCACGGCGGGTGACGCCCAGCGGATCGCCGGCGGGCCCGCCCTGGCCGTCCCGGCGCGGCTGGGACTCGCCGCGCTGCTGGAGGAGGCCGGGTTCCTTTTCACCCGCTACCGTCGGATCTGACACGCTGCGGAATTTGTCGTTCCGCTTTTCTCCCGCTGGGCACACTTACCTGCACAGGCCCCGTGCGCCAGCGGGGCAGGATGGTTTCCGCAGGGTCGCCACGGCCCATGAAGGAGAGGGCGTCCGTGTTCACGAGCGTATTGATGATCGAGAAGCCTCTGACATCCGTAGACGTGGACTTCGTCACGACCCTGCACGGAGACGACCCGGTCTCCTTCGTCGTGCTGCTGCAGCCCAGGGGCGATCAGGACCGGCTGCTGCGCGCCATCGACGACGTCGCGCTCGGTGAGCTTCCCGAGGCGGTCCACGAGGGCGAGGAGCCGGCCGGGCTCGACGCCCGCGGCCCCGCCGAGCTGGCCCTGGAGCACTCCCTCCAGGCACTTCGGGTCAAGAAGCACCCGGCCGTCGGGCAGATCGTCGAGGACCATCCGCTCGACAAACTCAAGGCCGTGGTGGAGGAGACCGGGGCCGACGAGGTGATCGTCCTGACCGCCCCGCACTTCGTCGAGGAGTTCTTCCACCGCGACTGGGCATCCCGGGCCCGCCACAAGGTCGGCGTTCCGGTGCTCAAGCTCTTCGCCCACAACGAATAGGCTGCGGGGGGAGGCGTCCCGTTCCGGGGCGCCGCCCGCACGACGCCTTCGGACACAGCCCTCGGGAGACACACGTATGACACTCGGCCTGCCGACCGCCATGGACCGGCCCCACTTCATCGGCATCGGCGGCGCCGGAATGTCCGGAATCGCAAAGATCCTCGCCCAGCGGGGAGCGAAGGTGGCCGGCAGCGACTCCCGTGAGTCCGCCACCGCCGAGGCGCTGCGCGCCCTCGGCGCCACGGTCCACATCGGGCACGACGCCGGCCACCTCGCGGACGACGCCAGCTGCGTCGTCGTCTCCAGCGCCATCCGCGCCGACAACCCCGAACTCACCCGTGCGGCCGAACTCGGGATTCCGGTCGTGCACCGGTCCGACGCACTGGCCGCCGTGATGGGCGGCACCCGCCCGATCGCGGTCGCCGGCACCCACGGCAAGACCACGACCACCTCGATGCTGGCCGTGTCCCTCTCGGCCCTCGGCCTGGACCCCTCGTACGCCATCGGCGGCGACCTCGACGCCCCCGGCTCGAACGCGCAGCACGGCGCCGGCGAGATCTTCGTCGCCGAGGCGGACGAGAGCGACCGCAGCTTCCACACGTATGCGCCCGAGGTCGCCATCGTCCTCAACGCGGAGCTGGACCACCACGCCAACTACGCCTCGATGGACGAGATCTACGAGTCCTTCGAGATCTTCGTCGGCAAGGTCGTGCCCGGCGGCACCCTGGTGGTCTCCGCGGACCAGGCCGGCGCCGTCGAGCTGACCCGCCGTATCCGGGCCGCCGGCTCGCCCGTGACGATCGTCACGTACGGCGAGAGTGAGAGCGCCGACGTCCGCGTCACCAAGGTCACCCCGCGCGGCCTGACCAGCGAGGTCACCGTGGTCATGGACGGCCGCCCGCTGACCTTCACGGTCTCCGTGCCCGGCCGCCACTACGCCCACAACGCGGTCGCCGCCCTCGTCGCGGGCGTGGCCCTGGGCATCCCGGTCCACAACCTGGCCTCCGCCCTCGGCAAGTACACCGGCGTCAAGCGCCGCCTCCAGCTCAAGGGCGAGGCCGCCGGCGTGCAGGTCATCGACTCGTACGCGCACCACCCCACCGAGATGACCGCCGACCTGGAGGCCATCCGAGGCGCCGCCGGCGACTCCCGGATCCTCGTCGTCTTCCAGCCCCACCTCTTCTCCCGCACCCAGGAACTCGGCACCGAGATGGGCCAGGCCCTGGCCCTCGCCGACGGCTCCGTGGTCCTGGACATCTACCCGGCCCGCGAGGACCCGGTCCCCGGCGTCACCAGCGAGATCATCATCGGCGCGGCCCGCGCCGCCGGCGCCGACGTCACCGCCGAACACGACAAGGGCGCCGTCCCGGACGTCATTGCGGGAATGGCGAAGCCCGGCGACCTCGTTCTGACCATGGGCGCGGGCGACGTGACGGACCTGGGCCCGGCCATCCTGGCCCGTCTGGCGAACTGAGGGAGCGGACGTCATGCCGTACGAGATCGAGAAGCCCGACGAGCAGTGGCAGGCGGAACTCACCCCTTCGGAGTACCAGGTCCTGCGCCTGGCCGGCACCGAGCCCGCCTTCCGCGGTGAGTACACCGACACCAAGACGGCCGGCGTGTACGCCTGCCGCGCCTGCGGGGCCGAGCTGTTCCGCTCGGACACCAAGTTCGACTCGCACTGCGGCTGGCCGTCGTTCTACGACCCGAAGGACAGTGAAGCGGTCGAGCTGATCGCGGACACCTCCCACGGCATGGTCCGCACGGAGGTCCGCTGCGCGAAGTGCGGCTCCCACCTGGGCCACGTCTTCGAGGGCGAGGGCTACGGCACCCCCACCGACCAGCGCTACTGCATCAACAGCATCTCCCTGCGCCTGAGCCCCGACGAGGCCTGAGCGCGTCCGCACGCCGGAGGTGGGAGGGCCCGGACCGCAACGGCGGTCCGGGCCCTCTGCCTGCAGCTACCGCGGCACGTCCCAGATGCGGACGGTGCCGTCTTCCGCGGCGGCGGCCAGCAGACCCGCGTGCCGGTCGAAGGCGAGCGCCACCAGCTCGGCGCGGTGGCCGGTGAGGGGGCGGCCGAGCCCGGCTCCCGTGCGGGCGTCGTAGACCTGGATGCCTTCGGGGCCGTCGCCCGCCGCGAACCGGCCGTCGTGGCTGAGGGCCACGGCCGGCGGTCCGTAACAACTGCCGTCCCACATGGTGCGCCGGCCCGTACGGACGTCCCACGCCGAAGAGCGGCAGGTCTCGTCCAGAGCCACCTCGACCAGGACGGTCCGGTCACCGCTCAGGAGCAGTTGCTCCAAGCATCCCGCGGAGCCCGCCGACCGCGGGAACTCCCGGACGGCCCGCCGTGCGGTCAGGTCCCACAGCACGGGCGGTCTGTCGCACGTGGAGACGAGGACCAGCGGGTGCCCGCCGCCGCGCCAGTGGAGTACCCCGTCCGCGGAGCCGGAAGCCAGTTCGGAGATCGCCCGGACGTACGTGCTCCCGGGCTGGATGTCGGTGGCCTCCACCGAGCCGTCGGCTGAGAACCGCTCCCGCAGGGCCCGCGGGACCGGCCTGCGGAAGAGCTCGACCGCCAGGTCGATCCGGCGGATCCGCACCCGCGGCGCTCCCGTGATCCGCCGGCCCGTATACGCGTTCCACTGCTGTACCGCCCCGCCCCGGGCCGTCAGCAGCCTCCCGCCCTCGAACCACAGGCTGTCCGGCGGCCCGCCCGCGGCGAGCGTCGCCCGGGAGGAGTCCGGCGGGTACGCGGTGGCCGGCGGCACGAGCAGGGCCGGGACCGCTGCCATCGCACCGGCGGCGAGCAACGCCCGGCGCAGCCGCCGGCGCCGGCCCGCCGTCGTGGGAGGCACCGCCGGCTGTCGGCCGCCGGACACGAGCGCCTCCTGGAGCCGTACGTGCCGGAAGCGGTACAGGCCGCCGGACTGCCGCAGGACGCCCCGGCGGTGCGCGTCGGCGAGGAAGTCCATGAGCCGCCAGGGCAGGTGTCCGCGGACCGCACCGATCAGGCGGAGCAGGGCGAACCGGGTCCAGGCCCGGGTCAGCAGGGTGAGCAGCGCCGTCACCAGGCCGGGCAGTACACCGCACACGGCGATCAGCAGCGGCGCGTCGGCCAGCCCGCCGCCCGCGCCGACCAGGGAGGCACCGGTACGGAACTGCGCCGCCAGCAGCTCGGCCGGTCCTGGTTCGTGGGACCACCCGTTGAACGCCGCCCCCACGGCGGTCGCCGCCGCCCCGCAGACCATCAGGGTCGGGAAGGCCAGCAGAGCGACCACCGCGCCCGCCGCCAGCGCCCCGGCCATCGCCGAGTTGCGGTCCTCGCGCAACGAGCCGAGCGGGTCCGAGCGGGCCGCCCGCCCGGGCGGCGCGTCCAGGCACTCGTGCACCGCGAGCGCGCAGGAGACGGCCGCCGTGACGGCCAGGGCCACGCTCTGCACGGAGACCATCAGGCCGGCCGCGTTCTGGTCCCACCCCTGGGAGACGAGCACCAGGGCCAGGCTGGCGGTCACCGCGACGGACGGTACGACCGTGAAGGCGAGCCCCGTACGGAAGCCGCGGCGCAGCCGGTCCGGGGCGCCCCGCAGGACGAACGCAGGGCGCCCCGGGGGCCGGTCCGCGGCCGCGAACCACACGATCATCGCGAGCAGGGCGACGAACCCGCCGAGCACGGCGCCCTGGCCACCCTTGAAGTCGTAGTCGGTGAGCCGGGCGGTCAGCACCCCGGTGAACACCCACAGCAGCGCGCCGAGCCCCAGCCCCACCCCGGGCGCGGCCCACGCGGAGAACAGCCGCCGCGGCATCAGCCACCAGGCGAGGTCCTGCTCCCGGTGGCGGTGCAGGTACAGGGCGAGGAACGTGAGCCGGGTGCGGGCCGTCGCCGCCTCGGCCGGCGGGCGGTCCGCGTACGCCGCGTCCACGAAGCGTTCGACGAGGTGGTCCTCCACGGCGTGCCGGCTGGCGAACCGGGCCCGGTCGGCGAGTTCGGCCGGCCGGCCGCCGGAGCGCTCGTACAGGCTGCGGGCGACCGACACCATCAGCGGGGTCGACAGGGCCAGCGCCACCGGGCCGCCCGGCGCGGTCCGCAGCTCACCGTACACCTCGCTCCAGTCCACGCCCTCGGGCCACTGCGCGTCCGACAGGTAGGCGACCGCGTCCTCGGCGGCCACCGGGGCGATCTCCACGACGGGCGCCCGGCGCAGGGCCGTCGAGCCGCCCTCGATGACGTCCTCGTACTCGGCGCTGCGGCAGGTCACGACCACCGGCCGGTCCCTGCCCAGCGCGTGGTTGAGCGCCCGGACCGCGCCGCGGCGGGCCGCCTCGGGGATCTCGTCGAGCCCGTCGAGCACCGGCAGGAGCAGCTGGTGGGACAGCAGGATCCGCGGGATCTCGGGACGGCCGGCGTAGTAGGCGTCGGCCAGCGTGCGGACCAGCCAGTCGTCGAGGGCCTCCACGACCGGGTCCCAGGAGGACACCGGCACCAGGACGGGCACGGGGCGGTCCGGGCCGGTGCCCCGGTCCGGTTCGCCGAGCAGGCCCAGGGTGAGCAGCATCGCGAGCACGCTCTTGCCGGCGCCCGGCTCCCCGAGCACCACCAGGCGGCCGCCCTCGATCTGCCGGTACCCGGCGGCGAGCCGGGCGGTGGCCTCCTCGAAGCGCCCGTCGAGCCGGCCGTCGAGCCGCACCCGCAGGACCCGCGCGGTGGCGGGGGCGGGACGGGCGCCGGGCACCCGCCGGTCCGGGGAGGCCCCGACGGGCGAGCCCGCGGCCGACGTGCCCGCGCCCGCGGTCTCCCCGCCCGGGAGTCCGCCGGCCGGCACCGCCTCTCCGCCGGGTCCGCCGGGAACGCCCGCCGGATCGGCGACCTCGCGCCGGGTCGCGGACCAGGCGAGCGGGAGGACCCGGGGGTCGCGCAGCCGACGCGCCCCGGCCTCCTCCAGCCACTGGCCGCGTACGGTCCGGGCGAGGTCCTCGGCGAGGGCGGCCGGGTCGGGCGCGGGCTGCTCCGCCCCGCGCAGGAAGTCGGCGACGGCGAGGGCGAGTCCGGCGAGCCCCACGAACAGGCCCAGCACGCTGGCCAGGGAGTCGCCGGTGCCGAGGTCCAGGGCCGGGAAGACGAGGCCGAGCAGCAGCCCGGTCAGCCCGAACGCGAGGAGCAGGACGCTGCGGATCCGCCGTCGCCAACGACGGCCCCCCGCCCGTGACATGGCAGCCATACGATCGATGGTGACACACTGTCACGGCTGCTGACCCTGGGTGCGGGGGATGTCCCCCGTGCAGGTGACGGGGGTGAGGGGGCGAGACCCGCGCAGGGGACGGGGGTGACGGGCGGGGCGCGGACGTACTCCCGGCGTCCGGCGTTCGCCTGGCGTACCGCGGTGCGTCACGGGGCAGTCTCCGGGCGGTACCTCGCACGCGCTCTTCTGAGTCCGCCCCTCGCCTTCCCCTCACCCGCAGAGGTCTCATCCCCATGGCTGAACTCGACCGCCGCCGTTTCCTCCAGCTGGCCGGCGGTGGCGCCGCCGCGCTCACGATGCTGTCCGACAGCATCGCGCGCGCCGCCGCCATCCCCGCCCAGGGCGCGACCGGGACCCTCCAGGACGTCGAGCACGTCGTCGTCCTGATGCAGGAGAACCGTTCCTTCGACCACTACTTCGGCGCGCTGAAGGGCGTCCGCGGCTTCGGCGACCCCCGGCCGGTGACCCAGCCGAACGGCAAGTCCGTCTGGCACCAGTCGAACGGCAGCAAGGACGTTCTGCCCTTCCGCCCGCCGGCCGACAACCTCGGCATGCAGTTCCTCCAGGACCTCAACCACGACTGGGCGGGCGGCCAGAAGGCCTTCAACAAGGGCAAGTACGACCAGTGGGTGCCTGCCAAGACCGCCACCACCATGGCGTACCTGACCCGCGAGGACATCCCGTTCCACTACGCGCTCGCCGACGCGTTCACCATCTGCGACGCGTACCACTGCTCGTTCATCGGCTCCACCGACCCCAACCGCTACTACATGTGGACCGGGTACACGGGCAACGACGGCACCGGCGGCGGACCCGTGCTCAACAACGCCGAGGCGGGCTACGGCTGGACCACCTACCCGGAGCGCCTGGAGGCGGCCGGGGTCTCCTGGAAGATCTACCAGGACATCGGCGACGGCTTGAACGCCGCCGGTTCGTGGGGCTGGATCAACGACGCCCACCGCGGCAACTACGGCGACAACTCCCTGCTGTACTTCAACACCTACCGCAACGCCCAGCCCGGCAGCCCCCTGTACGAGAAGGCCCGCACGGGCACCAACGCCAAGGCGGGCGAAGGCCTGTTCGACAAGCTGCGCGCCGACGTGCAGGGCGGCCGGCTCCCGTCGGTCTCCTGGATCGCCGCCCCCGAGGCCTTCACCGAGCACCCCAACTGGCCGGCGAACTACGGCGCCTGGTACATCGCGCAGGTGCTCGACGCGCTGACGTCGAACCCCGACGTGTGGGCCCGTACCGCCCTGTTTATCACGTACGACGAGAACGACGGCTTCTTCGACCACGTCGTCCCGCCGTTCGTGCCCTCGGGCACCGCCCAGGGCCTGTCGACGGTCGCCACCACCCTCGACTACTTCCCCGGCAAGACCGGCTACGTCGCCGGCCCGTACGGCCTCGGCCAGCGGGTGCCCATGCTGGTCGTCTCACCCTGGAGCAAGGGCGGCTACACCTGCTCCGAGACCTTCGACCACACCTCGATCATCCGCTTCATGGAGCAGCGCTTCGGCGTGCAGGAGCCCCACATCACCCCGTGGCGCCGGGCCGTGTGCGGCGACCTGACCTCCGCCTTCGACTTCAGCCGTACGGACACCGCGCCCGCCGCGCTGCCGCCGACCGCCGGGTACTACCCGCCGGACAAGGCCCGCCACCCCGACTACGTGCCGCCCGTCCCGGCCACCGGCACCATGCCGCGCCAGGAAGCCGGCGCCAAGCCGACCCGGCCGCTCAAGTACGCGCCCTACGTGGACGGTTCGGCGAACATCTCCACCGGCAAGTACCAGCTGACCTTCAGCGGCGGCGTAGCGGCCGGAGCCCAGTTCCTCGTCACCGCCCCGAACCGCACCGACGGCCCCTGGACCTACACCACGGAAGCCGGCAAGACCCTCTCCGACTCCTGGAACAGCTCCTACTCCAAGACCGTCACCGACCTCACGGTGCACGGACCCAACGGCTTCCTGCGCCGCTTCCGCAACGCCGCCAAGACCGCCGGACCCGAGGCCACCGCCCGCCACAACGCGGTCACCGGCACCCTCGACCTGACCTTCACCAACGCCGGCAGCGCCGACGCCCACCTCACCGTCACCAACGCCTACGGCGGCGCCCCGCAGACCTTCACGGTCCGCACCGGGACCACGGTCACCCACGCCATGGACCTGCGCACCACCCGCAACTGGTACGACGTCACCGTCGTCTCCGCCGAGAACAGCACCTTCCTGCGCCGGCTCGCCGGCAAGGTCGAGACGGGCGCCGCGGGCCTCAGCGACCCCGGCATCCTGACCGTCTGACCGTCTGACCGTCTGACCGGTTGCCCCGTCGCCCGGCCCGTCGCCTGACGGGGTGTTGCCGGTCGGCCCGCACCACCGCCGCACCGCCCCCGCGCCGCCCCGCACCGGCAGCCCGCGGGGGCGGTGCGCGCGTACGGGGTGCCGGCGGCGGGTGTGAGCGCGGGACGGCTGGGCAGACCATACGGCGTCAGTTTTCGCGCCCACCCGTACCGCGCACCGCGCAGGCGGCGAACGCAGGGAGACCGCATGGCCATCGCCCACCGGACCGTCGGATCGGGGCCGGTCCGCGTCATCGTGCTGCACGACTGGTTCGGGACCTCCGCCAACTGGGGTTCCGTCCTGGACTACCTCGACCCGGGCAGGTTCACGTACGCCTTCCTCGACTACCGGGGCTACGGCGACCGCAAGGCGGAGACCGGCCGCTACAGCGTCCCGGAGATCGCCGACGACGTCCTCGCCCTCGCCGACGAGCTCGGCTGGGACACGTTCTCGCTCGTCGGGCACTCGATGGGCGGCAAGGCCGTCCAGCAGGTCCTGGTCCGGGCCCCCGAGCGGGTCGAGAAGCTGGTCGGGCTGACCCCCGTGCCGGCCGCGCCCTACGCGATGGACGACGCGACGCACGACCTGTTCTTCGGGGCCGCCGAGGACCCGGCCAAGCGGCACGCCATCCTCGACCTGGTCACCGGCAACCGGGCGAGCCGCCACTGGCTGGACCGGATGGTCGCGCACTCCCTGGCCGTGTCCCGGCCCGAGGCCTTCGCCGGCTACCTCGCCAGCTGGCAGTCCCTCGACCTGTCGTCCGCCGTCAAGGGCAGCGCCCTGCCGGTGCTCGTGCTGGTCGGCGCCCACGACCTCGCGCTGACGGCCGAGGTGATGGAGGCCACCTGGCAGGTCTGGTACCCGAACGTCGAGATCCGCACCCTGGCCGGCAGCGGCCACTACCCGATGCACGAGACCCCGGTGGCCCTCGTCACCGAGATCGAGGCGTTCCTCACCGCGTAGCCCCGCCGCGCAGCCCGCCGGGCGCTCACGGCGTGCGCAGCCGGCCCACCAGCCAGTCCAGGGCCGGCTGCACCTCGCGCGCCCACGTGTCGTAGTTGTGCCCGCCGCTGTCCAGGATCATCGAGGACACCCGCGCGGGGGGTCGCACGGCGCGCACGAACTCCACGGTGTCCGGGTACTGGTGCTCGCCCTTGCGGCTGCTCGCGACCAGCAGCGAGACCGGCGGCTGCGGCAGCCGGCGCAGCCGCCACAGCAGGTCGTTCTCGCGCCGCAGCAGCCCGCTGCCGGCGAACAGGTCACCGGTCTCCCGGTCGTGGGCCGCCCGGTACGAGGCGGACAGCCCGGCCGCCGCCCGGTAGGCCTGCGGCCTGCGCAGCGCCAGCTTCAGCGCGCAGTAGCCGCCCACCGAGTTGCCCATCACGCCCCAGGCGCGCGGATCCCGGGTGAGCCCGTAGTGGGCGGCGACCGCCTCCGGCAGGTCGCCGGCGAAGAACGTCTCCGTCTGCGGCCCACCGGGCACGTCCACGCACTCCGTGTCCCGGGGCGGGGCGACCGTCGGGGTCAGCATCACCAGCACGGCGGGCCGCATCCGCCCGGCCCGCACCCCGTCCAGTGCCCGCTGCGGGTACCCGAACAGGTCGATCAGCACCCGGGTGGTGCTCGGGAAACCGCTGAGCGCGACCACGACGGGGAACCGGGCCCGCTGCGCCGTCGCCGCCCGCAGGTACTCCGGCGGGAGGTACACGTACGCCTTCGCGGTGAGCCCGCTGCGCGGCCCGTGCAGGACGACCGCGTCGATCCGGCCGATCACCGCCGGATCCGCGGACCCGCGGTGGCGCCAGCGGTACGCCCCGGTGACCCGCAGCCCGTCGCCGCGACCCGGGCCGGTGCCCGGCGGGGCCGCCTCGTCCCGTTCCAGGGCGAGCAGATCGCCCCACGAGCCGTAGAAGCCGTACGAGGAGTTCACCGCCAGCCCGAGCGGCGCGATCAGCGCCAGGGTCAGGCACAGCTGGAGCGTGATCCGGCCGAGCACCGGCCGGGCCCCGCGGCCGGCGAGCCGCGGCCACGCCCACACCGTGCCGGCGAACACGGCGCAGGCCAGGAGCGCCGAGAGGGCGAGTGCCAGGTCCCCGGTGAGCGACATGGCGACGATCCTGCCAGTCGGGATGTCCGGAAACGACCGTGGGGCGTACGAGATGAACTCGTACGCCCCACGGTCAACAGGGTGAGTGACGGGACTTGAACCCGCGGCCACCTGGACCACAACCAGGTGCTCTACCAGCTGAGCTACACCCACCACGAAGGGCGGCGGACCACCCGTTCGATGTGCACGCACAGCATAGCCGATCAGCGGGGTGCTTCCGCGCGGCCGCCCGGCCGCCGCCGTGACGGGGCGGGTGGGGCGCCCTCGCGGCGGCGCCGGGCGGGCGGGGCGGGGGCCGGGCGCGATGCGATCATGCCGAATGCCCGCGCGGCGCAGGCGGTGCGCGCCGCCGCCGATGCCGGGCGGGCCGGGCTGCCGCGCGAACACGCCTACTCCCAGGCCGACTTCGTACGCATCGAGGACATCGTCACGGTCGCCGTCGGCGGGGGCGCCCGCTTCGGCCAACGCGCCCCGGGAACCGGCCGTCGTCTCATAGGCCGGGCGGGTGGTCCTGTGATAGTCACGGTCACATGGATGACTTGGTAACCGAACGGCTGGTCCTTCATCCGATGAGCGCCGCGGAAGCGGAGCGCCTGCTGGCGCCCGGGCCCGCCGACGCCGCGGCCTGGGCGCCCGGCTATCCGGCCGAGGTCGACGCGATCGGCGCCCGGAACTTCCTCAGCACCTGCGCGGAGACCGGGGACCCGCAGCCCTTCGGGGCGTACGAGATACGCCGCCGCGTCGACGGGCTGGCCATCGGCGGGCTGGGGTTCCACGGACCGGCCGACGACGACGGCAGCGTCACCATCGGATACGGACTGATCCCCTCGGTGCGCGGCGAGGGGTACGCCACCGAGGCGGTGCGGGCCCTGCTGGGCCTGGCCAGGGCGCACGGGATCCGCAGCGTGCGCGGCGACACCGCCCACGACAACATCGCCTCGCAGCGGGTGATGGCGGCGGCCGGGCTGCGGCTGGTCGCCGAGGACGACCAGCTGAAGTACTACGAGCTGTCGTGGGAGGAAGCCCCGGCCCCGACCCCCGCCGGCGCCGGAACCGGGCGCGACCTGGACGGCGCGCCGCCGACGACGGGGGGCGCGCCCTAGCGGGGCGGCGGGGCGGTACCGGCGGCGGGTGGCGGTGGGCCGGGAGCGCACGCGCACCGCTCGGGCGCGCGGCCGGCCCTGGTCGCGGGTGGGCAGGGGGCAGGCGGGCAGGCGCGCGCCCGCTCCGGCGCGCGGCGGTCCTAGTGGCGGGTTGCGGTGGTCAGCCAGGAGGTGCTGAGGAGGCGGACCGCGCCGTCCCGTTCGTGCGGGCGCAGGGCTGCGGTCAGGCGGGCCAGGGCCTCCGTGGCGGTCTCGGGACCGGCGTCGGCCAGCAGGTGCCGGCCGGGGCCGGAGTCCAGCAGGAAGGCTGCCGCGTCCTCGGCCGTGCGCCCCCAGTCCCCGTACGCCCGGACCGGCCGGACGGCGATGTCCTCGAAGCCCGCCGCCGCGAGCAGCGCTGTGGTGGCGTCGGGGTCCGCGAGGGAGAACATGCCGGGACCGCCCGGCGTGCCGAAGCCGCCGGTCGGCAGCACCCCGCGCAACGCGGCGAAGGCGTCCAGCCACTCGTTGCCCTCGGGCCCGGCCGCGCACACGAAGGCCAGCCGGCCGCCGGGGCGCAGGGCGCCACCGAGGTGTCCGAAGGCGGCGAGCGGGCCGCCGAAGAACATCACGCCGTAGCGGCTGACCGCGCGGTCGAAGGTGCCCGGCGGGAGCGGGTGGACCTGGGCGTCGCCCTGCGCGAAGGCGACGTTGGCGACGCCCTCCCCGCGGGCCAGTTCGCGGGCCCGCTCCAGCATGGGGCCGGACAGGTCCAGGCCGAGGACCCGCCCGGCGGGTCCGACGCGGCGGGCGGCCAGCCGGGCCGTACGGCCGGCGCCGCAGCCGATGTCGAGGACGCGGTGGCCGGGGGCGAGCGCGGCGGCGTCGAGCAGCGGCTCGTTGAAGCCGTCGTTCACGGCGTCCCAGCGGTGCTGGTTGCGGGCCCAGTGGCTGCCTTCGTAACCGTTCCAGGCTTCGGCCTGCGCGGTGTTGGCGGGGTGTTCGCCGCGGTGGTCGGTGCGGTGTTCCATGCGGGCCTCCGTCTAGAATGGGCGCGTGCCCAAACAGTATGGGCGCGCGCCCATACTGTCTACCGTTCTCCGGGAGCCTGCTGATGTCACCGCGTGGAGTGGCCATCCCCGACCTGCGCGAACGGCTGTTCGCGGCGGCGGAACGGGTGGTGGCCCGATCCGGGGCGGCCGCCCTCACCAGCCGCGCCGTCACCGAGGAGGCCGGCTGCGCCAAGGGCGTGCTGCACACGCACTTCGCGGGCCTGGACGCCTTCGTGGCCGAACTCGTCCTCGACCGCTTCGCCCGCGTGGCCCGGCTCGCGGAGGAACTCCCCGCGCGGGTCGGGGAAGGCACCGTCCAGGGCAACCTCACCGAGGTGGCGGGCGCCCTGCTCGACTCCGTGGCCCCCGGGATCGCCGGGCTGGCCCTGACCCTGCCCTCGGCGGCGCTGCACACGCGTGCGTCGTTGGAGGCGGGGGCGCCGGGCTTCGCGGCGATCGAGGACGCGGTACGGGGCTATCTGGACGCGGAGCGGGAGCGGGGGCGGGTGGCGGGGGACACGGACACGGCCACGGTCGCCCTGGCCCTGGTCGGCACCGTCCACCACCTCCTGATGACGAGGCCGGACGGGGGCCCGGACGCCGGGGCGGCCCCGGCCTCGGCCAGGGCGACGGCCCCGGCCCCGGCCCTGGCCACGGCCAGGGCGACGGGCACGGCCCCGGACGCGAGCGCGTCGCTCGACCACCTCGTACGCGTCCTCCTCCCGCCCCACCCCCACCTCGTCGGCGCTTGAGGCGGTCCTGGGCGGAGCCCGGTCAGCCTCGCCGACGCCCTGGGTGCAACCTCCAGCCCCGCCGGCGTTCGAGGCGGACCTCAGCCTGAGCGGGCCATCTTCAGCCTCGCCGGCGTTTGAGGCGCGGGGTTTGGGGCGGAGCCCCAAGCAACCCGGCTGACGCCGGGCACCGGGCTCCGCCCGGACCCGCTCCTCAAGCGCCGGAGGGGCTGGGGTTGCCCCCACGGGCGTCGGCGAGGCTGAAGGGTGCGCAGGGTCGCCGGGCTCCGCCCGGGCCCGCTCCTCAAGCGCCGGAGGGGCTGGGGTTGCCGCCACGGGCGTCGGTGAGGCGAGGGGTTGCCCCTCGGGCCGCCGACGGGGTCAGGGCGTTCGGGTGGGGTCAGTGGCCGAGTACCACGGCGGATTCGGGAGGGAGGCGGATGCGGCCCGCAGGGTCGGGGGGCTGGACGGGGTCCCAGGCGGCCAGCACCCGGACCCCGTTCCGTCCGAGCGCGATCGTCGTCGCCTCACCGGCCAGGTTCAGCGCCACCCTGACGTCGCCCCGACGAAACGTCAGCCAGCGCCGCTCCTCGTCGAACGCCACCTTCACCGCCGCCAGATCCGGGTCGCGCAGGTCGTGCTGGTGGCGGCGGAGCCCGATCAGGGTGCGGTACCAGTCCAGCAGCCGGCCGTGCGGGGCCTGCCCTCGCTCGCCCCGGTCCAGGCAGGACCGCTCCCGCGTGGCCGGGTCCTGCGGGTCCGGGACGTCCCCGGCCGACCACCCCTGCGCCGCGAACTCCCGCCGCCGTCCCTCCCGTACGGCCTGCGCGAGCTGCGGGTCCGGGTGGTCGGTGAAGTACTGCCAGGGCGTCCGGGCACCCCACTCCTCGCCCATGAACAGCATCGGCACGAACGGCCCGGTCAGTACCAGCGTCGCCGCGCAGGCCAGCAGGCCGGGGGACAGCGTCGCCGCGAGCCGGTCGCCGCGCGCCCGGTTGCCGATCTGGTCGTGGGTCTGCGCGTACCCGAGGAAGCGGTGTGCCGGGGTGCGGCGCCGGTCCACCGGGCGGCCGTGACTGCGGCCCCGGAACGTCGAGTACGTGCCGTCGTGGAAGAACGCCCGGGTCATCGTCTTGGCGACGGCCGCCAGCGGCGCCTGCGCGAAATCGGCGTAGTAGCCCTGGTCCTCGCCGGTCAGCGCGGTGTGCACGGCGTGGTGGAAGTCGTCGTTCCACTGGGCGTGCAGGCCCAGCCCGCCGGCCGCCCGCGGGCTGGTGGTCCGCGGGTCGCACCGGTCCGACTCGGCGATCAGGAACAGCGGCCGGCCGCTCTCGGCGGCCAGCGCGTCCACGGCCGCCGACAGCTCCTCCAGAAAGGTCAGGGCCCGGTCGTCCGCCAGCGCGTGCACCGCGTCCAGCCGCAGCCCGTCGATCCGGTAGTCCCGCAGCCAGGCCAGCGCGCTGCCCATCAGGTACGCCCGTACCTCGTCCGAACCGGGCGCGTCGAGGTTGACCGCGGCCCCCCAGGGCGTGCGGTGGGCGTCGGTGAAGTACGGGCCGAAGGCGGGCAGGTGGTTGCCGGACGGGCCCAGGTGGTTGTGCACCACGTCCAGGACGACCCCCAGCCCGTGCTCGTGCGCCGTGTCCACGAACCGGGCCAGCCCGGCCGGCCCGCCGTACGGCTCGTGCACCGCCCACGGCGCCACCCCGTCGTACCCCCAGCCGTGCGTGCCCGGGAACGGGCACACCGGCATCAGCTCGACGTGCGTCACGCCCAGCGCGGCCACCTCGCCCAGCAGCGCGGCCGCCGCGTCGAAGGTGCCCTCCGCGGTGAACGTGCCGATGTGCAGCTCGTACAGCACCGCGTCCTGCAACGCCGTGCGCGGTGCGGGCACCGACCACACGAACCGGTCGAAGTCCACCACCGCGCTGAGCCCGTCGGGCCCGTCCGGCAGCCGGCGGCCCCGCGGGTCGGGGTGCACCGCCGGATCCGCGTCCAGCCGGAACCCGTACCGGTCGCCGTCGGTGGCCTCCGCCGCCACCGACCACCAGCCGGCCCGCTCCGGGTCGGGGGCCATCGGATGCGCCGCGCCGGCCCCGTCGTCCGCGGCCTCGCCCAGCCGCAGCACGACCCGTTCTGCCTGTGGTGCCCACACCTCGAACTGCACGGACGGTCTCCTCGTCGCGGACGATGACTCACCTGCCGTGGCCATCATCACCGGCCGGGCGCGGGAGTTCTGGACACTCTGCCCCCGACGGGCCGACAATCACCCGGTGACGTCGAGTTTCGAATTCCCCCTGCACCCCGCGCCGCGGCTCTCCGACGCCGAGCGCGACCAGGCCCTGGGCCTGCTCCGGGAGGGCGCCGCGCAGGGGAGGCTCTCGCACGACACGTTCCTGCGCCGCATGGAACTCGCCCTCGCGGCCCGCCGGTCCGATGAACTCGCCGTCCTCACCGCCGACCTCCGCACCGAAAACCCGCGCTCCAGCCGCCTGTTCGGCTGGGTGAGCCGGGTCTCCGCGGTGTCGGTGGGGATCCGCCGCGCCTGGCAGGCCGAGAAACTGCCCAAGCTGCTCCTGCCCCGGCCCGGCCCCCACCCGCTGCGGATCGGCCGCGACCCCGGCAACGGCCTGCGCCTGACCCACGACACGGTCTCCCGGGCGCACGCCGAACTGAGCCTCCAGGGCGGCCAGTGGGTGCTGCGCGACCTCGGCTCGACCAACGGCACCACCGTCAACGGCCGCCGCGTCACCGGCTCCGCCGTGGTCCGCGACGGCGACCAGGTCGGCTTCGGCCGCATGTCCTTCCGCCTCTCCGCCACCTGACGGCCGCGGGCCGCCCGCTGTCGGTCGGGGTGGTTGTCGGGGGTTGGGGGTGGGGGCGGAAGATGGCGGGCATGAGTGAGCAGTCGTTGCAAGGGCCCGCCGTGCGGGTCGTCCGTCCTGAGGATCTGCCGCGTGTCGTCGAGCTGATGCGTGAGCACATCGCGTACGAGAAGTCGGACCTGCGGCCCGAGGGGCTCGCCGAACGGCTGCACCCCTTGCTGTTCGGGCCGGACCGGCAGGCGCGGCTGTGGATCCTGGTGGCCGCCGACCCCGCCGGGCAGCTCGTCGGATACGCCGCCTGCGCCACCGAGTTCGCCTTCTGGGAGGCCCGCGACTACCTCCACATGGACTGCCTGTACCTCGCCGAGGGCGCGCGCGGCCACGGACTCGGCACGCTGCTGATGTCGGCCGTGTCCGACCTGGCGCGCGACCTCGACCTCGCCGAGGTGCAGTGGCAGACCCCCGACTGGAACGAAGGGGCGATCCGTTTCTACGACCGGCTCGGCGCGGGGGCCAAGGCCAAGCGGCGTTACTCCCTTCCCGTACCCGGTCTCACCCGCTGACCGCGGGCAGCAGCCGGTAGGCGGCCACCACGGTCCGCGCCTGGTGTTCCACCTGCGTGGCGACCGGCACCCAGCGGGCCCCGAAGCGGGCCGCGAACGCCTCGCACCAGCCCGCCAGCAGCCGCTCCAGCGCCGGCGCGGCCCGGTGCCCGGCGGCCCGCAGCACCCGGAGCAGCATCGCGGCGGCCCGCAGCACCAGCCGGCGCGCGAACGCGTCGATGGAACCGATGTACGCGGCGCCGGCCTCGGCCGGACCCGCCGTACGCCACTCCCCGACGATCCGCGGGATCAGCGCGAGGGTCCAGTCGACCGCCCGCAGCAGCGGGGCCTGCGGCGCGTCCGCCGGCAGCTCAGGACGCACCCGCCCCAGCACCGCGGCCACCTGACCGGCCTCCTCGGCCAGCCGGCGGGCCAGCACCCGCAGCGCGTGCCGCGGGTCGGGGTGCGGGGCCGGGTCGTCCACCAGGTCGCTCGCCCACATCGGGACCTCCACGATGGCGGTGGTCCCGCCGTAGCGGTGGGCGTGGTACCAGGTGCTCAGCCGGGTGTCCTCCGGGTGGAAGAGCCCCGCGCCGTCCCCGCCCGGCTCCGGCATCACGAAGACGCCGGGCCCGGGGGAGGGCCAGCCCGCCGCGTCCGAGGCGCTCGTCTCCAGCGGGATCCGCAGCTCGGCGGCGGACTTCCCGAACGGTTCCGCGAGGCCGGGCAGGTCCCGGGTGAGCTGCACCCAGCTGCCGCCGAGGTCCGTGCCGTGCAGCGACACCTGGAGGGCGGGCCGCACCTCGTCGATCAGCCGGGTCAGCGCCCGGGTCTCGGGCGGCAGCCGGTCGGGAGGCAGTAAAGAGGGGGCCCACTCGGGTTGTTCCGGGCCGGGCGGGCGGAAGAAGTTCCGGTGGTAGTCGAGGAGCGTGTACGGGCGGGGGGTGCGGTGCAGGGCCGCGCCGTCCGGGTCGGCGCACAGGAGGAAGTGCCAGGTGGAAGCGGTGCGCAGGGCTGGATCGCGGACGACCTGGCGGGCCAGGTGGAGGGCGGTGGGGCCGCCGACGGGTTCGTTGGCGTGGGCGCCGGCCACGACGAGGACGTCGTGGGTGTGGTGTGCGACGGAGGTGGTGCCGGTGGAGGTGTTCCGGGTGTCGCCGGCGGCGGGCGCGGTGCCGGCGGACAGGACCCACAGGGGGCGGCCCGCGCGGGAGGTGCCGGCTTGGCGTAGCCGGAGCAGGTCGGGATGGGCGTCGGCGAGTGCCCGGGCGGTCAGGGCGAGTTCGTGCGGGGTGGGGTAGCGGAGGTCGCGGGAAAGGGTCACCCCGTTGTGCTGCCCGCCGCACGCACCCGGTACTGCTCCGTCCCCGCCCCGGTTCCCACCGACCGGCCGCCCCGCCGCACGCTCCAGCCCCTCCGGCGCTTGAGGAGCGGGTCCGGGCGGGGCCCCGGCGACCCGTCGCACGCTCCAGCCCCTCCGGCGTTTGAGGAGCGGGTCCGGGCGGGGCCCCGGCGACCCGTCGCACGCTCCAGCCCCTCCGGCGTTTGAGGAGCGGGTCCGGGCGGAGCCCCGGCAAACCCGTCGCACCTCTCAGCCTCTCCGGCGCTTGAGGAGCGGGTCCGGGCAGGGCCCGGTGCCCGGCGTCAGCCGGGTTGCTTGGGGCTCCGCCCCAAACCCCGCGCCTCAAACGCCGGCGAGGCTGGGAATTGCGCCCCAGGGCGTCGGCAAGGCCGGGGTGGGCCGCCGCGACGGCGCGGCGACCCGCCCCGCGGGTCAGGGCGCGGCGCGGGCGAGCAGGGCGACCGGCGAGGCGGCGAGCAACGTCCGCAGTGGGGTCCAGGCCGGGCCTTCCAGGATCGCGGCGCCCGCCCCCGGGAGCACCGGGGCCCAGCGCCCCGGCGGGAGCCGCAGCGCCGTGTCGTGCCAGCCGCCCGCCGCCGCCAGGCGGACCGACAGCCGGGTGACGGCCGTGAGCGCGCCGCCGCCCCGTACGAACGCCACGCAGTGCTCGGCCGCCGGCCCCCGCACCTCCACCGGCTCGTACGCCCCGGCGGCACCGAAGGCATCGGGTTCCGCCCCGACCGCAGACCCGGCCGCGCCGAAGGCGTCGGGGCCCGTCACCGCCCGCGGCGCGAACAGCTCCGGACGGGTGCGGCGGAGGTGGAGGGCCGCGCGGGTGAGAGCGGTCTTCTCGTCGGCGGGCGGCCGGCGGAACGGGGCGCGGTTGTCCGGGTCGACGAGGGCGCGGTACTCCGCCTCGCAGCCCTGGTAGACCTCCGGCACCCCCGGCATGGTCAGCTGGAGCAGCGTCGCGCCCAGCGCGTTCACCCGGGCGTGCGGGGCCAGCTCGTCGGCGAGCCCGGCCGCGCCCCCGGCCGGCATCCCGGCCACGTACCGCGCCAGCGCCGCCTCGTACGCCTCGTCCGGTTCGGTCCAGCCGGTGCGCAGTCCGGCCTCCCGGGCCGCTTTGAGGAGGGCCGCCGTCAGCCGCTCGCGGTCCACGGTGCCCAGGCCCAGGGCCGTCTGCCAGGCCGTCCAGACGAGCTGCGGGTCCGGTCCGGCCGGGACCGAGTCGAGGAACTCCCGCCAGCGTTCCGGCAGCTGGGACAGGACCGAGACCCAGGCCCGGACGTCGGCGCTCCGCTTGGTGTCGTGGGTGGACAGCACGGTGCCGCCCAGCGGCCAGTCCGCGGCCATCCGGGCGCAGTGGGCGTGGAACTCCTCCGGTGACACCGAGGGCCGCCCCGGGTCGCCGCCGACCTCCGTGGCGGACAGCAGCGGCGCGTACCGGTAGAAGGCCCGGTCCTCCAGCGACTTGGCGCGCAGCGCCGCCGCGGTCTGCGCGAACCGGGCCGCGAAGGCGGGGTCCCCGCCCAGCGCGAGGTCCCGTACGTGGTCCACGGCCGCCGCCTCGGCCGGTACGGCGAAGGCCGCGCGGGCCGCCCGTACCGCCTCGGGGGTCAGTACCGGGGCCGCGTCCGGGCCGGGGTAGGGGCGGTACACGGGCAGCGCGAGCAGCAGTTCGCGCACCGCGGTCCGCAGCGCCCAGGGCGCGTGGTCGTGGGTGCTGCCCTCCGGTGCGGCCAGCCGGACCAGCGCGGCCGTCTCGGCGGCCAGGTCGTGAGCGGCCACCTCGGACCCGGCCCGCCGGGCGGTCGCCGGCCACTCGCCGCCCGCGTCCGGCCCCGCCCCGGTGAACTCCCGGTGCAGCCGGTCCAGCGCGAGCGCCCCGGCCGGGTCGGTGAACAGCCCGTCCAGCCGGTACAGCGCGTCGTAGCCGGTGGTGCCGGCCACCGGCCAGCCGGCCGGCAGCCGCTCCCGCGCCGACAGGATCTTCTCCACGACCGTCCAGCAGCCGCCGGTGCGCTCCGCCAGCCGGGTCAGGTACGCGGCCGGATCCGCGAGCCCGTCCGGGTGGTCGACCCGCAGACCGGCCGCGACCCCGTCCCGGACCAGTTCCAGCACCTTGCCGTGGGTGGCGTCGAAGACCTCCGGGTCCTCGACGCGCACCCCCATCAGCTCGGAGATGGTGAAGAAGCGCCGGTAGTTGAGTTCGCTGCGGGCCAGGCGCCACCACCCCAGCCGGTACCACTGCGCGGCGAGCAGCTCGGGCAGCGGCAGCCCGGCCGTCCCCGGGCGCAGCGGGAACTCGTGGTCCCCGTACCGCAGCAGGCCCGTGTCGGCGGCCACCGCCAGCCGGTCCAGCTCCCCGGACAGCGGCCCCTGGAGCACGGGCAGCAGCAGCCGCCCGCCGCCGCCCTCCCAGTCGATGTCGAACCAGCGGGCGTACGGGGAGTGCGGGCCGTCCCGCAGCACCTCCCACAGCGGCCGGCTGAGCCGTTCCGGGACCGGCAGGGCCATGTGGTTGGGCACGATGTCGAGGACCAGGCCCAGCCCGTGCGCGCGGGCCGTGCGGGCCAGGGCGCGCAGTCCGGCCTCCCCGCCGAGTTCCTCCCGTACCCGTGTGTGGTCGACCACGTCGTATCCGTGCGAGGACCCCGGCACCGCCTCCAGCACCGGGGACAGGTGCAGGTGGGAGATGCCGAGCGAGGCGAGGTAGGGCACGGCGCGGGCTGCCGCGGCGAACGGGAAGCCGGGCTGGAGCTGGAGCCGGTAGGTGGCGGTGGGCGGATCCGACGGGCCGTACGGCGCTGTCGGGTGACGGTCCGTCGGATTCCTGTCTGCGTACTCCCGGTTCATGAGAACGTACGTACCCAGCTGCCGGGATTCCGTGCCATTGCCCAGTGCATCCGGGTGACTGCGGCGCGTTAGCGTTCTTCGAGTGGTTGGAACCGTCCTCACCTATCGCAAAGTCATCGCCCTGACCGGGCCCCTACTTCCGCTCCTGTCCTTCCTGGCACGACTGCCCGTCGCCATGGCCCAGTTCGGCAGCGTCCTGCTGGTGGCGCAGACCAGCGGCTCGCTCGCGACCGCGGGGATCGTCGGCGGCACGCTGTCCGCCGGACAGGTGCTGTGCGGCCCCGTACTGGGCCGGCTCGCCGACCGCCACGGCCAGCGCCCCGTCGTGCTCGCCGCCGCCGCCGTGAACGCGGTGGCCACCGGCGCCCTCGTCACGGGCGCCCTCACCGGGCTCGGGACCGTCCCGCTCGCCGCCGTCGGCGCCGTCACCGGCGCCTCCGTGCCGCTCATCGGCCCGCTCGCCCGTACCCGCGCCGTGAAGCTCGCCCACCGGGCGGAGGCCGACGAGTCCGTGGTGGGAGCCGTCCATTCGCTGGAGGGCACCCTCGACGAGATCTCCTTCGTCTTCGGGCCGGCGCTCGTGGGCCTGGCCGCCCTCGTCGCCCATCCGGCAGTGGCCCTCGGCGGCGCGGCCGCCCTGGTCGCCGTGTTCGGCAGCGCCTTCGCGCTGCACCCGAGCGCCGGTGTCACGGCCGGCGCCGCCGCGGCCCCGCGCTCCCGCGACCGGGGTGCCCGCCGGGGCCGCCGGCACCCGCGGGTGGTGTACGCCGTCCGGGGCTCGCTCGGGCTCCAGGGCGCGATGTTCGGTGCCTGCCAGGCCGGCATCGCCGCGCTCACCGACCGGCTCGGCGTGCCGGGCCAGGCCGGGCTCGTGTACGCCGCGATGGGCGTGGTCAGCGCGGCCGTCGGGCTGGCGATGGGCGCGGTGCCCGCCCGGATCGGGCTGCGGCTGCGCTGGCGGGCCGCGACGGCCGCCGCGCTCGTCCTGTCCGTACCGCTGCTCTTCACCGACGGCCTGTGGAGCCTGTACGCCGTCGTGACCGTGCTGGGCGCCGCGTACGCCCCGCACCTGATCACCGCCTTCGCGCTGACCGAACGGGCCGTGGAACCGGCCCGGCTGGCCGAGTCCATGGCCTTCGCGGCCAGCTCCCTGGTGGCCGGCCAGGCCCTCGCACTCGCCCTCGCCGGGCGGCTCGCCGAGTGGTACGGGCCGCCCGGCGCGTTCCTGGTGGCGGTGGCGGCGGCCGCGCTGTGCCTGTGCCTCGCCCTGTTCACGCGGGTCCCGGCCGGTCGCGCCCACACCCACCGCGTCCACCTCCCGGCACCCGCCGCGGACGGCACGGGCCCCGGCACCGCACCTGCCACCGGACCCGCTTCCGGCTCCGGCCACGGCCCCGGCAACGCCTCCGGCAACGGCCCCGGCAACGGACCCGACGCCGGGCCCGGCACCGAGGAGGCCGCCTACGCGGGCCGCTGAAGCACCACCAGGCTCCGCCCCGTCAGCGTCACCCGGTCGCCGGCCGCCAGTTGCGGGCCGGTGCCGGGTGCCGGCACCTCCGCCCGCGCCGTGTCGACCACCAGCTGCCACTGCCGCCCGTGGCCCGGCGGCACCGTGAACGCCAGCGGATCGGCGCTCGCGTTGAACATCAGCAGGAACGAGTCGTCGGTGATCCGCTCCCCGCGCACCCCCGGCTCCGAGATCGCCTCCCCGTTCAGGAACACCGTCAGCGCCCGGGCGTGCTGCGCCTGCCAGTCCCGGGCCCGCATCTCCTCGCCCGCCGGAGTGAACCAGGCGATGTCCGACAGCTCGTCGTGCGTGCCCTCCACCGGACGGCCGTGGAAGAACCGCCGGCGCCGGAACACCGGGTGGTTGCGCCGCAGCCACACCATCTGCCGGGTGAACTCCAGCAGTGCCGGGGCCGGCTTGCCGGGCTCCGGCCACTGCACCCACGCGACCTCGTTGTCCTGGCAGTACGCGTTGTTGTTGCCGCCCTGGGTGCGGGCGAACTCGTCTCCGTGGCTGAGCATCGGCACGCCCTGCGACAGCATCAGCGTGGCCGTGAAGTTGCGCATCTGGCGCTCCCGCAGCTCCAGGATCTCCGGATCGCCGGTCGGCCCCTCGGCCCCGCAGTTCCAGGACCGGTTGTGCGTCTCCCCGTCCCGGTTTCCCTCCCGGTTCGCCTCGTTGTGCTTCTCGTCGTACGACACCAGGTCGTGCAGGGTGAAGCCGTCGTGGCAGGTCGTGAAGTTCACCGAGGCCAGCGGGCGCCGGCCGTCGTCCTGGTACAGGTCCGAGGAGCCCGTCAGCCGGCCCGCGAACTCGGCGAGCGTGCGGGGCTGGCCGCGCCACAGGTCCCGTACGGTGTCGCGGTACTTGCCGTTCCACTCGGTCCACAGCGGCGGGAAGTTCCCCACCTGGTAGCCGCCCTCGCCCAGGTCCCACGGCTCGGCGATCAGCTTCACCTGGCTGACCACCGGATCCTGCTGCACCAGGTCGAAGAACGAGCTCAGCCGGTCCACCTCGTGGAACTGTCGGGCCAGGGTCGCCGCCAGGTCGAAGCGGAATCCGTCCACGTGCATCTCGGTGACCCAGTAGCGCAGCGAGTCCATGATCAGCTGGAGGACGTGCGGGGAACGCATCAGCAGCGAGTTCCCGGTGCCCGTGGTGTCGGTGTAGTACCGGCGGTCCTCGGACAGCCGGTAGTACGAGGCGTTGTCCAGGCCCCGGAAGGAGAGCGTGGGCCCCAGGTGGTTGCCCTCGGCGGTGTGGTTGTAGACCACGTCGAGGATCACCTCGATGCCCGCCTCGTGCAGCGCCCGCACCGCCGACTTGAACTCCAGCACCTGCTGGCCGCGGTCGCCCGAGGCGTAGCGGTTGTGCGGGGCGAAGAAGCCGATGGTGTTGTAGCCCCAGTAGTTGCTCAGCCCGTCGTCCACCAGCCGGTGGTCGTTGACGAACTGGTGCACCGGCATCAGCTCCAGGGCCGTCACCCCGAGCTTGGTCAGGTGCCCGATCACCGCCGGGTGGGCCAGCGCCGCGTAGGTGCCCCGCAGCTCCTCCGGAAGCTCCGGATGGCGCATCGTGAGCCCCTTGACGTGCGCCTCGTACAGCACCGTGTGGTGGTACTCGGTGCGCGGCGGCCGGTCGTTGGCCCAGTCGAAGTACGGGTTGACCACCACCGAGCTCATGGTGTGCGGGGCGGAGTCCAGGTCGTTGCGGGAGTCCGGCCTGCCGAAGTGGTACCCGTACACCTCCTCGCCCCACGCGATGCTCCCGCTGATCGCCCGCGCGTACGGGTCGAGCAGCAGCTTCGCCGCGTTGCAGCGCTGCCCGCGCTCGGGGGCGTACGGGCCGTGCACGCGGAAGCCGTACCGCTGCCCGGGCATGATCCCGGGCAGGTAGGCGTGCCGCACGAACGCGTCCGTCTCGCGCAGTTCGACGGCGGTCTCCGAGCCGTCGTCGTGCAGCAGGCAGAGTTCGATCCGTCGGGCGGCCTCGGAGTAGACCGCGAAATTCGTGCCAGCGCCGTCGTAAGTGGCGCCGAGGGGGTACGCCTGTCCCGGCCAGACCTGCATAGACGTGACTCTTCCACTCCTGATCCGGCATCTGGGTCTTTTCCTTCGCCAGATCTTCCCCGAAAGCGGGGCAACCCGTGGGGACTTGGGACCGTCCTACCGGGTGACCACGCATACCAGGTATGCATGTAAGGGGGAAATGTGCACATAACACTACGCCGCCATCTGGGGAAAGTGCTGGCAGGCGCGGCCATCGCGGTCACCGGCACGGCCGTGATGATCGGAGTCACCCTGCCGGGGTCCGCCGACGCCGCCGGCGGCGGCCAGGACGGGCGGAACGGCAGCGCGGCCGCGGGGGCGGCCGACGCGGCCGGCGGCTCCGGCCGCAGCGCACAGGCCGACGCGCACCCGGGCACCGTCGAGGCGGCGCCCGCCCAGGGGGAGAAGGGCTTCGGCCGAGACCCGCTGACCGATGCCGAGCTCGACCGCGTCAAGCGGCTCGTCCTCGGCCCGGCCGGCATGGCCGCCGAGAACGCCCGCGGCGGCAAGGGGCCGCAGTGGCTCACCACCGACCTCGCCGAACTGCGCCCCGAGGACCTCCGCAAGGCGGGCGCGCCCCGGCGCGCCCAGCTCACCTCGTACGACTACAAGACCGACTCGCTGCGCACCGCCGTCGTCAACCTCGACACCGGCAAGGTCGAGTCCACCGACGTCCAGAAGGGCGTCCAGCCGCCCATCGCGCGCGAGGAGGCCGTCGAGGCGGTCAAGCTGCTCATCGCCGCCCCGCAGGGCGACGGACTGCGCAAGGACTACCGCGACGCCACCGGCAAGAAGCTCACCAAGCCCGAGCAGCTGGCCCTGCAGAACGCCATGATCTACCGCGTCGACGCCGAGAACCCGGGACCCGCCGCCCTCAAGGAATGCGGCCGGCACCGCTGCGCCCGGCTCTTCCTGAAGGTGAAGAACGGGCCGTGGATCGACGTCCGCTCGCTGATCGTCGACCTCAGCGCCCGCACCGTCCACAAGCTCTGACGCTCCCTGCGCCCTCCCCGCAGCCCGGATCTTCTGCCCTTCCTGCCCACAGGAGTCTCTCCACATGCACGTGAACCGTTCCCACGGGGCCCGCCGCCGGGCCGCCGTGGCCCTGGCCGTCTCGGCCCTGCTCGGTGGCGCCACCGCGGCCGCCGGCCCGGCCACCGCGGCCGCCCCCCGGGCGCCCCAGGCCCCCGCCCCCGCCCCCGACTGCAGTGAGGCGTACCGGATCCAGCAGACCCTGGCCGGCGGCACCACCTGGCGGATGTGCTGGCGCTACGAGAGCGAGGCCGGCCTGGTCCTCGACCAGATCTCGTACCAGCCCAAGGGCGAGGCCGCGCCGATCAAGGTGCTCACCTCCGCCAAGCTCGGCCAGATCCACGTCCCCTACGACGACGGGCGCGCCGAGTACGACGACCTGACCGGTGCCGGCTTCGGCGGCGGGCTCCAGGGCATGGTCCCCGACGAGTGCCCCGGCGGCACCATCAAGACGGTGAAGGTCACCAACACCTGGGACCAGAGCCAGCAGGAAGTCAAGGGCCTGTGCACCACCACCCGGGCCCGCGGCCACGCCTACCGGATGGCCGGCGAGGCCCCCGGCCAGGTGTGGCAGGAGCAGGGCAAGGACCTGCTCGTCTACACGGTGAACAAGGTCGGCTGGTACGAGTACATCACCGAGTGGCGCTTCCAGGCCGACGGGATGATCAACGCCAACGTCGGCGCGACCGGCAGCCTCTCACCGGCCGACTACGACGCGGGCGACGGCCGCGGCTGGCCCATCGGCAACGGCGCCAAGGCCTACGCGACCAGCCACAGCCACAACGTCTTCTGGCGGCTGAACTTCGCCCTGGACGGCTCGCCGAACGGCACCGTCGAGCAGTACGACTCCGAGGTGACCCCCAGCGCGGACGGCTCCACCCCGAAGACGGTGACCCGGCGGACCCCCGTCACCAAGGAACTCGCGGGCGACTCGGAGGCCATGCGCTGGTGGCGGATGGTCAGCGCCACCGGCAAGAACAAGGACGGCCACGCCCGCAGCTACGAGATCGTGCCGGGCGCGTCCTCGAAGTACCCGGGGCGCTCGTACACCCAGCACGACGTGTACTTCACCGAGTACAAGGCGTGCGAGCAGTTCGCCACCCACAACCTGCGCAACTGCGGTGTCGGCGTCGGCAAGAACGTGGACGACTGGGTCAACGGCGAGGCGCTCAAGCACCCCATCGCGTGGGTCAACATCGGCTTCCACCACGTCGCCCGCGACGAGGACCAGCAGCCGATGCCGGTGCACTGGCAGGGCTTCCAGCTCAGCCCGCGTGACGTCACCGCTATGAATCCGCTCACTCCGCCGGCCCTCGCCGGTCAGAACGGGCGTCCCAACTAAGTGAGTTGGTGAACCGTACGGGCCATCCGGCTGCACCGCCTCCCGCTCGCGGAGTACCCTTCCTTGATCACTGGAGAAGGGCGTCCAGCCAGGGAGCAGGAGGCGGTGCACGGGTGAGCTCGGGAGGGCTGGAGCTACCCCCTGGTGACGGCGGTCACGAGGGCGGTCCGGCGGACGTCGCGGCGGGGGCGGTGTCCTTGGCCCAGCCGCCGGTCGCCGACGCCGTACGGGCCGGGGCCGAACTGGACTGGAGCGCGGACGCCTGGAGCGAGGTCCGCACCCGCGCGCAGCGCGCCGGGCGCGCGTACATCTGGCTCAATCTGATCGAACAGCGGTTGCGGGCCGTGGTCGGGGCGGTGCTCCGGCCGATCTACGAGCCGGTGCACGGCGAGGACGACTGGGTGGTGGCCGCGGCCGGCCCGGCCGGACAGGAGTGGGTGCAGCGGGCCGTCGCGGTGCGCGAGGTCAGCCGCCGCAAGGGCTACCTGCTCGACCCCGCCGACGACAACGTGCTCAGCTTCCTGACCCTGCCGCAGCTGCGGGAGCTGATGGTCCAGCACTGGCCGTGCTTCGAGCCGTACTTCGACGACCGGCGCGAGGTGGAGCTGGCCCTGGACGAGCTGGAGGTCACCCGCAACGTGGTCTCCCGCAACCGGGCGCTGTCCCAGGTCGTGCTGGCCCAGGCGGAACGGGCCTCGGCGCGGCTGCTGGAGGTACTCGGCGGCGGTGCGGGCAGCCCGTCGGCGGAGCGGCTGCCGATCGACGCGGTGGAGGACCTGGTCGGAGACCGGTACGCCGACGTCGTCTCGGTCCACCCGGACCGGGTACGGCTCCAGCGGCAGCTGCCGGCCGAGGACCTGTTCGGCGGGGCCCGGCGGCTCGACGCCATCGGCATAGGCCTGAACCTGCTGGTCCAGAACTACTCGGGCCGCCGGCTGGTCCGGCTCGCCGAGGCGGGCTGCCGGGTGCGGCTGCTGTTCCTCAACCCGGCCAGCAGCGCCGTCAAGCGGCGCGAGCGGGAGCTGGGGCTGCGCAAGGGCGAACTGAGCCGCTCGGTCGAGATGAACATCCTGCACGTGCGCCGGGTCCGGGCCCGGCTGGCCGACCCCTCGGCCTTCGCGATCCACGTCTTCGACGAGACGCCGCGCTTCACCGCCTACCTGGTGGACGGCGAGTCCCCGGGCGGCGGGATAGCCGTCGTGCAGTCCTACCTCCGGCGGGCCCGCGGCATGGAGGCGCCCGTACTGGTACTGCGCGGCGGCGGCCGGGGCGTGCCCAAGGACGCCGACCACGGGCTCTTCACGACCTACCGGGAGGAATTCGAATCGGTGTGGCAGGACTCCCGGCCGGTGTCCTGAGCGGGGTCGCGGGGCGGGGCGGTGCCGGGCCGGGTGCCGGTGGGTGCCGGGGTCGGGCACGGGGGCGTGCAGGTGTCGGGCCCGGTCGCGGGCCGGCCGAGTGCCCCGCCGGATGCCCGGCCGAGTGACCGGCCGAGCCGCTCGGTCGAGTGCCCGGTCGCGGGAGTGTCAGTGGCCCATGGCAGGCTGAATCCCCTGGAGAACGAACGGGGAGGGGCGCTGTGGGGGACTGGCACGGGGGAGTACTGGCCGGCTTCGACCTGGAGACCACGGGTACGGAGCCGCGCGAGGCGCGGATCGTGACGGCGGCGGTCGTCGAGGTGGACCCGGGGGGCGCGGTGGTCCGGCGCACCCTGTGGCTGGCGGATCCCGGGATCGCCATCCCGGAACAGGCCGCCGCCATTCACGGGATCAGTACGGAACGGGCCGTCGCGGACGGCCGCCCGGCGGCCGAGGTCGCCGACGAGGTCGCCGCCACCCTGGCCGGCCTGTGGGACCGGGGGATACCGGTGGTGGCATACAACGCCGCCTTCGACCTCACGCTGCTTTCGGCGGAGCTGCGCCGGCACGGGCTGCCCGCGCTCGCCGACCGCACGGGGACGGCCGGCGCCGGTACCGGGCCGGTGGTCGACCCGCTCACCATCGACCGGGCGGTGGACCGCTACCGGCGGGGCAAGCGCACGCTGGAGGCCGCCTGCCGGGAGTACGGGGTGGTGCTCTCGGACGCGCACGACGCGGGGGCGGACGCGCTGGCCGCGGTGGAGGTGGCCCGGGCGATAGCCGTCCGGCACCCGAAGGTCGCCATGCTGTCGCCGCGCGACCTGCACGAGCGCCAGATCGGCTGGTACGCGCGCTGGGCGGCGGACTTCCAGACGTACTTGCGCCGGCAGGGCACGGAGGACGCCGAAATCGACGGCACCTGGCCGCTCCGCGCCCTGACCCCGGCCTAACCCTTCAGCCCCCGGCCTGGGGGGCCGGCGTCGTGCGCCCCGCCAACTCCTGGCCTCGCCGCCGCCCGGGGCCCAACTTCCCGGCCCCGCCTGCGCCCGGGGCGCAACTTCCCGGCCCCGCCTGTGCCCGGGCGCAACTTCCCGGCCCCGCCTGCGCCCTGGGGCAACCTCCGGCCTTGTCGGCGCCGCCTGGCGATATCCAGCCTCGCCGGCGTTTGAGGCGCGGGGTTTGGGGCGGAGCCCCAAGACAACCCGGCTGACGCCGGGCACCGGGCTCCGCCCGGACCCGCTCCTCAAGCGCCGGAGGGGCTGAATGGTGCGCGGGGTCGCCGGGCTCGGCCCGGACCTCCTCAAGCGCCGGAGGGGCTGAATGGTGCGCGGGGTCGCCGGGCTCCGCCCGGACCTCCTCAAGCGCCGGAGGGGCTGAAGGGGTTGCGGGGTTGCCGGGCTCGGCCCGGATCCGCTCCTCAAGCGCCGGAGGGGCTGAGGGGTGCGCGGGGTTGGCGGGCTCCGCCCGGATCCGCTCCTCAAGCGCCGGAGGGGCTGAGGGGTGCGCGGGGTTGGCGGGCTCCGCCCGGGCCTGCGCCTCGAGCGCCGGAGGGGCTGGGGTTGGCCACCAGGGCGTCGGCGCAGCTGGCGGCGCGCCACGGTCAGCCGGTGGGGAGGGGGTCGGCCCTTGGGGCGAGGCGGTTAGAAGGGGTGCCAGGGGGTTTGGGGGTCGGCGGTGCGTAGGGACGTCACGCGGCGGCGGAATTCGGCCAGGGCCGCGGGGTTGGCGGGGGTGTGCTGGGCGACCCACGCGCAGCTGGCCGTCTCCCGTGCCCCGCGCAACACCGCGCACCCGTCCCACTCGCGGACGTCCCACCCGTAGGCGCGCACGAAGTCGCGGTAGGACTCGGCGGGCAGGCCGTACCGGTCGCGGGACAGGGCCATCACCACCAGGTCGTGCTCGCGCAGGTCCGACGCGAAGGTCTCCAGGTCGACCAGGACCGGACCCTCCGGCCCGACATGGACATTGCGCGGCAGCGCGTCACCGTGCACCGGACCGGGCGGCAGGTAAGGGACGAGCGCGGCGGCCTCGGCCGCGAACGCGTCCCGGCGCGCCCGCAGGAATTCCGCGTCCGCCTCCTCGATCGCCCCGCCCGCCAGCCGCAGCCACCGCTCGACCCCGCCGAGGAGTTCGCGCGGCGGCAGTGGGAAGTCCGGCGCGCCGAGGGCGTGCACCTGCCGGAGCAGCTCCGCCAGGTCCCGCGGCCCGGCCGGGCGCACCGCGGCGGGCAGCCGGTGCCACAGCGTCACCGGGTGGCCGTCGACCAGCAGGGCCTCGGCCTCGGCCGGGCGGACCGCCGGGACACCGGCCCCGGCCAGCCAGCGCCCGACGGCCAGTTCCCGTTCGGCGCGCGCCAGCAGCTCCGGGTCCCGGCCCACCTTGACGACGAGGCCGCCGGCGCCGAACACCGCGTTCTCGCCCAGCGCGAGCAGCTCCGCGCCGGCTGAGTCCAACCCGGCCCGCGTCAGGACCTCCCGGGCCCGTGCCTCGTCCATGCCCGTCCGCCCTTCGCCCTCATGCCTCACGACCACGGCCACGCCCTCATGCCTCACGGCCACGGGCGCAGCCACGCCCTCATGCCTCACGGCCACGACCTTGATCGTCGTGAATGCGCCAAGTCTCGCATCCGGGCGGGCCAAAGGTTGCACGAGACGAGACGTCTCGTTACGTTGAACCCATGACCTCAGCCAAGCCCGCACACATCGCCATGTTCTCCATCGCCGCGCACGGGCACGTGAACCCGAGCATCGAAGTGATCCGCGAGCTCGTCGCCCGAGGGCACCGCGTCAGCTACGCCATCCCGGAGTCCTTCGCCGAGAAGATCGCGCAGACCGGGGCCGAGCCCGTGATCTACACCTCGGGACTCCCCACCCGCCCCGAGGACTGGGGGAGCGAGCTCATCGACCAGCTCGAACCCTTCCTGCGGGACGCCGAACGGGTCCTGCCCCAGCTCGCCGAGGCGTTCGCCGGGGACGAGCCCGACCTCGTCCTGCACGACATCACCTCGTATCCCGCCCGCGTACTCGCCCACCTCTGGGGCGTCCCCGCCGTCTCGCTCTCCCCGAACCTGGTGGCCTGGGAGGGCTACGAGGAGGAGGTGGCCGAGCCGATGTTCGCCGAACTCAGGGCCTCCGAGCGCGGGCAGGCGTACGACGCCCGGTTCCGGTCCTGGCTCACCGCGCACGGCATCACCACCGCCCCGGACCCCTTCGTCGGCCGCCCGCGCCGCAGCATCGTGCTCATCCCGGAGGCCCTCCAGCCGCACGCCGACCGGGTGGACCGCTCCGTCCACACCTTCGTCGGCGCCTGCCAGGGCGACCGGGCCGAACAGGGCGACTGGCAGCGGCCCGAGGGCGCCGAGAAGGTGCTCCTGGTCTCCCTCGGCTCCGCATTCACACGCGAACCCGTCTTCTACCGCGCCTGCATCGAGGCCTTCGGCGACCTGCCCGGCTGGCACGTGGTGCTCCAGATCGGCAGTCACGTGGACCCGGCCGAGCTCGGCCCGGTCCCGGCCAATGTGGAGGTCCACCCCTGGGTGCCGCAGCTGGCCGTTCTCCGCAAGGCGGACGCCTTCATCACCCACGCGGGCGCCGGCGGCAGTCAGGAGGGCATGGCCACCGGCACCCCGATGGTCGCGGTCCCGCAGGCCACCGACCAGTTCGGCAACGCCGACATGCTGGTCTCCCTCGGCATCGCCCGCCGCGTCGACAAGGCGGACGCCGACGCCGCCACCCTGCGCGCGGCCGTGCTCGGCCTGCTCGCCGACCCGGAGGTGCCGGTGCGCGCCGAGCGGATCCGCGAGCAGATGGCCAAGGAGGGCGGCACCCGGCAGGCCGCCGACCTGATCGAGGCCGAACTCCCGTGACCGGCGCATAGGGTGACGCCATGGCGAAGAAGACGGTGAAGCGGTACGCGGCCCTGCTGCGCGGGATCAACGTGGGCGGCAACAAGAAGGTCCCCATGGCCGAGCTGCGCACCCTGCTCGAAGGCCTCGGCCACCAGGACGTGGTGACGTACCTGCAGAGCGGCAACGCGGTGTTCGCCGCGCCCGAGCAGGACCCGGCCGGGCTCGCCCGCGCCCTGGAGCAGGCCATCGAGGGACACTTCGGCTTCTCGGTCGCCTGCCTCGTCGTCGACGGAGACTATTTGGCGGCCGTCGCGGCGGACTGCCCGTACCCGGCCGCCGAACTCGAAGGGAAGCAGCTGCACGCCACCTTCCTCTCCGAGCAGCCCGCGGCCGGGCGGCTGGACGGTGTGGACCCGGCGCGGTTCGCCCCCGAGGACTACCGCCTCGGCGACCGGGTCCTCTACCTCTACGCCCCCGACGGCCTGGGCCGCTCCAAGCTCGCCGAGGCCCTGGCCCGCCCCGCCCTCCTCAAGGGCATCGACACCACCACCCGCAACTGGAACACGGTCGCCAAACTCGTCGAACTCACCCGCCCCGACCCGGCCGCCTGAGCGACCGGCCCGCCCGGCCCGGAGCGACGGCGGTACGGCGATCCCCCGGCAACCCGGCGCGGCCCGCCACTTCCCTCGTCCCGCGCCCCTACCGGCGCCCGGTACGGCACCGTGCCCGGCCGCACCCGGCGGACCCGCGCCGGCCCGAGTGTGCCAAGGTCGGGGCATGCGCTACATCATCATCGGAGCGGGCGCGATCGGCGCCACCGTCGGCGGCCGCCTCGCCGAGACCGGCAGCGAGGTCGTCCTCGTCGCACGCGGACCGCACGCGCAGGCCCTGCGCACCGACGGGCTGCGCCTGACGACCGCGGACGGCACCCGCACCCACCGGCTGCCCGTGGCCGAACAGCCCGAGGACCTGGGGGAGCTGCGCCCGGACGACGTACTGCTGCTCACCGTCAAGACCCAGCACGCCGTCGCGGCCCTGGACGCCTGGGCGGCCGCACCCGTCGCGGGCGGCGGCACCGCCGCCCAGCGCCTCCCGGTGGTGTGCGCGCAGAACGGCGTGGAGAGCGAGCGCCTCGCCCTGCGCCGCTTCGACCGGGTCTACGGCATGTGCGTGTGGCTGCCCGCCACCTTCCTGGAGCCGGGCATCGTGTCGGCCCTGTGCGCGCCGCTCACCGGCATGCTGCACCTCGGCCGCTACCCGTCCGGTACGGACGACCTGGCCCGGCGGATCGCCCGCGACCTGGAGAAGGCCCCGTTCGAGGCGCCGGTGGTCGAAGACGTCATGGCATGGAAGCACGCCAAGCTGCTCGGCAACCTCGGCAACGCCATCCAGGCCACCACCGGCCCCGAACCGCACCCCGCCAAGTCGGCGCTGCTGCGCCGCGCGGCGGACGAGGGCCGGACCGTCCTCGCCGCGGCGGGGCTGGCGGCCGTCACGTCCGAGGAACAGGCGCTGGCCCGCGACGGGAAGATCACCGAACCGGCGCCGGGCGACGGCCCGGTGCGCGGCGGGTCCTCCTGGCAGAGCCTGCGCCGCGGCACCGGATCCGTCGAGGCGGATTACCTCAACGGCGAGATCGCGCTGCTCGGCCGCCTGCACGGCGTCCCCACCCCGGTCAACGACACGCTGCGGCAGGCGGCGAACATCTTCGCCCGCGAGGGCTGGGAGCCCGGCTCGATGGACATCGCCGAACTGACCGCCCTCGCCGACGAGGCCGCCGCCCGCGCGGCGAAAGCGCCCCGCGGATAGCCGGCCGGCGAACGGGAGTCGGCTCGCGCACGGGTCTGCCCGCGGGCGGGCCGGCCTTCGGGCAAGCCGGCCCGGCGCCCGCCCCGTACGTCCCGCCTGCCCGTGCCCCGTACGTCCCCGCCGCCCGTGGCGCCCGAACCGCCCGTACCGTCAGTGCTGGGGCAGGTGGGTCTTGGCGTCCTCGTACGTCCCCTCGCCCGCTGCGGCCGGGGCGTACACGAGGTTGAGCACACCGGTCCGGAACGTCTCGCAGGAACGCAGTTCCAGCGGGACCGGCGTCGCCTCGTCCTCGAACAGGCGCATGCCCGCGCGGACGGCGATCGGGTGCACCAGGAGGTTCAGCTCGTCCAGGAGCCCGGCGGCGAGGAGTTGGCGCACCACCGACACCGAACCGCTCGTCCAGATGTCCGTGGCCGGCCCCGCCGCGTTCTTCAGCGCGGTGACCGCGCTGGCCAGATCACCCTCCAGCCGCTCGCAGTTGCGCCAGGTGAACTCCGGACGCCCGCGGGTCGCGACGATCTTGCGGGCGTCACCGAGGACCTTGGCGAAGGGCGCGTCCTCGCCGCCCGCCGCCTCCCGGTCCGGCCAGGCACCCGCGAAACTGTCGAACGTCCTGCGCCCGAGCAGAAGCGTGTCGGCCCTGCCGAGGGTGGCGTCGACGGCCGCCCCCATCTCGTCGTTGAAGTAGGGGAAGTGCCACTGGTCGGGCGCTTCTACGACGCCGTCGAGCGAGATGAACAGCTGAGATTTGATCTTCCTCATGCCGAGTCTCCAGAGGGTGGCCGGGTGGGTACGCCTACCGGACCATCCAAGGGGATGCGGCGGACGGAATCCGGACGACTCCCCGGCGGACCGCCCGTGAGTCCGCCGGCCCGCCACGGCGTGAGACCGTCGGGCCGCGTGTCCGTCAGGCCGTCAGGGCGGGCCGGGACACCGCCGCCGCGAGTGACTCGTCGTAGCGCCGCAGCAGGAGGAGGGCCAGCTCCGGGGCCGGGCCCAGCACCTCCGCCAGGAGGTCGGCGCCCGCGGCGCGCGCCCCGTCCGCGATGCGGTCCGGCAGCCGACCGGGGGCGATCACGTACGGGGCCACCACCACGCGGCGGACCCCCTCGGCGCGCAACGCCCGTACCGCGTCCTCGGTGCGGGGAAAGCCCGAGGCGGATGTTCCGGAGGCGAACGCAGGCCGCACGGCACACCAACCGGTGCGCCGCCACTCCCGCGCGGTTTCAGCGATCGCTGCGATCGCCTCCGGGTCTGAGGAACCGGCGGACGCGAGCACCACGCCGGTGGTCGGGCGGTCGGCCGGGTCGAGGCCGGCCTCGGTCAGCCGCCGCTCCAGGGCCGCGACCAGGAGCGGGGACGGGCCCAGCACCTCGGCCCGGCGGATCCGCAGCCCCGGCAGCAGGGCGGCGGACTCCGACAGCACCGCCGGGATGTCGGCCTTCGCGTGGAAGGCGCGGGTCAGCAGAAGCGGCAGCGCGACGACCTCCCGCACCCCGTCGGCGTACAGGCGCGCGAGCACCTGCCCGACGGCGGGGGCGTTGAAGTCGAGGAACGCGGTCTCCACCGCCAGCCCCGGCCGCAGCGCCCGTACCCGCCGGGTCAGGGCGTGTACGGTCGCCGCGTGCCGCGGGTCGCGGCTGCCGTGGGCGATGACGAGCAGCACGGGACGCGGGACGGGGCCCGGTTCGGGGCGCAGGTCGGTACGGCGGTGCACGGTCGGCTCACCTCACCAGCAGGCCGCGGCTGCGCAGCACCCAGCGCTCGACCGGGCTGAAGATCAGCAGGTCGATGGCGATGCCGACGACCAGGATCAGCAGGATCGCCAGGAACACGCCGGGCAGGTCGATGTTGTTGCGGCCGTTCTCCAGCAGCTGGCCCAGGCCCAGGCCCAGGTCCGGCGAGGAGGCGATGATCTCGGCGGCCATCAGCGAGCGCCAGGAGAAGGCCCAGCCCTGCTTGAGGCCCGCCAGGTAGCCGGGCAGCGCGGCCGGCATGACCACGTGCCAGGTGCCCTTGAGGCCGGTGGCACCCAGGGTGCGGCCCGCGCGCAGGAAAAGCGGGGGCACCTGGTCGACACCGGAGACCAAGCCGTTGGCGATGGACGGGACGGCGCCCAGCAGGATCACCGTGTACATCATCGCGTCGTTGAGGCCGAACCACAGCACCGCGGGCGGCACCCAGGCCACCGAGGGCAGCGACTGGAGACCGGACAGGATCGGGCCGATCGCGGCGCGCACGAACTTCACGCGGGAGACGAGCAGTCCGAGCGGGGTGCCGATGGCCAGGGCGAAAAGGAAGCCGAGCAGACCGCGCGACACGCTGGTCCAGACGACCTCCAGCAGGGTGCCCTGAAGCCACATGTCGGCCAGGCCGTCCCACACCGCGGACGGCGCGGGCAGCTTGGTCTCGTCGGTCACCTTCGCGGAGACGAGCACCTGCCAGGTGGCCAGCACCAGGGCGACGGCGACCAGCGGCGGCAGGACCTTCTTGACGAGGACCTCGCGCACGGGCGTCCGGCGGACCTCGACCGCGTCGAGGGCGTCGAGTCCGGCCTCCAGTCCCGCGAGGTCGTCCTGCTTCGGGGTGGTGTCAGTGCTGGCCATGGCGGCGGATCTCCCCACGCAGGTGTTCAGTGATCTCAAGGGACAGCTCCGCGACGTCCGCGTCCTCGATGCGGCGCGGCTGCGGGATGTCCACGGTCCATTCCTTGGCGATCCGGCCGGGCCGCGAGGAGAGCAGGACCACGCGCTGGGCGAGGCGTACGGCCTCGCGCACGTTGTGGGTGACGAAGAGGACCGAGAGGTTCGTCTCGTCCCAGATCCGGGTGAGCTCGCCGTGCAGCACGTCCCGGGTGATCGCGTCGAGCGCGGCGAACGGCTCGTCCATCAGCAGCAGTTCGCTGTCCTGGGCGAGTGCCCGGGCCAGGGCCACGCGCTGGCGCATGCCGCCGGACAGCTCGTGGACCCGCTTGCCGTGGGCGCCGCCGAGGCGGACCAGCTCCAGCAGCCGCTCGGACTCGGTCTTGCGGTCGGCCTTGGGCACGCCGCGCAGCCGCAGCGCCAGCTCGATGTTCTTGCCCGCCGTGAGCCACGGGAAGAGGGCGTGCTCCTGGAACATCAGGGCGGGCCGGCCGCCGGGGGTCTCGATCGCCCCCGCGGACGGCCGGTCCAGTCCTGCGACCAGGTTGAGCAGCGTGGATTTCCCGCACCCCGAGGCTCCCAGGATGGTGACGAACTCGCCGGGGGCGACATCGAGGCTGATGTCGTCCAGGACGAGCTGCGTTCCGGCCGGGCCGGCGAAGGACTTCGAGACGTGCTCGATCCGGGCGGCGTGCGACACCGTGGTGGTGCCCTCGGCAGCCTTGGCAAGCGTGGTGGCCATGGTCGTCACCTCCTGGGAATTGCGGATCACGGATGCGGGGTTACTTGGCGCCGAGGCCGGCGTCGGTGACGGCGGGCTTGCCGGCGGCCTTGAGGACCTTGTTGAGGAGGGTGAGGTCGTAGATCCCGGCGAGTTCGGGTTCCTTGATGAGTCCGGCCTTGACGGCCCATGCGGACTGGGTCTTGAGGGTGGCGGCGAGGGGGTCGTCGGTGACCTGGATGCTCTTCCAGGCGGGGTCGATGACCTCGGGCTTGAGTGCCTTGCCGCTGAGTTCCTTGAGGGCGGCGTTGGCGGCGGCCTTGGCCTGGTCGGGGTTGGTGGTGATCCAGGCGTTGGTCTTCACGGTGCCGGTCAGGACGGCTTCGACGACGTCGGGGTGGTCCTTGAGGAAGGTCTGGGACACGATGACGTTCGTGATGACGAACTTCTTGTCGGGCCACAGGCTGGTTTCGTCGAGGAGGACCTTGGCGCCTTCGGCGACGAGCTTGGAGGCGGTGGGTTCGGGGACCCAGGCGCCGTCGATGGAGCCGGACTTGTAGGCGTCGGGGGTGACCTTGTTGTCGGTGCGGACGACGGAGACGTCGCCCTTGCCGCTTTCGGGGTCGACCTTCCAGCCCTTCTCGCCGATCCAGTTGAGGAACGCGACGTCCTGGGTGTTCCCCTTCTGGGGGGTGGCGATCTTCTTGCCCTTGAGGTCGTCGAGGGTTTTGATCTTGTCCGGGTTCACGACGAGCTTGACGCCGCCGGAGGCGGCGCCGGAGACGATCCGCAGGTTGCTGCCCTTGGACTTGACGTAGGCGTTGATGGAGGGCGAGGGGCCGATGAACCCGATGTCCAGGGAGCCGCCGTTGAGTGCCTCGATCTCGGAGGGGCCGGCGTTGAAGGTCTGGGCCTTGATGGTGGTGGCGCCGAGTTCCTTCTGGATCAGGCCTTCCTTGATGCCGACCAGTGCGGTGGCGTGGGTGAGGTTCGGGAAGTAGCCGATCCGCACCGAGTCGGCGGAGAGCTTCTTGCCGCCGGTGGCCGCGACGTTGGTCTTGTCGTCGTCCTTCTTCGCGTCCGAGCCGTAGCCGCAGGAGGCGAGGGCGCCGATCAGCAGCGGCAGGGCGGCCGCGGCGGCGATACCGCGGCGCAGGGTGGTACGGGTGGCAGGCACGGGAGGCTGTCCTCTCGGTGGCCCGGGTCTACGTCCTCCGGATGTCCGGATGCGCGGCCGGGGCGTCGGTCCGTCTTCGTCGGTGCGGGTGGAGCAGGTGGGGGGTGAGGGCGCGCATGCGGTGCGCGTACGTCATCGCACACATCGCGCCACCCCTCCCCGGCCACTGCCGAGGAAGCCTCCCCCAGACTTCGTCCGGGGGTACCCCCAGCCCACGCGGCCGCCCTCCTTGGCGAAGGTCGAGTAGACGTCGGACGGCATGTCAGAAGTCCCAGCCGTCGTCGTCGGAGGCGCCGGAGGCGTCCGGGGCGGCCGGCTCGGTGTGGCCGGCGAAGGCCTCTCCGGCCATGCCCGCCGCGAGCGTGGTGCCGTCGGCCGGGTCGATCAGCAGGAAGGACCCGGTGCGGCGCGAGTCGGCGTACGCGTCGAGCGCGAGCGGCTCGGCGGTGCGCACGACGACGCGGCCGATGTCGTTGGCCACCAGCTGCCCGGGGTTCGGGTGCTGGGACAGGTCGTCCAGGGTCAGCCGCGAGGGGATCTCCTTGACGATCGCCTTGACCGTGCGCGTCGTGTGCTTGATCAGCACCCGGGCGCCGACGGCCAGCGGTTGGTCGGCCACGTGGCAGACCGTCGCCTCGACGTCCTGCGTGGTGGCCGGGGCGCTCGCGGACGGCGCGATCAGGTCGCCGCGCGAGATGTCGATGTCGTCCGCGAGCCGCAGGGTCACCGACTGGGGGGCCCAGGCGATGTCCACGCTCTCGCCGAGCGAGTCGATCCCCTCGATGACCGAGGTGCGGCCCGAGGGCAGCACGGTCACGGCCTCGCCGACGCGCAGCACGCCCGAGGCGATCTGGCCCGCGTAGCCGCGGTAGTCGGGGTGCTCTGCGGTCTGGGGACGGATCACGTACTGCACCGGGAAGCGCGCCGGGCAGGCGGTGAGGTCGTGGCTGACCGGGACGGTCTCCAGGTGCTCCAGCACCGTGGGGCCCCCGTACCAGTCCATGTTCGAGGACGGGTCCACGACGTTGTCGCCGGCCAGGGCGGAGATCGGGATCGCGGTGATCTCCGGGACGCCCAGGCCGGAGGCGTACGCGGTGAACTCCTCGGCGATCTTCGCGAAGACCGTCTCCTCGTAGCCGACCAGGTCCATCTTGTTCACGGCGAGGACCACGTGCGGGACGCGCAGCAGCGCGGCCACGGCCGCGTGCCGGCGGGTCTGCTCGACCACGCCGTTGCGGGCGTCGACCAGGACCACGGCCAGCTCGGCGGTGGAGGCGCCGGTGACCATGTTCCGGGTGTACTGCACGTGCCCCGGGGTGTCCGCGAGGATGAACCGGCGGCGCGCGGTGGCGAAGTAGCGGTACGCGACGTCGATGGTGATGCCCTGCTCGCGCTCGGCCCGCAGGCCGTCGGTCAGCAGCGCGAGGTCGGGGGTCTCCTGGCCGCGGTTGCGGCTGGCGTGCTCCACGGCCTCCAGCTGGTCGGTCAGGACCGACTTCGAGTCGTGCAGCAGCCGGCCCACCAGGGTGGACTTGCCGTCGTCGACGGAACCCGCGGTCGCGAAGCGCAGCAGCGTCGTGGCGCTGAGCTGCTCGGTGGTGGTGGTCATGGCTAGAAGTACCCTTCGCGCTTGCGGTCTTCCATCGCGGCCTCGGACATCTTGTCGTCGGCGCGGGTGGCGCCCCGCTCGGTGAGCCGGGAGGCGGCGATCTCGGTGATCACGGCGTCCAGGGTGGTGGCGTCGGAGTCGACGGCACCGGTGCAGGACATGTCACCGACGGTGCGGTAGCGGATGAGCCGCGTCTCGGGCGTCTCGTCCTCCTTCGGGCCGCCCCACTCGCCGGCCGTCAGCCACATGCCGTTGCGCAGGAACACCTCGCGCTCGTGGGCGAAGTAGATCTGCGGCAGCTCGATGCCCTCGCGGGCGATGTACTGCCACACGTCCAGCTCGGTCCAGTTGGAGAGCGGGAAGACGCGCACGTGCTCGCCGGGCGCGTGGCGGCCGTTGTACAGCTGCCACAGCTCGGGGCGCTGGCGGCGCGGGTCCCACTGGGAGAACTCGTCGCGCAGCGAGAACACCCGCTCCTTCGCGCGGGCCTTCTCCTCGTCGCGGCGGCCGCCGCCGAACACGGCGTCGAACTTGAGCCGCTGGATCGCCTCGGTGAGCGGGACGGTCTGCAGCGGGTTGCGGGTGCCGTCCGGGCGCTCGCGCAGCTTGCCGGCGTCGATGTACTCCTGGACGGAGGCCACGTGCAGCCGCAGGCCGTGCCGGGCGACCGTGCGGTCGCGGTACTCCAGGACCTCGGGGAAGTTGTGCCCGGTGTCCACGTGCAGCAGCGTGAACGGCACCGGCGCCGGCGCGAACGCCTTCAGCGCCAGGTGCAGCATGACGATGGAGTCCTTGCCGCCGGAGAAGAGGATCACCGGCTTCTCGAACTCGCCCGCCACCTCGCGGAAGATGTGCACGGCCTCCGATTCGAGGGAGTCCAGGTGCGACAGCGCGTAAGGCGCGTCCGTCCCGCCGTGGACGTGTGCGACGGTCGTCGTCATGCCAGACCCCTCTCGGTGAGCAGCGCGTACAGGGCCGATGCCGACTCCTGCACGGACTGCGTGTGCGACTCGATGCGGAGGTCCGGGTCCACCGGGGCCTCGTACGGGTCGTCGACCCCGGTCAGACCGGAGATCTCGCCCGCCGCCTGCTTGGCGTACAGGCCCTTCACGTCACGCTCGGAGCACACCTCGACCGGGGTGGCCACGTGCACTTCCAGGTACGTCGTACCCGCCTTGGCGTGCCGCCCGGAGACGGCCTCCCGGCTGTCCGCGAACGGCGCGATCACCGGCACCAGCGCCTTGACGCCGTTGCTCGCGAGGAGTTCGGCGACGAAGCCGATCCGCTGCACGTTGGTGTGGCGGTCCTCGCGGGTGAAGCCCAGCCCGGCCGACAGGAACTCGCGGATCTCGTCGCCGTCGAGGACCTCCACCCGGTGGCCCTCCGCGCGCAGCCGCTCGGCCAGCGCGTACGCGATCGTGGTCTTGCCCGCGCTCGGCAGACCGGTCAGCCACACCGTGGCTCCCTGGCCGGTCACGCTCATCTGCTTCTCCGTAGCTTCGGTACGTTCGGTCATCAGCCGTGCAGCCCGCATTCAGTCTTCGACCGGCCCGCCCAGCGGCCGGCGCGGGCGTCCTCGCCCTCCGCCACCCGGCGGGTGCAGGGGGCGCAGCCGACCGAGGCGTAGCCGTCCGTCAGCAGCGGGTTGGTCAGGACCCCGTGCTCGGCGACGTACGCCTCCACGTCGTCCTGGGTCCAGCGGGCGATCGGCGAGATCTTGACCTTCTGCCGCTTCTCGTCCCAGCCGACCACCGGGGTGTTGGCCCGGGTCGGGGACTCGTCGCGGCGCAGGCCCGTGGCCCAGGCCCGGTAACCGGTCAGGCCCTCTTCGAGGGGCTTGACCTTGCGCAGGGCGCAGCACAGGTCGGGGTCGCGGTCGTGCAGCTTCGGGCCGTACTCGGCGTCCTGCTCGGCGACGCTCTGGCGCGGGGTGAGAGTGATGAGCCTGACGTCCATCACGGCCTCGACCGCGTCACGGGTGCCGATGGTCTCCTCGAAGTGGTAGCCCGTGTCGAGGAAGACCACGTCCACACCGGGGCGGACCCGCGAGGCGAGGTGCGCGACGACCGCGTCCTCCATGGAGGAGGTCACGCAGAACTGCGCGCCGAAGGTGTCCGCGGCCCAGCGCAGGATCTCCAGCGGCGAGGCGTCCTCCAGGTCGCGGCCCGCCTGCTCGGCCAGCGCCCTCAGGTCGCCGGCCGTGGCTGCGGCGGTTTCCTGAACGGTCGTCATATCTCTTCCCCTCCAGCACTGTTGGACTGAAAACCACGGGACAGCAGCCCGAGGTACTTCAGCTGGAAGGCTCGATTGCAGGCCCTGCATTCCCAGGCGCCGTGGCCCTGCTCGCCGGGGAACAGGTCCTCGTCGCCGCAGTACGGGCAGTAGAAGGGTGCGGCGCGCTCGCTCACGACAGCGCCTCGTCACTGGCGCGGCCGACCCAGGCGGCGAACCGCTCGCCGTCCGTGCGCTCCGCCTCGAAGCGGCGCACGACCCGCTCGACGTAGTCGGGCAGGCCCGCCGAGGTGACCTTCAGGCCGCGGACCTTGCGGCCGAAGCCGGCCTCCAGGCCCAGCGCGCCGCCCAGGTGCACCTGGAAGCCCTCGACCTGGTTGCCGTCGTCGTCGAGGACGAGCTGGCCCTTGAGGCCGATGTCCGCGACCTGGATGCGGGCGCAGGCGTTCGGGCAGCCGTTGATGTTGATGGTGAGCGGCTCGTCGAACTCCGGCAGCCGGCGCTCCAGCTCCTCGATGAGGGTCTGGCCGCGCTGCTTGGTGTCGACGATCGCGAGCTTGCAGAACTCGATGCCGGTGCAGGCCATCGTGCCGCGCCGGAACGGCGACGGGGTGACCCGCAGGTCCAGCGACTCCAGGGCCGCGACCAGCGACTCGACCTGCGGCTCCTCGATGTCGAGCACGATCATCTTCTGCTCGGCGGTGGTGCGCACCCGGCCCGAGCCGTGCTGCTCGGCGATCTCCGCGATCTTGGTGAGGGTGGCGCCGTCGACGCGGCCGACGCGCGGGGCGAAGCCCACGTAGAAGCGGCCGTCCTTCTGCCGGTGCACGCCGACGTGGTCGCGCCACTGCTGTACGGGCTGCTCGGGCGCGGGGCCGTCGATCAGCTTGCGGTGCAGGTACTCGTCCTCCAGGACCTGGCGGAACTTCTCCGGGCCCCAGTCGGCGACGAGGAACTTCAGGCGGGCGCGGGTGCGCAGCCGCCGGTAGCCGTAGTCGCGGAAGATCGAGATGACGCCCGTGTAGAGGTCCGGGACCTCCTCCAGCGGCACCCAGGCGCCGAGCCGCACGCCCAGCTTGGGGTTGGTGGAGAGGCCGCCGCCGACCCAGATGTCGAAGCCGGGGCCGTGCTCGGGGTGGTTGACGCCCACGAAGGCCATGTCGTTGATCTCGTGCGCCACGTCGAGCAGCGGCGAGCCGGAGACGGCGGACTTGAACTTGCGGGGCAGGTTGGAGAAGTCCTTGTTGCCGACGATCCGGCGGTAGATCTCGTCGATGGCGGGGGTGCCGTCGATGATCTCGTCCTCGGCGATGCCGGCGACCGGGGAGCCGAGGATCACGCGCGGGGTGTCGCCGCAGGCCTCGGTGGTCGACAGGCCGACCGCCTCCAGGCGGTTCCAGATCTCCGGGACGTCCTCGATGCGGATCCAGTGGTACTGCACGTTCTGGCGGTCCGTGATGTCGGCGGTGCCGCGGGCGAACTCCTCGGAGATCTCGCCGATCACGCGCAGCTGCTCGGTGGTCAGCCGGCCGCCGTCGATGCGGACGCGGAGCATGAAGAACTCGTCGTCCAGCTCCTCCGGCTCCAGGATCGCGGTCTTGCCGCCGTCGATCCCGGGCTTGCGCTGCGTGTACAGGCCCCACCAGCGCATGCGTCCGCGCAGGTCGTTGGGGTCGATGGAGTCGAAACCGGCCTTGGAGTAGATCGTCTCAATGCGTGTCCGCACATTGAGACCGTCATCGTCCTTCTTGAACTGCTCGTTTCCGTTGAGGGGCGTGAAGTGGCCTACGGCCCACTGGCCTTCGCCGCGGTGACGCGTGGTCTTGCGGCGCGCTGCGGCGGCGGGCTTCTCGGGGGTGGCGGCCATGGCAATACGTCCTTCGGTGGCGGCTCAAGGCAAGGGGCAGGAAGCGGCGGCATGACCCCTGTACTGCGGTGACCTGCGGACATGTGCGGCAGGTGCGGCAAAGCGAGGCCCCCCGGCGGTGTGCGGGGCGGCTCGTGGACTCAGGGGATCGACGCGTCCGCGACGGCGGGGACGGCGAAGGTGCGGCGGGTGCTGGTTCCGTCAGCGCGCCGGACAGATGGCGCTGGCCATGCGGCCGAGGTCGACGTGCCGCCGACTCACCAAGGCAATTCCAGCTCCAGTCATGGCCGAAGCGTGGCATGAGCTTCTTGGAGGAGTCCACTAGTGTCCATTATCCGGACGAAAGCGTCTCGCTCCTTGGGATGGTGTGGTCTGGGTCACCTGCCGCGGCGGGGCCCCGGGGGCGTACGAACGCCCCGGGGCGGCCGGCCCGCGGGGCGGATCAGGCGCCCGGCCAGGGCCCCGGGGTCGCGGGCTGCGCCTTCGGCTCCGTCTCCGTCTTGAAGATCCGGAAGCCGCGCCGCAGGTAGTTGTCCATCGCCGTGGGCCCGTCCCAGCTGCACGTGTGCAGCCACACCCGCTTCGTCGGCTCGCGGTCGGGCCAGCGCTCGGCCAGGTCCCAGGCCCGCTCCACGCCGACCGACAGCAGGTGCCCGCCGATCCGCCGGCCCCGGAAGGCGGGCAGCAGGCCGAAGTACACGATCTCGACCGCACCCTCGGGCTGCGGGTCCAGCTCCACGTACCCCGCCGGGGTGCCCCGGTCGTACGCCACCCACGTCTCCACGCCCGGCCGCTCCAGCACCTCCCGCCACTGGGCGTACGTCAGCCCCAGCCGGTCCGTCCAGTGGATGTCACCGCCCACCGACGCGTACAGGAAGCGGCTGAATTCCGGCGAGGGGACCGCGGCCCGCTCGATGCGGATGTCGCCGTCCGGCACGGCGGCGGGCCGCAGGTCCGCCGGCGAGGTCTGCTCCAGCGACCAGGTGGTGAGATCGGTGTCCATACAGGTCAGGGAATCATGCCTGCCCGCCGCGCCCCAACCGGGCCCGTACGACCGTCGGCGCGTGCGAGTGCCCGAGCAGCGTGTGCGGGTCCCGCGGCCGCCGCACCTCCACCTCCACCCCGTCCGCGAACCGGTACGGGCGGTGCGCCAGCACCCCCGCCAGGTGCCGGCGCACCCGCGAGATCTCGGCCCGCACGGTCACCGTCCGGCTCGGGTCCCCGAACACCTCCTCGGCCAGCTCCGCCGCGCTCCGCCCGCCCGGGTGCTCCGCCAGCAGGAACAGCAGCTCGGCGTGGCGCGGGCTGAGCTCCTGCGTCCAGCTGCCGGCCGCCCCGTACACGGTCGCCGACCAGCCGCGCGGCTCGCCGAGGTCCAGCACCACCCGGCTCACCCCGGACCCGGTGCGCGCCGCGTCGACCCGTATCAGCCAGCCGCCCGGCAGCGGCTCCGCCACGCAGTGCCCCAGGCTCGGCAGCCACACCGGCCCGGCCCCGAACCCGCGGGGCAGCGCCACCCGCTCCACCGGGGCCATCCCGGTCACCGCCGCCGTCCAGCCCTGCGGGTCCACGGCCAGCGCCCGCCCGGACAGCCGGGCCAGCAGCGGCGCCGCCACCGTCCGCAGCCCCTCCAGGGAGGCCAGGTGCCGCAGCCGCAGCTCGCTCTCCGCGAGCCGGGCCACCGACGACACCCACGACAGCGTCGCCGGATGCATGGTGGCCAGCGGCCCGCTCACGTCGATCACCCCGATCAGCCGGCCGTCCCGCGGGTCGTGCACCGGAGCACCCGTGCACGTCCAGTCGTGATGGCTGCTGACGAAGTGCTCCGCCGAGAACACCTGCACCGGCCGCCGGGTCACCAGCGCCGTGCCCACCCCGTTGGTGCCCACCACCCCCTCGCCCCAGTCCGCGCCCACCTCGAAGCCCAGCCGGTCCGCCTTCCGCAGGATCGAGGCGTGCCCCTCCCGCCACAGCAGCCGCCCCTCGGCGTCCGCGACGACCATGATGTGCAGGGACTCGTCCAGGGTGGGCAGCAGCCCCTGGCGCAGCAGCGGCAGCAGCCCGCGCAGCGGCGAGTCCTGCCGGCGCTGCTCGGTCTCCGCCGCCGACAGGGTCCGCGCCCGGGTGTCCCGGTCCGGGTGCACACCGCCCGCCAGCATCCGCTGCCAGGACTCGGCGATCTCGGGGCGCGGCGCGGCCGGTGGCCGCCGGCCCGCCAGGGCCGCCTCCCGGACCCCCTTGAGCAGACGGGCCGCCTGCCGGGCGTCCATGGCCGAAAGCCGTGACAAACCCAGTGTCGTGCTGGTCACCGGAACCTCCCCGAACGAACCGGACGTGCGGTGCGGTGGAACCCCTCCCACCGGCGGGTGCCGCTTCCCGGGCACCCGCGGCGGGGCGGCTGCGCCCCCGGAGGTGCAACGGTATGCAACTCTCGCCAAGTCCCGGTCGCGCGACCGAAACTGTGCGCAACGCCGTTCGACGGCGTTGCGGCTCCTCCTCGGGGCTTCGCGGCGGTGGTGGTGCCGAGTCGGCGCGGCGCCACCACCGTCGGCTCAGGGCCCGGATCCGGGTGCGGCGGTTGGGGCCGTCGTCAGCCCGAGATCCGCGCCCGCTCCACCACGGCGGCCAGATCGAGCGTGTGCGGCAGCGTACCGAAAGCCGCACCCCCGTCACCGCCGAGCCGGGAGGCGCAGAACGCGTCCGCGACCGCCGGCGGGGCCCACCGCACCAGCAGCGAGCCCTGGAGCACCAGCGCCATCCGCTCCACCACCCGCCGGGCCCGCGCCTCGATGCCCTCCAGGTCCGCGAGGTCCGTCAGCAGGTCCTTGACCGCCCCGTCCAGCCGGTGGTCGGCGCCCCGCGCCCGCCCCACCTCCTGCAGGAACGCGTTGAAGGCCATCGGCTCGCGCTGCAGGGCCCGCAGCGCGTCGAGGGCCTGGACGTTGCCCGACCCCTCCCAGATGGAGTTCAGCGGGGACTCGCGCAGCAGCCGGGGCAGCCCGGACTCCTCCACGTAGCCGTTGCCGCCCAGGCACTCCAGCGCCTCCGCCACCATCGGGGTGCACCGCTTGGTCACCCAGTACTTCGCCACCGGCACCGCGAGCCGCAGGAACGCCCGCTCCTGCTCCGTACCGGCATCGTAGGCCGCCGCCAGCCGCAGCATCAGCGTCGTCGCCGCCTCCGACTCCAGCGCCAGGTCGGCCAGTACGTTGCGCATCAGCGGCTTGTCGATCAGTTTGCCGCCGAACGCGCTGCGGTACGAGGCGTGGTGCACGGCCTGCGTCAGCGCCTGCCGCATCAGCGCCGCCGACCCCGCCACGCAGTCCAGCCGGGTCGCGGCCACCATCTCGATGATGGTCCGCACCCCGCGGCCCTCCTCGCCGACCCGGCGCGCCCAGGTGCCGTCGAACTCGACCTCCGCCGACGCGTTCGACCGGTTGCCCAGCTTGTCCTTGAGGCGCTGGATCGCGAAGACGTTGCGGGTGCCGTCCGGCAGCACCCGCGGCACCAGGAAGCACGTCAGCCCGCCGCCGCCCGGGCCACCGTCCGTACCGCTGCCCGAACCGCCCCCGGGTGCCCGGGCCAGGACCAGGAAGCCGTCGGACATCGGCGCCGAGCAGAACCACTTGTGCCCCGTCAGCAGGTACTCGCCGTCGGCGTCCAACGGCGCCGCCGCCGTCGTGTTGGACCGGACGTCGCTGCCGCCCTGCTTCTCCGTCATCCCCATCCCGAACAGCACGCCGGCCTTCCCCGCGGCCGGGGCCAGGCCCGGCTCGTACGTGTGCGAGGTCAGCCGCGGCTCCCACTCCGCGGCCAGCTCCGGGTCGGCGCGCAGGGCCGGCACGGCCGCGTGCGTCATCGACACCGGGCAACCGTGCCCCGCCTCGGCCTGCGACCAGACGAAGAAGCCGGCGGCCCGCCGGACGTGCCCGTACTCGCGCCCCCAGGCGTCGGTGAGCCCCGCGGACACCGCCCGCCCGAGCAGCCGGTGCCAGGCCGGATGGAACTCCACCTCGTCGATCCGGTTCCCGTACCGGTCGTGCGTGCGCAGTTTCGGCGGATTCTCGTTGGCGAGCGCCCCCCACTCCTGCGCCTGCGCGGACCCGGCGGCCCGGCCGAGCTCGCCGAGCTCCAGGCCCGCCTGCGCGCGGAGTTCGGCCGACGCGCCGGAGAGGTGCCGCGCGACACCCTCCACGAGGGCGTGGTCGGAGCCGTAAACGTCGTGACCCGCCAGCGGCGGGGCCTGATTGCTCACTGTGTGGGTGGTGGCTGCCATGCCGATACGGTAAAGACGTGCAGCCAGCAAATGAAACACCCGAGCGTCCTCCGGGGATGCTCCACAGGGCCCGGGCCCTGTACCGCAACGTCTCCAAGCGCAAGATGGCCTGGCTGCTGCTCAAAGACACCGTCAACTCGTGCATCGAGTACCGGATCCTCGGGCTCGCCGCCGAGGCGGCGTTCTTCACCCTGCTGTCGCTGCCGCCGCTCTTCCTCGGCCTGCTCGGCCTGCTCGGCTACGTCGACAACTGGACCGACACCACAACCGTGCAGAGCATCGAGGAGAACATCCTGGGCGCGGTCGGCACGGTCCTGTCCGACCGGGGCGTCAACGACATCGCGCGGCCGCTGCTCGACGACGTGACCCGCCAGGGCCGCCCCGACATCATCTCGCTCGGCTTCGCCTTCGCCCTGTGGTCGGGCTCCCGCGCCGTCAACGTCTTCATCGACACCATCACCGTCATGTACGGACTCGACGGGCATCGCGGCATCGTCAAGACCCGGCTGCTCGCCTTCCTCCTGTACGTGGTCGCGCTGGTGATCGGGGCGGTGGTGCTGCCGCTGATGGTGGTCGGCCCGGACGCGGTGGTACAGATCGTCCCCTGGGGCACCGAAGTCATCGCGGTCCTGTACTGGCCGGTCGTCACCCTGCTGTCCATCGCCTTCCTCACCACCCTCTACCACGTGTCCGTACCGGTGCGTTCGCCGTGGATCGAGGACGTCCCCGGCGCGCTGGTCGCCCTCGGCATGTGGGTGCTGGGCAGCTTCCTGCTGCGCATCTACCTCACCAACACGGTGGAAGGGCCGACCATCTACGGCTCGCTGGCCGCGCCGGTCGCCGTGCTGCTGTGGATCGGCATCTCGGCCTTCGCGGTCCTGGTCGGGGCGGCCGTCAACGCGGCCATCGACCGGGTGTGGCCCTCCGTCGCCACCGCCGCCGCCCGCGAGGCCAACGAGCGCGTGCGCGAGGCCGAGGCCGCCCAGCTGGTCGCCCGGGCGGCCGCCTGGCGGGCCCTGGCCGAGGGCGAGTCGGAGGACGACGAGGACAGCGGCATGCCGTCGGAGTTCCCCGAGCGCTGGTCGAACTTCCTGCCGCCCGACGACTACCAGTCCCGCCTCCGCAAGCACACCGAGCGGCATCCGCACTAGGCGGTAGGGGCGGCGGACCGGGCGCCGGACGGGGCGCCGGACTGGGCGTCGACAGGCGCCGGACGGGGCGTGGACGGCTGTCCGGAAAAAGAAGTGGCACCCGCCCCACCCGCCCCGTAACCTCATCCCCGTACGTCGCCGCGAACGGATCGCGACGCGCTGCCGGAACCAGGAGGTGGACTTCGATGACTGTTGCCACGCAGGGCACTGCCCGCGCTCGAGCCTTCATCCCCACCCCCGTGGTCTCCGGCTGACACCGATCCAGCGACTCTCGCCGCCGGGGCCACCCTTCGAAGGGTCCCCCCTTGTCTTTCCAGACGTCTCCGTCCACCTCCATGTCTTCTTCCGCGACCCCGTTCGCGACTTCCTTCCCTTCCGCCGTCGATGCGGCGCTCGCCCCGTACGGCTGGGACGAGCAGTGGGCCGCCGAGTTCGCCCCGTACGCCGCGCAGGGCCTGGTGCCCGGCCGGGTGGTCCGCGTGGACCGCGGCCAGTGCGACGTGATCACGGCGGACGGCCCGGTGCGCGCCGACACCGCGTTCGTCACCCCGCACGACCCGCTGCGGGTCATCTGCACCGGTGACTGGGCCGCCGTCGAGCCCGCGGGCAACCCCCGCTACGTCAAGGCGTACCTGCCCCGCCGGACCGCCTTCGTACGGTCCACCTCCTCGCAGCGCTCCGAGGGCCAGATCCTCGCGGCGAACGTGGACCACGCGATCATCGCCGTCTCCCTGGCCCTCGAACTCGACCTCGGCCGGATCGAACGGTTCCTGGCCCTGGCCTGGGAATCCGGGGCCCAGCCGATCGTCGTCCTGACCAAGGCGGACCTGGTCCCCGACCCGACGGCGCTGTCCTACCTCGTCGAGGACGTCGAGGGCACCGCCCCCGGGGTCCAGGTGCTGTCCGTCTCCTCGCACACCGGCGAGGGCATGGACGTACTCGGCGCCGTGGTCGCCGACGGCACCACCGTGCTCCTCGGCATCTCGGGCGCCGGCAAATCCACCCTGGCGAACGCGCTGCTCGGCACCGAGACCATGGAGGTCCAGGCCACCCGCGACGTCGACGGCAAGGGCCGCCACACCACCACCACCCGCAACCTGCTGGTGCTGCCCGGCGGGGGAGTCCTCATCGACACCCCCGGCCTGCGCGGGGTCGGCCTGTGGGACGCGGAGGCCGGGGTCGGCCAGGTGTTCTCCGAGATCGAGGAGTACGCCGGCCGGTGCCGCTTCCACGACTGCGCGCACGAGAGCGAGCCCGGGTGCGCGGTGCTCGCCGCCCTCGACAGCGGTGAGCTGCCCGAACGCCGGCTGGAGAGCTACCGCAAGCTGCTGCGGGAGAACCAGCGCATCGTGGCCAAGACGGATGCCCGGCTGCGGGCCGAGATCCGCCGCGACTGGCGGATGAAATCCGCCGTGGGCCGAGCCAACCACGCCGCCAAGCGGGGCTCCCAGTCCTGACCCGCCCCCCGTCCCGCCGCCCTCACCCCGCCTCCGCACCGGCCGCTCCGGCGCGGAGGCGGGCGCGGCGCCGCACCCCCTCAGCCCCTCCGGCGCATACACCCACAGCCCCTCCGGCGCTTGAGGAGCGGGTCCGGGCCGAGCCCGGCAACCCCGCGCACCCTTCAGCCCCTCCGGCGCTTGAGGAGCGGGCTCGCGCGGAGCCCGGCAACCCCGCACACCCTTCAGCCCCTCCGGCGTTTGAGGAGCGGGCTCGCGCGGAGCCCGGCGACCCCGCGCACCCTTCAGCCCCTCCGGCGTTTGAGGAGCGGGTCCGGGCGGAGCCCGGTGCCCGGCGTCAGCCGGGTTGTCTTGGGGCTCCGCCCCAGGCCCCGCGCCTCAAACGCCGGCGAGGCTGGAATTGCCGCACGCAACGTCGGCGAGGCCGGGGGGTGTGGGCCTCAGGCCCACAGGACCGCACCCAGCCACGCCCCGGCCACCACGAGGCAGGCGAACAGTTCCACCAGCACGCTCGTGCCCACCGCCCGCATCACCGTCCGGGTAGAGGCCGCGGCCTCGCCACGGCTGCCCAGCCGCAGCCGCTCGCACAGGTAGATGCCGCCCACGAAACCGGGTACGGAGCCCAGCACCGGCACCAGGACGAAGCCCAGCAGCGCCCCGGCGCCCGCGAACACCACCATGCGGCGGGTCACGCCGGTCCCGCGCAGGCGGCGGGGCGGCAGGAGCCACTTCACCACCTGGACCACCAGCAGCAGGCCCGTCGCCGCCACGAGCAGCACCCAGGCCGTGCCGGTCTTCTCGTGCAGGGACCACCACAGGAGGGCTGCCCAGACCAGCCAGGTTCCCGGTACGCCGGGTACGAGGACGCCGACCACCCCGAGCAGCATGACCAGCCCCACCAGGAATTGCTGAGGCAGATCCATCTGCCCAGCCTGACCCAGCCCAAGGCCCCCCGCTAGCGGGCGCCCCACCCCCTGGCCGGCGCCGCGGGCGGGCCAGGGTCAGCCTCGCCGGCGTTCGAGGCGCGGGGTTCGGGGCGGAGCCCCAAGAGCAACCCGGCTCCGCCGGGCACCGGGCTCCGCCCGGACCCGCGCCTCAAACGCCGGAGAGGCTGAATGGGCGCCGGGCTTGTCAGCGGGCCACCCAGCCGCGTTCGTACGCGTGCCAGCCCAGCTGGAGCCGGGTCGTGACGCCGGTCAGTTCCATGAGGCCCTTCACGCGCCGCTGCACAGTCCGCAGCCCCAGATCCAAGTGCTTGGCCGCACTCGCGTCCGTCATCCCCGCCAGCAGCAGCGACAGGATCTCCAGATCCGTGGCGTCCGGCGTGGTCGGGTCCTCCGCGACCGACCCGCCCGCACCCAGCCGCAACGGCAGCGCCTCCCGCCACACCGCCTCGAACAGCCCCATCAGCGACTCCAGCAGACCACTCGCGTGCACCACCAGCGCCGCCGGCTCCGCGTGCGCGCCGCGCGCGGTCAGCGGCACCATCGCCAGGCTGCGGTCCGCGATCACCAGCTTGGTCGGCACCCGCCCGGTGACCCGTACCCGCTCACCCCGCGTCAGCGCCGTCGACGCCTCCGTGAGCCCGCTCGGCAGCGACAGCACCTCCCGCTCGATCACCACCCGGTACTCCACCCCCCGGTCCGCGGCCCGCTCCTCCGCCTCGTTGTCCATCCCGGACACCACCTGCGGCCGCCCGCTGACCAGCGCGCACACTTCCTCCGCCGCCCCCAGCTGGAGCTGCACGAACCGGTGCGCGACCGCGCTCGCCCCGGTCACCACCTCCACCAGGTCGTGCACAGCCGGCTCCGACGCCTCCGCCCGGTACTCCTCGGCCAGCAGCGCCGCGGCCAGCTCCGCCTGCTCCAGCTCGTGCCGCTGCTGGGTCAGCAGCGCCCCCAGCGCCACGCCCGGCGGCGCCGCCACCCACCGGCCCGGCCGCGCCGAGGACTGCGCGGCCAGCCCCTGCCGCTCCAGGTGCCGCAGCGCCCGCTCGGTCTGCGGCACCGGCAGCGTCAGCCGGTGCGCCAGATCGGGCACCTCCGCCGCGCCGAGCGCCACCAGCGCCCGGTAGGCGGATTCCTGCCCCTCGTCCAGCCCTATCGCACCCAACACCCGGCCCACCCCACTTCCCACGTCAGACCCGTTCCCCGGCGGACGCGCCACCCTTCCCTGGCGGGAAACGGCCACGGCGCAAACCCGCCTCGGGACATCATCACCGCACCCCCCGCCTCTCTGCCAAGGTCGTGCCACCGCAGCACCAACATCCGCCGGCCAGAGGCCATTTACGCGGCGGCTTTGCCGTGCAATGCAGCAGTTGGCCGGAATTCACCTGGGGAGAGCGATGCGCCCGATATCGCGTACGGCACTGGGAGCGGCGACAGCCGCCGTCCTCGCCGTCACCGCCGTAGCTCCGTCGGCGGCACAGCCGCACGACGGGGAGTCGGGGAAGAGACCACTCGTCGGCAGCGAGGCGGCCGGAAAGAGCCCCGCCGCCCCCGTCACCGTGACCCTCGTCACCGGTGACCGGATCCTGGTCTCCACCGACGCGGCGGGCCGCACCGCCGCCACCGCGATGCCCCGCGAGGACGGCTCCCAGCCGCTCGTGCAGACCCGCCGCTCCGGCAAGGACCTGTACGTGTACCCGCAGGGCGCCACCGAGGCCCTCGCCGCCGGAAAGGTCGACGAGGAGCTCTTCAACGTCACCGGCCTCATCCGGCAGGGCTACGACGACGCCCGCGCCAAGAAGCTGCCGCTGATCGCCGTCTACGAAGGCGCCGCCGACCTCGCCCGCAGCGCGCCCGCCGCCCCCCGCGGCTCCGAGCGCGCCCTGGTCCTGCCGTCCATCGGCGGCGTCGCCCTCGCCGCCGACAAGACCCGGGCCGCCGACTTCTGGTCCGACGTCACCCGCCCCCGCTCGCGGGCCGCCGGACAGCTGAAGAAGCTGTGGCTGGACGGCAAGGTGCAGGCCAGCCTGGAACGCTCCACCAAGCAGGTGAACGCCACCGCCGCCTGGGCCGCCGGCTACGACGGCAAGGGCACCAAGGTCGCCGTCCTCGACACCGGCAGCGACCTCGGCCACCCCGACCTCAAGGGCCGGATCGCCGCCGCCGAGAACTTCACCGACTCCGACACCGCCGAGGACCGCCAGGGCCACGGCACCCACACCATCTCCACCGTCGGCGGCTCCGGCGCCGCGAGCGGCGGCGCCAAGAAGGGCGTCGCCCCCGGCGCGCAGCTCCTCAGCGGCAAGGTGCTCAACGACTACGGCTACGGCCAGGACTCCTGGATCATCGCCGGCATGGAATGGGCCGTCGCCCAGCACGCCGACGTCGTCTCCATGAGCCTGGGCAACCCCTCCGAGACCGACTGCACCGACCCGATGAGCGCCGCCGCCGAGAAGCTCGCGAGCGGCAGCGGCACCCTCTTCGTCATCGCCGCCGGCAACTCCGGCCCCGGCCTGCGCACCGTCTCCTCGCCGGGCTGCGCCCCCAGCGTCCTGACCGTCGGCGCCGTCGACCGCGACGACTCCACCGCGAGCTTCTCCAGTCGCGGCCCCGCCGGCCTCGCCCACACCCTCAAGCCCGAGATCGCCGCGCCCGGCGTCGGCATCTCGGCCGCCGCCGCGGGCGGCCGGGGCGTCTACGCGTACCAGTCGATGTCCGGCACCTCGATGGCCGCCCCGCACGTCGCGGGCGCCGCCGCCGTCGTCAAGCAGCGCCACCCCGACTGGACGCCCGCCCGGGTCAAGGCGGCCCTCGTCGGCTCCGCGAAGACCACCGTCCCCGGTGACGTCCGCGAGACCGGCGGCGGCCGCCTCGACGTGAAGGCCGCGATCGACACCACCGTCACCGGCGCCCCCGCCGTCCAGGGCGGCACCCACCACTGGCCGCAGGACCGCAGCGACCGCACCACCGTCGAGGTCCCGTACACCAACCACGGCACCCGGCCGGTCACCCTGCGCCTCGCCGTCTCGAAGGTCACCGGCAACGACGGCTCGGCCGTCCGCAGCCAGGTCGCCCGCCTCGGCCGCGGCGCCGTGACCGTGCCGGCCGGCGCCACCGTCAAGGTGCCCCTCGCCCTCGACCCCGCCGCGCACCTGACCCGCGCCCAGTACGGCGACGTCACCGGCCGGGTGCTGGCCACCGCCGACGGCGTACGCGTCTCCACCCCGTTCGCCCTCTACGTCGAGCCCGAGACCGTCACCCTGCGCGTCAAGCTGATCGACCGCGCGGGCAAGCCGGCCTCCGGCCCCTCCTCCCTCGACGTCATCGGCACCGACGACGCCGGCGGCGAGCGCCGCTACAACGAGGGCCACGCCGACCAGCTCTACCGGGTCCGCCCCGGCGCGTACTTCCTGTCGGCCTTCGTCGCCACCCCCGACGCGGGCGAGGGCGCCGAACTCATCGACTCCCTCAGCTACCTCGGCCGCCCGCAGGTCGAGGTCCGCAAGGACACCACGGTCGTCCTCGACGCCCGCACGGCGGCCCGCCTGAAGATCGCCGCGGACCGCCCGACCGAGGCCCGCTCCACCACCCTCTCCTTCGCCCGCAGCTGGGACGACGCCTGGCTGCACGCCGGCACCGCCATGGGCGGCCGCACCATCCGCGGCTACTACGCCTCTGTCGAAGGCCGCCCCGCCGACGGCGACTTCGAGTTCGGCAGCTACTGGCGGGCCGGCGCGCCCCTGATCTCCGAACTGAAGCTGGCCGGCGGCCCCGTCCTGCACCCGATGACGGCCTCCCTCGGCAGCGACAACCTCGACGGCACCGGCAGCGCCCCGCTCGTCGACGCCAAGTCCGGCAGCCCCGAGGAGCTCGCCGCGGCCGGCGCCAAGGGCGCCGTGGTCCTCGTCAAGGCCGAGGACGGCTCGCTGTCGCAGGTGGCCCGCGACGCACAGGCCGCCGGCGCCAAGGCCGTCCTCGCGCACCGCGACGCCCCCGGCCGCTGGACCGGCTTCACCGGCTACGCGGGCGGCTCCCTGCCCGCCCTCACCATCGAGCGCACCGAGGCGCAGGCCGTCCTCGCCCGGCTCGCCGCAGGCAAGGCGACCATCGCCTGGAAGGCCACCGCGAACAGCCCGTACGTCTACAACCTCGCCCAGACCGAGCAGGGTTCCGTCCGCGGCGACCGCACCTACCGGGTCCGCGACCGCGACCTCGGCACGGTCCGCGCCGGATACGGCTCCATGGGCGTCACCGCCGACTTCATCGACCTGGTCGGCGCCTACCGCCCGCTCGGCAACGCGGTCTACTTCGGCAGCATCGAGACCGTTACCGCCCCGGGCAGGCGCACCGAGTACTACACCGCCGGTGACACCGCCTGGGACCACACCCTCTCCTCCAGCTTCCCCTGGGGCGAGTTCATGGTCGACCGGCAGCGCACCTACACCAAGGGGCAGCAACGATCCGAGCGCTGGTACGACGGGGTCGTCGCCCCGGTCGCCCCGCGCGACACCGCCGGCGAGCGGGTGCTCGCCGCCGAACGGCAGGGCAACCTCATCGGCTTCGCCTCCGCGATGTGGGGCGACAGCGGCCACTACGCCCAGCCGGGCAGCTTCGGCGACATCGGCAGCCTCGTCCTCAAGCGGGGCGGCGAGACGATCGGCGAGAGCTGGTACCCGTCCGGTGTCTTCGAGGTGCCCGCCGAACGCGGCACGTACGAACTCACCCAGAGCATCGAGAAGATCGGTGCCCCGGCCCGGGTCTGGCAGCGCTCCACCGCCGTGCAGACCTCGTGGACCTTCACCTCGCAGCTCGACGAGTCGGCGTACTCCACCCCGCTGCCGATCCTCTTCCCCGGCTACGCCCTTCCCGAGGACGGCCTCAAGACCCTCGCGGCCGCCGACGGACAGGTCATCGGACTGAGCGTCAGCGGACACGCGGGCTACACCCCCGGTTCGATCACGTCCGCCAGGCTTTCGTACTCGTACGACGGTGAGAACTGGACCGAGGCGAAGGTGGCCCGACGCGACGGCCGGTGGACCGCGGTCGTCGACCACGCGGGAGCCGCCGGCAAGCAGGTCTCGCTGAAGGCCGAACTGACCGACCGAAACGGCGCCTCCGTCACCCAGACGGTCCAGCGCGCGTACGACGTGCGCTAGGCATCACGCCGAGCGCACCATCCGACCGGTCCGCCGGGCGACCTTCCCGTGGGGGGTGGGGCCGCCCGGCGGATCTCTTTTTTCGCAATGACCCGTTTTCACCCGCCCCTCGCGGCCGACAATAAGGGCATGAGTCAGCAGGCGGACGCGGGCGACTGGTGGCAGCGCCTCTACGAGGAACCGGCGCCGGACGGACCCCGGGACCCGGGGCCCCCGAAGGCAGCAGAACCCGACACGGTGGACACCCGCTTCGCCGCGGCGGCCCGGCTCGTCACCCCGGCACCCCCGGCACCCCCGGCACCCCCGGACCCCCTCCCGGCGCCCCCCGGCTTCCCCGACCCGCTCCCGGTACCGCCGGACCCGCCCCCGGACCTCCCGGACCCGCCGACCCTCCCGGGCCCGGGCGCCCCCGTACCGCCCCCGCCGCCCGACACGGCTCCGCCGCCCCCGCCCGCGGCTCCGCCGCCCCCCGACCAGGCCGCCCCCGTCCCGGGCACGCCGGCGGGGAAGCCGTACCCGGCCCCGTACGCGGCGACCTCCCGTGATGCGGCGCCGCCCCGGGACGCGCTCGCGGCGTCGCCGTACGCGCCCCCGTACGCCGCCGCGCCGCCCCGGCCGCCGACCCCCTACCCGACCCTGCCGGACCAGCCCCCGGCCGCCCAGCCGGCCCGGCCCACCGCGGCCCGGGTCCCGGCCCCGGCCGTACCGCCCCGCCCCGCCACCGCACCCGCCGACGCGCCCACCCCCGCGCCGGACGCGACCGCGGTCCCCGGCCCGTTCCCCCAGGCCCCCGCGGGCCCCGCCCCGGGCGGGTCCCCGGCCTCAGGCCAGGCGTCCCGGCCCGGCCCGTCCTCCGAGGACGCTCCCGGACTCCCGGGCGCGGGAGCGGCGCCGGTGTCCGGAGCGGCGCCGGCGGCGGCGTCCGGGCCGGCCACCGCCACCTCCGCGGGCCCCGACGCGCAGCCGCTGATCCCCGCCCAGCAGGGCGGTCCGCAGGGCGGCGCGGGCGGGTCCGGCGTGGACGGCACGGGCTTCGCGTTCGGCGACGTCACCGTCCCGCCGCCACCGGCGGTCCCGGCCGCCCCCGCCCAGCCGCCCGCCGCGTTGCCCGCCCAGCGCGACCGGTACGCCGTACGGCACCTGGGGGAGCGCCCGCCCACCTACGAGGGCGTGCCGGGGGCGCTGCCCCACGCCGACGCCGCCGACCTCGGCGCCCTGGTCCCGGACACCGTCCTCGAAGGCGCCCGGCACGGGACGTACACGCTGCGCGCCGCGTCCGTACGCGGCGACTCCGCCCGCTACCGCGGCGAGCACCGCCGGGACTTCCTGCTCACCGCCCGGTTCGGCACCGGCGACGACGCGCTGGTGCTGGTCGCCGCGGCCGGCGGCGACCGGGCCGCCGAGGGCGCCCGTGAGGCCGACGCCGAACTGTGCCGCTGGATCGCCGGAGCCGTCGGCCGCAGCCAGGCGCGGCTGGGTGCGGACATCCGGGCCGGCCGCCGCGACGACCTGCGCTCCGGCCTCCAGCGCCTCACCGACCGCGGTTACGGGCGGCTGCGCGCCGACGCCGCCCCGCCGCCCGCCGGGCTGCGCTGCCTGCTGCTGCCCATCGACCCGGAGTGCCGGACCAGGGTCGCCTTCGGTACCGGCGAGGGCGGGCTGTTCCGGCTCCGGGACGGCGCCTGGCAGGACCTGGAGAGCCGGCCCGCGGGCGAGGGCGGCTTCCGCTTCCGCGCCTCGGTGGCCCGGCCCGGCGACGCCCTGCTGCTGTGCACCGGGGGACTGGCCGCGCCGATGCGCGAGGAGCCGGACCTCCCCGCCGAACTCGCCGCCCGCTGGGGCCCGGCCGCCCAGGTGCCGCCCGGCCTGGCCGCCTTCCTCGCGGACACCACCCTCCGGCTCAAGGGCTATGCCGACGACCGCACCGCGGCGGCCGTCTGGGAGGCGTAGCGCGGGCGCCGCCCGGCCGGGCCCCCGGGCGAGGCGACCCCGCCGCCCGCCGGGTCCAGGGCGCCGGGAGCCGCCGGCGCGCCCGCCGGACCCGCGGCCCCGGGAGGCGCGAGGGCGCGGACCGTGCGTGGATGGAAGGCGCATCCCGCGCGGGACCGCGCGGGCGACCGACCCGCACCGGAAGGGCGCCGTCCATGGCCAAGCAGAACGTGGCGGAGCAGTTCGTCGACATCCTCGTGCGCGCGGGCGTACGCAGGCTGTACGGGGTCGTCGGCGACAGCCTCAACCCCGTCGTCGACGCCATCCGCCGCACCGGCGGCATGGAGTGGATCCAGGTCCGGCACGAGGAGACGGCCGCCTTCGCGGCCGGCGCCGAAGCCCAGATCACCGGGAAGCTCGCGGCGTGCGCCGGCTCCTGCGGCCCCGGCAACCTGCACCTGATCAACGGGCTCTACGACGCGCACCGCTCGATGGCCCCCGTCCTCGCCCTGGCCTCCCACATCCCCTCCAGCGAGATCGGCCTCGGCTACTTCCAGGAGACCCACCCCGACCAGCTGTTCCGCGAGTGCAGCCACTACAGCGAGCTGATCTCCAACCCGCGCCAGATGCCCCGGCTGCTGCGGACCGCCGTCCAGCACGCCATCGGCCGCGGCGGGGTCGCCGTGGTCGCCCTGCCCGGCGACATCGCCTCCCAGCCCGCTCCGGAGAAGACGGAGGAGCACGCGCTCGTCACGGCGAGGCCCTCGGTGCGGCCCGGCGACGGCGAGATCGAGAAACTGGCCCGGATGATCGACGAGGCCGAGCGCGTCACCCTGTTCTGCGGCAGCGGCACGGCCGGTGCGCACGCCGAGGTGATGGAGTTCGCCGCGCGGGTCAAATCCCCGATCGGCCACGCCCTGCGCGGCAAGGAATGGATCCAGTACGACAACCCGTACTAGTGGCACCTGCGCATGTTACGCTCCCGCCCATGACCACGCGGGTACTGGGCGCAAGGCGCCTCAGTCGGGTGACCGACAACTCAACCTCGTTTGACCGTCAGGGTATTGCGATTGAGGCCGTCACAAGGGCGATCGGCGGAACCGTCGTTGACTGGGCAGACGACCCGGACGTCAGCGCCGCCAAGGTGGCTCCGGCGGACCGTCCGGAGCTTGGGAAGTGGCTGGAGAGGCCCGAGGAGTACGACGCAATTGCGTGGTGGCGTCTTGACCGTGCCGTGCGCTCCATGCGCGACATGGCGTGGCTCGCCGGCTGGGCACGGGACCACAAGAAGCGCCTGATCTTCGCAGAGGGCCCCGGAGGTGGGCGCCTGGAGCTGGACATGACGTCGCCCATGTCCGAGCTGATCCTGATGATTCTCGCTTTTGCTGCGCAGATGGAAGTACAGGCGATCCAGGAGCGGACGCAGGGCGCGAGCGAGTACCTGCGCACCGTCGGCAGGTGGAGCGGCGGCCGCATCCCGTTCGGACGCGTACCGGTCCCGCATCCGACAGAGGAAGACGGCTGGTGGCTCGGGGAGCACGACGAATCCGCCGAAATTGTGGAGGGCATGGTGCGCCTCGTCGTCGGCAAGAAGAGCTACGACACCGTTTCTGCGTGGCTGAACGCGGTGCACCCGGGGGCGACGCCGGCGAACCACCGCCGCAAGCTAGCTCATCCGCCCAAGCCCGTGAAGCCGGACGAACGGTGGAACCCGGGAATGGTGAGTGCCTTCCTGCGGCAGTTGTCACTACGCGGCTGGGGAACCCTGAATGGGGAGCCGGTCCGCGACGCAGACGGCGAGCCTGTCAAGATCGGGCCCCCGCTCATCGACGACGTCACGTGGCGTCGCCTACAGGCTGAAATGGACAGCCGCGTAAAGCCTGACGCGGAGCGAAACAAGAGCGACGCTCATCCGCTGCTTGGCATCATCTTCTGCGGCTCCTGCGGTGGAAAGCTGTACCAAGGGTGGATGGCTCCCGGCCCGAACCGAAAGGTCGCCAAACGGCAGTACCGATGTGCTGCGAAGGCGCATGGCCGTGTGTGCACCAAACCCGCGTATGTCTCAGCGGACCCAGTTGACAGGTATGTGGAGGAGAACTTCCTCGCGCGCTTCAACCGAGTAGAACTGGTCGAGGTGATCACCATCCCTGGCGTGGACCACCGTGACGAAATTGCGGAGCTGGAAGCCGACATCAACGTACTCGCCGGCCAGATGGCTAATCTTCGAGGACCGGCCGTCGCAGCGGTAGCCCGCCAAATTCAAGGGCGTTCAGACAAGCTGGAGAGGCTTCAGGCGCAGCCTGTGGTTCCTGCGCGAACGGAGGAGATCCGCACCGGCGTTACCTATGCAGACGCGTGGCTGCGGGCCAAGGAACGCGGTGCCGTCGAAGAGTGCCGCGAAATGCTCAAGGATGTGGGTGTACGTGTAGAGGTGGGGGAGACCTATCGAGGGGCTCGCGACGTCACACGAAGGCTCTCATTTGACCTCGTGACACCCGAACACATCGATCTTGAGCAAAACATGCTGGATGACGCCGAGTACCAAGCGAGACTGTAGGGTAACGAGTTGGTAACGACGCAAGCCTCCCTCGCCCCCTCCGCCGCGTCGAGGGCTTGCGTCCACAACCCTTTCCAGTCCCGTCGCACCCCCGCCTCCGCCCTCTGGGGTCTGGCGCGGGTGGCGTAGCGTCACAAAGGATGGCGTTCCGTCGCTCTGCGTAGCGCAGAACGTCGACCCGGTGCTCAAAGTGCGCTTCTAACCCCCACTTTCCTTTTCTCTCTAACGCGTATAGATAAAAAGGAAAGTGTGTGTTTGTTTGGCACTTCTGGCACCGGCCGCACACCCGCAGCGGGGTGGAGGCGTCAAGATCACCAAACCCTGATCGTGACCCCATAACAGTAGTAGAGGGCAGGACGGCGACCGTCGCGATTGGCGGACGGTCCACTCCCTCTGACGGCCGGCGTCGCTCCTGTGCTCCCCGCACTCTCCTCCGGGTAGAGCACGGTTGAAGCGACGCCGGCTGTTCCATGACTTCTGTCGCATGGCATCTGCGCCACACCGTCCGTGGAGGACGGTCACCGGTTGGAACCCGGGCGACGGAGGATCGCGACGAGACGGAGCGTGCGCACGCTTGCGCGGTAGCTCAGTCAGGAAGAGCAATCGCGGGGGACCTGCGGGTCGGCCCTGCGATGTGTCGCGGGTTCAAATCCCGTCCGCGACGTCTCGTCAATGGTTCCGTAGCTTGAACGGATAGAGCGCCGGGCTACGAACCCGGAGGGTGGAGGTTCGAGTCCTCCCGGGACCGCGCACCGACTTCTTCGATCGTGATTGGGGCGTCGTCCATCATGGACATGCTAGCGAACGTGAAGTGATACGGGCTGGTACAAGAATGGATGACGGTGCCTGTGGATGTAGTGATGCGGAATAGGCGCGAAGGAGCGCATTCCTCGCCATTTGCTACAGCCATATGGCATTTCTGACTCTTCACCCAGCGGACTTTATCACACGTGGTTAAATCGCACCTTTCGTAGCTCAGCGGTAGAGCGCCGCGTTGTGGTCGCGGTCATCCCGGTTCGACTCCGGGCGGAGGGACGGCTCCGACGCGTCCCGCCCTGGCGTACAGGGGTCTGCCGCGCTGGAGCTTCGGCTCCCGTAGCTCAGTGGTCAGAGCGTCCGCCTGTCGAGCGGAGGGCCGCCGGTTCGAGTCCGGTCGGGAGCGCTTCACGTGACGCCTGGATGGCCACGGTGTCGTTGACGACGTCCAACAGGGCGTTATGGGTCCGTGTGAGGAGTGCGTCAAGCGCCTCGTCTGTGAATTGCTCGCTCATGGAGTCCCCCTTGGCCGTGTCTGTGTGGGCGTCCACCGTACCGGCCGGAGTCGCAGAAAGGGCCGTCCCGAAGTGTATTCAGGACGGCCCTGGAGCCTCCGTGCTGCAACACGTGGTGAGGCTCCGGCGACGCGGTCACCATGAGGGGGTCGTGCCTTCAGCATGCTGGAGCCGGCCGACGTAGAGCAAGCCGCAGCGTCGTGCTTGGACGCCGATGAACGAATGCCTCCGTAGCTCAGCGGAAGAGCGCCGCTCTCGTAAAGCGGACGTCGCAGGTTCGAATCCTGCCGGGGGCTCTCTCCTCAGTTTTGAGGATCCTCATTTTGAGAATTCTCACTATTTGTAACCTCATGGCCACGCGTTGTAGCGTCGAGCCATGGAAGCGACCGCAACGTACGCGGCGGCCCTGACGGCACTTGCTGCCCTCGTAACCGCCCTTGCTCTCACGGCTGTTCTCTCCGGGGATGAGGAGATGCGCCGCCGTGCCCTCGACGTCCTGCGCGCGATGTGCGGAGGTGGCTGGGGGAGCTGATCGGCTGACGTACTCGGGGACCGGGTGTCAGAGGCTGGGGCTTCGGTGCTGGCACCGTGGCGCGACGGCCAACACCCGGGCTTCACGGTCCGGACGAGGGCGCGTGACCGTTACGGGGTCAGGTAGCTGCTCCGGTTCGATGCCGGGCGCGTCCCCAATTCAGCAGTGAGCCCGGCCGAATAATGGACGGCCGGGCTCAGTAGCGAGCATACCGCGGGACGTGGCGCAGAGGTAGCGCACCCGGTTTGGGACCGGGTGGCCGCAGGTTCGAATCCTGCCGTCCCGACAACAGAACGAGGGGGCTGAGTGAGTCGCACCCGCGCACACCGCCCGTGGCGGGAGATCCGCGATGAGGCGCAGCGTACAGGCGACTACACCGGCCCTGAATGGCGCTGGCACACGAGCAACGGCGGCAGGTGGCGCACGCGTTACTGGCGCCGGCTCTACTGGGGTTCGGTGCGGGCCTACGAGCGCACGGCGCTTGCCCACGACATCGAGCCGGAGCCGACGAGGACGCGCCACAGTGTCCAGTGGGAACTCTGGTGATCTGACACCGACGAGGACCCGATGACGACTCCTGCCCTGTCCTTCCTCAGACCCGACGACTTCCGCAGCCCCACCGACCGTGACGACACCAACGCCTTCCGCGGTCTCTTCGCTGAGGTCGACCGCCGGCTACGGCGCGACGAGGGCGGAGGCGTTCCCGTCGCGACGGTGAGCGTCCTCCTGACGCGCTCGTACACGGTCAGCGGCACCATCTTGCAGCCGGCGCCAGGACGCGCGCAGGGACTGACGGTGCGCGGGCTGGGCAAGCGGGCGAGCGAGATCGTCATGACCGGCGCGGAGCCGCTGCTCGTGAACAACGATCGTTGGATGGGCGTGCGCTTCCGTGACTGCTCGTTCCGCTCGACGAACTCGCAGGCCTCATACCTCCGCTCGCTCAGTACCGGCGGTGCGCAGGACTGGGGCTGGGACAACGTCGAGTGGCGCGGCTCGTGGGCGTACGGCGTCGGCCTGGACGGGCCGGAGACGAGCAACTGCAACTCGGAGATGTGGTGGAACAACTGCCACATCAACGGCAGTTACGGGACGGCCTTCCTCGACATCGGGCAGACGCCAGCGACCAAGAGCCAGGACCAGTTCCTCAACTACAGCTTCCGTGACTGCAAGGTCGAGTACGACCACGGTGATTTCGTGCGGGCCCAGCGCGGCGGTTTCATTACCGTCGACGGCGGGTCGGCCATCATCAAGGGGCAGAAGCCGGACGGGACGACGAGCCGGTTCTTCCACATGCCGACCGCCGGCCACGCCGACGCGGTGCAGCACCTGAACGTGCGAGGGACTCGCTTCGAACTGAGGCACCCCACGAGCCAGGTCATCAAGAGCGCGTGGAACGGCGGACACATCGTCTTCGACGGAGTCAGCGACACGGCGAACGGCTTCAAGGCCTTCTCCACGCTACTCGTTGCCCACGAGTACACGAATCCCGGCGGCGTGAGCTACCGGAGCTGCGATCTCGTCGGCCGGCATGCCTACCGCCAGACGGCACCAACCCCGCGTCAGCGCGTCGTCTACGACGGATGCACGCGGGAGAACAACCGGACCCGTGAGCGCTTCCTCGTCGTCGACGGAGCGAACGCCCTCGGGGCGCCGCCCATCGTCCACGTGAACGACGGAGACGGAATCAAGTAGGACTTCAGCCCCGCCGCGGAGGAACGCTCCCGCGTGTGGGGCTGAGCTACGTCAGGGACGCGTGAAGGTGAGGGTGACGTGCCGGCTCAGTCCGGCGCCTTCCCAGTCCGACGCCCGCAGATCCCACCCGATGGCAGTGACCCGCTGGACAGCTTCGGCTATGTCCCGGTCCTGCTTCGTCGGGCTGGGGTGTGCCTTCCGGATGAACACGGTGTCCCCACGGTCCCACGCCGCCTGAGCGGCCTCGTGGATGGGTGGGACGGCGAGCTTCCCCAACAGCTTCTTCAACATGGCGCGAGCGTACGCCAGTGCTACCCCACAGGGAGGGCGTATGGCGTGGGAGGGAAGTACACGCAGGCGCCGCCTGCCGGCCGACTGGCCGCGCATCAGGCGCAGGATCATCCGACGTGACGGTGGTGTGTGCGTGGCGCGGTACAGCGACGGTCGACGGTGTGCCCTACCAGGCACGGACGTGGACCACATAGAGCCTGGTGACGACCACAGTGACGAGAACCTTCAGCTGCTGTGTCCATGGCACCACACGCACAAGAGCAGCACAGAGGGCGGCACAGCAGCCGCTCTCACACGCGTGCGCACACAGCGCCCACGTCCTACACACCCGGCACTGGAGGACTGATGGCAGGCTCACACGTGGTGCTGCTGGAGGACGACGACACGGGCGAGGAAGGCGTGACCATCACGCGCGTACTGGTGAACGGCGTCGACGTCGGCAGACTCGCAGGAGCGCCGAAGGTGAGGGCGAGGAGCGGTGGAAGCGTGACCACAGTGACGCTGACGCTCGTCCCGAGCCGCCTGGAGATACGCGGAGCACTGGCCGACGGTGACCGTCGAGAGCCCCGCGCCGGCTTCGCAGCCAAGATCGAGAGCGGCACCCCAGGGGGGTGACCCCCGACCGGAAATCTTGAAGACCGTACAGGTGCTGGTCTTCGCTGTCTGTACGGGTCTGGGGGATCTGGAGCGAGCCGTTTCGGGCCGCCCTTTGGGAGGTCGGGAGGTGGCTGCGTGTGCCCTTCCCGGGGCATTCAAGCACCGACCCTGCCGCGAAAGCGTGACCGGCCGCCATGGTCGACGGCATTATCGGTGCAGGTGAGAGGCTTGAAAGTGTGACGCGCCCCCACTACGATGAACCCATGAAGCGGACGTGTGTGATGTGCCCGGCGGAGATGCCGATCATGGCTCGCTCGCACGCGCGCACTTGCTCCCCTCGTTGCCGCAAGGCGCTCTCACGCTCGCGAGTAACAACGCTCCCCGTTGAGCTGACGACCCTCGACAGGTGGATCCGACGCTCCGCGGACAAGGTCCCGCTGACCGTGGCCGGCAAGGCCGCATCGTCGACTAACCCGCGGACCTGGAGCAGCTACACCGACGCCGCCGCTTCGACGGTCGGCGCTGGTCTGGGCTTCGTGCTCAATGAGGACGACGACATCGTCTGTATCGACCTGGACCACTGTCTCAACTCCCTCACGGGCCGTCTGGCGCCGTGGGCCGCAGCCATCGTCCGCGACGCGGGGACCACCTACGTAGAGGTCTCCCCGTCCGGAGATGGGCTGCACATCTGGGGCCGTGCTGACGTCCGACAGGGACGACGCATCCGACGCCCCGACGGCACGGCCGTAGAGATCTACGGGACGGGCCGATACATCGCAATGACGGGCCGCCGACACGGCTCTTGCCCGTCCATCCTCGCGGACCTCTCCGCGGTGATCACCACGCTGACGCAGTAGTCCCCGGCATGGGCGGCTCTGTCGTCCGACCCCGGGAGGATCATCCATGGCACGCCTTCAAGTGCTGCGCTTGCCCGCAACACCCGCCGACCCTGCGCCGTTCATGCTCGTGCTCGACGAGGTGAACGAGTTGGAACTCGACTTCACGTCCTCGGAGCACGCTGACGTGATGCGGGGTCTGAAGGATGGTGTCGGCGCTCGATTCGTGCTGGCTACCACGGCGACCGTGGACGTGGCGTGATGTGCGGTGGGTCCGACGTCAAGTTGACGTCCCACCCAAACTTCGTCATGGAGTCCGACGGCGAGATTCACGTCTGGACTGCTGAAGACACAGCCCGGGTTGAAGAGGCGGTTCGACGGGCGGCGTGGAGTACCACGACGGCGCAGCGGGCCCACGCGCACGTCATGTGGATTTCGAACGTGGGTGACTCCTAGGCGCCGTAGCCGGCTTCCCGGTAGTGCATCCACACGTCCTGTGGAGCGACATCCAGGAGTGTGGATAGCTCCTCCGCCGCGTCGTCTGTCAGACCCTCGTCGACGGCCTTGACGCCAGCAACTGAGATGTACGGGCGTCCTGCTTCGTTGTTGATCCCTACGGCGTCCGCGCGCTCTAGAAGCCACGCAATAAAGGGATCACGGAAACGGGGCCTGATGGGCTCACGTGCTGTCACCCGCCGCAACTTACCCGCTATACGCATCCAGGGAGGTGCACTTTTGGCCGGACGAGGCCCCGCTCCGAAGGATCCCACCCGTCGCCGCCGACGCAACGCCGCGGACCCAGAGACCGTCATCACCCCCGACGACGAGATGCGCGGTCCGGAGCTGCCCGCGGGCGTGCTCGGGGACGAGGACGGCGAGCCTGTCGACTGGCACCCGATGACGAAGCTCTGGTGGGACTCATGGCGTACGAGCGCGCAGGCGCAGACGTTTGTGATGACGGACTGGCTATTCCTCATCGACACCGCCCTCATGCACCACACGATGTGGGCGAAAGGCCGCTGGGAGTTCGCCTCCGAAGTGCGTCTCCGCGCCGCGAAATTCGGCGCTACGCCGGAGGACAGAGCCCGCCTGAAGCTCAAGGTCGACGACCCCATGAATGCCCCGCAGAGAGCCACGCAGCGCCCCGACAACGTGGCGGATATCAACTCACGTCGAGCCCGTCTCACGGGTACTGACGGATAGGAGACCGCGTGCCGCGCGCAATTGTGCGCGCCCCCGGTCATGACCGCGCCCGCTCTCTGGGGTGGATGGCGGTCGCATGGATGGAGTACTTCGTAGTGCACGGCCCTGGCGACGTCCAGGGCGAGCCAGTGCGCCACGGAGACGAGTACACGGGCTTCGTAGTCGACTGCTACGCGGTCGATGATGACGAGGGTCGACTCCTCTACGACAGCGCCTTTTTCTCGCGCCCAAAGGGCTGTGACAAGTCCGGACTAGGCGCCCGAATAGGCCTTTTCGAAGCTTTCGGCCCCGCGCGCTTCGCCGGCTGGGCGGAGGGCGGAGAGGTCTACCGCGATCCGTGGGGGCTGGGTTTCGAGTACGTCTACGAAGCCGGCGAGCCTATGGGCCGTCCGGTCAAAGTGCCGTATCTCCGCATCATGGCGACGGAGGAAGGCCAGACCGGAAACGTGTTCGACACCATCCATTTCAACTTGACCGACGAGGCGTCGCCACTAAGTCAAATCCCCAACGTCGACGTTGGGTTGACCCGGATCATTCTCCCTGACGGCGGAGAGATCATGCCGTCAACCGCCTCATCCTCGTCGAAGGACGGCGGTAAAGAGACGTGGGTCTGCTTTGACGAGACTCATCTCTACAACACCCCAGAACTCCGGCGCATGTACGCCACCGTCACGCGAAATCTCCGGAAGAGGAAGCGCGGTGCGCAAACGTGGTACCTCGAAACCACGACGATGTTCGCCCCGGGTCAAGACTCCGTTGCAGAGCGCACGTACGAGGAAGCGGAAGCGATCCGAGACGGCCGTAAGAAACGCGGTCGCGCCCGCCTCATGTACGACCACCGCTGGGGCGAGTGCAAGAACCTGAAGGACGAGGACGAACTCCGAGCCGCTCTCCTGGACGCCTATGGCGATGCCATGGAGTGGATGGATCTGGAGTCCCTTGTCGATGACTTCTACGACCTCCGGAATGACTCCGCAGACGGCAAGCGGTACTTTCTCAACAGCCGGACGATGTCCTCCGATGCGTGGATGGATCCGGATGCGTGGGCACTTTGCCGACGTGCGGAAGAGATAGCCGCCGGCGACCTGATCACGCTCGGCTTCGACGGCTCCATTCGCGACGACGCCACGGCGCTGACGGCCTGTCGCGTTTCTGACGGGCACGTCATGCTGCTCGGCTGCTGGGAAAAGCCAGAAGGGCCCGAAGGCGAAGGCTGGCAGGTCGACCGCGAGAGCGTCGACAACGCCGTCAACCGCGCCTTCGACCGATACGAGGTCTGCGGCTTCTACGCCGATCCGCCGCACTGGCAGGACTACGTGGACAGGTGGACATCGGAGCATGGCGAGCAGCTCCAGGTGCGTGCGACGCAAGCGCGACCGCTGGAGTGGTGGACGAACCGTCCGACCGCGATGGAGTCAGCTCTCGATCGCTTCATGGAAGCCGTCGACGACAAAGCGCTGTCGCACGCCGAATCCCTAGACCCCGACGAGGAGTCGGAGGCTCTGACGCGTGGAGCCACGCTGACTCGCCACGTGCGGAACGCTCGTCGCCGGCCGATGGGCCGAAATCACATGGGCATCGGCAAGGAACACGCGAAGAGCCCCAAGAAAATCGACGCCGCCATGAGCGCCGTCCTTGCCTATGAATGTCGCGCCGATGCAGTGGCGCTCGGAATCACGAAGCGCAGGAAGCGCTCGAACCGTCTCGTCGCCTTCTGAGGGAGGTCCGTAAGTGCCTATCGAAGCTACGAGGGTTGAATCTCCCGGATGGTGGCTGAAGCGGCTAGGTAAGAAGATCCTTGACGAGCGGGACGACCGCCATGAGGACGGCGAGACCGAACCGGGGCTTACGACACTCCGGAAATTCGCCGAAGGGCGCCCGCCGTTGCCCGCCGTTCAAGGCGTTGACCCCAAAGAGGCCCGCGAGTGGATGCGCGACGCGCGTACCAACTGGACGTCGCTGGTCATCGACGCTACCGCAGAGCGAATGCGTGTGGACGGCTTCCGGTTCGGTGAGGCAACGCGTGGGAGCAAGTCCTCCCAACAGGCTGACGACGAAGCGAACCGGATTTGGCAGGAGAACAGCCTCGACGCTGACTCCGGGCTTGTCCACTACGGGGCCCTGTCTCAGCGACGAGCTTTCATGCTGGTGGAGCGCGGGAGCGACGGGCGGCCGGTACTGACCCACGAGACGCCTACACAGGTAGCCGTGGAGTACGAGAGGGGCAGCAGGCGCAAGGTTGCCGCAGGACTGAAGCTTTGGCGCGACGACTGGACAGGAACCACGCGCGCAACACTGTGGCTGCCTGACCAGATCCACTACTTCGCTACGCGCAGGGCAACCCCCGTGTTTGCCACGTCAACTGCGGAGCTACGTGCGTGGGATGCGTGGGCGACTCCTGACGTGCCTGACGGCGTGGAGGCGAACACCCTTGGGGTTGTGCCTCTCGTTCCGTTCGTCAACCGGCGCAACCGCCGGCCCGAGGGGTTCGCGGAGCACGAAGACGTCCTAAGCGTGCAAAACCGGATCAATCTGTCACTGATCAACTTGATTGCTGCCATGAAGTATGGGGCGTTCCGCCAGCGTTTTGCGGCAGGTTTGGAGGTCGACGAGGACCCGATCACGGGCCAGAAGATCCAGCCGTACAAGCTGGACATTAAGAGCCTGTGGACGAGCGGCGACCCTGAGACGAAGTTCGGCGAGTTCGCGGCGACCGACCTCGTCCCGTACGTGCGGGCGGTCGAGGCCGGCGTTCAGGATCTTGCAGCGCTCACCCGCACGCCGCCCCACTACCTCATCGGCGCCGTGGTGAACGTTTCAGGCGACGCCCTCTCGGCCGCAGAAACCGGCCTGGTCTCGAAGGTGCGCGACAGGAATCGAAACTTCGGTGAGTCGTGGGAGCAGACGATGCGGCTCGCCTTCCGAGTCCTCGACGACAAGCAGCGCGCAGAGGCCTGGAGCGCAGAGACGCTCTGGGCGGACCCCGAATTCCGCAGCGTCTCCGAGATGGCCGACGCTGCTGTGAAAAAGGGCGCCGCGGGCGTCCCGTGGCGTCAGCGCATGGTCGACATGCGGTACACCCCGGGCGAGATCGCGCGCATGGAGGTGGATCGTGCGGCCGACGCTCTTAATGCGACGCCGGCGGACAGTCCGCAGCCACCACAGCTCCAGGACCGCAGAGCTGCGAAGGAACGGGACTCTCGGACGGTGATCACGCGTGAGCCTGACGCGGCTTGATCGTCAGTACGGTACGGCTATCCGCGGCGTATGGACGACGACCTTGTGGCGCGTCAACCGCTCGTGGCTGGGGCTTGGCTCCTGGCGCGGGGAGGACGTTGACCGCTTTCAGCGGAGCGCCCTCCCCGTCATCCTGGCTGGGCAGCGCCAGATAGCCACGCTGACGACTTCCTACCTGGAGCGGCTGTATCGCGAGATCGACGAGGAGTCGCGCACGGAGCTGGACCTAGACCGAGTCACCGGCCGCGCACTACGCGGCGTGGATCCGGAAGAGGTCTACCGGCGCCCGTTCATCGACGTCTGGACGGCGCTCTCCAAGGGTGAATCCTTCGACGTCGCTCTTGACCGTGGATCTCATCGGCTGGAGACGCTCACACAGACGGATCTTCAGCTAGCCCGTACGCACACCGTGCGCGAGGTGGGCGACGACATGCCCCGCTTCGAGTACACCGTGCGCGTGCTGGAAGGGGAGTACGACTGTGCGCTTTGCATGATCGCCTCGACACAGCGCTACCGAAAGCGCGACCTAGCTCCGATCCACCCCGGCTGTGACTGCACGATCAAGCTCATTAAAGCCGACGAGGACCCGGGCCAGATCATCGATGAGGAGCGGCTAGAGCGCATTCACGACCTCGTCGAAGAGGCGCTAGGCACCTTCGACCGTGGAGGCCGCGCCATGGACTACCGAAAGATCATCATCGCTCGCGAGCACGGAGAGATCGGTCCCGTACTCGGCTACCGGGGACAGCGCTTCACCGGCCCCGACGACATCAAACTTCCGACCTGACGCCCGCCACGGGCTGACGACTCCCGACAGGGGACACCACCATGCCTCGACGCACCCTTGCCCGTCGCAACCTTCTGACCTTTGCCGCGGAGCCCTGGACGCTCTGCGACGACGACCCCGGCGCCGGCGGAGGCGGAGGCGGCGGAGCACAGATCAACGCGCATGGCTTCCCCGACGGCACTCCGTGGCGCGAGATGACCCCTGAGCATCAGTCCGCCTACTGGCGCCACCACTCGCAGACATGGGAAACCCGTGCGAAGGCAGCTCCGGACGCCGCAGAGCTGGAGCGTCTGCGCGCTGCTGAGACAGAACTCGCCACCCGCAAGGCGGCTGACCTCTCTGAGACGGAGCGGCTCCAGAAGGAGCGCGACGACGCAAAGGCGGAAGCTGACGCCGAACGGGCCAAGGCTGCGTCTGCGACGGCGGAACTCCTGCGCACGCAGGTCGCTGCATCGAAGACCCTCACGCCGGCACAGGCCGCATGGCTCCGCGGATCCACGCGGGAGGAGCTGGAAGCGTCTGCGGATCAGATCCTCACCGACTTCGGCACGCCGCAGGGCGGCGGAGGTGGCGGGGGCGGCTCGCGATCCGGCGGGCACCGTGGGTCCGACGTCGGGGGCGGCGCCAAGACCGTGGACGCGGGCGCGGAGCTGTACCGCCTGCGCAACGGCAAGAACTGACAACCCCTCACCGGAGGACACATGAATCTCGGCCTCATCACCGAATCGTTCACCCAGGACAAGCGAGACTGGCTTGCCGGCGCGCACGGGACCGACATCGTCCTGAGCGTCACCCTCGACACCTCGACGTTTACGGCGGGCACGCACTACCCCGACGGATACATCAAGAGCGGTATTCCGCTTGGCAAGATCACGGCCTCCGGCAAGTACGGCCCCTACGCCGACGGTGCGTCGGATGGTCGACAGGTCTGCGTCGGCTTCCTTTACACCGGCGTTGAGGTCGTAACGCGACGGGGCGCGACGCTCTCGTCTGCGGTCGGCTCGATGCTCGTCCACTGCGCGGTGAAGGAGAGCAAGCTTCCCGTCGCCGTCGACGCCGCGGGTAAGACCGATCTCGGCGCCCGCGTCATCTTCGTCTGAGAGGTAACCCCAAACTATGCAGCTCATTGACGAGTTCGCGACCCCCGCGGAACTCACGGGCTATGCCCGAGCGGCGCTGGCCGACCGGGACGAGAATCAGTTCTCGCTTGATCGCTGGCTCCCCAACCGAACGATCAACGATCTCAGCTACAGGTTTACGCGCGGCGGAGGCGGGCTGACGGAGGCTGCGACCTTCCGAGCCTACGACGCGTCGTCGCCCGTCGGCACCCGTCCTGGTGGCGCGCGCGTCAGCGGGGAACTGCCTCCGATCTCCCGAAAGATCGCTATGGGCGAGTACGAGCGTATCCGGCGTCGGAACATCGACACGCAGAACGCGGAGATCCGTGATGCCATGCTCGACGATGGCGTTCGCCAGGCGCGCGCAATCGAGGCCAGGATGGAACTCGCCCGCGGTGAGGCTCTGTTCACTGCTGGTGTGAACCTGAACGAAGAGGGTGTTCAGGCCGCCGTGGACTTTGGACGGACCGCCGGTCACAGCGTCTCGGCAGCGACTCCGTGGAGCACCTTTGCCACGGCTGATGCGTACGGTGACCTGTCGAGCTGGCTTGACACCTACAACACCACGAACGGACGCCTTCCGGCCTACACCCTCATGTCGCGGAAGATCTACAACTTCCTGCGGCGGAACGTCGGCCTGACGAAGCTGGCTAACACGCAGAACCCGCCCACGGTGCTCACGCGCGACGCCCTGAACACCGTTCTTGGGGACTTCGACATTCCTCCCGTTGTGATCTACGACGCGCAGGTGTCGGTAGGTGGGGTAGCTACGCGGATTACTCCTGAAGACAAGATCCTCTTTCTCCCGGAGTTCGGCGACGCTCTCGGACAGACCCTCTGGGGAGTGCCTGTGGAGGCGGATGACCCCCGCTACGGCCTGGCCGGCTCGGAGGCGGGTATTGCGGTCGGCGCGTACAAGTCCGAGGACCCTCAGACCATCTGGACGCGGGCAACCGCCATTGCGCTGCCCGTTGTTGCCGCTCCGGACCTCAGCTTCGTCGCCGACGTCCTCTGATCAGAAACGCGAGTCACTTACGCATGGCACGTCTTGCAGCGTACGTCCACGTGACGGACGAAGAGGGCCGGAGTCACATCTTCAGCCCCGCCGACGAGGTCCCTGCGTGGGCCGCGTCGAAGATCACGAACCCAAAGGCGTGGGTAGAGGCGCCGGTTAGCTCCGTGAGTCGACTCACGGAGCTGGTACCGCCGAAGCCACCTGCCAAGCGCGCAGCCGCGCGACGAAAGGCGCCTGATGCTGCTCTTCACGAGGAGTGAACTCCTCGCTCTGACGCGCGAGCCGCTTCCGCAGGAGTCCACTGACCTTGCCCATGAGCTGACGCTCGACGCCATCCGCGGCGAAGTTGGTGATCGTCTCACCACTCCCCTTCAGCCTGGTGTGAAATCCGCTGCTCTGGCGGTTGCAGCCCGGATCCTGACGAACCCTGCCGGCCGTCGGTCGGAGCAAGCGGGCGGCATGCTCGTAACGTACGAGGACGCGCAGACCGGTGTAGTCCTCTCGCAGGACGAGCGGCGCCGGCTGCGGCGTGCGGTCGGTATGCCGACGGGTGCAGCGATGCTCGACATCAGCCCGGAGGACGTGGCGCCGGCGACGTCGGTATGGCAGGCGTCGTGAGTCTGATCGCCGCTCTGATGTCAGAGACTTGCTATATCCGACGCCCTGGTGCTCCGGTACGCGACTCGACTGGGTCATACGTGCCAGGCCCTCCCATCAGCATCCGTGTCGACAACTGCGCGGTGATGAGCCCCTACGGCGTGACCGTCGGATCCTCGTCGGAGACGAGCGAGGCATCGGCGACCGTGACGACGAGGCGGGTTTTCGCCGCTCCTCTCGGTACCGACGTGCGCCCCGCAGATCGCATCATTCGGGGCGACGAGGTGTGGGAGGTGGTGGGCCGGCCGCTCGTGTTCCCGTTCACATCCCTTGCCCGTGTGGAAGTCGCCGTCCAGGAGGTGACCGGCTGATGGCATACCGATCTCGCTACACCGGCCGGTACTCCGGCATCGGCGCGATGTTGTCACGCCCGTGGCTCCAGGCTCCGTGTCTGGCAGCCGCGGAGAAGCTGAAGACGGAGGCGGAGGCGACGGCGCCTGTCGGTGATCCGACGGAGGACCGCCATCCCGGCATGTACACGGCTAGTTTCACAGTGACGCCGATCTACAAGAACGTGCCGTTCCGCGGTCGTCCTCGGCAGCGCGCTGGAGCCCGCGTGATGAACAGCGCTCCGCATGCGTGGCGTGTTGAGTTCGGCGACGGCCGCGTCCCGGAGTATGCCCCCCTGCGCCGGGCCATCGAGGCTCTGAAGGGGAGGCACAGTGCCTGACGTAGAAGCCGTGCTTGCCCCTTGGCTGGAGGCCACCCTCGACGTTACCGCCGGCGCAGAGACTCCCGCGGACCTGGAGCAACGACTCCCCTTTATCCGCGTGCAGCGGACAGGCGGGGAGGACGGCAGATTCGGCCGCAACCCGCGGGTAGAGGTTGACGTCTTCGCGGCCTCCGCCGACGAGGTGCGGGAGCTGTCCGCCGACGTCCGTGACGCGCTGCTCTTCCTGACCGGCGTGGTACCCGGCGCCGTCATCCGCGGCGTGACGTGTCCGTCCGGCCCGTCCCGCCGGCCGTGGGCGAACCCGGCCGTTCACCGTCGCGGCGCCACGTATTCCGTGAGCCTCCGGAACGCCTAACCCCTAACATTTCGACCCGGATTGCCGACGGCATTCGGGTCTTTCGCATGCCCTGGAGGGCTGATGGCGGATACCCGCAATGCCGATCTGACTTTCGGCGGAACCGACTACATCGTGTATTACGCAGCTCGGGGTACGGCCGCCCCAGCGGCTTTTGCTGACCCGGCTACAGGCTGGACGAACTTGGGTTGGGTGACAACCGAAGGCGGCCTTTTCAAGCTGGAGGAAGAGCAGAAGGACGTAGAGGCGGCTGGCAGCCTGGACCCGATTCGCACGCTCCTGGTCAAGTCGAATAAGACGACGCAGGTCACTTTCCTGGAGATGCTGAATCCCGCTGTGCGATCCCTGTACGACAACGTACCGATTGCATCGCTGGAGCCGACTACCGACGTGGCGACGTATGACCTTCCTGACAAGCCGAACGACCTGCGCTACGCGTTTATTTTCGACTCGATGGACGGCACCAAGCGACTTCGGTACTACATGCCGAATGGAAAGGTGTCGGAGCGGGGTGACGAGCAGTCGCAGACCACTGACGTTGTACCGGTCCAGATGACCTTTAAGTTCTTCAAGAACGGTTCGGCGGCGGCTGTCAAGAAGTCGATCAAGTACGGCGGCGTCGACGTTTCCGCGTTCTTCCCGGAGTAATCCGACCTATTCCAGCGGGGCCCGTATCTGCGCGGGTCCGGGTCCCGCTAGCTCCGCAATTCAGCTCCACAAGACCCGCGCAACCACAACGACTTAGGAGACCCGCGCATGTCTGCTACCACCCCCGCTGAGGCTCAGGAGAACGAGGCGACGGAGGTGTACGGCGCTGCCGACCTCTGTGGCTCTGAGCTGCGGATCAAGCCCGTTACCCTGTGGCGTCCGTCCTACCTTCGAGCACTGCGCGAAGGCGACTATGACGGTTGGGCGGCTGGCCCCCTCGACAAGGACGGTACGCGTAAGGGCGGGGCCCTCCACCCGGAGGACGTGGCGACGTTCATTGAGATCGACGCCACCTTTGAGGAGATCAACGAGTTCACCACCGCCGCAATGGAGGCCGCCGGGGAGGCTCCGGGAAAGTCTTCGCGACCCTCGCGATCCTCGAAGAGCACGCGGAGGCGCTAGAGGCGGATATCCCGCGGTACTACCCCGGCGCGCGAGTGCTCGACGTCTACCGTGGGACGACGTCAATCCGCACCCTCCGGATATGGATTGAGCACCTCCCTCCGGAGTCTGCGACAAAGACGGCCATCCGCAATTCAGTCGATCCTGGCGAGCTTGCTGAGGCGTCGCAAGCTGCACGCCCGGACCTCGGGCAATGGAGCACGCTGGAAATGCTTCTCGCCGCGATTCGCGACGAGCTGGTAATGAGTCGACTCGTCGCCATCTCAGCGGCCGGGGGGAAGCCGCCCGAGTTTTCCCCCATGCCGAGACCCGGCGTCCCACCGAAGTCCGCGCGCCAGGCGCCGCGGATGACGGATGAAATGCGCCGCGTACTTGACCCGCGGCTGAGAGACCAGCCGACGGAGGCATAATGCCGGACCTGGATGTCGTAGGCGGTGCAGCCGTCGATGTCGTGCCCATTGTCCCCAATTTCCACAGCCGTCTGAAGGCGCAAGTCCTGCCTATCGCTGACAGGGTGGGCCGGGAGGCCGGCGAGCGCATGGGCCGGGAGATGGCCCGTCATATCGCCATTGCGATTCCGTCGGCGGTAACGTCGGGAGGACGAGCTGCAACCCGAAGCGCAGGATCTGCGGGTGACGACGCCGGCGGTGCATTCGCACGATCGCTGCGGCGGAAGCTCGAAATCGCCTACCGCTCGATGCCCCGCCTCGACGTCCGTCTCTCCGACACGGGCGTCGACGCGCAGCTCGCGCGCATCCGCGCCCGCCTGGAGACGCTGAGCAGCCGACGCATCGGCATCGACGTCTCGGCGGAGGCGGCTGTAGCTGAGGTTACTCGGCTGGAGGAGCAGCTTCGCCGGCTGGGCGCCACGCACCCGAACGTGGCCGTGCGGGCGGACACCGCGACGGCCCGCGCGGCTCTGGCGGAGATCCGGGCGGAGATTGCAGCCGTAGACGCCGCAGATCCGCGGGTCAAGGTGGACGTCGATACGGCGGCTGCAAGCTCGGCGCTTCTCCACCTGACGGCTCAAGTCGCCGTGCTGGCGGCTCTTCCTGCTGCTCCTGCGCTGCTTGCTGGTCTCGGCGGTATCGCCGCCATGGCGACGGCAGGTGCGGCCGGTCTCGGCGCCCTGGCGCTCGTTGCGGTTCCTGCGATCAAGGGCATCACGGAAGCGCTCCAGGCGAAGCGCGCAGCCGACGAGGACGCGTCGAAGGCGAGCACGAATGGCGCTGCCGTCGCTGTCCAGGCGGCGCAACGAGCACTCCAGATGGCCGGCGCACAGGACACTCTCGCCGCCGCTCACCGCAACGCCGCCCGCACTATTGCGCAGGCCAACCGCGCCGTGGAGGACGCCGAACGTGCGCTCGCGCAGGCATCCCAGCGTGCTGCCGACCAGCGCCGCCAGGCGGCAGAGAACGTAGCCCGCGCAGAGCGCTCCCTCGTCGACGCCAAGCGCAACGCGCAGCGGGCAGAGGAAGACCTGACGCAGGCCCGGGAGGCTGCCGCCCAGCAGCTCCGAGACTTGAATGATCAGGTCGTCGAAGGTGCGCTCACCGAGCGTGGCGCCGTCCTCCGCGTCCAGCGCGCCCGCGAGGAGCTGGCCCGGGTCATGAAGGACCCGACGGCCACGGACCTCCAGCGGGCGGAAGCGCAGCTTGCCTACGACGAGGCAGTTGAACAGGCACGTCAGCAGAAGCGCGACCTTGCCGAACTCCGCAAGGAGCGGGACAAGGCAGCGAAGGAAGGCGTCGACGGGTCGGAGCGCGTCAAGACTGCACAGGAGCGGCTTCGGGACGCCCAACAGGCCGTGATCGACGAGACGAAGGCCGTCGCTGACGCGCAGACGGCGGCTGCCCGTGCGCAGGTCGAAGCCGCCCAGACGGTTGCCGACGCCCAGCGTCGCGTAGCGGACGCCGTGGAGAACGCGGCGAACGCGTCTGTGCAGGCTGCGGAGTCCGTGGAGGCCGCGGAACGTGGCGTGGAGTCGGCTCGCCTCTCGGGCATCGACACGACCACGCAGGCCATCACGAAGTCGGACGAGTACCGCAAGGCACTTGCGAAGCTGACGCCGGAGGGCCGAAAGCTCTTCGACGCCATCGCGGGGCCGTCTGGCCTGTCGGCCGCGTTCAAGGCGTGGCATAAGGACTTGCAGCCTGCCGTCCTGCCGCTCTTCACACGCGGCGTAAACGGTGCGAAGGCGGCCCTCCCCGGTCTGACGCCGCTCGTCCTGGCGGCTGCCAGGGGCATTGACACCCTGATGGACAAGGCGTCAACGCAGCTCAAGAACCCCTTCTGGACCCGCTTCAAGCAGGGGATCAAGGACGAGGCCGAGACGGCGATCGTCGGGCTCGGCGTGGCGATCGGCAACGTCCTGAAGGGCGCGGCCGGCATCGTCGACGCATTCCTTCCGCACATGGACGGCATTGCAGCTGCGTCCGACCGAATCACAGCACGCTTTGCTAAGTGGGGGACGAGCCTTCGAGGAAGCCCGGATTTTGAGCGCTTTCTCGCCTACGTGAAGGAGACGAGCCCAGGACTTGCGGCGTTTATCGGTGACCTGCTGCGGGCTGCACTCGACGTCGCTAAAGCTCTGGCGCCGCTGTCAGTGACCATGTTCGCCGTCATGACGCCACTAATCAACGGCCTTTCGTGGCTCGCGACGAACGCACCCGGCGTAATTCAGGTTCTCTGGGGTCTCTATTTCGCACAAAAGGCAATAGCGCTCGGCATGGTGGCCTTCGAGGCGGCCATGTTCATCTATTCCGTAGCCGTAGCCGGCGCAACGCTGGTGACGGCAGGATGGGCGGCCGCGCTAGCGGCGACGGGGATTGTTCCGCTGATAGCCGCGATCGTCATTGCGGTTGCGCTCTTCGCTGCCGGCATCATCTGGGCGTACAAAAATGTCGACTGGTTCCGGGACCTTGTCGACGCGTCGTGGGCGTTCATCAAGGCCACAACGTTGGCCCTGTGGAACGGCGCCCTGAAGCCCACTTTCACCGGAATTTGGTGGCTCCTGAAGCGGGTCGGCGATATCGCAGTGTGGGTCTGGCAGAACGCGCTTGGTCCTTCCTTCCGGTTCATCTGGGAGGCGGCGAAGATGCTCTTCCAGATCTTGGCCGTCGCGGTGCTCACACCGATCTACCTGCTACTCAAGACCCTCGGAGCCACGGCCATGTGGCTATGGGAGGCGGCAATCAGGCCGACGTTCCGGTTCTTCGCGGACATCGCAGTGTGGCTGTGGGAGAAGCATCTCCAGCCAGTCTTTCGCGATATCCAGGCGAAATTCGAGATCGTCGGAAAGGTCGCCAAGAGCGTCTACGACACATACATCAAGCCGGCGTTCACCGCTATCGGTGACCTGGCAGGGTGGCTGTATCGAGTAGCCCTGAAGCCGCAGTTCGACATGATCGAAACGATCCTCGGACTCATGGGGAAGGCTTTCGACGGAGTTCGGGACCACATCGGCAAGGCTTGGGCGGGTCTGAAGGATCTCGCAAAGGGTCCCGTCGAATTCATAGCCAAGGTGGTATACAACGGCGGCGTCGTCCCTGTGTGGAATGCCGTAGCGAAGATCACCGGCGCTGGAAAGCTCGACGAATTCAAGGGCTTCCACACCGGCGGCATCATGTCCGGCTACTCCCCGGGACGCGACGACCGAGTAATTGCGGTCGGTGGCGGTGAAGCCGTCATGCGACCGGAATGGACGCGTGTGATTGGCGCCGACAGGATCAACTCTTGGAACGCCGCTGCCCGTACTGGCGGAATCTCCGGCGTCCAGCGTGCAATAGCGGGCGGCATGCCTGCATACGCGGACGGCGGCATCGTCGGATGGCTGAAGGGTGCAGGATCATCCATCGGCGACGTTCTGAAGGGCGGATGGGATGCCCTGACGAACCCCGGCAAGATCTTCGACGAGCTTGCGTCGGGCGTGAAGAACCAAGTCTCCTCCCTCGGTAGGAACCCGTGGGCTACGTCCATGGCGGACATACCGGCGCGCATGATCGTCGGGCTGAAGCGCAAGGTCATGGAATGGTTCGACTTCAGCGGGGGCGGAGCGGGCGGAATTTGGGGTCAGCCCGTCAACGCGAAGTACGGCACCAAATTCGGTGTCGCAGGATCCATGTGGGCGTCCGGCCATCACACCGGTCTGGACTTCCCCGCCGCGATCGGCACCCTGATCCGTGCCGTGGCTGCTGGTCGCGTGACTATGGCGACGGGCGGAGGCCCGTACGGCAACCACGTGATGATCAACCACGGTTCCGGTCTCTCGTCCCTGTACGCGCACATGTCGTCCATCGGCACGGCGCTGGGGAAGTCGGTTGCGCGTGGCGACGTCATCGGGCGCGTGGGCGACACGGGCAACACCACAGGCCCGCACCTCCACCTGGAGGCGCGCGTCAATAACCGCCCCGTCGACCCGATGCAGTACCTGACGGCCGGCGGAGCCCGCGGAAGCGGCGGACGAGGTGTTCAGCGCTGGCGCGGCACTGTGGCGGAGGCCCTCAACCTCGTCGGCCAGCCGGCGGGGCTCGTCGACACGACGCTTCGACGGATGCACCAGGAATCGGGCGGTGACCCGCTTGCGGTGAACCGGACTGACATCAACTGGCGGAACGGCACCCCGAGCGTGGGTCTCCTTCAGGTCATTAAGCCAACCTTCGACGCCTACGCGGGCGCATACCGGAACGTCGGGCCGAAGTTGTACGGCGTCTCGACGAATCCCTTGGCGAACATCTACGCCTCGATGCGGTACGCCCTCTCGCGCTACGGATCCCTCCCTGCTGCCTACGACCGCCCCGGCGGCTACGGCAACGGGGGCTTCCCCGGCATCGGCGAGACGGCGTGGGTGGGCGAGCACGGGCCGGAGCTGGTCCGCTTCCTCTCCCCGGCGCAGGTCTACAGCTCAACAGACTCGCAGGCCATGGTGCGCCAGGCTGCGAGCCTGCGCAGGATGACGCCAGCGACGGGCGGAGCACAGGTGCACGCTGACGTGCGCGTATTCGTCGGCGACCGAGAAATTACCGACATCGTGCGGACCGAGGTGGACGCCTACGACGCAGCCACGGCAGCAGCTATCGACACAGGAGTGTGGACGTGACGCAGACCGAGACGACCACGGATCCGGCGCAGACGGAGAGGGACGACGTCCCTGTCTACGATGCGCCGGCCGTGGACGCCCCGGCCAACCCGTACGCCCGCCCCGCGCGGGGTGAGCCGATGGTGAGGGGCGAATGAGCGTAGAGACCAACCTTCTGCCCGCGTCCGTGTCGGGCATCTCCGACGCGGACGGATGGGTGGCGGGGGCAAACACAAGCATCATCCGCACGACGGCGCGCGCATACAACGGGGAGGGCAGCCTCCAACTGACGGCGACGGCCGCAGGAACCGTGTCGGCAACGACCCGTTCGTACGTCCCGGTGACTCCGGGCGTGATCTACACGGCGTATGCCTACGCTGCGAACGCCTCGTCCGCGTCCGGGCGTCAGGTCACCGTGTCTATCGTGTGGTCGCGGAGCTTCCCGCCCACGGACATCATCATCGGCACGTCGACGAGCGCGCCCCTGACGCTCCCGTCGACGGGGTGGACGACGCCTCCGCCGATTGTGATCGCTAAGGCCATTGACGGGGAGCCTGACGCCATCGCGGCGAAGGTGACTGTCACCGTCACAGGTATGGCGGCCGGCTCATCGGTGTCCATCGACGCCATTGCACTCGGGCCCGTGGCACAGATCCCGGGGAACCTGCTCTCGTACGCGGTGCAGGGGTCCGAGGTGGATGCGTCCGGTTGGCAGCCTGTTTGGAACGGGAGTGTCGGGCGGACGAGCACGACGTCGTATGAGGGCTGGTACTCCCTTCAGCTCACGGCAACGGCCATCGACGTGGCGCGCTGCCAGACGGTCACGCCGGTACCGATGTCCGTCGGAGTTGAGTACGTCGCCGACGTGTGGGCCTATCTGCCGGCGGGGGCGTCGGAGCTACGCGTTCAGATCCGGTGGCAGAATGCGGCCGGCGCGCTCCTCTCGACAAGTTCCCGCCCGTGGACCGGCCTGAGTCCAAGCACATGGACGCGCTGCGCCGTCATTGCGACGGCACCCCCGGAGGCCACCCACGCCCGCGTGGTCCTGGAGGCCGTGGCGACGGCTACAAACCAGGTGTGGACGTTCGATCAGATCACACTCCGACGCGCCCCGTCTCCGGCGGGGAACTTGATCGGCTACTCGCCCGCTTCCTTTGAGGTCACGTCCCTGGAGTGGACGCCGGTCGCGAACTGTTCCAGGGCCCGATCGACAACGCGAGCCTTCGAGGGCGTCGCTTCCCTGCGCGTGACGGCGGACGGAGGCGGAGACGCAACCGTCGCCCTGAACTCCCAGCCGATCTCCGTCGTCGGCCGACAGGCCTACCACCTGTCGCCGATGATCTACCACGCCGACGAGGGCGCGCCGGTCCTCGTGGATCTCCAGTTCACTTGGCGTCGCCCGGACGGCTCGACGATCTCGACGACGTCCGTGCGCTGGTCGATGGGTGCTTCCGCCGGCTGGTATGCCCCGACGGGTAGCGCCGTTGCGCCGTCCGACGCGGACACGGCGATCATCGGGATTCGTTTCGTCAACCCTGACGCCGACACCCTGTTCTACGTCGACCGCGTGGAGGTAGCGCCCGGCGGTATGGGCGTCCTGGCGGAGGAGATACCTGGCGCCTACGGTGCTCGGCTCACCCTCCGCGGCCTGACGACCGGAAGTCACACGCACTGGGGACTCTGGCGCATGGATCCGTCCGGCACGCTCGTCCCCGTCCGCGGCTCCGACGGCGACCTGACGGCAGTGCCGATCACGGGCGACGTCGGCGTGGCGGAGGACTACGAGGCGCCGCTAGGCATCGCGGTCCGCTATTACCTGAAGCTCTTCACTGGTTCCGCGTACACGGCCGCCACCTCCGACCCACTGACGCTGACCGACGTAGCGGACACGGAGATCGTCCTGAAGGACCCAGGCTTGCCCGCGAGGCAGACGCGCGCTGTCGTCGAGGGTCTCCCCTCCTGGCAGCGTTCCGCGCGGCAAGGGGTGCACCCCGTCCGCGGAAGATCGCGCCCGGTCGTCATCACCGACGTCCGCGTCTCGCGTACCGGCTCGATGACCCTCGTCACTGAGACTCAGCAGGAAATCGACGCTATGTGGTGGCTGCTGGACACCGGAGCGACTCTGCTTGTCCAGTGGCCCCGCACGTGGGGCGAGCGCGACGTGTACGTCCAGGTGGGCGACGTCACGGAAGAGCGGCTCGCCCGGATCGCCGACTACGCCGACCGTAGGTGGTCGCTCGCGCTGACAGAGGTAGACCGCCCCATCGGCGGCACCGCCGGCAGCGCGGACCGGACTTGGTCGGACGTGGCCGCGGAGCACCTGGATTGGCTCAGTGTTATGCAGGTAGCCGCGACGTGGACTGACGTCTATGTGGGGGCGCCCTGATGCACCCCGTGAGCGCGAAGTTCTTGACGACGCTTGCTACTTCACACCGCATGGTCGTCGAGGTGGACGCCTACTACGACGGAGCCCTGACGGCCGCCGGAATTCCGGTGGCGGACGGCTCCGTCACGGTGGACCGCGGATCAAAAACACGGCGGACGCTCAGTCTCACCGTGGCGGATCCGTCCTACCTCCCGTGGGACGCCTCCGACATGCTGGCGTCCTACGGTCAATACCTTGTCGTCCGACGCGGAATTCGCTACAGCGACGGCTCGACGGAGATGGTTCCGCTCGGGCGATTCCGCATCAGCGAGCCCTCCGGCGACACCCTCTACGGTCCGGTGACGCTGTCGGGGCATTCGAGCGAGTGCCTCATCATCGATGACGCTCTGACGGTTCCGACTTCAACACGTGGCTACACAGGTTGCGTTGATGCGATCACTGCGCTCATCCGTTCAACGCTGCCTGACTCGACAATCATCAACGCAACGGCAGACGAGCGGAATCCACCCTGCGGCGTCGCAGTCTGGGACGTCGGAACTGATCGTTGGGAGTGTGTCCAGAAAGTCGCAACGGCTATGCAGGCGGAGGTTTACGTCGACGCACTGGACCGTTTCGTAGTCGCCGACACTCCCGACGTCTCCACGGCTCCGGTTGCATGGAACATCGCAGAGGGAGAAGGCGGAGCGCTCATGGCGTCGGCCCGAACGATGTCGAGAACGGCGGTGTTCAACGCCGTTGTGGCTAGCGGTGAGGGTGGATCCGGCTCTACGACAATCAGCGCAATGGCCAAGGATCTTGATCCGTCGAGCCCGACGAGGTGGGGCGGTCCTTTCGGCAAGGTGACGAAGTCTATCTCTTCGTCCCTCTGGACTTCCGAAGGGGCCTGCCAGAGCGCAGCCGACGCGGCTCTTGCTGAGGGACTCGCCGCGAACATCCAAATAGCCATCGACAGCGTTCCAAATCCGGCATTGGAGGGGAATGACGTCCTGCGAATTGCCTACTCAGGGCACGCGGAACGTTTCCTTCTCCAGTCGGCGCAGATCCCGCTGACAGCCGACGGAGATTTCAGTGTCACCCTGCGGAGCGGGAAGGATGACGCCTAATGCCCAGCCGCGTAGCAGCAGCCGTGCACCGCGCGTCCTCCCGTGCTGTGGCACAGGAGTCCGCCGGCTGGCTTCTGGCGACGGTCACGGCGGTACATGCTGACGGCACGCTGGATATCAGCACGTCGACGGGCCCAGTCGCCCACGTCAGGCGCCTGTCGCACTGTGCCGCCGACGTGGGCGACACGGTCAAGGTCGACCGCGCCCCGGGCGGCTCTTGGCTCGTCGTCGGAGTGGTTTCGACGGGCCCACGAGGCTCTGTGTCCCTTGCCCGTGCTGCCACTTGGAACTTGTCGGCTTCGACATACACCGGAATTGAGTGGGACACGGTCCTGGACGGCGTCGCAGGAATGGCGCCGAGTGGAGGAAGTCCCGCGCGAATCCCGCTGGATGCCGGGAGCTGGAGGGTCTCCTTCCAGCAGACGTGGCCCAGTGGTGCAACTGCCGCCCGAGTAAAGCTGGTCACGCCGACCCGCGAATATCACGGTGCCTATATGGCTTCGTCGACGGGCGGGCAGGGCGTATCCGGGACGGTCCCCATATTTCTGAGTTCGGCGGGATGGGTTGAGGTGCAGCTCTTTTCAACGGCTGCTATCTCCCTGCCCGTGGACTACTCCGTTGTCCTCGTTGAGCGGGTCAACGGCTGACGCTGAGAGGTAAACGCAAGTGCCGCAGACCGACGAGTACGGACAGCACATTGAATCCCCGGTGCTCGGGGACGTTCCCAACATCGAAACAGCGTTCAAGAAGGTTGTTTCCGGGCTGCTTTCCCGGGCTGTCCTCCGTTTCGCTAACGCCTCGTCACGTGCCGCATCACTTATCGGTGGAGCGGCGCCCGTTGCGGGGATGATTACCTACCTGAAGGCAGAGGACCGCTACGACGCCAGGATGAACGACGGGACATGGCAGGCGATTACGCCGACGCCGTGGATCCCAATTTCGTTCCGCCCGGGGTATGAAGCCAACTCGGGCTCGCCGGCCTACCGCGTCACCAACGGATCCGTCGAACTGCGGGGGACGGTGAAGCGGACGAACGACGATCCCTTCGCCAAGAACAGCGGGCTGGTCGTCGCCATCCTCCCTGAGGCTGTATGGCCAACTCACTACCGAATGTTTTCGGTCGCAACTGAGCACGCCGCCACTATGCACGCCCGCTTGGAGGTGAGTCCGGTGACCGGAGCCCTGACGCTGATCGTCCCGCCGTCGACCGCCACCGGCGCCAAGTGGGCTGCTCTCGACGGGATCCGCTACAGCCTCACGTAGTACCTGCGCACCACGACGACGCCCCGCATCGACGGGGCTTTTTTCATGCCCTTAGACAGGAGATGCCCTCATGGGTGAGATTTGGATCAAGGAAGCAGAGCGCCTCGGAGACGGCAAGGTCGGCGGAGAGATGGACACCCCCGACGCTCCTCCGCGCGCGGTGTGGCACACGACAGAGAGTGGTGCGGGGGACGACGCGTTCACGAACGTGGGTGCATACCTGATCGCCGTCAGCTCGGAGCCGCACATTCTGTACGACCCGCTGACCGACAGGCTCGGGCAGTACGGTCCGCTGAACGAGAGCGCACGTGCTCTGAAGAACGCGCCGGGCCTGCGGACCAACCGAACCGGCAAGGTGTGTGTTCAGATCGAAGTACTCGCCCGTGCTGCGAAGCCCTTCACGGCGTACTTCAAGCCCGGCAAGAACTTCAAGGCCCTCATTCGTGCGCTCCGTTCGTGGGGTATCCCCGACGTCTGGCCGGCGGGCGCCCTGGCGAAGGCGTACAACGACGACACCGCTTCGCGGAGCGCGAAGACGTGGATGGCGCAGGGTGGCCACTACGGGCACTGCAACATTCCGGGCAATGATCACTGGGATCCGGGGAACATCGATCAGGGCGCGATCTTCCGCGCGGCCCCCGTCGAGACGAAGCCGCCCACGAAGCCACCGACCACGCCTGTCGTCGACCTCTCCAACCTGATCGCCGCTGCCCACCGCGACCCGGGCCTTCCTCAGGGCGGAACGACGCACCCGACGGACGTCCGCATCGTCGAAGCGGCGCTGAAGGCGGAAGGGCTGCTTGGCGCGCGATATGCGGCTGACGGCTCGTTCGGCACCCTGACGCGTGAGGCGTACACGCGGTGGCAGCTCAAGCTCTACCCGGGCGCGAGCACGGCTCCTGGCGGAGCAGCTGACGGCATCCCCGGGAGGGCGTCGCTCGAAAAGCTGGGCGCCAAGCGTGGCTTCACCGTGAAGGCGTGATGCGTACGTGGAAATCATCGTCGCACTTATTACGGCCCTCGGCGTCGTCGCAGCAGCGTCAATCCCAGTCATGCGCGGCGCACGTGGCGCCGTACGGCAGGACGGAAACGCCACCCGCGCGGCCGTGACCGTCGCGGTAGCCGGCGCCGTGGAGTCCCTCACCGCGCGCATGGATGCCCGCATTGACGACGTGCGCGACGACCTCGACGAGGTCCGTGAATCCGTCGCCAGGGTGCGCGAGTGGCAAGCCGGTCATGACGCCGAACACCTCATCATTCCGCGCCCCACCACTGGAGGAGACGCCTAAATGCCCATGCCCCCAGGTATCGCGACCGTCACCCTGACCGGCCGCTACATCCACCCCGACGGAACGCCTCTCCAGGGGACCGTGCGCATCTCGGCGCCAACTCTGATCACTCTGTCCGGCGCCGACAGCTTCACGGCAGGGTCGGCGCTGGTGACGCTGAACTCCTCCGGATCCTTCTCCGTCACGCTCGTCGCAACCGACAACGCCGCAATGCAGCCCACGGGTTGGGTGTACACGGTGACGGAGGAGATGCTCGGCTTCTCTCCCCGCACGTACGGCATCCTGCTTCCGCAGGCGACGCCCCTCGTCGACCTAGCGGACATCGCGCCGGCCAACCCCGACGATGGTGAATACGTCGTCATCGCAGGTCCGGCGGGACGGACGCTGCTGAACGGCACGTCGGCGCCAGGTGCGGGCGTTGGCGCCAACGGTGACTTCTACATCAACACCGCCACGTGGACGATTTATGGGCCGAAGGCCTCCGGCGCGTGGGGGAGCGGGACCCCGCTCGCCGGTGGTGGTGGCGGCGCCGTGGCGTCCGTGAACGGGCACACTGGGACGGTCGTCCTGGTGGCTTCGGACGTCGGGGCGGACGCAGCAGGAACGGCGGCCACGGCTGCTTCCGCGGCACAGAGCGCGGCCATCTCGTCCGCCTCCGCCTACACGGATTCCGCGGTGGACAACGTCATCGCGCTCCTGGAGGCGGACTACATCACCGACACGGATCCGCGTCTCAGCGACGACCGCACGCCGGCACTGCACAAGAGCAGCCACGCTGCTGGAGGGACGGACGAGCTGCTTCCCGCGGACATCGGTGCGGCCGTAGCAACGGACGTGACGGCTCTGACGTCGCGTGTGACTACCGCTGAGGCGGCCATTACGGCCCGTCAGCGTCAGGCAGTGCGACGAGGATCCATCCCCGAGCAGTCGCTGACGGACTCGCTGTACTCCGGGGCGGCGCCGACGATCACGACAGCGATGACGACCACGCCCAGTGTCGCAAGCCCGATCAAGCACGCGCCGCCGCTGGTGACGCTCGCGGGCTCTGACGTCCGCGGAGATTTCCTCTTCCTGGGCGCCACGGATTTTGCGATCGGTGCTAGCTCCCCGGATACCAACTACGCCTTGCCGACGTCGCGGTACCCCCACGCCTACACCACACCGCAGAACTCCTACGCGGTCGAGATCACCACCAACGCGGCGGAGATCGAGCTACGGTTCAAGTACATGAGCGCAACCACTAGCGCCTACACACTCAGCATCGACGGGCGCCCGCTGACGAACACTCCTCAGCTCGTGGGCGGAACGACCGTGGGCAGCGGCCACATGCTGAAGGTGGCGTTCGGCTCGTCGGTGTTCCGGCGGATCCGCTTTGACCTGTACAACGTCCCCTTCGGCGGCCTCTACATCCCGTCGACCGCAACCACCTGGCGCCCCATCACTGCCCGCGGGCGGATGATGGTTCTGGGCGACTCGATCACCGATGGCTCGACGTACAACTCGGGTATGGGCATTGGCACTTGGCTCTACCGCGCGGCACGAATGCTCGGCATCACCGACGCGTGGGAGCAGGGACGAGGGTCGACGGGCTATATCAGCGCGGGCACGAGCGCGACCTTTGGAAACCGTCTCGCGGCCGATGTCGTGGCCTATCCTCCGGACCTGCTGATCATCAAGGGCGGGTACAACGATGCCTCGGGGTCTCAGTCCGCCATTCAGGCAGCTGCTGCGGCCCTCTACTCCGCGGCGAAGACAGGTCTTCCGTCGACGCAGATCGTCATCGTCGGTCCACTCTCCCCGACGGCTTCGCCGGCGACCAGCATCACGAACACGGACACGACGCTACGCACGGAGGCTGCAACGGCTGGCCTTCCGTACATCTCGCTCGTCACGGGCGAGACGAGGAATGGGGCGGGGGCCGTAGTCAGCACGCAGAGCCCCTACGTCACGGCCGCCAACGTCGCGACTGTCATCGGTGGCGACGGCGTGCACCCGACGGACGCAGGACACGAACACCTGGCCCGCTGGATGGTGCGGGCTCTGGCGCCGATCCTGCCGCTCTGAGATTTTACCGTCCGCCCCCTGATAGTCCTTGATCGTTCCCCCATAACTCCCCTGTCGCACACATCGGCAGGGAGAGGGACGCTCATGAACATCGGACTCATCGGCCGCGCGCGTAGCGGCAAGGACACCGTCGGCCGAATCCTGCTGGATCACGGCGGCTACGAGCGCGTTGCGTTCGCGGACCCGCTGAAGGCGGCAGCGCTGAAGCTGGATCCGCTGATCCACACCGATCACCCCTCCGGCGTGGAGCGGCTCTCGGAGATCTTGGCTACGCCGAACGCGCTCACTTGGGAAGACGCGAAGGACATGTTCCCCGAGGTCCGCCGCATCCTTCAGGAGCTGGGCGCCGCCATGCGCGCCATCGATCCGGAGTTCTGGCTCCGCGCCGGGCTGGCTCGCGCCGAAGAGGTCAACCGTCAGACCGGCCGCCCCGCCGTCGTCACTGACGTCCGGTACCCAAACGAGGCGGACTCCCTCAAGCGCGCCGGCTTCCACCTCATCTATGTCGACCGCCCCGGCATCCCCCACCTGACTCACGAGTCGGAAGGGGCGCTCGGGCCGGTGGACGCGGACTTCGTGATCGAGAACGACGGATCGCTCGACGACCTGAAGGAACGCGTCCGCACCGTCTACCACCAGATCCACACCGACGAGTCCCGCCGTCACTACGCGCGGGCCCACTCCTGAAGGACCGCCGCATGAGAAGCATCCTCACTCGACTCAAGGCTGCGGCGCATGGCGCTGCACTCCGCGCGTATGTCCGACTCCAGATCTACGCCGCACAGGAGCCGACCCGGCTGCGTGCGTCACTCACGTCACTCATCCTCGCCGCTGGTCTCTGGCTCGGCGTCGACGTCAGCGGATTCGCCGAGACGGTCGCCACGGTGGGGGTCATTGCACTGCCGATCCTCGTCGGAGAGGTGAGGCGGAAGAACAAGACAGCAGGTCAGTAGGACGCGAGCCCCCGTTTTCCCGCTCATGGGAGGACGGGGGCTTTTTGCGTTTACTGGCATGAGCGTCCATACGTCAGACGCATGACATTGCGATCACTAAGCTTTTGTGATCTGCGCCACAGTGACGGACTTGCGGTGCTGGCAGGCGAGTCAGCGACCGGAGCTAGTCCCTACGTCGCTCCGTAAGTCGACTCACGGAGGACGCCTTACACAAATTGCGGGCGTACCCTCGTGATCATGCCGACCTCACCCGGCGCTCTGGTAGACATCCTGACGGCAATCTGGGACACCATCCGCAGCGATCTTCCACGACTACCAGCAGCGCACATCACAGTCACACCCACAGCGCCCCCCGCTGATCACGGGCCGGAGCGATGGAGCATCCTCGACGGCCGCCTGCAAGGGCTCGTCATCAGTCGCGAAACTCTTGCCGAGGGATCCGACAGCGTTGTCACGATGCTGCGCCACGAGGCCGCGCACGTGATGTGCTGGCTCGATGACGTGCGGGACACGGCACGCCAGGGCGCCTACCACAACAGGTCTTTCCTTGACTCTGCGGTCCGAGCGGGCCTTGTCTGGCCCGAGGGAGAAGGGGCCGGCGCAAGGGGATTCGCGGACCCCCGTCTCTCCGCCGCTACACGCGACAGGCATCCAGGAACGCTGTTGGAGCTGGACCAAGTCATTCCGGCTGTCCTCACCGACCTTCAGCCGGCGCGACAAGGGCCAAAGCGGGCGCAGCGACCCAGCTTCCAATGCGGTTGCAATCCTCCCCGACGAATCTGGGCCGCGCAGTCGACGGCTGACGCTGGAGAGATTGTTTGCGGCATCTGCGGGAAGACGTTTACTTAGTCCAGACCATGGGCGCCCTAGACAGGGCGCCCTAACCTGGCGCTACAGTGGTCGCACACCTTCATGAGGAGCTTACGCATGCCCGGATCGTCAGCCCCCGCCAAGCGGAGGAAGGGCCGGCCTGTCACGTCGGCCGCTCCGTCCCCCGGTCTGTCGCCGGATGACCTGCGGAACGACTCGACGGAAAGCCTCATCGCGCGTGGCGCCGCGTACGCCAGGGCGTACGACCGGATCAAGTCGGATGAGACGACACTTCTCAGAAACATCGCTGCCGTCCTGGTCTGCATCCGCGAGCGCTGCCTCACAGAGGATGGTCGGCCAGACTGGACGGGCCGGACAAACGAGTACCGCGTCGAAGCGGGAAGGGTCTACGCCGAAGCGGGGATTCCGCGTGACTCTGCGGACAGTATTCAGGCGGCCGTCAGGTATCACGTGGGAAAGATCATCCGTGAGTATGTATCGGCTGAGGAGCTGAGCGACTACGGTCTGAAGGCGCTGAGCCCGATGGATTCCCATAGGGAGTACGCGCGGACGCAAAGTGCGCTGGCACTTGCAGCTCGGATCGAGGCTGACGCAGCGCCGACCACGGTGACGGCCTCCGTGCCGGCCAGCAAGAAGGCTCCAGCCGTCAAGGCAGGCAAAGCCGCGAAGGAAGCGCTGGCCACACCGGCACCGGAGGTGCCCGCACGTGCCGTCGCCGATCACATCCGCCTCACCACCGGCGCAGCCAAGCTGCTTCAGCAACTGTCCGCCGAGGTCATCGCTTCCATGACCGACGGGCAGCGCGCACGGCTGCATGACGAGCTAGGTGTGATTCAGACACTCGCGGCCAGTCTGCGGCGCGAGACGAAAAAGCACAGGTCAGAGGACTAGCGTCGGCTCCTCGTCGCACGCCCTCCGCCTCCCCTGGCGTCAGAAGTGCCGTACTAGACCCCCTTTTACTTTTTCTCTTGACGCGTCTTAGAGAAAAGGAAAAAGGGGGTCTGGTGCGGCACTTTGGCGTCGGTTCGACGCTCGGAGGGGAAGGCCGAAAGAATCTTGGTCACGACCCTGATAGTTCATGATCGTTCCCCCATAACAAGGGTGTCAGAGAGAAGCAGACACCGGAGGACGCATGGCAGGGGTAAGTACGATCAAGCGCGGGGGATCCCGCTTCTACGTAGACCCGGACGACGGACGCATAAAGGTCCCGGGCGTGACCTCGATCGTCGGCCAACTCCCTAAGGATTACCTGACTTTCTGGGCGGCCCTGGAATCGGCGAAGGCGGCTGTCGAGAACTGGGACATCGTCAGCAAGCTGTGCGAGCGGGACCCGGCCGGCGCGATTGACTACCTGAAGAATGCGCACCGAAGGAAGTCGAAGGCGGCGAGCGACCTCGGCAGCGACGCGCACGACGTCTTCGAGCGGATGGCACGCGGGGAGACGCTGAACATGCGTCACGTCCACGTGGACTTGAAGCCTTTCGTCCGATGGTTCGCCGAGTTCCTGGAGCAGATGCAGCCCCGCTTCCTCTACCTCGAAGAGACGGTGTGGAGTGACGAGCACGGGTACGCCGGCAGCTTCGACGCCGTCGCCGAGATTGACGGCGAAGTGGTCGGCCTGGACTGGAAGACGAGTAAGGCCGTTTACGAGAGTGTCGCCCTCCAGCTCTCCGCCTACCGCCACGCCGATCGCATCATCCTCGCCGAGACCGGCGAGTCCGTGCCGATGCCGACGTGGACCGGCGGTGCAGTCCTCCACGTTCGCGCGGAGGGCTGGGCGCTGGTGAAGGTGGAGTGCGGCTCGGAGGTCTTCGAGCACTTCAAGGCCCTGCGGCGGACTTTCGATTGGGAGTCGGAGGTCAAGAAGGGTGTCGTCGGCAAGCGTCCGGTGGCGTCCGGTGGCGAGCTGGTGACGGGTACGCAGAGGCGGGCGGCATGACCGGTATCAGTCTTCTACGCGGCGCGCTCCAGGATCTTGAGCGGCACGTCGTGTATGAGAGCGACGCGGATATCCACGCTGAGCTGTACGAGCTGCTGAAGATGCTCGTGAACTCTACTGAAGCTCATCACGGACTACTTCGCGCAGACGCGTTGCCTGCCGCCATGTCCCGCGCTGACGCCCTCAAGGCCGCGCGGGACCACGTCGAGTCCATGAGCACCAACTCCCGCGGCTACCAGGATGGCGTCAAGTTCGGCGACAAGGTCGCGGCCATCGAGGGCTTCGCGCGATTTCTACTCGGGGAGAGCGAATGACTGAGCCGTTCAAGACCGCATCCGACCTGCGCGCCGCTCGGAGCAAGACGCCAAGCGCCGAATCGCACCGTGCGGCGATGGGGGCGGTGGGGTGGCTCATTATCTTCACCGTCCTGTCGCCGCTGGAGGCGTGGATCCTCATGCTCGCCCTTGGGTCGCTGCACATTGCCGGCGCACCTTGGGCCGCCGTGGGCTACGGCACGGCGCTGCTGACGGTGCTCCTCGTCGACCTGGTCGGCTTCATGGCGGGCCGTTTCCGACGTCAGAAGTAACGCAAGTCGTTTACGCAACGGGGGGCGTCCACCCGGGCGCCCCTCTTCGACGCATGCCCGTGGAGGAGAGACCGTGGAGAACATCTACTACAGCCCGGAGAAGTTCGGACTGAAGGAGCTTGGGGAGGTGGACACGGGAGGCTCGTACGAGTTCAACAAGTTCGTGGCGTGGAGCCGTCCCGACGATGGCGCCGTGTTTTGGTCCACGGACAGCGGCTGTTCGTGTCCGTCGCCGTTCGAGGACCTGGAGAGCGTTGACAGCCTGGAGCGAGTCCGCGATGTCGCGGAGTTCGCCCGTGTAGCCCGTGCGTGGGTCCGCGATGCCTCCGACGCGTCGGCGTCGGACCGCGACGCCATGGAGCTGATCATTCGCAGGGTCCAGCGGCGGATGAAGACGAAGGCGGTGGCGGCGTGAGTCTCCACGAACTGGCGGAGCGACGTGACCGGCGTGAGCTGCTCGACGGCTTCACGTTCACGCCCTGGCCCACGACGGCTCGCTTGTTCCGCACTGTCGTCATCACGGAAAAGCTCGACGGCACCAACGCCGCCATCCACGTCGACGAAGCCGGCCGGGTGGCCGCTCAGTCTCGGAACCGGCTGATCACGCCGTCGGACGACAACTTCGGCTTTGCCGGGTGGGTCCACGACCACGCTGCGGACCTGGCCTACATCCTTGGCCCCGGTCTCCACTTCGGGGAGTGGTGGGGGAAGGGGATCCAGCGGGGGTACGGGAGGGAGACGAGGCGTTTCAGCCTCTTTAACACCGACCGCTGGTTCAAGACTGGCCCCGACGGGCTCGACTCCATGTCGACGCGGGCGGGAGACACCTTGCTTGGGATCGACGGCTTGATCGGCGCTGTGCCTGTGCTGTTTCAGGGAGAGTTCTCTGAGGCGCGCATCCGTCACGCGCTGATGAGCCTGGAGCTTCACGGATCCCGCGCCGCTCCCGGTTTCATGACCCCCGAAGGCGTCTGCGTCTACCACACGCAGACGAAGTCCGTTTTCAAGGTGACCTTGGACCATCAGGACGCCGGCAAGTGGGAGGCCGCGTGAGTGACCAGCGCTCCCCCGACTGGTGCTGGATGCACAACTGCCACCGGTCCGCCTGCCCAACTCCGCAGCACTGAAGGAGCGCTATGGAACTCGTCTTCTACGTCATGTGGTTCATCTTCTGGTACACGGTCGGGGGCGTCCTCGGCGGACTGTTCTTCGACTGGATGAACTCCTGCGGACGGAGTCGCCGATGACCCTCGAAGAGCATGCTCGCGCCATCGAGGCAGCGATTCAGGCTGCTGCGGATGACGGCTTTCACCTCGACAACGGCAACGGCACCGCCCCCGCCCGACTGGAGTTGAACGAGGTTGATCGGATCGGCGACCCCGTGACGTGGATGCGTCTGGATCTGCCAGACAATCCGATCTAGAACCGCCAGTCACACACGCAATACCTCAGCCCCCGGTTGCTTCGGCGCCGGGGGCTTTCGGCGTGTACCCACTCAGCAGAGGAGAGCCCCATGAAGCTTCCCAAGCTCGTCGGTTCCGGCCCCATCGAGGCGCGACTCCTGACGACGCCCACCACCATTCACACGGCCGACGGTTCGACCGTCACCGTCCGCCGGCACGGCATCGGCTACGACCTGGAGACGAAGAACGCGAAGGGCGAGACGATCTCCACTGTCAGCATGAACCGGGCTGACGTGAGCCGGCTCTTCGGGGAGCTGGACTCGATGCTCTGGAGCGACGCCGCATGAGCGCGTGGGCGCGTCTGGTAGCGAAGGCTGGACCTGACGACCTGAGGGAACTGAGCGCCGCACTACTTGAGGTGCAGCGCGAGACGTCGCGGCGCAATGCCGCGCGCATCCGCGGCAGTCACCCTGACAGGTGCCCGGATTTTGCCGACGGAGCGGAGTGGGCAGCCGACTTCATCGACCCGGAGGTGACGACGTGATCACCGCTGAGCAGCTCCTCATCCGCCGACTAGCTCACCTTCTCCTGAAGCAGCGCGGCGGGACGTACAAGAGCAACGAGCGCGATGCACGGGCCATGGTCGAGCGCGCCAAGGACGAGTGGAGGGGGCAGCAGTGAGCGGCCGTGTCACTGGATACCCCGGTCACTTCATCCTCGACGGCGACGAGTCCACCTGCCCATGTCCTGAGCACCGTAGCGGCTCCCCTCGGGAGGAGCTGGAGAGGCAAGCGGAGCGAGTTGGCAGCCCTGAGTACGACGTGTGGTTCGGGCTGCTCCTCGACGCGTACGTCACGGACGTTCTGCACGAGGCTGCTCGACGGATGGAGACGGCCCGCATGGACGACGACGCTGTGGCCTTCCTCGACAACCTTGCGCGGGGCGGGTGGGTGACGTGAGCCTGCGCACGTACCGATGGCTGCTGGCTAACAAGCCTGACGAGGCTGACGCCTATCGGGCAGTACGGATCACGGAGGACAGCAACTGATGGCACGAATCAAGAGCCCCACCACTTTCGACGTTGAGGTGACCCGATCTGAGGTGGCACTCCTGCGTCGCGCGCTTCGCCTCGTCAACGTATACGGCGACGACCAGGACGCGGATCCCGCACTCGAACTGCTTGACGTTCTCTCGGAGGTGGACGAATGAGCATGTCTGAACTCGTCGCTGCTGGCGCGCCGGAGCTGCCGGAGGGCTGGTTCTACCGCGTGGCGTCGAATGGTTTCTGCCTTGAAGTGTAGGTGCGCGAGCGACGCAAGCGCTTCGGCTCCCGTCAGTTCGGTCACGCCTTCGTACGCGAGCAGGAGGTATCTGGACTTGCCGCCATCGTCGCGGCTTGCCGACATGCGGTGTCGCAAATGGAGGCCGAGGACGAGCGGCGTAGGCGCTACCGCGAGACAGGCCAGTACGTCGGCGACCACGACCCGAAGGGTTCGAAGTGAAGTACGGAGAAAGGCAGCAGACACCGGAGGAGATCCGGCAGCAACTTACCCCCGGGATGCTCGACATGGCTGGAGGTGGTGCTCGATGAGCCGACGAAACATCGACAAGTGGTTCATCGCGCGTGACCGGCGCTTTGACGGCCGTTGGGTGGTCATGGCGCCGGGGAACTGGCTTCGTGCGTCGTATGTCGGCGCGTCCTTTGAGGACGCACGCCGGGAGTTCATCCGCCGCAGTGCCGCGGGGCAGGAGGCGCGGTGACCGTCGCCAACCCCGACCGCTCCAGATGGCTCGACGCTGCCCGTGCCGAGTACGAGACCCGCTACCGTCCCGGCCCTGGCCGGCTGAAGTGCGCCGGCTGTAAGGCCGTTCGTCCTTCCGTCGACTTCCGTGAGATGCCCTGGCATGGCCGCTCTGAGAGCTGCAAGCGATGCGAAGGCGGATACCGCTGGGACCTCCGCATCATGGCCAAGAGCCGGTATATCCGGGCGTTGCGGATCCGATTGCTACTGGCGTCCGGTCCGACGTCGGCCGACGCTCTGACGACCCTGGAGCGGCCGTACCACGACGCCCTGACGCGGGCAGTGGCATGGCAGACGTGGGCTGCCGTGCCTATTCGCTACGCCACTGGGACGGAGAACCATGACTGGCACTGAGCGCACGCGTGACGAGCGCATCGAGACGTGCTATCAGGAGAGCGCGTGGGACCTGGCGGAGAGGCTCGTCGATGCAGAGGACGCGGTAGCGCGCATGCAAGGTGCATGGCGCGCAGCGCACTACCAGGTGGACTTTTGGCGCCGGATGTTCCGGCGCGAATGCGAGCTGACGCGTGAACTGGTTGTTCAGCTAGGAGCGCGGTCGCAGGAGTGTACCCGGTACCGGGACGCCTGGACGTCCGCTCGTCGACGAGCGAAGAGGGCTCGGCAAGGCAACGACGCCGAAGTCCGGTGGGCGAACGGGATGTGGGCGGACGCCCTCCGCGACCTCCACCGCTACCGCTGTGCCTGGCTCTCCGCCCGCCGGCGTGCAGCCGATGCCTTCATCTTTGGCGCGGAGGCCCTGGCGCTCCGTGACGCAGAGATTGAGCGGCTGAAGGCGCAGCTCCGTGAGTCGACTCACGGAGCCTGCCCGAGCACGAGAACGTCAAAAGATCTTCCGCCCCAGCCCTGATAATCCGTGATCCTTCCCCCATAACAAGGGTGTGGGCGAGGGAAACGAAGCCCGCAATCACACAGGATACTCACGGAGGCTTACACCTTGGGCACGAACAATCTGCGCAGGATCTGGGACGCCGACCCGGACGCCGCTCCGAAGGAACGGCCGAACTTCAGTGATGACACAGTCGGCCGCTTCCGGTCCGGCCGCCTCGTGAAGACGGGCAAGACCGAGTCTCCTGAGGCACTCTCCGAGTGGAGGGTGACGACCGGGGATCCAATCGTGGCGGCGCGTATCGCGGAGCTGCTCGGCGGGGAGGTGGAGTCGTGGGAGACGGACAACGAGGACAACCTCCAGGTGCTCACCGACTCTGCGTCGGTGCACATCGTCATCGAGCCGGACACGCTTGACGCGAGCTTCAAGCACTTCATGCCCGGCGCCGGTCTGATCCACCACTGTGACGGATTTGAGTACCTCTCGCCGGAAGAGGACAAGGGCATGGCGTGTGGCTGCCCCACGGTCGTGGCGGAGAGGAAGCTCCGGGCGACGCAGAAGCGCGGTCCCGCTCCGTCCATCGAGCTGACATTCCGCCTCGCTGATCACATGGATCTCGGCAAGTGGCGCTTCAACAGCGGCTCTTGGAAGCTGGTCGACGCGCTCGGGCCGCTCTTTGCGGAGCTGGACCGGTACCCCGGTCAGCAGGTGCGCGCGACGCTGACGATCGAGAACGTCAGCTACGTCCCGCAGAAGGGACCGCGCGCCGGCCAGACCGTCAGCTACAACAAGCCGGTGATCAAGATCCTGGGCGCGTACGAGGCTGCTGCGGCTCTCGCCGACGCTGCCTGATCGTCGCCACGAACTACGCCCGCCCCTCCCGAATTGCGGTCGGGAGGGGCGGGCGTATCCACGATTCTACGCACACTGAGGAGAGGAAATGTCGATCTTCAAGGTTGGCCGGACGGACGGTCACGACTACGACGAGTACGACGCCGTGATCGTGCGCGCGGGCAATGAGACGGGCGCTCTGGAACTCGTCCTGACGTCGCCAGGTCACTGGCTTTACGACGGTAAGCCGATGCGCGGATTTAAGGCGGACGGGTCGAACGCCACCGTGACGCGGGTCGTCGAAGACGGTCCGGCGGAGATCGTTCTCAGCTCGTACAACGCGGGGTGACGCGATGCCGATCCTCGAACTCTGCGCCGGATATGGCGGTCTGGGACGGGCAGTAGAGGCGCTGACGGGTGACAAGGTCACCGTAGTAGCTGAGGTACACGGAGCAGCCTGTCGAGTCATGGCACACCGATTCCCTGACGCTCCGAACATTGGAGACGTTCGCACGCAGAACTGGGGCGCCCTGATGGGCGAGGGAATCGACACCATCACGGCGGGATTCCCCTGCCAGGACATCAGCAACGCAGGACGCCGAGAGGGGATCAAGGGTGAGCGCTCCGGTATCTGGTTCAACATCGCGGACGGGATACGGGTTCTTCGACCCCGACACGTCTTCCTGGAGAACGTGGGAGCACTCCGAAATCGGGGACAAGCCGCAGTGCTCCGTTCGCTTCACGAGATCGGGTACAGCGCTTCGTGGATCTCTCTACGAGCTTCCGACATCGGGGCTCCGCACCATCGGGACAGGTGGTTCGCTTACGCCACACCTTCCGACCCCGACGGTAGCTGATGCCACCCGCGGGCCGGACTTCGCCAAGCGAGACCGGGAGGGCGCCGGAGGCGACGACCTTGTGACGGCGCTTGCCCGCCTCTTCCCCCGGGACCGGGCGGAGAAGCTTTTCAAGACGCCGACGGCCAACTTGGCAAGCAACGGATCGGCGCAGCACCCAGACAAGCGCAAGGCAGGTGGACACGGTCCGACGCTGGAGGACGAGGTGTGCTTCCTCCTGAACGTCGACCCGGACGAGGTTGCCGACAACGGCCCGCACTCGCCGGCCGACTGGTGGGGACCCTTCGCTGCCTGTGTCTACCGGTGGGAAATCTTCATGGGCCGCCAGGCGCCCGTGCCGCTGATGCGCGGTCCTCGGGGCGGCTTGAAACTCGCCCCAAAGTTCGCCGAGTGGATGATGGGACTTCCTGACGGGTGGGTGACTGACGTCCCCGGGCTGACGCGGGAAGAGCAGATCGGCCGTATCGGCAACGGGGTTTGTCCGCAGCAAGCGCATCACGCCTTCGGCTTCCTGCGGGACCAGTTGCACAAAGCACTCACGGAGGAGAGCACGCAGCATGGGTAAAGCACGACTCACAGACTTCACCGGCGCGGAGATCCACGTCGGTGCCGTCATCGCGTACCCCACGCGGCAGGGGAACGTGGTCAGGAACTCCGAGGGCGTCGTCCTGGAGCTGCACAGCAACAAGTCGACCGGCCGCGTCGTCCCCATGCTGCGGGTCCGGCCGACGGGGCGGGACAGCGGGTTCATTGCACGTAAGACGCTTGCGGTGCAGACCGTCAGCGCGGAGCACGTAGTCGTCATCGGCGAGGCGGAGGAGAAGTAGTGGCTTTCAAGGTTGGCGACGAGGTGCGATTCGCCGGAGCCCGAGGTGTGGTGGATCAGGGGGCTTACGAGTCGACGGGTCTGCGCACGACGGCGTACGTGGTGCTGATGTCGGACGGGCCGGACGAGGGGCGGACGCTGGTGGCGAAGGCGTCGGAGCTGACGCCGGCTGCCTTCAGCAATGGCGACCGAGTGAGGGATGACAGCACGGAGTACACCGTCGAAGCCGGACCTTTCATGGGGCACAGCGAGTGGTACGCGGTTAAGGCGGAAGACGGCAAGGTGTTCAGCAGCGCCGGTGTGCTGCTCACCCTCGTCGAGCACGCGACGGAGACCGTCAAGGTCGGCGACCGGGTGCGTGTGGTGAAGGACGATCCGTGCTTGCGCACGGGTGAGTTCGTCGGGCTCGTCGGCACAGTGGAATCCACCACAGGCGCGGCCGGGACTCCTCGGTATCTGGTGCGATTCGGCAGCGCAGGCCACGGCTCCCGAAACGGTGAGTGGTACTGCGCGGAGGTCGAGCCCGTCGACGAGCCGCAGGCCGACACCTACGAGTACAACGGCGTGACCTACGACCTGACGGCCAGGTACCGCGACGCGGACGGCGACTACTGGTCCTTTGTGCGCGTCGGTGACACGGTGCGCGGCATGTATAGCTGCTTTGATCGTGACGCTTCTGGCGCCGTCGATGAGCACAGCACGACCCTGAGAGACGCCGTGTACAGGTACGGCCCTCTGACTCGCGTCTGACCCTCCGCCCCCGGCGCCCATGTGGCCCGGGGGCTGAGTGCGTGGAAGCCCTGTCCGGCGACGAAGGAGGAGAGATGGCGCTTTACGAGGTTGTGCGGATCGACGAGGCGGGTCCGGGAGAGTTCGTCAACGCCACCGTGATTGCCGGCGGAACGGCGCAGGCGCGCAAGGCCGTGGCGCACCTGGAGGGTGTGACGTCGACGAACGTCGTTGCCACACGGATCGACATCGCGGGCCCGGTACGGCTGCTCGCCGCGTACTGGGACGAGCGCGAGTGACCGGCGACCGAACGGAGGAGATCGTCCGCCGCATCGTCCGCGAGGAGATCCGGTCGGCGCTGGAGGTGCTTTCTGCGGAGGCATCGGACCTGCCTGGATACGGCACGGATCACATCGAAGACGTGGCAGCCCACATGATCAGTCGCGCGGCAGAGAACGCCGTGTCGACGCTGAAGCACGCTCCGACGTGCGCCAAGCGCACTGAGCGGGGCTGGACGCGGTGCAACTGTCCGACGGGTGACTACTGATGGGCGCCCTTCACGTCATCGAACTCGCCAACGCCCCCGCGCTTGGCGACGTCCGAGCGTGCGGACCTGACGACTCGATCTACATCCGGCCCGACGCAACGACGCGGAAGGACTGGCCGAAGTACTGGGATGCGGCCGGCGTGGCGCTCGCGCGCGGGGCTTTCGTGCACATCATGAATCGAGAGGGGATGCTCTGATGGCGTTCTACAGCGACGACGACGGCGCCGTGTGGGTGGACGACCACAAGGACGAAGGCAGCATGCGATGCATCGTCGACCCCGATTGCGACGAGGACCGTCCGACGGCCGGGATCCTCGTGCGCGCAGCCGACGTGCGGGAGTCATACGGTCCCCTCGTCGAGGTCCGCCCGACCGGGTGGGAGGTGGTCTGATGTCCCGACGCATGGTCGGCGACAACCAGGACGTGTTTCGGGTGCTCCTCGTTCTTCGCCGGCAGGAGAGGAACCCGGCCTACGAGCCGGGGAGCGGCGAGCGCTACTACCGCTACACCGACGAGACGTTCGAGACCTCGTACGGCCCGTACAACACCATCGGCGCGGCACGCGGGCAACTCACCCGGGAGACGTGGGACCACTACGAGGGGCGACTCCGGGACAGCGTCGTCAGCGGGCGAGTGCAGAAGGCAACGACGACGTGGGAGGACGTGAGCTGATGTCGCCTGACATGGAAGCTCAGTGCGCCCGCTATCGGGCCAAGCTGAAGTCCGAGCCGTACGCCTCCATCGTCCCCGGACGGCGCCCGGAGGTGAAGTACCACGCGGGCTTGGGCCTGGCGAAGCTTGCCGTGGGGTACCAGGGGTTCCGCGGCGCGCGGGGCGGAGAGATCTACGAGTACACGCCCGACGGTTGGACGCTGCTGTACCGCGTGGAGTCGGGGACGCCGATGGCTGAGCTGCCTTGGAGGGTGGAAGCGTGAAGGACTCATTCGGCGTTGAAGTCGGGGAGGGCGACTACGTCCTGTCTGCGGCCTCGTCGACCGGCCTCTTCAAGCTGGGCATTGTCTACTTCGCCCCTTCGGGCAGGGCGATGATGAAGGTCACCCGATCGAACTGGAATGGCGCGCAGCGGCGCAGTGAGGTCGGCTCCAACGCGCTGGTTCTCCGGAAGGCCGACGGCTCGGTTCCCCCGCACGTTGGGGAGGCGGAGTGAGGACGTACTACCGCACCACCAAGGTCCACAGCGTAGCTCTCCAGCTCACCACCGACGAGGCCGCGCGGCTGCTGGAGGAGCTGGACGACGTCGAGACCTACGGGCTCATGCCGACGTTCAGCAAGGCGCGACAGATGATGAACCGGGCGTTCGATCAACTGGAGGCGGACGCATGACGATGACCCTCGACGGCGAGGACCACGAGATCACGCTGGCCGTGTGGGAGGTCTTCGAGCGCTGGTACGGCGATAAGGCCTACCGACAGGCGGGCATGGTCGCAGAGCTGGAGGCGGAAGTTCGGCGTCAGGTGGCCGATGAGTTTGCCGCGCGGGAGCGCTCGGTAGACATGACGGTCGGCGCCATCGTCGCTCCTGGCGGTGATTGGACGCCGATCGGCCACGGCATGGAGGCGCGCACCGTTCTCTCGGATCGCCTGGGGACGTTCCGCGTCCGGTACGTGGGCGAAGGATGCCGAGGATGAGTAATCCGTCAAAGGCCAAGGGCACCGCCTTCGAATCCCTCGTCGTCGCCTACCTCCGCGAGCACCACAATCCGGCCACCCACCGGAACGTCCAGATGGGCCGGCTCGACATCGGCGATATCGACGGCTACTACCTCCACGCCCTGGAGGCGAAGGCCGAGAAGTCGATCACCCTCTCCGACTACATCGCGCAGGCGAACCGGGAAGCGATCAACGCCGGCCAGCCCTTCGGATGCGCGGTGGTCAAGCGGCGGATGAAGGGTGCGGCTGACGCCTACGTCGTGCGGGACCTGGCGACAGACGTGCGGCTGCTGAATCGGCTGCGGGAGATGGAGTTCGCGCTTCGTGGCGTGGCACCTGCGGCGTGGACGTTGATCGACAGGCAGCATCGGGAGGCAGCGTGAGACAGGCCGTCATCACCTTCACTGCCTCGCTCGTCGTCAAGGCGGACGGCGGTGAGTACGAGGGCGGGCCCCTGACCGACGACGAGGCCGCCGGATGGGCTGCTCACTGTCTCACCCGGGGCGACAAGCATGCGTGGAACTACATGGCGTACGGCGTCGACGTCACGTCAGTGACTTACGAGGATGTCCCAGACGAAGACTGATCCACAACCGAACACCACGCAAGGGGCGTCCTCCGGGGCGCCCCTCTGCATACACAAATCAAGAGGGGAGACAGCGTGCGACTGACGGACATCCTGTCCCGGCTCGACGGCGTCCAAGACGACCACGACGGCCACCTTGCGTTCTGCCCTGTGCACCGGGACCGCCGGACTCCGTCGCTGAAGCTGACGCTGAAGGACGACGGCACGCTGCTTGTGGTCTGCCGTGCCGGCTGCGAGAAGCCGAAGATCCTGGAGGCGCTTGGACTGCCGGCCTCCGCCCTTTTCGATGTCCAGACGTCCGGCGAGCGCACCGTGTCTGCGGCTGTCCCGGAGTCCGTGGGCATTGCTGAGACGGCGGCGCTGCGGATGTTCGTCGACGCCACGTCTGGTGCCCTCATGGAGTCGCGCCGCGCAACCGACTACCTGATGGACCGGTTCGGGCTGTCGCCGGAGGCGGCGGAGGATCTTGGCGTCGGATACGCGGCCGAAGGTGAGCGCCCTCAGCCGTGGCTCTCCCGCGGCTTCACTCGTTACCCTCGGCTGACCGTCCCGCTCTACGGATTCGACGGCGTGGCTCGCGGACTTCAGGGGCGCGACCTTTCCGGACGCTGCCCGGCACGGTGGATGAGTCTGACGAACGTGCCGGGGAAGGTCTGGTCGAAGTACGGCATCCTCCACGCTGGCACGGGCTACGACACGATCCTCATCACGGAGGGCCCTGGCGACGGGCTTACCTCGGTCGGCGTCGGCTACGACGCACTGATCATCCGCGGCGCCGCCATGGCCAACAACGCGGCGTTGCTTGCCGAACTCGTCGTTGGCCTCCGTGGCCGTGACGTGGTTATCGCCTTCGATCCGGACACCGCCGGCGAGCGTGGAACGCGCGCGCTGGTGGCAGCGCTGACGGCGGACGGCCAGACCGTTCGTCGGCTGGCCTTCCCCGTGCCGGAAGAGGATCTCACCGCCTGGCGGGAGCGGACGCCGACCACCTTCCCCGCGGAGCTGCACGCTGCTGTTCGCGCGGCTGCTGTCGTCGAGCTGGAGGCAAAGGAACCTGCGCAGTCACCCCGCCCGGCCGCGTCCGACGCCATCGCTACGATGGAGCCGTCCGCCCGCCAGATGTTCGACGCGACCGACGTCGGCATTGCGGTCCGCCTCAGGGACTTCATGGCACGCGACGGCGGGGGAGTACGGTACGCAACCGGGCTCGGGTTCCTCGTCTGGGACGGAACGATCTGGGTTCCCGGGCAAGCGCAGGTCCGCCGCTCCCTTCACCTTATGGGCGCGGAGCTGATCGCCACGGGCGACGACACGAACCGGCGCCTGGCGCTGAAGGCCCTGACGAACCGCAGCATCGACGCGGCAATCAAGGAGCTTCCGAGCGTCCCCGGAGTACCCGCCCGCGCCGACGAGTTTGACGCCCATGAGGAACTGCTGTCCGTCGCCAACGGCACGATCAACCTCCGCACGGGCGCACTCCACCCGCACCGGCCCGAGGACATGATCACGCGCCGCCTTGACGTGGCGTACGACCCTGCGGCTCCGGCGGAGAGGTGGTTGACGTTCCTCGACGAGGTGTTCCCGCAGCACCCGGAGATGCCCGGGTATATGCGGCGCCTCGTCGGATACGGGATCACCGGGAGCACGGCTGAACAGTGCTTCGTGTTCATGCATGGGCAGGGGAGCAACGGGAAGTCGGCGTTGCTCGACGCGCTGATCCACGCGCTCCGCGGGATCACGAAGTCGACGGAGTTCTCAACGTTCGAGCAGCGCACATCCGTCGGGCAGGCCTCTCCCGAACTCGCCTCCCTCCGCGGAGCCCGGCTCGTGACGGCGAGCGAGACAGAAAAGTACTCGCGTCTGGCGGAAGCGCTGGTCAAGCAGCTGACGGGCGGTGACCCGGTGACGTGCCGTTTCCTCCACAGCAATCCGTTCACGTACGTCCCTAGCTTCCTTCTCATGGTGGCCGGCAACTACAAGCCGGCGATTCTGTCGCAGGACACCGGAATTTGGCGCCGCGTGAAATTGATCCCGTTTGAGGCAACGTTCCGACGTGGTTCGACGGCGGACACCAGCCTTCCCGCCAAGCTGCGGTCGGAGGCGGAGGGCATCCTCGCGTGGGCCGTCCGCGGCTCGATGGAGTGGTACGAGCACGGGCTCCAGGAGCCTTCCTCCGTCGCCGGGGCTACGCAGGATTACCGCGAATCGGAGGACAGGCTCGCAGAGTTCATTGCGGCTCGCCTGGTCCAGGAGGACGGCGCCCGCGTCGCCCCGATGGCCGTCCGACGTGCCTACGCGGAGTGGACGGAGGACGCGGGGCTTTCCAGGAAGGAAGTGCTCAGCGGCTGGGCACTCGGCGTCGAGCTGGAGTCCCGCGGCTTCACGAAGCGGCGTGCGGGCGCCGGCGGTCGGTGGGGCTTTGACGGGATCCGCCTCATGACGGATGCAGAGCGAGAAGCCGCCGGGCGAATTGCGGAAGACGTCGACGACGAGCCGACGCACGGGCCCGTGGACATTTTCGGACAGGCGAAGGAGGACGCAGCATGATCATTCCCACCTTCCCCGTGCTTGGGGAACTGATACCGGTCTACGTCCCCCAGACAGTGGAGGACTTCCAGGCATTCCAGCGGTACATCATCGACCGGGCCAACGCCGGCGAACGGGTGGCGTACGACACGGAGACAACGGGGCTCGCGACGTTCAGCAAGGACTTCCGCATCCGAACGGCGCAGTTCGGTACGCCGGATCAGGCGTGGGTGCTTCAGGTGGAGAAGGGGGACGACCTCCGACGTCTGGCAGCGTGGGCCCTGCGGACTCTTCCGGCGCTGTCCATGCAGAACCGCAACTTCGACATGCTGGCGACCGACAGGCATTTGCCCGGCGCCTCCCTGGAGATGCTCGCTCCGAAGACGCTTGACGCGTACATCTACAGCCACCTCTCCGATCCTCGTCGACGGGACCAGGGCGGCGTCGGGAACGGTCTCAAGGACGCTGCTGCCCACTACGTGGATCCGTCTGCACCCGACACGGCCGCCGGACTCTACGGAGAGTTTCACGCGATCGGAGAGACGAAGGACACCGGGTGGAGCAAGATCGACATCAACAACCCGTTGTACCTGAGCTACGCCGGCGGGGATGTGATCCTGACGTCTCGCCTCCTGCCCAAGCTGGAGGAGCGCGTTCGGGAGTTGGGTATCAACCCGGGACTGATCCCCTTCGAGCACGACGTGGGCTACGTTTGCGCCCTCATCGAGCGCCGCGGAATGAGAATCGACCGGGCCTACACGACGAAGCTCTCTGCTCAGCTCCTGGAGGAGTCCGCGGAGTGGGCCGCGAAGGCTGCCCGGTACGGCGTGTCCAACGTGAACTCCACACGTCAGCTCTCTGAAGCTCTGCTGGGCATGGGGGAGGTCATTCCCGAGAGGACGGCCGGCGGAGCAGTTCAGGTGAACTCGACCGTCCTGAAGCGCCTGGCGGACGTCGACAAGGACTGGGAGCCGATCGGAAGCCGGACGGCCAATCCCTTGGCCATGGCGGTTCTCCGCAGTAAGCGGGCGTCGAAGTGGCGGACGTCGTACGCGGAGGCCATGCTCCGGACGGCCGATGAGCACGACCGGGTGCACCCCAAGATCGGCGCCTTGGCTGCGCGGACGGCGCGCATGTCGATCTCTGACCCGCCGTTCCAGCAGCTCCCGTCCGGCATGTGGGTCATCCGCCACGCCGTCATTGCCGACGAGGGACACCGGGTCATATCCGTCGACTACTCGTCCGTCGAACCGCGCGTAATGGCGGCGCTCTCCGGCGACGAGCGCATGACGGCCGCAATCCTCCGCGGCGCCGACCTCCACAACTTGACGGCGGAAAGCGTCTACGGGCCCGACTTCACCCCGGGTCAGCGCAAGGTGGCCAAGGTCGTGCAGCTCGGGGTGGCCTACGGAGGCGGAGCGAAGACGATTGCTGCGCAGACGGGACTGTCCATGCCTGCGGCGCAGGACGCTGTAAAGGGGTACAAGCGCACGTACCCGCGCCTGGCCCGGTACATCCGCAACCTTCAGGCGCAGGTCATACGCGACGGGTACACCCTCCGGACTCCGTCCGGCCGGCGTCTCATCTTCGACCGGGACGCTGCATACGCCAGCTTCAACGGAGAGATTCAGTCGACGGCCCGGGACATTTTCGCGCAAGGCCTCTTGGAGATCCACGCCCGAGGGCTCACCCCTCATGTGCTGCTTCCGGTGCATGACGAGATCGTGGCAGACGCCACCGACAACGAGGCTCCGGAAGTCGCTCGTGAGATCGGGGAGGCAATGACGATGAGCCTCCGTGGCATTCCGCTGGGCACCGATCCTGACGTGGGCGGGCGCTCGTGGGGGTCGCTCTACATGAAGAAGGCGTCGACGATGATCGAAAATGATCAGTGGTACGCGGATCACCCGCAGGAAGCCCACGCTGCTGAACTGGCGCGCGCGTGACGGCCGTCGGTGGCCTCCGTGCACGGAGTGTCACTTCGTTTCCGGCAAGGGTGGCTGAGAACCGCCCTTTCATGGCCCGCCATGCCACCCGGCCTGTCCGCATTGCTCCCCCTCTGCGACCGCCAAAGCCGACATTCGGACCCACGCGCCGCGCCGTCCTGGCGATATGGGAGGACGCCGACGAGTGGAGCTGCACCTACTGTGACTCGCCTGCGGGGCCGATGGTTGTACTCGAAATGGATCACGTAACCCCCCTCTCGCTGGGGGGCGTTCACGATTTCCACAACCTTTCGCCGGCTTGCCGAGAGTGCAATCGGCGGAAAGGTGATCTTTCTGTCGGCGCATGGGGCGCGCTTCTAGCAGCGGAGATGGGTGCGGAGTGTTGCGTTCCGGCTCCGTAGGGCGACGAAGCGGCAAACTTTGACGCTTCACACGGCCTCCACATGGTCACAGTTCGATAACGGTGGAAGTTGAAGGCTTCAGCACTCCCGCCAGTCATATGCCCAGGTGAGATGAGGAGTACTCCACAAGCCTCGGGGGTGGCGAGCGTGAGTCAAAACCGCACGATAAGGGGACGGATGAGCACTAACGAGACGTCGGTATCCGGCCGCACGGCGATTGCCCGGCCGCAGAGCGTGACGTACTGTCGCGACCACGCAGGACAACGTCTGTCCCAACTGGTCACTCAGCTTTACGCGGAACTGGCCGAGTTGCGTCAGATGTGTGCTGCTTATGACGACGCAGTTACCGCCCGCAGTCGACGACCGGGGGCGGCGCCGGACGAAACGGGTCGCTCCGCGACGAGCGGTCCATCCCGCCCCACTGAGGACATCGCGCTTGACGATCACCGTCAGGCACTTACAGACGAACTCCAGATAGGCGCCGCGCTTCTGCCCACGGCCTTGGCCTGTGTTCGCGGCGTCACCGCATCCATGGACCGCGCCCTAGCCCGATGGGAGGGGGAGGAGCCGGCCGAGCACGGGGGTGGCGCAGCATGATCGTGATAACCGGGCCGCAAGGCACGGCCGAGGAGCAAGGGGAGCTAGCGGAGATCGCGGGACTGCACGGGGCGGCGCTCGTCGGGGAGCACAACATCAAGTGGGCGTCCGTGGTCGCTCTCTATCGGATTCCAGGCTGGGAGCGCTGCCCCCTGGCTCTAGCTGACGTAGCCATGGCCGACGCCCTGGACATTCCGACGCACGACCTGACCGGCTGACCAACCCTCGGGCAGACGCCCCCGCTTGAACGTGCAAGCGGGGGCTTTGGCGTATCCGCAGCAGGGATATCCGTGTGACCCACATCACATGTAGCGGCCCTGATAATCCATGATCCATCCCCCATAACCAAGTCACACAAGCCGCTCACGGAGGTAACGACATGACCACTCCCGCAGTTACGGCCGACATGATCCGCCGCGCACAGGCCGGCGACGGGGACGCGATGTGGGAAGTGGTCTCGGCGCACGAATCGGTACTTGCGTCGATCGTCCGCAAGGCTGCTCCCTCCGCGTCCCCCGCCGAACTTGACGACCTGATGCAGGAGGCTCGCGTCGAGCTGATCGCCCGACTCCGCAGCTACGACACCTCGTCGGACGCGGCCCTCTCCACGTACACATTTCACGCGATCCGGCGGGCCGTGACGGAAGAGTGGATCCGCATGACGTGCAGTCACACCGTGGAGCCCTCCGCGGTGCTGCGGGTACGACAGGCTCTCGCGGAGACGGAGGGCAACGTCGAGGGTGCATGGATCCGCATCAGCCTCGTCGGCAAGGCCAAGCGCGGCATGTCGCGTGAGACTTTCCTGAGCGTCATGGGCGCGCTCGCCGGCACGATGTCCCTGGAAGCCCCGCAGCACGGGTCCGACGACACCACTCTTGCGGACACCATTCCCGACCCGGTGGACGCGGATGACGTCGAGGGACGGCGGGAGCTGGCGAACTGGCTCCTCGACTCGATCGCGCCGCGCCAGGCACTCACGCTCCGTTCCACGTACGGCATCCGCACGGAGGCCCTTGCGGACGAAGAAATTGCTGAGCTGCTTGGCACCACAAAGCGGGCGGTGGCCCAGTTGCGCCACACCGCCGGCCAGCGGATGCGGCAGGTGGCCGCGTCGCACGGCCTGAACATCGCTCGTGGTCTCAACGAGGCCCCTTCCGTCGCCCAAGCTGCGTAAGACACACACGAGAGGCCGTCCAATGACCCGATCCCTTCCCTCCCTTGACGCCTACGACATGCAAGGCGTGCGACTCGACGAAGCTGCGCTCTGGGGTGAGGACGTCCGCGGGGACGTCGACGACCTGGCGGAGACCCTCGTCGACCTGGACGAGCTGCTCCAGTAGCTCCGTAAGTCGACTTACGGAGCTACCCCGACCCGCGTAAAACGAGGAGAGCGCATGGCCGAGTACACCGCGCAGTGCCGCTACGACGGATCTGAGCGCATCGTGGCAAGGAAGACATCGGCCTCGGTGGCCTTTGATGGCTACATCAGTGGCGGGCTGGAGATGAACCCGTACCTTTCCGCGGCGGATGCCCGCACCTTCGCGCGCGGCATCCTCGCCCTGGCGGACGAACTTGACGGAGGAGAAGCGGGCGTCAAGCCGGACACCCGCCTGCGCATCGGGGACTGCGTGCGGGTAGTGCGCGCGGAGGAGCCGTCGGGGGGCTGGTCGTTCGTCGACCGTGTTGGAGAGCTGCGAGCCATCGACGTCCACGACCGCGACATGCCGTACCTAGTGCGTTTCGGAGGCGGTATCCACGGCGATCCCGACGGGGAATGGTGGTGTGACGAGGTGGAGCGCGTGACCAGCGACGGCACCGACGTCACGCCGGCCGACATCGACGATCAGACCGTGCCGCCCTCCCGTCTCTCACTCCTCGATGCCGCCCGGCGCCTCGTCGGCGAGGGTGCGTCCGCGGATGACCTACTGAAGATCGCCATCTACCTGGAGGGGAACTGACATGACTGTCATCAAGATTGGCGATCGTGTCCAGGGACCCTACGTCTTGGGCGTCGTAACGGACGTCGACCCGGACGACTCTCATATGCCGTACTACGTCCAGTGGGATGGCAACGACTACGGCCTTTGGGTGCGCGAGGGAAGTGTTCGGCCCATTGCCGTCGCTGCGCCCTCCGACCGTGAAGCCCTCGTCGCCCGCGCGAAGGAGCTGCTCGCCGACACTCACCACACCGGCGCCGACGTCGTCGCAATGGCCGCGTTCCTGGCGGGCGAGCCTGGTCCGGCTTCATCGTGAGCCACTAGGGACTTGTGGAGTACTCATCAAGTGTGCCATCCTGAAGTCACGCCAGGAACTCACGGAGAGTTCGGCGGGGGAGGAAGTCATGAGCCCGGAGATGTCGGCGGCAATCACCTTCATACAGTCCCTGAAGATCGGTGAGCGCGTGAAGGTCACTCGCGACGGTCGAACGAACGAAATGTTTGTATCGTCCGGCCCGACGCGGTGTGACGGCCCCTACGGCTCGTACGAGTCCATGGGCGTCACGGTCACCTTCGGCCCTGGGCGCTACTCGACTCGGGTCCAGGCCGACCACCTCGTCAGAACCCGCCGGGGACACGGGTTTATCGGGGGCGGCACCACGATGGAGCGCCTGTCTGCGGAGTCGGAAGCGCCGTCGCTGTTCTGAGCAACATCCGCCCCGGCCACGCCGAGACGGTGCCGGATCGAATCCGGCCCGGGGCACTCGAATCACATGAGGAGAGCCCATGACTTACGCAGTGTTCGCCCACAACGGCGACGTTCTCTTGAGCGGCCCGTACGCCACGCAGGAGGACGCCGACGCCGACACGGCCTACTTCACGGACAAGCACCCGGACGCGGACGCCGGGGAGATCTGCCCCGGGTGCGGGCGCCGGGCGTTTGACAGCTGCCCCGGTGACGGCGACGGCGACAACAACTAGCACCACCAGCCCCGATGGTGGCCCGCAAGGGTCGGCGGATTCGACTTCCGTCCGGGGCGCTCAAAGCACAGAGGCTGACGTAGGAGACGACATGGCTTCGCGATCGTTTGGCGCCCTCCAGTGGGACTGTGTCCGCCCCGGTTCGCATTGGACTTTTGAGGACGGATGGGGTCGCTTCGACCTGCGCCACTACAACGGCAACGGGCAGGCGGCCGGATGGTATCTGGACACCCCCAGCGGGTCGGGTGACTGGCTGGGCGAGACGCTCACGTCGGCCGCCATGGCTGCCGAACAGATCGTCGTCGACGCACAGCGCTGACACAGCCGAAACGCCCTCTGGGGCGTCGCCCGGAACTGGTCTACCGGGCCTGACGAGGCAGACCACAGGAGGAGACACCGTGTCCTACAACGTCTACATCGACGGCCCGCACACGCACCTCGTCGTCAACCGACGCGACGCGTACGAGGCCTCCGCCCTCGTGAACGCCTTCATCGACCTGGACGAGCGGTTCCACGTCGAAGCGGACCTGTGGAACAAGTACGACCGGACCGCCATGCTCACGCCAGCGCTGCTGGAGGAGTGCGGCGGGAACATCGCGAAGCTCTGCCAGTTCGCGCCGACGGAGGGCTGATGGCCGCGCGGTTTCAGGTGGTAGAGGTCCGCCACGGCTACGTCGTCAAGGACACGCGCGACGGCGCCACCTGGACGAAGACGTACACCCGCCTCGCGTGGGCCGTCCGCAAGGCAGTCCGCCTGAACGAGGCGCACGGCAAGCGCAAGTACTTCTAGCCGAAACGCCCTCCGGGGCGTCCGCGGGTGATGGCCTCCCCGCGCTGATGAGGCAGGCCGAAGGAGGAGAGATGAGCAGGTCTCTGCGTCACTGTGACGCGTGCTTCCGTCCTGCGATGTGGGCCGTGGAGCACCAGGGATGCTGGGCGCACCTCCCTGCGTGGCTCTACTGCCAGGATCACATCCCGGAAGACGTGTGGACGCTCCCTGAAGCCTTCCGTGTGCGGGCGGTCTACCACTACCGCTGACCCACCTGCCCCGCAACGGCCGGCCCTCCACCTCCCCGGAGGGCGCGCGGTTCGAATCCGCGGCGGGGCACTCCCCGCATCACCGACCACTGGAGGCTCGATGGCACAGAGTTTCACCGTCGAGACGTACGACCACAGCAACGGCGAGGAGCACGAGCAGACGTTTACTGACGCCGACGAGGCCGTCACGGAGTTCACGCGCCTCTCGGCGCTCATGGACGCCTCGTTCTCCGTCGTGCTACGCCGAGGGACGGAGTAACAACATGCCCCCGATGATCGGCCGGCGCTGCCCGAAGGGGCCGGGCGGACGTGACTGCCCGTGCTGCGGACAGCCGCCGGGCAAGGCTCGGAAGACCGCCCGCCGCACTGGCAAGCGACGTGAGCGTCAGGCGTGGCGCCGAGCGAAGGAGGACTAATGGCGACGGCGAGAGAACTGCTTGCGGCTGCACGGGCCGGAGCTGAAATCCTGCACAACGGCGCCCCCGCGGTCTATTGGCCCAGTGGGGCGCGGGACCGCAGGCCGTGGGCGGTCTACGCAGACGGACGGATTCACCGATACACGTCCGCGCAATGCTCAGCGTACTTTCCCGCCCGGTCGGGCAGGAGGGAGCAGCCGTGAACGCCCACCCCTACCCCTACGACCTCCCGCCGCTCCAGGAAATCACCCCCGAGCAGTGGAGCGGCACCGACTGCGTGTACTGCCCCGGCATCGGGGACGGCGCCATGCGGGTCGTCGGCCGGATCCGCGGCAACGTTCTCTTCGCCCACCGCGAGTGCGCCGACGATCACCGCTGGCCGGAAACGAAGGAGTGACCCGATGGGCAGACACCCGCTGAGACTCGGCGACCGCGTCATCATCACCACAACCCCGTGCGGCACCCGCGTGGGCACGCACGGCCGGCTGACGGCCGTCGACGTCCAGGCCGACTACCTGGAGCCCTACCACGTGCGCGACTGGCAGGGGCGGACCGTGTGGGCGTCGACGGTCCGTCGCTGCCGGCTTCAGTGGCCGGAGGAGTGGACGCAGCCGGCGGCCGGGTTCGTCCTCCTGGCGCTGGCCTTTGCCGTACTGCTGCTCTGAAGCTCCGTAAGTCGACTCACGGAAGGGGCTTGTGGAGTACTCATCAAGTCTGCGATAGTGGAGTCACGCAAGGAACTCACGGAGAGGACAACTAAGTGAGCATCATCGACACGTTGGAGGTAAGCGAGGTAGCGGTGGACTGGAGCCGTCCGGCGCTGATCGGCTGGAACCGTGGTGGCCAGTCGCTCCGCTCTCCTGGACTCCACGTGTGCGCCGCGTGCTTCTCGCAGACGGAGAAGTCTTTCGACGCCACAGCCGACACACACCACATCCTGAACCGCAGCAACGGCCCGTGTGGCGCCGGGCTGTGTGTGAGGTGCTGGAGCCGCCTCGTACGCCTGGTGGACGAGGCGCCGTGCGGAACGCCGGAGTGCTGCCCCGGCAACTGATCAACCCACGGGGTCCCTGCCAATTGCGGTGGTGGGGGCCCCGTTTCACGAACACACGCACACGAACGAGGAGATCATGAAAGCCAGACTCGCCCGCCTGGTGTCCCGCATCCGGCGCGACGTCGACCCCGTCCTTCTCCAGGCCGTCATCGCTGCTGCCCTCAGCTTCGCCCACATCCACGACGTGGCGCACGCTGCCGGGCAGACCGGATGGAAAGCGTGGGCGTACCCGGTGAGTGTCGACCTGCTGATGATGGCCGCGTGGCGCCGGACGAGGTCGGGGGAGAGCGGTCGGGTCGGCCGAGTCGGCGCGTGGTTCTGGTTCGCCGTCGCCCTGACTGCTTCCGTCGGCGCAAACGTGGCCACGGCGGGCTTGATGGATCTGACGAACCCGCCGGCGTACCTCCGACTCCTCGTCGCCGGATGGCCGGCGATTGCCCTCTGCGGCGGTGCATTGCTCTTCCACACGCGGCGGAAGGAGGCGCCGGAAGTGGTCTACGAGGAGCCGCCGTTGGCCGCTGAGGAGCCTGAGGAAGAGGCGTCGGAGGAAGGCGCCATGCCGTCCGTCGCAGCACCGCAGAAGCCCGTTCTCGTGACGTACGCGGACGCTGCTCAGCAACTCGGCGTGGCTGAGCCGACGGTTCGGGGCGCGGCCAACTCCGGGCGGATCGCCAAGCATCCGGCGGCTACTCCTGGACGCGTCCTCGTCGACCTGGCGGAATGCTACGCAAAGCTGCGCCATGGTAGGACCGTCGGAGCCTGAGGACGACCACGGCTAGACGTGGAGTAGGAACCGAACCTGAAGCCCCCTGTCTCACACGAGGCAGGGGGCTTTTTTTCGTTCACCCGAATGGACCGCACGTCGAGCACGCTTCCCGTACCGCGTGCAGCCTCAACATATGGCCACCTTCCCGCGCATCGTCGTCCACGCCCCCGACGCGATCGGCGGCCGAAGGGTGCACGTCGACTCGACGATCCTGGGACGGGCCACCAGCGTGCGGGATCTCGTCGAGTTTTTCCGCCGCGCAGAGATACCCATCGACGAGGACGAGATTCCGACCACGCCGCTCATTGAGTGGCGTGGCGGAGGCCCTGACGTCTGGCCGGCGGCCGAGTGACAGCGAAGCGCCCGCCTCCCGATCACGGAAGCGGGCGCTCAGAGGGTCTGACGGCTAAAGCTGGCCGGCCTTGACGGCGTCGACGAACACGCCCCACTCGGGCTCGCTGAAGGCGAGCGCGGGGCCCGCGGGCACCTTAGAGTCGCGCACGGGCGTCACGCCGACGAGCTGGCCGGCCGCCACCTCGACGCAGTTTCCGCCGTCGCCGCTGTAGCTGCTCTTCGTCCACGACAGGCCAGACGTAACGGCACTGAGGATCATGGTCATGATTGTTCCTTCTTCAGTTTCGCAATGAGGTCGGCTGACGGAGCGAACGGCAGCGCGTATGCGCGGAGCTGCTCAAACGCGCTGTTGTAAACCGCCACGTCCACAGGGGCTTCAACGTACAGCGCGGAGGCAAGTCCCTCCACGTGAACGACATCAAGATCCGCGCTCTCGGGGAACCCAAGGACGGTGAAGGGGCCGCTGATCCCAGGGTGAAGCGGAGCGTCGAAAGGGATGACCTGTATCGACACCGACGGGTACTCGATCAGGTCCAGCAAGCGCTGGTACTGACCGGTCATGATCCGCGGATCGGCAAGCTTGGGGCGGAGGGCGCCCTCGTAGATGATGGCCCACACGTCGAGAGGCTCGGGACGGGTGAGGACAGACTGTCGAGCGATACGAACCTCCACGAGGCGGCTTACGTCCTCCGCTGACGAGGTCATGTTGATCGCACTGATTGACGCACGCGCGTACGCTGGCGTCTGGAGCAGGCCGGGCAGAAGAAGCGACTGGAACGAGCGGAGACACTTGGCGTCCGCCTCCAGCGCGATCAGCTCAGAATAGGCCGGGCTGATGATGTCGCTGTAGGTCTGCCACCATCCGCGCTGCGCTCCGTCGCGTGCGAGTGACAAGAGAACGTCCCGCTTGTCCGCGTCGAGAAGGCCGTAGAGGTCCAGAATCGCGGACAACTCCGCGGGCTTGACGCCGAGCCGGGCCCCTTCGATACGCGAGAGCCATGTAGCGGTGTGGTCGCCAGGAATCCGTGCCACCACGTCTGTCTGCTTGAGGCCGGCCCGCTCCCGAAGAGCCCCGAGTTCGGCCGCCAGCCGGCGGCGGCGTACAGATGGTGCGGCCAAGGCGTCCCCCTTATCGGTGTGTAGCGGAATCCTGGCACAGAGCAGAGGGGACGCACAGTACCTCGCAGATATGCCAGTTGGCCGCGCATGCTTGCCAGCCCCTTCGGTAAGTGCCAACCTGGCATCCATAAGCACTGCGGGTAGCGACTCCATTGCAGACAGGGGCGATCCATGTCCAGTGATGTTCACGCACGTGCGGACGTGGCCGACGCCAACGCCCGCGAGGAAATAGCCGACTGCGACGTGTGCGCGGCGCTTCAGCGTGACGTCGAGCGCTATTCGGACAAGGGGTCGCCGTACTACAGCTACGCCCTTGCGTTGGAGGCGGCGGCGGAACTTCAGGAGCACAGAGCGCACGATGAGCGTGGGTACCGCTACGGTCCCCAGTTCACCGTGGAGTTGCGTGGCGCCGTTGATCGCCGGCTCACCGAACTCACCTCGGAGACGGCGTGGCTTGCGGACGCGGCAGCGTGCGCGGCGTACGTCGGCGACATTCTGGGCGAGGTACGCCCGCATCCTCCCCGCTAGACCCGCCGTCGACTGATCATCGACGCGCAGGGAGGCAGGGCCGCACCGCCATTGAGGTCGGCTACGTGTGGCCCGTGCCTCCTTTCTCTCCGTAGCTCAGTCAGGAAGAGCACCGCGCGCCAACCCCGGCATCCATCCCCGCGCGGGCGACCCCGGTTCGATTCCGGGCGGAGGGGCTCAGTGGATCTTGTGAGGTGAGAATGTCCCGCAAACGGGATCTCGGAGTGTCCGGGTGGGTCGCACTCCTGTCGTGGGTCGCAACCCTCGTCGTGCTCATGGCGAAGGGAGCCGGCGCATGAAACGGCAGACGCTCGGACGGTACGTCTGCGCCGTCAAAGCACTGGTGCCGCCGGCTACGAGGCTCCTTCTCCTCCGCGCGGCCGGCGTCGTCGACCTGGATCTCTGGGAGCACGTCATGCAGGTGCCGGTGCTGCGCTGCGGTCTGGAGACGCACGACGGCCCGCACTGGACGCTGCTGTACGAAGCCGCGGATAGCACGTGCTGCTGGCTGCGGTGGGAGGACGGGTCGCCGACCGGCAGGGTCGCGGCTCTCCCCGAGTGCCCGGCGTCGCTCGACGCCTCCACTCCCTGTGAGCTTTTCCGCATGCACCCTGGCGGCCACACGTGGGAGGTCACAGACCCGGACGACGAGCTGTGGAATGCGGTGATGCCCGTGTTCTGCGAGATGTACGGGGCTGGCCACCGTGGCCCCGTCAAGCGAGCCGAAGACGTCGATGCAGATCTAGACTGACGGCTGCCCCCATGGAAGGACTGACTCATGCGCCCCGCACGATTCCAGGAGTTCGCCGTCGACGCGCTGGCGGCAGCGCCTGATGTACAGGCGGTAGAGCCCTGGCAGGAGGCGGACGGAAGTCGGCCCTTTGGCCTCTGCGTCCGATTCACATCCGGCGCGCAGCTTTGGGTGGCGATCACGCACGTCTTGGCGCCTGGTGAGAAGCTCACCGACTCGGAGGCGCCCGTCAAGGGCGACCCGGCCCCGATCCTCGACTATCCGGCGCTGTACGACGACAAGATGATCTCCCCAGCCCGCGCGGAGGCCTACCTCGTAGCTGCCCTCACGCACGCGCAGTCGGAGGAGATCAGCTCTGCCTACGCGTACGGCGAGCAGCCCCAGAATCCAGGGTTCGGCGTGCACTTCCACAACGAGTCCAAGATCTACTGCCCCTTCGTCTTCACCGCGCGACAGGGGCAGAGCCGAGGCAGCCGAGCATTCGACTTGCAGGCTGCATTCTGAGTCTCCGCCCGCGCGTTGGCGGAGAGGTACCGCACCACCGGCACCACCTATCACTAGGAGGACTGGAACATGTGCGCAACGAACTCGTCTACGCGGCGGCCCGCGGCTGTCCGCTTCGACCCCGCTCAGTGCGACGGCAGCTGTGGCGTCTGCGGCCTGATCGTCGGAGCTGCTTCGGGTGAGCCGGTAGCCATGCACCAGCGGGGTGGAACGGGCACGGAGACGTGTCCCGGAAGCGGCACACCGGCGGTCTAGCAGCAGAGCAAGGGAAGCCCCGGTCACCGTTTGGTGGCCGGGGCTTTCGCTTGGCGGCGACATACGCAGGTAGTTCCAGTACGACAACCCGTACGACGTCGGCATGAGCGGGCTGCTCGGCTACGGCGCCGCCTACGAGGCCACCCACGAGTGCGACCTGCTGATCCTGCTCGGCACGGACTTCCCGTACAACGCCTTCCTCCCCGACGACGTGAAGATCGTGCAGGTGGACGTGCGGCCCGAACACCTCGGCCGCCGCACCACGCTGGACCTCGCCGTGTGGGGCGACGTACGGGAGACCCTGCGCTCCCTGACCCCGCGGGTGCGCGCCAAGACCGACCGGCGGTTCCTCGACCGGATGCTGAAGAAGCACGCCGACGCGCTCGAAGGCGTCGTGAAGGCCTACACCCGCAAGGTCGAGAAGCACACCCCGATCCACCCCGAATACGTCGCCTCGGTCCTCGACGAACTCGCTGCGGAGGACGCTGTGTTCACCGTGGACACGGGAATGTGCAACGTATGGGCGGCGCGTTACATTTCCCCGAACGGCAAGCGCCGCATCATCGGTTCCTTCAGCCACGGCTCCATGGCCAACGCCCTGCCGCAGGCGATCGGAGCCCAGTTCACCGACCGCGGGCGTCAGGTGATCTCCATGTCGGGCGACGGCGGCTTCTCGATGCTGATGGGAGATTTCCTCACCCTCGTGCAGTACGACCTGCCCGTCAAAGTGGTCCTGTTCAACAACTCGTCCCTCGGCATGGTCGAACTGGAAATGCTCGTCGCCGGACTGCCTTCGTACGGAACCACCAATCACAATCCGGACTTCGCGGCGATCGCCCGCGCCGCCGGCGCCTACGGGGTGCGGGTCGAGAAACCCAAGCAGCTCGCGGGCGCGCTGAAGGACGCCTTCCGCCACAAAGGTCCTGCTCTCGTGGATGTCGTGACCGATCCCAACGCCCTGTCCATCCCGCCCCGGATCAGCGCCGACATGGTCACCGGCTTCGCCCTTTCGGCGAGCAAGATCGTGCTGGACGGCGGGGTGGGGCGGATGCTCCAGATGGCCCGGTCCAACCTGCGGAATGTGCCCAGGCCATAAACCGATCCGTAAACACCGCCCGGGGCGCCTTCGGCCTGCCGTGATACGGCCGTGACCGGCAGGAATGCCGCCGCCCGGGCGGGGCATCATCCCGTAGACCTGTTCGAGGAAGGGGGTGTGAGTCGCCGTGCGGGTGGGGGCGAAAGCGATGCAGCCAAGGCGAACACGACCGTCAGCGCGAGGGGCGGCCGAGGACGAGGACACCGAAGTGGAGGCGATACCGGGCAGTCGCGGAACGCACACCGGCCACCGGATGAGCCGCTCGTTACGGCGGGCCGATCTGAGGGCGGTGGGCGAAGTCCGCCGGGCACTGCGCGACCTGCTGAGGCACTGGGGCCGTCCCGACTCCGCCGCCGTGGCGGAACTGCTCACCACGGAACTCGTCACCAACGCGCTCGTCCACACCGACCAGGGCGCCGAGGTCACCGCCAGCCTCGCAGCCTGCCGACTGCGGGTGGAGGTGCGGGACTTCACCTCCCGGCATCCCCGACCGTACGTACCGACCGCCGACGACGGTACGCACGGCAGGGGGCTCCTGCTGGTCCAGGCGCTCTCCGACGCCTGGGGCGTGGTCAGTGCGCACGGGGCCGGGAAGGTCGTCTGGTTCGAAATCGACGGGCGGGAACCGGACGGGGGCCCGGCCTGAGCGTGTGCTCGGGCCGGGCCCCCGTCGGGTCGGCCGGTGTCCGGCCGGTCCGCCGGTGTCCGGCCGGCCTGCCGCTGTCCGGCGGACCGGTGCGATCAGCCGAACTGCTGCTCCAGGTCCTTGAGTTTGCGCTCCAGCGAGTCGAGCCGCGGGATCGTCTGGGTGTCGTCCTCGGCGGTGAGGTCCACGGTCCGCGGCCCGTCCGCGCCCGCGCCGCCGAATCCCGAACCGCCGTTACCCGTGCCGCCGTTCAGCGCCTGTAGGGAGGGCCGCCCGGGGGCGCCCCCGGACGGGATCTGGGATACCAGGGGCAGTTGTCCCGGCTCGGTTATGGCGGGCTCCGCGCCGACCGGCGCGGAGCCCGCTCCCGTCCCGAGTTCCGGCAGGTCCAGCTGCCGGCCGCGCTGCCGCCCGAAGGCCCGGTGCTGCCGGCCGAGCGCCTTGATGCGCGCCCGGTCCAGCCGGTGCTGATCGCGCCGCCGGTGCCGGTCCTGCTCCTTCTCCCGCTTGTCCTCGCGCACTTCCTCGACGGCCTCGTCGAGGGTGCGGACGCCCTCCAGGAGCATCAGCGACCAGGCGCCGAAGGTCTCGCGCGGCGCCCGGAGCCAGCGGACCATCCGGATCTGCGGCAACGGCCGCGGAATCAGGCCCTGTTCGCGCAAGGCGGCCCGGCGGGTCTGCTTGAGCGCGCGGTCGAAGAGCACGGCCGCCGACAGCGACATCCCGGCGAAGAACTGCGGGGCGCCGTCGTGGCCCATCCCGCGCGGCGCGTGCACCCAGTTGAACCAGGCCGCGGCGCCCGCGAACATCCAGACCAGCAGTCGGGAACCGAGGGCCGCGTCGCCGTGGCTGGCCTCGCGGACGGCGAGCACCGAGCAGAACATGGCGGCGCCGTCGAGGCCGAAGGGGACCAGGTACTCCCAGCCGCCGGAGAGGTTGAGGTTCTGCCGGCCGAAGCCGACGAGGCCGTGGAAGGAGAGCGCCGCGGCGACCGCCGCGCAGCAGAACAGCAGGACGTACGAGGCGGTGCCGTAGATCGCCTCCTTGCGCCGCCGCCGCTCCTCGCTGCGCTCCCAGCTGTCCTCCGCCGCCGCCTTCTCCCCTTCGCGCTTGCCGCGGGCCAGCACCGCCACTGCCGCAAGCACGCCCAGGATCAGCAGGCTGCCGGGCAGCAGCCAGTCCAGCGATATGTCGGTCAGTCTCATCCGGTGTCCCTTTGCCTCGCGACTGCGGCTTTCCGGGCGCCATAGTGGCGGATCCCGTCCGGCCCGCACGCGGGTTTCGGGTCAAGTGGACGCCTTCGGGGGGCGCGGCCCTCCGGATAGGGTGATCTGAGTCGAACTCCCGCGCGACCATGCGTAGTTGAGTTCGAATACGGCCACCCGGGCGGGTGGCGTGAGGCGGCTGGGGTCTAGGAGGCCGCGGCGGCGGACAGTCGTGCGACGCGGTCCGCGTCACAGGTGCGCGGGCAGGTGATGCAGGTGTCGTCGGGCCGGATCGTGTAGAAGAGGCAGCAGCCGGCCCGGTCGCGGGTGGGCAGCTCCTCGCCCCGCGGGCCGGTGAGCGTCCGGAAGGCCGCGCCGCCCGTGTACGGGGCGGTCGCGCCGGGCATCAGCAGCTCCAGCTCCGCCATCGCCCGCGGCTCCTCGCCCAGCAGGTGCCCGACGTACCACAGGCTCTCCACGACCTCGTCGGTCACCATGGCCCACAGGGCCCGCCGGCCGCGCCGCATCCGGGGGCCGAATCCTTCCAGCAGCGGGCCGAGGTGCGCGGCCACCGCCGCGCGCACCTCCGCCCGCAGGGCCTCCTCGTCGGGCACGACCCGGGCTCCGGGCAGGTCCGCGGCCGGGTCGGACGGCAGGCAGGCGAAGCTCTCGACGACGACCGACATGCGTCCGGCCGTCCGGTGGAACGCGACCCCGTCCGCGGGGATCCGCGGGACCCGGCGCGCCAGGAACCAGGGCACCGTGACGAGCAGGCAGGCAGGCCAGGCGTACCGGTGCAGCCCGAAGCCGGCGACCACGTCCGGCCGGGCGGTCCGGCCGTAGTCCCGCAGGACCTGTGCGTGGTCCCAGGCGAGGAAGGCGTCGAGGGCGGTCCCGCCGGCCGCCAGCTCGCCCGCGCCGACCCAGCCCGCACCGCGCGGCGCCGGCTCGCAGGCCGTGCGCTCCCGCACCCGCAGCCCCGGGAACGCCTCGGCCATACGTGCGTACGCGTCGGCCACCGGGGAGCCGGCCGGGGTGCACGGGCCCGTGCCGCCGGAAGCCGGGCCGGCGGCGGGGGCGACGGGAAGCAAAGCCGGGACGGTCATGGCGGGGACCACCGAATCGAGCGATCGTTAACAGGTTAGCCTTACCTTACCCACATGGAGGCAGGTCCTATCAACGGTGTCCCATATCCTCGGAGCGTGCACAGCGAAGCATCCCTCCCGCCCCAGAAGGTGGTCCGCCACTCGGTGCGCGGGCAGATCCTCGATGCCCTGCGTGCCGCGCTCGTCGACGGCGACCTGGTGCCCGGAGAGATCTACTCCGGCCCGGCGCTGGGGGAGCGCTTCGGCGTCTCGGCCACGCCGGTGCGCGAGGCGATGCAGCAGCTGGCCCTCGAAGGCGCCGTCGAATGCCTGCCCAACCGCGGCTTCCGGGTGGTCGTGCGCACCGCGCGGGAGCTCGCCGAACTGGCGGAGGTCCGGGCGCTGCTGGAGGTGCCGGTGATGCTGCGCCTGGCACGTACTACCCCGGTGGACGCCTGGACGGCGCTGCGGCCCGCCGCCGCGGCCACCGCGACCGCCGCCGCGGCCGGCGACGTGCCCGGCTACGCGGACTCCGACCGGGCCTTCCACCGCGCGGTGCTCTCGCTGGCGGGCAACGAGCAGCTGGTCCTGGTCGCCGACGACCTGCACCGGCGCGCCCAGTGGCCGGCCCCGGACTCCCCGCGGATCCGCCGGGCCGACCTGGTGGCGGACGCGGCGGAGCACTCCGCCCTCCTGGAGGCCCTGATCGCCCAGGACCTCCAGGTCGTCGAATCACTCGTACGGGAGCACTTCACCGGCGCCCCGCGCTGACGCCGCGCCCCCTCCGGACCGGCCCTCCGACCCGCCGGCCGGGCCCTCACCGGCGGGTCTCCGGCGCCCGGCCGCGGCGCCCTGACGGGGGCTTCACCGACGCCTCATCGCAGCGCCCGGCGGCAGGCTCACCACAGCGCCCGGTAGATCCGCGCCCACGGCCGGGGCCGCTCGGCCTCCCGCACGCCGGCTTCCGAGTACCTCCCGGTCAACAGGGACCAGTCGCGGGTCGCCCGCATCCAGTCCTCCATGCAGCACACCAGCCGGTGGACCGCCTCCTCTCCGCCCGCCGTCAGCCGGTGCTCGCGGCGGACCTCGTCGATGCCGGCGGCGAGCCGCCGGAACTCTCCGACCCGCTCGGCGACCATGCGGACCGCCTCGCGGGCGGCCTCCTCCGCCGTGCACCCGGTCGCGGACTGCAGCACCGGCACGATGTTGTGGAACTCGCCCGAGGCCAGCTCCTTGCCCAGGGACGCCAGGTCGTTGGTGAGCGCCACGACCTCGCTGCTCAGATCGGCCATGGTGGTGAGGCGCTCGCACGCACGGGCCTCCGGCGGGATCTCCATCCCGGTCAGCCGTTCCACCAGGTCGAAGCAGGAATCCGTGCCGATGGTGGCCCGGCGCACGGTCATGTACCGCGCCGGTGCCGGCGGGCCGGAGGCGTCCCGGTCCGCCGCCTCGCCCGCGTACCCGCTGATGAAGCGGGTCCAGCTGTCCCGGTGCCGGCGCCGCCACGCGGGTGACATGCCGGCGGCCGAGCGCTCCCACAATTCGCGGAAGGTGTCCTTCAGCGGGTCCGGCGGTCCGGTGCGCGGCCCGCCGTCCATGACGTCGACGGTTGCGGCCGCGATGGCCGCGACGCGCCCTGGATCCCGGCCCAGCGGGCTGTCGAACTGGTCGTCGAACACGAAGAACCAGCCCATCCAGTCCGTCATCAGGTCCAGCGCCTCCCCGGTGGCGAACGGGTAGGCGCGAGCGGCCAGTTGGTCCAGCCGCAGTACGTCGTAGGCGGCCAGGTCGCGCGAGGACAGCAGCCCGCGGTCGTGCATCCACCGCAGACTGCGCCGGCGGGCCCGTTCGACGTCCGGACTCACCCGCTCAGGGAAGGGCAGGTCCAGGTCGTGGAGGTGGCCCCGGGTGTCCACCGTGTCTCTGCGCATCGTGCTCACCGCGCACGCAGCCGTATGCCCAGCCGCCGCGGACGCAGGATGGTCGCGAGCCTGGCCGGCCGGAGGTCGGCGCCGGGGGCCACCTCCAGGTGCCACCGGCTCACCACGCTGGCCAGCGCCACCGCGGTCTCCCCGAGGGCGAAGGTGTCGCCGATGCACTTGCGGGCCCCGCCTCCGAAGGCCGCGAAGGCGCCCCGGGGAAGTCCGGCGGCACGCTCGGGCAGCCACCGGTCCGGGTCGAAGGCGTCCGGCCGCTCGAAGAGGTCGGCCCGGCGCTGGACGACGTACGGGCTGAAGACCACGGTGCTGCCGGCCGGGATGGGGTGTCCGGCCAGCTCGGCCCCGGGGCCCGTGGTGATCCGGGTGAGCAGCCACCCCGCGGGGTAGAGCCGCATCGTCTCGGTGAGCACCCGACGGGTGAATTCGAGCCGCGGCACGTGCTCCCAGCGGGCCTGGTCGCCGTCGAGGACCTCGTCCACCTCGGCCCGCAGCCGCTCCTGGAGCTCCCCGTCCTGCGCGAGCAGCAGGCAGGCCCAGGTGAGGGTGGCCGCCGAGGTCTCGGAGCTGGCGGCGAGCAGGGTGACCATCTGGTCGTGCAGTTCGGTGGGGGTGGGCTCGCGGCCCATCCGGCCGCCGGAGGCGAGCACGACGGAGAGCACGTCCCCGTGGTCCTCGCCGGTCTCGCGGTACCGGTCGATCAGCTCGTCGATGGCGCCGTGGAGGTCGGCGATCGCGCCGGCGTAGCGGCGCCGGCCGGGAGTGGGCAGTTTCTGCAGCGGGCCCGGCACCAGCATCCGGGCGAAAATGTTGCCGAGCATGACGTCGAACGACCGCTCGATGCGGCGGGCCGTCGTGTCGGCTATGTCGGTCGAGAACAAGGCGCGAACAGCTGTTCCCAGCGTGAAGTGGTACCAGGTGCTGAAGGCGTCGATGACACATCCGTCGTACCAGGACTCCTGCAACGGGCCCAGCCGATGCTCCATCGCCGCCCCGTACTGCGCGAGCCGCTCGGGCCGGAAGGCCGGCTGGAGCAGCCGCCGCTGCGCCCGGTGTTCCGCGTGTGGGCAGCTGCCGAGGCCGTTGCCGAGGAAGTCCCGCGCCTTCTCGTAGAGCAGGCCTCCTTTGTCGAAGGTCCGGTCGTCCGCCAGGACTTGGTGCAGAAGGTCCTGGTGGCACGGCACGTAGGCGGTCTGCGGGCCCAGCCTGATCTCCACCAGGTCACCGTATTGGGGCAGTTCCGAAAGGAACTGCAGGGGACGGCGCAGCAACTGCCGTCCGTGGCCGACAAGCGGGAGCGCCCCTGGTGCGGTCCCCGCCGTGAACTGCGTCTTCACTGACATGCCTGGCAGGGTGCCCATCAGGGCCGGAGCCACAAACACTGATCTTGCGGCGCATCGGCGCCCGGTGCGGAGCACGGTGCACCGGAGCGCCCCCGCGGTCACGGGGGCGCTCCCCGCCCGAGCTGTGCTTCCGCTCGCGCCCGCGAGCGGGAACCGCGGAGCGGTCAGGCCGTGGCGGGCGTGAGGCTCGCCGCCAGCCAGGTCGGCACGCCCCCCAGCAGCTGGACCAGCCGCCGGGCCTCGGCCCGCAGCCGTCCGGCTTCCGGTTCCTCCGCCGCGTCGGCGAGCGCCGCGAGCGCCGGGGCCGTTCCGATCAGATACCCCAGCTCCTCGCGGAGCAGTAGCGACTGGGTGAATCCGTTCCGGGCCTCGGTGATCTCGCCGTCCCGCAGGGCGAGCCCCGCCAGGTGCCGCCAGGTGAAGGACAGCAGCAGGGTGTCCCCGTGCGCCGCGGCCGCGGTGTGCGAGCGGTCGTAGGCCGCCCTGGCCGCCTGGGGTGAGCCCGCGATGTTCTCCGCGACCAGCCCGCGGCGGAAGTCCAGCAGTGCCCGCCGGGGCGAAGAGAGCGAGATCAGGGCGGCTGCGCGGCCCAGTGCGGAGCGGGCCTCGTCGGCCCGGTCCCGTACGCCCAGCCGGGTGGCGGCGTACGCCAGGTAGCCGCGCTCGCAGGCGGCCTCGCCGCGTTCGTCGTCCGTCCCGGCGGCGGCTTCGGCGACACGCAGTGCCTCCTCGGCCTCCGTCCAGCCGGCCTCCGTGTACAGGCACCGCTCGATCAGCAGGGACGCGCGCTGCAGTGCGGCGCCCGGAGCCGCCGCGTGCGGTTCGAGCAGCGCCGCCGCATCCGTCCAGCAGCCGCGGGACCGCAGCCGCCATATCGCCCGCTGGAGGGGGTCGTCGCCCCCAGCCGTTCCGGTTTTCGACATGGCGGTGTCCGCCACATTGCCCTCCCCAAAGCGCGCCATTGAGCCCTGGGGCGAATCCCAGCACACACCGGCGTGATCGGCCAAGGGGTCAGGTGAACCCTTTCACAAAGTCTGGAACAGACTATGTGATCATCAGTCAGGTTGTGCCAACTCTTCGTCAGCTCATGCGCAGGGCAAGGAAGAAGTCGAGCTTGTCCTCCAGCCGGGACAGGTCCCGGGCCGTCAACTGCTCGATTCGCCCGACCCGGTAGCGCAGGGTGTTGACGTGCAGGTGCAGACGCGTCGCACAGCGGGTCCAGGAGCCGTCGCAGTCGAGGAACGCCTCCAGGGTCGGGATCAGCTCGGCGCGGTGGCGCCGGTCGTAGTCCCGCAGCGGGTCCAGCAGCCGCGCCGTGAACGCCCGGCGGACGTCGTCCGGGACGAACGGCAGCAGCAGCACGTGCGAGGCCAGCTCGTGGTGGCCCGCGGCGCACACCCGGCCGGGGCGGGCGGCGGCGACCCGGCGTGCGTGCCGGGCCTCCTCCAGCGCGCCGCGCAGCCCTTCCGCGGAGTGCACGGCGGCGCTCACGCCCAGGGTCAGCCGCCCGTCGTCGGCCAGTCCCGCCGCGAGCGGCTCCCGTACGGTCGCCAGCAGGGCGTCGGCATGCAGGGCGGAGTCCGGCTCGCCCTCGGCGGCCAGCGCGGCCAGCGGCACCAGCGCGATGGCCTCGTCACCCGCGTGCGCCACCGCGATCCGGTCCGAGGGCTCCGGGCCCGAGACGCCCGGGTCGACCAGGATCTCCTCCAGCAGGGACTGCGCCACCGGGCCGCCGGGGATGTCCCCGCCGTCCCAGTCCACCCGGGCCACCACGACCTGCCAGTGCGGGGCCGTGCCCAGCCCCGGCAGCAGCACGGGCGCCGCGACCCGCAGGCGGGCCGCGATCTCGGCCGGCGCCGCACCCGTCTGGACCAGTTCCAGGACCTCCTGGGCCAGCCGGCGGCGCACCGTGCGGGCCGCGTCCCGGCGGTCCCGCTCGACGGCGATCAGCTGGGTCACGCCCTGCAGCAGGTCGAGCCGCTCGGCCGGCCAGTCGCCGGCGTCCGCCTCGACGGCCAGCAGCCAGTCCGAGAGGACGCTCTCGCGCACGTCGCGGACGGCCGGCGCGGCCCCCCGGGCGTGACCCTTGATCGGGAAGAGCGAGTACGTAATACCCTGGATGGAGATCCGGTGCGGGCCCCTGCGGCCGGTCCGGACCGCTGCCAGGTGCTCACTGGCGAGCGCCGCGCACACGCCCGGCGCCAGGGGCTCTCCGGCCCCGGCGATCTGCCGGCCCGTGGGGGAAAGCACCCACGCGCGCAGATCGAGGTCCGTGGTGAGCAGATCGAGCACGACGTCCGGTCCGCCCCCGGCGGGGCCCGACGTCATCAGTCGGCGGTGCCGGTCCACGACGGCCGCGAGGTCCCCGGCGCGCTCCCCGGACACCTGCCGGACCACGTATTCCGTGATGGTGGCGAATGCAACGTCCTCGTTCACCGCGAACAGCGGCAGGCGGTTGCGGCGGCAGGCCGAAACCAGATCGTCGGGGATGTCGCCGAGTTCCGCTTCGCCGGCCGCGAGGCCCGCGACACCCGCGCTCGCAAGGATTCGTACGAATGGCTCGGAGTCGGCTGAATTCTTTCGCCACGCGAGCCCTGTCAGCACCAATTCGCCGCCGGAGAGGTATCGGCTGGGGTCCCGCAGGTCGGTCGTCATCACGCCACGGACCGTACGGTCGAGCTCCTCTTCGCCGCCCAGGAGCCGCAGGCCCAGTGCCTCGGTTTCCAGTAGTGCGCGCAGCCTCATGGGGTCGCCGCCGATCTGTCTCGATGTTGCCGTTGAAAATCGGAGAGGCTGCTCGGCCTCGCCTTTTATACGAATCTACAAGACGAGGGAGGCGCCCAGCCAACTCCTTCATGGTTTCGGTGACTGCACCCGGGGGACGCGCGGCTTGTGTACTGACTCCACACCGCGTTAACAGCACGTGAACGACCAGTCGAGGGACTTCGGCCCTCCTGGCTTGAAGTGAACGACTCGATGAAGAAGAAGAGAGCCGCACATGGACTTCCTTCGCCCCGCCAGCTGGGAGGAGGCGCTCGCCGCTAAGGCCGAGCACCCCACAGCTGTGCCGATTGCGGGTGGCACCGATGTGATGGTCGAGATCAACTTCGACCACCGTCGTCCGGAGTACCTCCTGGACCTGAACCGCATCGGTCTGCTGCGGGAGTGGGAGGTCGGTGAGGACGTCGTGCGCCTGGGCGCCTCCGTCCCGTACACGCAGATCATGGAGAACCTCCGCACGGAGCTTCCCGGTCTCGCGCTCGCCTCGCACACGGTCGCGTCCCCGCAGATCCGCAACCGCGGCGGCGTCGGCGGCAACCTCGGTTGCGCCTCGCCGGCCGGTGACTCCCACCCCGCACTGCTCGCCGCGGGCGCCGAGGTCGAGGTGGAGTCCGTACGCGGCTCCCGCCTGATCCCGATCGACGAGTTCTACACCGGCGTGAAGCGCAACGCGCTCGCCGCCGACGAGCTCATCAAGACCATCCACGTCAAGAAGGCGGACGGTCCCCAGCAGTACTCCAAGGTCGGCTCCCGCAACGCGATGGTCATCGCGGTCTGCGCGTTCGGTCTGGCACTGCACCCCGAGACCCGGACGGTCCGCACCGGCATCGGTTCGGCCGCGCCGACCCCGATCCGGGCGAAGGCCGCCGAGGAGTTCCTGAACGCCGCGCTCGAAGAGGGCGGCTTCTGGGAGTCCGGCAAGGTCATCACCCCGTCGATCGCCAAGCAGTTCGGTGACCTCGCCTCCGGCGCGGCCAACCCGATCGACGACGTCCGCGGCACGGCGAAGTACCGCCGGCACGCGGTCGGCATCATGGCTCGCCGCCAGCTCGTCTGGACCTGGGAGCAGTACCGCGGTACCGGCAACGGCCGCTCGCTTGAAGGGGCTGCGTAATCATGCGCGTCAATTTCACTGTCAACGGTCGTCCGCAGGAAGCCGACGATGTGTGGGAGGGCGAGTCCCTCCTCTACGTCCTGCGCGAGCGCCTCGGCCTGCCGGGTTCGAAGAACGCGTGTGAGCAGGGCGAGTGCGGTTCCTGCACCGTCCGTCTCGACGGCGTGCCGGTCTGTTCCTGCCTGGTCGCGGCCGGTCAGGTCGAGGGCCGCGACGTCGTGACCGTCGAGGGCCTGGCGGAGTTCGCCAAGCAGCGCGAGGAGCACGGCCACGGCGGCGCCTGCGGCACCGGCGGCGGCTGCGGCGGCAAGGGCGTGTCCCTGGACGCGGCCAAGCAGTGGCAGCCCAAGCCGGGCGACTCGCAGACCGGCGAGGGCGTCGAGCTCTCCAACATCCAGCAGGCGTTCATCGACGCCGGCGCCGTCCAGTGCGGTTTCTGCACCCCGGGCCTCCTGGTCCAGGCCGACGCGCTGCTGGAGGAGAACTCCTCCCCGTCCGACCAGGACATCCGTGAGGCCCTGTCCGGCAACCTCTGCCGCTGCACGGGCTACGAGAAGATCCTCGACGCGGTCCGCCTCGCGGCCGCCCGTCAGGGAGAGGCGGTCTGACCATGGCTCAGAACACCCGCACCACTCCGGCCGGTACCCCGACCAACGTCACCCAGAAGCACAACAAGGGCGGCATCGGCGAGTCCACGCTCCGCCCGGACGGCACCCTGAAGGTCACCGGCGAGTTCGCGTACTCCTCGGACATGTGGCACGAGGACATGCTGTGGGGCCAGACCCTGCGCAGCACCGTCGCCCACGCCGAGATCGCCTCGATCGACATCTCCGAGGCGCTCGCCATGCCCGGCGTCTACTCGGTGCTGACGTACGACGACCTGCCGGCCGAGATGAAGAACTACGGCCTGGAGATCCAGGACACCCCGGTGCTGGCCAACGGCCGGGTACGCCACCACGGTGAGCCGGTCGCCCTCGTGGCCGCCGACCACCCGGAGACCGCCCGCCGCGCGGCCGCCAAGATCAAGATCGACTACCGCGAGCTGCCGGTGGTCACGGACGAGGCCTCGGCGCTCGCCGCCGACGCGCCGCTGATCCACGAGGGCCGCGACGACCACCACTCCGGTCACGTCCCGCACCCGAACATCGTGCACCGCCAGCCGATCATCCGCGGCAACGTGGAAGAGGCCCGCAAGCGCGCCGACGTCATCGTCGAGGGCGAGTACACCTTCGGCATGCAGGACCAGGCCTTCCTCGGCCCGGAGTCCGGCCTGGCCGTGCCGTCGGAGGACGGCGGTGTCGACCTCTACGTCGCCACCCAGTGGCTGCACTCGGACCTCAAGCAGATCGCCCCCGTCCTCGGCCTGCCCGAGGAGAAGGTGCGCATGACGCTCTCCGGCGTCGGCGGTGCCTTCGGCGGCCGCGAGGACATCTCGATGCAGATCCACGCCTGCCTGCTGGCCCTGGCCACGAACAAGCCGGTCAAGATCGTCTACAACCGGTTCGAGTCGTTCTTCGGTCACGTGCACCGTCACCCGGCGAAGCTCTACTACGAGCACGGCGCCACCAAGGACGGCAAGCTCACGCACATGAAGTGCAAGATCGTGCTCGACGGCGGCGCCTACGCCTCGGCCTCCCCGGCCGTCGTCGGCAACGCGTCGTCCCTCTCGGTGGGTCCGTACGTCCTGGAGGACGTGGACATCGAGGCGATCGCGCTCTACACGAACAACCCGCCCTGCGGCGCGATGCGCGGCTTCGGCGCCGTCCAGGCCTGCTTCGCGTACGAGGCCCAGATGGACAAGCTCGCGGCGAAGCTGGGCATGGACCCGGTCGAGTTCCGCCAGCTCAACGCCATGGAGATGGGCACGATCATGCCCACCGGCCAGGTCGTGGACTCCCCGGCGCCCGTCGCCGAGCTGCTGCGCCGGGTCAAGGCCCGTCCGCTGCCGCCCGAGCGCCAGTGGGAGACCGCCGGCGAGGGCGCGGACGTCCGCGCGCTGCCCGGCGGCCTCTCCAACACCACGCACGGCGAGGGCGTCGTCCGCGGTGTCGGCTACGCGGTCGGCATCAAGAACGTCGGCTTCTCCGAGGGCTTCGACGACTACTCCACCGCCCGGGTCCGCCTGGAGGTCATCAACGGCGAGCCCGTCGCGATGGTCCACACGGCCATGGCGGAGGTCGGCCAGGGCGGTGTCACCGTGCACGCCCAGATCGCCCGTACGGAGCTGGGTGTCACGCAGGTGACCATCCACCCGGCCGACACGCAGGTCGGCTCCGCCGGTTCCACGTCCGCCTCGCGGCAGACGTACATGACCGGTGGCGCCGTGAAGAACACCTGTGAGGCCGTCCGCGAGGCCGTCCTGGAGATCGGCCGCCGCAAGAAGGGCTCCTACCACCCGGCGTGGGCCACCGCCGAGCTGCTGCTCGAAGGCGGCAAGGTCGTCACCGACGGCGGCGAGGTCCTCGCGGACATCGCGGAGGTCCTGGAGGGCGAGGACGCGATCGACCTCGAACTCGAGTTCCGCCACCGCCCGACCGTCCCGTTCGACCTGAAGACCGGCCAGGGCGACGGCCACGTCCAGTACACGTTCGCCGCGCACCGCGCGGTGGTCGAGGTGGACACCGAGCTCGGCCTCGTCAAGGTCGTCGAGCTGGCCACCGCCCAGGACGTCGGCAAGGCGCTGAACATGCTCTCCGTGGTCGGCCAGATCCAGGGTGGCACCACCCAGGGCCTCGGCGTGGCGATCATGGAAGAGATCATCGTGGACCCGAAGACCGCGAAGGTGCGCAACCCCTCCTTCACGGACTACCTGATCCCGACCATCCTCGACACCCCGACCATCCCGGTCGACGTCCTGGAGCTCGCCGACCCGAACGCGCCGTACGGCCTTCGCGGTATGGGCGAGGCGCCGACCCTGTCGTCCACCCCGGCCGTCCTCGCGGCGATCCGGCAGGCGACCGGTCTGGAGCTCAACAAGACGCCGATCCGTCCGGAAGCCCTCACCGGCACCCTCTAGGACGGCGCGCTCCGGGGGCCGCGAGGCCCCCGGACCCCGGACTCTCCGGGCGGTGCGGGACGGGAACGTCACACTTCACGCCCACACCGCCCGGAGTATCGAAGTACCGCACCGCTCGCGGTCCCTTCACCCCCACGCACCATCCACGAACGCTTCGTCTCGGGCCGTCACCCCGGGTCGTGCAGCCAAACGCAGCATCCCAAATCCCGCGATCTCCAATCTTCATGCGGGTGCCCCTTTGAACCTTGGGAGTTAGGCACCATGACCCAGTCGTCAGTGGAGTCCAAGACCACCGCGGAAGATGCGGGCTCCGGCTCGCTCAACCCCGCCGGACGGTCCTGGCTCGACCGGTACTTTCACATAACCCACAGAGGATCCAACGTCGGCAACGAGGTTCGTGGCGGTATCACGACCTTCATGGCGATGGCGTACATCCTTCTTCTCAACCCCCTGATCCTCTCGGGGAAAGACGCCGCCGGTGACACCCTGAGCCAGAAGGCTCTCATCACGGCCACCGCCTTCGCCGCGGCCGTGACCACGCTCCTCATGGGCTTCGTGGGCAAGGTTCCGCTCGCCCTGGCCGCCGGACTCTCGGTGTCCGGTGTGCTCGCCTCCCAGGTCGCCCCCGAGATGACCTGGCCGCAGGCCATGGGCATGTGCGTGATGTACGGCGTCGTGATCTGTCTCCTGGTCGTCACCGGCCTCCGCGAGATGATCATGAACGCGATCCCGCTCGCCCTCAAGCACGCGATCACCATGGGCATCGGCATGTTCGTCGCCCTGATCGGCCTGGTGAAGGCCGGATTCGTGCACGCTTCCCAGGGTGGCGGTCCCGTCACCCTCGGTCCCGCCGGCGAGCTCGCCGGCTGGCCCGTCCTGATCTTCTGCGTGACCCTGCTGGCCATCTTCATGCTGCAGGCGCGCAAGGTGCCCGGCGCGATCCTGATCGGCATCGTCGGCGGAACCATCCTCGCCACCCTCCTCAACGTCGTCGCCGACATCGACCCGAAGGCCTGGCGCAGCGGCCCGCCGGAGCTCGCCGGCTCCGCGGTCTCGATGCCCGACTTCTCGCTCTTCGGCGACGTCGAGTTCGGCGGCTGGGGCGAGGTCGGCGCCATGACGATCGGCATGATCGTCTTCACCCTGGTGCTGGCCGGCTTCTTCGACGCGATGGCCACCATCATCGGCGTCGGCACCGAGGCCAAGCTCGCCGACGACAAGGGCCGCATGCCCGGCCTGTCGAAGGCCCTGTTCATCGACGGCGCAGGCGGTGCCATCGGCGGCGTCGCGGGCGGCTCCGGCCAGACCGTGTTCGTCGAGTCCGCCACCGGTGTCGGCGAGGGCGCCCGTACGGGCCTCGCCTCCGTGGTCACCGGCCTGTTCTTCGCCGCCTGCATCTTCTTCACCCCGATCACGCAGATCGTCCCGGGTGAGGTCGCCTCCGCGGCCCTGGTCGTCATCGGCGCGATGATGATGCAGAACGCCCGCCACGTGGACTGGGCCGACAGCTCGGTCGCGATCCCGGTCTTCCTGACCGTCGTGATCATGCCCTTCACGTACCAGATCACCGCCGGTGTCGCCGCGGGCGTCATCTCGTACGTCGCCATCAAGGTCGCGCAGGGCAAGGCCCGCGAGATCGGCGGCTTCATGTGGGGCCTCACCGCGATCTTCGTGGTGTTCTACGCTCTGCACCCGATCGAGGGCTGGCTCAACATCCACTGAGCACGGGCGCCGTCCGGGCCCCGCGAAGGGCCGGGGCGGCGCTTTCCCCTTCACCCGTCCGATACTGGAACCGATCCTCCGAGGAGGCCGACATGCTGGACATCGCCGAAGAGCTGAACCGGTGGGTCGAGCAGGGACGAGACTTCGCCGTCGCCACGGTCGTGGCGGTGGGCGGCAGCGCGCCCCGGCAGCCCGGCGCCGCGCTCGCCGTCGACGCCGACGGCACGGCCATCGGATCGGTCTCCGGCGGGTGCGTGGAGGGCGCCGTCTACGACCTGTGCCGGCAGGCGCTCGACGACGGCGAGAGCGTCCTGGAACGCTTCGGCTACAGCGACGACGACGCCTTCGCGGTCGGCCTGACCTGCGGCGGCATCATCGACATACTCGTCACCCCGGTGCGCGCCGGCGCCCCCGGGCGCGCCGTCTTCGAGGCCGCGCTGGCCGCCGCCGCACAGGGCGAGCCCGCCGCCGTGGCCCGGATCGCCGCCGGCCCGGCCGAGCTGATGGGCCGCGCCGTGCTGGTCCGCGCCGAGGGGCCGTACGAGGGCGGACTCGGCGGTCACCCCGAGCTCGACCGCACGGTCGCCGAGGAGGCCCGCGCCATGCTGGACGCCGGGAAGACCGGCGTGCTGGAGATCGGCGCCGACGGGCGGCTCTGCGGCGAGCCGCTCACGATCCTCGTCGAGTCCAGCGTGCCCGCGCCGCGCATGATCGTCTTCGGGGCCATCGACTTCGCGTCCGCGCTCGTGCGGATCGGCAAGTACCTCGGCTACCACGTCACGCTCTGCGACGCGCGGCCGGTCTTCGCGACCCGGGCCCGCTTCCCCGACGCCGACGAGATCGTCGTCGACTGGCCGCACCGCTACCTCGCCGGGGCCGCCGTCGACGGCCGCACCGTGCTGTGCGTGCTGACGCACGACGCCAAGTTCGACGTGCCGCTGCTCGAACTCGCGCTGCGGCTGCCGGTCGCGTACGTCGGCGCGATGGGGTCCCGCCGGACCCACGAGGACCGCAACAAGCGGCTGCGCGAGGTCGGTGTCACCGAGCTCGAACTCGCCCGGTTGCGCTCTCCGATCGGCCTGGACCTCGGTGCGCGCTCCCCGGAGGAGACGGCGCTCTCCATCGCCGCCGAGATCGTCGCCAACCGGCGGGGCGGCAGCGGGTCCTCGCTGACCGGTGCGCACACCCCGATCCACCACGACGCCTCCGCCACCACCGTCACCCGCATCGGCGTGGTCGCCTAACCACCCCCGACCCCCCAGCCGTGCCGGCGACCCCGCGCAACCTCAGCCCTGGCGGGCCTCCCCCAACCTCGCCGCCTGCCCGAGGGGCAACCCCCTGCCTGGACGGCAACCTCCAGCCTCGCCGACCTCGCGGGCGCGAAACCCCGGCCTCGCCCGCTGCCCGAGGGGTCACTCCAGCCTCGCCGGCGTTTGAGGCGCTGGTCCGGGCGGAGCCCGGTGCCCGGCGGAGCCGGGTTGTCCTTGGGGCTCCGCCCCAAACCCCGCGCCTCAAACGCCGGCGAGGCTGAGGGGTGTTGCGCCCAGCGCGTCGGCGGGGCTGGTGGGGCGGGCAAGGGCGGTGACGGGGGCAACCCGTGCGGGTTGTGGGTTTGCGCCGGGCGGGTAACGCGGCTTGACCCGCCCACGGACCCTGCACCAGCGTCGGCTGCCGTGCACCACCGACACCTCGTACGGGCCCTGCTGCCCGCCGCCGCCCTCGCGGCCGTCCTGCTCCCCGGCGCCCCGTCCGTACCCGCCCTGCCGGCGGTCCACCGGCAGGCCGCCGTACCCGAACTGCCCCTCTACGTCCCGGCCGCCAACCCCGCGGCGCACGCCCAGGCCCGGCAGCTCGGTGCCGCCGGCCGGGGCCGCGAGGCGGAAGCGATCACCGCGATGGCCGCCACCCCGCACGCCGTGTGGCTCGGCGACCAGACACCGGCCCAGGCGGAGGCCGAAGCCCGCGCGACCACCCTGGACGCGGCCCGGCAGCAGTCCCTGCCGGTCCTCGTCCTCTACAACGTGCCGGGCCGGGACTGCTCCCAGTACTCGGCGGGCGGCGCCTCCGGCACGGCCGCGTACCGCAACTGGATCGACGCCGTCGCCCGCGGCATCGACGACCACCGCGCGATCGTCGTCCTGGAACCCGACTCGCTGGCCCTGCTGCCGCGCGAGTGCCCGGCGGACGTGGCCGGCGGCGACGAGGCGGCCGGCACCCGGACCGCCGCCCGCTACACCGAGATCGACTACGCGGTACGGGCCCTGGAGGCCAAGCCGGCCACCGACGTCTACCTCGACACCGGGCACGCCGGCTGGCACACCGTCAACAGCATCGTGCCCCGGCTGCGGCAGGCCGGCATCGACCGGGCCACCGGCTTCGCCGTCAACGTCTCCAACTACAACACCGACGCCGCCAACGTGTGGTTCGCCTACCTGGTCTCCGTCTGCCTCGCGTACGCCGAGTCCGGCGGTGACAGCGCCCACTGCCCCGACCAGTGGCGCCCGCACGCCGAAGCGCAGGCCTGGATCGACGCCCGCGCCCGGGTACTGGATCCGGCCAGGATGAAACACTTCGTCACCGACACCAGCCGCAACGGCCGCGGTCCGTGGAAGGCCCCCGCGGGCAAGTACCGCGAGCCGCAGGACTGGTGCAACCCGCCCGGTCGGGGCCTGGGCGTCCGGCCCAGCACCCGCACCGGGTACGTCCTCCACGACGCCACCCTCTGGATCAAGACCCCGGGGGAGTCGGACGGCTCGTGCCTGCGCGGCACCCGCGGCCCGCGCGACCCCGAGCGCGGGGTGGCCGCACCGAAGGCCGGCGAATGGTTCCCCGATCAGGCCCTGGAACTGGTACGACTGGCAAATCCGGCCATTATGCGGTGACCCGTCCCCCAATGAGGGTTTAGGGTCCGGGACATGGTGGACATCCGTGACGTACCCGAGGACGAGATCGACCGCGCGCTGGAACTCGCCTACCTGGTCTTCCACGACCGGCCCGAGGAAGAGGAACGCGCCCACCACCACGATCTGCTGGCCGGCTGCGAACGCATCGGCGCCTACGACGGCGCCGCGCTGGTCGGCTTCATGGCCGCCCACCCGTTCCGGCTGTCCGTCCCCGGGGCCGATCTGCCCTGCCCGTGCCTCACGTTCGTCTCGGTGGCGCCCACCCACCGCCGCCGCGGGGTGCTCAGCGCGCTGATGGCGGAGCAGTTGGACCGGGCGGCCCGCGCGGGCCGCCCGATCGCCGCGCTGTGGGCCTCCGAGGCCGCCATCTACGGGCGGTTCGGCTTCGGCGCGGCCACCCACGGTCTGACCGTGGAGATCGACTCGACGCGGCCGCTCGCCCTGCGCGTCACCCCCGACGGGCGGCCGCTGCGGCTCGTCGACCCGGCCGACGCCCCGGCCCTGCTCGGCCCGTACTACGAGCGCACCCGCGCGGGCCGGGCCGGCCGCACCACCCGGGACGAGGAGCGCTGGCGCACCGAGTGGCTGCGCGAGAAGGACAGCGAGGACGAGCAGCTGAGCCCGCCGCGGATCATCACGCTCGGCGACCCGCTCGCCGGGTACGTCGTCTACCGCACCAAGGCCGAGGACGACGGCGGCCCGGTACGGGTCCCCGGGCTGGTGCGCGTCGACGAACTGGAGGCCGACACCCCGCAGGCCGCCGCCGCCCTGTGGAACTGCGTCGCCTCCCTCGACCTCACCGGCAAGGTGAGCGCCTGGGGCCGGCCGGCCGACGACCCGCTGCTGCACTTCGCCGCCGACCGCGACCAGGTCAAGGTCACCTCGCAGTTCCCGGCGCTGTGGGTCAGGCTCGTCGACGTGCCCGCCGCGCTGACCGCGCGCGGCTGGGCCGCCCCGGTGGAGATCGTCCTGGAGCTGTCCGACGCCCGGCTGCCGGCCAACGCCGGCCGGTTCCGCCTGAAGGCCGGACCGGACGGCGCCTCCTGCGAACCGGCCCGCGCCCCGGCGGACCTCGGCCTCGACGCCCGCGACCTGGCCGCCTGCTACCTGGGCGGCACCGCCGCCGCCGCACTCGTACGGGCCGGGCTCGCCGTCGAGCACACCCCGGGCGCGGCCGCCGCCCTCGACGCGGCGCTGCGCACGGAACTGCTACCGCACACCCTCGACGAATTCTGACCCCGCTCACCCGCCCCGGCCGTGTGATCATTCCCGGATGACCTCAGCGATGATCAACGCGGCGGCGGCGGGCACCTGGACGCTCGGCGACCTGACCGTCAACCGGATCGGCTTCGGCGCGATGCGCCTCACGCAGAAGGGCGAGGCGTTCGCACTCGACGCCGTGCCGAGCGACCGCGCGCAGGCGGTGGCCGTGCTGCGGCGCGCCGTCGAGCTCGGCGTGAACCACATCGACACGGCCTCGTTCTACTTCTCCTCGCTGCGCTCCGCCAACGAGCTGATCAACCAGGCCCTTTCGCCGTACGCGGGCGACCTGGTCATCGCGACCAAGGTGGGGCCGGGCCGGGACCCTTCGGGCGAATGGAGCCACGCCGGACCCGCGCAACTGCGCGGCCAGGTCGAGGAGAACCTGCGCCAGCTCGGCCGGGACCACCTCGACGTGGTCAACCTGCGGATCCTGGGCACCGCCTCGATAGCCGAGCGGTTCGGCGTCCTGGCCGAGCTGCGCGAGGCCGGGCTCATCCGGCACCTCGGACTGTCCAACATCGGGGCCGCGCAGCTCGCCGAGGCGCAGGCCATCGCGCCGGTGGTCTGCGTACAGAACCCGTACGGGATCGGGCGGCCCGCCCAGGACGACCTCCTGCGGATCTGCGGCGAGCAGGGCATCGCCTTCGTGCCGTTCTACGCCATCGCCGGCGCGGGGCGGGAGGGCGGCGCCCCCGCCGAGGAGGCGCCGGAACTGGTCACCGTCGCACGCGCCCACGGGGTGAGCACGGCCCGGGTGCGGACCGCGTGGACCCTGCACCGCGGCCCGCACGTGCTGGCCATTCCCGGCACCGGCAACCCCGCCCACCTGGAGGACAACATCGCCGCCGGCGCCCTGCGGCTGTCGGCCGACGACCTGGCCGTCCTCGACGCGCTGCACCTGCGCGGCTTCTGAGGGGAAGGGGCGGGCCCGGCAGGTGCCGGGCCCGCCCCGGCTCAGCCGACCAGCGCCGTGCCCGCGCCGTCGCCGGTCCGGGCCGGCGCGGCGGCCGCTCCCGGGGGCCCGGCCGGCGGCGCGCCCGGGGACAGGAACGGGAGGCGGGCCGCGGCCATGCCGAACTCGGGGCCCAGCGCGCCGGCGGCCAGCCCGGTGGGCTCCCGGCGGAGGTCCTCGTCCCGGTAACGGCGGCACTTGCGGTGCCAGTTGAGGATGCCCGCGAGCCAGTCCTGGAGCTCGCCCACGTAGGCGTCGAGGCCGGCCCGGGCCTCGCCGCCCAACTGCCAGTCCTCGTACAGCAGCGGCAGCTCGGTGGCCACGATGTGCTCGAACTCCTCGACGCGCTGGGTCATCAGCCGGTGGCAGATGTGCAGTGCCTCGGGGTAGCCGATGTCGAAGAAGTTGCGGGTGACCAGGACGTGGTTGTGGACCTCGCCCTCGACCTCGATCTCCTTCTGGTAGGAGAAGATGTCGTTCATCAGGCAGGCGGCGTCGGCGGCCGCGTTCTCCAGGGAGCGGATGGTCCCCGACCGGTAGATCTCGTCCGGGATGCCGCGCCCCTCGTGGCCGAGGCGGCACAGGTACATGGTGAGCGGGGAGCCGAAGGTCCGCCGGCGCATCTCGGCGTAGTCCACGGGGTCGGGGATGCGGTTCAGGGCCTGGTTCTCCACCTCCCACAGCCAGCTCTCCAGCATGTCGACGAGGGTGGCCCGGAACACCTCGCGGACGGCGGAGCCCATGTCCGCGCTGGTGCGCACCCACAGGTCGGCCAGGCTCCGCTCCATCGCGGTCACCGGCACGGCGGCGTCCGCGTGGTCCACGGGGATCATGGCGACGAGCCGCTCGGTGGTCTGCTTGGCGCCGGCGAGGTTCCTGCCGCGCCCGAACATCGGGTAGTAGTCGTCGCCGTACGTGCCCCAGGTGAGCCAGCACGCGTTGAGGACGAGCGCCTCGGGGGTCGCGTCCGGGTCGATGCCGGCCGAGCACAGCGCGAAGTCGTAGCCGCGGAGCTTGCGTTCGTTCCAGATCGCGGATCCGGGGTCGCCCGGCTGCGGCTCGGTGAGGCCCATCCGGCGGGCCCAGGCGACGGACTCCTCCAGGGCGTGGGCGTGGTGCGGGCTGAGGGCGAGGGGGAACGGCATGTAGACGTCCGGGATCACGGACGGGCCGGTCTTCTCGAACGGCACGTGCGTGAACGAGCGGCGGCGCAGGGCGTCGGAGCGCGGCGTGAACACCGAGCGGACGTCCAGGGCGGTGCTGCCGAGGCCCGACGGCATGAACGGCAGCGTCAGCGGGGCGGTGGGCCGGGCCTCCTCGTTCATGTAGCGGCTGGAGACCATGTGCCACTCGTGGCCGCCCGACTGCCAGTCCTGGAGGCCCTTGGCGTAGGCGAGGACGGCCGCCATCTCGGCCGGGTCCGCGGCCTCGTCGGCGAACAACTGCGGGAGTTCGGCGAGTGCGGTGTGCTCGAACTGCTGGAGCCGGGAGGTCAGCAGGTCGTTGGAGGCGTCGGCGGCCTCCTGCGTGGAGCAGCCGAGGAAGGTCTCCAACACCAGGATGGCGTTGGAGAGTTCACCCTCGTCGGCGACCTCGCGCTGGTAGGAGAAGATGTCGTTCCTGATGTGCACGGCGTCCGCGAAGGCGTCGCGCAGGACGCCCAGCGGGCGGGAGTGCGCGAACCGGGCCGGGACCTCGGCGGACACGTACTCGATCAGGCCTGCCGACCAGGGGGCGCCGCCCACCTTGCGGCGCATCTCGATGTACTCCAGCGGGTTGGCGACCCGCCCGATGTTGATGTTCGCGAGCTCCCACATGGACTCGTTGAGGAGGTTGCGGGTGCTCTCGGAGAACCGTTCCCTCCAGTCCATGGTCATGGCCGGGACGGTACGGGTCCACAGGTCGGCGAGGCCCGCCTCGACCGGGTTGGTCACCTCCGGGAAGCCGTCCGCGAGGTCCATCGGCATGAAGCCGGCCAGCCGGTCCAGATAGGCCTTGGCGCCCGCGCGGTCCTGGGTCCGCTTGTACATCTCCAGGAAGTGGTCGTCGAAGAAGAAGACCCACACGTACCAGTCGGTGACCAGGGACAACGCGTCGGAGCCGCAGTCGGGGTGCGTGTACGAGCACAGCAGCGCGTAGTCGTGCGATTCGAGGTCCTCGCTGGTCCAGACCCCGGAACCCTCCAGCATCCCGAAGTCGCGTGCCCATTGCCTCGTGTGTGTCCTCGCCTCCTCCAGGTGAGGGTTCAGGCGCGCCGGATAGGGCACGTAGAAGTCCGGCAGTTGGAACGGCTGCGTCACGGAGACCGGCCTTTCGTCTGAGAGCGCGGGAAACCGTACCCACGGCCCCCGCACGAGATCAGCAGGGCATTACCCCTCGGCCGCCCCGGACATGGGGGAGTTCACCGCATCAGGTGACGGCGGGGCGGTTCCGCGCCACCACCCGCCGATCCGGGATAAGGGGCGGGCTCCGTCTCCCGGCCGGAATCCGCTCGACGGCACCGCGCGCCGCGTCCTAGCCTCACGGCGTGCAGCCACTCACCGTCCCCGAACTCTCCCTGGGCGCCGTCGCGATCCCGTACACCGTGCTCGCGCTGCGGTGGGCGGTCCGCCGCCTGCGCCTGCACACCCTCGTGACCCGGCTCGCCTCCTACGAGCCCGACCCGTACTACGCCCACATGGCGACGGCGCCGGAGCCGGGCGAGTTCGTCGCGGTCGCCGACCTGGTGCGCCTAGGGTTCGTCGAGGTGGACCCGTACGGGGAACTGCACCTCACGGCGGCCGGACGGGACCCGGACCGCAGCCCTCGGCACCCGGTGCCGGCCGGTGTGCTCGACTGGCTGCGCAGCCGGCCGGCGCCGGGCTCGCTGAGCCAACTCCGCTCGGACGAAGTGCAGTTCCGGGCGATCCGGGACTGGCGCTGGGCCCACCACGAGGCGCTGCCGCGCTGGATCCGGCGCGGGGATTCCAGCAGTTGCTGCTTTCTGGTGGCCTTCATCTTCTTCGCGGCGATCGCCGCCGGGATGATCCTGGGCCTGACCTACGACCTCGCCCCGTTCGGCCTGCGCGACGCGATCACCGGCCTCGGCGGCCTGACGGCCCTGGGCCTGATCGCGGCGCTGCCCCCGGTCTGGAACCGGATCCGCCCCACCAAGAGCCGCGGCGAGCACGTCCGGCTCAAGCTCGCCGCGGTCCACCATCCCGCCCTGACGTCCCTGAGCGCCGACGACCACTTCCGCCTAACGGTCAGCCAGGACGACCCGGAGTGCCCGGAGTGCGCGGTGGTCCCGTCCTGGGTCCACCCGGACCGCCCGCTGCGGTAGGCCGTGCCGTCACGGTCCCGCCCGGCCGGCGGGGTCCGGCACGCGCCTCGCCGGGCGCGGCGGGGCCGGGGGCGGGTCAGGCGCAGCGGGTCAGGACGTCCTCGGTCAGTTCTGCGGCCGCCTTGAGATCGTGAGTGGTGAAGAGGGCGTGGGCGCGGGCCGCGAAGTCCGGTGGGGCGCAGGGCAGTTCACCGGCGGCGGCGATGATGCCCTTCTCGTTGACCGGCCAGCTGCCGGCCTGGGCGTGCAGGGCCTGGGCGAGGACGCCCACCGCCCGGAACAGGCAGCCCGCCACGTAGAAGGAGTCACCGCGGGCCGCGCCCTTGGCCGCGCCGGCCAGCACGAAGTCCGGCTCCCAGCGGGCCGCGTCGACCAGGGCCTTGCGCAGGGCCGCCGGGTAGTGCGCCATGTCGCCCTGCAAGACGGTGAGTTCGCCGGTCGGGTCGGCCAGGATGCGGCCCGTGGCGAGCTCGCCGGGGTAGGAGTGCGAGTAGACGCCGAGAGGGTGGCCCGGCTGCGTGCCGATCTCGTAGCGGCCCTCCCGGCAGTCCTCCCAGAGGCGGGATACCCGGTCCACGTCACGGTAGAGCCAGTCCACGCGCGCCCCGCCGACCGTCAGCCAGGCACCGCCGTCCACCCACGGGCCCCAGGCGCCCGGCTCGGTCACGTCGACCTCCGCGCCGGTCAGCTCCTTCGCCAGGGCGCGCAGCGCCGCGGTGTCGGGCCGGCCGCGGTAGTACAGGCCGAAGTCGTAGTCCGAGTCGGGCCGGTGGGTGCCGCGGGCCCGGCTGCCGCCGAGGCAGACGCCCACGACACCGCCGACCCCGGCCAGGCGCTGCGCCAGCTGCTCCGTGTCGAGATGCACATCAAGATCCATCAGAGCATTGTGCGACAGCGTCCGGCCGGGGTTCCACTGCTATTCGGCGTCGCCTTCGAGGTCGCCCTCGGTGTCCAGGAACACCTGGCGCAGCGCCGCCAGCGTCTCCGGGTCGGGCTTCTCCCACATGCCGCGGGACTCGGCCTCCAGCAGGCGTTCCGCGATCCCGTGCAGGGCCCACGGGTTGGCCTCCTGGAGGAAGGCCCGGTTCTCGGCGTCCAGGACGTACGTCTGCGTCAGCTTGTCGTACATCCAGTCGGCGATCACGCCCGTCGTCGCGTCGTACCCGAAGAGGTAGTCGACGGTCGCGGCGAGCTCGAAGGCGCCCTTGTAGCCGTGACGGCGCATCGCCTCGATCCACTTCGGGTTGACCACCCGGGCCCGGAAGACCCGCGAGGTCTCCTCCACCAGCGTGCGGGTGCGGACCGTCTCCGGCCGCGTCGAGTCCCCGATGTACGCCTCGGGGGCCGTGCCGCGCAGCGCCCGTACGGTGGCGACCATGCCGCCGTGGTACTGGAAGTAGTCGTCCGAGTCCGCGATGTCGTGCTCGCGGGTGTCGGTGTTCTTCGCGGCGACCGTGATCCGCTTGTACGCGGTCTCCATCTCGGCCCGCGCCGGGCGCCCGTTCAGCTCGCGGCCGTACGCGTAGCCGCCCCACACCGTGTAGACCTCCGCGAGGTCGGCGTCGGTGCGCCAGTCCCGGCTGTCGATCAGCTGGAGGATGCCCGCGCCGTACGTGCCGGGGCGGGAGCCGAAGATGCGGGTGGTGGCCCGCCGCTCGTCGCCGTGCTCGGCGAGGTCCGCCTGGGCGTGCGCCCGCACGTAGTTGGCCTCGGCGGGCTCGTCGAGCGAGGCGGCCAGCCGCACCGCGTCGTCGAGCAGCCCGATGACGTGCGGGAACGCGTCCCGGAAGAAGCCCGAGATGCGCAGCGTCACGTCGATGCGCGGCCGGCCCAGCTCCTCGTACGGGATCGGCTCCAGGCCGGTGACCCGGCGCGAGGCCTCGTCCCACACCGGGCGGACGCCGAGCAGCGCCATGGCCTCGGCCACGTCGTCGCCGGCGGTGCGCATCGCGCTGGTGCCCCACAGCGACAGGCCGACGGACGCCGGCCACTCGCCGTTGTCGGTGCGGTAGCGCTCCAGCAGCGAGTCCGCGAGGGCCTGGCCGGTCTCCCACGCGAGGCGCGAGGGCACGGCCTTGGGGTCGACGGAGTAGAAGTTGCGGCCGGTCGGCAGCACGTTGACCAGGCCGCGCAGAGGCGAGCCCGACGGGCCCGCCGGTACGAAGCCGCCGTTCAGAGCGTGCACCGCGTGGTCGATCTCGTCGGTGGTCGCGGCCAGCCGCGGCACCACCTCGCGCGCGGCGAACTCCAGGACGTCCGCCACGCCAGCCGGGTGCCCCTCGGCGACCGCGGCGACGGCGGCCGGGTCCCAGCCCGCAGCCTCCATGGCCTCGACCAGCGCGCGGGCCGTCTCCTCGGCCGCGTCGGCCGTGGTGCGCGTGGCCGCGGACTCGTCAAGGCCGAGCGCCTCGCGCAGGCCCGGCAGCGCGGTCGTGCCGCCCCAGATCTGGCGGGCGCGCAGGATCGCCAGGACCAGGTTGACGCGCTCGGGGCCGGTCGGCGCGCCGCCCAGCACGTGCAGGCCGTCGCGGATCTGCGCGTCCTTGACCTCGCACAGCCAGCCGTCGACGTGCAGCAGGAAGTCGTCGAAGCCGTCGTCGTCCGGGCGTTCGGCGAGACCGAGGTCGTGGTCCAGCTTCGCGGCCTGGATCAGCGTCCAGATCTGCGCGCGGATCGCCGGCAGCTTCGCCGGGTCCATCGAGGAGATCTGCGCGTACTCGTCGAGGTGCTGCTCCAGCCGCGCGATGTCCCCGTAGGAGTCGGCGCGCGCCATCGGCGGCACGAGGTGGTCCACGAGCGTGGCGTGCACCCGGCGCTTGGCCTGGGTGCCCTCGCCCGGGTCGTTGACCAGGAAGGGGTAGACCAGCGGCAGGTCGCCGAGGGCCGCGTCGGGCGCGCACGCGGCGGACAGGCCGGCGTTCTTGCCGGGCAGCCACTCCAGGTTGCCGTGCTTGCCCAGGTGGATCATGGCGTCGGCGCCGAAGCCGCCGTCCTCGGCCGCGGCCTGGATCCACCGGTAGGCGGCCAGGTAGTGGTGCGAGGGCGGCAGGTCCGGGTCGTGGTAGATCGCGATCGGGTTCTCGCCGAAGCCGCGCGGCGGCTGGATGAGGATCAGCAGGTTGCCGCGGCGCAGCGCCGCGAGGACGATGTCGCCGTCCGGGTCGCCGCCGTGGCCCACCCGTGAGCGGTCGAGGAACATCTCGCCCGGCGCCGGGCCCCAGTGCCGCTCCACCGCCTCGCGCAGCTCGGCCGGCAGCTGGGCGAACCAGCGCCGGTAGTCGGCGGCCGGGATCCGGACCGGGTTCGCGGCGAGCTGCTCCTCGGTCAGCCAGTCCTGGTCGTGGCCGCCCGCGTCGATGAGCGCGCGGATCAGCTCGTCGCCGTCGCCGGAGACCAGGCCGGGGATCTCTTCCTGCGGCCCGAAGTCGTAGCCCTCGGCGCGCAGCCGGCGCAGCAGCGCCACCGCGCTCGCCGGGGTGTCCAGGCCGACCGCGTTGCCGATCCGGGAGTGCTTGGTCGGGTACGCGGACAGCACCAGCGCGATGCGCTTGTCGGCGTTCGGGGTGTGGCGCAGCCGGGCGTGCCGCAGGGCGATGCCCGCCACCCGGGCGGCCCGCTCCGGGTCGGCGACGTACGCCGGCAGGCCGTCCTCGTCGATCTCCTTGAAGGAGAACGGCACGGTGATCAGGCGGCCGTCGAACTCCGGCACCGCGACCTGGCTGGCGGCGTCGAGCGGCGAGAGCCCCTCGTCGTTCTCCTCCCAGTTGGCGCGCGAGCCGGTCAGGCACAGCGCCTGGAGGATCGGCACGTCGAGCGCGGCCAGCGCGCCCGCGTCCCAGGACTCGTCGTCGCCGCCGGCGGAGGCGTCGGCCGGGCGGGTGCCGCCCGCGGCGAGCACGGTGGTGACGATGGCGTCGGCGTGGGCCAGTTCGGCCAGCAGCTCCGGCTCGGGGGCGCGCAGCGAGGACACGTACAGCGGCGCGGGCGTGCCGCCTGCCTCCACGACGGCGTCGCACAGGGCGTGCACGAAGGCGGTGTTCCCGCTCATCTGGTGGGCGCGGTAGTAGAGCACCGCGATCCGCGGGCCGTACGGGCGCACCGGCGTGCGCTCCAGGTGGCCCCAGGTCGGCGCGGGCGCCGGGGAGTCGAAGCCGTGGCCGGTGAGCAGCACGGTGTCGGAGAGGAAGCGGGCCAGCTGCTCCAGGTTGGCCGGGCCGCCGTGCGCCAGGTAGGCGTGGGCCTCGGCGGCGATGCCGATCGGCACCGTGGAGGCGGCCATCAGCTGGGCGTCGGGGGCCTGTTCGCCGGTGAGGACGACCACCGGGCGGTCCTGGCCGGGAGCCAGCAGCACGTCGAGCCCCTCCTGCCAGGCGCGCAGCCCGCCGAGGAGGCGTACGACGACCAGGTCGGCGCCGTCGAGGAGGGCGGGCAGGTCGTCGAGCGGCAGCCGGGACGGGTTCGCGAAGCGGTACGGAACCGGGCCCTCCGCAGCGCGGGCGCTCAGCAGATCGGTGTCGGACGTCGACAGCAGCAGGATCATGCGGCGGCAGGCCTTCCTCGGGGTTTCCGCGCCCCGGGCAGTGTGGACGGCGGGAGTTCCTGACTCACCCGGCTGCCGCGAGGGCAGCGGCCGGGCTCACAGTGGCGGGACCGCGCCGGAGTCTCACCGGGCTTCCTCCCATGTCGCCGTCCTCGGCGATGACGGGCCAGGCGGCCCGCCGAGGGGCATCCTATGTGCCGCCGGTCCGGTGCGGGAGAGGGGGTTCTCCCAGGTCCCGGGCGGCGGCAGGTGGCGACGGCCACAGGCCGGGCCCCAGCAATCGTGGGTATGCTCGCCGCCATGCCACCGCCCCCCTCCGCCGCATCCCGGGACGAACCCCACATACGGGAATCCGTCGTGGGGGCGTTCGCCGTACCGGAGACCGCGGCGGGGCCCGTCGTGGCGGGGTCCGCGGCGGAGGCTGCGCTGCCGGAAGGCGTCGTGGCGGACCCCGGCGTACAGGGCATCGCGGCGGACCCCGGCGTGCAGGGCATCGCGGCGGACCCCGGCGTGCGGTCGGCTGTCGCGGAACCTGCCGTACGGGAGCCCGTAGCGGCGGGGTCCGCCGCGCCGGGGCCCGGCCGGACGGAGCGCGTCGTGCGGGAGCGGGGGGACGCGTGTCCCGGGGCGCTGCGGCTGCACGCCGCGGACGACGGGTTCCTGGCCCGGGTCCGGATCCCCGCGGGACTGCTCGACGCCCGGCAGGCGCGCCTGCTGGCGCTGGCCGCCGACCGGTTCGGCGACGGCCGCCTCGACCTCACCTCGCGCGGCAACGTGCAGCTGCGCGGCCTCGCGGACGGCTGCGGCAGCGAACTCGCCGCCCTGCTCGACGGCGCCGGGCTGCTGCCCGCGCCCGGCCACGAACGGGTCCGCAACATCGTGGCGACCCCGCTGTCGGCCCCCGGCGACCGGCTGCGGCCCGCGGTCCGGCCCTGGGCGCTGGAGCTCGACCGGCTGCTGTGCGCGAACGCCCGGGTGACCGCCCTGTCCGGCCGCTTCCTGTTCGCCTTCGACGACGGCCGCGGCGACGTCGCCGCGCTCGGCCCCGACGTGACCGTGCTCGGCCGGCCGGGGCGGCGCGCCCTGGTGCGGCTGGGGCCCGCCGCCGACGCCGTGGAGGTGGCCGGGACGGACGCGCCGCGGGCCGCTCTGCTGGCCGCCGAGTACTTCCTCGACGCCGCCGACGCGGCCGGTACGCGGGCCTGGCGGGTCCGCGAGCTGCCGGCCGAACACGCCCTGGACGCCGGTGAGTTCGCGGGCCGACTGGCCGCCGCCGGGATGGCCGCGGAGCGGGTTGCCGAGGTGGCGTGGCCGTACGCCGCCCCGCCGCTGCCAGGGTTCGCGGGTGCGGGTGCGGGTGCGGGTGCGGGTGAGGGCGTGGGTGCGGGTGCGGATGCCGGCACCGGTGTCGCTTCCGGGTCCGCCGGGGCGGGCGGGCCGCTGTGCGTGCTGGTGCCCCTCGGCCGGCTCACGTCCGGCCAGCTGCGCGCGCTCGCGGACGCCGCCGTGCGGCGCGGGAGCGCCGAGCTGCTGATGACCCCGTGGCGCAGCGTCGTCCTGCACGCCGGCCCCGGGTCCGGCCGCGAGTCCGGCCCCGCCTCAGCCCCCGCCTTCGCGACCGGGTCCGGTCCCGGGTCCGGCCGCGGGCCCGCCTCCGGGTCCGGCCCCCGGCCCGGCCGCCCCGGTGACGACGCGGCGGTGGCCGACGGGCTCGCGCGGGCCGGGCTGGTGGTCGCGGCCGGCAGCGCCTGGCAGTCCGTCACCGCCTGTACGGGCCAGCCCGGTTGCGCCAAATCGCTGGCCGACGTGCGCGCCGACGCGGCGGCCGTCGCCGAGGCCGCGCGGGGGCCGCTGCCCGTGCACTGGTCCGGCTGCGAGCGCCGCTGCGGGCACCCGCAGGGCACCGCATGGGTGGACGTGGTGGCCACCGCCGCCGGCTACGCACTCTCCGTCCACGGGCGCGAGAGGCCCGCCGTGGGCCGGGACGGCCTCGCGGCGGCCCTCGCGGACGCCCGCCACACCGACGACTTCCGCAGTTCCGCAGAATCCGAATCCGACGCAGTGCAGAAATGAGCGAGTACACAGTGTTCGAGTACGAGAAGGACGGCGCGGCCATCTACCGCCAGTCCTTTGCCACGATCCGCGCCGAGGCGGACCTCGCCGGGCTGCCCGCCTCGGTGGCCCAGGTCGCCGTGCGCATGATCCACGCCTGCGGAATGACGGACCTCACCCGCGACCTCGGCTACACCCCCGACGTCGTGCTGAACGCCCGCGCCGCCCTGCATGCCGGCGCGCCCGTCCTGTGCGACGTACAGATGGTGGCCAGCGGGGTCACCCGCAAGCGGCTGCCCGCCGACAACGACGTGCTGTGCATGCTCTCCGACCCGGCCGTGCCGGACCTCGCCGCGAAGATGGGCACCACGCGCAGCGCCGCCGCCCTCGAACTGTGGCGCGACCGCGGCCTGTTGGAGGGCGCGGTGGTCGCCGTCGGCAATGCGCCGACCGCCCTGTTCCGGCTCCTGGAGATGATCGAGGAGGGCGCCCCGCGTCCGGCCGCCGTCATCGGCGTCCCGGTCGGCTTCATCGGCGCCGCCGAGTCCAAGGACGCCCTGGCCGACCACCCGTCCGGCCTCGAGCACATGATCGTGCGCGGCCGGCGCGGCGGCAGCGCCATCGCCGCCGCCGCCGTCAACGCGATCGCGAGCGAGGAAGAATGAGCGACCGTCAGACGAGCGGCGCCCAGGACGCGGGCCGGGACGCCGGCCGGGAATCGGGCCGGGGAGCGAGCCGGGACGCCGGCCGCCTGTACGGGGTCGGCCTGGGCCCCGGCGACCCGTCGCTGATGACCCTGCGCGCCGTCGAGGTCATCGCGGAGGCGGACGTCATCGCCTACCACAGCGCCCGGCACGGCCGGTCCATCGCCCGGTCCATCGCGGCGAAGCACCTGCGCGCGGACCACATCGAGGAGCCGCTGGTCTACCCGGTGACCACGGAGACCACCGACCACCCCGGCGGCTACCAGGGCGCCATGGACGAGTTCTACGCCGAGGCCGCCGCCCGCCTGGCGGTGCACCTCGACGCGGGACGCACGGTCGCGGTCCTCGCCGAGGGCGACCCGCTCTTCTACGGCTCGTACATGCACATGCACAAGCGGCTCGCGGACCGGTACGCGACCGAGGTGATCCCCGGGGTCACCTCCGTCAGCGCCGCCGCCGCCCGCCTGCAGACCCCGCTCGTCGAGGGCGAGGAGGTGCTGACGATCCTGCCCGGCACGCTGCCGCAGGAGGAGCTCACCGCCCGCCTGGCCGCGACCGACTCGGCCGTGGTGATGAAGCTCGGCCGCACCTTCCCCGCCGTACGGCAGGCCATGGCCGACTCCGGCCGGCTGCCGGAGGCCCGGTACGTGGAGCGCGCCACCATGGCGGGCGAGCGCACCGGCATGCTGGCGGACACCGACCCCGAGTCCGTCCCCTACTTCGCGGTCGCGGTGCTGCCCAGCCGGATCGGCAACCCCGGCTCCGCGCCCGCCCGTTCGGCCGACGCGGCCCGCGGCGAAGTGGTGGTCGTCGGCACCGGGCCGGCCGGTCCGCTGTGGCTGACCCCGGAGACCCGTCGGGCGCTGGCCGACGCCGAGGTGCTCATCGGCTACACGACGTACCTGGACCGGGTGCCGAAGCGGCCCGGACAGGTCCGCCACGGCTCCGACAACAAGGTGGAGTCCGAGCGCGCCGAGTACGCGCTCGACCTGGCCCGCCGCGGGCAGCGGGTCGCCGTGGTCTCCGGCGGCGACCCGGGCGTGTTCGCGATGGCCACCGCCGTGCTGGAGGTGGCCGCGCAGGACGCGTACCGCGACGTGCCGGTACGGGTGCTGCCCGGTGTGACGGCGGCCAACGCGGCGGCCGCCGCGGCCGGCGCCCCGCTCGGCCACGACTACGCGACGATCTCGCTCTCGGACCGCCTCAAGCCGTGGGAGGTCATCGCGGAGCGGCTGGCCGCGGCGGCCCGCGCGGACCTGGTGCTCGCCCTGTACAACCCGGGCTCGCGCAGCCGGACCTGGCAGGTGGAGAAGGCCCGCGACCTGCTGCTGGAACTGCGGCCGCCGCAGACCCCGGTGGTCGTCGCCCGGGACGTCGGAGGCCCGGAGCAGTCGGTGCGGATCGTCACGCTGGCCACGCTGGAGCCGGCCGAGGTGGACATGCGCACGCTGCTGCTGATCGGTTCCTCGCAGACGCAGGTCACCGAGCGCGGCGACGGCACCAGGGTCACCTGGACGCCGCGGCGCTACCCGGAGGCCTGAGCCGCGGACCGGTTGCCGGTGCCGGGTGCCGGGCGGTACGCGCTACCGCCCGGCGCCCGGCACCCGGCGCTCGGCGCTCGGCCGGTCGTCGGCGCCGCCTGCCGCGGCCGGTGTCAGCACTGCCAGAGGAACGCCGCCCGGCCGCAGGGTTCGCAAGCGTGCGCATAGGCGCTGCCCGAACCGAAGTTGGGGGCGGTGACGTGGTCCGGACCCTCCTCCAGGGTGGCCACGTGCGCCATCGCCAGGCCGCAGCCGGGGCAGTCGGGCGTCTCGTCGTACTGGAGCCAGTCGGGGACGCCGCCGAGCTGTCCGAGGATCTCGTTCCGGGCGCGGCCGGTCCGCTCCGACCACGCCTTGGCCGCCTGCCGGTAACCGGAACCGGCGACCGCCACCCGCTCGACGGTCCGTACGGCCCCCAACTGCCGTACGTCGTCGTCCGGGTCCACCTCGTCGCCCTCGTCGGGGTCGGCGGCGGGGTCCGCGGGGAGGGCGGGCAGCGGGAGCGGTACGAGTCCGGCGGACGGGAAGAGGTACGCCCGGTTCCCGCCGCCGGTGGCGCTCCACTCCTCGCACTGCCCCGGGTCGTTGCCGCACATGAAGACGGAGAGGACCCCGCGGTCGCCGTCGAGGACGATCTGCGCGATGAACCGGAGCGGTCCCGAACAGGCCGTGCAGGTGGGCCACGTGGTGCCGGCGGGTGCCAGGGGCAGGCCGCCGACGCGGGTGACGAGGGCGTGCGGCGCGGCCGGGCCGCCATTGATCAACAGGGTGGTGTCACTCACCCCCCGACCCTAACCACCGCCTCCGACAACGCCCGGCGCCGCTGGTGTGACCCGTTGGGCGGCAACTCCAGCCTCGCCGGCAACGCCCGCGACGCCCGCGACGCCCGCCACGCCCGCGGGGCAACCTCCAGCCTCGCCGGCGCTGCGTGCGGCAACTTCCAGCCTCGCCGGCGTTTGAGGCGCGGGGTTTGGGGCGGAGCCCCAACGAACAACCCGGCTCCGCCGGGTACCGGGCTCTGCCCGGACCCGCGCCTCAAACGCCGGCGAGGCTGGGGGTGGGCTCTGCCCAGGCCCGTGCCTCAAACGCCGGCGAGGCTGGAAGTTGCCCCTCGGGCAGCCGGGAAGGCTGAAGGGGCGTCACGGTCAGCCGGCGAAGCTGAGGGCGTGCCACGGTCAGCCGGCGGGGCTGGAGGTTGCACCTCAGGGTGTCGGCGGGGGTGGGGGTTGCGCCTCAGGGCGTCGGCGGGGGTGGCGGTTCAGAGGCGTGGCAGGGACGCCGCCAGCCAGTGCAGCGCCGCGTCGACGGACTCCGCCACCGCGACCCCACCCGGCACCGGCGGCCGGTCCACGACGAGTACGGGGATCCCGGCCTCGCGGGCCGCGGCCAGCTTGGGGGCGGTGGCCGAGCCGCCGCTGTCCTTGGTGACCAGCACGTCGATCCGGTGCGCGCGCAGCAGCTCCCGCTCCTCGTCGAGCCCGAACGGCCCCCGGTCCAGCAGCACTTCGCACTGGGCCGGCACCGGCGGCTCCGGCGCGTCCACCGAACGCACCAGGAACCAGAGCGAGTCCAGGCCGGCGAACGCGGCCAGGCCCATCCGCCCGGTGGTGAGGAACGCCCGCCGCCCGAGCCCCGGCAGGACCCGCGCGGCGGCCGCCAGATCGGGGACCCGGTGCCACACGTCGCCGGGCCCCGGCGACCACGCGGGTCGGCGCAGCGCCAGCAGCGGAACTGCTGAAGCGGCCGCCGCGGCCGCCGCGTTGAAGCTCATCCGTTCCGCGAACGGGTGCGTGGCGTCGACCACCGCGGCCACCCGGTGCTCCCGGATCCAGTCCGCGAGGCCCTCGGCACCGCCGAAGCCGCCGATCCGCACCTCACCGGGAGGCAGGACCGGCCGCGCCACCCGCCCGGCCAGCGAACTCGTCACCCGGTACGGAGCCCGCCCGGGAGTCGGCCCCGGCCCCTGCCCGGGAACCTGCCCCGGAGCCCGCTCCGCTACCCGCCCCGGCGCCTGCCCGGGAGCGCGCTCCCGCTCCGGAGTCCGCCCGGGCACCCGCTCCGGACCCGGCGCCAGCGCCTCCGCCAGTCGTCGGGCCTCCGTGGTGCCGCCCAGGATCAGGACGTGCGCGGGCTCCCCGGAAGTCCCCCCGCCCGGCCGGCCCGGCCCGGCGGGCTCAGCAGACATGCCGGTCGCGTTCCGCCGAGTACAGGTGGCTGTCGCGGAACTGCTCCGCGCCCAGCGTCCGGCCGACCAGGATGACCGCCGTGCGGACCAGGCCGTGCGCCTTCACCTGGCCCGCGATGTCCTCCAGCGTGCCGCGCAGGACGAGTTCGTCGGGGCGGCTGGCCATCGCGACGACCGCGGCCGGGCAGTCGGCGCCGTAGTGCGGGAGCAGCTCGTCGACGACCCGGTCGACGTACCGCGTCGCCAGGTGCAGCACCAGCAGGGCCCCGCTGCGGCCCAGCGTCGCCAGGTCCTCGCCCTCCGGCATCGGCGTGGCCTGCTGCGCGATCCGGGTCAGGATGACCGTCTGGCCGACCGTCGGCACCGTCAGTTCCCGCTTGAGGGCCGCGGCCGCCGCCGCGAACGCCGGTACGCCCGGCACCACTTCGTACGGCACGCCGGCCGCGTCCAGGCGCCGCATCTGCTCGGCGACCGCGCTGAAGACCGACGGGTCGCCCGAGTGCAGGCGGGCCACGTCCAGACCCGCCTCGTGGGCCCGTACCAACTCCCCGATGATCTCGTCCAGGTTGAGCTGCGCGGTGTCCACCAGCCGTGCGCCCGGGGGGCATTCGGCCAGCAGTTCGCGCGGCACCAGGCTGCCCGCGTACAGGCAGACCTGGCTGGCGGCGAGCCGGCGGGCGCCGCGGACCGTGATCAGGTCGGCGGCGCCGGGGCCCGCTCCGATGAAGTACACGGTCATGCTTGCTCTCCAGACGTGAGGGACTTGGTGACGGACCACTGGGTGATGGGCATCGCCTGCCGCCAGCCGGTGAAGCCGCCGACCGCGACGGCGTGCGAGACGGCCAGCTTGGCCAGTTCGCCGCCGTGCCGCCGGTACCAGCCGGCCAGCAGCGCCTCGGATTCCAGCGTCACGGTGTTCGCGACCAGCCGGCCGCCGACCGGGAGCGCGTCCCAGCAGGCCTCCAGAAGACCCGGCGCGGTCAGTCCGCCGCCGATGAACACGGCGTCGGGGGACGGGAGTCCGGCGAGCGCGCCCGGCGCGGCGCCCCGTACGACCCGGAGCCCGGGCACCCCGAGGCGGTCCGCGTTGCGGCCGATCCGGTCGGCCCGTACGGCGTCGCGCTCGACGGTGAACGCCCGGCAGGACGGGTGCGTGCGCATCCACTCGATCGCGATCGAGCCGGAACCGCCGCCGACGTCCCACAGCAGCTCGCCGGGGGCGGGGGCGAGCGCGCTCAGCGTCACCGCCCGCACGTGGTGCTTGGTGAGCTGCCCGTCGTGCTCGTAGGCGGCGTCGGGCAGGCCGGGCGCCGCGGCCAGTCGCAGCGCGCCGTCGGCCCGGCGGCACTCGACGGCGATCACGTTCAGCGGGTCGCCCGCCGGATGCGCCCAGTCGGCCGCGGTACCGGTGTGCGCGTCCTCGCGCTCGGAGCCCAGTTGCTCCAGCACGGTCATCGGGCTGGGGCCGAAGCCGCGTTCGCGCAGCAGTTCCGCCACCACGCGCGGGGTGTCCGCGCCCGCGCTGAGCACCAGCAGCCGCCGGCCGTGGTGCAGGGCCGCGGCGAGCCGGGCCGCCGGGCGGCCGACCAGCGTGACCACCTCGGTGTCCTCGGCGGGCCAGCCCAGCCGGGCGCACGCGTACGAGACGGAGGACGGGTGCGGCAGCACCCGCAGCCGCGCGGGGCCCAGCTCCTCGCTGAGCGCCCGCCCGATCCCGTAGAACATCGGGTCGCCGCTGGCCAGTACGGCGATCCGGCGGCCGGCGTGCTCCGCGAGCAGCCGGGGCACGGCGGGACGCAGCGGCGACGGCCAGCCGACCCGCTCGCCCGGGCACTCGCGTACGGGAAGCAGGTCGAGCTGGCGGGGGCCGCCGATGAGGACCTCGGCCTCGCCGAGTGCCTGCCGGGCGGTGGGGGACAGCCCCGGCCACCCGTCTGCGCCGATCCCGACGACGAAGGCCGGGGGGGACGGGGGGACCATGGTGCTCACTGCCGGGTACCTCGGGATCGGGAGGGGATGGATCCGCACTCTACTGGCCCCCTCCGTGCCCCTGCCGGGGGGCCCGGGAGATCACCGTCCGCGGGTGCCCCGGCCCTGTCCGCGCAGGTCCGGCCCGTCAGTCGGTGGGGTGGGGCGGGCGGGTCACCGAGGTGCCGGCAGGTCGGCTGCCGCGCCGCCGCGCCGCCGGGGCGCCGGGGCGCCGGCCCGTCAGTCGGTGAGGTGGGGGAGCGGTGCCAGGTCGGGTTCCACCCAGCCGGTGCGGGCGGCTTCGCCGGCGAGCGTGTCCGCCCGGTAGAAGCGGGTCAGCAGCGCCCGGTCGAGGAGTTCGGGATGGCGCTCGGCGAACTCCGCGGAGTCGTCGAACGCGGCGTAGTCGGAGAACCCGGCCTCGCGGTCCAGCAGCACGTGGTGCGCCACCAGCTCCACCCAGGCCCGCGTCATGGTGACGTGGAACTTGCCCGGCGCGCCCGCGCCCGCGGCAGTGCGCCGGATGCCCTCGCCGACGAAGTCGACCGCGGCGGGCATGCCCAGGCGGCGTACGGCCAGCCAGGTCAGCCGGACGTGCTCGCGGTGCCCGAACCGGCCCGCGTCCGCGGTGACCCCGGCCAGCAGCTCCTCGAAGGTGGTCGTCCCGTTCACGCGCGCACCTCCGCGAGGGCGTGCAGCGCGGTGTTGAAACCGGCGAGGGCCTGCGCGGACAGCCCGCCGAGGGCCCGCTCCTCGATGCCGGCGACGGCCTCGCGGACCGCGCCGGCCGCCTCCCGGCCGGAACCGGTCAGCTCTACGACCACGACCCGGCGGTCGCCGGGCCGGGCGCCGCGCGAGATGTGGCCGCGCCGCTCCAGCCGGTCCAGCACGCTGGTCAGCGTGGTCGGCCGGGTGCCGGCCGCGGCCCCCAGCTCGGACACGGTACGGGCCCGGCCGTCGGCGAGGATGGCCAGCGCGTTCGTCTCCGAGGGGGTCAGCTCCAGGGCGGACAGCTCGGCCGCGAGCAGCTGGAGCGTCACGTGCGTGGCCCGTTGCAGGGCGAGCAGGGGAGATCCGGCCGGCTCCGGGGCGGGCGGCGGAACCGCGGGAAGAGAAGTCACGAGGTCGGAATATACGAGATCGTACTAACGCCCCGCCACCCCGACGCGCCGCCACCGGCCGCATCAGCAGCCGGCCCCGACGTGCGGCCGCGGGCCGCGTCGGCCGCCCGCCGCGTCAGCCGGTGAGCGCGGAGACGAGTCCGGCGAGCTCGGGCTCGCCCGCGGCCGCGTCCAGCGCTTCGCGCAGGGCCGCCTCGTTGGTGGGCCGGGCCTCGGCGAGGAGCGCGGCGCCCGCCTCGCTGACGTTGGTGTAGATCCCGCGGCGGTCGGTCGGGCACAGGTAGCGCGCCAGCAGCCCGCGGTCCTCCAGCCGGGTGACGAGCCGGGTGGTCGCGCTCTGGCTGAGCACCACCGCGTCCGCCACCTGCTTCATCTGCAGGTGGCCGCCGGGTCCGTCGTGCTGCCGGCTGAGGACGTCGAGGAGCGAGTACTCGCGCACGCTCAGCCCGTGCCCGGCCTGCAGGGCGCGTTCCAGGTGGCTCTCGATCCGCCCGTGCAGCAGGGACAGGGCGCACCAGCGCTGGGCGAGTCCGGTCAGGGCGGGGTCCGTGGCGGTCATGCCCCCCAATCTACCGCGTTTGCCAATAACCCGCGTCTGCAATTATTGTGGTCGCAGGTTAAAAGCTTCTGCAATCAATGCGTCACGCGGTCGGCGCGCGATCAGCGCGGTCCACCCGTCGACGCGATCAATCGATAAGGCTGAGATCCATGCCCCTCGCGCTCCTGGCCCTGGCGATCGGCGCCTTCGGCATCGGCACCACCGAATTCGTGATCATGGGACTGCTCCCCGAGGTGGCCGCCGAGTTCGGGGTCACCGTCCCCACCGCGGGCCTCCTGGTCACCGGCTACGCGCTCGGCGTGGTGCTCGGCGCCCCGCTGATGACCGCACTCGGCACCAAGATCTCGCGCAAGCGGATGCTGATGCTGCTGATGGCCCTCTTCATCGCGGGCAACGTCCTCTCGGCGCTCGCCCCCGGCTTCGGGGTGATGCTCGCCGGCCGGGTCGTCGCCTCGCTCGCGCACGGCGCGTTCTTCGGCATCGGCGCGGTCGTCGCCGCCGAACTGGTGGCACCCGACCGCAAGGCCGGCGCCATCGCCACCATGTTCACGGGCCTCACCGTGGCCAACGTGGTGGGTGTCCCGCTCGGCACCTGGATCGGCCAGAGCGCCGGCTGGCGGGTCACCTTCCTCGGCGTCGCCGCGCTCGGCGTGCTCGGCCTCCTCGGTGTCGCCCGGCTGGTCCCCGACCTGCCCAAGCCGGAAGGCGTACGGCTGCGCCACGAACTGGCCGCCTTCCGCAACGTCCAGGTGCTCCTCGCCATGGCCATGACCGTCCTGGGCTTCGGCGGCGTGTTCGCCGCCGTCACCTACATCGCGCCGATGATGACCCACGTGGCCGGCTTCGCCGACTCCTCCGTCACCTGGCTGCTCGTCCTCTTCGGACTGGGCATGGTCGCCGGCAACCTGGTCGGCGGCCGGTTCGCCGACCGCGCCCTGATGCCCATGCTGTACGGGTCGCTCGGCGCGCTCGCCCTGGTCCTCGCCCTGTTCACCGTCACCGCCCACCACCGGGCCGCCGCGGCCGTCACGATCACCCTGATCGGAGCCCTCGGCTTCGCCACCGTCCCGCCGCTCCAGAAGCGCGTACTCGACCAGGCGGCCGGCGCGCCCACCCTCGCCTCGGCCGTCAACATCGGCGCCTTCAACCTCGGCAACGCGCTGGCCGCCTGGCTCGGCGGGCTGGCCATCGCGGGCGGCCTCGGCTGGACCGCCCCCAACTGGGTCGGCGCCGCCCTCGCCGCCTCAGCCCTCGCCCTGGCCCTGCTCTCCGGCACCCTGGAGCGCCGCGCCCACCGCCGCCAGGCCGCCCCCGCGGCGCCCGCCGACCGCACGCCGGCCCCCGCCCTCGCCCCCCGTTGACCGGGGCCGGCGGGCCTCCGACGGCCGGGACCGGTGGCGGTCAGGCGGCGAGCAGCCAGGTGATCACGGACAGGGAGACCATCGAGCAGACCGTGGACAACAGCACGGTGTCCCGGGCCAGGTCGGTGTCGAGCCGGTACTCCGAGGCGAACAGGAAGGCGTTCTGTGCCGTGGGCAGCCCGGCCACCAGGACCACCGACAGCAGCGCGTGACCGTCGAGCCCGAACACCCACCGGCCCACCGCGTACGCCAGCGCCGGCTGCGCCACCACCTTCAGTGCGACGAGCACCCGGCGTTCGGCCCGGCCTTCGGCGTCCGGCCGGGTCCGGGAGTGCAGCGACATGCCGAGCGCGAAGAGCGCGGCGGGCACCGCCGCCCCGCCCAGCAGCTGCAAGGGGTCCACGACCGGGGCGGGCAGCCGCAGCCCCAGCGCGGACACGGCCAGCCCGCCCGCCGAGGCCGCGACGATCGGGTTGCGCAGCGGCAGCGACACCATCCGCCGCAGCCGCCCTTCGGAGTCCGGCCGCACCCCGAGGTCGATCAGGACCAGGATCAGCGGGGTGACCAGCAGCGTCTGGAAGAGCGCCACGGTCACCACGAACGAGGTGTCCTTGAGGACGTGGATGGCCACCGGGATGCCGAGGTTGGCCGAGTTGACGTGCGCCGCCGCCATCGAGGCGATGGCCCGGTCGCCCGGGCCGCGCCGGAACACCCGGTGGGTCAGCACCTGCGCCACCGCGAACACCGACAGCAGACTCAGCGCGAAGACGAGGACGCCGGGGCGCACCAGGTCGGCCGGCCGCGACCGCGCCATCGTCAGGAACAGCAGGGCGGGCATCGCGAAGGTGAAGGCGAACCGGCCGAGCACGGACGGGGCGTGCGGGCCTAGTACCTCGTACCGGCCCGCCGCCCAGCCCACTCCCGTGATCGCCCAGATCGGCAGGAAGGCAAGAAACCCCGCTAGCACCCCACTCGTCACCGAGTCAGCATGCCGGACCGGACGTTCGGTCCGGCGGGCGGGGTCGCCGCGGGCGGTCCGGGCGTGCGCGCAGCCGCCCGGACGGGCGCACGCGCTCCGGCGGTCGGGCGTGGTCGGACGTACGGGCGGGGGAGCCGGTCAGGCGAAGGAGCCGGTCTCCATGTAGGCGACGGTGCCGGTGCGCCGGGCCTCGTCGATCCGGGCGAGCCGCGCGAAGCTCGCCGGGGTCATCTCGCGTTCCCACTCGGCCAGCGACGCCACCCGGTACGCACTGTGCTCCGCGGGGTCCAGGACGATCCCCGCGATCTGCCGGTCCGTGAGGACCCCGCCGTCGAAGATCACGCCCATGTGGTTGGACGGCCATTCCTCGCCGCGCGGCGCGGCGAAGTGGAAGCCCAGCAGCCGTGGTTCGCCGTCGAACACGATCCCGGTCTCCTCGCGGCACTCGCGGACCGCGGTCTCCCAGGGCGTCTCGCCCGGGTCCATGTTCCCGCCCGGCGACTGCCAGGGCTCCGACTCGTACGCCGCCCGCAGTTGCAGCGGCCGGCCCGCGCGGTCGGTGAAGTACAGGCAGGCGTACGCCGTGTTCTGCGGCAGGGTGGCGATGTACTCGCGGGGCGGCAGCCAGGTGTCGGTCATGGTCGGCTCGCTCTCGGTGCGTCGGCGGGCAGGTGCGCCGGCGGGCCGGCCCGGCCGGCCGCCGGGCTCCAGCCTGGCAGCCGACGACGGCCGGACGGGGGACCCCGCCCGCGCGTCGGCCCCACCGGACCGGCTGACGGCCCTGCCCGGCGGGTTCGGCCCGGCCGGGCCGAACCCCGGCCGTACCGGTGCCCGTTGCCCCCCTGATGCGTGCGCGTACGCGTACGCGCGCGCGTGCTCGCGCGAGGGCTACGCCATCATCATCCGGCCGAGGGTGTGCGGCGAGACCGCCGAGGGGGCGATCCGCAGCTGGATGATGGCGCGCACGGCCGGCCACTCCTCGTCGAGGATCGAATAGAAGGCGGTGCTGCGCACGGCCCCGTCCAGCCCGCGCGAATGGGCCCGGCGGACCCCCTCGCAGGTGGCGCCGAGCCGCTCGATGGCCACGCGCGACCGCGTGTTGCGGGCGTCGGCCCGCAGCGAGATCCGCCGCACCCCCCACGTCTCGAAGGCGTGCCGGAGCATGAGCAGCTTGGCCTCGGTGTTGATCCCGGTGCCCTGCGCGCGCGGCGCGAGCCAGGTGTTCCCGATCTCCGCGGCGTCCGGCACCGCCGTACGGGGATCCCCGTACGGGACTCCCGGAACGGCGGGCCACACCAGCGGCCCCTGCCAGTAGTCGAGATCCAGGAACCGGGTCGATCCGACGACCCGGCCGTCCGCGGTACTGACCACGGCGAAGGGCAGTGACCGGCCGGCCGCCTGATCGGCGAGCGCGCGGTCGATGTACTCGTGAGCCGCCTCCAGGCCGTGCGGCACCGGAGTGTAGGCATAACTCGTACGATCCTCTGCGCCGGCTTCGGCGAGTGCCTCTGCGTGGTGCGCTGCGAGGGGCTCCAGCCGCGCAACGCGGCCGGTGAGGACAACGGATACGGGCACGGAGCCTTCGGTCCTTCGAGGAGTCGGAATGCCTCCCACCGGGTCGCGGCTGAGGCTGGTGGGACAGTGTGCGACAGCCGCATCTCAGAGTGGGAAAAGAGAAAGTAAAGGGCGGTGGTCAACCAGGTGAATCCGAGCGATCGGACGCGTGTGCGGGAGCGGGTCCGCGGCAGGGGTCTTCCGGAGGGGCCGCGCGGCCCCTCCCGTAAAGTCGGAGCCGTATCCGCGCACCGCCCGAACCGACCCGAGGAGCAGCCGTGACCGACCCGGCGTCCACCGCCCTGCAGCAGGAGATCGCCCGGGATCTCCAGGTGTCCGAGACCTTCGACGCGGAGCTGGAGATCGAGCGCCGGGTGGCCTTCCTCGCCGAGCGGCTGACCTCGTCCGGCCTGCGCTCCCTGGTCCTCGGCATCAGCGGCGGAGTGGACTCCACCACCGCGGGCCGGCTCTGCCAGCTCGCCGTGGAGCGCGCCCGCGCCGCCGGCCACCCCGCCGTGTTCTACGCCATGCGGCTCCCGTACGGCGTCCAGGCCGACGAGAAGGACGCCCAGCTCGCCCTCGGGTTCATCGCCGCCGACGAGGTCCTGACCGTCGACATCAAGCCCGCGAGCGACGCGGCCCTCGACGCCGCCGCCGCGGCCGGGGTGGCCTTCCGCGACGCCCACCACCAGGACTTCGTCCACGGCAACATCAAGGCCCGCCAGCGCATGGTCGCCCAGTACGCCGTCGCGGGCGCCCGGGACGGCCTGGTCGTGGGCACCGACCACGCCGCCGAGGCGGTCTCCGGCTTCTTCACCAAGTTCGGCGACGGCGCGGCCGACCTCGTGCCGCTGACCGGCCTGACCAAGCGCCGGGTGCGCGCCGTCGCGGAGCGCCTGGGCGCCCCGGTCGAGCTGGTGTGGAAGACCCCGACCGCCGACCTGGAGACCCTCGACCCGGGCAAGCCCGACGAGGACGCGCTCGGCGTGACCTACGACGACATCGACGACTTCCTGGAGGGCAAGCCGGTCGACGAGGCCGCCCACGCGACCATCGTGCGCCGCTACCGCCTCACCGAGCACAAGCGTCAGCTGCCCGTCGCGCCCTGACGGGACCCGGACCCGGACCCGGACCCGGACCCGGAACCGGACCCGGACCCGGACCCGGACCCGGAACCGGAACCGGAACCGGACCCGCGCACCGGCGGGCGGAGCGCCACGCCCCGTCCGCCGGCGCGGCGCCCGGCCGACGGGGCGCGTGCGGGCGCGGCTCACGCCACCCGCGGTCGCTCCCGGACCGCCGCCGGCGCCGCGCACGACGCGGCCCACCGCACGCCCCGGCCCGGCACGCCGCCTCCGTCACGGCGCTAGCCGTGCTCGGCACCGCTGTGCTCCGTGGGCACGCACAGCACCGGCAGCGGCGACAGGTGCAGCAGCTTGTGCGGGGTGGAGCCCAGCAGCGCGCCGCGGATCGGGCTCTCGCCCCAGCTGCCGACCACGATGACCCGCCCGCCGTGCCGCTCGGCGGCTTCCAGCAGTGCCTGGGCCGGCTTCGCGTCGACGATCTCCACCGCGGACGGCACGCCCGCCGCGTCGGCGGCCTCCACGGCGTGCGCGAGCGCGCTGCGCCCCGCCTCCCGTACGGCCTCCTGGTGCGAGCGGTACTCCTCGCCCAGCGCGCCCGGGGCGGCCGCCCCGTACACGAGGACCAGCGGCTCGCCGAAGGCGGCCGCGACCTCGATCGCCACCCGCAGGGCCCGTTCCGCGCCCGGCGACTCGTCGTACCCCAGGACCACAGACATCCTCGCGTCCCCTCGGACTCAGGTTCGAAAATTCGGGTGCCGGGCCGGGCCCGGGGATCAGGGCTTGCGGCCGTGGACGAGGTCCGGGTCGGCGACCCCGCGCCGCTCCTGCCAGAACGTGCCCGACCGCACCCGCCAGAACAGCATCACCAGCACACCGGTCAGCGCGATCCCGATCCCGATCACCAGCGGCGGCCCGAGGCCGAACCAGGAGACCCCGCTGTACGAGTTCTCCGGGTCGGCCATGTCGACGACCGACTCGACCAGCAGCCAGCCCAGCAGCAGCGCGCCGACCACCGGGCCGATCCCGATCAGCACCAGGTTGTGCAGGCTCTCCGTGAGGTGGCGGCGGTAGTAGATCGCACAGGCCAGGCCGGTGAGCGCGTAGTAGAAGGAGATCAGCAGCGACAGCGCCGTGAGCGAGTCGAACAGGGCGTTCTCGCTGATCTGGTTGACGATCAGGTACCAGGCGATCGCGATGCCCGCGACCCACCACGTGCTCACGTCGGGCGTGCGGAAGCGCGGATGGATGCGCGCCAGCCCGTGCGGCAGCGCGTGCCGGCGCGCCATCGACAGGGCCGTCCGGGACGCCGGGATGATCGTGGTCTGCGTCGAGGCGAGCGCCGACGTGCACACCGCGAGCAGCACCACCCAGTCCCAGCCGCCCATCACCTCGTGCGCGAGGACCGCGAAGACGGCCTCCTCCTCACCCGCGTTCTCGGCGAGGAACTCGGTGCCCGCGTAGCCCACCACCGCGAAGCCGACCGACAGGTACGTCACCAGCAGCACCACCGTCGACCAGATGCCCGCCTTGCCGGGTGCGGTCGCGGAGTCCTTGACCTCCTCGGTGAGGTTCACCGCGGACTCCCAGCCCCAGTAGATGAACACGCCGAGCAGCAGCCCGCCGGTGAGCGCCGCCCCGCCCGCGCCGAAGGGGTTGAGCCAGCCGAACTCCGGTTCGATCGAGTCCAGCGTGCTGGTGCCCGCGTACACCCGGTAGATGGCCACCACCGCGAACACCAGCAGGAAGAAGACCTGCGCCAGGATCAGCACGTCCTGGACCCGCGCCGACATCTCCGTGCCGATCACGCACACCGCGGTCATGGCGATGATCACGACCACCGTCAGCGACTGCCGGACGACCTCGTTGTTGGCCGCGCTGTCGGCCCCCGCCGCGAGCAGGCCGAACCGCACGGCCACATCGGCGAGCGAACCGATCACCAGGACACCGGTCATCGTGATCGCCCAGCCGCCGAGCCACCCGGCCCACGGCCCCATCGCCCGGGTCACCCAGGAGAAGGTCGTCCCGCAGTCCTGGTCCACCTTGTTCAGGTAGTAGAACGCCGCGGCGATCAGCAGCATCGGCACGAACGAGGCCAGCATCACCCCGGGCGCGTAGATCCCCACCAGCGCCACGATCGGCCCGATCGCGGCGGCCAGCGAATACGCGGGGGAGGTGGAGTTCAGACCGATCACGAGGGCGTCGAGAAAACCGATCGCATCGGCCTTGAGCCCCTCGTCCGGGGGGCTGACGTCCTCGATGTCCTGACCCATGTACGCAGGATCACGCACACGACCGCGGGCCGCACCACGGGCTGCTGCGCCCGGGGCCGACCGCCCGGTGGGCCACCGGGCACCTTGGTGCCGGGGGCCGGCACCACCCGGTGGGCTAAAATGAGGGTTTTACGGCCGCACGGGAACTCGCTCGCTGCGCGCGATTCGAGGATGGTTCCCCGTGGACGGCTCAGCCCGTACGAACGACGGCACGCCCGCACTGCCGCCGGTGGCCGCATTCGCCGAGCTCGACCTCCCCCGCCCGCTGGCGGAGAAGCTCGCCGCCCTCGACGTCACCGAGCCGTTCCCCATCCAGGCCGCCGCCCTCCCCAACGGCCTCGCCGGCCGCGACGTGCTGGGCCGCGCCCGTACCGGCTCGGGCAAGACCCTCGCCTTCGGCCTGCCGCTGCTCGTGCGCACCGCCGGCCGCCGCGCCGAGCCGAAGCGGCCGCTGGCCCTGGTCCTCGTCCCCACCCGCGAGCTCGCGCAGCAGGTCACCGCGGCCCTCACCCCGTACGCCGAGGCCCTGCGGGTCAGGCTGGCCACCGCGGTCGGCGGTCTCGCGATCCAGCGGCAGATCGTCGCGCTCCGCGAGGGCGTCGACGTGCTCGTCGCGACCCCGGGCCGCATGAAGGACCTCGTCGAACGCAAGGCCTGCCGGCTGGACGAGGTCGCCGTCACGGTGCTCGACGAGGCCGACCAGATGTGCGACCTCGGCTTCCTGCCGCAGGTCACCGAGCTGATGGACCTGGTGCGCCCCGACGGCCAGCGGATGCTGTTCTCCGCCACCCTGGACCGGGACGTCGACACGATCGTCCGCACGTACCTCAAGGACCCGGTGACGCTCAGCGTGGACCCCGCGGCGGCCGCGGTGAACACGATGGAGCACCACGTCCTGCACGTCCACGGCGCCGACAAGTTCGCCGCGGCCACGGAGATCGCCGCCCGTGACGGCCGCGTGATCATGTTCCTGGACACCAAGCAGTCCGTCGACCGCTTCACCCGGCACCTGCGCGACAGCGGCGTACGCGCCGCGGCGCTGCACGGCGGCAAGTCGCAGCCGCAGCGCAGCCACACGCTGGACCAGTTCCGCAAGGGCGAGATCACCACGCTGGTGGCCACCAACGTCGCCGCCCGCGGCCTCGACATCGACGACCTCGACCTCGTGGTCAACATGGACCCGCCCGCGGACCACAAGGACTACCTGCACCGCGCCGGCCGCACCGCCCGCGCCGGCGAGTCCGGCACCGTCGTCACCCTGGTCACCCCCGACCAGCGCCGCGACGTCGCCCGCCTGATGTCCGACGCCGGCATCCGCGCGAAGACCACCCAGGTGCGCTCCGGCGAGGCCGAACTGACCCGCATCACCGGCGCCCAGGCTCCCGCGATCACCCGCAAGGGCGAGCCGCAGCGCGCCTTCAAGGGCATCGGCACCCGCCCGGCCAAGGCCAAGGAGTCCCGCAAGGCCGCCGAAGCCCGCAAGGCGGCGGAAGCCCGCAAGGCCGCCCGCATCCGCCGCGGCAACTAGGGGTCGGCGCGACTCCGGGTTGCGCTGAGTAACGATTCGATCGCCGTGTGTGAGTGAATCGGCATGTTCGATTCCGAGTCTGGGCAGAACCCGTCCGGGGGCATTCCTCCCGTACCGGAAGGGGCGGCTTGCGCACTCTGCTGATCGACCTCGGCGATGACCTGTTCGGCCGGCTCAGGCGGTGGACGGGGCGGTTGCGGCCGTCCGGCGCCGAGCCGCCCGGGCGCGACGGCCCGGCCGTGTTCGTGGCCGACTTCGGCTCGGAGGCCCAGTGGGTCGCGGGCCGCTCCTGGGCGTATCCGGACGGCGGCCCGGTCAATCCCGGCGACAACAAACTCGACCACCTCGTGGCGGACCCCGCCTACAGCCGCAGCGGGGTATTCCGCGCCACGCCCCGGCCGGACGGCAACTGGGACGCCGGGCTGCTCACCACGGAAGGCAGCGACGAGGGGTTCATGGTGCGGACCGGGGACGTGCTGGAGGCGCGGGTCCGGCTGCCCGAGGAGATCGGCGCCTGGCCGGCGATCTGGACCTGGCGCGACGGCGGCAACGAGATCGACGTGTTCGAGTACCACCCCGACAATCCCGACCTGCTGGAACTGTCCAACCACGTCCGCGAGGCCCACCGCTACCACCGGGACCCCGCGGTACGGCCCGGTGGCTGGGTGGAGCTGACCGTCGAGTTCGGGGCCCGCTCGGTGGTGTGGTGGATCGACGGCACCCGGGTCTTCGCCGACCGGCGGGGCGTCGGCCGGCGCTGGGCCGCGTACCTGATCGTCAACCTGTCGGTGTGCGCCGGGCGCTACCACCCGGCTCCCGGCCCCGAGGTGTCGGAGATGAGCTTCGAGGTGGCCCACCTGCGCGTCCACCGCCCCGGCTGGGGCGGTAGCGGTGGCAGCGGCGGCCTCGGGCGGTCAGGAACCGGCGGGGCGGGGCGCGCCGGAGGTGCCGGCGGCGGCGGGTGAGACGGCCGCCGTCGACGTGCCGGCCGGCGCGGTCGGCGACGGGGTCGGCGACGGGGTCGCGGCGCCGGAGGCGGGAGCGGTGGCTCCCGAGGCGGACGGCTCGGCCGCGCCGGAGGTGGTCGCGCTCGGCGTTGCCTCGGGCACGCAGGTGACCTTGTCGCGCGGGGTGTAGTGGGTCCGGAAGGTCTCGTGACCGACCTCCCGGCCGCCCGTCACCATGATCCGGTCGACCGCGACGTCGAAGCCTTCGTACGGGGTCTGCGCCTCGCAGGCCGGTCCGGAGGCCTCCCGCTCGACGGGCTGCGTGACGTGCGTGCGGGGCCCCTTGACCGCGCGCACCTCGTCGAAGCGCTTCGTGCCCAGGAAACTGATCGTCACGGAGTGGTCGGTGGAACGGGCATGGATGTAGATCGGGTGGCCGGAGTCGTTGAGCCACCGCAGGTCGAGGGTGCCCCACGCCACCGTGGCCTCGCGGCCCTCGGGGTAGCGCTCTATGTAGAAGGAGTGCGCCCCGTGCTCCAGCGGCTTGACGCCCGCGAAGAACATCGCGTTGTACATCGTGGTCGCGACGGCGGAGACACCGCCGCCGGGGGACTTCACGTACCGGCCGTCATTGATCATGATGCCGTCGACGAAACCGTTCTCCTTGGTCCGCTCGCCGACCGTCTTGTTGAAGCTCCACGTCTCGCCGGGGAGGACGATGGAGCCGTTGATCAGCTCGACGGCGCGCCCGACGTTGGTGGTCCGGTACGGCGCGGCCGGGAACTTCACGGTGAAGGAGGACATCTTCTCCTTGATGTCGAGCTGCCGGGCCGCCTCGGCGGACAGCCCGGGGGCGAGCGGCGGCGCCACGGCGTCCCGGCCCTGCGTGCCCGTGCCCGAGCCCGCGCCCGTGTTCGCTCCGGAGCCGGAGCCTGCGCCCGAAGCGGCGCCCGCGCCCGTGTTCGCGCCCGAGCCGGTGCCTGCGCCCGAGCCCGCCTTCGGGCCGGAGCCGGCGCCGGGCCTCGTGTCCGTATCCGCCGCGCCGGGCCCGGACGCGGCCTGGGCGGCCGTGGCGGTGACGCCGCCCAGGCAGAGGGCGGTGGCCACCCCCGCAGCGGGCAGGGCGGTACGGGTCCAGTGGGGGCGGCGCATGTCTCTCCCGGGCATCTCGGCATGAACGGGATCAATCATTCACTCTTTATGTCCAATTTGGGCAAAAATGTGGCTTACCCCACGAGGATGCGCCGAAGCCACCGGGTACGCGCGTCCTGGGCGTCCCGGCTGAGCGCCGCCTGGGGTGCGTAGGAGTCGAAGCCGTGGTAGGCCCCGGGCCATACGTGGAGTTCTGCCCGGCCGCCGGCCCGCCAGAGCGCGTCGGCGTACGCCACGCCCTCGTCCCGGAAGCTCTCGGCCGACCCGACGTCGATGTACGCCTGAGGGAGCCCGGTGAGATCCGTCGCCCGGGCGGGAGCCGCGTAGGGCGGCAGGTCCGCGTCGCCGTACCGGTCGCCCAGCAGCGCCTGCCAGGCCGTCGCGTTGGAGGTGCGGTCCCAGGTGTCGATGCCGGCCATCTGGTGGCTGGAGTACGTGCCGCCCCGGTCGTCGAGCATCGGGCAGAGCAGCAGCTGCCCCATCGGTGCGGGCCCGCCGCGGTCGCGGGTCAGCAGGGCGAGCGCCGCCGCGAGTCCGCCGCCGGCGCTCTTGCCCCCGATGACGATGCGGTCCGCGTCGATCCCCAGCTCGGCGGCGTGTGCGGCCACCCAGACCAGCCCGGCGTAACAGTCCTCCACCGGTCCGGGATACCGCGTCCGCGGCGCCAGCCGGTACTCGACGGAGACCACGGCGAGCCCCAGCGGCAGCGCCCATTCGCGCAGCAGCTGCGGGAGCACGGACCACGCATTGCCCATGATCATCCCGCCGCCGTGCATGTAGTACAGCGCCGGCAGCGGGCCGGCGACCCCGGCGGGCCGTGCGCACACGAGCGTGACCTCCGGCGCGCCCGCCCCGCCCGGCACCCGCACCTCGGACACCTCGAAGCGGCCGCCGTCCCGCAGCTCCCGCACCGAAGGCCTGGGCCGCCTCGCCGCGTCCCGCTCCTGCAGCGCCGCGAGGTTCGCCGGCGTCACCGGCTCCCGGTCCTCGCTCGCGACCCCGGCCAGCGTCACCGCCAGCTCGGGGTCGAACGGAGGCACCCCGCCGGCCCGCGCCCGGGCCTCAGCCTCTTCCCTCGCCATACCCACCCACTCCAGACAGGCCCGCGGCCCCCGCGGGCCCGTTCCCTGCCAGTCTCGCCTCTCGCGGACCGCGCACGGGCCGGCGCGGACGACGAACGCCGCGGCCGCCCCGGGGCGTGTCAGACGCCGACCGCTGCGACCGGCGCCGCGCCGCGCTCCCGGGACCGCTCGGCCCAGCGGGCCACCGAAGGCGCCGCGCAGCCGGCGGCGGCCAGCATGGCGCCCATCACCAGCCAGCCGATCCAGCCGTGCTGCACGATCAGCAGCGCGGTGACGGCCGGGGTCATCGCGGTGCCCATCTGGGTGGTCAGGCCGAACATGCCCTGGTACTGCCCTTGGGCGTGTTCGGGAGCCAGCTCGTACGACAGCGCCCAGGAGCCGGCGCTGTAGAGCAGCTCGCCCACCGTGTGGATCGCGACACCGGCCACGAGGAACACCACGGCCAGCCACGCCGAACGGCCCGAGGCCAGGGCGATGGCCGCACAGCAGGCCGCCAGCCACAGCCCGGACCGGAACAGCGCCCTGGCGCCCCCGCGCACGTCGTCGACGCCCTTGCTGACGGGGACCTGGAGGAAGACCACCATGACCGTGTTGACCAGCAGCAGGGGTGCGAACACGGACATCGGCGCGTCGGTCTTCTCGGCGATCCAGATCGGCAGGGCGACGTCGAGGATGCCGGCGTTCATCATCAAGACGGCATTGATCATTCCGACGGCCACGAAGGGGCCGTCGCGCAGCACCCCCCACGGCGAGGCCTCGGCGGGACGCGGCACCTTCGGCACCGCGTCGAGTGCGAGGAAGGCCAGGCCCGCCACGATGAAGAGGGCTCCCGAGGCGAGCAGCGCACCGGTGTAGACGGCGGGCGAGTTCCTGCTGAGCACCAGGCCGCCGAGGAGGGCGCCGACGGAGAACCCGACGTTGGTCACCGACCGGAGGTAGGCACGCGTGCGCACCCGGTCCTGCTGCGGAACGGCGAGGGCGACGAGTGCGCCGCGCGAGGCGTTCGACGCGGAGTCGGCGACCGCCACCAGGGCCGCGGCGGCGACGAGCGCGGCGAAGCCCCCGACGAGGACGTACCCCCAGACGGCGATGCCCTGCAGGACCACGGACCAGATGGCCGCCGGCCGCGCTCCCAGCACGTCGGTGGCGTGTCCGGCCGGGATGCTGACGACCATGCCGACGACGGCGGCGACCGTCAGGGCCAGGCCCACGTGCGTCGAGCTGATGTCCACGGAGTGCGTGAGGTACAGCACGATGATCGCGACGACGACGCCGTTGCCGGTGCTCCGGGCGAGCGTGCTCAGTGCCAGCACCCACAGGGGACGCGACGAGGGCAGCAGCGAGCGAAGGGATATCGCCCTTTTCTTCTGTTTCAATGCGGTCTCCATGAAGTGCAAGATTGAGCAGAATGGATCTAATCAGGGTCTATTCTGGTGATCAACATGCTTCAGCGGGGATGCTTTGTGATCTTCCTCACGTGGCCGCTCCGGGAGTGTCGGCATTAAATTGAACCGAATCGGAAAATAACCAGGGGGACCCTGTGGCAAATGCACCTGAATCCGTTCTCCATATCGGCTGGATGTTCCGCGCGGTCGACGCCCTGCATCGCTCGGGAGCCGAAGTCACCTGTGTTCTGACGCCGGGTGATGTCGAAGCCGCTCGGCAGGAATTCCCGCACATGCGGACCGTGCTGGTGACCGACCAGGCGAGCGTCGACCAGGCCCTCGCCGGGCTGACCAGGAACGGACTCGACCTGCGCGATTTCGATGCGGTCTGCAGTGGGCTGGAGTTCTGCCTGGCGACCGCGGCCGTGCTGTCCGACCTCGCCCGCATCACCGAGCGGGCGGCCTTCGGGGCTGTCGCGATGCGGGACAAGGATGTCCAGAAAGCGCTGGTCAGAGCAGCTGGAGTGGCTACCGCCCAGTGCGTGACGGTCGCCGGGCATGCGGACGTGGCCGCCCACCCCGACCGGTTCCCCGTCGTGGTGAAGCCGCTCAGCGGCAGCGGCGCCCTCGACACGTTCCGCATCGACGGCCGGGACGGGCTGGCCGCATACGTGCGCGGCACGGACACCGCCGGGCCCTGGCTCGTCGAGGAATTCATTTCCGGGGCCGAGTTCCAGGTCGACGGCGTGGTGCGCGGCGGTGCGGTGACATTCCTTTCGATGGGCCGCTATCTGGAGAACATCATCGACATTCACGACGGTGGACTCGTGGGGTGCATCGCCGTTCCGCCGGCCCTGCATCCGGAGCTGTACGAGAATGCCAAGGCGGTCGCCCACGACTCCCTCAAGGCGCTGGAACACGTCGACGGCGTATTCCACATGGAGGTTTTCGTACGCGACGGCGAAATCGTTTTCGGTGAATGCGGCGCACGTGTCGGAGGCGGCCGGACCGACGAGGTGGTGGAGCGCTCGTTCGGTGTGAACCTGCACGATGAATGGGTCCGCGGGGTGCTCCGCCGGCCGGCCGTCCCGGAGCCCGCCGACGTCGGCGGCGCGGGCGCCGTCCACGGCGACATGCACCTCTACGCCCCCCAGGGCCTGGTACGGGAGATGCCCACGAGGGAAGAGGTGCTCGCCCGCCCGGGTGTCGTGTACGCCGAACTGAAGATCGCGCGGGGCGCGACCATGCCCGACGTCACCTCCGCCTCGTACCTGCGCGCCGGCGTGGCCGTGGTCTCCGGGGCCGACGAGCAGGAGGTCGAGGCCCGCATGAAGGACCTGTCCGCCTGGTTCGCCGCGAGCGTGGTCACCGAGCGGGCGCCGGAAGGCCCGTGAACCGAGCAGGTGCCGGAAGGCCCGTGCGGGGTCGCCCCGCACGGGCCTTCCGGGGCGCGCGGTGAGGCGCCCGGCGCCCGGCACCCGGTCAGGCCGGATCGGCCACCGCGTGTCGGGCCTCTCGCCGCAGGCGCGCCACGGTGTACGGCAGGACCCCGCCGGCCGCGAAGTAGGCGCATTCACGTCCCGTCTCGAGCGCGGCGACGACTTCGAACGTCCGCTCCGCACCCCCCGGCCGGCGGACGCGTACGGTCACCGTGCCGCGCGGGCCCAGACCCGCCAGTCCCAGCAGGTCGAGTTCCTCCGTGCCGTCGAGGCCCAGGGCCGCGGCGTCCAGCCCGGCGGGGAAGAGCAGGGGCAGCACGCCCATGCCGACCAGATTGCTCCGGTGGATCCGCTCGAAGCTCTTCGCGAGCACCGCCCGGACGCCCAGGAGAGCGGTCCCCTTGGCAGCCCAGTCACGGGCGCTGCCACAGCCGTACTCCGCCCCCGCGACCACGACGAGCGGTACCCCCGCGGCGCGGTAGGACTCCGCCGCCCCGTGGATGGACAGCAGTTCACCCGTCGGCTGCAGCCGGGTCCAGGGCCCCTCCTTCCCGCCGGCCAGCGCGTTGCGGAGCCGGACGTTGCCGAAAGTGCCCCGCACCATGACGTGGTGGTTGCCGCGGCGGGCCCCGAAGCTGTTGAACTCGCCCTCGGCCAGGCCCAGTCCGCTCAGGAACCGGCCGGCGTCACTGTCGCGCGGGATGGCACCGACCGGCGAGATGTGATCGGTGGACACCGCGTCGCCGAGCAGCGCCAGGATCCGCCCGCCCGTCAGATCCCCGTCGGCCGCGGGCCCGTCCGACGCCGCGTCGAGGTACGGCGGCTCCAGGATGTAGTCCGATCCCGCGGGCCAGTCGTACCGGTCGCTCCGGGGGGTGTCGAGGGCGCGCCAGGAGGCGCCGCCCTCGTACAGGCCCGCGTACGCGGTGTCGTACAGCTCGGCGCCGACGGCCGTCCTGACCGCCTCTGCGACCTCCTCCGGCGTGGGCCACAGGTCCCGCAGGAACACCTCCCGCCCGTCGGGGGCGACGCCGACCGGTTCCGTGGTCAGGTCGCGGGCGACCGTACCGGCCAGGGCGTAGGCGACCACCAGGCCGGGCGAGGCCAGATAAGCGGCCTTCACGTGCGGATGGATCCGGCCCTCGAAATTGCGGTTTCCGCTGAGCACGGCCGCGCCCAGGACCCCGTCCTCGGCGAGCGCCCGGGAGGCCTCGGGCAGCAGGTTCCCGCTCATGCCGTGGCAGGTGGTGCAGCCGAACGCCACGACGTGGAAGCCCAGTTCCTCCAGAGCGGGCAGCACACCGGCCCGGTCCAGGTAGGCGGGGACCGTGCGACTGCCGGGGGCCAGACTGGTCTTCACCCACGAGGGCACCGTGAGGCCGTACTCCACCGCACGCCGTGCCACCAGGCCCGCGGTCAGCATCGATCCCGGGTTCGAGGTGTTGGTGCAGCTCGTGAGCGCGGCGATGAACACCGCGCCGTCGGCCGGCCGGGCGCCGTGGTCCCCGGCCGCGGGCCGGAGGTCCAGACTCCGCGGGACGGCGTGCAGGGCGACCCTCTGGTCGGGTCGGCCCGGGCCCGCGACACAGGCCTCCACCTCGCCCAGGTCGAGGGTCAGCACCTCCGCGTAGCGCACCCGCGCGTCGGAGGCCGGCTCGCGGTACAGGCCCTGCGCCCGGCAGTAGCGCTCGACCAGCTCGATCTGCTGCTCGGACCTGCCGGTGATCCGCAGGAACGCGAGTGTCTCGGCGTCCACCGGGAAGAGGGCCGTGGTCGCCCCGTAGTCGGGCGCCATGTTCGCCAGCGTCGCCCGGTCCGGGACACTCAGCCCCGCGCATCCCTCCCCGAAGAACTCGACGAAGGCGCCCACGACGCCGTGGCGGCGCAGCCGTTCCGTGAGGGTGAGCACGAGGTCGGTGGTCGTGGTGCCGGGCGGCAGCGACCCGGTCAGCCGGACACCGACGACCCGGGGCGCGGCGAGCAGCACCGGCTCGCCCAGCAGGACCGAGGTCGCCTCGATGCCTCCGACGCCCCAGCCGAGGACGCCGAGCGCACCCACCATCGGGGTGTGCGAGTCCGTGCCGAGCACGGTGTCCGGACGGGCGAGGAGGTGTCCGTCCGGTCCTTCGGTCCGCACCACCACCTGCGCCAGGCGCTCCAGGTTGACCTGGTGCACGATGCCGTTGCCGGGCGGTACGACGCGGAAGCCGTCGAACGCCTGCTCCGCCCAGCGGAGCAGGGCGTACCGCTCCCGGTTGCGCGAGAACTCCAGCCGCATGTTGACGCGCAGCGCGTCCTTGGTGCCGGCCTCGTCCACCCGCACCGAGTGGTCCACGACGAGATCGGCGGGGATGGCCGTGCCCACGGCGTCCGCGGGCAGGCCGTGCCGTACCGCCGCCGCGCGCAGCGCCGCGAGGTCCAGGGCGACCGGGACGCCCGAGAAGTCCTGGAGCACCACGCGGGCCGGATGGAAGGCCACGTCCGCGCCGTCGGCCGGCCGCAGGACCGCGTCGAGTACCTCGGGCCCCGCCGTGCCCGCCGCCACGAGGTGCGCGGCGTTCTCCAGCAGCAACCGCACCGTGTACGGGAGGGTGTCCAGCTCGACGCCCGCGGCAGCCGCGAGGTCGCGCAGCGGATACACCAGGACGCCGGGGGCCACCTCGTCGCAGCGCACGGGTCCGTGTCCCGGCCGGGGGCGGGTGGCGGTTCGGTCGCTCACAGGCTCTCACTCCTCGCAGAAGGCGGGTTCGCGGCGGCGGAGCCGGCCTGCTCCAGCCAGGCGCCGAGGCTCAGCAGGGGGAACACCAGGCCCGTGGCGCCGGGCCGGCCGGCGCGCACGTCGCCGAGCAGCCGGTCGATGCCGTCGGATCGCAGCCCGGCGGAGGCGAACAGGTCCCGGCGCGCCGCCAGTTCGCCCAGTACCGCGTCGCGCCGGGGTCCGGTGAGCCACGCCTCGACGGGAGCCCGGAACGGCTTCTTGACCTCGTCGCTCCAGCGGGGCAGCCGATCCGCGTACGCCTGCCGCAGCGGCACCTTGGTCTGCCCTCCGCGGACCAGGGCCGACATGGGGAAGGAGCGCCCCAGCGCGGGCAGCCCGCCGTGCAGGAACGGCGTACGCCCTTCGATGCCCCGGGACATCAGGAGGTGGTCGGCGCGGCGGAGCAGCGGCTCGAGGCTGTGCTCGTACTCGAACTCGCGCGTGATCTCGGCCGGGGGCCGGCCCCGGTCCGCGGGCAGCGCGGCCCGGAGCGCCTCCCGCGCCGCGGCCAGGGCCTCGGGCCCCAGCAGGCCGCCGGCCAGCGCGAGCCGGTCCGGCGAGAGGTAGAACTCCTCCGCGGAGGCGAGTCCGTCGAGCCCGAGGTAGCTGCGGTACCCGCCGAACACCTCGTCCGCGCCCTCGCCCAGCAGGAGGACGACGATGCCCGACTCGCGGGCGAGACGGGCGAGCGCCGCGTACATCGGGACGCTCGTCAGCGCGCTCGGCTCGCCGAGCACGGCCACCGCGTCGCGGACGCCGGCGAGCAGGTCGGCCGGCCCGAATCCGGTCCACGCGTGGCGCCAGGAGCGCCAGGCGGTGCCGGGCAGGCCCAGCTCGGCGACGTCGCGCACGCCGTCGCCGTTGCCGTGGGGCACCACGCTGACGGTGGCGAGGTCCGTGACCCCGCGGTCGGCGAGTTCGAGCGCGAGCACCGTGGAGTCCAGTCCGCCGCTCAGCGCCAGCCCCAGCGGCCGGTCGGAGACGAGCAGCCGGTCCACCGCACGCGAGACGGCGGCGCGTACGGCTTCCGGTGTCGTCTGCGCGGGGGCGGCCGCCACGTCGGCCTGCCAGGACCCGGATCCCGGCAGCAGTTCGCAGCGGCCTTCCTTCAGGAGGAGGCGGGCACCGGGCGGTACGGGCTCGATGTCCTCGTAGCACGTGCCGCCGTCCACGACCCGGCCGAGCAGCACGAACTGGGCGACGGCCGCCGGGCGGACCCGCGCCGGACCGAACAGGTCCAGCAGCGCGGGTATCTCGGAGGCCACCGCGACGCCCTCGGGAGTGCGCCGCAGGTAGAGCGGCTTGATCCCCAGCGGGTCGCGGCAGACTTCGACGGATCCGTCGGCGGCCCGGCGGACCAGGGCGTACATGCCGTCCAGCGCGGAGGTGTCGTACGCGGCGACCGCCTGCGCCTCGTCCAGCCCGCCGCGCGGTGCGGTCACCGCGGTCGTCCCGCCCGCCCCGGTCGCGCCGTCGCGCGCGCCGGACCCCACGGCGTACACCTCACCGTTGTAGGCGAGGTGTACGCCGTCGTGGCCGGCGGTGAAGGGGACCCCGTCAGCGGGCCGGCTGCGCACGCGGAGCCGGCACATGGCGACCGCGGACGACGCGGTCCCGGCCACGCCGTGGCCGTCCGGTCCGCGGTGCGCCATCAGGCCGATGGCGTGCCGCGCGAGAGCGCGGGCGTCCGGGGCGCTCCCCGCTCCGCTCCCGGCCGGCGCCAGGCTCACTCCGACGACTCCGCACATGGGTCAGGCGTCCTGGCGCGGACGGACGGCCGCGGCCGTGTACATCCGGGTCTTGGGCGCCTGTCCGAACTCGGTGGCCGAGACCAGGGACAGGCCCCGGTCCTCGACCGCGGCGGTGGCGACGAGGGCGAGGACGTCCTCGTGGTCGAAGCGCTGCTCGCGGCCGCGTCCCCGGTACCAGTCGAGCAGCAGGCCGGAATCGATCCCGCCGTGCGGGAGCAGCGAGTCGGTGAGGACCTCCCCGGCCGCGGCGAAGTCGATGACCTTCGCGTCGGCGTCGAAGAAGGTCTCCAGCGTGCCGCGCTCACGGCCGTTGTCGATCATCCGCTCGTCCATCGGGTACAGGCCGAGCTTGATGGAGGCCCGCAGCTGACCGCCGTCCGCGAGCAGGTCCAGCATGCCTTCCAGCCCGCGGCGCGCCTCGTCCTCGCTGAAGCGGTTGACCAGGCGGTCGTTGAGGACGAACTGCTGCGTTCCGCGCAGCTCCTGGGGGGCCCGCTGGGTGATGTCGTGGCGCAGGATGCGGCAGGAGCCCTCGGGCAGCGCGGCCCGCAGGTCCTCGCACATGCGCTCGGAGAAGTCCATGACGGTGACGTCGGCGCCGAGGGCGATCAGGGCCTCCACGAGGTCCTTGGTGGAGGCGCCGACGACCGTACAGCGGGTGCCGGCGGTGATCCCGGCGAGGAACAGGCCGATCTCCTCGTCGCTGGGCTTCGCGGTGGTGCGTCCGGTCTCCCAGAACAGGGAACCGATGAGGTCCCAGGCGGCGGCCTTGGTGTTCTCGGTCTGAATGGTCATCAGTTGCTCCCTACAGGGTCGATCAGGCTGGAGTTGTACTCGCCCGCGAGGACGTGGTTGAGGTAGGTGCCGGCGCCGCCGACCACCCGGTATCCGTGCGCGACACCGGCCGGGATGAAGACCGAGGCGGGGCTCTGCACGGGGAAGACCCGGTCGTCGAGCGTCACTTCGACGGACAGGCCGGTGTAGCCGTCGCCTTCCCCGAGGAACATGAAGAGGCTGTCGCAGTGGTGCACGTGGGTGTCGACGTGGCCCGCGCCGTAGTCGTCGAGCTGCGGGATGCGGCGCGCGATGCAGTACTGGTCCGCGCCCGGCACGAAGCGGTTGTCCACCAGGACGTAGCGCTCGCCGGGACCGGCCCGGTGGTGGCGCAGCTCGGTGGCTGAGATGACCTGCGGGTCGACGATCCAGGACGCGGGGTCGGCGGGCAGCTGCGGGCGGGTCACGCTGCCGGTCCGTCCGAACGTGGCCGGATCGGCCCACTCGTACGATCCGGGCTCGCGCTCCACCGCACGGACGTGCAGCTTGGCGACGTGGTGGAAGACGTCGCGGCCGACCACGGGCCGGCGGTGGTCCGGCATGGAACGCGCGTACGCGCCGACGCGGCGGCTCAGGTCGTTCAGGAGGCCGCCGTCGGCGAGCTCACGGGTCCCCCGGTAGTGGAGGTTGGCCAGCAGGGCCGCGTAGTCCGTGATGCCGGCGCGTTCGCCGAGACCGTTGACGGAGGTCGACATCCAGGTGGCGCCCGCGTCGACGGCCGCGAGGGCGTTGGCCATGGCCAGCCCCCGGTCGTCGTGCAGGTGGACCTCGATGTCGACGCCGGGACACCGCTTCCGCAGCTGCCGGACCCGGTCGGCGGTGTCCTGGGGCTCCAGGATGCCGAGGGTGTCGGCGAAGCAGATCCGCTCGGCGCCCGCTTCGATCGCGACGAGGTAGGCCTCGACGAGCTCGGCGGGATCGGTACGGCTGCTGTCCTCGACGGTGAACCGTACGCGCAGCCCCAGCTCGCGGGCGTGGGCGACGGTCTCCCGGATGCGGCCGTACAGGTCGGTCAGGGCGCTGCCGGGGAGCCGGGAGCGCCGCGACACGTCGTTGACGCCGAGGAAGATGCCGACCCAGGCGGCGCCGGTCTTGGCCACGGTCTCGATGTCGCCCAGGTGGGCGCGGGCGTGGGCGAGCACGGGCGTGTTACCGGCCGCTTCGACGACGGCCGCGACGCGCAGCATCTCGGTGTTGTCGACAGCGGGGTGGCCGCACTCGATGGCGTCCACGCCGGATCGGATCAGCAGGGTGGCGATTTCCACGCTCTGTTCGAGGGTGAAGCAGCCGTGTGCCGACTGCATCCCCTCGCGCAGGGTGCTGTCGATGATGAAGGTCACCTGGTCTCCGGCGGCTGAGAGGGTTGCGGGGTCTTGGGCGGTCACTCGGCACCGAGCGCGTGCAGAGCGTCCAACGGGAAGTGGTCCTTCGCCGCGAAGCCGGGGGCCGAGGAGTCGGCGAAGACGACGACCATGCCCCGGCGGTCGGCGGGCGAGGTGTTCGCGGCGCTGCCGTGGGCGAAGAAGCGGTCCCACATGACCCCGTCGCCGGGGCGGAGTTCGAACTGCACGGGCTCGCGCAGGCCGTCCTCCGCGGCGTCCAGGCTGGCGTGCCAGCGGTACTCCGGCCGGTCGCGGTGCGGCACCTGACCGCCGCTGTGCGAACCGGGGCTGCCGAAGAGGCCGCCGTTGGCGGGCGACACCTCGGTCAGGGCGAACCACACGCTGAACGCGCCGGGGTAGGTGTGGGTCCACAGCGCCTGGTCCTGGTGGAGCGCCACCTCGGTGCCGACCAGCGCCGGCTTGAGGAACGCCGCGTGGAAGACCACCCCGGCACCGTCACCGATGACCTGCCGGGCCAGGTCGGTGACGCCGGCGCGGTTCAGCAGGGGCCCCCAGACCTGCGGGTCGTTCCACAGCAGCCGCCGGAGCTTGCGCAGCCGGCGTACACCGCCCCCTTCGTCGTACTCGGGCTCGTACGAGGGGGCCACCTCCGCGGCGCCGTCGAGGTCGTCGAAGAACGCGACGGCCCGGCGGCGGTCCTCGTCCGTGAGGAGTTCCGGGAGCAGCTGATATCCGTCCCGTCGATAGCGGTCCGGGTCGATGACAGGCATTGCGGCACCTGCTTTCTTTTCGGGGATTACCTGCAGTACGTAAGTCGTCCCGGAACGAATTCCGGGCAGCCTTTACGTCAAAGGCGGAAGGCGAATCAATCGGTCGCCGGAAAATGAATTGCCGGATGCGGCAGACCTGATGGTTCGAGAAAGGAATCGGAACTCGGTGGAATGTGGATCCACGCACCGTGGGGGAGGGCAGGGGAGGGCCCGGTCCCTCGCACGGAAAATGAGTGGCGGGGTCGCGGAACTTCCGCTACCGCGAGCGCGGGGAGGAAACCGCGGAGCGGTTCATCCGAGTTCGGAAACCTGCCGGCCGAACTCCGCGGGGATCGTCCCGGGGGCCCACACGCCGCCCCGGTAGCTGCCGGCCGCGACCGCTCCGTACAGCGACGCGTAGTGCTCGGGAAGCTCCGGGCTACCGGCGAAAGCCAGCCACAGGCGCAGGAGGAGCCGCCCCTTGCCGCCGCCGTCCGCGAACGCCGTGCGCGCGTGCAGGATGTGGAAGTTGTTGATCAACTGCAGGTCGCCCCTGCGGAGTTCCATGTCGAGGGAGACGCCGGGCCGGTCCAGGACCTCGTCCAGTGCCGCCATCGCCTCGAGCTGGCGCTCGGTGAGGCGCGGGGCCGAGGCGTGACGCTGGGATCCTTCGATGAACCGCCGCAGGTACCGGGTCGCGAACGAGTCGCCGGTCCGGCTGAAGACGGGGATCGACGACCAGGGCGCCTCCCCCGGCTGCTCCTCGCCCCGCCGATCGTTCGGGAACGGCCGGTGCAGCACTTCCAGCAGGTCAGGACGCTCTTCGAGGAGCAGGTCGTGGACGGCTTTCGAGGAGACGAGCCGACTCAGACCGCCGGATACCGCGGGCCGGACGCACAGGAGTCCGATCACGTCGGTGCGGTCCGCGTGGAAGGGGAGTGCCGCGGAACTCTCGTAACCCCGCTGGACGGGACTGGCGATGTCCGCGCCGCGGTCCTCGACCCTGCCGAGCAGGTCCGCCTTGCGGCTCTGGGTGACCGGGCGGCCCAGCAGGAGCCCGAAGAGCCAGTAGGCCTTCTCGGTTTCCCGCGGGTCCTCGGCGTCCACGGGGAAGTCCTCGACGACGGCGAAGCCGGGGCTGCCGGCGAGTCGGTGGCTCAGATCGGCGGCGAACTCCTCGGTCAGGCGCAGGCCTTGGGGGCGGGGAGCGGCGAGATCCAGCCGGGCGCCCGCGGCCAGCGCGGACCGTGCGGCACGGGTCAGCTCCGCCGCGACCGCGGGTGCCATGGGCACGCGCCACTGTTGTTCGTCGTCGGCCAGGGAGGCTCCCAGCCAACCATCGCCTACCAGAATTCCCGGCCCGTCCGCCGGTGAAGGTCCTGATTGATCGGGAGAAAGCACAGAAATCGCTCTTCACTAAATCGATATGCGCAACAAAGGCTTTTATTCATTGTGTAAATTTCGGCCCTTTATTGCACTTGGAAAACGTGATCACACCCTAGGCAGGCTCAAGCGAGAGTGTCGATGTGACGATGATCACGAACGGTCGGGAGATCTTCCGTTCCCTTGTCCCGCTTGCCGCGAACAATTCTGTGAAGGGGTTCGGGAAGTACTGAATCATTCATTCCGCATCCCGTCGCTTGAAAGGTGACCTGGGTCATACCGGAGCCTCGGTTGATCATGGGTATGGTGCACCGACCCAGGAGAGGCCGTCCCCGCCGGAGGCTGCGCGGACCCGCCCGGAACACCATCGCGGTGCCCTCCTTCCCGCTGCTCACTCCCTGGCGATCGCATGCACTTGACCCAGTCGACCCTGGAGCACCATGTCCCGTCGCCTGTTCACCTCGGAGTCCGTGACCGAGGGGCATCCCGACAAGATCGCTGACCAGATCAGCGACACGATCCTCGACGCACTGCTGCGCGAGGACCCCGCCTCTCGCGTTGCCGTGGAGACCCTCATCACCACGGGTCTCGTGCACATCGCGGGCGAGGTGACGACCAAGGCCTACGCGCCGATCGCCTCCCTGGTCCGCGAGAAGATCCTCGAGATCGGCTACGACTCCTCGACGAAGGGCTTCGACGGCGCCTCGTGCGGCGTCTCCGAGTCCATCGGCGCGCAGTCCCCGGACATCGCCCAGGGTGTCGACACCGCGTACGAGCAGCGGGTAGGGGGTGCCCGCCGGGGCGACGGGACCGAGGATCTGGACCGTCAGGGTGCGGGCGACCAAGGGCTGATGTTCGGCTACGCCACCGACGAGACCCCCACCTTCATGCCGCTGCCGATCGAGCTGGCGCACCGGCTCTCGCGCCGTCTCGCCGAGGTCCGCAAGGACGGGACCATCCCGTACCTGCGTCCCGACGGCAAGACCCAGGTCACCATCGAGTACGACGGCGACAAGCCGGTCCGCCTCGACACCGTGGTCGTCTCCTCGCAGCACGCGTCCGACATCGACCTTGAGTCGCTGTTGGACCCCGACATCCGTGAGTTCGTCGTCGAGCACGTCCTCGAGCAGCTTGTCGAGGACGGCATCAAGCTGGACACCGAGGGCTACCGCCTGCTCGTGAACCCGACCGGGCGCTTCGAGATCGGCGGCCCGATGGGCGACGCCGGCCTCACCGGCCGCAAGATCATCATCGACACGTACGGCGGCATGGCCCGCCACGGTGGCGGCGCGTTCTCCGGCAAGGACCCGTCCAAGGTCGACCGCTCCGCCGCGTACGCGATGCGCTGGGTTGCCAAGAACGTGGTCGCCGCCGGTCTCGCCTCGCGCTGCGAGGTCCAGGTCGCGTACGCCATCGGCAAGGCCGAGCCCGTGGGCCTGTTCGTCGAGACCTTCGGCAGCGAGAAGATCGAGGTCGCCAAGATCGAGCACGCCATCGGCGAGGTCTTCGACCTCCGCCCGGCCGCGATCATCCGCGACCTCGACCTGCTGCGCCCGATCTACGCCCAGACCGCCGCCTACGGCCACTTCGGCCGCGAGCTGCCGGACTTCACCTGGGAGCGCACCGACCGCGTCGACGCCCTGCACACGGCGGCGGGCCTGCGATGACCACCATGCGTCCCACGCCCGCCACCGACGCCCCGCGCACCCTCGTCGACGTGTTCACCGCCGCCGCCACCGCCTGCCCCGACCGCCCCGCCGTGTCGGACGAGACCACCCGGGTCACCTACCGCGCGCTCGACGAGTGGAGCCGCCGCATCGCCCACGCCCTGCGCGCCGACGGAGTGCGCCCCGGCGACGCGGTGGCCCTGCGGATGGAAGCGGGCTGCGCGGCCGTCGCCGCCATCCTCGGCATCCTGCGTACGGGAGCCGCGTACGTTCCCCTCGACCTGCGCAACCCGGCCGAACGCAACGAGTTCATCGTCACCGACAGCGGCGTCCGGCACCTGGTCGGCGAGCGGGACGCCGACTGGGGCGCGGCGCTGACCTGCACCGCCACGGCGACCGTGACCGGCCTGAGCGAGGGCGGCCCGGCGCCGGCCGAGCCCGAGCCCGCCGCCGCGCCCTCGGGCGAGGACCTCGCGTACGTCATCTACACCTCCGGCACCACGGGGCGGCCGAAGGGGGTTCCGGTGCGCCACAGCAGTGTGGTCGCCCTGCTGACGGCCGCCCGGGACCTCTTCGCGTTCGAACGGGAAGACCGCTGGCTGCTGTTCCACTCCCTCGCCTTCGACTTCTCGGTGTGGGAGATCTGGGGCCCGCTGTCCTCGGGCGCGGCACTCGTGGTGCCGCCGCAGTGGGTGACACGGGCGCCGGAGGACCTCATCGCCCTGATCGCGGACGAACGGATCTCGGTGCTGAACCAGACCCCGACCGCGTTCACCATGCTCGCCCGGGCCAGGGAGAGCGCGGACCGCCCCCTGCCCGACCTCCGCTACATCGTCTTCGGCGGGGAGAAGCTCGCTCCGTCCGTCCTGCGCGACTGGGCGCGCGCGGTGGGACTCGACCGGCCGCGGCTGGTGAACATGTACGGCATCACCGAGGTGACCGTCCACGCGACGTTCCACCACGTCACCCCCCGCGATCTCGAGGGCACGGAATCCGTCGTCGGCACCCCGCTGGACGGCTTCACGGTCCGGATCGCCGGGCCCGACGGCACCGAGGTCACCGAGCCGGGCGTACCGGGCGAACTCTGGCTTTCCGGACCGCAGGTGACGGAGGGATACCTGAACCGCCCCGAGCTGAACGCGGATCGCTTCCCGGCCGTCCCGCCGGGCCCCGACGGGGTCCGCCACTACCGGTCCGGGGACCTGGTCAGCCGGAACGCCGACGGCGCCCTCGTCTACCACGGCCGCGCGGACCTCCAGGTCAAGCTGCGCGGCCACCGGGTGGAACTCGGCGACATCGAGGCCGCGGTGCGCTCGCACGACTCAGTGCTGGAGGCCGTCGCCTGGCCGCGCGAATCCGCGGACGGGGGCCGGCGGCTGTTCTGCGTGGTGCTCGGCAAGGAGGGCGCGGAGCCGGACATCCGGGCGCTGCGCCGGCACGTGGCCGCGAAGCTCCCCTCGTACATGCACCCGTCCCGCTACCAGGTCGTCCACGAGCTGCCCCGGACGGTCAACGGGAAGACCGACCGCGCCGCTCTGGCGAAGACGTGGAGTGAGAACAGTGGCTGAACCGGCACCGGCTCCTTCCGGGCCCTACCTGCGCGACGTCGAGCACGTCGCCCTGCTCGACCACGACCTCGTCCCGGGACGCCCCGGTGTGCGCGGGGCCGGCGCTCCCCTCCTCCTGCTGCACGGACTGGAGGACGACAGGACGCAGCTGCGCTTCCTCAGCGACGCGCTGTGTCCCGAGGGCGAGTTCGCCCTGCTGCCCACGCTGCGCGACCATCCGCCGAGTCCGGCGCCCGCGTGGGGGTACTCGCCGCTCGACTACGCCGCCGACGTGCACCGCCTCACCGACTGCCTCCGCTCGCCCGCCCATGTCATCGGCTACTCGTACGGCGCGCTGGTCGGTCTGGTCCACGCCGTGGCGATGGGCCCCGCCCGGGTCCGCAGCGTCGTCGTGCTCGACCAGTCCCTGGAGCGGCGGCCGGCCCGGATCGAGGGCGGCGAATGGGCCGAGTCGAGCTTCCTCAAGTGGGAGTTCGACTACACCCACCTCCTCGGGATGCTGACGGCGGCCGGCATCCCCGTACTCGTGGTGATCCCCGCCGAAAGCCATGTGATTCCGCCGGCCGAGCGGGCCGCGCTCCTCGCGCGCCGCGATCCGGGCTTCTCCTGCGTGGTGATGCCCGGCGTGCACGCGGACGTCGTGCGCCCGGACGGCCCGGTCACCTCGATCATCGAAGACTTCTACGCCACGCACTGCCCGCTCCCCCCGAAGGAGAACGCATGACCCGCGATGCCGGTCACGAGCAGATGATCCGCACCAGGGTCCTCGACATCCACCGCGCCGTCCTGGAGGACGATTCGCTCCTCGCGGAGGACAACTTCTACGACATGGGCGGCGACAGCCTGCTCTCCCTCCAGGTGCTGGGCCGCATCGAGCGGGAACTGGGCGTGAAGGTGCCCCCGCGGACGTTCTTCACGGCGGAGTGCATCGCCGAAGTCGCGGACCGGGTGGCCGAGTTGACGCAGGTCGGTCCTGCCGACGACGCGCCCCGCCGGGCGGGCGGCCACGCCGGTCGTGCCTCCATGGCCCAGGAGTGGGCGCTGCTCTCCTCGCTGCGCGACCCCCGGGCGCCGATACTCCAGTTCCACGCCGTGTTCCGGGTCTCGGGCCCCCTCGACACGCAGCGGCTGGAGGCCGCCCTGAACCGGGTCTGCGAGCGGCACGGATCGCTGCGCACGTCCTTCACGGCGGTGGACGACACGGCCCGGCAGGCCGTCGACCCCGGGGCGCGGGCGGATCTGACGGTCGTGGACCGACGCGGTGTGCCGGACGCGGAAGTCGACGACTTCCTGCGCGGGTACGTCCGGGAGCCCTTCGACCGGTCCCGCGCCCCGCTGTGGCGGACGCTCGTGGTGCGCCGCGAGGACGCACAGGCCCTGCTGGTGTTCGTGTTCGACCACATGATCGCGGACGGCTGGTCGCTCGACACCTTCGTCGAAGACCTCTCCGCCGCCTACGAGGGGGTCGAACTCCCGGACCGCGAGGGCCAGTCCGGGCCGTACGCCGACTGGGCCGCCGGACAGTGGGAGAGCTGGGAGGGGTCCCGGGCCGGGGAGCTGGTCGACTACTGGCGGGACCAACTGCCGACGGATCCCGCAGACTTCGCGCTGCGGCTGCCCGGCTACCGGGGCGCCGAGGAACTGTCGAAGCCCTCGTCCCTGGTGTGGGACCTGGACCCGGCGACGGCCCGCGGCCTGCGTACCGCCTGCCAGGAGCTGCGGGCCACCGCGTACTGCGTGGCCATGTCCGTGGTGAAGGCCCTCGTCGCCCACGCCACCCGGCAGCGGCGCGTGACCCTGCTGACCACCAACGCGAACCGGCTGGACGGCGCGTACCAGAGCACCATCGGCTGGTTCGCCAACGGCGTCTTCCCGACCACCGACGTGGACCTCTCCGGCACCTTCCGGGAGTTGGTGTCCGCCGTGCAGGCAAGCATCCTGGGCGCGACCGCGCACGGCGACATGCCCGCCATGTTCGTACGGCGCAGGATCTGGCCGGAGCTGCCCGCGGGATTCCGCAAGGACCCCGGGGTGTACTTCATGTACAACGACGTGTGGGGCGGCGGCCTCCGCTTCGGTGCCGGCGTGACCGTGTCGACGCACCACCTCTCCGAGGACGCGGACTCGCCCGGCCTGCACATGTGGCTGCTGCGCGAGGGCGAAACCCTGCGCCTGCAGGCCCTGCACTACGAGTCCGAGTACCCGGCCGAGTACGTCGAGGGGTTCGCCGGCTGCCTGGTGAAGGCCCTGGACCTGCTCACCGGCCGGCCGGACCGGCCGATCCGCGACCTGCTGGACCCCGAGGAGTTCGCCGCCGTACGCGGCTGACCCGCGCGGTACGACCCCGCGCGGTCCATGGGCGGCGGCGCGGGCCTCTCCGGGGAGCAAGTGGTCTCGGTCCGCGTGAACTTGACCGCCATCCTGCGCGACCGCTTCCCCGGCGACGTCCTGCCGGTGCCGCACCGGGCCCGGTCGGCGGTGGCGACTGCGGCCAGTCGCGCCTCTTGAAGATGACCTTGCGCGTTCGCGCCCGTGACACCGCGCGGGTCTCGTCCTTCACCGGTTGTGCGCCGTCGTGCCAACCCCTGGGCGCAGAAGGTCAACACGGTCGATGGGGTCGCTCGTAGCTTGAAGGAGTGCCGAGCCGCGGACGCGGGGGGCACGTTACCGATTGCTTCGAGAGGACCCCTCATGTTCGACATCACCAAGGTGCAGGCCGCCCCGAGCAAGGACCTGCTCACGCCCGACAACGCGGTCATGGTCTTCGTGGACCACCAGCCGCAGATGTTCTTCGGCACCGGAAGCGGCGACCGCGCCGCGATCATCAACAGCACCGTGGGTCTCGCCAAGGCGGCTCGGGCCTTCGACGTGCCGGCCGTCCTGACCACGGTGGCCGCCGAGTCGTTCTCCGGGCCCCTGCTGCCGCAGCTCGCCGAGGTGTTCCCCGAGAACGAGACCATCGACCGCACCACCATGAACGCCTGGGAGGACGAGGCGCTCGTGGCGGCGGTCAAGGCGACCGGGCGCAAGAAGATCATCCTGTCGGGTCTGTGGACCGAGGTCTGCCTCGTGCTGCCCGCGCTCTCGGCGCTCGAGCAGGGGTACGAGGTGTACGTCGTGACCGACGCCTCCGGTGGCGTCAGCCCGGCCGCCCACGAGCACGCGCTGCAGCGGATGATCGCCGCCGGCGCCGTCCCGGTGACCTGGGTCCAGGTCCTCCTGGAGCTGCAGCGCGACTGGGCCCGTCAGGAGACGTACGGCGCGGTCATGGAGATCGTCAAGGCCCACGCGGGTGCGTACGGCCTGGGCGTCGTGTACGCGCAGAGCATCATCGGCGCGCACGCAGCCGGCTGACCCCCGTGGACACCGGCATTCTGATCCTGCGTCTGCTGGTGGGACTGCTCGTCGCCGGCCACGGTGTGCAGAAGATCAGCTCGCACCTGGGCGGCAAGGGACTCGAGGGCGGCACGGAGGAGTTCCGCGCCGACGGCTTCCGCGGCGGCGCCCTCACCGCCCTGGCGGCGGGCGGTGGTCAGATCGGATCGGGCCTGCTGCTCGCGGCCGGCCTCCTGACCCCGCTCGCCGCGACCGGCGCCATCGGGGTCATGACGGTCGCGCTCACCGTGAAACGGCGCCACGGGCTCTGGGTGCAGAACGACGGGTACGAGTACCCGCTCGTCCTCATCGGCACCGCCGCCGCCCTCGCCGCCACCGGCCCCGGCGCCTGGTCCCTCGACGCTGCCCTCGGCCTCGCGCCGTACCCGCTGTGGTGGGCCGCCCTCGCGCTCGTGGCCGGTCTCGGCAGCGGACTCCTCACCCGGCTCGTCCTGCACCGGACCGCCGCCCCGGCGATCGCCGAGCGCTGAGCGCGAGCCGCGCAGGCCGGGTCCGGCCGCCCGCGCACCCCCGACCGGGCGGCCGGGCCCTCCCCACCTTCCCTCCCGAACAGGAGCACTCGATGGACACCCGCACGCCCCCGCACGGCGGCGGCCAGCCGCTGCTGCACCAGAAGGGCGCCGAGACCCAGGCGTTCGGCACGCTCAAGCAGTTGCCGATCGGCCTCGGCCACGACACCCGCATGTACGCCTGCCAGCGGCTGAACCGCGTCCTCGCCGACACGCAGATCCTCCACTCCCTCTACAAGAAGCACCACTGGCTCATGCGAGGGGCGACCTTCTACTCGCTCCACGTCATGCTGGACAAGCACGCGGAGGCCCAGCTGGCCATCGTGGACGCGCTGGCCGAGCGGGTCCAGAGCCTCGGCGGCGTCGCCGTCGGGGACCCGCGCCACGTCGCGGAACTGACGGCGATCCCCCGTCCGCCGGACGGCGTCGAGCCGGTGCCCGTCATGCTGTCGCGGCTCCTCGACGCGCACGAGCGGATCCTGATCGACGGCCGGGACGCCGCCGCCCGGCTCTCCGGAGAGGGCGACGAGGGCAGCGCCGACCTGCTCGTCTCCGATGTCATCCGCACCGGCGAGGCGCAGGTGTGGTTCCTGGCCGAGCACCTCGTGGACACCCCTCTGGTGCGCGGCTGATGGACACCTACGACGTCGTCGCGGTCGGCGGCGGTCCGGCCGGCGAGGTCGTCGCCGATCGGACCGCCCGGGCGGGGCTGACCGCCGTCGTCGTCGAGGCCGAGGCGGTCGGCGGCGAGTGTTCCTACCGCGGGTGCGTGCCGAGCAAGGCCCTGCTGCGACCCGGCGCCGCCCGCGCGGCGGCCCGGTCGGCCGACGGGGCCCGGCAGGCGGTCACGGCGGCACTCGACCCGGCGCGCGTCCTGGCCCGGCGCGCCGGCCCGCACATCACCGAAGCGGGCGCGCCGCACGCCCTGGCCGTCTGCCCTCCGGCCGTGGTCACCTACGTGGTCCCCGACGCCGTACGGGCGGCCCGCCGATCCCCCGACCCGCGCACTCTCGTGCATCCCGAGAAGGAGAACCCCTTGTGAAGAACCGTCCGATCCTCGAACCCGCCGCCCAGGCCTTCGCCGACGCCACCGCCCGGCCGCCGTACCTCCACCAGATCCCCGTCGCAGAAGGCCGCAAGGCCGTGGCCGGTGTCCAGAGCGGTCAGGGCGTCCCCCTGCCCGAGGTCGACGAGGCCCTCGCATGACCGGGCCGTCGACGAGCATGCCGGTGGCGGGCCTCGTCCCCGCCCCGCGTCGGGAACACGAGCACGCCGACCTCCTCGTCCGCAACGCCAAGGTGTTCACCGGTGACCCCGACCGCCCCGAGGCCCGTGCCGTCGCCCTCCGCGGCGGCAGGGTCGCGGCCCTCGGCGACGACCACGACCTCGCCCACCTCGTCGGGCCGGGAACGAAGGTCGTGGACGCCCTCGGCCGCCGGGTGATCCCCGGCCTCAACGACTCGCACCTGCATGTCATCCGGGGCGGCCTGAACTACGTCCTGGAGCTGCGCTGGGACGGCGTACGAACCCTGCGACACGCCCTCGCGATGCTGCGCGAGCAGGCCGGCCGCACCCCGAAGGGGCAGTGGATCCGCGTGGTGGGCGGCTGGACCGCCGAGCAGTTCGCCGAGCGCAGGATGCCGACCGTCGCGGAGCTGAACGCCGCCGCCCCCGACACCCCGGTCTTCGTCCTGCACCTGTACCAGTCGGCGCTGATGAACCGCGCCGCGGTGCGGGCAGCCGGCTTCACCCGCGACACCCCGGATCCCCGCGGCGGGCAGATCGTCCGCGGCCGGGACGGCGAACCCAACGGCGTGCTCCTCGCGGCGCCGAGCGCCCTCATCCTGTACTCGACCCTGGCCAAGGCGCCGACACTCGACGAGGCCGACAAGCGGACGTCGACGCGCCACTTCCTGCGCGAGCTGAACCGCTTCGGACTGACGTCCGCGGTCGACGCCGCCGGCGGGTTCCAGAACTTCCCCGACAACTACGCGACGGTCGTCGACCTCGCCCGGTCGGGAGAGCTGACGCTCCGGATCGCCTACCACCTCTTCCCGCAGACCGCCGGGCAGGAACTCGCCGACCTGAAGCGCTGGACCGAGATGGTCAAGCCCGGGGAGGGGGACGAGTGGCTCCGCCTCAACGGCGCGGGAGAGAACCTGACCTGGGCCGCCGCCGACTTCGAGAACTTCTCCGAGCCCCGGCCCGAGCTCGCCGCAGGGTACGAGGCCGAGTTCGAGAGCGCCGTCCGGCTTCTCCTCGAGAACGGCTGGGGCTTCCGGCTCCACGCGACCTACGACGAGACGATCCGCCGCGACCTGGCCGTCTTCGAGAAGCTCGCCGCGGAAGGACTCTTCCCCGGCGGCAACCGCTGGCTCTTCGACCACGCGGAGACCGTCTCGGCCGACAGCCTCGACCGGATCGCGACCCTCGGCGGCGCCCTGTCCGTCCAGAACCGCATGTCCTTCCAGGGCACCGCCTTCCGCGACCGCTACGGCGCCGAGGCCGCCGCCCACACCCCGCCCGTCCGGGCCATGCTCGACCGGGGCCTGACCGTCGCCGCAGGCACCGACGCCACCCGCGTCTCCTCGTACAACCCGTGGGTCGCCCTCCACTGGCTGGTCGCCGGGCGCACCGTCGGCGGCACGGCCCTCTACCCGGCCGGCAACCTGATCGACCGGGAGACCGCCCTCGGTCTCTACACCCGGGGCGGAGCGCAGCTCACCGGCGAGGCGGACGTCAAGGGAACCCTGCGGGAGGGGACTTACGGCGACCTCGCGATCCTCTCCGACGACTTCCTCACCGTGCCCGAGGACGTCATCCCCGACATCGAGTCCGTCCTCACCGTCGTCGGCGGCCGGATCGTCTACGCGACCGCCGAGTACGAGGGGCTCGACGAGGCCATCCCGCCGGTGACCCCCGGGTGGAGCCCGGTGGCCCACTTCGGCGGGTACCAGAGCGGTGCCCGCCAGGCATCGGCCGTGGCCGAGGCCGTCGCCGAGTCCGAGCAGCACCGCCGCTGGCGCGTCGCACGCGGCTCCGTTCCCGACTCGGCGCCGTCCCTCGTCGATCCCTGCTTCGATCACTGAAAGAGAGATCCCACCCGATGTCCGCAGCCTCCCCCGCCGCCGACGGCGGCGACACGCCGGCAGCCCTGCCGGACGTTCCCCCGGGACGCCGTTTCGAGCCGGACCTCCGGTCGATGACACGCATCAACCTGCGCCCCATCGCCTCGCCCATGCCGCTCGGCTTCTTCACGATAGCCATCGCCTCCGTGATGACAGGCTGCCTGCAGCTCGGGATCTTCGACGAGACGGCCCGCAGCGCCGTCGCCCTCACCGTGCTGCCGGCCTTCGCCCTGCAACTCCTGGTGAGCTTCCTGGCCTTCGGCGCCCGTGACGTGATCGCGGCGACGCTGATGGCGGTGTTCGCCGGCAGCTGGCTCCCCTACTCGCTCATCATGCTCAGCGGCGCGGCCGACGGCCTCCAGGTCCTCGGCGTGTTCAACCTGGCGCTCCTGTGCTTCGGGGCCCTGATGACCGCCGTGACCCGGCCCAAGCGCGCGCTGTGGTTCGTCCTCGCGGTCTCCCTGCCCCGCTGGGCGGCCACCGGCCTCGCGGGCATCACCGGCGTCGAATGGCTGACGCGCATGTCCGGCGCGCTCGGCCTCGTGGTGGCGCTCGTCGCGATGTACACGGCGTTCGCCCTGATGCTCGAGGACATGCGCAGCGAGCAGGTCCTGCCCATCGGCCGCAGCGGCCCCGCCCACCTCGCCGTGGAAGGCGACCTGTCCGTCCAACTCCGCAACCTGGAACGCCAGGCAGGCGTACGCCGCACGCTCTGACGGCACCCACCCACCCCTTCATCCGCGGCTGGATCGGCAAGCACCCCGAGCACACCGACCTGGTGCCCGAGGCGAGGCGCGCCCGCTTCGGCCTGTGAAGCACCACGCGAACCCCACGCATCCGCCTCCCGCATCCCCGTCCCCAGCCCCATCCCCAGCCCCAGTCACGCACCGAGGAGTTCCCCCATGCCCCGACACGCCCGCCCCACCGTCGTCCTGGTCCACGGCGCCTTCGCCGACGCCTCCAGCTTCGCCCGCGTCATCCCCGAACTGACCGCCGCCGGCATGGAAGTGGTGGCCCCGGCCGTGCCCAACCGCGGCCTCGTCGACGACGCCGCGTACATCGCCTCGGTGATCCGCGCCGTCGAAGGCCCCGTGATCCTGGTCGGGCACTCCTACGGCGGCGCCGTCATCACCCTCGCCGGGACGGAGGACAACGTCCGCGCACTGGTGTACCTGGCGGGATACGCGCTGGAGGAAGGAGAGAGCCTGGGCGAGCTGCAGGGCCGCTTCCCCGACTCCGGCCTCGCCGACGCGCTCGTCCACACCCCGTTCCCGGTGGCCGGCTCCACCGAGACCGGCACCGACGTCTCGGTGGCGGTCGACCGGTTCCCCTCCCTCTTCGCGGCGGACGTCGACCCCGACCTCGCCGCGGTGCTCGCCGTCTCCCAGCGCCCCCTGGCCGCACGTGCCTTCTCGGAGGCGGCGCCCGTCGCGGCGTGGAAGACCAAGCCCTCGTGGGGCCTGGTCGCCTCCTCCGACCGCACGATCAACCCCGATGTGGAGCGCTACGGGTACGAGCGCGCCGGCATGACCACCGTCGAGGTCGACTCCTCCCATCTGGTCATGCTCGCCCAGCCCAAGGCCGTGGCGGAGCTGATCCAGGACGCGGCCCGGTCCACCGCCCACTGACCAGATCGTTCAGGATCGAACGATTAGTCGATAATGTTCGAGCGCTGGTAGCTTCTGATCGCCCCCGAGGAACCTTCGGCGGGCGATCGGAGAAGATGTACCCATGAGGTTCGGCGCGAGGCTCGCGCTCGCCGTCATCGCCCTCGCCGCCCTTGCCACCGCCTGCGGTGTTCCGCAGGACAGTGTTTCCCGGTCGCAGATCGCCTCGGACTGCGGGCCGTACGCCAGGTACGGCAAGCACCCCGGCAGCAAGGTCACCGTCTACGCGGAGAACCGGGACCGGGAAGCCGACCTGTTCGAAGAGACCTGGGCGGACTTCGCGGACTGCACGGGAATCGACGTCCAGTACGAGGGGGACGGGGAGTTCGAGGCCCAGATCCAGCTGCGGGTCGACGGCGGGAGTGCGCCGGACGTGGCGTTCTTCCCGCAGCCCGGGCTCCTGGAACGCTTCGCGCGGGCGGGGAAGCTCAAGCCCGCGAGCGCCGGGGTCGTGGCCCTCGCGAAGCAGGGCTGGTCGGCTGACTGGAACGGCTACGCGACCGTGGACGGCACCCTCTACGGCACGCCGCTGGTCGCGAACGTGAAGTCGTTCGTCTGGTACTCGCCGAAGTTCTTCCGCGACAGGGGACTGAGCGTTCCCCGCACGTGGTCCGAACTGATGGCCGTGACGGAGAAGGCCGCGGCGTCGGGCGTCAAGCCGTGGTGCGCGGGCATCGAGTCCGCCGAGGCGACCGGCTGGCCCGTGACGGACTGGATCGAGGACGTCCTGCTGCGCCAGCAGGGCACGGACGTCTACGACCAGTGGGTCGCCCACACGATCCCGTTCAACGATCCGCGGGTGATCAGGGCCATGGACACCGTGGGGTCCATCCTCAAGAACGATCGGTACGCCAACGGCGGTTTCGGTCCGGCCCGTTCGATGGCGTCGATCTCCTTCCAGGAGGCAGGCACACCGGTTCTCTCCGGCGACTGTGCGATGCACCGCCAGGCCTCGTTCTACGCCGGCATGTGGCCGAAGGGCACCGAGATCGGACCGGACAAGGACGTCTACGCCTTCCTCCTGCCGGGAGCCGACCCGGCCGGCCGCCCCGTACTGGGCGGTGGGGTGTTCACCGCGACGTTCGCCGACCGTCCCGAAGTGCGGGCGTTCCAGGAGTACCTGGCCTCCGCGGCCTTCGCGAACGCGCGCATGAAGAGGGGCCCGTTCGTCTCGGCGAACAGGGGCGTGGATCCGGCGAACGCCGCGACCCCGGTCGACAGGCTCTCCATCCGGCTGCTCCAGGACCCCAGGACACAGTTCAGGTTCGACGGTTCCGACCTGATGCCCGCGTCGGTCGGCGCCGGGACGTTCTGGAAGGGAGCCGTCGACTGGATCGGCGGCGCGAGCACCCGCCAGGTCGCCGACTCCATCGAACGGTCCTGGCCGAGCCGCTGATGTCGTTCGACGCCGTCGCCCAGCAGCCCAAGCTGCTGTACCTGCTCCAGGGCGTCGCCGCCTTCGCGGCGGTCGTCTCCCTGACCCTGCTGGCGCTGCACCGGGGGCCGGTACGGAGGAGGGCCGCGGCCCTGATCCTGCTGGCCCCCGCACTGCTGCTGCTCACCGTCGGTCTTCTCCTGCCCGGTCTGCGCACCCTGGTCCTGTCGTTCACCGACAGCGGGGGAGACGCGTGGGCCGGCTTCGACAACTACGTGTGGATGGTCACCGACCCCCGGGCGCTGGTCGCGCTGCGCAACACCCTGGCGTGGGTGGTGCTCGTGCCGTTGGCGGCGACCTCGGTCGGTCTGCTCTACGCGGCGGCCGTCGTACGGTCGCGGTGCAGAGCGCTCGCGCTGTCCCTCGTCCTGATGCCGATGGCGATCTCCTCCGTCGGCGCGGGCGTCGTCTGGAAGTTCGTCTACGCCTACCGTCCCGCGGAGACCGGGCAGATCGGGCTGCTGAACCGGCTCGTCGTCGCGTTCGGCGGCGAACCGAGGCAATGGCTCGTGGAATCCCCCTGGAACGTCCTCTTCCTCATCGTGGTGATGGTGTGGACACAGGCGGGCTTCGCGGCCGTCCTGCTGGCCGGCGCGATCAGGGCCGTTCCCGGAGAGCTGACCGAGGCGGCCCGACTCGACGGCGCGTCCCCCCGGCAGATCTTCCGGTGGATCACCATGCCGTCGATCAGGCCCACGCTGCTCGTCGTGGTCCTCGCCCAGGCGATCGGCACCTTCAAGGCCTTCGACATCGTCAAGACCATGACCGGCGGACAGTTCGACACGGGCGTCATCGCCCACGGGATGTACGACCAGGCCTTCCGCTACGGCGAGACGGGCCGCGGTGCGGCGCTCGCCGTGCTCCTCTTCGTCCTCGTCACCCCCTTCGTCGCCCACCAGGTCCGGGCACGGCGGAGGACAGCGTGAACGGCGTCCGGGAGCGTCTGGCCTCCCGCGCCTTCACGTCGATCGCCGTGGTGATCGCGGTCCTGTGGACGACACCGACCCTCGGTCTGCTGCTCTCCTCGTTCCGTCCCGAGGAGGAGATCAAGACGACGGGCTGGTGGAACGTGTTCGGTGCGCCGCACCTCACGCTCGACAACTACGGCGAGGTGCTGTCCGGCGGCGGGAACGGGTCGGGGCGGCTCGCGGAGCACTTCGTCAACTCCGTCGTCATCACCCTTCCCTCGGTGCTGTTCCCGCTCGTGCTGGCGTTCCTCGCGGCGTACGCCCTGGCGTGGATCGACTTCAGGGGGCGGGACGCGCTCGTCGTCGGCATCTTCGCGCTCCAGGTCGTGCCGCTCCAGATGGCGCTCGTCCCCCTCCTGAAGCTGTTCTCCCAGGGCTGGCTGTTCCTGCCCGCGTGGAACCTCACCGGTCCCGCGCGTTTCGGCCAGGCCTGGTTCGCCCACACGGTCTTCGCGCTGCCGTTCGCGGTGTTCCTCCTGCACAACTTCCTGGCAGGGCTGCCCCGGGACCTGATCGAGGCCGCCCGCGTCGACGGCGCCTCGCACGGGACGCTGCTGCTCCGGATCGTGCTGCCCCTGGCCCGCCCGGCCCTGGTCTCCTTCGCCATCATCCAGTTCATCTGGGTGTGGAACGACCTCCTCGTGGCACTGACGCTGTTGGGCGGAACGACCGAGACAGCGCCGATGACGGTCAGACTGGCGAGCATGGCCGGGACGTACGGCAACGAGTGGCAGCGGCTCACCGCAGGAGCCTTCGTGGCGGCGTTCGTCCCGCTGCTCGTCTTCTTCTCCCTCCGGCGGCACTTCGCGCGGGGACTGCTCGCCGGATCGGTCAAGGGATGAGCCCCGAGCGACCCGGGGGAGAAGGCACCGCGGTGCCCGGGAGCGCGGGGCTGAGCCGGCCCGGGCTGCGGGGCCGCGAAGCCGAGCTGGAGCGGCTGCGCGCCCTGGTCGAGGCGGTGCGCGACGGCGAGGGAGGAGCGATCGCGCTGATCCTGGGCGAGCCCGGGATCGGGAAGACCGTACTGCTGCAGGAGACCGTCTCGATCGCGCGGGCCCACGGGTTCGTCGTCAGCCACGGACGCGCCGAGGAACTGCACGAGCTGGCACCGCTCGCCTCACTGGCCTCCGGCCTCCTGCACGGTGACCCGCCGCTGCTGTCCAGCACGGACTTCGCAGACCTCGCGGGCCACCACGACCAGCGCATCTGGCTCGTCGAACGACTGGCCCAGCTGATCGAGGAACGCTCCGCGGGCACGCCGGTACTGATCGCGGTCGACGACGTCCAATGGGCCGACCCGCTGAGCCGGTTCGCCCTGAGCGTCATGCCGGCACGGCTGCTCAGCTCCCCGGTCCTCTGGCTGCTCACGGGCAGGAACGACCCGGAACCGTACGGGCAGGGACCGCGGACGACGACCCTCCCCCTCCGGCCGCTGTCCGACACGGCCCTGGCCGAGCTGGGACGGGACGTCCTCGGCTGTGACGTGCCGGTGAAGGTCGCGGAACTCCTCGACGGGGCGGGAGGCAACCCCTTCCTCGCGGCCGAGCTGCTCACGGGGATCGCGACGTCGGACGCGGACGCGCCGGAGCCGCCGGAGCGGCTGGTCCTCGGTGTGCGCGACCGGCTGGCCGACCTCCGGCCGGACACCCTCCACTTCCTGCGGATCGGCTCGGTCCTCGGCCGCGCGTTCTCGCTAGCGGACGCCGCCGCCCTGTGCGGCCGGCCCGCCTCAGGACTCAGCGCCGAAGTGGACGAGGCGATCGCCGCCGCCCTCCTCCACGACGACGGCGAACGCCTCCTGTTCCGCCACGACCTGCTCCGCCAGGCCGTGTACGCCGATCTCGCCCCCTCCGTACGCCGGGCGCTGCACCGGGAGGCCGCGAGCCGGCTCGTCGCGGCGGGCCGGAGCTCCACCGACGCGGTCCCGCATCTGCTGAAGAGCGCCGAACCCGGTGACCAGGAGGCGATCGGGCTGCTCGGCACGGCCGCCACGGACGTGATCGCCGTGATGCCCGACCTCGCCGCCGACCTGGCCGTACGCGCCCTGGAACTCGTACCGCCCCATGCGCCCATGGTGTTCGACGTGGGAGAACGGGCCATCGTCGCGCTGACCCGCGCGGGCCGGTACACCCAGGCACGGGACACCGGCGACACGCTTCTCGCCCGCCGGCCACCCCTGGACGTCTTCGCCCGTCTGCAGTCCGTACTCGGCGACACGCTGTGGCACCTCGACGACGTCCACGAGCTGACCCGCCGCTCGACGGCAGCACTGGCAGCCGTCACCGACCCGACGATCCGCGCCCGTCTCACCGCCCGGCAGGCCCTCGCCCGGTCCCGCGGGCGCGACCTCGGGGCCGCTCGCGAGACCGGCGAACAGGCGCTCGCCGAGGCGGAGCGGTCCGGTGACCGGGAGGCCCGTGTCCTCGCGCTGTGGGGCCTCGGCGAGATCGCCCTCAACGCGGGCGACTGCGCCGCCGCCGTCGAACACCACACGGCCCTGAGCGTGTTCGACACGGCCTTCCTGCCCGAAGAAGCCGTCGCCCGGATCCACATGGACGACTTCGACACCGTACGGAGACTGCTCCGGACTGCGGGCGACGCCCCCCTGCGCCCCGCCATGCTGATCTGGGCCCAGGGAACCCTGAACATCGGGCTCGGCCGGCTCGACGACGCGGACGCCGACCTCGTCACCGCCGAGCGGCTCGAAGCGGACCTCCACCTGCCCGGCAACCTGGTCAACATCCGCGTCAACCGCGGCCTCCTCGCGATGCTGCGCGGCGACCGCGAAGCCGCGCGGGAACACCTGGACCTCGTGCGGGCGACCGTGGCCGAGCGGCCGAACACGGGCAACCACGCCACGCACCAGTACTTCGAGGCGGTCGTCGCCGACGCCGACGGCGACCACGCGGCAGCGGCCGAACTGGTCCGATCCGTGCAGCGCGACCATCCCTTCCTCCGATGGCGGCTCCTGCGCCCCCACGTCGTGACGGCCGTGCGGATCGCCCTGCGCGGCGGGGACCGCAACCTGGCCGAGGACCTCGCGGCCCAGGCCGTCGAACACGCCACCCGCAACCCCGGCGTGCCGACCGCCCAGGGGGCGGCCGCCCACGCGTCCGCCCTGGCGAACGCCGACCACGGACTCCTGGAGCGGTCGGTCCGCATCCTCCTCACCGGCCCCCGGCCGCTGCCCCTCGCCGCCGCATCCGCCGACCTCGGGCGCGCGCTCCTCGCAGCAGGCGACCCCGCCGCGACACCCGCCCTGACCAGGGCCCACGACATCTACGCCCAGGCGGGGGCCGATGCCGAGGCCGACCGGGTCCGGGCCGATCTGGAACGGGCCAGCAGCCGCTCCGGCCGGCGCACCGGAGGTCTCCGGCCGCGCCCCGGCCAGGGCTGGGACGCCCTCACGACCTCGGAACGCAAGGTGGCCCGGCTGATCGCCGCGGGCCACACCAACCGGTCGGCCGCACAGGTCCTCGTCGTCTCCCCGCACACGGTCAACACCCATCTGGCGTCGATCTTCCGCAAGCTCTCGGTGCGCTCGAGGGTCCACCTGGCCCGGATCGTGCTTGCGGAGGGCGACGCCGGAACAGCCGACGGCGGCTGAGAGACCCCTGCGCCTGCGTGCCAGGTGTGGTGCGCGGTACGGCAACAGGAGGTGCGGGACCGGTCCTAGCGTGACGGGCGTACCGCGCCGCTTCGACGCGCGGACCAGCCGACCTGAATCGAGAGAGCATCCCCATGCCGTACATCACCGTGGGCCAGGAGAACACCAACCCCATCGAGCTGTACTTCGAGGACCAGGGCGCCGGGCAGCCCGTCGTCCTCATCCACGGCTTCCCGCTCGACGGCCACTCCTGGGAGCGCCAGAGCGCCGCCCTGCTCGACGCCGGCCACCGCGTCATCACGTACGACCGCCGCGGTTTCGGGCGGTCCTCGCAGCCGACCGTCGGCTACGACTACGACACCTTCGCGGCCGACCTGAACACCGTGATGGAGACCCTCGACCTGAACGACGCCGTCCTGGTCGGCTTCTCCATGGGCACCGGCGAGGTCGCCCGCTACGTGTCCACGTACGGATCCGGCCGGGTCGCCAAGGTCGCCTTCCTGGCCTCGCTCGAGCCCTGCCTGCTCAAGAGCGACGACAACCCGGACGGCGTCGCCCCGAAGGAGTTCTTCGACGGCGTCGTCGCCGCCGTCAAGGCCGACCGCTACGCCTACTACACGGCCTTCTTCAACGACTTCTACAACCTCGACGAGAACCTGGGCACCCGCATCAGCGAGGAGGCCGTCCGCAACAGCTGGAACACCGCGGCCCGCGGCGGCTCCTTCGCCGCGTCCGCCGCGCCGGCGACCTGGTACACCGACTTCCGCGCCGACATACCCGCCGTCGACGTGCCGGCCCTGATCCTGCACGGCACCGCCGACCGCATCCTGCCGGCCGAGGGCACGGCGCGCCCGTTCCACAAGGCGCTCCCGTCGGCCGACTACGTCGAGATCGAGGGCGCCCCGCACGGTCTGCTGTGGACCCACGCCGAGGAGGTCAACACCGCCCTCCTCGCCTTCCTGGCGAAGTGACGCCGCACCGTTGACCCGCCGGGTGACGCCGGAGCCCCCGGCGTCACCCCGGCCCCCGGTTCCCCGGCGCGGGAACCGGACGAGCCCAGGAGGGCAGACACCCCATGCAGTTCGGCATCTTCACCGTCGGGGACGTGACCCCCGACCCCACCGACGGCCGCACTCCGACCGAACGCGAGCGCATCAAGGCGATGGTCGCCATCGCGCTCAAGGCCGAGGAGGTCGGCCTGGACGTCTTCGCGACCGGCGAGCACCACAACCCGCCGTTCGTACCGTCGTCGCCGACCACCATGCTCGGCTACATCGCCGCCCGCACCGAGAAGCTGATCCTGTCCACGTCCACGACGCTGATCACCACGAACGACCCGGTGAAGATCGCCGAGGACTACGCGATGCTCCAGCACCTGGCCGACGGCCGGGTCGACCTCATGCTGGGGCGCGGCAACACCGGTCCGGTCTACCCGTGGTTCGGCCAGGACATCCGCCAGGGCATCAACCTCGCCAAGGAGAACTACGCGCTGCTGCGCCGGCTGTGGCGCGAGGACGTCGTGGACTGGGAGGGCACGTTCCGGACACCGCTCCAGGCCTTCACCTCGACACCGCGGCCCCTGGACGGCGTCCCGCCCTTCGTCTGGCACGGCTCCATCAGGTCCCCCGAGATCGCCGAGCAGGCCGCCTTCCACGGCGACGGCTTCTTCCACAACAACATCTTCTGGCCGGCCGACCACACCAGGCGCATGGTGCAGCTCTACCGGCGCCGGTTCGCGCACCACGGCCACGGCCGGCCGCAGGACGCCGTCGTCGGCCTGGGCGGACAGGTCTTCATGCGGAAGAACTCCCAAGACGCCGTACGGGAGTTCCGGCCCTACTTCGACAACGCGCCCGTGTACGGCCACGGCCCGTCGCTCGAGGACTTCACCGAGCAGACCCCGCTGACGGTGGGCTCTCCCCAGCAGGTCATCGAGCGGACCCTGTCGTTCCGGGAGGCCGTCGGCGACTACCAGCGCCAGCTGTTCCTGATGGACCACGCGGGCCTGCCCCTGAAGACCGTCCTCGAACAGCTCGACATCCTCGGCGAAGAGGTCGTGCCCGTGCTGCGGAGGGAATTCGCCAAGGGGCGTCCGGCCGACGTGCCGGAGGCCCCCACGCACGCGTCCCTTCGCGCCGTCGGGGAGGTGTCCGCCGCATGAAGCTGATCGTCGTCTCCGCGGGGCTGAGCACCCCCTCCTCCACCCGCCTGCTCGCGGACCGGCTGGCCGAGGCGGCCCGCGACGAACTCGCCGCCCGAGGGCAGGCGCCGTCCACCGGGGTCGTGGAGCTGCGGGAACTGGCCGGCGACATCGCCGACCACCTCGTGACCGGCTTTCCGCCGCCGCGACTGAGCGCCGCGATCGACGCGGTGACGGCGGCTGACGGGCTGATCGTGGTGACTCCCGTGTTCGCGGCTTCCTACAGCGGCCTCTTCAAGTCCTTCTTCGACGTGATCGATCCGGACGCCCTCACCGGACACCCGGTCCTGATCGCGGCGACGGGCGGTACCGCCCGCCATTCCCTGGTCCTTGAGCACGCCGTGCGCCCGCTCTTCGCCCATCTCCGCGCCGTCGTCGTCCCCACCGCCGTGTTCGCGGCCTCCGAGGACTGGGGCTCGGGGGGAGACGAGTACACCGACGGCCTGCCCGGCCGCGTCCGCCGGGCGGCCGCCGAGCTCGCCGTGCTCATGGCGGCGCGCCCGGTCGGTGAAGAGCCCGAGGACGACGTCACCGTCCTCGAACGGCAACTCGCCGACCTGCGCTTCGACTGAGGCGGGCACCCGGTCCGGGCACCCCGGGCCGGGCGACGGCGGGGTGGTTCACGTGGTCCATACTGTTCGGCCGTATGAGCGTGAACCGAGTGACGACGAGGACCGTGCCCGAGGAACTCGAGGGTGTACGGACGCCCCTGCGCGGCAGGGACGCCGAACTGGCGTTCATCGAGGAGCGGCTCGACGCGCTCGACCGGGGCGAAGGCGGGATCGTCCGCGTCGAAGGCTTCGTCGGCATCGGCAGGTCCAGGATCCTCGCGGAGGCCGCGGCATCCGCGAGGCGGCGGGGGACGAGGGTGTTCGAGGGAGCGGCGGACCCCGACGAACAGTTCGTGCCGCTCGGCCCGCTCCTCGACGGTCTGCTCTCCGGCGAGCAACCGCTGTCGGGCGCCGTCCGTCTCAGGGACCTCGCCACGACGCCCGGCCAGCGCTTCTGGCTGCTCCAGGAACTGGGGGACCGCCTGCGGGAGACGGCTCGAAACGGCCCCCTGCTCGTCGTCCTCGACGACCTCCAGTGGTGCGACGACCTGACCCTTCTCACCTTCAACACCCTCGCGGCCGGCCTCTCGTCGCACGCGATCCTGTGGCTGGTCGCCGTGCGCGGCGGCAACGTGCCGTCGGGAGTGCGCACGACCCTGGACCGGATCCGGCAGGCGGGCGCACACGAGCTGGCGCTGGGAGCGCTGGACGACGGGGCGACCACACGGATCACCGAGGACGTCCTCGGCGCCGCTCCCGACCCGGACGTCCTCCGCGCCGCCCGCCGCGCCGAAGGAGTCCCGCAGCTGCTGGTCGAGCTGCTCGGCTCGCTGCGGGAGGCAGTGACGATCGAGAACGGCACGGCCAGGCTGCCGGCCGGACCCCCCGCCCCACGGGAACTCCCCTCCGTCGTGCGCCGCCTCGCCCAGCTGTCCGACGAGGCACGGGGGCTGGTGCAGACGGCGGCCGCCGCCGGCGGCCCGGTCACCGTGGCGCTGCTGGCCGAACTGCTCGGCAGGTCCTCGGCGGCGCTCATCACAGCGGTACGGGAATCCCTCGACGCCGATCTGCTCACCGAAAGCGGCGATCGCCTCGCCTTCCGCCACGACCTGATCCGTGAGGCGGTGGACGCCGGCCTCCCCCTGCCCCTGCGTCAGGCCCTGCGTCAGGCCCTGCGTGGTCAAGCCGCCGAGCTGCCGCCGGGTCGCGCGGCCTCCTCCGTCGAGCGTCCCGGGCCGTCGGCAGGGAGAGCGCCGGCAGATGCGGCGGAGGCCGGGAGAGCGGGGGCGGGAGACGCGGCGGAGGCCGACCGGCTGCGCGCCGCCGCGGCGGAACTCGCGGCCACCGCTCCCGGACCCGCCGCGGAACGCAGCCTCAAGGCGCTGGAACTCACCACGGCGGACGCTCCGGAACGGCCGCGGGTCATCGCCGAGACGATCCCGCTGCTCTGGCAGACGGGCCGGGCCGCCCAGGCGCGTGAGCTGGGAGCATCCGCCCTGGCGACCGGCGGCCTCCGACCTGAGGACGAGGCGCGCATACGCCTCGCCCTGGCACGCCTCGCCGTACCGTTCGACTTCTCCGAGGCGGCCCGGCAGGCCCGCGCCGGGGCGGCACTGCCCGGGATCCCCGTGGACGTGAGGGGGCGCCTGCTCGCCATGCTCGCTGTCGGCCTGTCGATGGCGGGCGAGCACGCGGCGGCCGAGCAGGTCGCCGCCGAGGCGTGGGAGACCGCAGCGGCAGCGGGGGACCGCTCCGCCGAGGCCACGTTGACGACGGTCCGCTCGGCCTTGAGTTTCCACCGCATGGACCTCACCGAGGCGTTCCGGCAGGCCGAGCGGGCCGCCGCGCTGGCCGACGCCCTGGGCGTCAGCACCTCGCTGTGGGTTCCGGAGGCCTTGTGGCACGCTCTCCTGTCGAACACCACCGGACGTTCCGCGGCTGCCCTCGCCGCCGCGGAGGAGGGCATCCGGATCACCGGGGAGCAGGGCCGGACGGCGGCCACCCGTATGTGGCTCATGACCCGCTCCCGCATCCTTCTGGAGGCCGGACGGCTGACGGAGGCCCGGGCCGATGCCGAAGCCGCGTCCGCGACGACCGACGACCTCGGCCCGGGCAACCTCGCCGACGTCACGCTCCGGTACGTGATGATGCGCGTCGCCCTCCACACCGACGACCGGCAGACCGCCCGCGCGTACGCGGCGGAGGCGAGGCGCATGCGGAGCGACGGCGCACCCGTCGTCCGGCACTTCGGCTCCTGGATGCTGGCACTGATGGCCGACTTCGAAGGCCGGCCCGACCGTGCCATGGCCGAACTCGACGAGGTGATGACGTCGCCCGCCGCGGACCGGCCGGCCTACGGCGGCTTGGTCGACCCCGCCGACGCCCCGGTCCTCGTCCGCCTGGCGCTGCGTGCCGGCGCGCACGAACGGGCCGCGCAGGCGGTGGCCCTGGCCGAGCGACTGGCCGTGCTCAACCCCGACCTCGCGTTCCTCACCGCCACCGCCGCGCACGCCCGGGGGCTCCTCGACAACGACCTCGCCCCTCTCGTACGTGCCGTCCGGCTGTACGAGGACTGCCCTCGGCCGATGGCCCGGGCGTCGGCACTGGAGGACGCCGGACGCAAGCTGGCGGCCACCCGCACGTCCGAAGCGGTGCCGTACTTCGAGACGGCCCTCGCGCTCTACGTGCGAGCGGGCGCCGAGCGGGACGTCGCCCGCGTCCGCCGGCGCCTGCGGGCCGCCGGTGTCCGCCGCCGGCCCTCGACGGCCGGTCTCTGCGGTGCATGGCCCGAGCTGACGGCCGCGGAGATACGGGTGGTACGGCTCGTGGCCCGTGGGCTGACCAACCACCAGGTGGCCGAGCACCTCTCCCTCTCGCCGCACACGGTGGGTTCGCACCTGCGCCGGACCTTCACCAAGCTCGACATCACCTCGCGCGTGGAGCTGACCCGGCTGGCGAAGCATCGCGACAGCGGAGAGTAGTCGCTTCGCATCCCCCGTGGGCGTCATGGCAATGGACGATTCGTGTGATGTGCCGACGTCCTCGCTTCCTCAAAATGATCAAGAGCCGCGGAATGGAGAAGTCCGCGGGGAACCCGGTCGAGAGAGGAACAGCGCATGACCGCAAGGCTCCAGCGAGCCCGCCCCGGCAGCCCCGAGCTCCAGGCGCTTGTCGACGAGCTCGCGGAGCGGCTCGGCCGGTCCGTCGCCGTCGACGACCCGCTGGTCCGCATGGTCTGCACGAGCCGCCACTTCGGCGACGAGGACCCGGTGCGCATCGGCACCCTGTTGCAGGGCCGCGCCGACAACGCGACCATCCGCTACGTCCTCGCCCAGGGCGTGACCCAGTGGCCCCGGGCCGGATTCATCGATGGCCGCGACGACCTTGGACTGCTGCCCCGTTACGTCGTGCCCCTGCGTGAGCGCGGGCACCTTTTCGGACTGCTCATGGTGGTCGTGCCCGAGAAGACGCTCGCAGAGCACGAGACACGTGCCATCGCCCGGGCCGCGGACGCCATGGCCGCCCAGATGCACGGAGAGCACATCGCCACCGACACCCGGAAGGCCGACGAGCGGGACCTCGTCCTCGAACTCGTCGGCACCGACGTCGCCGCCCGTACCACCGCACGGCGGCGAGGCAAGGAACTCGGACTGCTCGGAGCAGCCGAGCACGTCCTGGTCACCGTCGTCCAGCTGAGCTGCGCGAGCGAACTCGGGCGGCAGTCCGAGGCGGCCCTGTGGGGGGCGCTGGAGGGGTTCCGGCAGACGCGTTCGGCCCAGGGCCTCATCGCGATCGGCAAGGAGCGGGCGACACTCCTCCAGCTGCGCGACCGCCCACCCGGCCAGGACGAGGTCACCGCACAGTCCGCTCGCATCCTGGACGAACTCCGCACCTTCCTGGGCCCGTCGGCGGACCCCGTGATCGGCGTCGGCGGCCGGCACCCCAGCCTGGACGACGCATGGACGTCGTACGAGCAGGCGCTCGTGGCGGCACGCGCGGCACGCCGTCTGCCCACCCTGAAGAGCGCCGGTGACTGGGAGCTGCTGGGGGAGCTCGCGGTGCTCCTCCAGCTCCCCGAGCACGCCCTGAACGCCTCTGTGGTCCCGAAGCCGCTCCGTACCCTGACCGACACGCACGGCGGCGACCGCCTGCGGGACACCCTGCGCTGCTTCCTCGAACACGCGGGATCGATTCCCCGGACCGCGGACGCGCTGGGAATCCACCGCACCTCGCTCTACTACCGCCTGCGCCAGATTCATGAGATCACCGGACTCGACCTCGACAACGGCGCCCACCGGCTCACTCTGCACCTCGGCCTCAGGGTCGAGGAGCTCCTCGCCCCGGCCGGCGACGGGGCCGTGTGACCACGGACTCGCTTCGACAAAGCGAGGAGGATCCACGGCCCGATTCCTACAGCTCGCGGTGGTGCGGGCGGCGGGCCCCATTCGATGATGTTCGGGACGGGCGGGGACGATGTACCGCCTCTGACCAGGAGAGAGGTCATGAAGGAACTGATCACGACGGACGGCGCGCGGCTCGCGTACCAGGACACCGGCGGCGAGGGCGTCCCGCTGGTGATGCTGCACGGCTGGGGGCAGACGCAGGCGATGTTCCGCCACCAGATCGAGGGCTTGGCGCCCGGCCGTCGCGTCGTCACCGTCGACCTCCGCGGCCACGGGAAGTCCGGCAAGCCACGTCACGGCTACCGCATCGCCCGGCTCTCCCGCGATGTGCTCGAACTCGTCGACCACCTCGGTCTCGACCGTTTCGACGCACTGGGCTGGTCCATGGGTGTCTCGGTGTGGTGGAGCTTCATCGACCAGTACGGGACCGGACGGGTCCGGCGCTTCGTCGCCGTCGACCAGCCCGCGGCGGTCGCCGCCGTGCCCTGGATGACCGAGCGGGAACAGCGGGACTCCGGTGCCATCTTCGACGTGTCGGGCCTGTTGTACCTGGGTGCGGCCCTCGCGGGGCCGGAGGGCGACGCGGTCCGCGCCGACTTCGTGCGCGGCATGTTCTCCGGCGAGCCCGACCCCGAGGTGCTGGCCTTCGTCGGCGAGGAGATCCGGTCGACACCCGACTACGCGGGCGTACCGCTGCTGTTCGACCACTGCGCGCAGGACTGGCGCGACGTGCTTCCCCGGATAGATGTGCCGACCCTGGTGATCGGCTGTGAGGGAAGCCACGTGCACCCCGATTCGCAGCGCTTCGTCGCCGAACGGATTCCCGGCGCACGCCTGCACGTCTTCCCCTCCGACGTGGCGAGCTCGCACTTCCCCTTCCTGGAGAACCCGCCGGCCTTCAACGCCGTGGTGGAGAAGTTCCTGGCCGAGGAGCCGGCGAACGGGGCGTGAATCCACCCTCCGCTCGCACGCACCTACGGCTAGGAATCCCCATGACCCTCACACTCATGTCACCCGCGCCCCAACGGGTGCCCCGGCAGGCGCCCGATCCGGCCCCGCCCTCCTCCCGCTCGGGGTGGCTGGTCCGGATGCTTTCCGAGATGCCGGAGACGAACGACCGGACCCACGTCTACCTCGGCGTCCATGTCGGTGGGCCGGTCGCCGTCGTCCACGAGCGCGCCACGACCCTGTTGGAACCGAACGACCTGGTCTTCTGCGACCCGGCCCGACGCCACCTGCTGCGGTTCGGAGAAGACTGCCAGATGATCTTCTTCCGGGTGCCCCGGTGCTATCTGGGCGTCACCGAGTCGGAACTGAACCGGGTGCTCGGCGTACCCGTACGCGGCGGGGAGGGGATCGGGGCGCTGGCGTCCGGCTTCCTGACCGCGCTCGCCGCCGAGGCGGAGTTCCGACGGTCCACGATCGGGGACCGTCGTGCCCGGACGGCCGTACACCTCCTCTCCGTCCTGGTCATGGAGCTCCTCGAAGCGGACACGACGGACGAGGCCGACGACGGGTCCGGGGCCGTCAACGAGATGCTGTCCCGTATCCACGGCTACATCGAAGAGCATCTGATGGACCCGGACCTCTCACCGGAGTCGATCGCACGCGCCCACCACATCTCCGTCCGGTACCTGCAGAAGCTCTTCCAGAACGACGGCAGCACGGTGAGCCAATGGGTGCGGCGGCGCAGGCTCGAGTTCTGCCGGCTCGAACTGGGCCGCTCCAACCGGCGGATCACCATGGCCGCGGTGGCACACCGCTGGGGCTTCAGCAGCCCCTCGCACTTCAGCCGCACGTTCCGCGGGGCCTACGGCATGAGCCCCAGCGAATGGCAGGCGCTGGCGACCTCGGCCTTCGCGACGACGACTGCCGGCGCCCAGGACGAGCGACGGCATTGAGACGCCCGTGCGCCGTCGTGTCAGCGCGGATGCGCGCACGTACACGAGTACCGCTGCCACGGCCGTAACGTGCGTGACAGTCCCACGGACCTCTCGCCGAATTCCGGGCCGCGCCCCGACCGTCGTGGCGACGCCCCCACACGTGGCCCGACACCGAGAAGAGAACTCGCATGACCAACCCCACCGTCGTCCTCGTGCACGGTGCCTTCTCCGACGCGACGGGCTGGATAGGCGTCATCTCGGAACTGCGGAGCAGCGGTATCCCGGTGATCGCTCCGTCGAACCCGCTGCGGGGCCTGACGTCGGACGCCGCCTACCTCGCCTCCGTCCTGGCCCAGGTCGACGGCCCGGCCGTACTCGTCGGCCACGCGTACGGCGGTGCGCTGATCACCGTGGCCGGCGCCGCGGAGAACGTCGTGGGGCTCGTCTACGTGGCCGCCTACGTGCCCAACGAGGGCGAGAGCCTCGGCCGGCTCCAAGGGAGCTTCCCCGAGTCCCCGCTGGCGGGCAGCCTGAAGGAGTGGACCTACCCGCTCCTCGACGGCGACTCCGGGGTCGAGGTCACCATCGAGGAGAAGGCCTTTCCCTCCGTGTTCGCGGCGGACGTGCCCGAGGACGTCGCCGGCGTCCTGGCGGCGTCCCAACGCCCGCTCGCCACGGCCGCGTTCACCGAGACCGCGTCCGCGGCGGCGTGGCGGACCAAACCGTCCTGGGCCCTGGTGGCCGGGGCGGACCGCACGATCGGCCCCGAGGTCCAGCGCTTCGGCGCCGCACGGGCCGGCGCCGTCGTCGTCGAACTTCCGCACGCCTCCCACGCCGTCGCCCTCTCCGAGCCCACCCGGGTCGCCGACCTGATCAGGGACGCGGTCCGGGCGACGAGCTGACCGACCGACCTCCTCGAGACAGGACCGGGACCGGGCCGGTCGGGGTCTCGGTCGCTCCCTAGAGCCAGTCCCGTCGCTTGAAGATCACGTACAAACTGGTGCAGACAATGCCCATCAAGCCGATCGCGAACGGATACCCGCCCACCCAGTGCAGCTCCGGCATCGAGTCGAAGTTCATGCCGTAGATGGTTCCCACGAGTGTGGGGGCGAAGAGGATGGCCGCCCACGAGGAGATCTTCTTGATTTCCTCGTTCTGTTCGAAGCCGGCTTCGGCGAGGGCTCGCATTTCGGCGTTCTGTTGCTGGGTTACCAGGGTGGCGTTGACCGTGAGGATGTCGGTGAGGGCCTGGCGGAAGCCGTCGACGCGTTCGCTGGTGTGGGTGACGTGGTCGGCTACGTCGCGGAGGTAGCGCTGGAGTTCCTCGTCCGTGCCGTACTTGGCGAAGCCCGCCATCAGGGCGTGCAGCATGCCGACCAGGGGGCGGGTCGCGCGCTGGAACTCGACCATTTCGCGGGAGAGTTCGTAGATGCGGCGGGAGACCTCGGGGTCGCCGCGGAAGACTTCGGTCTCGATCTCGTCGATGTCGATCTGCACGCCCTCGACCACGGGCAGATAGCCGTCGACGACGGCGTCGAGGATCGCGTAGAGGACGGCCTCCGGGCCCAGGGCCAGGAGTTCAGGGGTTTCCTCCATGCGGCGGCGGACGGCCGAGAGGTCCGGGGCGGCCGCGTGGCGGACCGTGATGAGGAAGTCCGGGCCGACGAAGACGTGGAGTTCGCCGAAGTCGACCTCTTCGGGGGCGTCCAGGTAGCGGGCGGCGCGCAGGACCACGAACAGGGTGTCGCCGTACCGCTCCAGCTTCGGGCGCTGATGGGCCTCCAGGGCGTCCTCGACGGCGAGCGGGTGCAGGTTGAACTCGGCCGCGAGGGAGTGGAGTTCGGATTCGGACGGACGGTGCAGGCCGATCCAGGCCATGCCGTCCTCCTGCTCGCGCAGTCGGCGGAACGTCTCGGCAAGCGTGGCGGGGGAGGCCACCCGGCGGCCGTCGTGGTAGAGGGCGGCCTCGACCACGCTGCGGTGCTGCGCGTCCGGCGCGGAGGGCCGCGCCGGGGCGGGCGCCGGCGCGGGCGGGGGCTGCGGGGTGCCGGCGCCGGCCGGGGGAGCGGCGGGGCGACGCCACGCGTGCTTCCTGGGCGTGGGCGCGTGGCGGCGGCCTCGGCTCTCCGGCATCGCAGGTTCAGCTCCCGGTCGGGCGGTAGAACGAATGGTCGAGGGTGTCTTGTTGGACTCCGAGCACGAGCAGGATATACGGGTAAAAGGGGACCGGCGCGTCCCTGCCGTGCCGGGACGTTCCGGCACGCAGGGCGAGCGGGGGAGCGTGGCCATCGAGGACGGTAATCGTCCTCAATCGGCGTTAGCGTGACCGTCATGGACACCCGGACGATTCCCGTACTCAGCCGCCGCGCCCTGGGCCGCGCCACGCTCTCCCGGCAGTTCCTCCTCACCCGGGCCGATATCAGCGCCAAGGAGGCCGTCGGTCACCTGCTCGGCCTACAGGCGCAGAACGTGAAGCCCCCGTACTTCCAGCTGTGGTCCCGTATCGCGGGCTTCGACCCGCAGGAGCTGTCGGCGCTGATGGAGTCGCGTCAGGTGCTGCGCATCGTCACCATGCGCTCCACCATCCACACCCACACGGCCGAGGACGCGGCCCGGCTGCGGCCGCTGGTCCAGCCCGCCCGCGACCGCGAGATCCAGAACTTCCGGAAGGGGCTGGAGGGAGTGGACCTGGACCGGCTGGCCCGGATCAGCCGGGAGCTGGTCGAAGCCGAGCCGCGCACGATGGCGCAGCTGCGCGAGGAGCTGCTGAAGGAGTGGCCCGACGCGGACCCGATGTCGCTGTCCGTGGCCGCGCGCTGCCGGCTGCCGCTGGTACAGGTCACGCCGAGGGGGGTCTGGGGCCGTTCCGGGCAGGTCCGGCTGACCACCCTGGAGAAGTGGGTGGGCGAGGCCGCCACCGACGCATCCGCCGCCCCGGAGGAGAGATCCGCCGCCTCTGCCGCCTCTGCCGCCTCCGACGCGTCCGCCGCTCCCGCCGGGACCGACGTGCTCGACGAGACCGTTCTGCGGTACCTCGCCGCGTTCGGGCCCGCGTCCGTCAAGGACATGCAGACCTGGTCCGGGCTCACCCGGCTGCGCGCCGCCTTCGACCGGCTGAGGCCGCGGCTGCTCGTGTTCCGCGACGAGGAAGGCGCCGAGCTCTTCGACCTCCCGGACGCGCCGCGCCCCGACGAGGACACCCCCGCGCCGGCACGCTTCCTGCCCGAGTTCGACAACCTGCTGCTCTCGCACGCCGACCGCAGCCGGATCGTTCCGCCCGAGTCCAAGGGCCGTACCTGGCGCGGAAACCAGGCCTACTGCACGTTCCTCCTCGACGGGCAGCTCGCCGGCATCTGGCGGCTGGAGCAGGACAAGCAGCGGTCCGAGCTGGTGATCGAGGCGTTCGGGAGCATCACGAAGGGACAGCGCGAGGAGTTGGCCGAGGAGGGCGGACGGATGGTGCGCGAGATGACCACGGCCGAGCACCCTTCCGTCCGCTTCGGCCCCGTCGCATGACCGGCCGCGACGGGCGATGACCGGCGACGCCCGCCGTGTGAACGGCGACGACGGGCGATGACCGGCAACGCCCGTCGCGTGAACGGAGACGACCGGCGATGACCGGCGCCCGGCCGACCCCGGCGATGCGCGCGCCGCTCCACCGGTCTGCGTCAATCAACGGCTGACGCGCACCTGGTGACGGACCCTCCCGAACCGGCACGATGCTCACGATCGATCGACGCCGCCGCACGATGCCCACGAACGTCCGCCGGACGACGCTCACGAACGTCGCCGTATGACGCTCACGCATGACGCTCACCCACGACGCTCATGCGCAACGCTCACGTACGACGCCGATCGATGCCTCACACCCGGCACGAGGAGGACGTACGTGATGGCGGAGACCACGGATCAGAGCGCGACCGGCAGTTTCCGGGCAGCGAGAGACTTCCTGCTGGCGCACCGGGAGGACTACGAGGCCGCCTGCGCGGGTTTCACCTGGCCGCGCCCCGAGCGGTTCAACTGGGCCCTGGACTGGTTCGACCGGCTCGCCGAGGGCAACGACGCCATCGCGCTGCACCTCGCCGAGGAGGACGGCACCGAGGAGCGCGTCTCCTTCGCCGACCTGGCCGTACGCTCCGACCGCGTCGCCAACTGGCTGCGCGCGCAGGGCGTACGCGCCGGCCACCGCCTCGTCGTCATGCTGGGCAACCAGCGCGAACTGTGGGAGACGGCGCTCGCCGCGATGAAGCTGCGGGCCGTCGTCATCCCGGCCACCCCGCTGCTCGGCCCGCACGACCTGCGCGACCGCATCGACCGCGGCGAGGCCCGGCACGTCCTGGTCCGCGCCGAGGACACCGCCAAGTTCGACGCGGTCCCCGGCTCCTACACCCGGATCGCCACCGGCGACGCGGTCCCGGCCGGCTGGCTGCGGTACGCCGACGCGTACGCCGCCGACGCCGCCTTCACACCCGACGGGGAGACCCGCGCCGACGACCCGTTGATGCTGTACTTCACCTCGGGCACCACCGCCCGGCCCAAGCTGGTCGAGCACACGCACGCCTCGTACCCCGTCGGCCACCTCTCCACCATGTACTGGATCGGGCTGCGCCCCGGCGACGTGCACCTCAACATCTCCTCGCCCGGCTGGGCCAAGCACGCGTACTCGAACCTCTTCGCCCCCTGGAACGCCGGGGCGACCGTGTTCATCCACAACTACACGCGCTTCGACCCCAAGCGCCTCATGGCCGAGATGGACCGGGTCGGCGTCACCTCGTTCTGCGCCCCGCCCACCGTGTGGCGGATGCTCATCCAGTCCGACCTCACCCTGCTGCGCACCCCGCCGCGCGAGGTGGTCGCCGCCGGGGAGCCGCTGAACCCCGAGGTGATCGAGCAGGTCCGGCGCGACTGGAACGTCACCGTCCGGGACGGCTTCGGGCAGACCGAGACCACCCTCCAGGTGGGCAACTTCCCCGGGCAGCAGGTCCGGCCCGGGTCGATGGGGCGGCCCGCGCCCGGCTACTCCATCGTGCTCGTCGACCCGGTGACCGGGCGCCCGGCCGAAGCGAAGCCCGGGGACGAGGGCGCGGGAGAGGCCGAGGGGGAGATCTGCGTGGAGCTGGCGGCCGGCCCGGTGGGGCTGATGACCGGATACCGCGGGGACGAGGAACGTACGGCGGAGGCCATGGCCGGCGGTTTCTACCACACCGGCGACATCGGCTCCCGGGACGCCGACGGGTACCTCACCTACATCGGCCGGGCCGACGACGTCTTCAAGGCCTCCGACTACAAGATCTCGCCGTTCGAGCTGGAGAGCGCGCTGCTGGAGCACGAGGCGGTGGCCGAGGCGGCCGTGGTCCCCTCGCCGGACCCGCTCCGGCTGGCCGTCCCCAAGGCGTACGTGACCCTCGCCGCGGGTTGGGAACCGGGAGCGGAGACCGCCCGGGCGCTGTTCGCGCACTCCCGCGCGGTGCTCTCGCCGTACAAGCGGGTGCGGAAGATCGAGTTCTCCGAGCTGCCGAAGACCGTGTCCGGCAAGATCCGCCGGGTGGAGCTGCGGGAGCTGACCGCGCAGGGCTCGACCGCGGAGTACGACGAGGCCGACCTGCGCTGACGCGTACGGCCGCCACGCCGCACACGCGCCCGCGGGTCACGTACCGCACGTGACCCGCGGGCGCCGCGTACGGCGCCCACTGCGTACCGCGGGCGTCGCGTACCCGGGCGTTGCGTACCGCCGGTCAGGCCGGCAGGAGGGCCTCGATGGCCGCGATGACCTCGGGGGACTCCGGCTCGGTGCGCGGGCGGAAGCGGTGCACGACCTCGCCGTCGGGCGAGATCAGGAACTTCTCGAAGTTCCACTGGATGTCCCCGGCCTCGCCGTCGGCGTCCGGGTGCTTGACCAGCTCGGCGAAGAGCGGGTGCCGGTTGTCGCCGTTGACGTCGCTCTTCTCCATCATCGGGAAGGTGACGCCGAAGCCGGCCGCGCAGAAGGTCGCGATGTCGTCCGCCGTGCCGGGCTCCTGGCCGCCGAACTGGTTGCAGGGCACGCCGATGACGGTGAAGCCCTTCTCCTCGTACGCGAACTGCAGCCGGGCCAGGCCCGAGTACTGCGGGGTGAGGCCGCACTGGGAGGCGGTGTTGACCAGCAGGATCGCCTTGCCCTTGAACGGCGCGAGGCTGGTGGGCTCGTCGGACAGGGTGGTCAGCGGGATGTCGTACAGGCTCACGACGTCTCTCCTCGGCAGTCGGGCAGGCGGCCGAACGCGCAGCCGGACGGGCATCCGGACGATGGTCCGGGCGGACGTCCGAACGGGTACGCGGACGGGCATGCGAACGGGCGGCCCAGCCTAGGCCCCGGTCGCCAGCAGTGCGTCCGCCGGGTCGTTCACCGGCTGCGGAACCCCGGTGAGGTCCATCACGAACAGCGGGATCCGCAGGTCGTCGGCACGCGCCCGGGCCTCCTCGGTGTAGCCGGCCAGCGCGAAGTAGACGGCGGCCGCCGAGGCCGTCAGCCCGTACAACCAGAGGCATTCCACGGCCCGCAGCCCGGCCGGCGCGGTCGTCGGGTCGACCTGCGCGACCAGCCCGGGCGCCCGCAGGTCCACCGCGGCCGAGGGCGCCGGCCGGTCGCCGGGCTGCCGTACGTCCCGGAAGCCGAGCCAGCGCAGGTAGAGCGCGGCGGTCGTCACCGCGTCCCGGGCGGTACGGATGGTCACCGGCCGGAACGCCGGGCGTGGAACCGGTCCGCCCGGGTCCCTGCCCGCAGCCCCGCCCGTCGGCCCGGCCGAGGCTCCACCCGTAGGAACACCCGCGGTCCCGCCCGGCGGGGGCGGGATGTGCGCCGGGGTCCGGCCCCCGGCCCCGCCGCCCGCCGGCGGGCGGAAGGGGAAGCCGGCCGGTCCGGGCACGGCGTCCGCCGGGACGACCGGTACCCGGGTCACCGTCCCGCAGCCGCACCCCACCTCGGGCTGCGGCCACTCGTCCCGCCGCCCGCAGGCGCCGCAGCGCACCGCCACCCAGCTGTCCGACCAGTTGCGGTGGGTCAGCGCCACCGGCTCCGCGCCGAGGTCCAGGGGCGGGCTGACGGGGGTGCCGCAGGCGCAGGGGAAGACCGCCGGGACGTACGGATTGTGCTGTCCGCACGCCGGGCAGCGCACCGGGAACGTCTCGGCCATGGTCAGCAGCCCCTCATGCCTGGTCGTACACGTGCTCGCTCTGTGTGTTCCATCGTCCACCACGAGCGACACGGTCGGGGTGCAGTCCCCGGGATTCGTGCAACTGACGGCCGCCCGCGGGTCTTTTGGTGGGTTCCGGGGTCCGGTACGGCCTTGACGGCTGTGAACGGGACCCCTTAGCTTGTTCCGTATAGCAGAACAAAACTTCCGCATTACGGAAACAGCCTGACCCGCAGGGAGACACGATGCCTCGTATGACAGCCGCCGCCGCTGCAGTGGAGATCCTCAAGCGCGAGGGTGTCGCACAAGCGTTCGGTGTCCCCGGCGCTGCGATCAACCCCTTCTACCGCGAGCTCAAGAACGTCGGCGGCATCGCCCACACGCTGGCCCGCCACGTCGAAGGCGCCTCGCACATGGCCGAGGGCTACACCCGCGCCAAGGCGGGCAACATCGGCGTCTGCATCGGTACGTCCGGCCCCGCCGGCACCGACATGATCACCGGTCTGTACTCGGCGATCGCGGACTCGATCCCGATCCTCTGCATCACCGGCCAGGCCCCGGTCTCGAAGCTCCACAAGGAGGACTTCCAGGCCGTCGACATCGCGTCGATCGCGAAGCCGGTCACCAAGAAGGCCACCACCGTCCTGGAGGCCGCCCAGGTCCCGGGCGTGTTCCAGGAGGCCTTCCACCTGATGCGCTCCGGCCGTCCCGGCCCGGTCCTCATCGACCTGCCGATCGACGTCCAGCTGACCGAGATCGAGTTCGACCCGGACACCTACGAGCCGCTGCCGGTCTACAAGCCGTCCGCGACGCGCGCCCAGGCCGAGAAGGCCCTGGGCTTCCTGCTGGAGTCCGAGCGCCCGCTGATCGTCGCCGGCGGCGGCATCATCAACGCGAACGCCACCGACCTGCTGGTCGAGTTCGCCGAGCTGACGAACATCCCGGTCATCTCCACCCTCATGGGCTGGGGCACCATCCCGGACGACCACGAGCTGGCCGCCGGCATGGTCGGTGTGCAGACCTCGCACCGCTACGGCAACGCGACGTTCCTGGAGTCGGACTTCGTCCTGGGCATCGGCAACCGCTGGGCCAACCGCCACACCGGTTACAACCTGGACGCCTACACCAAGGGCCGCAAGTTCGTCCACGTCGACATCGAGCCCACCCAGATCGGCAAGATCTTCGCCCCGGACTACGGCATCGCCTCCGACGCCAAGGCCGCCCTGGAGCTCTTCGTCGAGATCGCCAAGGAGCTCAAGGCCGCCGGCAAGCTGCCCGACTTCTCCGCCTGGGCCGCCTCCGCGCAGGACCGCAAGGCCACCCTGCAGCGCCGCACGCACTTCGAGAACATCCCCCTGAAGCCGCAGCGCGTCTACGAGGAGATGAACCGGGCGTTCGGACCGGAGACCCGCTACGTCACCACCATCGGCCTCTCCCAGATCGCCGCCGCGCAGTTCCTGCACGTCTACAAGCCGCGCAACTGGATCAACTGCGGCCAGGCCGGCCCGCTCGGCTGGACCATCCCGGCCGCCATCGGCGCCGCCACCGCGGAGCCGGAGACCCCGATCGTCGCCCTGTCCGGCGACTACGACTTCCAGTTCATGATCGAGGAGCTCGCGGTCGCCGCGCAGCACAAGGTCCCCTACGTCCACGTCCTCGTGAACAACGCCTACCTGGGCCTGATCCGCCAGGCGCAGGGCGGCCTCGGCATCAACTTCGAGGTCAACCTCGAATTCGAGAACATCAACACCCCCGAGCTGGGTGTCTACGGCGTCGACCACGTCAAGGTCGCCGAGGGCCTGGGCGTCAAGGCCATCCGCGTCACCGACCCGGACAAGCTGGGCGAGGCCTTCGAGCAGGCCAAGAAGTGGGCCCAGGAGTACCAGGTCCCGGTCGTCGTCGAGGCGATCCTGGAGCGCATCACGAACATCGCGATGAGCAAGACGGTCGACATGAGCGACGTCACCGAGTTCGAGGAGCTGGCCACCGAGCCCGGCCACGCCCCGACCGCCATCAAGGCCCTGCAGGCCTGACCCGCGGTCTGCCCCACCCCGCACCACCCGAACGGCCCCCGCCCCTCCCCCCGGCGGATTCTAGGGATCGTCGCAACACGTGATCACTGACGTGTGGTGGCGAGCAGTTTATGCAGGCGCTCGGCTGGGGTTTCCCAGCCGAGCGTTTTGCGTGGGCGGCTGTTCAGTTCGGCGGCGACTGCGTCCAGTTGCTCGCTGGTGTGGGCAGCGAGGTCGGTGCCTTTGGGGAAGTACTGCCGCAGCAGGCCGTTGGTGTTCTCGTTCGAGCCGCGCTGCCAGGGACTGCCGGGATCGCAGAAGTAGACCGGCATTTCGGCAGCGGTGGAGAAGACGTGGTGGCTCGCCATCTCGTTGCCCTGGTCCCAGGTCAGCGACCGCCGGAGGTGGGGCGGGATCGTCTGGACGGTGCTGGTCAACGCGTGGTGGAAGTGCTCGGCCCGGTGGCCGTCGGGCAGGTGGACCAGCATCAGGAACCGGGTGGAGCGTTCGACGAGAGTGCCGATGGCGGAACGATGGCCGGCGCCGACGATGAGGTCGCCTTCCCAGTGTCCGGGGATGGCACGGTCAGCGGCTTCGGCGGGTCGTTCGCTGATCATCACCATCGGTGAGGTGAAGCGGGGCTGGCGTTTGTTGGACTGGCGGTGTGGCTTGCGGCGAGCCCGTCCCGTTCGCAGAGCGAGGGCGAGTTCCCTGCGGAGCTCGCCGCGGCCCTGGACGTAGAGGGCCTGGTAGATCGTCTCGTGGACCACGTGCATCTCCGGCCGGTCGGGGAACCGCCTGCGCAGAGCGTGGCAGATCTGTTCCGGGCTCCAGTGCCGACCAAGACGGTCCTGGATGAATTCTCGCAGTTCGGGGGTGGTGCCGATCTTTCCGGCTTTGGGCCGGGGCCGGCGTGCGTCGGCGCGACGCTGGGCGGCATGGGGCCGGTAGTACCACCGCCCGTTGGGCAGGACCGTGCGATTACGGCGTATCTCTCTGCTGACCGTCGACGGACTGCGTCCCAGCTCGGAGGCGATGGCGCGGACCGTCGCCTTCTCCCGCACCCGGTCGGCGATGTGAAGACGCTCGGACTCCGACAGAAAACGAGAAGCGCCCGGTGGCGCCCGCACGATGTGTGCGGGCGCCACCGGGCGCTTTGCGCGTCCCTCAGGCCGTCCATTGCGCCACTCACGGCCGGTCCTGGGGTTGATGCCGACGAGGCGACTGGCCTCGCGGTTGCCGTATCCGAGTCCCATGAGCCGGAAGTATTCCTCCCGCTCCCGGCTCAGCTTCCCCCGGGAGTGCTGCTTTGCAGGCCGAATCTCGAAGTCCATCGCATCCCCTGAGCTGGGGTGTTGCGACGACCACTAGAACGGAAGCCCCCCGGAGGGACGGGGGCCGTCTCGCGTGCCCCCCGCAACGGCCCGTCCCGCCTGACCGGCAACCTCCGGTCTCGCCGGTGCCCGGGCGGCACGTCCCGCCTGGCCGGCAACCTCCAGCCTCGCCGGCGTTTGAGGCGCGGGGTTTGGGGCGGAGCCCCAAGCAACCCGGCTTCGCCGGGCACCGGGCTCCGCCCGGACCCGCTCCTCAAACGCCGGAGGGGCGGGGGGTGCGCGGGGTTGGCGGGCTCCGCCCGGACCCGCTCCTCAAGCGCCGGAGGGGCTGGGGGGTGCGCGGGGTTGGCGGGCTCCGCCCCGATCCGCTCCTGAAATGCCGGAGGGGCTGGAAGTTGCCGCCCCGGCCACCGGCAAGGCTGGAGGTGGCGCTCCCGGGCACCGGCGAGGCGCAGCGCCCCGTACAGGGCGAGGAGCGAATCGCCGACCCCTGGGTACGACAGAGCACTGGGTCACGGGCCCCGGGTACGACAAAGCGACCGGGTCGCGGGCCCCCGGTACGACGAAACGCCGGGTCACGGACCCCCGGGTACGGCAAAGCGCCGGGTCACGGGACCGTCCGTGACCCGGCGCTTTGGCCTGGGAAGTGTTACCGCCCGACGGGGCGAGGCTGGCGCGACAGGACGTTCGCACCCGCCGGGCGGGGTCTGTGTGCTCCTTCGCTCCGTGCCGCGCGTACGGAGGGGACGCTGTGCGTGCCCCCTGCACACGCGCGCCGTCGCGCGTCCCCTATATAGGGGACAGGAGTTGCCTGGGACCGCGGTGGTGGCGACAGACCCTCCGGCTTCGTCCCCCTCAGGTCAAGGGACGGGCCTCGGAGCCTTTACCACCGCACTGGCTCGACACCACCGCGGTCCTCACGCGGCGCCGGCCACGAGGACCGGCGCATTGTGCCCTTGCCGTGGACCACCCCTCATCCGGGTTCACGACAGCGGGCGTGCACCCGGGGCCTGACCTCCCGTCGGGCCCCCGGCACGTTCTGGTGGCTACTGCTCGTCGCGCAGGGCGCGGACGGCCGCCTCGACGCGCTTGCCGTAGTCGGCGTCGGCGGCGTGGAAGTGAGCCAGGTTCTTCTCGATGACGTCCTCGCGGGAGACCTGCGACAGGCCACCGGCTATGTTCGCCACCAGCCGCTGCTTCTCGTCCTCGGACATCAGGCGGAAGAGCTCACCGGCCTGGAAGAAGTCGTCGTCCTTGGTGTGGGCCGGGGCCTCGTGCGTGCCGGTGAAGCCGGAGACGGCCTTCGGGGCACCGAGCGCCAGACCGGTCTCGGCCGGACCCTGGTACGAGTTGGGCTCGTAGTTCTTGTCGTGGCGCGAGCCGTTGCGCAGCGCCATGGCGCCGTCGCGGCCGTAGTTCTGGGCCTCGGTCGCCTTGGGGGCGTTGACCGGCAGCAGGGTGTGGTTCACACCGAGGCGGTAGCGCTGGGCGTCCGCGTAGGCGAAGAGGCGGCCCTGGAGCATCTTGTCCGGCGAGGCGGTGATGCCCGGGACGAAGTTGTTCGGGGAGAAGGCGGACTGCTCGACCTCGGCGAAGACGTTCTCCGGGTTGCGGTCGAGGACCAGGCGGCCCACGCGCTGCAGCGGGTAGTCGCTGTGCGGCCACACCTTGGTGAGGTCGAACGGGTTGAAGCGGTACTCCGCGGCCTCGGCGGCGGGCATGACCTGGACGTACAGGGTCCAGCTCGGGTTCACACCGCGCTCGATCGCCTGGAGGAGGTCGGTCTGGTGCGAGTTGGCGTCCTTGCCGGCGAGCTCGGCGCCCTGCTCGGAGGACAGGCAGCGGATGCCCTGGTTCGTCTTGAAGTGGTACTTGACGAAGAAGGCCTCGCCCTGGGCGTTGGTCCACTGGTACGTGTGGGAGCCGTAGCCGTTCATGTGACGGTACGACGCCGGGATACCGCGGTCACCCATCAGCCAGGTGATCTGGTGCGTCGCCTCGGGGGCGTGCGCCCAGAAGTCCCAGACGTTGTCCGCCTCCTGCTTGCCCGTGAAGGGGTCGCGCTTCTGGGAGTGGATGAAGTCGGGGAACTTGATCGGGTCCTTGATGAAGAACACCGGGGTGTTGTTGCCGACGAGGTCGTAGTTGCCCTCTTCGGTGTAGAACTTCAGCGCGAAGCCGCGCGGGTCGCGGACGGCGTCCGCGCCACCCAGCGAGTCGGCCACCGTGGAGAAGCGCAGGAACGTTTCGGTCTTCTTGCCGACCTCGTTCAGGAACGCCGCGCTGGTGTACGCGGTGACGTCGTCGGTCACCTCGAAGTAGCCGTAGGCGGCGGAGCCGCGGGCGTGCACGACACGCTCCGGGATGCGCTCGCGGTTGAACCGGGCCAGCTTCTCGATGAGCTGCTGGTCCTGGATCAGGAGCGGGCCACCGACGCCGGCGGTGGCGGAGTTCTGGTTGTCGGCGACCGGAGCGCCTGACTCGGTCGTAAGCACGCGCTTCGACATGGTGACCTTCCGTACGGGTAACTGCTGACGGAAACGGACTTCCGTCATGCGGATGAGCCTAAATTCGGGCCGATCGCAGCGTCAACAGTTTGTTGAACAAAGATGGAGAGAGGTGCTCCGGACGGCACCGGCGCTTGGGCGCGACAGGACAGGTGTCAGCACCGGTGCCATCCGGAAACTCGGGTCCCCCGGAGGGGGTGGTGGGGCTCGGTCGGGTCAGACCTGCGAGCCGGAGAGGCGCTCGACGGCGCGCAGCAGGGCCGAGTGGTCCAGGCCGCCGTCACCCTGGGCGCGCAGCGAGGCGACCAGCTGGGCGACGACCGCGCCGACCGGAAGGGCCGCACCGACGTTGCGGGCGGCGTCGGTGACGATGCCCATGTCCTTGTGGTGCAGGTCGATCCGGAAGCCGGGCTTGAAGTCGCGGTTCAGGAAGTTGTCCTTCTTGCGGGTCAGGACCGTGGAGCCGGCCAGACCGCCGTTGAGGACGTCCAGGGCGGCCTGGAGGTTCACGCCGGACTTCTCGAGGAAGACGACGGCCTCGGCGCAGGCCTGGATGTTGACCGCGACGATGAGCTGGTTGGCGGCCTTCACCGTCTGGCCGGAGCCGTGCGGGCCGCACAGGACGATGACCTTGCCGAGTGCCTCGAGGATCGGGAGGGCCTCGTCGAAGTCGGCCTGCTCGCCACCCACCATGATCGAGAGCACGGCCTCGATGGCGCCGGCCTCGCCGCCGGACACCGGGGCGTCCAGGACGCGGATGCCCTTCGCGGCGGCGTTCTTCGCGAGGTCCACCGAGGTCTGCGGGGTGATCGACGACATGTCGATGATCAGCGCGCCGGACCTGGCGTTCGCCAGGATGCCGTTCTCGCCGTACGAGATGGCCTCGACCTGGGGGGAGGCGGGCACCATCGTGATGATCACGTCGGCGTCCTTGACGGCCTCGGCGATCGAGCCGGCCGCGGTGCCGCCGGCGGCGGCGAGGCGCTCCAGCTTGTCCTGCTCCAGGGTGAAGCCGGTGACGGAGTAGCCCGCCTTCAGCAGGTTCTCGGCCATGGGGGAGCCCATGATTCCGAGGCCGATCCAGGCGATCTTGGGAAGCGTGCTCATGATGAGGTCCTTCTCTTAAAGCTATGTACGAAAAGTGGCGAGGGTGCCTGGCGGAACGCCCGGACTTCGTCCTCTTACTCGGCGGCGCGAGCCTCGGCGGGCAGCCACTCGAAGGACGCGGCGGCGTCGGCGGCCTTGTACTCCAGGCCGACGAAGCCCTGGTAGCCGGCCTTGCGGAGCTGGTCGAGCAGGTCCTCGAGGGGAAGCTCGCCGGTGCCCGGGGCACCCCGTCCCGGCTTGTCCGCGATCTGGACGTGGCCGGTCTTGGCGGCGTACTTTTCGATGACCTCGGAGAGGTCCTCATCGTTCATCGCCAGGTGGTACAGGTCGAGCAGGAACTTGGCGTTCCCGAGGCCGGTGGCCTCGTTCACCTTGTCCACTACCTCGATGCCGGCCGGGGCGCTCACCAGCGGGTAGAGCGGCGACTCGGGCTTGTTGAGGGTCTCGATCAGGAGGATCGCGCCGACGCGGTCCGCGGCCTGAGCCGCCACGACCAGGTTCTTCAGCGCGAGCTCGTCCTGAACGGCCGGGTCCACGCCGTCGACGCGGTTGCCGTAGAGGGCGTTCAGCGCCTTGCAGCCGACCGAGGCCGCGAAGTCGGCGGCCACGTTGATGTTGGCGTTGAAGCGCTCCGACTCCTCGCCGGGTACCGACACCGCGCCGCGGTCCGGGCCCGGCAGCCGGCCGGCGTAGAAGTTCAGGCCCACCAGCTGGGTGCCGGCGTCCTCAAGAGCCTTCTTGAGGGCGTCGAGCTCCTCCTGTGCGGGGGTGGGGGTCTCGATCCAGGGCCACCACAGCTCGACCGCCGTGAAGCCCGCCGCGGCGGCGGCCGCGGGGCGCTCCAGGAGCGGGAGTTCCGTGAAGAGGATCGACAGGTTCACATCGAAGCGCTGGTCCGTGTATCCCATGAGGGGTGTGCGCTCCTTCCGTATTGCGGAAGTTATTTTCTGCTTGATGGAAGGTTGCATGGGTTCTCGTGTCGATGTCAAGTGCCGACTCCCGGAATTTCGCCCACCCGTCGCCCGGTCACCACCGCTGAAGGAGGCGCTGTCGCGCCGCCCCTCCTGGCCGGGTAGCTTGACGGCGTGCGATTGAGAGTGGAGTTCACGACCGAGCCCTTCGATCTCGAAGAGGCCCCCGCCCATGCCGTGGCCGCTCGCGAGGTCATCCAGAAGGCGCAGCTGGACGCGGTGGATGTAGGCCCGTTCGGCAACACCGCCGAGGGCGGTGCCGACGAGGTGCTGGCCGCGGTGGCCGCGCTGCTGCGCGACTCGCTGGAGGCCGGTGCCACCCGGGTCTCGCTCCAGGTCAACGTGGTCGGGGAGGAAAACCGATGACCGAGCCCCGCGACCACCCCTTCGTCACCGCGGTCAAGCCGCTGGTGGACGCGATGGGCGGCGAGCTGATGGATCCGGCCGCGGCCGGCCCCGACGACGTCGTGCTGGCCTGGGAGGGCCGGGACCTGCTGGCCGTACGGCTGCCGCAGCTCTCCGATTCGCTCGACCACATCCTGGCCGCGCTGGAGCGGCGGCACGGCATGCCGCTCGCGCAGCTCGACCGGAAGGCCAAGCAGGACGTGGTGCGCATACTGGAGGCGCGCGGCGCCTTCGCCGTGCGCCACGGTGTCGAGACCGTCGCCGGCGCGCTCGGGGTCAGCCGCTTCACGGTCTACAACTACCTGAACCGGGATTCCGGCGCGCCCGCCCGGCCCGCCAAGGACGTCCAGGGGTGAGCGGAGCGTTACCCCAGGTTACGAGCCGCCGCCCGAATCGACCGGGCGGCGGCTTTTGTGTACGGGAAGTTTCAACAAAGTGTTGACGCCGTGTTGTCCAGGGCGTTAGCTATGCGCAGCCCGTCAAAGCAACAACAGGCCACGGAGGCCTACCGTGACTTCGAGTCCGACCCCGGGTCTCACCCGGTTCAACGCCTTGGACGACAGCGAGGCCACGGCCGAGCTGCACGAGGTGTGCGCCAGTTCGGCGTGGGGGAGCAAACTGCTCGCCCAGCGCCCCTTCGCAGACGCCGAGTCCCTGTTCGCCGCGAACGAGTCCGCCATGGCGGAGCTCACCGCGGAGGACCTGGGCGAGGCCATGGGAGGCCACGCGCCGATCGGCCGTCCGAAGCCGGGAGACCCGACCTCCGCCCGCGAGCAGCGCGGCATGGCCGGCGCCTCGGAGGAGCTCAAGACCGAGCTCCTCGAACTGAACCTGGCCTACCAGGAGAAGTTCGGCCACGTCTTCCTCATCTGTGCCACCGGTGCGACCGGTGAGTTCATGCGGGACGCGGTCAAGGTCCGGATCGACAACTCGCCGGAGCAGGAGCGGGAAATCGCCCGCGGCGAGCTCGTCAAGATCAACAGGATCCGTCTGACCCGCCTCGTCGAACTCGCAGAAGAAGGAGCGTGAGCATGAGCACCGCGACCACCGCGTCGGTGTCCACGCACATCCTGGACACCAGCATCGGACGCCCCGCCGAGGGCGTCGCCATCTCCCTGTCGGCCCGTACGGGTCTCGACGGCGAGTGGGCGGCCCTGGGCGGCTCCGCCACCGATGCGGACGGGCGATGCAAGGACCTGCCGGCGCTGCCGGAGGGCACCACCCACGTACGTCTCGACTTCGAGACCGAGACGTACTTCTCCAAGAAGCAAGCCGAGGCGCAGCAGGACGCCCCCCGCGTAAGGGACAGCGGTGCGTTCTTCCCCGAGGTCACCATCACCTTCGCGGTGAACCCCGGTGAGCACTACCACGTACCGCTGCTGCTCAACCCGTTCGGCTACTCCGTTTACCGAGGGAGCTAGCATGGCCACGATTCTGGGCCAGAACCAGTACGGCAAGGCAGAGAACCGCGTCGTCAAGATCACGCGGGACGGCGACACGCACCACATCAAGGACCTGAACGTCTCGGTCGCGCTCTCCGGCGACATGGACGACGTCCACTACTCCGGCTCGAACGCCAACGTCCTGCCGACGGACACCACCAAGAACACGGTGTACGCGTTCGCCAAGGAGTACGGCATCGAGTCCGCCGAGCAGTTCGGCATCCACCTGGCGCGCTGGTTCGTCAACAGCCAGGAGCCGATCCAGCGCGCGCGCATCCGGATCGAGGAGTACTCCTGGTCCCGGATCGCCACCTCGGACGCCAACTCGAAGTTCATCGGCTCCGACGAGGTCAACCACTCCTTCGTCCGCGACGGCGGCGAGACCCGCGTCACCCAGATCACCTACGACGGTGAGAACTGGGAGGTCATCTCGGGCCTCAAGGACCTGGTCGTCATGAACTCGACCAACTCCGAGTTCTGGGGCTACGTCAAGGACAAGTACACGACCCTCAAGGAAGCGTACGACCGCATCCTCGCGACCCAGGTGTCCGCCCGCTGGCGGTTCAACTGGACCGACGACGAGCAGCGCATGCCCAACTGGGAGAAGTCGTACGAGCAGGTCCGCAAGAACATGCTGGAGGCCTTCGCGGAGACCTACTCGCTGTCGCTCCAGCAGACCCTGTACCAGATGGGTTCGCGGATCATCAACCACCGTTCGGAGATCGACGAGGTCCGCTTCTCGCTCCCGAACAAGCACCACTTCCTCGTCGACCTGGAGCCCTTCGGCCTCAAGAACGACAACGAGGTCTACTTCGCCGCCGACCGCCCGTACGGTCTGATCGAGGCGACGGTCCTGCGGGACGGCGCCGACGCGCGCATCCCCGTGGACATGACCAACCTCTGACGAGGACCGGCACGTCCCGGGGCGCCGCAGTGGCCCCGGGGCGTGCGGTGTCGCAACACCCCCCCACTTCCTGAACTCGGCACCCGGAAGAGCGACCGGCCGCGCAGTACTGTCAGCTGCCAGGCCGGGCTCCGGCACTCAAATCCCCTGGGTCCTGCCGTGCCCGCACCGCCACTGAAAGCACGAGGAAGCCCCATGGCAGCATCGGCAGCCACTGACAGCGCGGTCGAGCGCATCGTCATCGAGAACTGTGCGATCGCGACCGTCGACGCCAACGACACCGAGTACGCCTCGGGCCACGTCGTCGTCGCAGGCAACCGCATCGAGTCCGTCGGCGCGGGCAAGGCGCCCGAGAACCTCGAGAACGTCGTACGCCGGATCGACGGTACGGGCCACCTCGTGACCCCCGGTCTGGTCAACACGCACCACCACTTCTACCAGTGGATCACGCGTGGTCTGGCGACCGACCACAACCTCTTCAACTGGCTCGTCGCGCTGTACCCGACCTGGGCGCGCATCGACGAGCAGATGGCGTACTCGGCCGCGCAGGGCTCCCTCGCGATGATGGCCCGTGGCGGCGTCACCACCGCCATGGACCACCACTACGTCTACCCCAAGGGCTCCGGCGACCTCTCCGGCGCGATCATCCGCGCCGCGTCCGAGATGGGCGTCCGCTTCACCCTCGCCCGCGGTTCCATGGACCGCAGCGAGAAGGACGGCGGCCTGCCCCCGGACCACGCCGTCGAGACCCTCGAAGGCGCGCTCGCCGACACCGAGGCGACCGTCAAGAAGCACCACGACCACTCCTTCGACGCGATGACCCAGGTCGCCGTCGCCCCGTGCTCCCCGTTCTCCGTCTCCACCGAACTCCTCAAGCAGGGCGCGGAACTGGCCCGCCGGCTCGGCGTACGCCTGCACACGCACGGCTCCGAGACCGTCGAGGAAGAGCAGTTCTGCAAGGAACTGTTCGGCATGGGCCCGACCGACTACTTCGAGTCGACCGGCTGGCTCGGCGAGGACGTGTGGATGGCGCACAGCGTCCACATGAACGACTCCGACATCGCCGCCTTCGCCCGTACGAAGACCGGTGTCGCGCACTGCCCGTCCTCGAACGCCCGGCTGGCCGCCGGCATCGCCCGGGTCCCGGACATGCTCGCCGCGGGCGTCCCGGTCGGCCTCGGCGTGGACGGCACCGCCTCCAACGAGTCCGGCGAACTGCACACCGAGCTGCGCAACGCGCTCCTCATCAACCGCCTCAACCCGGTGCACCGCGAGCGCGCCCTCAACGCGCGCCAGGCCCTGCGCCTGGGCACGTACGGCGGCGCCCAGGTCCTCGGCCGCGCCGACAACATCGGCTCCCTGGAGCCGGGCAAGCTCGCCGACCTGGTGATGTGGAACCTGAGCACCTTCGCCCACTCCTCCATCGCCGACCCGGTCACCGCGCTCGTCTTCGGCGCCGCGGCCCCGGTCACGCTGTCGCTCGTCAACGGCAAGCAGATCGTGGACAACAACCGGCTGCTCTTCGTCGACGAGGACGCCATCGCCCGCTCCACGCGGGAAGAGGCGCAGCGCCTCGCGCGGATCACCGCGCAGGCCTGATCCTCCCCCCGGCCCCTCCCCCCAGCTGCCGCTGGGAGGTGCCCCCAGGGGGGACCCCAGGAATCCGGCCGGGGGGGACGGCCCTCGGCCGGTGGCCGCGGACCCGAGCGGGGTCCGCGGCAGCCGCTCCGGGGGGTGCCGCACTCGTGACGGCATCCCCCGGGCCGGCGACTCGTAACGTCCCGCGTACGCGCGCGGCCGAACGCCCCGCCGTGACGGCCGCTACCGGTACCACTCGTGGCACCGCCACCCGCACCCACGTCGCTCGCCGCGTGCCGCTTCGGCACGCCCCGAGCACGGGGCCCGGAAGCCGCAGCCAGGGGCCCGCCCGCAGCACGGAGCACCGGAGACCGGTCAGGGCACACCGGCCTCTCCCGCACCACCCTTCACAACTGAATCGCCGCACGACGCGCTCAGCTTTCGCACCACCTCCCAGACACCCACGTCCCTGCCGACGTGTTAACCGACCGGAGGAAGCCGTGGCCGAAATGCCCAGGTTTCGCAAAGACGCAGTCGATGTACCAGCCCGGACGCAGCCGGTCGCCGAGACCCATCCGGTGGACGAGACCCTGCCGCCGCTGAAGATGTTCACCAGCGGCCTCCAGCACGTGGCCGCCATGTACGCGGGTGTCGTCGCCCCGCCCATGATCCTCGGACCGGCCGTCGGCCTCTCCGCCACCGAGACCGCGTTCCTGATGGGCGCCTCGCTCTTCACCGCGGGACTCGCCACCCTGCTCCAGACCCTCGGCTTCTGGAAGATCGGCGCCCGGCTCCCCTTCGTCAACGGGGTCTCCTTCGCCGGAGTGACCCCCATGGTCGCCATCGGCAAGGGCGCGGGGGCCGACGCGATACCCGTCATCTTCGGCGCGATCATCGTCGCCGGACTCCTCGGCTTCCTCGCCGCCCCCTACTTCGGCAAGCTGGTCCGCTTCTTCCCGCCCGTGGTCACCGGCACCGTCATCACCCTCATCGGGATCTCCCTGCTGCCCGTGGCCTTCAACTGGTCCCAGGGCGGCAACCGCACCGCCACCGACTACGGCTCCCTGCGGAACATCGGCATGGCGGCCGCCACGCTCGTCATCGTCCTGCTGCTGCGCCGGCTGCTGCGCGGCTTCCTCCAGCAGATCGCCATCCTGCTCGGCCTGGCGGCCGGCACCCTGCTCGCCGTCCCGCTCGGCATGACGAACTTCGACGCGATGCGCGACGCCGACCTGGTCGGCTTCCCGACCCCGTTCCACTTCGGCGCCCCGCAGTTCGAGGTCGCGGCGATCGTCTCGATGTGCATCGTGATGCTCGTCTGCATGACCGAGTCCACCGCCGACATCCTGGCGCTCGGCAAGATCGTGGGACGGCCCGCCGACGCGCGGACCATCGAGGGCGGGCTGCGCGCCGACACCCTCGGCAGCGCGCTCAGCCCCCTCTTCAACGGCTTCATGTGCAGCGCCTTCGCCCAGAACATCGGGCTCGTCGCCATGACCAAGGTGCGCAGCCGGTTCGTCGTAGCGGCCGGCGGGGGCATCCTCATCCTGCTCGGGCTGTGCCCGATGGCCGCCTCGGTCATCGCGCTGGTACCGCTGCCGGTGCTCGGCGGGGCCGGGATCGTGCTGTTCGGGTCGGTGGCGGCCAGCGGGATCCAGACGCTCGCCGGGGCGGCCATGGAGAAGGGCGAGAACGCGCTGATCGTCGCCGCGTCGGTGGGTGTCGGCCTGATCCCCATCGCGGCCCCGGACTTCTACCACGCGTTTCCCGAGGACCTGCTGGTGGTGCTCGACTCCGGCATCAGCACGGGTTGCGTGGTCGCCATCCTCCTCAACCTCGCCTTCAACCACCTCGGCGCGAGGCACACCACCCCCACCCCCGACCCCCTACCCGCCCACTGACGCGCCCTTCGGGCTGACGGTGGCGCGCGTATTCAACCCCTCCGGCGTTTGAGGAGCGGGTCCGGGCGGAGCCCGGCAACCCCGCGCACGCTTCAGCCTCGCCGGCGCCCGTGGGGGCAACTCCAGCCCCTCCGGCGTTTGAGGAGCGGGTCCGGGCGGAGCCCGGTGCCCGGCGGAGCCGGGTTGCAGCCTTGGGGCTCCGCCCCAAACCCCGCGCCTCAAACGCCGGCGAGGCTGGAAGTGGCGCCCCAGGGTGTCGGCGAGGCTGGGGGCGCCCGTTAGGGCGGCGGGTTGGGGGCCGGTGGCGGGTCAGGCGGCGCGGGGGCGTAAGGGGCCCGGTTCGGGGTCGGGGTCGGCGTAGGGCGAGGCCGTGCCGGGCGCCGGATCCGACCAGATGTCCGGGACCACGCACCGCACCCTCCGCCCACCCTGATCCAGCACCTGCGCCTCGGACTTGCGCGTGTGCAGCGCGACCGCCGTGTCGGTGATCCGCAGCCCCGGGAGCCGCCGCGTCAGCTCGGCCGTGTACCGCGACAGGTCCTCGGTCGTCCGCAGCCGCGCACTGATCATGAAGTTCCACGGCCCGCTGACCGACATGCAGGTCCGTGTCTCGCGGATGCCCGCGGCCACCGCCGCGCAGTCCGCGACCTCGTACTCGGACACCTCGGCCCACACCGTCGCCGACACCGGCCAGCCCGAGAGCCTGGCGGCCAGTGCGCAGCTGTACCGCAGGCTGTGCCCGGCCTCCAGCCGGGCCAGCCGGCGGCGTACCGTCGACTCGCTCATCGCGAACTCGCGGGCCAGCGAGGCCACGCTGCGCCGGGCGTCGGAGGCCAGCGCCAGCACCAGCGGCCGGTCCTCGTCGGTCATTCCGGCGGGCGCGGCCGCCGACAGCTGGAGCGGCCGCCCGGCCCGGCCGGTCAGCTGCGCCACCTGGGCCGGCGTCAGCTGGTCGAGGCGCCAGCGGTCCGGCGCGCAGTGCACGGACGTCACCATCGAGGAACGGGTGGTGACGACCCCCGGTATCCGCTGCACCCGCTGCGTGAGGTACCGGTACAGCGCGTGCAGGTCCGGCACGGCCACGAAGGCCAGCAGGTCCCGCCCGCCGGTGACGTGCTCCACGCCCAGCGTGTGCGCGTCACCGGCGAGGACCCTGCCGACCGCGGGCGAACGGCCGGCCGCACAGCCGATCTCGACCCAGGCCATGCACGGGGGCCGGCGGCCGGTCCGCAGGCCCAGTCCCGATATCCAGGCGTCGCCGGTGGCGGTGAGCCGCTCCCAGCGGCGCGCGAGGGTGTCGGGACGGGCGCCGAGCACCGGCCCCAGCCGCTCCCAGCTCGCACGGGGAGCGAGCTGGAGTGCGTGGACCAGCGCCCGGTCCATGTCGTCCATGGCGGAATTGGCTGAGTACATACCCTTCCCCTGGTGGTTCTCCCGGTCGCAGGCGAGGGGACCGGTGTGACAGCCGATGATCTCTCTTTGGTGCGTTCAACCCGGCACGGGGGTTGTCGCGTGCGTCTTCGTCAGCAGCGGGGGAGGAAGTGTGGCCGAGTCCCCGGGGGGCGTACGCGCCATGGTGCCCGCCGAACCGTCAAGCTTCGTCGGCCGTGAGGACGAGCTCGCCGCCACGGCCGCGCTGCTCGCCACCGGCCGCCTGGTCACTCTCACAGGGCCCGCGGGCATCGGCAAGACCCGGCTCGCGATCCGGGCGGTCCGTACCGGCCGCACCGGGCAGCCCGCCGGGCGCCGGGCCCCCGAGACCGTCTGGGCCGACCTGGCCGGGCTGCCCGAGGAGCGCTGGGCCGCCCTGGAGGGCGAACTCGTCGACGGCCTCGCCGGCCGGCCCGTCCTCCTCGTACTCGACGGCTGCGAGCAGCTCGGCGAGACCTGTGCCGGGCTGGTCGGCCAGCTGCTGGTGCGGCTGCCGCAGCTGCGTGTGCTCGCCACCTCGCAGTGGCCGCTGGGCATCGACCCGGAGGTGTGCCTGCCGGTGCCGCCGCTCGCCGTGCCCCCCGTCGAGGCCGAGGGCGACGCGGCCGCCGACCCCGCCGCGTACCCGGCCGTACGGCTGTTCACCGAGCGGGCCCTGGGCGCCGACCCGTTCTTCGAACTGACCCGGCGCAACTCCGCGCCGGTCGCCCGGCTGTGCCGCGCCCTCGACGGCATCCCCGGCGCCCTCGAACTCGCGGCCGGGCGCCTCCACCAGTACGCGCCCGAGCAGGCCCTGCGCCGGGTCGAGGCCGACCCGCTGCGCTTCCTGGCGGGCGGCGCCGGCCGCGGCACCCGCGGCGACGTCGAACGCACCCACCGGCTGTGCTCCCCGGCCGAGCGGCTGCTGTGGGAGCGGCTGTCGGTGTTCGCGGGCGCCTTCGACCAGGCCGCCGTCGAGGCCGTCTGCGGATTCGGCGCGCTGTCCACGGAGGAGGCGGGCGAGGCCCTGCGCCGGCTCGCCCCCGGCCTGCTGCTCGACGCCGGGCCGGGCCGCCACCGGCTGCCGCTGTCCGTACGGGCCCACGCCGCCCGGCAGCTCCTCGTACGCGGGGACCACACGGAGGCGGCCCGCCGGCACCACGAGTGGTACCGGCTGACCGCCGAGCGGTCGGCGCAGCTGTGGCGGGCCGGGCTCCAGCGGGAGGCGCGCGAACTGGCCCTGCGGGAACTGCCCGACCTGCGGCTGGCGATGAACCCCGTGGGCGGCGCGGGAGCGGCCGCCGCCCTGGAGGTCGCGGTCGCGCTGTGGTTCCTGTGGGCGGCCTGCGGGCTGCTGGTCGAGGGCCGCCGGCACCTGGAACGGGCGCTGGCCGCGCACCCGGCCCCGCGTCCGGCGCGCGCCCTGTGGCTCACCGCGTGGCTGGTGGGCTGCCTGGGCGAGGCGGACGGGGCGGATCCGCTGCTGATCGAGGGATGGGCGGCGGCCGTGCAGGAGGGCGAGGACACCTGCGTGGCGTACCTCGCGCACGCCCGCGGCACGGTGGCGCTGTGGGACACGCGCTTCGACGACGCCGCGGGGGAGTTCCGCGAGGCGCTGGACCTGCTGCCGGCGCAGCCGGAGTTCGGGCCCGGCCGGGGCGCGCTGATCGCCGCGCACACCTTGGCGCTGTCCTGGACGGACCCGTCGGCGGTACCCGTCGAGGACGGCCCGCCCACCGGCGCCGATCCGTGGGCCCGCGCCTGGGTCGGGTACGCGCACGCCCAGGTGCTGCGGCGGGAGGACCAGGTGCGGGCGGCCCGGGGCGAACTGCTGCGGGCGCTCGGCACCCAGCTGGCCCTGGGCGACCTGCTGGGCCAGGCCGCCGCGGCCGAGTTGCTGGCCGCGCTGGAGACGGACCTGGGGCGGCACCGGGAGGGCGCGATGCTGTTGGGGGCGGTGGACCGGATCAGGGCGGTGCTGTTGCGGGATCCGCGGGCCGCGGCGTTCTGGGCCCGTGGCCGGGCGCCCGCCGAGACCGTGTTGCGGGCCCGCCTGTCGGAGGCCGAGTACACCCGCGCCTACGCCGAAGGCGCCCGCGCCGGCCTCCGCACCCTCCTCCCGGACGCCTGACCCCCGCCCCACCCCAGCACCCTGGTGCGCAACCCCCGGTCCTGTCGGCGCCCCGGGCGCAACCTCCGGCCTCGTCGACGCTGCCTGCGACAACTCCAGCCTCGCCGGCGTTTGAGGGGGGCCTGTGCGGGGCCCACCCCTGCCTCGCTGACGTCTTGGGGCGCAGTTCCCGGCCTCGCCGGCGTTTGAGGCGCGGGGTTTGGGACGGAGCCCCAAGACTGCAACCCGGCTGACGCCGGGCACCGGGCCCTGCCCGGACCCGCTCCTCAAACGCCGGAGGGGCTGGAGGGTGCGGGGGGTTAGCCGGGCTCCGCCCGGCACCGCTCCTCAAGCGCCGGAGGGGCTGGAGGGTGCGGAGGGTTGCCGGGCTCCGCCCGGACCCGCGCCTCAAACGCCGGCGAGGCTGGGTGTTGCCGGCGGAGCCGAAGGGCGCGCCACGGTCAGCGTGGGGGCTGACCGTGGCGGGGTCCGGGACGGGTCGGGGCGGTTACGGGAGGGGGGTCAGGTACATGCCGGTGTGGTCGGCGCCGGCCGTGTTGCGGCAGGACTGGCCACCGCCAGGCTGCCCCGCGAGCAGCGTGAGACAGCGTCCCAGCGCCAGCTGGCCGTAGTAGTTCGGGTGCATGGACTCCTGCACCAGCCCCTGCGACGAGTTGTTGTCGATCCAGCGCGCCCACTCACTGGTCTTGGCGGACGGCACCTGCGTGGACGTGACCTGCTTGCTGGCCTTGGCGCACACCTCACGGCCCTGCATCATGTCGCGCAGGTCGAGGAACTGGACGCTCTTGGCGGCGGCCACCGCCTTCAGACGGTTCGCGATCTGCGGCACGAGCGTGTCGCGGGCCCAGTCGGAGTCCCGGTTCCAGAACGGGCAGCCGCCGGTGTTGTAGCGGCTCCAGTCGCTCTGCGTGTAGCGGTTCTCGGCGCCGCGCGGGATGGGCGACGGGTACGACTGCAGGACGAGCCGGTAGTCCCCGGTCCCGTAGCCCGCGGCGGACATGACCGCGCGGATCTCGTCGACGGACTTGCCGACCTTGGCCATCACCGCGTCGATCTTGCCGTTGACGACCTCCTGCTGGTCGTCGTAGCAGTACGAGCCCCAGAGCACGAAGTCGTAGGCGCAGTTCTCGATGATGTCGGCGAAGCCGAGGTCGTTGCCGCCGATCGAGAGCGTGATCATCTTGACGTCGTGGGAGGCGGCGACGGCGGCCAGCCGGTCGGCTTGGGGCGCCTCGCCCTTGTAGGCGACGCCGCCGTTCGCGGCGCGGAACACGTTGTCGGTGACGGCCCCGGAGCAGGCGAGGTTGACGGCGACGTCGGCGATCCCGGTCGCGCTGTTGACCTCGGAGGAGTCGGAGCGGTGGCAGCCGTTGGCGGCCGTGGCGCCGTACACCCGGCTCGGGTCGTACGTACTGCCGGAGACCCACGCGCGGTCGGAGCCGTTGCGGCTGCCGCTGTTGGTGAGGCTGTTGCCCTTCCAGCGGCCGGCCTCGCCGGAGATGTAGCTGTCGCCCATGGAGACGACGGCGCTGGGTCCGGCCCCGGGGCTGGCGGCCGCGGTACCGGCGCTCGCGCCGAACAGCGTGGTGGCGGCGAGCGGCAGCGCGAGCGCGGCGCAGGCGGCGAGCCGGGCGGTGCGGGCGGCGCGCGGGGACGGGGTGGCGGTGCGGGAGGTGCGGAATCCGATCACTGCGGAACTCCTGCGGTCGGCCTGCACCCGATGGTCAACTCGGGCACATGGCTGGGGAAGTGGGGGAACCGCCGGCCGGTGGCAACGGAAAGGTGCCACGCACGCCTTTGTTACCGCTAGGTAGCCGCAGGTTACTTTTGGGTAACGACCGACCGGTCGTTCGGCTCCCCCTCGCCGCCGGGCCTCCTCGACGAACCGTCAGATCTCCGCCCCATCGGCGTGCGAGCAGGAAAAACCGCCGCCCCCGGGGTCGGTGACCCCGGGGGCGGCGGCGGGCCGGTTCGGCTGCTGTGCGAATTCAGCCGAAAGGGCGGGTTTTCAGAGGGTTGCTCAGCCGGTGAGCTGGTCGTAGGCGGGGAGGGTGAGGAAGTCCGCGTAGTCGGCGTCCAGGGAGACCTGGAGGAGCAGGTCGTGGGCCTGCTGCCACTTGCCGGCGGCGAAGGCCTCGTCGCCGATCTCGGCGCGGATCGCGGCCAGTTCGGTGGCGGCGACCTCGCGGGCCAGGTCGGCGGTGGCGAGCCGGCCGTCCTCGAAGATCACGCCCGCGTTGATCCACTGCCAGATCTGCGACCGGGAGATCTCCGCGGTGGCGGCGTCCTCCATCAGGTTGAAGATGGCGACGGCTCCCAGGCCGCGCAGCCAGGCCTCGATGTAGCGGATGCCGACCTGGACCGCGTTGCGCAGGCCGTCGAACGTGGGCTTCGCGTCGAGCGAGTCGATCGCGATCAGGTCGCCGGGCGCCACGGAGACGTCCTCGCGCAGGCGGTCCTTCTGGTTCGGCTTGTCGCCGAGGACCGCGTTGAAGGAGGCCATGGCGATCGGCACCAGGTCCGGGTGGGCCACCCACGAGCCGTCGAAGCCGTCGCCCGCCTCGCGGTCCTTGTCGGCCTTGACCTTCTCGAAGGCGACCTTGTTGACCTCGGCGTCCTTGCGGGACGGGATGAAGGCCGCCATGCCGCCGATGGCGTGCGCGCCGCGCTTGTGGCAGGTGCGGACCAGGAGTTCGGTGTACGCCCGCATGAACGGGGCGGTCATCGTCACCGCGTTGCGGTCCGGCAGGACGAACTTCTCGCCGCCGTCACGGAAGTTCTTGACGATGGAGAAGAGGTAGTCCCAGCGGCCGGCGTTCAGGCCCGCGGCGTGGTCCTTGAGTTCGAAGAGGATCTCGTCCATCTCGTACGCGGCCGTGATCGTCTCGATCAGGACGGTGGCGCGGACGGTGCCCTGCGGGATGCCCACGTAGTCCTGCGCGAAGACGAAGATCTCGTTCCAGAGGCGCGCCTCCAGGTGCGACTCCGTCTTCGGGAGGTAGAAGTACGGGCCCTTGCCGAGGTCGATCAGCCGCTGGGCGTTGTGGAAGAAGTACAGGCCGAAGTCGACCAGCGCGCCCGGGACGGCGCGGCCGTCGAAGCGCAGGTGGCGCTCCTCGAGGTGCCAGCCGCGGGGCCGCATGACGACGGTCGCGAGCTCCTCGGCGGACTTGAGGGCGTACGACTTGCCCGTGCGCGCGTCGGTGAAGTCGATCCGGCGCTCGTAGGCGTCGATCAGGTTGAGCTGGCCGAGGACGACGTTCTCCCAGGTGGGAGCGGAGGCGTCCTCGAAGTCGGCGAGCCAGACCTTCGCGCCCGAGTTGAGAGCGTTGATGGTCATCTTGCGGTCGGTCGGACCGGTGATCTCCACGCGGCGGTCGTTGAGCGCGGCCGGCGCCGGCGCGACCTTCCAGTCGCCCTCGCGGATCTGTGCGGTCTCCGGGAGGAAGTCGAGGTGGGAGGTGCGGGCGATCTCGGCGCGGCGCTCGGCGCGGCGGCCGAGGAGCTCGTCGCGGCGGGGCGTGAATCGCCGGTGCAGCTCGGCCACGAAGGCCAGTGCCGCTTCGGTGAGGACCTCGTCCTGCCGGGGCAGGGGCTCGGCGTCGACGATGGCCAGCGTGGACGGCGCTGGTGCTGACATATCTGTCACTCCTTCAGCGGCGGTGCCTTGCGGCCGCGGGAATGCTCGCGCACGGCACGGAGTGCCGCAGGGTGTTGAGAGTTCCTGGATACGGTCGCGGGCGCCGTATGTGGTTCAGGGCGCTTCTGACCAGTGGATAGTAATTTCCACGTCGTGGAAGTTCAATGGTTTGTTGATGTCGAGATTCTCTGAGTCGACAGACTCCGGTTGTGGATGGCTCTCAGTGCCATCGCGGTCACGCCCCGCTCAGGCGAGACGCGCCAGATCGGGCGGGGTGTCGATGTCGTAGTCCTCCGCGATGTCGGCGCACTCCACCAGGATGAGGTCCGCGGCGTGATTCCTCAGGTGGACGCGCGCACCGCGGTCCCCGGTCGCGGTGGCGCGGATGTCCGGCCACCGGTCCGAGCCGAAGAGCACCGGATGCCCGCGCTCCCCGTCGTACGCGGCGGCGGCCAGGCTGGCGGGGGAGCGGTACGCGGCCCGCACCCGGGCGACGGCCTCCGGCCCGATGCCCGGCTGGTCGACGAGGGAGACCAGCGCGGCATCGGCGCCGGTGCCGGCCAGCGAAGCGAGGCCGGCCCGCAGCGAGGAGCCCATGCCCTCGGCCCAGTCCGGGTTGTCGACGACCACGCATCCGGCCAGGTCGGCGCGCTCGCGGACCTCCGCGGACGCGGCGCCGAGCACCACGTGCAGCGGCGCGCAGCCCGCCTCGCGCAGCACGCGCACCGCGTTCTCGACGAGCGGGCGGCCGCGGTAGTCCAGGAGTGCCTTGGGCCGGCCTCCGAGGCGGCGGCCGCCGCCCGCGGCGAGCAGCAGGCCGGCGATGCGGGGCGCCGTGGTCGGCGCGGTGATCCGGGTGTGTGCCATGGGTCCTGGATACCACCACGGCATGGTTGACTGACCGGCGTGCGCGAGCGCGTGGACAACGGTGAAGGGGACCCCAGGGTGGTCGCGCTGCGACTCGCGGTCTCCCGGCTGCGACGGGAACTGGCCGGATACCCAAGGGAGTTCGCCGAGCGGGGGATCGCCGAGGACGAGCTCGGCGCACTCGGCGCAATGGCGTCCGGCGCCGCGCCGGAACCGGCCCGGCTGGTGCGCTCGCTGCTGGCCGTGGCGGGCGCCCTCGGCTCGGTCAGCGCCCTCTCCGCCCCCCTCGCCGCCCTGAGCGAAGCGGTCCGCGCCTTCACCCCCCGCCGCTGACCGAAACCCGCGCCCTCGCGACCCGCCCCGCCCCGTCCGCCTCCGCCCTGCCCCGCCCCGTCCGCCCCCGCCCTGCCCCGTAGCGTCCGTCCCCGTCCCGCCCCGTAGCGTCCGTCGCCTCCGTCCCGCGTACGGACGCCCCCGCGCGCCCGCCGCAGATCCCGCGCCGCCCCTACGTACGTACCGGGCGCTCGGGACGGGACGCCCGCGCGCCGGCGCCCGCGTGCCGGCGGGGAAAGGTGCGCGTGATCGTGCGGGCCGCCGTGCGGACGGCCGAGCGCAGGGCGCGGGAGACGCCCAGCGGGGCCGCGATGCGGGACTCGTGGGCCCGCAGCAGCGCCCGCTCGTCGCGGTCCGTGAGGGTCGCGGCCGGCGTGCGGTCAGCGTTCACACCATGGATGTTCACCAGATCTCCCTTGCCAATCGGGGGCCAATAAGGGGAGTCTGGAGCCGGATTGGCCTGGTCGGCAGAGCCAATCGGGGGAGGTTGGCATGGCAAGCGGGCGAGTGGTCCATACGGCGGACAGGACCATCGGCAGCCGCCAGCTCGCTGCCCTGCTCCCCCCGGAAGTGCTGGCCCGCCCCGGCTACCGGGCCCTCGCCGAGGCCGTCCGCACCCTCATCCTCGACGGCCGGGTCCCCCTGCACGTCCGGCTGCCCGCCGAGCGCGAGCTCGCCGAGGCCGTCGGCGCCAGCCGGGCCACCGTCACCGCCGCCTACGACCTGCTCCGCGAGAGCGGCTACCTGCACAGCCGCCGCGGCTCGGGCACCTTCACCGAGTTGCCCGCCGGCCACGCGCCGGTCGGCGCGCACGCGCTGGTGCCCGACGACGACGGCATCGACCTCGCCATCGCCGCGATGGGCGCCCCCGAGGGGGTCCTCGGCGAGGCCCTGGCCTGGGCCGCGCCGCGGCTCGCCGAAGTGGCCCGGACCCCCGGCTACCGCCCGTACGGCCTGCCCGAGCTGCGCGCCGCCGTAGCCGACCGCTACACCCGCCGCGGCCTGCCCACCCGCCCCGACCAGATCCTGGTCACGGCGGGCGCCCAGCAGGCCCTGGTCCTCGCGCTCGGCCTGCTGTGCCGCGTCGGCGACCGGGTGATGACCGAGAACCCCACCTACGCCAACGCCCTGGACGCCGTACGCCACGCCCGGCTGCGGACCGCGGCCGTCGCCGTCTCCGACCGCGGCTGGGACATGGAGCTCGCCGAGTCCGCACTCCGCCAGACCGAGCCGCGCGCCGCCTACGTCGTACCGGACTTCCACAATCCGACCGGCTCGCTGATGCCCGTCGAGGACCGGCAGCGGCTGCTCGCCGCGACCCGCCGCGCCGGCACCTGGCTGATCGTCGACGAGACCATCTCGGAGATCGCCCTCGACGTGCCCCGGCCCGCCCCGCTGGCCTCCCTCGGCAGTCGCGGCGGCGCCGACCACGTGCTCACCATCGGCTCGCTCAGCAAGACCCACTGGGGCGGCCTGCGGGTGGGCTGGATCCGGGCCGGCGCCCAGCTGATCACCGAACTCACGGCGGTCCGGGTCGCCTCCGACATGACCGGTTCGCTGCTGGACCAACTGGTCGCGATCCGGCTGCTGGCGGACCTCGACCAGGGCCTGCCCGCCCGCCTCGCCCAGCTCCGCGACCAGCGGTCCGCGCTGGTCACCGCCTTGCAGCAGTACACCCCGGAGTGGCGCTGGCAGCTGCCGCCCGGCGGCCTGTCGCTCTGGGTCGACCTCGGCGAACCGGTCAGCTCCGCGCTCGCCGAGCGGGCCGGCGCGGCCGGCGTCCACATCGGCCGCGGTGCCCGCTTCGGCGTCGACCCCGGCACCTTCGAGCACCGCCTGCGCATCCCGTACACGCTGCCCGCCGCCAGGCTGGAGGAAGGCGTCCGACGCCTCGCCGCCGCCTTCCACGAGGGCGTGCCGCTGTCCCCGGCCGTCGACCGCCCGCACTGGGTGGCCTGACCCCGCCGGCGGGGTCGGACCGCGACGACACGGGCTACGGCGTGCGGATCAGGCGCCGGGCACCCGCGAGCGCCACGGCCGCCGTGCGCGAGTCGACGCCGAGCTTGGCGTAGACGTGGACCAGGTGGGACTTGACCGTGGCCTGGCTGAGGAAGAGCTTCTTGCTGATCTGCTGGTTCGAGAGGCCGTCGGCGACCAGCTGGAGCACCTCCAGCTCCCGCTTGGTCAGCGCCTGCGCCGGGGTGCGCATCCGGTCCATCAGGCGCAGCGCCACCGCCGGAGCCAGCGCCGACTGGCCCGCCGCGGCCGTACGGACCGCCGCCGCCAGCTCCTCCGGCGGGGCGTCCTTGAGCAGGTAGCCGGAGGCGCCCGCCTCGACCGCCGCCAGGATGTCCGCGTCCGTGTCGTACGTGGTGAGGACCAGCACCCGCGGGGCGCCGGGCCGGGCCGTGATGGCCGCGGTGGCCTCGGAGCCGTGCATGCCGGCACCGAACCGGAGGTCCATGAGGACCACGTCGACCGGTCCGGCGGCGGCCAGCGCCACCGCCTGCTCGGCGGTCGAGGCCTCCGCGACGACCGCGAAGTCCGGCTCGGTGTCGAGGACCGCGCGCAGCCCGGCCCGTACCACCGGGTGGTCGTCGGCCAGCAGCAGCCTGATGGTCATACGTGCTCCACGGTCGGCGGGGTGCGGGGGGTCATGCCGGCGCCACCGGCAGCGGCAGGGTGACGGCCAGCGCGGTGCCCTGGCCGGGCGCAGACTCCACGGTGAACGTGCCGCCGAGGGACTCGGCGCGCGAACGCATCGCGGGCAGGCCGAAGCCGCCCTCGCCGGACGGCGCGGACCGAGGGTCGAAGCCCCGCCCGTCGTCCACGACGTCCAAGGTCACCGAGGTGTCCATGAAGGTCAGCGTGATCTCGGCGCGCTCCGCCCGCGCGTGCCGCACCACGTTCGCCAGCGCCGACTGCGCGATCCGCAGCAGCGCCACCTCGTACGGGGTGGGCAGCTCGGCCGGGCCGCCGCTCAGCGAGAACCGCACCCGGGGCCCGGGCGCGGCCGAACACAGCCGCTCCAGCGCGGCCGCCAGCGAACCGTGCTCCAGGTCGGGCGGGGTCAGGGCGCGGACGAAGCGGCGGGCCTCGGCCAGGTTCTCCTGGGCGGCCTCGCGGGCCCGCGCGATGTGCCCGGCCGCCGGCGAACCCGCCGGCAGCGAGCGTTCCGCCGCGCGCAGCAGCAACTGGATCGAGGACAGGCCCTGGGCCAGCGTGTCGTGGATCTCGCGGGCCAGCCGTTCCCGCTCGGCCATGGTGCCGGCGCCGCGTTCGGCGGCGGCCAGCTCCGCGCGGGTCGTGATCAGCTCCTCGATCAGCTCCCGGCGGCGCTCGCTCTCCCGGTACAGCGCCTGGTAGCCCAGGGCGGTCGCGACGGCCACCGCCGCGCCCAGCAGCGGGCCGAGGAAGGCCCCCGGGTTCACGGTCGGACTGTGCGCGACGAAGCCCGCGATCGCCCCGCACGCGGTGACCGCCACGGCCGGCACCGCCCACCGCAGCGGCAGCAGGTGCAGGTGCAGGAAGTACAGCGGGAAGGCGATCCACACCCCGAGAGGCGACACCGCGAGCAGGCCCGCCCAGGCCACCAGCAGGACGGCCAGCCACAGCGCGCCGGCGCGCGGCGAGCTGCGCACCGCCGGGGCGCGCACGCCCGCGCAGTACAGCGCGGCCATCACCGCGGCGGCCGCCACCGTCCACCCGGCCCGCGGCTCGGCATCGGCCGTGGCCCGTACGGCGGCCAGCGCCAGCAGGCCCAGCAGCAGGGCGTGCAGACACAGCCGCAGGATGCGGGAGACGGGGGTCAGGGGGCGGGGCTCCATGGCGGAAACCAGCCTAAGCGGGCCGGGCCGTGGAGCGGCCGCCGCGGCGGTCAACCGAAAGTTCGATGTCCCCGTGCACCCTTTGACCCCAGGATCCCTACCGTGGCGCGATGCCGTGTGCCCGAGGGGAAGGCCAAGGTGGGGGACATGTTCGTCGCATGGAAAGACCTCCGGTTCGCCAAGGGCCGCTTCGCCCTGATGGGCGCCGTCGTGGTGCTGATCACGCTGCTCGTGGGCCTGCTGTCCGGGCTGACCGCGGGCCTGGCACGGGAGAACACCTCGGCCGTCACCGGCCTGCCCGCCGACCACCTCGCGTTCGGCGCCCCGGCCGGCGGCCAGAAGGTGTCCTTCACCCACTCCTCGGTGTCCGAGAGCGCCTGGCGCAGCTGGGCCGGCCGGCCCGGCGTGGCCGCGGCGGACCCGGTCGGCATCCGCACCCTCAACGCGCGGGCCGGCGAGCGGACCGCCGCCGTCTCGGCGTTCGGCGTGGAACCGGACGCGGGCATCGCCCCCCGGGTGCCCGGCGTCCCGCTCGGGCCGGGCCGGGTGATCCTCTCCGAGAAGGCCGCCGCGGAACTCGGGGTCACGGCCGGCGACACGGTGCGCGTCGGCAGCGTCGAGGAGACGGTGGCGGCGGTGTCCGGCACGGCCGCCTACAGCCACACGCCCGTGGTCTGGGTGGCCCTCGACGACTGGCAGCGCATCGGCAACTCCGGCACCCCGCCGGAAGAACAGGCCACCGTGATCGCGCTGCGCACCACAGGCGGCGCCGACCTCGCGGCCGGCGACCGGGCTGCCGGTACGAAGACCCTGCCGCTGGACGAGGCGCTGACCGCCATCGGCTCGTACACCGCGGAGAACGGCTCGCTCCAGCTGATGCGCGGCTTCCTCTTCGTGATCTCCGCCCTGGTCATAGGGGCCTTCTTCACCGTGTGGACCATCCAGCGCAGCGGGGACGTCGCCGTCCTCAAGGCGCTCGGCGCGTCCACCCCGTACCTGCTCAAGGACGCGCTCGGCCAGGCCGTCGTCATGCTGCTCGCCGGCACCGGCCTCGGCAGCGGGCTCGCGGCCGCCGCCGGAGTGCTGATCAGCGGGGGCGACGTGCCCTTCGTGCTCGATCTGCCGACCGTGCTGATCCCCGCCGCCGTCATGATCGGCCTCGGCGTGGTCGGGGCGGCCCTGTCCATCCGGCGGATCACCGCCGTCGACCCCCTGACCGCCCTCGGGAGCGCCCGATGACCCTCCTCGTCCACGACGTCACGCTCACCTACCCCGACGGCGACGGCCGCCTGACCGCCCTGGACGCGGTCTGCCTCGACGTGCCCGCCGGCACCCTCACGGCGGTCGTCGGACCGTCCGGCTCGGGCAAGTCCAGCCTGCTCGCGGTGGCCGCGACGCTGGTGACGCCGGACTCCGGGCGGGTGGTGGTGGCCGGGCAGGACACCGCGCGGCTGACCGCGGCGCAGAAGTCCGCGCTGCGGCGCGAGCACATCGGCATCGTCTTCCAGCAGCCGAACCTGCTGCCGTCGCTGAGCTGCGCCGAGCAGCTGCTGGTGATGGCGCATCTGTCCGGACGGCCGTCGCGGCACCTGCGGCGCCGGGCGCTGGAGCTGCTGGACGCGGTGGGGCTGGCGGACAAGGCGGACCGGCGTCCGCATCAGCTGTCCGGGGGGCAGCGGCAGCGGGCGAACATCGCGCGGGCGCTGATGAACGAGCCGTCGGTGCTGTTGGTCGACGAGCCGACCAGTGCGCTGGATCACGAGCGGGGCGAGGGGGTGCTCGACCTGCTGGTCGGGCTGACGCGGGAGCGGGGGACGGCGACGGTGCTGGTCACTCACGACCGTACGCACCTGGGGCGGATGGACCACACCGCCACCATGACCGACGGCCGCCTCGCCCCCGCCGCCGACCTCAAGTCCCTCACGGGCTGACCCCGCCGCCCCCAGCCTCGCCGGCTGCCCGAGGGTCAACACCCTGCCTCGGCGGCAAACCCCGCCGACCCCGTCGCACGCTTCAGCCCCTCCGGCGTTTGAGGAGCGGGTCCGGGCAGGGCCCGGCGACCCCGCGCACGCTCCAGCCCCTCCGGCGTTTGAGGAGCGGGTCCGGGCGGAGCCCGGTGCCCGGCGTCAGCCGGGTTGCAGTCTTGGGGCTCCGCCCCAAACCCCGCGCCTCAAACGCCGGCGAGGCTGGAAGTTGCCCGCCAGGGCACCGGCGTGGCCGGGGCGGGCCCGGCCCAGGTCCGCCTCAAACGCCGGCGAGGCTGGAAGTTGCCCGCCAGGGCACGGTAAGGCTGAGGCGGGCCACGCCCAGGACCGCCGCGAGCGCCGCCCAGGGCGTCAGGCCCGCTACGCCGGGTTCTGGTTGGAGAGGGCTACCGAGAGTTCGGCGGCGATGCCCTGGAGGACGGGGACGATCGTTTCGGTCGCGGCCTCGGTGACGCGACCGGCCGGGCCGGAGATGGAGATCGCGGCGGCCGTCGGAGAGTTCGGCACCGACACGGCCAGGCACCGGACTCCTATTTCCTGCTCGTTGTCGTCCACCGCGTAGCCCGCCCGGCGGACCTGCTCCAGCGCCTCCAGGAAGCCCTCCGGAGTGGTGATGGTCTTCTCGGTGGCGGCGGGCATGCCGGTCCGGGCGAGCAGCGCCCGCACCTCGTCGGCAGGCGTGTACGCGAGCAGCGCCTTGCCCACGCCCGTCGAGTGCGGCAGCACCCGGCGGCCGACCTCGGTGAACATCCGCATGGAGTGCTTGGACGGCACCTGGGCGACGTAGACGATCTCGTCCCCGTCGAGCAGGGCCATGTTGGCGGTCTCGCCGGTCTCCTCGACGAGCCGGGCCAGGTAGGGCCGGGCCCAGGTGCCCAGCAGCCGCGAGGCGGACTCGCCGAGCCGGATCAGGCGGGGGCCGAGCGAGTACCGCCGGTTGGTCTGCTGGCGCACGTAGCCGCAGGCGACCAGGGTGCGCATCAGGCGGTGGATGGTGGGCAGCGGGAGTCCGCTGGCGGCGGAGAGCTCGCTCAGGCCGACCTCGCCCCCGGCGTCGGCCATACGTTCGAGCAGATCGAAGGCGCGCTCAAGGGACTGGACGCCACCGCTGGCGGCAGGGGCCTTTGAGGAAGCGTCGGTGGTGCTGGCGCTGGACGTCGGCACGGCGCGGTCCTTTCGGTGCTGGCAGGCAAGGGAGCAGCCTACCGGGCGCTTGTCGCCCGCCCTAGTGCGAGGGCGAGACCGTACCCGCCGGTCAGAGGGGGTTTGTCCGGGTGGGCCGGGCCCCGGCGGGCCGTCCGGCACGCCACCCGTGGTGGTAGCTACGTTCTGTAGAGTGAAATCTTAATTCCATTCTGTGGAAACATCCAATTGCGCCGAGCGCCACTCGGGCGACCGTCCGGGGGCTCTTGACGGGCTCCGTGTCGCCGTGAAGACTCCGTCAACAGAACGTTGAATTTCGCTCTGTGGAAGTAGATGGGGAGGTTCCGGGTGTCCGACGTGGCTGTGGAACTGGTACTGCGCTCGACGCGCGTCATCACTCCCGAGGGGACGCGCGCGGCCTCGGTCGCCGTCGCCGACGGGAAGATCGCGGCCGTGCTGCCGTACGAGGCCGAGGCGCCCGCGGGCGCCCGGGTCGAGGACTTCGGCGACGACGTCCTGCTTCCGGGCCTGGTCGACACCCACGTCCACGTGAACGACCCCGGCCGCACCGAGTGGGAGGGCTTCTGGACCGCCACCCGCGCCGCCGCGGCCGGCGGCATCACCACCATCCTGGACATGCCCCTCAACTCCCTGCCGCCGACCACCACGGTGGACAACCTGCGCGTCAAGCAGGACGTCGCCCGCGCCAAGGCGCACGTGGACGTCGGCTTCTGGGGCGGCGCGCTGCCCGGCAACGTCAAGGACCTCGCCCCGCTGCACGACGCCGGCGTCTTCGGCTTCAAGTGCTTCCTGTCGCCGTCCGGCGTCGAGGAGTTCCCGGAGCTCGACCAGGAGCAGCTGGCCTCCTCGCTCGCCGAGATCACCGGCTTCGGCGGCCTGATGATCGTGCACGCCGAGGACCCGCACCACCTGGACTCCGCGCCGCTCGTCCCGGGGCCGAAGTACACCGACTTCCTGGCCTCCCGGCCGCGCGACGCCGAGAACACCGCGATCGAGAACCTCATCGCCCAGGCCCGGCGGCTGAACGCCCGCGTGCACGTCCTGCACCTGTCCTCCAGCGACGCGCTCCCGCTGATCGCGGCCGCGAAGGCCGAGGGCGTACGCGTCACCGTCGAGTCCTGCCCGCACTACCTCACCCTGACGGCCGAGGAAGTCCCGGACGGCGCCAGCGAGTTCAAGTGCTGCCCGCCCATCCGTGAGGCCGCCAACCAGGACCTGCTGTGGGACGCGCTCGGCGACGGCACCATCGACTGCATCGTCTCCGACCACTCGCCGTCCACCGCGGACCTGAAGACGGCCGACTTCTCGACCGCCTGGGGCGGCATCTCCTCCCTCCAGCTGGGCCTGCCGGCCGTCTGGACGGAGGCGCGCAAGCGCGGCCGCACCCTGGAGGACGTCGTCCGCTGGATGTCGGAGGCCCCCGCGCGACTGGCCGGGCTGAGCCAGAAGGGCGCCATCGAGGCCGGCCGTGACGCCGACTTCGCCGTCCTCGCCCCCGAAGAGACCTTCACCGTGGACCCGGCCGGTCTCCACCACCGCAACCAGGTCACGGCGTACGCGGGCAGGACCCTGCACGGCGTCGTGAAGTCCACCTGGCTGCGCGGTGCGCAGATCGCCGACCACGGCACCCCGTCCGAGCCCACCGGCCGACTCCTCGAAAGGCAGAACTGACCGTGGCACAGCGTTCAACTGGATTGGCTTCCTTCACCGGCAACGCGAACCCGTACGGAGGCGGCGACCCGTACGCGGACTACCGCACCGCGGACTTCCCGTTCACCCAGTACGCGAACCTCGCCGCCCGTGAGCTGGGCGCCGGCGTCATCGCTGCCAACGACGAGTTCTTCGCCCAGCGCGAGAACCTCCTCATCGCCGAGGCCGCGCACTTCGACCCCGAGGACTTCGGGCACAAGGGCAAGGTCATGGACGGCTGGGAGACCCGCCGCCGCCGCGGAATCTCCGCCGAGCAGCCCTGGCCCACCGCCGAGGACCACGACTGGGCGCTCGTACGCCTGGGCGCCCCCGGCGTGATCCGCGGCATCGTCGTCGACACCGCCCACTTCCGCGGCAACATGCCGCAGGCCGTGTCCGTCGAAGGCGCCTCCGTGGCCGGCGCGCCCACCCCCGAGGAGCTCCTCGGCGACGACGTGAAGTGGACGACGCTGGTCCCGCGCACCCCGGTCGGCGGCCACGCGGCCAACGGCTTCGAGGTCGACGCCGAGCAGCGCTTCACGCACCTGCGCGTCAACCAGCACCCCGACGGCGGCATCGCCCGCCTGCGCGTCTACGGCGAGGTCCTGCCCGACCCGAAGTGGCTCGACGCGCTCGGCTCCTTCGACGTGGTGGCCCTGGAGAACGGCGGCGCCGTCCAGGACGCGTCCAACCGCTTCTACTCCCCGCCGACCAACACCATCAACCCGGGCCGCTCCCGCAAGATGGACGACGGCTGGGAGACCGCCCGCCGCCGCGACGACGGCAACGACTGGATCCGCTACCAGCTCGTCGCCGAGTCCGAGATCCGCGCCGTCGAGATCGACACCGCCTACCTCAAGGGCAACTCGGCCGGCTGGGCCTCCCTGTCGGTCAAGACCGGCGAGGAGGGCGAGTGGACGGAGTTCCTGCCGCGCACCCGCCTGCAGCCCGACACCAACCACCGCTTCGTCCTGGACGCCCCGGCGGTCGGCACGCACGTCCGCATCGACATCTTCCCGGACGGCGGCTTCTCCCGCCTGCGCCTGTACGGCTCGCTGACCGAGTCGGGCGCGGCCGCGCTGACCGCCCGCCACCGGGAGCTGAACGGCTGACGCCGGCCGCTCCTGACCACCGATGAACCCGGGCGGTGCGACACCCGCCCGTGATCCCGGGACGTGCCGGAAGACAGCGCCGGCACGTCCTGAGGCGCCCGCGGGGCGTGCCGGAAGACAGCGCCGGCACGCCCCGCGGTTTTTTCCGCCGTTTTCCGCGCGGGACCGATGAGTTCCACGCCCCAGGGAAGTCTTCCTCCTGAAGTGACCGACGTTCCGGCTGATTCAGGAGTTGTGTATCCATGGGCAAGCTGACCCTCACCACGTTCCTCACCCTCGACGGCGTCATGCAGGCCCCCGGCGGGCCGGACGAGGACCGCAGCGACGGCTTCGCGTACGGCGGCTGGCAGTTCCCGTTCGCCGACCAGGACTTCGGCGCGTACATGGGCGAGGTGTTCGGGCGGGCCGGCGGCTTCCTGTTCGGCCGCCGTACGTACGACACCTTCGCGGCGTTCTGGCCCACGCTCACCGACCCGGCTGACCCGATCGCCTCGCGCTTCAACTCGCTGCCCAAGTACGTCGCCTCGAACTCCCTCAAGGACCCCGAGTGGGCGGGCACCAGCGTCCTCACGGGCGACCTGCGGACCGCGATCGAGGCGGCCAAGGAGCAGACCGAGGGCGAGCTCCAGGTGCACGGCAGCGGCGAGCTGGCCCAGTACCTCCTCGGCGAGGACCTCGTCGACGAACTCAACCTGCTGATCCACCCCGTCTTCCTCGGCGAGGGGCGGCGGCTGTTCCCGGCCGGCGGGCTGCCGACCGCGTGCGAGCTCACGGACTCCCGCACCACCGGCGCCGGCATCGTGATCCACACCTACCGGCCGACCGGACGCGCCACCTTCGGCAGCATGGGTGGCTGAGGCCGCTGACGCGGCTGAGGGGGCTGACGGGACGGCCCCGGCTGACGCGGCGGATCGAGCGGACCCCGCGGATCAACGCCCTCGACCGGGGCGGGCCGGGCCGGTACCGTGATCGTTCCCGTGTGAGCCGCCGAAGTCTCCACCCCGCACCATGCCGCCGGAGACCAAGGTGTCCTCACTCAGCGCCACCGCGCCCGCTCTCGCCCCGCGCCGCCCCTGGGCCGCCGACCTGCCCGTCCTGCTGGTCGCGGTGGTCTGGGGCGGCAGCTACCTCGCGGCCAAGGGCATCACCGTCGCGCACACCGTCGTCGCCGTGCTCGTCCTGCGCTTCGCGGTGGTGCTGCCGGTGCTGGTGGCCGCGGGGTGGCGGGGCCTGCGGGCGCTGACCCCCGCCCAGTGGCGCGGCGCGGGCCTGCTCGGACTGGTGCTGAGCGGGATCTTCCTGCTGGAGACGTACGGAGTCGTCCACACCTCGGCCACCAACGCCGGTCTGATCATCAGCCTGACCATGATCTTCACGCCACTCGCGGAGGCAGCCGTACGCCGGGTCCGGCCCCGGGCGGCCTTCCTCGCCGCGGCCGGCGTCTCGGTCGCCGGGGTGGTCCTGCTGACCCAGGGGGCCGGCTTCACCGCGCCCTCGGCGGGCGATCTGCTGATCCTGCTGGCGGCCCTCGCCCGTACCGTCCACGTGCTGCTCATGTCGCGGGTCAAGGCCGTCCAGGACGCCGACGCGCTCTCGCTCACCACCGTCCAGCTCGGCGCCGCGGTCGTGGTGTTCGCGGTCCTCGCGGCGCTCCCCGGCAGTGGCAGCACGCCCTGGGCGGTCGCGGCGGACTTCGGTCCGCGGGAGTGGGCCGGGCTGCTCTTCCTCTCCGTCTTCTGCACGCTCTTCGCCTTCTTCGTGCAGATGTGGGCCGTGCGCCGCACCTCGCCCTCCCGGGTGAGCCTGCTGCTCGGAACCGAGCCGCTGTGGGCCGCGGCCGCCGGCATCGCGATCGGCGGTGAGCACCTGGGCGCCGCGGGCCTCGCCGGGGCCGCCCTGGTGCTGGCCGGTACCGCCTGGGGCCGCCGCGCGGCCACCCCCGAACCGGCCTGAACGGGTGTCCGAATATCACCCCCGGGTGTAAGGGCCGCGCCTAGGCTGAGCGGATCACTACGGGGGAAAGGGTGGCCTCTCATGCCACTGATGGACATCAACGGATACGCCGAGGGCTTCAACGAGAATCCGTACCCGCACTACGCGGCGATGCGCGCGGCCGGACCGGTGCACCGCGTCAAGGACGCGGGCGGCGACGACCTCTGGCTGATCGTCGGATACGAGGAGGCCCGCCAGGCCCTCGCGAACCCGGCGCTCGGCAAGGACTGGCGCATCCACGAGCGCTACACCGACAACGTCCAGGCCAGCGAGGTCAACCGGAACATGCTGGAGGCCGACGCGCCGCACCACACCCGGCTGCGCAAGCTGGTCGCCCGCGAGTTCACCGGCCGCCGCATCGAGGCCCTGCGCCCGCGCGTCCAGCAGGTCACCGACGAACTGCTCGACGCCATGGCCGCCGACCCGGCCCGGCAGACCGACCTGATCGAGGCGCTCGCCTTCCCGCTGCCGATGACCGTCATCTGCGAGCTGCTGGGCGTCCCCGACCTGGACCGCGAGCCCTTCCGGCTCATGTCCAACGAGATCCTGGCGCCCGCCACCCCGGAGACCGAACTCAAGGCCCTCCAGGACATGGCCGCCTACCTCGCCGTGCTGATCGAGCGCAAGCGCGCCGCCGGCGGCGAGGACCTGCTCAGCGCCCTCATCCAGACCAGGGACGAGGACGGGGACGGCGACCGCCTCGACGGCGAAGAGCTGATCGGCATGGCCTTCCTGCTGCTGGTGGCCGGCCACGAGACCACCGTCAACCTGATCGCCAACGGCGTCCGCGCGCTGCTCGACCACCCCGAGCAGCTCGCCGCGCTCCGCGCCGACCTCGACGGACTCATCGACGGCGCCGTGGAGGAGATGCTCCGCTACGACGGGCCCGTCGAAAACGCGACGTTCCGCTTCGCCCACGACGACATGGAGATCGCCGGCACGGCCATCGCCAAGGGCGACCCGGTGCTCGTCTCGCTGGCCGCCAGCAGCCGCGACGGCGAGCGCTACCCGGAGCCCGACACCTTCGACATCCGCCGCGCACCCCAGGGCCACCTGGCCTTCGGCCACGGCATCCACTTCTGCATCGGGGCCCCGCTGGCCCGGATGGAGGCCCGGATCGCGATCCGCGGCCTGCTGGAACGCTTCCCCGACCTCGCCGAGGTCGGCGACCGCGAACCGTACGAATGGATCACCTCCTCGCTGATCCGCGGCGTCAGGCACCTGCCGGTCCGCTGGTAGCGGAAGTGACCCGCCGCCGCTCAGCGGACCGGAAGACCGGCCGGGACCTCCGCGAGGAGGACCGGCCGGTGCTCCCGGCGGGACAGCTCGCACGCCTCCGCGATCCGCAGCGCGTGCAGCCCCTCCCGCCCGTCGCACGGATTGCCGCCCTCGCCGCGCACCAGCCGTACGAACGCGTCCAGCTCCGCCTCGTAGGCGGCCGCGAACCGCTCCAGGAAGCCCGTCCAGGGCTTGCTCGCCGGGGGAGGGCCCAGCGGCTCGGTCGACGCGATCGGCGTCCGGTCGTCGAGGCCCGCCGAGACCTGGTCCAGCTCCCCGGCCAGCTCCATCCGCACGTCGTAGCCCGCGCCGTTGCACCGGGTCCCGGTGCAGGTCACCAGCGCCCCGCCGGTGAGGGTGAGGACGGCCGCCGCCGTGTCGACGTCCCCGGCCGCACGGAACATCGCCGGCCCGGCGTCCGAACCGGTGGCGAACACCTCCGCCACCTCCTGCCCGGTCACCCAGCGCACCATGTCGAAGTCGTGCACCAGGCAGTCCCGGTACAGCCCGCCCGACGTGCCCAGATATCCCGGCGGGGGCGGCGCCGGGTCGGCGGTCATCGTCCGTACGGTGTGCAGCCGGCCCAGCGCCCCGGACCGGACCAGCTCCCGGGCGGTGCGGTAGCCGGCGTCGAAGCGGCGCATGAAGCCCAGCTGGAGGATCCCGCCCGCCGCGTCCACCTCCGCGAGCGCGGCCAGGGTCCCGGGCAGGTCCGGGGCGACCGGTTTCTCGCAGAACACCGGCAGCCCCGCCCGGGTGGCCCGTGTGATCAGCTCCGCGTGCCCGGCGGTGGCGCAGGTGATCACCACCGCGTCCACACCCCACGTGAAGACGGCGTCCACGCTCGGGGCCGCCGTGGCCCCCAGCCGGTCGGCGAGCGCGACGGCCCGCGCCGGGACGGCGTCGGCCAGCAGCAGGGAGCCGGCATCCGGATGCCTGCTGAGCGCCGCGGCGTGGAACGACCCGATCCGGCCCGTCCCGATGAGCCCGATACGCATGGAATCAACGTGACCCCACCGGCGGCGCCTGTCAATCATTTCGGTGTTTGCCGCCATTCCGCCGGGTTCGGTGTTCTGGACCGGGTGGCGGATACTTGGGCGGCTGGAATCGGTTTGGCCGTATTTACTCGATGCACGGGAAGGGCGCGGCGACGTGGCTAGGGTTCGGACAGGGGCGGCACGGGTCGTGGGCGCGCTGCTCGCGGCGGTGCTGGGCGCCTCCCTCGCGGGATGCAGCAGTACGGGCGGCAAGCGGGCCGAGGAGCGGGCCCGCGCGGCGGCCGAGCAGGGCCGCCCGGCCGTGTCCACCCCGCGCTGGACCTTCGCCATGGTCACCCACGCGGGGGACGGCGACACCTTCTGGGACATCGTCCAGAAGGGCGCCGAGGAAGCCGCGGCCAAGGACAACATCAACTTCGTCTACTCGCACGACGACCAGGCACAGCAGCAGGCCCAGTTCGTGCAGAACGCCATCGACCAGAAGGTCCAGGGCATCATCGTCAGCCTCGCCAAGCCCGAGGCCCTCAAGGACGTCATCGCCAAGGCCGTCAAGGCCGGCATCCCCGTGATCACCGTCAACTCGGGATCCGCCCAGTCCAAGGCCTACGGCGCACTCACCCACATCGGCCAGGACGAGGAGATCGCGGGCGAGGCCGTCGGCGCCGAGCTGACCGAGCGCGGGAAGAAGAAGGCCGTGTGCGTCCTGCACGAACAGGGCAACGTGGGCCACGAGCAGCGCTGCGCCGGCGCGAAGAAGACCTTCGGCGGCACCCTGGAGAACCTGTACGTCGAGGGCACCAACATGCCCTCCGTGCAGGCCGCCATCCAGGCCAAGCTCCAGGCCGACCCGTCCGTGGACGCCGTCGTCACCCTCGGCGCGCCCTTCGCGCCCACCGCCGTCAAGGCCAAGGACGCCGCCCGCAGCAAGGCCGAGATCGACACCTTCGACCTCAACGAGTCCGTCGCCCGGGACCTGCAGTCCGGGGCGCTCGGCTTCGCCGTGGACCAGCAGCCCTACCTCCAGGGCTACGAGGCCGTCGACCTGCTGTGGCTCTACCGCTACAACGCCGACGTGCTGGGCGGCGGCCGGCCGGTGCTCACCGGCCCGCAGATCGTCACCGCCGGCCAGGCGGCCGAGCTGGAGAAGTTCATCAAGCGGGGCAGCCGATGAAGGCCGCCGCGCCCGCCCCCGCTCCGGCCCCGGCGGCGCGCGACGAGCGGCTCGTACCGGTCTCGCTGGTCAAGCGGCTCCTCGGCCGCCCCGAGCTGGGCGCGGTCGTCGGCGCCGCCGCCGTGTTCGTGTTCTTCTCCTTCGCGGCCGACAGCTTCCTGCGGGCCAGCAGCCTGAGCACGGTCCTCTACTCGGCCTCCACCATCGGGATCATGGCCGTGCCGGTGGCGCTGCTGATGATCGGCGGCGAGTTCGACCTCTCCGCCGGCGTCATGGTCACCAGCTCGGCGCTGATCTCCTCGATGTTCAGCTACCAGATGACGGCCAACGTCTGGGTCGGCGTCCTGGTGTCGCTGCTGGTCACCCTCGGTTTCGGGTTCTTCAACGGCTTCATGCTGACCCGGACGAAGCTGCCCAGCTTCATCATCACGCTCGGCACCTTCCTGATGCTGACCGGACTGAACCTCGGCTTCACCAAGCTGATCAGCGGCACCGTCTCCACCAAGAGCATCGGCGACATGGAGGGCTTCCCCTCCGCGCGGGCGCTCTTCGCCTCCCAGTGGACGATCGGCTCGGTCACCCTCAAGGTCACCGTCCTGTGGTGGTTCGCGCTGGTCGCCCTCGCCACCTGGATCCTGCTGCGCACCCGCGCCGGCAACTGGATCTTCGCGGTCGGCGGCGGCGCCGACGCCGCCCGCGCGGTCGGCGTCCCCGTGGTCAAGACCCGCATCGGCCTGTACATGGGCGTCGCCCTGTGCGCGTGGATCTCCGGCCAGCACATCCTGTTCTCGTACGACGTGGTCCAGTCCGGCGAGGGCGTCGGCAACGAGTTCCTGTACATCATCGCGGCGGTCATCGGCGGCTGCCTGATGACCGGCGGCTACGGCTCCGCCATCGGCTCGGCGGTCGGCGCGTTAATCTTCGGCATGACGAGCAACGGCATCGTCTACGCCCAGTGGGACCCCGACTGGTTCAAGTTCTTCCTCGGAGCCATGCTCCTTCTGGCCACCCTGCTCAACGCCTGGGTGCGCAAGCGCGCGGAGGCGACCTCGTGACGGCCCTGATCGAGCTGGACGGAATCAGCAAGTACTACGGCAGCATCAAGGCCCTCGAAGGGGTCTCGCTGGAGGTCTCGGCGGGCGAGATCACCTGCGTGCTCGGCGACAACGGCGCCGGCAAGTCCACCCTCATCAAGATCATCGCGGGGCTGCACCGGCACGACGCCGGCAGCTTCCGGATCGAGGGCGAGGAGACGGTGCTGGCCAACCCGCGCGCCGCCCTCGACCTCGGGATCGCCACCGTCTACCAGGACCTCGCCGTGGTCCCGCTGATGCCGGTGTGGCGGAACTTCTTCCTCGGCTCCGAGCCGACCCGCGGCCGCGGCCCCTTCCGCCGCCTCGACGTGGCACGGATGCGCGAGACCACCCGCACGGAGCTGCTCCGCATGGGCATCGACCTGCGGGACGTGGACCAGCCCATCGGCACCCTGTCCGGCGGCGAGCGCCAGTGCGTGGCCATCGCCCGGGCCGTCCACTTCGGCGCCAAGGTGCTCATCCTCGACGAGCCCACCGCGGCACTCGGTGTCAAGCAGTCCGGGGTCGTGCTCAAGTACGTGGCCGCCGCCCGTGACGCGGGCCTCGGCGTGGTCCTCATCACGCACAACCCGCACCACGCGCACCTGGTCGGAGACCGCTTCGTACTGCTCAAACGCGGTGCGATGGCGGGCAGCCACACCCGTGACTCGATCACCCTGGACGAGCTGACGCGCCAGATGGCGGGTGGGTCCGAGCTGGAGGAGCTCAGCCACGAGCTGGAGCGGGTGGCAGAATCGGAAGGACCCCGACCGGAACCGTCCCGGCCGACACCGCCCACCGACCGCGACGGACACTGAGGACATCAGCACTCGATGAGCACCTACCGGGAGTTCACGCTCGCCCACCGAGGCTCGGCGCGAGGCACCGTCCTGCGGACCGTCGGGACCCGCGAGCGGCGCTCGCACCTGACCGCCCCGCGCGTCCCCACCGTCGGCATCGACATCGGCGGCACCAAGGTGATGGCCGGCGTGGTCGACGCCGACGGCGTGATCCTGGAGAAGCTGCGCACCGAGACCCCCGACAAGTCCAAGAGCCCCAAGGTCGTCGAGGACACCATCGTCGAGCTGGTCCTCGACCTCTCCGACCGGCACGACGTGCACGCCGTGGGCATCGGCGCGGCCGGCTGGGTCGACGCCAACCGCTCCCGGGTGCTGTTCGCCCCCCACCTCGCCTGGCGCGACGAGCCGCTCCGGGACGCCCTGCAGTCCCGCCTCGCGGTCCCGGTCATGGTCGACAACGACGCCAACACCGCCGCCTGGGCGGAATGGCGGTTCGGCGCGGGCCGCGGCGAGGACCACCTCGTGATGATCACCCTGGGCACCGGCATCGGCGGCGCGATCCTGGAGGGCGGGCAGGTCAAGCGCGGCAAGTTCGGCGTCGCCGGCGAGTTCGGGCACATGCAGGTGGTCCCCGGCGGCCACCGCTGCCCCTGCGGAAACCGCGGCTGCTGGGAGCAGTACAGCTCGGGCAACGCCCTGGTGCGCGAGGCCCGCGAGCTGGCCGCCGCCGACTCCCCGGTCGCGTTCGAGATCATCGACCGGGTCAAGGGCAACGTCGCCGAGATCACGGGCCCGCTCATCACCGAGCTGGCCCGCGAGGGCGACCCCATGTGCGTCGAACTGCTCCAGGACATCGGCCAGTGGCTCGGCGTCGGCATCGCCAACCTCGCCGCCGCCCTCGACCCGTCCTGCTTCGTCATCGGCGGCGGCGTCAGCGCCGCCGACGACCTGCTCATCGGGCCCGCCCGGGACGCCTTCCGCCGCCACCTGACCGGCCGCGGCTACCGTCCCGAGGCCAGGATCGCCAAGGCCGAGCTCGGCCCCGAGGCAGGCATGGTCGGCGCCGCCGACCTGGCCCGGCTGGTGGCCCGCCGCTTCCGCCGCGCCAACCGGCGCCGGGTCGAGCGCTACGAGCGGTACGCGCAGGCCGGACGCCTGTGGACCGGATTCACCACGGGGGACAGCAGCCGCAAGACAGAGGACCAGGACCAGCCGTGAACCCCACCCTGCCCCGCCAGGCCCAGGCCCCCGACGAGGTCGGCTCCCGGCCCCCGGAGGACCGCCGCCACGTGGTGCGCCGCCGCTGGCTGACGGCGATCATCATCGTGCTGCTCATCGGGGTCCCCGCCGGCTACCTCGCGATCTCCGCCGAGCAGAGCCGCAGCAGCGGCCGGGAGAAGGCCGCGAAGGTCGGCGCCACCCAGGTCCGGGCCGGCTGGCCGTCCCGGGTGCAGCGCAGCATCTACGAGGTGCCGATCCCCGACTGGTCCACGAGCGTCGGCTTCTACGAGACCAACAACTGGCGCACCAGCCGGCTGTACGTCCAGTTCACGACGAACCCCGTCGACCTGGGGATCTTCCTCAAGGCCATGGGCACCGACCGGGAGGCGCTCAAGCCGGGCGTCTGCGTCAGCGAGCGGGACTCCGGGGTGGCCGGCTGGACCTGGTCCGCGGACCGCCGGTGGGTCTGCACCACCCACGACCAGCCCGACCCGCGCCCCACCCAGGACGTCATGGTCGACCTCACCGACCCGGAGAAGCCCCGGGTGTACGTGGTCTCCACCGCGACCCCCTGACGGCCCCGGCTCCGGACCGGGCCGCGCCCCCGCTCCCGCCGCCGTTGATCAAGCCCTAGCCTGGGCCCATGAAGCTCACGAAGAAGCTGCACTCGTGCGTACAACTGGAGAAGGACGGGCACACGCTCGTCATCGACCCGGGCACCTTCAGCGAGCCGGACGCCGGACTCGGCGCGGACGCCCTGCTGGTGACCCACGAGCACCCGGACCACTTCGAGGAGGGCCGGCTGAGGGCCGCGCTGGAGGCCAATCCGGCGGCCCGGCTGTGGACCCTGCGCAGCGTCGCCGACCGGCTCGCCGCCGCCTTCCCGGGCCGCGTGCACACCGTGGGCGACGGCGACACGTTCACGGCCGCCGGCTTCGAGGTGCAGGTGCACGGGGAGCTGCACGCGGTGATCCACCCCGACCTGCCGCGGGTGACCAACATCGGCTTCTTCGTGGAGGACTCCCTCTTCCACCCCGGCGACGCCCTGACGCTGCCCGGCAGGCCCGTGGACACCCTGATGCTGCCGGTGCACGCGCCCTGGAACAAGGTCGCCGAAGTGGTCGACTACCTGCGCGAGGTCAAGCCGCGCCGGGCCGTCGACATCCACGACGCCTACCTCTCCGACCTCGCGCGCCCCATCTACGACGGGGTGATCGGCGCGCTCGCCGGGCCGGGTCACGAACGGCTCGCCGCGGGTGACGCGACCGACCTGTGAGTGTCGGACCCGGGCGGTAGGTTGGTGACATGCGCATCGCCACATGGAACGTCAACTCGATCACCGCCCGGCTGCCCCGGCTGCTGGCCTGGCTGGAGAGCACCGGCACCGACGTGCTCTGCGTCCAGGAGACCAAGTGCTCCGCCGAGCAGTTCCCGTTCGACCAGCTGCGCGAGCTGGGCTACGAGTCGGCGGTCAACGCGACGGGCAGGTGGAACGGGGTCGCGCTGCTCTCCCGGGTGGGCCTGGAGGACGTGGTCGCGGGCCTGCCCGGCGGCCCGGACTACGAGGGCGTCGCCGAGCCCCGCGCCATCTCCGCCACCTGCGGCGGCGTCCGGCTCTGGTCGGTGTACGTGCCCAACGGCCGGGAGGTCGAGCACGACCACTACGGGTACAAGCTCGACTGGTTCCGCGCGCTGGCCGCGGCGATCGCCGAAGACGCCGCGGGGGAGCGCCCGTTCGCCGTCCTCGGCGACTACAACGTGGCGCCGACCGACGAGGACGTGTGGGACCCGGCCGTCTTCGCGGGCCTGACCCACGTCACCCCGGCCGAGCGGGAGGCCCTCGCGGCCCTGCGCGCCGCCGGCCTGGCCGACGTGGTGCCGCGCCCCCTCAAGTACGACCGCCCGTACACGTACTGGGACTACCGGCAGCTCGCCTTCCCGAAGAACAACGGCATGCGCATCGACCTGGTGTACGGCAACGCCGCCTTCGGCACGGCGGTCAAGGACGCCTACGTCGACCGCGAGGAGCGCAAGGGCAAGGGCGCCTCGGACCACGCCCCGGTCGTCGTCGACCTGGACGTCTAGGCACGCGGACCCCGGCGGGCGCAGGCGCGCCTGGGCCCGCCGGGCGCATACGAATGCGAGGCTGGCGGTATGAACATCCCCTTCCTGGACCACTGGCGCAAGCGGCACGAGACGGAGCACGGCCACGCTCTGGCCACCGCGCTGGCGGACGATCCCGCGGGGGTGGTCGAACTGTTCTCCGAATGCGAGATGCTCCGGGTCCAGGCGGGGGCGGCCGGACTCGAACTCGACGAGACCCCGGCCTCGTTGCAGGCGCTCGACCAGCTGATGCCGCGCTGGCGGCGCGACCCCGAGGCGGCGCCCTGGCTCGGCAACGACGCGGGCCTCTACCTCGGCACCGTGATCATCAGGTCCGTTCCCGGCGCCGGCTGGCAGGTGTGGCCCAACGGCCAGCCCGTGATCCGCCTGGCCTCGGGCCGCGAGCTGAACGTGGTGGAGTCGGGCGTCTCCTGGGCCATGACCGGATCGCCCGAGCTCTGCCAGGTCTACGCCGAGGCCGCCGAGGTCTGACCCTCCGAGGTCCGGCCCCGGTCCGTGCGCCGCTCCCGCCGGTAGGTTTATGCCGTTCTTATGCGTGTCGAGGTGAAGTCCCGTTCCCGGGTGGATAGTTTGCGCTGACCTCGGCACAGCAACAGGTGGGTAGGGCAGCGCATGGCGGTCGATCCGTTGATCGAGCTGCGGGACGTCAACAAGCACTTCGGGCAGTTGCACGTCCTCCAGGACATCAGTCTCACCGTCGGCCGCGGGGAGGTGGTGGTGGTCATCGGCCCCTCCGGCTCCGGGAAATCGACCCTGTGCCGGGCGATCAACCGCCTGGAGACCATCGAGTCCGGCACCATCACCCTGGACGGCAAGGCCCTGCCCGACGAGGGCAAGGACCTCGCCGCGCTGCGGGCCGACGTGGGCATGGTCTTCCAGTCGTTCAACCTCTTCGCGCACAAGACCGTCCTCGACAACGTCTCCCTGGCGCAGATCAAGGTCCGCAAGCGCAAGAAGGAGGACGCGGACCGGCGCTCCCGGGAGCTCCTGGACCGGGTCGGCCTCGCCTCGCAGGCCGAGAAGTTCCCCGCCCAGCTCTCCGGCGGGCAGCAGCAGCGCGTGGCGATCGCCCGGGCGCTGGCCATGGACCCCAAGGCGCTGCTCTTCGACGAGCCGACCTCGGCGCTCGACCCGGAGATGATCAACGAGGTGCTGGAGGTCATGCAGGCCCTCGCCCAGGAGGGCATGACGATGGTCGTGGTCACCCACGAGATGGGCTTCGCCCGCTCGGCGGCCAACCGGGTCGTCTTCATGGCCGACGGGCGGATCGTCGAGGACCGGACCCCGGAGGAGTTCTTCACGGCGCCCGAGAGCGAGCGTGCCCGGGACTTCCTCTCCAAGATCCTCAAGCACTGAGGGGAGGCCGGTGACGCGGACCCGCCCGGCGCCCGTGCCGCCGGCGCCGGGGACGTGGACGGGCCGCCCCGCCCCCGGCAGCAGGAGATCACTGCTCGCGCAGCGGCACCGACAGGTACGAGGGGTCGGCGCCGGGCGAGGAGAAGGTCAGCTGCGCACCGGCGGGGCCGTGCCCGGTACGCGTCATCCCTTGAGCGCGCTCTTGGCCTGCCACTCGGTCCAGGACAGGTTCCACTCGCCGTAGCCGTTGCCGATGTCGGGCTTGCCCTTGGAGCCGTTGCCGGTCACCTCGAAGGGGTCGCCGGGCTGGACCTCGGCGTAGAAGTCCGCGGCGTTGGCGGTGCTCATGCCCACACAGCCCGAGGAGGTGTTGGCGCTGCCGAAGTTGCCGGCGTTCCACGGCGCGGCGTGCGCGTACATGCCCGACCAGGTGAGCCGCATCGAGTAGTCGACCATCTTGTCGTAGGCGTCGCCGAGGCCCACCGTCTGGGAGTCCATGCGGATGGTGCCCTCCTTCGCCATCACGACGAGCTTGCCCTCCCAGGAGGCCTTCTGGCCGCCGGGGGTGCCGGCCGAGATCGGGATCTGCTTGATCTCCTTGCCGTCGCGGGTCATCGTCAACTGCTTGGAATCGAGGTCGACGGCGATCCGCTGGTCCTTGCCGATCTTGAACTCCGTGTTGTAGTCGCGGACGAAGTAGCCGCCGCCCTGCCCGGAGTCGATGCCGTTCAGGTCCATCTGGAGCTTGACCTCGGTGCCGGACTTCCAGTACTCGCGGGGGCGCCAGTCCACCCGGTCCTTGCCGGAGTAGTCCGTGAACCAGCCCCACGAGCCCTCGGTGTTGTTCGAGCTCGTCACCTTGAGGTGCTTCTCCACCTCGGCCCGGTTCTTGACCGGGTTGTCGAAGACCAGGGAGATCGGCTGGGCGATGCCGACCACCGAGCCCTTGCCGGGTCCGATGGTGATCTTGTTGACCTTGTCGGCGGCCGCGGTGGTGAACCCCGCGTTCGCCGAGGCGCCGGCGGTGTCCTTGGCCGCGACCCGGTACGACGTGCCGGGGGAGGCGTTGCGCTCCGAGGTCCAGCTCTTGCCGTCGGCCGCCATCCGGCCGGTGAGCTCACCGCCCTTGCCGTCCGTGACCTTCACCAGCGAGAGCTTCTCGCCCCCGGTCAGGGTCACCTTCACCGGCTCGCCCGGCTTCGCCTTGTCCCCGGACAGGTTCACGGATATGGACATCGCGGCCTGCTCCTTCATCTCGGCCGCGCCGGAACCCGATCCACCCGATCCGCCGGACCCGCCCGAGCACGCGGTCAGCGCGGCGGCGAGCACGGCGCCCCCCACGACGGCGGCGTGGCGGACGCGGCTGCGCGACGACAGGAAAGTACGGCGTGTACGGCTCAACGAAACCCCTCCGGAAAATATGTATGTCCGCAAAGAAGATGGGGACAGGGGGACTTTAGGTTGCCGATTCCCCGGAATAAATCGGTCTTTCGCTTGTGACGTCGACCGCAGCGAAACGGTCATCGTCCGGTCACAAACGCCGCGCGCGGCCGTCACGCACGCCTGTGACAGTCCTGTTCCACCACCACAGGACGAACAGGAAGGGCAACTGCCGTGTGCGCGCTGCTCGTGACAAGTACCCGGCCGAGCCGGGAAGGCGAACTGAAGGTCCGCTCCCTGACCCTCCCCGAGTACCGGGCATTCCTCGCCGAACACCGGCAGGCGAGTTTCCTGCAGTACCCGTCCTGGGCCGAAGTGAAGGACCAATGGCGCTCGGAACGGGTCGGATGGCACTTGCCCACGGGTGAGACGGCCGGCGCCGCCCTCGTTCTCTACCGCCAATTCCCCGGCACCCGCAAATACTTCGCGTACCTGCCCGAAGGACCCGTCGCCGACTGGTCCGACCCGGCGATCGACCGCTGGCTCGACCCGCTGCTGCGCCACCTGCGCGCCGCCGGCGCCTTCGCCGTCCGCATCGGCCCCACCCCCGCCTACCGCCGCTGGGACGCCGCCACCGTCAAGGCCGCCACCGGCCCCGGCCGGCAGCTGTCCGACGTACTCGCCACCGAGGTCGACCCGGTCGGCGCGGCCCTCGCCGACCGGCTGCGCACCCGCGGCTGGACCCGCTGCGGCGGCGAGTCCGACGGCGACGCCCAGCCCCGCCACGTCTTCCGCGTCCCGCTGGCCGGCCGCACCCTCGACGACCTGTGGTCCGGGCTCAACCAGGAATGGCGGCGCAACGTCCGCAAGGCGCGCACGTCCGGGGTGGAGACCGTCGTGGGCAGCGCCGCCGACCTGCCCGAGTTCTTCCGGCTGCTGCGGATCACCGAGGAGCGCGACGGCTTCCGGCTCGGCCGCTCGCTGACCTACTACGAGCAGCAGTACGCCGCGCTCAACGCCGAACACCCCGGCCGGATGCGCCTGTACCTCGCCCGCCACGAGGGCGAGATACTCGCCGCCCACACCATGATCTCCGCCGGCGGGCGGGTCTGGTACCAGACGGGCGCGTCCGCCGACCACCGCCGCGAGGTCCGCCCCAGCAACGCCCTTCAGTGGCGCATGATGTGCGACGCCCACGCCCTCGGAGCGGACGAGTACGACATGCGCGGGGTACCCTCCACCCTCGACCCCGACGCCCGCTCGTTCGGTCTGCTGCGCTGGAAGCTCGGCACCGGCGGCCAGGTCGTCGAAACCCTCGGAGAGTGGGAGACCGCCATGAGCGGAGCCGCCAACAACGCGCTGTACCGCGCCTTCCAGGCGTACCTGGCGCGCCGGTGACCGCGACAGCCACCCGTCCGGAGCCGGCCCGCGGCCCCGCGCACGCGGCGCCGAAGAAGAGCTCGGTGCTGCGCAGCGGCGCACTCATGGCCGCGGGTTCCATCGTCTCCCGGGCCACCGGCTTCGTCCGCTCCGCGGTCGTCGTCGCCGCCCTCGGCACCGGCCTGCTCGGCGACGGCTACGCGGTCGCCAACACCGTGCCGAACATCCTCTACATCCTGCTCATCGGCGGCGCCCTCAACGCGGTCTTCGTCCCCGAGCTGGTCCGCGCCGCCAAGGAGCACGCCGACGGCGGCGCCGCCTACACCGACCGGTTGCTCACCGCCTGCACCGCCGCCCTGGTGGTCCTCACCGCCGCCGCGGTCCTCGCCGCCCCGCTGCTGGTCGGCGCGTACACCGAATACACCGGCGAACAGGCCGAGCTGACCGTCGCGCTGGCCCGCTACTGCCTCCCGCAGATCCTCTTCTACGGGCTGTTCACCCTGCTCGGACAGGTGCTGAACGCGCGCGGCCGGTTCGGCGCGATGATGTGGACCCCCGTCCTCAACAACCTCGTCGTCATCGCCGTCTTCGGGCTCTACCTGTACACCGCGCACGGCGCGCAGGACGGACTGTCCGCCGCCGACGCCCGGCTGCTCGGCTGGGGCACCACCGCCGGCATCGTCGTGCAGGCCCTCGCCCTCGTCCCGTCCCTGCGCGCCGCCGGATTCCGCTGGCGGCCCCGCTTCGACTGGCGCGGCAGCGGCATGGCCCGCCCGCTGCGCAACGCCGGCTGGCTGGTCCTGCTCGTCCTCACCAACCAGCTCGCGTACTGGGCCGTCACCCGGCTCTCCACCATCACCGGGCAGCGCGCCGAGGCCGCCGGCCTGGCCGGCGGCGCCGGCTACACCGCCTACAGCAACGCCTACCTGCTGTGGGCCGTCCCGCAGGGCATCGTCACCGTCTCCCTGGTCACCGCCCTCATGCCCCGCATGAGCGCGGCCGCCGCCGACCGCGACCTCGCCGCCGTCCGCCGCGACGTCTCCTACGCGCTGCGCTCCACCGCCGCCCTGGTCGTCCCCGCCGCCTGCCTCTTCCTGGCGCTCGCGCCCTGGGTGATCGGCGGCGTCTTCGGCTACGGCCGGACCGGGCCCGCCGACATCGACGTGATGGCCGGCATCCTGATGGCGTTCGCCCCCGGGCTGATCGCCTTCTCCGGCCAGTACACGCTCTCCCGCGGCTTCTACGCGCTCTCCGACACCCGCACGCCCTTCTACCTCAACCTGGTCATCGCCGTGCTCAACGCCGGCCTGTCGGTCGCCGCGTACCTGCTGCTGCCGCCGCGCTGGGCCGTCACCGGCATGGCCGGGGCGTACTCCGCCGCCCTCTTCGCCGGCCTCGCCGTCACCGCGTACACCCTCGGCCGCCGGCTCGGCGGCGGCTCCCTGCTGCGCTCGCCCGCGCTCGGCGCCCACCTGCGGCTGCTGCTCGCCGCGGTGCCGGCCGCGGCCCTCGGCCACGCGGCCGCCCGGGCGGCCGACGGCCTCGGCGACATCGCCGCCGTCGCGGCCGGCACCCTCGTCCTCGCCACGGTGCTGGCCGCACTCGCCCGCCCGCTGCGGCTCACCGAGATCGACAACCTGCTGGACTCCGTCCGCCGGCGCCTCGGCGCCGGCGGATGAGCGGAGGAATCACCGTGCGAACGACTGGGATACTGGCCTGATGCCACGCGTACTGCTGATCGAGGACGACCCGTCCGTGCGGGAGGGCGTGGGCCTGGGCCTGCGCCGCCGGGGTCACGAGGTGCGGGCCGCGGAGACCGGCGAGGCCGGACTGGTCGCGCTCGCCGAGTTCCGGCCGGAGATCGTGCTGCTCGACCTGATGCTGCCCGGCATGAACGGCGTGCAGGTGTGCCGCCGGATACGCGAGACCAGCCAGTTGCCGGTCATCATGCTGACCGCCCGCGGCGACGACTTCGACATCGTCGTGGGCCTGGAGGCGGGCGCCGACGACTACATCGTCAAGCCCGCCCGCACCGAGGTCATCGAGGCCCGCATCAAGGCGGTGCTGCGCCGCCTCGTCGAACCCGCCGGCCGGCCCGCCGTCGAGTTCCACGGCGAACTCGCCGTCGACCGGGCCGGACTCACCGTCGCCCGCAACGGCGAGCGCCTCGCGCTCGCCCCCAGCGAACTCAAGCTGCTCCTCCACCTGAGCGCCTCGCCCGAGCAGGTCTTCAGCCGCCAGCAGCTCCTGGAGTACGTCTGGGACCACAGCTACCACGCCGACGCCCGCCTGGTGGACGCGTGCGTCCGTCGGCTGCGCACCAAGATCGAGGCCCCCGAGGGCAGCCCCCGCTACGTCCAGACCGTCCGGGGCTTCGGCTACCGCTTCGGCCCCCTGTGAGCCGGCCGTGAAACGATTCGCACCGCTCGGCCTGCGCACCCGCCTGATCGCCGGCTTCCTGCTGGTCGCCGCGATCAGCGCCGCCACCACCGCGGCACTCACCTACCGCGAGGCGCGCCGCGCCATCCTCACCCAGGCCCAGGACACCGCGGTCGGCACCCTGCGGGACCAGTTGGAGAAACGCCCGATCGCGCTGCCGCCGCAGAAGGCCGCCCTCCAGGCGATGGTCAACGACATCGCCGCGCGCGGCAAACCGCGCCCGTGGACGGTCTTCGCCGAGTACGGCTCCCTCCAGGTGTCCTCCGTGGCGTCGCCCACCTCCACCGTGATCACCAAAAGCCTCCAGCAGGCGGCCCGTTCCAAGGCCACCGGCTCCTTCCAGCGGGTGATCAAGGGCGACTCCGTCTACCTGACCTTCGCCATGCCCGCCGTCTTCGACCGGTACGACACCGACCAGCCCAGCGGCCTGATCGTCTACGGCGTCATGGACCTCGAAGTCGAATCGGCCACCGTCGACGCCCTCGTGCTGGCCGCCCGCGACGGCGCCCTGCCCGCCCTGGCCGTCGCCCTGATACCCGCCCTGCTCGCCGCGCGCAGCGTGCTGCGCCCCGTACGGGACCTGCGGCACGCGGCCCGCCGGATGGGCCGCGGCGAACTCGACACCCGGATCACCGTCAAGGGCCGCGACGAGCTCGCCGACCTGGCCCGCACCTTCAACGAGAGCGCGGGCGCCCTCCAGCACTCCGTGGACGAACTCCAGCAGGCCGAGGCGCGGGCCCGCAGGTTCGCCGCCGACGTCTCCCACGAACTGCGCACCCCGCTCGCCGGGATGCTCGCCGTCACCGAGGTGCTCGACGAGGAGGCGGCCCGCCTCGACCCGGACACCGCCTCCGCCCTGCGGCTGGTCAGCGCCGAGACCGGCAAGCTCGCCACCCTCGTCGACGACCTGATGGAGATCTCCCGCTTCGACGCGCGCGCCGCCGAACTCAACCTGGACGAGGTCGACCTGGCCGAGACCATCGGCAAGACCCTCGAACGCCGCCACTGGCAGGGCCAGGCGGCCGTCACCGTCCCGCCGGGGCTGCGCGCCCGGCTGGACCCCCGGCGCTTCGACGTGGTCCTCGCCAACCTCGTCGGCAACGGGCTGCGGCACGGCGGCGGCCCGGTGCGGGTGTCGGTCCGCACCGAGGACCGGGCGGACGGGGAATGGGTGCTCACCGAAGTCTCCGACCGCGGGCCGGGCATCGCCCCCGAGGTGCTCCCGCACATCTTCGACCGCTTCTACAAGGCGGACGCGGCCCGCAGGCGCTCGGCGGGCAGCGGCCTCGGACTCGCCATCACCCTGGAGAACGTACGGTTGCACGGGGGCACCATCCACGCTGCCAACGGACCGGCCGGCGGGGCCGTCTTCACCGTGGAGATGCCGAGGGAGGCACAGGCATGATCCGGCGCGCGAAGCCGCTCGCGAGCGCCGCCGCCGCGGTGGCACTCGCGGTCGCGGCGCTGCTCACCGGCTGCGGCATCGACCCCGCCGGAATCCAGGACACCTCCGTGGTGGAGGCCGGCCTGCCCGCCACCATCACCACCATCCCGGAGCAGCACGGCCTCGTGGTGTACTTCGTCAACGCGCGGGGCAGGCTCACGCCGGTCGTCAAGCCCGGCCCGTTCGACGGGGACGAGGCGACGCACGCCCCCGAGACCGGCGCCGAGTCGGGCGGTGCCGACGGGGCGGGCAGCACCGGCAGCACCGACGAGCGCTACACCTTCCCCGTGAACCTCGTGCTCCACATGTTGTTCCGCGGACCCACCCAGGCCGACCGCGCGGCCGGACTGGGCACCCGGCTCCCCGCCGACGCCTCGAACCACTCCACAGAGCTGACCTTCGACGACGACAAGGTGTCCCTCGTGCTCGGATTCCCCGTGAAGCCCCTGTCGGAGACCGCACGCCAGCAGATCGTGTGCACGATCTCGCGCCACACCGCCGAGCTGATGCCCAAGACCGTGGTGCTGTCCGGCCCCGGCGGCCGGACGGAACCCGACGTCTGCCGCGCCCCGGCGCTCTGACATGGCGCCGGACGCACCCGGGGCGGCGCCACCGCCGTCCGACGGGGTGCCGGACGTCTTCGACCCGCGGATCCACGCCGCCGGGCCGCCACACCGGGCCTACCGGCTGCTGCGCGACCGGTACCCGGTGGCCTGGCAGGCCGAGCCCGAGGTGCTGGGCTGGCCGGCCGGCCCCGGCTTCTGGGCGGTCACCCGGCACGCCGACGTGGTCCGCGTCCTCAAGGACGCCCGCACCTGGTCCTCGTACCTCGGGGCCACCCAGATCCGCGACCCCGACCCGGCCGACCTGCCCTTCCTGCGGCGCACCATGCTCAACCAGGACCCCTACCCGGGGCCCTGCGGCTCCGGGGAGCCCCCCTCCGACCACGGCAGGCTCCGCCGGCTGGTCTCACGGGCCTTCACCCCGGCCCGCGTCGAGGCCTTCGCCGGCAGGGTGCGCGAGCGCGCCCGCACCCTGCTCGCGGCCGCCCGGGAGCACGCCGAGGACGGCGCCGCCGACGTGGTGCGGACCGTCACCGACGAGTACGCGCTGCTCAACCTGACCGACCTGTTGGGCGTACCGGCCGCCGACCGCGGACTGCTCCTCGACTGGACGGTGCGGATCATCGGCTACCAGGACCCCGAGGACGCGCCCGCCCCGGTCCTCGACGCCGCGGGCCGGCCCCTCAACCCGCGCTCGCCCGCCCTGCTCGGCGAGATGTTCGGCTACGCCCGCGAGCTGGCCGCGTACAAGCGCCGGCGCCCGGCGGACGACGTCATGACCGTGCTGGCCGGGGCCGGGCTCGACGACGCCGAACTGGAGATGTTCTTCTTCCTGCTGACCGTCGCCGGCAACGACACCGTGCGCAGCGCCGCCCCCGGCGGACTGCTGGCGCTGGCCGGCGCGCCGGGGGAGTACCGGCGGCTGCGCGCGGGCGAGGTGGGCACGGCGAGCGCCGTCGAGGAACTCCTGCGCGTCCACCCGCCGGTGCTCAGCTTCCGCCGCACCGCGGCCGCCGACACCGAACTCGCGGGACAGCGCATCGCGCGCGGCGACAAGGTGGTCGTCTTCCACGCCGCCGCCAACCACGACGAGCGCGTCTTCGCCGACCCGCTCCGCCTCGACCTCGGCCGCAGTCCGAACCCGCACGTCTCCTTCGGCGACGGGCCGCACGTCTGCCTGGGCGCGCACTTCGCCCGGCTCCAGCTGCGCACCCTGTACGAGGAGTGGCTCGCCGCGATGCCGGCCCCCGAACTCGCGGGCCCGCCGCGCCGGCTGGTCTCCAACTTCATCAACGGTCTGACACGGCTGCCGCTTCGGGTGTCCGCGCCACCGCGGTGACGTCGGCGACGAGCTCGGTCACATCCGGGCCGTACGCGCGGGAGTTGACCACCTTCAGCAGCAGCACGAACGGCCCGCTGCCGTACCGGCGGGCCAGCCGCTCGTGGTGGCGGGCCAGGTAGCGGGCCGCGGCCTGGTTGCTGACCGCGGTCTGCCCGCTCACCAGGAACACCGGGCGCGCCCCCTCCTCGGTGGTCAGCCGGGCCAGCAGGACGTGCTCGACGACGCCCTTGCGCCACCGGTAGGTCTCCCCGCCGACCCGCAGCGCGCCCCGGTCCGGGCCCTCCGCGGTGCTCGTGTCGACATCCACCCCCGGCAGCATGGACGCCAGGTGGGCGGCGGTGCGCAGGTTGGAGGCGGGCCCGCCGACACAGAACTCGGCCCGCTCGCCGAAGCCCTGGCGGGCCCCGTCGTGCGTGACGATCTGTACGTTCGCCCCGCAGTCCTTGATCAGGGCGGAGATCTCCAGCAGCGCGAATGCGTCGTGCCGGTGCACCGAGCCCTCGGTTCCGCCCATCTGGCGGTTGACGACGAACAGGCAGTCCGACCCGGTGGGCAGCCCGAAGAAGGCCTGCTTGCGGCGGAGCCTGCGCAGCCAGAGGTAGGTCCGGGCGAACCATCCCAGGGACCCGCTGACGCCGGTGCCTATCACTCCGAGGAGGACGTTGCGCAAGTCTTCGTTCATGCGCGGGATGGTAGTGGCAGCCGCCGCGAAGTTACTCTGCGCGGGTCGCCGTTGACCGGAGGTCTTGATGCGCCGCTCCCGCACACGCTCCCTGGCCCTGCTCGCCCTCGCCGCGGCCCTCGCCGCGACGGGTGCGACCGCCCCGCCCACCGGGGCCGCCCCGCCTGCCGCGCCCGCCCGTGCCACCCCGCCGAAGGTGCCGGTCGCCGTCGGCTACGGCGGGGCCGTCGCCAGTGCCGACGCGGACGCCTCCGCCGCGGGCATCGCCGTGCTCCGCGCGGGCGGCAACGCCGTGGACGCCGCCGTCGCCACCGCCGCAGCGCTCGGCGTCACCGAGCCGTACTCGGCGGGCATCGGCGGCGGGGGCTACTTCGTGTACTACGACGCCTCCCGGCGGCGGGTGTTCACCGTCGACGGGCGCGAGACCGCGCCCGCCACCGCGGACGCGCACCTGTTCCAGGAGAACGGCGCGCCCATCCCCTTCGCCGAGGGCCAGACCAGCGGCCTGGGCGTCGGCGTCCCCGGCACCCCCGCGACCTGGCGCGCCGTCCTCGACAGCTGGGGCTCGCGGCCGCTGCGGACCCTGCTGCGGCCCGCCGAGAAGCTGGCCCGCGACGGGTTCCCGGTGGACGCCACCTTCCGCGCCCAGACCGAGCTGAACGAGGCCCGGTTCCGGGACTTCCCCGACACCGCGCGGCTGTTCCTGCCCGGCGGGGTGCTGCCCGTGGTCGGCAGCACCTTCAAGAACCCCGAACTGGCCGACACGTACGCCGAACTGGGCCGTACGGGCACGGCCTCGCTCTACCGCGGCCGGCTCGCCGGGGACATCGTCCGCGCGGTGCGCAAGCCCCCCGTGGACCCGGCCGCCACCCGCGTCGTGCGGGCCGGCGACCTGACCACCGCGGACCTCGCCGGGTACGCCGTCAAGCGCCAGGACCCCACCCGGGTGGGCTACCGCGGGCTGGACGTCTACTCGATGGCCCCCTCGTCCTCGGGCGGCACCACCGTCGGCGAGGCCCTCAACATCCTGGAGCGTTCCGACCTCGGCGCCCTGAGCCAGGCGCAGTACCTGCACCGGTACATCGAGGCCAGCCGGATCTCCTTCGCGGACCGCGGCCGGTGGGTCGGGGACCCCGCGTTCGAGGACGTGCCCACCCGTCAGCTGCTCTCCCAGCGGTACGCCGACTCCCGCGGCTGCCTGATCGACCCGGCCCGCGCCCTGACCAGCCCGCTGGCGCCCGGCGACCCGCGGCACCCGGCGCGCTGCGCGCACACCGGCAAGGCCGCCCCGACCACGTACGAGGGGGAGAACACCACGCACCTGACCACCGCGGACCGCTGGGGCAACGTGGTGTCGTACACGCTGACCATCGAGTCCACCGGCGGCAGCGCGATCACCGTGCCGGGCCGCGGCTTCCTGCTCAACAACGAGCTGACGGACTTCTCCTTCGCCCCGGCGGCGCCCGGCGTGCCCGACCCGAACCTGCCCGGTCCCGGCAAGCGGCCGCGCTCCTCGATCTCCCCGACGATCGTGCTGGAGCACGGCCGTCCGGTGCTCGCCGTGGGCTCCCCGGGGGGCGCGACCATCATCACCACGGTGCTCCAGACCCTGATCGGGCACCTGGACCGCGGCCTGCCGCTGGTCGACGCGATCGCCGCGCCGCGCGCCAGCCAGCGCAACCAGGCCACCACCGAGCTCGAACCGGCCCTGTGGAACAGCCCGCTGCGGGCCGAACTGGAGGCGCTGGGCCACGGCTTCCGGCTGAATCCCGAGATCGGCGCGGCGACCGGCGTGCAGCGCCTCCGGGACGGCCGCTGGCTGGCCGCCGCGGAAACCACCCGGCGCGGCGGCGGCTCCGCGATGGTGGTGCGCCCGTACGGGCGGTAGCGGTGCCGTCCGGCCCCGGCCCGGACGGGATCGTCCGTACGGGCCGGGGCCCGCGCGTCACAGGGCGGTGAGGATCCTCGGGCCGGCGGCGGTGATCGCCACGGTGTGCTCGGCGTGCGCGGCCCGGCTGCCGTCCGTGGTGCGCAGCGTCCAGCCGTCGCCGTCGGTCAGGTAGTCGTCCCCGCCGCCGGCGATCACCATCGGCTCGATGGCCAGCACCATGCCGGCGCGCAGCTTCGTGCCGCGGCCGGGCGGGCCCTCGTTGGGCACGCCCGGGTCCTCGTGCATGGTGCGGCCCACGCCGTGGCCGCCGAATCCGTCCGGGATGCCGTAGCCGGCGCCCCGGCAGACCCGGCCGATGGCGTGCGCGATGTCGCCGATGCGGTTGCCGGGCACGGCCGCGGCGATGCCCGCGCGCAGGGCCGCCTCGGCCGCCTCGATCAGGGCGAGGTCCTCGGGGCGGGCCCGGCCCACCGTGAAGCTGACGGCCGCGTCGCCCACCCAGCCGTCGAGCACGGCGCCGCAGTCGATGCTGACGAGGTCGCCGTCGCGCAGCCGGTAGCCGTCCGGGATGCCGTGCACGATCGCGTCGTTGACGGACGCGCACACCACGGCGGGGAAGGGCACCGGGGCGAACGACGGGCGGTAGCCCAGGAAGGGGGACCCGGCGCCCGCCCCGGCCAGTACCCGCCGCGCCACCTGGTCCAGGTCGGTGAGGGTCACGCCGACCGCGGCGGCCTCCCGTACGGCCTGGAGGGTGCGGGCCACGACCCGGCCGGCGTCCCGCATGCGGGCGATGGACTGTTCCGTCTTCAACTCAACCATGCCCATTACTATACCGGTATAAGAATGGGGTGCCGGCGGGGGATCCGGTATTAGAATGACGTCATGGTGCGCACCCCCCTGACCCCCGAAGAGCGTGAGCGCGGCGAGCGGCTCGGCCTGCTGCTGCGCGAGGCCCGCGGCGGCCGCAGCATGGTCGACGTCGCCGCCCAGGCCGGACTCTCCGCCGAAACCCTGCGCAAGATCGAGACCGGCCGGGCCCCCACCCCCGCCTTCTTCACCGTGGCCGCGCTCGCCGACGCCCTCGGCCTCTCCATGGACGACCTGGTCCGGCGCTGCGCGCTGCTGCCCCTCTGAGGGTCCGTTCGGCGCAATCCGCGGTGCGGCGCCGCCCCGGCGGGGCACACGTGAACGCGTGTCTGAACTGAACGCATCCAAGCGACTCGGCCTCGGAGTCGTCGGAGTACTGCTCGCGGCGGGACTTCTCCTCGCCGCCTGCGCCGCACCCGACGGCCGGGCCCACGGCAAGAGCGTCACCGACGTCGACTTCCGCCACCCCGGAGTCGTCGTCGGCCGCGCCCAACTGGCACACGCCAAGAAGATGGTCGCCCAGGGAGCCGAGCCCTGGGCCTCGGCCCACGCGGCGCTCGCCGGGAGCCGGTACGCCGCGCCCGGCTACACCGCCCACCCCGCCGACGTGGTCCCCTGCCCGTTCGACGCGGGACCGCAGTCCTGCCTCGACGAACGCCAGGACGCCATCGCCGCCTACACCCACGCCCTGCTCTGGTCGGTCACCGGCGACACCGCGCACGCCCGCAAGGCCGTCGAGATCATGGACGACTGGTCGGCCGTCATGACCGGGCACACCGGCGGCAACGCCGGACTCCAGGCCGCCTGGGCCGGCGCCACCTGGGCCCGGGCCGCCGACATCGTGCACGCCGGTTACCCGGCCTGGCGGGCCCCGCGGGTCCGGCGCTTCCAGGACATGCTGCGCACGGCCTACCTGCCCACCGTCCGCGACCAGGTCCCCGCCTTCAACGGCAACTGGGAACTGGCCATGACCGACGCCTCCATCGCCATCGCGGTGTTCCTCGAGGACCAGGAGGTCTTCGCCGAGTCGCTGCGCCGCTTCCGGGACCGGGTCCCCGCCTACTTCTACCTCGCCTCCGACGGCCCGCGGCCCAAGGCGCCCGCCCGCGCCGGCATCGACACCCCTGACCAGGTCAAGGCGTACTGGTTCGGCCAGGGCACCTACCGGGACGGCCTTGCCCAGGAGACCTGCCGCAACCTCATGCACGTCGGGTACGCGCTCGCCGCCTCCGCGCACATCGCCGAGACCGCCTGGCTCCAGGGCGTCGACCTGTACGGGGAGGAAGCCGAGCGGCTCACCAAGGCCATGGAGTTCCACGCCCGCCACCAGCTCGGCGAGAAGGCGCCCGACTGGCTGTGCGGCGGCACGGTCGAGCGCACGATGGGCCCTGACCTGGAGGTCGCGCTCGCCCACTACGAGGGCCGCACGGGAGCGCGGCTGCCGCTGACCCGCGAGCTGGCGCGGCGGATGCGGCCGGCCGGCACCGACGACCTGTTCGTGGCCTGGGAGACGCTCACCCACGCGACCGGGGCGGTCGCGGGTGCCTCGGCGGGTGCTGCTGCGGGGGCTTCTGTGGGGGCCGGCGGGGCAGGGACCCCCGGCGCCGTCTGATCCGTACGGCCCGCCTACCCTCGGCCCATGACCCTGGAAGAGCTCGGCCGCGGCAAGTACGTCAGCCTCACCACCTTCAAGAAGGACGGCACCCCCGTCGCCACGCCCGTGTGGGCCGCCGCCGACGGGGGCGAGCTGTTCGTGTGGACGCGCACCGACTCCTGGAAGGTCAAGCGGATCCGCAACAATCCGCGGGTCGTCCTCACCGCGTGCGACGTCCGGGGCCGGACCGTACCGGAAGCGCCGGAGACGGCCGCCGTCGCCCGGCTGCTCGACGAGGCCGGCACCCGCCGGGTGCGCAAGCTGCTCGCCCGCAAGTACACCTGGCAGTTCTGGGCCGTCGACTGGCCCGCCACGCTCGCCCGGCTGGGTCGCCGACCGCACACCGCAATCGCCCTCTCACCCGCCGTCAACCTTTGAGGCTCCCGTAGCCCGCCCGTAACACGGGTGCGATGCAATGCGGCCATGGACAGCGGAGAAGCGACAGGCTCGACCGGCCCCGTGGACCGACTCGCCGCACACATGCGGGGATTGACCGATCTCCTCGATCCCGCGACCGGCTGGTACGCGGAGTTCCTCAGGCGCGATCCGGACGGCATGCGGGCCTGTCTGCACGGCGCCGCCATCCCGCCCTGGGACGTACTCCAGTCCCTGCTGCACGACTTCGCGGAGCTGCGCGGGCCGCAGCCGGCCGCACGGGAGAGCGCCGTCGCCGCCCGGCTGCGCGCTGCCGCCGTTACCGCCCACGACCAACGGCCGGGCGGCCAAGTCGAGTTGGCCGAACTGCTGGCGGCCGCGCAGGCGCAGCGGAGCGGCTCGGAGGCCGCCCTCCAGCAGCTGACCGCGCAGCTCCAGGCCGCCACCGGCCACGCGCGGGCCGAGGCGCTCACCCGCGAACTGTCCTGGACCCACGACGACCTGGCCCGCGCCCGCTCCCGCTGCGCGGACCTCACCGCCCGCCTGGAGGACCTGGCCGCCCGCGCGACCGCCGGCGCGGCCGCCGTCCCGAACGAGGCCACCACCCCGGGCGCGGCCGCCGCCCCGGACGAGGCCGCGCGGCAGCGCGCCCTGGGCGGCACCGGCCGCCGGCTGCGCGGCGGTGCCCGCGGCCGGGGCGCCCGCTACGCCCCCACCCCCGACCCGGCCCCCACCCACCGACAGCCCGCACCGCCAGCCTCTCCGGCCCCCGCCCCGCGCGGCGCCCGCTACGCCCCCGCCCCCGACCCCGTACCCGCCCCGGCCGATCCGCCGACCGGCACCCATGGCGGCGGCGGGGTCGGCGGCGGGCCCGCGCCCGCGCCCGGCTTCGGACACGGGCCGGACCCGGACCTCGCATCCGGTCACGGGTCGGGCTTCGTGCCCGGACCGGAGTCCGGGCCGGGCTTCGCATCCGCATCCGGATCCGGCGTCCGGCTCGCGCCCGACTTCGTATCCGGGTCCGGGGTCGCGCCCGGCTTCGAGCCCGGAGTCGGCTCCCAGCCCGGGGCAGGCTTGGGGCCCGAGCCCGGCTTCGGATCCGGTCCCGGGGCCGCGCCGGACCCCGCTGCGCGGGGCCGCAGCGGGGTGGACCGGTCGGGCGCCCAGGCCGGCCCGCCGGCCCCGGGGCCCGCGCCCGCGCCCGGATTCCCGGCGGCCGAGCCCGCCCCCGCCGCCACGCCCGACATCGCCGCGCGGGTCGCGGAGCTCGTAGGGCTGCGGGCCGGCGGCCGTACCGGCGAGGCGCACGTGCTGCTCTGTGAGGCGGCGGCCTGGCCGGCGCCCCTGTTGCCCGCGCTCGCCGGACAGTTGGAGCGGGCCGGGCTCGGCGCCGACTGGGCCACCCTGCTCTGGGAGGCGGCCTCGCTGCCGCCCGCGCGGCTCGCCGCCGCCGCGGCCGCCCTCAGCGCGGCCGGCCGGGAGGCCGACTGCGGCCGGCTGCTGCGCCAGGGCGTGGTCCGCCCGGCCGCCGAGATCGCGGACGCGGCCCTGGTGCTGACCGCGGCCGGCCGGGACCGCGAGGCGGGCGCCCTGCTCGGGGCCTTCGTGCAGGTGCGGACGGCCGAGGAGTCGGCGCGGCTGGCCCGGCAGGACCCGCAGCGCCTCGCGCCCCGGCTGCTGACCGCCGCCCGCGGGGTCTCCGAGAGCCGCCACCGCGAGCTGCTCCACGCCCTGCGCGTGGCCGGCGTCGCCGTCGGTTAGCGAGCGCGCACCGGACAGCCGAAGCTGCCGCGCGGTGGCCTGAACTGTCCGGTCCGTGCGCGGAACCGATCACCATCCGGCAGAACATGATCGACTCTGCCGGTTGACGGCGATGGTCTTGCCCAGGTCCCGGACGGGGCTTACGTTCTCCTATCTACGCATTCCGTCTACGTGCGTAGAAGCTCTCTGACGTCCCGTCGAAGGAGCAGCTCATGGCCCACATCGTCCGCGCCGCACTGGTCCAGGCCTCCTGGACCGGCGACAGCGAATCCATGATCCTCAAACACGAGGAACGCGCCCGGGAGGCGGCACGCCAGGGCGCCCAGATCATCGGGTTCCAGGAAGTGTTCAACGCCCCGTACTTCTGCCAGGTCCAGGAGCCGGAGCACTTCCGGTGGGCCGAACCGGTGCCCGACGGCCCGACCGTCCGCCGGATGCAGGAGCTCGCCCGCGAGACGTCCATGGTGATCGTCGTCCCGGTCTTCGAGGTCGAGCAGTCCGGCTTCTACTACAACACCGCGGCCGTCATCGACGCCGACGGAAGCTACCTCGGCAAGTACCGCAAGCACCACATCCCGCAGGTCAGGGGCTTCTGGGAGAAGTACTACTTCCGTCCGGGCAACCTCGGCTGGCCCGTGTTCGACACGGCCGTCGGCAAGGTCGGCGTGTACATCTGCTACGACCGCCACTTCCCGGAAGGGTGGCGCCAGTTGGGCCTGGGCGGCGCCCAGCTCGTCTACAACCCGTCCGCCACCTCCCGCAGCCTCTCCAGCCACCTCTGGCAGCTGGAGCAGCCCGCCTCCGCCGTCGCCAACGAGTACTTCATCGCCGCCATCAACCGGGTCGGCCAAGAGCAGTACGGCGACAACGACTTCTACGGCACGAGCTACTTCGTCGACCCGCGCGGCCGCTTCGTCGGGGACACCGCGAGCGACAAGGAGGAGGAACTCGTCGTCCGCGACCTCGACTTCGACCTGATCGACGAGGTCCGCACCCAGTGGGCGTTCTATCGAGACCGCCGCCCCGACGCCTACGGAGGACTGGTCCAGCCGTGATCTCGCCGCTCTCCCTGCACAGCCGCCACCGCGGGGTCATGCCCGACTGGATGGCCCTCTACTACGACCGCCCCCTGGAGATCACCCACGGCGAGGGCCGCCACGTCTGGGACGCCGAAGGCAACCGCTACCTCGACTTCTTCGCCGGCATCCTCACCACCATGACCGCCCACGCCCTCCCCGAGGTCACCAAGGCGGTCGCCGACCAGGCCGGCCGGATCATCCACTCCTCCACCCTCTACCTCAACCGGCCCATGGTCGAGCTCGCCGAGCGCGTCGCCGCGCTCTCCGGCATCCCCGACGCCAGGGTCTTCTTCACCACCTCGGGCACCGAGGCCAACGACGCCGCCCTGCTGCTGGCGACCACGTACCGGCGCTCGAACCAGGTCCTGGCCATGCGCAACAGCTACCACGGCCGTTCCTTCTCGACCGTCTCCATCACCGGCAACCGCGGCTGGTCCCCGACGAGCCTCTCCCCGCTCCAGACCCTCTACGTGCACGGCGCCGTCCGCACCCGCGGCCCCTTCGCCGCCCTGACCGACGCGCAGTTCACCGAGGCGTGCGTCGCCGACCTCCAGGACGTGCTCGGCCAGACCCGCGGCTCGGTGGCCGCCCTGATCGCCGAACCGATCCAGGGCATCGGCGGCTTCACCTCCCCGCCCGACGGCCTGTACGCCGCCTTCCGCGAGGTGCTCGACCGGCACGGCATCCTGTGGATCAGCGACGAGGTGCAGACCGGCTGGGGCCGCACCGGCGACCACTTCTGGGGCTGGCAGGCCCACGCCGAGAACGGCCCGCCCGACATCCTCACCTTCGCCAAGGGCATCGGCAACGGCATGTCCATCGGCGGGGTTGTGGCCCGCGCCGAGGTCATGAACTGCCTCGACGCCAACTCCATCTCCACCTTCGGCGGCTCCCCGGTCACCATGGCCGCCGGCCTCGCCAACCTCGGCTACCTCCTCGAACACGACCTCCAGGGCAACGCCCGCCGGGTCGGCGGACTCCTGCTGGAACGGCTGCGCGCCATCGGCGCCACCGTCCCGCACGTCCGCGACGTCCGCGGCCGCGGCCTGATGGCCGGCATCGAACTCACCCACCCCGGCACCGACCGGGCCCACCCCGAGGCGACCGCCGCCGTACTCGAAGCCACCCGGGCCGCCGGACTGCTGATCGGCCGCGGCGGCGGGCACGACACCAGCGTGCTGCGCATCGCGCCGCCGCTCTCCCTCACCGTCGCCGAGGCGGAAGAAGGCGCCGAAATCCTCGAACAGGCCCTCAGGAGCCTCTAGTCGGCGGGAGCCGCCCCATGAGCACGCGCACCCTGATCCGCGGCGGTCTCGTCGTCACCGCCGCCGACGAGATCCACGCGGACGTACTGATCGAGGACGGCCGGATCGCCGCACTGGCCGCGCACGGCACCGCCGCGGCCGACAGCTGGACCGCCGACCGGACCATCGACGCCACCAGGAAGTACGTCATCCCCGGCGGCGTCGACGCCCACACCCACATGGAACTGCCCTTCGGCGGCACCGCCGCCTCCGACACCTTCGAGACCGGCACCCGGGCCGCCGCCTGGGGCGGCACCACCACCATCGTGGACTTCGCCGTCCAGAGCGTGGGCCACACCCTGCGCGAGGGCCTCGACACCTGGTACGCCAAAGCCGACGGCAACTGCGCGATCGACTACGCCTTCCACATGATCCTCTCGGACGTCAACGAGGGCTCCCTGAAGGAGATGGACCTGCTGGTGGAGGAGGGCATCACCTCCTTCAAGAGTTTCATTGGCTCGCGTGACCAGGAATCTTCACGGGGACTCGGCGACCTAGTCGGTTCGGGAGCCACGTGATGAGCGATGCGCGGCATCGCGTCGCGGTACGCCGGCATGGCGCTGGCTGCTGCGGCCGACGGGGATACTGCATTCCGTTCGGTACCCCCGTCGGTGGCCCTCCGACTCCGGCATTCTGACGGGAAGGGATTCCTCGGATATGACCAGAACTCTCATTACCGGCGGCCTTGTGATCACCGCTGCCGAAGAGCTGCACGCGGATGTTCTGATCGAGGGCGGCCGCGTCGTGGCGATGGCGACCACAGGCAGCCAGGACTGGACGGCCGATCGGGTGATCGATGCCTCCCGGAAATATGTGATCCCGGGTGGGGTCGACGCGCACACCCACATGGAGCTGCCATTCGGTGGCACCTTCGCGTCGGACACGTTCGAGACCGGGACGCGAGCCGCGGCCTGGGGCGGTACGACTACGATCATCGACTTCGCGGTCCAATCGCAAGGGCAATCCCTGCGATCTGGTTTGGACACCTGGTACGGAAAGGCCGACGGTAAATGCGCGATCGACTATGCATTTCACATGATCGTGTCGGACGTCAACGAGCACACGCTCAAGGAAATGGACGGGCTCGTCGAAGAAGGCGTAAGTTCGTTTAAATTGTTTATGGCATATCCGGGAGTGTTTTATTCGGATGACGGTCAGATCCTGCGCGCGATGCAGCGGGCGTCCTCCAACGGCGGCCTGATCATGATGCACGCGGAGAACGGCCTTGCCATCGACGTCCTCGTCGAACAGGCGCTGGCGCGCGGTGAGACGGATCCGCGCTTCCACGGCGAGGTCCGCAAGGCGCTGCTGGAGGCGGAGGCCACGCACCGGGCGATCCAGCTCGCCCGGGTGGCCGGTGCCCCGCTGTACGTCGTCCACGTATCGGCGGAGGAGGCGGTCGCCGAACTGGCCGCGGCCCGCGACAAGGGGCTCCCGGTCTTCGGCGAGACCTGCCCGCAGTACCTCTTCCTCTCCACCGACAACCTCGCCGAACCGGACTTCGAGGGCGCCAAGTACGTCTGCTCCACCCCGCTGCGGCCGCGCGAGCATCAGGCGGCGCTGTGGCGGGGGCTGCGGACGAACGACCTCCAGGTGGTCTCCACCGACCACTGCCCGTTCTGCTTCCGCGGCCAAAAGGAGCTGGGCCGCGGGGACTTCTCCAAGATCCCGAACGGGCTGCCGGGGGTGGAGAACCGCATGGACCTCCTCCATCAGGCCGTCGTCGACGGACACATCAGCCGCCACCGCTGGATCGAGATCGCCTGCGCCACCCCGGCCCGGATGTTCGGCCTGTACCCCCAGAAGGGCACCGTCGCCCCCGGCTCGGACGCGGACATCGTCATCTACGACCCGCACGCCGAGCAGGTCATCTCCGCCGAGACCCACCACATGAACGTGGACTATTCGGCGTACGAGGGCAAGCGGATCACCGGACGCGTCGACACTGTGTTCTCGCGCGGCGAACTCGTCATCGACCGCCGTGAGTACGTGGGCCGGGCCGGCCACGGGGCCTTCGCCCACCGTTCCACCTGCCAGTACCTCTAGCCGGGCGCCGGGGCCTGCACGCCCCGGCGCCCGCGCCCTCCCGCAAGGAGCGACGCATGGACTTCGGACTCGTCCTGCAGACCGACCCGCCCGCCTCCCAGGTCATCAGCCTCATGAAGCGCGCCGAGCGCAACGGGTTCCGCTACGGCTGGACCTTCGACTCCGCGGTCCTCTGGCAGGAACCGTTCGTCATCTACAGCCAGATCCTCGCCAACACCCAGCGCATGCACGTGGGCCCGATGGTCACGAACCCAGGTACGCGTACCTGGGAGGTCACCGCCTCCACCTTCGCCACCCTGAACGACATGTACGGCAACCGCACCGTCTGCGGGATCGGGCGCGGCGACTCGGCGATGCGGGTCGCCGGGCGCGCGCCCAACACCCTGGCACGCCTGGGCGAGGCCATCGACGTCATCCGGGACCTCGCCGAGGGACGCGAAGCGCAGGTCGACGGCAACCCGATCCGCATCCCCTGGATCCGAGACGGGAAGCTGCCCGTCTGGATGGCCGCGTACGGACCCAAGGCGCTGGCGCTGGCCGGGCAGAAGGCCGACGGCTTCATCCTCCAGCTCGCCGACCCGTTCCTTACGGAGTGGATGGTCAAGGCGGTACGGCAGGCCGCGACCGAGGTGGGCCGAGACCCGGCGTCCATCACCATCTGCGTGGCCGCCCCGGCGTACGTCACGTCCGACGACTCGCCCGAGGCCCTCGCCCACGCCCGCGACCAGTGCCGCTGGTTCGGCGGAATGGTCGGCAACCACGTCGCCGACCTCGTCTCCCGCTACGGCGAGCACTCCTCCATGGTCCCCGACGAACTCACCGAGTACATCAAGGCCCGCCAGGGCTACGACTACAGCCACCACGGCCGCGCCGGGAATCCGTCCACGGACTTCGTCCCCGACGAGATCGTCGACCGCTTCTGTCTTCTGGGCCCGCCGGAGGCCCACATTGAGAAACTGCGAGCCCTGCGTGCCCTCGGCGTCGATCAGTTCGCCGTCTACGACATGCACGACGCGCGGGAAGCAACCATCGACGCGTACGGCTCCGATATCATCCCGTTGTTCGACTGACGCTCGCAAGTGGGGCGGGGCCGACCCAAGAGTCGGACCCCGCAGGTCGGAGCCGTGACCATAGCTGACCACGGCTCCGGCAGTCGTTGCTTCCCACGTACGGGATCTTGAGACCACGAGCAGCCCATGGCAGGCTCGTGCCGCATGATCGATCGGTTCGCGAAAGACAACCTGCACAAGAGACTGCGGCGGGACCGTGAAGCGCTGCTCTGGAAGCTCGATGGCTTGTCCGAATACGATGTGTGCCGGCCTCTGACAGCGACCGGGACCAACCTCCTCGGCCTGGTCAAACATGTGGCCACGGTCGAGGCCAGGTACTTCGGTGAGGTCTTCGACCGCCCTTCGCCGGAACCGCTGTGCCGGTGGCAGGACTCCGATGGCAGCGATCAATGGGCGACCGGGGACGAGACCCGCGATCAGATCATCGGGTTCTACCGGCGCACGTGGGAACACTCGGACGCGACGATCAACGAGCTTCCCCTCGACGCCCCCGGCCACGCGCCGTGGTGGCCGGAGCCTTATCCCAACACGAACCTGTTCGCCATCCTCGTACATTCCTCCTCGGCGAGTCCATCCGGCATGCCGGGCACGCCGACATGCTGCGCGAGGGCCTCGACGGCCGGACCGGAGTGCGCGCCGAAAACGAGCAGCCGATCACCGAGGAAGCCCGTGCCGCCTACTTCGCGAAAATCGAGCAGGCCGCCAGGACGGCCGCACCAACCGAGGCTAAAGGGGATGGTGTGGGCGACGCGCCGTAGCTTGGCGGCGTATGGTCCGGCTGCAAACGCCGGTGGCCCCACGAGCCGTCTCGTGAGTGCCACCGGAGTTTGCCGCGTTGCCGTCACTCGTCGTGGATGTGCTCTTGGAGATTCTCCACAACTTCTACAGCGTCCATATCTTCCGCGAGTTCCCGCAGTCGACCATGATACGAGGAAGAGATCACAAGATCATCCTCGTAAATCCAGCTGCACATGGTATCGAAGGCCAGTCCATACTCGCCCACTATCAAGAATTCGCGAACATTCTTGATCACATCCTCGCGAGTGATCGGTGAGTCCTCTAGGAGTTCCTCGATCGCGGTACGGTAGGGCGGATACTGCATTTTAGGCAACTCTCACTTATACGGGTATCCGGTTATGATGCGATTGGATGCCGGCTCATAGATGACTTTGATATCTACGCCGCTGTGAGTGCCTGTGATCGCCACACGTGAAGCGCTTCCCTTCTTTGTGTAGGTAGACCCCTGAGGCCCCTTAACCCAGTCCCACTTGCTGTTTGGACTTGTCGCCACATCGGCCACGGCGTCGAGGATATCGTCCGTTCCCCAATTCGGAGGGAAGACGCTTTTCCCAGCCTGCCCTGGCCACTTATGGCCACCGCCCGTCTTGTCTCCATGAATGATGTGGAATTGAGCCTGTCCATCGATTAGCTCTCGCCCCACGCCGGTAGGGCAATTCGAATTATGTACGAGGATCGGCGTCTGACCAGCGAGTACATAGTACGTGTGCAGGTCGTCGACTGTGAGGTTGTACGTCGTAGCACGCTTCGTGAAGGGCTTGTTCGCCGTGACGATGACGGTGTCTCCCGACTCCGTCAGCAGTGTTGATCCCGGGGTGAGGTTGCGGGCTTCGACCCATGTGCGGCGGGACGGGGACCAGAAGGGGTGCTCGTGGGTTGCGGTGAGACTTTCGATTCCCTGCTTTGTTGCTATGGACAGCTTGTTGAAGTGCTTGTCGGCTCGTGTGACGATCAGGCGCGTGACCTTGCGCTTGCCGGACTTGCCCGTTACCGGATCCGTGGCCCAGACTTCGTCGCCGATCTTTACTTCTTCAATCTTCTTGGTCTTCCCGCCGGGAAGAAGGACCTTGGTCCCCGCAAGGAAGCACCTGCATCCCGGTCGGGGGGCTGAGTCCATGATTTCATCGATTGCCTCGACCGCGCCCTCGGCAAGTTTTGCGCCGAGTCGGAGTTTCGAGGCCAGGATGGCGTCCTTCGTCAGTTCGGCGCAGGCCCAGAGGTCGTAGGTCTTGCAGTTCTCGTACTCGGTGATGCCGAGTGTTTCCTTGGCCACCGCTACGATCTTGTTCATGGTGACAGTGGCCTGCGGTGCCTTGCTGACGATTCCGCAGAAGATCTGCTGCTGCTGGCACGTGCGCACCGTATTGCAGGCCAGACCGCCGAACCCGCACCTGGCCTGGGTATTCGCTGCGCGGCCGTTGCGGACGTTGTTCTGGTGGACGCGACCGCTGTCCGTCAGCTTGGCCGGTCCAGGGGTGCGGCCTGGGGTCGTGTTCTCGTGATCCGGGGTCGGACGGGTTCCGCAGTCGATCTCTGCGCAAAGGCCCGTCGGGTCGGAGTGGGTGACCGGGTTGTTGTCCGCATAGGCGTACCCGTTCATCTGGAGCGGGCTCGCGATGTTCATGACGGGGTCGGCCGATATGAAGCGGCCGCTGCTGGAGTCGTATTCGCGAGCGCCGATGTGCGTCAGACCCGTCGGGTCGTCAACGCCAACGCCGAGGAAGCTGCGCTTGTTCGGCCATGCGGCCGGCTTGCTGCCGCGGACCTCTCCGTAGGGTTTGAAGGCCCTGCGGGTGATCGGCTGACCGGCGCTGACCCCGACGGTGGTCGTGGCCGTGCCGACCTGGTCGGTCAGGAGGACGTCGAGCTTGTGGCCGGTCGTCGTCCCGTTCGTGGACCGGACCACCGTGGGGGCGCCGGGGTGGGAGTAGCTGCGGCTGGCGCGGGTGATCTTGCCGGCGGACGTGGTGATTTCCGTGTCGCCGAGGTAGAGCACGCTGCCGGACGGAGAGTTCTCCAGGATGCGGTTGCCCAGTGCGTCGTAGACGTACTTGGTGGTCGCAGAACCGTTCTTGATCGTGTCGAGCCGGTTCTCTCGCGTCCACGTCAGGTTCTGAGTTTCGCCGGGCAGCGCGCGCGTCGTGGTGTTTCCGTAGCTGTCGTAGATGTACGTGCTGCTGGTGCCGGCAGGCACCGAGGCCACCGAGGTCAGCGTGTGCGGCTGGTCGACGGACGCCGGCGTGGTGCCGTTGCCGGTGACGAGCTTGCCGTAGCCGTACGTCAGCTCCACGTTCTTTGTCGCGTCCGCCGGATCGTGCTTGACCAGGCTCGCCCGGTTGCCCAGGAGATCAAACGTGTAGCTGTCCCAGTAGCCCGTGGAGCCTGCGGATACCGTGCCGGCGGCCGGGGCAGCCGCGCCCAGCGATGCGCCGAGGTCTGCGTCCGGTGTATTCGTGTCGGACTTGCTGTCCGGTGCCTTGGCAATGGGGCCGCGGACGGCGCGACCGTCGGACCGGGCGCCCCACGTGGTGCCGTCGGAGCTCTTGCAGCCCGTGCCCGCGTTGTTGGGCGTGATGGTGGACGTCCAGGCGTGGACAAGTTCGCCCATCAGGTCGTGCGTGTAGCACTGGGTGTCCCACGTGGAGACTGCGCCGTCGGTGAGGCGCCTGCTCTGCGAGGTGATGTTCCCCGCGTAGTCGTAGGAGTAGTAGGTGTTGCTGATTCGGTGGGAGTCGGGGGTCTCGCGGTCCACCACGGCGCGCTGGAGCTGGCCGGTGTGATCGTTGACGATGTTCGTCGTCCACACGCGGTACGGCTGGGGGCCGCTCACCGTGCGCAGCACCTCGCCGAACGCCGAGTAGGTGACGTTGCTCGTGTACCAGCTGGCGCCCGAGGTGGATTTCGGCAGGCCGTCGTTGTTGTAGCGGGTGGCGACCTTCTCGGCGGCCAGGCCGCCCTTCGCCGGCAGAGTGACCGAGAGCGGCTTGCCTGTTGGGGTGTACGCGTAGGAGTAGGCGTAGGTGCCGGAGAGGCCCGCCGTCATGGTGTTGGCGGGGACGACCGTCTCGCGGCCCGTGGGCCGGTACTCGGTGTCGTAGCCGGTGATGCGACTGATGTAGTCGCCGCTCTCGTCATGCCGGATCGACGCGACGGGCTGACCCACAGCTCCCGGCAGGGTGTCGTACGTGAACTCCTTCTCCGGCGTGCCGGTGGCCGTACCGTTGCGGATCGCGGTCACGCGGTCCAGCTGGTCGTACGTCGTGTAGACGGTGCCGCGGGCATCCGTGGTGCTGACCTTGCGGTCGGCGTCGTCCCACTCGCTTGTGGTGAGCCCGGTGTCAGGATCCCTGGTGCCCACCACGCGGTGACGGGTGTCGAAGGTGTAGGACCATGTGCTGCCGGCTGGGTCGGTGATCTTGTCCTGGTTGCCGCGGGTGTCGTATCCGTACGTCGTTGTGCGCCAGGTCGAGCTGGTTGCGGCGTGCTGGATCTTCACCACCCGGCCGAGGGCGTCGGTCCATGTGTTCACCGCCGGGGCGGCTCCGCCGGGCGGGTAGGCGATGGTGTTGGTGTCTCCGTAGACCCACCGGCTGTAGTTCGCTGACACGCCACCGCGGAAGTTGGTGGCACGGACGGGCCGCTCCTGGCCGTCGTAGAGCGTGCGGGTCAGCATCGGGACGAGGGTGTCCGAGACACGCATGAACTGCGTGGCCTCCGGCTCGCCCTTGACGAGGTAGCCGGTCGTGACTTCCGAGGGCAAGCCGTGGTCGTTGTAGCGCGTGTCGGCGACGATGCGACCGGGGCCGTGTGCCTGCTTCTGGGTCTGCACCGGCCGCATCAGGCCGTCGAAGATCGTGATCTGCCGGGCGTAGGAGTCGTCGTCCTTGATGGTGGAGACGGTGACGGCGGACGGGCGGGTGACGGAGGTCGTCGCCTCGGCCGTCTGGTAGCTCACCATGACGTCGGGCTTCTGCGTGCCGGCAGAGCGGTTCGCCGACCATCCTTTGACCAGTCGGCCGAACACGTCGTACTCCATGCGCGACGTGCGGCCGTTGGTGTCGGTGACGGACAGGGCGAGTCCGCGGCCCGGGTCCGTGGTGGTGACACTGCTGTGGCCCTTGGGGTTGATCGACTTGATCGAGGTGATGGGGCCACCGGTGTCGCCCGGGGTGTACTGGGTCTCGGTGGTGCCCACCACCGGCTTCTTGACGGTGCGCACGCGTCCGAGCGGGTCGTAGGTCATGGTGGTGACGACGCTGTAGTGCGTGCCGTCGTCGTTCGACTCGGCCTTCGTGGTGACCAGGCCCTTGGTGGGTTCGGCGCCGAAGGTGAGGTTGTCGTAGTAGTACGCGTCCGCGCTTATGAGCTGGGTGGCGCCACTGGCGGTGGGGTAGTCCTCGCAGGACGTGGCCGTCTTGCGGGACTTGCTGGTGAGGCCGATCAGGTTGAGGTCGGTGTTGTGGACGTAAGCGTTGACGGTGCAGGTGAAGTCGCTGGAGGTCTCACCCGTGCCGTTGGGCTTGACCACCGAGGTCTCGATCTGCGCGGGCAGTGAGTACGTCGGGTCGGGCGTCGTCTCGGTTCGGACGGCCTGCCAAGTGGTGCCCACGGTCTGGATCTCGTCGGTCCGCTTCACGCCGGCGCGGTATGCGACCAGCGGGCCGGCGCCCCCGTCGCGGTCACGTGAGGCAGTGTCCTTCGACCAGGGGTAGTTGAGGATCCGCTTGAGGACTCTGCCGCCTTTCCCTTCGTAGACGATGGTCTCCGCTTCCATGCCCGCGTACTGCGGCTGGTCGTCGGCGATCAGCGTCCGGGTACCAGTGGAGTCCTTGACCGCACCGCCCGCGCCGCGGAAGTAGCGAGAGACGGAATACGACTGGGTCTGCGGGCTTGTGCTCACCTTGCGGCCCTTGGCCGTGGCCACCTGCTGAAAGCCGCGCCAGTCGCTGTAGGTGCGCAGCTCCGGCTTGGTGAACTCGTCGTCGGACTTGCCCCAGGCCGCGCCGGAGTAGGCGTAGAAGGTCGTGACGCGGTCGGAGACTCCGGTGATCTTGTCTGTCTCGGTGACCGAGTCGACGACGTACTTGTTGAACCAGGCCAGCGCCGGCTTCTTCTCTTCGCCGTCCGGGGACCAGCGGGTGGGGAAGCAGGTGCCGTGGTTGTCCTCGGGGGCCACGCTCGGCTGGTACTGGCAGCCGCCCTTGTAGACCACGTCGATCTGGCCGCCGTGCTCGGTGTTGACGGTGCCGATGCGGGGGCGGGTGAAGGCGGGCCGCTGGTCCTTGCTGTCCTTGCGGACCAGGTTGGGCAGCTGCTTGTCCTTGAGGTAGCCGGACAGCGGGTCGGTGGGTCCGACGGTGTACGGCTCGAAGCTGACGCCGGCTTTGGAAAGGAGCGTGCCGCTGGTGGCTCCGGCAGCGTAGGCGTAGCGGGTGATCCCGTTCAGCCACAGGCTCGGAGAAGTGCTGTACCAGTCGCGCGGGAAAGACTGCTTGAGGACGTACGAGTCCACCTTGACCAGCCCGGTGGCTCCTGGGCGGGTGGCGTAGGTGGTGACGCTGCCGAGCCGCATCCGGGACCAGAACGACGGGAAGGCGGGGCAGAGCTTCGAGTCGGACTTGCAGTTGAGGTTGCCGGGGGTGTCCCACCACGGCCGGTAGGAGGCGGGGTCCTTGGTGTTGTCGAACTTCTCGGAGTCGCAGGCCGTGCCAGAAGCGAGGCAGCGCTGGTAGAGGCCGAAGTCGACCTTCGCTGCGGGGGTTCCGCCGAGGTCGGCGTCTCGCAGGCCGTACTCGATGGAGTCCGGTATGGCGAAGCGGTAGTACTTCTCCGGCGTCTTGAACTTCTTGTTGACCGAGTAGTAGTTGGTGCCTCGCGTCCAGTTCACGATCATTGCGTTGCCGTGGACGTCGACGACCTTGTCGAGGCCCCATTGCCAGGCCTGCTGCTTGCCCGCGCCACAGCGCGAGGTTGCGAAGGCGGAGGCGTAGCAGGGCTCGCCCGGGTGGTTGCCGAAGACGGGCACCGTGGCGACTGAGCCGGTGTCGGCGTGACCGTCACCGATCTTGTTCAGGCCGTAGTAGTACTTCGTGCCGTCGGTGGTCGTGACGATCCAGTGCTCACCGTCGTTGTCGCCGTTGTCCCCGCCGGTCTTCAGCTCGGCGCGGGTGCCGTCGTCATTGCTCGACCGGTAGATGTTGCTGGTCGGGCTCTCGCGCACCAGCTCGGTGGTGCGGCCGTTGAGCGACAACACGGCGTTGAACGAGACCCAGCACAGGTCGAACGACTTGTCCTTCTTGGCGGTGTTGTTGGGTGTGCCCGCCGCAGTGGCCTTCGTGTCGTCCTTGCAAGAACGGTAGCGCCGCTCGATGTGGCCCGGATCGTAGTCCCAGCCCTCGCCGATCCAAGAGGCCTGCGGGGAGCTGGTCGCAGTCTTGCCGTCCACCCACTGCGAGTTGTAGTTGAAGCTGATACTCGGGGCCGGGCCCGCGGGGGCCGGTGGGACCGTCAGCGGGTAGGACCAGGTGAAGCCGCCCGACGAGCTGCCTGCGGTCCACTTGCCACTCCCGCTCAGAGGAGTGGTCTTGAAAGAACCTCCCTCGCCGCTACCGGAGTCGATCGCGGCGACGACAGCCTTGTCCCCGCCTGCCGCGACGGGCTGAACGTAGGCGGCCTGGACTACACCGGAGCCGGAACCCGTGGACTGCGGAGCGAACACTGGCACGGTCGTGCCGTCAGCCGTGGTGTCTACGGTGGCCGTGACCGTTTTCGTCTTGGTGTCGTTGACCGTCTCCAGCTCTTCGTACTGCTGGCACGCCTCGACGTCCGGAGTGGTGGCGTAGCACTCCGGGAACTGGACCAGGCGGATGCGTGAGGCCCAGTCCGCACCGTAGTAGTTCTGGAAATCCTGGTAGTCGACCTGCACGGAAACCGGTACCGAGCCCGAGACCGGTGCGGTCATTGTGAGGACGGTGGCGTCGATGCCGTCGGAGACCGCGGAGGTCGGGCTGGCCATGTCCACCTGCCAGGTGCCGGTCGGGGCTGGCGCACCCTCAGCCTGGCCGATCTTCACGGGGAGGCTGCCGACCGGCTTGGGTGCGACCGGTGCGGGATCCGCCGCAGGCGTGGCGAAGGCGGCCGTCTGGACCCCAGTTCCGAAGGTCACCGTGCCCGCAGCCGCCGGCGGCCGGGTCGTCGTCCCGTTTGGCGCCTGCTCGAGGTTCAACGGAACGGGTGCCCCGAGGCGCTCGAGGTTGGCATCGCGGTTCCGCCCCGAGGCGAACCTGTCGGCCGGTAGCCCTTCCAAGACCAGCGGCCCCCGCGCCACATCCTCAGTGCCTGCATCCGGATCGGGTGGCTGTGCCAATGCCTGTGCTGGCAGAAGCGCAACGAGCATCGCGGCGCCGAGGAATGGCACGACTGCGGTGTGCAGGCGGCGGCGCATGGACGGAAAGGCTGGCACGAAAGTCCCCCCGGACTCCAGAACAGGCCCTGGGTAGAGGCCACATGATCCCCATATCAAGCGTTGCTGATTCTGTGCAGTTGCGAGGAGGAAACGCCAGCGGCCAACCCGCCAAGTGACAATCCTCACGCAGTGCACTGGTGTAATCGCTATTGGTCATGGACTTTCTATGCCTTTAGGGCAACAGGGGCATCCAAGTGCGGCTCGGAGTAATCGGATAATGCTTCTGTGTCGCCAAAAATGGCACCAGGGTGCGTTGGGTGATGAAGCGATTTGCCCTTATTTGGACCTTTTGGGGGAGGGAGGTCGGTGCGTCCTGCTCCACTCTGGTCGAGTTCAACTGCCATGGGGGCCCCTAGATGCGGATGTGCAACTGCATGACTGCGACTTCCTCTTGAGTCATGATCTGCACGTCGCCATCGCGAGCGGGGGGAACTGCAGCCGCGTGATGTGGGACGGGGCGGGGCCTGTCCGAAAACCATCGGCACGGGCCGATTTTATGGGGGAAAGGGAATTCCACTCATGACGACAAGAGGGCGCCGCATGCCCGGTCGCCGTGCACTGGCGGTCGGCGTTTCGGCCGTCGTGCTGGCCTCCGGGCTGGCGTACGTCGGCCTCAATCAGTCGAACGGTGGTGGCCGCACACAGGATTCACAGACTTCTCGGACCACCGTTCCCATTGGTGAAGCCGAGGCTGTGATCAAGGCTGCCCGGACGGGAAAGCCCGTCGAGGCAACAGCCAAGAGGACCGCCTACTCGACGACGTGGGCGAAGCCCGGTGGCGGGATGACGCGTCGAATTCACGCGAGCCCGATCCGGGCCCGCGTGGGCGGCGTCTGGAAGCCCATCGATACCAACCTGGCCAAGGTTGAGGGCGGCTGGTCACCGAAGGCGACAAACACGAATATGACCTTCTCGCCCGGGGCCAGCGCTCCGGGCAAGGCGTCTCAGCGGGCTTCGCGCGCCTCCGTGCGCCGAGTGTCCCTTCTGCCAGGTGACGTCACCCCCGGCACGGGCAACGTCCTCGCCACTCTCACCGTGGGCGAGCACGACATCGTCGTGACCTGGCCGGACGCTATCCCCACACCGATCATTGACGGTTCGCGGGCCCTCTATCCGGAGATCCTCCCGGGTGCCGACCTGGTGCTCACCGCAGACGACGGCGGGTTCGCCCAGCTGCTCGTCGTAAAGACCCGCGCAGCAGCAGCGAACCCGAAGGTCGCGCAACTCTCCTACGGTCTCTCCTCGACCGACCTCACCTTCGCCCTCGACCCCCTGACCCGGATCATCAGCGCGGTCGACGAGAACGGCGACGACGTCGCCGAGTCCCCGACCCCGCTGATGTGGGACAGTGCGGGCATCCCCGCGCAGACGAACGGGGAGGGCGGCGGCACAGCTGATCCCGGACCCGAGGTACTGCCCAGTGACTCGGGCGAGCCCGTGGTGCCCGAGCCCGAGGAGTCGGCCACGGTCACTCCGGAGCCGACGGACTCCGTCAATGACGGCGATGACGGCGACATCTTCAACGAGGTGGTGCCGAGCGTGAGCGACGAGGCACCGGAACCGTCTGAGACCACCGGCACGGGAACAGCGCCTTCAGTCCCGGCGGAGCCGAGCCCCGAGCCCTCCCGGACCGGCGCGGCAGCAACCCTGTCGCTGCCCGCAGTGAACGGCCCGCAGCCGGACTCGCACGGCACGATCGTCGAGACCGACCTCGAGGGCACCGCCTGGACCGTCACGCCCGACCAGGCATTCCTGGACGACCCCTCGACGGTCTACCCCGTGTTCATCGACCCCTCGGTCAACAAGCACACCAACGACTGGACGACGGTCTACGACAGGCACCCGTACGCCAGCTTCTACAACGGCAAGAACTTCAACAAGGGAACCCACGAGGCCCGCGTCGGCTTCGAGTCCGACACCTGGGGAACCTCCCGCTCCTTCTTCAGCATCGACTGGGAGAAGGACCTGAAGGGCGCCGTCGTCGAGAAGGCATGGCTGTACGCACTGGAGACCTACTCCTGGTCGTGCAGCAAACGGAGCATGGACGTTCACATCACGACGCCCATCACCAAGACGACCACTTGGAAGAACGCGCCGCCTATGCACAAGGGCAACAAGATCGGCGGTGACACCTTTGCGCACGGCTGGAAGTCAAGCTCCTGCCCGGACAACTACGTCAGATTCGATGTGAAGCCCACGGCCCAACGTGCCGTCAACGGCGGCTGGCCGACGATGACCATCGGGTTCAAGGCCGTCAACGAGTACGACCAGTACGCGTGGAAGAAGTTCCAGGCCGATGGCGGCAGCGACCCGTACGTCCAGTTGGACTACAACCGCCGCCCCTCCCCGCCGGCCAAGCTCGACCTCGCACCCGACTTCAGCTGCGACACCAACGCCCCGTACATCAATGTCGGCGCGTCGTCCCTCACCTTCTGGGCCGAAGCCAAGGACGACGACGGCAACCTGTCCTCCGTCATGTTCGAACTGTGGAAGACCGGCGGAAGCACCAACCTGCTCGGCGCCAAGGGCAAAGCACCCGTCAACGGGTACAAGGCCAGCACGCACACGGACCCCATCCCCACCGGCAACGTTGCGGGCGGACTGAAACTGGTGGACGGCCAGACCTACTCGTGGCACGCCAAGACCGTGGACAAGACGGGCTCGGCCTCCACCTCCTACGCCCCGGCCAAGACCCCGTGCCGATTCGTGTTCGACAGCTCACGGCCCTCCCCACCGATCGTGACCTCCACCGACTTCCCGGACGCCGACGGCGATGACAACGGCTTCGGCAACGACGGCGAGGACTCGCTCTGGAGTGTCAAGAAGTTCGGCGAAGCCGGCACTTTCCGGTTCCGGGCTGCCCAGACTGACGTCGCCTACTTCGAGTACGGCTTCAACCAAGGTGCGTATCCCTTCAAGGCCGAACGCACCGCAGGCGCCGCCACGACCACCATCACGACGGTCTCCAACGCCAAACCGCCGCTGGCAGGCCCGAACGTGCTCTACGTCCGCGCCGTCGACGGCGCAGAACACCGCTCCGAGCCCCGCAAGTACCTCTTCTACCTGACCCCGCGGGACCAGCCGGACACTCCCGGCGACTTCACCGGTGACAAACTGCCGGACATGATGGTCGTCGACGCCAACGGCAACCTGCGCCTGTACCCGTCCGAATCGCAGACCGACCTCGCCAAGGGCACAGGCGACCTCGGGTTCTCCATGTCGGGTGCCTACCGCAGCAATCCGGCCAAGGACCCCAACGGCAACGACGGCCAGCCCACCTACGCAGGCGCCCCCTCCGGGTACTGGAAGAACACCCTCATCACCCACAACGGCGACGTCTACGGCGCCGACGGCATGCAAGACCTCATTGCCCGCAAGGACGGCAAACTCTGGGTCTACCCCGGCGACGGCTACGGCGCCGTCAACATCGACGAGCGCCAGGAAATCCTGCTCCCGCCGAACGCACCCGATCCAGCCGACTACCGCCAGATCATGGCCGCCGGAGACGCAACGGGAGACGGAAAGCCGGACTTCTTCGTCACCTCCGGCAGCGAGTTCTGGATGTTCACCGGCTACAACGGAGCCCTGGTCGAGCAAGCCACCCGCCTCTCGACATCAGCCTGGACCGACCGAGACCTCGTCACCGCCCAGGACGTCAACAAGGACGGCGTCGCAGACGTCATCTACCGAAACCACACCGAAGGCAAACTGTTCCTGCGCCTCGGCAAGCCCGACCCGGACGGCGGTGTCGACCCGAGCTCGCTCGCCGCGGCGGCGAACTCGGCCTCTCCGGGCGGTGTGGACATCACGTACGGCACGGCCGGCTGGCAACGCGAGAACGTACGCCTGCTGTTCGGTACACCCGACGCCAACGGCGACGGTATTCCCGACGTCTGGACAATCGCGAAGGACGGCGCCGTGCGCTTCTACGCAGGCAAGGCCGACTCCCTTCCCGGTGGCGGCACGGTGATCATTGCCAACACGGCAGGAAGCATCGGCTGGACCCAGAAGATGGCCATCGGCTGACGCAGGTTCCAAGCCCTGTGCGGACCGCACAGGGCTTGGAGCGTGGGCAGTGGTGCGAGCCCGAGGCGCTCAGGCCAGCCTCGCTCTCTCCACGGCTTGATGGCTGAACCCACGGCATTGCGGGACGCCCCGATCGTCTGAGAGAGCTCAGCCTGGCTGAGCCGGACGCTCAGCCCGTCAGGAGACTGCGTCCCCGCCCGCACGAGCCGAGTGAGAGCTCCGGCGAGACGGAGCGGGATACCGGCGGTGGCGAACTCCAGCCGCACCGCTTCAGACTCCCTCACCCGAGCGATCGCGTGGCGTAGCAAGGGGGCGAGCAGGCCGTGCTCTTCGATGAAGCCGAGGAAGTCGGATGCGGGGATGAGATGAACTCGGCAGCCTTCTGCGGCGATCACTGAGGCGGACCGGGGCTTCGGCCTCGTCCTCCAGACCGATCCGCCCGCCTCGCAGGTGGTCAGCCTCATGAAGCGCGCGGAGCGCAACGGCTTCCGCTGCGGCTGGACCTTCGACTCGGCGGTCCTCTGGCAGGAACCGTTCGTCATCTACAGCCAGATCCTCGCCAACACGCAGAAACTGCACGTCGGCCCGATGGTCACCAACCCGGGCACCCGCACCTGGGAGGTCACCGCCTCCACCTTCGCCACCCTCAACGACATGTACGGCAACCGCACCGTCTGCGGCATCGGCCGCGGCGACTCGGCCATGCGGGTGGCCGGGCGCGCGCCGAACACCCTGGCCCGGCTCGGCGATGCCATCGACGTGATCCGCGACCTCGCCGAAGGCCGGGAGGCGCTGGTCGACGGCAACCCGATCCGCATCCCGTGGATCAAGGACGGGAAACTGCCCGTCTGGATGGCCGCGTACGGACCGAAGGCGCTGGCCCTCGCCGGGCAGAAGGCCGACGGGTTCATCCTCCAGCTCGCGGACCCCTTCCTGACGGAGTGGATGGTCAAGGCGGTCCGGCAGGCCGCGGCCGGGGCCGGCCGGGACCCGGACGCGATCACGATCTGCGTGGCCGCCCCGGCGTACGTCGGCGACGACCTCGCGCACGCCCGCGACCAGTGCCGCTGGTTCGGCGGGATGGTCGGCAACCACGTCGCCGATCTGGTCTCCCGGTACGGCGAGCACTCCGGGATGGTGCCGGACGAACTGACCGCGTACATCAAGGACCGGCACGGCTACGACTACAGCCACCACGGCCGCGCCGGGAACACCTCGACCGACTTCGTCCCCGACGAGATCGTCGACCGCTTCTGCCTCCTCGGCCCGCTCGAAGCCCACATCGACAAGCTCCGCGCCCTGCGGCATCTGGGCGTCGACCAGTTCGCGCTCTACGCCATGCACGACGCCCGCGAAGCCACCATCGACGCGTACGGCAGCCACGTCATCCCGGCGGTCAACGGCTGACGGCCGGATGCCGGGGCCGCCACTCCCCGAACACGGCCGGGCGGGCACGCCGTCACGGCCGAGCACGCCATCACCGTGAATCGCTCTGCCTCCGTGCTTACAGGCAGCGGCAGCGGGGGAATACCTTCCGTACGCGCGTCCGCGCGCGGTCCCGCCTTGGATTGGAAGGATCTCGCATGTCCGTAGCCGGAAGCCGTCCCCACCCCCCGTCCGCTGCGGTCGCCCCCACCGGCGGGCCCTTGCCCGGTGCTGCCACGACCGCTCGGGCCGTGGGGATGCTGATGGCCGCGACGCCGTGCACGGCCCGCGACGCGCGGCGGATCCTCGAGGCCGCCGCCGGCCTCGCCGGCACGACTCCCGAGGCGCTGGCGGCCGCGATGGTCGCGCGAACCCCGGGCACCCCCGTTCCCGCGTCCGTCAAGCGGGCCGTGCACCGCGCGATGCAGGCCGGGCGTACCACCGTGGCGGGCGGGGAGCGGGGGAACGTGCTCACCCCGTCGTTGTCCAGGACCGAGGAGGTCCTGACGCGGCTGCGCTGCTGCCGCGCCCGGCTCGCGGCCGCGCCCGAAGACCCCGCGGCCGTGCGGGCCATGGACGACGCCGGCTACACCCTGTGCGTCCTCCTGGGCCGGGCCACCGTGTACGAGGCCGTCCTGGCGGCGGAGGCGCACCTGGCCGCGTCGGCCCCTCGGTGACGGAACGGAGCTGCTCGCCGGCCGCCGACGGGGCCCGGCCGTTTACGGGTGACTCGCGGGGTAGGCGAGGTGAGGGGGAGGCTTCCGAACGCTGCCGGGCCGGCCCGGGAGGTGGACCGTCGTGGCGAAGACGACCGCACTCGTCATCATCGACATGCTCAACACCTACGACCACGAGGACGCCGACGCCCTGATCCCGTCCGTCGCACGGGCCCTGCCCGCCGTGGTGGACCTGCTCGGACAGGCCCGGAGGCAGCGACTCCCGGTGATCTACGCCAATGACAACTTCGGGAAATGGCGCTCCCACCACGGCGAGCTCCTGGAGGCGGCCCTCGCGGGCCCGCACGCCGAGCTCGTCGAACCGCTGCGGCCCGACGAGTCCGCGTACTTCGTCGTCAAGGCACGGCACTCCGCCTTCTACGAGACCCCGCTCGCCTACCTGCTGAACTCCCTCGACGTGACCCGCCTCGTCCTGTGCGGGCAGGTCACCGAGCAGTGCGTGCTCTACTCCGCCCTCGACGCGCACATCCGGCACCTCTCGGTGACGGTCGCCCGGGACGCCGTCGCGCACATCCACCAGGACCTGGCCGAGGCGGCCCTGCGCATGATGGAGATCAACCTGTCGGCCCGCATCGTGCCCGCGGCCGACGCCTTCCGCCGGCACGCCGACGGCGGGTGAGGAGAGTGAAGGCGTCGTACCACCGCTCGCTCACCCACGCCCGGCAGCGCCTCTCCGCACCGACCCCGGAAGGAGGGCGGAAGCCATGACCCAGCGCGCCACGGTCCGAGACCTGCTGGACGAGCACGGACGGACCCACGCCGAGGAAGCCGGCATCCGGCTGCGGAACACGCCCGCCCCGCTCTACCGGCTCCTGACCCTGTGCGTGCTCTTCTCGGTGCGCATCAGGGCCGACATCGCGGTCGCCGCCGCCCGCGAGCTGTTCGCGGCCGGGATGCGCACCCCCCGGGCGATGGCCGACGCCTCCTGGCAGGACCGGGTGGACGCCCTCGGACGCGCCCACTACCGCCGCTACGACGAGAGCACCGCCACCGCGCTGGGGGAGGGGGCCCGGCTGCTCCTGGACCGCTACCGCGGCGACCTGCGCCGGCTGCGCGAAGCCGCCGGCGGAGACCCGGGCAGGATCCGTGAACTCCTCCAGGAGGTCCCCCGGATCGGACCGGTCGGAGCCGACATCTTCTGCCGCGAGGCCCAGGGCGTGTGGCCCGAACTGCGGCCCGCCTTCGACCGCCGCGCCCGAGACGCCGCCGCCGCGCTCGGGCTCCCGAAGACGCCCGCGGCCCTCTCCCGCCTCGTCACCGCCGAGGACCTGCCACGCTTCGCGGCAGCCCTCGTACGAGCCGGGCTCCTGCGGCGGGGCGCGGGTGAAGACCGGCGGACGCCGTCAGGATGACCGCACGCCGAGTACGGCCCCGGCTCCCCTTCCGGGGCCGGCGCGCCGGCGTGGTCAGCGGGCCCGGGGAGAGGGGTGCCATTCGACGAGCAGGATCGTCGCGTCGTCGCGCAGGCGGTGCCGGTGGTGGGTGAGGAGGTTCTGAACGAGGCGCCGCAGTGCTTCCGGGGCGTTCGCGCCCGAGGCGGTGGAGCGGATGACCGTGTCGGCGAGGCGCTCCTCGCCGAAGAGGTCGCCCGTCGGTGAGCGCGCTTCGGTGATGCCGTCGCTGTAGATCAGGACGCGGTCCCCGGGCTGGAGCCGGACGTGTTCCTGTTCCGGGGGGTCGGCGGCGTGGAAGCCGAAGCCGAGGGGGAGGTGGGCCGGGCGTTCGAGGGCGTTCTGCAGCACATGGCCTTCGCGGATGAGGAGCGGTGCCGGATGGCCGCAGTTGATCCAGGTGAAGTCCCCCTGAGTCGTGTCGAGTTCGGCGATGACTGCGGTCATGAGCCGGTCCGGGATCCACTGGGCCAGGGTGCGGTCGATGGTGGCGACGATGTCGGGGAGGTCGCCGCCCGCGCGGCGGGTGGCGCGGCACGCGGCCAGAGCGGCGCCGCTGGCACCCCCGGAAGCGAGGTCGTGGCCCATCGCGTCGACCAGCGTCAGGTGCAGGACCCCGTCGATGAAGCTGTGGTCGAAGGCGTCACCCCCGATGTCGTACGCCGGCTCCAGCACCGCGGAGGACGTGGCCGTGTCGGTGCCGATGGTCCGGGGCGGCAGGAACGCCCACAGCAGTTCGGCCTGGAGGGTCATCGGCCGTACCCGCTGCCCCTGGACGAGCGGGTCGTGGTGGGTGGACTTCGAGACCACCAGGAGGGTGGCCAGGCTCGCCAGCGCCCGGCCGGCCTCCAGCAGGCCGGGCCCGGGCCCGGGCCCGGGCCCGGACCCGGACCCGGAGCCGGGGGCGGGGGCGGAGCCGGAGTGGGGCCCGGGGGCGCGGGCCTGCATGACGCCGATCCGCTCGATGCCGTCGACCATGGGGAACCAGGTCGTGTCCCCGTCGCGCGTCGACTGCACTGCCTGGGTGCGGTAGGCCAGACCGCCGAGGGAGCCGTCCACGTCGAGACCATCGCGTTCCTCGGCCGTGAGGTCGGGCTGGGGCAGCGGGAGCAGCCGCTGCTGTTGCAGGTCGGCCAGGTAGAGGCGGGTCCGCGGGATCCCGAGCCGGCGGGCGGCCTCACCGATGACACCGGCCAGCTGGAGTGCGGACGCACCGTGGGAGCGCTCCAGCACCCACGCCAGAACGGGCCCCAGGCCCCCGGGCGCCGCCGGGGCGGGCTCCTGTGCGGTCACTGCCGCCCTGCTTCCACAGCTTCACGGGCCATTGCGCGCCTCGATCCTCACCGCCGGCCCCCTGTCCCATCCTCGCCCTCCCCGGCCGCGGAGGCGACCGGCATGGCGGTGGGGACCCCGGCGGGTGGGGGAATGCGTACGTGTACCAGTGCCGGCTGCGCGTACGCGTAGCGCCGACCGACCAGCCTCGGCGACGCCGAAGTGGCGCCCGGTGTGAACCGGGCGCCACTTCGTCGTGCTGGGTGGTGCGGGGTGATCAGGACCGGTCGAAGCGGTCGAGTTCCATGACCTTGGTCCAGGCAGCGACGAAGTCCGTCACGAACTTCTCCTTCGCGTCGTCGCTGGCGTAGACCTCTGCGAGGGCGCGCAGCTCCGAGTTCGAGCCGAAGACGAGGTCGGCGCGGGTGCCGGTCCACTTGACCGCGCCGGCGGCGTCGCGGGCCTCGAAGGTGCTCGCGTCCTCGGACGTCGCCGTCCACGTCGTGCCCAGGTCGAGCAGGTTGACGAAGAAGTCGTTCGTCAGGGTGCCGGGCGCCGTGGTGAGGACGCCGTGGCGGGACCGCTGGTGGTTGGCGCCCAGCACGCGCAGGCCGCCGACGAGGACCGTCAGCTCGGGGGCGCTCAGGTTCAGCAGGTTGGCCTTGTCGATCAGCAGGTACTCGGCGGGGAGGCGGTTGCCCTTGCCGAGGTAGTTGCGGAAGCCGTCGGCGGCCGGTTCGAGCGCGGCGAACGACTCCACGTCGGTCTGCTCCTGCGAGGCGTCCGCGCGGCCCGGCGTGAAGGGCACCTCGACGTCGAAGCCGGCGTCCTTGGCGGCCTGCTCGACGGCGGCGCCGCCCGCGAGCACGATCAGGTCGGCGAGCGAGACCCGCTTGTCGCCGGACTGGGCCGAGTTGAACGTCTCCTGGATCCCCTCCAGGGTGCGCAGCACGGAGGCGAGGCGGTCGGGCTCGTTGACCTCCCAGCCGATCTGCGGCTGGAGGCGGATGCGGGCGCCGTTGGCGCCGCCGCGCTTGTCGCTGCCGCGGAAGGAGGAGGCCGAGGCCCACGCGGTGGACACGAGCTGGTCCACGGTCAGGTCCGAGGCGAGGATCCGCTCCTTGAGGGCGGCCACGTCCGCGGCTCCGACGAGTTCGTGCCGTACCTCCGGGAGCGGGTCCTGCCACAGCAGCACCTCGGAGGGGACCTCCGGGCCGAGGTAGCGCACGGCCGGGCCCATGTCGCGGTGGGTCAGCTTGTACCAGGCGCGGGCGAAGGCGTCGGCGAACTCGGCCGGGTTCTCCAGGAAGCGACGGGAGATCTGCTCGTACGCCGGGTCGAAGCGCAGCGAGAGGTCGGTCGTGAGCATCGTCGGCGCGTGGGTCTTCGACGGGTCGTGGGCGTCGGGCACGGTGCCCGCTCCGGCGCCGTCCTTCGGCCGCCACTGGTTGGCGCCGGCCGGGCTCTGGAACAGCTCCCACTCGAAGCCGAACAGGGTCTCGAAGAAGGTGTTGTCCCAGGTGATCGGCGTCTTGGTCCAGATGCCCTCCAGGCCGCTGGTGATCGCGTCGCCGCCCTTGCCGGTACCGAAGGAGTTCTTCCAGCCGAAGCCCTGCTGCTCGATGGGAGCGGCCTCGGGGTCGGGGCCGACGTTCTCGGCGGGTCCCGCGCCGTGGGTCTTGCCGAAGGTGTGGCCGCCCGCGATCAGGGCCACCGTCTCCTCGTCGTTCATCGCCATCCGGCGGAACGTCTCACGTATGTCGCGCGCGGCGGCGATCGGGTCGGGATTGCCGTTCGGGCCCTCGGGGTTGACGTAGATGAGGCCCATCTGGACCGCGCCGAGCGGGCTCTCCAGCTCGCGGTCGCCGGTGTAGCGCTCGTCGCCGAGCCAGGTGGTCTCGGGGCCCCAGTACACGTCCTCGTCGGGCTCCCAGACGTCCGCGCGGCCGCCGCCGAAGCCGAAGGTCTCGAAGCCCATCGACTCCAGGGCCACGTTGCCGGCGAGGATCATGAGGTCGGCCCAGGACAGGCTCTTGCCGTACTTCTTCTTCACCGGCCACAGCAGGCGGCGGGCCTTGTCGAGGTTCCCGTTGTCCGGCCAGCTGTTGAGGGGCGCGAAGCGCTGCTGGCCGGCCCCGGCGCCGCCGCGGCCGTCGCTGATCCGGTAGGTGCCCGCGCTGTGCCAGGCCATCCGGACCATGAAGGGGCCGTAGTGGCCGAAGTCGGCGGGCCACCAGTCCTGCGAGGTGGTCAGGACCTCGGCGATGTCCTGCTTCACGGCCGGCAGGTCGAGGCCCTTGAACGCCTCGGCGTAGTCGAACTCCTCGCCGAGCGGGTTGGCCACGGCGGGGTTCTTGGCAAGGATCTTCAGGTTGAGTCGTTCGGGCCACCACTGGCGGTTTCCGCCGCCCTGGGTCGGGTGGGAGGCGCGGCCGTGTGCGACCGGGCAGCCACCTCCGCCCTCGCTGTTGGCGTCGACGACGATTGCGTCATGGTTCTCAGACATGGGAATCCTTCCGGACCAGGCGGATCACGCGGTGCTCAGGGATTGCATGCAGTGGAACGGTCGGGGCCCGGCCCCGATGGATGGCCGCGGTGGATGGCCTCGGTTTCGCCGCTCGGGAGCCTTCCTGCCCCTTGGCTAGCAATTAATCTGATCCTACGATGGACTAATTCCAAGTCAAGAAGGACACCAATCCCATATCCCATCGGATCCCGGACAACCGGCGGCGCAGCCTCGGGCGTCCCGCCGAACGCGAAAAGGTGAGCCGGTATGAGTGACCTGGTGGTGCGGCTGCGGCAGCGCGGCTGGCGGATGACGTCGCAGCGGCGGGTCGTGGCGGAGGTACTCGACGGCGAGCACGTGCACCTGACCGCCGACGAGGTGCACGCGCGGGCCGCGCAGCGGCTACCCGAGATCTCCCGGGCCACGGTGTACAACGCGCTGGGCGAGCTGGTTTCGCTCGGCGAGGTCGCGGAGGTGTCCACGGACGGCCGCGCGAAGCGGTACGACCCCAACGCGCGGTATCCGCACGAGCACCTGGTGTGCTCGGGGTGCGGCCTCATCCGTGACGTCCACCCGACCGGGGATCCCCTGGACCACCTGCCGGTGCACCAGCGCTACGGCTTCGAGGTCTCCGACGCGCAAGTCACCTACCGCGGCCTCTGCCCGTCCTGCGCCCCGTAGCCACCCCGCGCACCCTCCAGCCTCTTGGGGCTCCGCCCCAAACCCCGCGCCTCAAACGCCGGCGAGGCTGGAAGTCGCCCCCACAGCGCGCCGGCGAGGCCGGACAGTCCCGCTGAGGCTGAGGCCGCCGGGGACTGCGGCACGCAGCGCCGACACGGCTGGAGGTGACGCAGGGCCTCGTACGCAGGGCCTCGTACGCAGGGCCTCGTACGCAGGGGGTCGCGCCGACGGCGGGCTTGGCTTCATCGGGAGTCCATGCAAAGGCGGTGGGGTTTGGGCGCGGGGCGTGATGTGATGGGGGCATGATCGAAGAGTTCCTGGCACGCGACCTGTCCGACGTCGAGGAAGCCGTCCGCAAGGCGGCGGCGGTCGAGATCATGCCGAGATTCCGGCAACTGGCCGAGCACGAGGTCGACGAGAAGAGCGGCCCGCACGACCTGGTCACCGTCGCCGACCGGCGCGCCGAGGAGTACCTCACCGCCTCCCTGACCAAGCTGCTGCCCGGCTCGGTCGTCGTCGGCGAGGAAGCCGTGCACGCCGACCCCACCGTGTACGGGGCGCTGCGCGGCGACGCCCCGGTGTGGATCGTGGACCCGGTCGACGGCACCCGCCAGTTCGTCCACGGCGAGCCCGCCTTCTGCACCCTGGTGGCCCTCGCCCTGCACGGCGAGATCCTCGCGTCCTGGACGTACGCCCCCGCCCTCGACGAGCTGGCCACCGCCGTCCGCGGCGCCGGCTCGTTCGTCAACGGGCAGCGCATCCACAGCGGTTCCCCCGAGGCCGGCGCGGAGCTGCGCGTCGCCACCGCCCACCCGTTCTACACGAGCGACGAGGACAAGCGGGTCCTGGCCCGGCTCGACGTGCCGGGCGTCGTCCCCCGCCCGTGCGGGTCCGCCGGCCTGGAGTACCTGAAGATCGCCCGGGGCGAGATGGACGCCCTCGCGTTCAACTGGCCCTCCGCCTGGGACCACGCGGCCGGCCTGCTGCTCGTCGCCGAGGCCGGCGGCGCGCAGGCCACCGTCGCCGGGGAGCCCTTCCGGGTGGACCGGGACAACGTGCTGCCGTTCGTCATCGCGCGCGACGAGCCGACCGTCGTACGGATCGCGGACCTGTTGCGGGGCGGGGCCTGAAGGCCCTTGCCCGCCGCAATATCCTGGGCGCAGTGCCGCCGGCAGACGAAGGAGTCCGAAGGTGCCGTCGATTCTTGATGCGGTGGTCGTGGGGGCGGGCCCGAACGGGCTGACCGCCGCCGTCGAGCTCGCCCGGCGCGGCCTCTCGGTGGCCGTCTTCGAGGCCGAGCCGAAGGTCGGCGGGGGAGCGCGCACCGAAGAGCTCACCCTGCCCGGCTTCCGCCACGACCCGTGCTCCGCCGTGCACCCGCTGGGCGCCGGCTCGCCGGTGTTCTCGACGATGCCGCTGGCGCGCCACGGCCTGGAGTGGCTGCACGCGCCGCTGCCCATGGCGCACCCCTTCGACGACGGCACGGCCGCCGTGCTCTCCCGCTCGGTGTCCGAGACGGCGGCGTCCTTCGGCCCGCGCGACGCCGGCGCCTACCGGCGGCTCGTCGCGCCCTTCCTCGGCCGGTGGGACACCCTGGCCCGGGACTTCATGTCGCTGCCGTCCACCGCCCTGCCGCGGGACCCGGCCACGCTGGCCCGCTTCGGGCTCGCCGGACTGCCGCCGTCCACCTGGCTGCTGCGCCGGTTCCGCGACGAGCCGGCCCGGGCGCTGTTCGCCGGGCTGGTCGCGCACGTGATCGCCCCGCTCGGCGGGATCGCCACCGGCGCGGTCGGTCTGGTGTTCGCGCTGGCCGCGCACGCCGGCGGCTGGCCGATGCCGCGCGGCGGCTCCCAGGCCATCTCCGACGCCCTCGCCGGATACCTGGCCGAGCTGGGCGGGCAGATCCACACGGACTTCGAGGTCAAGCGCCTCGACGACCTCCCGCCGGCCCGCGCGTACGTCTTCGACACGTCGCCCACCGCGCTCGCCCGCATCGCCCGCCTCGGCCGGGCCTACGAGGGCTACCGCTACGGCGCCGCAGTGTTCAAGATCGACTACGCGCTGTCCGGGCCGGTGCCGTGGACCGCGCCGGAGGCCCGGCGGGCGGGCACCGTCCAGGTCGGCCCCCGGCTGCGCGACATCGACGCCGCCCTGCAGCTGGCCTCCGCCGGCCGGGCTCCCCGTACGCCGTTCCTGATCACCGCGCAGCCCAGCCTGGTGGACCCGGGCCGCGCGCCGGAGGGCAAGCACACCTTCTGGGCCTACGGGCACGTGCCCGCGGGGTGGGACGGCGATCTCACCGACGCCGTCGAACGCCAACTGGAGCGGTTCGCACCGGGCTTCCGCGACCTGGTGCTCGCCCGCGCCACCGCCGGCCCTCCGCAGCTGGCCGCCCGCAACCCCAACTACGTCGGCGGGGACATCGCCTGCGGCGCGGCCTCCGGCCTCCAGCTGCTGCTCCGCCCGAAGCTGTCGCTGCGCCCGTACGCCACCCCGCACCCGGCCGTCTTCCTCTGCTCCTCGGCGACTCCGCCCGGCCCCGGCGTGCACGGCATGTCCGGGCACAACGCGGCCAAGGCGGTCTGGCGGCAGCTGCGCGGCGGGGGCCGCTGAGCGCTCCGGCACGGGTGGGTCCGGGCGGGTCCGGGCCCGTCCGCCGGCCGTCCCCGCCGACGGTTTTCGGACCGAACGGCGGATCCGCGCGGCCGTCGGCCGCGGGCGCCATTTCTCGGCCGTCCTCGGGGAATTCCCGCGCACGGGCCTTCACGGAGCCGCAGGTCATCGCGATCCACTTTCCAGGTAAGGCGAGCCTTACGTAGGAATTTCGGCCGATGGGCGAAACGTGCGGCGCTTGACTCCCGTACATCCGTGCGGTCAAGCTGGCCGCGGCCACGTGCCGATTCGATCATTTCTCGTCTGACCCACGGGAAACATTCCCCGGCGCCGCTCCGCGCGGCGACCGTGCTGCGCACGCGACAAGGCAGCAGGCAATGGGGGCCATTGTGACCTTCGTGATCGCTGAACCATGTGTGGACGTCAAGGACAAAGCCTGTCTGGACGTCTGTCCCGTCGACTGTATCTACGAGGGTGAACGCACCCTTTACATCCAGCCGTACGAATGCATCGACTGTTCCGCATGTGAACCCGCCTGCCCGGTCGAGGCGATCTACCGGGAAAGCGAACTGCCCGCGGAATGGCAGGTGTACGAGCAGGTCAACGCCGAATTCTTCACCCGTACCACCGCACTCGGATCCGCCGGCGGCGCCGCCGTGACCGGCCCGGCCGGAGTGGACCACGCGTACGTCGCCGAGCTGCCCCGCCAGCCGGCCGCCGACTGAACGGCCCGCGCCCCGCCGGATCCGATCCACACGCTACCCGCCCACCACCCACGCGGAAGGTCAGCCTGTGACGCAGTCGAACTGGAACAAGGAGCCACACCCCGCCAGGTTGGAGGAACGCCTGGACGACGGTGTCGTCCGATGTCATCTCAGCCCCCGGAACTGCAAGATGCGGCCCGGTCAGCACGGATTCTGCATGGTGCGCGCCAATCACGACGGACGCCTGGTCACCCTGAACTACGGACGGTCCGTCCACGCCACCGAGGAAACCATCGAGACGGAAGCCGTATTCCACTACGCGCCCGGTGCCCGGATTCTCTCCATGGGCAATGTGGGATGCATGCTCAACTGCGACTACTGCCACAACTGGAAGACCTCGCAGGCGCGTTACGTGGAAGACAAGGACGTCTACCAGTACACCCCCGAGGAAGTGGTGGACATCGCCGTCCGGCACGGCATCAAGGTCATTTCCTGGACCTACAACGACCCGGTCGTATGGCATGAGTTCGTCGTGGAGACCGCCGCGCTCGCCAAGGCCGCCGGCATCGTCAACCTCTACAAGTCCGCCTTCTTCATCAGCGGCGAGGCGATCGAAGAACTCATTCCCGTGATCGACATCTTCTCGGTCTCGATCAAATCCCTTGATCCGACGTACTACCGGAAGATCACCAAGGGCTGGCTGGAACCCGTTCTCGAAGGAACGGAGCAGGTCTACCGGGCCGGCAAGCACGTCGAGGTCTCCACCCTGATGGTCACCGACCTCAGCGACGACGAGAAGACCGCCCGTGAGATGGCCACCTTCGTCGGCGAGCGGCTGGACCCGTCCGTGCCCACCCACTTCGTGCGGTTCCACCCCGACTACAAGATGACCAACACGATCCGCACCCCCGTCGACCGACTGGAGCGGGCCCGCAAGACCGCCCTCGGCATGGGCCTCCAGCACGTCTACCTCGGCAACGTGTACGACACCGAGTCGACCAACACCTGGTGCAGCCGGTGCGGACAGCTCCAGGTCACCCGCTACGGGCTCAACGCCGACCTGGTCGGCATCGACGCCGCCGGCAACTGCGTCGCCTGCGGCGGCCACGCCCCGCTCAGGCTCCTCCCGGACGCCCGGCGCCGGACCAGGGTGGCCGACCTGCCCGCCGGCGCGGACCTCGACGTGGCCGGCTTCGACTGGCACGGCGACGTACGCGCGCTGCACGTCCAGATGCGCAACGACTCCGCCGCCCCGGCCCGCGCGTACACCCGCCGGCACGGCGACGCGGCCGCCGACCAGGGCTGGGAGGTCATCGACCTCGCACCGCAGGAGAGCTTCCGGTACATCGCCGCCAAGAGCACCCCGGGCGAGATCGGCGTACAGGTCGCCATCCCCGCCCGGTGCACCTCCAGCCTCCACCAGGTCTTCGACCGGGCCCACTTCCCGACGACCGAGGTCGCCGCCGGCACCCTCAACCAGGACATCTCGCCGCTGCCCCTGTTCCAGCCGGGCACGCGCACCTGAGCCGGTCCCACGAGGACCGAGAGAGAGGGCATGCCATGAGGCACGGAACCGACTACCGGGTCCTGCCGTTCAGCGACGACACCTCGGCCGTGCTCATCACCGGCAACCACCGCCTGCTGCTCGCACCCGCCGACACCGCGCGCCGGCTGGAGGCGGGCGTGGACGGGCTGTTGCCGGCGGAGCGGCTGGCCTGGGACCGCCTGCGGGCGGGCGCCGGCATCGGCGAGGAGACCAACCGGAGCACGCTGTCGCAGAGCGCGCTGTCGGACGGCGCGGACTTCGCCGTCAACGTCAATCTGACCAACGTCTGCAACCTGGCCTGCACGTACTGCTTCGCCGAGGGCGGGGACTACGGCCGGATCACCGAGGCGATGGGCGAGCACTCGATCGCCTGGATCTTCGACTTCATCGACGCGAACACCGCGCCCGGCCAGCGGGTCCGCTTCGAGTTCTTCGGCGGCGAGCCGCTCGCGAACTTCTCCGTCATCGAGAAGATCTGCGAACGCGCCCGGGGCATCGCCGAGCGTGACGGCACCGAGTTCGTCCACCGCATCTCCACCAACCTCACCCTGATGCCGGCGGGCGTCGAGGACCTGTTCCGGCGGTTCGGCTTCATCGTGTCCGTCTCCCTGGACGGCGGACGCGAGGTGCAGGACGCCAACCGGCCCTCGAAGAACGGCAAGGGCTCCTACGACCGGATCGTCCGCAACCTCCGCCGGCTGCGCGAGGCCTGCGGCGAGGACGTCACCCTGGTCGCGCGGATGACGATCGCCACGGCCGAGCCCAGCCTGCGCGACAACGTGCACGACCTGTGGTCCCTGGACCTCTTCGACTACTTCCAGATCTATCCGGGCGTCTACCCGGTGGAACAGGGCACCAAGGTCCCGATCGCCCTGACCCTGGGCGACCGCAAGCTGTCCGAACCGCAGGGCATCACCTACATCAACCACTTCCTCCAGCCGGGCATCGTCGAGCAGTTCAAGGACTTCCTCGTCCACTACCCGGAGCTGTTCGCCGCCGGCAACCGCTTCAAGGGCGTGCTGGAGTACGAGCGGACCGTGCAGATGGTCACCGAGGGCGCCACCGCACTGGCCTTCTGCTCGGGCGGGCGCACGTACTACACCCACTCGCCCGACGGCAGCGTCAGCCCGTGCCACCGCCTCGTCGGCGACGAGAGCTTCGACGTGGGCACCGGCGCCGAGGGCATCACCCGCCCCCACCCCGAGTGGCGGCGGACCGTGGACGAGCACCCGGTCTGCGGGGGCTGCTGGGCCCGGTACCTGTGCGGCGGCGGCTGCCGGCAGGAGAACCACGTCGCCTCGGGCGACGTCAACGTCCTCAACAACGAGTCCTGCCAGTACCAGTTGATGCTCGCCGAAGAGGTCATCAAGATGCTGGCCGCCTCCGGTGCGCAGTACCGCGGCCGGTCCCGGACCCGCTACGACGACCTGTTCGTCTCGTGCGGCCGCCCGGTCGTCCCCAACGACCGGCCCGCCGCCGACCTCGCCGCCGACTACGGGCCTTTCCGGGTGCTCTGCTGACGGCTCCCGCGCCGTGCGGACACGCCTCGACACCTTCCCCAGCGGGCACCACGAGGAGCGACTGCCAGATGTCCGAGAACATCATCCGCCGCAACATCCACACGTACCCGTTCAAGTACCGCAAGCACGAGTACGAGGAGTACTTCCGCCCCGAGAGCGCCGTGCTCTACGTCCACGTGCCGTTCTGCATCACCAAATGCGGATTCTGCGACTACACGGTCTACATCAACAAGAACGAGAAGCACTTCGCGCAGTACGTCGACGCCCTGGAAAAGGAAATCCGCGCGTTCGCCGCGAACCCCGCCTTCCCGGGATTCCGGGTCGACGCCGTATACTTCGGCGGCGGCACCCCGGGAATCCTCACCGGCGACCAGACCGCCCACCTGCTCGACGTGTGCCGGGAGTCCTTCACCTTCAACGAAGGCGTGGAGATCGCCCTCGAATTCGACCCGTCCACGGTCGACGCGGAGAAGATCGCGCTGATGCGGGAGGCCGGCTTCAACCGGCTCAACCTGGGAATCCAGGCCTTCGACGACAGGCTGCTCAAGATCTGCAACCGGTCCCACGACCTGGCCACCGCCGAGCGCGCGTACCGGACCATCGTCGACGGCGGCTTCACGCACACCAACATCGACCTGATCTTCCCGCTGCCCGACCAGTCCCTCGACGACTGGAAGCACAGCGTGGACCGGGCGATCGAGCTGGAGCCCGCCTGCATCACCGCCTACGGCCTGGAGATCTGGCCGAAGACGGCCTTCCACTCGCTGATCAAGTCCGGGAAGATGTCGCTCCCCTCGCCCGAGGACGAGGCGCGGATGTACGAGTACGCCATCGACGCCCTGGAGGCGGCGGGCTTCAAGCGGCGCAGCTCGACCGGCTACTACCACCCGGACCGCTGCGCCGACTACTCGAAGTTCCTCGAGTACTACTGGCGCACCTGGCCGATGATCGGATTCGGCGTGTCCTCGAAGAGCGTGATCCACGACCGGCTCTTCGTGAACGTCAAGCCGCTCAAGCAGTACTACGAACTCGTCGACGAGGGGAAGATCCCGCTCGACTTCGCCACGTATCTCACCAAGGAACAAGAGATGCGGCGCGTCATGATTCGCGGCCTCAAGATGTGCGAGATCTACCGCCAGGACTTCCACAACCGCTTCGGAATCGCCATGGAGGATGTTTTCGGACACGAGCTGGAGCAGCTTCTCGACAAGGGATGGCTGGAAAGGCAGGGCAGCGACGTGTATTCGCTGACCCGGTCGGGGCAGCTCATGTCAACGAATGTGTACGAGATGTTCTACGCCCCTGACGACCTCAGCCCCGCAGAGGCCGATGAAGTACGCTTCGGGATATCCGAACTCGTCGAATGACCGACGGCGAGGCGTGCTCCAAGGAGGCGGAAGGGATTGTCGCACTTTCGTTTAACCGGAATCGAGAAAACCGGAATGCACAACGGGGGTAAACGGTGAACCTGATTCCGGCGTTGGTCGCCGGACTCGGTCTCGGATTCCTGGTGGCTCTTCCGCTCGGCCCGATCGGCCTGCTCTGCGTACGAAGCGTCCTCAGCAACGGACTCGTACCCGGCATCGCCATCGGACTCGGGGCGGCCCTGGTGGACGCGGTCTACGCGGCACTGGGGCTGGCCGGAGTCGGCAAGCTGCTGGATGTTCCCGTACTGCGCACCACACTGGGCCTCGCCGGCGCAGTGGTCATGGCGTACCTGGGCTTCCGCTCGGTGCGCTCCGCGTTCAAGGCCAAGGGCGCCGTCGACACCGAGGGCGAAGCCGTCCCCGCGTGGACGGCGTTCCGTACGGCCCTCACTGCCACGGCCGCCAACCCGGCGACCATCGGCTACTGGGCCGCGGCGTTCGCGGCGGCCTCCGCCGCCAACGTCACCGGCTCGCTCGCCGCGTCGGTGGCCATGCTCGTCGGCGTGGCGTGCGGCACGCTCCTGTGGTTCACGACCCTGAGTCTGGGGACCGCCGTGTTCCGGCGGTGGTTCACCTCCCGGATGCTCCAGGGCGTGGACCTGCTCGCGGGCGTGGGAGTCATGTTCTTCGGCGGCTTCCTCGCCTACCAGGCCATCGGCTGACGTCGCCGGCACGCGACGTGCCGCAGAAGGCCCGGTTCCGCCTCCGGCGGCCGGGCCTTCGTCGTCCATCCGTCTTCTGGAGAACCGGAGAACCGCATGACCGGCACCGGCGACCGCAGCCTCCCGCCCGTCGACAGGCATCCCGCCGGGCAGCCCGCGGGACGGGTGCGGCATCCCGCGCTCGTCTACCCGGCCGGCTGTCTGCTGTTCTCGGTGGGCGCCCACTTCTTCATACGGTCGCGGCTCGGGACCGACCCCCTGGACGTCTTCGCCCTCGGGGTCCTCGAACACCTTCCGCTGACCATCGGCATCTGCCAGGCGGCCGTCGCCGTCGTCTGCATCGGCATCTGGGCCGGGTGGAACCGGCGGCGCCCGGTCCTCTCGCCGTTCGTGACGTTCTTCCTCTGCGGCTCCCTGATCGACCTGCTCCAGTGGGCAGGCCTCGCCGGACACCTACGCCTCGGCGGCTACCCGCTGATGCTCGCCGGCGCCGTGCTGTGCGCGTACGCCTCGTCCCTGATCATCATGAGCGGCTTCGGCATCCGCGCGATCGACCTGGTCGCGATCACCATCAGGCAGCGGTGGAAGTGGCCGTTCTGGTGCGGGAAGGGCCTGATCGAAGCGGTGCTGCTGGCCGCCGGATGGCTGCTCGGCGGCCCGGTCGGCGTCGGCACGCTGACCTTCCTCGTCTTCGTCGACCTGCTGATCGAGCCCTTCGTCCGCTTCAACCGCCGCTACCTCGACATCCCCGACCGGGGCTTCGCGGCGCCGGCTCCCGCCCGTCAGGGCGCCCCGGTCTCCGGGTAGTGCGCGCCGCGGACGTCCGGCGCGGAGGCGAACCCCCCGAAGCGCGGGGGGATTCGAGCACGACCACACTCTTTCCGGGGCCCTGCCCGCTCGCCGCCGTCAGTGGCGGCAGTGGTGGTGACGGTGGCGCTGGCGGGTGCGGCCGTAGGCGTAGAGGGCCGCCGCCAGCAGCGAAAGGGCGCACCACGCGGCCAGTACCGTAACGATCCATCCGAGCACGCTCATCGCAGCCCCCGCTCCGTCGCCGCGGTCACGAGGAAGGGATACCCGGTACGGGAGCCCGCTATTTCATGATCGACAGCCCTGGCCCAAAGGTGGCACGGAATGCCGAAACCTCCCTCGCGGCATGCCGCGAAGGAGGTTTCGAACACGGTTCCAGGTACCACCACCCGGTCCGGGCCGGGCGACCGGCACGGACCCGCCGGGTCAGAGCGTGTCGGCGGCGATCGCGCGGGCGACCTGCTCCAGCAGCGGGCCCGCGTTCGCGATGCACTTCGCCGTGTCCGGCTCGATCGCGGTGAGCGGGTAGGCGCGGCGGATGCCGGCCGCCTGGAGGGCCTCCTCGGTCAGGGCGAGGCGCCCGCAGACCGCGACGACCTCCTTGCCCGCCGCGCGCGCGGCCGCGGCCACGCCCGCAGGGGCCTTGCCGTGCAGGGTCTGCTCGTCGAGCGAGCCCTCGCCGGTGATGACCAGGGTGGCCCGCTCCAGCGCCGGCGCGAAGCCGAGCACGTCGAGCATCAGCTCGATGCCGGGGCGGAAACTCGCGCCGAGGCCGACCAGCGCGCCGTAGCCGATGCCGCCCGCGCCGCCCGCGCCCGGGGCGAGCGCACACTCGGCCGCCTTGGGGCCGATGGCCTTCTCCAGCACGGTGACGTAGTGCGAGAGCGCCGCGTCGAGCGTGGCCACATCCTCGGGCGAGGCGCCCTTCTGCGGGCCGTACACCGCCGGGGCGCCCTTCGGGCCGGTCAGCGGATTGTCGACATCGCTCGCCAGCACCAGCTCGACCCCGGCGAAGCGCGGGTCGAGTCCGGACAGGTCCGCGGAGGCCAGGTCCGCGAGCGGCCCGCCGCCGGGGCCCACCGGCTCGCCGGCCGCGTCCAGGAACACCGCACCCAGCGCCGCCAGCATGCCCGCGCCGCCATCGGTGGTGGCACTGCCGCCTACCCCGAAGACGATGCTCGTGGCACCCGCGTCCAGCGCCGCCCGCAGCAGCTCGCCCGAGCCGTACGTGGTCGACGTCAGCGGGGCGAACACGCCCCGGGGGAGCAGCTGGAGGCCGGACGCCTCCGCCATCTCCACCACCGCGGTGCCGTCGCGCAGGGCGAAGGCAGCCGTGACCTGCTCGCCGAGCGGCCCGGTGACCCGTACCTCCCGGCGCTCGAATCCGGCCGCCACCGCGGCCGCGACCGTGCCGTCGCCGCCGTCCGCGACGGGGAGGGTCTCGACCTCCACGCCGGGGACCGCGGCCTTCAGCCCGGCCGTCACCCGCTCCGCGACCTGCACGGCCGTGAGCGAGCCCTTGAATTTGTCCGCGGCGATGAGTACGCGCGCGGCCTCAGTTACTGCTCCGTCCGTCACTTGCTGATCCCTTGCTATCGAACGTGCAGTCGCGCCACCCCGAGCCTATCCGGAGGATCCTCCTATGCCCATGCGTGCCCCAGGTCACACCCGGCGCGCCACGCCATAAAAAGGTGATATTCACCCCCATAGTGGGGCCACATGAGTACGGATTCGCTGGACCAGCCACCACCGGCCACCCCGGCCGGCGACCCCGGGGAGGGCGCGCCCGACCACGCCGTGGTCGGGATCGGAATCGCCGCTGTGCTCGCGGTCGTCGCCTGGGCGGCCTTCTCCAAGAGCTCGTTCGACACGGCGTCGAGCACCGCCCTGGCCTGGGTGCTGGACAACTTCGCCTGGTTGTTCGTGATCGCCGCCGACGTCTTCCTCGTGATGTGCGTGGTCCTCGCCATCAGCAGGTACGGGCGGATCCGGCTGGGCGCCGACGACTCCGAGCCCGAGTTCACCACCTCGGCGTGGATCGCCATGATGTTCAGCGCCGGCATGGGCATCGGCCTGATGTTCTACGGCGTCGGCGAGCCGCTCCAGCACTTCCTCGCCCCGCCGCCCGCGAGCGGCGCCGCACCGGGCACCGGCGACGCCGCCCGTACGGCCCTCGCCTACTCGTTCTTCCACTGGACCCTCACCCCGTGGGCGATCTACGGCATCGTCGGGCTGGCCCTCGCCTACGCGACCTTCCGCAAGCGCCGCGGCAACCGGCTCAGCTCCGCCTTCGTGCCCCTGATGGGCGCCCGCCGGGCCGACGGCTGGCAGGGCAGGGCCATCGACCTCCTCGCCGTCTTCGCCACCGTCTTCGGCACCGCGACCAGCCTGGGCCTGGGCACCCTCCAGGTCGCCGAGGGCCTCGGCATCACCGCCGGAGTCGACGACTCGAAGGCCGTCGAGCTGATCATCATCGCGGCGCTCTCCGCCGCCTTCGTGCTCTCCGCCTTCTCCGGCCTCCACAAGGGCGTGAAGTGGCTGTCCACGATCAACATCGTGCTGGCCGGCGCCCTCATGACCTTCGTCTTCGTCCTCGGCCCGACCGTCTACATCCTGGACGTGATCCCCGCCAGCATCGGCGGCTACCTCGACCAGCTGGTGCCCATGGCCACCCGCACCGGAGCCTTCACCGACGCCGCCTGGCTCGGCGCGTGGACCATCTTCTACTGGGCCTGGTGGCTGTCCTGGGCCCCCTTCGTCGGCACCTTCATCGCCCGCATCTCCCGCGGCCGCACCATCCGCGAATTCCTCATCGGCGTGCTGCTCGTCCCCAGCGGCGCCACCGTCGTCTGGTTCTGCGTGATGGGCGGCACCGCGATCCGCCTCGAATCCACCGGCGCCGCCGACCTCGCGTCCAAGGTCAAGGACGGCGCCGAGGCCTCCCTCTTCGCGATGCTCGACGCACTCCCGCTGGGCACCGCCACCTCCTGGGTCGCGATGGTCCTGGTCATGACCTACTTCGTGACCAGCGCCGACTCCGCCTCGCTGGTCATGGGCTCGCTCACCAGCCGCGGCTCCCTGCACCCGCCGACCTGGCTGGTGGTCACCTGGGGCGTGCTCATGGCGGCCGTCGCCGCCGTCCTCCTCGTCGCGGGCGGCCTCAAGTCCCTCCAGACCGCCACCATCCTCGTCGCCCTGCCCTTCGTCATCGTGATGCTGGTGCTCTGCTGGGCGCTGGTGAAGGAACTCCGCGAGGACCCCGGCGCCGGACCCGCCCGCCACCACGCCCTCCACGGCATGCGCGACGCCGTCAAGGCGATGGTCGGCGACGCCCTCACCGAACAGGGCCAGGCCCGCCACCCGCGGCTGCGCCGGGTCGCCGACGCCCGCCGCGACGGCGACGAGCCCGGCGGCACCCCCGCCCCATGACCGCACCGACCCTCCACGACCGGATCCTCGGGGGCTGGCTCGGCCGGATCGCCGGCAACATGCTCGGCAAGCCGGTCGAGCGCGGCGACCACTGGACGCGCGCCCGCATCGACTCCTACCTGCGCCGGACGGGCGCGCTCCCGCTCACGGACTACCTCCCGCCGCCCGGCGCCCTGGTACCGCCCGCCGCGCCCGGCGAGTTCCAGCTCCGCCCGGAGTGGCCGGAGTGCGTGCGCGGCGCCGTCCACGGCAGCTGCCGCGACGACGACGTGGACTGGTCGCTTCTCGTCCTGCGGCTGCTGGAGACCCACGGCCCGGACTTCAGCACCGAACAGGTCGGCGAGGCCTGGCTGCTGGGCATGCCGTACCTCCAGACGTACACCGCCGAACGGGTCGCCTACCGCAACCTCGTGGCCGGCCTGCACCCGCCGCTGACGGCCACCTACGACAACCCGTACCAGGAGTGGATCGGCGCGCTCATCCGCGCCGACGTCTACGGCTGGACCTCGCCCGGCGACCCGCGCCGGGCCGCCTCCCTGGCCCGCCGCGACGCGGTGCTCTCGCACACCGGCAACGGCGTGTACGCCGCGATGTGGGCGGCCGCCACCATCGCGGCGGCCTTCACCGCGCCCGGCCCCCGCCAGGCCGTCGAGGCCGGCCTGGCCATCGTCCCGGCGGGCAGCAGGTTCGCGCGTACGGTCCGCCAGGTGCTGGCCCTGCACGCCGCCGGACTCGACTGGGAGACCACCCTGGCCGAGGTGGAGGCCGCCACCGCCGGACTCGGCTGGATCCACGCCGTGCCCAACGCCGGCGTCCTCACCGCCGGACTCCTCTACGGGGACGGCGACTTCACCCGCACGATCGCCCTCACCGTGCGCGGCGGCCTCGACACCGACTCCAACGGCGCCACCGCCGGATCCGTCGCGGGCGTGCTCAACGGCGCCGCCCGCATCCCGCGGCAGTGGACCGATCCGCTCGCCGACCTGGTGCGCAGCGCCGTCGCCGGCTTCGACGGCGCCTCGATCCGCGAGCTGGCCGCCCGTACGGAACGGATGGCGGCGGTACCGGACACTCCAGGGGGTGTCTGATGGATCCTGGCGGCGTCGCGACGCCCGGCACGCACTCTCGCCGCACCGGACGGAAGCCCGAGTACGCCCGGCACGCGGGCTTCCGTCCGGCACGCCGAGAGCACGCACCGGACGCCGCTCCTTCCCCGCGGAGACCCACCGGACACCCCCTAAGGTGGCCGGGTGACCACGACTGACTACGCCACGTACATCGCGAGCCTGCCCCGGGTGCTGGCCGGGGCCGCCGCACTCTTCCGCGACGCCGGCGGGCGGGTGCTGATCGTCGAGCCCAACTACCGCGAGGGCTGGGCCCTGCCCGGCGGAACCATCGAGTCCGACCAGGGCGAGTCGCCCCGGCAGGCCGCCCGCCGCGAGACGCTGGAGGAGATCGGCCTGGACCTGCCGCTCGGCCGACTGCTCGCCGTCGACTGGGTCCTCGGCATGGACCGCCCCCGCCCGCCCGTCGTCGCGTACGTCTACGACGGCGGGGTCCTCGACGAGGCCCAGCTGGCGTCGATCGAGCTCCAGGAGGACGAACTCCTCTCCTGGCGCACGGTCGCGCCCGCGGACCTCGCCGACTACCTCCCCGGCCACCTCGCCCTGCGGATCGCATCGGCCCACCAGGTCCTGGAAACCGGCTCCGGCGCCGTCGAACTGGAAAACGGCCTCCCGGTCTCCTGACGCCGCTCGTCCTGGTTTGTGCCTGTTTCGGGCCGCTTCCGCGCGGGGACACTGCGCCCGGAAGGGAGCGCCATGACCTGGCTCGGTTGGGAAAGTCTCGGCGGAACTCTGACCAGCGGACCGGGGGTGTCGTCGTGGTCGCGCGGCCGCCTCGACACCTTCGTCCGCGGCACCGATTCCGCCTTGTGGCACAAGTGGTTCGACAACGGCTGGTCCGGCTGGGAGCGCCTGGGCGGAGTCCTCACCTCCGAACCGGCCGCCGTGTCCTGGGGCGCGGGCCGCATCGACACCTTCGTCCGGGGCACCGATTCGGCCCTGTGGCACAAGTGGTTCGACAACGGCTGGTCCGGTTGGGAGAGTCTCGGCGGAGTGCTCACCTCCGGGCCGGCCGTCGCGAGCTGGCGGGCGGGCCGCCTCGACGTCTTCGTCCGGGGCACGGACTCGGCCTTGTGGCACAAGTGGTTCGACAACGGCTGGTCGGGATGGGAGAGCCTGGGCGGGGTGCTCACCTCCGCGCCCACGGCCGTGTCGTGGAGCAACGGCCGCATCGACGTGTTCGCGGTCGGCTCGGACTCGGCGCTGTGGCACAAGTGGTTCGACAACGGCTGGTCGGGATGGGAGAGCCTCGGCGGATTCCTGACCTCCGCCCCCGCCGCGGCCAGCTGGCGGCACGGCCGCCTCGACGTGTTCGCCGCGGGCAAGGACTCCGCCCTGTGGCACAAGTGGTTCGACAACGGCTGGTCGGGATGGGAGAGCCTCGGCGGGCTCCTCACCTCCGCCCCCGCGGCCGTCTCCTGGGACTCCGACCGGATCGACGTCTTCGCCGCGGGCAGCGACAGCGCGATGTGGCACCGCTGGTGGGACCGGGTCCCCACGGTCCGGCTGCACGCCAAGGTGCTGACCGCGCCCACCGTCCCCGTCGCGACCGCCGTGCAGACGATGCGCGACGTGTACGCGGCCGCCGGCATCGCGGTCACCCTGGCCTCCACCGAGACCCTCACCCTGCCCACCCTCGACGACGTCGACGTCGGCGAGTGCCGGCTGGGCCAGACCACCGCCGAGCAGAACCAGCTGTTCGCGCACCGCGCCAACGCGGCCGCCGACGACGTGGTCGTCTACTTCGTCCGCTCGACCAACCCGCCCTTGAACGGCTGCGCGGCCCACCCCGCCGGACAGCCCTCGGCCGTCGTTGCCCAGGGCGCGACCCGCTGGACCCTCGGCCACGAGGTCGGCCACGTCCTGGGCCTGCGGCACGTCGACGACAACGACCGGCTGATGACCGGGAACGGCACGTCCAACATCACCAACCCGCCGCCCGACCTGGTCGCGAGCGAAGTGCAGACCATGCTCGCCAGCCCGTTCAGCCAGGACGTCTAGGAGGCCGCCGTGACCGTGACGATGGAACAGGTACGCCAGGTCCTCGAACCCGAGGAGCCCGACTACGCGGCGGCGGCCCGGCTGGGCCCCGGAAGCCTGCCGCACCTGCGGGAGCTCGCCGAGGGCGCCGACCCGATGCTCGCCTCCAAGGCCGTGTACGCCGCCAGCCTGCTCGACGGCGACCAGGGCGGCGCCGTGGTCGCCGGCGCGGCCCGCAGCGCCGACCCGGTCCTGCGGGTGGCGGCCGCCGGCGCCGCGGCCAACCTGCCGGCCGACGCCGCGGTGGGCCTGCTCGGCGAGCTGGTCGCCGACCCCGACGCCGGCGTCCGCAAGGTGGCCTGGTCCTCGGTGCCGCCGGACGCGCCGGAGGAACTCGTCCGGCGCCTGCGGACCGCTCGGGAAACCGCACGTCCGCGGGACCACCGGGAGGCACCGGGAGCGGACGCGCCGCCGGGGCCGCGGACGCTGCGCTACTCGCCGATGCCCGGTGAGCGGCCGGCGGGCGACCCCGGCCTGATGCCGGGCGAGACCCCCGAAGGGGCGGGCGACGGCCTGATGCCGGGGGAGCGGCCCGGGGGCGCGCCGGACGCGGAGACCCCCGCCCCGGGACTGATGCCGGGGGAGACCCCGCCGCACCCGTGAGCCCGGCCCGCCCGCGGCCTCGGGGCCGCCCCGGCGCCCACCACGCGTCAGAACAGGGCGGCGGCCGCCGGGGCCGGGGTGCGGCCGCTCTCGAAGGCGAGCAGGCGTTCCTTGCGGTCGAGGCCGCCGCCGTAGCCGGTCATGCTGCCGGAGGCCCCGATCACCCGGTGGCAGGGCACGATGATGCCGACCGGGTTCTTCCCGTTGGCCAGGCCCACCGCCCGTGAGGCGTTCGGCTTGCCCAGCCGCGCCGCCAGCTCCCCGTATGACCAGGTCTCGCCGTACGGGATCTGCACCAGCTGGTCCCAGACGCTGCGCTGGAAGTCCGTGCCCTCCAGCCGCAGAGGCAGGTCGAAGTCGGTCAGCTCGCCCGCGAAGTAGGCGGTTAGCTGGCGCACCGCTTCGGGGAAGGGCTCGTCCTCGGCGGCGACCCGCGGGCCGAAGGACTCCTCGGCCGGCCGGTGCCGCTGGCCGGTCATGTAGAGACCGCTGAGGGCTCCCTCGGTGGCGACCAGCGTGAGCGGGCCGTAGGGGCTGTCGATGACGGTGTGCCGGCGTTCCATGACGGTGCTTCTCTCCGGTTCGAGGGGTTCACGAGGGCAGGTGGTTGACGGGGTGGTCGTCGGTCGCCCACAGGTGCTGGACGGCGTACGCGCGCCAGGGCCGCCAGGCGGCCGCCCGGGCGGTCAGCGCGGCCGGGGTGTGCGGCAGCCCAAGCCCCTGCGCGGCCCGGCGTATCCCCAGGTCGGAGGGGAGGAAGGCGTCCGGGTCGCCGAGGGCGCGCATCGCGATCACCTCGACGGTCCACGGCCCGAACCCCGGCAGCCCGGCGAGCTGCGCGCGGGCCCGCTCCCAGTCGCTGTCGATGCCGAGCGGCAGCGAGCCGTCGGCGAGCGCCCCGACCAGGGTGGTCAGCGTGGTGCGGCGGCTGCGCGGCAGCGCGAGGGCCGCCGGGTCGAGCGAGGCCAGCGCCGGCGTGGACGGGAACAGGTGCGTCAGGCCGCCTTCGGGGTCCTCGACCCGCTCGCCGTGGGCATGCACCAGCCGGGCCGCGTGGGTGCGGGCCGCGGCGGTGGACACCTGCTGCCCGAGCACCGCCCGCACGGCGAACTCCGCCGCGTCGACGGTACGGGGCACTCGGCGGCCGGGGGCCCGGGCCACCAGCGGGGCCAGCAGCGGGTCCGTGGCGAGCTGCTCGTCCACGGCCGCCGGGTCGGCGTCCAGGTCGAGCAGCCAGCGGCAGCGGCTGATGGCGATGGTCAGGTCCCGCAAGTCGGTCAGGGCCAGCCGGCACTCGATGTACCCGGCCCGCGGGGCCAGCGCGGCCACCCCGGTGCCGTACGGCAGCCGCAGCGTGCGCCGGTAGGCGCCGTCGCGCCACTCCTCGACCCCGGGCACCGCGGTGGCGGCGAGGTGCCCGAACAGATTGTCGGGGTACAGCGGCGCCCGGTACGGCAGCCGCAGGGACAGCACGCCGGGCGTCTGCGGGGAGGCGGCCGTCCCGCGCGCGGCCCGGGTCCGCAGCTCGCTGGGGGAGAGCGCGAACACCTCGCGGACGGTGTCGTTGAACGTGCGGATCGAGGAGAACCCGGCGGCGAAGGCGACCTCCGCCATCGGCAGCCCGGACGTCTCGATCAGCAGCCGCGCGGTCTGGGCCCGCTGGGCCCGGGCCAGGGCGAGCGGCCCGGCCCCCAGCTCGGCGTTCAGCTGGCGTTCGATCTGGCGGGCCGAGTAGCCGAGCCGGGTGGCGAGCCCGGGCACGCCCTCCCGGTCGACCACGCCGTCCCGGATCAGCCGCATGGCCCGGGCGACGCTGTCGGCGCGCGCGTTCCACTCGGGAGAGCCGGGACTGGTGTCCGGCCGGCAGCGCTTGCACGCCCGGAACCCGGCCTGCTGGCAGGCGGCCGCGCTGGGCAGGAACGTCATGTTCTCGACCTTGGGCGGGACCGCCGGGCAGCTGGGCCGGCAGTAGATCCGGGTGGTCACGACCGCGGTGAAGAACCACCCGTCGAAACGGGCGTCTTTCGACTGCACGGCGCGAACGCACCGCTCGGTGTCGGTGTGCATGCCTCAAGCATCGGCCACGCCGGCCACCCCGGCTGGCGATTTTCCGACATCATGCTTCGCCGACCCGCGTCGCCGTCCCGCCCCGCCCGAGGTCACACCCCGGACCGCAACCGGGGCTCCGACCGGACGACCCCGCGCCGGGCCGAACTCAGCCCGTCCGGCGGTTGAGGACCGGGGTCCGGGGCGGAGCCGCGTACGCGCCGGCCCGCCGGGCAGGGCGTGCACGCGGAAGGGCCCCGGACACCTGGTGGTGTCCGGGGCCCTTCTCGTGCGTGCGGGTCCCGCTAGCGCAGCTCGGTCGCCCGGGCCTCGCGCCGGTTGTTGCGGAAGGCGTTCGCCCGGCGGGTCGTCGCGAACAGCGGGATGGTCGCCGCCATCGCGATCTGCAGGGCGCAGCCCGTCTGCAGGAGCATCTGGCCGCCCGGCGCGTCGAACGCCCAGGCCGCCAGCAGGCCCATCGCCCCGACGATCCAGCTGAGCATCGCCACCGCGAGGACACCCCGCGGCTTGGGGTACTCGACCCGGCTCACCATCAGCCAGGCCACGCCGACGATCGCCAGCAGGGTCGGGACGAAGGGGAGCTCCAGCAGGACGATCGAGACGACCGTCAGCGCGCCGAAGGGGCTCGGCATGCCCTGGAACACGCCGTCCTTCATCGTCACGCAGCTGAATCTTGCGAGTCTGAGGACGACGGCGAGCAGCACCACGATCGCGGCGAGCGCCGACATCTTCTGGTGCGCGTCATCGGCGACCATGCCGTAGACGAGCACGAAGTAGGCGGGCGCCAGACCGAAGCTGATGAGGTCGGACAGGTTGTCCAGCTCGGCACCCATCGGCGAGCTGCGGAGCTTGCGCGCCACGAGCCCGTCGAAGAGGTCGAAGACCGCGGCGAGGAGCATCAGTATCACCGCGGTGGCGGCGCTGTGACGCGCCATGCCGGACTCGCCACTGCCCGTGAGGTGCGGGATGAGGATTCCGGTGGTGGTGAAGTACACCGCCATGAATCCGCAGGTCGCGTTGCCGAGGGTGAGGGTGTCGGCTATCGACAGCCGCAGCGAGAGGGGCATCTCCTCGCCGTCGGTCTCTTCCTCGGCCGCCGGGACCCAGTCCGCCTGGTGGGGCTGTGAATGAGTCTCGGGATCAGTCACGGTCAATTCGAGTCACCCCCGCCGTGGTGGCCTGACCGACCTCGACCGCGACGTCGACACCCTCCGGCAGGTAGATGTCCACGCGCGAGCCGAAGCGGATCAGACCAATCCGTTCGCCCTGTTCCACCTTCGTGCCCGCGGGCACGTACGGGACGATGCGTCGGGCGACTGCGCCCGCGATCTGCACCATCTCGATGTCTCCGAGCTCGGTGTCGAAGTGCCAGACAACGCGCTCGTTGTTCTCGCTCTCCTTGTTGAACGCCGGGACGAACCCACCGGGGATGTGCTCCACGGACGTCACCGTGCCCGCGAGGGGCGCGCGGTTGACGTGGACGTTCAGCGGGCTCATGAAGATCGCGACCCGGGTGCGTCCGTCCTTCCACGGCATGATGCTCTGCACCACACCGTCGGCCGGGGAGATGACGCGGCCCTGGGCGATCTCGCGCTCGGGGTCGCGGAAGAACCACAGCATGCCCGCCGCGAGCGCGGTGGTGGGCACGGCCACTGCGGCCCAGCGTCCGGACTTGCGGGCCCGGGTGAGGCTGAGCGCCGCAGTGGCGACGGTCGGCAGAAGCCACGGCGATGCTCCGCGTGCGAGGCGTGCGCCGGAGAGGCTGTCTCGGTGTGCAGAGGTTTGGCTGTGGGGCATGGATGACCTTCGTAGCGAGTGATTGCCGCGCCGTAAACGGGGGGACGGGACGGCGGCTTTACTGGAATGCTATCGGTTGCGCGCAACAACTGGGCAAGCCAGAAGCCGAGTCGGTGGCCCGAAGCCGGTGACAGGGTGTGACCCTCAACGCGGACTTTCCGCTACAAAAGGGACTTTCAGCCCTGAAGTTTGTACTCCTCGAGCAAGCGTCGACCGATGATCATTTTCTGGATCTCGGCGGTACCTTCACCGATGAGCAGCATCGGCGCCTCCCTGTAGAGACGCTCGATCTCGTACTCCTTCGAGAAACCGTAGCCGCCGTGGATGCGGAAGGCGTCCTCGACCACCTCCTTGCAGTATTCGGAGGCGAGGTACTTCGCCATCCCTGCTTCGAGGTCGTTTCGTTCCCCAGAGTCCTTTTTGCGTGCTGCGTTGACCATCATCGCATGAGCGGCCTCGACCTTGGTAGCCATCTCGGCCAGCTTGAACTGAATCGCCTGGTGCTCGGCGATGGCCTTGCCGAAAGTGTGACGTTGCTGGGCATACGAGACACCGAGTTCGAACGCACGCTGAGCGACGCCGCAGCCACGGGCCGCCACGTTCACGCGGCCGACTTCGACGCCGTCCATCATTTGGTAAAACCCTCGGCCGGTGGTGCCGCCGAGGACCCGATTGGCCGGAATGCGCAGTCCGTCCATGATGAGCTCGGTCGTGTCGACGCCCTTGTAGCCCATCTTGTCGATCTTGCCCGGGATGGTCAGGCCGGGACGGACCTCACCGAAGCCGGGCTCCTTCTCGACGAGGAAGGTCGTCATCGACTTGTGGGGCGCCGTGCCCTCGGGGTGTCCTTCGTCACTGCGCACCAGAACGGCGACCAGCGTCGAGGATCCGCCGTTCGTCAGCCACATCTTCTGGCCGTTGAGGACGTACTCGTCGCCGTCCTTCACCGCCTTCGACGTGATGGCCGACACGTCCGAGCCCAGGCCCGGCTCCGACATCGAGAACGCGCCGCGCACCTCGCCCAGCGCCATCCGCGGCAGGAAGTGGTCCTTCTGCTCCTGGGTGCCGTGCTGCTTGAGCATGTACGCCACGATGAAGTGGGTGTTGATGATGCCCGAGACGGACATCCAGCCGCGGGCGATCTCCTCGACGCACAGGGCGTACGTGAGGAGCGACTCGCCGAGGCCGCCGTACTCCTCGGGGATCATCAGGCCGAACAGTCCGAGCTCCTTGAGCCCGTCGACGATCTGCTGCGGGTACTCGTCGCGGTGCTCCAGCTCGGTCGCGACCGGGATGATCTCCTTGTCCACGAACTCGCGGACGGTCTTGAGGATCTCCCGCTGGACGTCGGTCAGGCCGGCGGTCTGGGCGAGTCGGGCCATGGCTACTTCCCCTGTTCCTTCAGCTGGGGCCGGCCGGGCTGCTCGCCGCCGCGCTCCTTGATGTACGTCTCGGTCGGGACCATCACCTTGCGGCGGAAGACGCAGACGAGGGTGCCGTCCTGCTTGTATCCCTTGGTCTCCACGTAGACGATGCCGCGGTCGTTCTTCGACTTCGACGGGGTCTTGTCGAGGACCGTGGTCTCGCCGTAGATGGTGTCGCCGTGGAAGGTGGGCGCCACGTGCCGCAGGGACTCGATCTCCAGGTTGGCGATGGCCTTCCCGGAGACGTCGGGAACCGACATGCCCAGCAACAGCGAGTAGATGTAGTTGCCGACGACAACGTTCTTGCCGAAATCCGTGGTGTTCTCGGCGTAGTTGCTGTCCATGTGCAGCGGGTGGTGGTTCATGGTCAGCAGACAGAAGAGGTGGTCGTCGTACTCGGTGACCGTCTTCCCGGGCCAGTGCTTGTAGACCGCGCCGACCTCGAACTCTTCGTAAGTGCGTCCGAACTGCATGGGTCCTAGGCCTCCGGGATCTCGAACTTGCTGGTCCGCTGCATGCCGGCCGCCCGGCCCTTGCCCGCGATCACCAGCGCCATCTTGCGGCTCGCCTCGTCGATCATCTCGTCGCCGAGCATCGCGGAGCCCTTCTTGCCGCCGGCCTCCGAGGTGCACCAGTCGTACGCGTCGAGGATCAGCTCGGCGTGGTCGTAGTCCTCCTGGGAGGGCGAGAAGACCTCGTTGGCCGCGTCGACCTGGCCCGGGTGCAGCACCCACTTGCCGTCGAAGCCCAGCGCGGCCGCGCGGCCCGCGACCTCGCGGTACGCGTCCACGTCGCGGATCTGCAGGAAGGGGCCGTCGATCGCCTGGAGGTTGTGCATGCGGGCCGCCATAAGGATCCGCATCAGGATGTAGTGGTAGGCATCCGCGCCGTAGCCGGGCGGCTGCATGCCCACGACCAGCGACTTCATGTTGATCGAGGCCATGAAGTCGGCCGGGCCGAAGATGATGGTCTCCAGCCGGGGCGAGGCGGCGGCGATCTCGTCGACGTTGACCAGGCCCTTGGCGTTCTCGATCTGCGCCTCGATGCCGATCTTGCCGACCTCGAAGCCCATGGTCTTCTCGATCTGCGTCAGGAGCAGGTCGAGCGCCACCACCTGCTGGGCGTCCTGGACCTTCGGCAGCATGATGCAGTCGAGGTTCTGGCCGGCGCCCTCGACGACCGTGATCACGTCGCGGTACGTCCAGTGGGTGGTCCAGTCGTTGACGCGCACGACCCGGGTCTTGCCCGTCCAGTCGCCGTTGTTCAGCGCGTCCACGATGGTGTGGCGGGCGCCTTCCTTGGCGAGCGGCGCGCAGGCGTCCTCCAGGTCGAGGAAGACCTGGTCGGCCGGCAGCCCCTGGGCCTTCTCCAGGAACCGCGGGTTCGAGCCCGGCACCGCGAGGCAGGAGCGACGCGGGCGAAGGCGGTTCACCGGGTGGACTGGCGTGGTCATGCGTGGACCTCCGTGCTTGCAGCGATTTCGAGAGGGGCGAGCTTGTTGGCTTTGCGGATCTCGTCGACGATACGTCCGATGATCTCCGTGATGCCGAAGTCCTTCGGCGTGAAGACGGCGGCGACTCCCGCCGCCTTGAGCGCGATGGCGTCGGCGTTCGGAATGATGCCCCCGACGATCACGGGCAGCTCACCCGCCCCCGCCAGCCGTAGCCGCTCCAGGACGTCGGGGACGAGCGCGCTGTGCGACCCGGACAGGATGGACAGTCCCACGCAGTGCACGTCCTCGGCGAGCGCCGCGGAGGAGATCTCCTCCGGCGTCAGCCTGATGCCCTGGTAGACCACCTCGAAGCCGGCGTCGCGGGCCCGCACGGCGATCTGCTCGGCGCCGTTGGAGTGCCCGTCCAGGCCCGGCTTGCCGACCAGCAGGCGCAGCCGGCCCGAGCCGAGCTCGTCCGCCGTACGAGCCACCTTCAGGCGGACCTCGTGCATCGGCGTGCCGGGCTCGGCGGTGACGGCCACCGGTGCCGAGGAGACGCCGGTCGGGGCGCGGAACTCGCCGAACACCTCGCGCAGCGCGCCCGCCCATTCGCCGGTGGTGACACCGGCGCGGGCGCACTCCAGCGTGGCCTCCATCAGGTTCTCGGTGCCGGCCGCGGCCTCCTTGAGGCGCTCCAGTGCCTGCTGGGTGGTGGGGAAGACGAACGGGTCGCCGTTCCCCTGCCGGTCCGAGGACTCCTGGCGCTCGCTGCGCCAGCGGCCGATGCGCTCGACCGTCAGTGCCTCGACCGCCGCGTCCACCGTCATGATGGCGCCGTCCAGGTCCGAGGTGAGCGGGTTCTCCTCGGTCTGCTGGTAGCAGTTGACGCCGACGATCTTGTCGTCGCCGGCCTCGATCCGGGCCCGCCGCTCGGCGTGCGAGGAGACCAGCTGCGACTTCAGGTAGCCGGACTCGACGGCCGCCATGGCGCCGCCCATCTCCTGGATCCGGTCGATCTCTTCCAGGCACTCGGTCACGAGGGAGTCGACCTTGGCCTCGATCACGTGGGACCCGGCGAAGATGTCCTCGTACTCCAGCAGGTCGCTCTCGTGGGCGAGGACCTGCTGGATGCGCAGCGACCACTGCTGGTCCCAGGGGCGGGGCAGGCCCAGCGCCTCGTTCCAGGCGGGCAGTTGGACGGCGCGGGCGCGGGCGTCCTTGGAGAGGGTGACCGCGAGCATCTCCAGCACGATCCGCTGGACGTTGTTCTCCGGCTGCGCCTCGGTCAGCCCCAGGGAGTTGACCTGGACGCCGTACCGGAAGCGGCGCTGCTTGTCGTTCTCGATGCCGTAGCGCTCGCGGGTGACCTTGTCCCAGATGCGGCCGAAGGCGCGCATCTTGCACATCTCCTCGATGAAGCGGACGCCCGCGTTCACGAAGAAGGAGATCCGGGCGACGACCTCGCCGAAGCGCTCCTCGGGGACCTGGCCCGAGTCGCGCACCGAGTCGAGGACGGCGATCGCGGTGGACATCGCGTACGAGATCTCCTGGACCGGGGTGGCCCCGGCCTCCTGGAGGTGGTACGAGCAGATGTTGATCGGGTTCCACTTGGGGATGTGGTTGACCGTGTACGCGATCATGTCCGTCGTCAGGCGGAGCGAGGGTCCCGGCGGGAAGACGTGCGTCCCGCGCGAGAGGTACTCCTTGACGATGTCGTTCTGGGTGGTGCCCTGGAGCTGGGCGATGTCCGCGCCCTGTTCCTCGGCGGCCACCTGGTAGAGCGCCAGCAGCCACATGGCGGTGGCGTTGATCGTCATCGAGGTGTTCATCTGTTCCAGGGGGATGTCCTGGAACAGCCGCCGCATGTCGCCCAGATGGGAGACGGGCACCCCGACCCGGCCGACCTCGCCGCGGGCGAGGATGTGGTCGGGGTCGTAGCCGGTCTGGGTCGGCAGGTCGAACGCGACCGACAGACCGGTCTGGCCCTTGGCGAGGTTGCGGCGGTACAGCTCGTTGGACGCCTCGGCCGTGGAGTGGCCGGCGTACGTCCGCATGAGCCACGGACGGTCTTTCTGGCGCTCTGTCATCTCAGGCTGTCCCTTTGGCCCTTGAACGATCTCAGACGGGTCGGCGGATCAGATGTTGCGGAAGCGGTTGATCGCGTCGAGGTGCTTCGCGCGCAGCTCGTGGTCGCGCACGCCCAGACCCTCCTCGGGGGCCAGCGCGAGGACGCCGACCTTGCCCTGGTGGAGGTTGCGGTGGACGTCGTAGGCGGCCTGGCCGGTCTCCTCCAGGGAGTAGACCTTCGACAGGGTGGGGTGGATCTTGCCCTTGGCGATCAGGCGGTTGGCCTCCCAGGCCTCGCGGTAGTTCGCGAAGTGGGAGCCGATGATGCGCTTGAGGGACATCCACAGGTAGCGGTTGTCGTACTCGTGCATGTAGCCCGAGGTCGAGGCGCAGGTGGTGATGGTGCCGCCCTTGCGGGTGACGTACACGGAGGCGCCGAAGGTCTCGCGGCCGGGGTGCTCGAAGACGATGTCGATGTCCTCGCCGCCGGTCAGCTCGCGGATGCGCTTGCCGAAGCGCTTCCACTCCTTGGGGTCCTGGGTGTGCTCGTCCTTCCAGAACTTGTAGCCCTCGGCGTTGCGGTCGATGACCGCCTCCGCGCCCATGGCCCGGCAGATGTCCGCCTTCTCGGGGCTGGAGACCACGCAGATCGGGTTGGCGCCGCCGGCCAGTGCGAACTGGGTCGCGTACGAGCCGAGGCCGCCGCTCGCGCCCCAGATCAGGACGTTGTCGCCCTGCTTCATACCGGCGCCGTTGCGGGAGACCAGCTGGCGGTAGGCGGTGGAGTTGACCAGGCCGGGGGAGGCGGCCTCCTCCCAGCTGAGGTGGTCGGGCTTGGGCATCAGCTGGTTGGACTTGACGAGCGCGATCTCCGCCAGGCCGCCGAAGTTGGTCTCGAAGCCCCAGATGCGCTGCTCGGGGTCGAGCATCGTGTCGTTGTGGCCGTCCGAGGACTCCAGCTCGACGGAGAGGCAGTGCGCGACGACCTCGTCGCCCGGCTTCCAGGCGTTGACGCCGGGGCCGGTGCGCAGGACCACGCCCGCGAGGTCGGAGCCGATGACGTGGTACGGCAGGTCGTGGCGCTTGGTGAGCTCCGACAGGCGCCCGTAGCGCTCGAGGAAGCTGAAGGTGGACACGGGCTCGAAGATCGAGGTCCACACGGAGTTGTAGTTGACCGAGGAGGCCATCACGGCCACCAGAGCCTCGCCCGGGCCCAGTTCGGGCAGCGGGACCTGGTCCAGGTGGAGCGACTTGCGGGGGTCCTTCTCGCGGGTGGTGAGCCCGTCGAACATGTCCACCTCGTCCTTGTGCACGGTGATCGCGCGGTAGGACTCGGGGAGCGTCAGGGCCGCGAAGTCGTCGGCCGTAGCGGCCTGCGACTGGATGGCTTCGAGGATGTCCTTCACGGTGGTGCCTCCGGCAGCAAGGGTGCGTCGAGGGAAACGCTGAGGGTGGTCCGGTGGAGGTGTGTGCCGTCGGTTCGGCGTGCGGTGGAGCGGTGGTGCGGGCGCCGTGGTGAGCGCGCTGAGCCTGGTGACGCAGGCCGTCCGGGGCGCGTTCCCGTGCGTGGTGAGCGGGGATCGCGGGGACTTCCGGACGCCTTCAACGTATGGCACCCCGTGTCACTCGGCAAGGCACTGCGTGCCAAAACTTTCTCTCATTTGCCCGCTGACCTGCGCAGATGAGCGATGATCGATCAGAGTTACCCGCGAGTAGGGGCAAGCTGGACAAACGGAAGTGGCCGCCCCCACATCGGGAGCGGCCACTGTGATCCGTGTCGCGTCGTGTTACTTCGGGTAGGGCCCGGGCGCCCGCCGTCAGGCCTGGCGCAGTGCCTCTTCGATGGTGCGCATGACCTCGTCGAGCGGGGCGTCCGTACGCGCCACCGCCACCAGCACCTCACCCTCGGTGCGTACCGCGGCCGGAGCCGGGGCCGCGGCCGGGGCCGCACCCGCCGTGCGGCCCGCCCCGATGCCGCTGCCGAAGGTCTTGCGGACGATCCCGAAGGCGTGGTCGAGCTGCGCCTCCACGTCCCCCTGGCCGCCGGCCCGCAGCCAGCGCCGCAGCACGTGGTTGTGGGCCGTCACGACCGCCGACGCGGCCACCTCGGCCAGCAGCGGGTCGTCGTTGCCGTCGTGGTGGTCCTGCTCGTCGAAGTGGGCCAGCAGGTAGCGGGTGAACAGCCGCTCGTAGCGGGCCACCGAGGCGATCTCCCGCTCCCGCAGGGTCGGGACCTCGCGGGTGAGCCGGTAGCGCTCCACCGACACCGCCGGGGAGGCCGCGTACATCTTCATGACCTCTTTGATGCCCCGGCAGACCGTGTCGAGCGGGTGCTCGTGCGCGGGCGCCGCGTCCAGCACCGCCTCGGCGCGGGTCAGGGTGTCGTCGTGGTCCGGGAAGATCGCCTCTTCCTTGGAGCGGAAGTGCCGGAAGAAGGTCCGGCGGGCCACTCCGGCGGTCGCGGCGATCTCGTCCACCGTCGTCGCCTCGTACCCCTTGGTCGCGAACAGCTCCATCGCGGCAGCGGCGAGCTCGCGGCGCATCTTGAGCCGCTGGGCGGCGGCGCGGGTTCCCGCGGCGCTCTCCGGGGCGTCGGGCGCGGCGGCGCGGGTGATCTTGGCGGACTGGGACATAAGGCGAACGTACTGCATGGCAGCGGCGGAGCGCGCCTGCGGGGGTGGATGCGGGGGAGGGCCCGCACTGGGCACAGAGTGCTTCTCGGGAGGGTATGTCCGCCGTGAGGGTCCGGCGGACCCGAGCAGCCCTCCCCACGCATCCAGCTCGTGGGCGCCGGGCTCAGCGCCGGGCGTACTCACGGAATCCGCGGCCGGTCTTCCGGCCCAGGCAGCCCGCCGCCACCAGGTGCTCCAGCAGCGGGGAGGGCGCCAGGCCCGGGTCGCGGAACTCCTTGTGGAGCACCTTCTCGATGGCGAGGGAGACATCGAGGCCGACCACGTCCAGGAGCTCGAACGGGCCCATCGGGTACCCGGCGCCGAGCTTCATCGCGGCGTCGATCTCGTCGAGGCTCGCGTAGTGCTCCTCGACCATCTTGATCGCGTTGTTGAGGTACGGGAACAGCAGCGCGTTCACGATGAAGCCGGCCCGGTCCCCGCAGTCCACCGCGTGCTTGCGGACCTTCGCGCAGACCGCGCGGACGGTGGCGTGCACGTTGTCGCCGGTCAGGACGGTACGGACCACCTCGACCAGCTTCATCGCCGGCGCCGGGTTGAAGAAGTGCATGCCGATCACGTCCTGCGGGCGCGAGGTGGCGCGGGCGCAGGCGATCACGGGCAGCGAGGAGGTGGTCGTGGCGAGCACCGCACCCGGCTTGCAGATCTTGTCGAGGGCCGCGAACAGCTCCTGCTTGACCGCGAGGTCCTCGGCGACCGCCTCCACGGCCAGGTCCACCCCGGCGAAGGCCTCCAGCGAACCGGCCGGGCTGATCCGGGCCAGCGTCTCGTCGCGGGCCTGCCCGGTCAGCCGGCCCCGGTCCACCGCACGGGCCAGGGACTTGCCGATCGCGGCCTTCGCCGCGTCCGCCTTCTCCTGGCTGCGGGCCGCCAGCACGACCTCGAACCCGGCCTGGGCGAAGACCTGCGCGATACCGCTCGCCATGGTGCCGGAGCCGGCCACGCCCACCGAGGTGACGGGGCGGGCCGCGGCGCCGTCCGCGTCCGCCGACGGGGTCTGGGCGTCCCGCACCACGACCGGGCTGCCCGGAGCCTCGTACGTGTAGAAGCCGCGCCCGGCCTTGCGGCCGGTCAGTCCCGCCTCGGCGAGGTGTCCGAGGACCGGCGCCGGGGCGTGCAGCCGGTCGCCGGAGGCCGCGTACATGGCCTCCAGGACCGTACGGGCGGTGTCCACGCCGATCAGGTCGAGCAGCGCGAGCGGGCCCATCGGCAGGCCGCAGCCCAGCCGCATCGCCGCGTCGATGTCCTCGCGGGAGGCGTACTTCGACTCGAACATCGCGGCGGCCTGGTTGAGGTAGCCGAAGAGCAGGCCGTCGGCGACGAAACCGGGCCGGTCGCCGGCGGCGACGGGCTCCTTGCCGAGCTCGCGGGCCAGCCCCGTGACGGCCTCGACGACCGGCGGCGCGGTGAGCACCGAGGAGACCACCTCGACCAGCTTCATGGCCGGCACGGGGTTGAAGAAGTGCAGGCCGACGACCCGCTCCGGGTGCTGCGACTCGGCGGCGAGCCGGGTCACGGACAGCGCGTTGGTGCCCGTCGCCAGGATGGTGTCGGGGCGCACGATCGCGTCGAGTGCGGCGAAGACCTGCTGCTTGAGCGCGTAGTCCTCCGGCACCACCTCGATGACGAGGTCCGCGTGCGCGGCGGCCTGCAGGTCGGTGAAGGCGCGGAAGCGGGACAGGACGTCCTGGCGCTCCTGCTCGGTGAGGCGCTCCCGGGTCACGGAACGGGCGGTCGCGGCCTCCAGCGCGGTGACGGCCCGGCCGGCGGCGGCCTCGCTGATGTCGATGCCGATGACCTCGCGGCCGGCCGTGGCGAGCACCTCGGCGATGCCGGTGCCCATCGTGCCGAGGCCGACGACGGCGATGGTGGCGAGCGGACTGGGCGGAGTGGACTGACGGTCCATCGCGGGACTCCAGTGGAAGAGATGAGGGTGACGGCTGGGGCGCACCGACGCACGGGTGCACGGATGTGCGGTACGCGGACGTGCACGGGAGGTACGGGGCGCACGGAACGGAACGCACGCGAGCGCGGTCGCACGGGTACGGGCGCAGGGCGCGGATCGCACAGGAGGTGAGGGAACAGAACGCGGCAGCGCGCACGGTGTACGGCGTCGTACGGAAATCCGCAGCCGGGTGCGTCTGGCGTGAGCGGCGGGCTCTGTCCCGGAGCCGCGCCGAAGGAAATGCCGAACCGATCAACACTCGGGCGGCTGCGTCACCAGGCCGCTTCGAGTCACTCGGTCCCGGGCCACACGAGGTGGCCTCAAGGACTCGTTGAGGGGAGATTAACCCGGTGGTAACCAGATCGCCAGTGCGCAGGAAGAACGATCTGTGTGATCTGCGCCGCGCCACCGCCGGGCGGCCCTACCCTGACCGGGTGGACGAGCAACTGGCGGTGCTGGCGGGGCGGGTACGGGCCGAGGCGGCACGCGAGGGGCCGGCGGCGGCCGCGCACTGCGACCACCTGCTCGGGCCGGCCGGACCCGGCGAACTGGCGGACGCGCTGACCGCCCCGGGGGAGCCCCTGTGGGCGCGGGAGACCGCCGCCTTCCGGCTCGGCTGCGCCGGCGACCGGCGCGCCTTCGAGTCCCTCGTCCTCTTCCTGAACCACCGCGACCCGCCGCGGTGCGAGTCCGCCGCCCACGCGCTGGCCCGGCTCGGCGACCCGCGCACGGCCCGGGCGGCCGCCGCCCTCGCGACCAACGCGCTGCGCACCGCCTACGCCCTGCACCCCGTACGGCTGCTCGCCGAGCTCCGCGCCCCCGAGTCGGCGCCGGTCCTCATCGCGACCCTGAACCGGCTGCTGACCCCGCAGCAGCCGTACTGGCGGGTGGCGCTGGCCTGCGTGGAGGGCCTCGGGTCGCTCTCCGACCCGCGCGCCCGCGAGGCCCTCACCGCCGCCCAGTCCCACCCCCGCCTCGCGGTGGCCGCCACCGCGGCCCTGCGCGGACTGCCGTGACGGGAGCGGGACGGGGAGGGGAACGGGCGGCGGCTACGAGCGGAAGCCCAGCAGGCCGTGCAGGGCCGCGCCGCCCGCGGACGGCGCGGCCACGCGGGCGGCCGGGACCGGCTTGGGTTCCGGCTGGGCCGGGCAGGCCGCCGTGCCGCCGGCCGGCAGGGTGCCCGACGTCAGATAGTCCGTCAGGTGGCGGTCCAGGCACTTGTTGCCGCTCAGCGAGATGCCGTGGTTGCCGCCGCCCTCCTCGACCACGAGCGCCGACCCCGCCAGCTTCTCCTGCATCGCCCGCGCGCCCTCGTACGGGGTCGCCGCGTCCTCCGTCGCCTGGAACAGCAGGGCGGGCGGCGCCTGAGTGTTCGTCACGTCCGGCGCCTGCAGCGGTTCGGTCTTCCAGAACGCGCACGGCGCGTTGTACCAGGCGTTGTTCCACGTCATGAACGGCGCCTTGGCGTGGGTGGTCCACATGTCCCGGCGCCAGGTGTTCCAGTCCCGCGGCCACCCCGCGTCACGGCACTGCACGGCGCTGTACACGCTGTAGCTGTTGCCCGCCGCCGGGTCCACCGCGCCGAACCGCTCGTACGCGGCCACCAGCGGCTTGGTGTCCTCCTTCCCCACGTACGCGGCGAACGCCTCGGCCAGCTGCGGCCAGTAGCCGTTGTAGTAGCCGCCCGGCAGGTACGTGTCCTCCAGCTCGGCCGGGCCCACCTTCTCGCCCGCGGGCCGGTCCCGCAGCGACTCCCGCATGCGGTACCAGGCCCGCTCGACCTCCTCCGGGTCGCCGCCCAGCCGGTAGGTGTCGTCGTACTTCGCGACCCACGCCATGAACGCCTTGTGGCGGGCGTCGAAGGCCAGGTCCTGCGTCAGGTTGTCCTCGTACCAGACCCCGCCCGGGTCGACCACCGAGTCCAGCACCAGCCGCTTCACCCGCTGCGGGAACAGCTTCGCGTACACCGCGCCCAGGTAGGTCCCGTACGAGTAGCCGAAGTAGCTGACCTGCGGGGCGCCGAGGGCCTGCCGGATCAGGTCGAGGTCGCGGACCGCGCTGACCGTCCCCACGTGCGGCAGCACGTCCCCGTGCAGGGTGGCGCAGCTCTCCGCGAAGCCGCGCGCCCGGTCGAGGTTGGCCTGCTCCTCCTCCCAGGTGTGCGCCACCGAGTCCGGCCGGACCGGCGTGAAGTGGCCCTTCCCGCAGTTGAGCGCCGGCTCGCTCTTGCCCACCCCGCGCGGGTCGAAGCCGATCACGTCGTACTGCGCCGCCACCTTGGCGGGCAGGGTCGAGGCCACGAAGCCGGCCAGGCTGCGGCCGCTGCCGCCGGGGCCGCCCGGATTGACCAACAGCGGGCCCTGCGAGCGGGCCGCCGTGTGGGGGACCCGGGTCAGCGCCAGGGTGATCTGCCGGCCGCCGGGCTCCGCGTGGTCCAGCGGCACCCGCAGCGTGCCGCACTGGAGGGTGGGGAACCGGGCCGTCGCGCACTTCTGCCAGGCGAGCGGAGCCGCTTTCCCGGGTCCGGCCGTGCCGGCCGCACCGGCGGATGGGGACGCGAGCGTCCCCGCCACCACCGTCGCGATCGACAACAGAACTGCTGCGCGCTTCTTCATCGGGCCTCCCAGCCGCTGGTTCTGGGGGGAATCGTCCCGGAAAGAAACACCGGAACGGCGCACTTCTGCGGTTCATTGGCCCGATTTGATGATGCTTCGGTTACTCCTTGCCGTCCCGGTCGTACGTGTCCGCGCGCCGCCGCGCCTCCTCGGCCTCCGCCTGTGCCCCCGCCGCGCCGAAGGCCTTCGCCGCGGTCCGCAGGCACTCCGCGGCGCCCGCCCGGTCACCGCGGACGGCCAGGGTCTCGGCGAGGTTCGTCAGGGAGACGGCCTCGCCGTGGCCGTCGCGGTCCTCGCGGCAGATGGCCAGGTCCTCCCGGATGGCCCGCTCCGACTCCTCGTGGCGGCCCAGCTCGCGCAGCGCGATGCCGAGGTTGTTGAGCGCGTGGCCGCGCATGGTGCGTTCCCCGGCGGCGGCCAGCAGGACGACGGCCCGCTGCAGCACCGCCACCGACTCCTGCGGCCGCCCCGCAGCCTGCAGCCGCAGTCCGGCCGAGTTGCGCACCCGGCCCTCGTGGCCGGACAGGCCGGCGGCCCGGAACACCTCCGCGGCCGCCAGCAGCTCTCGCGCCTGCGGGTCCGCCGGGCCCTCCTGCGACTCGGTGCCCGCGAGCAGCGAGGCCAGGATGGACTCGGCCAGCCTGCGGTCCTCGCCGAGCAGAAGCGTGATGGCGCCGGCGCACGGAACGCACCCCTCGGCGAACTGCTTCCCGGTGCCCAGCAGGCTCGCGATGTCCCGCAGGACCAGGCCCTCGCCCTCCCGCCGGCCCGAGGCGCGCATCACCTCGACCGCGGCCCGGCACGGCTCCAGCGCGCCCGCCGCGTTCCCGTCCGCGATCATGATGCGCGCGGCCTCGGCGAGGGCGTGCAACTGGACGGCGAACTCGCCGGCGGGGGCCATCAGGCCGGAGATCTCCAGCCAGAGCGCCGCGGACTCGGCGCGGCGGCCGCAGTCCCGCAGGCTGTGCGCGAGGTTCACCAGGACCGTGAACTCCCCGTGCCGGTCCCCGGCGGAGCGGAAGGCCGTCACGGCGGAGCGCAGCGCCGCCATCCCCGCGTCGTGGTCGCCGAGGTCGGTCAGCGCGTTCCCGAGGTTGTTGAGGGCGAAGGCCTCGAAGTGGCGGTCGCCGAGACGGCGCGCGATGGCCGCCGTCTGCCGGTGCACCGCCACCGACTCCTCGACGTGGCCCGCCCGGCGCAGCGAGTTGCCCAGGCTGTTCAGGGCGAGGGCCCGGTTCCGCGGGTGCCGGGAGCCGTCGATCAGCTCGACGGCGCGGCGCCCGTGCCGGACGGCCTCCTCGTACTCCTTCGCGCCCCGGTACGCGGTGCACAGCCCCGTCCGGACCATCGCCTCGGCCTCGTGGTCCCGGGCCGCCTCCGCCGCCGTCAGAGCGGGCAGCAGCACCGCGACCGCGTCCTCGGGCAGCTCGGTGGTCACCAGCGCGCCGGCGTGCGCGAGGAGCATCTCCAGGGCCGGCCCCGCGTGCCCGCCGCCCACGGCGTGCTCGTGGGCGGTCCGGGTGAGTTCCACCAGTTCCTCGCCGGAGCTCCACCACAGCAGGTACTCGGTCACGTTGCGGAGGATCTCGAACGCGGCCGGGTCCCTTGCCGATCCGAGGGCCAGGAAACCGGCGGCCACCAGGTTCGCCGCCTCGGCCTCCAGCCAGGCGAGCGCCTCGGGTACGGCGGCGAAGCGATCGGCGGCGGGCACGGTCCGCACGTTCTGGATCCGGCCGCGGACCGCCCGCGCCCGTCGTACGTAGTGGTCCAGCAGCCGGTCCAGCGCGGCGTCCCGGGCGTCCGCCGCCGCGGCCGCCTCGCCCAGCTCCAGGGCGTACAGGCGCACCAGGTCGTGCAGGGACCAGCGCTCGTCGCCGGCCTGGGAGCGGGTCCGCGCGACCAGGTGGGCGCGCGCCAGGGCGGCCAGCGCGCGCCGGACCTGCGGGGCCGGGCGGCCGGTCAGAGCGGCCATGGCCGCCGTGGAGACGTCCGGCCCCGGGTTCGCCGTCATCAGCCGGAACACGGCGGACTGGTCCGCCGGCAGGTGGCGGTACGAGAGGTCGAAGGCGGCCCGCACCGCGAACTCCCGGCCCTGGGCGTCGGTGCCGCCCAGGTCGAGGGCGTCCAGCCGCAGCCGGTTGTCCGCCAGCTCGTCCGCCAGTTCGCGCAGCGGCCGGTCCGGTTCCGAACGGAGCACCGCCGCGGTGATCAGCAGGGCCAGCGGCAGGCCGCCGCACAGCTCGGCGATCCGCCCGGCGGCGTCCGGGTCCTCGGCGGCCCGGTCGTCCTCCGGGACCGCCACCCGCAGGGCCCGGTCGATCAGCAGCGCACCCTCGGCCGACTCCAGCACCGGCACGTGCAGCGGGCGGGCGTCGAGCGTGGGCAGGGTGTGCCGCGAGGTCACCAGCACGCGGTGGGCCGGGGTCGCGGCCAGCAGCGGGGCCACCTGGCCGGCGTCCAGCGCGTTGTCGAGGACGAGCAGCACCGGGGCGTCCTGCGCGGCGAGTTCGGCCAGCCGGGAGCGCCAGCGGGCGAGCAGTTCGTCCGCGGTCGGAGGCAGGTCGTCGTCGCGGGCGCCGAGTGCGCGCAGCAGGCGGGCGGCGGCGGCGCCCGGCTCCAGCGGGGCGGTCGGGCCGTGCCCGTGCAGGTTGAGGAAGACGGTGCCGCCGGGGAACCAGCCCCGGCCCTCGGCCTCCTGCGCTGCGCGCAGCACCAGGGCGCTCTTGCCCACGCCGCCCATACCGGAGACCACCGTCACGGGCAGAACGCCCCGCGCCGGCCCTCGAGCCGGTCCTCCGGGCATTCCCGGCCCCGCCCCCGCTGGAGCCGTGCCCCGAGCAACCCGGCTCCGCCGGGCACCGGGCTCCGCCCGGACCCGCTCCTCAAGCGCCGGAGGGGCTGGGGGGTGCGCGGGGTTGGCGGGCTCCGCCCGGAGCTGCGCCTCAAGCGCCGGCGGGGCTGGAGGGGCTGGGGGGTGTGCGGGGTTGGTGGGTCCGGGGTGTGGGTTGGGGGGTCGTAGGAAGGCGAGGAGTTGGGCGAGTTCGGTCTCGCGGGCCGTGAAGGCCTCGGGGGCGGGCGGGAGTCCGGCCAGGCCCGGGGAGACGGCGGCGCGCACCGCGAGCGGGCGCGCACCGGCGTACGGATCCCCGAGGCGCTCGCCCCGCACCCCGCCCCGCAGCCCGCCGGCCCCTTCGCCCTGCCAGGAGGCGGCCGGCAGCGGCAGTACGGGCCCGGCCGCGGCCGCCGGCAGCGGCAACGGCAGCGACGGCGCTTGCAGCGAAAGGGATCCGGCCGACGGCACGGCCGCGGGCAGCGGCGGCAGCGGCTCGACGGCGGGAGCGCGAAACGCGGCACCGGGCTCCGGCGGGTCGCTGTCCGCGGAGGCCCGCAGCAGCAGCCGGCGCAACGTCCGGTACGAACGGTGCTCGTGGGAGTCCGGCCTGACGATGCCGGAGTGCCCGCCGGGCAGCGCGGCCGCATCCGGGAACGCGCTGCGCGCCGAGGCCGGCGGCACGATGTTGTCGGCCTCGCCCGCGTACACGGAGAAGGGGATCGGGCAGCTGCGCTCGGTGATCTCGCGGGCGTTCACGACATCCCGCAGCACCGAGCGGTGGACGTCGGCGATCTGCTCGTTCAGGGGCCGCAGCTGGGCCTCCTGCGGGTTGCCGCGCAGCAGCCCGCGGCGCAGCCCGAGCACCACTTCGGAGCCGGTGTTGGGGCAGGCGAAGAGCACCACCCGCCGGATCCGTTCCAGGTCCCGGCCGCGGCCCTCGCCGAGCAGCCGGGTCAGGCAGCGCTGGATGACGAGGCCGCCCTGGCTGTGGCCGACCAGTGCCAGCCGCCGGTACCCCTCGGCCTCGGTGTCGAGGTACTCCTTGAGGCTGTCGGCGACGGTGTCGAAGCTGGGGATCCGCTTCAGCGGACCCAGCTGCACCAGCTTGGTGGCGTACCCGAAGGGCAACGGCCGTACGAAGCCCAGGTCCGGGTCCCCGGCCATCAGTTCGGTGAACGGTTTCCACATCTTCGGTGACGAGGTGAACCCGTGTACGAACACGACGCCCAGCCGCTCGTCCCGCTCCGCCGACCCCACAACGGCCTCCCCGGATCGCCCGACAGGCGACCAAGGTACCCATCCGGACGGGGTCGTACCCCGGTTGTCGGCAGATCGGACGGATCGGCCCGGGACCCCCGGATTTGGGCCGCACAGCCGGAGGTGGTTGGCTTGCCGCCGACCCCCGAAGTCGAGCGTTCACAAGTGCTGGAGGAACAGGTATGGCGCAGGTCGAGGCCACCACGGAGCGGATCATCGCGGCCGACGCGGAGACCGTGTTCGACGCGCTCGCGGACTACACCGGCACCCGCTCCAAGGTGCTTCCGGAGCACTTCAGCGAGTACGAGGTCCGCGAGGGCGGCGACGGCGAGGGCACGCTCGTGCACTGGAAGCTTCAGGCGACCAGCAAGCGCATCCGCGACTGCCTGCTGGAGGTCACCGAGCCCACCGACGGCCAGCTCGTCGAGAAGGACCGCAACTCCTCGATGGTGACCACCTGGACGGTCACCCCGGCCGGCGAGGGCCGCTCCCGCGCCGTGGTCACCACCGTGTGGAACGGCGCCGGAGGCATCGGCGGCTTCTTCGAGAAGACCTTCGCCCCCAAGGGCCTCGGCCGGATCTACGACGCCCTGCTGGCCAACCTGGCCGCCGAGGTCGAGAAGTAGGCCGCCCGGCCGCCGCCGGTCGCCTTCGCCGGCGGCCGGTCACCGGATCGAGTGGATTGTGCGGCCCCCGGGGGCCCGCCGCGCCCCCGCCCGCCATCGGGCCGGGCCCGCCGGCGGGCCCCCTGCGCGTCACACCGGCCGGCCCCGCCGCGCTGATCCGGCCCGGCGGGGCCACGGCCGCCTAGTGTGGGGGAGTCGGACCCGTCCGCCGGGGCGGGTCGTACGCGTACCCACGGGGGGCCGATGAAGATCCTCATCTCCGCCGACATGGAGGGCGCCACGGGGGTGACCTGGCCGGCCGACGTGCTGCCGGGGACCCCGCAGTGGGAGCGCTGCCGGGCCATGTTCACCTCCGACGTGAACGCCGCCGCCGTCGGCTTCTTCGCCGGCGGCGCCGACGAGGTCCTGGTCAACGAGGCCCACTGGACCATGCGCAACCTGCTGCTGGAACGCCTCGACGAGCGCGTCGAGATGCTCACCGGCCGCCACAAGTCCCTCTCCATGGTCGAGGGCGTCCAGCACGGAGACGTCGACGGCATCGCCTTCGTCGGCTACCACACCGGCGCCGGCACCGAGGGCGTGCTCGCCCACACCTACCTCGCGAACTCGATCACCGGCGTCTGGCTCAACGGCGCCCGCGCCAGTGAGGGACTGCTCAACGCCCATGTCGTCGCCGAGTACGGCGTCCCCGTCGTCCTCGTCACCGGCGACGACCTGACCTGCCAGGACGCCCGCGGTTACGCGCCGCACGCCCGGACCGTCGCGGTCAAGGACCACGTCTCGCGGTACGCGGCCGTCTGCCGCCCGCCCGCCCGGACCGCCGCCGAGATCGAGGCCGCCGCCCGGGAGGCCGCAGCCCTCGCGGTGCGCCACGAACCCGTGCACGGCGGCCCGTTCAGCGTCGTGCTCGAGTTCGACGCCGAGCACCTGTCGGCCGCCGCGACCGTCGTCCCCGGCGTCGAGCGCACCGGCGAGCGCCGGGTCGCCTACACCAGCGGGACGATGTACGAGGGGATCCGCACGTTCAAGGCGGTCACGACGATCGTGTCCGCGGCCGTCGAGGAGCAGTATGGCTGACATGCACTCTCCAGAGCAGGCAGGCCGGCCCCCCGGTGAAGCGGCCGTCGGTGAAGCGGCCGTCGTGGACGCGACGGCCCTCGACGAGGCCGTCGAGTTCACCTCCGGCCTGATCCGCATCGACACCTCCAACCGGGGCGGCGGCGACTGCCGCGAGCGGCCCGCCGCCGAGTACGTGGCCGAGCGCCTCGCCGGCGCGGGTCTGGAGCCCGTACTCCTCGAACGCACCCCGGGCCGCACCAACGTCGTCGCCCGGATCGCGGGCACCGACCCGTCCGCCGACGCCCTCCTCGTGCACGGCCACCTCGACGTGGTGCCCGCCGAGGCCGCCGACTGGAGCGTGCCCCCGTTCTCCGGCGAGGTCCGCGACGGGGTGGTGTGGGGCCGCGGCGCGGTCGACATGAAGAACATGGACGCGATGGTCCTGTCCGTCGTGCGGGCCTGGGCCCGGGCCGGCGTACGCCCCCGGCGGGACATCGTGATCGCCTTCACCGCCGACGAGGAGGACAGCGCCGTCGACGGCGCCGGCTTCCTCGCCGACCGGCACCCCGGCCTCTTCGAGGGCTGCACCGAGGGCCTGAGCGAGTCGGGCGCCTTCACCGTCCACCCCTACCCGGGCCTGGCGCTCTACCCGGTCGCCGCCGGGGAGCGCGGCACCGCCTGGCTGAAGCTCACCGCGCACGGCACCACCGGCCACGGCTCCAAGCCCAACCCGGCCAACGCCGTCAGCCGGCTCGCGCACGCGGTGTCCCGGATCGCCGACCACCCGTGGCCGGTCCGGCTCACGCCCACCGTACGGGCCGCGATCACCGCGCTCGGCTCCGTGTACGGGCTGGACGTCGACCCGCAGGCCCGCAGCTTCGACCTCGACGCCTTCCTCACCAAGCTCGGCCCGGCCGCCGCCCTCGTCGAGGCGACCGTACGCAACAGCGCCACCCCGACCATGCTCGACGCCGGATACAAGGTCAACGTCATCCCCGGCCGGGCCACCGCCCACGTCGACGGGCGGGTGCTGCCCGGCGGCGAGGAGGAGTTCCGCGCCACCCTCGACGAACTCACCGGCCCGCACGTCGACTGGGAGTTCCACCACCGCGAGGTGGCCCTGGAGGCGCCCGTCGACTCCCGGACGTACGCCGTGCTGCGCGAGTCCGTCGAGCGGTTCGACCCCGCCGGGCACGTGGTCCCGTTCTGCATGGCCGGCGGCACCGACGCCAAGCAGTTCTCCCGGCTCGGCATCACCGGCTACGGCTTCTCCCCGCTCAAGCTGCCGCCGGGCTTCGACTACTGGTCGCTCTTCCACGGCGTGGACGAGCGGGTCCCGGTCGACGCCCTGCACTTCGGGGTCAGAGTCCTCGACCACGCCCTGCGCACGCTGTAGCGGAGAGGAGCAGGACATGGTGCCCACCGCCCCCTACGGCAGCTGGCCGTCGCCGATCGACGCCGAGCTGGCGGCCGGGCTGGACGGCCGCCCCGAATACCTCGGGGCGGTCGGCGAGGAGCTGTGGTGGACCGAGCCCCGGCCCGCCGAGGGCGGCCGCCGCGCCCTGGTCCGCAGTCGGGCCGACGGCCGTGCCGAAACGGTGCTTCCGCCGCCCTGGAACGTCCGCAGCCGGGTCGTCGAGTACGGCGGCCGGCCCTGGGCGGGCGCCGAACGCCCCGCCGGCGGGCCCCTCGTACTCTTCGTCCACTTCGACGACCAGCGGCTGTACGCCTACGAGCCGGACGCCCCGGGCGCGCCCGCGCCGCGCCCGCTGACCCCGCTCTCGGCGGTCGGCGGGGGGCTGCGCTGGGCCGAGCCTGTGCTCTGCCCGGAACGCGGCGAAGTGTGGTGCGTCCTGGAGGAGTTCACCGGCCCCCGCCCCACCGACGTGCGCCGGGTGGCGGCCGCCGTCCCGCTGGACGGCTCGGCGGCCGGGGACCGTACGGCCGTACGGGAGCTGACCGACGCGCGGCACCGGTTCACCACCGGGCCGCGGCTGTCCCCGGACGGGCGGCGGTCCGCCCGGCTGGTGTGGGACCACCCGCGGATGCCCTGGGACGGCACCGAGCTGAAGGTCGCCGACGTCACTGCCGAGGGCACGCTGACCGGCGAGCGCACGGTGCTGGGCGGGCCCGGCGAATCGGTCGCGCAGGCCGACTGGGCGGCGGACGGCGGCCTCCTGGCCGTCAGCGACCGCAGCGGCTGGTGGAACCCGTACCGGGTGGACCCGGACACCGGGGAGGCGGTCAACCTGTGCCCGCGCGAGGAGGAGTTCGGGGGGCCGCTGTGGAAGCCCGGGCTCACCTGGTTCGCGCCGCTGGCGGACGGCGCGGGCGGGGAGGGCGGCGCGGGCCGTCCCGCGGCCGGGGGTGTCGGGACGGGCCTGGTCGCGGTCCTGCACGGCCGGGGCGCCTCCGTGCTCGGGATCCTCGACCCGGAGTCCGGCGACCTCGTCGACGCGGCCGGCCCCTGGACCCACTGGCAGCCCACCCTCGCCGTACGCGGCACCCGGGTGGCGGGCGTCGCCGCCAGCCCGCGCAGCGCCTACGAAGTGGTCGAGCTGGACACCGCGACCGGCCACGCCCGGGCCCTGGGGGTCCGCGGCGCCGACCCCGTCGACCCGGCCTACTACCCGGAGCCGCAGAGCCGCACCTTCACCGGCCCCGACAACCGGGAGATCCACGCCCACGTCTACCCGCCGCACCACCCCGCCCTCGGCGTCCCCGCCGACGAGCTCCCGCCGTACGTGGTCTGGGTGCACGGCGGCCCCACCGAACACGTGGCGCCCATCCTGGACCTGCACATCGCGTACTTCACCTCGCGCGGCATCGGCGTCGCCCAGGTCAACTACGGCGGATCCACCGGATACGGGCGGGCCTACCGGGAGCGGCTGCGCGAGCAGTGGGGCATCGTCGACGTCGAGGACTGCGCGGCCGTCGCCCGGGCGCTCGCCGCCGAGGGCACCGCCGACCCCGCCCGGCTCGCCGTCCGCGGCGGCAGCGCGGGCGGCTGGACCACCGCCGCCTCGCTCGCGGGGACCCGCACGTACGCCTGCGGAACGATCATCTACCCGGTGCTGGACGTCACGGGCATCGCGCAGGAGACCCACGACCTGGAGTCCCGCTACCTGCCCGACCTCGCGGCCAGGCGCGCACAGCGCTCGCCGCTGACCCGCGCCGACCGGATCATCGCGCCGTTCGTGCTGCTCCAGGGCCTGGACGACCCGGTCTGCCCGCCGGCCCAGGCGGAACGCTTCCTGGCCCGGTTCGCCGGCCGCGGCATCCCGCACGCCTACCTCGCCTTCGAGGGCGAGGGACACGGCTTCCGGCGGGCGCAGACGATGGTGCGCGCCCTGGAGGCGGAGCTGTCGCTGTACGCGCAGACCTTCGGCTTCGAGCGGCCCGACGTACCGCGGCTGGAGCTCAGGAAATGACCGCGCACGCCATCCGGGCGATGCTGGGGGCATGAGCACCAAGTCGTCCACCACGGGCCGCGGGCAGGACCGGGGGCGGGGCGGGGGAGTCCTGACCCCCGGCCGGATCACGATGCTGGTCGTGGCCGCCCTCTCCCTCGTGTTCATCTTCGAGAACACCCGCGAGACGAAGATCAGGCTGCTGATCCCGGAAGTGACCATGCCGCTGTGGCTCGCGCTGCTCGCGATGGCCGTGGTCGGAGCCCTCTGCGGCTACTTCTTCGGGCGCCGCAGGTAGCGCGGGGACGGGCAGCACCGGCGGGCCTTTCCGGGTCGGCGAAACCGGCTCTTCCCCGGCCGTCCGGCCGGCCGGTGTGGCACGATTTCGATGATGACCAGCAGACCCGACGCCGCCCAGCGCCTGCGCGACCTCGCGCAGCTGCGGCGCGTCCGCGACCGGATCGACCGGGAGTACGCGCAGCCGCTGGACGTCGAGGCGCTGGCCCGCGGGGTGCACATGTCGGCCGGGCACCTCAGCCGGGAGTTCAAGCTCGCCTACGGGGAGCCCCCGTACGCCTATCTGATGACGCGGCGCATCGAGCGCGCCATGGCGCTGCTGCGGCGCGGCGACCTGAGCGTCACCGAGGTCTGCTTCGCGGTCGGCTGCGCCTCGCTGGGCACCTTCAGCAGCCGTTTCACCGAGCTGGTCGGCATGTCGCCCAGCGCCTACCGGCGGCAGGAGGCCGGCACCGCGGCGGAGATGCCGTCCTGCGTGTCCAAGCAGGTGACGCGACCGATCAGGAATCGAGAAGCGCGGCCGCCGGGCCGGAGCTAGCGTGATCGTCATGGACATCACGATTCACACCACGTTCCTCCCCCACGACGACGCGGAGGCCGCCCTGGGCTTCTACCGCGACACCCTCGGGTTCGAGGTCCGCAAGGACGTCGAGTACGGCGGCAACCGCTGGATCACGGTCGGGCCCCTCGACCAGCCCGGCACGAACATCGTCCTGGAACCCCCGGCCATGGACCCGGGCCTCACCGAGGACGAGCGCCGCACGATCACCGAGATGATGGCCAAGGGCACCTACGCCCGCCTCATCCTGGCCACCCCCGACCTCGACGGCACCTTCGAGAAGCTCCAGGCCAGCGGCGCCGACGTCATCCAGGAGCCGATCGAGCAGCCGTACGGAGTCCGCGACTGCGCCTTCCGCGACCCGGCGGGCAACCACATCCGCATCAACGAGATCCGCTGAGCCGCTCACGACGACCGAGCGGCCGCCGCCCCGCGAACCGATGGAGAGACGATGAGCAAGGCCCCGCGTACGGATGCGAACCCGTCCGCGCCGCACGTTGCCGACAGCCACGACATGATCCGCGTGCACGGAGCGCGCGTGAACAATCTCAAGGACGTCAGCATCGAGATCCCCAAGCGCCGGCTGACGGTGTTCACGGGCGTCTCCGGCTCCGGCAAGAGCTCGCTCGTGTTCGACACGATCGCCGCCGAGTCCCAGCGGATGATCAACGAGACGTACAGCAGCTTCGTGCAGGGCTTCATGCCGACACTCGCCCGGCCCGAGGTCGACGTGCTCGACGGACTGACGACCGTGATCACGGTCGACCAGCAGCGGATGGGCGGCGACCCGCGCTCCACCGTCGGCACCGCCACCGACGCCAACGCCATGCTGCGGATCCTCTTCAGCCGGCTCGGCAAGCCGTACTTCGGCCCGCCCGGTGCCTTCTCGTTCAACGTCGCCTCGGTCCGGGCGAGCGGCGGGATCACCGTCGACCGCGGTGACGCCAAGACCAAGACGGTGAAGGCGACCTTCAACCGCACCGGCGGCATGTGCACGCGCTGCGAGGGCCGCGGCAACGTCTCCGACATCGACCTCACCCAGCTCTACGACGACTCCAAGTCGATCGCCGAGGGCGCGTTCACCATCCCCGGCTGGAAGTCGGACAACGTGTGGACCGTCGGGATCTACGCCGAGTCGGGCTTCCTCGACCCGAACAAGCCCATCCGCCGGTACACCAAGAAGGAGATGCAGGACTTCCTCTACCGCGAGCCGACCAAGGTCAAGGTCAACGGGGTCAACCTCACCTATGAAGGACTGATCCCCAAGATCCAGAAATCGTTCCTGTCCAAGGACAAGGAAGCGATGCAGCCGCACATCCGGGCCTTCGTGGAGCGGGCGGTCACCTTCACCAGCTGCCCCGAGTGCGACGGCACCCGGCTCACGGCGGGGGCCCGCTCCTCCAAGATCAAGCGGATCAGCATCGCCGACGCCTGCGCCATGCAGATCAGCGACCTCGCCGACTGGGTCCGCGGCCTGAAGGAACCTTCCGTCGCACCGCTGCTCGCCGCGCTCCAGCGGACCCTCGACTCCTTCGTGGAGATCGGCCTCGGCTACCTCTCGCTGGAACGGCCCGCGGGCACCCTGTCGGGCGGCGAGGCGCAGCGCGTCAAGATGATCCGGCACCTCGGCTCCGCGCTCACCGACGTCACGTACGTCTTCGACGAGCCCACCATCGGCCTGCACCCGCACGACATCCAGCGCATGAACGACCTGCTGCTGCGGCTGCGCGACAAGGGCAACACGGTGCTGGTCGTGGAGCACAAGCCGGAGACGATCGTGATCGCCGACCACATCGTCGACATCGGCCCCGGCGCCGGCTCGGGGGGCGGCACCATCTGCTTCGAGGGCACCGTCGACGGGCTGCGGTCCGGCGGCACCGTCACCGGCCGCCACTTCGACGACCGGGCCGCCGTCAAGGAGACGGTGCGCGAGCCCACCGGGGCGCTGGAGATCCGCGGCGCGAACGCCAACAACCTGCGCGACGTCGACGTCGACATCCCGCTCGGGGTCCTCACCGTCGTCACCGGCGTCGCGGGATCCGGCAAGAGCTCCCTGATCCACGGTTCACTGACGGGACGTCACGGAGCCGACGGGGAAGGGGTGGTGTCCGTCGACCAGAGTGCGATCCGCGGCTCCCGGCGGAGCAACCCCGCGACGTACACGGGCCTGCTCGACCCGATCCGCAAGGCGTTCGCCAAGGCCAACGGCGTCAAGCCGGCCCTGTTCAGCGCCAACTCCGAGGGTGCCTGCCCGAATTGCAACGGAGCCGGCGTCATCTACACCGACCTGGCGATGATGGCCGGCGTCGCCACCACCTGCGAGGAGTGCGACGGCAAGCGGTTCGAGGCGTCGGTGCTGGAATACCTGCTCGGCGGGCGCGACATCAGCGAGGTGCTCGCGATGTCGGTCACCGAGGCCGAGGAGTTCTTCGGCGCCGGCGAGGCACACACGCCGGCCGCGCACCGGATCCTGGTCCGGCTCGCCGACGTCGGGCTCGGCTACCTCACGCTCGGGCAGCCGCTCACCACGCTGTCCGGAGGCGAGCGGCAGCGGCTCAAGCTGGCCACGCACATGGGGGACAAGGGCGGGGTGTACGTCCTCGACGAGCCGACCACCGGCCTCCACCTGGCCGATGTGGAGCAACTCCTCGGGCTGCTCGACCGGTTGGTCGACTCCGGCAAGTCGGTCATCGTCATCGAGCACCACCAGGCGGTGATGGCTCACGCGGACTGGATCATCGACCTCGGGCCGGGGGCCGGTCACGACGGCGGCAGCGTCGTCTTCGAGGGCACGCCGGCGGATCTCGTCGCGGCGCGCTCCACCCTGACCGGCGAGCACCTGGCCACGTACGTGGGCGCCTGACGCGCGGGCCCGGGCGGAGCCCGGCCAACCCTGCGCGCCCTTCAGCCTCGCCGGCGTTTGAGGCGCGGGTCCGGGCGGAGCCCGGTGCCCGGCGTCAGCCGGGTTGTCCGCTGGGGCTCCGCCCCAAACCCCGCGCCTCAAACGCCGGCGAGGCCGGGAATTGCACCCCAGGGCGCCGGCGAGGCTGGGGTTGCGCCCCAGGGCACCGGCGAAGCTGGGATGGGCTCCGCCCGAGGCTGCGCCTCCAACGCCGGCGCGGCTGGAGGTTGCGCCCCAGGGCGGTCTGGTGGGCGGGTGGGGGGCGTTGGAGGATGGGGGGATGCGGACTCTGGTACTTGTCGACGCCCCGTCGAATCTGGGCCTGCGGCCCCCGACCCCCGGCACCGTCCCCGGCTGCCACAAACTCGCCATGGCGCTGCGCGAACACGGCCTGCTGACCCGCCTCGGCGCCCGCGACGGCGGCGCCGTCGTCCCGCCGCGCTACGACCGCGGCGACTGGCGGGAGGGAGACGGCGTGTTCCACGCCGAGCAGATCGCCGCGTACACCGTCACCCTCGCCGACCGCATCGAAAAGCACCTGGAGGCGGGGGAGTTCCCCGTCGTGCTCGGCGGTGACTGCTCGATCCAGCTCGGCGCCGACCTGGCCATGCGCCGCCTGGGCCGGTACGGGCTGGCCGTGCTCGACGGGTCGGCCGACTTCCGGCACCCCGGGAACACCGACCGGAACGGGCCGGTCGGGGCCGCCGCCGGCGAGGAACTCGCCCTCGCCACCGGCCGCGGCCAGGACCTGCTCACCGACCTCGAAGGCCGCCGGCCCTACCTGCGCGACGAGGACATCTGCCTCTTCGGGATCCGGGACGGCGACCCGGACCTCGCCGAACTCGCCGGACTCGGCATCACGGCCGCGACGGTCGGCGCGATCCGGGCCCGCGGCGCCGCCGTGGTGGCGCGGGAGGCCCTCGCCGCCTTCCGGGCTTCGGAGGTCCGCGGATTCTGGGTGCACCTCGACGCGGACGTGCTCGACCCGACGGTGATGCCGGCCGTCGACGCCCCCGACCCGGGGGGTCTGATGCCCGATGAACTGGCCGTACTGCTGCGGACGTTGATCGCTTCGCCGCGCTGTGTCGGGCTCAACGCCACCATCTACGACCCGGACCTCGACCCGTCGGGGGAGGCCGGCCGACTCTTCGCCGGGGCGATCGTGGCGGGCTTTGCGCAATCCTGACCCGGCGTGATCCGCGGACCCCCTGTTGCCCGGCCGCGGTGGCGTGTTCCATTCCCTCTGGGGCACGAACCGCCCCGGCGAGAAGGGGAGGTCTCCTTGGCCATGACCGCCACGACCGTCCGTATGACCGTACTCACCCTGCCCGCGGCCCCGTTGGGCCCCGAGAACCCACTGCCCGCCCTGCGCGCCCCCGACGGCGTGCACGTGCTCGACGCGCGGGACCGGGCCGGTCTGCCCCGGGACATGGCGCGCCAGATCGGCTACGAGCCGCTCCGCAGCCTGCTGCCCGTACGGATCCTCGACGGCTACGAACGGCAGCGCTCCGAGCGGGAGTTCGACGCGATCGTGATCGAGAACGGCATGCTGCGGGCGACCGTACTGCCCGGCCTCGGCGGCCGGGTGGTCTCCCTCGTCCACAAGGACACGGCGGCCGTCGGGGCCCTCGGGGCCCAGGGATCCGGCGGCCACCACGGGCCCGGCGGGGTCCGGGCGGCCGACGCGGCAGCCGGCGGGGTCGGCGTGAGCGGCGGGACCGTCCCGGTGGAGCGTGAACTGCTCTACCGCAACCCGGTGTTACAGCCCGCCGCGTTCGCCCTGAACGGCGCCTGGTTCTCCGGCGGCATCGAGTGGAACATCGGCGCCACCGGCCACACCGCCCTGGCCTGCGCCCCGCTGCACGCCGCGGTGTTACCGGCCCCCGACGGCGGGGCGATGGTACGGCTGTGGGAGTGGGAGCGGCTGCGCGACCTGCCGTTCCAGGTGGACCTGTGGCTGCCGGCGGACTCCCGCTTCCTGTACGTCGGGGTCCGGATCCGCAATCCGCACGAACGGCCCGCCCCCGTGTACTGGTGGTCGAACACCGCCGTCCCCGAAGCCCCCGGCACCCGCGTCCTCGCCCCCGCCGACCGGGCCTGGCTCCGCCACAGCCCTTCGGGCGTGGGAGGCGCCCCCGGCCACGAGTGCACCCTGCGGCGGATTCCGGTCCCGGAGTGGGACGGCGCCGACCGCACCTACCCGCTGCGCGGCACGTTCCCGGCCGACTACTTCTATGATCTCGCCGACGGCGCCCGGCCCTGGATCGCCTCGCTCGACGAGCACGGCCGCGGGCTGGTGCAGACCTCGACCGGGGTGCTCCGCGGCCGCAAGCTCTTCGTCTGGGGCGCGGGCCGCGGCGGGCGCCGCTGGCAGGAGTGGCTCACCGAGCCCGGCACCCCCGGTTACGCGGAGATCCAGGCGGGCCTCGCCCGCACCCAGCTGGAGCACGTACGGCTGGACGCCGGGTCGGAGCTCAGCTGGCTGGAGGCGTACGGGCCGCTGGCCGCGGACCCGGCCCTGGTCCACGGCGAGGACTGGGCGGCGGCCCGTACGGAGGCCGCCGCGCGGCTGGCCGGAGTGCTGCCGGCGGCCCGGCTGGAGGAGGCGTACGCGGCCTGGCTGCCGCACGCCGACACCGAGCCGCGCGAACGGCTGGCGGCCGGGTCGGGCTGGGGCGCGCTCGAAGTGCTGCGGGCCGGCCACAAGCTGCCCGGCACGCCCTTCGAGGAGGGCTCCCTGGAGTCCCCGCAGGAACCCTGGCTCGCGCTGTGGCGCACCGGCGCGCTGCCGGTGCCGCGCCGGGTGGCTCCGCCCGGGCCGAGCCTGGTCGCCCCGCACTGGCGGGACATGCTGGAGACGGCGCCGGCCGACCCGCTCACCGAGTACCACCTCGGGGTCGCGCAGTGGCACGCCGGCGACCTCGCCCAGGCGGTCCGCAGCTGGGAGCGCGGGCTGGCCCTCGCGCCGTCCCGGTGGCCGCTGCTGCGGTGTCTGGCGGTGGCCGACGAGCTGGCCGGGCACACGGACCGGGCGGCCGACCGGTTCGCGGAGGCGTTCGACGACCTGTGCGAGGAGAGTCGCGGCGGTCAGGAGTGGACTGCGGCGGAGGCGGCGCTCGGGCGCGAGGCGCTGGCCGCGCTGCTCGCGGCGCGGCGGCCGGCGGCCGCGCGGGCCGTGTGGGAACGGCTGCGGCCGGCCCTGCGGGAGCGGGGGCGGTTCCGGTTGCTCGCGGCGCGGTTGCTCGTTGCCGAGGGGCATGTGGCGGCGGCGCGGCGGGTGTTCGACGAGGGGTTCGAAGTGGCGGATCTCCGTGAGGGCGACGAGTCCCTCGGCGAAGTCTGGGCCTCGGCCACCAATGCCCCCCTCCCCCTCCCCTACGACTTCCGCATCCGCCCCTGACCCCCACCGCCCCGCGGCCCGGGCCCCACCTCAGCCCCCGGAGCCTCACCGGCGCCCAACCTCCAGCCTCGCCGCCGCCCTGCGGGCAACCTCCAGCCCGGCCGGTGCCCAACCTCCAGCCTCGCCGGCGTTTGAGGCGCGGGTCCGGGCGGAGCCCGGTGCCCGGCGTCAGCCGGGTTGTCTTGGGGCTCCGCCCCAAACCCCGCGCCTCAAACGCCGGCGAGGCTGGAGGTTGCGCCCGAAGGCGCCGGCGAGGCTGGAGGTTGCGCCCGAAGGCGTCGGTGAGGCTCGGAGGTTGCGCCCCGCGGCGCTGGCAAGGCTGGGGGTTGCGCCCCGCGGCGTCGGTGAGGCTGGGGGTTGCGCCCCGCGGCGTCGGCGCGGCTGGCAGGGGCCCGCCTGGGCTGAGGGGCGGCTCGGGCCTCGGCGGGGCTGGCGGTGGCGCCGCCGGTACCGGCCCGGCCGGATCACGCGCGGCAGAGGATTTCGCCGTTCAGGACGGCGAACCACGCGTCGGGGTCCGCCCCCCACGCGCGCCACGCGGCAGCGATCCCGTCCAGTCCGGCCCGCGTCGCGTGGCCGCCGGACACGGCGAGCTCGCCGTACGCGGAGTCCGTCGTGCGGTCGGCCCACAGCCCGCTCCACCACGCCCGCTCCTCGGCGCTCGCGAAGCACCAGGACGTCGCCGAGGAGGCGATGTCGGTGAAGCCCGCCTCGCGGGCCCACGCCCGCAGCCGCCGCCCCGCGTCCGGTTCGCCGCCATTGGCCCGGGCCACCGCGTCGTACAGCCGCTGCCACCGCTCCAGTCCCGGCGACGCCGGGTACCAGGTCATCGCCGCGTAATCGGCGTCCCGTGCCGCGACGATGCCGCCGGGCCGGCACACCCGGCGCATCTCGCGCAGCGCCCGTACCGGATCGCCCACGTGCTGGAGCACCTGGTGCGCGTGGACGACGTCGAAGGAGTCGTCGGGGAAGTCCAGCGCGTGCACGTCCGCCACGCGGAACTCGACCGTGTCCAGTCCGCGTTCCGCCGCGTGCGCGCGGGCCTGCCCGAGGACCCCCTCGGCGTGGTCGACGGCGGTGACCGGGCCCGGCGCGACCAGCTCCGCCAGGTCCGCGGTGATGGTGCCCGGCCCGCAGCCGATGTCCAGCAGGGCCATGCCCGGGCGCAGCTCGCCGAGCAGGTACGCGGCCGAGTTCGCGGCCGTGCGCCAGCGGTGCGAGCGGAGCACCGACTCGTGGTGCCCGTGGGTGTAGACGGCGGTCTCCCGGTGCGCGGCGGCGCTCATGGCGGCAACTCCCTCTCGTCGGCAGTGGCGATACGACCGGCTCGAACGTCCCGAATGGCTCGAGCTGCCCTCGAACGACGGTCCGAAGCGGTCTCCACCACCGTAGAGGATCATGTCGGGATATGAGATAGGCGTATTGAGATGTGGACACCCGTCTTGTGGGGCAAGGGGGTTGGGGTGACGGGTGGCGGGGAAGTCCGGGTGCGAGGACAGTGGGACGCAGGGGTCGTCGGGCCCTGCGACGGGCCCCGTGGGGCAGCCGCGAAGGCAGCCCCGCGGGCGGTCGCGCCGCAGGCGGCAGGGGAAGAGGACGGTGGTACCCGTGGCAGCAGACCCGGTGCTCGCGCAGCACTCCGAGGCGCTCGCCCTCTTCGGCGGCCTGGTGCACGCCGTGGCGGACGACCAGTGGGACCGTCCGACGCCGTGTACCGACTGGACCGTCCGGGACCTGGTCAACCACGTCACCGGCGAACAGTTCTGGGTTCCGCCGCTGGTCACGGAGGGCCGCACGGTCGCCGACGTCGGCGACGAATTGGCCGGCGACCTGCTCGGCGACGACCCGGCCGGCGCCTGGGACCGGGGCGCGGCCGGTGCGGCCGCCGCCTTCGCCGCCCCCGGTGCGCTGGAGCGCACCGTCCAGCTCTCGTACGGACCGACCCGCGCGATGGCGTACTGCACCGAGCTGATCGCCGACGTCGTGGTGCACGCCTGGGACCTCGCGCGCGGCATCGGCGCGGACGACCGGCTGCCGCCCGACCTGGTCGAGTTCTCGATCAAGGAGGTCATGCCGTACGCGGACGGCCTCGCCGCCAGCGGCATGTACGCCGAGCCGCTGGAGGTGCCCCCGGGCGCCGACGCGCAGACCCGGCTGCTGGCCCTCCTCGGGCGCAAGGGCTGAGCGGCGCGGCTCCACCGCATCCCCGCCAAGGGGGCAGAATGCGGCATTTGTCGTATAAAGGGGCAGAGGAGTCACGCGGAACGGGCTGCGGAACGGGCGGTGGGGCAGATGCAGCGGACGGCACCGGAAGGCCACGGCCCCGTCCGGTACACCCCGCCCACCCCCGAGCCGGGGCTCCCGCCCCTGCCCGAACTGGTCGCCGTCCTCGCCGGCGCGGCCGGCCGCACCGCACCCGAACCCCCCGGCGGCGGACTCGCCGTACGCGAGGCCGCGAGCGGATTCTGGGCGCGCCGCGGCCTCTACGCGCCGCCCGGGCAGGTGGTCGCGGCCCCCGGCGCGCCCGCCCTGCTGTTCGCGCTGCTCGCCGCGCACGGCGGCGACGTGCTCCTGCCGCGCCCCTGCCCCGCCTGGTGGACCCCGCAGCTGCGGCTGCTGGGCCGCCGCGCCCACCACGCGCCGACCCCCGCCGAGTGCGGTGGCGTACCCGACCCTTACGCGCTGCTGGAGACCGTACGCCGGGTCCGCGCCGAAGGCGGCGACCCCCGCGTCCTGCTGCTCAGCGTGGCCGACGACCCGACCGCCACGGTCGCCCCGCCGGAAGTCCTGCGGGAGGCCTGCGAGGCCGCGGTGTTCGAGGGCATGGCCGTGATCGCCGACGAGACCTGGCGGGACACCCTGCACCGGCCGCAGGACACGGTGCTGGTCAGCCCCGCCGAGATGTGCCCCGAGGCGGTCACCGTGCTCGCCGACCTCAGGGGCGCGCTGCTGCCCGCCGGCTGGCCGGCCGCCGTCGCCCGGTTCCCCGGCACCGCCCGCGGCGAGGAGCTGCGCGCCCGGGCCCTCGACGTCCTGACCGCGACGGGCGCGGTGCTCGCGGGACCGGTGGCCGGAGCCGCCGCGTACGCACTCGGCGAGCCGGACCCCGTCGCCGTACGGGGCAGGGCCACCGCACGGCTGCACGGGCAGCTCGCGGCCGCCGCGCACCGGGCGCTGCTGCGGGCCGGCGCCCTCGCCCTGCCGCCCCTCGCCGGCCGCCACCTGTACGCCGACCTCGGCCCGCTGCGCGCCGGCCTCGCCCGGCACCGGGTCGGCGACGCGCTGGAACTGGAGGACTACCTCGGCGCCCGGCTCGGCCGGCCCGCGCCCGGCGGGCAGCGGTTCGCGGACGACCTCGGTGCCCTGCGCGTACGGCTGGAGACCGCGCCGCTGCTGGGGGAGTCCCCGCAGGAGCGGCTGGCCGCGCTCGCCGCGCCGGACCCGCTGGCCCTGCCCCACGTCGCCCGGTCCCTGGCCGACTTCGGATCGGTGTTCGACGACCTGTCCTGAACCCCCGCCGGCAGGCGGACCGCCCGTGAATGGAGTCGTCCCGATGACGGAACAGACGGAGCAGACCGTGCGCACGGCCCGCGGGCCGCGCACGGAACCGACCGTCGCCGCCGCCCCAGGAGTGCGCCCCCTCGGGGAACTCCGCACCTGGCCCCGGTCGTTCGCCGACCGCCTGACCTCGCCGCTGCCCGGCGTACGGGCCTTCGCCCGGCTCGCCCGCGAAGGCGCCTTCCGGCCCGCCCCCGAAGGTCTCCTCGGCATCCCGGACCTGCCGTACGCGCCGGCGCCGCTGCCGCCGGCCGGAGCCGGCGCCGTCTCGGTCACCTGGGCCGGCCACGCCAGCTGGGTGATCCGGATCGGCGGGCTCACCGTGCTCACGGACCCGGTGTGGTCCCGGCGGATCCTCGGCACGCCGGCCCGGATGACCCCGGTCGGCGTCCCCTGGGAGGACCTGCCGCCCGTCGACGCCGTGGTCATCAGCCACAACCACTACGACCACCTCGACGCGCCCACCCTGCGGCGGCTGCCCCGGGACACTCCGCTGCTCGTCCCGGCGGGGCTGGCCCGCTGGTGCCGGCGGCGCGGCTTCACCCGCGTCACCGAACTGGACTGGTGGGAGGCGGTGGAACTGGGCGGCGTCCGCTTCGACTTCGTCCCCGCGCACCACTGGTCCAAGCGCTCCCTGCTCGACACCTGCCGGACCCTGTGGGGCGGCTGGGTGCTCACCGACCCGGCCGGCCGACGGGTGCACTTCGCGGGCGACACCGGCTACGGGCACTGGTTCGCGGAGATCGGCCGCCGTCACCCGGGCATCGACCTGGCGCTGCTCCCGATCGGCGCCTACGCACCGCGCTGGTGGCTGCGCGAGGTGCACGCCGACCCCGAGGAGGCCGTCCAGGCGTGCCTGGACCTCGGCGCCCGGCGGATGGCGCCCATGCACTGGGGCACGTTCGTGCTCTCCGCCGAGCCGGTCCTCGAACCCCTGCACCGGGTACGCGCCGCCTGGTCCCGCGCCGGACTCGCCCGCGAAGCCCTCTGGGACCTCCCCATCGGCGGCTCCAGGGCCCTGACGCCCGACTGAGCGGAGCCGGCGGGCCGGAGCGGTCGGGGGAGGGGGCGAAGGGCGGCAGGAGGGTGGGAGGCGAAGGCAGCCGGAGGGCGGGAGCCGGCGGGGGAGGGCGGGGTGCGGAAGCGGAACACCGCGCCGCCGCCCGTGCCCCCACGGCCGCCCCCGCCCCCGCCCGCTCAGCCCCGCAGCCGGCGCCAGCCCGCCGGGCCCGCCCCGATCAGCAGGGCCAGGCCGACCGCCAGCGCGACGCCCTTCCACGGCTCGTCGAAGAGCGAACCTCCCAGGATGCCGATCAGCTGGTACGTGGCCGCCCACGCCAGGCAGGCCGGGGCGTCGCCGCGGGCGAACTCCCGCATCGGCATCCGGGACAGCAGGCAGGCCAGCATGACCGGGATCCGGCCCGCCGGGACCAGCCGGGACAGCACCAGCACCTGCACCCCGTGCGCGCGCAGCCGGGTCTGCGCCGCCTCCAGCCGGTCCGGCGACACCCGCCCCCGCAGCGCCGCCAGCCACCGGGAGCCGTTGCGCGAACGCACCCCGCGCTGCCCGAGCCAGTACAGCGCCATGTCACCCGCGAACGCGCCCGCCGCCGCGACCACGAACACCAGCAGCAGCCCGAACGGCTGCGTCCGGTGGTGCAGCGCCACCACCGCCGCGGAACTCACCAGCGGGCCCGTCGGGATGACCGGCACCAGCGCGCCCAGCGCCACCAGCACGAACAGCGCCGGATACCCCACGGCCTGCTGGGTCGACTCCGGCGGCACCTGGCCCGAGACCTGCTCCACCAGCTCCCGCAGCATCAGCCGGCCACCACGCCCTCCCCGTGCCCCAGCCGGTGCACCGTCACCTTCGGCGCGAGCAGTCCCGCCTGGCGTACGAACTCCTCGCCCGGCGCGTGGAACTCGTGCGGCCGCACCCCGTCCATGCCGATCGGCCAGTACGTCCCGTAGTGCACCGGCACGGCCGCGCCCGGCGCCAGCGCCGCCAGCGCCAGGGCCGCCGCCCGGGCGTCGAGATGGCCCGCGCCCAGGTACGGGCCCCAGCCGCCGACCGGCAGCAGCGCCACGTCCACCGGTCCCACCTCCCGCGCCATCGCGTCGAACAGCCCGGTGTCACCGGCGAAGTACGTACGCGCTTCGCCCTCGATCACGTACCCGAGCGCGGGGGACCGGTGCGGGCCGAACGGCAGCCGCCGGCCGTCGTGCCGAGCGCTCACCACCCGTACCCGCAGCCCGCCGACCGCCACCGTGTCGCCCGGCGCGACCTCAGTGATGTGCAGCGCGCGCAGCCGCCGCAGCGCGGGCACCGCGCGCCGCGCGCCGCGCGGCACCAGCAGCCGGGTGCCCGGTGCGAGCCGGGCCAGCGAGGGCAGGTGCAGGTGGTCGGCGTGCAGATGGGAGACCAGCACGGCGTCGGCCACCGCGGCCGCGGGCGGCGGGACGGGCCCGGCGCGGCGCCGCAGATGGGCCAGCCGGCGGGCGAACAGCGGGTCGGTCAGCAGCCGCACCCCGGAGTCCTCGACCGTACAGGTGGCATGCCCCCACCAAGTGATCCCCACCGGCACCCGGCACCCCTTCCGTCCTGCTCGCGCTCCCGAGCTTAGGGGTGTCCGGTGGACATCCGCGGCGTCGCGACGCCCGGCACGCACGCCGCTCCTTCCCCGCGGAGATCCACCGGACACCTCCTCGGGCCAAGACGCGAAGGCCTGCTTCCCACTCCTCCCGGGCGCCCGACCGGAGTAGGGTCGGGCGGCATGAATGAGGTGCGCGTGGCCGCGATCGCGAGTCTGGCCCCGCTCGAAGAACTCGACAGCGACCCCTTCGCGGTCGACACCCGGAGCCAGCACGACATGTGCGCGCGCTGGGCCGCCGACCAGGGCTACGTCGTGACCCGGCAGCTGCTCTTCTACGGGCTGCGCGCCGACCACTTCGGCCTCTGGGCGGACGTGGACGCCGGCCAGGTCGACCTGTTCGTCGCGCCCAGCCGCCGGGTGCTCGCCCGGGCCCTGCGGTCGGTCGACGAGTTCGCGGCCGAGTGCGAGCGTCGCGGAGTCCGGCTGGAAACCGTCGGTCAGGACGAGCCGGCGTACACCTCCGCGATGAAGGCCGAGGTGCACCGGCGGCTCTCCATGCCCACGGCCGGCTACGACGGCACCTGACCACCCGCCCCCGCCGGCGCCCGGGCGACCCCTCCCGCCCCGCCGGTGCCCTGCGGTGCAATTCCCAGCCTCGCCGGCGTTTGAGGCGCGGGGTTTGGGGCGGAGCCCCAGGACTGCAACCCGGCTGGCGCCGGGCACCGGGCTCCGCCCGGACCCGCGCCTCAAACGCCGGCGAGGCTGAGGGTGCCGGCGAGGCTGGATATCGCGCCACAGGTGAGCCGGCGAGGCTGAGGGTGCCGCCAGGCCAGCCGGCGAGGCCGGGTTTCGTGCCCGCAGCGTCGGCGAGGCCGAGGATGTTCCGCAGCCGGTGGGGCCGAGGCCGCGTCGCCCGTGTCGAACCGCCCGTTCGGCCGCCCTGTGCGAGGCTGGGCCAGAGGGCTCGCGGGTGGGGCGCGGGCCCGGGGGTCCCCCCGGACGCGGGTCCGCGGGAGTGAGGTGGGAACGGCGTGCACCAAGGGCGATGGCGGACCGCGGGCAGCGCCCTCTTCCGGGTGGTCACCGTCTGGGCGGTCTCGACCCTGACCATGCTGGCGCTGGCCGGCATCCTCCCCGACTTCCGGCTCCAGTCCGCCGACGGCGACAGCATCACGCGGATCGGACTCACCGCCGCCTGGGGCGCGGGAGCCTTCGGCCTGCTCAGCGCCCTGGTCTGGCCGGTGCTGGTGCGGGCCCTGCTGCTGGTGCCCGCCCTCGTGCTCGGCCTGCTCGTCTTCTTCCTCAACGGCTCGCTGCTGCTCATCGCCCTGGACCTGATCCCGGACGGCCGCGGCGCCGCCGACCCGCAGACCGCGATCGTGGTGGCGGCCGTGATGTCGGCCGTGGCCTCGGCGACCTCCACCGCCCTCGCCGTACGCGACGACGGGGCGTACCGGCGGCGGCTGTCCCGGCTCGCCGACCGCAAGCGCCGCCGCCGGCGCGCCGGGTACGCCGCCGGGGCCGCCGAGACCCGGCCGGGCACGGTCTTCCTCCAGCTCGACGGCGTCGGCCACGAGGTGCTGCGGCACGCCGTCACCACCAGCCTGATGCCCGCCACCGCCCGGCTCCTCGACACCAGCCACCGGCTGATGCCCTGGCGCACCGACTGGTCCAGCCAGACCGGCGCCAGCCAGCTCGGCATCCTGCACGGCTCGAACTTCGACGTGCCCGCGTTCCGCTGGTACGAGAAGGACACCGGCGAGGTCGTCGTCTGCAACCGGCCCACCAGCGCCGCCGAACTCCAGCGGCGCGCGGTCCGACGCACCGGCAGCCCCGGCCTGCTCGCCCGCGACGGCGCCGGCCGCGGCAACCTCTTCAGCGGCGGCGCCGACCAGCTCGCGCTCGTGCTCTCGGTGTCCGCCCGGCGCGGCCGCGAGAACCGCTCGCGCGCCGGGTACTTCGCCTACTTCTCCGACCCCGCCAACGCCGTCCGCACCGCGCTGTCCCTGGTCGCCGAGATCGCCCGCGAGGTGTACCAGTCCCTCGCGGCCCGGCTGCGCGGGGACCGGCCGCGGGTCGGCCGCGGCGGCAGCTATCCCTTCATCCGGGCCTTCGCGACCGTCGTGGAGCGCGACGTCGTGGTGGCCGCCGTCATCGGCGACATGCTGGCCGGCCGCGCCGCCGTCTACGCCGACCTGGTCGGGTACGACGAGGTGGCCCACCACTCCGGGCCGCGCAGCCGCGACGCCCTCCAGGTGCTGCGGCGGCTGGACCGCAGCGTCGAGCTGATCTGCAAGGTGACCGCGCACGCCCCCCGCGAGTACCGGATCGTGCTGCTCTCCGACCACGGCCAGAGCCCCGGCGAGACCTTCCTCGGCCGCTTCGGGCTGACCCTGCGCGACCTGGTGCGGGCCGGCTGCGGGCTGCCCGTACCGCGCCGGGCCGGGCGCACCCACAGCGGAGCCGAGGCCCGGGCCGCCGTACTCGCCGCCCTGCACCGGCCCGTCGAGGAGGAGGACGGGCAGGCGCACCCGGCCCCCGGCTCCGACCCGGTGGTCCTCGCCTCCGGGAACCTCGGCCTGGTGTCCTTCCCCGACGTGCCGCACCGGCTGACGCGGCAGCAGATCGAGCGCCGCCACCCCGTACTGCTGGCCACCCTCGCGGCCCATCCCGGCATCGGGTTCCTGCTCGTACGCGGTGACGACGGCGGCTCCCTGGTGCTCGGGCCGGACGGGGCCGAGGCCCGGCTCGACGTGCCGGGGGAGGCGGAGGCGCTGCTCGCCGCCTACGGCCCGGGCGCGGCCGACGCGGTCCGGCGGACCGACGGCTTCCCGCACGTCGCGGACATCATGGTCAACTCGGCGTACGACCCGGGGAGCGGGTCGGTGCACGCCTTCGAGGAGCAGATCGGCTCGCACGGCGGCCTGGGCGGCGAGCAGGGGCACGCGTTCCTGATGTGGCCCTCGGTGCTCTCGGAGCCGCCCGGCCCGGTCAACGGGGCGGAGCAGGTGCACACGCTGCTGCGGGGCTGGCTGGCGGAGGCGGAGGCGACGGACGGGCCCGCGGACGGGCCCGCGGACGGGCCCGCGGACGGGCCCGCGGACGGGCCCGCGGACGGGCCCGCGGACGGGCCCGCGGACGGGCCCGCGGACGGGCCCGCGGACGGGCCCGCGGACGGGCCCGCGGACGGGCCCGCGGACGGGCCCGCGGACGGGCCCGCGGACGGGGTGCCGCGGGAGGATCGGCTCCAGGAACACCCTCCTGCCGGAACACTTCCGTCCGCATAGCGCTCCGTGCGGGACAAAACCCGGTGATTTGGTGCGACCTCGGCCATCCCTGACGATGTTCGGGTTTGTCCGCCACATGAACAGAGGCACCACCCCCATGGCCATCGAACAGGCCGCCGACCGGGCCGCCGCACCGGTCACCGAAGAGACCGCGCCGCAGACCGGACCCGCGTCCGCGCCCGCCGGCAACCGCCATGCCCGCCGGTTCGGGCTCCCCGTCGCGACCGCCCTGGTCATGGGCAACATCATCGGCGGCGGGATCTTCCTGCTCCCGGCGTCGGTGGCCCCCTTCGGCACGATCAGCCTGGTCGCCTTCGGGGTGCTCACGCTCGGCGCCGTCTGCCTCGCGCTGGTCTTCGGCCGGCTCGCCGACCGGCACCCGCAGACCGGCGGCCCGTACGTGTACGCCCGCGCGGCCTTCGGCGAGTTCGCCGGGTTCCTCGCCGCCTGGAGCTACTGGATCACCACCTGGGTCTCCAACGCGGCCCTCGCCGTGGCCGCCGTCGGCTACCTCGCCGTGCTGTTCCCGGCGGTCGGCGCGCACGCCTGGACGATGTGCCTGGCCGCGCTGGCCGTGCAGTGGCTGCCGGCCCTGGCCAACCTCGCCGGCACCCGCTACGTCGGGGCGGTTCAGGTCCTGGCGACCGTGCTGAAGTTCGTACCGCTGCTGCTGGTGGCCGTGGGCGGGCTGTTCTTCTTCGACCCGGCGAACCTCGGCCCCTTCCGGGCCGACGGCTCCTCGGCGGTCGGCGCGGTCTCCGCCTCCGCCGCGATCCTGCTCTTCAGCTACCTCGGGGTGGAGTCCGCTGCCGTCAGCGCGGGCGAGGTCCGCGACCCGCGGCGAAACGTCGGCCGGGCCACCGTCCTCGGCACGGCGGGCGCGGCCGTCGTCTACCTGCTGGGCACCCTCGCCGTCTTCGGCCTGGTGCCGCACGACCGGCTGGTCGGCTCGCAGGCCCCCTTCTCGGACGCCGTGGACGCCATGTTCGGCGGCGGCTGGGGCGGCACCGCGGTGGCCTGCGCCGCCGTGGTGTCCATGGTCGGCGCGCTCAACGGCTGGACCCTGCTCAGCGCGCAGACCCCGTACGCGGCCGCCCGGGACGGGCTCTTCCCCCGGGCGTTCGCGGTCCGGCGGCGGGGCGTGCCGGTCGTCGGCGTGCTCGTCACCGCGGTCCTCGCCTCGGCGCTGACCGTCTACAACTACACCGCCGGCTCGGAGGGCGTCTTCGAGACCCTGGTGCTGGTGACCACCTTCACCGCGACCGTCCCCTACCTGCTGGCCACGGCCGCTCAGGTCTACTTCCTGGTCTCGGGGCAGTCCGACCGGGTGCGCCGCGGCCGGCTGGTGCGCGACGCCGTCCTCGCGGGCGCCGCCTTCGCGTTCTCGCTGTGGCTGGTCGCGGGCTCCGGCTACGCGGCCGTCTACCAGGGCGTCCTGTTCCTCTTCGCGGGTGTGCTCGGATACGCGTGGATGGCCGGGAAGAAGCGGCGGGCGGGCCTCCCACCAGCGCGGTAGCGTGGAACGAGAGGACAGTCAGGGGGGCTCTAAGGGGTCGCCATGTCCGCGATCAGGAACAGCATCGACATCGACCGCAGGCCCGAGGACGTCTACACGTACATCACGAACCCCACGCACCTGCCGGAGTGGCAGGACAGCGCCGTGTCCGCCGTTCCCATGGGCGAGCTTCCCGTGCACATCGGTTCACGGGTCGTCGTCACCCGGCAGATCGGCAAGCGGCAGATGCCCTCGACCATGGAATTCACGGAGCTCGACCCGCCGAGGAGCTGGCACATCCACGGCGTCGACGGGCCGGTCCGGCCGGACGTCCAGGGCACCATCGAACCCCTCGACGGCGGGACCCGCTCGCGGGTCACGATCTCCGTCGACTTCGAGGGGCGCGGTCTGGGCCGGGCTTTGGTCCCCCTCAAGGTCAAGCCCATGGTCCGCAAGGAGATGCCGCAGAGCGAGGAGAAGCTGAAGCACCTGCTGGAGGCCTGAGCGCAGCCGTCACGCCCTGAGCCCCGCCACTCCCTGAGCGGCCGCCCGCCCCGCGGAGCCGCACACGACGACGCCCCCGACCCGCCGTGCGGCAGGTCGGGGGCGTTCCGCCGTGGGGCCGGATCAGTCGAGGTAGTCGCGCAGCACCTGCGAGCGCGACGGGTGGCGCAGCTTGGACATCGTCTTCGACTCGATCTGACGGATCCGCTCACGGGTGACCCCGTAGACCCGGCCGATCTCGTCCAGCGTCTTCGGCTGGCCGTCGTTCAGGCCGTACCGCATGGACACGACACCGGCCTCACGCTCGGAGAGCGTGCCCAGGATCGACTGCAGCTGCTCCTGGAGGAACGTGAAGGAGACCGCGTCGGCCGGCACGACCGCCTCGGAGTCCTCGATGAGGTCACCGAACTCGCTGTCGCCCTCCTCACCCAGCGGGGTGTGCAGGGAGATCGGCTCGCGGCCGTACTTCTGGACCTCGATGACCTTCTCGGGGGTCATGTCGAGTTCCTTGCCCAGCTCCTCCGGAGTGGGCTCGCGCCCGAGGTCCTGGAGCATCTGGCGCTGCACGCGGGCGAGCTTGTTGATGATCTCGACCATGTGCACCGGGATGCGGATGGTGCGGGACTGGTCGGCCATCGCACGCGTGATCGCCTGGCGGATCCACCAGGTGGCGTACGTGGAGAACTTGAAGCCCTTGGTGTAGTCGAACTTCTCGACCGCGCGGATCAGGCCGACGTTGCCCTCCTGGATCAGGTCCAGGAACAGCATGCCGCGGCCCGTGTAGCGCTTGGCCAGCGAGACCACGAGACGGAGGTTGGCCTCCAGCAGGTGGTTCTTGGCCCGGCGGCCGTCCTCGACGAGGATCTCCAGCTCGCGCTTGAACGCGGGCTTGTGGTCCTCTTCCTCCTCCAGCTTGTACTCGGAGAAGAGACCCGCCTCGATCCGCTTGGCGAGCTCCACCTCCTGCTCGGCGTTGAGGAGCGGCACCTTGCCGATCAGCTTCAGGTAGTCCTTGACCGGGTCGGCGGTGGCGCCGGCGACCATGACCGTCTGCGCCGGGGCGTCGTCGTCGTCCTCGTCGGACAGCACGAAGCCCTGGCCGGCGCCCGCCTTGGGCGCCTCCTCCTCGGTGTCGTCGGCCAGGTCCTCGGCCCACTCCTCGCCCTCGACCTCGGGGTTCTCCGGGTCGGCGTCCTTGGCGCTGGTCTTCTTCGCAGCCGTCTTCTTCACGGCGGCGGTCTTCTTCGCAGCGGTCTTCTTGACCGTGCGCTTCTTGGGCTCGGCGGCGGTGTCGTCCGCGTCCGGCCCGGGCTCTGCCGATATCGCCGCGGCGGCGGCCGCGGGGGCGGCAGCGGTCTTGCGGGCACCGATGGGGCGGGGCGGGGCAGCCGTCTTCTTCACGGCCGTGCGAGCCGGGGCCGCGGCAGCCTTGCGCGGCTTCTTCGCGGCGGTCTTGGCGGCGGGGGCCGCGCTGACGTGCAGCGCCACGCCCTCCTCGTCCAGCACCTGGTTCAGGCTGCGCAGGACCCGCTTCCACTGGTCCACCGGGATGCGGCCGGCCTCGAAGGCCTGGCGCACGTCGTCACCGTTGATGTGACCCTGCTCGCGGCCGCGCTCTACGAGTGCGACGAGGGCCTCCGATTCGGCGATCTCCGGAGGGAACGTACGGGACGGGCTGAGCGACACAAGGAGCCTCTCGTTGCGAACAGACAAAGGACGGGCGGGACATCATCGCGCGACGGCAGGCACCCGATCCGGTCGGGGTCGGAGCACCGGGCTGCGCGAGGACGCCTGGTGGTTCATCGCATGCCCGAGTCGATTCGTTACGCGCGGAATTGAGTGACCTGCGCCACGCTGCCAACGAGCCGTCGCCAAGCTGCAAACGCCCGGCGGCCCCGGATCATTCCGGTTTGCGGGCTTCGATCAGGAATCGTGCCGTGTGAGCGACGAAGGGACCCTCGCGCTCGATCTGCTCGTGCAGGCTGCGCAGCCGGTCCCGGTGGTGGCCGACCGTGAAGCCGGGCACCATCCAGATCACCTTCCGGAGAAAGTAGATCACGGCTCCGATGTCGTGGAACTCCGTCCGCAGCCGCTCCGACCTCAGATCGACCACCTCCAGCCCCGCCGACTCCGCGTCGGCCGCCGCGTCCTCGGGATGCCGCCTGCGCCGTACGTCCTCCGGCTGCGGGCCCAGGAAGTACTCCACCAGCTCGAAGACGCTCGCAGGGCCGACCTGCTGCGAGAAGTACGTGCCCCCGGGCCGCAGCACCCGCGCGATCTCCTCCCACCAGATCGTCACCGGGTGACGGCTGGAAACGAGGTCGAAGGCCTCGTCGCCGAAGGGCAGCGGCGGCTCGTCGGAATCGGCGACGACCACCGCGCCCAGCGGGTGCAGCAGCCGGGTGGCCTTCGCGACGTTCGGCGCCCAGGACTCGGTGGCCACCGTCAGGCGGGGCAGCGGCCCGGCTCCGGCCAGCACCTCGCCGCCGCCGGTCTGGATGTCGAGGGCCGCCTCCGCGCGGGCCAGCCGCTCGCCCAGCAGGTGCTGGTAGCCCCAGGAGGGGCGCTGCTCGGTGGCACGGCCGTCGAGCCAGGAGAAGTCCCAGCCGTCGACGGAAACGGACTCGGCCTCTGCCACCAGTTTGTCGAAAACAGGAGTCATGTCTTGATCGTCCCAGTTCCCGGGTCGGCTGGGCCACCGGATTGCCATTGGGTAGGCTGGACGGCGGGCCGTGACTGGCGCTTGGGTGGATCACCACCGGGGAGCGGCCCGGCGTATTCCGGTTTCCGGCATTCCGGTTCCGGTACGTCGTTACTGCCGCGCGCCTGGGCGAACCGCGATCCCGCAGCGACGTTCAGGAGACCCCGTGACGACTGCCACGACCGACCCGACCCAGCAGAGCGCCCGCCTCATGGACGGCACCGCCGTCGCCCGGCGGATCACCGAGACCACCACCGCCCGCGCCGCCGCGATCACCGAGCGCACCGGCAAGGCCCCCTGCCTCGCGACCGTGCTCGTCGGCGAGGACCCCGCCTCCGTCACCTACGTACGGATGAAGCAGAACCGCTGCGCCAAGGCGGGCATCACCTCCCGCCACGTGGAACTGCCGGCCGAGACCACCACCGAGGAACTCGTCGCGGCGATCACCGAGCTGTCCGAGGACCCCGAGGTCAGCGGCATCCTGCTGCAGCACCCCGTGCCGCACCACATCGACGAGCGCGCCGCCTTCGAGGCCATCGCCCCCGGCAAGGACGTCGACGGCGTCACCATGCACTCGTTCGCCGCCATGGGCTTCGGGCTGCCGGGCTTCGTCTCCTGCACTCCCGGCGGCATCATGCGCCTCCTCGCCGAGTACGACGTCGACCTCACCGGCAAGCACGCCGTCGTCGTCGGCCGCAGCGCCATCCTCGGCAAGCCCGCCGGCATGCTGCTGCTGGGCCAGAACGCCACGGTCACCTACTGCCACTCCCGGACCGAGGACCTGCCCGCCATCGTCCGGCAGGCCGACGTCCTGGTCGCCGCGGTGGGCAAGGCCGAATTCATCCGCGGCGAGGACATCAAGCCCGGCGCCGTGGTCCTCGACGCCGGCTACAACGAGGGCAACGTCGGCGACGTGCACTTCCCGTCCGCCGCCGCCCGCGCCTCGCTGATCACCCCGGTCCCCGGCGGCGTCGGCCCGATGACGATCGCCGTTCTGCTGGAGCAGACCGTCCAGGCCGCCGCCACCCAGGCCGGCCTCTCCCTCGCCGACCTCACCTGATCCCCGCCCCACCCCGCACCCACGGACGCCCCGGAGCCCCAGGCCCGGGGCGTCCGCGTGTCCGGCGGGCGTCCGCGCCGCGTTCGCGGCACCGGGTGGCGCACCGGCGGCCATGACCCCGGAGGTAATCGACCGGGTTGGTGGGGGCGGGCAAGGTGGGGGCATCGGGTCCCGAGGCGGCGCACTCCGGCTCGGGATCCGGGATTCACCCCGCGTTGCCCACCCCACCCGCACCCGACCTCGACGGAGGCTGATCCGGCATGTCCGCGACCCTTGTCACCACCCTGGCCCGCACCACCGAGCCGCGCGCCGTGCTGCGGCGCTTCCTCGCCCTCGACGCCGTCGTCACCACCGCGAACGGGCTCGCCTACGCGGCGTTCTCCGCGCCGCTCGGCCGACTGCTCGGCGTCGGGCAGGAGCTGCTCCTGGGGCTCGGGATCTTCCTCGTCCTGTACGGCGCCGCCGTCGGCCGGCTCGCCTCGCGGCCGCAGCCCCCGGTCCTCGCCGTGAAGCTCGTCATCGAGGCGAACACCGCCTGGGCCGTCCTCAGTCTGCTCTCGCTCGTCCTGTGGCTCTCGCCCACCACCGCCGGAGCGGTGTGGATCCCGGCGCAGGCGGCCACCGTCGGCGGCTTCGCGCTGCTCCAGCACCTGGCGCTGCGGTCAGGGGCCGAGTGAACGCAGGTACTTCACCGTCGCCGGGTCGGCCGGCAGCATGGTCTCGATGGCCAGCTCGGCGACGGTCACGTCCATCGGCGTGTTGAACGTGGCGATCGAGGACACGAACGACAGCACCTGCCCGTCGTGCTCGATCACCAGCGGCAGTGCGAAGTACGGTACGGGATCGGCTGGTTCGGCATCCCCGGGCCGGTCGGCGACCGGGTACGCCGACACCTCCTCGTACAGCGCGCGCAGCGGCTCCGAGCGGGCCAGCGCGATCTGACGCTCCATCTGGGCCAGCAGGTGGCCGCGCCACTCCCTGAAGTTGTGGATCCGCGGCGCCAGTCCCTCGGGGTGCAGCGTGATCCGCATCGCGTTCAGCGGCGGCGCCAGCAGGTGCCCGGGCAGCCCGTCCAGGAGCATCAGGATGCCCCGATTGGCGGCGACCACGTCGTACGTCGCGTCCACGACCAGCGCCGGATACGGCTCGTACCCGGCCAGCAGCCGCTCCAGACCCTCGCGCAGCGTCCCCATCGACGGGTCGGCCAGCGGGGTCTGCGGATAGCGCGGGGCGTAACCGGCCGCCAGCAGCAGGGCGTTGCGGTCCCGCACCGGCACGTCGAGGCGGTCGGCGAGCCGCAGCAGCATCTCCTCGCTGGGCCGGGACCGCCCGGTCTCGATGAAACTGATGTGCCGGGACGAGGAGTCGGCGCGGTTCGCCAGCTCCAGCTGGCTGATCCCGCGCCGCTCCCGCCACGTGCGCAGCAGCGCACCCGCTCCCGCCGGGGTCGTCGTCACCGTCGTCATGACCGCGACCCTAGCCGAGCCGGTGTCAGCCCACGTCGAAGACGTTCCTCAGGCCCAGCCGGTAGCGCAGCCGGTCGTGCCGCCGGAACGGCTCCAGCTCCGGCGGCCGGTGCAGCGGGATGACCCGGCACCGCGCAGCCGCCGAACCGTCCCGTTCCAGAAGCGAGTTGACCGCGGCGCGGGCCGAGGCGTTCGCGCCCTCCATGGTGGCGAGGTCGATGTCGACCGACACGTAGTCCCCGCACAGGAAGAAGTTGGGGATCCGGGTGCCCGCGCTCGGCCGGTTGTGGAAGGTGCCCACCGGATGGATGAGCAGCTCGTCCTGGTTCACCGGATTCGGCGTTCCCAGCCCGTCCACGCCCGGGTCCAGGTGCCACGAGTGCAGGGCGCCGTCCCGCAGCACGGTGCGGCCCGAGTCGTTGAGCGAGGCCTTCAGCTGCGCCCACACCTCGCGGGCGACCTCCTCGCGGGAGCACTGCTTGGCCGTCTTCCCGTACAGGATCCCCGGCTTGTCCCACTCGGAGATGTCCACCGAGAGGACGTCGACGGCCGTGCCGTCGCCGTAGTCGGCCGGGAAGTCCCGGTCCGGCCAGTGCTCCGCCTGCTGGATGGCCGTCAACGACCAGGGGGAGTCAACGCAGTTGAGGTGTCCGTGGACGAGCGGGGCGCGTTCCGTCAGATAGAACTGGATGCCGGTCATCCAGTCCGTCTCCAGCCGGTCGCAGCGGCCCAGCATCGGGTCGGCGGCCCGCAGGGCCGGACCCCAGGTGCGCCGCGCGTGCTCCACCGGCAGCGCGGAGACGTAGTGGTCGGCGGTCACGGTCTGCACGGCTCCGCCCGGGTCCACGACGGTGACCCCGCCGACCCGGCCGTCCGCGTACCGGACCTCCCGTACGGTCCAGCCGATCCTGAACTCGACGCCCAGCGACCGCAGATGGGCCTCCCAGGGGTCGATCCACGCCTCGTTCGTCGGCAGGCTCAGGATCCGGTCCGGCGGGCCGTCCGCGCCGCGGCCCAGCAGGTTGAAGACGAACGCCTCGCCGAGGGTGCCCACCGTGCGGGTCGACGCCTCCTCGGCCTTCGTGGCCACGATGTTGCGCGTCACGCCGACCGCGAGGATCCGCTGGTACTCGTACGACATCTGCGCCGCCCGGGTGAACTCCCACCAGGGGGTGTGCTCCCACACCTCGTCGCGCCGCTCGTCGCAACTCGTCGCGAACACCAGCGCCCGGTCGACGAAGTAGGCCGTCTCGTGCAGCGGCAGCCGTACGAAGGTCTGCAGCAGGCCGGTCAGCGCCCGGCGCAGCTCGTCCGGGCTCAGGTCCGCCGCGCGGTGCCCCGGCCACGGGATCGGCCCGCGCAGGTCCTCGCGGCCGCCGGCGCGCGCGAACATCATCTCGGGCGGTGCGACCAGGTTGTCCCAGACCCCGTTCGCCTTGCCGGGGAAGGGGATCCGCCGCATCGTGTCCGGCAGGTTGTGGTAGATGCCCGGAATGAAGCGGAAGCCGTGCTCGGCCGGCAGGGGCCGGCGGCCGCCGCGGGCACTGTCCGGCACGCCCATGCTGCGCGCCTTGCCGCCCAGTGCCCGGCGCTCGTACACGGTCACGGCGTAGCCGCGCTCCGCGAGTTCGTGGGCGGCGGTGAGTCCGGCGACACCGCCGCCGAGCACGGCGACCCGCCTGCCCGCCGGTGACGCGGCCGCCGCCGCGGCGGCCTCGCCGGCCGTGCCCGCGAGAGTCGTGGCCGCCGCCGTGCCCGCGGCGACACCTGCGATGAACTTACGTCTCGACGTCATGCGCCCTCCCCTGCTACCGCCGGTAACACTTGCGTTCGGCGCAGGAGCTTAGGGCGGTCACACGCGTCGCGGAAGGCACAGAAGGACCCCGCCGCACTATGGCGCGAAAGCTCCCCACGGCATGCCGTGTGGCACGCTGAGTGCTTCACCGATCACGGGAGGAGACGCACATGGCGAACGAGCCGCTGTCCCAGAAGGAGATCGAGGACCGGCTGCGGGAACTGCCCGGCTGGTCGCAGGAAGGCGACCGGATCGCCCGGACGTACGCGCTCGGGTCGCACTTCGCGGCGGCGGCGCTGGTGGTGGGCATTGCCGCCGTGCAGGACGAACTCGGCCATCACAGTGACCTGACGCTCGGTTACCGCTCGGTGCGGCTCACCGTGAACACGCATGACGCCGGGGGTGCGGTGACCGCGCAGGACTTCGCCCTGGCCGAACGCGTCGAGTCCCTCGCCCCGGCCCACGGCGCGGCCTGATGCCCCTCGCCGACGCCCTGAACGGCGACCTCCAGCCTCGCCGGCTGACTGTGACGCGCCTCGGGCTTCGCCGATGGCCTGGACGGCGACCCCCTGCCTCCCCGGCCGGCTGGGACGCGCCTTCGGCCTCGCCGATGGCCTGAGGGGCAACCTCCAGCCTCGCCGGCGTTTGAGGCGCGGGTCCGGGCGGAGCCCGGTGCCCGGCGGAGCCGGGTTGCAGTCCTGGGGCTCCGCCCCAGACCCCGCGCCTCAAACGCCGGCGAGGCTGGGAGTTGCCCAAGTGTCCGCCTCAAGCCCCGGCGAGGCTGGGAGTTGCCCAAGTGTCCGCCTCAAGCGCCGGCGAGGCTGAAAGTTGCGCACCAGCGCACCAGCGCACCGACAAGGCCGGGGTCAGGACCAGGCGCCTGTTGTGGCGGCGGTGTGGGCGTAGGCGGTGAAGGGTTGGGGGTCGCGGCCGAGGGCGCGCTTGACGCCGTCCGTCACCGGCGTGTTGTGCCCGTCCAGCAACGCCGTGAACAGGCCCGCGAGGAAGGCGGATTCCCCGGCCGGCAGTCCGAAACCCACGAGCAGCTCCGCGTACTGCGCCCCGGACACCGGCACGTACCGGATGTCGCGCCCCGCCGCCCGCCCGATCTCGGCCACCGCCTCCCCGAAGGTGAGTGCCCGCGGCCCGGTCACCTCGTGCACCACCCCGGCCCGCGCGTCCCCGGTGAGCGCGGCCACCACCACGTCCGCGAGGTCGTCCGCGAGGATGAACGGCTCGGCCACCTCCCCCGCAGGGAAGGGGAGTTCACCGGCGAGGATGCCGTCCACCAACAGCCCCTCGCTGAAGTTCTCGGCGAAGAAGCTCGCCCGTACCACCGTCACCTCCGCCCCCGACTCCCGCAACGCCGCCTCGGCGGCCTCGGCCTGCGGCTCCCCGCGGCCCGACAGCAGCACCAGCCGCCGTACGCCCTGCGCCACCGCCAGCCGGCCGAACTCCCGCAGCGCGGGCGCCGCGGTCGGCGCCGCGAGGTCCGGAACGTACGCCACGTACGCCCGGTCCACGCCCCGCAGCGCCGGCCCCCACGTCGAGGCGTCCGCCCAGTCGAAGCGGACCTCGCCGTCGCGGGACGCGCTGCGGGTTCCCGCCCGTACGGTGCGGCCGCGCGCCGCCAGCCGCTCCGCCACCCGGCGGCCCGTCTTGCCCGTCGCCGCCGTCACCAGAACCGTCTCGTGCTTCGTGTTCTCCGTCATGGCTCCAGACTGGCTGCTGCTGCCTGGACGATCCATGTTCCGAAGGCTTGTCCGCATGTCCGTGCGTCCACGACCGGGCGCGCTTACGCTCGACGCCATGGACGCGTTGACAGGACTGCTGAACGGGCCCCGCGCGCAAGGCGCCTTCATCCTGCGGATGGTCATGCAGGCGCCGTGGTCGGTGCGGATCGAGGACCGGGCGCCCTTGTGCCTGATGCTCGTGCGGCGCGGCGAGGCGTGGATCGAACCCGAGGACGGGCCGCCGGTCCGACTCACCCCCGGCGACGCGGCCATCGCGCGCGGCCCCGCCCCGTACACCGTCTGCGACCGGCCCGGCACCCCGCCGCGCGTGACCGTCGACGCCGACGGGCAGTGCACCGGCCCGGCGGGCGAGCCGCTCGGCTCCGTGATGCAGCTCGGCGTACGCACCTGGGGCGACCGCGCCGACGGGGACACCGCGCTGCTGGTGGGCACGTACCGGATGGAGGGCGAGATCGGCGGCCGGCTGCTCCAGGCCCTGCCGCCCCTGCTGACCGTGCCCGCGGGGCTCGGCGACTGCCCGTTCGGGCCGCTGCTCGACGCGGAGATCGCCAAGGAGCGGCCGGGCCAGGAGATCGTGCTCGACCGGCTCCTCGACCTGATGCTGATCGACGTGCTGCGGACCTGGTTCTCCCGTCCGGAGGGCGAACCCCCGGGCTGGTACCGGGCGTTGGCCGACCCGGTGATCGGCGGTGCGCTGCGGCTGCTCCAGGACGAGCCGGCCCGGCCGTGGACGGTGGCCTCGCTGGCCGCCGCCGTCGGGCTGTCCCGGGCGGCGTTCGCGCGCCGGTTCACCGAGCTGGTGGGAGAGCCGCCGATGGCCTACCTGACCGGCTGGCGGCTCTCCTTGGCCGCGGACCTGCTGCGGGACACGGACGACACGGTGGAGGCGGTGGCCCGCAAGGTCGGCTACAGCGGTTCGTTCGCGCTGAGTTCGGCCTTCAAGCGGGTCCGGGGCATCAGCCCGAGCCACCACCGGGACGCTGACCGGCACCGGGATCCGGGCCGGCGCCGGGAGCGGGTGTGACCGGCTCCAGCCGCCACCACTGGGACGGCGAGTCGGTGTCCTCCCACTGCCGGATGCCGGCGCCCTCGGCGAGGCTGCCGTCGGCCACCTCCAGCAGCAGGCCGCTCACCCAACTCACCAGCACCACCACGTCGTTGCGGGTCGGATCGCCGAGCAGCCGCTCGACGATCCACTCCTGCGCGCCGTAGTTGTTCGCCTTCCACTGCTGGACGGTGGCGCCGTTCTCCGTCGACGCGCCCGTGACGTCGAGCCGCTTGCCGCTGTGCACGTTCACCAGGTGGTACAGCCCGCCGCCGGAATGCACCGGGGCGAGCTGCCACTGCTGGGCGGCCGCACCGGCCGCCGCCGGGCCCTGCCGCACCTTGGCGCCGCTGCCCTTCGAGCCGCCCGGCACCTCCAGCACCAGGCCGCTCGCCACGTTGCGCAGCAGGTAGACGCCCGGGCTCAGCGGCGCCGGAGCCGGGTCAGGCCGGTGCCCCGGGCGAGCCGGGCCGCCTTCCGGCGCGCCCACGCCCTTCAATTCCAGTCGAAGTCGTCCGGGTCCGGCCCGATGCGCTTGCCGGCGTCCAGGGCGTCGAGCGCGGCCAGGTCCGCGGCGTCCAGCTCGAAGCCGAACACGTCGAGGTTTTCGCGGATCCGGGACGGGGTCACCGACTTCGGGATCGCGATGGTGCCCAGCTGCAGGTGCCAGCGCAGCACGACCTGCGCGGCGGTGCGGCCGTGCTTCTCGGCGGCGGCCAGCACTGCCGGGGCGGCCAGCAGCTCCTTGCCCTGGCCGAGCGGGGACCAGGCCTCGGTGGCGATGCCGTACTCGGCGTGCACGGCGCGCAGCTCGGGCTGGGCCAGGAAGGGGTGCAGCTCGACCTGGTTGACCGCCGGGACGAGGCCGCTCTCGGAGCGCAGCCGCTCCAGGTGGGCGGGCTTGAAGTTCGACACGCCGACGGCCTTGGCCCGGCCGCTCGCCGCGATCTCCTCGAAGGCCTTCCAGATGGCGGGGTAGTCGCCGCGCATCGGGCGCGGCCAGTGGATCAGGTACAGGTCCACGTAGTCGAGGCCGAGCCGCCCCAGCGAGGCGTCGAACTCGCGGAGCACATTGTCCCGGCCCCAGCTCTCGGTGCCGCTGTTCCACAGCTTCGTGGTGATGAACAGCTCCTCGCGGGGCAGCCCGGAGTCCGCGAGCGCCTTGCCGGTGCCGGTCTCGTTCTCGTACACGGACGCCGTGTCGATGCTGCGGTATCCGGCCTCCAGCGCGGTGCCGACGGCGGCGGCCGCCTCGTCGTCCGGCACCTGCCAGACGCCGAAGCCGAGCTGCGGCATGAGCGTGCCGTTGTTGAGCTTGATGGTGGGGACCTGGTTCACGTCGGACCGTTTCCTCGCGTCGTCGTCGTGCGCGTACGGGGGCGGCAACCGGCGGGAACGGGGTCGTATTCCCGCCACCGCGTCCGCGATCGCGGGAATACGACCCCGGCCACCACGGTCCGCGTGTGCGCCGGCACGAGGGCGGTCTACCCGAGCCGCCGCACGGCCGGTGCTCCCGCGCCACCACCGACCGGCGTGCCCGCGCCGCCGCACGACCGGCGCTCCCGCGCCGTACCGACCGGCGCTCCCGGCGCCGTCAGGACGCCCGTCCCAGGTACGCCTCCCGGACGCCCGGATCCGCGCGCACCTCGGCCGGGGTGCCCTCGGCCAGGACCCGGCCCAGGTCGAGTACGACCACCCGCGCGCACAGCTCCATGACGAAGGCGACGTTGTGCTCGACCAGCAGCACCGCGCAGCCGTCCGCCGCGGCCAGCCGCACCACCTCCGCCAGCCGGGCCCGCTCGGGCGCCGACATCCCGGAGGCCGGCTCGTCGAGGAGCAGCACGCGCGGCGGGTCGGCCAGGGCGCGCGCCAGTTCCACCATCCGGGCTCGCCCGACCGGCAGCCCGCCCGCGTACGCGTCCCCGAGCGGCGCCAGCCCGCACTCCGCGAGCACGACCGCGGCCCGGTCCCGGCGGGCCCGCCGCTCCGACGGGCGCAGGGCGCCGCCGCGCCACTCCTGTGCGACGAGGAGGTTGTCGGCGACCGTGAGCTGGCCGAAGAGCTGCTGCCGCTGGAAGGTGCGGCGCATCCCGTGGCGGGCCCGCCACACGGGTGAGCGCCGGGTGACGTCGCGGCCGTCCAGCAGCACCTGTCCGCGGTCCGGGCGGCGGATCCCGGACACCACGTCGAAGAGGGTGGTCTTGCCGGCGCCGTTCGGCCCGATCAGCCCGCACACCTCGCCCGGGCGCAGCGCCAGCGACACCTCGGCCAGCGCCCGCACCCCGCCGAAGCGGACTCCCACGCCGTGTACCTCCAGTGCCGGGTTCATCGGACCATCCCCAGGTAGGCGTCGGTGAGACGGTCAGCTTCCACGTCGGCGCGCGGGCCGCACCAGGAGATCCGGCCCTCCTCGAGGTACGCCACGGTGTCGGCGACCCCGAGGATCTCGGCGGCCTTCTCCTCGACGAGCAGCAGGGCGCTGCCGACCTCCCGGAGCTCGGCGAGCAGCGCGTACACCTCGTCCACCACCCGCGGGGCGAGGCCGAGCGAGGGCTCGTCGGCGATCAGGATCCTGGGCGGGCGCTGGAGCAGCGGGGCCAGGGCGAGGAGCTGCTGCTCGCCGCCCGAGAGCGCGCCGGCGGCCACCGAGCGCCGTTCCGCGAGCCGTGGGAAGCGGGCGTAGACGGCCTCCCGGTCGGCGGCGCGGGTGAGGTGCAGCGCGAGGTTCTCGGCGATGCTCAGGCCGGGGAAGATGCCGCGGCCCTCGGGTGCCAGCAGCACCCCGCCCCGGGCCCGGGACACGGGCCCCTCACCGGTCCGGTCCCGGCCCTCGACGCGGACGTGGCCGCGGGTCGCGCCGAGGGCTCCGGCGGCGACCCGGCACAGGGTGCTCTTCCCGGCGCCGTTGGGGCCGAGCAGGGCGAGGATCTCGCCGGGCCGCACCCGCAGGTCCACCCCGCGCAGCACGGTCCCGCCGTCGTACCCGGCCCACACCCCGCCGAGCTCCAGCGCGACCGCGCCGCCCGCCCCACGTCCCGCTGCCGACCGCGGCGGCGCCCCGGGCGGTGCCGACCCCACGGCCCCGTCGGGCCCCACGCCCCGTACGGGCTCCCGGCGCCGTACGGATTCCACCGGCAGGGCGGGCCCGGGCACGCCCCCGGCCGACTCCCGTACGGGTCCCGCTTCCTGGCGCGCCGGCCCGGTCCGCTCCCGTACCGCCCGCACCTGCGCTGCCTGCTGGACCTGTGGGACCTGCTCTGCCTGCTCTGCCTGCTGGACCTGCCCCGCCTCCTGCGCCTGCCGATCCGTACGGGCCGCCGCCGCGGCGCGGCGGCGGGCGAGGCGCTGGGGGAGGGCCGCGCAGTAGCCGTCCGGGTCGTTCGCGAGCGCCAGCCCCGCCAGGCCGAACAGCAGCACCGGCAGGTGCGCCGAGTCCGTCACGTACCGGTCCACGAGCGGCGGCGCTGCGGCGAAGACCAGGCCCGCGACCACCGCGTACTGCGGGCGCCGCACCCCGGCCGCGACCACCACCGCCAGCCACACCAGTCCGGTCATCGCCGTGAAGTCGGTGGCCGTGATGCGCGTGCTGAACGACGCGTACATCACCCCGCCGAAGCCGGCCAGCCCGGCGGAGAGCGTGAACAGCAGCAGCTGGGTGCGGACGACGGACACCCCCGAGGCCTGTGCGGCCGCCGGGGCGGACCGTACCGCGAGCATCGCCCGCCCGGCGGGGGAGCGGCGCAGCGCGCTCAGGCCCGCGGCGGCCGCGGCCACCAGGACCAGCATCGCTACGCCGAACGCCCGGTCGTCGGAGAGGTCCAGCGGCCCGAGCACCGGCCGCGGGATCAGCCAGCCGAGGTCGCCGTTGCGCAGCGGGCCCAGTTGGAACAGCACCTGGTCGGCGAGGAAGGCCAGGGCCAGGGTGGCGAGCGCCAGCGAGCGGCCGCCCAGGCGCAGCGCGGGCAGCGCGGCGAGCGCGCCCAGCAGGGCCGCCGCGCAGGTCCCGGCCACCGCCGCCGCCAGGAACGGCCAGCCGCGGCTCATCAGCAGGCCCGCCACCAGCGCCGAGCCGGTCACGAAGGTGGCCTGGGCCAGCGACACCATCGCGCCGAGCCCGGTGACCACGGTGAAGGACATGAAGACGAGGGCGAGGGCCAGCCCCTGGGCCAGTACTCCGCTCCAGAACGGGGTGGTGACGGTGTAGAAGGCGGCGCCGAGCAGCACGGCCGCCGCGATCCAGGGGCCGTGGCGGCGGGCAGCCGGGCGCCCGGCCAGGTGGTCCACCGGCGGGGCGTCGGCCGCCGCGGTGCCGGCGGTGCGCTGCCGCCGGGTGAGGACGAGCAGCCCCGCGAAGAGGATGAGGAAGGGGACGGCGGTACGGAAGCCGGTGATCCGCTCGGCGAACGACGCGTACCCGGCGACCAGGTTCTGCAGCACGCCGAGGCCCAGTCCGCCCGCGAACGCGACCGGCACCGACACGAACCGGCCCAGCGCCGCCGCCGTCGCCGACACGAACAGGAAGAGGGTGTAGTCGTGGGCCGACAGGCCGAGCAGGGGAGTGGCGAGCACGCCCGCCAGCCCGGCGAGCCCGGAGGCGAGCATCCACGCCACCGAGGAGAGCCGGTCCGCGCTGATCCCGCGCAGCTCCGTCAGCGAGCGGTTGTCGACCGCCGCCCGCAGTTGCAGGCCGAGCCGGGTGTGCCGCATCAGCACCCACAGGGCCACCGCGACCACGGCCGTGGCCACCCAGGTGATCAGCTGGTCGGAGTCGATGCCGACGCCGGCCGGCAGCTGCCAGGAGACGGCCGGGCTGGGGCCGGCGCCCGGCAGCCCGAACACGTTCTCCGCCTCCGCCACCGGCGCCCCCGCGTCCGCCAGCAGTTCGACCGCCCACAGGCCGGCCGCGGGCAGCGCCACCAGCAGGCCGATGGTGGCGACGATCTGCGCGGTCTCGCCGGCCCGCGCGAGCTTGCGGAACATCAGCCGGTCCAGCCCCCAGCCGAGGCCGGGCGCGAGGAGGAACACCACGGTCAGCGCGGCGGGCACGGCCGGCCAGCCGAAGCCGGAGCGCAGCTCGTGGAAGGCGAGCGCACACAGGTAGGCGGTGGCCCCGTGGGCGAAGTTGAACAGCCCGGAGGCGGAGTACGACAGCACCAGGCCGGTGGCCAGGAGGGCGTACAGCGCGCCGGAGACCAGGCCGCTCAGTACGAAGGTCAGCAGGTCGGCCATGGCCGGATCCCCCGGGCCGCGCTACTTGAAGGGGACCGGCGGGTGGCACGCGAACGGCGCGGACACCTCGTACCGGCCGTTCCTGAGCTGTACCAGCGCCCCGCAGCCGAAGCTCTCCTTCTGGCCCTTGGGCTCGCTGCGGTCGCCGACCAGGCTGCCGGTGTCGGAGAAGCCGTTCGCCGCGGTCTGGAAGGACTCCGGGGTCAGGTCGCGGCCGGCCTTCTGCGCGATGGCGAGGAACAGGTCCGCCGACATGTACCCGGTGACCATATGCATATTTAGCGGGATTTCCTTGCCGCCCGCGGCCTTCTTGATGTCGGCCTTGAACTGCGCCATCTTCGGATCGGCCGACTCGAAGGGCTGGAACTGCAGCAGGACGTGCACGCCGTCGAGGGCCTTGCGGGTGGTCTCCTGGGCGAGCAGCCCGGGGTCGTAGTCCGTCGGGTCGGACAGCACCCCGGTGTAGCCGCTGCGCTTGAGGGCCGTGAACAGGCCGATGTTGTTGGGCGTCTGCATCACCGAGACCACCGCGTCGGGGGCCTTGCCGCCGTTGCTGCGCAGGATGTCCTTGGTGTACGCCGACCAGTCGCTGGGCACGGCCGTCGCGGGCACCGACGGCTTGGCGTAGGAGACCTTGAAGCCGGCGGTCGCGAAGCCCTGGCTGAAGGTGCGGATGCCGAACTTCCCGGCGTCGCTGTCGTTCGCGATGATCGCGACGGACTTGCCCTTCACGCCGCCGAGCACCTTCAGCAGGCCCTCCGGCCAGGTCTGGTTGAGGGTGCCGCCGGGCATCGGGACCAGGCAGCCGTTGAAGCCGTAGAGGTACTTGGGACCGCAGAAGGACGGCAGCGTGCCCCAGCCGAAGGTGGGCACCTTCGACTGCTCCAGGAAGGAGGACCCGGAGAAGGTCACCGAGCTCATCGGCGCGACCGCGAACACCTTGTCCTGCTGGACGAGTTTGCGGGCCGCGGCCATGTTGCGGCCGGGATCCTGCCCGTCGTCCTCGGCGCCCAGGTACTCGATCTTCCGGCCGTTGATCCCGCCCTCGGCGTTGGCTCTGAGGTACCGGGCGCGGGCCCCGAGGTCGGTGTCCTTCTTGCTGTAGCCGCCGGCGCTGGTCATGGAGACGATGCCACCCACCCGGACCGAGTCGGCGGTGACCCCGCGGACCGCCGTGCCGGGCTTCGCGCCCCCGTCCTTCCCGGCGCCGTCGGAAGCGGAGTTGCAGGCGGAGACAAGGGCGAGCGTGGCGGCTGCTGCGACGAGCGTGCGGATGGATCGCGACATGAACTCAGGTCCCTCCGGTCGGAATTCCCGCATTCTGGGCGGAACCTGATGAGGCGTCAATCATTATGCCGAATAGAAATGACGAACCGTCAGATCTGTTGGGGCGGTGCGCTCAGTCCCGGTACAGGGCGGCCACCTCGGACGCGAACGCCTTCTCGATGGCCCGCCGCTTCAGCTTCAGGGACGGCGTCAGCAGCCCGAGCTCCTCGGTGAACGGCTCCGCCAGCACCCGGAACGTACGGATCGACTCCGCCTGCGACACCAGGGTGTTGGCCGCGACCACCGCCCGCCGCACCTCCGCCGTCAGCTCCGGGTCCCGCACAAGCTCGACCGGGTGCAGCGCCGGCCGGCCGCGCATCGACAGCCAGTGCGCCACCCCGTCCAGGTCCAGGGTGAGCAGCGCCGCGATGTACGGGCGGTCGTTGCCGAGCACGATGCACTGGGACACCAGCGGGTGCGAGCGGACCCGCTCCTCCAGGGCGGCGGGCGCCACGCTCTTGCCGTTGGAGGTCACCAGGATCTCCTTCTTGCGGCCGGTGATCGTCAGATAGCCGTCCTCGTCGAGCCGCCCCAGGTCCCCGGTCGCCAGCCAGCCGCCGCGCAGCACCGCCTCCGTCGCCCCCGGGTCGTTGAGGTAGCCCGCGAAGACGTGCGCCCCGTGCAGCCACACCTCCCCGTCGGCCGCGATGTGCACGGAGCACCCGGGAATCGGCGGGCCCACCGTGCCGTACTTGGTGGCGCCGGGCGGGTTCGCGGTCGCCGCCGCGCTGGACTCGGTCAGCCCGTACCCCTCGAACACGGTGATCCCCGCGCCCTCGAAGAACAGCCCGAGCTGCCGGGACATCGCCGAGCCGCCCGACATCGCGTGCCGCACCCGCCCGCCCAGCGCCTCGCGCACCTTGCCGTAGACCAGCTTCTCGAACAGCTGGTGCTGCACCCGGACCGCGGCGGACGGGCCCGGCCCGGTCCCGAAGTTCTTCTGCTCCCGGGCCTCCGCGTACCGGACCGCCGTCTCCACCGCGCGTTCGAAGGGGCCGGTACGGCCCTCCGCCTCGGCCTTGCGCCGGGCCGCCGCGAACACCTTCTCGAACACGTACGGCACGGCCAGCACGAACGTCGGCCGGAACGCGGCCAGGTCCGGCAGCAGCTGGTCCGCGGCCAGCACCGGCTGGTGCCCCAGCTTCACCCGGGCCCGTACGGCCGCCACCTCGACCATCCGCCCGAAGACGTGCGCGAGCGGCAGGAACAGCAGGGTGGACGGCTCGTCGTCCGGACGGGACCGGAACACCGGCTCCCACCGCGTGACCATCGTGTCCGCCTCGAACATGAAGTTGGCGTGCGTCAGCACACAGCCCTTCGGGCGGCCCGTGGTCCCGGAGGTGTAGATGACCGTCGCCACCGAGTCCGGGGTCACCGCCCTGCGGTGCCGGTGCACCACCCCCTCGGCGACCCCCGCCCCGGCCGCCGTCAGCTCCGCCAGCGCACCCGTGTCAAGCTGCCACAGCCGGGCCAGCAGCGGCAGCCGGTCGATGACCGAGCCCACCGTCATCGCCTGGTCCTCGTTCTCCACCACGCAGGCCGTGACGCCGGCGTCGTGCAGCATCCACCACACCTGGTCGGCCGAGGACGTCGGATACACCGGAACGGGCTGCGCGCCCACCGACCACAGCGCGAAGTCGAACAGCGTCCACTCGTACCGGGTCCTGGCCATGATGGCCACCCGGTCGCCGAACCGGACGCCCTGCGCCAGCAGCCCCTTGGCGAGGGCGAGCACCTCGTCGCGGAACTCCGCCGAGGTCACCTCGGCCCACGCGCCGCCCTGCTTGCGCCCGAACACGACCCGGTGCGGATCGTCGACGGCGTGCTCGAAGACGGCATCGGCCAGTCCGCCGGCCGGCGCGGCAGCCGCCACCACCGGCGGCACCGTGAATTCGCGCATGGGACCGCCCCTTCCCGACCGCTCCGCCCGCCCGCACCCGCACCGCGCCGCGAACGCGCCCGCACCCGTTACAGCGCCGCGAACGTACCCCACGGCGGGCCGCGGCGGGAGCCTGTCGGAAGATCCATTGCGAAGCCATCACCACTGGTCAGGCGTCTACGACCGCCCTCGGGCCGATCTCCACAAGATCCACCCCGGCCACCCGCACCCCGTCCACCCCACCCCCGTCCGCTCACCGGTGCCACCCGTCCGCCCACCGGTGGCGGCGGCACGTCCGCCGAGCCCGCCGGGCCGCGGCCGCGCCGGCGTCCGGAAACGCAAAAGACCCCAGCCGAAGCTGGGGTCCTGCTGGTGTCCGAGGGGGGACTTGAACCCCCACGCCCGATAAAGGGCACTAGCACCTCAAGCTAGCGCGTCTGCCATTCCGCCACCCGGACTAGGTGGTCGGCCCCGGTTTCCCGCGGCGACATGGACAACAATACCAGGCGTCCGAGGTGGCTCTGAACCACATTTCCCGTGGTCAGCTCGCTGCGCCGGACTTGTTCTGCTCGATCCACTCCGCGTTGCGCTGCCACCCGTACAGGGTGTCGCCGTCCACGTACGCGTAGTAGATGCCGCAGCGGGCCGTGGCGCGGTCCTTCGCGTCGGCGGGGAACCAGTCCGCCGTCAGGCCCGGGTCGGCGGTGCCCGCGGGCTGCCCGCCGGCGGCGGCCGGGGTGCACTGGGCCGGGAGCCTGCCGTCGGCGAGGGTGGCCTTCAGGAGGCGGTCGCCGCCGGTCGTCCGCATCGCGTACTCGACGGACTTCGCGTCGTCGGGCAGCCAGCCCGGGACCGAGGCGCGGTCCTTCTTCGCCTCGGCGCCGGTGGCGTACGACGAGGTCTGCTCGTGCCGGTTCTCGTACCAGTCCACCGCCGCGGGGACCGCCACGGCCGCGGCGAACCCGGCGGCGACGAGGACTCCGGCGGTGGTCAGGGCGATCTTCTTGGTGCGCACGGCGGCAGGCTCCTGGAGGGACGGGGCGAATCGGTCACTCCATGCTCACCGGCACCGCAGGCGGACGCGTCCGTCCCCGGGACCGTTCCGCGTCCGACTCGGGACGCACCCGCCGCCCGACTTGAGGACCACCCGCCGGCCGCGCGGCTACGGGCAGCGGATGACCTGGCCCGCGTACGAGAGGTTGCCGCCGAACCCGAAGAGCAGGACCGGGGCGCCCGAGGGGATCTCGCCGCGCTCGATCAGCTTGGACAGGGCCATCGGGATGGAGCCGGCGGAGGTGTTGCCGGAGTCGACGACGTCGCGGGCGACGACGGCGTTGACCGCGCCGATCTTCTGCGCGAGCGGCTCGATGATCCGCAGGTTCGCCTGGTGCAGGACGACCGCGGCCAGGTCCTCGGGCGTGATGCCGGAGCGCTCGCAGACCTTGCGGGCGAGCGCGGGCAGCCGGCTGGTGGTCCAGCGGTAGACGGCCTGGCCCTCCTGCGCGAACACCGGCGGGGTGCCCTCGATGCGCACGGCGTGCCCCATCTCCGGGACCGAGCCCCACAGCACCGGTCCGATGCCCGGCTCCTCGCCCTCCCCGCAGGCCTCGACGACCGCGGCGCCCGCGCCGTCACCGGTCAGGACGCAGGTCGTGCGGTCGGTCCAGTCGGTGATCTCGGTCATCTTGTCGGAGCCGATGACGAGCGCGCGGGTCGCGGAGCCGGCCCGGATCGCGTGGTCGGCGGTGGCGAGGGCGTGGGTGAAGCCCGAGCAGACGACGTTGATGTCCATCACGGCGGGCGAGCCCATGCCGAGCTTGGCGGCGACCCGCGCGGCCATGTTCGGCGACCGGTCGATGGCCGTGGAGGTGGCCACCAGTACGAGGTCGATGTCGGCGGGGGTGAGGCCGGCGCCCGCGAGGGCCTTGCCGGCGGCCTGCGCGGCCATCTCGTCCACGGTCTCGTCGGGTCCCGCGATCCGCCTGGTCTTGATGCCGACCCGGCTTCTGATCCACTCGTCATTGGTGTCGACGAGCTCGGCGAGGTCGGCGTTGGTGAGGACCTTGGCGGGCTGGTAGTGACCCAGCGCGATCACGCGTGAACCCGTCATGGGCGGTTTTACCCCCTGGTGCGACGTACAGGATCCCCCAGCTTGTCGTGCTACCGACCGGTACAGGGGCGCGTGATCCCACAGGTTCGGCCGGTCTTCTTTGGAGCTTCCCGAGGATCGCCCCCGTCCGCCGCGGGCACGGCGTACCGGACAATGGAAGGAAACGGTCCGGGTGTGCCGGAGATTCCTGGGAAACGGGTGGGCTGAACAGCATGGGACGGGTCACCGAGCGCCGCCGAGTCGTCCGGATCAGGGACGGCGTGGTCACGCACCGGCCGGACACCCTCGTCGCCGAGGAGCCGCTGGAGATACGCCTGAACGGCAAGCCGCTGGCGATCACGATGCGCACACCGGGTGACGACTTCGCGCTCGCCGCGGGGTTCCTCGTCAGCGAGGGGGTGCTCGGGCGGGCCCACGAACTCCAGTCGATCACCTACTGCGCGGGCGCCACGGAGGACGGCACCAACACGTACAACGTGGTCGACGTCCGCCTCGCGCCCGGCGTGCCCGTCCCCGACATCACCCTCGAACGCAACGTGTACACGACGTCCTCGTGCGGGCTGTGCGGGAAGGCGAGCCTGGACGCGGTCCGCACGGCCACGAGGTTCCCGGACCTGGCGGCCGATCCCGTACGGGTCACCCCCGGCCTGCTCTCCGGGCTCCCGGACCGGCTCCGCGAGGGCCAGAAGGTCTTCGACACCACCGGCGGGCTGCACGCCGCCGGCCTGTTCGACGCGGACGGCACGCTGCTCGACCTGCGCGAGGACGTCGGGCGGCACAACGCCGTGGACAAGATCATCGGACGCGCCCTCCAGGACGGGCGGCTGCCGCTGCGGTCGACCGTCCTCATGGTCTCCGGCCGCGCCTCCTTCGAACTCGTCCAGAAGGCCGTGATGGCCGGCATCCCGGTGCTCGCCGCGGTCTCCGCGCCGTCCTCGCTCGCCGTCGACCTGGCCGCCGAGTCCGGCCTCACCCTGGTGGGCTTCCTGCGCGGTACGTCGATGAACGTGTACGCGGGGGCCGAACGGGTCCGGACCGGCGGCGTGGTGCCGGTGGCGCCGCAGGCCTGAGCGCGCGGCGGCCCGGGGGCGGGCCGGGGCGTTGCCCGGCCGTGCGGCCGGATCGTCGGCGGGTTGTCCCGGACCGTGGCCGGGCCGTGGTTGAGCCGGGGCCGGACCGTGGCCGGGCAGGGGCCCGGCCGTGGCCGGTCAGCGGCGGCGGCCGCGGCGCGGGGTGCGGGTCTCGACGGGCGGGTCGATGCGCTGGAGGTCGAGGGCGGCGGGCGGCTCGGCGACGCCCGGACCGCCGGCGCGCACCCAGGCGATGATCTCGTCGGTGCACGCGTCGTCCAGCGCCCAGCCCAGCCACACCGCGCGCCCGCCCCGGCGGCGGCCCTCGGACGAGGGCTGAACCACGATCACATTGGCCTGCGCGCACGGCCCGAGGCAGTCGGAGGCGCGGACCGCGAGTTGCCCGCCGGACTCGGTGGCGGCCGTGCGCAGCCGCTCCAGCTGCCACGCGTGGTCGGTTCCGGGGTGCTTGCGCGTATTGCCGCAGCAGCAGCCGCGGCACACGACGAGGGTGCAGGGGCGCGCCGCGGTGGGCCGTATCCAGGTCACCACGGAACGCTATCGGTCCAGGTGGTCAGGGGTGCCGGGCGGAGTCCGAGAGCTTCGCCACACCACCGGCGGCGGCCCGGCCGGCGGCGGCCCCGCCGAGGCCGTCCCCGTTCCCGTCTCCCTCTCCGACTCCGTCCCCCTCACCGGCCAGCGGGTCCCGGGAGCGGTGGCGGGCGATGACCGCGCAGGCCATCAGCTGCATCTGGTGGAAGAGCATCAGCGGCAGCACGGCCAGGCTCGCCTGGGCCCCGAACAGCACGCTGGCCATGGGCAGTCCGGCGGCCAGGCTCTTCTTCGACCCCGCGAACTGGATGGCGATGCGGTCCTCGCGGGAGAATCCGAGCCGCTTCGCGCCGTACCAGGTCAGCAGCAGCATCACGGCGAGGAGCACGGCCTCGACGAGGACCAGGGAGCCGAGCCGGGCCGCGCTGACCCGGTGCCAGACCCCGGCGACCATGCCCGCGCTGAACGCGGTGTACACGACCAGGAGGATCGAGCCGCGGTCCACGTACCCGAGGACCTTCTTGCGCCGGGTCAGGAAGCCGCTGATCCGGTTCCGCAGCAACTGCCCGGCCAGGAACGGCAGCAGCAGCTGTACGACGATCTTCAGCAGCGAGTCGAGCGAGAAGCCGCCCGCGCCGGAGCCGAGCAGCAGCGCGGCCAGCAACGGGGTCAGCAGGATCCCCGCGAGGCTGGAGAACGATCCCGCGCAGATGGCGGCCGGAACGTTTCCGCGGGCCATCGAGGTGAAGGCGATCGAGGACTGGACGGTCGACGGGACCAGGCACAGGAAGAGGAACCCGCTGTAGAGGTCGGGGCTCAGCAGGTGCGGCACGAGGCCGCGGGCGGCGAGCCCCAGCAGCGGGAACACCACGAAGGTCGCGGCGAGCACGGTCAGGTGCAGCCGCCAGTGGCGCAGCCCGTCGAGCGCCTCGCGGGCCGACAGCCGCGCCCCGTAGAGGAAGAAGAGGAGCGCGACGGCGCCGGTGGCGGCGCCTTCCGCGAGCGAGGCGGCGGCGCCGCGGGCGGGCAGCAGGGCGGCGAGGCCGACGGTGCCGAGCAGGGCCAGGACGTACGGGTCCACGGGCGGCCCGGCCGGCCTGCGCGGGCGGGGGCCGGTACGGGGGCGGACGCGGGGCATGGAACGCTCGCTCGCTGTCGGCGGGTCGCGGCCCGCCGGGAGCCGGGTCGCGCTGTCGCCCCATCGTCACCCCCGGCCCGGTCATCGGGAAACACGTACACGGCACTGACTGCCATCACGGAACGCGATGGCCGCGTCTATCCTGGAGCCGTGTACGACCCTGTGCAGCTGCGGACCTTCCTGGCCGTGGCCCAGACGCTGAGCTTCACCCAGGCCGCGCGGCGGCTCGGACTGCGGCAGTCCACGGTCAGCCAGCACGTGCGGCGGCTGGAGGCGGCGACCGGCCGGCAGCTGTTCACCCGGGACACCCACAGCGTGGAGCTGACCGGGGACGGCGAGGCGATGCTCGGCTTCGCCGGGACGATCCTCGCCGCCCACGAGCGCGCCACGGCCTTCTTCACCGGGACCCGGCTGCGCGGGCGGCTGCGCTTCGGCGCGTCCGAGGACTTCGTCCTCACCCGGCTGCCGGAGATCCTGGAGGCGTTCCGCCAGGACCACCCCGAGGTCGACCTGGAACTGTCCGTCGAACTGTCCGGGACCCTGCACGAACGCCTGGAGGCGGGCCGGCTCGACCTCGTGCTGGCCAAGCGGCGCAGCCCGGGCGACCGGCATGGGCGGCTGGTGTGGCAGGACCGGATGGTGTGGATCGGCGCGGAAGGGCTGCGCGTCGACCCCGACCGGCCGGTGCCGCTGATCGTCTTTCCGCCGCCGGGGATCACGCGGGCGCGGGCCCTGGAAGTGCTGGAACGCGAGGGGCGGGCCTGGCGGATCGCGTGTACGAGCGGCAGCCTCAGCGGGCTGATCGCGGCGGCGCGGGCCGGGCTGGGCGTGATGGCGCACACGCGGGGGCTGATTCCGCCGGGGCTGGTACGGGTGCCGGAGCGGGTGGGGTTGCCGGAGTTGGGCGGGGTGGAGTTCGTCCTCCTCCAGGGGGCGCGGCCGGGGGCGGCCGCGGATGCCCTTGCCGCCGCCATCCTCTCCAGCGGAGCCCGCCTCAGCCGCCCCGCCTGACCCCGCCCCCGCCGCCCGCCCCGGCGAACCTCCAGCCCCCGACCCCCTCCGGGCGACCTCCGGCCCTGTCGGCTGACTCGGTGCGCCGCCGTTGGGGTGAGGGTCGGGGGCGGTTTGGGTGGGTGGCGGGGGTGGGGTGGGGTGGTGGCGTACGGTCCGGGCGTGACTGATGTGAGTCGGGTGACTGACGGGCTGGGTGTGACCTCGGACGGCGGGGGCGGCCCGCTCCGGGTACTGGTGTTGGCGGGTTCCTCGCGGGCGGGGTCCGTCAACGCCCGGCTGGCCGGGCTGGTCGCCGCGCAGGTCGAACGGTCGGGCGCGACCGTGGACCTGGCGCGGCTGCGGGAGTTCGAGATGCCCACCTACGACGGCGACGCCGAGGCGGACGAGGGCCCGCCGGCCGGCGCGGCACTGCTCCGCGAGCGCCTGCTGGCCGCCCAGGCGCTGGTCATCGCCTCGCCCGAGTACAACGCGTCCGTGCCGGGCGTGCTCAAGAACGCCGTGGACTGGGTGTCCCGGTTCCGGCCGCAGCCCTTCAAGGACAAGCAGACCCTGCTCGTGTCCGCCTCCCCGTCGATGGTCGGCGGCAACCGCGGACTGTGGGCGCTGAGGGTGCCGCTGGAGCACCTCGGGGCGCGCGTCTACCCGGACATGTTCAGCCTGGCCATGGCGCACGCAGCCTTCGGCGAGGACGGCGGGCTGACCGACGCGGGCCTGCGCGAGCGGCTCGCGGCGACCGTAGACTCCTTCCTCGCCCTGGCCGAGGCCGACACCCGCTACCTGTGCCTCCAGCGCCGCTGGTACGAGTTCCTCGGCGACGAGAGCACCGCTCCCGTCACCCACCGCGCCGAGGACTGAGCCGGAGAGGGGAGGGCTGGTTCATCCAGCCGCTCGCCGACTGCCACGCGGTGACCCACCAATCGGGCCCGGGTTCAGGGCCGGGTCCGGTCGCCGCGCCGTTCACGGGGCACCGCCGTGCCCTGGCTTCGAGTTCCACGCCGTACCGCCCTCCGGCTGTTGCGCACGCGCCCGGGCCGGCCCCTTTCCGCCGAGTCCGGGCCGGGCCGGGAGCCGCGGCCCGCTGGACTGGCCCACCCGGGTGAGTGGGCCGGGCGGTGCTGCCGTGTCGAATCCGAGCCTTGATCGTTTCTTCTCCCGGAGCCACCACACGCCGTGGTGCGCCGGAGCGAACCGGGAGGACGTGCGGTGGTCGCTTGGCGGTACCTCGCCGGGGCGGGCCTGGCGGCCGCGCTCTCACCCTTGGCCGGATACGCGGCCCCCGCCGCGGCCGTGGTCGCCGCCGACGCGCCGGACCCGGGCGCCGGACCGGCCCGCTGGTCGGCGCCGGGCGCCCGGCCGGGGCCTGCGGGACGACCGATGTCGGATGCCCGGTCCGGGCCGTTCGGGAAGTCGCGGCCGGGCGGCGGGTCGGCGGAAGCGGGTCGGTCGCCGGCCGGGGCCCGGTCGGGGCTGGTCGGGCGGTCCACGCCTGACGCCCGGTCGGGATCCGTCACGTGGGAGGTGCCCGGGGCCGGAGTGTGTCTGACGCGGGCGGGCGGCGGGAGCGGGTCCCGCCGCCTGGTCGTGTGGACGGGGTCCGGCGCGGGGGAGCGGACGGCCGGGGTGTGGATGGAGTCCGACCCGGTCACCGGACGGAACCGGCTCGCCGCGTGGTCGCTGCCGGGACGCGCCGCCGGTCGTCCGGAGCGGCCCACGTACCCCGGCCACGCTGCCGACCCCGCTCATCCGGTCGGCCCCACCCGCCCCGCCGACCCCGCGCACCCCACACATCCCGCCGGCTCCGGGCACTCCGATCCCCCCGCCGGCCCGTCGCACCCCGGGCAGGCCGAGCGGCCCGCCGGGACCGGCCCCGCGCGCGGGCCCGGCGGCGGCCGGACCTCCGAGGACTGTCGTCCGCCCGCGGCGGTTCCGGCGCGGCCGGCCGTCGTGCCCCGGGTGGTACCGCCCGCGCCGGGACCCCGGCCGCCCGTGCCGGCCGCGGTGCCGCCACGAACCGTCGTACCGCCCGGCCCCCTCGTACCCGTCGTACCGGCCCCGGACCCGCCGGCCGTCGCCCCGGCGCCTGCGCCGCTCGTACGGGCCGCCGCCCCGGTGGCCGGACCGCCGGTACCCGCGCGGCCGCCCGCCGCGCCCCGGCCGCCGGCGCCCGTGGCGCGTCCGGTGCCCGCGACGGCCGCGTCGCCGGTGTCGTTCCCGGTGCGCCCGTACCGCTCGGCCGTGCTGCGGACCCCTACGCCCGGCGGGCTGTCCACGATGACGCTGATGCTCGTCGTGACGACCCCGGCGGTGCTGGCCGCGGCCTCCCTGCGGCCGCGCTCGAAGAGCCGCGGCTCTTCCTGAGCCGGGCCCGTCAGCCGCCGTTGCAGCCGCCGCGTCGCCGATCGGCCGTGCCGCGGCCGGGCGGCCGTACCCCGAGCCCCGAGCCCCGTGTCACCGCTCCACCCCTCCGCCCGACCTCTCACCGGGAGTCCCCTCGTGTCCGAATGGCTGGTCCTGGCCGTCACCATGGCGCTCGGCTGCGCCCTCGTCCTCGCCTTCACGGCCCTGCGGCACCGCAGGGCGTCGGAGGACGAGGACACCAGCGAAACGCCGGACGTCATCGAGTACATGACGATGATGGTGGGGGTGGTCTACGCGATCGTGCTGGGACTGGCCATCGCCGGGGTCTGGGAGGCGCGGGGCGCCGCCGAGGACAACGTACGGCGTGAGGCGCAGGCGCTGTACGAGGTCACCCAGCGGGCCGACGTGTACCCGGCCGCGGTCCGGGACCGGATCCGCGGCGAGGTGGACGCGTACGTCACGCACACCGTCGCCGTCGACTGGCCGCTGATGGCCGACGACGAGCCGGCCTCCGCCAAGGGAGCCGAACTCCTCGGCCGGCTGCGCAGCGACGTCACCCACCAGGCCCCGGCCAACGACCTGCAGGCGCAGGCCTACCAGCCGCTGCTGGACCACATCGCGACGGCCGACGACGCGCGCCACGCGCGGACCCAGAGCGCGTCGACGACGCTGCCGGGGATGGTCTGGTTCGGGCTGCTGACCGGGGCGCTGGTGACGGTCGGGCTGATCTTCACCCTGCAGATCCGCCGCTCGGCCCGCGAACTCCTGCTCGCGGGGCTGTTCAGCGCGCTGATCATGTTCCTGCTGTTCCTGGTGTGGAGCTTCGACGCCCCGTTCGGCCGGGACGGAATCGATTCGGCGGCCCCGTTCGCCGACCTCTTCCCGGCCGCGGCCCAGGCCGCCGCCGCTGCGGCGCCCTGACCGCTGCCGACGGCAGGCCGGACGACGCGCCCCGGGTTCCGCACCCGGGCTCAGGCCTCCGCGTCGGTCCGTGTCATGAAGCGGAGTTCGGACTCGGTCAGCGGGGGGCCGCTCAGCTGCGGCAGCCGGGGGCCGCGCAGCGCGTGCCACAGCACCCGCGGCCGGACGAGCGCACTCAGCGGCGCCGACAGGGCCATCACCTCGGTCAGGGCCGTGGCCACGAGGAAGTCCCCGGTGGCCGTGTGGACGAGCCGGTCCACGTAGCGGGCCAGCAGCCGGTCCCCCGTGGTCGGGGTCTTGCCGATCACGCCGGGGTAGAAGATGTCCTGCCCGGTGGCCAGGCTCCAGGCCACCGACACCGGCCGGGCCACGGCCCGCTGCGCGCGGCGGGCCAGCCGGGGGGCGTGCAGACCGTGCCCGTTCAGGCAGTCCCGCAGGGCCCGGGCGGCCTGCGCGGCCACCGACATGCCGTGGCCGTACACCGGGTTGAAGGCGGCGGCCGCGTCGCCCGCCACGAGGAAGCCCTCGGGCCACGCGCGGGCCTTCTCGTAGTAGCGCCGCCGGTTGGCGGTGTTCGCGAAGGTGGTCACGTCCGACAGCGGCTTCGCGTACGCCAGCAGCTCCGCCACGACCGGGTGGCGGACGGTGCGCGCGTACTCCTCGAAGGCGTCGGGGTCGCTGGTCGGCTGCGCGCCGCGGGTGCCGATCAGGGTCACCAGCCAGCGCCCGCCCTCGACGGGGAGCATGGTCACGGACCGGCCGGGCTGTCCGGAGTTCGCCACCGCCTGGACGGTGACCACCGGGAACTCCTCGGTTCCCGCGGGGGCCTGGTACATGCGGCTGGCATATACGAGGCCGGAGTCCACCACCTCTTCGAGCACGTCCGGCACTCCGAGCTCCGACAGCCACCGGGGCGCCTGCGTGGCGCGCCCGCTCGCCTCGACCGTGAAGGCCGCCGGTATCTCGTCCTCGGTGCCGTCGGGCCGCAGGATGCGGACGCCCGTGATCCGGTCGGCGCCGCCGCAGAGTCCGCGTACCCGGGTGCCTTCCAGGACCCGGACGTTGGGCAGGGCGGTCACCAGGTCCCGCACCACCCAGTCCAGCAGCGGGCGGGTGCACGAGATCAGGTGGTGGGTGGGCTTCCAGCGGCGGTACCAGCCGCGGGGGGAGAAGGCGACCATGCCCGCCGTCAGCGGGATGTGGCGGGCGCCGGCCGCCAGCAGCCGGTCCTCGAAGCCGGGCAGCAGGTCTTCCAGGGCCCGGGATCCGCCCGACCACAGCACGTGCGCGTGCGGGGCCTGGGGCAGGAAGACGCGGGCCTCCGGGCCCGCCGGCAGGGTGTCCCGTTCGATGACGGTGACCTGCTCGGCGTGCGGGGCGAGGGCGGCGGCCGCGAGCATCCCGGCGAGGCCGCCGCCGATGACGACGGCGTGTCTGTGCGCCGGGCGTTGCTCCTGCTGTGCGGCGCCGGTGGTGTCACTCATGGAAGTCTGCTTTCGGTACTGACCGCGTTCCGGCGGGTCTCTTCGACGGCGGGGGACCGCAGGGCGCGGGAGATCATTTCCAGATCACGCTGCCCTTCGGCGCGCGCCGGGGCGTAGGCGTCGGCCGAGCCGATCACCATCTCCTCCGGGTCGGCGGCCCGTGCTCTGATGGCGGCCGTCACCATGACCGCCTCGGCGGTCGCGTGGGCCTGGGCGGGCGAGGCTCCGGCTGCGAGCTGTCCGGCCTCGGTCCGGTCCCGTAGCTCCCGGTCGAAGTAGGGGTCGAGATGCAGGAGTCCGTCGTGGATGTCGGCGACCCGCTGGATGACCCGCAGGTCGCCGGGGGACCACCAGGAGATCCGCACCAGGCGGGCGCCGTGCGGGACGACGGGCCGCAGTTCGCGCCACAGCGGCCCGAGACGGCGGTAGCCGGCCCAGGTGCGCCAGCTCGCCGAGACCCGCTGGACGACCAGCGGCAGGACGAAGCCGGTGCCGATCAGCAGGGCGGACAGCGAGGCCACCGGCGGGGCGACTTTGGTGCTGAGGAAGTCCAGGTCGTGTCCCAGCCACCGGGCGCCGACGGCGGTGAACTTGGCCGCGTCGAAGACCAGGTTGAGGACGAAGCCGCAGACCATCAGCATCAGCCCGTGCCGCAGCGATCCCTGGACGTGCAGGGACCAGCGGCGGCACAGCACGGTCATGACCACGGCCGCGACGGTGTGCGCGACCAGGTAGACCAGGATCATCTCGCGGATGAACGGGGTCGTCGCGTAGTAGGTGTCCAGGTCCTGGAGCCGCTCCACGGGGGCGTCGCCGAGCGCGAACAGCACGATCAGGGACAGGATCACCGCGGCGTACGCCAGGGCGCACCGGCGGGAGGCCCGCCGGGTGCGCTCCTCGGGGCCGCCCCGCCAGTTGATGAGCAGCAGCAGGCAGGAGGCGCTGAACGCGGTCAGGATGCAGTACACGAGGGGGGCCGAGAAGTTCGGCACCCCCGTGATGCGGTTGACCTCGTGGATCGTCGGCGGTGCGGCGAAGAAGAACACCGAACTCGCCACGAGGAGCAGCACGCTGACGGCGCGCACGAGCGGATCCCGCCAGTCGCGGGTCAGCCCGGGGAGCTTGCAGGCGAAGGCGACCACGAGGACGCCCGCGGGAACATAGAAATCAAGACCTTTCAAGGATGCACTCAGCCTCGTGGCCCTCGGTAGCCCAGCGAGGCCTCTATCCGGCCGGCGAGCTTGTTCCGCTCGGTCGGCGCGGGGCCCGCGGAGCCGGCCAGCCAGGACCGGCACTTGCTGCCCAGGAGCAGCCCGAAGGTCTCCGCCTCGGTCTCCTCGGACACGTCGGCGCGCGTGCGGGCCGCGACGCTGCGGACCGTCTCGCTCAGGTCGGCCTCGTCGGACAGCAGCCGGGCGGCGACGGCGGCGCCGTCGACGTGGTGGCTGCAGTGGCCGGCCTTCATGTGCCACAACTCGTGTCCGAGGATGACGAGCTGGTGGTCGGGAGCGGTGCGCTCCTCGATCACCACGAGATCCCGGTCGGCCATGTCGAGCCACAGTCCGCTGGCCGTCCCCGGGGGGAACGAGGCCATGCGGAACTGGACCGGACGCCCGCGGTGCCGGCTCATGCCCTCGCACAGCGCGGCGTAGAGGTCCGCGGGTTCCGCGGGGGCGGGCAGCCGGATCCCGGCCACGAGCTCCCCGCACAGCCGCCGCTGCTCTTTGCCTATGCTCACCGTTCTCCCCGTCGGAGCGGATCCGGATCAGGAACTCTGCCATGCATTCTCGGACTCCGGCGTCGGCGCCGGGCCGGGACCGGGTCAGGACTCGGTCGGTTTGACGCTTTCCAGCAGCATGTCCAGCCACTCCGTGACCTTGTCGCGGTGCTTGTCGCTGGGCAGTTGGGCCGCGCGCCAGGCGATCCCGCGTACTCCGTGGTCCTGGAGGAGCCGGGCGAGGGGGTCGTTCACGGCGGCGGTCTCCGCCGGTACGGTCTCCCGCTCGCGGCCCGCGAAGTCCTGGAGCAGTTGCTGTTCGGTGCGCTGGAGGGCGTCGGTCAGCGCGTCCGCGTCGTGCGCCGTCAGGAAGCCGGCGTGCACTCCGAAGAAGCGCTGGATCGCGTCGCAGTGTTCCATGGTCGGCCGCCGGTCGCCGTTGATCAGGGCGCCGGCCTGCTGCCGGGACATGCCCGCGCCGTCGGCGATCTCCTGCTGGGTGTACCGGCGGCCGTTGGGTTTGACCCGGGTCCGGCGCAGCAGGTCGAGGCGCTGCAGGAAGCGGGTCTGGAGGTCGGGTTCACCGGCGGGCCTGCCGTCGAGGAGGGCCCGGACCACGTCGGCGGGAACGCCCGAGGCGTCCGAAAGTCGCCGCAGGTCGAAGACCTCGCCCTGGGCCCGGCCGAGTTTGCCCGCGAGTTCGGCGACGCGTGCGGCAGTGGCCGCCAGGGGTCCGGTGGCCACTGGGACGGTTGCCTGGAAGCCGTCTGTCACCAGTGGTTCTCCTAGATCACGCGAGGTTGGTACGGGCACGCGGTTGGCCTCTGGAGGCTAACCGCTTCCCCGTCGTACGGCTAGAACTTGCCACAGCTGTGGCGCGAATGAGGTGTCCTGAGGCTGAAATTGCCACAATAGTTGACACTGTCTTGTCGTGGGTAGCAGGATCGCCACACGGAAATGAAGATCGCAGACCGTGAGAAGGGGGAGCTCCCGGTGTCACATCTTGCAGCCGTGGGCCAATCCGAGGTCCTCGCGCGGTCCGGCCAGGAGCGCCTGGCGGGCGAAGAGCCCGTACGCGGAGCCGTCAGGTCGGAGCGCCGCAAGGCACTCCTGCGGCAGCGCCGCGAGGAACTGGGCCTCAGCCAGGAAGACATCGCCGCACGTCTGGGCATCAGCGTGCGCGCCTACGGAAACTGGGAGCGGGGCCTGGTCAAGGAGTGGAACGACCGCAAGCTCCTGTCGCTGGCCCAGGCCCTGGAAATGAACGACCGGCAGCGTTTCTGGCTGTTCCGGGTACTGGTCGACCGGGATCCGCCACAATCGTGGCGCCCGGCGGAGGGCAGCAGGCTCCCCGAGGACCCCGCCCAGCGCGACTACCTGCGCGACTACGCGGCCCTCATGGAAGCCGTGCCCTACCCGTCCTTCCTGCTCGACGGCCGGTGGGACGTCACGCTCACCAACTCGGCCTTCGACCAGCTCTTCCAGGCCGTGCGGCCGCACCCGACCGCGCTGCCCGACGACAACTTCCTGCGCTTCGTGCTCTTCCACCCGGACGCGGCCGCCGTGCTGGAGGACCACGAGCCCGGCTGGTGCGTACCGCTGCTCGCGCAGTTCGCCACCGCGCTCGCGGAGCGGCCCGAGGACGCGGGGCTGCAGAGCATCCGCCAGGACATCGCGCACGACCCCTTCATGGAGGCCGCGTACCGGTACGGAGTGCCGCACTGGCTCGCCACGTACGGGGCCGACGCCGCGCGCAACGACGGCGCGGTGCTCGGTGTCCGGCACCCGGACCCGCGCTGGGGCCGGGCCCGCTGCCGGGTGGTGGCCGAATCCGGTCCGATGCTCGACGTCATGGGCCTGACCAGGATCACCTTCGTACTGTCCGCCCTGCCGGGCGCCCCCACGGGCATGCCGACGGGCGGCGCCGGCATCCCGGTGCCCAACGCACCGCGGCTGCGCGCCGTACCCCCGCTGGGCGACTAGACCGTCCGGCAGGGCGGCGGCTCGCGGTGGCCGTCCGGCACGGCGCCGGTTCGCGGTCGCCGTCCGGGGCGGCGCGCTCCCGGGTGGTGCGGCCGTCGGTGAGACTGTCCGTGCGCGGTGACACCGCACTGCGCGGGGCAGAAGGGCGGCCGGTACGTGAAACTGACGATCCTCGGCGGGGGCGGATTCCGCATCCCGCTGGTCTACGGGGCCCTGCTCGGCGACCGCGCCGAAGGCCGCATCGACCAGGTCGCCCTGTACGACGAGGATCCGGCCCGGCTCACCGCCATCGCCCGGGTCCTCGTGGACCAGGCCGAGGGAGTGCCCGACGCCCCGGCGGTCAGCGCCACCAACGACCTCGACGAGGCCCTGCGCGGCGCCGACTTCGTGTTCTCCGCGATCCGGGTCGGCGGCCTCGAAGGCCGGGCCACGGACGAGCGGATCGCCCTCGCCGAAGGCGTGCTGGGCCAGGAGACCACCGGCGCGGGCGGGATCGCGTACGGCCTGCGCACGGTGCCGGTGGCCTGGGAACTCGCCCGCCGCATCGCCCTGCTGGCGCCGGACGCCTGGGTCATCAACTTCACCAACCCGGCCGGGCTGGTCACCGAGGCGATGGCCTTCCACCTCGGCGAACGCGTCATCGGCATCTGCGACTCGCCGGTCGGACTCGGCCGCCGGATCGCCCGGCTGCTCGGCGCCGACCCGGCCCGCGCCCGCATCGACTACGCGGGCCTCAACCACCTCGGCTGGGTCCGCGGCCTGTGGATCGACGGCCGCGACGAACTGCCCCGGCTGCTCGCGGACCGCGCCCTCCTCGACTCCTTCGAGGAAGGCCGGCTCTTCGGCGCCGACTGGCTGCAGTCCCTGGGCGCCATCCCGAACGAATACCTCCACTACTACTACTTCAACCGCGAGGCGGTACGCGCCTACCAGGAGGCGAAGCAGACCCGCGGCGCCTTCCTGCGCGACCAGCAGGCCCGCTTCTACGCGGAACTGGGCGGGGGCGCCACCGGGCCCGGCGGCGCCGCGCTGGCCGCCTGGGACCGGACCCGCGCCGAGCGCGAAGCCACGTACATGGCCGAGAACCGCGAGGTCGTGGGGGCCGGCGAGCGCGCCGAGGCCGACCTGGAGTCGGGCGGCTACGAGCAGGTCGCCCTCGCCCTGATGCGGGCCATCGCCCGCGACGAGCGCACCACGCTGATCCTCAACGTCCGCAACCGCGGCACCCTGTCGCTGCTCGACGCGGACGCCGTGATCGAGGTCCCCTGCCGGGTCGACGGGCGGGGCGCCCACCCGGAGGCCGTCGATCCGCTGCCGTACCACGCGGCCGGCCTCGTCACCTCGGTGAAGGCCGTCGAACGGGAGGTCCTCACCGCCGCCGCCTCCGGCTCGCGCAGCGCCGCCGTCAAGGCGTTCGCCCTGCACCCGCTGGTGGACTCGGTGGCCGTCGCCCGCCGGCTCCTCGACGGATACGCCGCCGCCCACCCCGGCCTCGCCTACCTGCGCTGACGCGCCCCCGGCGGTCCTCCGTACGGCCCAGCGCGGCATGCGGCCGTCACCCGGCGGTGTGAGAGTCCAGGTGTGACCACAGCCCGCGAGACCGGCCCCGCCGCAGGTGCCTCCGGCGGTGCGAATGCCACGGTCGGCGACACTTCCGGTGCGGCCGTGCCGCCGCCGCCCGTCATGGACCGGCGGCGGCGCAACGTCGTCTTCGGCACGATCATGCTCGGCGTGCTGCTGGCCGCGCTCGACCAGACCATCGTCGGCACCGCCCTGCCCACGATCGTGGCGGATCTGGGCGGCGCCGAGCACATGTCGTGGGTGGTCACCGCCTACCTGCTGGCCGAAACCGTCGCGACCGTGCTCGTCGGCAAGTTCGGCGACCTCTTCGGCCGAAAAGTGATCTTCCAGATCTCCGCGGTCGTCTTCATCACCGGCTCGTTCCTGTGCGGCCTCGCCGGCAACATGACCCTGCTGATCCTGTGGCGCGGCCTCCAGGGCATCGGCGCGGGCGGCCTGATGGTCACCTCCATGGCGCTCATCGCCGACGTGATCCCCCTGCGCGAACGCGGCAAGTACCAGGGCGCCATCGGGGCGGTGTTCGGCGTCGCCACCGTGATCGGCCCGCTCCTCGGCGGCCTGTTCACCGACCACCTCAGCTGGCGCTGGGCCTTCTACGTCAACGTGCCGATCGCGATCCTGGTGGTGGTCGCGGCCGCCCGGACCATCCCCTCGGTACGCTCGGCCTCCCGCCCGGCCATCGACTACCTGGGCATCGCGCTCGTGGCGATCGGCTCCAGCGCCCTGATCCTCGGCACCAGTTGGGGCGGCAACGAGTATGCCTGGGGCTCGCCGGTCATCATCGGACTGTTCGTGGGCGGCGTCCTGGCCCTCGCCCTGTTCTGCGTCGCCGAGACCCGGGCCGCCGAACCGATGCTGCCGATGCGACTGTTCCGCAACCCCGTCTTCACGGTCTGCTCGGTGCTCAGCTTCATCGTCGGCTTCGCCATGCTCGGCGCGATGATCTTCCTGCCGACCTACCTCCAGTACGTGGACGGCGATTCCGCCACGGTCTCCGGCGTACGCACGCTGCCGCTGGTCATCGGGCTGCTCATCGCGTCGGTCTTCAGCGGCAACGTCACCAGCAAGACCGGCCGCTACCGGATCTTCCCCATCGTCGGCTGCCTGGTCATGGGCCTCGGCCTGTACCTGCTCTCGCTGATGGGCCCGGGCACGGGCACCTGGGCGGCCTCCCTGTACATGCTCGTGCTCGGCGCCGGCATCGGCCTGTGCATGCAGGTCCTCACCATCGCCGTGCAGAACACCGTCGACTACGCGGACCTCGGCACCGCCACCTCCGGCGTCACCTTCTTCCGCACCCTCGGCAGCTCCTTCGGCACGGCCGTCTTCGGCACCATCTACGGCAACACCCTCGCCCCGCGGCTCGCCGAGGGCGTCGCCGAGGCCGCCCGGGCCACCGGAACCGACCCGGCCGTCCTCGCCGCCGCCGCCCAGAGCCCGCAGGGCGTGCACGGCCTGACCCCCGCCGAGGCCGGACCCGTCGTACAGGCCTACGCGGACACCCTGCACACGGTGTTCCTGTGGACCGTGCCGGTGGCCGCCGTCGGCTTCGTCGTCGCCCTCTTCCTCAAGGAGGTACGGCTGCGCGACAGCGCCCGGGCCGGCTCCACCGACATGGGCGAGGGGTTCGCCTCCCCGGCCGCCACGGGCGACTCCGCGAAACTGCTGGAACTGGCCGTCGGCAAGCTCGTACGCGGCATGGGACCCGACACCGCGCGCGCGATCGTCAACGGCTCCGACACCCGCCTCGACATGGCCGGCGCGTGGGCCGTGATGCAGGTCGACCTCATGACCCGCACCATCGGCCACGCCAGCCTCGGCCTGATCGCGGCCCGCCGCTCGCTGCCCCCCGAAGTGCTGGTGCCGGTCTTCGACCGGATGGTCGAGGAGGGCTTCCTCGCCCGCCAGAACGGCTACTTCGCGCACACCGCGGCCGGCGCGCGGGAGGCCGCCGAGATCTCGTCGGCGTGGGTGGAGTGGCTCTCCCGGGAACTGGAGAAGGACCGCGGCCGGCCGCGCAGCGCCGAACTGCGGGCCGCGGCCGACGCCATCGCGAAGCGGCTGCTCGCCGAGGACCTCAGCGAGGGCGGCTTCGCGCCGCGCCCCGGAGCGCACCTGTCGGGGACCCGGTCCTAGACCCTGCCGTGGTGCGACCCCCTGGGCGGCGACCTCCGGCCTCGCCGGCGCCTTGGGGCGCAACATCCAGCCTCGCCGGCGTTTGAGGCGCGGGGTTTGGGGCGGAGCCCCAAGACAACCCGGCTCCGCCGGGCACCGGGCTCCGCCCGGACCCGCGCCTCAAACGCCGGCGAGGCTGGGAGTTGCGCTTCGGGTGGCCGGCGAGGCCGGGAGTGTCCCCTCGGGTGGCCGGCGAGGCTGAGGGCGTGGCGCGGTGTCAGCCGGGCGTGCCCAGTACCTCGGCGAGGTCGTAGCCCACGACCTCCTCCAACTGGGCGTACGTACAGCTCTCCGGCGCGCGGTCGGGCCGGTTCCGGCGGAACTGGGCGGTGTGCCGGAACCGGTCGCCCTCCATGTGGTCGTACCCCACCTCGATGACGAGCTCCGGGCGCAGCGGCACCCAGGACAGGTCCTTCTTGCCCGACCAGCGGCTGGGCGCACCGGGGAGCCGGGCGCTCTCGTGCGCCGCCTCGTCGGCCCACGCGGCCCACGGATGGCCGGCCGCGCCGGGCGCCATCCGCAGCGGCTCCAGCTCCTCGACCAGCTCCGCCCGCCGCTTCATGGGGAAGGCGGCGCACACCCCGACGTGCTGGAGCGCGCCCTGGTCGTCGTACAGGCCGAGCAGCAGCGAGCCGACCACCGGCCCGCTCTTGTGGAAGCGGTAGCCGGCCACGACCACGTCGGCCGAACGCTCGTGCTTGATCTTGTACATGAGGCGGGCGTCCGGGCGGTAAGGAAGGTCGAGCGGCTTGGCGACGATCCCGTCGAGGCCGGCTCCCTCGTAGGCGGAGAACCACTCCTGCGCGACGGCCGCATCGGTGGTGGCGGGGGCCAGGTGCACGGGCGGCCGGGCGGCGCCCAGCGCCTCGGCGAGCGCGGCGCGGCGGGCGGCGAGGGGGATGTCGAGCAGGGCTTCGTCGCCGAGGGCCAGCAGGTCGAAGGCCACGAAACTGGCGGGCGTGCGCTCGGCCAGCGTGGCCACCCGGGAGGCGGCCGGGTGGATGCGCTCGGTGAGCCGGTCGAAGTCCAGCCGGCCGCCGTGCGCGATCACGATCTCGCCGTCCACCACGCAGCGTTCGGGCAGGTTCTCCAGGAGCGCGCCCACCAGCTCGGGGAAGTACCGCGTGAGCGGCTTGCCGGTGCGGCTGCCGATCACCACCTCCGGGCCGTCGCGGTGCACGATGGCCCGGAACCCGTCCCATTTGGCCTCGTACTGCATGTCCGGGGGAATCCGGGCCACGGACTTCGCCAGCATCGGCTTCACGGGCGGCATCACGGGAAGATCCATGGACCGATTCTGCGCCGCGGTGCGGGCGGCCGCTCCCCGGCGAGCGGCGGGCGTACACCGCGCATACCGTGGCGCACATGGGTACTGCGCGCACTGCGGTGGAGCTGGACGCCGGCGGCCGGACGGTCAGGCTGTCCAGCCCGGAGAAGGTGTACTTCCCCGAACGCGGGCTGACCAAGCTGGACGTGGCCCAGTACTACCTGGCCGTCGCCGACGGCATCACCCGCGCGCTGCGCGACCGGCCGACCACGCTGGAGCGCTACCCCGACGGGGTGACGGGCGAATCGTTCTTCCAGAAGCGGGCGCCCAAGAACCTGCCCGACTGGATCCCCACCGCGCACATCGCCTTCCCCAGCGGCCGGACCGCCGACGAGATCTGCCCCACCGAGCCGGCAGCGGTGCTGTGGGCCGCGAACCTGGGCTGCCTGACCTTCCACCCGTGGCCCGTGCGCCGGGAGGACACCGACCGGCCCGACGAGCTGCGCATCGACCTGGACCCGCAGCCGGGCACGGACTACCACCACGCCGTGGCCGCCGCCCACGAACTGCGCGCCCTGCTCGACGAACTCGGGCTGCGCGGCTGGCCCAAGACCTCCGGCGGCCGCGGCCTGCACGTCTTCGTGCCGATCGAGCCGCGCTGGACCTTCACGGACGTACGGCGCTGCGCGATCGCGATCGGGCGCGAGCTGGAGCGCCGGATGCCGGGCAAGGTGACCACGGCCTGGTGGAAGGAGGAGCGCGGGGAGCGGATCTTCTTCGACTACAACCAGACGGCCCGCGACCGGACGATCGCCTCCGCCTACTCCGTCAGGCCGCGCCCGCACGCCCCGGTCTCGGCCCCGCTGCGCTGGGACGAGATCGACTCCGCCGAGCCGCGCGACTTCGACATCGTGACGATGCCGGCCCGGTACGCGGAACTCGGCGACGTGCACGCCGACATGGACGACCACGCCTTCACGCTGGACGCCGCCTTGGACCTGGCCGACCACGACCGCGACACGCGCGGACTCGGCGACATGCCGTACCCGCCGGACTACCCGAAAATGCCCGGCGAACCCAAGCGGGTCCAACCCAGCCGCGCCAAGCACGAGGAGGGCGACGGGGAGGAGGGCGCGCACTGACGCCCCGGCCGCTCGCCCTCGTGCGCCGGACCGACCGACGACCGACCGACGACTGGCCGACCGACCGGCCGACGGCCTGTCGGGCTATTCGGTCCGGGCCGCCGGGGCTGTGAACTCTCCCGGCAGCGGGGGGTGTTCGGGCAGGGTCGACGGGTCGGTGGCGGCGGCGCGGAGGCGGCTCAGGATGCCCGTCGCGGCGCGCGTGTAGGCGCGTACGTCGTCGTGGAGCACCGACTCGGAGTCGGCCATCTCCATGAGCGCGATGATCTCGAAGGCCACCTGCGCGGCGTCCAGGTCCGCCCTGAAACCGCCGGCGAGCCTGGCCTCTTCCAGGACCCGTTCCACGTAGCCGGACCAGTTGCGGCGGGCCTTGGCGATCTCGTCGTGGACCGGACCGGGCCGGGAGTCGAACTCCGCCGACACCGCGTGGAAGAAACAGCCCCCGGGGAACACCCGGCGGCCCGAGTAGCCGAGCCACAGCTCGCACAGCCGCCACGCCTTCGCCGCCCCGGCCGGCTCCGCGCGCAGCGGCCGTACGACGTGCCGGACGAACACGTCGACCGCCGACCGGACGGTCTCCACCTGGAGGGATTCCTTCGAGCCGAAGAGCGCGAACACCCCGCTCTTGCTGAGTCCCAGTTCGGTGGAGATCTTGCCCAGGGACAGCCCCTGGAGGCCCTCGGCGGAGGCGATGCCCATGGTGTGGTCCAGGACGAGCCTGCGGGTCCGGTTGCCGCGCTCGATGCGCCCGTCGGTCATCTGCCCAGCTTACTGAACGCATGGTCGTGCGGTCTTCTTCACGGCTCCGGCTCTGCCGGGCGGAGTCCCCGGGGCCGGTGCCAGACTCGAAGGGCAGGAACCGGATCCGACCGGACCCGAGGAGGAGCGGTCATGCTCACCACGGACTACGTCGACGGGGCCCCGAACTGGGTGGACCTCGGCGCCCCCGACATCGACGCTGTGAGCGCCTTCTACGCCGGACTGTTCGGCTGGGACTTCGAGGCGGGCGGGCCGGACGTCGGCGGCTACGGCATGTTCCGGCTCGACGGGAAGACCGTCGCCGGCGGCGTGTCCGTGACCGCCGGGCAGGGGCTGCCCGCCTGGTCGGTCTACTTCCAGAGCGCCGACGCCGACGCCACCGCGGCGGCCGTCCGGCGGGCGGGCGGTGCGGTCCTGTACGAACCGATGGACGTGGTGGACGCCGGCCGGATGGCGGTCTTCGCCGACCCCGCCGGGGTCGTGTTCGCCGCCTGGCAGCCCTGGGGCAACACCGGACTCGACACCGTCACGGCGGTCGGTGCACTGTGCTGGACCGAGCTGTACACCCGCGACCCGGCCGCGGCGGCCGCGTTCTACCGGGAGGTGTTCCGCTGGGAGGTCATCGAGGTGCCGTTCGGGGAGGACACGTACACGATGGTCAAGCCGGCCGGTACGGCCGACGACGCGGCCTTCGGCGGGCTGGTGCCGATCGGCTCGGACCCGATCGAGGACGCGTCGATGCCGTACTGGACCCCGTACTTCGAGGTCGAGGACTGCGACGTGACGGCGGCGCGGGCCGAGGAGCTGGGCGGCAAGGTCCGGCTGACCCCGGTGTTCATGGAGGGCGTGGGGCGCTTCGCCAAGCTGGCGGACCCGTACGGGGCGCGGTTCGCGGTGATCACCAGCGCGCCCCCGGCGGGTGCCGCGTAGAGAGGGCGCGTCGTCGCGTCGTACGGAGACCGTTCGGCGGGACCTGCCGGTGAGCCCCCTGTGAGACCGGCCCCGGCGCCGCCGGGGGAGCCCGTCGTGCGGGGCGTCCACGCGGCGTTGATCAGACGTATATCGGTACCCGGCATGCTGCCGTCCATGCCGATGAACACCACCGCCACGCTGACGACCACCGCCGCGACCGGCCTGCCCACCCTGCCCTGGCAGGCGGACGCGCTCTGTGCCCAGACCGGGCCGGAATTCTTCTTCCCGGAGCCGGGCACGTCCGTGCGGGACGCGAAGCGGCTGTGCGCGGCGTGCCCGGGACGGCTCGCGTGCCTGGAGTACGCGCTGACCCACGACGAGCGGTTCGGCGTCTGGGGCGGGCTGTCCGAGCAGGAGCGCCTGCGGCTGCGCCGCGGCTGACCTGCGGACCCGCGACCCGCGGGCCGCGTCCGCCCCGCATGTGCGGAACGGGCGCGGCCCGGTGCTGCTCGGTGCGCGGCTACTTGGCGCCGCGGGCCGCGATCCGCGCGGCGCGGGCCGCGAGGCGCTCGTCGAACTTCGCGGCCTCGGAGTCCAGGCCGTTCATGTACATGCCCAGCTCGTCCTGCGCCTGCTGGCCGGAGGGGCCGAGGCCGTCGATCTCCATGACCTTCAGGAAGCGGAGCACCGGCGAGAGCACGTCGTCGTGGTGGATCCGCAGGTTGTAGATCCCGCCGATCGCCATCTGCGCCGCGGCCCGCTCGAAGCCCGGCATGCCGTGCCCGGGCATCCGGAACTCGACGACGACGTCGCGGACGGCCTGCATGGTGAGATCGGGGGCCAGCTCGAAGGCGGCGCCGAGCAGGTTCCGGTAGAAGACCATGTGCAGGTTCTCGTCCTGCGCGATGCGCGCCAGCATGCGGTCGCAGACCGGGTCGCCGGACTGGTGGCCGGTGTTCCGGTGCGAGATGCGGGTCGCGAGCTCCTGGAAGGCCACGTACGCCACCGAGTGCAGCATCGAGTGGCGGTTGTCGGACTCGAAGCCCTCCGACATGTGGACCATCCGGAACTGCTCCAGCTTGTCCGGGTCCACGGCGCGGGAGGCCAGCAGGTAGTCGCGCATCACGATGCCGTGGCGGCCCTCCTCCGCGGTCCACCGGTGCACCCAGGTGCCCCAGGCGCCGTCGCGGCCGAACAGGGACGCGATCTCGTGGTGGTAGCTGGGCAGGTTGTCCTCGGTCAGGAGGTTGACGACGAGCGCGATCCGGCCGATGTCGGTGACCTTGGACTGCGCGGGCTCCCAGGCCTCGCCGTCCTCGAAGAAGCCGGGGAAGTTCCGGGCGTCGCTCCACGGCACGTACTCGTGGGGCATCCAGTCCTTGGTCACCTTCAGATGGCGGTTGAGCTCCTTCTCGACCACCTCTTCCAGCGCGAACAGCAGCTTGGCGTCCGTCCACGCCTCCGAGCTGCCGAGGTGGGGAGAGGTGATGGTCACAGGTACTCCAGAGGGCCGGCCGATACTTACGGCTTCGTAGGTTACGAGACCGTAGGTTAAGCCCGGCGTCAGAACCAGCCAAGCCCCCTCGTGTGGAATGCCCGACTACGCGCTGTTATGTGTGGAGGTCGTAGGGGTGAACAGAGAGACATGTCACCCACCGATCGAGCGATTCGAACCCACTGATGTCGACATCTACCGGCCGGTAGCCAGCTGGGTGCCTACCGCAGCAGGTGGTCGGCCGCGCCGGCCTTGACGGCGGCTATCAGCGCCCGGAGCGCGTCGATCGAATCGCTCACGTACAGCGGGGAGTGGGTGGTGCCGATGTACGCCTTGCCGTCGTCGTCCCGCCCGAAGCGGAAGCAGTTCGCGCCTTCGCTGCAGAAGGCCTCGTCCCACGCGATGTGGCTGGTGCGCGTGCTCATGTCGTCTCTCCTCGGGGCTACCGCCGCGGGTCGCGCTCGCGGCCGCGTTCACGGTGGTGGTGACGGTCGTGTGCACGTGTGCGGTCACAGCTCCTGCGCCACGCGGTGGACGAACTCGCGCGAGGCGGGTGCCGGCAGCGCCAGCCGCCGCAGCCGCTCCAGCAGCCCCCGGTAGCGCCTCAGCTTCATGTCCGAGTCCAGGAGCATCGAGCCGTGCGAGGTGTCGAGCTGAACGGTGTCGAGCTGCGCTATCGAGGCCGCGGCGTACGTGAAGGACTGCCCCGCCCCCGGGAAGGCGCCGGCCGTGAACGGGATCACCCGGACCGTGGTGTGATCCTGCTCGGACCGCTCCAGGATGTGCTCCAGCTGCGCGCGGGCCACCTTCGGGCCGCCGAACTGCATGCGCAGCGCCGCCTCGTGGACCACCGCCTCGTACAGCGGTGGGCAGTCCCGGTCGAAGATCCGGCGGCGGGTCATGCGCAGCGCCATCCGGGCCTGGAAGTCGGGCTCCGGCAGCGGCGGGTCGGCGGTGTCGAACACCGCTCTGGCGTGGTCCTCGGTCTGCAGCAGGCCCGGCATGTGCGTGGTCACCGCGGTGTGCAACTCGGTGCTGTGGTGCTCCAGTTCGGCGATGTCCAGCAGGCCGGGCGGGAGCAGGCCGCGGTGCTGCTCCCACCAGCCCTTGTGGCGCTCCTGGGCCATCGAGGCGAGCAGGTCGACGAGGGCCGTGTCGGGGCAGTCGTAGTTGAACGCGAGGGTGCGGACGCGCTCGGCGGTGATCCCGATCCGGCCGGACTCGATGTTCGGGATCCTGGTGCGGTCGACGCCCAGGAGGGCCGCGGCCTGTTGGACCGTCATGCCCGACTGCTCGCGGAGCTTGCGCAGTTCGCTGCCGAGTCGTTGCTGGCGCGCTGTCGGGGTGCTCCTGGGTGGCACGGTTCCCCCTTTCGCCGGGCGCGGGCCGCGCTGCCGCACGAGCCCCACGCCCGAAATGACATGAGAAAGCCTTACGTAGTCATACAAGTAGTAGCACTGTGCACCCGGTTACGCTACGGTCGGTAGTGCAAGTCTCACACGGGGCGACCCCATGTCCGTGGTCGAACGCCCCCTTGCGCCTCGGAATTTGGCCCGGCGCGATGACGGGCGGTCCCGCCGGGCCCGGAGCCGGCGCGCTGCGGATCGCGGCCCGCGGCCGGCACCCGACGCCCCCCGCGCCCGAGGACGGCGAGGAGCGGCCCCGTCCAACCTGCCGCCCCGGGACCGCCGTGCCCCGATGCGCCGGGCGCGGGGCGTCCCCGCGCCCGGCGCATCGGGGCCGGTCAGTCCGCCCAGAGGGTGTCCCGTACCTCTTCCCGTGTGGTGGGGCGGAGTTCGCCGTCGAGCAGCAGCCATCGGGTGATGCCGATCGACTCCAGGAACGGCACGTCGTGGCTCGCCACGATCAGCGCCCCCTCGTACGACTCCAGGGCGCCGGTGAGCTGCCGTACGCTCGCCAGGTCCAGGCTGTTGGTCGGCTCGTCCAGCATCAGCAGCTGCGGAGCGGGATCCGCGAGGAGCAGCGCCGCCAGCGTGGCCCGGAACCGCTCGCCGCCCGACAGGGTGCCGGCCTGCCGGTCCGAGCGCGCGCCCCGGAAGAGGAAGTGCGCGAGCTTCGCCCGGATCTGATTGTTCGTCACTCCAGGTGCCACCCGAGCCACGTTGTCCACCACGGACAGCGCATCGTCCAGCAGGTCCAGGCGCTGCGGCAGGAAGCGCGCCGGCACGTGCACCTCGGCCTCGCCGGCGACCGGGGCCAACTGACCGGCGATGGTGCGCAGCAGCGTGGTCTTGCCCGAGCCGTTGCGCCCCACCAGGGCGATGCGCTCCGGCCCGCGCAGCTCCCAGGCTTCCGGCACGGCGGGCACCGCCGCGCCGTGCGCGAGGGTCAGGCCGCGCAGGGTGAGCACGCCGCGGCCCGGCGGGACCAGGGTGGCGGGGAGTTCGACGCGGATCTCGTCGTCGTCCCGTACCGCCTCGACCGCGTGGTCGAGGCGCTCGCGGGCCTCGGCGAGCTTGCCGGCGTGCAGGATGCGGTGCTTGCCGGCCGACACCTGGGCCTGCCGCTTGCGTTCGCCCATCACGATCTTGGGCTCGCGCTTCTGGTCCCACATCTTCTGGCCGTAGCGCTTGCGCCGGGCCAACGCCATGTGGGCGTCGGCGAGTTCGCGTTTCTGCCGCTGGACATCGGCTTCGGCGACCCGCACCAGCCGCTCGGCCGTCTCCTGCTCGGCCGCGAGCGCGCGCTCGTACGCCGAGAAGTTGCCGCCGTACCAGCGGACTTCGCCCTCGCGCAGCTCCGCGATCCGGTCGACGCGCTCCAGCAGTTCGCGGTCGTGGCTGACCACGACGAGCACCCCGGGCCAGGCCTCGACGGCGTCGTACAGCCGCTGCCGGGCGCGCAGGTCCAGATTGTTGGTGGGCTCGTCGAGGAGCAGCACGTCCGGGCGGCGCAGCAGCAGCGCGGCCAGGCGCAGCAGTACGGACTCGCCGCCGGAGATGTCGCCGACGGTGCGGTCCAGGCCGATCCGGCCGAGTCCGAGCTGGTCGAGGGTGGCGCGGGCGCGCTCCTCGACGTCCCAGTCGTCGCCGACGGCGGTGAAGTGCTCCTCGGTGGCGTCGCCCGCCTCGATGGCGTGCAGCGCGGCCCGGGTGCCGGCGATGCCGAGTGCGGCGTCGACGCGCAGCGCGGTGTCGAGGGTGAGGGCCTGGGGGAGGTAGCCGACGGAGCCGGCCACCGTGACGTGGCCCTCGGTGGCGGCGAGTTCCCCCGCGAGCAGCTTCAACAGGGTGGACTTCCCACACCCGTTGAGGCCGACCAGGCCGGTGCGGCCGGGGCCGACGGCCAGGTCGAGGGAGTCGAACACGGGGGTGCCGTCGGGCCAGTCGAAGCCGAGGGCGGAACAGGTGACGAAGGTGGGGGCGTGCGGGGTGCCGAAAGATCGAGACATGGAGGCCTCCGGTTGCGGATGTGGTTTCCGGGCAACACGTGGAGACACCAGGCGTGGGGTGGTGTCTCAAGGCCTGTAGAGCAACGTCCTTCTCCGATCAACGACAGCAGAGCCGTCGTCGACGCTACGAGCGCGGCCGGCGGACCGCAAAGGATTTATCCGCCGGTCGGGCGCTCGTCGCCGGTGGCGCGGGGTTCAGGGGCTGTCGCGCAGCAGCTCCGCGAGGTCCTGGTCCATGTCGAGGTAGAGGTGCTCCAGGCCGGCCGGCACGACGGCGTCGACCCGTTCCAGGAACCGGTCCAGCTCCGCGGTCTCCATCAGGACGATGGCGGTCCCCTCGGGCGCGTGGAACTCGACGACGGTGCGGCCCGAACCGTACGGCCGGACGCGGACGTCGCCCAGGCCGGCCGCTCTCTCGATCCCGGTCTCGAGCAGCTCCCGCGCGAACGTCCACGAGACCTCGACGCCTTCGAGCGTGGCGGGCGCGGGGAACGCCATCCGGACCGCGAACGGGTCCGCGCGGTCGTAGCACAGCGTGACCGGAACGGACTCGACCTTGGGGGCGGTCGCGACCAGGCGGGCCTGTACTGCTTGCTCGATGACGGTGATCAAGGCCAGCTCCCTTGCGGCGGATCAGTAGGGCACCTTGGTAGACGCAGGAACGGCGGGATCCGTGCACGGGAGGGGTACGTGACGTGCGTCACCGCGTGGCGCAAAACCCGCTGTTTCGTCGCATAGAGTGATCGTTTCCCCGCATGTGGGAGTCGGTTCCCCGGGTGCCGCACCCTTCGTAGAAGGGCTGGTTCTCGCTGCTCCCACCGGAGCCCGGGCGGAGTCCCGCCCGCCGCCCGGCCCGCACCCTGGACGGCGATCACCGGGGTGCGTTAGCTTCCGGCGCCATGAGACTTCTGGCGGTTGGCATGTGCGCGGCAGCATTGGTCGGGGCCCTCGCGGTGCCCGCGGCCCAGGCGGACGGCGGCGCGGAAGGCGGCGCGGGCTCCGGCGGCGCGGACCGCGGCCACGGCGCCCGGCCGGACCCGCGCTGGGAACTGCGGGACAGCGGTACGGACGCCCGGTTCCGCGGGCTGGCCGCGGTCAGCCGGTCCACCGCGTGGGTGTCGGGCTCCAAGGGGACCGTGCTGCGCACCACGGACGGCGGCCGCAGCTGGCGCAACGTTTCGCCGCCCGGCGCGGCCGGCCTGGAGCTGCGCGACATCGAGGCCTTCGACGCGCGGCGGGCGGTGGCCCTGTCCATCGGCGAGGGCGAGGACTCCCGGGTCTTCCGCACCGAGGACGGCGGCGCCAGCTGGACCGAGGCCTTCCGCAACCCCGACCCGCGGGCCTTCTACGACTGCCTGACCTTCTTCGACCACCGCAACGGGCTCGCGATGAGCGACCCCGTGGACGGGAAGTTCCGGATCCTGTCCACGGCCGACGGCGGCCGCTCGTGGCGCGTGCTGCCCGACGCCGGCATGCCCGCGGCGCTGCCCGGCGAGGCCGGCTTCGCGGCGAGCGGCCAGTGCCTGGTCAGCGCCGGACCGCGCGACGTGTGGCTCGCCACCGGCGGCGGGGCCACGGCCCGGGTGCTGCACTCCGCCGACCGCGGCCTGCACTGGACGGTCACCGAGACCACGGTGCCCGCGGGCGAGGGCGCCAAGGGCGTCTTCGGGCTCGCCTTCCGCGACCGCCGGCACGGCATCGCGGTCGGCGGCGACTACCGCGCGGACCAGTCCTCCCCGCGCGCGGCGGCCGTCACCGGCGACGGCGGCCGGGCCTGGTCCGCCGCGGCGACCCCGCCGCCGGCCTACCGCTCGGGCGTGGCCTGGCTGCCGTACGGACCGGGATACGGGCGCGGACACGGGTCCGGCCACGGACAGGGCTCGGCGCTCGCCGTCGGCCCGACCGGCACCGACCTCACCACCGACGGCGGCCGCACCTGGCGGAACCTGGACGGCGGCTCGTTCGACACCGTCGACTGCGCGGCGGACGGCGCGTGCTGGGCCTCCGGCGAGAAGGGCCGCGTGGCCCGCCTGCACCGGCACTGACGTGGACACGGGGTCCCGGGGAGCACCCCCTGGGACCCCGGTTCCGCGCGTCGCGGCCGGCGTGATCGGCCGGGCCGGCGCGGGGGACCGTCCGCCCACGGGCGCACGGGTGCATACGTATGCACCCCGCACCGGCGAGGGGTCGTCTGTCGCAGCGGACCGGAGGTCAGGCGGCCGGCAGGGCCTCGCGGACCGTGCTCAGGTCCGCCGAGGTCTTCGTGGCGATGAACTCCGTGACCCGGTACGTGCACACGCCCGCCACCGTGAACGGGTCCTCGTCCGCGATCCGCTCCACCTCCTCCCGCGAGGTCCCGGCGGCCAGGATCACACCGCCGTCCCGCGGGACCTTGCGGCCCGAGGCTAGGAACACCCCCGCCGCGTAATAGCGGTCCAGCCAGGCGATGTGGTCGTCCAGGACCTCCTCGACGGCTTCGATGGGCGCGGTGTAGGTCAACTCCATTACGAACATGATCGTCAGGCTACTCTCGGACCACCATGACGAGTGTGAAGACCCCCGCCGACGAGGCCGAGGCCCGGGCGATACAGGACGAACTCCGCGCACAGGTGGTCCGGGACGAGCCCGGTCCGCCCCCCGGCGCGGGGCTCGTCGCGGGTGTCGACGTCGCCTACGACGACGAGCGCGACCTGGTCGCCGCCGCTGCCGTCGTCCTTGACGCGGCCACGCTGGAGACCGTCGAAGAGGCGACCGCCGTCGGCAACGTCACCTTCCCCTACGTGCCGGGCCTGCTCGCCTTCCGCGAGCTGCCGACGGTGCTCGCCGCGCTCGACGCGTTGACCGCGGCGCCCTCGCTCGTCGTGTGCGACGGGTACGGGATCGCCCATCCGCGCGGGTTCGGGCTCGCCAGCCACCTCGGTGTGGTGACCGGGCTGCCCACGGTCGGCGTCGCGAAGAATCCGTTCACGTTCCACCATGCGCCGCCCGGTGAACGGCGCGGGGACTTCGCCCCGCTGCTCGGCCCCGACGGCGTCGAGGTCGGGCGGGCGCTGCGGACCCAGCGGGGTGTGAAGCCGGTGTTCGTGTCCGTGGGGCACCGGGTCTCGCTGGACGCGGCGTGCGCGCACACGCTTGCGCTGAGCCCGCGCTTCCGGGTGCCGGAGAGTACGCGGCGGGCCGATGCGCTGTGCCGGCGCGCCCTACGCGAAGCCCAGCGCTGACCGCCGGCACGGGTGGGCCGACCTCCGGCCCTGCCGGTGCCCTGGCGTGTAACACCCCGGCCTCGCCCGCGCCTTGGGGCGCAACACCCAGCCTTGCCGGTGCCCTGAGGCGTAACACCCAGCCCTCGTCGGCGCTGCGTGCGGCAATTCCAGCCTTGCCGGCACCGTGAGGCGCATCCCCGGCTTCGCCGGTGCCCTGGGGCGTAACACCCAGCCTCGCCACGCCCTGTGGGGCAACCTCCAGCCTCGCCGGCGTTTGAGGCGCGGGGTTTGGGGCGGTGCCCCAAGACAACCCGGCTGACGCCGGGCACCGGGCTCCGCCCGGACCCGCTCCTCAAGCGCCGGAGGGGCTGAAGAGTGCGCGGGGTTGCCGGGCTCTGCCCGGACCCGCTCCTCAAGCGCCGGAGGGGCTGCTATCCAGGGGTCGCCGGGCTCTGCCCGGACCCGGGGCTCCAACGCCGGCGCGGCCGGGTATCGCGCACGCAGAGTCGGCGGGGCCGGGGCCGTCAGTGGGTGGCGGCTACGCGGAAGGTGATGCCTGCTGCGCGGAGGCGGGCCGTCAGGGCGTCGCCCATGGCGACTGCCGTGGTGACCTGGCCCGCCGTCGCGGGGAGTTCGTCGTACGCCAGGCACAGAGCCGACTCTGCCAGCATCTTGGCCGTCTCCCCGTAGCCGGGGTCGCCGCCCGAGACCTCCGTGTAGACCCGCCGGCCGCCGCCCTCGCCCACGAACCGCACGGTGAACCAGCTGCGCGCCCGCCGCGCGGCGTCCGGCCCCGAGCCCGGCTCCCAGCGGGCCATCAGCCAGCGCCGGGCCGCCGGGACCTGGGCCAGTGCGACGGTCGCCCCGAGCGCCGCCGTACCGCCCAGCACCACCGGCAGCCGCTTGACGGACGCGTAGTGCCGGTAGCGGAAGTCCGGCCCGTACCGCTCCAGCGCCGCCGCCGACCGGGCGACGATCCGCGGGTCCAGCGACGGCAGCGGCAGCGCCCACGTGCCGGTCTCGCGGCTGAACCGCGGCGCGCCCATCGGCGCCACGGCCCGCCGGCCCAGCAGCCGCGGCTCGTGCAGCCGCCGCTCCCGGGCCGCCGCCAGGGCCTGCGGCCCGCGGCCCATCGCGGTGAGCGCGGAGGCGAGGGTGCCGCCCGAGAACAGGGCGTTCGACCGGACGAACCCGTCCACCCGCAGCGGTACGCCCACCGGTAGCTGCTGCACCGTGAACCAGACGCCGAGGTCGTGCGGCACGGAGTCGAACCCGCAGGCGTGCACGATCCGGGCGCCGGTCTCGCGGGCCCGCGCGTCGTACCGCAGGAACATGCGGTCCACGAACTCCGGCTCGCCGGTCAGGTCCACGTAGTCGGTGCCGGCCTCCGCGCACGCGGCGACCAGCCCCTCGCCGTACCAGACGTACGGGCCGACGGTGGTGGCGAGCACACGGGTGGCGGCGGCCAGCTCGCGCAGCGCGGCCCCGTCACGCGCGTCCGCGACGAGCAGGGGCAGTTCGGCGCAGTGCGGATGCTGCCGGGCGAGCCGCTCGCGCAGCCGCTCCAGCTTCTCCTTGCTGCGGCCGGCCAGGGCCCATCGGCAGCCCGCGGGCGCGTGGCCGGCGAGGTACTCGGCGGTGAGTTCGCCCACGAAGCCCGTCGCGCCGAAAAGCACCACGTCGTACGCCCGCTCGGGCCCGTCCGGTCTGTTCATGCCCGCTCCTCCCGGCTGTTGTCGGTGGCCGAGGCTAGCGTGAGCCCCAGAGGCCCGCGCGACCAGGGAGGCAAGGCGATGAGGAACGCCGTCCGCAAGTGGGAGCAAGTACGGGCATTCGCCCTCGATCTGCCGGGTGCGGCCGAGGAGTTCCCGTGGGGGCCCGAGGGCTGCGTGGTGAAGGTCAACAAGAAGATCTTCGTCTTCCTGGGCAACGCCGACGGCCCGAATCCGCCCGGAGTGTCCGTGAAGCTCAAGGACGAGACCCTGCACGAGCACGCGATGGCCGCGCCCGGCGCCGAGCCCACCGGGTACGGGCTCGGGCGCGCGGGGTGGGTGTCGGTGCCGCTGGGGGAGAAGGGGGCGCCCGCGGCCCAGGTGCTGTGCGAGTGGGTCGAGGAGAGCTACCGGACCGTGGCGCCGAAGACCCTGGTCAAGACCCTCGACGCGCGGCCCGGGGGCAGACCGTAGGCCGTGTCCGGCCCGGGCCCGGCCGGAGTGCGGCCCCGCATCCGCCCGGGGGCGCATGAGGTCCGGCCCGAGTCCGGCCCCGGTGCCGCCCGGCCCCGGCCGCGCGGCCGAAAAGAGCTAAGCGCTTGCTCGCCCAGGGGCTTGTGCTGAGTGGAACGCGTTCCTAGCATCACTGGTGTGACATCAGTTGTGTCACATACCTGGGTACCTGGGGGCTCGATGGCAGTGACAGGGAACGAGACCGGCGGCGCGACCGGCGCCGGCACCGGCCCGCTGGTCGGGGTGCGGGTCGTGGAGCTGGCCGGCATCGGACCCGGCCCGTTCGCCGCCATGCTCCTGGCCGACCTGGGCGCCGACGTGGTCCGGGTGGACCGCCCCGGCGGCGGCGGGCTCGCGATCAACCCCGCCTACGACGTCACCAACCGCAACAAGCGCTCCGTACTCGTCGACCTGAAGGCACCGGACGGCCCCGCCACCGTGCTGGACCTGGTCGAGCGCGCCGACGTCCTCATCGAGGGCTTCCGCCCCGGCGTCGCCGAACGCCTCGGCGTCGGCCCCGACGCCTGCCGGGCCCGCAATCCGAGACTGGTCTACGGCCGGATGACCGGCTGGGGCCAGGACGGCCCGCTCGCGCAGCGCGCCGGACACGACATCGGCTACATCGCCATCACCGGCGCCCTCGGCATGATCGGCAACCCGGACGAGCCCCCGGCCGTCCCCGCCAACCTGGTCGGCGACTACGCCGGCGGCTCCCTCTACCTGGTCATCGGGGTGCTCGCGGCGCTCCAGCACGCCCGCGCCACCGGCACCGGCCAGACCGTGGACGCCGCGATCGTCGACGGCACCGCCCACCTCACCGCGATGATCCACGGCATGGTCGCGGCGGGCGGCTGGCAGGACCGGCGCGGCGCCAACCTGCTCGACGGCGGCTGCCCCTTCTACGGCACCTACGCGACCTCCGACGGCCAGTACATGGCGGTCGGCGCGCTGGAGCAGCAGTTCTACGACGAGTTCACCGCGCTCCTCGGCATCAAGGACGCGGCCCCGGCCCGCAAGGACCCGGCCCGCTGGGGCGAGCTCCGCGAGACCGTCGCCGCCGCGTTCCGCACCCGTACCCGCGCCGAGTGGACGGCCGTCTTCGAGGACTCGGACGCCTGCGTGGCACCCGTGCTCTCGCTGCGCGAGGCCCCGCACCACCCGCACCTCGCCGCCCGCGGCACCTTCACCGACTTCGGCGGGATCACCCAGCCGGCGCCCGCCCCCCGGTTCTCGGCCACCCCGGGCGCCGTGCACAGCGGGCCGGCCCAGCCCGGTGCCCACACCGCGGAGGTGGCCCGCGACTGGGCGGTCCCCGCCCTCGACGCACCCGACGCCCTCGACACCCCAGCGGAGAACCGATGAAGCGCCAGATCTTCGACGCGGACCACGAGGCGTTCCGCGAGACCGTCCGCACCTTCCTCGCCAAGGAGGTGCTGCCGTACTACGACCAGTGGGAGCAGGACGGCATCGTCAGCCGGGACGCCTGGCGCGCGGCCGGCCGCCAGGGCCTGCTGGGCCTCGCCGTGCCCGAGGAGTACGGCGGCGGCGGGAACCCCGACTTCCGCTACGCCGCCGTCCTCGCCGAGGAATTCACCCGGGCCGGCGCCCCCGGCCTGGCGCTGGGCCTGCACAACGACATCATCGGCCCGTACCTCACCTCGCTCGGCACGGAGGAGCAGAAGCGCCGCTGGCTGCCCGGCTTCTGCAGCGGCGAGACCGTCACCGCGATCGCCATGACCGAGCCGGGCGCCGGCTCCGACCTCCAGGGGATCCGGACCGCCGCAGCGGACCGCGGCGACCACTGGCTGCTCAACGGCTCCAAGACCTTCATCTCCAACGGCATCCTGGCCGACCTGGTGATCGTGGTCGCGAAGACCACCCCGGAGGGCGGCGCGCACGGCCTGTCGCTGCTCGTCGTCGAGCGCGGCGCCGAGGGCTTCGAACGCGGCCGCAACCTCGACAAGATCGGCCAGAAGTCCCAGGACACCGCCGAACTGTTCTTCCACGACGTCCGCGTCCCCAAGGAGAACCTGCTCGGCGAGCTCAACGGCGCGTTCGTGCACCTGATGACCAACCTCGCGCAGGAGCGGATGGGCATCGCGATGGCCGCCATCGCGGGCGCCGAGCACCTGCTGGAGATCACCACCGGGTACGTCAAGGAGCGCGAGGCCTTCGGCCGGCCGCTCGCCAAGCTCCAGCACATCCGCTTCGAGATCGCGGAGATGGCCACCGAGTGCGCCGTCACCCGCACGTTCCTGGACCGCTGCATCGTGGACCACGCCAACGGCGAGCTCGACGCCGTACACGCCTCCATGGCCAAGTGGTGGGCCACCGAGCTCCAGAAGCGGGTCGCGGACCGCTGCCTCCAACTTCACGGGGGATACGGCTACATGACCGAATACCGGGTCGCCCGGGCCTTCACCGACGGCCGCATCCAGACCATCTACGGCGGCACGACCGAGATCATGAAGGAGATCATCGGCCGTTCCCTGCTCGGCTAGGGGTGTCCGGTGCGAAGACCGCCCGACGGCCACGGCACCCACCCCTCCTCACCTCCCGCCCCGCACTTTCGAAAGGCTTGACCAGTGAGCACCGAAGCTTACGTATACGACGCGATCCGCACGCCGCGCGGCCGCGGCAAGGCCAACGGCGCCCTGCACGGCACCAAGCCGATCGACCTGGTCGTCGGTCTCATCCACGCGCTGCGCGAGCGCAACCCCGGCCTGGACCCGGCGACCATCGACGACATCGTGCTCGGCGTGGTCGGCCCGGTCGGCGACCAGGGCTCCGACATCGCCCGGATCGCGGCCATCGCCGCGGGCCTGCCCGACACCGTGGCCGGCGTCCAGGAGAACCGCTTCTGTGCCTCCGGCCTGGAAGCCGTCAACATGGCGGCCGCCAAGGTCCGTTCCGGCTGGGAGGACCTGGTGCTCGCCGGCGGCGTCGAGTCCATGTCCCGGGTGCCGATGGCCTCCGACGGCGGCGCCTGGTTCGCCGACCCGATGACCAACTGGGACACCGGATTCGTCCCGCAGGGCATCGGCGCCGACCTGATCGCCACCATCGAGGGCTTCTCCCGGCGCGACGTGGACGAGTACGCGGCGCTCTCCCAGGAACGGGCCGCCGCCGCCGTCAAGGCCGGACACTTCGCCAAGTCCGTCGTCCCGGTCACCGACCGCAACGGGCTGGTCGTCCTGGACCACGACGAGTTCATCCGCCCCGGCACCACCGCCGACACCCTCGCCAGGCTGAAGCCGTCCTTCGCGGACATCGGCGAGCTCGGCGGCTTCGACGCCGTCGCCCTGCAGAAGTACCACTGGGTCGAGAAGATCGACCACGTCCACCACGCCGGCAACTCCTCCGGCATCGTCGACGGCGCCTCGCTCGTCGCCATCGGCTCCCGCGAGGCCGGCGAGCGCAACGGCCTCACCCCGCGCGCCCGGATCGTGTCGGCGGCCGTGTCCGGCTCCGAGCCCACCATCATGCTCACCGGCCCCGCCCCCGCCACCCGCAAGGCCCTCGCCAAGGCCGGCCTGACCATCGACGACATCGACCTCATCGAGATCAACGAGGCCTTCGCCGGCGTCGTGCTCCGCTTCGTCAAGGACATGGGCGTCTCCCTGGACAAGGTCAACGTCAACGGCGGCGCGATCGCGCTCGGCCACCCGCTCGGCGCCACCGGCGCGATGATCCTCGGCACCGTCGTCGACGAACTGGAGCGCCAGGACAAGCGCTACGGCCTCGTGACCCTCTGCGTCGGCGGCGGCATGGGCGTCGCCACCGTCGTCGAACGCCTCTGAACCGTCCGTTCCCCATCCCCCCTCTCCGACCCGTCTGACACGGAAGTAGCGAACATGAGCGAGTCCACCACGATCCGCTGGGAACAGGACGAGACCGGCGTCGTCACCCTCGTCCTGGACGACCCCAACCAGTCCGCGAACACGATGAACCAGGCCTTCAAGGCGTCCATCGACGCGATCGCCGACCGGGCCGAGGCCGAGAAGGACTCCATCCGCGGGATCATCTTCACCTCGGCGAAGAAGACCTTCTTCGCGGGCGGCGACCTCAAGGACATGATCCGGCTCCGCCCCGAGGACGCCCACCTCGCCTTCGAGACCGGCACCGCCATCAAGCGGTCCCTGCGCCGCATCGAAACCCTCGGCAAGCCGGTCGTCGCCGCCATCAACGGCGCGGCCCTCGGCGGCGGTTACGAGATCGCCCTGGCCTGCCACCACCGGGTCGCCCTCGACGCCCCCGGCTCCAAGATCGGCCTGCCCGAGGTCACCCTCGGCCTGCTCCCGGCCGGCGGCGGCGTGACCCGTACGGTCCGCCTGATGGGCATCGCCGACGCCCTGCTCAAGGTGCTCCTCCAGGGCACCCAGTACAACCCGCAGCGCGCCCTCGACAACGGCCTGGTCCACGAACTCGCCGCCACCCCCGAGGAGATGCTCGCCAAGGCCCGCGCCTTCATCGACGCGCACCCCGAGTCGCAGCAGCCCTGGGACGTCCCCGGCTACAAGATCCCCGGCGGCACCCCGTCGAACCCGCGGTTCGCCGCCAACCTGCCGGCCTTCCCGGCCAACCTGAAGAAGCAGCTCGCCGGCGCCCCCTACCCGGCGCCGCGCAACATCCTCGCCTGCGCCGTCGAGGGCACCCAGGTCGACTTCGACACCGCCCTGGTCATCGAGGCCCGCTACTTCACCGAGCTGGTCACCGGGCAGACCGCCAAGAACATGATCCAGGCGTTCTTCTTCGACCTCCAGGCCGTCAACTCCGGTGCCAGCCGCCCCCAGGGCATCGCACCGCGCCGGGTCCGCAAGGTCGCCGTGCTCGGCGCCGGCATGATGGGCGCGGGCATCGCGTACTCCTGCGCCCGGGCCGGGATCGAGGTCGTCCTCAAGGACGTCACCGCCGAGGCCGCCGCGCCCGGGAAGGCGTACTCCGAGAAGCTCCTCGACAAGGCGCTGTCCCGGGGCCGCACCACCGAGGCCAAGCGCGCCGAGCTGCTGGCCCGGATCACCCCCACCGCGGACGTCGCCGACCTCGCGGGCTGCGACGCCGTCATCGAGGCCGTCTTCGAGGACACCGGGCTCAAGCACCGGGTGTTCCAGGAGATCCAGGACGTCATCGAGCCCGACGCGCTGCTGTGCTCGAACACCTCCACGCTGCCCATCACCGGGCTCGCCGAGGGCGTCAAGCGGCCCGCCGACTTCATCGGCCTGCACTTCTTCTCGCCCGTCGACAAGATGCCGCTGGTGGAGATCATCAAGGGCGCGCAGACCGGCGACGAGGCGCTCGCCCGCGCCTTCGACCTGGTGCGCCAGATCAACAAGACCCCGATCGTGGTCAACGACTCCCGCGGCTTCTTCACCTCGCGCGTCATCGGCCAGTTCATCAACGAGGGCGTCGCCATGGTCGGCGAGGGCATCGAGCCCGCCTCGATCGAGCAGGCGGCCGCACAGGCCGGCTACCCGGCCAAGGTGCTCTCCTTGATGGACGAGCTCACCCTGACCCTGCCCCGCAAGATCCGCAACGAGTCCCGCAAGGCCGTCGAGGCGCAGGGCGGCAGCTGGACCGAGCACCCGGCGGACCGTGTCATCGACCGCATGGTCGACGAGTTCGAGCGCCCCGGCCGCAGCGGCGGCGCCGGCTTCTACGAGTACGCCGACGGCAAGCGCGTCCGCCTGTGGCCGGGGCTGCGCGAGCACTTCGCCAAGCCGGACGCGGAGATCCCCTTCGAGGACATGAAGGAGCGAATGCTCTTCGCGGAGGCGCTGGACACCGTGCGCCTCTTCGAGGAGGGCGTGCTCACCTCGGTGGCCGACGCCAACATCGGCTCCATCATGGGCATCGGCTTCCCGGCCTGGACGGGCGGCGTGATCCAGTACATCAACGGCTACGAAGGCGGCCTGCCCGGCTTCACGGCCCGCGCCCGCGAACTGGCCGCCGCCTACGGCGAGCGCTTCACCCCGCCCGCCCTGCTCGTCGAGAAGGCCGAGCGCGGCGAGACGTTCACCGACTAGAGCCGTGCGGGAGCAGGCGGGCCGGGTAGCGCCCTGCCCGCCTGCCCCTCCGCGGCCCCCGGGCCAGGGGGAGCGTCCGGGCCGGGGAAGCGTGCGGGTCAGGGGAGCGTCCGGGTCAGGGCAGAGTCCAGAACACCTCCGTCACGAGGTAGAAGACGCCGACCCAGAACACGGTCAGCGCGGCGACGATGCCGCCCCCGACGAGTCTGGTCCTGGCGGGCGATTCGCCCGGTGCGGGCCACAGCCACCGCCGGAGCAGCCGGTTCACGTAGTGCGGCATCGTGAAGAAGCTCATGATGAAGCTCGACAGCAGGTTGCCCACGAGGAGCCCGAGCCAGAACGGCATGCCCAGCGGGTGCAGGGCGAGGCTCAGCAGCACGACGGTCGGGTACAGCCCGACCCAGACCGCGACGGCGGTCTTGGTGTCCGAGGGCGGCGGCGCTTCCTTGCCGTTCTCCTCGAAGGCGAACCAACTGCCGAACGAGTTGTCGATCGTGCGCAGTCTGAAGTCGTCGAACCTCTCCCCCTCGGCGAGCATCTCCCGCCGCTTCTCCGACGTCAGCCAGGCGTCCAGGTGCTCGGCGTTGTCGTAGCGGTACAGGGTGGTCCACTCGTCCTGGAGGCCTTCGACGGGGCGGAAGATCTCCGTACCGCGAAACCCTTCGAACTTGCTCTCCTCCTGGCGCAGGCGCTCCTGCCAGGCGAGGAAGTCGTCGACGTTGTCCGGGCGGACGCGGTGGCTCACCACCACGGTCACGAGCGGGTCCGTCGGCTGCGTGCCGCCGCTGATCACCTGCTGGGTGGCCGGACCGTCGAAATAGTGCGCGCCGACGTCGAGGAGCCGCTGCCTGGTCGCGCCGTTCATCCACGCCTGTAGATGGGCCACCGAGTCGAACCGGTAGACGATCACCCATTCGGGCTGCAGGGCGGTCGGCTTGGTCACCTCGGCGCCGAGGTGACCGGCGTAGCGGGCGGCGGCGGCGTTGACCTCCTCCTGCCACTTCTCGTACGCCCGCTCCATGCCGGGGCGGACCTTCCGGCCGATGATGACCGTCGCTGCGGCGTCCGTCTGCCCGTTGGCCGTCATCGTCGCGTGCCCGTCCGCGCCTGCCGGCTCTCCACGAGCCGCGCGTAGATCCGTTCCGGAGTGAGGGGCAGCTCGCGGTAGCGGATACCGGTGGCGTCGCGGACCGCGTTGGCCAGCGCGGGGGCCACCGGGTTGATGCAGCACTCCGCCATTCCCTTCGACCGCAGGGCCCCGACGGAGTCCGAGGAGCCGACCAGGAGCACGTCGGTGCGGGGCACATCGGCGTAGGTCGGGATGCGGTAGTTGCGGAGGTTCGGGTTGGCCATCATGCCGTCCGCGTCGACCTGGAAGTTCTCGGTCAGCGCGAATCCGATGCCCTGGGCGACACCGCCTTCCACCTGCCCCCGGACCTGTTCCGGGTTGATGAGCACACCGGCGTCGGTCGCCTGGACGCTGTGCAGGACCCGGATCTCACCCGTCACCCGGTGGACGGCGACGCGGAAGCCGTGCGTGTTGGAGGTGACGCTGCGGGGCGAGCCGTACGCCTTGCGCGCGGCCGTGAACCGGATGCCGCGCGCCCGGGCCTCGGCGACGAGCGTGGCCAGCGGGACGCGCTCGTCCCCGCAGACGACGTCGTCGAGGTCCATCGAGCACATCACGACGTGCACGCCCGTGTACGTGGCGGCGAAGTCGAGAATGCGGTCGCGCACCGCGTCGGCCGCCCGCAGGACCGCGTTGCCCGCCACGAAGAGTCCGGCACTCGCGAAGGCGCCGGTGTCGAACCCCGTGCGGTCCGTGTCGGACTGCACGAGGCGGATCCGCGACGGCGTCGTACCCAGTTGGTTGGCCGCGATCTGGACGTGCGCGGTCGACGTGCCCTCCCCGAACTCGACCGTGCCGACGGCCAGTTCGTACACGAGGTCGTCGCCGAGCGTGAGCCAGGCCTCGGAGACGTGCTCGGTCGGGGGCGCGGTCTCGTGCATCGAACTGGCGACGCCGACCCCGACGAGCCAGCCGGGTCCGGGAGAGGGCTGGTCGGCCGTACGGGCCAGCTCGCCGGCCACGAGGTCGATGCACTTGCCGAGCCCGTCCTCGTGGAACACCACGTCGTCGGGCCCGTCGTGCAGGGCGACGAGCGGCTCGCCCGGGCGCACGATGTTGCGGCGCCGCAGCGCGAGCGGATCCATGTGCAGGGCCAGGGCCAGCTCGTCCATCGCCGATTCCACCGCGAAGGCCGGCTGGGTCATGCCGTAGCCGCGCAGGGCGCCGCTCGGAACGGTGTTCGTGTAGACGGAGAAGGCGTCGTACTTCTTGTTGGGGCAGCGGTAGATCATGACGGCGGCGCCGCCCGCGTACAGGGTCTCGCCGCCGTGGTTGCCGTAGGCGCCCGTGTTGGACACGTTGCGGACCTGGAAGGCGGTGAGCGTGCCGTCGGCCTTCGCGCCGAGCTTGACCGTCAGCTTCATCGGATGCCGGGGCGAGGCCGTGGTGAACTCCTCCTCGCGCGTGTACTCGAAGGAGACGGGCCGCCCGGTGTCGAGGGCGGCGAGCGCGGCCAGGTCCTCCGAGATGACCTCCTGCTTGCCGCCGAAACCGCCGCCGACGCGCTTGCAGAACACACGGAGCTGGTCCGGGCGCAGCGCGAACAGATAGGCCAGTTTGACCTTCGCGATCGACGGCGACTGGGAGCTGGTGCGGACGTTCAGCCGGCCGTCCTCCATCCAGGCGATCGAGCCGTGCGTCTCCAGGTGCGCGTGCTGCACGCGCGGTGAGACGTACGTGCCCTCGTGGATCACGTCGGCCGCGGCGAAGCCCGCGTCGACGTCGCCGATGTGCGAGTGGAGCTCCAGCAGGAGGTTGTGCACGTGGTCGCTGGCGAACGGGTCCTCCGAGCCGTGCAGTTGCGGCGCCCCGTCGGCCATGGCCTTCTCGGGGTCGAAGACCGCCGGCAGCACCTCGTACTCCACGGCCACCTTCCGGCAGCCCTCCTCGGCCGCCCCGACCGTGTCGGCGAGCACCGCGACGACGCGCTGGCCGGCGAAGCGGACCGTGTCGTCGAGGATGTACGTGTCGTCCGGATCGACGAGGTGGTCGGTGTGGATCGCCGTGGTGAAGCGTTTGCGCGGCACGTCCTCCCAGGTGTAGACGCGCTGCACGCCGGGGACCGCGAGCGCGGCGGTCTTGTCGATCGAGAGGATGCGGGCGTGCGCGTGGGGCGAGTGCAGCACCTTGAGGTGCAGCATGCCGTCCATGCGGGTGTCCATCGTGAACTCGGCGCGACCGGTCACCACGTCCTCGGCCGCCGGCGCGCCGACGCTCGTTCCGACGGCCCGTCCCGGCGCGGCCGTCTGCACGCCGGTGACGCCCTTCACCGCGTCCTCGATCGCCCGGTAGCCGGTGCAGCGGCAGAGGTTGCCCTTCAACGCCCGTGGCAGGTCCGCCTTCTGGGCCTCGGTGAACGTCGCCGACGTCATGATCATCCCTGCGGTGCAGAAACCGCACTGGAAACCCGGGGCGTCCCGGAAGCGGCGCTGGGCGGGATGCAGGTCGCCGGGTGCTCCGAGGCCCTCGATCGTGGTCACCTCGTGGCCTTCCGCGCGGAAGGCGGGGGTGATGCAGCTGTGCACCGGAGCGCCGTCCAGCCACACGGTGCACGCGCCGCAGTCGCCCGCGTCGCAGCCCTTCTTCACGCCGAAGTGCCCCAGCGCGCGCAGGAACGTGCGCAGGCACTGGCCGGGGTCCGGTTCTTCGGAGAAGTTACGGCCGTTCACGGTGTAGGTCATGCCTGGCCCCCAGCCGTGAGTGCGTGGCGGATCTCTTCGGCGAAGTGCAGGGTGAGGTGGTGGCGGTGGTCCGGGGTCCCGTTCGGGTCGGCGAACCAGACGTCGGCGGGGATCGCGTTGATGCTCTGCTGCACGGCGCGGGCATCGGGCGCGGAATCGAAGGCGATGCGCACCGGGCGCGTGGTGCCGGCGGTGACGGTGAGCAGCAGGTCGCTCCTCCCCGGCGTCCGGGTCCCGACGAGGAACACCGTGGAGCGGCCGAGGCGGGTCAGGGTGAAGCGGCGGTGGGCGGTGCGCTTGCGCAGGGCGTGTGCCGGAATGCGGATGCGCCGCAGGATTTCCCCGGGGACGAGGACGTTCCGGTGGTTCCCGGTCACGAAGTCGAGGGCGTCGACGGTACGTATCGACCCGTCGGGAGCCCACAGCTCGTACGCGGCCTCGAGCGCGACCGTCAGCGTGATCATGGGGCCGGCCGGCAGGGACAGGCAGATGTTCCCGCCGACGGTCGCCGCGTTCCAGACCTTGAACGAGGACAGGAACGCCTCGCAGCTCTGCGCGAGGAGGGGGCCCGCGATCCAGTCGGCCGGCGGTGTGAACGCGTACAGGTCCCGGATGGTGCACGTGGCGCCGATCTCCAGGCCCGCGTCGCCCGGCACGAGGGGGTCCCAGCCCAGTGCCGTCAGGTCGACCAGGCGGCGCAGGTCCGGCTGCTCGGCGGAGAACAGCCACGTCCCGCCCGCGAGCCAGGCATCGCCTTCGCGCCAGTCTGCGCCCGGCCGGTCGGACGGCCGCCGGACGACTTCGCCGATGGTGTTGAGGTCCATGGGAACACCTGCCCCTCACGCGCAGGGGTGGCCGCCACCTTGAGCGGCAGAGTCCGCAGGGGGGCCGCCGGGAGCAGACCCGCTCGGAGCAGGGGGCGGCGGGCGCGAAGACTCCCTTCCAGCGTACTGAGGACGGGCCCGCCCCGCGAAGGCAGGGCGTTGGGCTGCGGCTACGGTCCGCCGGGCGTCTCGCCGGACTCGAACGCCGCCCGCAGCTCTTCCCTCAGCGACCGCTGGAAGGCGGTCACCAGCGCCTGCACCACCATCGGCTGCATGTGCGCGGACAGCAGCTTCATCGACTCCACGCGCTCCGGGTCCCGTTCCTCCTCGGTGAAGGGACCCCACACCTCGTCCCGGAACAGCCGGGTCAGTTCGTGCGCCGCCGACCGGGTGTGCTCCACCAGCACCCGCCGCGCCGCCAGGATCGTCTCGTGCGCGATCGGTACGTCGAGCAGCGCGACCCCCAGCCGCAGCAGCCCCACGTCCACCCGGAACCCGTCGCCCGAGGCGGCGAGGACGTTCATCGCCGTCAGCCGCCGGACGTCGGTGTCCGACAGGCTCCGCCCGGCCCGCTTCTCCAGGTCCTCGCGCGAGACCTCCTGGGCCGTGTCCGGGGCCCAACTGGCCACCATCGCCCGGTGGATCGCCAGGTCGTGCGCGCTCAGGTCGTCGGGCAGCGCTTCCAGGTAGCGCTCGATGGCGGACAGGGTCATGCCCTGGTGCTGCAGTTCCTCGATCAGGGCCAGCCGGGACAGGTGCTCCGGCCCGTAGTGGCCCACCCGCCGGGGACCGATCACGGGAGGGGGCAAAAGCCCGCGCGTGCTGTAGAAACGTACGGTACGGACGGTGACGCCGGCCCGCGCGGCCAGCTCGTCGACGGTGAGCGCGGGCTCCTGCGCCTGGGTGGTCATCGGCTGTGCCTCGCTCTCTGATCCTCCGCTTCAGGTTCAACAGTATTGCTGTCGCACCATCGATGTGAAACGGCCAGGAGCTGCCCATGCCCACTGCACTGCGACTGCCCGCACCTCCCGACTCCCTCACCCTCCCCGTCCTGCTCGCCCGCAATGCCGAGGAGTACGGGGACCTGCCCGCCGTCTCCTGGCGGACCGGCGCCGACTGGCAGACCCTGAGCTGGTCCGAGGTCCGCCGCAAGGTGGCCGTCCTCGCCGCCGGCTACGCGGCCCTGGGGGCCGGCCGCGGCGACCACGTCCTGATGATGATGGGCAACCGGCCCGAGCACTGGCTGAGCGACCTCGCGCTCGTCCACCTCGGCGCCGTCCCCGTCACCGTGTACGGGACCTCGGCGCCCGGCCAGATCGCCCACATCGCCCGGCACAGCAGGGCCCGCCTCGCCGTCGTCGAGGGCGCCCGCGAACTGGCCCGCTGGGAACCGCTGCTGGACGACCCCGGCATCCCGCTGGAGCGGCTCGTCGTCGTGGAGCCCGCAGAGGCCGGCCGGCACGACAGCTACCCGTCCCTCTACGCGAGCGCGGCCCGCCTGCACGACCCCGAGGGCTTCGAGAAGGGCTGGCGCCAGACCCGCCCCGAGGACCCGCTGACCGTCGTCTACACCTCCGGCACCACCGGCGACCCCAAGGGCGTCCGGCTCAGCCACCGCAATATCGTGCTCCAGGCCGTCCGCCTCGACCGGCACGTGGACCTGCCCGAGCACGCCGAGCACCTCTGCTACCTGCCGTTCGCGCACATCGCCGAACGGATCCTCGGCATCTACCTGCCGCTGCTGCGGGCCGCGCACGTCCGGCTGTGCGCCGACCCCGCCGCGGTGGCCGCGTCCGTACGGGAGCTGCACCCGGTGCAGTTCTTCGGCGTGCCCCGGGTGTGGGAGAAGCTCGCCGCGTCCGTACGGGCCGTACTCGCCCGGCTGCCCGCCGAGCAGCAGGCCGCCATCGAGGCCGCGAACGACCTCGCGCGCAGCCACGCCGAGCACCGGGAGCGCGGCACCGAGGTGCCGGCCGCGCTGGAGGAGGCGTACCGGCGTGCCAAGGAGCAGGTCCTCGATCCCCTGCTGGGCATGGCCGGCCTCGACCGGCTGGTGTGGACGGCGAGCGCCACCGCACCGATGCCGATCGACGTGGTCCGCTTCTGGGCCGGCTGGGGCATCACGGTCCTGGACGCGTGGGGGCTGACCGAGACCGCCGGCGTCTGCACGGTCAACAGTCCGGACGGCTTCCGGCTGGGCTCGGTGGGCCGGCCGATCGAGGGCCTGGAACTGCGGGTCGCCCCGGACGGCGAGATCCTCACCCGCGGCGCCACCGTCTTCTCCGGCTACCTGCGGGCCGACGGCACGGTCGAGGACGCCCGCGACGCCGAGGGCTGGTTCCCCACCGGGGACGTCGGCCGGCTCGACGAGGACGGCTACCTCTGGATCACCGACCGCAAGAAGGAACTCGTCATCACCTCGACGGGCAAGAACATCTCGCCCGCGCTCGTCGAGAACACCGTCAAGGAGCACCCGCTGATCGGCCAGGCCATGGTGCACGGCGACGGCCGCTCCTACCTGGTCGCGCTGCTGGTCCTGGACGCGGAGCTGGCACCCGCCTGGGCCGCGGCCCGCGGCATCGAAACGCAGCCCGGCCCCGCCGGCCTCGCGGAACTCGCCGCCCACCCGGCCGTGCGGGAGGAGGTCGCCCGGGCGGTCGAGGCGGCGAACGCCCGGCTCAACCGGACCGAGCAGATCAAGAAGTACCGGCTGCTGACGTCCGAATGGGGCCCCGAGAGCGGCGAGTTGACCCCCTCGCTCAAGCTCCGCCGCCGCGTGGTGTCCGAGCAGTACCGTCAGGTCATCGACGGCATGTACGAGGAGGGTTAGCGGCCCGGCAGTCACCCGTACGGCCCTGTCCGGTGGGCGGCCGCCCGCCCACCGGACTCCGCGCATCCGTTCACCCCGACTGCCCGGACACGGCGAAGCCGCCCCCTGCCCGACCCGAGGGCGAGAGGGGGCGGCGCACACGGCTACCGGGTCAGGAGCCGATCACCGGGTAGTGGTCGCTCAGGTTCGAGTACGTGTACGAGGTGCCCCAGCTGGAGACCGTCCAGGGAGCGCTCTGCTCCTTGACCACGTTGTTGTTCCAGCCCGCCGGCCGGGCGTGGCCCGCGCGGTGCAGGACGTAGTCCAGGTCCTCGCGCGGGTCGGTCGGGTAGCGATAGTTCGCGATCGAGTTGTCCCGGGTGTCGAAGGAGTACGTGTGGCCGGTGCGGGCGTCGGCGCCCGCCAGGCCCGCGTCCGCCAGCATCGTCGCGTACTCCGGGGTCCGCGAGTCCACGTTCATGTCGCCCGCGACCATGACCTGCTCGTTCGCCGGGATGTTCTTGGCGTCGAGGAACGCGTCGATGTTCTTGAACTGGCGGCTGCGCATCTGCGCCGCCTCGCCCGCGTCGCAGCCCGGGTCGGTGGACTGGGCGTGCGTGCCCACCACGTGGACCTTGGTGCCGTTCACGTTCAGGACCGTGTACACGAAGCCCTTGTTGGACCACCAGTCGGCGCCGCACGCGTCCTTGTAGACGTACTGCTCCTTGCGCACGATCGGCCACTTGCTGAGGATCGCGACGCCGCCGTCCTCCGGGGTGGTCGCCGAGTACGCGCCGCCGGTGGCGTCCCAGCCGTCCTTGCTGCGGCCCATCACGGGGGTCTGGTACGGGTACTGCCCGGCCGCGCCGGCCTTCAGGGTGTCGCCGGCGGAGTTGTCGAACGCCTCCTGCACCACGACCACGTCGTGGCCCTGGAAGAAGGACGCCTTCGGTATCTCGCGCGCCCGGTGGTCCTGGCCCCAGTTCGGGTACAGGTTCTTGCTCATCAGGAACACGTTGTACGAGAGGACGCTCAGCCGCGGGGTCGCGGCGGCCTCGGCCCCGGCGGCCGAGGCGGGGGTGATGGCGGTGGCGGCCAGGGCGGCGGCGGCCACGGCCGTCACGGCCGTGGCGGCGACCTTGTTGCGGCGGTGCTCGACGAGCGGCATGCGGTCTCCAGCGATGCTGTGGGGAAGATCGACCGCGCCATCAAAGCAGCCCCAGTTACCTCTGGGTAACACCCGTGCACCGGGAATCTGGACGGGCCATGGCCATACTGGAGGAGAACGACCGGAACGATCTCGGGAGCACCAGGTGGGAGCACGTCCGAAGCCGCCGCAGGCCCCCGCGCCGCCGCCCCCCGGCGGAGTGCTCTGGACGATCGCGGGCGACGTCCGCAGCCTCCTGATGCTGCCCACCGCCTTCACCCTCCAGGTCGCGCACCCCGCGATCGGCGCGGGCGTGGACACGTACTCGGTCTTCCGCACCGACCCCTGGGGCCGTGGCGAACGCTCCCTGCGGTCCGTCCAGCTGTGGGTGTACGGCGGGGAGCGGGCCGCCGAGGAGGGCCGCCGGGTGCGCCGCCTGCACCGGGACATCCGGGGCACCGACACCCGGGGCCGCCCGTACCACTCCCTGGAACCGGGCTGCTACTCCTGGGTCCACGCCACCGGCTTCCCCGTCTACCTCTACGCCGGCCGCTACCTCTTCCGGCCCTTCACGCCCGCCCAGGAACGGCAGTTGTACCGCGAGTGGCTCCAGGTCGGCCGGATCCTCGGGATCCGCGACCGCGACATGCCGCAGAGCATCGAGGAGTACTGGCCGTACTACCACCGGATGCTCGCCGAGGAGGTCGAGCCCACCAAGGTGGCCCGCGAGCTGCTGGCCGCCGACGCGCCGCTGCCCTGCCCGACGGGCGGCCCGCTGCCGGTGCGGCTGCTGGTCCGCGCCGCCTGGCCGGTGCTGCGCCGGCTCTTCCTCCGCCTGCGGGCCTTCGTCACCGTCGGCTACATGCCGCCGGAGGCGCGGGCTGCCCTCGGGCTGGAGTGGAGCGAGGCCCGGGAGCGGCGGCTGCGCCGGTTCAGCACGGCCGTACGGCTGCTCGTGCCGGTGCTCCCGGAACGGCTGCGGTACCTGCCGGTGGCCCGGGCCGCACGCGCACGCCGGCGCGCCGCCGCCCGCTGACCGCCGTCCGCACGGACGGCGGACGGCGACGGGCGACGGCGTGTATCGGCCGGGGAGGCCGGGTGGGGCTCAGTGCTCGTGGATGGTGTTCGTCGCGGCGATCTTCTTCCACGACTTCGGCTGGACCGCCTTGGCGGGCTTCTTCGACGGCACGGCGAGGGACCACGGGGTCGCCGAGGAGCCCTTGCGCAGGGACGGCTTCACGACCGGGCCGACGGCCGGCTTGCCCGGCGTGTACAGCCAGGTCTCCAGCAGCTGGGCCAGCGGCTTGCCCGAGACCCGCTCGGCGTACCGCAGGAAGTCGCCGACCTTGGCGTTGCCGTACGCGAACTGGGTGGGCCAGCCCTTGAGGACCGCGAAGAACTTCTCGTCGCCGATCTCGTTGCGCAGCGCCTGCAGGGCGATCGCCCCACGGTCGTAGACGGCGCCGTGGAACTGGTTCTCGGCACCCGGGTCACCCGGCTTGACCTGCCAGAACGGGTCCTCGGCCGGGCGGGACGCGTACGCCCAGTCGGCGAGCTCCTGAGCGGTGCCCTCGCCCTCCTTCTCCGACCACAGCCACTGGCTGTACCGGGCGAAGCCCTCGTTGATCCAGATGTCCTTCCAGTTGTCGACGGACACGCTGTCGCCGTACCACTGGTGCGCCAGCTCGTGCACGACGACCTGGATGTTCGAGCCGTTCGCGAACTGCCGCGGGCTGTAGAACGGCCGGGTCTGCGTCTCCAGGGCGTAACCGCTCGTCACGTTGGGCACGTAGCCGCCCAGCGCGTTGAAGGGGTACGGGCCGAAGACCTCCGAGAGCCAGTCGGCGACCTCGCCGGTGCGCTCCAGGCTGGCCCGTGCGGCGCCCGCGTTGTCACCGAGGTCCTTGCTGTACGCGTTGAGGACCGGAATGCCGCCCTCGGTGGTGTCGGTGGTGATGTCGAACTTGCCGACCGCGAGCGTGGCCAGGTAGGTGGCCTGCGGCTTGTTCGACCGCCAGTTGTAGCGGGTCCAGCCCAGCTTCGAACTCGACGACTGGAGCACGCCGTTGCTGATGGCCTGGGTGCCGTCCGGCACGTTGACCGACACGTCGAAGGTGGCCTTGTCCAGCGGGTGGTCGTTGCTCGGGAACCACCAGATCGCCGAATCCGGCTCCTGGGCGGCGACCCCGCCGTCCGGGGTGCGGTGCCAGGCCGTCCAGCCGTCCACCTTCAGCTCCGACGGCTTGCCCGCGTACGTGACGACGACGGTGACGGACTTGCCCTTCGGCAACGGCGCCGCCGGCGTGATCTCCAGCTCCTGGGTGCCGGAGGTGGCGAACTTCGCCTTCCGGCCGTTGACCCGCACGTCGCTGACCTTCAGCCCGAAGTCCAGGTTGAAGCGGGACAGGTCCTGCTTGGCGGTGGCCAGCAGCGTCGCCGTGCCCTCCAGGAGGTCCGTCGCCGGCTGGTACTTCAGTCGCAGGTCGTAGTGCGAGACGTCGTACCCGCCGTTCCCGCTCGCCGGGTAGTAGGCGTCGCCGATGCCGGGGGCGCCGGGACCGAAACTCGCCGCGGATGCCGGGATCGCCAGCAGCAGGGAGGCGGCGAGAACGCTCGGGGCGATGACTTTGCGGTGCACGAAAGCTCCAGGGGTGAGGGGCCGTTGTCCGTCTGTTGCGTCGACCGTATTCAGACCCGCCACCCCGCGTCATGTCCATGGCCACTCCTGTCACACGATCGCCATTCGGCCGTCATGATCTTGAGCGTGCGGGGCCGGAGCGGGCCGCCGTGGCCCGTCCCGCGGGCACCGGGCGCCCCGGGAGCCCCGCAGCGGAACGGCCGAAAACCGAGACCCTCCCGGGCACCACGTAGGATCGGTGCCCTCATGACTGCAACCCTCGTCGCCAAGGAACTCGCCGCCGGCCACGGCGAACGCACCCTCTTCGCCGGACTCGACCTCGTGGTCGCCCCCGGCGACGTCATCGGCCTCGTCGGGGTCAACGGAGCCGGGAAGTCCACCCTGCTCCGGCTCCTCGCGGGCCTCGACACCCCGGAGGAGGGGGAGCTGCGGCTGTCCCCGCCCACCGCCGCCGTCGGCCACCTCCCGCAGGAGCCCGAGCGCCGCCCCGGCGAGTCCGTACGGGACTTCCTGGCCCGCCGCACCGGCGTCGCCGCAGCCCAGGCCGAGCTCGACACCGCCACCCAGGGCCTGGTCGACGGCACGCCCGGCGCCGACGACGCGTACGCCACCGCCCTCGACCGCTGGCTGAACCTCGGCGGCGCCGACCTCGACGAACGGGCCGAAGAGGTCGCCGCCTCGCTGGGCCTGTCCGTCGGCCTCGACCTGCCGATGACCGCGCTCTCCGGCGGCCAGGCCGCCCGGGCCGGCCTCGCCTCCCTGCTGCTGTCCCGGTACGACGTCTTCCTGCTCGACGAGCCCACCAACGACCTGGACCTCGACGGCCTGGAACGCCTGGAGGAGTTCGTCAAGGGCCTGCGCGCCGGCACCGTCGTGATCAGCCACGACCGCGAGTTCCTCACCCGGACCGTCACCAAGGTCCTGGAACTCGACCTCGCCCAGCAGCAGATCAACCTCTACGGCGGCGGCTACGACGCCTACCTGGAGGAACGCGACACCGCCCGCCGGCACGCCCGCGAGGACTTCGAGGAGTACGCCGACAAGCGCTCCGCGCTGGAGGGCCGCGCCCTCATGCAGCGCAACTGGATGGACAAGGGCGTCCGCAACGCGCGCCGCAAGGCGGGCAACGACAACGACAAGATCGGCCGCAAGCTGCGCGGCGAGTCCAGCGAGAAGCAGGCCGCCAAGGCCCGCCAGACCCAGCGCGCCATCGAGCGCCTGGAGGTCGTCGACGAGCCGCGCAAGGAATGGGAGCTGCGGATGGAGATCGCGGCCGCCCCGCGCTCCGGCTCCGTCGTGGCCACCCTGCGCGACGCCGAGGTGCGCCGCGGCGACTTCTCCTTCGGCCCCGTCAACGTCCAGATCGACTGGGCCGACCGGGTCGCGATCACCGGGGCCAACGGCGCCGGCAAGTCCACCCTGCTCGCCGCGCTGCTCGGCCGGCTGCCGCTGGACTCCGGCGACGCGAGCCTGGGCTCCGGGGTGCTGGTCGGCGAGGTGGACCAGGCGCGCGGGCTGTTCCTCGGCGACGAACCCCTGCTGGAGGCGTTCTGCGCCGCCGTGCCGGAGACCGAGCCGGCTGAGGTGCGGACGCTGCTCGCCAAGTTCGGGCTGAAGGCCGCGCACGTGCTGCGGCCTGCCGCCACGCTGTCGCCGGGCGAGCGGACGCGGGCGGCGCTGGCGCTGCTGCAGGGCCGCGGGGTGAACCTGCTCGTCCTCGACGAGCCGACGAACCACCTCGACCTGCCCGCGATCGAGCAGCTCGAAGCGGCGCTGGAGTCGTACGAGGGGACGCTGCTGCTGGTGACGCACGATCGCCGCATGCTGGACGCGGTCCACACGACCCGCCGCCTCCGCATCGAATCCGGCAAACTCCACGAGTCCTGACCCCCTCGGGGGTCCCCCTCCCTCGTCAGGACCCCTCCCTCGGCAGGGCCCCCTCCCCGCCGCACCCTTCAGCCTCTCCGGCGTTTGAGGAGCGGGTCCGGGCGGAGCCCGGGGACCCTGCGCGCCCTTCAGCCCCTCCGGCGCTTGAGGGGCGGGTCCGGGCGGAGCCCGGTGCCCGGCGCCAGCCGGGTTGCAGTCTTGGGGCTCCGCCCCAAACCCCGCGCCTCAAACGCCGGCGAGGCTGGGAATTGCGCCCTGTAGCACCGGTGGGGCTGGGAATTGCGCCCTGTAGCACCGGTGGGGCTGGGAATTGCGCCCTGTAGCACCGGTGGGGCTGGGAATTGCGCCCCGCAGCACCGGCGGGGACGGGATCGCGCCCCGCAGCACTGGCGGGCTGGGCGTTGCGCCCCAACGCACCGACCAGGCTGGAGGGGGCTGAGGTCCGCCGGGAGGCTCAGGCGTCCGCAGGGGGGCGGCGGGTCCGGGCCAGGCGGGTTGCGACGAGGTGGCGGGGGAGGTGCCGGGCGGCTTGGGCGTAGAGCCGGTACCGCCACCCCGCCACGCTCACCGGACGCCCCACCGCAAGATCCCGCAACGCCCTCGCCACGACGTCATCCGCGTCCAGCCACACCGAGTCCTTGAGCGCGCTCACGTCCATCCCGGCCCGCTCCTGGAACTCGGTCCGCGTGAAGCCGGGCACCACCGCCAGCACCCGCACCCCGTACGGCGCCAGATCCACCCGCAGCGATTCGCTGAAGGCGGTCACCCACGCCTTCGCCGCGCCGTAGGTGCCGGTCGGCAGCAGGCCCGCCACCGAGGACACGTTCAGTACGGCGCCCCGCCGCCGCTCCCGCATGCCGGGCACCGCCGCGTGCGTGAGCCGCATCGGCACCCGAACCAGCAGCTCCAGCATCCGCTCCTCGTCCTCGACGGGGTTGTACGGGAAGGGCGCGGGCAGCCCGAAGCCCGCGTTGTTCACGAGCATGTCCACCGGCCGCGCCGGGTCGGCCAGCCGGTCGGCGACCGACCGGCAGTCCGCCGGGTCCAGCAGGTCGGCGGCGAGCACCTCGCAGGTCACCCCGTACGAGGAGGACAGCGCCTCGGCGGCCCGCTCCAGGCGTTCCTTGTCCCGGGCGACCAGGATCAGGTCGCAGCCCTTGGCCGCGAAGCCGCGCGCGAACGCGGCACCGAGTCCGGCGCTCGCGCCGGTGATGAGCACAGTGAGGGTCACGGGTATTCGCTTTCGGTGGGTGGGGCGGGTGGTCACGGCCCCGCGGGCCGGCCGGCGGGCGCGGGGCGGAAGGAGGCGGTGGCGGCCGACCGGTAGGCGTCGGCCACCTCCACGAGGAACCGCCGCTCGCCGTCGAGTCCGCTGCCGTCGCGCCCGGCGGCCCCGTACGTGCCGGGCCGCGGGTCCAGTCCGCCGGCCTTGGCCCGCCGGGCCTCGCTGAGCACGCAGGCCAGGACGGCCGCCTCGGCGCGCGGCGCGGGCACCCCCGCCGCCGCGACGTGGCCGCGGGCCAGGTCGGGCACGCCGGGGGCGACGTAGTCGTGGAGCACCAGGATCGCGTCCCGGGTCTCGATGACCTTGCGGTAGACCAGCAGGTCGCGGGGGAGCGGCGGCCACAGCAGCTCGACGAGCCGGGTGGCCCGCGGCTCGTGCAGCGCCACGTGCGGCACGGCCTGGACGAGGTCCCGCCACAGCGGCCACAGGTGCCAGGCGGCGGCGCTGTCGGCGAGGGTGCGGCGCAGCGTGAACAGCGTCGGCACGAGGATGGCGGCGGCCCGCAGCACGCCGTGCAGGTTCATCAGCAGCGGCAGGTACGGCAGCGGCCAGGTGACGGAGAACAGGGCCTTGAGCAGGTACGCGCACCAGAACAGCCCGGCCAGCGCCGTCCCCAGCCCGAACAGGCGCAGCCCGGCGGCGAGCCCGCGGCTGTCGGCCCGCCGGCTGTAGCGCCAGCACACGAACACGCACACGGTGTTGGCGACCAGGTGCGCCGACATCAGCGTCAGCCAGTACGCGAGGGACGGCACGGGGTCGCCGCCCGGCGGCATCCCGTGCAGCCGGTGCGCCGGCGCGACGGTGTCGAGGACCACCATCGCGCCCAGCAGGCCCGCGGTGGCCGCGGCCGAAGCCAGCCGGAGGCGGCGCCCGCGGGTGGCGGCAGACACGAAGTACAGCACCACGCCCGCCGACAGCACGCCGATCAGGTTCCGTACGAGCCCCACCAGGTGCGCGGTGTCCGGGTCGCGCTGGGCGGCCTCGACGACGTCCGGCAGGTTCAGGGTCATCGCGGCGGCGGCCGTGGCCACCGCCAGCAGCAGGCCGCGCTGTTCGGGGGAGCGGACGGCGGACGGGGCCCGCAGCAGCACCGCGCACCACAGCAGCACCACGCTCGGCACGGCGAGCCAGTCGCCGAGCGCCGCGAGCTCAGCCGACATCGGTGGGCCTCACACCGAGCGCCGACCCCAGTTTCTCGAGCGTGCCCTGCGGCCCCCGGCCCGGCAGCAGGCCGGCCTTGGTGCGGATCAGGCTGGCCAGGAGTTCGGCCTCGCGCTCCTGCCGGGTGGTGTAGTTGGTCCGGCCCAGCACCACGGGCGGGCCCGGCAGGGGCTCCTCGCCCGCCACGGGTTCCCGGGCCGCCACGGGTTCCCCGCCTCCCACGGGCCCCTCGGCCGCCAGGGAATGGTGGTCGAACAGGATGTGCCCCAGCTCGTGCAGCACGATGTGCTCCTGGTGCAGCCGCGAGGTCTGGGCCTCGTAGAACACGTAGTCCACGGCCGCAGTGCCCACCCACAGCCCGCACACCCCGGACTCGGCGGCTTCCCTGGGCAGCGGGTGCAGCCGTATCGGCCGCCCCCGCTGCTCGGCTATCCGCGCGCACAGTCCTTCGAGCGAGAAGGGATGTGACAGATCGAGACCGCTGATGATCGATTCACAGCGCTTGCGCAACTGCTGATGGCCGTATGGCATGTGATCCCTCTTAGGACCCGTCCTCGGGCAGCGTCGGTAGGCGGGTGCGGAAACGGTCATGGTCCTGAGCCTTCAAGACGGCCTCTGTGGAATGCGGTCCGCAGGGGGGAATGGCGGAAGCCGCCCACCGTGGCGGCAGACGGCTTCCGTCATCCCTACCGATCTTGTCCGTCGGGTGCAAGACGGCCCGGCACATGTGGTGCCGATCCGGCCATCACCCGCGGCGGCGCTCCTTCGGGTCGGTCAGCCCGGCCCGCCGCAGCGCGTCGGCCATCGCGCTGTTCGCCGGCGGCGGGGTGTTCTCGCGCCGCCCGCGCCCCGCGCCGGCCGCGCCTCCCGCACCCGCGGAACCCGCGCCGCCGCGCTGCTGCTGCGGCTTGCCGCCGCCCCCGCGCCGCTCCTGGCGCGGTCCCCGGCCGCCGCCCTCGCCGCCGCCGCGGCCGCCCTCGCGGGCCTCCGCCTCGTCGTCGAGCCGCAGGGTCAGCGAGATCCGCTTGCGCGGAATGTCCACGTCCATGACCTTGACCCGGACGATGTCCCCGGGCTTGGCCACCTCCCGCGGGTCCTTCACGAAGGTCTTCGACATGGCCGATACGTGCACCAGCCCGTCCTGGTGCACGCCGATGTCCACGAACGCCCCGAAGGCGGCCACATTGGTGACCACTCCTTCCAGGACCATCCCGGGCGCCAGGTCGCCGATCTTCTCGACGCCCTCCTTGAAGGTCGCCGTCTTGAACGCCGGCCGCGGGTCGCGGCCCGGCTTCTCCAGCTCCCGCAGGATGTCCGTGACCGTCGGCAGGCCGAACGCCTCGGTGACGAAGCTCTCCGGGCGCAGCGACCGCAGCACCGCCGTGTTGCCGATCAGCGCCGCCACCTCGCCGCCCGCCGTCTTGCCCATCGCCCGCACCACCGGATACGACTCGGGGTGCACGCTGGAGGCGTCCAGCGGGTCGTCGCCACCGCGGATCCGCAGGAAGCCCGCGCACTGCTCGTACGCCTTGGGGCCCAGCCGCGCCACGTCCTTGAGCGCGCGGCGGCTGCGGAACGGGCCGTTGGCGTCGCGGTGCGCCACGATGTTCTCGGCGAGCCCGCCGCTGATCCCCGACACCCGTGAAAGCAGCGGCGCCGACGCGGTGTTGACGTCCACGCCGACACCGTTCACGCAGTCCTCGACCACCGCGTCCAGCGACCGCGACAGCTTCACCTCGGACAGGTCGTGCTGGTACTGGCCGACCCCGATGGACTTCGGGTCGATCTTCACCAGCTCGGCCAGCGGGTCCTGGAGCCGCCGTGCGATCGAGACCGCACCGCGCAACGAGACGTCCATGTTCGGGAGTTCCTGCGAGGCGAAGGCCGACGCCGAGTACACCGACGCGCCCGCCTCCGACACCATGACCTTCGTCAGCCCGAGTTCGGGATGTTTCGCGCACAGCTCCCCGGCGAGCTTGTCGGTCTCGCGGGACGCCGTGCCGTTGCCGATCGCGATCAGGTCGACAGCGTGCTCCTTCGCCAGCCGGGCCAGCTTCGCGAGCGCCTCGTCCCACTTGTTGGCGGGCACGTGCGGGTAGATCACGTCCGTGGCGACGACCTTGCCGGTCGCGTCGACCACCGCGACCTTCACCCCCGTACGGAAGCCGGGGTCCAGGCCGAGGGTGGCGCGCGTCCCGGCCGGCGCCGCCAGCAGCAGGTCCCGCAGGTTCGCCGCGAACACCCGCACCGCCTCGTCCTCGGCGGCCTGCCGCAGCCGCAGCCGCAGGTCCAGCCCCAGGTGCACGAGGATCTTCGTGCGCCACGCCCAGCGGACCGTGTCCGTCAGCCACTTGTCGCCGGGCCGGCCGCGCTCGGCGATCCCGAAGCGGTGCGCGACGATGCCCTCGTACGAGGACGGGCCGGCGGCAGCCGCGTCCTCGGGGGGCTCCGGCTGCAGCGTCAGGTCGAGGACGTCCTCCTTCTCGCCGCGCAGCATCGCCAGCACCCGGTGCGAGGGCAGCGCCGTGAACGGCTCGGCGAAGTCGAAGTAGTCGGCGAACTTGGCGCCCTCCTCCTCCTTGCCGTCGCGGACCTTCGCCGCCAGCCGGCCGCGCGTCCACATCCGCTCGCGCAGCTCGCCGATCAGGTCGGCGTCCTCCGCGAACCGCTCGGTGAGCACTGCCCGGGCGCCCTCCAGCGCCGCGGCCGCGTCGGCCACGCCCTTGTCCGCGTCGACGAACGCCGCCGCAGCGGTCGCCGGCTCCACCGACGGGTCCGCGAGCAGCCGCTCGGCCAGCGGCTCCAGACCGGCCTCGCGGGCGATCTGCGCCTTGGTCCGGCGCTTCGGCTTGAAGGGCAGGTAGATGTCCTCCAGCCGGGCCTTGGTGTCCGCGGCCAGGATCCGCGCCTCCAGGGCCGCGTCCAGCTTGCCCTGCTCCCGTACGGACTCCAGGATCGCCGCCCGCCGGTCCTCCAGCTCCCGCAGGTAGCGCAGCCGCTCCTCCAGCGTGCGCAGCTGCGCGTCGTCGAGCATCTCGGTCGCTTCCTTGCGGTAGCGCGCGATGAAGGGCACGGTCGAGCCGCCGTCGAGCAGCTCGACGGCGGCCTTCACCTGCCGCTCCCGTACGCCGAGCTCCTCGGCGATCCTGCCTTCGATGGACGTCGTCACGATCGGTCCTGCCTTCGTATGGGCCAGAAGGCTGCCAATTGTGGCAGGTGGCGCCGAGGGAGCAGGTCAGGGCCGGGCCGTCTCTTGCGGATCGGGCCGGACTCTCCCGGAACGCGCCGCAGGAGGCCGGGGCCGGGCCGGACGGGCCCGGGCCCGCCCGGCCCCCTCCGGGTCAGGCCTTGCCGAACAGGTCCGCCGGGAAGCCGCCGTTGCCGAGCGCGATCCGGAACCAGGTCTGCCCCAGCTCCGTCAGCCGCGCCGTGCCCGCCGCGCCGATGTGCTCGTACGGCGCCCGGTCCAGCCGGTCGGTCTCCACCTCCACCGCCTCCCGCAGGTCGCGGCCCTCCTGGGTGAGGTCGCCCGCGGCGTCCAGCAGGCCGCGCTCGCGCAGCCGGTCCTTGGCGGCCTCCAGGTCCTCCTGGGTCCAGCCGCGGGTGTCGCGGATCCGCTGCCCGCTGATGCCGGTGCCGGACGCGGAGTGCGCGACCATCGACTCGACCGGGTCCAGCCCGGCGGCGAGCAGGGCGGCGTTGTGCCCGTCGCCGCGGTGCTCGCGCAGCAGGGTGGCCGCGTGCCAGTACGCCACGTGCGGCACCTCCGGCACCGGCAGGTCGGCGTGCGCCGCGAACAGCGTCTTGCCGGGCCGCTCGCACGCCTCGGTGGCGCGCAGCGCGAGCGCCGCGGCCTCCTTCATCTCGGGCGAGGAGACGACGTCCGCGCCGAACAGCCGCGGCAGGGCGGCCTCCGCGGCCCGCGCCCGGGCGGCGAGCACGTCCGCCGGGCTCGCCTCCTGCCAGACGGCCGGGAAGTGCCGCGCCAGGAACGCGTAGTCGTGGTTGAAGAACGCGCCGGCCGCGGCGCCCGGGCCGATCGGACCCAGCGCCGCGGCCCGGACCGCGAGGATGCCGCGGATGCGCGAGGTGATGCCGACGGCCTTCAGTTCGGCCTCGTGCTCGGGCGCGAAGATGACGACGGCGTGGGTCGTGTTCATGGTGCCCTCGCCGCAGTTGCGCACGGCCCGGGCAGGCAGGAGGGAGGTCATGCGCGCACGCTAACGGCCGGATTCCGGCGCCGGTGAGAGATTTCCGGCCGACCCGTCCGGCGACCTGGCGAGGTGGGCCCGACTCCGTACGGCCGTGGCCGAATAGGTGGGAGGCCCGTCATTGCAGCCATCCGCCGGGTCGGCACAGGATGGGGCCATGCCGCAGCGAACCGTGTTGGCCCTGCTCTTCGACGGAGTCCAGAGCCTCGATGTCACCGGGCCCGTCGAGGTGTTCAGCGGAGCCTCGCTCCTGGACCCGCGGGCCGGATACCGGATCCGTACCGCCTCCCTCGACGGCGGTCCGGTCCGGACCAGCAGCGGCCTCACCGTGGTCCCCGACGGTCCGCTGGCCACCGCCCCCCGCCCGCACACCCTGCTCGTCCCGGGCGGCGAGGGCACCCGGCGGCCCGACCCTGCCCTCATCGGCTGGCTGCGCGAGCACGGTCCCGGCGCCGAACGCCTGGTGTCCGTGTGCACCGGCTCGCTGCTGCTGGCCGAGGCCGGACTGCTCGACGGCCGCCGGGCCACCTCGCACTGGATGCTCTGCGAGGCGTTCGCCGACAAGTACCCGGCGGTGCGGGTCGAACCCGACCCCATCTACGTACGCGACGGCCACATCGCCACCTCGGCGGGCGTGACCGCCGGCATCGACCTCGCCCTCGCGCTGGTGGAGGAGGACCTCGGGCGGGAGATCGCCCTCCAAGTCGCCCGCCACCTCGTGGTGTTCCTGCGCCGGCCCGGCAACCAGGCCCAGTTCAGCGCCCAGCTCGCGGCCCAGACCGCACAGCGCGAACCCCTGCGCGAGGTCCAGCAGTTCATCACCGAGCACCCCGCGGAGGACCTGAGCGTGCCGGAACTCGCCCGCCGCGCCCGGCTCTCGCCCCGGCACTTCGCCCGCGCCTTCCAGGCGGAGACCGGGGTGAGCCCCGGCCGGTACGTGGAGCGGGTCCGCGTCGAGCACGCCCGGCGGCTCCTGGAGGACAGCTCCGCCGGGGTCTCCCAGATCTCCCGCGCCTGCGGGTACGGCACGCCAGAGGCGCTGCGGCGCGCCTTCGTCCGCACCCTGGGCCAGCCGCCGGCCGAGTACCGGCGCCGCTTCGGCGACCACCCGGCCCCGTAACCGCCGACCGGCCCGCACACCCCGGCCCGCACACCCCGGCCCGTTCGTTCCGTCGGCCCTGCCGAGTCCGGAAGAAACGAAGAAAAGAAAAAACGAAGCAAGAGGAAAGAGGAAACCCGTGCAGATCGCGATCCTGCTCTACGACCGCGTCACCGCGCTCGACGCCATCGGCCCCTTCGACACCCTGGGCCGGCTCCCCGACTCCGAGACGGTGTTCGTCGCGCAGCGGCCCGGCCCCGTGCGCAACGACTCCGGGCAGCTCACACTGATCGCCGAGCGGTCCCTCGACGAGGTGCCCAACCCCGACATCGTCCTCGTGCCGGGCAGCCCCGTCGCGCACGCCCAGACCGACAACAAGGAGGTGCTCGACTGGCTGCGCGCCGCCGACGCCACCAGCACCTGGACCACCTCGGTGTGCACCGGCTCGCTGCTGCTGGGCGCGGCCGGCCTGCTCCGGGGCCGCCGGGCGACCTCCCACTGGCTCGCCCTGGACGCGCTGGCCGGCTTCGGGGCGCACGCCACCGGCGAGCGGGTCGTGACCGACGGCAAGTACGTGACCGCGGCCGGCGTCTCCTCCGGCATCGACATGGGCCTGACCCTGCTCGGCCGGATCGCGGGCGACCGGGTCGCCCAGTCGGTCCAGCTGCTCACCGAGTACGACCCGCAGCCGCCCTACGACGCGGGCTCGCCGGAGAAGGCCCCGGCCGACCTGGTCGCCGAACTGCGGGCCCAGAGCGCCAGCATCCTGCGGTAGGCGCCGGTCCCGCGCAGGATTCCCGTCACACCCCCCGCAGCGGTCACGCGTCGGGCGTCAGGCCCGCGGCCGGCCAGGCGAAGCGGGGCGTACGGCGCTCCAGGAAGGCGGCGACACCCTCGGCGGTGTCGCCGCTGGTGCGCTGCTGCCCGGCCCAGTACGCCTCCCGGCCGGTGCGGCCGTCCGCGAACTCCTTGGCCGCCGCCTGGGTCAGGAGCGAGCGGCCGGTGAGGATCCGGGCGAACTCGGCCACCCGCTTGTCGAGTTCGCCCGCCGGCAGCACCTCGTCCACGAGCCCGGTGCGCAGCGCCCGCTCGGTGTCGATCAACTCGGCGGAGAACAGCAGGTACTTGGCGGCCGCCGGGCCCACCAGCGAGGCCAGCCGCCGGGTGGACGACGCCGGGTAGACGATGCCCAGCTTCGCCGGGGTCACCCCGAAGGACGCGCCTTCCTCCGCGAACCGCAGGTCGCAGGCGGCCGCGAGCTGGCTGCCGCCGCCGACGCAGTAGCCGCGGATGGCGGCCAGCGTCGGCCAGGGGAAGGCGGCGAGCGCCTCCTCCGCGGCCACGGCCAGCGCCTGCGGATCCGCCGCGGCGGCCGGCCCGCGCAGCGTGGAGATGTCGGCCCCGGCACAGAAGGTGTCGCCGGCCCCGGTGAGCACCAGGGCCCGTACGGCGGGGTCGGCCGCCAGGGTGTCCAGGAGCTCCGGCAGCGCCCGCCACATGTCCGTGGTCATGGCGTTGCGCTTGGCGGGGTGCGAGATGACGACCGTGGCCACCGCTCCGTCCACGGTGTGCTGCAGCTGCGCGTCCATGCGCCGGATGCTATCCCGGCCCGCAACGTCCACACCGGGGTGGCGTGGTCGCCGGCCCGGCGGATGCCCGGAGCACCGCGGAGGCGGCCGGGAACAGCGCCCGAGAAGATCAGTAGCAGTCGAACAACTGACGCTGTCATACGCCAACGCTCAAAAGCGTGCGAATAGTGCTGACTTCTTGTCAGCAGCCCGGTGCGAACCTGCCCCGTCCGCACCCTTGGCCTGTGGAGACGATCGAGCGTGAAGACGGGGGCGGGGACATGGACGCGCCACCCCCCAGCGAACCACTGAGCGAACCACCCGCCTATGACGGCGTATGGAGGTTCACGGCACCCGCAGTTGAAGAATCCGTTCCGCAGGCCCGACACGCGGTGCGCGATCTGCTGGGCCGCCAAGGCGTACCGGTGGGCGGCGACACCGCCTACTCCCTGCTGCTGATCGTTTCGGAGCTCGTCACCAACTCCGTACGGCACGCGGCGCTGCTCTCGCCCGAGGTCGCCGTCGAGGTGGCCATCGGCCGGGAGTGGGTAAGGGTGGCCGTCGAGGACAACCACCCCTACCGCCCCAAGGCACTGGAGGCCGATTTCGGCCAGACCGGCGGCCGCGGCCTGCTGCTCGTGCGCGAGATCACCCTGGAATCCGGGGGCGTCTGCGACGTCGAGCACACGGCCGGCGGCGGCAAGGTGATCTGGGCGGCCCTGCCGCTCGTGCCCCGCAGCCGGACCGCGCGGGGCTGAGCGCAGCCGGACCGTGCGGACCGGAGCGGTCTCGCGTCCTACCAGCCCGCGGCGTCGCCCGTCAGCTCGCGGATCGCCGGCCGGGCCGCGTCCAGCACCGTCATGAACCAGGCCGAGAACGGGTCGGCCGCGTGCCGCTTGGCGAGCTCCTCCGCGGTGACGAAGGCGGTGTCGCCCACCTCCGACGGGTCCACCCGCAGCTCCGCCTGGGCGAGTCCCACGAACAGGTGGTTGTACTCCTGCTCCACCAGGCCCGAATCCGGGTCGGGGTGGTTGTAGCGGACGGTGCCCGCCTCCGCGAGCAGCGAGGGCGACAGACCCAGCTCCTCGTACGTACGCCGGGCCGCGGCCGCGAACGGCGACTCACCCGGGTACGGGTGACCGCAGCAGGTGTTCGACCAGACGCCGGGGGAGTGGTACTTCCCGAGGGCCCGCTGCTGAAGGAGCAGGCGGCCCGCCCCGTCGAACAGGAACACGGAGAACGCCCGGTGCAGCCGACCGGGAGCCTGGTGTGCGGAGAGCTTCTCCGCGGTGCCGATGGTGTTGCCCGCCTCGTCGACCAGTTCGAGCATGATCGGCTCGTCTGCGGTGCCGTTGGACGCGCCGGCGGCGGCGGTGGCTGGTGTGATCGGCATGACCATCCTTCGCTTCGGACTTCGGCCTTCAGTCTGCCGCACAAATGCGGCTTGTCCGCACTTCGGTGATCCACGCATGTCTGCCCCCCGCCACGTGATATGCGACGGGGGGCAGTGGTGCACGGCCGGCTCACGGCCGCTCCCTCAGGACTCCGGTTGGGCTCCGGTTCGATTCCGCTCCGGGTCCTCCCGGATTCCGGTCGGGCGTCCGGCCGGACGCCCGGTCAGACTCCGAACGGGGCCGGATACCGGATCGTGCCCGCCGGCACCGGCACCGAACCGTCGAGGACCAGCAGCATGTTCGCCTCCTCCGGCACCTCGAACGCGTGGCTGACCCCGAAGGCTGCCGCCGGCACGAAACCGAACCGCGGGTAGTACTCGGGATGCCCGAGCACCAGCACCAGCGGCGCTCCGCTGCGGCGCACGGCGTCCAGCACCGCCCGCACGACGGCGCTGCCGGCGCCCGTGCGCTGGTACTCCGGCGCCGTCGCCACCGGCGCGAGCGCCAGCGACGGCACCCCGTCGATGTGGCAGCGGGTGACCAGCGCGTGCGCGGCCACCGACCCGTCGGGCGCCTGCGCCACGTAGGAGAACCCGGGGATCCACGCCCCGTCCGCGCGCAGCTCGTCGACCAGCTCCGCCTCGTACGGGGTCGGGAACGCGGCCGCGTGGACCGCGAACACGGCCTCCCGGTCGGCGGGCCGCTCCTCGCGGACCGTCCAGCCGGCCGCCCCGGCGGGCCGCAGCACGTAGCCGCTGTACCCGTACTCGCCGCCGTGGTCCCGGCGCATGGCGATCTCCGTACGGGCCCCGGCGATCGCCTCGGCCATTCCGGGCACCGACGGGTCGGCGGCCTCGGCCCGCTCGCCGAGCGGCCCGTAGTACTCGTCCCAGTCGGACTGCGGCTGCGGGTGGACGCCGAGCACCTCGTACCCGGCGGCCTCGGCGGCCGCCGCGTTGTCGGCGTCCCGGCGCAGTGCGTAGTGCTCCTCCCAGAAGGCCCGCGCCTGCCCGGAGGGCTCGTCGGAGGTCCACACGCACTCGGTCAGCACGAGCGCGCCGCCCGGGGCGAGGAGCCGCTTCCACTCCCGCAGGGCGGTGTCGAAGCCGATGTTGTAGACGGAGCTCTCCGCCCAGACGAGGTCGAAGGAGCCGTCGGGGAACGGCAGCGCGCCCATGTCGGCGAGCACCGGACGCACCCGGTCGGCCAGCCCGCGGGCCGAGGCGGCCGCGCGCAGCTCGTCGAGGAAGCCGTCGTACAGGTCGACGGCGGTCACCTCGGCGCCCGCTTCGGCGGCGAGGAGCAGTGCGCTGCGGCCCGGGCCGCAGCCCAGGTCGAGGACCCGCGGCCGCTCGGGGAGGGGTCCGGCGAGGGAGAGGAGGCGCCGGGTCGTCGCGTCGGAGCCCGGCCCCTGGCGCGGCAGACCGCGGTGGAGAGTGAGAAATGCCTCGAACAACGTGTTGTCGGTCAACGTGAACCCTTGAGGAAGTGGGCCCCGGACCGCGGCGCGATCAGCGCGCAGAAAGCGTGATCAGACCCGGCCGGACGCCCGGAACGTGGGGATGGACCTGTCGTCGCCGCACACGGCAGCGAACACTGCGACGGTCATCAACCCACCTCCTTCAGGCATTCGGGGCGCATCACACGCGTCGAACGAGACGGCATGTCTCTGCGAGCACCCTAACACCGGGCCGTTTGTCGGCGGAAGCGTCGATCGACCATGATGATCACGGCGGGGGGAGACCGCCCGGAGCCCCGCGTTCATCGGCTTATCGGGGCGTAAACGGGTGATGAACGCCCCCTTCCATTCATCCGATAGCCTCTGCCGGACGTGTCGCCGCCCCCGTTCGGGCGCCCGTTCCGCACTTGTCCCAAGGAGTGAGTCCGTCCTGCCGACCGCCATCCTCACCGGCCCGCCGGTCCCCGGATCGCCGCTCGAAGGCGAACTGCGCTCCCTCGGTTTCGACGTGCGCCACGCCCCCGCCCCGTGGGACGCCGGCCACGTGCTGTCCGCGCTGCCCGCCGCCGAGCGGGTCGCCCTCGTCGACAGCCGCTTCGTCGGGCACACCCACGCCCTGCGCCTCGCGCTGACCGACCCGCGCTTCGAGGCCTGCGCCATCCCCGGCGCGCTCGGGGTGCAGGCGCCGCTGCGGGCCGAGCTCACCGCGGCCGCCGCGGAACCCGACCCGCTCACCGCCAACCTCCCGGACCGGCTCGCCGCCGCCCTGGAGTCCGCGGGCACCCCCGTGCAGCGGCCCGAGCTGGGCACCCTCGTCGCCGAGGTGCCGCAGGACCCCGGAGCCCGGACCGCGGCCGCGGCCGCCGTCGCCGCCGTGGACGACGAGGCCGTGCGCCTGCGCACCGCCGTGAAGTCCCGCGACGGCTTCTTCACCACCTTCTTCATCAGCCCGTACTCGCGCTACATCGCACGCTGGTGCGCCCGGCGCGGGCTGACGCCCAACCAGGTCACCACCGCCTCGCTGATCACCGCGCTGATCGCGGCGGGCTGCGCCGCCACCGGCGAGCGCACCGGCTACATCGCCGCCGGCGTGCTGCTGCTCGTCTCCTTCGTGCTCGACTGCACCGACGGGCAGCTCGCCCGGTACGCGCTCAAGTACTCGACGATGGGCGCCTGGCTCGACGCCACCTTCGACCGGGCCAAGGAGTACGCCTTCTACGCCGGCCTCGCGCTCGGCGCCGCCCGCGGCGGGGACGACGTATGGGCCCTCGCGCTCGGCTCGATGGTGCTGATGACCTGCCGGCACGTCGTGGACTTCTCCTTCAACGAGGCGAACCACGACGCCACCGCCAACACGAGCCCCACCGCGGCCCTGTCCGGCAAGCTCGACAGCGTCGGCTGGACGGTCTGGATCCGCAGGATGATCATCCTGCCGATCGGCGAGCGCTGGGCGATGATCGCGGTCCTCACCGCGGCCACCACCCCCCGCATCACCTTCTACGCGCTCCTGATCGGCTGCGCCTTCGGCGCCCTCTACACCACCGCGGGCCGTGTCCTGCGCTCCCTGACCCGCAAGGCGAAGCGGACCGACCGGGCCGCGCAGGCGCTCGCGGACCTCGCCGACACCGGCCCGCTCGGCGAGCTCGTCGCCCGCCTCACGGCCCGCCCGGCGCACCCGCTGCGCCTGCTGTTCGCCCTGGTCGGAGCGGTCGTCGTGACCGGCGCCGCCTGGACCGAGCCGTTCGGCAGCCCCACGGTCGTCTACGCCGCCCTGCTGTACGCGGTGCTCGCGGGGAACGCGGTCTCGCAGCCCCTCAAGGGCGCCCTGGACTGGCTGCTGCCGCCGCTCTTCCGGGCCGCAGAGTACGGCACGGTGCTGCTGCTCGCCGCCAAGGCGGACGTGCCCGGGGCCCTGCCGGCGGCATTCGGCCTGGTGGCGGCGGTCGCCTACCATCACTACGACACGGTGTACCGCATCCGCGGCGGCACCGGCGCGCCCCCGCACTGGCTGGTGCGGACGACCGGCGGCCACGAAGGCCGGGTGCTGATCACCACGGCCCTGGCCGCCGTCCTCGCGCGCAACACGGACTTCCCCGTCGCGCTCACGGCCCTGGCCGTGTTCGTGGCACTCGTGGTGCTCGCCGAGAGCATCCGGTTCTGGGTCTCTTCCGGAGCACCCGCCGTACATGACGAAGGAGAACCAGCATGATCGGCCTTGTACTCGCTGCCGGTGCCGGACGCCGCCTGCGTCCCTACACCGACACCCTTCCCAAGGCCCTCGTGCCGGTCGGCCCCGAAGGCCAGGAGGAGAGCCTCACGGTCCTCGACCTGACCCTGGGCAACTTCGCCGCGGTCGGCCTCACCGAGGTCGCGATCGTCGTCGGCTACCGCAAGGAGGCCGTGTACGAGCGCAAGGCCGCGCTGGAGGCCAAGTACGGCCTGTCGATCACGCTCATCGACAACGACAAGGCCGAGGAGTGGAACAACGCCTACTCCCTGTGGTGCGCCCGTGACGTCCTGAAGAAGGGCGTCATCCTCGCCAACGGCGACACCGTGCACCCGGTCTCCGTCGAGGAGACCCTGCTCGCCGCCCGCGGCAACGGCCAGAAGATCATCCTCGCCCTCGACACGGTCAAGCACCTGGCCGACGAGGAGATGAAGGTCATCACCGCCGAGGGCCAGGGCGTCCGCACGATCACCAAGCTGATGGACCCGGCCACCGCGACCGGCGAGTACATCGGCGTCACCCTGATCGAGCCCGACGCCGCCGAGGCGCTGGCCGACGCCCTGAAGGCCACCTTCGAGCGCGACCCCGACCTCTACTACGAGGACGGCTACCAGAAGCTCGTCAACGACGGCTTCGTCATCGACGTGGCCCCCATCGGCGACGTCAAGTGGGTCGAGATCGACAACCACGACGACCTCGCCAAGGGCCGGACGATCGCATGCCAGTACTGACGCGGCTCATCCCGTCGCCGGTCGTCGTCGACATCAGCTGCGGCGCCATGGACGACCTGGCCGGCCTCCTGGCCGACCAGCGGATCTCGGCGTCCGGCAAGCTCGCGATCGCCATCAGCGGGGGATCCGGCCAGGCGCTGCGCGCCAAGCTGGAGCCCGTACTGCCGCACGCCGACTGGTACCCGGTCGTCGACGGCACGATCGACTCCGCGGTCAAGCTCGCCGACGACATAAAGGGCCGCCGCTACGACGCAGTGGTCGGCCTGGGCGGCGGCAAGATCATCGACGTGGCGAAGTACGCCGCGGCGCGGGTCGGGCTGCCGATGGTGGCCGTCGCCACCAACCTCTCGCACGACGGCATCTGCTCGCCGGTGTCGATCCTCGACAACGACAACGGGCGGGGCTCCTACGGCGTCCCCACGCCGATCGCCATGGTGATCGACCTCGACGTCATCAAGGACGCCCCGGTGCGGTTCATCCGCGCCGGCATCGGCGACGCGATCTCCAACATCTCCGCGATCGCGGACTGGGAGCTCTCGCACCGCCTGACGGGCGAGCCCGTGGACGGCCTCGCCGCCGCCATGGCCCGCACCGCCGGCGAGTCCGTGCTGCGCCACCCCGGCGGCTGCGGCGACGACGAGTTCCTCACCGTGCTCTCCGAGGCCCTGGTGCTCTCCGGCATCGCCATGTCGATCAGCGGCGACAGCCGCCCGTCGTCGGGCGCCTGCCACGAGATCAGCCACGCCTTCGACCTGCTCTACCCGGGGCGCTCCGCGCTCCACGGCGAGCAGGTCGGCATCGGCGCCGCCTTCGCCATGCACCTGCGCGGCGCCCGCGACCAGGCCGGGCTCTTCACCGAGGTGCTGCGCGGCCACGGGCTGCCGGTGCTGCCTGAGGAGATCGGGTTCAGCGTGGACGAGTTCGTCAAGGCCGTCGAGTACGCCCCGCAGACCCGCCCGGGACGCTTCACCATCCTGGAGCACCTCAACCTGTCCGCCGCCGAGATCAGGGACGCTTACTCCGACTATGCCAAGACCATCCGTAGCTGAGCTCCGTCCGGTCGTGCACCCCGCGGGGGTCAAGGACCGGCGCAGCGGAGAGCACTGGGGCGGGCGCCTGTACATGCGCGAGATCTCTCTGCGCATCACCCGCATCCTGGCCACCACCAAGGTCACGCCCAACCAGCTGACCTACCTGATGACGCTCGCCGGCGTCCTCGCCGCCCCGGCCCTGCTGGTGCCGGGCGTCTGGGGTGCCGTACTCGGCGTGGTGATGGTGCAGCTCTACCTGCTGCTCGACTGCGTCGACGGCGAGCTCGCCCGCTGGAAGCAGCAGTTCTCGCTGTCCGGCGTGTACCTGGACCGCGTCGGCGCCTACCTGTGCGACGCGGCGGTCCTGGTCGGCTTCGGCCTGCGCGCCGCGGACCTGTGGGGCACCGGCCGGATCGACTGGCTGTGGGCCTTCCTCGGCACCCTCGCGGCACTCGGCGCGATCCTGATCAAGGCCGAGACCGACCTGGTCGGCGTCGCCCGCCACCAGGGCGGACTGCCGCCGGTGAAGGAAGCCGCGGCCGAGCCGCGCTCCTCCGGCATGGCCCTCGCCCGCCGGGCCGCGTCGGCGCTGAAGTTCCACCGGCTGATCCTGGGCATCGAGGCGTCGTTCCTGATCCTGGCGCTGGCCGTCGTGGACTCGGTCCGCGGCGACCTGTTCTACTCGCGGCTCGGCGTCGCCGTACTGGCCGGCATCGCGCTGCTGCAGACCGTGCTGCACCTGGTCTCCGTCCTCGTCTCCAGCAGGCTGAAGTGAGTACCGCGATGCGGCTGGGCGCCGTCATCATCACGATGGGCAACCGCCCGGACGAGCTGAACGCCCTGCTCGACTCGGTCGCCAAGCAGGACGGCGACCCGGTCGAGGTCGTCGTGGTCGGCCAGGGCGTCAAGATCACCGGGCTGCCCGAGGGCATCCGTACGGTGGACCTGCCCGAGAACCTGGGCATCCCCGGCGGCCGCAACGCGGGCATCGAGGCCTTCGGGCCCGGCGGCCGCGAGGTGGACGCCCTGCTCTTCCTCGACGACGACGGCCTGCTGGCCCGCACCGACACGGCCGAGCTGTGCCGGCGCGCCTTCGCCGAGGACCCCGAGCTGGGCATCGTCAGCTTCCGCATCGCGGACCCGGACACCGGCGTCACCCAGCGCCGCCACGTGCCGCGGCTGCGCGCCTCGGACCCGATGCGGTCCTCGCGCGTGACCACGTTCCTCGGCGGCGCCAACGCGGTGCGCACCAAGGTGTTCGAGCAGGTCGGCGAGCTCCCCGGCGAGTTCTTCTACGCGCACGAGGAGACCGACCTGGCCTGGCGCGCGCTCGACGCGGGCTGGCTGATCGACTACCGCGCCGACATGGTCCTGCACCACCCGACGACGGCGCCCTCCCGGCACGCGGTCTACCACCGCATGGTGGCCCGCAACCGGGTCTGGCTGGCCCGCCGCAACCTGCCGGCCCCCCTGGTCCCCGCCTACCTCGGGGTGTGGATGCTGCTCACGCTGCTCCGCAAGCCCTCGGGCCCGGCGCTCAAGGCCTGGTTCGGCGGCTTCCGCGAGGGCTGGGCCACTCCGTGCGGGCCCCGGCGCCCCATGAAGTGGCGCACCGTGTGGCGGCTGACCAGGCTGGGCCGACCACCTGTCATCTGACGAGCCCGCTTCTGGGAGCATGTCCGTACCCCGGGACACTCCCGGGGCACGGGGCCCAGAGCCCGATGTCCGCCCTTGCTGCGCATCTTGAAGACGAAAGTTTCAACTTGTGAGTGACACAACCCACGACGGCGCCCTCGCCACGAGCAAGCCGCCGTCTCCCGACGAGGGGCTGACCCCGGCGGAGCTCGCCGCGAAGTACGGCCTGTCGGTGAGCGGTGCCCGCCCCGGGCTCATGCAGTACGTGCGGGAGCTGTGGAGCCGCCGCCACTTCATCCTGGCCTTCTCCTCGGCCAAGCTGATGGCGCAGTACAGCCAGGCCAAGCTCGGCCAGATCTGGCAGGTCGCGACTCCGCTCCTGAACGCGCTGGTCTACTACCTGATCTTCGGGCTGATCCTGAAGGCCGGCCGCGGCATGGACCAGGACACGTACATCCCGTTCCTGGTCATGGGCATCTTCGTGTTCACCTTCACGCAGAGCTCGGTGATGGCCGGTGTCCGGGCGATCTCCGGCAACCTCGGCCTGGTGCGCGCCCTGCACTTCCCGCGCGCCTCGCTGCCGATCTCGTTCTCGCTCCAGCAGCTCCAGCAGCTGCTGTACTCGATGATCGTGGTCTTCATCGTCGCGGTGGGCTTCGGCAACTACCCGAGCCTGTCGTGGCTGCTGGTGATCCCGGCGCTGTTCCTGCAGTTCGTCTTCAACACCGGACTCGCCATGGTCATGGCGCGGGCGGGCGCGAAGACCCCGGACCTCGCCCAGCTGATGCCGTTCGTGATGCGTACGTGGATGTACGCGTCGGGCGTCATGTTCTCCATCGGCGAGTACCTCAAGGAGGCGCCTGCCTGGGTCGCGGACGTGCTCCAGTGGAACCCCGCCGCCATCTACATGGACCTCATCCGGTTCGCCCTGATCGACAAGTACGACTCGTCGTTCCTGCCGCCGCACGTGTGGGCCTTCGCGGTCGGCTGGGCCGTGGTGATCGGCCTCGGCGGCTTCGTGTACTTCTGGAAGGCTGAGGAGCGTTACGGCCGTGGCTGATGAACTCTCCCCCAACTACGCCCCGGACGGCGCGCGCATCCCCACGGTGATCGCGGACGACGTCCACATCGTCTACCGCGTCAACGCGGGCGGCGGCGGCAAGGGCAGCGCCACCGCGGCGCTCAACAAGATAATCCGACGCAAGGGCGAGCAGCCGGGCGTCCGCAAGGTGCACGCGGTGCGCGGGGTCTCCTTCACCGCGTACCGGGGCGAGGCCATCGGCCTCATCGGCTCCAACGGCTCCGGCAAGTCCACCCTGCTCCGCGCCATCGCCGGCCTGCTGCCGTGCGAGTCCGGCAAGGTCTACACGGACGGCCAGCCCTCGCTCCTCGGCGTCAACGCGGCGCTGATGAACGACCTGACCGGCGAGCGCAACGTGATGCTCGGCGGCCTGGCGATGGGCATGTCCCGCGAGGAGATCAAGGAGCGCTACCAGGGCATCGTCGACTTCTCGGGCATCAACGAGAAGGGCGACTTCATCACCCTGCCGATGCGCACCTACTCCTCCGGCATGGCCGCCCGCCTGCGCTTCTCGATCGCCGCCGCCAAGAACCACGACGTGCTGATGATCGACGAGGCGCTCGCCACCGGTGACCGCCGCTTCCAGATCCGCTCCGAGGAGCGCATCCGCGAGCTCCGCAAGGAGGCCGGCACGGTCTTCCTCGTCAGCCACAGCAACAAGTCGATCAGGGACACCTGCGACCGCGTCCTGTGGCTGGAGAAGGGCGAGCTCCTGATGGACGGCCCCACCGAAGAGGTCGTGAAGGCGTACGAGAAGGAGACGAGCCGCTAGACGGCCCGGCGCGGCGGGGCTCCCAGGGGGTCGCGCCGCACGCCCCGCCGGCTCCTCTGCTCGTCGCGGGACCCCCGCCGCAGCACTTGCGGCGGGGGTCCCGTGCTGCGTGCGGCGGGGCCGCGCGGGGGCCGCGACATCACGTAACGGGGCGTACACCCGGTGGGGCCGGTTCGCGTTGTACAACGTAAGCTGGACCGGTGCTGAATCGCGGCAAGTGGGGACGATTCCCCATAGCCGAGAGGGCACCCTCCCGGGGCGGACCGGCGGCGTGTCCGAAATAGGATGTATTGAGTCAGCAGTGTAGAACGGGAGATGTGACGGCAATGGCTACGGGAATTCTCCTGCCCCTCCGGGTACGAGCCGTCCCCGCCGCGGGCGGCGGCCGGTGACGCCGGCACCCGGCACCCGTCCCCGGACCGACGCGGACCACGCGCGCGCCACGCTCGGCAAGGCCGCCGACGAGAACTTCCCCGTGGCCCCCTTCTTCGTCCCCCGCGCCTGGCGCGCCGGGCTGACGGCCGTCTACGGGTACGCGCGCCTGGTCGACGACATCGGCGACGGCGACCTGGCCCCCGGCGGCCGCGACGCCGAACTCCTCGGCCTCGGCGCCGACCGCGCGGACGACCGCCTCGCGATGCTCGACGCCTTCGAGGCCGACCTCGGCCGGGTCTTCGACGGCACCCCGCGCCACCCCCTGCTGCGCGCCCTGCAGCCCGTCGCGGCCCGGTACGCGCTGACCCCCGAGCCCTTCCTCGGCCTGATCGAGGCCAACCGCCAGGACCAGCGGGTCCGCCGCTACGAGACGTACGAGGAGCTGCTCGCGTACTGCGAGCTGTCCGCGAACCCCGTCGGCCGGCTGGTGCTGTCGATCACCGGCACCAGTACCCCCGAGCGGGTCCGCCACTCCGACCGGATCTGCACCGCGCTCCAGATCGCCGAACACCTCCAGGACGTCACCGAGGACCTCGCCCGGGACCGGATCTACCTCCCGGCCCAGGACATGCGCCGCTTCCACGTCACGGAGGCCGACCTCAAGGCGCCCTCCGCCGGCATGTCGCTGCGCTCCCTCGTCGCCTTCGAGGCGGAACGTGCCCGCGCCCTGCTGAATGACGGCACCCCGCTGGTGGGTAGCGTCCACGGCAGGCTCCGGCTGCTGCTCGCCGGGTTCGTCGGCGGCGGCCGCGCGGCCCTGAAGGCGATCGAGCGGGCCGGGTTCGACGTGGCGCCCGGCCCGCCCAAGCCCACCAAAACCGGCCTGCTCCGCGAGGTCGGCGCCGTTCTGCGCACCGCGCCGAGAGAGGGGTGAGCCCGACTGTGGAGGGCCAGCCGCACGTGTCCGCACCCGTACTCGCCGCATACAGCTACTGCGAGGCCGTCACCGGCGCCCAGGCGCGCAACTTCGCCTACGGCATCCGGCTGCTGCCCGCCGACAAGCGGCACGCGATGTCCGCGCTGTACGCCTTCTCCCGGCGCGTCGACGACATCGGCGACGGCACCCTGCCCGACGACGCCAAGCTGATCCGTCTGGAGGAGACGCGCGCGCTGCTCGCCCGGGTCCGCGACGGCCGCGTCGACGAGGACGACACCGACCCGGTCGCGGTGGCGCTGGCACACGCCGCCGGCCGCTTCCCGATCCCGCTCGACGGCCTCGACGAGCTGATCGACGGCGTCCTCATGGACGTCCGCGGACAGACGTACGAGACCTGGGACGACCTGAAGGGCTACTGCCGGTGTGTCGCCGGTGCCATCGGACGCCTCTCCCTGGGCGTGTTCGGCACCGCGCCCGGCGCACGCGACGCCGCACGCGCCCCCGAGTACGCCGACACACTGGGTCTCGCCCTCCAACTCACCAACATCCTCCGGGACGTCCGGGAAGATGCGGGCAACGGCCGCACCTACCTGCCCGCCGAGGACCTCGCCAAGTTCGGCTGCGACGCGGACTGGCTCGGGGACTCCGGTACGGGCCGGATGCCGGCCGGTTCGGACTTCGCGGGGCTCGTCCACCACGAAGTACGGCGCGCCCGGGCCCTGTTCGCGGAAGGGTACCGGCTGCTGCCGATGCTCGACCGGCGCAGCGGCGCGTGCGTGGCCGCGATGGCCGGGATCTACCGCCGCCTGCTCGACCGCATCGAACGCGAGCCGGAGGCGGTCCTGCGCGGACGCGTCTCGCTTCCCGTGCGGGAGAAGGCGTACGTCGCCGTGCGCGGCCTGTCGGGGCTCGACGCGCGGACCATCTCGCGCCAGGCGGCCAGGAGGCGGGTCTGATGAGCAGTCCGACGAGCAGTGCGGTGAGACAGAACACCGGAACACCGGCAGAACAGACGAACGGCCGCAAGCGGCACGCAACCCCGGCGCCGGCGGCTGCGTCCCCCAAGTCAACACCCGCACGACCCGAGCGGACGGGCCCGGTATCCCAGGAGGGCGTATGACCGCGAACCACGCGGTGGTCGTCGGCGGCGGACTGGCCGGAGTGACCGCGGCACTCGAACTCGCCGACGCGGGACTGCAGGTGACCCTGCTCGAAGGCCGCCCGCGGCTGGGCGGCCTCGCCTTCTCCTTCAAGCGCGGCGACCTCACCGTCGACAACGGCCAGCACGTGTACCTGCGCTGCTGCACCGCCTACCGGTGGTTCCTCGACCGGGTCGACGGCGCCGCCCTCGCCCCCCTCCAGGACCGCCTCGACGTACCCGTCCTCGACGTCGCGCACCCCAAGGGGCCGCGGCTGGGCCGGCTGCGCCGCAGCGCGCTACCCGTACCCCTGCACCTGGCCGGGGCGCTCGCCCGCTACCCGCACCTCTCCCTCGCCGAACGCGCCGCCGTCGGACGCGCCGCCCTCGCGCTGCGCTCCCTCGACCCGGCCGACCCGGCCCTGGACGGCGTGGACTTCGCCACCTGGCTCGGCCGGTACGGCCAGACCCCGCGCGCCGTCGAAGCGCTGTGGGACCTCGTCGGCATCGCCACCCTCAACGCCACCGCCGCACAGTCCTCGCTCGGCCTGGCCGCCATGGTCTTCAAGACCGGCCTGCTCTCCGAGCCGGGCGCCGCCGACATCGGCTGGGCCCACGTGCCGCTCGGCGACATCCACGACACCCTCGCCCGCAAGGCCCTCGACGCGGCCGGCGTGCGCACCGAGACACGGGCCCGGGTCACCGGCATCGCCCGCACCGACGACGGCGGCTGGCGGGTGGCCACCGAGACCGGCCCGCTCGACGCCGGCACGGTCGTCCTCGCCGTCCCCCAGCGGGAGGCCCACGGCCTGCTGCCGCACGGCACCCTCGACGACCCGGACACCCTCCTCGACATCGGCACCGCACCCATCCTCAACGTGCACGTGGTCTACGACCGCAAGGTGCTCAAACGTCCCTTCTTCGCCGCGCTCGGCTCCCCGGTCCAGTGGGTCTTCGACCGCACCGACACCTCCGGGCTCGCCGACGGCGGCCAGTACCTTGCGCTCTCCCAGTCCGCCGCACAGGACGACATCGACGAACCCGTCTCCGTGCTGCGCGCCAAGTACCTCCCCGAACTGGAGCGGCTGCTGCCCGCCGCGCGCGGCGCCAAGATCCGCGACTTCTTCGTCACACGGGAGCGGACGGCGACGTTCGCCCCCACCCCCGGCGTGGGCCGGCTGCGCCCGGCGGCCCGCACCCACGCCCCCGGCCTGTTTCTGGCCGGGGCATGGACCGCCACCGGCTGGCCCGCGACCATGGAGGGCGCCGTCCGCAGCGGTCTCACCGCGGCACACGCCGCGCTGGCCGCACTCGGCCGCCCCCGCGAACACCCGCTGCAGGAGGCGGCATGACGATCAGCACGTCAGGCACGACGGCACGTACAGGAACCAGAGGAGAACCAGTGAACCCGGGGAACCCGGCTGTCGACAACGCGGCGAAGACGGCGCCGGCGGCGCCCGCCGCCGGTCCCGCCGGCGCCGAGAAAGCGGACACGCTCGCGCTCCTGGAGCGCGGCCGCACGCTGTCGACTCCCGTACTCCGCGCGGCAGTCGACCGCCTCGCACCGCCCATGGACACCGTCGCCGCCTACCACTTCGGCTGGATCGACGCCGAGGGCAACCCCGCCGACGGCGACGGCGGCAAGGCCGTCCGTCCGGCGCTCGCGCTGCTCTCCGCGGAGGCGGCCGGCGCCGCCGCCGAGGTCGGCATCCCCGGCGCGGTCGCCGTGGAACTCGTGCACAACTTCTCCCTGCTGCACGACGACCTGATGGACGGCGACGAGCAGCGCCGCCACCGCGACACGGTGTGGAAGGTGCACGGCCCGGCCCAGGCCATCCTCGTCGGCGACGCGCTGTTCGCGCTGGCCAACGAACTCCTCCTGGAGCTCGGCACCGTGGAGGCCGGCCGCGCCACCCGCCGCCTGACCACCGCCACCCGCAAGCTCATCGACGGCCAGGCCCAGGACATCTCGTACGAGCACCGCGAGCGCGTCAGCGTCGAGGAGTGCCTGGAGATGGAGGGCAACAAGACCGGCGCCCTGCTCGCCTGCGCCGTCTCCATCGGCGCCGTGCTCGGCGGCGCCGACGACCGCACCGCCGACAAGCTGGAGGAGTACGGCTACCACCTCGGCCTCGCCTTCCAGGCCGTCGACGACCTCCTCGGCATCTGGGGCGACCCCGACGCCACCGGCAAGCAGACCTGGAGCGACCTGCGCCAGCGCAAGAAGTCCCTGCCGGTCGTCGCCGCGCTCGCCGCGGGCGGACCCGCCTCCGAGCGCCTCGGCGAGCTGCTCGCCGCCGACGCCAAGATCACCGACTTCGCGAGCTTCTCCGAAGAGGAGTTCGCCGCCCGCGCCGCCCTCATCGAGGAGGCCGGCGGCCGCCGCTGGACCGAGGAGGAGGCCCGGCGTCAGCACGCCGTTGCCGTACAGGCGCTCGACGAGGTCGACATGCCGCAGCTTGTCCGCGATCAGCTCGTGGCGCTTGCGGACTTTGTCGTCGTCCGCAAGAGATGATCACCGTTCGGAGATGAATCGCGAGTCGCCGGCCGGCGCTCTCCGTCCGTGACCGGGCGCCGGCCGACGTCGGACCCCAGCACAGCAGAGGACACTGCGGGAAGGGGAAGGCATGACAGCGACGACCGACGGAAGCGGCGGGGCTGCGCCCGGCGCGGACGCGGCCAGCGGAACGGCACGACCGGGCCCGCCGGGTGCACCGGGCCCGGCGGGAACCGCCGGAGCACCGGGCGCCCGGGGAACGGGTGCCGGGGGAACGGCGGGAGCGGTCGGGCGGCCGGCGCCGGCCGGGGCCGGCGGCGGTGACGCAGGCCCGGTCGCGGCGGGCACCGCCCAACGGGCCGCCGAGGAGGCCGCCGCCCGCGCCACCCGGGCCCTGCTGGCCCGCCAGGACGCGGCCGGCTGGTGGAAGGGCGACCTGGAGACCAACGTCACCATGGACGCCGAGGACCTGCTGCTGCGCCAGTTCCTCGGGATCTCCGACGAGGCCGTCACCCGGGCCGCGGCCCTGTTCATCCGCGGCGAGCAGCGCGACGACGGCACCTGGGCCACCTTCCACGGCGGGCCGCCCGAACTCTCCGCCACCATCGAGGCGTACGTCGCCCTCCGGCTCGCCGGGGACGCACCCGACGCGCCCCACATGTCCCGGGCCTCCGCCTGGATCCGCGCCAACGGCGGCATCGCCGCCGCCCGCGTCTTCACCCGGATCTGGCTCGCGCTCTTCGGCTGGTGGCGGTGGGAGGACCTGCCCGAACTCCCGCCCGAACTGATCTTCCTGCCCTCCTGGGTCCCGCTCAACATCTACGACTTCGGCTGCTGGGCCCGGCAGACCATCGTGCCGCTCACCGTCGTCTCCGCGAAGCGCCCGGTGCGCCCGGCCCCCTTCGCCCTCGACGAGCTGCACACCGACGCCCGCCGCCCCAACCCGGCCCGGCCGCTCGCCCCCGCGCTGAGCTGGGACGGAGCCTTCCAGCGACTCGACCGGGCCATGCACCTCTACCACCGGGTCGCGCCCCGCGCGGTGCGCCGGGCGGCCATGAACGCGGCCGGCCGCTGGATCGTCGAACGCCAGGAGAACGACGGCTGCTGGGGCGGCATCCAGCCCCCCGCCGTGTACTCCGTGATCGCCCTGCACCTCCTCGGCTACGACCTCGGGCACCCGGTGATGCGCGCGGGCCTGGAGTCGCTCGACCGGTTCGCGGTCTGGCGCGAGGACGGCGCCCGGATGATCGAGGCCTGCCAGTCGCCCGTGTGGGACACCTGCCTCGCCGCCATCGCGCTGGCCGACGCGGGCCTGAGGCCCGACCACCCGGCCCTGGTGAAGGCCGCCGACTGGATGCTCGGCGAGGAGATCCGCCGCACCGGGGACTGGGCGGTGCGCCGGCCCGGCCTCGAACCGGGCGGCTGGGCCTTCGAGTTCCACAACGACACCTACCCCGACATCGACGACACCGCCGAAGTGGTGCTGGCGCTGCGCCGCATCAAGCACCCCGACCCGTCCCGGGTCGAAGCCGCGATCGCCCGCGGGGTGTCCTGGAACCTCGGCATGCAGTCCCGCAACGGGGCCTGGGGCGCCTTCGACGCGGACAACACCAGCCCGCTGCCCAACCGGCTGCCGTTCTGCGACTTCGGCGAGGTCATCGACCCGCCGTCCGCCGACGTCACCGCCCACGTCGTCGAGATGCTCGCCGTCGAGGGCCGGGCCGCCGACCCGCGCACCCGGCGGGGCATCGACTGGCTGCTCGCCGAACAGGAGCCCGGCGGCGGCTGGTTCGGCCGGTGGGGCACCAACTACGTCTACGGCACCGGCTCGGTGGTGCCCGCCCTGGTCGCCGCCGGGATCTCCCGGACGCACCCGGCCGTCCGGCGGGCCGTGACCTGGCTGGAGGCCGTACAGAACGAGGACGGCGGCTGGGGCGAGGACCAGCGCTCCTACCGGGACCCCGGAGCCTGGGCCGGCCGCGGCGTGTCCACCGCCTCGCAGACCGCGTGGGCCCTGCTCGCGCTCCTCTCGGCGGGCGAACGCGACGGCAAGGCCGTCGAGCGTGGCATCGCCTTCCTCACGCAGAGCCAGCGCGAGGACGGCACCTGGGACGAGCCGTACTTCACCGGCACCGGCTTCCCGTGGGACTTCTCCATCAACTACCACCTTTACCGGCAGGTGTTCCCGCTGACCGCCCTGGGCCGCTACCTGTACGGCGAACCGTTCGGCGGCGGTCCGGCGGGCGGCCCGGCGGGAGCCGCGGCCGACACGCCCGCCGGAGTTCCCGCCGGCGGGGGAGCGCCCTGATGGAGCCGGGGCGCGGGCACACGACCCCACCGGACGGGCCGGGACCGGTGGACGGCCCCGCCCTGGTGATCGCCTGCGCCCTCGGCATCGAGCGGTTCGCGCTGCGCAGCGCCGGCCGGCACGGCGCCCCGGACGGCTTCACCGTGCTGCGCACCGGCATGGGACCCAAGGCCGCCGAACGCGCCGTGGTCCGCACCCTCGGCGCCCCCCGGCTGCGGGACGCGGCCGTACTCGCCACCGGATTCTGCGCCGGCCTCGTCCCCGGCATGCACCCCGGGGACCTGGTGGTGGCCGCGGAGACCCGGGACGAGGAGGGCCGCACCCCCTGTACCGGGACCGGCCTGCTCGTGCAGGCACTGGCCCGCGCGGTACCGGGCCGGACCGTCCACACCGGCCCCCTGACCGGCTCCGACCACGTCGTACGGGGAGCCGAACGGGCGTCTCTGCGCGCGGGCGGCGCCGTCGCCGTGGACATGGAGTCCGCGGCCACCCTCCGTACGGCGGCCGGGGCGGTCGGAGAGTCCGGGTGGCGCCCGGTTGCGGCCGTCCGGGTGATCGTGGACGCTCCGGAGCATGAGCTCGTCCGAATCGGCACGGTACGCGGTGGAATATCGGCCTTCCGCGTCCTTCGTGCCGTCCTACCTGCTTTCTTCGACTGGCACCGTTCTTTGCTGCTCCCCAGGAGGTGAGCCAGATGGCCATGCCGCTGCGACAGTCCATCAGGGTCGGGACCTATCTCTTCGAACAGAAGCTCCGCAAGCGTGAGAAGTTCCCGCTGATCGTCGAGCTGGAACCGCTCTTCGCGTGCAACCTGAAATGTGAGGGCTGCGGCAAGATCCAGCACCCGGCGGGGGTGCTGAAGCAGCGCATGCCGGTCGCGCAGGCGGTCGGCGCCGTCCTGGAGTCCGGCGCGCCGATGGTCTCCATCGCGGGTGGCGAACCGTTGATGCACCCGCAGATCCACGAGATCGTGCGACAGCTCGTGGCCAAGCGGAAGTACGTGTTCCTCTGCACCAACGCCATGCTGCTCCGCAAGAAGATCGAGAACTTCACGCCCTCGCCCTACTTCGCGTTCGCCGTGCACATCGACGGGCTGCGCGAACGCCACGACGAGTCGGTCGCCAAGGAAGGCGTCTTCGACGAGGCCGTGGCCGCCATCAAGGAGGCCAAGCGGCGCGGCTTCCGGGTCACCACCAACTCGACCTTCTTCAACACCGACACCCCCCAGACCATCATCGAGGTGCTCAACTACCTCAACGACGACCTGAAGGTCGACGAGATGATGATCTCGCCCGCGTACGCCTACGAGAAGGCCCCCGACCAGGAGCACTTCCTCGGCGTCGAGCAGACCCGCGAGCTCTTCAAGAAGGCCTTCGCCGGCGGCAACCGCCGCCGCTGGCGGCTCAACCACTCCCCGCTGTTCCTGGACTTCCTGGAGGGCAAGGCGGACTTCCCGTGCACCGCGTGGGCGATCCCCAACTACTCCCTCTTCGGCTGGCAGCGGCCCTGCTACCTGATGAGCGACGGGTACGTACCGACGTACCGGGAGCTGATCGAGGACACCGACTGGAGCAAGTACGGCCGCGGCAAGGACCCCCGATGCGCCAACTGCATGGCGCACTGCGGGTACGAGCCCACCGCCGTCCTCGCCACCATGGGATCCCTCAAGGAGTCCATCCGGGCCGCCCGGGAGACCGTCACGGGCAACCGCGGCTGACCCGGCACCCCGCCCGAAGCACCCGGTAGCCAGCGCCAACGAGGGGGGCCGGCATGTCGATCCTGGAAGGAATCCGGGGACCGCGCGATCTGAAAGCGGTCCCCGGGGAGCGGCTCGCGGAACTCGCCGCCGAGGTCCGGGAATTCCTGATCCACGCGGTGGCGCGGACGGGAGGCCACCTCGGGCCCAATCTCGGCGTGGTCGAACTGACGATCGCCCTGCACCGGGTCTTCGATTCGCCGACGGACCGAATTCTCTGGGACACCGGTCATCAGAGTTACGTGCACAAAATCCTGACCGGCCGCCAGGACTTCTCCAAATTGCGCGGAAAGGGCGGCCTCTCCGGATATCCGTCGCGCGAGGAGTCCGCGCACGACGTGATCGAGAACTCCCACGCCTCGACGGTCCTGAGCTGGGCCGACGGGCTGGCCAAGGCCGCGCGGGCCCGCGACGGCGGGCGCGGCCGCACCCGGGCGGGGCGCGTCGTCGCCGTCATCGGCGACGGGGCGCTCACCGGCGGGCCGGCATGGGAAGCGCTCAACAACATCGGCGCGGCGAACGCCCGCCGCCCGCTCGTCATCGTCGTCAACGACAACGGGCGGTCGTACCTGCCCACCGTCGGCGGACTCGGCGAGCACCTGGCCGCCCTGCGCACGGGTCCCGCCGGCGGCGGCGGGAGCGGCGACCGGGACTCCACCGACGGCGGGACCGGCACCGACGACGGGACCGGCGGCGGCTCCCGGGCCGGCGGCGTGTTCGGGCACCTGGGGCTGGAGTACATCGGCCCCGTCGACGGACACGACGTCACCGCCGTCGAGTCCGCGCTGCGCCGGGCCGCCCGGTGCGGCGGCCCGGCGCTCGTGCACTGCGTCACCGAGAAGGGCCGCGGCTGCCCGGCCGCCCTCGCCCATCAGGCGGACCGCTTCCACACGGTCGGCGTGATGGACCCCTTCACCGGCGAACCGCTCGGCCCGCCGCCCGGCCCGTCCTGGACCGACGTGTTCGGCGCGGAACTGGCCCGGATCGGCGCCGAGCGCCCCGACGTCGTCGCCGTCACGGCGGCCATGCTGCACCCCGTCGGGTTCACCGGCTTCGCCGAGCGGTTCCCGGACCGGGTCTGGGACGTGGGCATCGCCGAACAGCACGCCGTCACCTCGGCGGCCGGCCTGGCCACCGGCGGCCTGCACCCCGTCGTCGCCGTCTACGCCACCTTCCTCAACCGCGCCTTCGACCAGCTGCTGATGGACGTGGCCCTGCACCGGTGCGGGGTCACCTTCGTCCTGGACCGGGCCGGCATCACCGGCGTGGACGGGCCCTCCCACCACGGCATGTGGGACCTTTCCCTGCTCCAGGTCGTGCCGGGGCTGCGGATCGCCGCCCCGCGCGACCCCGACCAGCTGCGCGCCCAGCTCCGCGAGGCGCTCGACGTGGCCGACGCCCCGACCGTACTGCGCTTCCCCAAGGAGGCGGCCGGGGAGCCGGTGCCCGCCGTGGGGCGGGCCGGCGGCATGGACGTCCTGCGCTGGGCCGGTGCGCAGCACACCGCCGCCGGTGACGCCGACGGCGCCGCCGCGCCGCAAGGGGCCGACCGGGCCGGCGGGGACGTGCTGCTCGTCGCGGTGGGCGTGCTGGCGCCCGTGTGCCTGGGGGCCGCCGAACTGCTCGCCGGGCGGGGCGTCACCGTCACCGTGGTCGACCCCCGCTGGGTCAAGCCCGTGGACGAGGCCCTCGCCCCGCTCGCGGCCCGGCACCGGCTGGTCGCCGTCGCCGAGGACAACAGCCGCACCGGCGGGGTCGGCTGGGCGGTCGGCCAGGCGCTGCGGGACGCCGGGGTCGACGTACCGCTGCGCACCTTCGGCGTTCCCGAGCGGTTCCTCGCGCACGCCAAACGCGGCGAGGTCCTCGCGGACATCGGCCTCACGCCGGTCGAGATCGCCGGGGCGATCGGCGCGGCCCTGACCCGGAACACCATCGACGACCACGAGGAGATGACCACATGACGGACGGGTCCGGGGGGTTCGACCTGGGGCGCCTGCTGGCCGAGCGGGGTGCGGAGCGGTACGAGCTGCACGCCCGGCACCTCAACCACCAGCTCCCGCGCATGCTCCACACCATCGGATTCGACAAGGTCTACGTACGGGCCGAGGGAGCGCACTTCTGGGACGCCGAGGGCAACGACTACCTCGACATGCTCGCCGGGTTCGGGGTGATGGGCCTGGGCCGGCACCATCCGGTGGTCCGCAAGGCGCTGCACGACGTCCTGGACGCCTCGCTCGCCGACCTCACCCGTTTCGACTGCCAGCCGCTGCCGGGCCTGCTCGCCGAGCGGCTGCTGGCGCACAGCCCGCACCTGGACCGGGTGTTCTTCGGCAACAGCGGCACCGAGGCGGTCGAAACCGCGCTGAAGTTCGCGCGCTACGCGACCGGGCGGCCCAGGGTCCTGTACTGCGCGCACGCCTTCCACGGGCTCACCACCGGCTCGCTGTCGGTCAACGGGGAGAGCGGTTTCCGGGACGGCTTCGCGCCGCTGCTGCCCGACACGCAGATCCCGCTGGGCGACCTGGGCGCGCTCGAACGCGAGCTGCGGCGCGGCGACGTGGCCGCGTTCGTGGTCGAGCCGATCCAGGGCAAGGGCGTGCACGCGCCGCCGCCGGGCTTCCTGCGCGCCGCGCAGGACCTGCTGCACCGGCACAAGGCACTGCTGATCGCGGACGAGGTGCAGACCGGGCTGGGCCGGACCGGGCGGTTCTACGCGTACCAGCACGAGGCCGGGGTGGAGCCGGACCTGGTGTGCGTGGCGAAGGCGCTGTCGGGCGGGTACGTGCCGGTCGGGGCGACCCTCGGCAAGGACTGGATCTTCAAGAAGGTCTACTCGTCCATGGACCGCGTGCTCGTGCACTCGGCGAGCTTCGGGTCCAACGCGCAGGCGATGGCGGCCGGGCTGGCGGTCCTGTCCGTGATGGCGGACGAGGACATCGTGGCGCGTGCCGCGGCCACCGGGGACCTGCTGCGCGGCCGGCTGGCGGCGCTGGTGGACGAGTACGAGCTGCTGCACCAGGTGCGGGGCCGCGGCCTGATGATCGGCATCGAGTTCGGCCGGCCGTCCTCGCTCGGGCTGCGCAGCCGGTGGTCGGTGCTGCAGGCGGCCCGCAAGGGGCTCTTCGCGCAGATGGTCGTCGTTCCGCTGCTGCAGAAGCACCGGATCCTGACCCAGGTGTCCGGGGACCACCTGGAAGTGATCAAGCTGATTCCGCCGCTGGTGATCGACGAGAAGGACGTCGACCGGTTCGTCACGGCCTTCCGGGAGGTCATGGACGAGGCGCACGGCGGCGGCGGGCTGATGTGGGAGTTCGGCCGGACGCTGGTGAAACAGGCCGTCGCGAATCGGTGACAGAATCGCTCGCATGGACGACAGCGAGACCAGCGGTACGGACCCGGAGCCGAGGACGGGGGCCCGCCGGTTCATCGAGGACCGGATTCCGCGGGGGCTCGCGATCCGGGTCTTCGTGTACGTCGTGGCGGGCCACCTCTTCGCGGCCTTCGTCTACCTGCTCTTCACCGTGGGCGGCGAGCGCTAGCGGGCCTCCTCCAGGAGCCGGGTGCGCAGCCGCTCCAGGGTTTCGGGGCTCAGCCCCAGGCCGTCGGACAGGTACGGGTCCACCCCGCCCCAGGTCTCGTCGATGGCGGCGAAGGCCGCGTCCAGGTACTCGGCGCGCGCGTCGAAGAGGGGGCCGAGCAGCTCCAGTGCCTCGGGGCTGTGCTCGTCCTCGGGCCCGCTGCGCTTGACCCGGTAGCGGCGGTGCGGGGCGTTCGATTCCAGGTAGTCCGCCGTGATGGCGTCGCGCTCGACGCCGAGCGCGAGCAGGGTGACGGCGATGGACAGACCGGCGCGGTCCTTGCCGGCCGCGCAGTGCAGCAGCACCGGCACGCTGTCGTCGGCCATCGCGTGCACGACCCGGCTGTGCTCCGCGGTCCGCTCCTTGATCATCCTCTGGTACGAGAAGGACATGCGCGCGGCGGCCTTGCCCTCGCCGAGGATGTCGCGGAGCTGCTCGACGCCGCCCTCGCGGACCATCCGCCAGAAGTCGCCGCCGTACGCCGGGTCGGACAGCGGGAGGTTCACGTGCCGCACGCCGGTGAGTGCCACGTCCGCACCCTCAAGGGCCTGATCGGACGCGTTGCGGAAGTCGAAGATGGTGTGGAGGCCGAGCGAGTTGAGGTACTCGGTATCCGTTTCGGTGGCATGTGCCAGATGTCCGCTTCGGAAGAGATGACCGCTACGCACCCGACGTCCGTCAATGGTCGGAAGGCCGCCTACGTCACGGAAGTTACGGACTCCGGTCAGCCGGGGCTCGGTCGGTATGCGCTGGGTCACGTGGGCTCCTTGCGGCGAAGTGGGGCACCTGGGGCTATGTCCGAATTGCGCTACTTGGCGTCAAGTTACCGCAAGGGTCGGGCAGATGTGGAGGGGCGTGCGGGCACGTCCGCCCCTCGCTCGTGAGCAGGATCATACGGTGACCGTGCGTGCTGGGGGGTCCGAGTCGAAACCCGTTGTGGGGACGGCTGTTACGTGCCCGCAATAGACGGACAGTGACCGTAATTCCGGCGATCATTCAGCTCCCCGATTCCTTTGGGGAATTCATGACTTGTTCCGCCCGGCCGAACTCGATTACGTTCACGGCCGAGCCGGGTGGAACGCCAAATCCTGCCGCCACCCGGAAACCGCATCCGACCAATTACGTACGGCAGGAGCGGGGGAACCAGGTAAGCCGCCGTTCTGGATCTTTACTCCGGAACGGCTTGGGGTGAAGCCGTACTCGTACGGCCGGACATCTCCAGTCCGAACCCGACAGCTCACCTCGCAGGCGACGGAGAGGAATTCGCCATGCCCGGAAAGGGTAAGCACCGCCGCCCGAAGAGCAACCCGATGGCCCGCGGCCTCGTCGCCGCCGGCACGGGAAGCGCGGCGCTCGCGCTGCCGCTGATGGGCGCCACCGGCGCCCACGCCGCCGAGAAGGCGGCCGCCCCGGCCGCGGTTCCGGCCCAGGCGGCGGCGCACGTCCAGGCCCAGGCGCCGGCTTCGGCCGCTGCGACGAAGGCCGCGCCGACCACGTACACCGTCGTCGCCGGCGACTACCTCTCCAAGATCGCCGCGGAGCGGAACCTCGAGGGCGGCTGGGAGCGGCTCTACGCCGACAACCGCGCGGCGGTCGGCACCGATCCGTCGCTGATCCACCCGGGTCTGGAGCTGACCCTCGGCGGCACGGCCAAGACGAAGGCCGGCGCCAAGGCCGAGGGCGAGCCGAAGCGCGAGCGCGCTTCCCGGTCCGGTCACAAGTCGGCGGCGCCGCAGAGCGCGCGCACCTCGGGCTCCTCCGAGTCGGGCTCCGCTTCCTCTGCCGACTCCTCTTCTTCGTCTTCTTCGTCTTCGGCTTCCGGGTCCGCCGTGGCCGCCGGCTCGAAGTCCGCCGCCGGGTTCGTCGCGCCGGTGTCCGCCCCCATCTCCACCTCGTACCGCCAGGGCGGCAGCATGTGGTCCAGCGGTTACCACACCGGTGTGGACTTCACCGTCGGCTCCGGCACCACCGTCCACGCCGTCGGCGCGGGCACCGTGGTCTCGGCCGGCTGGGCCGGCTCGTACGGCAACGAGGTGATCATCCGCCACGCCGACGGCCACTACTCGCAGTACGCCCACCTCTCCTCCCTGAGCGTCTCCTCCGGCCAGAGCGTGTCGGCCGGCGACTCCGTCGGCCTGTCCGGCTCCACGGGCAACTCGACCGGGCCGCACCTGCACTTCGAGATCCGCACCGGGCCGTCGTACGGCGACGACATCGACCCGCTCGCCTACCTGCGTGCGCAGGGCGTGAGCGTCTGACGGCTCACGCCGTCCGACGGCCGGGGCCGGAATCCGAGGGGGATTCCGGCCCCGGCCGCGTGTGCGCCCGCTCTTATTCCTGACGTATTCCAAATGGCTGAAACTGACCGGGTGGTATAGATCACCCCGCGTCAACCCCTTCCTACGGTCGCGTAAGTCACATCGCGAGGTGAAAGATGTGCTCCCGTGGCAGGCGATTCGACTTTTCTCTCATCCGGACGGGGTCCCGTGATCCCCTTCGGCTCCTACGCGGCGATCGGCGACAGCTTCACCGAGGGTGTGGGCGACCCCGGCCCCGGCCCGGGCGGGCCCGGCGGCCCCGGTATCCCGGACGGCCGGGTCGGCCTCGACGTCCCCGGAGCGAGTGAGGCCTTCGTGGGCTGGGCGGACCGGCTCGCCGTCCTCCTCGCCGACCGGCGCGAGGAGCACGACTTCCGGTACGCCAACCTCGCGGTGCGCGGCCGGCTCCTCGACCAGATCGTGGCCGAGCAGGTGCCCCGGGCCAAGGAGCTGGCCCCCGAACTCGTGACCTTCTGCGCGGGCGGCAACGACATCATCCGGCCGGGCAGCGACCCCGACGACGTCGCGGAGCGATTCGAGGCGGCCGTCGCCGACCTCACCGGCGCGGTCGGCACGGTCATGATCACCACCGGGTTCGACACGCGGGGCGTCCCCGTCCTGCGCCACATCCGGGGCAAGGTCGCCACGTACAGCGCGCACGTCCGGGCGATCGCCGACCGGTACGACTGCCCGGTGCTCGACCTGTGGTCCCTGAAGTCGATCCAGGACCGGCGGGCCTGGGACGACGACCGGCTGCACCTGTCGCCGGAGGGGCACACCCGGGTGGCCCTGCGGGCGGCCCAGGTCCTGGGCCTGGAGGTGCCGGCCGACCCGGACCAGCCCTGGCCGCCGCAGCAGCCGCGCGGCTCGGCGGAAGTCACCCGCGACAACATCCAGTGGGCGCGGGACTACCTCGTACCGTGGATCGGGCGGCGGCTGCGCGGCGAGTCCTCCGGGGACCACGTCGAGCCGAAGCGGCCCGACCTGCTCCCGCTGTAGCGGCTGCCGGGCGGTGAGGACACGCCGTCCGGTGCGTCCGAACGATCCGCCCACTCCACCCGTCCACCGGCCCGTCCACACGATCCGTCCACCCGAAACGGCGTGGCCGGAATCGTTCGGGTCGGGTACGCGTTGGGATGGGCAGAGACACAGCGGACCACATCAGTTCCCACCGCCCCAGGAGGCGCTTTGACCGGCTCCCGACCACTGCGTTCAGAACTCCGCGCGCTGCGCCCGGCCGCCTTCGGAGCGGACCCGTCCGGTGACCGGATGGAGCGGATCCGCCGTTCGCCGAACTTCGCCGACGGCGTGTTCCAGAACCCCGTCGGGGCGCGGCGGCGGCCGTCCGGGTCGATGCTGAACTTCGCGAAGGTCTACTTCCGCAAGGAGGAGCGGGTCCGCCGGGTGCCGGCGGCACCCATCCCGGTCCACCCGACCACCCTCAAGGACCTCTCGCACCCGCCGCAGAGCGGACTGCGGCTGACGTGGATGGGGCACAGCAGCGTCCTCGCCGAGATCGACGGCCGCCGGGTGCTCTTCGACCCGGTGTGGGGAGAGCGCTGCTCTCCGTACAGCTTCGCCGGCCCCAAGCGCCTGCACCCGGTGCCCGTGCCGCTGGCCTCGCTCGGCCCGGTCGACGTCGTGGTGATCTCCCACGACCACTACGACCACCTGGACCTGCCGACGATCAAGGCCCTGGTGGGCACGGACACGCTCTTCGCGGTGCCGCTCGGCGTGGGCGCGCACCTGGAGCGGTGGGGCGTCGCGCCGGACCGGATCCGCGAGCTGGACTGGAACGAGAGCACGAAGATCGCGGGCCTGTCGCTGACGGCCACCCCGGCCCGCCACTTCTGCGGCCGCGGCCTGCGCAACCAGCAGCACACCCTGTGGGCCTCGTGGGTCGTCGCGGGCGACGCGCACCGGATCTACCACAGCGGTGACACCGGATACTTCCCCGGCTTCAAGGAGATCGGCGCCGAGCACGGTCCCTTCGACGCCACGATGATCCAGATCGGCGCCTACAGCGAGTACTGGCCCGACATCCACATGACGCCCGAGGAGGGCATGCGCGCCCACCTCGACCTGCAGGGCGGGCAGCCGTCCGGCACGATGCTGCCGATCCACTGGGGCACGTTCAACCTGGCGCCCCACCCGTGGGAGGAGCCGGGCGAGGGCACGGTAGAGGCGGCCGCCCGCGCGGGCGCCCGGATCGCGCTGCCGATCCCCGGCCTCCCCTTCGAGCCCGGCACGGACGACGTGCCGGCCACGCCCTGGTGGCGCGAAATCGCCGCCGGGGGCGGGACGCCCGCCACCCGTCGACCGGCTCCGCTCCCGGCCGCGGCCATCCCCGCGGGCGAAGTCGACGCCCCCGGAACGGCTCCGGTCGCCGGGTCCGGCGCGGCGCGCGGCCCGGAGGACGAGGAGCGGACCGCGGCCCCCCTGGCGTAGCTCGCGACCGAGGCCGCGGGCGCTGCGGGCCGGGCGTGGCTGCCCGTGGGCCGCGGGTGCGGCCCGGCCGGGCGGTTTCGCGCCCCGGCGGCGCGGTGTGTTACGCCCCGGTGGCGCGGCGGCGCCGGGTCCGTCGTACGTAGGCCCATGCGCCCGCCGCCGACGCCGCTGCCAGCAGGCCGATGCCGGCCGCCCACCGGCCCCGGGACCCGCCGCCGGACTCCTCGTCCGCCTGCGCCGCGCACCGCGCGGACGGCGTGTCCGCCGCGTCCGGGGTGACGGTGAGCGTCGCGGTCAGCCGTACCCGGTCGGTGCGGGTGCGGATGCCGGTGCCCTTGAGGGTCACGGTGTAGGTGCCGGGGCGGACGTCGCAGCGGATGCGCGTCTCGCCCGACAGGGTGGCGCCCTTGCCGTAGGCGGCGAGCGCCGCCGGCGCCGTGAAGGCCGGCGACTCGCCCCGCCAGTCCGGGCCGGCCGCCGACACGTCGACGCCCTCGGCGTCCCCGCCCGCTCCGCCCGCGAGGAACACCCGTACGGCGTCGCCGCGGTGGGCGGCGGTAGGACTCACGCTCAGCGGTGCGTCCCCGTCGGCGGCCGCGGCGGGGAGCGCCGGCGCTCCGGTCGCCACCGTCACGGCCGCCGCCGCGGAGAGAAGAACGGCTGTCGTGCGCATCGCACCCCCATGGCGGGCTCGGTCGCCCCGCACGTGCGGGGCCGCCCGTATGGATCATATGTACGCTTGCGGGCGGCGTCGCAAAAGGCGGGCGATTCATGCCTTTTGGATGGACTGATGGGCGTGCGAAGTGCGCCGTCCACCCCGAAATGCCGGGCTATGATTCCCGTCTCCGGGGGGAACATTTGTGCGACCAATCCTCTCGGGCGTTCATGCACCACGGAGGGGAAAACCAGACATGCCATTCGGGCACCGGACACGAACAGGCCGCATCCTGCGGACCGCGGGCGCTCTGCTCGCGGGCGCGGTGATCGCCGGCACGGGGGCAGTATCCGCACTGGCACACAGCCCGTCTCCCGCACCGACCGCCACGGCGGCGACGGCAGGGAAGACGGCACCCGGCCCCACCGCCGCGCCGGGCCGGCGGTCCGAGGCCGGCACCACGCCGAGCCCGTCCCTGACCAGGGCGGTCGGTAAGGTCAGGCCGACACGGACGTCGACGCCGGGCCCGAATCCCACACGGCCGCGGAAGGCGGCCCCGAAGGCCACGCCGACCCCTGTGGCGCCGCTCCCCGCGAACCCCGCGAAGTGGACGCGCGCCCAGGTCGAGCAGTTCTGGACGCCGGCCCGCATGGCGGCCGCCACGGACGCCATGGCGGTCGCCGACACGCCGAAGTCCGCCGTTCGCGAAGGCATGCTGCGCTCGCAGATCGCCGCGGGCCCGGCCGGCGAGCACTTCGGGGGCGTCGCCACCATCGGCGTCCTCTTCGGCATCAACACCGACCTCAGCCTGCACGCCTGCACGGCCAGCGCGGTGGACAGCCCCGCCGGCAACCTGATCGTCACGGCCGGCCACTGCAACCCGCGCGCCGGCAGCGCGTTCGTGCCGCAGTACACCAAGGGCAAGGCCCCGGCCGCCCAGCCGTACGGCATGTGGCCGATCGAGCGCGGCTTCGTCGACGCCCGCCGCACCAGCGAGGGCCCGAACTCGGACCTCGACTTCGCCTTCGCCCGGGTGCAGCCGAACGCCCGGGGCCAGCAGCTGAAGACGGCCGTCGGGGGCGCCAACGTCCTCAAGCGCGCCACCAGTTACACCCAGAAGGTGACCATCATCGGTTACCCGAAGAAGCAGTACGACGCCAACGACACGGCCATCCGCTGCTCGCCCATCACCTCGCAGCTGCCCGGGTACGACCAGATGCAGATGACCTGCGACGGCTACTTCGGCGGCGTGTCGGGCAGCGCCTGGATGACCGACTTCAACGGCAGGACCGGCAACATCATCGGCATCCTGGGCGGCCTCGGCGAGGGCGGCCCGAACGACCACCTGTCGTACGCGGTGATGGCCCACGACGAGATGTTCAAGCTGTACGACGACGCCGTCGCCAACCGCGACCCTGTCCGCTCCGCCTACCGGCAGCCGTCCCTGCCGTTCTCCCTGGGCAGCGGCGACACCTGGACCCACGCCAAGCTCCTCGCCTCCGGCGAGTACACCGGCGACCCCTACTCGGACCTCATCGTGGTCTGGACCGACGGCGAGGTCACCCTCTACACGGGCAACGGGGCGAACGGTTTCAGCCGCGAGACCCGGCTGCGCGCCGCGAACGCCGAGTGGAAGGACGCCGTGACGATGACCGGCGGCGACTTCTCCGCGGGCGCCCGGTCCGACCTCCTCGTGCGCTGGGCCGGCGGCGAAGTGACCCTGTACAGCGACGTCACGCCCGCCGGCATGGGCGCGCAGACCCAGCTCGCGGCCATGGGCTCGGTGTGGAAGTACGCGGACCAGATCATCGGCGGCCGGTTCGGCACCGCCGGCCTCACCACCGACCTGGTCGTCCGCTGGTCCGACGGCGAGACCACCCTGTACACCGACACCAGCACCGCGGGCTTCGGCACCGAGCACCAGCTGCGGGCTCCCAGCGACGCCTGGCGGAACGCCACCCTGCTGACGGCCGGCGACTTCACCGGGAACGACAACTGGGACGTCACGATCCGCTGGTCCGACGGCCGGCTCGACCTGTACCGCGACATCAGCCCGGCCGGCATCGGCACGCAGAAGCAGATCGCCCCGGCGAACGAACTGTGGACCCACGACCTCGCGATGACCGCGGGCAGCTACAACACCAACGGCCACCCCGACGATCTGATCGTCCGCTGGTCCGACGGTGAGACCACCCTCTACGCCGACACAGGCGACAACCTGGGCACCGAGTACCAGCTCGTCGCGCCCAAGGCGTAACCCCTCGGCCTGCGGGCCGGAGGCAGAGGCGAAGGCCCGGGTCGGGAGACCCGGGCCTTCGTCGTACGGGCCGTCGTACGGGCCGTCGTACGGGCCGTCGTACGGGCCGTGGTGCGGGCCGTGGTGCGGGCCGTGGTGCGGGCCGTGGTGCGGCCCCTCCCGTGGCCGTTCCCTGCCCGTGCCCCGCGGTTCCGCGCCTGGCCCGCGCCCGCGCGCCGGACGGGCGCAGTGCTCCGGCGGGGAATCGGGCTGTCGTGCGAGCGCTCCTTCTGGAGCGGGAAGCGGGCCCGAACAGGCCCTCCAGGGGCGGCGGGTGCGGGCTAGCGTGGGGAGCCGGTGATCAAATGCTGGGCCCCCGCGGCCCCGCGACCCACGTACCGAGGACGACGATGTCCGGACTCCGCACACCCGCGGCGCGCGCCGACCGCCGAGAAGGCGGGCGGCGCGGCCGCGTTCCTTCCCGCCCCCGGCTCCGCCTCCGCGGCCAGCTGGTCCGGGCCGCGGTGCTGCCCACGCTGGCCGCCGGGCTCAGCGGCGCGGCCGCGGTGATCTTCAGCCTCCAGCTGGGCGGTTCGCGCGCCGACGCCCGGCTGTGGCCGGTGCTCACCGGGTGCGGGCTGCTGTTCGGTGCGGCCCTGTGGGCGGCGGTGCTCGGCGCGCAGCGCGGGGCGCGGACCGTACAGGAACGGTGCGAGGCGCTGCGGCGGTCCAGTGCGCGGGGGCGGCAGGAGTTCAGGGCCGCGGCCGAGCGGGTCGAACGGGGTGAGCCGCTGCCGGTGCGCCGGGCGGTCCTGCCCGGCCGGGGCGGCGACGAGTTCGACCTGCTGTCGCAGGAGCTGCGGCTGGCCCGGGAGCAGGCGCACGCCGTACTCGGGCGCAGTGCCGTGCCGGGCGGTCGCAGCGACAGCGAGCAGAAGGTGGAGGTCTTCGTGAACCTCGCGCGCCGGCTGCAGTCGCTGGTGCACCGGGAGATCCGGCTGCTCGACGGGCTGGAGGACACCGTCGAGGATCCCGACCTGCTCAGAGAGCTCTTCCACGTGGACCACCTGGCCACCCGGATCCGGCGGCACGCGGAGAACCTGGCCGTGCTCGGCGGGGCCGCGTCCCGCCGGCAGTGGACCCGGCCCATCGACATCAGCGAGGTGCTGCGCTCCTCGGTCGCCGAGGTCGAGCAGTACACGCGGGTCAAGGTGGTGCCCCCGGCGGCCGGCAGCGTACGCGGCCACGCCGTCGCGGACGTCGTCCACCTGCTCGCCGAACTCGTCGAGAACGCCACGGTGTTCTCCGCCCCCGACACCGATGTGCTGCTGCGCGCGGAACGGGTGACCGCGGGCATCGCCATCGAGGTCGAGGACCGCGGACTCGGCATGCCGTCCGAGGAACAGCACCGTATGAACGCGCTGCTCGGCGACCCCGACCAGGTCAGCGTGCGGCGGCTGCTGCACGACGGCCGGATCGGCCTGTACGTCGTCTCGGCCCTGGCCCGGCGCCACGGCATCGCGGTCGAGCTGAAGTCGAACATCTACGGGGGAGTGCTGGCGGTGCTCGTCCTCCCGCAGGAACTGCTGGGCGCCGAACCGGCCGAACAGGCCGGGGCCGCCGGTTCGGCGGGGGAGGCCGGGCCCGTCCCGGCAGCCGCAGGGGTACCCGCGCCCGCGCCGACGACCGCGCCCGTACCCGCACCGGCAACCGCGCCCGCACCGGCAACCGCGCCCGCACCGGCGCCCGCAGCGGCATCCGTACCGGCACGGGCACCGGCTTGGGCACAGGTACCGGCACCGGCACCGGCTTCGGCACCCGCTTCGGTGGGCAGCCCGGCCGGGACGGCGCTGGGCGCACCGGAGGGCGCCGGGAACCCGGTGACCTCCGCGTCCTTCCTCGCGCCCGTACGGGTGGCCCCGGCGGAGCAGCGGGCGGTGCCGGGGTGGGCCGCGGTGCCGCAGCCCGCCGGGCCGCCGGCGCCCGTCGCGGACCCGCGGGCACCACTGCCCCGCCGCACCGCGCCCGCCGCGGACCCGGAGCGGCCGCCGCTGCCCCGGCGCACCGTCCGGCAGCACGCCGTACCGGAGCCGAAGGGACCACCGGCCGCCCGCGCCGCCGGCGCCGAGACACCGGTGCACGATCCCGGGCTGATGGCGGCCTTCCAGCGCGGCTTCGGACTGGCGCAGGCGGCCGAGTCCGAGCCCCGGAGCTGACCCCCGGCCCCGCCCGCAGGCGAGCCCCCGTACGCCAACCGACCGCACGCGAACGAACCGCACGCGAACCCCCGGCAAGGAGCACAACCCCATGGCCAGCGAAGTGCCGACCAGTCAGCTGTCCGATCTCGACTGGCTGTTGAGCGGCCTCGTCCAGCGCGTCCCCTACACCCGCAGCGCGGTCCTGCTCACCGCCGACGGGCTCGTCACCTGCATGCACGGCCTCGACGCGGACAGCGCGGACCACATGGCCGCCCTGGCCTGCGGGCTGTACTCGCTCGGCCGCAGCGCCGGAGCCCGGTTCGCGGACGGGGCGGAGGTGCGGCAGGTGGTCGTCGAACTGGACTCGGCGCTGGTGTTCGTGTCCGCCGCCGGCTCCGGGACCTGTCTCGCGGTGCTCGCCGACCGAGAGGCCGACGCCGGTGTGCTCGGGTACGAGATGGCGATGCTGGTCAAGAGCGTACGGCCGTACCTCGCGGCGCCGCCGCGGCAGCCGGCCGGCGCCCCCGGAGCGCCGTAGCGGTGCGGACGTACCTCGCCGCGCACGACATGCCCTGGCTCGACGACTCGGCGGGGCGGCTGATGCGCCCGTACACGGCGAGCGGCGGCCGGACCCGGCCCAGCGCCGTCCTGGACCTGCTGTCGCTGATGACCGCCACCGGGGTGCGGCCGAAGGCGCCGCTCGGACCGGACCACGCGCACGCGCTGAGGCTGTGCGCGGGCCCCGCCCACGTGTCGGTCGCGGAGATCGCCGCGCAGCTGCGGCTCCCCGCGGTCGTCACCAAGGTGCTGCTGTGCGACCTGCTGGACTGCGGGGCGGTACGGGCACTGGCCCCGCGCTTCCCGGTCGGGCCCGGCCTCGCGGCCGACGACCAGTCCCTTCTGCGGGCGGTGCTCGATGGCCTGCGACGAAGGCTGTGAGACCGCGGCCGCCGACCTCCCCGCTCTCCTCCCCGCCACCCTGAAGATCCTGGTGGCGGGCGGCTTCGGGGCGGGCAAGACCACCTTCGTCGGAGCGGTCAGCGAGATCGAGCCGCTCAGCACGGAGGAGCTGCTGAGCGGGCTCGGGGCGGACGAGCACCCGACGGCCGGCGTCGACGGGAAGACGTCGACGACCGTCGCGCTCGACTTCGGCCGGATCACCCTCGACAACGGGCACGTGCTCTACCTGTTCGGGACGCCGGGGCAGCAGCGCTTCTGGTTCCTGTGGGAGGAGCTGAGCGCGGGCGCGCTGGGCGCGGTGGTGCTCGCCGACACGAGACGGCTCGAGGACTGCTTTCCGGCCGTCGACTTCTTCGAGCAGCGGGGGATCGCCTTCATCGTGGCCGTCAACGAGTTCCACGGCAGCCACCGCTACACGGCCGAGGAGGTGCGGGACGCGGTCGGGCTGCCGGCAGGGGTGCCGGTCGTCCGCTGCGACGCGCGGGAGCAGGCGTCGGGCACCAGGGCGCTGGCCGCCCTCGTCGCCCACCTGCTGGCGGCCGCAACGGTTTCCGAACAGGGGGTATCGCCGACATGACCTACTACGAATCGACCGGGCACCTGCTGCTCACCCCGGTGGACCGGGAGGCGCCGGCGCGCGCCGAGCGGCTGCGCGCGCTGGGCCTGGGGGAGCGGGCCGACGCCGAGTTCGACGCCTTCGCCCGCCGGATCGCCGACACCGCGCGCACCCCGTACGCGGCGGTCAACTTCATCGACCAGGACCGGCAGTTCTTCGCCGGGCTCTACCACCGCCCCGACGCCCCGGCCGGCGCGTACACCGGCCGGCTGCTCGCCCGCGACCACGGCTACTGCCCGCACGTGGTGGTGCGGCGCCGTGCCCTGGTGCTGGAGGACGTACGGGACTTCGCGCGCTTCGCGCCGAACGCCGTCGTGGACGAGAGCGGGGTGCGGTCCTACCTGGGCGCCCCGCTGACCGACCGGCAGGGCTTCGTCCTGGGCACGGTGTGCGCGGTGGACCTGGAACCACGGCGGTGGGGGCGCGCCGGCCTCGACACCATCAAGGAGCTGGCCGCCGAGCTGATGAACGTGATCCACGGGCGGGAGGACGGGACGGCCCACACCCCGCCCGGCCGGACCCAGCCCGACCAGGCCCCGCCCGGGCAGGCCCCGCGCGGCCAGGCCCCGCCCGGCTAGGGCGGTGACCGGCTAGGCGCCCGGCAGGAAGGCGGTGATCCGGTCGCGGAGGCCGGCCGGGTCCAGTCCGTGCGCTGCCGTGTGCTCGGCGATGGTGCCGTAGCGGCGGAGCTCCGCGCGGCCCACGCCGAGGCCCAGGACCCGGTGCGGGACGTGTGCGAGCGCGTCGGCGGCCGCCCGGGTCGAGGTCCCGGCGAGATAGGGCTCGACCAGCACGACGTCGGCGCCCGTGCCCCGGGCCACGGCCGCGCGCAGCGCCGCGTCGTCGAAGGGCCGCACGGTGCTCGCGTACAGCACGCTCACGTCGAGCCCCTCGGTCGCGGCGAGCACGTGGTCGAGGAGCGGTCCGACGGCCACGACCACGCCGGCGCGCCCCTCCCGCACGGTCGTGAACCGCAGCCCGTCCACGGGCTGCGCGGCCCGGTTCGACTGCTGCGAGAGCCGTACGTAGACCTTGTCGTCGCCGGCGGCGTACGCGTGCCGCAGCAGCGCCTCGGCCTCGTCGGGGTGCCCGGGCACGTGCACGGTCCAGCCGTCGAGCGTGTCGAGGAGCGCCACGTCACCGGGGGACATGTGCGTGAACCCGCCCGCCGGCCAGTCGTACGAGGCGCTCGCGCTGACCAGGACGCCCCCGACGCCCTGGTGCCCGAAGTCCAGCTTGACCTGCTCGAACGGCCGCTCGACCAGGAAACTCGCGAAGGTGTGCAGGACGGGCCGCAGCCCGGCGAGGGCCAGTCCGCCGCCGACCCCGAGGAGCAGTTGCTCGCGGATGCCGACATTGATCACCCGGTCCGGGTGGCGGTCCTGTACGGGCCGGAAGCCGTCCATGCTGATCTCGGCCAGTGCCAGCGCCAGCCGGGGGTCCTCGTCCAGCAGTCGCGAGGTCACCGCGACGAACCTCTCACGCATCGTGTCCATGTCGTCCGCCCCTTTTGTTCGTTCGCTTGATCGGTTGGATCGATCGGTTGGTTGGTTGATTGGTCGGTCTGATCGGATCGCCTGCTCGGCGAGGGTGTGGTCAGCGCTTCTTCTCCACCCGGGCGACCACCGCGTGCGGGCGGCCCGGGTGGGGTGCGGTGAAGGCGGCGAGGAGCGCCTCGTGGTCCCGGCCGTCCACGGTCGCGGCGGACCAGCCGGCCGCCTCGAAGCGGGAGGCGATGCCGCCGCGCCAGCCGTGGGTGGTGGAGTCGTTGTCGATCACCACGGTGTGCAGGCGGTCCAGACCGGCCGCCCCCGCGTAGGCGAGGGCCTCGTGGTTGCTGCCCTCGTCGAGCTCGGCGTCGCCGATGAGCACCCACACGGCGGGGTCGGTCAGCCCCTGGGCCCGCAGCCCGAGCGCACTCCCGACGGCGAGCGGCAGCCCGTGCCCGAGGGATCCGCTGCCGATCTCGACACCGGGGACGAGCAGCCGGTCCGGGTGGTGGCCGAGCGGCGAGTCGTAACCGCCGAAGGTCTCCAGCCACTCCACGGGGAAGAACCCCTTGGCGGCGAGGACGGCGTAGTAGGCCATCGGGCCGTGTCCCTTGGACAGCAGGAAACGGTCCCGCCCGGGCGCGTCCGCCGATCCGGGGCCCACGCGCAGCACCCGGTCGTAGAGCACCCACAGCACGTCGAGGGTGGAGGTGGCGGCGGGCCCGTGCTTCTCGTCCCCGGTCATCAGCCCCATGAGCGGCCCGAGGTCCTGGTAACCGTACGTCGCGTGCGCTGTCGTCTGCGTCATGCCCCCAGCGTGCAACCTCAAGCAAGCTTGAGGTCAACCCCCGTCCGGAAAGGCGCGCGCAAGCACCCCGAGAAGTGCGGTATCGTTCTCCTGCGCGTTCAACCCGGGGGAAACCCCAGGTCAACGGGCATCGGGACGTGGCGCAGCTTGGTAGCGCACTTGACTGGGGGTCAAGGGGTCGCAGGTTCAAATCCTGTCGTCCCGACTAGAGGTTCGCCTCGTAGTCGCAGATCAGAGCCCTGTCTCACTTCGGTGAGGCAGGGCTTCTGTATGTTCTCTGGGGCGGTCGTGTCACATTTCGTCACAGACCTGGTAGATCTTCCTCAGCCGGAGAGCAGCTCCCCAAGCTTGTCCGAAACGGCCTTGAGGCTCTGCGGGTCGGGGTGCACGTAGACCCGCTTGGTGAAGGACAGATCGCTGTGGCCCGCCCACGCGGAAACCACGGTGTCAGGCACGCCGTTGTTGGACATCCAGGAGAGACACGCGTGGCGAGCGTCGTAGAGGCGCACCTTGCGAACACCGGCCTCGGCCATGAGCCGGGTGGTCATCGGAACGCTTCGTAGGTCTCTCCTGAAATGCTCTCCAAACCAACCAGTCCAGAACGAGTAACTGGGAGGATGGAAGTGAAATAGCTGGGCCTGGGGTTGAACAAAGCGCGTGTCCAGTAGCTGCTCTTGTGCTGGTGCTTAGGGTCCGCGACCTCGCGGGCTGCACCAAGAGCGTCCTCCAGCGCAGTCAGCCACGAAATGGCTTCCCGCAAACCGGCGCGTCGCGTTTCACATGCTCGATTGGTCTCCGCGAGGCTCTCGCAAAGAGACTCGTACTTACTCCGGAAGTCTTCGCTATCCCAAACATCTTCGTCCCACTCACGGTACTGTGGCTCGGTGCGCTGCCTGCTCACCTTCTTGGTTCGGATAGGTGTGCAATCGAGCTCCCCGGCCACGGCCTTCGAGTCATCACCTGAGTGAACGGGTCAAACCCGTTTACGTGTTCATTCATATCTACAGAGCGCAGAGATCCGGCGTTTCTTGGGAGAAATATATAGAGGCACTTACGCACGCCTATTGCCAACCCGAGAGCTTACTCAGCGACGCTTCACAGCGACTGAGTAGATCTCTTGCGCCGTCTTGGTCGTGCCGTCCCGGCCCTGGTACTCCCGGTCATGGATGTAGCCCACGACCTCGCTCTCATTCCCCTTCACCAGTTCGCCAGCCTCCAGGCGCTTCTTCAGCGCGGCCGCACGATCGTTGAAGGCGGGACGTCGTGCCACTTGGTCGTGCCGTCGTCGAGGTGGACGGCCAGGGGAAACTTGGCGACGAGCTTGCCGGCCGCGGTTTCGCGGACAGTGGGGGTGCGTCCGATCCGGCCGACGAGCTTTACCCGCTGGCGGTCGGCCACTGTGGGTTCCCGAGCTGCGTCATCCGGAGGGGTATCGACTTGCGGTAGTGCATCAGCGACGACACGAACGCTGGCGGTCTCGGGTGTAGGGCTACCAACGCGCTGGATCATCGGCCGTTCGTCCGGGAAGGCCCCGAACATACGGGCCGGCTTCTCTGGTGGCTTGGCTGCGTTGACCGGGGAAGGTGGTAAGGACTCAAGAGCCTCGGCCGGCGTGCTCACGGCCTCGCGGCTGGTGATGATCCGCCCGGTGTCCTCGATGTCCTGGGGAAGACCGTCGACAGCGACAGGGCCTGTGTCGAGCTGGTACCCCATGGTCAAACCGCCGGTGGGGCTCAGAGACACCGTGGAGTGTTCGTGCTCGGAATCCTTCTGGAGGAAGACGATTCCCTCGTCCTCGACTCTTGGGAGCATGCCCCCGAGCAGCTCGATACGAGCACTTTTGGTGGTAATGCGGGAGACGCCGCTCTCAGGGAGGTGTCGAGGCTCAGGAAACTGCCGTTGCTGCGTACCTGAAAGTGCTGGCCCTCGCCGTAAGCGGGATCAGTGACCTCTTGGGCCTGGGTGCCGAGTGCCTTCGCAAAGGCTACCTGGTCAAACTCTTTTGCTGGTTGTTCTCGTTCTGCCATATGAGGACGGATTATAAGCGGGAGCAACGGCAAAAGATGTAAGGAGGATTACAAGTTCTTGTCCGGCCTCAGAACTTCTCCTGCTTGTTCCTCGATCTCGGAAACAGGAGAAATCTCCGCGAAAAGATCGACGAGTACGTTCTCCTGCCTCTGTTGCTCGCCAGCAGATAGTTCTACGAATGCTTGCGAGCCTGAGACTGCGGCCAGAAGACCACCAGGTGGGCCTGCGGTGTCCGCATAGTATGCATTGTGCAAGAACATCGAGTCGCTATTTACTAGCTCCACGATTCCTCGGGAGGTTCCCGGAGTGAAATCTGCTTTACTCAAAACCTTCCTCCGTCTCCCCCTCAACGCGCAGGCACTTGATGTTATTCGTTCGGAAGTCATCCTTTTTAAGTCTAGTGGGTGGTAGATGAATTGTCAACCATTGCGATTCAAATCCTTCGTGTATGAACGAACGCGCGTGATGAAGATGGCAAGGAGAAATGAGAAATTGAATATGGAGACACAGGTAAGAGTGAACCACCAGCCATTAAACTCATGCAGCCCTTGACCGAAGAAGGAAAGATTCCAGGGCGGCCAGTCAAGGTGGGGGGATAGCGCGTATAGTAGCGCGCTGGCGACGGAAAGAACTGAAACGGTGAAAAGGCCGAGGCGTGAGATCAGAGGGGCTCGCAGGATGCTGTCTCTGTCTGAGGTGAAGCCGAGCCAGGACGGAACAACAGCAAGGAAGGCGAGGAGGAAGGCGGGGAACGTTGGAAGGCTGGAAGGGGAAATGTAATGAGGGTAGAACCAGGTGAAGGCGCCGACGAGAAAAGCGATCGCCCCAGACAGTAGGACTGTCGCACCAAGAACGCCAGGTGGGACTTCCATGAACTCAATTGTGGTACCTATCCTGGCTCTTTGGTCGGTGAATAGAGAGAATCTTCGTAGATATAGATGGGCGTAAGGCAGACCCGAAGGTTCCTCAGTGCGGATCTGTGGGTAGTCGGCAGCGCCTGCCGGGATTTCATTTCTGAGAATTCGCTCATTCGCGCCGATGGTCATTAGGTAAGTGGCCGTAACGTACTCGCCTGCTTCTCCTTCGAGCCTAAAGTGGTAGCTTGACGCTCTGAATGGCCATTCGAGCGGCAGGCTTACCTTGTCCGGCCGTGCCCCGAGTAGCACACGACGAAGATGCCCTTTTGTCGTTGGCGGCCCGAGCTCCCGAAGGAGTGGCACAGTTCGACTGCACTCGACTATCGTATGGCCATTCTGACTCTTTGCTTCGGTTATCAATACGTAGTGGCCGGCGAGCAATGTGCAGAGGCGCTTCAGTGTTTCATGCAAGATCGTCTCGGGCATGCCAGGTGTAAGGTGCGTGCGGGACGCAAGTCGATCAAGAATGCGTTCCACCTGTCGCTCACGGAGCATTCCAGTTCTCCACGCGCATTCTGAAACTAGCCGCTGTGCAGCTTGTGCAGTGATACTGCCAGAAGCTGGCCGGCCCTGAAAATAGGCCAAGCGCAGAAGTTGATCAACGAGCACAGATAGAATTGCCTTCGTTTTTATCTGAGGTAGGACGGGTAGCGGTTTCTTATCTCGGTCCCTTATTGTGAAATTCGATACTAGGGCTCCTTTTTCGACCCAAATGGTGGGAAATAGGAATCGTGTCTCGCTGGCTCCGTAAGGCGTCGCTATGTGAACTGATGTATTGATAGTGAGCGTGAGATGCTGAATCTCGACATCCTCAAATACTCGCTCGATGTAGGTGTCGGAGCCCGTGAGCAGGTCGCGAAGGAATCCGAGTATGGGGAGCCCTTCTTGTGTGCCGTACTCGGATTTCAGTGCTACTCGGGTTGCGTCCCGAGCGGCTATGGAAATCTCTGGATGAATGGGCTCTCCCGGAGATCGATCAATGCGGACGAGACTGTGGCGTGCCTTTAGGCTGCGAATCAAGAGCCAAGTAGTACCGACGATGATTACGGGGCAGGCAGTCCGTCGTATCAACAGGGCATTTTCGTCAGATACTCCCAGAGTGCTTGCTGCGACATCGTCGACTACGGCAACCGCAATTATGAAAGCTAGTGTGAGGGTCAGAACCGCTGCTGTCGCAAAAAGGCAATGCTTCTTCATGGGGTGCCTCGCTGCGGCGGCCCGTAAGCCGCGGAATCACTAGTTGCCTCGGCGATAGTCGACTTAAGAGTCGTAAACGAGACGGCCAGTCAGGTGAGGCATTAGTGAGCTGCTGGTGTCCCACTACCACTCTGGGGTGTCTCCCCAGCAATAGGAGGTGTCTGTCCGCTGATTGCGGCCAAGGCCGATTGGGCTGTATTCGACGCTGCCCTGATGCCGAAGTATGCCGTGGTGATGGAAGTTATCGCCGTAAACGCGCTGGTGAGAATGGCAACTGCCTCGGGACCTGCTCCGACGTGCAGCGCAACCAGAATCGCACCTATGGCGACACCTGCATCACCGATAAGGACCACGAGTAGGCCAGCCCAGGCCCGTGTGGTTTGGATTGTCTTGATGTGATCGCTGCTCAGCATCGATCCTCCAGCGGCATTGGTAGCAGCCAAACTACATAGCCTGCACCCCGTGAAGTTGCAACGCGTTACTCCCAGGCTTGCACGACAGAGCGCAACGCACATCTCGGCAAGATGAGAAGCACAGGGTCGGCCCTGCGAGCCGTTGCAACGCTTGGCCCTCTGGATCTTTCCGCTGCTCAGGAGACCCGCCCCCGCTAGACGGCCTTGACCGTATGCACCCCAAATGTCAGTGGCGCGGTGGAAGATGTCCCGGTGACAGAAGTCCCTTCGGCACCTGAGTCCGAACCTCCACCGAACCCCGACCATGCCTGGAAGGCCCTTGGCTTGGTCATCGATTGGATCAAGCACGCCGAAGCCAAGGCCGGAGCCACCCTGGCGGCCGCCGGCGTCACTGGCGGCGTGCTCTACAACCTCGTCAAGGACGCCAGCACCCCTTCCAGCTGGCTGATCGCAAGCGCCCTCGTGTGTGCCCTCGCCGTCTTGGGTGCCGGACTCTGCGCCAGCATGGTTCTCTGGCCGCGCCTGAGGATGAAGGAAGACCCAACCAGCCTGCTGTACTTCCACCACATCGCCCGCGGCCATGCCGCTGGCGACACCTACGCCACGTCGCTGGTCGCTTTGACCAAGGACATGGAGGCACTCGTCACCGAGATCGCCAGCCAGAGCTGGGCGAACTCGCGGGTTGCCCACGACAAGTACATGTGGGGCGGCCGAGCGATACGCCTTCTGCTGTGCGCCCTCATCCTTCTGTCTGTAACCGCAGGTCTTCGCGTGATCGACTAGCAAGGGGGAAACCTTGGACAGTAACTACAAGCTCTACGATCACGTGGCCAGTGCCAGTCGCATCAAGGAGTATCTAACCGGAGCCCAGGGAAACTACGAGGAAGTAGACACGCTTCCCGACCGGGACAAGCTGACCTTCACCAACGGGTTCTATGCCAACTGCTCCGCGATCTTCGTCGACATCCGTGGGTCCTCCCAGTTGCCTACCCACTACAAGCGGCCTCGGTTGGCGCGGATCTACCGAGCCTATATCTCCGAGCTCGTCGCGATCTTCAACGGAAGTGTGCTGACACGCGAGGTCAACATCGCAGGCGACGCTGCCTGGGCCGTCGTCAACACCCCGTCGAAGCCCAACATCGACGCCGTGTTCGCCATGGGGTACATGGCGAACTCGATGGCCAAGCTGATGAACTACCACATGAAGAAGGCCAACTACGAGGTACCGATCAAGATCGGTGTTGGCATGTCCTACGGCCGCGCCCTCATGGTCAAGGCGGGCTACAGCGGAAGCGGTATCAATGACGTCGTCTACATGGGTGACGTAGTCAATGAAGCAGCCAAGCTCGCCAATCACGGGAACAGTCAGTGGCACATCCCGGCGCTCGTCGCTTCAGAGGACTTCCACTACAACCTGAACAAGGATAACCAAGCCTTCTTCAAGAAGGACCACTCGCGAGGCTGCTACACCGCGGACGTGGTGCATACAGGGATGGAGGATTGGTTCCAGGCGAACTGCACCTAGTGTGCAGTGATCGCCACTAAACTTGCCGCCAGCCCGTGCCGGACTGGAGTGCGCGGGATAGGCCCTGGTGCCCCGCCTCGCGGGACGCAGTACGACTGGGGCCGCGCTGCCCCGGGTGGCTCGTGTGGTCATCCCGGGGCATACCTCTCAGCGGGCATGTAGATCCATGAGGCAGGCGCTTGCCGCTCCATGATCAAAGTGTCAACTGCCGTCGTACCCGACCTCTGGGGGTTCCTGGTGACCTCAGGCGGTAATCAGCAGCTGGTTGCCGGCTCAGCGCTCACTCTGAACCGGAAAAGATCTCGGACACCGGCAAGTAACAGTGTCCCGTCTGGCTGGCGTGGCCCTTCTTGCGGTCCAGCAGGTCGTCCAGCCTGATGCGCTGGTCGAGAACGGCCATGAAGTCGCTGCCGTCCATCGTGATGAAGGGCGTGCTGTAGCTGTAGACCGCCAGGGCATCCTTGCTGTAGCCGCTCATGCTGACGTAGAGCCCGAGCGTGTTCTTGCCCTTGCGCTCGATGTTGGCCTTGAATACGTCGAGCTCCCTGCGGCCAATGGCCTCCTTCCACCACTTGGCTTCGAGCACGTAGTGGTCCGTGTTGAAGGAGAAGGCGCCATCGATCTGCTCGTAGTCCAGGTTGTAGGAGGCCCGCGGCTCCAGGTCGTAGAGCGCAAAGAGCTCGTTGATGAAGCCCTCGAAGGCGGTGCCCCGCTTGTGTGGGTCGCCGGCCGAGTGCATCACGAGGAACCGCTGCTTCAGCTCCTCGTGGGACTGGGCGAACGCCCGTCCGTCTTGCGCCTTCTTGGCGCTCTCCGTGATGGCAGCGGCATGGGCCTCGCGCTCTTGGATGACCTCTTGTTGCTTGGCCGTCCAGCGACGCAACTCCGTCACAGCCCCCGCGGCCTTGGCCACCATCTCGTCAGCATCGACCTGGTTCATCAGGTTCGGGAAGGTGTCCATGGCGGTGATGTCGAGCATCAGCGCGATGGTCAGGTCAAGGTAGCGAGCTTCGTTGGCTCGCAAGAGGTTGACTACCTGTCCGGACACTTCGCGTTTGGTGGCCCCGAAGTCCAGCCGTGCCAACAGCTCGCTGTGGTCCTGGAACATCCCCCGGAGGTACAGCTCAAACGGCTTCTTGTTCCAGAAGATCAGCGTTAGGGCCTCAATGAGAGCCAGGTACGCGCTTGGGTTGATCGTCTTCTTGCGAGCACCGTTGTGCATCCGTCCCCCTCCTGTGGGCCACCACTCACGGTCACCGACCTGTAACGGTAGCGCGCCGCGGGCTGATGATCTGCCCCTAAGACAGATCCAATCCCCAGTCCGGGATGGGCGATGGCGACACCGCCGGTGATCTAAGAGAAACCGCCTTCCTGCGTGCCGAAGGCCTGGAGGATCAGGCGCCCTCGTGGGGCATCGCCCGACATACGTCAAACCCGAGTCGTGACGGTCTGGCCCGCTCTAGCCTGGGGACATGCCTGATGTACCCAATGCTCACGCGAGCCGGAACCAGCAGCGGCTGACAACCCAACCGCCAGCCCAGCTGTCCATCAGCACGTCGACGCTGTCACTCAGCTCGACTCGCACGCACAGGGCGATGCGCTCATCCACCTGGCCGAGGTGGTAGCGAGCACCGGCGCCTTGGCAGCGGCCGTGAGCACCGTAGCCAAGGCGAAGATCGAGAAGCGGGCAGACGTACGTACGGCCGAGATCGAGGCGGAGACGAGACGCCTGGAGATCGAAGCTGAGACCAGGCGCACCCAGATCCAGGAGTCCGCCGAGACCCGGCGTGAGCGAATCCGCCAGCAGAACGGGCAGCCGGCGATCGCCCCCTCCGCACCGGCCCCGCCGACCGCCTGACACATGCCGACCGTGTCACCAATTTGTCACGCACCCCAGCCCGCACCCCAGGAGACAACCCGCTGACCTGGACGTTTCCCCGACCGTGTGGACTGGATGGACGGTGGGGACTGGGCGTCAGCTTCTGGGGGTCAAGGGGTCGCAGGTTCAAATCCTGTCGTCCCGACCATGCTTTACGCAGGTCGGAGGTCGTTCTCTCATCCATGGGAGAACGGCCTTTTCCATGCCGGGGCCCCGAGCCGGCCGGCAGTGGGATGCGGGGGGCCTCAGGCCGGGGAGCTACCGGCTGGGTCGTGAATTCGCGTTCACGGAGGCGAGATCAGTGTGCTGTGGTGGAAGCCGAGGCGTGGGTCGTGCCACCGGGGGAGGCCGTCGACGTACTGGCGGAGTTCGGGCATGCGCACCCGCTGACGGACGGTGTTGGTGGGGTAGTCGTAGATCGTGATGGTGTTGAGCCCTCGGTTGGCGGTGAACAGCAGGGTCTGGTCGGCGGAGAGCTGGCAGGCGTAGACCGAGTCGAGCAGGGTCCCGCGCGAGATCCGCAACGCCGCGAGGAAGTGCCTGCTGCTCGCGGTGGGCGACCCGCGGGTGAAGGCGTCGGTCACCTGGTGGAGGGATTGCCGGCCGGCGAGGAGCTGCTCGGGCAGGTCGGGGCGTTCGTCGATGATCCGGTGGGTGGAGAAGTCGTCCAGGTCGATCATGACGATGGTGCCGCTGCCGCCGTTGCAGTAGATCAGTTCACGGTCGGAGACGCAGACGTCGGAGTTGATGTGTGCCGGGGTCTCTCGGGGGGCCGTCCAGTGGCGCAGGACCTGGCCGTGTGCGGCGTCGATCTCGAAGACGTATTCCTTGAGGTAGGCCATGGCCCATTCGTGCCAGTCGTGTCCTTCCTGGGGCAGGACGCGGAAGGACAGGGCGTAGAACCGGTCCTCGCGGGGGTGGACGGCCACGTGCCAGCAGGTGGCGGGTAGGTCGACGCGGCGGGCCGTGCCGGTGTGCAGGTCGAAGATGCCGACCTCGCGGGCCTCGCCGCGGCCGGGGTGGTCCATGCCGCCGTAGACGAGGTAACGGCCGGAGGCCGTGGTCTTCATGGCGTGGGGCAGCTTCAGCGCGTGCGGGCCCAGTCGCTCCGGACGGCCGAGCTTGTCGACGTCGAACCGCCACAGGTGCTCGCCGACCGCGCCGACGACGTCCCGGTTTCCCAGCCAGGCGATGTGGGTGGTGCCTTTGATGGACGAGTCGGTGGGCTCGATCCGCAAGGTGGACAGGCGGTCGGTCTCGGTGAGGGTCGCGGTGTCGTAGAAGAGCAGGTGCTGGCCGGTGTTGCCGAGGAATCCGAGCGCCTGGTCCGGGCTGACGCTGACGGCGTGGCCGCCGGCGATGCCGTCGTAGTAGTCGATCTTGTACGCGTACCGGCCGGTGGCGGGGTCGTAGCGGAAGACGCAGACGCCCGCGCGGCCTTCCAGGCCGTTGAGACCATTGCCGTCGAGGGCGATGTGGAAGGCGTACGGGTACTCGTGTGGCTGGGTGGCCGACGGGATCAACGGGGCTGCCTTTCGGGCCTGAAGTGGCGGAAGCCGGAACTGTCGGTGTACTCCGGCCGGGCGGGCCGCCGCAGGGCCGCGGGGGTCAGCGGCTCGGCCACCCGGACTACGGCGTCCCACAGCGAGGAGGCGGCGCGGGCTGGCTCCTCGACCGGCACGGCACTGCCCTGCCCGTGTGCCGCGATGGTGTTCAGGGTGGTGAGGAAGGACCTGCGGTAGGCGTCCTCGACCAGGGCGCGCCGGAACGCGGACCACAGGACGGGGGTGATCGCCTGCCAGATCGGTGGGAGGGCGAACTGCTGATAGGCGCTGATGGTCACTCTGGTGCCGCCCGCGGTCCGGGCGAAGGACACCGAGCCGTCGTCCTGTAGCGCGGAGCCGTTCGCGCTGTGGACCTGCCGCCAGCGCATCAGCTGCTCGTCCGGGCCGTAGCCGATGGTCTCCAGCTTGCAGACGTCGAGTACGTCGGCGCCGGACAGCGCGAGATAGGCGGGCTGGGCACGGCTGATGCTGCGCTCGAGCTGCCGAATCGGCCTGCCGGCCTCGTCCCGTGCCCGGACGTCCGTACTGCCGTCGAGGTAGCCGCAGGTCAGGCCGATCACCCGGCTGATGTCGAGGGACGTGGTGAAGTCATCGAACCGGGTGGGCACTTCCCTCTCGCAGCGGAACATGACGACGTCGTCCAGATAGCGCCACCGCATCCCGTCCGCGTCTGGGGGGACGGCCGCGATCAGCTGGTCCAGCGGTTTCAGATGGCCGGCCACCGCCTCGAACTCGGCCGGCCCGAAAGCCAGTGCATCGACGCCGAGCGTGTCGCCGCCGTACGGTCCGCGGCGTCATCCGGGCGGATCCGAAGGGCGGTCGCCAACTCCGCCGTCTGGTCGACGACCGTCAGCACACTTCGCAGCGCCGCTCCGGCCAGGGGGATGTTGGGCATGCCTCCGCCCTACCCGGCGCCACCACCTTCCATACCGGCCGCGCCTACGGCCGGGCGCACGTGGTCGACCGTTACGTGTCCGATGTGGGGGCGGAGCCCCGTGCCGGGGGCGGTGATGGGGAAAACGCTTGGACGGTGTGGGAGTCGGCGCGGGACACTGCGATTCCGGTTCACCGGGTCCACCGGTGCCGCGAGGCGCACGTGGCCAGCCGGCACACGACACCACGGGGTGGTGCGATGGGAACGTCAGAATCACCCGGGAGTCCTCCGGGCAGGGGGCCGGTGCTCCTGGCACTTCGTTACTACGGTGGGGAGTTGGCCCGACACCGGCGCTGGGCGGCGCCCGGGATGCTGCTGCCCGCACTGGGGAACATCGGCATCAACTACATCGCGCCGCTGATCGTCGCCAAGCTCGTCGGACACATCGCCGACGGCTCGGGGGGAGGCTCGGGTTCGGGCTCCGGTATCGGCGTCGGCATCGGCTCGACGCTGCCGTACCTCCTCGGCTTCGCCGGCGTCCTGCTGCTCTCCGAGGCGCTGTGGCGCGTCGGACTGCACTGCCTCAACCGCATCGACGCCCTCGGCATCGAGCACCTGTACGTGGTCGGCATGGACGAACTGTTCGCCAAGGACGCCGTGTTCTTCCACCGCAACTTCGCCGGGTCGCTCACCAAGCGGGTGCTGAGCTTCGCCTCCCGCTTCGAGGATTTCGTCGACTCCCTGACCTTCTCCGTCGTGGGCAAGGTCGTACCGCTGATCTTCGGATCCGTGGTGCTGTGGCTCTACGAACCCCTGCTCGTCGTCGGCCTGTTGGCGATGATCGTCCTGACGGGCCTGTGCGCGGCGCCGCTCATCCGCCGCCGCCAGAAGCTCGTCGCCCAGCGCGAAGCGGCGATCGCCCGGGTGTCGGGCCACGTCGCCGACAGCCTCATGAACATGGACACGGTCCGGGCGTTCGCCGCGGAGGAGCGCGAGGCCGCCGAACACCGGTCCCGCGTCGCGGAGTCGAGGCGCCTCATGCTCCGCTCGTGGGACTACGGAAACCTGCGCATCGACACGCTCGTCGCGCCGATGTCCGTGCTGACCAACGCACTCGGGCTGCTGCTCGCCGTCGCGCTCGGCGGCGGCGAGCAGGGCGTGGAGGAGGTCGTCGTCGCCTTCACCTACTACGCCAACGCGACCCGGATCATGTTCGAGTTCAATCAGATCTACCGCCGTCTGGAGAGCTCGATGACGGAGGCCGCGCAGTTCACCGAACTGCTGCTGACGCCGGCGACCGTGCTCGACCCGCCGGTGCCGGAACCGCTGCCGGCCGGCCCCGCCGACGTCCGCTTCGAGTGCGTGACCTTCGCCCACGCCGGCGGGAAGCCGCTGTTCGAGTCCCTCGACCTGGCCGTGCCCAGCGGGGCCAAGGTCGGACTCGTCGGCCGCTCCGGCGGCGGCAAGACCACGCTCACCCGGCTGCTGCTGCGGATGACGGACATCGACGCCGGCCGGATCCTGATCGGCGGCCGGGACATCAGCCGGATGTCCCAGACCGACCTGCGCAGCCTGATCGCGTACGTGCCGCAGGACCCGGCGATGTTCCACCGGACCCTGCGGGACAACATCGCCTTCGCCCGGCCGGACGCCACCGACGCCGAGATCCGCCGCGCCGCCGAGGCCGCGCACGTCACGGAGTTCGCAGACGCGCTCGCGGACGGCTTCGACACCATGGTGGGCGAGCGCGGCGTCAAGCTGTCCGGCGGACAGCGCCAGCGGGTCGCCCTCGCCCGGGCGATCCTGCGCGACGCGCCGATCCTGCTGCTGGACGAGGCGACCAGCGCCCTGGACTCGGAGAGCGAGATCCTCGTCCAGGAAGCGCTGTGGCGTCTCATGGAAGGCCGGACGGCCCTCGTCGTGGCGCACCGCCTGAGTACGGTCGCCACCATGGACCGGCTGGTCGTCCTCGACCGCGGACGGATCGTCGAGGAGGGCAGCCACCGGGAACTGCTCGCCGCGGAAGGCGCCTACGCGAAGCTGTGGCAGCACCAGTCCGGCGGCTTCCTCGACGACACGCCCCGAACGGTCCAGCCGGATCTGACGTGACGCCAATCGCTCGCGCCCGGGGGAGGGTTGCGGCTGGACCGCCTTGGCCATCCGATCGGGCGGCGGGAACGGCACCCGGCCGGTTCGGGGCGTACGGGGCCGCAGGGGCGCCGGGTGTGCAACAGGTCAGGGGGGCGTCAGAGTTGGCGGCTCCGGCGTCAGAAGACCGTCAGTAGAGCCGCCTGCTGTTCGATCGCGGGAGTTCCATGTGAGGGACGGACGGGACGACGAGCAGGAGGGCGGATCGGTGCGAGCACGAGTCGTGGTGGGTACGGGCGGTTCCCTGGGCAGTCTTGCGGCCCTGCACCGGGCGGCGGTCGAGGCCCGCGCCCGGGATGCCGAGCTGTGGGCGGTACTGGCGTGGCAGCCGCCCGGCGGCGGGCTCGGCAGCCGGAACCCTTGCGGGATGGCGGGCCTCGAAGGGTGCCGGGTGGCCGCGGCGGACCAGCTGCGGGAGGCGCTCGACACGGCGTTCGGCGGGTACCGGCCGGGGCTGGTGCCGGTCGCGCTGACCGTACGGGGTACCCCCGGCGCGGCGCTCGTCGACTGCGTGCGCGATCCGGACGACCTGATCGTGGTGGGGACCGGCAGGCGCGGGGGGCTGTTCGGGGCGCTGCGGCCGTCTGTGGCGCGGTACTGCATGGCGCACGCGCCGAGTCCGGTTCTGGCGGTGCCGCCGAGTCCCTTGCAGGCCGATCTCGCGGCCGTGCGGCGGCGCAATGCGTGGCGCGTGCCGTTGGGGGTGGGGGACGTCGTGAGGTGAGCGGGGTCTGGGCGGGGCCCACGGGCAACCCGGCTCCGCCGGGTACCGGGATCCGCCCGGACCCGCGCCTCAAACGCCGGCGGGGCTGAGTGGGTGCCGGGGCTGGGTGCGCGCCGGGGCGGACGGCGGGGCTGGGTGGGCGCCTGGTCGGGTGGCGGGGCTGACGGTCAAGTGGGGTTTGGGGTGGGGGGTCGGGCGGGCAGGGTGGGGCCTGAGGCTGGCGGGCGACGTTATCGGGAGCAGGCATGGCAGCGAAGATCCTCATCGTGACCGGCGACGCGGCGGAGTCGCTCGAAGTCCTCTACCCGTACCAGCGGCTGCGCGAGGAAGGGTACGAGGTCCACATCGCGGCCCCCTCGCGCAAGAAACTGCGGTTCGTCGTGCACGACTTCGAGGACGGCTTCGACACGTACACCGAGAAGCCCGGCTACACCTGGCCGGCCGACCTGGCCTTCGCGGAGGTCGACCCGGAGCAGTACGCGGCCCTGGTCATCCCTGGCGGCCGGGCGCCGGAGTACCTGCGCAACGACCCCGAGGTGCGCCGGATCCTGACCGCCTTCGGGGCGTCGGACAAGCCGGTCGCGCAGATCTGCCACGGGCCCCTGCTGACGGCCGCCGTGGACGGGCTGCGCGGCCGCCGGGTCACCGCGTACCCGGCGCTGGAGCTCGACATGAAGGCCGCCGGCGCCACGTTCGAGGACGCCGAGGCGGTCGTCGACGGCACCCTCGTGTCGGCCCGTGCCTGGCCCGACCACTCCGCCTGGATGCGCGAGTTCCTGACCGTACTGCGGTCCAAGGCGCCGCAGGGCTGACCCGGTCACGGCGCGGCGGACCGTCCGCGCCACCCCCGCCCGAGCCGGCGAAACCGTCCCGGTCACGGCACTAGGGTGGCGCGCATGCAGCACTACACCATTGGACAGGCCGCCAGGCTCCTCGGCGTCAGCCCCGACACGGCCCGCCGCTGGGCGGATGCCGGGCGGGTGGCGACGCACCGGGAGGACTCGGGGCGCCGGCTGATCGACGGCCGTGACCTGGCGGCGTTCGCCGTGGAACTGGCCCAGGGCGGCGCGGCCGCCGGTCAGGACGAGGACGTGCCGGAGCGGACCTCGGTGCGCAACGCCTTCGCGGGCATCGTGACGGCGGTGAAGCTCGGCGACGTCGCCGCCCAGGTCGAGATCCAGGCGGGCCCGCACCGGCTGGTCTCGCTGCTGACGCGCGAGGCGGTGGAGGAGCTGGGCCTGGAGGTCGGCATGCAGGCGACGGCTCGGGTGAAGTCCACGAGCGTGCACGTCGACCTCTCCTGAGCGGGCGGTACGGGCGGGCTCCGGGGCGGCGTCCGGGGTGCCCGGTGGCGAGGTGGGGCCGAGGGCGGGCGGTGGGGTCCCGTGCACGGCCGCCATGCCCGATGATGTTCGGGTCGTCGCATCGTGCCGGCGGATCCATGCCGGATCCGCACCCTGATGTGTCCCTGATCCAGTCCGCCCCTGCCCGTGTGTCGCCCGAGCCCGCCGGAGTCCGCATGTCCCGCACCAGCAGCCTCACCCCCGCACGCATATCCGGCCGTGGTCGCGGTCCGGCTCGCGCCCGCGGCGTCCTCGCGGCGGCCGCGGCGGCAGCCGTGGTGCTGCTGGCCGCTGGCCCGGCGGCCGCGCACGTCGAGGTCGAGGCGGAGGGGGCCCGCGCCCTGGGGGAGAACGTGACGATCGGCTTCGAGGCCGAATCGGAGTCCGACAGCGCGGGCATCGCCGCCCTGCGGATCGTGCTCCCCAAGGGCATCAGGCCCGCCGACGTCACCTACGGGAAGGGCCCCAAGGGCTGGCAGTTCGTCGAGGAGGCCGACGGTTACACGGTGAAGGGGCCGGCCCTGCCGGTCGGCGAGAGCGCCGCGTTCTCGGTGACCGTACGGCAGCTGCCCGACGCGAAGGAGTTGGCCTTCAAGACGCTCCAGACGTACGGGGACGGGCGGGTGGACCGCTGGATCGAGCTGGGGACGGGCAACGGGAACCCGGCGCCGGTCCTGAAGCTCCGGGCCGCGCTGCCGGGCGCGAAGAGCGTACGGCCGATCAGCCCCGGCGGCCGCGCGCCGTCCGCGGCGTCGTCGGCGCCCGCGTCCGCGTCGGTCGCGCCCGCACCCGCGCCCGCCGCGACCGGTTCCGCTTCCCCGGGCGTGCGGGGTACGGCGACGGAGTCGGACGAGGGGCTGTCCGCGGGCGCGTGGGCCGGGATCGCGGCCGCCGTGGTGGCGGTCGTGGGCGCCGCGGTGATCTTCGGCCGCCGCCGACGCCGCGAGGGCGGCAGCTGACCCGTCCCGCTCCCGCGCCGTCCCCGCGCCGTCACGCCGGCGGGCCGCTCCCGCGCCGCGACGTTCCCGCGCCGCGACAGCCCCGCGGCTCGACGACTTCCGCCCCCCGTCCCGTACCCGTACGGCGTTCTCGTTTCGCGTCAGGCAGGGACCGCGTACAGCGCCGACAGGGCGGGCAGGCGCCGGGCCAGCTCCGCCGTGTCGTCGAAGTCGAAGTCCCAGGCCGGATCGAGCGCGGGGTACCGGATCGTGCACGTGCCGGCCGGCAGGTCGGTGCCGGTCCGGGCCCGGTGGGCGTGCCAGACCAGGGCCAGGGCCTGCTCGCACTCCAGCTCCTCGCCGGCGCGGGCCGCGCCGCGGACCTCCGGCAGCGCGGCGAGCGCGTCCGGGTCGGCGAGCACCCGGTCGAACACCTCCTGGCCCTGGAGGATCAGCCAGCCGCGGAAGTAGTCGAAGCCGTCGTCCGAGCAGCCGCCGTTGATCAGGTACGCGGCGGCCCACAGCGGGCTGCGGTACGAGTCGGCGAGCAGGTCCCACAGGGTCTGCTGGGCGGCCTTCATCTCGGCCACCGGCAGTACGGCGAGCAGCGCCGACGCGCGCCCGGCTATCGCCTCGCCGGCGGCGCCGTCCGGCTCCTGGGCGCGCGCCTCTTCGATCAGCTTCCAGAACTGTTCCTTGTTCATGGCGCAGAGCGTGGCACACGGGTCTGACAAAGACCGGTAGCCGGCGGGCCGTTCCGGCCGCGAGCCGCTGCTGCCTGCCGCGCGGCGGGCACGGCAGGCAGCAGCGGCAGGCAGCAGCGGCAGGCAGCAAGGCAGGCGGCGGCAGGAAGTACGCCGGGCGGCACGGCAAACGGGCGCGTCAGCTCCCGCTGTCGCGGAACGCCGTCAGGATCTGTTCGGCGGCCAGAGTGGCCGTCAGTTCGCCGTCCCGGACGCGCTGTTCGAGGTCGGGGGCGACCGCGCGCACCGCCGGGTCGGAGCGCAGCCGCTCCAGGAGCTCGTCGCGGACCATCGACCAGGTCCACTCGATCTGCTGGTCGCGCCGCTTGGCGGCGAGCCGCCCCGTCGAGTCCAGCACCGCGCGGTGCTGCTCCAGCCGCTCCCAGACCACGTCGAGGCCGACGGACTCGCGGGCGCTGCACGTCAGCACCGGAGGGGTCCACGAGGCGTCCGCCGGGTGCATCAGCCGCAGTGCGCCCGAGAGTTCGCGGGCCGCCGTACGGGCCTCCCGCTCGTGCGGGCCGTCCGCCTTGTTAACGGCGAGGACGTCGGCGAGTTCCAGCACGCCCTTCTTGATGCCCTGCAACTGGTCGCCCGTACGGGCCAGGGTGAGCAGCAGGAAGGAGTCGACCATGCCCGCGACCGTGGTCTCGGACTGGCCGACGCCGACCGTCTCCACCAGGACGACGTCGTACCCGGCGGCCTCCATGACCACCATCGACTCGCGGGTGGCCTTGGCGACGCCGCCCAGCGTGCCCGCGGACGGCGAGGGCCGCACGAAGGCCGCCGGGTCCACCGACAGGCGCTCCATGCGGGTCTTGTCACCCAGGATCGAGCCGCCGGTGCGGGTCGACGACGGGTCGACGGCGAGCACCGCCACCCGGTGGCCGAGCCCGGTCAGCAGCGTGCCGAACGCGTCGATGAAGGTGGACTTGCCCACCCCGGGGACGCCGCTGATGCCGATCCGGCGGGCCGTGCCGGAGTGCGGGAGCAGCTCCGTCAACAGCCGTTGCGCGAGCACCCGGTGGTCGGGGCGGGTGGACTCGACGAGGGTGATGGCGCGCGCGATGTGCGCCCGCTTCCCGTCGAGCACCCCCTTCACGTAGGCGTCGATGTCGATCCTCGGTGGCATGCCCGGTGCCGCCCCCCGCCTACAGCTCGTGGCCCAGGTCCGCGGCCAGCCGCGTCACCAGGTCGTGGGCGGCGTCCGGGATCACCGTGCCGGGCGGGAACACCGCCGTCGCACCCATCTCCAGCAGCGTCGGCACGTCCTGCGGCGGGATCACCCCGCCGACGACGATCATGACGTCCTCGCGGCCCTCCTCCGCCAGCTGCTCGCGCAGGGCGGGAACGAGGGTCAGGTGGCCGGCCGCCAGCGACGAGACGCCCACCACGTGGACGTCCGCCTCGACGGCCTGGCGGGCCACCTCCGCCGGGGTCTGGAACAGTGGGCCGACGTCGACGTCGAAGCCCAGGTCGGCGAAGGCGGTCGCGATGACCTTCTGGCCGCGGTCGTGGCCGTCCTGGCCCATCTTCGCGACGAGGATGCGCGGCCGGCGGCCCTCCGCCTCCTCGAACCGGTCGACCAGCGCGCGGGTGCGCTCCACGTTCGGGGACTCTCCTGCCTCGTTGCGGTACACGCCGGAGATCGTACGGATCTGGCTGGAGTGCCGGCCGTACACCTTCTCCAGGGCGTCCGAGATCTCGCCGACGGTCGCCATGGCGCGGGCCGCGTCCACGGCGAGCGCCAGGAGGTTGCCCTCCAGGCCCTGGCCGGGTCCCTGCTCGGCGGAGCGCGTCAGCGCGCGCAGCGCCTCCTGGCAGCGCTCCTCGTCGCGCTCCTCGCGCAGCCGCTTCAGCTTGGCGATCTGCTGGGTGCGCACCGAGGAGTTGTCGACCTTGAGGACGTCGATCTGCTCGTCGCTGTCCACCCGGTACTTGTTGACGCCGATCACCGGCTGGCGGCCGGAGTCGATCCGGGCCTGGGTGCGGGCCGCGGCCTCCTCGACGCGCAGCTTCGGGATGCCCGCGTCGATGGCCTGCGCCATGCCGCCGGCCGCCTCGACCTCCTCGATGTGCTGCCAGGCACGCCGCGCCAGGTCGTACGTCAGCTTCTCCACGTACGCGCTGCCGCCCCACGGGTCGATGACCCGGCAGGTACCCGACTCCTGCTGGAGCAGCAGCTGGGTGTTGCGGGCGATGCGCGCCGAGAAGTCGGTGGGCAGCGCGAGCGCCTCGTCGAGGGCGTTGGTGTGCAGCGACTGGGTGTGGCCCTGGGTCGCGGCCATCGCCTCCACGCAGGTGCGGGTGACGTTGTTGAAGACGTCCTGCGCCGTCAGCGACCAGCCCGAGGTCTGCGAATGGGTGCGCAGCGAAAGGGACTTGGGGTTCTTCGGGTCGAACTGCTTGACCAGCCGCGCCCACAGCAGGCGGGCCGCGCGCAGCTTGGCGACCTCCATGAAGAAGTTCATGCCGATCGCCCAGAAGAACGACAGGCGGGGCGCGAACGCATCGACGTCCAGGCCCACTTCGATCCCGGCCCGCAGGTACTCCACGCCGTCCGCGAGGGTGTACGCGAGCTCCAGGTCGGCCGTCGCACCCGCTTCCTGGATGTGGTACCCGGAGATCGAGATGGAGTTGTAGCGCGGCATCTTCTGCGAGGTGTACGCGAAGATGTCGGAGATGATCCGCATCGAGGGCTTCGGCGGATAGATGTAGGTGTTGCGGACCATGAACTCTTTGAGGATGTCGTTCTGGATGGTCCCCGCGAGCTTCTCGGGCGGTACGCCCTGCTCCTCCGCGGCCACGATGTACAGCGCCAGCACGGGCAGCACCGCGCCGTTCATCGTCATCGACACCGTCATCTTGTCCAGCGGAATGCCGTCGAAGAGCTGGCGCATGTCATAGATCGAGTCGATGGCCACGCCCGCCATGCCGACGTCGCCGGTCACCCGCGGGTGGTCGCTGTCGTAGCCGCGGTGCGTCGGCAGGTCGAAGGCGACCGACAGGCCCTTCTGGCCCGCCGCGAGGTTGCGGCGGTAGAAGGCGTTGGACTCCTCGGCCGTGGAGAAGCCGGCGTACTGCCGGATCGTCCAGGGCTGGTTCACGTACATCGTCGGGTACGGGCCGCGCAGGTACGGGGCCACACCCGGGTACGTCTCCAGGAAGTCCAGGCCCTCCAGGTCCCGGCCGGTGTACAGCGGCTTGACGCCGATGCCCTCGGGCGTCTCCCACAGCAGGTCGTCGGTGCCGGCGCCGCCGGCCTCCTTCACCGCCGCACGCCACTGGTCCTCGGAACCGTCCGCCCCGACGGGGGAGGTGAGGTCGATTCCGGAGAAGTCGGGGATGTGCTGCATCACGCCACTCCCATGCGATCGAGAACGGAGGACAGCACGGCGACGGCGTCGCAGCCCGCGAAGACGTAGTCGTCCACCGCGTCCGCGCACGTGCCCGGCTTCCCCGCGAGGAACACGGTGTCCGCGCCCGCGGCACGCAGGGCGCCGGCGACCGCGTCGCCCTGCTCCTCGTACTGCGCGTCGCCGGACACCAGGCAGGCCATCGACGCGCCGCTCGCCGTGAAGGCGGCGGCCGCGGTGGAGGCGTCCACCGACACCGGGTCGTGCACCGGCTCGACGCCGCCCGCCTGGAAGAGGTTGGAGGCGAAGGTGGCCCGGGCGGTGTGCGCGGCGGCCGGACCCAGCGCGGCGAGGAAGATCCTCGGCCGGGTGCCGGTGGCCGCGAGGTGCGCGTCCGAACGGGCGCGCAGCGCCTCGTACGCCTCGTCCCGGCGCACCCTCGGCAGCCCGCCGGAGGGCGGGGCGGGGGCGGGCTCGCGCTCCACCGGCTTCTCCGCCAGGTGCGGGAACTCGCTGACGCCGGTGATCGGTTCGCGCCGCTTGGCGAGCTTCTTGGCGCGCGCGGCCCAGGTGGCCGCGAGCCGGTCGCCGACGAGGCCGGAGCGCAGCGCCGCGGCCAGGCCGCCCGCCCGCTCGATCTCCTGGAAGAACTCCCAGGCGGCGTGGGCGAGTTCGTCGGCGAGCTGTTCCACGTACCAGGAGCCGCCGGCCGGGTCGATCACCCGGGCGAGGTGGGACTCCTCCAGCAGGATGGTGGAGGTGTTGCGGGCGATGCGGCGCGCGAACGCGTCGGGCAGGCCCAGTTCGTGGTCGAAGGGGAGCACGGTGACGGAGTCGGCGCCGCCGACGCCCGCGGCGAGGGTGGCCACGGTGGTCCGCAGCATGTTCACCCACGGGTCACGGCGGGTCATCATCACCGGCGAGGTCACCACGTGCTGGCGCTGGGCACCGGCGTCGGGGGCCCCGCAGGCCTCGGCCACCCGGGCCCACAGCCGGCGCGCGGCGCGCAGCTTGGCGATGGTCAGGAACTGGTCGGCGCTCGCCGCGAAGCGGAACTCCAGTTGCCCGCAGGCCTCTTCGACGCTCAGGCCGGCGCCGGTCAGCGCCCGCAGGTAGGCCACCGCGGTGGCCAGTGCGAGACCCAGCTCCTCGCCGGCCGAACCGCCCGCCTCGTGGTAGGGCAGCGCGTCCACGGTGAGCGCGCGGATGCCGGGCCAGTCGCGTGCGCACTCGTGCGCGAGAGCGATCGCATCCGCGAAGTCGAGGGCCTCGCCGGTACGCGCCTCATGGCCGAGCGGGTCGGCGCCGAGCACGGCACGCGCGTCCTCCCGGACCACCCCGCGCTCCTCGTACAGCCGCAGCAACTCCCGTGCCGCGGCGGCCGTGTCGGCGCCCGCGTCGAGGACCACCGGGGCCAGGTCGAGGTAGACCCCGTCCAGGACCCGGGCGAGCCCGGACACGGGTACGCCGCCCCGGCCCACGGTCAGCCACAGCGAGGTGACACCGTTCTCCAGGTCGGCCAGGGCCGCTTCGTTGAGGCGGGCGGGGTCGGTGCCGGCGAGCCGCTGGCGCACGTCCCAGCCGGTCGTGGCGCCGCCCTCCGCTCGTCCGCCCCGTACGAACGGGGCGAAACCGGGGTAGCCGGCATCGGGCGCGGAATTCCGCGCGGTGTACAGGGGCCGGGTGCTGAGCCCGTCCTCGAGCGTCGTGGACAAGGCGTTCTCGGCGGCTTCGCCGGAGACCTCCTTGCCCGCTTTTCGCAGTACGCCTTCCACCAGGCGCTGCCACTGCTCATGCGTCGCATCAGGGAACTCGGCGGCCAGCGAAAGCCCGTCGTCAGGCAGGACCGTCATGGCTCAGACTGTAGGGCAGCGCACTAGAGAGGCAGCAGAGCGTAACGGTGTGACCTTGACCTCTCCGTTTCCTCCGCGGTGGAGCACGGCGCAGCGGCCGGTGCGGCGAGTGGCTGGGGGTACCGCCGGTAAGGTCGGCCGGCGCTCGGGCCGGGGCGTGCCGCGGCGGGTGCCCCGCGCTCCCCGCGTTCCCCCGGACGGGTCGGGCGGCCGCTTCCGCTTCCGCCGGATTCCCTTCCGTGTGCCCTTCCGGAGCTCCCTTCGTGTGGGGGCGCGGGGGTCCGTTTCGCCGCGGGCGTGGCAGTGGTGTTGCGGGGCGGTGAAATCGAGACGGTGGCCTGAACCGGTTCCGGGCGGGCCGCGATCTTGTGGTCGGAGACGTGGCGACCGGCGGGAACGAGCAGGTCAGAGGCCTTGCGGAGAGGGCTTCGGGCAGGTGTCCGGCGTTGCCCCGCAGGCACTGATCCAGCCAGGTGGGGAGAATGTTGCGGGCCCGGTGACGGCCTTGACCGGTGCCGGGAGCGCTGACACGCTCCGGCCCATGACCGCGACGCACTTCCCCGCCCCGCGGCTCCACACCCGCCTCTGTCCCCCGGCCGGGTGTCCGGGCCGCTGTCGGGCCCCCGGCCGCATCTGACGCCGGTCCGGCCCGCCCCGCCCCGGCGCACGGCGCCCGTACGGCACGTGCCGTAGGCCTTCCCCACCCTTGGGGACCTGCGCGAGCGGTGACGTCCTGCCGCGCCGGCCGCACGGCACGTCCGTGCGGATGCACGGGCTCCACGGATGCAGTGGCTCCAGGAATGCACGGGCTGTACCGGGAGCGTGTCCGCGTCCGCCGGACGTGACCGTCGCCGTGCCGCCGTGCCGTTCGGCCCTCGCCATCCGATCCCCGGGCAGCCCGGACTCCGTATCCCGTACTCGTACCCCTCTCCTCCGTCGTCCGGGCCCGTTGACTCACCCGAGTCACCTGACTCACCGATCCCGTCCGCGTCCAGGACCCCGTCCGACCGGCGGCGGCGACCCCGCCTGCCCGGACGGTCCTTCCGGCACACCCTCCGACGCATCCCGCACCACCGCCCCGCCGTACCCACCCACCCCGAGAGGACCGTCATGACCACCACCACCCACGCCCACACCGCACCCGGCACGCACACCGGCCGCGCCGACGGGCCCGCGGTCCCCGTCGTCACCCGGACCGGCGGGCGCATCGGCGCCCTGATCGAGGGGGTCGTGCTCGGTCCCGACCTCGACGAGTCCGTCGTCGCCGCGGTGCGCGCCGCACTGCTCCGGCACAAGGTCGTCTTCTTCCGGGACCAGCACCACCTCGACGAAGACGGCCACGAGGGCTTCGCCCGGCTGCTCGGCGAGCCGGTGGCGCACCCCACCGTGCCGTCCGCGGACGGGCGTTACGCCCTCGGCATCGACTCCGAGCACGGCGGCCGCGCCAACCAGTGGCACACCGACGTCACGTTCGTCCCCGCCTACCCCGCCTTCTCCATCCTGCGCGCCGTGAGCATCCCCCCGTACGGCGGCGACACCCTGTGGGCCAACACGGTCGCCGCCTACGAGAACCTCCCCGAGCCGCTCCGGGTCCTCGCGGCGAGCCTGCGGGCCGTCCACTCGAACGAGTACGACTACGCCGCGCTGCGCCCCGACGCGCTCCCCGAGGCGCTCGCCCAGTACCGCGAGGTGTTCACCTCGACCGCCTTCCTGACCGAGCACCCGGTGGTCCGCGTCCACCCCGAAACCGGCGAACACGCCCTGCTGCTCGGCAACTTCGTCCAGCGCGTCAAGGGACTGACCGGGCGGGACTCGCGGGCGGTCGTGGACCTCCTGCAGTCCCACATCGAGCTGCCCGAGAACACCGTCCGCTGGCAGTGGCGCGCCGGCGACGTCGCGATCTGGGACAACCGGGCCACCCAGCACTACGGCGTGGACGACTCCGGCGACCACCAGCGCACCCTGCGCCGGGTCACCGTCGACGGGGACGTCCCCGTCGGGCCGGACGGGCGCGGCTCGGTGCTCCTGAAGCCGGAGGCGGTACCCGCGCCCGCGTTCGGGATCCCCTCCGGCGCCTCGGGCGACCGGCAGCGCGGGGTCGCCGACGCCGTGTGACGCGGCGGACGGCGCCGGCGCGCCCCCACCCGCCGGCGCCGTCCACCCGGACAGCCCTCATCTCCCTTATCTGCCCAAGGAGTTCCGTGTCCCGCCTCCTCGCCGTCTCCGGCAGCCCCTCCGCGGTCTCCCGGACCGCCCTCCTCGTGGACCACGTGCTCGACCGCCTCGCCGGGGCCGGCTTCGACACCGGTCACCTCGCCGTGCGGGACCTCCCGGCCGCCGACCTGCTCGCTGCCCGCACCGGGCAGCCCGAACTGCGCGGCGCGCTCGCCGCGGTCGCCCGCGCCGACGGCATCGTGATCGCGACCCCGGTGTACAAGGCCTCGTACACCGGCCTGTTGAAGTCCTTCCTCGACCTGCTCCCGCAGAGCGGACTGGCCGGCAAGACCGTGCTGCCGCTCGTCACCGGCGGCAGCCTCGCGCACGTCCTGTCGATCGACTACGCCCTGCGCCCGGTGCTGTCCGCGCTGGGAGCGCGGCACGTCGTCGCCGGCCGCTTCGTCCTCGACTCGGCGATCGGCCGGGGTCCCTCGGGGGCCGTCCTCGAACCGTCCGCCCTCAGTGAAGTCGCGCAGGCGGTGGCCGAGTTCAGCGAAGCGCTGCGCGTGGGCGCCGCCCTGGAATACGCGCTCAGTCCGACGCCCTGAGCCCCGCCCGTACGAGCCCCGCCCGTACGAGCCCCGGCCGTACGAGTAGCAGCCGTACGAGCCCCGGCTTGCCGGGCCCCGCGCCCACCCCTCGATCCGCACTTTTCAGACCGTCCCCCGGCGCCATCCCGCCCGACCCGACAAGGACCCGTCATGCGCACGACCGTAACCGTCCCGACGCCGGCCTCCCGGCGCGCCTTCCTCACCGTCCTCGGCCTCTCGGCGGCCGCGGTGGGCTGCGGCCGGGCCACCGCCACGGGCGGCTCCCGCGGGGCTGCACAGACCAAGAAGCTCCGCTACCAGGGCTCCGTCGGGCAGGTCACCCTGCCCGAACTCGCCGAAGACCTCGGCTACTTCGGCGACGTGAAGCTGGAGTGGGTCGGCAACACCATCAGCGGCCCGCAGGACATCCAGTCCGCCGCCACCGGCCAGACCGACTTCGGCGGCGCCTTCAACGGCGCGGTGGTCAAACTCGCCGCGGGCAAGGCCCCGATCAAGGCGGTCATCAGCTACTACGGCGTCGACAAGGACACGTACAGCGGCTACTACGTGCGCGCCGACAGCCCGCTGCGAGGGGCCGGGGACCTGGCCGGCAAGAAGGTCGGCATGAACACCCTCGGCGCCCACGCCGAGGCCATGCTCGACATCTACCTCAAGCGCGCCGGCCTCTCGGCCTCCGAGGCCGACCGCGTGGAAGCGCTGGTCGTGCCGCCCGTCAACACCGAACAGACCCTGCGGCAGCGGCAGATCGAGGTCGGCGTGCTCGGCGGGGTGCTCCGAGAGAAGGCCCTCGCCGCCGGCGGGATCCGGCCCCTGTTCAGCGACTACCAGTTGCTCGGCCGGTTCAGCGCCGGTACGTACGTGATGACCGACCGGTTCCTGAAGCAGAACCCGGACACCGCGCGGACGTTCGTCACCGGAGTGGCGAAGGCCATCGAATGGTCGCGGACCACCCCGCGCGAACAGGTCATCGCCCGGATGGCCGACATCATCCGCAAGCGCGGCCGCAACGAGGACGGCTCCGTCCTCAAGTACTGGCGCTCGTACGGAGTCGCCGAGACGGGGGGCCGCATCGGCGACCGCGAGTTCCAGCTGTGGATCGACTGGCTCGCCGAGCGCGGGGACATCCCGAAGGGCCGCATCAAGGCGGCAGACCTGTACACCAACGCGTACAACGGCCTCGGCGCGAAGGCCGGGGGCTGAGCGACATGTCGAAGATCGTGTTCGAGCGGGTCGGGAAGACCTTCCCGGTCAAGGCGTCCGGCCGGACCTCCGGCTTCGGCTCGGGCCGCCGGCGGCCCGGCGAGTTCACCGCACTCGACGGGGTCGACCTGGAGATCGAGGCGGGCGAGTTCCTCGTGGTCGTGGGTCCGAGCGGCTGCGGCAAGTCCACCCTGTTGGACCTGCTCGGCGGCCTCACCCCGGCCACCTCCGGCCGGATCCTCCTGGACGGCCGGCCCGTCAAGGGGCCGGGGCTGGACCGCGGCATCGTCTTCCAGCAGTACGCGCTGCTGCCCTGGCGGACCGCCCAGGGGAACGTCGAGTTCGGGCTGGAGGCGATCGGGGTGCCGCGCCGTCAACGGGCCGCGAGGGCCCGGGAGTTCCTGGAACTCGTGGGGCTCGCCGGATTCGAGGACCGGCACCCCCACGAGCTGTCGGGCGGCATGCGTCAACGCGTCGCCATCGCGCGGGCCCTCGCCTACGACCCGGACGTCCTGCTGATGGACGAACCGTTCGCGGCGCTCGACGCGCAGACGCGGGAAGCGTTGCAGGACGAGCTGCGGGGGATCTGGGAGCGGACCGGCAAGACGGTCGTGTTCATCACCCACGGCATCGAGGAGGCCGTGTATCTGGGGCAGCGGGTGGCCGTGATGACGTCGCGGCCCGGCCGCATCAAGGAGGTCGTACCGGTGGAACTCGGGTCCCGCACGGGTGCGGGTGCCGGTGCCGGTGCCGGTACCGAGGACGTCCGGTCCAGCCCGGAATTCGCCCGTCACCGGCGCGAGATCTGGGGGCTGCTGCACGACGAGGTGGCTCGCGCCCGGCAGCTCGAAAAGGAAGAGGTCACCGCATGAACGGCCGCGTTCAGCCGTATCGGCTCATCTGGGACCGCCTTCAGCTGCGCGGGCGCGCGGGGAATTACCGGCCTGGCCGGGGCGTGAGGCGCGGGTCCGGGTGGAGCCCGGTGCCCGGCGGAGCCGGGTTGTCCTTCTGGGGCTCCGCCCCAGACCCCGCGCCTCAAACGCCGGCGGGGCTGGGATGGGCGTCGCCCGAGGCTGCGCCTCAAGCGTCGGCGGGGCTGGGGGTTGCCCGTGAGGCCGTTGTGCCTCAGGCGCCGGCGGGGCTGGGATGGGCGTCGCCCGAGGCCGCGGCTCAAGCGTCGGCGGGGCTGGGAGTTGAACCTCAGGGTGCCGGCGAGGAAGGGGTGGGTGTCGGCCGGCCCGCGGCTCAAGCGCCGGCGGGGCCGGAGGTGCCTGGTGTTGTGCCTCGGTCGGCGGTGGCCCTGGGGTTCGGGTGGGTCGGGCGGTGGGTGGGGACCGTGCTGCTCCGGTCGGTCGCGGTCGCCGCGTTGCTCCTGGTCTGGGAGGCCGCGCCGCGGCTCGGGCTGGTGGACCGTACCTTCCTGCCGCCCTTCAGCGAGGTGGCCCGCGCCTGGTGGGAGCTGCTCGGTGACGGTCAGCTGGGGGAGCACACCCGGGCCAGCCTGGTCCGCTCCTTCGGCGGCTTCGGGATCGCCGTCGGCGTCGCGATCCCGCTGGGGCTGCTCATCGGCTGGTACCGGCCGGTCGCCGATCTCCTCGGCCCGCTGCTGGAGGTGTTCCGCAACACCGCCGCCCTCGCCCTGCTGCCCGTCTTCACGCTGCTGCTCGGGATCGGCGAGACGTCCAAGGTCTCGATCATCGTGTACGCGTGCCTGTGGCCGGTGCTGCTCAACACCATCAGCGCCGTGCGCAACGCCGACCCGACGCTGGTGAAGCTGGCCCGCTCCATGGACCTGTCGACGCCCAGGCTGTTCCAGAAGGTGATCCTGCCCGCCTCCGTCCCGGCGATCTTCACGGGCATCAGGCTCGCGGGCGCCGTGTCGATCCTGGTCCTCGTCGCCGCCGAGATGATCGGTGCCAAGGCGGGCCTCGGCTACCTGATCAACGCCTCGCAGTTCAACTTCGCGATCCCGCAGATGTACGCGGGCATCGTCACGATCTCCGCCATCGGGGTGGCGTTCAACCAGGTCCTCGTCACCGTGGAGCGGCGCCTCGGCAGCTGGCGGGTCCCCGCCTCACCGTGACCCCCGGCCGCTCGGCCGCCCAGGGCTCGCCGTTCCCCCCGGCCCCCGGGCCCTCCTCCACGCCCCCGCTCCATCCGTCCGTACCCGAACCCGTGCCGGTACCCGTACCCGTACCCCCGCTTCCGAAGGACTCGACCACATGACGTCTGCCGCGCCCCGTCAACTCCACCTCAACGCCTTCCTGATGAACGCCGGCCACCACGACGCGGCCTGGCGCCACCCGGACAGCAGTCCCGAACGCGTCACCGACCTGGCCTACTTCCAGGAGCTGGCCCGTACCGCCGAACGGGGCAAGCTCGACTCGATCTTCTTCGCCGACGGGCTCGCCCTGTGGGGGCAGGCCCGCTACAACGCCCTCGGCGGCTTCGAGCCGTTGACGCTGCTGTCCGCGCTGGCCGCGGTCACCGAGCGGGTCGGACTGATCGCCACCGCTTCCACCACCTTCAACGAACCCTTCCACCTGGCCCGCAAGTTCGCCTCGCTCGACCACATCAGCGGTGGCCGGGCCGGCTGGAACATCGTGACGTCCGGCACCGTGGACGAGGCCCGGAACTTCGGCCGCGAGGAGCACCTGGAACACCGTCTGCGCTACGAGCGGGCCGACGAGTTCCTCGACGTCGCGACCAAGCTCTGGGACAGCTGGGAGGACGACGCGATCGTCCTCGACAAGGAGCGGGGCGTCTACGCCGACACGGACCGGCTGCACCCCGCCGCCCACCGCGGCGCCCACTTCGGCGTGCGGGGCGCGCTCAACGTGCCCCGTTCGCCCCAGGGCCACCCGCTGCTCGTGCAGGCCGGATCCTCCGAGGACGGCAAGGAGTTCGCCGCCCGGTACGCGGAGGCCGTGTTCACCGCCCAGCAGACCCTCGGCGACGCCCAGACCTTCTACAAGGACCTCAAGTCGCGCCTGGCGCGGCACGGTCGTTCCGGGTCCGACCTGCTGATCCTGCCGGGCATCTGCCCCATCATCGGTTCCACCGAAGCCGAAGCGAGGGCTCTGGAACAGGAATTGACGGATCTTCAGATCCCTGAGTACGGGCTGGCGCAACTGTCCGGGATGCTCGGCACCGACCTCACCGGGCTGCCCCTCGACGGGCCGCTGCCCGAGCTGCCCGAGGAGCGGGACATCAACGGCAACAAGAGCCGCTTCACCCTGGTGGCCGAACTGGCCCGCCGGGACGGGCTCACGCTGCGGCAGCTGATCGCCCGGCTCGGCGGCGGACGCGGCCACCGGGTGGTCGCCGGCACCCCCGAGCAGATCGCCGACCAGCTCCAGGAGTGGTTCACCCGGGGCGCCGCGGACGGCTTCAACATCATGGCGCCGATCCTGCCCACCGGGCTGACGCACTTCGTCGACCAGGTCGTCCCCGAGCTCCAGAGCCGCGGCCTGTTCCGCACCGAGTACACCGGCCGCACCCTGCGCGAGCACTACGGCCTGCCCCGGCCCGCCAACCGGTACGCGGGGGAGGCGCGGCTCCCCGCCTGACGGGAGGGGGTGGCGAGGCGCGCGGGCCGGGAGGTGCGAAATGGTGCACATGGGCTGTATTCGGACGCACGCCGGATCGGGCGCGCGCCTCGAAGGGCGGGAGCGGCACGATGGAGCTGACCGGGACCTCGTGACCTCGCGCCGGGACCGGTTCGGCCCGCTCCGTCGCCTGGAGGACTTCGCCCGGGCCGCGGCCGGCGCCAGGGTGTGCGTGCGGACCCTCGTCCTGCCCGCCGACGGACACGATTTCGACACCTGGCAGCGCATGTATCCCGAGGTCATCCCCTGGCTCGGCGAGAGGCTGACCGCACCGAAGGGCTGACGGGGGGCGTACGGCAGGAAGGTGCGGAACAGGACATCACGGGACGGCGGGGTCGCGCGGGACGCGGCCCCGCCGTCCCGCGTCCCCGGCCGGGCTCGTTGATCTTCAATATGTGCGTTGACCAGGCAAGTTGGTGCGTCGCGGCGGCAAGGGCGGCAAGGGGACCAGGGCTGTAACAGGGGCCGGACAAGGGTTTCCCCTGTATCGAGTTCATCCGCCGGTTGCCTACTGTCTGCCCACCGGCGAACGATTCCGGCCGAACGGCCCACCCGCCAACCCCACATGGCGGGATGAGCCGACCGGGCCGGACGGATCCCGGTACTGCCGTTGCCCCCGCCCCGCAGAAGCGGCAGGGGCAGCGCGGCGCGCAGCGGTGGCCGGGGCGGCTGGAGCGAGCCAGCCCCGGTCCCCGCGGCGCCGTACACCTCCCACACCGCACCAAACCGGCCGGACCGGCCCGTCATTGGCGGAACGGCCGCGAAAGGGAACAACGTGCACGCATCACGACGTAGGCTGATATCCGTGGCGGCGATCTCCGTCACCCTGCTCGCCGGCACCGCCACCTCCTCCCTCGCCCTCTCGCAGCCCGCCGCCGCCCCCGCCGTGCCGGCCGCGGCCGCGATCACCCCGCTGCCGGTCGCGCCCGTCGAGAACCTGATCGTCGGCTACAAGTCCGGTGCCACCGAGGCCCGTTCCAACGCCGCCGCCGCCGACGACGCCACCGCGAAGGGCCGCAAGGCCGGCGAGAAGGTCGCCTTCGAGCGCCGCCTGGGCACCGGAGCCGCGCTCGTCGACCTCGGTGGTGCGCAGAGCCCCGCCGACGCCGCCGCCGTGATGACCGCCTTCCGCGCGGACCCGGACGTCGCCTACGTCGAGCCCGACTCCCGTGCCTACGCGATGGCCACTCCCAACGACACCGAGTACGCCAAGCAGTGGGACCTCTTCGAGCCCACCGCCGGCATGAACGTGCCGACCGCCTGGGACAAGACCACCGGCTCCGGCGTCACCGTCGCCGTGATCGACACCGGCTACGTCGCCCACTCCGACGTCGCCCCCAACGTCGTCGCCGGCTACGACTTCATCACCAGCTCCTCCGCCGCCCGCGACGGCAACGGCCGCGACAACAACCCGGCCGACCAGGGCGACTGGAGCGCCGCCGGCGAGTGCGGCACCGGTTCCAAGGCCAGCGACTCCTCCTGGCACGGCACCCACGTGGCGGGCACCATCGGCGCGGCCACCAACAACGCCAAGGGCGTCGCGGGCATCGCGTACGACGCCAAGATCCAGCCGGTGCGCGTGCTCGGCAAGTGCGGCGGCGCCACCTCGGACATCGTCGACGCGATCACCTGGGCGTCGGGCGGCTCCGTCCCCGGCGTCCCGGCCAACGCCACCCCCGCCAAGGTCATCAACATGAGCCTCGGCGGCTCCGGCGCCTGCGGCACCAGCTACCAGAACGCGATCACCGCCGCCGTGAACCGCGGCACCACCGTGGTCGTCGCCGCGGGCAACAGCAACGCCGACGCCAGCGGCTTCTCGCCGGCCAGCTGCAACAACGTGATCAACGTGGCCGCCAGCAGCCGCTCCGGCGACCGCTCCTTCTACTCCAACTACGGCTCGATCATCGACGTCGCCGCGCCGGGCGGTGAGACCCGCCGCGCCACCGACACGCCCGGCACCGTCACCACCCCGGAGAACGGCATCCTCTCCACGATCAACAGCGGCACCACCACGCCGTCGGCCGAGATCTACAAGCCGTACCAGGGCACCAGCATGGCCGCCCCGCACGTCGCCGGCCTCGCCGCCCTGCTCGTCGCCGCCAAGCCCTCGCTGACCCCGGCGCAGGTCGAGTCGACCATCAAGACCACCACCCGCCCGCTGGCCGGCACCTGCACCGGCGGCTGCGGCACCGGCCTCGCCGACGCGACCGCGGCCGTCGCGGCCGTGACCTCCGGCCCGGTCACCCCCACCTTCGAGAACACCACCGACGTGGCCATCCCGGACAACGGCGGCGCCGTCTCCTCCTCGATCGCCGTCACCGGCCGCACCGGCAACGCCCCGGCCGCCCTCAAGGTGAACGTGGACATCCGCCACTCCTACCGCGGTGACCTCGTCATCGACCTGGTCGCCCCGAACGGCACCGTCAAGCGCCTGCAGAACTCCTCCAGCGACAGCGCCGACAACGTGATCACCACTTACACCGTCGACGCCTCGGCCCTGCCCGCCAACGGCACCTGGCAGCTGCGCGTCCAGGACGTCGCCGCCGCTGACACCGGCTACATCAACTCCTGGAGCCTGGGCTTCTGAGCCGCCCGGACCCCTCCCGCACCGACCGCCTGACCCGCGGTTAGTACGGACCAACACAGCCCGCGGGACCTGCCGGTACATCCCATACCGGCAGGTCCCGCGGTGTTTCCGGCCCGCCGGCTGATTTCTGCGTCACAATCCGGGCCCGCCACGCGGCCGACCTCGTATCCTCAGCGCTCACAGGACAGGCACAGGACTGCGAGAGGCGGGTGGCCGTGCGTGGCGGCGACGGGGAACGCTGACACGAGCGTCGGGCGAGCCGAGCTCATCGAGGCCGTCGGCCGTGCGCTGACCACGCACGGCCGCGCGATCCTCACCGGCCCCGCGGGGGCCGGCAAGACCACCGTGGCCGCGGAGCTGGCCGACGCCGCCGCGGCCCGCGGCGAGTGCGTCCTGCGGCTCGCCCCGGAGGCCGCCGACCGCTGGATACCCGAGGCGTCCGCCGCCGCCCTGCTCGCCTCCGTACCCGGGGACGCGCTGGAACGCCTGGCCGGACCCCAGCGCACCGCCATCGCCTGGCTGCGCCGCGAAACCGACGCGCCGCGCGCCGGCCGCGACCACGTCGCCCTGCGCCTCGCCGTCGTCGCGGTCCTGCGGACCCTCGCCGCCGCCGACCCCGTCCTGCTCGTCGTCGACAACGCCCAATGGCTCGACGCCGAGACCACCGACCTGCTGCGCTTCGCCCTGCGCCTGACCCCGCCGCGGGTCCGGGTACTCGTCGCCGAATGCGTCCAGGGCGGCGCCCCCGTCGCCGAATCCCTCTGCGGCCCCGGCACCCCCGGCCTGCGGGTGCCCCCGCTCGGCGCCGACGACCTCGCCGAACTCCTCGTACGGCACGGGCTGCCCGCCCGCCTCGCCGGCCGGATCCACCAGGCCAGCGGCGGCAACCCCCGCCTGGCCCTGGCCCTGGGCCGCTCGCTCGCCGAAGCCCGCGAAGGCGTCCACCACGCCGACACCCTGCCCATCTCCGGACAGGCCCGCGAGGTCGCCCGTCGACTGCTCGCCGAGGCACCCGCCCGCACCCACCCCACGCTGCTGCTCGCCGCGCTCGCCGCCCGCCCCACCACCGCCCTGCTCCGCCGGGCCGGCCGCCCCGACGCCGAAACCGAACTCGCCGAGGCCGAACGGGCCGGACTCGTCACCGTCGGCGAGGACGGCGCGGTGCAATTCACCGCCGGCGCCCTGCCCACCGCCCTGGCCGCCGACGCCGGCTGGCCCGACCGCGCCGCCGGACACGCCGCGCTCGCCGGAGCCGTCGACGACCCCGTCGAAGCGGTCCGCCACCGCGCCCTCGCCGTGGACACCCCCGACGAACCCCTCGCCGAAGAGGTCGCCCGGGCCGCCGCCGACTGCCGGCGCCGCGGCAACCGCGCCCTCGCCGCGGAACTCGGCCTGCTCGCCGCCGAACGCACCCCCCTCGCCCGCCCCGCCGCCGCCCTCGCCCGGCTCGTCGGCGCCGCCGAGGACGCCGGCTGCGCAGGCCGCGCCGACCTCGCCCGCCGCGCCACCCTCGCCGTCCTGGCCCGCGACTCCACGCCCACCGACCGGGTACGCGCCCGCCTCGCCGTCATCGACGCCGCCGGACAGGCCCTCGCCGACCTCGACGAGACCTTCGCCCACGCCATGGACGACGCCGCAGACGACCCGGCGCTGCTCGCCGCCGTCCAGCTGCGCCTGGCCTGGAAGCTCAACCTCAGCGACGGCGACCCGGTCGGCTCCTGCGCCGCCGCCGCGCACGCGGGCCGGCTGGCCGCCGCCGGCGGCGACCCCGGCGCCCAGGCGATGGCCCTGACCGTACGGGCCCGGATGGGCCGGATCCTCGGGGACCCGGCAGCCGAGGACATCCTCGCCGAGGCCCTCGCCCTGCCCGCGCCCGACGTGCCCCTCGTCATGCGCAACGCCCCGCAGTTCCTCGCCGTACGGCACGCCCTGTTCGACGACCGGCTCGCCGACGCCCGCGCCCAGCTCCTCGTCCTGCTGCCCGCGGTCGAACGCTCCGGCTCCGCCGAGGACGTCTTCGAGGTGCTGCGCAGCTTCACCGAAGTGGAACTGCGCCGCGGCCGGTGCGCCGCCGGCGCCGGACACGCCCGGCGCGCCCTCGAACTGACCATCGCCGCGGGCCTGTCACCCGGACCGGCCTGGTACGTCGCGGCCATGGCCGAGGCCACCGGCGGCAGCTTCGCCCGCGCCGCCGCGTACGCCCGCCGGGGCATCCAGGCCTCCGAAGAGGAACGCGACCAGGTGTTCCTCTCGCGCAGCCTGTACGCCCTGGGCCTGGTCGAGCTGGCGATGGGGGAGACCGCCAAGGCGGTCGCCACCCTGCGCCGCGTCGCCGAGCTGGAAGCCGCCCAACAGGTGGTCGACCCCTCCATCCTGCGCTGGCACGGCGAACTGGCCGAGGCGCTGGTCGCCGCCGACGAACCGGAAGTGGCCGCCGGACTCCTCGACGAGGTCCGCGCGGTCGCCGCCGACCTCGGCCGGACCTCGGTGCTCGCCGCCCTCGACCGGGCCCGCGGGCTGTGGCTGTCCGCCTGCGGGGAACCGGCCGCCGCGGTCGCCCTGCTGGAGGCCACCGCCGACCGGTTCGGGCGCCTCGACCTGCCGCTGGAACGCGGCCGTACGCTGCTCGCGCTGGCCCGGGTGGAACGGCGCCGGCGGCGGCGCGCGCCGGCCCGTGCGGCGTTGTTGGCCGCGGCCGACGTCTTCGCCCAGGCGGGCGCGAAGCCGTGGGCCGAACTCGCCCGGGAGGCTCCGGCCGGGCCCGGCCATCCGGGGGCCGCGACCCTCACCGAGGCCGAGACGCGGCTCGCCCTGCTCGTCAGCCAGGGCGCCAGCAATCAGGAGGCCGCGGACAAGCTGTTCCTCAGCGTCAAGACGGTCGAAGCGCGGCTGACCCGCATCTACCAGAAACTCGACGTCCGCTCCCGAGCCCAACTCGCCACAGCCCTACGCCGCTGACCCCGCCGACAGCCTTGCCGGTGCCGGGGTGCAACCTCCAGCCTCGCCGGCGTTTGAGGCGGGCCTGAGCGGGGCCCACCCCGGCCTCGCCAATGCCCTGGGGCGCAACACTCCAGTTTTGCCGGTGCCCTGCGGCGCAACACCCCAGCCTTGCCGGTGCCGGGGGCGCAACACCCCAGGCTTGCCGGTGCCGGGGCGCAACATCCAGCCTCGCCGGCGTTTGAGGCGCGGGGTTTGGGGCGGAGCCCCAAGGACAACCCGGCTCCGCCGGGCACCGGGCTCCGCCCGGACCCGCGCCTCAAACGCCGGCGAGGCTGGAGGTTGTCCCTCGGGCAGCCGGGGAGGCTGGAGGTTGCGCCTCAAACGCCGGCGAGGCTGGAAGTTGTCCCTCGGGCAGCCGGGGAGGCTGGAGGTTGCCCCTCAAACGCCGGCGAGGCTGGGAGTTGCCCCTCGGGCAGCCGGGGAGGCTGAAGACGCTCCAGGGTGTCGGCGAGGCTGAAGGTGCCCCGGCGAGGTAACGGGTGGCACGGGTCGGCCGGCGGAGCCGAGGCGCGCCCGTAGCCGGTCAGGCGGTCGGCGTGAGGCGTACGCCCTCGCCCGCCGCCGCACGCACCAGCACGTCCGCCAGTTCCTCCGGCGCGGAGAACATCGGCCAGTGCCCGGTGCCGAGTTCGAAGAAGCTCACCGCGGGATCGGCCAGCACCCGGAACCGGGGATCACCCGAATCCAGCGCCGCCTGCGCCATCCCGATGCCGAACCCGGCGGCCGTGCAGAACACCCCGGTCGACGGCAGCGCGGCCGCCGCCCCCGTCAGCCGCAGCGGCGAGGCGTACGTACCCAGTGGCTGCGGCGCCGCCAGCCGCACCATCCGGGCCAGGCCCTCCTCCGGGACACCGGTCACGTTCCCCCAGATCTCCCGCTCGCCCGCCGCGGGCGCCGGCACCGACCGCCCGTCCGGGCTCTGCGCCGCCCGCTCCCGCACCATCGCCGACACCGCCGGGTCCGGCAGGGTGCTCAGGACCGAGTCGCCGTCCCGCGGCATCGGCGCGTCCACGTACACCACCCGGGAGATCCGCTCCGGCCGCCGGTCGGCGGCGCCCAGCACCGGGAAGATCCCGTAGCAGTGCCCGACGAGCACCACCTCCCGGCCGTCGGCGTGGTCGATGTGGTCGATCACCTGGACCACGTCATCGACGTGCGTGTCCAGATCCGTGTCCGGGCCCGCCAGGTGACGGCGGTCGCCCATGCCGGTCAGCGTCACCGGGTACACCTCGGCCCCGTCCCGCCGCAGCCGCGCCGCCACCTCCCGCCACGCCCAGCCCCCCGTGAACCCGCCCGACACCAGCACGAACGTCGTCATGACTGCCTCCTCGCATCCCTCGGTACGGACGCCCGGCCGGCCCGTTTCGCCGTCCGCGTCCGCCGGTACGGTAGGAACTCCCCCTGAGGGAGGTTCAAACCGTGTCACCCGACGACACCTGGAGCATCGGCGAGCTCGCCGAGCGCGCGGGCGTTACCGTCAAGACGGTGCGCTTCTACTCGGACGGCGGCCTGCTGCCCGAAGCCGGCCGCAGCGGCGGCGGCCACCGCCGTTACGGCCCGGAGGCCCTCGACCGGCTCCGCCTGATCCGCTCGCTGCGCGCCCTGGACCTGCCGGTCCCCGACGTGGGCCGGGTACTGGAACGCGAGGACCTGCGCGACGGCGTGCTGGAGGACGTCATCGCGGACCGGCTGCGCGAACTCGGCTCCCAGATGGCCGCCTTGCGCTGGCGCGAGGCCGCCCTCCAGCTCGTCCAGGACTGCCCCGCAGCGGAACGGGCCGACCGGCTGCGGCTGATCGGCGCCGTGTCCGCGCCGCCCAGCACGGCCCCGATGGCCGCGTTCTGGCGGGGGCTGCTGCCGCCGCGGCTGTCGGCCGGGTTGCGCTCCGCCATCGTCGAGGCGGCCGTCCCGCAGCCGCCGGCGGACCCGACTCCCGCCCAGGTGCTGGCCTTTGCCCGGCTGCACGCCCTCGTCGCCGAGGTCCTCCCGCACGTGGATGCCTGCCGGCCCACCGCCCGCCGGAGCGACGGGGCCGGGCGGCCGGACGTGCTCTACAGCGGGCTCGGCGAGGCGTACGCGCTGGCCGCCGACGCGGTGCGGGCGCGGCGGGTGCCGCAGGGGGGTGAGGCGCTCGACGCGTTCGTGGGTGCGTATGCGGGGGCGCGTGGGGTGCGGGACACGGGGGCGTTCCGCCGGGAGCTCGGCGTGGTGCTCGCGGGGGCCGCGGATCCCTTTCTCGACCGTTACTGGCGGCTTGTGGGGGAGGTGTCGGGCGGATCCGCCGGGGCGGCCGAGCCGAACATGGGTGACGCGCATGAGTGGCTGCGGGCCGCGTTGGGTGACGGTGTCACCGTGGGGACGGTCCAGCCCAGCGCGGGTGCCGGCGCGGCGACTTGACGGCCACGGGCGTCACAGCCCTCGGGGCTCCGCCCCGGACCCCGCGCCTCAAACGCCGGCGGGGCTGGGGTGGGTTTCGCCCGGGACCCCGCGTCTCAAACGCCGGCGGGGCTGGGGTGGGCTGCGGGCCGGTGGTTGTCTCGGGTGCTACGGGGTCGTGGCCGGGCGGTAGACGAGTAGGGCTTCCGGCAGTTTGTCCAGGCGGAATTCCGTGGGGGCGGTCGCGTACTCGCCGTCGTACGCGAGGGGGGTGCCCGGCGGGACGTCCGAGATGCGCAGGGAGCGCACCCGGGTGGCCAGGTGGACGGGGGAGCGGGTCAGCGGGCCCGCCATGGCTGCGGCGAACAGCCGTGGTCCCGGGCGGCCGCCGCCGCGGACGACCCGTACGTCCAGCAGTTCCTCGCCCAGGCCCAGTCGGCGCTTGGGCGTCGGTCCGGTCCCGTGGTACGTGCCGTTGCCCGCGAACAGCAGCCACACCGGGCGCGGCCGCCCGGCCAGCCGGAGCCGCACCGGCCGCTCGGTGCGCAGCACCCGCCAGGCCGCCAGCAGCGCGGCCGGCCCCCCGCCGATCCGCGGCGCCCACCGCAGCCGGTGCCCGAGCAGCTCCGGATACACGCCGATGCTGAACGTGTTGAGGAAGTAGCCGGGCTCCGACGCACGCCCGGGCCCGTCGCCCGGCCCGCCCTCGGGCCCCCCGTCCGGGCCCGGCGGGCGCACCGGTTCGGGGCCGGGGGTGAAGCGGCCCACTCCGACGCGGACCGCTTCGCCCGCGGTGAGGGCGCGGACGGTGTCCATCGCGTCCAGGATGCCGAGGTCCTGGGCGAAGTGGTTGAGGGTGCCGCCGGGGAAGACGGCCAGGGGTACGCCCGCGCGCAGGGCGGCCGTGGCCGCCGCGTTGACCGTGCCGTCGCCGCCGCACACGCCGAGCACCGTGCAGCGCGCGGCCGCGGAGGCCAGCGTGTCGGTGAGTTCCGGGCCCGTGCACGTGACGAGTTCTGCCCGGGGCAGCCCGGCCAGCACGTCGCCGGCCGTGTTCGCCGTACCCGACTGCGAGTTCGCGACGAGCACCAGCCCGGCGCCGTCGGGCAGCGCCGGCGCCCCGTCCGCCTGGGCCGGGCCGCCCGGCACGGTCCGGATCCGGGCGGCGGCCGCCGTCGCCGCGGCCGCGTTCAGGGGGCGCACGACGAGCCCGGCGGTCACCCCGAGGGCCGCGCCGGCCGCCACGTCGGCCGGGTAGTGGACCCCGGTGTAGACGCGGGAGAACGCCACCGACGCGGCCACCGGACCGAGCAGCACGCCCCAGGCCGGGGCGAGCGAGGCGACACCCGCCGCGAACGCGAAGGCCGAGGCGGCGTGCCCGGACGGGAACGACGTGGTCAGGGGCGCGCGCCGGAGCTGCCGGATCGGCGGCACGGCGTCGATGACGGGCCGGGGCCGGCGTACGGACCACTTGCCGACGGTGTTGACGGTCGCGGAGGCCAGCGCCAGTGAGGCGAGGCCCGCGCCCGCCGCCCGGCGGGTACGCGCCGAGCCGCCCACGGCCAGCGCGGCGGCCAGGCCCGCCCACAGCACGCCGTGGTCCGCGGCCCGGCCCAGCCGCGGCAGGACGCGGTCCGCGCCGGGCCAGTGCCGCCGGGCGACCGCGTCGAACAGCTCACGGTCGACACGGGCGAGCGCGCCCTGCCAGGTCACGGTCGCCTGGCGGGCCGCGGCGCCGGCCTTCAGCGGATGGAACCGGAATTCGGCGGGCATGGTGATGAGCCTCCCTCGCGTCTGGTCGTATGTTGCCTCTCGTACCCGCAAACGTAGCTGCAAACGTAGCCGCGGACGGCGCCGTGCGGCGGGTCTGCGCGGGTGGTGCGCGCGGCGCCCGCGCGCGGCGGGGCGGTGGCCGGCGGGCGGCGCGCCGGTGGCCGCGGGGCGGCGCGGCGGCGTAGTCGGCGTGGTCACTGTGACGTACGTGCCGGAGCGCGACCCACAGGAGAACGGTTGTCCGCGGGCCGCGAATCCGCTCTACTGCTGAGATGCCTGCGGCGCAGGCATATTCACAGGCAAGCCCCTGGAGGGACGATGAGCGCGGATCCGGTGAAACGACATGGCCGGCGACGGCCGTTGACGCACCGGCGCAAAGGCCGCGGCGGCAGGAGATCGCTGCTGGCGTTCCTCATAGCCGGCTTCCTTGTCGTCGGCGCGTTCGCGGCCACGGGCATCGCCTGGGACCCCTTCACCGTCGGCGCGCGCGCCGAGCGGCCCGCCGCCCCGCAGATCGGCAAGGCCTGGTCCGCCGGGCCGGTGGACGGCCGCGGCGACGGGCGGGACGGCGACGCCTCGGCCACCCCGGCGCCCCGGCCCTCCCCGAGCGCCTCGCCGCGCACGGTGCGCCCCCTCGTGCCGCCGCGCACCACGCCCAAGGGCACCTGGCGGCCCAGCGCGGCGCTCCCCTTCGACATGCCCTCGCCCGCGCGGCTGCGCAAGAGCGGCAAGCTGGTGTTCGCGCACTACTTCACCCCGTACCCGCTCTCCCTCGACAACGCCCGCCCGGAGCGCGACTACTACACGCGCAACTACCTCAACCCGGCCGGTGAGAGCGGAAAGCACGAGAAGTACGGCGGGCTGCTGCGCGACCGGCCGCTTCCGGTGGCCCCGAAGACCGGCAACTGGGAGCTGGCCAACCTCAAGCAGGAGGTCCGCACCGCGCGCGACGCCGGGCTCGACGGCTTCACGCTCGACCTGCTGTCGCTCTCCGGGAAGAACTGGGAGCGGTCCGTGATGCTGCTGGACGCGGCCCGCGCCGTGGACCCCGCCTTCAAGATCATGCTGATGCCGGACATGACCTCCCTCAACACCGATCCGGCCGGCCTCGCCAACTCCCTCGCCAAACTCGCCGGTTCACCGGCCGCGCACCGGCTGGGCGACGGGCGGCTGGTCGTCTCCCCGTTCAAGGCCGAGGCGAAGAGCCCGGCGTGGTGGTCGCAGGTCATGGACAACCTGCGGCAACGGCACGGCATCCGCACCGCGTTCGTGCCGCTGTTCCTCGACTTCGGCGCGCACTCGGGGGAGTTCGCCCCGATCAGCTACGGCTTCTCCGAGTGGGGCAGCCGCAGCTACGTCGGCCAGGAGAGCGCCACCCGCGACGTACGGCGCGCCCACGGCATGGGCAAGGTGTGGATGCAGCCGGTGTCGGTCCAGGACGCCCGCCCCAACCAGGGGATCTACGACGAGGCCGGCAACACCGCCACCCTGCGGTCCACCTGGAACCACGCCATCGACGACGGCGCCGACTGGGTGCAGCTGACCACCTGGAACGACTACTCCGAAGGCAGCCAGTTCGCGCCCTCGCTGCACAACGGGCACGCCTACCTCGACCTCACCTCGTACTACCTCACCCGCTTCAAGACCGGCAGCTGGCCGGAGATCGTGCGGGACACGCTCTACCTGAGCTCCCGGGTCCAGTTCACCGGCACCGACCCCACCGGAAGGCAGTCCCTGGTGATGTCGCTGCGCCGCGGCTCGGCCGCGCCCCGGGACCGGGTGGAGGTCCTCAGCTTCCTGACCGCCCCGGCGGACGTCCGCACCGAGACGGGCCGGACGCGCGCCACCCACCGGGCCCCGGCCGGAGTCCACTCCGAGCTGGTCCCGCTGCGCCAGGGCTTCAGCTCGGCCACGGCGCTCCGCGGCGGCCGCACCGCCGCCGAAGTCCTGTCCGGCTACCCGGTCCAGCGCGTGGTCGAAGTCCAGGACCTCCAGTACTACGGGCACACCAGCGGGAGGCGCTGAGCGCGGGGAACGGGCGCGGCGCCGGCGGCGGACGGAACGCGGCCGCGGCGCCGGGGGGCCCGCTTCGGCGGGGTGGTCTTTCCGGGTACGGGGACTTGCTCCCGCGCCGGGGACCCGCTCCCGCGCCGGTGGCTCGTGCCGGGGACGGGTTCCGGTGACGGCGCCGGAGCGGCATGATCACAGGGACACCCATCGGTGCCCGGACCCGGGCCCCGCGCGGCCGACCCGGCTGCCGGGACCGGGGCACCCGTACCCCGCCGCACACCCTGGAGGCGCCTGCCGTGAGCCAGACGATTCCCGCACCCGTCCCCCCGTCCGTCTTTCCCGAGGGCCCCGGACTGTTCCGGCTCGACCCCGGTGTCGCGCACCTCAACCACGGCTCGTTCGGCGCCGTGCCGATACCGGTGCGGGACGTGCAGGTGGGACTGCGGGCCGAGCTGGAGGCCGATCCGGACGCGTTCTTCCTCGCCGCACCCGACCGCATCGAGGCCGCCCGCCGCCGGATCGCCACGCACCTCGGGGCCGAGCCCGACGGCATCGCCTTCGTCTCCAACGCCACCGAGGCCGCCAACATCGCCTTCGCCGCGCTCCGGCTCGCCGAGGGGGACGAGATCCTCGTCACCGACCACGGCTACCCCACCGTCAGCGCGTCCGCGGCCCTGCTCGCCCCGCTGCGGACCGTCACGCTCGACCCCGCCCTCCCCGACGAGGACGCGGTCTGCGAGGCGGTCCTGGCCGCGCTGACGCCCCGCACCAAGGTGGCCGTGCTCGACCACATCACCTCGCCCACCGCCCGCATCGTCGCGGGCCCCCGGCTGCTCGCCGCCCTCGCCGAGCGCGGCGTCACCACCATCGTCGACGGCGCGCACGCCCTCGGCATGCTGGCGGACCCGCTGGCCGGCGGCGCGGACTTCTGGTTCGGGAACCTGCACAAATGGGGCTACGGGCCCGCGGGCAGCGCGATCCTCGCCGTCGCCGAACGCCACCGCGGCTCCGTCCGCGCCCTCGTCCCCTCGTGGGAGGACCACCACGGGTTCCCGCGCAGCATCGAGAACCGGGCCACCGCCGACTACACCGGCTGGCTGGCCGCCCCCGAAGGCCTCGACGTCCTGAACCGGCTCGGCGCCGACAAGGTGCGCGCCCACAACACCGCGCTGGCCGCGTACGGCAGTTCGCTGCTCGCCGAGACGGCCGGGCTCACGCCGCTCCCGTACAGCGAAGGCGTCGCCATGCGCACGCTGCGGCTGCCGCCGGGCGTCGCCGAAACGCAGGACGCGGCCCGCGCCCTGCGCGTCGAGGTCTTCGACCGGCTGCGCGCCCGCGTCAACACCTTCGGCCGGCCGGGCGGCGGCGGCCTGCGCGTCTGCGGCCAGATCTACAACCGGCCCGAGGAGTACGAGGCCCTGGCCACCGGAGTCGCCCGGCTGCTCGACGGCCGCTGAGCCGCCGGGCGGCGGGGCGGCGGGCCGTCCACGGCATCCGCCGGCCCGCGGCGGTCCGGCCAGGTCCGGCCAGGTCCGGCCAGGTCAGGTCCCGGCCGGTCCGGCCCGGTGGGGTCCGGTCCGGCCGGGCCGGACCGGCTCAGTTGCGGCGCAGCAGGTACGTGTCCATGATCCAGCCCTTGCGGGCACGGGCCTCGGTGCGCAGTTCCTCGATGCGCCCCGCGACCTCCGCGAGCTTGCCCGAGACCAGGATCTCGTCCGGAGTGCCCACGTAGGCGCCCCAGTAGATGGTGAGGTCCTGGTCGAGGTGGCGGGTGAAGGCGTGCCGGGCGTCCAGCATCACCACCACGTCGTCGGCGTCCTGCGGCCAGCCCTCGGCCAGCCGGCGGCCGGTGGTGATCTGGACGGGACGCCCGACCCGGTTGAGGTTCGTGCGGTGCTTCGCCAGCAGCGCCGACACGCTGCTGATGCCCGGGACCACCTCGTACACGAACGGCACCCGGCCGCGCTCGGTGACCTCTTCCAGGATGGCGAGCGTCGAGTCGTACAGCGACGGGTCGCCCCACACCAGGAACGCGCCCGTGCCGTCCTCGGCGAGGTCCTCGGCGATGAACCGCTCGAAGATCTCCGCCCGGGCGCTGCGCCAGCCGTCGACCGTCGGCGCGTAGTCGGCCGGCGTGCGGTCGCGGTCCGGGTCGCGGCCCTCGACCAGCCGGTGACCGGGCCGGGCGTGCGCCGCCAGCATCGCGCGCCGCAGGCCGGTGAGGTCCGCCTTCTCCTCACCCTTCTCCAGGATCAGGAACGCGTCCGTGGCCCCGATCGCCCGGACCGCCTGAAGGGTCAGGTGGTCGGGGTCGCCCGCGCCGATGCCGATGACATAGAACTTTCTCACCCGGCCGAGTCTGCCCCATGCCCTCCCGCCCCCGGCCGCCAGGTCCCCGCAGACCGCGCCGTCCGGGACGGTCTCCGTGCCGTGACCGTGCACGCCCCTCCGGCGGCCCCGCACCGGGATCGGAGGCGGGCTCGGCACCGGGATCGGACGAATGCCCCGTCCCTGCGGTGACAATGACCCCATGCCCACGCACATCGCACTGACCGCCCTCGTCGTCACCGACTACGACGAGGCCATCGACTTCTACACCCGGGCCCTCGGCTTCGACCTCGTCGAGGACACCGCGCGCCCGGACGGCTCCCGCTGGGTCGTCGTGCGCCCGCCCGGCGCCACGGAGTCGGCCCTCCTGCTCGCCCGCGCCAAGAACGACGCGCAGCGCGCCCGGGTCGGCGACCAGACCGGCGGGCGCGTCGGGTTCTTCCTGTACACCGCCGACTTCGCCACCGACCACGCCCGGATGACCCGCGCCGGCGTGCACTTCCTGGAGGAGCCGCGCCACGAGGCGTACGGATCGGTGGCCGTCTTCGAAGACCTGTACGGCAACCGCTGGGACCTGCTCCAGCCCGCCGGCTAGTGCTGTGACCGGCAAACCTTGCCGGTCACAGCACCAGCCGCGGCGCCTCGGCCGCCGCGTCCACCGGTTCCGAGGCGGCCGAAACCCGCCCGGCCAGCTCCCGCGCCCACTCCACCAACCCCGGCACGTCGATCCCGGGCACGTCGGCCCCGGGCGCGGGCGGTACGGGCTCCAGGCCGGCCAGCACCTGCGCTCCGCGCAGCAACAGCCGGGCCCCGCCGACCGCATTGCCGCGCGCCGCATGGGTCAGCCCGACGGCCAGCTGCGCCAGCCCCCGCCACAACCCGGCCTCCGCCTCCGGCCGCGACTTCCACGCGTCCTCGAAGACCTCGTGCGCGTGGAAGGGCATACCCGCGTCCAGTAGCCGCTGCGCCTCGCGAACCGTCTCCGCCGGCTCCCGCACCACCCCCTCGGGCTGCCGCCCGACGCCGGTCTGCCCGTACGGCAGCGGCCGCCCCAGCCCGTCCCGCGGCCGCGCACTGCGCGCCCGCCCCGTCTCGTCCCGATCCCGCCCGTCCGTCCCGTTCACATCCCCATCCTCGCCCGGCCGGTCACAGATGTCAGGGCACCCCTCTGCGTGGGGTAATGTTCCTTCTGCACGCCGACGCGGGGGAAATCCCAGGTCAGCAGGCATCGGGACGTGGCGCAGCTTGGTAGCGCACTTGACTGGGGGTCAAGGGGTCGCAGGTTCAAATCCTGTCGTCCCGACTCGAAAGAGTCGCAGGTCAGAGGCCGTTTTGGAGCAATCCAAAACGGCCTCTTGATCGTTTTTGGGGACCAGTTGGGGACCAACGCGGTCAGTGCGGGTCAGACGGCGATAACGGCCGTGACTGGCAGCGAACGAGGTGCACGGAGCACCATGAGGTGCGCAGACAGCGCGGCACCAGCTGCGGTGATCTGGCCGGCGTCGGGGTGCAGGTAGCGCTGAGTGGTGGTCAGCGAGCCGTGTCCAGCGATCTTGCGCAGGACATGCAGGGGGACGCCTGCGTCGGCGAACCAGGTCAGCCCGGTGTGGCGCAGGTCGTGTCGTCGAAGGTGCTCGAAGCCGAGCTCGGTGACGACGTTGTCCCAGTGAGTGGCGTCGCGCAGGACGGCGGTGGAGATGCGTCCGCCGCGGGGGCCGAAGAAGATCCGGGCGTCGGGGCTGTTGCCAGCGGCGAGCAGGCGTTGGGCCACCATCGGCCGTACCTCTTCGATGAGGGGCACCTTGCGGGCGCGCTTTCCCTTGGTGGCCTTGTCGACGAGCCCGCCTCGGGCGGGGGTGGTCTGCCGTCGTACGGTCCAGATCCAGTTGTCGGTGTCGATGTCCTTGACGCGGACTCCGGAGACCTCACCGATACGGGCTGCCGTGGATGCGGCGAAAGTGACCACGTCGCCCCAGCCCTGGTACTGGCCGTATGAGCGAGCGACCAGGGCCTTGGCGAGGGCCTGTAGGGTCTCCCAGTCGGGCAGGGCGAGCGCACGCGGGTCGTTCAGCTCGTCCTCGACTTGCTGGTACTGGCGCTGCCAGCCGCTGACCCGGGCGGGGTTGACCTTGATGAGCCCGTCTCGAACGGCCTGCTCCATGACGCGAACGAGGACGGCGATGGTGTTCTTCACGGTGGAGCGGCTGTATTCGTCAGCGATCCATCGGTAGACGGTGCGGTCCACTGCACCGTTGGTGATCATCCGGACCGGTAGGTGCCCGAGGGAGGGCACTACGCGCAGACGCCAACCGGCCATATAGGGGTCGAGCGTCTTGAGTTCCAGCCCTCGAAGCGCGAGGTCCATGTTCGCGGTGCCGTAGTCGGCCAACGGCATGGTGGCAAGCGACGGGTTGATGCCGGCCTGGGCGGCATCGACCAGGGCCGAGATCCACTCCTGGGCTTCGTCCTCGGTCTCCTTGGCCTCGGAGATGGACTTGCGGGACTTTGTCGCGGGGTCCCACCAGCGCACCCGAGCTCGGTAGGGCGAAGGCCGGTTGGGTCGGTATTCGACATCAGCGGTGAGGCGGACGCCAACCGGCACGGCCTCGACGGCGGAAGGAGGTGTCGCTATCGCCATGTCAGGCCGCCTGTTCGGGATCGACACGGCGTCTGCGCAGCCAGTGCTCGATGTCGATCGCGCTATAGAGGGTGACGCGATCGGACACCGGAACAAACGGCGGCCCTTGTGGAGGGCGAGCTGTGCGCCATCGTCGGAGCGTGGAGGGGTCGATGTTCAGGATGCCCGCGAGCTCGTCGGTCGTGAGCCATTGGCCCGTGACGAGCGTGGGTGAAACGTTTCGTCCACTATTCGTGGATTCCTGGAGTGGCATGGGGTCCTTGCGATGGCACACAGTGCCGATTGGGCGAGTCGGTGCAAGAGGCAGGTCGGTCACGCTCCCTGTCCGGAGTAGGGGTGGACGACGACCATAGGGGGAACGTGGGAAAAGTCCAGCGAAAGACCACCGGATTCGCACACGGAGAACAACCTCTCCGACGAGGTCGGCGAGCGGCTGGGCGCTCTGAGTCACCCTCCGCGCTTGGAATGCGGGTCACGGTGGTCGCTATGTATAACTAAGTCAACTTTCCCTCTAGTTGGCGTAGGGGCAGTGCGCGGATCGAGCTGTGGCGCGATGGCTCGCCAGGGGGAGTGGCGCGATGGACTAGATGCGTGCCTTTCGACAAGCGGGCATTGGCGGTGGAGATTCGATCATCCGGACGATCCCCGGTTTCGGAAACCGGGAATGGGCGGCTATATTTCGCCCGCTGACTAGGCTGTGGGTCGGTAGGCGCTGGGAGTTGGCAGACTCGAAATTGGCTGCTGGTTCCTGGGGGCGCCGTGACTTGGTCCCTGGTAGCTCGCTGCTTCGGTGGGGCCGCACTGCCGCGGTCCCTCGGGGTTTCTGGCCGTCCTTGCTGCGAAGATCGCCCCGTTGTCGGAACGTAAATTCGACGAGCTCCCTGCCTGAGCCGGAAATAGTCGCGACCTCTCCTGTGTTGAGTCAGTTCTACGGAGGGGGTGGCGGGGGCTGAAGCTGTTCAGCACGAAGGGCGGCGTAACGGAGGTTGCGCCGAGACTGGCCGACGAAGAGGCGGAGGTGCAGGGTCTCGTCGAGGCCCACATGGAGGCCATGCTCGGGGTGCGCTTCCTGGCGAGCGAGTACAGCACCGGCCCGGTGCACGGTGGCAGGATCGACTCCCTGGGCTTGGACGAGAACGGTGCGCCGGCGATCGTGGAGTACAAGAGGGCGACCGATCCAGGCGTGATCAACCAGGGCCTTTTCTACATGTCGTGGCTGGTGGACCATCGGGACGCGTTCCGGCGCCTCGTCCGCGACCGGCTCGGACGCGAGGCAGCTGCCGCGGTGCTGTGGAGCGCTCCGCGACTGATCTGTGTGGCCGGCGACTTCACCCGCTACGACATCCATGCGGTCCGCGAGCAACGGCATTTGATCGATCTGGTGCGCTATCGGATCTTCGGAGACGATCATTTCGGCCTGGAGACCATCGCGTCGGGCGGCGGAGGCCAGGCGTCACCGAAGGCGTGGCGCCGGCGAGGACCGGCCTCCGAACAGCGTGCCAGCGGACCGGACAAGGTGACGGCTGAACTGGCCGCGGCTGCTGACGAGGTCCTGCTTGGGCTAGGCGAGGGCATCACCAAGGTCGAGAATCAGACCTATATTGCGTACCAGCGGCTCCAGAACTTCGCCTGCTTGGTGCCGCGGAAGGCCAGGCTGCTCGTCTATCTCAAGGCCAGCCCGGCCAAGGTCGACCTGATCCCCGGGTTCACTCGGGATGTGACAGGGCTCGGCCATCAAGGCACCGGCAACCTGGAGGTGCAACTGCGCTCCGTGCGCGACGTGGAACGGGCTCAGGAGCTGTTCCGGATGAGCTACGCCGCCGCGTAGCCATAAACGATCTCGCAGCATCCTCACCGAGGCCGCCGTCGGCAGCTGCACCAGGAAGCAGCAGCCATCAACTCCGGAGACGAACCAACAGCCCGGACCAGCCTCGTCGGAAAACGGACGTCACATTACGAACCACTCTCACCGTGGCAGTCCTCGTGACGGTCCTGACTCGGTAGGGCGCCACCTGCACTGTGCCGTGGTTGCCGGGCTCAGCGGACCCGGGCCCGCGGCTGAGGAAGGGGCGGGGGAAGACGGGGAAGGGGAGGTGACCGCCGTGCTGCGAAAGGTGGAGGAGAAGCCAACTCGGCGGCTGCGGCGGTGAGCTGGATGAGGAGGTCGTGGAGCGCGCCTGCAGAGAGGCGGATGGACCAGGCGGGTCGGTTCGCGTCGCCGCCGAAGGCGGTCCACCGGTCGTCGGCCGCGTGTGGCAGGTGCTCGAAGGTGACGCTGCGGTTTGGGGCTTGCCACGTCGTGCGGGCCGGGTGGCTTGCCACGGACCAGCCGGCCTCCTCCAGAGGAGTGTGGGGATCCGCTGCGTCTACCGGGAGCGGGGCGTCGAGGTGGTCGGTGATCGCGTGGATGAGGCGGACGGGGGTGCCGGCAGTGATGGTCGCCCGCCAGAGCCTCTCGCCGACGGGCCCGTCGTACTCGGCGATCGTCCAGGCGATGTCGGTGCGATGGCGGGCCTCGTGGTCTAACTCGGCCCGGATGGTGAGGTTTTCGTGCGAGGCGATGGTCGTCTCGTCACTCCAGGTACGGTGCTTGGCCCAATGCTGGCTCGATTCGAACAGGGCGTTGAGGAACTCCTCGTGTTCGCCGGGACCGGCGACCGTCGGCGGGGCCGCCTGCGCTTCCGTGAACTGGACCCTGGGCAGCGGTGTGCTCTCGCCGCGGAGGGCTCGGCGGACGCTTTGTTCGAGGTCCGTGAGCGGGGCGGGGCCCGGGCGGACGGCGACGGTGTAGAGCCTGTGGAACTCTGCCACGGCCTCAGTTTCGTCCTCGTAGGCCGTGGCGACTTGGCGGACGTGGTTCTCTCCGTGAAGGTGGACGTGGCGGTGGACGCCGCTGGCGTACGTGCCCACGGCGACGGTGGTGTTCCCGTCGTTGGCGTGCAGGTGGATGATCAGGCGGCCTTCGGCGATGTCGTCGTGGATGCGCTGGGCATCGGCGCTCACCTCGCGTACTTCATCGCGGGTGCACCACGGGAAGGGATAGTTGCCCCAGGTCCATTCCGTGTCGATCTCGTCCTGGAGGGCCGTCTCGATCTCGACGGTGAAGCCGTTTCGACTCAGTTGCTTGGCTGCGGTGTTCGCGTAGTACGGCTCCTCGTGGTCGATGCGGGCGAGGACCATGGCGTCCGGTCCGATGCTGCGGAAGCCGAGGTCGTGCAGGTGAGAGCGGGCGGCGTCGCTCGTGGAGCCGGAGGTCGTGGAGATGACGGCCGGGTGGTGGTCTGGGTGGAGGGTGAAGCGGATGTGCGCGTCGGCGGGGGCGTGAGGCATGAGGAGCTTTCGGTCGGGGCGGGAATGGTCATCGGCCTGGCCGGGCTGGGGTTCGTGCGGCGGGGCCGGCTCGTACGACCGGAGTTCGTGGGGCGGCTGACGGGCGGGATGGGGGCTTCTCCCCAGGGTCGTTTGTGGCGTGGTGCCAGCGGGTCCGAACGGAGGACAGTGCGGAGAGCGCCCGGCGGCTGCCGGTGGCCAGCTGGTGGACGGAGGTTGCCTCGTCCGACGTCAGGGTTGCGATCCGGGCGGCGACCGTGACGGCCTGACTGAGGAGGGCGCGCTGGAGGATCTTCTGGCCCCAGTGCTCGGGTGCCCCGGCGGGATGGGAGACCAGGTCGAGGACCTCGTCAGGGCCGAACCCCGTGTGAAGCAGGCCGCGTTGCTGGGCTTCCCACAGCAGGGTGATGGGGTCCACGGGTGCACCTCGGCGGGCGAGTCCGGTCAGGCAGGCGAAGAGGGCGGCGTGCGCGGGGACGGTGAAGTCGCTTTCGTGTAGCCAGCGCATCCGCGGCAGGTCGTCGGGGCGGGCGGTCGCTGCGGCCAGCAGCATCCGTTCCTCGTCTTCCGACTCCGCAGGCGCCTCGGCTGCCGGGTCGGGTGCCTCCGGGGTTCGGGGCATCGACCCGGGGTGAGAGGGGAAGGCCGTGGCCAGCTCGTCGAGGTAGACGGCGAGCTGGTCGGCGCAGGCCAGCACCGTTCCGGCCGGGTCGGGCCCCGGGGCGCGGGCGGCCTGGGAGAGGAGCCCGGCGTGTCGGCGCAGGAGGCGGCGGGCATGTCCGGAGCGGACCATCTGGGCGTAGGCCGGGGCATGGGCGTCCGTGGGGCAGTTGCTGATGAGGATGTGCAGGTAGGCGGCTGTCAGGGCGCGGGTCTGGGCGGCGGCGAGGAGCTGGTTGGGCCATACCGGGCTGGTGCGGTGGACCTCGGGCGTGGGCGGGGACACCGTGCGCATCGCCGCGAACAGGCTGCTGTGGGCGGCGCTGGCGAAGTGCTCGGGCTCGAGCGGGCCGATGGTCTTCAGGCGGTCGGGTACCAGGAGCAGGGCGCCGAGCAGGGCCTGCTCGGCGTAGTGGACCACCGGCAATGGCGGCGGATCGCCGAGGGGCTCCTCCTCGGCTGCGGCGCGGGCGTGGTCGGCCATCAGGTCGCCAGAACGAAGTCGTCGCGGTTGAGCATGCGTTCCACGTGCGGAGCGATCAAGTGCCCTGCGAGCAGCGGGGGGACGGCGTTGCCGATCTGGGAGAAGCGCTGGCCCTTGTTGCCCTGCCAGGGATAGGCCGCCGGGAAGGATTGCAGGATCCCGGCTTCCTCGGCGGTGATCCGGATTGCTGGCGCCGCCGCGGAGCCCAGGGTCGTTGTGGAGCGGGTGGTCCAGATGCATTCGTTGGCGCGATTACCGAAGAACAAGGTGGCGGCCGGCTCGGTCACGGGGCGGATAGCCGCGTTCGCCTGGCTGTTGCTGCGCAGAACCCAGTCCGGTCCAGCCGTGCAGCGCGGCGATGGCCGGACCCCTTCCCGGCACCTGCACGGCGAGCCGGTCTTGGAGCTCCGGGAGGGTTCCCTGCGGGGCAGGGGGCTTTGCCAGGCGCCGCGGTCGCGGGCGTCGGACAGAGTCTTACGGGAGCCGGACGGGAAGGGTTCGGGCCCGCCCCCGGGTCCGCCGCCGGCGCACACAGTGGGCACGGGCCCGTCCGTGCGTCCCCAGCCCAGGGCTTCGGCCATGGACACCCATCGCTGGCGGCCGGGCCCGAAGAGGGATTCCTGCTCGCCGAGCTTGGCGTGCGTGGGTCCGGGCGGGGCGGCCCGACGGGTGCGGGAGGCGATCAGGATCGCCCTCCTCCTGGTCTGCGGTACGCCGTAGTCGGCCGCGTTCAGGATGCCGCTCCAGGTGGAGAACCCCCAGGTGCGCAGCACGGCGGCGTACTGCTTCCACAGCGGTGCGACGTTGGGCACCTCCTCCATCAGCACCCATTCCGGCTCGCCCACGGTGTGGAGGGCATGGAGGTATCGCATCGGCTCGGCGGCCAGTAGCGACCGCGGGTCCTGGCAGGCGGCAAGCAGCTGGGGCCGGGTGTCGCGGCCGACCGCGAGGTCGGCAACGGCCTGGTGGACAAGGGGCTGGTCGACAAGCCCGAGACGTTTGCCTGCCATGCTCCATGCCTGGCAGGGCGGGCTCGCTATCAGCCCGCGGGTCCGCCCCACGAAGGGCCGGACCGGGTAGAGCGTGACGTCGGTACGGATCGTGGTCTGCCCGGCTGCGGCGCGAGTCTTGCAGGCCCATTCGTCCCACTCCAGGCCGACGTCGCGCACACCCAGCACGTGCAGGGCGTGCCCCCAACCGCCCGGACCGGCGAAGAGGTCCACGATGAGGTCTCTCATACGGCCAGCCCGAAGTCGTCCCTGACCGGTTCGGGCTGCTCGCCCCGGCAGGCCCACGGCGAGCAGCCGTCCACGACACCGGCTTCGAGAGCCTCTGCATCAGGAGCGTCGTTCTCCTGCTGGAGGGCAGCCCATTCGGCTGCAGTGACATGGTCGATCGGCGCCTCGGAAAGGGGTACCCGGGACCGGTGCAGAAAAGCCTGGCCGAGGAGCGGGTTGCCGCTCGCGTTCGCGCGGGCATTGCCCTGACGGATGGCCGCATCGAACTCGACTACGTCAGCCCATTCGCTGGGAGAGCTGTCCCTGATGCTGCGCCATTGCGCATTTCCGTGAAATGGGCAACCGAGGCAGCTCGACTTGGGCGTATCGGCCAGTCCGAGCCGCTCCAAGTAGCGGAGGCAGTCAGCCCTTGACCAATCTATATCCAGGAGTGGGTGTATGTTGTGCATGTACTGGACGCCGGAGTCCTTGGCCCGATGGAACTCATCCGTACTGATGCCGACCCACTGCTCGACAAACACCCCCTTTGGCACCCTGGCGGGATAGGGGTACCCGAGGATTTCTCGGACCTTCTTTTTGATAGGTTTTATCTTATATTCCCCGGTGCATTGGCGCCGGGTCATTCCTTGCTTTCCGTCCTTGTTTAGGATGTAGAGCGGCATGGAAGCGAATCTGTGGCTCGGGTCAAGGGCGTCGTTGCGAATGTTTCCCGAAGACACACGAAGGATCGGAATTCCGGCCGGGGCGGCGATCTCGCGTTCAAGGCGGTCGAGGTGCTCGTACACCTTCTTCGGCTCCCAGCCGGTGTCCGCGAAGATCGCGACATCGATCTTGGGGAGGGTGCCGTCGGCGGACAGGCACAACAGGACCGAGCTTTGGACCCCGGCACCAAGCGAAAGGGCGCGGAGGGCCGGGCGGAGGGCGGTGGCCGCGGTGTTGGTGGCCGACTGGTGCGGTGTGGTGGAGGTTTTGGCGGTGGTGGGGATGGCAAGTCCTTGCGGGTGGTGCCGCCCGCGGCGTGGGCGGCGTCGTTCATGGGCGGGTCGGGAAGAGGGGAAGCGGCTCCGTCAGCGGCCTCGTGCCGGTGTCGACGTGGCGGGCACTGGGGGTACGGCAGGGGTGGCGGACGCCGGGGTCGTGGGGGGAGCCGCGAGGAGGGCAGCGACGGCGGTCGCTCCGCCGGCGGTGAGGCGGATGCGGTCCTGGGCCGGGCCGTTGTCGTAAGCCGGTGGCGCGGTGGCGGGCTCACGCGTGATCAGGCCCTTGCCTTCCAGGGAGCGCAGGGTGCCGATCCGGACGCGGCCGTCGCGGCTGTGGACGTACTGCCGCCCCAGGCTCTGGGCCATCACGACGTGGCCGCGGGCGGCTGCGTGGAGAGCAGAGAGTTCGGCGGCGGCCAGGCCGTCGGATGCCCCTGCCGCGGCAGGCCGGCGCCGTTGCGTTTCCCGGGCGATCCCAGTGGCGGACTCGACAGCTGCCTCCGGAGCGAGTGCGGTCAGCTCCTGCGCCAGCCGCACCTGGCGGTCGACGCCGTCGGGCGGGCCGGCGTGTTCGGGGTTCGTTAGGGATGCGGCGGTGACCACGGCCTGCGCCTCGGCCAGGTGGCGGGCCGCTTCGCTGCTGAGGTAGGAGATCTGCTTGATCCGTACCGTGGCGTCGATCAGGGCGGCGCTCGCGTACAGCTGCTGGTCCTGGACGGCCTTGACTGCCGCGAGGGACTCGTGGGCCAGCTGCGCCGCGGAGTTGGCGTGCGCACCCAGCTCTGGACCGGAGGCGTGGGTGGGCCGGAAGAGGGCGAGGGCGTCGTTGTGCCGGGTGTAGTTGCCAGACAGGGAGAGGAGGAGTTCGACGGGTGTGCGGGGCTCGGGCATGTCGAACAACTGGCCGTCGGTGGGCTCGGTCATAGGCAGGGAGGGCCTTCGGGTGGGGCCGGGTGCCGAAGCGCTCGGGACGCGGCGGGGCGGGAAGCCGGGAAATCCGGGAGGGGTGGGGAGGCGGGCCTCAGCAATGCGCGGGAAGTGCCACGTTCAGTGCTGCCGCCGAGGTCGGCTTCAGAGCCGGGATCGTGCAGCTGATGCGGCAGGCGCAGGGAGGCTGGGTGCTGGCGCGGCGGGCGTGCCGGGCTGCGTGAAGGCAGGTGCTAGCTGTTGGAGTTCGCTGGCCAGGTGCTGGGCGAGTGCCTGGCTGGTGACGAGACGGGCGTGCACCGTCTCTGGCAGTCGGTTCCAGCGGGCCTGGAGTCGGGCCCGTTCGATGAGCGCGGCGGCGGCCTCCAACTGGGCAGAGAGCAGGCCGAGCACTGCCTCCTGGTCGTCGTCGTGACCGGTGGCCTGGAGCAGCTCGTCCCCTGGCAGCGGAGGGCGTTCGAGTGGAAGGCCGTACAGCTGGGCGTGCAGTGTGTTGGCGAGGCCGAGCACGGGTCCGCCGGAGGAACGGAAGTCGTAGCGGGACTCGGCGCTGCGCAGCAGGCCGAAGCTGACGGTCACGACGTGTGGCGGAGGCGGCGGGTTGGTGGAGATGCGGGTGGCGAGGGCGCGTGCGATGTCGGCGGGGGTGGGTGCGCCGAAGTGGTTGGTGGGGGGCGTGAGATCTCCTGGGTGGGTACGGGGCGGTGGTGTGGTCCGGCCGCTCAGCGGCGGGCAACCGCCGGGCCTGCCGAGTTCGTTCTTGCCGGAGCAGGGGTCGTGGCGGTGACGGAGCGGACCCGACGGGTACTGGCTGAGAGCAGGGCCTGGACGCCGGTGGTGGTGAGCCGCAGACCGAATCGGTCCTGGTGTTCCGGGAGCGGTGTGACGGTGATGAGTTGTTTGGTGGCGAGGGCGTCGACTGTGGCCGGCAGGACGTGTGCGGACAGTGGGGATACGACCTCCCGGATGCCGTAGCGCTCGCGGAATACGCCGTCGCCCCGCGCCAGGGAAGCGAGCCCTTTGCGTTGGGCGTCGCTGATCGTGACGGTCTTGCCTCCCGGGCTCAGGCCCTCCCGCGCGGCACGTATCTGGGCGTAGAGGAGGCCGTCGTGCCGCAGCAGGGCGGCGCGGATTGGCTCGACGGCCGAGGGCGCTCGGGACAGCGGGGCGCGGGTCTGTTCCAGGAGGCCGCCGGCGGAGGCGGTGTCGTCGTGAGCGAGAGCCGAGATGGTGTCCGCCGCCCGTGCGGCGGCGGTCGTGGTGGCCTCGGTCAGCTGGCGCAGGAGGGCGACGGCCTCCCGGCCGTCGAGGGTGGTCGGCGCGTCGCTCAGCGCCGCCTTGGAGAGCAGCTGGCCGCAGAGCAGCGACGTCCGGTGCAGGGTGCCGCTGATCCGCACCATGTCCTCCAGCTGTCCAGGGCCCGCGCTGCGCTGCTTCTTGAGGCCGTCGAACCCGTACGCGGCATCGAGCAGCAGGTTGGTGAGGAGCAGCAGTTCCTCGTTACTCGGGCCGAGGGCGAAGGACTGGGGCAAGGGGTCTCCTGGGATAGGGGAAGGCGGATGCCTGATGGCGCAGGTGCGGGCGATGGGGCGGCCCACCGTGGCGGCCGGTCGCCGTAGCCCGGTCTCGGCGGCGGCGCTGACGGCAAAGGCCATCCAGGCCGGTGGCGGCAGCGTCAGGCCTGGATGAAGGCATTCGTGTAGCGGAACCGCACGGGTGTGAGGTGCGGGATCACGCGGCCTTCTTGAAGTCGGCCTGCGTAGGGGCGGCTTTGGCGACGGCCCGCGCGGTGATCGCCTCCGAGGCTGCCTTGGATGCGGCGGCCAGGTCGCCCGCGCCCGGTTCGAGGTACCAGGGGCGCAGGTCGAGCGCGGCCGGGCGGAGCCCGGTGGCGAAGAGGAGGGCGGTGCCCTTGGGCAGCGCGCGGATCCGGTCCGCGGGCAGGATCCGCTCCTGCCGCATGCTGATCGAGGTGGACTTGCCCGAGTCGGAGATAGAGGTGGACTTCGTCTCGACGTCGTGGTCGCCGATCAGCCGGCTGAGCTTGTCCGCGAAATCGGGATCATCGATGCCGGCGCCGATGACCTTGATCGTTGCCGCCGACCACATGGCGTCCATGCCTGCGTCCGACCACACTTTCTGGCCCTGCCGGTAGCTCTGCAGGATCGTGATCGGGATGATCCCGCGGGAACCCAGGTGCGAGTACAGATCCGGCAAGTCAGAGATTTTGCATACGTTTGCGGCCTCGTCGAGGATCGCGAGCATGGGCGGGTCGAGGCGTCCGCCGCTGCGTTCGGCGCGGGAAGTCGCCGCCCGCATCACCGAGTCCGCGCACGCCGCGATCAGCGCGGAGGCTCCGCCGCCACCGTCCTTGGAGAGCAGGAACAGTGTGTCGGTGGAGGCCACGAAATCGACCGGGCGGAACTCCGGGACGTCCTTCTGCGGGGTCACCCAGGTGGCGATGTCGGCGCTGAGCAGGGCTGACGCGTACTGTCTCGCGGTCTCATACACACCGTCTCTGGTTTCCGGCGGGCCCTCGACCGTCCCCTTCAACTGGGCCGCGACAGCGGTGAATCCGTGGTCGCGCAAGATGTCGAGGGGGCGCCGGTCCGCAGGGAAGGCCAACCAGGTCATCACGTCCGTGATCGGGCGGTTATCGAGGGCTGCGGCCAGGAACAGCTGGCTCAGGACGTTGCTGCCGGCCTTGGACCAGAAGTCCCCCTGCTGGCTCGCGTCCACGGACGCGGCGAGGAAGTGTCCCGCCAACCGCCCCGCGCCCTCCAGGGACTTCGCGTCCGCCAACGGGTTCCACCACATGGTGCGCGGTGCGTGGGCGATCTGCTGGGGGTCCATCGACCACACCCGCCCTACCTTGCTGCGGGCGTCGAAGCAGGTCGTATAGGCGTCCCCAGCTGCTTTGTTGCTGGTGAGGAGTACGGCGCCGGGCGCGGCCAGGATGGAGGGAATCGCCAGCGAGGTGGTCTTGCCGGAGCGGGGGGCCATGATCGCGACCGCTACGTCCTCCCACCCCATCCGGACTTCGGTCTTGCTGCCCTGGAGGTTGCCGAGGAGGATCCCGGTGTCGGACGGGGCGATGCGTTGGGCGTACTTCAGGCTGGGGCGCAGGCTGCGGGCTTTGTCGGTGATTGCGGTGGCCAGGACTGGTGCGATGTCCTTGGCCTTCGCGGTGCCCTCGATGCGGCGCTTCTTGTTGCCGCCGAGCGTGCCCTTGTGGCGGCTCCACCACAGGCCGCTGGTGCCGGCAAGGGCGAGCAGGGCCAGGATGGGCAGGATCCGCGCACCGATCAGCAGGGACGTTTCTCCCAGGCTGGGCCAGAGCTGGTCGGGGCGTATGAGGGCGTCGGCGGGCCGGTAGGCGGCCCAGGTGTTGCCGGTGGCCAGGGCGGTGAGGTTTCCGCCGAGCCAGGCGAGGTGGGCGAGGGGGACGGCGACGGCGAAGGCCCCGAGGAGGACCTTGAAGGCTATGTCGTAGCCGTCGGAGGAGGAGCTGGGCTGGGACAAGGGCGCGCGATTCCATGGAGGGGTCGGGGACGAAGGGGGTCAGCGGGTGCGGCGCGGCAGAGATCGGCCGGGTGGCTGCGGCGGCAGCGGTGTGCCGGTGCGGTGGGCGGCGAGGCGGTCGACCCGGTCCCACAGGGCGTACTCGGCCTGATGGGCGGGAACGCGTTCGCGGGCGATGCGGACGCTGTAGCGCAGGAAGGGGGCCATCTCCTTCTCGTCACGCAGCAGGGGCTCGGTGGAGACCATGCCGGCGAGGACCGCGGCGGCCAGGTGGGGCGGGGTGTGGTCGGAGAAGTACGCCCGCCAGGCCGTACGGGCAGTGGGCTCGGAGGTCCAGGGGCCGTCGTGGGCGGTGACCTCGATGTGCAGCGCGCCGAGAGGGTGCCGGGAGACGGTGACGAATCCGTCGGGCGAGGAGATCTGGTGCTCCAGGACGGAGCGCTTCCAACGGGCCTGCTCCAGGACCTGCATCGGATCGGCCGCGCTGTCGGCCGGGCCGGTGGTGAGGGTGTCTGTGGCGGCGGCGATGATCTCGGCCGGGGTCCGGGCGCCGAAGCGCATGGTCCACGCCTTCTCGCCGGCGGTGGTCCCGGTGTGGTGCAGGGTCCACCAGTGTTCGTCCGGGTCCGGTGACAGCAGCAGTTCTGCTTGGCGGTCGCGGCGGGTGAGCCGTACGACCGGGCTGAGGGGGATGTGGGCGGGCTGCCAGCGGAATGCCTTCTGCAGCGGGGCTGTCACCCAGCGCGGGTCACCGCTGCCGGCCAGATACCGGGGGGTGACCTGGGCGAGTACCGGCGGCTTCTCGGGCTCGTTCACTCCCGCCCGCTGTCCGTGACGGTGACGGCTATGTGGTTGGCGGTGACCGTACGGCGCGCGACGGCGAGTTCGAGGGTGTCGGCGTGGGTGGCGAACAGGCCGATGCGGGCGGAGTCGAGGTCGCCTGCGGGCGGCAGGAGGACCTCGTCGCCTTCCTCCATCAGCCAGGCCGGGCCGTGCACCCACCCGGCGGCCTCGGTGAACCCGCCGACGATGGCCCGCTCGGCGAGGGTGCCGGAGGCGGGGGCGTAGAGGACCTTGATGGTGACGGCCTGGTGCCGGGCGGGGGTGAGGTCGGGGGCCCAGCCGACGGCCAGGTCGGCGGCGATCCGCGGCAGGGACAGTCCCGTTGCCCGCCAGACCGCCCAGCCGATCCAGTCCCCGCCGATCCTCGCGTTGACCTCGATTACGCGCGGTCCGGAGGGGGTGAGCCGCAGTTCCACGTGCTGGATGCCGTTCATGGTGCCGGTGGCCTTCACCGCCGCCGAGGCGATGGGCGCGACGGTCTCCAGCAGCGGGTCGCCGGCGGTGAGGGTGTGGCCGATTTCCTCGAACAGCGGCTCGGCCCCGAGTTCCTTGCGGGTCACCGCGACCGCGGTGGTCACGCCCTGGTACGTCACGCACTCGACGCTGACTTCCTCGCCGGACAGGTACTCCTCGACCAGGACGACGGTGTTGTCTCCGCCGTGGAGCTGGACCCCGCGGGTGGCGAAGGCGTAGGCGTCGGCCAGGTCCTCCTGCGTCTCGGCCTTGATGACGCCGATGCTGCCTCCGACCGAGGCGGGCTTGACGACGACCGGATAGCCGATGGCAGATGCTGCCGAGAGGGCCTCGTCCAGGGAGTTCGCCGCGGTGGACCGGGCCGACGGAACACCGTGGGCAGCGAACGCGGCGCGGCTGGCGGCCTTGTCCCGGCAGGTGCGGACCGACTCCACGCTGGTAGTGGCGAGACCGAGGTGCTCGGCCAGCCGGGCCACCGCAGTCAGGTGTCCTTCGGCCCAGGTCACCACGCCCGCGATCGGGCGGCGCTCGGCAAGCGCCTCACCAGCAGCGAAGAGGCCGGCCTCATCCTCGATGTCGCTGACGATCTCGTGGTCGACCACGTGGGGTCCTTCCCAGGTGATCGGACCGGTCGTGATGACGGCGACGTCGTAGGCATCGGCAACCTGGCGCAGGCAGTAGCCGCGATAGATGTCGTCACCCGGGGCGACGACGAGGACGAACGGACGCAGGGACAAGCGGACTCCAAGGCAGAAGGGAAGAGAGATTGGTTCAGCGGCGGGTCGTGCGACCGGCGGTGGCCGGCGGAGCAGGTGGCGGCGGGGTGGTGGTCTCGATCCGAGGGCCCGCGGCGCTGCGTACGGCGGAGGTGTGGATCTCCAGGACGGCACGGCCGTGGACGAACCAGCCGTACAGGGCGTTCCACGCCTCCGCGTTACGGGCGTCAACTGCAGCCTGGCGGGCCTCCGCGCTCGCATGAGGATGGGCAGCGAGGAGGGTTCGGCACTCCGTCCTGATGGCCGCTATCTGGTCGAGCGCATCGCGCAGTTGAGTCAGTTGCCAGGCCCAACGGTTCTGGACGGAAGAGGCGGGGACCCGTTCGAGGTCGGCCTCGGCGGCGTCGAGCAGGACGCCGGCCTCCTCGCTGACCGGTTCGAACGCCTTCCACACCACGTGGTCCCGGTCGGCCTTGCGGTCGTCGTAGCTCTCCGGGTCGTACGGCCAGCCATCGAGATCGGTGTGCTCGTCGGAGTACAGGTCCCAGGCGTCGACCGCCGCATCCGCCGCGCGCAGGAAGGCCGCAAGACGGCTGACCATCGCCTGAAGGCCGGGGGCGGCAGTGCTGCCGGAGGGGGCGGATTGGGGCAAGGGCGGGCCTTCTCGGGTTTCAGGGGCGGGATGTACGGGAGTGCGCCGGACTTGCCGGGGCGGCGGCCGGGGCCGGTAGGCGGGTGGTGAGGTGGGTGCGGCGCTTGGAGCGGGCCTGTGCCCGGGCGGCGTCGATGCGGGTGAAGTGGGCTTCGACTGCCTGCTGGGGAGTGAGCGGGCTGGGGTTCTGCCGGGCGCTGTAGTGATCGAGGTCGTACATGCCGCGCAGGACAGGGGCGGCCGAGACGAGCTGTTCGGCCAGGCCAGCCATGAGGTGCTCCGGGACCGGGCCGCTGATCCACATCTTCCAGATCGGCGCACCGATGTGGTCGGGCTGGACGATGCGCCAAGCCAGGTGGTCGGAGGAGTCGTTGAAGATCGGACGCAGTTCGGCGCGGATCGGCAGCTCCGGTGCCGGCGAGCGGGCCTGGCCGGTGCCGTCCGGCTGGCGCTCCACGGCCCAGCCGGCCTTCTGCATGTGCTCCCACGGACTGCTGTCGCCCCGGCGCGGTCCGTGGAGAAGGCCGTCGGTGAATCCGGCGATGATCTCCGCCGGCACCATCCGGTCGAAGGAGGCATTCCACGTCCAGTCGACGGACTGGATCCGCCACGGCGAGCCGGAGGCGAACGGATCGATCACCATCTGGTGCCGGGCCTCGTCGGGGCCAGCCAGGGCGATCCGGAGGTCGCCGGGGGCGGAGGTGAGGGTCCAGCCGGCGGCGAGCAGGGCGTGGGTGACGTGGCGTGGGTCGCCGGGCCCGGCGAGGGGGCGGGGCGTGGTCTCGAAGGGGATCTTCGTGGCGTGGTCCTCGGCGTACGAGGCCCGCTGGGCGGGGCTTACCGCCACGGGACCGCCTGGGCGGGTGCCCTGCGGACGGAGGCAGTCCGCAGGGGTTCCAGGGTGAGGTCGAGCAGCCGCAGGTCCTGCAGGACGGATGCGGCCTCGATGTACTCGCCCAGGGTCGTCTCGACGGTTTCGGTGCGGGGAACGGTGGTTTCCTGGGCGAGGTAGCGGGCGATGCCGCGCAGGGCTTCGCCGAGGCGGGCTGCGGTACCTGTATCGGCGTCGACGAGCGCGGCGATCAGGGGAAGGGCATCGGCCAGGCTGGGACCGGTCCGCAGGTGGGCGGCGAGGCGGTGCAGGGTCTGGGCGGACGCGCGGATCTCTTCCGCGGTCAGCTGGGTGGTGGGTTCGTCGGTCATCGAAAGCTCCGGGGAGGGGAAAGGCGGTTCAGGAGCGTGGGGGTGTCAGGCCGTGACTGGGCGGTGGAGGCGCCGGGTGCCGGGGGCCTGGTGGTCGGGGTGAGATGTCGCCCAAGGGCGCGGCCGAGGAGGTGCGACGATGGACCGGGCCTGTTATCGGGTTCTTGCATAGCCGGGTGCCTTGCTGGTCCGGGCACGGGATGAGACCCAGTTGCGGCCCCAGGTGGCGGCGCGGGCGGCGGAGAGGCGGGCCTGCTGCCAGGCGCCGAGCTGGTCGGGGCGCACGGACACGGAGGTCACGCGGATCCGGTTGCTGAGCGGGACGTGTCCGCGCGGGCGCATCACCGGCTCCGGGTCGGCCAAGGCGGTGGTGAGGGACTGCATCAGGTTCAGCGGGGTGCTCGCGGTGGCCTGCACGTTCCACACGGGCCCGTGCTCGTTGCGGGCGCCGACCCACCAGTGGTCCTGGCTGCCGTCACCGCCGGCTTTGACGTACTGCACGACGGCGTGCCGGTCGGGGCTCTGGGCTACGAAGTAGTCGTCCTGCTGCATGCTCCACGACTTCTCGGTGAGCGGCGCCCACACGTTCGGGGCGTGTGCCGAGCGCGGCTTGGTGAGAGCGTCGGTCAGGCCCGCGACGATCTCCACCGGGGTCTGCGGGGTGAGGGTGACCTGCCAGGCTGGCTGATGTCCCTGGGCGGCGCCGTGGATCTGCCAGCCGCCAGGCGGCTGGTAGGCGACGCGCACCATCTGGTCGGGCGAGTCGAAGGCGAGTGTCGTGCCGGACTTGCGGGTGATGTCCTTCCAGCCCGAGGCGCGGAGGAACTCGCTGACATGCCGCAGGTCGCCGCCGCCGGCCAGGTAGCGCGGTTCGATCAGGTAGTGCTGCTCAGCTTGCTGGGCCTGACCCCAGCCGGTCCACTGCTGCTGTCGGCTCACCGGTGCCTCCCGCGCGCCACCAGGGCGGTGGCCTGCGTGGCCGCCGGAGACGACGTGGTCAGGGGGTGGCGCGTGGCGATCTCCTCGAAGACTTCCTGGTGTTCGTCCAGGTCGAGGGCGAGGTCGTACAACGTGTTGGCGGTGCGCCCGAGAGCCAGCCACATCTCCGCCGGGAAGACGCCGCTCTGGGCATGGTGCTTGGTCACGTAGGTACCGGTGCCGACCAGGGCTGACAGCCTGCCGAGGACGCCGCTGTCGGCATCCAGGACCTGCCGGAGGATCTGGGCGGCCTGCTGCGGCCCGGCCTGGGACAGCCGCTCGGAGAGCTGGTCGAGCTGCAGGGTGATGCGCGCGGTGAGGGCATCGGCGGTGACGGGTGGGGTCATGGGTGGTCCAGGGTGCTGTGCGTTACCCACGACGGCGGTCAGCGGGTGTGGCGGTGGATGGAGGCGGCCGGTGCGCCGACGTGGCGCGGCGGTGACATCGGGGGCCGGGGCCGGTCGGTGCCTGCGGCTTTGACGACGGCGGCGCGCAGGTAGTGGCGCAGCAGGAAGCGGGCGAGCGCCGGTCGGCGGGCCGCGGTGAGCAGCGGGACACGGGGCCGACCGTCAGGAGTGTCAGCCGATGGCTGGGGGCGGTTGGTCTGGCGCGGGGCGGGCGCGGTCACCGGGTTCGGGCGGTGGTCCGGGCGCCGGGCTGGGGCGTGGGCAGCGTGGTCTCCGCGGCCGGGCGGGCGGCGGCGCGCAGCACTGTGGCGATGCCGAGGCGTGCGAGGCGGGCGCCGGCGGCCCGGACGGCGTGGGCCTGGGACCGGGTGTCGTCCCCGCCGAGCACGTACGCCTTCGCTGCGCTCTCCCAGACGAACCCTTCAGCGAGAAGGACCTCGGCTGAGGGACGGGTGGTGGTGACCGCGGCGAGGGAACCGTCCTCGAGCCAGGTCATCACCACCTGCTCCTGCTGCGTACCGGGCCCGGGCTGCGGGGGGTTCATCGCGTTGTGCCGGACCTGGGCCAGGGCGATGTCGTAGCGTGGCAGCAGGTCTGCGGTGACGGCGCGGGCGGCGCGCTCGGCGTCGGCGGGCACGGCGATCCCGTCGGGCTCGCGTACCCCGGCGTACGCCTCGGGGGCGACGCCGGCCGGAGCGATGGCGGCGACGAGGAACTCCTCCTCATGCCGGGGGTGGACGGTGACGTACAGGCTCATGCCGTCGTCGCGGACGAGGTGGGCGTCGGCGCCCACGGCGTACTCGGCGAGCGCGGCTGCTACCTCGTTGAGGTCCCATACGTTCTCGGCGTGGGTGAACTGCTCCTCGTGCCGGGCGTGCTGGTGGTACTGGATGGTCCAGTGGCCGGGGAGTTCCTCGGAGAGGACGGTGGCGAACGATTCGACGTCGCGGCTGTCGTCGGCGGGCAGGGTATGGGGGGCGGGCATGGGCTCCTCGAACTTGGGGCGGGGGTCATCGGGTCCGTCCGGAGGCGGTAGAGGCGGGTGAGGCTGGCAGGGCGGCAGCGGGGAGGGCTGTGCCAGGCCGGGCCGGGGCCGTGGTGCGGTCGGCGAGTTCGGCGCGGGTGTGCAGCAGGTCGGCGGTGATGGGACCGAGCCGGTGCTCCGCCAGGTAGCGCATCCGGGCCGCGACGTGCCGGTCCGCAGGTCCGCCGAGGCCGTCGTAGACGGAGGCAAGGGAGTGGAGAAGCTGCCCCAGGGAGGCGAGGATGCCGTCGTGCGCGGCGGTCACCTCCTCCAGCCGGTCGGACACCTCGGCCGGGCTGCCCGCTTCGCGGATGGACTCTGCGAGGTTCGCGATCGACCGCCCCGTCGTCACGTAGCGGGAATCGGTCGTCGAGGTCGCGAACTCCGCGTCGGCCTGTACCCGGTATCCGGCGGCCTGGAGCCGGGCGACGGCGAGCTTGGCCACGGCCGCCTGGTCCGCCGGCTCGACGGTCGGCGACATCCGGTGCCAGGTGCACCCGCGGACCTCACGCAGGAAGAACGTGCGTTCCAGGATGCCGTGGGCCAGCCCGTCACCGCCGCGGGCGGTGATCCGTCCGGTGTCCGCGTCCCTGGCGACCGTGATGGGCGGCGCCTTGCGCGGGTCGACAGGTTCGTTCACCGGGCCATCGCACGGGCCGAGGTGGCTGCCTGCACGGGCAGTGTCGGCGCAACGGGGGCCGGAGGCGCGGGAGGCTGGAGTCGCGAGGCGATCTCGCCCAGCTGCTCCTGCAGCCCGTACAGGCGGCGGGCTGCCCAGAACAAGTCCCGTGCGGCGGCGTCGGTTTGGTCGCCGGGCAGTGCGGCGGCCTGCCGGCCGACCTCCTCCACGAGCTGCCGCACGGCGGCGATCGGGCCGGACTGCTCGGCGGCGAGCTGTCGCAGGATTCCCGCGAGCGGGCCTGTCGCGGTCGGCACCCGCGGGGAGACGGTCACCGCCGGACCGGCCGACGGATCCTGGGGGCCGGAGCGCTGCTGGGGGATGGAGTGCAGAAGGAGGTCGGCCGCGATGTTCCGCGCCTCGGCGACCAGGGCCTGCAGGAGCCGGTGGGGAGGGGCACTCCAAGTGCCGTCGGCACGGACCAGGTTGGCGATCACGTCCAGGCGGCCGGGCTGGCCCTGGACTGCGATCCACCGGCATGCCGCGTCGTCGCCGGGTGGCGCGATGCCGGCGACACGAGCGATCCGATAGCCGATCTCGGACCACTCGGCGTGGTTCAACTCCCGGTCCAGCGGATGAAGGTGTGCGGTGATGTGGAGGATCGCGCGCCGGTCGCCGTCGGGCCCGGAGGCGAGTGGGTGCTCCAGCGACGGGTCGGCGAGATGGTCGGCCCACGTCGCCGACTCCCATATCCGGTCGTCGTCGGTGTAGTGGTCCAGCCGGTTCCAGTGGGCCACCACCGTGCCGCCGGGCTCGGTGGTCAGGCCCTCGGCCATGCTGATCTCGCGGCCGAGCGCCTCGGCGAGGGCTTCGTCGGCGGTCACGTCACGGGAGTGGACTGCAATGATCATGGTCTCGCTCGGGGTCGGGCTTTCGAGGGGTGGCTGCGGGCCGGCGGCTTCGCGCCGTGGCAGGACTGCGGTGATCACCGGCCGGGGCGGGCGTCGGCGATGTGGAGGAGCTGATTGGCGGCGGTCAGGGAGTACCAGCTGCAGTCCACGGCCTCCTCGGCGTCCCCGAGGCGCTTGACCAGGTATTCCCGCAACGCCTTCTGATGCATCAGGCACTCCGGGCACCGCTTGGACAGGTGCACCAGGTAGCGGGGGTGGGCCGTGACATAGGACCGGTCGCCGCCATTGGGATCGAGCAGCCTCCATCCGTCCTCGTCGGTCGGGGTGTGCCAGGAAGGGGCCACGATCTTCATCGCGTCGCCCCACAGCTCTCCGCCGGCGGCGCCCTTGAGGACCACGACGTGCTCGCCTGGGCGGAAGTGCTGGTGGGTGATGTCCCGCTCCGGGGTGAGCGGGTCGGGCGGCAGGTACACGGGGCGGGTCTCGGGCACGGAGGTCCTTCCACGAAGACGCTGGGCGGCGGTGGAAGACAAAGGGTCCGGAGAATCCCCGGTTTCCGAAACCGGGGATCGGCGGCTATATTGCGCGCCGCCCGGCCTACCGGAACGGGTTCTCCGTGGGCCGGTCGCGGTCGTCGGCGGCCTCCAGCAGCTCGGGCAGATCGGTCCCCTCAGCCTCGCGCTGGTCGACCCACCACCCGGCTCTCGTCAGCAGCCGGACCTGCTCCTCCAACTGGGCCCAGTCGGCTTCGTCCCAGGTCCCTTCGGTGACCAGCGCGGTGTAGGCGCGGGTCACCAGCTGGTGGCGGGTGCGCTCGCCCCAGCCCTGGATCTTTTCGGGTCCCTCCAGGGGCGGCATGTCGAACTGGGTTGCCCAGTCCGCAGCGGCGGTCTGTTCTTCGGCGCGCTTGGCGGCCAGCCACTCGGCCGTGCTGGCGGCATCCGCCTGGTGATCGGCCCGCCAGCAGTCGGTGCACTGCCGGGCGGCGAGCCAGCGGGCGTATCCAGCGCGCTGGTCCGCCGAACCGCTCGACAGGTCATGGGTGTTGGTGTGTCCACAGCTGTGGACGATCTCAAAGGACGTGGGGACCCCCGGGGAATTCCGTTTGATGGGCGTTACGTTCGAGGTCGGGCTGCTGGTCTGGGGCTTCAAATCGAGTGCCTTTCGTTGGCGGTTGGGGTGGTGGCCTGCGTCGCTGCGGAGGGTCGTGCATCAGGTGCACGATTCATGCGGCGAACGGAGGTGGTCTGGAGTGCTTGGCGGTGGTCTCGGGGACGCTTCCGCCTTCTGCTCCGTCTCAGCGTGTTCTGCGGATGGCCTCTGTGGCCGCCGTGGCGATGGCGACGGGAGCGCTGGAGGGCCGGGGCAGGTGCAGCAAGGTGGTCCCCGGCAAGTGGAGGGACTCCGCGGTGAGGGTGAGCTGGAGTACGGCGCAGCCGGCGGTCGTGAGCTGCTTGACGCGGGTGACGGCTTGAGCGGTTTCGTCGCTGCCGTACCAGGCGTCGGTGACGATCACGAGGAGGCGGCCGGCGCCGGGGCGGCTGAGTTCGAGGCCGTGGTCGAGTGCGTCGATGGCGTCGCCGAGGTTGTGCTGGCCGCCGTTGGCATCGAACGTCGTCACGCGCTCTGGTGCTCGGTGGGTGGGTCGGATCAATGCGGTCAGGTGCCTGTCATAGGCGATGGTGGCGGTAAGGGAGTCGGGGTCGGTCAGGGCTGCTGCGCGTGCCACGATCCAGGCAGCGGACGCGACGGGCGCGCAGGCGGCACGCATGGAGCCGGAGACATCGACGGCGATACCCACACGCAGCGGTGGGGTGGGGGAGTTCCGGCGGCGGGTGTGGGTGAACGGTTCCGCGGTGGGGACCGACCCGGCCGCGCGCTGAGCGTCCCGGGCGAGGGCCGCACGCATATTGAGGCGGCCGGGCGGGGTGGGGCTGGTGGTCCGCTCCTCGGTCCGCTCGCGGTAGGCGGCGGCACGCAGGGCGCGGCTCAGGCGTGCGGCGGCACTCTGCTCGGCGGCGGTGGGCCTGCGGGTGCCGGTGACCGGGTTGCCGTAGGGCGCCGGTGTGCCGTCGGGGGCGACGGTGGTGCCACGGGCGTTGAAGACGCTCTTGGCGGTGGCGGCGGCTTTGCGTCGCTGGCCGGCTCGCTGGGCGCGGTCCTGAGCCTGCGCCTTGGACTGCGCGGCCTTGGCGTTGGTCGCTGCGGCCTGTGCCGCGAGGTCGGCGGCGTCGGTGGCTGCCGTGCTGTCCATGACGACCCCCACGGCGCCGGACAGCAGATCGGTGAGGTTCTCCGGCACGGGCAGGGCGGGGGCCGCGGTGTCCAGAGCGTCGCACCATTCTTGAGCGTGCGCGAGCATGGTCGTGGCGTCGTGGTCGGCGCACTGGTGGGCTGCGGTCCAGATGCGGGTGAGTGTGGCCAGCAGGTCTGCGCCCAGCACCTTTTCGCACAGGTCGGCGACGGCCCGGGTCTCGCCGGCGTCCAGGATGCCGACGTCACGGCGGCCGAGGACCAGGGCCGCCACGGCGGCGGCGTGCTCGATGCCCTGGAGAGTGGTCTGGTCGATATCGGGCATGACCAGGGTTCGGGCACTGGTGCGCAGGTACGTGCGGTCCGTGGGCCGCGTGATCAGGTGTGCGCCTTCGACACGGCTCTCCTCCAGCAGGAGCGCGGCCTCGACGACACGGGGGTTCGCTCCGGCAGGCGCCGTCCAGACGGAGTGGGCCGCGTGCGCGGCCTCGTGGACGAACACTCCCCAGGCGGCGGGATACCGCTCCTCGTCGCCCACGATCCGCGGATGGATCTCGTGGGGCTGGAGCGGGGCGAACAGGCCGGCGTCGAACTCGACCTCGCCCAGAGTGGGGAAGAACGCGGCCGGTGCGCCGCTGCGCGTGCCGGGGCGGCAGGTGACAAGGAGGTCCTGGCGGCCGGAGAGGGCGACCAGCCGATCGCCGAGTTCGGCTCCCACGCGCAGCCACGCGTCCGGGGAGGAACGGGGTTGCGCGGGCGGGGCGCCGTCGTCGTCCCATCGCGCGAGGTCGGCGTCGTCGTCCGGCGTGGTGGCGGGGGCCTGGACGTGGTGGTGGGCGCTCATCGCGAGCGGCCCCGGTGCGCGGAGCCGGTGATGCCCGGGGGCTGCCGGACGGCCGAGGCGGAAAGCTGCTTGCCGAGGGTGAGGGGAGCGACCTCCTTGACCCCGACAGCCTTGATGACGGCAGCGGCGACGGCGTCACGATCCTCCAGAGGAGCGATGCCGACCAGGTTCGCGAGCGCGGCCTTGGTGCCGAGGACGGCCTCGGTCTTCTGGTAGCTGAGCAGCTCCCGCAGTTGGGGGGCCCAGCCCAGCTCGCCGAGCTCGACCTGGCGGGAGAGGTGTCGGGCGACCCGGACCACCCGGGCATCTATCCTCAGCGCCAGGGCGAGGTCCTAGTCCGTGCCGATCTGGATCTGCACGCTGAACCGGCTCGCGAGCGCCTCCGTCAACACCGCCCCGTGGACGCCGGGATTGTGGCCAGCCACCACGTAGAAGCCCGGCTCGGCCTTGATGGTCTCGCCCTTGTGGGCCTTGACCTGGATCTGCCTGCGCCCGTCCATCGCGGGATACAGCGCCGCCAGGACCTTCGGTGAGATCAAGGTGGCATCGTCGATCAGCAGGGCGCGGCCCTCGGTCATCGCGGTGACCAGCGGACCGTACTGGAAGACGTAGGCTCCCGCGTCGTCCTGTGTGTACTCGCCGATCAAGTCGCCGACCGTGGTGTCGCCGTCACCGGCGACGGTGAGTAGGTCCGGGAACGCCGCCTCGACCAGACTCGTCTTGCCGGTGCCCGGAGGGCCGTAGAGCAGCACCGGCACGTCGGCGTCGCGCAAGCGGTTCAACGCCTCGACGTCGGGCAGGTCGGCCAGCTCCCGGGGGTGGTAGAGCTGGCCCCCCGCGCGGCGGATCGGGCCGGTCTGCCTGGGCGTGGCTGCTGCGGGACTGGTCGTGCGGGCCGTGGCCGCCTGGGCGCGGGGAGAGTGGGTGCCCGGTGGGCTGATCACAGCGGTCTGCGCGGCTGCGGCGGTCTTCCCGTTCGCCCGGAACTCCGGTTGTCCGGTTCCGCCTTGGTCGGCCTCGCCGCGTCGCACCAGGGTGAGGGCGGCGTTGCGGACGGCGCCGTGGGAGTGGCCCAGCTGCCTGGCCATGTCCCCGATGGTGAGCGTGTCCGCCGGCCGGTCGGCCAGCAGTCGGGCCACCTTGGCCCGCAGTTCGCCGCCCTTGGTGCGCGCTGAACTGGTAGGCGTTCCAGGTGTGGTCAAAACGAGGCCCCTTCAACAGGTACGGGTGCGGGCGGGGTGGGCGATGCGCTGGAGAGGCTGGCCGCTCTCGGAGCGGATCACGGACTGTGCCGACATTGGCGACCGGGCCAACCGGGGCGTACCGTCGGCGCTCACCGGCCGACCGAGGGCTCGGTCCAGGTGCACGGGATGGCCGGCGACGAGCAGCTCGCTGGCTGCCGAGCAGGCCCGTGCGTCCGCTCCGTACCGGGTTCCGTCGCTCGGCAGGCGCAGCCGGGCGTCTCTTCGAAGCCGTCCTGGAGCAGGATCCGCCGGGCGGCGGCGTTGTAGCCGGTGGTGGTGATCTCGCCGGTGATGGTGTGCCGGATCGTCATGAACGGCTCTGCTGGTGCTTCGGGCATGGAGGATCTCCTATCGGTGGTGGCGGGAAAGCGGTGGGGTGTTGGGCGAAGGCGAGGCGGGCCCGGAGCTTCCAGCACATCAACGGTGCGTGGCTGGACCACGAACGATGGGCAATGACTGCCGACATGCTCCAGGGCGGGCCTCACCGCCCCTCAGCTACCTGACTCGCCTTTCCGCACGTTCTGATAGCCGGGTGTACCAACAATGGCCACGGAGAACTCCTTGCAACAGAAGGGGTGGAGGGCTGGACCGGTCGCGTGAGCCGGTCGCACAGCGGTATGGCGAGGCGCCCAGGAAGCCGGGGGCAGTCGGCGCCCGCGACGGCCAGCGGGTCGGACTCATGCCCGGAGGGCGGGGCAGCCTGGTCAGCGGGAGCGTGCTGCGCTCAGTACGGGCGCCGGTCCCGGCACGCGGCGGGTGGCCGGTGGCGGTGCGAGCCGGGGCCGGTCGGGGTTCCGGGCGAGATCGATTAGCTGGTCCCCCTCGGTGAGCCAGAGCGACATCGCGACCGTCCCGTCCTGCCCGTCAGACTCCAGAGTTGCCTCGAAGGAGTCGAGGAACGCCGTCTCGTGCGGAGACAGCTGCAGAGCCTGGGGTCGGCGCACGTGTGCGATGAGACGAGGGACCTGGTTGAGGAACCTGGCGAGCGCCCCGGCCAGAGCGGGATCGAATGGTTCAAGGATCTCGCCGGGTTCATAGGATTCCTGGGCCCAGCGCAGGTCTTCTTCGGCCTCGGCGAGCTGACCGCGCAGGAGTGCGGCGGTGTAGTCCGGCAGCAACCGGTCCCGTACGGCAGCGGCAATCGCTTCGATGGTGGGCGCGGTGACGCAGGCAGGCCCCTCGGAGGCGACCGTGTCGAGTTCGTCCGGGCCGGGGAGCATCGCGCCGACCACGTAGTGGGCGTGCCACGCGTCGTGGACGAGGACGAGCCAGGCGCCGTCGCCGTCGTGCCGCAGATGGGCGGAGACCGACGGATGGCTGGTCTCCAGGGCCTTGTGAAGCGCTCCCCCCGAAGGGCCAGAGGCCCATACCGACTCCAGCAGGCCCTGCTGTGCGTGGCGTTCCGGATGCGCGGTCACCATCACCGTCCACCGCCCGGGCAGGGCGTGGGCGATGCGGTCAGCGACATCGCCGAGGAAGGGCCGCTCGCTGAGGATGACGGCGACGTCGAGGTCTTGCGCGCTCTGACGCAGCTGGTGCAGTGCCTCGCGGGCCTGGCTGGGATCGTCCAGGGGCAGTTGGTGGATTCCGTACTGGTCCGCGGTGAATCCGGCGAGGGTCAGGCAGGTCTCGGCCCACTGGTGACGCGCTCCGGATGCGTGGCCGGTCAGGGTGCCGGCAGCGGTGCGGTGGAGGGTGATGGTGGCGGTCGGCGGCAGGGCAGGTGTCCTTGGGTCGGGTTAGGGGTTGTGTCGGTGCGGTGTGGCTGTCAGGCCGGGGAGGGGCCCGTCGTGGTCACCGGGTTCGTCTGGCAGCCGAGGAGTGGGCGCCGAGGGTGGGTACGGGCACGGAGGCGACCTGGGGGGTGCTTACGCGGTGCTGCGGAGGTCGGGCGGCGGCGGCCCGGGCGATGCGAGCCAGCCGTTCGGCCGCGGAGTTCGCTCGGACCGGGGCGTTCGCCGGGGCCGTTTCGGCTGGATCGAGGGAGAGGTCCGCATGCACGGTGAACCCATGTCGGCGGAGGTCATGGACGGTCTGCCGGGCGCGGCGCCGCAGGTCGTGATCGGGCTGGGTCAGCCGGAACAGATCCGCTCGGCCCGGTACTGGTTCGAACTGCTCGCGCTCCAGGTACCAGGCCGCGAGGTGGGAAGTGATGGCTGTGGTGGGACGGGCGACCACACCGTGCTCGGCGTGCAGCCCGAAATGGAAGTGCGGTTGCATGGGGGGCGTCCTGATGGTCGGGGGAGGTCATCGGCTGCGGGGCGCTCGTCCGGGGACGGAGGGCGCGGCCTTGCCGGCAGCGGGAAGTGCAGGCCGGACCGTGGTCGCAGGGCCGACGGGTCGGGTGGCGCGGGCATGCCGCAGCAGGGCCGGCGCGTCGGTGCGCCATCGGCGGAGGGTCTCGGCTGTGCCTGGCGGCAGGGCGGCAGGCGAGGACTGTGCCGTCGGCCACGAGGGTTCCGCCGCGTCCGGGTGAAGGAGCTGGTGGAGGCGGTCCAGGGAGGCGGAGTCCTCGGAGCCCGACACGGGGCGCACACGGGAGAGGAGTTCAGCGGCGTGGGGGCGCACGCGGCGCCACTCCACGGAGCTCTCTTCGAGGTACTGCTGCTCGGTGTGTCCGAGCGCGGCCGGGTCCAGGCGGGTGCCGTCGCTGTAGAGGCTGGACTGCTGGATTGAAGTCCACTCCACATGGAGTTCCTCGAGCCTGCCGTGCGCCGCTTCGGCGGCAACCAGCAGCCGTTCGTGGACTGCCTGCTCGTACGCGGGCAGGAATGTGCCGGTGACCAGGCCGGCGGCGTGGGCCGCTTCGGAGGGCAGCACGACTGAGCGGGGGGCGTGCGGGTCGGCGTAGTTGTCGTCGAAGGTGGCGCTGGCGAAGGCGCCGAGTAGGTACTCGTGTGCGCTGCCGGGCCGTTCGACGAGGAGGAGTTCGATGCCCGCGCCGTTGGTGAGCTGGGCGGCGTATGGGATGCGGATGTACTCCACGGAGTCGATGAGTTCGCCCGCGTCCCACAGGAGGGGGACGAGGTCTTCCTGCCACACCGGGTGGGCGTAGACCTCGACCTTCACCGTCCACGTCCCGGGCAGGCCGTCGGCCAGCGCGGTGGCGTAGTCGCCGAGGTACGGGCGGGTGCCGCCGAAGAGGTGGACGCGGTGTCGGCGCGCGTTCTCTGCGAGTGCAAGCAGGTTGGGTTTTGCGGTGTCTACCTCGTGCAGGGCGTACGTGCCGTCGGGGCGCCGCTCGAATCCGGGCGTGAGCCGCAGGGTGGTGTCGGCCCACCGGTACTGCTCGCCCACGGGGACGGCGACCAGGCCGTCGGCCGGGCTGAGGGCGAGGATGATCTGTGCCAGGCCCCTGGAACGGGGCGTCGTGCGGTCGTCCATGCTCACGCCCGGCTGGCGAGGGCGTTGCGCAGGCCGTGCCCGAACGCGTGGGCATGGCGGCGGGCGGCCAGCTCCAGCTCCTCGTACTGCTCGCCGCGGGTCATCTGCCCGCCGTGCTTGCGGTACCGGTAGACGGGCAGCGGCAGCAGCACGCCGGGGGCCAGGGCGGTGACGCCGACGGCCGCCATGTAGTCCTCGCCCTGGACGAGGCCGCCCATGCCGCCCGCCGCGCGGACCAGGCGGGTGCGGGCCAGGATGGTCGTCGGCCCGACGGGGATGGTGTCCTGCGGCCGGGGCCAGTACGTCACCACGTCGCCGGCGGCGTGATAGCCGGGCGGGGCCGGGCATTCCCACAGGCGCCGGGAGCCGTCCGGCAGCCAGTCCTCGCTGTATCCGGCGACCCACCCGAGCTTGTCGGTGAAGGTCTCCAGACGTATGCCCAGGCTCCAGTCGGGGAAGACGTCATCGTCGTCGGCCCAGTTCACGAACTCGGTGCGCACCTCGTTCAGGCCGAGGTTGCGGGCGCAGGCGGCACCGACCGGGCGGGGCAGGACGAGGGTCCGGATCCGGGGGTCGGCGGTGATCGGGGCAGGCACGAGGGCGGGGTCGGCGCCGTCGAGGACGAGGACTGCCTCCCAGGGCACGGTCTGCCGGGTGAGGCTGGCGTGCATCTCCTGCAGGTAGGGCAGGCGTTCGGGGCGGAGTTGGGTGGCGATGACGACGGTGATCTGCGGGGCGGACAGGGACATCTCCGGGGTGCGGTCCATGGGCGGGGCGTTCAGCGGGTGATCCGCGGTCGGGCGGGTGCGGGTGCCGGGGCGACCGGCTTGGTGATCTTCAGTGGGGTTGAGGGGGCCTGGATGGGCGCGGGCCGGTTCGAGTCCCACAGGGAGGGGGTGCCGGAGATCCGGGAGAGGGGGTCGGTGTCCCAGGACACGATGGGGCCGCTGTCGTACCAGGTCAGGGCGATGACCTCGATGCCGTCGTCATGCAGGACGTAGCCCCATTCCAGGCCCATGGCATCGGCGTTGGCGTCGGTGACCGGGATCGGCTTCGCGGGGGTGCCGTCAACGTTGAAGACGTTGTCGAAGGGTGCGCTCGGGCCGCGGTCGCCGGGGGGGTCGAGGCGCTCCCGGACGTTGTCGGGGGCCCTGTCCAGGAGGTCCGTGCCGAGGTTCTTCCAGTCGTGGGGGCCATCGATGAGGTGCCGGCGCAGGGCGTCGAGGTCACCGCTGAAGCGGTAGCGGGCGGCGCCGAGCAGGAGGGGGAGCTGGTTGTCGGGATAGCCGTCGTAATGGCAGTAGATGCCCTCGTAGCCGCCTTTGGGGGTGGGGCGGGCGATGAAGCTGCGGGTGCTGATAGCGGTTCCCTTCGTGCAGGTGGTCAGCGGGCGCGGGCGGCAGGGGCTGCGGGCAGCGCGGATACCGGCCGGGCCACGGCCGGTGGGCTGGGTCGGGTGGCGGTGGGCGTGGCGTGACGCAGGTTCACACCGATCCCGGCTGCGGCGAGCCGCAGTGCGACGGCCTGGATGCGTACGGCGCGGTCGGCCTCGCCGTAGGAGGTGGGGAGGAGGAACGCGGCCTGGTGGGGCACGTACTGGAATCCGTGGATGTACAGCACTTCCCTGGCTTCCTCCAGGACGTCCTCGTACGGCGCCCCCACCACCCCGTCTTCGTACCAGGTCAGGGTGAGGGTTCGGTCGACCTGCGGCGGGGCCTTGCGGCGCGGGGGTTCGGGCCGGTCGACGAGGCTGCGGCCTACCGCGTCGTGGGCGGCTTCATATCGGGGGAGCAGCCGCCGGGCGATGCGGGCTGCGGCCCGGACGGGATCGTTGGGGACCGCGATCCCGTTGGGTTCCTCGATGCCCACGAAGTGGTGCGGTTCGACGTCGGGGCCAAGCGGAGCAACGACGAACTCGCCTGGCCGCAGAGGCCGGTCGGTGACGTAGAGGTGCTGGCCGTCCGGACCGTGGAGTACGGCCTCGTGGCCCAGGACGTACTGGCTGACGATGTACTCGACGTGGCCGCGGTCCCAGAGACGGTCGATGGTGGCGCACTGGTCTTCGTAGGTGAGGTGCTGCCGGTAGTTGCTCGTCCACTGCCCGGGGAGACGGGCGGCGAGCGCGGAGGCGAACAGGGACAGGTCGGCGCGTGCTGAGGGCATGGGTTCCCGGGTTGGTTGAACGATTCTGTTCAATGCATGCGTGCGTCTGTGTCGAAAAGCTGCAGTTCAGCGGGGTGTAGCTGGTGCTGGACCACGAAGCTTCGGCCTGCGACCTTCCACAGGCCGCGGCCCCTGGTGAGGTGGGAGAGCGCTCCGGATTCGACGTTGGTCAGACCGAGGAGTCCGGCGGCGGCTGCGAGCTGGTCGGTCTCTTGGCGGTAGATCACGCGGGTGGAGCAGTCGGCCAGCAGGCCCTCGGCCAGGGCCCGGCTCTGGCTGCCGGCGTCGCCTGCGGTGAGCAGGTCGGACAGCCGGTGGATCACCATCAGGTTCGCGATGCCCAGGCCGCGGCTCAGCTTCCACTGGGCCTGCATGCGCATCAGGAGTGCCGGGTGGCGCATCAATCTCCATGCCTCGTCGTAGACCACCCATCTCCGGCCGCCGTACGGGTCGGTGAGGGCCGCCTCCATCCAGGCGGAGGCGCAGGTCATGGCGAGCACGAGGGCGGCGTCGTCGGTGCCGCCCAGGCGTGAGAGGTCGATGGACAGCATGGGCCGGTACGGGTCGAAGGCAGTGGTGGAGGGAGCGTCGAACATCCCGGCCAGGTCACCGAAGACCAGTCGGCGCATGGCGTGGGCGAGGTCGCGGGCTGCGTCTCCGAGGCGCCCGGCGAGCATGCCGCCGGCCAGGTCGAGACCCGGCCCGTCGGCGAGGGCGTGGGCGACGTCGCCGAGCAGCGGGGGCCTGCCGGACGCCGCAGCCCGGGCGACGGCGGTGCCGAGCGCGACGTCCAGGACGGTGTGCTCCATCGGCAGCAGGTCGCGGCCGAGGACCGTACGCGCCAGGGAGCCGAGCAGCAGCAGGCGGCGCTTGCGCACCTCCCCCTCCCACTCCGCCTCCGGTACCGAGGGAGGCCGGGGAGGCGCGTCCAGCGGGTTCAGCCTGCCGGGGAGCCCGGGTCCGAGGGCGATGGATGCACCGCCCAAAGCGTGGGCGACGGCCGTCCATTCCCCCTTCGGGTCGCACGGCACGTACACCCGGTACCCGAAGGCGACGCTGCGCAGCGCCAGGCTCTTGGCGAGCGCGGACTTCCCCTGCCCGATCACACCGGCCAGCAGCACGTTGGGATTGGTGAAGCCCTCGACCTTTCCGTACAGCTCGAAGGGATCGAACGTGAAACTGCCCTCTGCGTGGAGGTCTTTGCCGATGTAGATGCCGTCGGCGCCGAGTCCGCCTTCGGCGAGGAAGGGGTAGGCGGCGCTCGCGACGGCGGTGGTCATGCGGTGGGCGGGGAGCTTGAGGCGGCTGCCGCGGGCGGAGGAGGGGCCCGGCCGCCCTGCGGGTGGGTAGGCCGCCTCGGGGTAGACGGCCTCGGCGGGCTGCTGCTCGGAGCTGGGGCCGGCGGCGGCCCGGGCGCGGGCTTCGGCGCGGGCGGTCTGCTTGCGCAGGGCACGGCGCTGGGCCCGGCCGATGCCTTGTGGCGTGAACAGGGGGGTCGCGCTGGCTTCGCGGCGGTGGGACAAGAGGACGCTTCCGGGGTGGTGGCGGTCAGGACGCGAGGTCGGCGGGGGTGGTCTTGCGCCGCACTACGTGGGAGGCGGCGAGGTGCCGCTGGCAGATGGTCAGCACGGGCGGGCCGTCCGGGAGCCGCTCTGGGTGGCAGCCGGTGCCGTCAGACGCGGCGGGGAGCAGGTGGAAGGCGGCGTGGACGGCGTCGGCTGCCTGCCATAGGCGGGTGTGGGCCGTGGCCAGGTGACGTCCCGAGGCGGGTCGTTCGGGCCGAGTGCGCTCGGCGAGCTGGTCCAGGAGGCGGTGCAGGTCGGTGAGGTGGGCGTGGAGGGTGTCGAGGTGGTGTCGGTCGGTTGGCTGACCGGCACGGGTGGCGAGGATGCGGGTGTGGTGGCGAAGGCCGGCGGTGGCCGCCCGGAGGTACGGGTGGGCGTCGCCGACGGGGTGTTCGTCAGGGGACAAGGGGCTCCTCGTGGAGGGGGACGCCGGGGGCGGCGGGCGGATGGGGCTAGAGGGTGTTGCGGGCGAGGGGGAGGGCGCAGGCGGTGAAGGCGTCGGTCTGCTGGAAGAGCAGGCGCCGCAGGTCGACCTGGGCACTGGCAGCGGCGGTCTCCAGCTGGGCGCAGGCGGCGTCCAGGGCCTGGTCGGTGTCCGCGGAGACGGTGAGCAGTCCTGTCAGGGCGACGTCGGCGTGGCCGGAGATCAGTTGCTTCTCGCGGGTCTTGACGTCGGCGTACTCGACGTTGTCGGCTTCGGATTCGACCTGGCCGCGGCGTCGGCGCTCGGAGGCGTCCGAGATGATCGCGGACTTGCGCCGCTGGACGTCCCGCAGGGCGGACTCGATGCCCTGCGGCGCGTATATAAGGGAGAAGCTGCGGCGGACGCCGGTGCTGAACATGATGCTGTGCAGGAAGCCTGAACTCGTCTCGGTCCTCGGCCAGTTCTCGATCCAGTACGTCGCGTGCCGGGCGCTGTCGGTGATGACCCGGTCGTTCTCCTCGACCTGGGCGACAGGGCCGGCGGCGGCCGGGTCGGCTTCGGCGCGGCCGGTGGAGGACCACTGCTGCAGCCGGGCTGTGGCGGCGGGGTCGTACGCGGTGCGCAGCACGGCGGCGATCTCGCGGGAGCCGAGCCAGCCGGTGACGGTGAGCCCGGCGCCGCGGGCGGCCTGGGCGACGGACGCGGTGGTCTGCGCCATGACGGTGAACGCGCCGTGGAGTCCTCCGCCTGCCTGGCCGATCAGGCGCTTGGCGGCCTTGAGGTCCAGGGCGATGGCCAGGTATGCCTCGTGGGGTGCGGCGGCGGGGCCGGCGGAGTCGACGAGCGCGGAGTAGATGTGTCCGGCCACAGGGGCCTGAGGGTTGCCGTGCTCGGTCCAGTGCCGGGCCAGGCTGTCGCCGGAGTCGGGCACGGTGCGTTCCAGGACCTGGACGGTGGCGATGTGCCCGGTGCGGGCGATGCCGGCGAGCGCCCTGCCCCAGGCGCTCACGTTGGCGTTCTGGGTGGCCGGATCGAGAAGCGCGAAGGCGCGGGAGCTGACCCGGGCGACGGCCGTCAGGGTCTGGCGGTGGGGGTCGTGGATCGCGGAGGCTCCGGAGGCGGCGGTGGCCACGCGCAGGGAGGCGGTGGTGCCGGGCAGGTGCAGCAGTCCCTCGACCTGGGGGCGGGAGACGGGCCGGGCCCGCCACATGGTCTGGCCAGTACGGCGGCGGTGGGCGTAGCGGGCCACCAGCGGCGCCCAGTCGATCAGGGACCGCCCTTCCCGGCGCACCCCGACCAGGACGGCGGTGGTGATCCAGACGGGGGCCAGTGCGACGGCGCCCATCAGGCCGACGGTCAGCACGGCGACCAGCAGCAATGCCAGGGTCGAGGAGACGAGAACGAGCTGCGGGAGGGAGAGGCCCAGCAGGATCCCGCGCCGTGACCGGGTGGGGAATTTGACGGTGAGGGGGAGGACTTCGGACAAGGACGGTTCCCGGGGCGGGTCGGCCCGGGGCAGGGAGTGTGGTGGCCCTGCCCCGGGGTGGGCTGGCGGAGGGACTACAGGCCGGTCGGCGAGCCGGACTGGGAGGCGCTGTCACCGGTGGCCGGAGCGCCGTGAGCCGGAGGCATCGGATCGGCGGGCGCACTGGTGCTCCACCCGCTCTGCTGGGACCCGGGGCCGCTCCAGCTCGGCGGACCGTCTGCCTGGCCGGTGTCCTGGCCGCCTCCGGTCCTGGCCTGCGGGGGCGCGGACTGCTCCATCAGGTCGTGGAAACCCCCGCCGGAGCTGCCGCCGGAGTCGCCCTTGCCCATGTCCATGCCGCCGGTCGGGTTGGACGCGATGTCGCCGGGGAAGCCCCCGCCGCTGCCCGCAGCCTCGGCACCACCACCGGCAGCACCGGCTCCGGCCGCCGCACCGCCGGTGGCCGCCGCAGCAGCCTTGCGCGCCGCGTTCTCGGCATGCTGACGGGCAACCGTCGCGCCGGCGCCGCCGGCGCGGTGGAGGGCTTCGCCGTCAGTTCCCTCAGCGGCCCAGTGCACGAACTTGAACGTCATGTACGGGCACAAAAGGATCATGAGCATGATCACCATGCCTGCGGCGACGTCCGCGAGGGCGGCGACGCCGTCCTTGGCTTCGGTCTTGCCCATGGCCGCGATGCCGAGCACGAAGATGATCGTCATCAGCAGCTTGGAGACGACGAGGGTGGCGGTGGCCTCGATCCAGCCGCGGCGCCACCGTCGGGCGACTTCCCACCCGCCGCCGGCTCCGGCGAAAATGGCCAAAGTGACGAGGATCAGGATGCCGACCTTGCGGACCATCATCACGCCCCAGAACAGGAACGCTCCGATCGCGCTGCCGAGGGCCGCGACGACTGCGACGAGCCAGCCCATTCCGGCGATGGAGCTGATCTGCTGGACCTTGACGATCCTGCGCACGGCGGAGGCGATGTCCGTCCCGGAAGCCGCGAACAGCCCGTTGGACAGGGCGTCGACGACTTCGATGGCGACCGTGGTGAAGGCGATGGCGCAGAAGGCGAACAAGACGCCGGAGGCCGTTCCGGTCACCGCCTGGGCGAGGGCTTGGCCGTCGCGTTTGATCGCGGCTCTCACCAACTGCGCACAGAACGTCGCGACGAGCATCAGCAGGCCAATCGGCAGAATCGTCTCGTAGTTGTCGCGGAACCACCCCGCGCCGAGGTCGATGTTGGTGGTGCGGTCGATGGCCTTGGACGCGAGGTCCGCTCCTGCGGCGGCGACGTCACCGGCACTTTCCGCCATCCACTTCCCGATCGCGCCGACGGGATCGGAGGCGAAGTCGATCACATCGCCGGCCTTGCAGAGGTAGCCGGCGACAGGCAGGTCACAAAAGCCCACGTCGGGCGTCCTTTCGGGAGGTACAGGCGGTGGCTACGGGGCGACGCGCGGGGCTATGGCGACCAGGCGGCAGTCCTTGCCGGGTCGGCACTGGACGGCGAGGGTGATCTGGCGGTCTTCGGCACCGCCTCCGCCGCCGTTCCAGGCGAGCTGGGTTTTGCCGCGCACCGTGACGGCGTAGATGTACGCCTCGGTGATGGCTTGCGGATTGTCGGCCAGGGCCTGCTTGAACGCAGACGGAAAGTGCGCCTCCGACGTGGTGGCGCTGGCGTGCTGGCCGTTGTCCTTCAGCCGTGACCACAGCACCGGGTCGGGGATTTGGGCCTGGACGGAGTCCCAGTCCGCGTATGCGGACTCGCGGGTCATCCAGCTGTGCATGCCGGCGAGCTGGGCGTCGCGGCTGGTAGTGCGGGCGTCGAAGGTCCACAGCATTACCGCGCTCGCCCGGGCGAACGCGAGCGGATCAGAGATCGGCGGCGGCCCGGCGACCGTGGACCCTCCTGCGGGCGCTGTCGGCACGGGAGCGGAGGGGGCCTTCGGTGCACCGGTCGGGCTGGTCTGCTTGCCGGATGCCTCGGGGCTCTGGTGGCTCCCGGTCCACCAGGCGACGGCGCCGGCGAGGACCAGCAGCGCGGCCAGTACACCGGCGAAAAGCAGGACGCGCCGGGGTGGCTGCCAGCCCAGGCCGAGCACGTCGAGGGAACGTTTCCTCATCGGACCTGCTGGCCGAGCGCGCTGAAGAACGCCACGATGCCGTTGGCCGCGCCCAGGCCGAGGGCCGAGGCCGCGGCTACGACCGCGCCCTTCTTGCCGTTGGCTTCGGCCTGGTGGCCGCCGGAGTGGTGGCCCCAGGCCCAGACGCCGAGGCTGACGGCCAGGGCGCCGACCACGGCCACGATCCCGAACAGGTTGATGCTGTTGACGACGGTGCGCAGGACGTCGAGGCCGGGCAGGCCGCCGCCCTTGGGCGAGACGCCCGGGTCGTAGGCAAGCAGGGTGAGGCGTTCGGACAGGGGTGGGGTGAGATTGGCGGGGGAGATGGTGGTGCGCTCCTTGCGTGCGCAGGACACGACGGGCCCTGCCGGGGAACAGGAAGGAAAGGGGGGAGGGGGAAGGGGCGCTCTGCGGCGCGAAGGTGGTCCGGTCCGCCCGGTGCCTCAAGGGCTGGCCGGGCGGACCGGTGTCACGGGAGACGGCGTGCGCTGTGGGCGGCGTAGTCGGCGAGGGTGCTGAAGCGGACCGGCTTTGTGGTGCGCGGGGCCTCGATGACGTAGCCGTGGCCGGCGTAGATGCCGACGTGCTCTGGGACCGCCGGGGTGCCGCGGCTGAACACCAGGTCGCCGGGGCGAAGTTGGTTCAGCGGGACGGCGTTGCCTTCCTTGACCTGGGTGTACGTGGTCCGGGTCAGGGTGATCCCGGCCTTCTTGTACGCCTGTTGGGTTAGCGAGCTGCAGTCGCAACGGCCCATCGGGTCCGGACCGTGCGGAGCCAGGCACGAGCCGCCCCACTGGTAGAGGGTGCCGAGCTGGTTCATGGCCCAGGTGATGGCCGTCTTGGCGCGGGGGTCGGCGTCGACGGGGATCGAGTACCCCTTGGGGACCGCCCCTTCGGGGATCGGTCCGGAGCCGCTGCCGTCTTCGCCCGGAGCGCATGGGTCCGTCGTCGGGATGCCCGGGGTGTGGCCTTCGGTGGGCGGCCCGGAGCCCTTCAGCGTCGGGACGATGGCCTGCTGCAGAGCGCGGGCGAGAGGCTCCCACTGGGCGTAGGCGTCGGGGAATCCGCTCAGCTGGACGGCCTGCGCGGCCTGGGTGACCGTCATCTGCTGCCAGCCGGGAACCTTCAGCAGGCCCTGGTAGAACTTCGTGCTGGCGTAGACGGGGTCGCGGACCTGGGCGGGGGTACCCCATCCCTGGCTGGGCCGCTGCTGGAAAAGGCCCAGCGAGTCGCGGTCGCCGTAGCTGAGGTTGCGCAGCCGGGATTCCTGGATGGCGGTGGCCAGGGCCACGATCTGGCCGCGCTCGGGCACTTCGAGCGTGATGCCGGTGGCGACGATGGTCCGGGCGTGGGGAATCTGCTCGGCGGGCAGGTCCAGGCCCTCGACGTGGACGTTCTGAGCACCTGACCCGCCGAGGACGGCGGCGACCTGGCGCCGTACGGCGTCGGTGTCGACCGAGTCGGTGACGCAGGAGGTGCCCGGGCTCGAGGAGTGGCTCGCGGCTGCGGCGAGGACGGCGGTGCCAGCCAGCAGCGCGGGGGAGAGGCAGAGCACGCCGATCGCGGCGGCGATGCCTTTCACTCCCGGGCGGCCTCCGGCCGGCGGGCTGCGGGGATGTCACGTGGCGATGGAGAGGAAGGGGTCACGGGGAGGTCCTCGGGGTGGGCCCCGGCCGCACGGTGTGAAAGGGGAAGGGCCGTGCGGCCGGAGCAGTGGAGGTGGGCGAAGTGCCCCGGCTCGGGTGCGTGTTGCCTCACACACCCGGTGGGACGGGGGAGGTTACGGGCGGAACATGGGTGTGCCTCCTGGGACGTTCAAGGAGTGGCCCGCAGCGGCGGGCTGGTGAAGAGCGGGACGGCGGGGCGTCTTACGGGCGGAACATCAGCGAACTCCTGGAGGGGGGGCCGGGGCGGGAAACCCGGGATCGAACTGGGGTGCCAGATGGGCGTTGCCTCGCCCACCAGAGCGGAAGGGGATTACGGGCGGAACATGAATGGCACCTCCTCGGCCAGCGCAGTTGCGGGGAACACGGGCGAGGTCAGCAGGGGCGGTACATGGGCGGCCTCCCTGTCAGGGTCTGCGGCGGGCGGGCAGGGAACGGCGAGGCAGCGGGCGATGGCTGCGTGCGGGGTCACGGACGGAACACAGGGGCCTCCTGCGGGAGAGGGATAAGCGGGGAAGGGTCGCCATCAGCGGTGTCCGCCGGGCAGTGACAAGACAGTAAGCCCGAATCCCCGGTCACCGAAATCACGGACGGAATCCGCGTGATTTCCGGGGTTCTTGGTCGGCGATGCGTCTCAACCGGGAATCGTCACCTACAGTTTGGGACCTCCCCGCGCCGCCTGCCCGCATGTCTTGCGATGGCCGCCGCACGGTCTGGAGCCTTCCCGTCTGCATCCCTCACCGAATTGGGGTTCCTCTTTGTCGTTTTCCCTTCACCAGGGCGACGCGCTCAGCGTGCTCGCGACTCTGCCCGACGGCTGCGCCGATTCCGTCATCACCGACCCGCCGTACAACAGTGGCGGCCGAACCGCCAAGGAGCGCACGAGCCGCTCTGCCCGCCAGAAGTACGTCTCCGCGGACGCCCAGCACGCGCTGCCGGACTTTGTCGGCGAGAACATGGACCAGCGCTCGTACACGCTCTGGCTGACCCAGATCATGACCGAGGCCCACCGGGCCACCAAGGTCGGGGGCACGGCGCTGCTGTTCACCGACTGGCGGCAGCTGCCGGCGACCACGGACGCGCTCCAGGCCGCCGGATGGCTGTGGCTGGGCGTCCTGACCTGGCACAAGCCGCAGGCCAGGCCGCAGAAGGGTAAGTTCCGGCAGGACTGCGAGTTCATCGTCTGGGGCGCGAAGGGCAAGATCGACGCCGCCGCGAACCCGGTCTACCTGCCCGGCTTGTACAGCGCCTCGCAGCCCTCGGGCAAGGCTCGTCGGCACATCACGCAGAAGCCGGTTGAGGTGATGCGGGAGCTGGTGAAGATCGCCCCTCTCGGCGGCACCGTGCTCGACTTCTGTGCCGGATCGGGCAGCACCGGGGTCGCCGCGCTGCTGGAGGGTCGCGACTTCATCGGCATCGAGAAGACGAAGGAGTACGCGGCTGTTGCCTCCGAGCGCCTCACCGATACGGCCCATCAGGTGCATTCCCAGGACGATTTCGCCCTGACCTCCTGACCGAGCTGCACAACAGCCCGATCCCGTGGCAGGCGGAATATAGCGGCAGATCCCCGGTTTCCGAAACCGGGGATTCTCCGGACCATCAGGGCCATCGAATTCACGGCCCTCGCTGCAAGGAGAACCCCTTTCGTGTCCGAATCTGCCGAGCCCCGCCATGGCGGGGAAATGGAGCCGGTCCGTCTGCCGGACGCTGACCTCGAATCGATCGAGGCGTCCGTCCGCAAGCTGCTCGACCAGTCGGCCGAGCAGGCCCGCATGATCGACACACTGGCCTCCGCGCCGCCTGCGGACCCGATGGCCGCGAGCATGCCCTTCGCCGGGTTCCCCGGCATGCCGTCGTTCACCGCCCCCACCCCGCCGCCGGACCCCAAGCCGATCTTGGAGCTGGAAGGCGAGGAGTACGAGGACGAAATCGCTGCGCTGACCGACTGGGTGGACGACCACCTCATGGACGTCTACGGCGCCGAGATCACCACTGCGGCGCCATGGTGTGAGCAGTGGCAGGAGCACCTCGACGTCGTCGCGTGGCTGCACGCGCTGTGGATGGCCTACCACCAGCACAAGGACCCCGAGGCCGGCCCCAGTGGCGCGTTCGTGTGGCACCGGGACTTCCTCACCCACTGCATGGCTTACGTCCGTGCCCCCGGCGGCCCCCTGAGCGCCTGCCAGACCGACCCGGACCGTGCCGAGCATCGCCTGCTGCGCGGGCCGGGCCCCTCCGCACGGTCCGCCGCCCGCGAGTCGGAGGCCCAGACGACCGGCGGCACCCTGGCCCCGGACGGGGCCGCGTTGTGACGCACCCACCGCAGCCTCCGCCGGCGTTCGGCCTCTCCTTTCACCCCGATGCCCTCAACGACCTGCTCGCCGCTCCGGGCGACATGCGCGACCTCGGGCTTGCCCTCATCCAGGACGTCGTGCGCGCCCAGGTGAGAGGGCCCGAACTCACCGCCGAGCTGACCGGCTACCGCAAGCTCTACCTCGGCTCCCGGGTGCAGTACCGCATCGTCTACGACTACCGCCCGGCCCCGCCCGGCTCCAGCCACCGCACCAACGTCCACATCGTCGCCGTACGCCCCCGCGCCAAGCACGACATCTACGACACCGTCCGGGCCCGCGTCGGCCGCCCCCGTCCTGCGGCCGGGCCCCGCGCGTACGCAGCTCGTTCCCTCTCGCCACAAGTCCGGCCGCGCCCTGCCTTCACGCCGGCGCCTCCAGCCGCGGCGTTCCCGGTCCCCGGACTCCCCGCACCCGCCCGCATCGCCACCACGAATTCCCCGAAGGGTCCTTCGCGATGACCAACCTCACCGTCCAGTCCTCCTCCCTGCTCCAGGCTCTGATGACGGCCCTCCTCGAGCCCCGGCCGGCTCCGCACCCGCGCCACCAGGCCCTGCTGGATGCTCGCGAGCGTCAGCTGGAGGTGGAGGCGGAACTGAGCGCCTGGGCCAGCCGACCGCAGCCCACCACCGAAGCCGCCCAGGATAAGGAACTCGACGACCTGAGCAATCTGCTGGTCGAGCATGCGCAGGCGGGGCGACAGGTCTCGTACCTCCTGGGCGCCGACACCTGCTGCCCGCCGTGCGCCGACTCCGAGCAGCCGCCGACCGTCCTGAGCTGCACCGCCGACAATGCGGTCTCCGCCTTCGCCGCCCCATGCATCCTGGCCGCCTGCCTGGACGCCTTCGCCTTCCACGGCAGCCCGGACGCACTGTCCTCCGCCGACCTCGTCGCGGAGCTGCGCACCCTGCCCGGCATCGCCGAGGGCCGCTGGCCGTACGCCGAACTCACCCAGACCCGCCTGGCCACCCTGCTGCGCCCGTACGAAGTGGCCAGCCGAGACATCACCCACGGCGACGGCCGGCGCCGCAAGTCCTACCGCCGCTCAGCCCTTCTGGCCGCCATCCCGGCCGACTGCGACTGCCGACCGTCGTGACCGCCCGCGAATCCCCGGCAACCGCCCTGGACGCCGCCATTGAGCAAGTCGTCGGCGACCTGACCGTTCTGCATCACGACCATCTCCGCGGGCTGCTCCTAGCGGAGCGGGCCGCGCTCGCTGCCGTGCACCGGGAACTGGTGAATGCCGAGGGCGCGGTCGCGTACCACCGCAACGTACTGAAGCGCCTGTCCTCCGGCAGCTACCCCGTGGATACCCCGCTCCTGGACCGCCTGCGCCGGACTGTGCACGACCTGGCCCAGGCCACGGCCGCCCGCGACCGGCTGCAGGAGGGTGTCGCTGCCGCACTGGACGCGGTCAAAGCCGCGACCCCCGCCTCCGCCCCCGCTGACGACGAGCTGACGGCGCACGACTTCGCCGCACTGCTCTCCCTCGCCGGCGGCGGCACGATGCGCGAACACCTGCTCACCCACCGGGTCTCCGTCCGCACAGTCCAGGGCCGTCTGATTGACCTTCCGGCGTTCCAGCGCCTGGAGGCTCACGGGCTGGTCACCCGGGATACCTCCCGGGCCCTGACCGTCGGCCAGCCGGTCACCCTGACCGACACCGGCCGGACCGCGCTGCTCGGCACGCGCCGCCCGTCCGTCCCGCAGGCCGCCTTGGCCGCCCGCCCGGCAGGTGCGTGGCCGAATCCCGCCCGAGTGCGCTGACTTCGTGGCGCCGGCCTTGCCCACCCATGCAGTCCGCTCCTCCTGACGAAAGCCACCTCCCCGTGCCCTACCCCGACCTCCCTGAATTCGACCTGGACGAATTCGAGCCCGTCGACGCAAGTCATGAGAGGCACTACCACCGGCTTCTCATCCAGGACTTCAAGGTGCTGGGCGAGCACCACACCCCTACCGACACCTACTTCATCGTTCACGACGAGGGCGCAACCTGGGGAGTGCCTGGCACAGCCCAGCTCAGGGCCATCCACGTGTCCCGCGACCTGGACGCCGGCACCTACGAGGTCGACTCCAGTCCTCTCCCGCTCTACCCGATGGCTGAGTCGTATCTGATCGCCCGCGGCTGCCCTGCCGAGGCCCTCGCAGCCTCGGGCGACGTCCACACGCCCGCCGACGACATCACCCGAGCCCTGGAGGCGCGCGTCCGCGGCGACGGTGACCACTTCGCCCTCCTGGCCGGCTATACGGACGACCTACGCGATACCCCGCAGACGGTGGTGATGCTGCGCTCCCTCGACCCCAAGGCAGTCCCGGAATTCCGGATCTTGCTGGAGGAGTTCGACCAGGACACCTACACCCACACCCTGCGGGAGGGTGGATTCGCAACGTACGAGGCGGCCACTGCCTGGTGGGGGGCCTGGGCGGACGGCGAGGCCCCGGCGCTGCCTTCGCCCGCCCTCGCTGCAAGCCCGGGACCCGCCCTCGCTGCAAGCCCGGGACCCGCCCCCGCTGGCCCGGTCTCGCCCGCGCTGGCGACGGCCCGACGGCCGCAGGGCCGCTGAACACGACCTCCGCTCGGACCCGTTCCTGCTGATCGCGGCGCGCAATATAGCCGCCGATCCCCGGTTTCGGAAACCGGGGATTCTCCGGACCCTTTGCAACACCACCGCCCCACTGAGGGCGGTCACTTCCTGTTGTTCTGCCTGGTCTGGAGCCATCCGCTGTGTGCCACACACCCGCGTCCATCACCGCCACCGTCCTGAGCGGCACCCCATCCCGTTCCGCCGCCACCGCGGTAGTCAGCCCCGTCACGCCCCTTTCGGCTCGGCGGGCCGAGCCGGTGCTCGCCGTCGCCGTCCATGCCCGTGCCGACGGTGACTCCACGGCCGTCGGTGTGCTGCGGCGCGGGGAGCCGTTCACGGCTTCGGTCACCGACGGCGCCTGGCTGCACGTCACCACCGCCTCGGGCATCACCGGCTGGGTTGACGACGGTGACCTCCGTCGCGACGGCAGCCTTCGCCCGAACTGACCCGCCCGTACGTTCCCCTTCCTTCCAGGAGCCCCCTTTCGTGTCCGACATCCCCGACGTCTTCGACGGCGACGTGCTCGGCTTGTTCGCCGAGCGGATCGAGGCCCAGTTCAGCCTGGGTCTGCCCGAACTGGCCCAGGCCGTCCAGGCCGCTCCGCACGCCTACCCCAGTGCCACCCAGGTGGTCCGCTGGTACGCGCTGCTCACCGAGGCGCAGCAGGGAGTGGAGACGGCAGAGGATGCTCTGGTCTCCGCGCTGGAGACGGCGCCGGGGGACGTGCTGGACGACCCGGTGATGGAGTTGGCCCACCGTGTGAACTACGCGGTTGCCGCCCGTGACGGTCGGGCGCAGGTCCTCCGGTTCCTCTTGGAGTCCCCCGTCGAGCAGGCCCGCATCCAGCGGCGCTTCGGACCCCGGGTGACAACGACCCTGCCCACTGCCGTCCCGGCACAGCCCGCGCGGATCAGGGGCGGTGCCCGATGAGCGACGCTCGCAAGCCCAGTACCCAAGACGCCCGCCTGGAGCAGGTGTTCGGCGGGCCCTTGGACCAGCTGCACCAGCGCGCGGTCCGCCCCGGCAGCTCGCCCGCCCTGGTACGGGCCCTGGAACTGCGTGCCTTCCTCGCCTTGGCCGAGGCCCAGGTCGTACGCGTCCGCGACCGTGTCCACGCGGCCATGGCCCCCGACGCCGAGCTGGACTCGCTGTCCTCGGACATGCTCCGGTTCGACGCCGAGTGGCTGGAGGCCGCACTGGCCGGCCGCACCGGCTACCGCATCGCGCTGGAGAAGCTGCTCTCCGCGATGCCGCCGCCAGCCGCCCGTCCGCCGGCTGCCCCCTTCCAGGTCCGGTCCGCCGTCGTGGGCAGCGGCCTACGGCCCGCGCCCACCGGCGTCGAGGACGTGGCGGCGGCCCGGGGACGCTGAGTGCCCGATCCGTACGCTGCCTCCCGGGCGGCGGGCGAGCAGATCGAAGCGCTCTACGGCCGCCCGGTGACCGGCCTCGCCGCGGACGCCGTGCCCGGCAGCATGCGCTATGCCCTGGTCAACAGCTTCGACGCCCTGCACTACGCCGACCGCGCCGTCGCCTTCCACACCGAGCAGCTCCACCGGCTGACTCACCCCGACCGCACGATCGAATCCGTGGATGTCGGCCACATCTCCGACGCCACCCGCCGCCTGGCACACGCAGTCACCGTCCGCGACTCCCACGCCCAGGTTCTCGGCGACGTTCTGAACAGCCTGGCTCGTGTCCCCGACACCGAGTCCCCGGTGCCCGCCTCCCAGGCCACGGCCGTCACACCGGCCATGCCGCCGGTCGCGTCTGACGGGCCTGCCCGCTCGCGCTGACCCCCCCTTCTCCTTCTTCTCGTCCACCCCGCGCCGTCTGGAGTTACCGCCTTGGCTGCTGCCCGCCTGCCTTCCAACGACCTGCCCCGCGTTGCCGAAGCGCTGGAGATGATCACGCCGCGCTGGAGCGTGTGGGTGCTGATGACGCTGGCCTCCCAGCCTGGTCCGCTGCGCTACACCAAGCTCAAGGAGCACCTGCCGTGGCTCGGCGACGGCCAGCTCCACCCGCGGCTGCGGGCGCTCTCGGATGCCGGGCTCGTCGAGCGCACCGCGCAGACCCGACTGCACGTCACCTATGGCCTGACTGCCCGCGGACGGGAGTTGATGCCGTCGCTGACCGCCCTGGCGGGCTGGGGCGACGGACAGCTGGAGAAGAACCTCGTCCTCAACCGAGTCACCGGGAAGACGGAGCCGGAGCGGATATCGGCTGCGCAGAACGCCGAGGACACCCTCGCCGTGATCGGTCACCGCCACGCCACCGTGCTGCTGTGGACCCTCAAGGCCCGCGGGACCTCGACCATGGCCGCACTCTCGGCCGAGGCGATGCCCGACCACAGCCCCAGCGCGATCTACCCGCCGATCCGTCGGCTCATCGACGACGGCCTGGTCGCCGTCACCCGCGATGACGCCGCCTTGCTGCAGCTGACCGCCCCGGGCCAGGCCCTCGCCCCGATCTACCTGGCTCTTTCGACCTGGGCCACCGCCCGCCCGCTTCCCGAGGCCCAGGCACACCCCGTCTGGGGCGCACCCCGTATCCCGGCCGCCACCCGTTCCGGGCAGTGGGCCGCCCACCAGGCCCGCAAGACCAGCCCGGCCGTGGCCGTAGCCCAGCCGCCGGCCCCCGCCCCGGCCACCGGGTGGCGGCCCGTGGATCTGTTCTCCGCACCGACCAGCGGACCGAGCCGGTGACGCCCAACCGACCACTGCCATGTTCCGGCCGCCTGCCGCCGGTATCCCCTCGCTCCCGGCGCCCTGGCGCTGAGCCCTGACGGAAAGCCCCCGTTGACCGCTCGCTCGACCGCCACCGCCCCGCCGGCCACGTACGGATCCGTTCTCAGCAGCCGCTACGTTGCCCGCCTGCTTGGTGGCACCCTGATCGGGCGCCTGCCCAACGGCATGGTCCCCGTCTCCCTGGTCTTGTGGATCACTGCGGGCGGCGGGACCCTAGCGTTCGGCGGACTCCTCGCCGCGCTCTACGGCCTGGCCTCGGGCCTCTCCCAGCCAGTCAAGGGCCGGCTGATGGACAGGTACGGGCAGACCCGGATCTCCATCCCGGCCGCCGTGCTCAACTCCTCCTGCTTGCTGGCGCTCCCGTGGGTCGGTGCCGACGGACAACAGGTGGTGGTGACCGCAGTCGTGGGGTTCGCCGGGCTGATCACCCCGCCCCTGGAAGCCGGACTGCGGGCCTTGTGGCCGACGGTCCTGCCGGATCCGAGGCGGCGGCGCGTCGTGCAGGCCCTCGATACCGGCTCGCAGGGACTCCTCTACGTCGTGGGCCCACTGCTCGCCTCGTGGCTGGCGACCACGCACGGCCCCGATACCGCTCTGCTGGCGACCGCGACACTCGGCCTGACGGGCTCGGCGATCGTCCTGACCGCCGGTCCATCGAGGACATGGCGGCCGACCACAGAGGGCGGCGCGGGTACCGGACGGCTGATGAGCAGCGGGCTGGTCATGCTGTTCGCTGGCCTGGCGGGGACCGGGTTCACGCTCGGCGCGATGAACGTCTGGGCCGCAGACATGGCCGCCGTACAGGAGCAGCCGATGCTGTCCGGGCTCCTTCCCGCCATGTTCTCCACCGGCAGTTTCCTGGGCGGCCTGGTCTACGCCCGCAGGACCTGGCCCGGCACCACGACCACGCAACTTCTCTGCACCAGCGTCCTGTTCCTCCTCGGCTGGCTTCCCCTGCTGGCCGACCCGGGCCCCCGAGCGGCCGTCGGCCTCGTGGGGATACCGGGCCTCTTCCTCACCTTGATCATCACCAATGGCTTCCACACAGTGGACGCCCTCGCCCCGGCCTCCCGCACGACCGAGGCGTACGCCTGGCTGATCCTCTCGGTCGGCACCGGGCAGGCCGCCGGCACCGCGCTCGCCGGAGCCCTCTCCACCAGCCCGCAGATCCTCGCCGCGCTGCCCGCGGCCGGCGCCGCAACTGCGCTGACCGTCCTGACCGCCGCCCGCCCCAAACTCGGCCCCGGCCGACGCCTGGGCCGCCACCGCCGCCCACGCCACAGCCACCCGCGTCACTCGGTCTCGACGCCCCGCTAGCCGCTGTTGCCGCCCGCTCGGACCGCCGTCACCGTCCAGCCGGTCTGCTCCCCGAACGTATCCGCCCCACCCCGGAAAGACGATGCCCCCCAAGCACGCTGCCGTCCTTCGGCCACCCACCGGCCGACATGTCCGCACTCCCGACTTCGGACCCGTACGCGGCGTCTACGTCCCGCGCACCGCCGATGCCGGCGCCTTCGCGATGAGCACGTACGGCATCCCGCTGCTCGTCCTGGCCGTCACCGACTCGGCCACCCTGACCGGCTTGGCCTTCATGCTCGAATGGGTTCCCCGCCTCGGCGCGTTCGCCCTCGCGGGCGCCGCCGTGGACCGGTTCGGCAGCACCCGGGTCCTTCGCATCGCCTCGGTCCTGCGCGCTGCGGTCGTCCTCGCCGCAGCCGCAGTCCTGCCCTCCGTGGGCGAGGGAACGAGCGCCGTGATCGCAGTCATGACACTGGCCGCCACGACAGGCGTCCTCACCGAGTTCTCCTACATCGCGGCCGAAACCGCGGGCGGCGCCGCGAGCCGGGACGCCGGAGGCCATGCCCACCGCGTCCAGGCCGTCCTGCTGGGCATCGACCAGGGCGCCACCCTGGCCGGCCCGGCCCTGGCCGGCGTGCTGCTCCAGTACAGCGGCGCCACCGGCATGCTCCTGATCATCGCCGCCTGCTCCCTGCTCGGCGCGGCCCTGGCCCCCCGTCAGCGTCCCGTCTGGCCCCAAGAGGCCCCGGTCCCCGTCGCCCAGGGCCTCAAGATCGGATGGCGGACCCTGCGGTCGCTCCCCGCCCTGGGGTGGTTGTGCGTCGGGCTGGTGCTGTCCAACTGCGCGATCGGCCTCGTGCAGGCCGCCGGCCCCGTCCTGGTCATCAAGCAACTCGGTGGCACGAGCAGCCAGGTCGGCCTCGTCTGGTCTGCCGCCGCCATCGCCTCCCTGGCCATGGTCACCCTCGCCCGCTTCGCGATCGACCGCGCCGGCCTGTGGCCGGTCGGAGCTGCCGCAGCCGCCCTCGCCTCCCTGGCCTGCCTGGCTCTGGCAGCCGCCGACACCTACACCGTCTTCCTGGTCCTGGTGGCGCTGCTGATGGCCGGCGAAGCGGGCATGACCGTGGTGCTGCGCACCCTGCGCGCCCACCTCGTCCCGGCCGAGGTGTTCGGCAGCACCCTCTCGCTGATCATCCTGCTGCTCCTCGCGCCGTTCCCCCTCGCCGGAGCCCTGGTCGCGCTCACACCACCGGACCTGCTCGGCCACGCCATCACCGCCTGCGCCGTCCTGCAGGCCGTCGGCCTGGCCGTGGCCTTCGCGAAACTCCGCACCCATCCGGCCACCCGCCGCCCGCTCCCCGCCTGATCTCTCCCACCCCGTCTGCCATCCCGAACAGGACCACCATGCCCGAGCCCACCGACTCCACCCAGCCGCAGCACCTTCGCCTCCGCCTGCGCGAAGTGGCCGCCCTCGACGACGAGGCGTTCGCCCACTACCTGCAGGAGCGCTTCGAGCACCTGGTGACGGCCGCGATAGCCGATGCCAGCGGCCACCTCCGCCCCGCCCAACACGACCTGCTCCACGCTCCCACTCGCCTGCACGAACTGCGTGACGCCCTCACCTTCGCCGAGGGCGACCTCCAGGTCGCCGTCGAGCGGATGACCTACCACCAGGACCCGCGCACCACCCGCACCGCCCGCCAGCTGAGGCAGGTCCGTACCGCCCGCCACCAAGTCCACCGGGAAACCGCCGCGCTGCGCCGGTCCGAAGACCGCACGCGCGAATCCGAGGAGACTCCTTCGACGGACACGGTCACCACGACCCGGGGATGGCTCTCGCAGGCGTATCCCGTCCTCTTCGCCCAGCTCCTCGCCCAGGCTCACGCCGCCGCAGGGCTGCCCGCGCGCCCGCTGGCCAAGGACATCTTCGACACCGTCGAGGAAGGCTGGGCCGATGGCTACCTCCCCGCGCCCCGCACAGCGGAGGTCGACCGCCTGCTGTCCATGGGAGCCGTGGCCTTCCGCAGCGCTGTCGCCGATGACGCCCGCAATCAGAACGACCGCGATCCGGCGCTGCGCCACCCGCTGCTGCAGCGGCGCTGGAACACGGCACTGGAGGAACTGACCAGCCTGACCGTGCCGGTGGCCCGCGCCTCCAGCTCCTCGGCCCTGGGCTCCCTGCCCAACGGGTTCGCCGATATCCCCGAACCCGACGCCTTCAAGGTCCTCAACGCGCGCCGGTTCCTGGTCGCGGCCTGGCAGCGCCGAGCCGAACACAACCGCCTGATCCACCAGTACGCGATCACGGTGACCGACCGGCGCCGCGCCGCCCCCGGCCACGATCTACGGCGCCAGGCCATCGACGCGGCCCTCGACCGCCTCGTCGCCGCGCAGCCTGCCGCCGCCGCCCGCATCCTGGCCCGGCTTCGCCCGTACGCCACCGCGGACGGAAGGCTCGAGCCGGACACCTTCACCCCGGCCTTGCGCGCCCGTGCCAAGCGCGAGGTCCTCGCCGACCTCGCCGCCATCCGGAGGCTGGACACAGTGTTGCCCTCCGCGCTCCCTCCCCGGCCGGCCCTCGCCGCCCCGGCTGCCCTGACCGCCACGCTCTGACCGCACCCCCTTCGTTCGTGGAGACGCCCTTGCCTTCATCCGCCCCCCAGGCCGCCGCCACCGTGGACGGCGACGTCTACGTCACCCCCCGCTACCTCGCCGGATCGCCCGGCTACGGCGATGCCGGCTTCGCCCCCGTCAAGCATTGGCCCCACCATCACCTCGACGAGGGCCCGCACCAGCTCGTCGTAACCAGCCCGGACCACCGCATCCGGATCGGCTGGGCCGGAGACGACTACGACCTGTGGACGATCAGCGCCGCGCCCGACGCGGTCTCCGGACCGCAGTGGACCGCGATCGTCAACCAGAACACCCCGCCCGAGCTCGTCGCCGCCCTCACCACCGCCCTCGCCCGGGACTGGGCCGACGGCCAGGACCGCTTCCTCGCGGCCCCGTCGGCGTACTGGGCCGACAGCCTGGCACCGCTGGTCGCCGCCGGCTGGCAGCGCACGGGCGCCGAGGTCGGCACCGTGGAGCTGACCGCCCCCGACAGCAACGCGGGTGTCTACATCAACCGCTCCCGCCGCGACCTGCCGGACGGGACGGAACTGTGGGCCGGCCCTCCCGGCTGGGGCACCCGCGCGGAGATCACGTTCAGCTCCCGTACGCCCTCCCACCTCATCGCGGCCACCGCGGAGGCGTTCACCGACACAACTCCCGTGGCTCGCTGGCAGCAGGGCCTCGACCGTCAGCTCGCCGCCCTCGCGCAGCTCACGCCCGTCGTACCGCCCCGCCCTCCGGTGCCGACTCCCCGCGATCTCCGCCCCCGCATCGGGGTCCGCCCGCCCGTCGCGGTCGGCAGCGTGCCGCGCTGGAGCACCGCCACCACCCCCTCCGCTGCCCTTCCCGCCCGCGGCGCTGTACGCCGCTGACCGACAACGAGGAACCCCTTTGGCCCTGTTCACCGAACAGTTCTTCGCCGACCACCTCACGCTGCCCTACCCCGAGGCCGCCGTCGTCGGCCATGCCTACTACGCCGCCCCCGCCCCAGACCTCCCGCTGCGGCTCCGCATCGACTTCGCCCCCACGATCTACGCCGACCGCTACGACGGGCTGCGACTGCAGATCGTGCACCTCGACAAAGGACCGATCGACACCGCCGTGCTGCGCTTCGCCGACCACGGTGCCTTCGACACCCGAGACCGGCGCCTCGGACACAAGCCCGGCCAGGGCGAGTACGGCACCTTCAACGACTGGAACCACAGCGAGCACCCCCCGTGGGTCGGCATCGGCGTTACCCGGCTGCGGGCCGCGATCGACCAGTACGTACGCCTGTGGATCCCCGGCGCTCCACCGGTACGGACCAGCCAGCCCCCGCCGCCGCATCCCGGCAAGTTCGGACCTCTGCCGCCCGGGCGCGGTGACCACCCTCCTGCCGTAAAGCCCCGCCCCTCGGCCGTCATTGGCCCATCGCGCCTACTGACTCACCGCCGCCCGCACCCGACTTCCCCTCTCCACCGACAGGACCCTCTCCTCCTTATGCGCCTTCGCCCCGCCCACCCCGCCCACCTGGCCGTCGCCGTCGCCGCCCTCGCGGCAGGCACCCTGCTGCCCGCGACGGCCATGGCCGCCCCGGAAGCCTCCGTGGTGCTGGGCCCCGGCTACACCATCCCCGACTCCGAGGGACACGCCGCCTCCAGCCACATCGGTGCCTACGGCCCGCCCGGACCGGCCGTCCACGGCGACACCGAGACCTACTGCGCCGACCCTGAACGCAAGGGCCCGGCCGACGCCGGAGGCTACGGCGAGCCGCAGCCGGTCCCGTCCTGGACGTCGTCGGTGACCGGGAAGCCCGTCACCAAGGAGAACCTGGCACAGGCCGCCTATGTGATCGGCAAGTACGGGCAGACCCGCGACAACGCCCAGGCCGCCGCGGTCGACGCCGTGGTGTACGAGTACCTGGCCGGCGGCACCTACGCCCTCGACGGCGACCGCGGCAAGCAGCGCCTGGCGTACCCGGTCGTCTCCCCGACCGCCCGCACCCTCGCCCAGGGCTACGTCGCCGAGGCCAAGAAGCTCGCGGGCCCCTACACCCTCCAGATCACGCCGTCGGTGAAGACCACCACCACCGGGACGAAGGTCACCGTCGCGGTGAAGGTCACCACCACCGCCGGAACGCCGGTACCGAAGGTCGCCGTCACGCTCGCCGAGTCAGGCTCAGGCACCGCCTCCGGCAAGGTCACAACCAACGACAACGGCACGGGCGCCTGGGAGTTCACCGCCGAGAAGCCCGGGACCGCCAGCGTCACCGCGACAGCCGAGGGGCTGCCCGCCATCGGACTACAGGTCCTCACGCCCAAGAACCCGGCCGCCCAGCGGATGCTGCTCGCCGGGGGCACCACCAGCGTCAAGGACTCCGCCGCCATCACCGTCGGCGAGGCCACCGGCGGCGTGACGATCCGCAAGAAGGACCCCGAAGGCACCCGCCTGGTCGGCGCAGCGTTCCAGCTCCTCGACTCCGACGGCAAGCAGGTCGCCGCAGGCAAGACGGACGAACAGGGCAACCTCGTCTTCGACAAGCTCCCCGCCGGCACCTACCGGCTGCGCGAGACCTCCTCCGGCAGCCCCGTCCACGACCTGATCGCCGAGCAGACCATCACGATCACCGCCGGACGCACAGCTCAGGCCAACGCCCTCGACCTCGTCGACCCGCTCAAGAAGGCCCGCCTGTCGGTGAAGAAGACCGACAAGAACACCGGCAAGACCCTGCCGGGCGCGGTCATCGCCATCCGCGCCGATGATACGGACAAGACCGGCAAGCACACCCCCGGCAAGGTGATCACCAGCGTCACCACCGGGACCGACGGCACCGCGACCGTCTCCCTCGACGTCACGCTCAAGGCGGGCACCCGCTACTGGGCCGGCGAGACCAAGGCCCCCGAGGGCTACCAACTCGACGCCTCACCGGTCGCGTTCACCGCCCGACCCGGAGCCGACGTCACCGTCACCCTCGCCGACAAGCCCACCGCGACCACGCCGCCGAGCCCGAGCACCCCGCCCGCGACACCCTCGGCCACCACCCCGCCGACGACGCCGCCTGGATCCCTCGCTCACACCGGCGCCGACGCCACCGCCTGGCTGGCCGGCGGAGCCACCGCCCTGCTCGCCGCAGGCGGCGGTCTCTACCTGATCAACCGCCGCCGCCGTACGGGCGACGCCCCCAGCTGACCCCCCGCGCTGCCGGGCCCCGCTTTCGGAGCCCGTGCCACACCGTCCCGCACCGCACGATCCCGCCCGGAGCACCCCTGATGAAGCACCGCCCCTTCCTTTTCACCGCGCTCGCCGTGACCGCCGCCGTCGCCCTGACCGGCCACCACCGCCACCGCAGCCCCCTCCCCGTCCACCGAAGCCCCCAAGGATCAAGGCGACCCCGCGCCGACGGACAAGGCCGGACTGCGCATCGCCAAGACGGACCCCGAAGGCCAGCCCGCCCCCGGAGCCGCCTTCCAGCTGCTTGACTCCGCGGGTAAGACGCTCGCCGAGGGCAAGACCGGCGCCGACGGCACCCTGGCCTTCTCCGACCTCACCCCTGGCGTCGTACGCCTCAAGGAGACCGATTCCGGCAGCCCGCTGCTGGGCACCGTCCCCGACCAGGACGTTGTCGTCGCCCCCGGCGAGCCCAAGGTCCTGGCGATCACCGACCCGTACAAGTCCGCCGGCCTCACCCTCAAGGTCACCGACAAGGCCACAGGCAAGGGCCTGGCCGGAGCCATCGTCAACATCGCCCCGAAGGACGCCAAGGACGACAAGGGCGCCTTTACCCTCACCACCGGCCCGGACGGAACCGCCAAGGCCCCCCTGCCCGTCGGAAAGAAGACCGGCAGCGCCTACACCGCCACCGAGACCAGGGCCCCGGACGGCTACCGACTGGAGACCACCCCGGTGGAGATCACGGCCAAGCCCGGAGCCGAGACCACCGCGGCCTTCACGAACGCGGCCACGGCCAAGCCCACCGAGGAACCGACGGGGAAGCCGACGGCCAAGCCCACCGGCGATCCCACCTCCCAGCCCACGCCGACCGGGTCGCCCTCGACCGGCACCGGGGAGCCGACCGATGCGGCATCCCCCTCCAGCAGCCCGGAGATCGGCACCGCTACCGCGACCCCCACCGCACCTGACGTCAAGCCCGAAGGCTTCCTCGCCCACACCGGCGCCGACAGCACCAACGGGTGGCTCCTGGCAGCCGGCGGCCTTCTCCTCGCCGCCGGAGGCGGCGCCGTCTACGCCGCCCGCCGCCGTAAGAACGACGAGAGCGACACCGGCACCGGCCAGCACCGGCGTACCGACGACAACTGACCTCACCACCACCGGCCCCGGGAACCAGACAGGTTCCCGGGGTCGACTGCGTTTCGCCCCTGTGGCCGGTGTGGTGCTGCCAGCAACGTCGCCGCCAGTTGAGCATCGTCTATAGGGGCACGGCTGCTCGTGCTTCGGGAGTATTCAGTCGTCTGCGGCCGGGGCGCCAGAGTTAGCAGGGTCCTCCAGCGGCACGAAGAGCAAGGAGAGCGCAGCCTGGATCACCAGGGCAATGTGGTGGCGGGGTGGGGTGTCCACCAGGTCGTGGAGAACGTTGTTGCGCAGGTTCATGCCGTCGGTGGGTCCACCAACGAGCGTCCGGAAGACCGTCGGCCAGGGCTCGGGGTATCCGGCCTTGCCCATGTCCGTGATGAGGGACCCGAGTTGGCTGACCTGGCCCGGCCGGTCGCCCTGGTGGTGCTGGATGAAGGCGACGTCGGCGGCCTGAATCCGGCGACGCAGCAGGCCCTCGACGCGAGGGAGGGCCAGGGTGATCGCGATGTCGTCCTCGTGCTCCCAGAAGGCGCGCAGGGCGCGGGCCAGTCCTCGCATGCGGGTGGCCGGCGCGAGCGGCGGGTTGGATAGCTGGTCGAGCAGCTGTTCCTCGGTAGGGGCGAACCGTTCGTGGAGCTGGTCGAGCTGGGCCTCGATGAGGACGCCGTGGATGCCCAGGGAGAAGACGTGGGCATCGGTCCGGCCGGTCCCCGCGGCGATGCCCTCCTCCGAGAACGCGGTGACCACCGGGCCGTTCAAGTTCAGGTGTGCCGTCGGCAAGCGAAGCAGTCCGTGCTGCTCGGCGTCGATCGGGTCTGCCAGGACGGGGACCGCGGTGGCGATGGTCCGCAGAGCTGCAGGGAGGTCGGCAGCGGAGTCGATGGCCGCGCGTGCGGCGTCGACCAGCGCCGTCGGGAACTGGAACGGAGTGATCGTTCGGGTCAGGCCCAGGTCCTCGGGACGGAGCTTCTGCTGGGTACGCCGGATCTCGTCCAAGGCATCGGTCAACCCGTGGTCGCGTGCGAACACGGCGGCTTCTTCGAGTCGCATCAGCTTGGGGAGCCCGTCGAGCTGCTCGGCGTGGTCGGTGTAGGCAGCGAGGATCCGCTGCTCGATCTGCTGCTGGTCGGCAGGATCGGGCTCGATGCGACGCATCATCTGCAGGGATCCGATGTGGTTATGGGAGTCCGCGCGGAAGCGGTCGACGGCACGCTCCAGCACGGGGCGGATGAGCTGGTGAAGGTTCTTGTCCGCCAAGAGGGGCTCGATCGCAGCGTGGACGATGCCTGGGGAGGGCTCCGGCCAGTCGAGGGCAGTGTCGGCGAGCCCGATCATCTCGGTGGTGACATCCGCCAGCTGCGGCTGGCGGAGCCTGGCGGCAAGCTCGTGCGCGGCTAGCAGGGCATCGACCGCCTCGCACCGAGCACTGACGGCGCGGTCCCCTATATCGGCCAGGAGCACGGGGACGGCCTCGCGGTAGCTGGCGATGGCCGCCGACACGTGGTCGATGGGACGGCCTCCGTGTCGGGCCTCCCATAGAAGGTGGTGCAGGCGGGCGCGCACCATCGGATGGCCAGCCGTGTCCGCGTACGCGGTCCAGACAGCGTGGACCTGGGGAGGAAGCTGGTTCGCTGCGGTCGGCCAGGGCTCAGGCCCCGGCCCCTGGTAGGAGCCCTTCAGTGCACCGTCGGGCTGGTGGAAGAAGAGCATCGCCGCGCACAGCGCATGCAGGTGATCCACCTCAGCCTCGGTGCGCCCCGCCTCGCCGACGGCAGCCGCCAGAGCGGTGACCATCTCCTGGTAGGAGGTGAACGGGTTGCTCGCGCTGTCCAACTTCTTCAGGACTGTTGCCTGTACCTGCGTCACATCGCCCGATCCTTCCTCAAACCTCCCTTCTTGTCAGCGGCCCCGCACTCCTTCGGCCGTGCTGGGGCATCGCTCAGGGCGCGACGGCCGAGGTGGGCCGTGCCCGAAACCGGACGAGTGCACCGCCCCAAGGTCGAGTTCGCCGGTGGCAGACAGGAAAGATCCCGCAAGGACTGGTGCAACGTTGCAGCGCATGTCAACCTAGACGACCTTCCCCCGACTCGGGGTTTTCCCAGGTCAGAGAGGTGATGCTTGTGACCGTGGAGCTGTCGAACGCCGGATTTCGCACCACGATCGAGAAGTTGCGCTTGCATAGCTGGCTTCTGGGGCCCGGTCAGCCGACAGAAGTCATCGACTGCTTCCCCGAGGCGAACGGCGACTTCACCCTCATCGTCGACGACCGGGCCGACACCCATATCTCCTCGGCCGATGGCAGGCTCTATCTCGGCTGGTTTCCCGACGGCCGGCCCGGAGCCGAGGACGAGGGCTGGGTCCTGGCCGTCACCGGCACCGCCAAGGTTCCCGGCTACCGTGTCGTCTTCGATCCACAAACTCCGTCACGGCTCGTGGCGGCTACCGTTTCCGAGGTGCTCGCCACCGCTCGGCGGCAGTAGTGCCAACGCCGCCTTGAGGCCGGGACCGCCGCCTCCCGTCCTTCAGCGGCTCGCCCGTCCCTCCGTGGTCCGTTCCCGGAGGTCGCGCGGCGCACATCCGCACCCACCACAACGCTTTCCACCCGTGAGGAGAACCGTGGCCCCCCAGCCCGAGCCCGGCGCCGAGATGACCGTCGCTGACCTGATGGAACACCTGTCCGCGGCGGACCCTGCCGCCCGCGTTCGGCTCGCGATCAACCCTTTCTTTCCCATGGCCCACAAGATGGGCACCGTGACCGTGGGCGCGGACCAGGACGGGCGACCGGTCGTCTATCTCGCCGAGGACGCGGAGGCGGTGCAATACGGGTACCTCCCCCGGCCAGTCGCCGAGGCCCTTACCTGGATGCCTCCGGTCGAGCCTCCTGCACGGGGACGGCGGCTGCGCGCCGTCTCCGACGACGATACGAGCCGCGACATCCCCTGATGACAAGGAGCACTTCTGCCCCCGGCCCCTGACTTCCCTTCCCTTCCCGCGTACTGGGTCACCCCGCGCCATCTCGCGGGCGACGACGGCCTCCTTGCGGACCAGGTCGGCTCCCACCTCACCGCGGCGGGCTGGACCAGCCTCACCCTCGTCCGAGGTCGGCGTGAGCCCGACGAATCGGACGACGCCCGGCAGGTTCTCCGCAGCACCGTCCTGCACGTCGCTCCGGACTCACTGAGCTGGGCGCAGTGGGTGCTGGCCGACGAGCCCATCCTCCTGGGTGATCAGCCGGTGGCATGGACGGTCTCTGCCCGTGCCACCCCCGCCAGCCTTCCCCAGTGGAGTGCGTACTTCTCCGCCGGCACCCCGCCCGAGGCTGTCACCGACTTCCTGCTCGCCCTGGAGGATCGCCCGGATCCCGCCCACGGCTACGCCGGACCGCAGGCGGTTCTCGATGCGCTGGCCGGCGGCGGCTGGATCCGCGACATCGACACCCCCACCGCCATGTCCGACCCGCGGCTGGCCGCCACCATGGCCTTGACCGCTTTGCCGGACGAGGGCATTCAGGACGGCGACCCGCTCGCCCTCGATCCCGAGGCGGAAGCGGCGGGATGGCAGGCATGGTGCGAACCGACGATGGGCGGCGGGCTCCTGTGGGCCGCCATGTTCTCCGCCAGCACGCCGCACGATCTCGTTGCGGCCTTCGCCGCCTCTCTGGCCTCACCCGCACCGGTGCTGCGCCACACCTTGCCGGAGAGCAGCGAGGGCCAGCTCACTGTGCAACCGACTGTCTGATACGCCGACGGCCGGACCCTCTTGGGTCCGGCCGTCGGCCTTTTGCGTCGCATTCACAGTCATTGATCGATGTGCGCCTCAGGAGGTGGTCGCGATACCTGCCGACGACCGGCACCCCGCCCGGCCTCAGCGTTTGTGCGCGAGTCGGGCGGGGCGCCAAGCGAAGGCGGTCTCCCTTGGCCACCGGTCAGAGGCCGTGGCCCGTGGTGCCTCGGGGCGGCTGGTCGCCGGGCTTGTGCCAGTGCACAGCCGGGAGACCCCCGTCTGCGGTCAGGTTTTCGGTGAGATGGGCAGCACGGGCACGGGTGCCGGAGCGGCGCACCGCCTGGGCGTTGGCTGCGCCGAGCAGGGACTGCAGCTCGGCGAATGCCGCCGTGGCTCGCTCGCTTTCCGGAAGCGCGATTTCATCGCGGCGTCCGGTGGACCTGGCGCCAAGGATCTGCGTCCGGTCTGCTCCGAGGGAAGCGAGAGCCAGCATCAGCCGCACCGGCGGATCGCTGGCGGCGGTGAGACGGGCGAGGGCCTCGGTGGACATGAACTCGGTCACGGAACCTCCATATAGAAGGGTGGGGACAAGGGGGTTCAGCGGGCTGTTGCCTTGGCCAGGGCGGTCTGCCCGTGGACCGTGACTTCCGCTGGGCTGCCGGAGATGACCAGGAGCACGGCTCCGTCGCGAATCACGGTCTGCTGGACGACGGTGCGCCGCCCGCCGGCGGTGACGGTGAGGACCTGCGCCCACTGCTCGTCACCGAGACGTGGCACCGGCACCGTCTGGGTGCGGACCTCCGCCACGGTGGTGGCGGTGACCAGTTGGTACGACGGGCAGGCGCCCATCGCGGTCATGATCCGCCCGACCCCCGCGGAAAGGTCCTTGGGCGGCGCGGAGTACAGCTCCTCGGTCAGTTGGGTGCCGCCGGGGCCGGTGAGGACCCGCTTCCCATGGTTCGGGAACGTCGCGTACGGGTTGTCCGCGGCGCTGCCCAGCTGCTCCAGCTGCGGGCAGCCCTCGACGGACGCCTCGGGCGAAGCCGTGGATGCGGCGGGGCGGGCGGCGTAGCCGGGGCCGAGGTCGTCGGCGGTGAGCAGCCGGTCCGCCAGCCGCTCCGACGGCAGCACTTCGTGGTTGCCGGCGGTGGGCATGGAGGTCTCCGCCCGAGGCGCTGCAGACGCCATGTCGGAGGGCGGGGCGGAACAGCTGGTCAGCGCCCAGAGGGCGAGGCAGGTGCTGGTGAGGACGGTGGATTGGCGCAGGCGCATGCGGGTTCCCTGGGTCGGATGCGGGTGTGCTGACCGTGGCCGCCTCCTAGGAGCGGCAGGGAAGGAACACAGGGGTCCAGGGGCGCGGTACCCGATCAGTGGCCGATGGAGCGCAGGCCCTCCTCGAGCGTGCCGAACTTGCCGTTGCTCGGTCCGCTGTTGCGGTTGTACCAGGCCACGTCCAGCCGCGGCTCCAGGGTCTCGTGGCCGTCGCGGCAGCGCAGCCAGATCCGCCCTTCAGTGCACAGGACGACCCAGTCCCGGTACGCCTCGCACTGTGGGCAGGCACGGACATCGCCTTCGATGACCAGGGGGCGCGGCCATGGCATGAGCCGGCCCGCCAGGTCGTCATCGGTGTCCATGCGGAAGTCCGGCGGCAGGAAGTCGTCCACCACCGGGGCGGCCGGAGCGGGGGCGGGCGTCTGCTGCACCGGGTCGGGCCACTGCGGCTCCGGGTGCGCCAGCCACGGGACACCTGCCGGCCCCAGCTCCGTACGATCCTGCTTGGCCTTCCTGCGACCGAACACTCGGGCTCCCCTCCCAGTCGGCTCCCCGCACACGGCGGTGGGTCAAGAAGCGTGCCCCATGGGCCCCACCTGCGGCAACTCACAAACTCCTGAAAGCCTGATCACCTCCGGCGGCGCTGTGTGCCCTTCGCTGCCGGGTTCTCGGCCTTCGGTCCGGTGGGGCCCGACGAGGCGGTGGCGCCGTCGGGCAAGGGCATCGTCTGGGCGTCGGCTGGCAGGTCCGCGGCGCGGCGCAGTCGCCACACCAGCACGTCGGACACCGACTCGGCGCTCCCCAGCTCCCGTCGGGCGGCGGCGTCGGCCAGCAGGGTGGTGGCGTCGTACCCGGCTGCCTCGGCATCGGCCAGGGTCGTCGCCAGCGCCGCCCATCCGGCTTCGGCCAGGACCCGTTCCGCCAGCGCCGGCGGCAGCGCTTCCCGGACCCGGAGGACCTGGCGGCGCAGCACCGGAAGAGCCAGCGATCGGCCCCGTACGGCCAGCACGCCCATGGGCTGCGCGGCGGCGGCTCGGTAGGCGGTCCGCAGGTGCTCTGCCGCCAGGTGGGCGGCGGCGGCCTGCTGCGCGTGTGCCTTCTTCGCATGCCAGTGCCCGGCCACGGTCACAAGGAAGAACACGGCGTCGATCACCATCGCAGTCGTCGCCCCGTCCTCCCCGCGCCCCAGGGCGGGACCGCTGTAGACGAGATCGCGAGCGGCCTGCCGCAGCGCCCGGTCGTGCCCGCGCTCGGCTCGTACGTGAGAACGGGATGCCCGCTCGAATGCGAAGGCGGCATCACGCAGTTCACGGCGGGTGTGGGCGGCACTCGTCTTCGCGAGCGCGTCAAGGATCTCGCCGGCCGCGGCGATGTACGCGGCCGTCGCCGCGTCGTCCGTCCCGTCCATGACGAGGATCGCCTGCCACACCGCCGCGCTCGCCCGACGTCGGGCCTGCGCCGGCCCCGACGCGGCCACCGGCTCGACGATCGGTTCATCCTGCCTGCGGTCGGACCAGCGCTCGCGGATTCGGGGCAGGGACAGATCTGCGGCGAGCTTCGAGCCCGGGTAGAAGATCGGTTCCCCGTCCTTGTTGAGGTCCCCCGGCAGGGCGACCGTGTAGCCCAGAAGGTCTCCGGAGGGTGCGACGCGCTTGCGGACCAGCACCCCGGAGGCGCCCAGTCGTTCAAAGAACTCCTCCTCACTGGCGACGCCGGCTGCTGCACGTCGTACGGTCTCCCGCAGTTCCTCCCTGGGCGTGCGCTCGCGTCCCATGCGATCGGCCTTATGGCGTTCGGCGCTGGTGGGCCGCTGGGCGGCGGTGCCGTCACCCGGGTTGAGCTGGCGCAGGCCCAGTTCCTTCTCCAGGAGCCGGGCTTCGGCCTGGACGCGGACGGCGTCGAAGTCGAGGTCGGGCCGGTAGCCGTCCTCGCGGACCAGGGTGGCCAGGATGTGGATGTGATCGTCGGCATGCCGGACGGCGACCCAGCGGCAGCCGGAGCCCTGCTCGGGGTCGTCGATGCCGGCGGCGGCGACCATCCGGCGGGCGACGTCGCCCCACTCCTGGTCGGACAGGGTCCGGTCGGTGGGCGCGTTGCGTACCGACAGGTGCCACACATGCTTCGTCGGCCGCTCGCTCTCGTGGAGGTTGGCCAGGGGCTGGTCGAGGAGTTCCTGGAGCTGCTTGTAGGTGACTGCGGGGTCGCGGCCGGGGTCGGGGGCGGCGTGGTCCCAGGAGGCCACCAGGTGCGGGTCGATGTGTTCCTCGGCCTTGCCGGGCCCGTACAGGTAGTACAGAAGGCCGATGGTGCGCGTCCCGCGCTTGTGGATCTTGGGGACCATGACGGGTGGGGGTTCCTAGCGGTGTTCGAGGAGCTGGTCGGTGGCGGTCTGGACTCGGCGGATCGCCCGCTGCACGGCGATCAGCACGGCATGGAGCTGGACGTCCGCAGGCTGGCCACCGGAGTTGACCGCGCGGGCCAGCTGGTTGAGGTTGTTGCCGACGTGGCCGAGGTGCCGGCGGGCGGCGAAGAGCTCCGCGACTACTTCTCGTTCACCGGCGATGGCGGCGGAGGCGCGGTCTGGGTCCCGGGCGGCGGCAAGCCCGCTGCGGGCGAGAAACGCGGGCAGGCTCGTACGGGATGCAGCTGCTGCGGTGGCAAGGCGGTTCTTCTCGTCGTCGTTGAGGCGGACGCTGCAGACGTGCGAGCGCTTGTTGGCGGCGGTCTTCGGCGAGCGCTTGCGCGAGGCGTTCTTCGTGGCGCGGCGCTTGCGGCGCGGCGCGGGCTTCTCCTCCGGCTGCGATCCGCCCTCGGTCGCTGCCTCGTGGACCGGTGCCCCCTGGCTCCGGTCCGCTCCCGCCACCCCTGGGGCGGGATGGGGCAAGACGCGCTTCCCCGACGGGGAAGAGTGTCTTGGCTGATAACTTGCTCCTTCTGGGAGCGAGTTGACGTCGGGAGAACGGTTGTCACGGGCCCAGGATTCGGCCGACTTGACGGTCCTGTTCGGCGCCGGTTCGGGCTGGTTTTCAGCGGACTGCATGGGTGCATTGGCTCCTTCCGGGAGGCCAGGTGGTGGGGGAACGGGACGGCGGCCCGGGTGCTGGTCCGGGCCGCCGTAGGGACAGGGTTCGGTCACCGGCACAGGGGGCAGCGCTCGAAGTGTCGGGCCAGGGCCCTGGCCATGTTCTGCTTCACGCCCCAGGCGTGCCGGGTGCTCGCCTTCGCTGCGGTGCTGCCCTCGTGACGGGCGGCATGGCCGCGCAGGAAGGCGATGTCGCGCTCGTAACCGGCCTTCATGTCGGCGAATCGGGTGCAGGTCTTCATCGGTGGGTGGCTCCTTCGTGGGATTTGGGGGAGGCGGTCGCAGAGCGAAGCGCGGTCAGGACGGGGCCGATGTGCTCGTTGCCGAGGGGGATGCCACGGGCGCGCATGATGCTTCGCAGCTGGGTTCGGGTGATCTGCGCGTTCCCGTCCGCAGCCAGGGCTGCGGGGACGTCCGGGAGGACCAGCTCGACAACCTCTTCCTCGGACAGGCGGCGCGGTCGGGTCCGGCGTTCGGACCGTCCGGCGTGGACCTTCGCCCGGACGGTCCGAGGACGTACCGGTCCCGTCCGAGTCCGCCGCGGTCCGGGTTTGGGGCTGGGCTGGTCCGGTCCGGCGGGGGCGTCGGTCCGGGTTTCGTCGTGGTCCGGGTTCGGTCCGGTCCGGGGCTCCGTCGTGTCCGGCGGTGCGGTGGTCCGGCTTGGGTCCGGGTCCGGTCCGGGTTTGGGGCTGGGCTGGTCCGGTCCGGCGGGGGCGTCGGTCCGGGTTTCGTCGTGGTCCGGGTTCGGTCCGGTCCGGGATTCCGTCGTGTCCGGCGGTGCGGCGGTCCGGCTCGGGCCGGAGCCGGTCCGGGTTTCGGTCGCGCTGTTCCGGAGGGGCCGGGCGATGCGCTGGTGGATCTGCCGCATCAGGACTCCGAAGGCGAGCATGGCGCCCGTCGGCGGGACGGCGGCGACCACGTAGTCCAGGACCGGGACCGGACTGCCGGTGGTGCCGCTGACGCCGGCGACGTTCAGCGCGATTGATCCGGCCGACCCTGCGGCCGTCAGCCCGATTGCCCACCAGTCCGTCACCCGGCGCAGACCCGCTCGCAGCATAAGCAGTTCGCCGGCGACGATGAACATGTCCAGCGTGGCGGGCCAGGCCCACTGCCGGATGGGCGAGCGGTCCAGGCCGTGCCTGCCAGCGACTTCGGCGAGGTGGGCGTAGGAGAGCCAGAATCCGGCGCCAGTCAGGACGATGATCACCGTCCCGGCAGCGATCAGGGCGTATCGGTCGGCGGTCTCCTCGGTCAAGGGCTCCCTTTCTCCGGGCTTGCTGTGGGGCGTGGTGTGTGGCCGCCGGCGGCGCGCATGGTCGACCGGTCGGGAGGCGGCGCCGGGCAGGTCATGCCGCCTTCCGCAGGGCGTCGTTGAGCTCGCGGGTCTGGGCCTGGCGCGGTACCTGGCAGAACGTTTCCTCGGGTGCGCTTCCGTCGCCGCTGTCGGCGGGGCTGGCCTGGCTGTCCGCGGCGGGGACCTTCCAGTACCGGTCGCGGTCTGCCACTGCGTGCGCCGCCCGGCGCAGGAGGTCGCGGGCGTGGTCGAAATCGACCCCGAGGACGTAGGCCAGCCGCGAGGTGCTCCAGCCGCGTACGTGGGCGGCGCGGGTGACGGCGTCGCGTTCGGCGGCGGAAAGGTGGACGTCCCGGCCCATGAGGGCGGCGCGGACCCGCTCGTAGTCGAGTCGCTTGGCGACCTTGGCGCGCCAGGGCTTGCGCTCCGACTCGGTCAGTCCGCCCCACAGGCCCCAGCGGATGTCGTTGTCCATGGCGTGGGTGAAGCAGTCCTGCCGCACGGGGCAGGCGCCGCACAGGGTCTTGGCTTCGGCGATGTCGGCGTGGGCCCGCGGCGCGGGGAAGAACATCCGGTCGGCTTCGGCAGTGTCCAGGTCGTGGCAGTTCCCTCGGTCGTGCCACGAGATGTCGGCGATGCCACGCAGGTCGGGCACGGGCTGGGTGTTGGTGGTGATTTCGCGCATGGGATGGGTCTCCAGGGCATGCCGGATAGCGGCGAGCGGGTGCGGCACGCAGCGGTGGTACCGGCTGACCGGCTCGCTGGCCGGGCGGTGGAAGGTGGTGGGCGCAGGTGGTCAGGCGGCGCGGAAGCGGCGGTCGGGGCCGTCGAGGTGGACCGGGGTACACATGCCGGACAGGCGGGAGATCACTCGGTCGCCGACCTTGTCCCGAAGCACCGGCTGCTCGGTCGCCATCCCAGGGGTACGCACCGGCGGCAGGTTCGAGGTGACGATCGTCGGCAGCTGGTTCTGCGCACGCCAGTTCAGCAGCCGGAAGGTGATCTCTTCGTTCCACTCGGACGCCTTCGCAGCCCCGAGGTCGTCCAGGAGCAGCAGCGGTATCCGCACGATCCGCCGCAGCAGGTACTCCGGATCGCCACCGCCCCGGGCCCGCATCTCGCCGTACAGGTCGGCGGCGGTCGTGGCGTGCCAGCGCACCCCGCACCCGGAGGCGGTCAAGGCGCGGATCGCGGCGTACGCCTGGTGCGTCTTGCCGGCGCCGGTGGAGCCCCACAGCAGCAGGCTGCGGCCGTGGGTGATCTCTCGCTGCCCGGCAGCCCCGAAGTGCGGGTTCAGCGGGCTCGCCGCGTAGCCGACGGCGCTGCCGGCGATGGTGCGGACCCACTCGGCTACGGCCGGGTGCTCGACGCGAGCCTCGCGGTAATCGCGCGGGATTCGCAGCTGAGCGGCCTCAAGCGCGGGGATCGCTTCCGGGGTGTCCGCGATGGGGGCGGTGGGGTCGATGCCGCGCTCGGCGAGCTTGCGCCGCATCCAGGCCATCGCAGCGTTGTCCGCGGTGGTCTGAGGGTCGGCGAGGCTGGTGCGGTTCACAGGGCGACTCCGAAGATTCCGGCGGGCTCGGTGGGGTTGCGGTACGGCGTGTAGGCGGGGGAGGCGCTGGCCCAGGGCCCCGCGCCGGAGGCGGAGGGCGGGCTCGAGCTCGACGACGGCGCTGGCCCGGAGTTGAGGAACTCGTTGACCAGGCTCGGCAGGACGCTGGGGTTAAGCCCCTTGGCGCGCAGCCGCTCCAGCGCCGGCCTCAGCACGTCGGGGCCGTAGCCCTCGTCCAGCAGCGTGCGGATTTCCTTGCCCAGGTGCCCGAGCACCTTCTTCGGCGGACGTCCTCCGGGGCAGCCGCGCAGGTACTCGGCCATCAAGGCCTTCGCCGACCACTCGGTCGCGTCGGCCGCTTCCAGCACCGTTTCCGGGGAGGAGCCGAGTGCGGGCGCCTCGCGCCCCCTACGGGGAGATCCAGGATCCAAGATCCTAGATCCAGACCGTGAGTCCTCACTGAATGTGGCGCCCATCACGTCGTCTGCTCGGGCTGCACCGCCCTGACCTGCAGATTCCCTCGCGGGGGTTGCGGGAGGCGGGCAGTGGGGTGATGTGGCCTCGGTCTCACCCCCCTGGGTGGGAGTGGCGTGAGTCACGGTGGGGGTGAAAGCGGGTGAATCGGACGGAACGGTTCGCGTGAGTGCTCCGTGAGCGTTCGCGGAATCGCCTCCGCCGACGGTGCCGGCGGGCGCCCCGTGGACTTCGGAGGACGCCTGTCGGGGGCTGGCCGCCGCATGGGTCTGGGTGTGGCACTGGGGACGGTCGCACTCGCCGCACGCCTTCGCCGCCTCGTGGGCCGGGCAGCGGGGCAGTCGGGAGTCCGAAGCGCGGTTGATCTTCTGGTGCCGGTCCCAGGTCACGATGTGCAGCCAGGACTTGCCGTCGCAGCCGGTGTACCGGCACACCAGGCCGACCTCGGCCAGCTGCTCCAGGTCGCGGGCGACGTGGGCGGGGGTGTGTTCCGGGCGCAGCGCCCACAGCCGTCCCGCGATGATGGCCGCGTGGTCGCGGAACCGGCCGGAGTCGTCCGCCTGGGTCAGCAGCCCGAAGAACGTGAGCACCGCGGTGACACCGACGGCGGCAAGGTCCTCGGATTCGAACGCCTCGGGCTTGATGGTGCGAATGCGTGCCATCAGGCGTCACCCCCGCGCCAGAGGCCCGAAATGGGCGGATGAGCGGTGTCCGCTGCACAGTCCGCAGCGGCGGCCCGAGGGTCCGGCCTTTCGCGCAGGGGTGTGCCCATGCAAAACTCTCCCTGAGTGATGCCGCAGCCGGTGTGCCCGTAGGAAGGGCCGGCGCGGTGATGACGGGTCTCTCCGGCCGTTGCCTCGGCTGGAGATAAGACTCTTCGCGTCTGGCGCCCGGGAGTTGCCTTCTCCCGGGCGCCGACTGCTTTTACGGACTAGCCGCTTGGTGTGTCCTGCATGCGTTCCTTTCGTCGGTCACCGGGTTGCCTCCCGGTGGGGACGACGAACATACGCAGACGCCCGCGCAAGATCCAGACCTGGCTCTACAGGCCGTGAAAAGTTGTATATGCCAAGCATTTCTTCGATGCGTCGGAGCGTGCAGATGTGAGCCGTTGCGCGGCAGTGCTGTCCAGGCGCACTCCGAGCACGCCAAAAAGGATCTTCAAAAGAGCCCCCACGTTCATGAACCGGCAGGCTGTCGCTCTGTACCGGCTGGTCAGGTCTGGATTTAAGCCCGCAGGCAAAGGCTTCGTCAACGGCCCCTCAAGAGCGAATCCACGCGCGTAGATGGATGTGTGGGATATGTGGAGGCTGGGTGGGGATTCGGGTAACACCCTTCATTGGCAAGGGGGTTGGATGGCTGGAGCCGACTTCCTGGGGTGATCGTCGGTGGCGTGAATGATCATTCGGTCCCTTGCAAGAAAAACCGGCAAGGATTTGCCGCTTTCCCGATCATGGAAAGCTGCAGGTGAGGGAATGCCCGGATTCGTCATGGAAGGCGGCTGGGCGCCGACGGGCGTGGTTGCGTGTTTAACCAACTGTCCTGTGGTCGAGGCCACAAATTACTGGTCGGTACTAATTGGGCGTATCGTCCTTGTGGGAGACACCAGGCCGGGGGGCCAGCATTCATGCTGGCCCCCGTTTTTCATGCCCTCAGGCAGGTGCCTCCCGTGTAGAACACGGAGACAAGGAAGAGCCTCATGGTTGCTCAGGGGATAGTCCCCTTCGGCGATGACCACGCCGAGAACAAGGGCGCACACGGCGGAGAAATCGCCGGTCAGTTCATGGGGTTCGGCGGCTGGCTGAAGAGATGGCGCCAGGCGGCGGGGATCACCCAGGCCCCGGTGGCCAAGGCCCTCGGTATGGGGGTACGGACCTACCGCAACGTGGAGAAGGGGGCCGTTCCGCCCCGGTTCACCAAGTCCCAGTGCGAGGCGCTCGCGGATCTGCTCGGGCTCGACAAGAGCGAGCGCCACGCCCTGCTGCTCTACAACATCGGCACCACGCTCGATGGTGACCCGCAGATCGACGCCAGTCCGGAGCTGCGCCGGGCGCTTCGCCTTCTGATCGACAGGCAGATGCCCTCGCCTACGTACCTGACCGACCGCAACTGGAACATCCTCGCGTACAACGCGGCGATGGCCGAGTGGTGGCCCTGGGTTATGGAGCCGGGCGGCAACCTTATGCGCTGGGCCCTGACGAACCCCGAGGCTCGCACTCAGTACCACGGCTGGGAAATGCACGCCGCGGCCTACATCCGTTTGTTGAAGTTCGCCCAGGCCACCCACAAGGACAACGTCGAGCTTGTCGACCTGATCGCCGAGGTTCGCCGGAACCCGGACGTCGAGCGGATATGGCGCACCGAGGCCGATCTGGAGGCCGACAGGGATGGCCATGTCTTCCGGATGATCATCCCTGCCCTGGGCTGGGAGACCGTCGAAGTTGTCTCCCACGTCCTGTACCCGGCGTCGATGCCCCACTGCCGGTTCGTAGTGATCACCTGGGTCGAGGCCGAGTCCTCCGACGACGATACTGACGCCCTGGGAGGCAAGCGCAATGCCTGGGCACATGCTGAGCCCAGCACGCCCACTCCGCAGCCCCCTGCCCAGGCCGAAGCCGATGCCGCCCGCCGCCGTGCGGCCCGCGCGCTCACCGCCCGCCTCGTCGTCGACAGCGCCGACGAAGCCGCAGCGCTCGCCGGCCCCGACGGGGTTCCGCTCCCAGCACTCAGCGCGCTGGCCGGGCCGGAGTGCCGACTCACCCTGTCGCCCGAGAACCACTCCGTGGTGTGGGCCATCCAGGAAGTTCCTGGGGAGTGGGGCATCACGCAGCTGGGTGCTGGAGCCGTCGTCGACCGCATCCACCAGCCGATCGTGGAACCCCAGGCCAGAGCGGAGCTGAAGCTACTCCTGCGCGCCTCGCTGCCGGACTCCGACCAGGCGGCCATCAGCCGGCTCCACGGGCAACTGCCCCAGGTCGACCTCCGGGCCGCCCTCCTTCGCGAGATCTTCAACGACCTCCAAGAGGGCGAGGGCCTGCCCCGCTAGCTGGTGTGGTTAGCCCGCTGACCAAGAAAAGTCACTTACTGTCACGGCTGATGCTGTCTCCGTTTGGGGGCCTGAGGTCGGGGGCGGCCGTCCGGACAACAGAGAACGTCCGGACGGCTGATCCCCGCAGCCTCTGGGCCATAGCCGACGGAGGGTGCGCCAGTCCGTCCTCGGATCGGCCGAGCGCCTCGAAGGTACGGCAGATCCCACAATTCTCAGGAGTCACTGTGTCCCGACACATCTACGACTGCCCCGTTCGCTGGTCCGACCTCGACGCGAACGGACACCTCAACAGCTCTTGTTACGGCGTCCTTCTGGAAGAGACCCGCATGCGCATGTTCAGCATGCTGGTCCCCAAGGACCCCGCCGAGCGCCTGGCCCGCAACTTCCTGCTGCGCGAGCAGACCATCCGCTACCAGCACCCACTGGAGACCTGGGAGACGCCGGTCCGCATCGAAGCCTGGGTGACCGACGTCAAGCGCGTCTCCCTCACCTTCCACTTCGAGGTCAAGGACGACGAGCATGTCTACGCCACGGCGACCTCCGTCGTGGCCGGCTACGACTCCATCCGGGGCGGTATCCGCCGCTTCGAGCAGGACGAACTCGAGGTGTTCAACAGCTACGCCGACACCACCCAGGCCGCGGACAGCTGAACCGGCAAGCGCCGGCCTGGGCGCGCGGGCTCAAAGGCATGGAGGCACCGCGTGGTTGCTCACCGCTTTGGAGGTCAGCGTGCTCGGACGAAGGCTCTGATCTCGGCTGTCCCAGGCATGTAGACGTAGGACTTGTCCACGAGCAGGGTAGGCGCGTCGAGGGAGATGTCGACGAACCCCTCGGGGCTGTAGGCGCCGCCGGCGATGTCGGTAAGGAGCTGGCGGTCGCCGTGGGTGGCGCGATGCCTGTCCGAGCGCTCGATGATGGTCGGTGTTGGAGTGGCGCACCGGGTGATCCGAGGTCGGCGATCTTCGTGAGCGGCTCGGCGCCGGGGCGCCAGAGTCGGTCCTGAGGCGCCGCCGGCGAGGTGCTGCCCGGCACCTGTCCTCGATGGCAGGCCGCCCGGATCTGGCGGGCGGGAACCCGTCCCGTGTCACTGTTCCTGGCCGGCGGAAGCCGGGTTCATGATGACGGCTCGGGTGGCGTGCGCGAGGGTGGCCTGCGCGCGTGCGGTGAGGCCGTGACGGTTCCAGTGGAAGATCACGTGGTGGGCGAGGATGTCGCGGGGTCCGCGTTGCAGGATGCCGCTCTGGGCGGCGTTGCTGATGGCCTGCCCGGCAGTCGTGAACGCGGCGAGCCACGGGGCGGCGGCTTCCATCGTGCCGCCGGGGCCGGTCAGGGTGCGGGTGTCGAGGGACAGCAGCCTCCGTAGTCCGCCGCCCATGCCGTTCAGGTGGTCGGGGGAGATGTCCTCGGGCAGGGGCCGCATCCGGGCCACCCGGTCCCACACGTCGCCCTGTTCGTACCAGTCCAGCCCGGCCGATCGGAACAGGGCGGTGCACAGCAGCATCGACATCTCGCGCCGCCCCAGCCCCGGGGGCTGGTGGGTGCGGGCGAGGAAGTGGCGGCTGTCGGCGTGGAAGAGGCCGTGGGCGGTGTCGATGCCCTCCAGGCCGCCGAAGGCGAGGACTTCCGGCTCGTAGACGGTCGGCCACCAGCGGATGATCTCTGCGGATTGGACGAGTGCCCCGAGCAGTTCGGAGGTAGCGAGGTGGAGGCGGGCGGGGTCGGCGCCCGGCGCGGGCAACAGCCGCAGCCGCCAGCACGGCGCCTTGCGGATGTGCCACCACGCGGCCAGGAGTCCGCTGTCCTCCAGCATTCGCAGGCGGGGGGCGAGGTGGGTTGCGGCGGCGTCTTCGGCGCGGTCGAAGTCGGCGAACTCGATGCGGACCTGGTGCCAGTCGCGGCGGGCGGCCTGCTCGGCGAGCACGGCTTGCCCGGCTGCCCGGTAGAGCGTGACGGCGTCGCCAAGTTCCTCGGTGTCGATGCCCGCACGGGTGGCGGTGGCGGCGAGCGACTGCCCGGACAGGACGGCGAGGACGGCGTGTTCAGTCGTCTGGGGGGCGTGCGGGGCGTTCATCAGGAGTGGTTCCTCTCCGCAGAAGGTGACGGGAAGCGCGTGGGCGCTGGAGCACCTGTGCCGGTGCGCGGGTCAGGTGATGAGGAGGCAGGCGTCCCAGCCGGAGGCGGGCGGCCGGTCGCAGAAGGCGGTGGCCTGGGCGAGTGCCTGTCCGGCGGCGCCTTCGAGGAACCCGGTGTCCTCAGGCGCGTGCTGGCCGGTGAACGTGTCCGCGAGACTGCGAGCGATGCAACCAAGGCCCGGGGTGCGGGCATCGCGGGCTGCCCGCCACACGGTCTGGAACAGTCCGGCCGCGCCGTGGCACAGGCCCGGGTCGGTGACCTTGGCGAGCTGGCGGGGGTCGGCGAGGCAGGCGAGCAGTGCGTGTTCGGCTGCATCCTGGCGGTGGGTGTCGGCGGTGGCGATGGCGGCGAGCTGGAGAGCGCGGGCGATGCCTGGGGTGCCGTAGCACCACGACGGCCGCCCCGGCCCGGTCGAGTTGGGGCATCCGGCCGTCGCCTCTTCGCGGGTGACCGTCTCCGGCCACCACGGGCCGCTCTCGCCGTCCTGGCGCCACTGGTCGAACCAGGCGGTGACGGTGGCGATGGCCTCGCTCTGCCCGTCCACGGCCACGCCCCGCCTTTGGGCCTGGGCGAGGAGGGCGAAGGGGCCGGTGATGCCGTGGGCCATGCCGAAGTTGCCGTGCCCGCCCGGAGTGTAGAAGCGGTGCGGGTCGTGGGCGCACCACCAGCCCGGCAGCGTCTGCCCATGGACGGTCAGGGGCCGGGTGAGGGCGACGAGGTAGGTGAGGACGGCGGCGAGGGCGTCGCTGCCGGGGGTGTGGTGCAGCAGGTGCACGCCGATGCCGGTCAGGCCGTGCAGCAGGTCGTACTCGGCGAACGCGGGCAGCTCGCCGCGCCGGATGCGGGCGTGGGCGGCTTCGGCGCGGCGGTGCGTGAGGGCGGCGGTGGCCGCATCGAGCCGGTCCCGGGCGTTGCGGTAGCGGTCGTGGCCGTCGGCTCCGGCCGCGTGCAGGACGAACGCCAGGCCGGGGGCGCCGTAGCTGAGGCAGGCGGTGTCGGCGGCGGTCACATCCGCGCGGGTCGCGGCAGCCAGCCATGCTCTGACCGGCTCCCACGTACCGGACCCGGTCAGGGCGCGCTCGATGTGCCACAGAACGACCCCGGTCGCGCCGGTCACGAGGGACTGCCCGAGCGCGGTGTCCCCGGACGGGTCGGGAGCGGCCAGACGCGGGCCGAAGCGGGTCTCGAGGATGGTGGCGGCGTTCACGGGCGGGCCTTGCGGCGGTGGGTGTGCGGGAGGGCTGCGGTGCGGGCGAGGCGATGGGTGACCCGCTCGGCGTCCGGGCCGCCTCCCAGGGCGCGAACGTGGTGGAGGTGGAGGAGGGAGCGGAGCACGGTCATCGGGTCCCGCTGCTCGGCAAGGGTGTCCCGGTAGGCGGCGAGGGCGTCGGCACGGGCCGCCCACGCCCCGGCCACAGCGGAGGCGTCCGGGTCGTCGCGCCACACGGCGCCGGGGGCGGTGAGGGCGCTTGTGTGCCGGGTCAGGGCGGCATCGACGGGTCCGCTCTCGCGCGGCAGGGTTGCGGCGAGCCACGCCCAGCCGTCGGCCGGACAGGGGGCGAACGCGGTTGCGAGGTCGAGGAGCGAAGCGGCGGTGACCGCTTGGGCCGGAAGGTCGGTACGGGCCGCGTACGCGATCTGTGCGAGCGCGGCCGCGCTGTCGGCGGCGAACACCCTCTCGGCGGCCTCGCGGGCCGCCCCGTGCCCGTAGCGGCCGTCCTGCGGCCGGTAGGAGACCAGGTCCAGTCGGGAGGCGCGATGGAGGCTTCGCAGCTCTTCGGCCCAGGTACCGAGCCGTTCGGCGGCCTGCCCATAAGCGGCGGCGCCGTCCAGGTGGAGGGTGAGGACCAGGGGTCGGTCGCGGTCGGGGCGGGAGGCGTCGTGGTGGCGGGTGAACCACCAGCCCGGGGCCGGGCTCCATCCGTCGAGCAGGCGGGGCAGGTGCTCGGTCAGGATCTCGTCCTGCCGGGCGGGGTGCCCGTGCAGGTGCGCGCACACCATGCGGGAGACACCCGGCATCTGCGGTATGGCCGCTGGGACGGCGGGCCCGACGGGGGTGGGGGTGGGGGTGGTGGCGTGCAGGACGGTCAGGAACTCGTGGGCGCGGCCCATGAACCCGCCCGCGGAAGGTGACGTGGAGCCTGCGGCCGGCGAAGGTGCTTCACGCACTTCCACCTCCCCGGCCCGATCCAGGCGGGCCCGGAGGAGTTCGCGGTGTAGCGGCACGTCCAGATCGAGGGGCAGTCGCATCTCGGTCTCGGCCAGGACCACCTGTGCCGGGACGCGCTGCCGGTTCCGCCACCGGGCGAATGCCTCCTCCCACTCGGAGCGCGCGGCGGCCGGGCCGGGTAAGGCGCTTGCGGCCAGCAGCCAGCGGGCCGGGGCCAGGACGGTCCGGCCGTGGCGGAGCCGCGGCAGGAACGGGAGACGGGAGGCGGCGCCCCAGTCGGGCAGCCGCCAGACGGTACGGCGGGCGCCTGCGACTTCGGCGAGGAACCGGGCCAGCGGCGACGTCTGTACGCGCGGCTCCAGCGCGTGCAGCACGCGGGGCTCCAGGACTTGTCCGGTGGTGGCGCGGATCAGGTACAGGTGGTGGGCGTCGCAGGTGACGGCGAGATCATCGAGCGGGATGCTGCCGGGCCCGGGTTCGGGCCAGCCGAGGGAGATTGTGTGCTCCAGCAGGCGCGGGGTCCGGATGACGTTGGAGCTGCGCCGTCTGCGGGCCGGGAAGACAAGCTGGGCGGGCAGCGGCCCGTCCGGGCCCGCCAGGGCGGCGGCGAGTGCGTCGGCATCCTGCTCGGGCAGGAGGTCGGCGAACCGTCCGGCCATGGACGACGAGGGCCGGGCCGCTGAGGTCAGCCACAGCTCGAACCGGCCCCGCCGCACGGAGTCCGCATCGTCGGCGTAGAGCTGGAAGGCAAGCTCCACCGAGGGCGGCAGCACCAGCTCGTCGGCGTCGACCACGGCCAGCGAGGCGAGCAGGGGTTCGGTGAGGTCCACCTCGCGGGCCCCGTCGAGGACGGCCTGCTGGGCGAGCGCGAGGAACGCTTCGTCACGGGCGGACAGCATCCGGGCCGGTGCCGGGCGGTCAGCCCCCAGGAACCCGGGCGGGAAGCCGAGCCCCCCATCCCCCACCAACTCCACGACGGGCACGGCAGCACCGGCCCCGTACGTCTGACGGAATCGCTGGTGGAAGTCACGCCAGGCCGGATTCCCGAACGGGTACGGCGAGAGCCGGGCCAGCACCGACGCCGCCGACTCGGCCTCGGACAGCACGCCGGCGGGAATGGTGACCTGGGCGTCGAGGACCGTGTCCGGCCAAGACGGCGAGGTGCTGCCCGTCACCTCCGCGGTGGGGGCCAGGAGAGGACCGGGCGTGACGGTGGGGTCGGTGAGGGTACGGAGCTGGGCGAGCGGGTCGGCGGCCGTGGCCATGGCATCCAGGACGGACAGCAGCACGCCATGCTCCAAGAGCTGGACGAGGAGGCCGTGGATGCTTTCGTTGCCGGCGTGCGGGTAGTCGGCGGCGACGGCCTTGGCGACGTCCGGGAACGAGGCGGGGGCGGTGGCGGCGGCCAGGGCGGTACTGACGGGCCCGTTGGCCGCCACGGACACCTCCAACGGCGCGAGGCCGTCGGCGGGCGTACGGCCGGGCCCCACGATCCGGCCTCCCCGGACACACGCGGCCGGGTTCGCCACGACGAGCAGGCGTTCGCGGATGCCGGCGTGTGCGGCGAGCTGGTCGGTCACGGCGCCCAGCCAGGCGGCGTCCGGTCGCAGCACGGCCCGGTGCCCGCTACCCCACAGGGCCTGCGGGGTGGGCCCGGTGCGGGCGGGCGCGACTCCGGCGAAGTGCCCGAACGGGGTGGCCCGTCCCTGCCAGCGCAGCAGGTAGGCGGCGGTGGAATGCACCAGCCGCCGAACCTCCTTCCCGTACGGCACGGGAGCGGTGAGCAGGGCCGTGGTCTGCGCGGCCAGGACAGGGCTTGCGGCCTCCAGCGCCTGCCGGGCCTGGGGATGCTCCCAGACGGTCGCCAGCCAGGCCCGGCCGCGTTCGGGCCCGCCGGGCCCGGACAGGTCCACGTCGGGCGCGGGAACGCCCGTGACGGGGTGCGTGGTGGCCCGCACCATCAGGGCCTGCGTGTGCCGGTACAGCCGTGCTCCGCGCGCCATATCTCTTCGCCCCCTGGTAGCTGTCGTGGTGTGGTCGTGGTGCCGCCGGGCACAGGCGTGTGTGCCCGGCGGCGGGGATGGTGCAGGTGACGCGGAGCACGGCGGCCGGCCGCCGTGCTCCGCGTCACCTTCGCGGCGGTCCGGTCAGGAGGGGTCGTTGACGGAGGACGCGCACGCGGTGGAGCCGTTGGAGCAGGTCGAGCCGCAGCCGTCGTCGGTGCTGCGCAGGAGGCTCGCGACGGGCGCCCCGGCCTCGACCACGCGCACGTCCAGGTTGAATTCGGTGCTCAGGCCGGTGATGGCCGTGGCGATCTGCTTCGTCATGATCAGTTCTCCTTCTTCGCGGTGGTGCTCTGGTTGGCCTGGTCCTCGGGGGGCCAGGAGATGACGATGCGGCGGTGCCGCTTGGTGATGACCCGACCGGTGGGCAGCTCGGTCTCGGGGGTCGTGGCGGGGTAGGCGTAGATCACCGGCTCGCTGCGGCGGTGGTCGCGGTCCCAGACGCGGATCTCCTCCACGAGGGCCTGGGCCACGGCCTTGGCGTCGGGGCCGTAGCCGTGCGCCCCGAACTCGGCCCGGTCGCCGTTGCGTCGGATGGTCATGTAGGCGAGGGAAGCCCCGTCGAGGAGGGACAGGCAGGCCGACTTGTTCTGCGGGGCGACGAGACCGGTGTCCAGGTCCCCGTCCACGGACATGAGGCAGAAGCCGTCCAGGGCGGTCGCCAGCCACATTTGCAGGCCGGTGAACGGCTCGCTCATGGCCACGGTGACCGCGGACCAGACTTCGGTCCGCTCGGTGTCGAACACCCCGTTCAGGGCATCCGGGTCCTCGGGCCAGCCCTCGTCGAAGCGCAGGGCGATCTCCTTGCCCCGCAGCAGGAGCAGGCGTTCCTGGTGTTCTCCGGCGCCCTGCATCGTGACGAAGCCGCACATCTGGGCGGACCGGGAGACGAGCCGGTCGCCGTCGCGGTCGAAGGCCACCGACCGGCTCAGGCCCCGCATCCGCAGCGGGACGACGAGGCGCCCGCCGTCGCTCAACTGGTCGGTCCAGGCGGGCGGGATGTCCCAGGCCCCGGCGGTGACGATCAGCCGGTCGAGGGCTCCGGTGTCCGGGATGCCGCCCTCAGCATCGACGGTGTGGACCTTGACCCGGGCGTAGCCGTTCTCGTCCAGGAGCTTGCGGGCCCGCGCGGTGACGTCGGCGTCGATGTCGACGGTGGTGACCACCCCGTCGTCGCCGACGAGTTCGGCCATGAGCGCGGCGTTGCAGCCGCCCGATCCGACTTCGGCCACGTCCTGGCCGGGCTTCAGCTCGGCCTGCTCCAGCATCATGGCTTGAATGCGCGGCGCCGATACCGAGCTGACGGCGATGCCGTGCTGGTCCCTCTTGGTGGGGACCGCCGACTCCACCTCGTATGCCTTCTCGGGCGTCGCTTCGGGCGCGAACCGGTGACGGGCGACCGTCAGGAACGCGGCCTCGACCCGCTCGCTCGTGATCATTCCGGCCTTGACCATCTTGCTGGCCATCGCCTGGCGCAGCGCGGTCGCGTTGTCATCCGTCGTGTCGGTCAACGTCTCTCTTCCTTCTTGTCGGTCTCCGTGGCGGGTCTTGCCACGTCCCGCCCCGGGAGCCCGTGGCGGGGGTTCAGCTCACACCACCGGCTGTACCTGGGTGTGGTGTTGGTGGAGACGCGCCCGGCGGAGGTGACCGGGAGCACGCGCGGCGGCGAGGTGCTGTTGAGCACCTGCCGCGGGTTCAGGTGGTGGCGAGTTCGGCGAGGAATTCGGCGTTCGCCTTGACGTCGTGGCCGAGGACCACGTTGTGGCGGGGCAGGTCGGCGAGGCGGGTGGCCAGGAGTTCGCGGGTGACCCGGCTGGCTTCGCCGGTGGGGGCGAGGCCGAAGACGTCGGGGTAGCGGTCCTCGGTGGCCCCGGTGAAGAAGTCGCCCTCGCTCAAGGCCCGGCCCTCGCCGAGGACGGCCGGGCCTGCGTCGGGGTCGATACGCGGGAAGACGATCTGGGCGGCGGTGCCCTCGGTGGCCAGGGTCAGCCCGAGCCAGGTCACGAGCTGGTCGGGGAAGAACTGGGGCTTGAGCTCCTTGCCGGAGGAGGAGCGGATGGGCAGGCGGCGGCCGTCCAGAAGGGCGCGGGTGACGGACTCGTGCTGGGTGGGGTGGAGCTGTTCCCCGGACAGGACGCGGGCGCGTACGTCGTCGTAGAGGCCGATGGCGTCGAGGAAGCCGAGGCCGATCGCGGCGGCCGACGGCCACGGCAGCACGGCGACCCCGCCGTCTTCGTCGGGGCGGACGAACACACGGTCGTTGGCCAGCAGCTGCCATCCGGCGCGGGCCAGGAGGAACCCGACGGTGGACTTCCCGGCGCCCTTCTCGCCGAGGGCCAGCACGGTACGCCCGTCGCGGACGGCGGCGGAGGCGTGCAGGATGCGCCAGCCGTCCGCGAGGAGCCTGGAGCGCAGGACCTCGCGGGCCAGGCGGGCGGCGGCGAGTGCGACGGGCACCTCGTCGCAGCCGACGATCCGCAGGAGGCCGGGCTCGTACCGGTAGGCCAGGCGCTCGCCCGGCTGGACGGCGGCCACGACACCGTCCTTGCCCCGGGCGTAGAGCATGGACTCGTTGGCGTACACGCACTCCTGGTGCGGGCCCTCGCCAATCTGCTGCGCGAGGGCGGCGACCTCGACCGCCTCGACGTCGGCGGCCACGACCGGACCCGTGTGCGGGGCGCCGGCGTCCACGGCGTTCCACCACGGGCCGAAGTAGCGCATGGACCAGTCGGTGATCACCGCCGTACTGCTGATCACGGTGACGTGGGCTTGGGCGGCGCTGATGCGGGTCGCGAGGGTCATCGGGCTCCTTCGAAGTGGTGGGAGATCGTCTTGCACGCGAGGTGGATCTTGTGGTCGGCGGCGGCGAGGAGACGCCGTTCGGCCGGGTCCAGGCGGGGCAGGCGGACGGCCGGGCGTCCGGCGGTGAAGTGGACGGGCAGGCCGAGCTGGGCGCCGTCGTGGTCCACGGACAGCTCGACCGGCCCGTCCTTAAGGCCCAGGGCGTGGGTGAGGGCGTGGAGCACAGCGCCGGCCGGACCGCAGCGGCCCCGACCGATCCCGGCGTTGATGCGGCGCGGGCGGGCGCCAAGCTCGGCCCGTACGGCCCGGACAGGGACACGAACGTGGTGGCCGTCGACGCGGGTGGTGGAGGTGCACAGAACGGCGGCGTCGCCGTGCTCACCGATCACATGCCCGCTCACGCTCCCGACGGGGACGGCAAGTTCGGCGGCCAGCGCGAGGCGGTAGCGGGCGGTGTCGGTGGCGGAGCCGACCCCGTACACGCGGGCCGCGCCGGAGGCGCGGGCGAACAGCCACGTCAGCGGGTCGACGGGGTTGGTGACGACCACGGCCGTCCCCTCGTACCCGGTCAGGGAGCGGGCCAGGGCGGCGATCAGCGGGGCGTTGGCCTCAAGACCGGCCATCCGGACGTCGGCGGTCGCGGTGTTGGTGAACTTCGCCCGGGGGGCGACGACCACGGCCGCGCAGCCGCGCATGTCGGCGGGCTGGGCGGTCTGGGCCCGGACGGGCGAGCCGACGATCTGGGCCATGTCCTGGAGGTCGGTGACCAGAGCGGCGGCCGAGCGGTCGCTGCCGGAGGCGATCAGGACTCCCTCGCACCATCCGGCGGCCACCAGGAGGGCGGCGACGGTCTGGCCGACGGCCCCGGCCCCGATGACCCCGACCGGGCCCGTTTGCGTGCTCATCGTCCGGCCGCCGTTGCCGCGTGGTCCAGGGCCAGGCGCCACACGGTGCGGCCGTCCATCGACACGGCCGCCAGGAGCGCGGAGACCCGGTCGAGGAACGTGCACACGGCGGGGGCCTGGGCGATCAGCGTGCGGGCCGACTCCGGCAGGGGCAGGCCGGTGGGGGCGGTCAGGTAGGTGGTGAAGATGTTGACGGTGTCCATCAGCCACAGGACGACCAGCTGCCTCAGCCACGCCGCCCGCTCCGCCGGGGTCAGCCGGTAGGTGGCCAGGTCGGTGAACTGGCCGATGCCCTGGAGGACTGCGGTGGCGCCGGGCCCGGCCGGCGGCTGGACGATGAGCCCGAGGACCATGCGGGAAACGAGCTTGGCGACGTCGGATGCCGGGTGGCCCAAGGCCAGGCCCGGGTCGATGAACGTCGGCCGCCGCTCCGGCCCGTCCGGGAAGACGACGTGCTCCGGCTTCAAGTCGCCGTAGACGATCCCGCTGCCGTAGGGGCCGGACAGCCGCATCTTCCGCAGCCGTGCCACGACGGCCCCCAGTACCGGCGCAGACGGCCCGGTCAGTGACACGTACGTGTCCCCGGAGATCCCGTTGAACTTGCGGGCGAACGTGCCCTGGACGGACCGCTCCCGGATCGCAGCACCCTCCACCAGCGCGGCCACCGCAGGCTTCTGGAGTGCGCCCAGCTCCTCCGCCACACCCGCCAAAACGTCGAACGTGCGGTGCGGGTCCTTCGCCAGGATTTCGCCGAGCGTCACACCGTCCACGGGTTCGGTGAACAGCACCCCGCTGACCAGCCCGGCCACCGTCGCCGTCCCGAGTCCGGCTCCGGCCAGTGCCCCGTACTGGGCGGCCTCCCGCTCCAGCAGCGCGCCGGGCGACGATAAGTACGCGGCCTGTTTGGCCCTCACCTCCGCCCAGTCCCCGTGCGTGCCGCGCAGCACCGACGCCAGCGACACCCCCAGCAGGGACACCTTCGCGAACAGCGGCCGCCCGGCAGCCTCCACCCGGCGGACGTACCCGGTCACCGACGGGATGTGCGGGCCGACCACCACCGGGCCGTCCGGCCACAGGGCGGCGGCGGCCTGGGCGATCTGCTCGTCCGCATAGGCGAAGACGTTGTCCGGGCTGACGGTGGTGTTCACGGTGGGCTCCTCGATGACGGTCGGAGGTGGTGCGGAGCAGTGCGCCGGCGAAGGTGCTGTGGAGTACTTGCCGCGGGTGGAGGGCCCCGGCCGCGGCCGCCAAGGTCAGGCCACGGCCGGGGCCGGTCAGGCGGCCCGCCGTCTGGCGGGCGAGTGGTTGTCGGCGGCGTACCGGGCCAGGTGCTGGGCCAGCTTGGCCAGCAGCCGCAGCGAGGCGACCGGGTCCCCGCCCTGCGTGGCGGCCATGTTGCGGGCGTGGTGGACCGTGGCGAGAGCTATGTCGCGGCCCCTGCCGTCCGGCATCCAGTCGGCGAACTCCTGGGCGGGCACGGCGAGGTTGGTGATGTGCTGCCGCAGCCGCTCCCGAAGCTGGGCGGCGGCCGTGCCGTGAGGGGCGTGGTCGGCGAGAGCGAGGGCGGTGTCGATGTCGCAGGCGACGTCCACGGAAGAGGTGGCCGGCAGCACCTGCGCCGGCGGTGTGATGCCGGTCCTGGGGCGGGCGGGGAGGATCGGTGCGCTCGTGCGTGACATCTCCATAGCTCCTGTTCACGGCTGATCCGGATGAGAGCAGCACCGAGAAGGCCGCCGGGCGGCCGGTCCCTCGGGCATGACGACTATTCAACTCACGGTGATCGGGGCGGGGTACCGTGTCGGCGAGGGCAAGCGGTATATCGGGTATACGGGCAGGTGCTTCATGGCCACACGCACACCGAACGACCGTCTCCGCGATGTGATCGCGGAGTCCGGCTTAACGTACGAGGCCGTCGCGAAAGCGGTTCGGTCCGTCGCGGCCGAGTGCGGGACGGCCTTGCGGACAAACAAGTCGGCCGTGGACCACTGGGTGCAGGGCGCCCGACCGCAGCCCGACACGGCCCGCTATCTGGCCGTCGCGCTCTCCCGCCGCCTGGGTCGCCTCCTGACTCCCGTGGAGTTGGGCCTCGCCGACGGCGACCCGGACGGCCATGACAGCATCGGTCTCACGCTGGGGGGCGACCCGATCGACTCCCTGATCCCGATGTGGAGGGCCGAGTTGGACCGCAGACGCTTCCTGTCGGCCTCCGCCTACTCGGTGGCCGCCGCAGCCCTGCCCCTGGCGTACGTACGCGACATCGCGGAGAGGGCCGCAGCCGCCCGCACCGGTCAGGTCATCGGGATGGCCGAGGTCAACGCCGTGCGCGACATGATCGGCATGTTCTCCGACATGGACGAACGCCATGGCGGCCAGCACGGCCGCTCCGCCTTGGTGACCTACCTCCGCGACGACGTCGCGCCGCTGTGCCGGGGCCGGTTCCGCACGGACGAGATCCGCGCCCAGATGCTGTCCGCCGCGAGCCGGGGCGTCCATTTGCTGGGCTGGAAGTCCTACGACGCCGGACAGCAGGGCCTCGCCCAGCGCTACTACCTCCAGTCCTACGGGCTCGCCGTAGAGTCCGGGCTGCCCGGCCATGACGGGTTCGTGATGCGGACCATGGCCATGCAGGGGCTCAAGCTGCACCGTCCCGAGCACTGCCAGGGCCTCGCCGAGACCGGCCTCACCCGGGCCAAGGGCCGCGTGGACTCCCAGACCGAAGCCCTTTTCCGAGTCGTCCACGCCCACACCCTGGCCAAGACGGGACTGTCGGCCGCTGCCCTCGCCGAAGTCGGCCGGGCCCGCGCCCTGCTGGAACAGGGCAGCCAGCGGGGCGACGAGGTGCCGTTCTGGGGCCTGGCGTGGGGGCCTGTGGCGCCGTCGGTGTTCTCCCGGACGGCGAAGGTATTCGAAACCCTCGGGGACCACCGGGCCGCCGCCGCCGAGTACCTGCACGCCGCCGCCACAAGGCCCGCCGGAACCTACGCCCGGATCGTGGCCCTCGACCTGGTCGCGGGAGCGGAGCTCCACCTCAAGCGTGGCCGGATCGAGCAGGCGTGCGCCACGTTCGGGCAGGCCATGGACCACATGGAAGGCGTCCGCTCCGTGCGGACCCGCAAGGCCGTCAAGACCATGCGGGCCGACCTCGCACCCTTCCGGGCCCGGGGGCTTCGCTGTGCGGCCGAGCTGGACGAGCGGGCCGTGTCGTTCCTCGCCACCGCGTAGGAGGTGACCGGGAGCACGAGTGCCGGCGGAGGTGACGCCGGTCCTGGGGTGGAGCGGTGCTGTCGTACGAGACATCTCCCTGGCTCCTGTTCGCGGTGGTCCGTGCAGGGCGAAGCGTCGGCGTGGGGCCGGGTTTCCGGACAGGTTCCGGGCCGATCGCGTTTGGCGTTACGGCTATTGAACTCACGGTGATCGGGCGGGGGTACCGTGGGCGGCGGGGCACGTTGTTCAATCTGTTCAAGATCGCTGCGGGGAGTTCGAGTTGACGGAGCGCCGTAGTCCGAACACCGCGCTGGCGGACGTCATCGCCGAGGCCGGATGCACCTACGAGGTCCTGGCCAGGGACGTCCGTACGGTGGCCGCTGAGTCCGGGGTGACGCTGCATACCTCCCGCTCGGCCGTTCACTCCTGGGTCATGGGCGGTACACCAAGCGGTCAGACCCGCTCGTACATCGCCGAAGCCCTCACCAGAAGGATGAAGCGGAAGGTCACGCACGCAGAGATCGGTCTAGGCTGCGCAGGCATCGGCGAGGCCCTGGGGTCCGATCCACTGGCCAACGCCACCGACCTCGGGAGATTTGTGATGCTCCGTCGCAGGAACTTCCTCAACGCCGCGTTCGCCACAGCCGCCGTCGCCCTGCCGCTCGGCTACGACCACCAGGCAGTTGCCGCGACCCTGCGGGCAGCCGAACGCGGCGGCGCCGTCGGCACCGAGGAAGTCGCCACCGTGCGGGAGCTCACCGAGACGTTCCGGAGCATGGATGAACGCTTGGGCGGCGGCCACGGCCTGACGATGGTGACCGCCTACCTCACCGACACCGTGGTCCCCATGCTGGAGGGCCGCTTCCCCTCGGAGCCGGTACGGCGCAGCGCGTTCGGGGCGGCGGCGACTCTGGCGTGCTTGGTGGGCTGGAAGCACCACGACTTGGGCCGCGAGGGCGCTGCCCAGCGCTACTACCTCCTCGGCTTCCAGCTGGCCTGCGAGTCAGACCCGTACGGGCACGCCGCGTGGATGATGCGGGCTCTGACCCACCAGGCACTCGACCTCGGTCACCCGCAGGCGTGCATCGGCCTGGCGGAGGAGGCGCTGCAGCGCGCGACGGGCAAGGTCGACCGGCAGACCGAGGCCCTGCTGCTGGTCACCTGCGCCAGGGCGTACGGGGCCGGTGGACAGAGCGGGAAGGCGGCGGCGGCCCTGCTGTCGGCCGAAGACGCGATGCTCACCGCAGGCGACCCGGTGCCTGGCTACGCCGCTGCGTCGGGTCCGGTCGCGGCCACCGTCGCCTCCCACACCGGCAAGACCCTGACCGAAATGCGCGACCACCGGGCTGCCGAGAAGCACTACCGGGCGGCGCTCAAGGGACGGACGCCGGGGACCTATCAGCGGGTTCACGGCCTGACCATGGTCAACATCGGGCGGTCGGTCGCCGCACAGCAGCGGCACGAGGAGGCCGTGGCCGTGTGGGGTCGGTCGCTGGACTTCATGGATGGCCTGGTCTCGGACCGGACCGTGAAGGAAATCAGGGCGATCCAGTCCACGGCTGCCAGCTACCGCACGCGCCGTATTCCCGGAGCCGGGGCCTTGCACGAACGCGCCGTCGACCTGCTGCGAGCCCAGGCATGAACCGCGTCCGGACCGGTCCGCCGACGGTCGGCGTCGTGATCATCACCATGGGAGATCGGGAGGCTGAACTCCGTGCTCTCCTCGAGTCGGTGGCAGCCCAGGAAGGCGAGCCCGCCACGGTCGTCGTGCTCGGGCAGGGAGCGAAGCTCCCCGCGCTGCCGGACCCGGTGGCGGCCGTCGAACTGCCGGAGAACCTGGGAATCCCCGGCGGCCGGAACGCCGGGGTGCGGTGGCTGCGCGAACACGGCGGCGCTGACATCGTCCTCGTCCTCGACGACGACGGCCTCCTCCCTCGAACCGACACCCTCCACCTGGTCCGGGAAGCGTTCACGGCGAATCCGAAGCTGGGGATCGTGGGGTTCCGCATCGCCGACGAGAACGGCGTCTCCCAGCGCAGGCACGTCCCCCGCCTCGGGGGCGCCGACCCGCTCATCTCTGGGCCGGTCACGACGTTCCTGGGCGGCGCCCACGCCATCCGCATGGACGTCATCGACCAGGTCGGTGACTTCCCCGACAAGTTCTTCTACGCCCATGAGGAGACCGACTTCGCCTGGCGGGCCCTGGATGCCGGGTGGGAGATCGACTACCGGGCCGACCTGGTCCTGGCCCACCCCCGTACCCCGGCCTCCCGGCACGCGGTCTACTACCGCAACACCGGCCGCAACCGGGTCTGGCTCGCAAAGCGGCACTTGCCCGCCGTCCTCGTCCCGGTCTACCTCGCCACCTGGGCCGCGTACACGCTGGCCCAGCGGCCGCCGCTGGCCGGGTTGAAGTCGTGGTGGGCTGGATTCTTCGAGGGAGTGCGGGTGCCGTGCCCACCCCGGCGTCCGATGCGGTGGCGGACGGTGTGGCGCATGACCCGACTCGGCCGACCCCCGGTGATCTGACCTTCCCCGGTTTCTGGTCTGTGAGGTGACGGGGAGCGCGGGCGCTGGCCGCGTGCTCCCCGTCACCTCACCGCGAATCAGGTCAGCTACCGCCAGGGGCATCGGTGTCGTTGGGGGCGCCCAGATCGACACTGCGCGCCGAACTCGTCCAGAGGGACATTGTGTTCGCCCTCGCCCGTGTCAAGCAGGAACTTCGCGAACCCCTCGACGCCTACGGCCTCACGGCGGCGGTCGGGGCGAACCGTATTTACCCGACCCTGCCGACAGCCATCGCTGCTTTCCACGCCTGGCAGCGGGCCGCCGACCGTGATACGGGCCCATGACGAGGGAACGGAACTGTGGCTTCTTCACGCGAGAGCTTGGCTGCGGCGCCTGTGCGCCGGGTGAAGCCAGGACGATTCCGGCGACCCCAGATCTGGGGACCAGATTTGGGGACCAGTGCCGAGTACATGCATCTGGGCAAGGAGTAAGGAGGAAGGGTCGACACCTCCAGTCTCGTGCGACCACCCGCGACCACCACGACCCCATGCGCCCCTGTGACCTGCGCTTTCCCCTTGTCTTTGCGCAAGGACTCTGGCTCGTGACGGCGCCATTAGGTTCTTCGTCTGCTGGTGGTACAGCAGCTGCACTCATGCTGACCAGGCAAAACGATTGTTGGCGCGGCCCTCTGGCGGGGCCTGGTCCGGAAATGGTCCGGATCTTGGTGCGGCGGGCGCCCACCCAGGTCACGTCTCGGCTGCAGTGGGAGTGATGGGAGTGATTGGGGGCGATCGGGACCGGACGGGCCAGGTGGGAGGGCCGCCCTGGCGTCGGCCATGCAGGATCGACGCGCGGTCGCGAGCCTGTGGGCTGCTCCAAGGGCAGGGGGAGTCGGAAGTCCCGTGCGCCGGCGTCGACCGAGACGAAGCGGGCCTCACGTCTTCCGTGGCATCGAATGTGATCGACCGGTTACGGAGTGCATGGGTGCTGTGGTAATTGTGGTGATCTTCCGCCGTCGGCCCTGGGGGCGTAGCTCCAACGGCGGGGTGGGGGGTGCGCAGTGGCAGTTGAGGCTGAGGCGGCAGAGGACGCAGAGTCTGATGAAGGGTTCGTGCACCCGATCTTCCGCGTGGCACCTCAGGAGGACAGCGGGTCGGACACCCTGGGCAACTACCGGTATCAGGCAGAGGTCGCCGCCCAAATATGCGTGGCGCTACTGACACAGGAGTCTGTCGAATCGGTGGTCTGCGAGTGGCACGAAGACTTCGTGGTCTCGTACGCCGGCGGTTCGGTCGAACTCGTATCAGTGAAGCACCGCGGAAAGCGGCGGAACCCCTGGAACGTGGCGGACCTGTGCAAGGACGGAGGTCTGGCGCACCTCTTCGACCGATGGCGTGCGTGCGATGGCCGTAGCAACGTCCGGCTTCGTCTTGCCACGAACGCCGGCCTCACAACAGGCAAGGGGGGCGCTACCACCCTGAAAGCGATGTGCGGGCCCGACCCACGTATCACTCTTGGGGTGGACGACATGGCCAGCGCCGTCGCCCAGTACCTCTTGAAAGTTCGATGGAAGCAGCCCTACGCCACCATCCCCGAAGTCCCCCAGGTTTCGAGGCTCGCCGACATCGCCATCCCGGACGGTTTCACCGACTTGGTGAAGCTCTTCTTCGCCGCGCTGCATATCGACGATGAACTGCCGTCCCGCCGGCACATCACTGACGTCAATCTCCAGAGTCTCCTCATTCCTGCGATCGCGACCCTGCAGCGGGAACACGTGGATGTCGAGGCCACCTATCGCGCACTGATCGAGCGAATCGAGCAGTCGAACCGCGACGAGAGCGATCGCGGACAGCTCGCTGTCTACATCGCCGACCCGACGAGGGTCCTGCACAGCGTGCAGATCCAGCAGCGCATCGCGAGGCGCCGGCTGACCAAGGCCACGGTCCTCGACACGTTCGTCTCCAGCCGTTCCATAGTGCCCACCTTCGCCCGCGGCCAGCTGCCGATCGTCGCTCCGGGTGGGGGCAACCTGCGCAAGAAGATGGCCCGCGGGCATGTTCCGGCGGATGAGGCTGCCCACGCCGAACGCCTTCGATCAGCCTGGTATGTCGCCTGGTCCCAGCACCGGTCGGGATTGGCGGGAGACACCACGGAGCTGGCCAACGCGAGCTACGAGGTCTTGGACACCGTCTTCGCCTGCCGCGAGCAGGCCGAAGAGGAAGCGCCCGACGGCGCACCCTACGGGCGCCGCATGAACCAGCTGATGACGCGGCTCCTGACACCAGACCTACTTGGTGCCGGGCTTCCGTTTCCCGTCAACGGGCGTCATCTGCGGGGCTTGGCCTACCAGCTCTGTGACGACTGCGACTTCTACTTCTCCGACGTGTTCGACCCCTCTGAGGAGGAGGCGTCGTGACAAGCGCCGGCGACCGTCTGGTGGCGACCACGCGCCTCAGGGACCGGGCCCGTCGACAGGAGCAGTATGAGGCTCACTATCACGAGGCCCGTGTGCTGCTGCTGATCGACCGTTTCACCGGAGTGAAGAAGGGCCTGGAAGGGCTGACCAAACTTGCCAAGCTCGACTTCCTGCTGCGCTACCCGGCCATGCTGGAGCGCCTCCTGGCCGAGGACGGAATTCCGTGGCCGGACGGAGCCCAACCCACCTCCGCTGAACGCCTATCCGTCGAGAGCCGCATGACCCGCTACAAGTACGGGCCCTGGGACCACCGCTACTACACCGTCCTGGGATCCCTGGCTGCCCGCGACCTGATCACCTACGGCGGCACTGACCGGGCCGAGTTCCGCATCACAGCATCCGGCGCAGTCGCCGCGGCAATGCTGGCCGAGACGGACGAGTGGTCCGTGGTGGCGAAACGCATCACTCTTCTCAAGAAGCACTTCAACAAGTCAGGTACGACCCTGAAGACCCTCATCTACGACCGTCTGCCGGACGCGGTCGACAGGCCCTGGCGGACGGAGATCTGAAATGGCAGTCCACCTTCGCTTCCGCTCCCTCACCGTCACCACCGCCGACGCCGAGAAGACCTACCGTTTTGACGGGCCGGCCACCGTCGTCAGCGGCCCCAGCGGCACAGGCAAGTCCAGCCTCCTGATGCTGCTCAAGCATGTGGTGGGTGGCAAAGCCGTACTGACCCCGGCCGTCCGCGATCACGTCATCTCTGCCCGTGCCGAGGTCTTCATCGGCGAGCAGCACGTGATCCTCAAGAGGACCGTGAACGACGCCCGCTCCGGCCAGGTCGAGGTCCTGGACCCAGGGACCCTGGCCACTCGCAACACCTACGCGGTACAAGCGGACGGCGACCTGCCACCCTTGTCGGACTACCTTCTGGCGGCCCTCGACTTCCCCCGCGAGACGATCCCCGCCAGCCGCGACGGCAAAGCCACAACGCGGGACCTCACGTTCACCGACCTCTTTGCCTACGTGTACCGGGAAGCCCGCAACATTGACCGCGAAGTCGTGGGACACCTCGACACATGGTTCAAGACCAAACGCACCGCCCTCTTCAAGCTGATGTTCGCGCTTACCGACAGCACCGTGCTGGAACTCAGCCGGAAGCTGGGCGAGCTCAAGGAGGAGCTCCGCAAGAAGACGGACCAATATGAGAACGTCAAGAACTTCCTCGGTGCGACTGACCCCCGCACCGAGGACCAACTGCGGGCCGAGCTCACCAGTCTGCGGGACATGCTGCAGCGAGCCGATGCAGCGCTGGCCTCCCTGCGCCATGGCCTGGAGGAGAGCACCGCAGCCGACGCCGTCCTTCGCCAAGACCTGCGTGCGGCAGTGGACAGTGCCCGCGACGCCGAGCAGGACGTCCTTGCGGCACTAGAGCTCGTGGAGGCCCGTGCCGCGGTCGTCGCCCAGGTCGAGCTCGACCTGGCCCGACTCGACCGCTCCACCACCGCCATTGAGAAGCTGTCACCCTTCGACTTCGTTGTCTGTCCACGTTGCATGCAGCGGCTCAGCACCCGCCCCGTTCCCGAGGACCACTGCGTGGTCTGCCTGCAGGACGACCCGCACGACCAAGACGTCGATCCCGCCGCTATCGCACAGACCCGAAGGAACCTTGACCTTCAGCTTCAGGACGCCCGAGCCGTGCTCGAAGCCGATAGTGGAGTCCTGGAAGTCGCACAACAACGAGCCCAGCAAACCGATTTCCTCGCCCACAGTCTGCGCCGTCAACTCGACGCACAGACCCGCGACCTCGTGGCACCCCGCTTCGACGCCATCGCAGACGCCAGTGCCCGCGCGGCCTCGCTCAGGGCAGCCATCGACTCCGTTACCCAGCTACGAGACTCCTGGACGCGGGTACACGCGATCGCACGAGATGTCCGAGCCATCAAGGAGCAGCGAACCCGCGCAACCGCTGAGAAGAAGGCCCGCACAGCCGAACTCGCTGCGCGACAAACCCTCGTGAGCGACCTTGGCCGAGACTTCAACACGGTGATCTCGCAGCTGCGCCCTGCACCGTGGATCCAGTCCGCGACCATCGACCCGTCGTCCTATTTGCCGGTAGTGGACAACGTCTCGTTCGAGAGTCTTCAGGCCGACGGCGGGGGCATCGTGACCTGCATCAACGTCGCGTACAGCCTCTCCCTGCTGGAGTTCGGCATCACACACCCAGACGTTCGGGTGCCGTCGCTGCTGATCATCGACTCGCCTCGAAAGGCGTCCGGGACCAATCTGGACGACCAGGCGCGCGGGCACCGGACCTACCAGCGCTTTCAAACACTCGCCGAGCTCCACGACTCGCAGGTCCAGCTGATCATCGCCGACAACGACTCGGCCCCGACCCCGGGCACAGCGTTCGGCAAGATCGAACTTGACTACGACAATCCTCTCGTCCCAGGCGTAGCCCACCCCGGACCCGAGCACACCCACCGAGCCGAAGACGAATCCTGATCAGGCTCTGCGGACTGGCACGAGCTCGCCACGTCCCTCCGCTCGAGCCCAGACAGAGGACAACCGCGACGAGGAACCGCCGGCGACGACCTGGTGTTCGCCGAGCCCCGGAAGGACGATGCTGGACGTCGACATCAATCGCCGGCGCGGTGAAACGCTGGCCGGGAATCCGGTTCGTGACTGGTCCGAGCCAACAGGCCGAGCGAGGCCTGGCCACTCAGCGCAGCTGATCTATGCCGATCGGCTTCCGATCGGAGAGGGCTCGGGGAAAGCATTCGCCTGTTCAGGAGCCCAAATCCAGGTTCTGGAGGAGGCCGAGCTTCTTGGGGGGTGTCGCTGACCAATACGTCTTTTCGGTCTCCTGGAGATAGAGGCGCTCACCCACGCCGATCAGGGAATATGGCAGTTGGGTAGGGCTCTGGAGGGGGCTGCTCTAGATCCTGGTAGGCGCACTCCGGGGGCGGCGGGGATGGGAAGTTCCGGATTGACCGCAGCTTGGTCCGCAGCTGGTCCGGATCTTGGTCCGCTTGGGCGGAGGATGGGCTGCCGGGCACCTGATGCCGAGGCCGTACGTCGAAGGAGCCGTCGTTCTCGCTGCAGTGGTGCAGGCGTCCGGCGGCACGAGGAGGCCGTGAAAGTCAGGGCCGCTGTCTCCCCGATCGCCGCGCCCGACGGTTCGTGCGGCTGTCGAAGGAAGTCAGTGCCCCGCGCTGTGGTCGGTGTGGGCGCCGGGGTTGTCGGCGCCTGCCGTAGCGGCGGTGGTGTGGACGGTGAAGGCGGCGGTGCGGACGGTGCCCTGGTGCTTGAAGTCGAGGAAGAGGCGATAGGCGCCGTCGGTGGGAGCCGTTGCCATGAAGGAGACGGCGGGGCCGGGCTTGGTGGTGCCGTCGCCAGGTTCGCCTTCGGGGTGGACGTGGAGGTAGGCGAGGTCGCCGGCGCGGAGGGCGACGAGGTGGCCGTATGCGCCGAGGTAGGGCTCGAGGTCAGTGATGGGCTTGCCGTCCTTGGTGACCTTCAGGGTCAGGTTGCTCATCTTGCCGGTGGTGAGGTTGCCGTCGAGGGTGACGGTGTAGCCGTCGATGTCGGCGGTGGCCTGCTGGGCGGGCAGCTCGCGCGGCTGGTAGGCCCCGGAGACTGCGAGATCGGTGCCGAGGGTCAGGGCGGTGGCGCCCTTCTTGGTGGGGGTGAAGTCGGCGAAGACGCGGTAGTCGCCGGCTGCGGGCAGGTTGACGGGGGTGTTCCAGGTGCCGTCGCTGGCTCGGGTCGGGTGCAGGTGGCGGAAGGTGTTCAGGTCCCGTGAAGCGACGATGAGGTGCAGCTCCTTGTCGTGGGCCGTGGTGAAGTCGGTGACGGCCTTGCCCACATTGTTTTTGATCGTGAAGCGCAAGGGCGACTCCTGTCCAGCCGCCAGGCGGGGGGTCTGGAGGTCGAGGGTGTAGCCGTCCTGGGAGACCTGCAGTCCGCTGGGCAGGGCCGTCGCTTTTGGGGCGGCTTCCGTTTCGGTGTGTGTGGCGTGTTGCGCTGTGGCGGTTCGGTCCGTCAGCGGTTCGGTGACCGACCCGAGTGCGTAGGCGCCGGTGAAGGTTGCCGCGAGGGCGGCGCCGAAGAGTCCGACCTTGCCTGCGGTGTTCATGGTGTTCTCCCTGTCGGGCGATGAATCGGGTTTACGGCGTGCTGCCGGAGCACCCAACAATACCCCCCAGGGGTATTGATGCAACCGCAGGGAGTGGGGGTTGCATCGAATACGGGGTGGGGGTATACATGACCACATCGTCGATACCCCCCAGGGGTATCATCCGCCTGAGGTTGCTGGAGAATCCCATGTCCTCGTCCTGCTGCTCCCCGAACAACACCTGCTCCTCCGGCTCCGCCGAAGGCACCGTCGCCCTGGAGGGCTTCCGCACCGTCTACACGGTCGCCGGAATGACCTGCGGCCACTGCAAGGCCACCCTCGCCGACGCGATCGGCGCGATCGACGGCGTGAGCAACGTCGAGGTCGACCTCGCCTCTGGTCAGGTCGCCGTGACCAGCGCGAACGCCCTGGACGACCAGGTGATCGCCGGCGTCGTCGACGACGCCGGCTACGAGGTGACCGGCCGCGCGGCCTGACCTCCTCCTCCCGTTCCGCCCGTCTCCCGCGGTAGGCCTTCCCGAGCCCCGGCCGTCCGCCCGCACGAGGAGTTACGCATGACCACCACCGCAACCGGCGCCGCCGAGGTCGAGCTCGCCATCGGCGGCATGACCTGCGCCTCGTGCGCGGCCCGGATCGAGAAGAAGCTCAACCGGATGGACGGCGTGACCGCCACGGTCAACTACGCCACCGAAAAGGCGAAGGTCACCTACGAGGGTGACGTCACCGTCGCAGACCTCATAGGCACCGTCGAGGCCACCGGCTACACCGCCCGCGAACCCGAGCCGCCCAGAAGCACGACTCCCGACGGCGGCGGCGGGGCTGCTGAGGCCTCGGCGGCGGACGAGCTGAGGCCCCTTCGGCAGCGGCTGATCACCGCGCTGGTGCTGTCGGTGCCGGTGATCGCTATGGCGATGGTCCCGGCCCTGCAGTTCGACTACTGGCAGTGGCTCTCACTGACTCTTGCGGCCCCGGTGGTCACCTACGCCGCCTGGCCGTTCCACAAGGCCGCGCTCACCAACGCCAGGCACGGCGCCGCCACCATGGACACCCTGATCTCCGTCGGCACCTCGGCGGCGTTCCTGTGGTCGCTGTGGGCCCTGTTCTTCGGTACGGCGGGCATGCCCGGCATGACCCACCCGTTCGAGCTCACCATCGCGCGCAGCGACGGCTCCGGGAACATCTACCTGGAGGCCGCCGCCGGCGTCACCGCGTTCATCCTGGCTGGCCGCTACTTCGAGGCCCGCTCCAAGCGGAAGGCCGGCGCCGCGCTGAAGGCTCTGCTCGAGCTCGGCGCGAAGGACGTGGTCGTCCTGCGGGGCGGTCGTGAGGAGCGCATCCCGACCGGCGAGCTGCAGGTGGGCGACCGGTTCGTGGTCCGCCCGGGTGAGAAGATCGCCACTGACGGGGTGGTGGTCGAGGGGGCCTCCGCCGTGGACGCCTCGATGCTTACCGGTGAGTCCGTACCCGTGGAGGTCGGTGCGGGCGACAGCGTCACCGGCGCCACCCTCAATGCCGGCGGTCGGCTGGTCATCGAGGCAACCCGGGTCGGCGCCGACACCCAGCTCGCCCGGATGGCCAAGCTCGTCGAGGACGCGCAGAACGGCAAGGCCGCCGCCCAGCGCCTCGCCGACAAGATCTCCGCAGTGTTCGTCCCTGTTGTGATCGCATTGGCGCTCGGCACCCTCGGATTCTGGCTCGGCAACGGCGCCGGCTGGTCCGCCGCGTTCACCGCCGCCGTGGCCGTACTGATCATCGCCTGCCCCTGCGCCCTGGGCCTCGCCACGCCCACCGCGCTGATGGTCGGCACCGGCCGCGGCGCCCAGCTCGGCATCCTCATCAAGGGACCTGAAGTCCTGGAATCCACCCGCAACGTCGACACGATCGTCCTGGACAAGACCGGCACCGTCACCACCGGCAAGATGACCCTCCTCGCCGTCCACACCGCCGACGGCGCGGACGAGACCGAGGTGCTGCGCCTGGCGGGCGCCTTGGAGCACGCTTCCGAGCACCCCATCGCCCAGGCCGTCGCAGCCGGTGCCGCCGCCAAGGTGGGGCCCCTGCCCACTCCGGAGGACTTCGCCAACATCGCCGGCCTCGGTGTCCAGGGCATCATCGACGGCCATGCCGTCCTCGTCGGCCGCGAGAAGCTGCTCGCCGAATGGGCGATCGAACTGCCCGCCGGCCTCAAGGAGGCCAAGGCGGCGGCCGAGGCGGCCGGGCGGACGGTGATCGCGGTGGCCTGGGACGGCGAGGCCCGCGCGGTCCTGGAGGTCGCCGACGCGGTCAAGGACACCAGCGCCGAGGCCATCACCCGTCTGAAGGCCCTCGGGCTCACGCCGATCCTGCTGACCGGCGACAACCGGGCCGTCGCCGAGGCGGTGGCCGCCGAGGTCGGCATCGAGCAGGTCATCGCCGAGGTGATGCCCGAGGACAAGGTCGACGTCGTCAAGCGGCTCCAGGCCGAAGGCCGCTCGGTCGCGATGGTCGGTGACGGGGTCAACGACGCCGCCGCCCTCGCCCAGGCCGACCTGGGCCTGGCCATGGGCACGGGCACCGACGCCGCCATCGAGGCCGGGGACCTGACCCTGGTCCGCGGCGACCTGAGGGCCGCGGCCGACGCGATCCGCCTGTCCCGCAAGACGCTGGGCACCATCAAGTCCAACCTCTTCTGGGCCTTCGGCTACAACGTCGCCGCTCTCCCGCTGGCCGCGGCCGGCCTGCTCAACCCGATGATCGCCGGAGCCGCCATGGCCTTCTCCTCGGTCTTCGTCGTCGGCAACTCCCTGCGCCTGCGTTCCTTCCGGGCCGCCGCCTGACCCCGCGCCGCCGAAGGTGCCCCCGCTGCCGGCGGGGGCACCTTCGTCCGTAGGCCCGTACAGCGGAACACTTCGGCACCACCCCTCGTTACACCTATACCCCCCCGGGGTAATTAGGTGGATGGAAGGAAGGGATCGCCGTGCACGGCTACACCGCCAACAAGGACGACATCCTCAAGCGGCTGCGCCGCATCGAAGGTCAGGTGCGTGGCTTGCAGCGCCTGGTCGAGGAGGACACGTACTGCATCGACGTCCTCACCCAGGTCAGCGCCACCACCAAAGCCCTGCAGTCCTTCGGGCTCACCATGCTGGAGGATCATCTCCACTCCTGTGTCGCCGCCGCCATCGCGGAAGGCGGCGACGAAGCCCGCGACAAGGTCCAGGAAGCCTCCCAGGCCATTGCCCGGATGGTCCGCACCTGACGGCCTCAGCCGCCCGCGGTCTCCTCGCGTACGGCGCTGACCAGCCATGAGCTGCTGCGCAGCCACACGGCTGCGGCCTTCTCGTATGGTCGCAGTGCGTCCATCAGCGCCCGTCGGGCCTGCTCCTGGGTATCGGGTGATACCTGGCTGAGCAGGTGGCGGCCGGGGCCGGAGTCGAGTAGGAAGGCCGCGGCGTCCTCGGCGTTCTTCCCCCAGTTCCCGGCGGCTTCCACGCGCTTCAGGTGGGCGTTCCCGAAGCCGGCGGAGGCCAGGAGGGCGAGCGTGTGGTCGGGGTCGGTGAGTGAGAACATGCCCGGCCCGCCGGGCGCGCCGAAGCCTCCGAGCGGCAGGATGCCGTTCAGTGAGGCCAGCGCCTGGAGCCATTCGTTGGCCTCGGCCTCCGCCGCGCAGATGAACGCCAGGCGTCCACCCGGGCGCAGTGCGCGCCGGATGTTGGCGAAGGCGGCGACCGGGTCTGCGAAGAACGTGATGCCGTAGCGGCTGATGGCCGCATCAAAGGCCCCGGGCTCGAACGGATGGGCCTGTGCGTCGCCTTGGACGAAGGACGCGTTGCGCACCCCCTCGCGTTCCGCGCTCGCCCCGGCCCGCTCGAGCATCGGACCCGACAGGTCCAGGCCAAGAGCCCGGCCCTCGCCCGCACGTTGGGCGGCCAGGCGCGTCGTGCGGCCGGCTCCGCAGCCGATGTCCAGCACGCGATCGGTTGCCGAGATGGTCGCGGCGTCCAGGAGGGGCTGGTTGAAGCCGTCGTTGACGGCGTCCCAGCGTTCCTGGCTGCGGGCCCACTGCTCACCCTCGTAGCCGTTCCACGCCTCGGCCTGAGCGGTGTTGATGAATTGACCCATGGGTGAACTCCCTCCCGCCGGAGCGCGCCAAGGCCCTCCGGCCCTAGTATGGGCAAGTGCCCAAACAGTATGGGCGATCGCCCATACTTTCAATGGGCTTGAGGAAAGGGGCTGTTGTGTCACCTCGTGGAGTGGCGATTCCCGACTTGCGTGAGCGGCTGTTCGCAGCCGCGGAGCGCGTGGTGGCCCGCGATGGCGCCGCAGCCCTGACCAGCCGCGCGATCACGGCGGAGGCGGACTGCGGCAAGGGCGTCCTGCACGCGCACTTCGCCGGCCTGGACGAGTTCGTCGCCGAGCTGGTCCTGGACCGGTTCGCGGGCAGCGCCCGCCGGGCCGAGGGGCTGGACGCCAAGGTGGGGCAGGCCACAGTGGCGGCCAATCTTCAGGACATCGTTCTCGCCCTGCTGGAGGCCCTGCCTCCGGCGGTGGTGGGGCTGGCGATGACCCGCCCGGTGGCCGCACTGCACACCCGGGAGGGTTTTCAGGCCGGCGCGCCCGCCTTCGATGCAATCCAGCACGCCTTCACCGCTTACCTGCAGGCGGAGCAGCGCGGCGGCCGGCTGCATGCCGGCGCCGACGCTGCCACCATCGCGCTCGCGCTCGTCGGCACGATTCACCACCTGCTGATGACACGTGATCCCGGACGCGGAGAGGATCCGAAGGTGATCACGGGGCGGCTGCTGGCCGTTCTGCTCGGTGGTGCCGGGCAGCCGCCGGTGGTGTGATCCGCGGGGTCAGTGCCCGTGGCCGTCGTTGTGGGGCTGCTCGCCGACCGGGGGCGTGGCGGGAGCGGTGCGTGCCGGCGCTGACGGCTGGGTCTGCGGTGCGGGCTGCGTGCTGCCGGTGACGGTCGGTTCCTCTTGGTGGGTCTCGCTCCCGCCCGAATCGGTGCCGTGGCTGTGGCCGCCGCCCGATTCCGGAGCCATGGAGGACGCGACGTGGCGGAGGCCTGCGAAGGCGGCGAGGGCTGTGATGAGGACGGCGAGTCCGGCCAGGCCGAAGATGCGCCGCCACGAGACGTGCTCGTCCTTGATCACGTAGGCGGTGAAGGAGAGCAGGATGCCGGCGGGGATGAGGGTGGCGGCGCGGGTGGGGAAGTCCTCGAAGTGCTGGAGGCCGCCGCTGAGCATGCCGATGCCGAAGGAGAGCAGCAGGGAGGCGCTCATGATGCTCGCCACCTGCTTGAACGTCGGCTTGCGGCGGGTGAGCAGGAATTCGTTCAGGGCGGTCGCTGCGAGGAAGACCAGGACGCCGTAGAGGGCGATGCGTGTGTAGCGGGCGGGGTCGAGGGGGTGGTGGACGACGGCGCCGCTGATCAGTCCGGCGCCGACGAAGTAGCCGACGTATCCGAGGTACCTGGCCAGGAGGGCTTTGCGGCGGGAGCGGGCCTCGCGGATCGCCGTACGGCCTGTGGGGATGGGTTCGGTGGCAGGCGCGGCTTGGGCGCGGTCGGCGATCTGGGTGGGTGTCACGGGGAACTCCTTGGCGGATGTACGGGTGCAGGCACGCCGAGTCGGCGACGGGTGCGTCGCGGGTCATGGCAGGAGCGAATGCCGGAGGGCAGGCTGCACCGGGCCCGGCCCCGATACGGGGGCGGGCAGGGTTACGTGTGTGCGGGCAGCGCGAGCTCGCCGACGGCCTGTAGGGGCGTCGGGAGCTTGGAGTGGTCTAAACGCGCAGGATCGCTGTCGTGCCTGGCGGAGGTGAGCCGCCCAAGGCAGAAGCGGGGACCGCGTTCGCGTCCTGGGCTGCAGCAGGCACGGCGGGCAGGACCTGCGTCAGGGCGTGCTCGGCGGGAGGGGGCAGCGTCGGCTGCTGCGGCGGCCCGCTGGTGGCGCACTCCTCGGCGGAGTGGGACGAGTCGTGCCCCTCGCCGTGATGGTCGTCCGAGGTGCTCTCGGTGGCCGTCAGGCCGACGCCGGGGGTGACGATGCCGGCGGCCGTGTCCGTGTGGCCGCGGACGCCGTCGAGGCTGACTCCGTGCGAGTAGAGGAAGGCGAACACCAGCAGGGCCACCAGCAGCACGCATCGCGGGCCCGCGAGGATGCGGGTCCGCAGCGCGGAGGTACGGGGCCGGGCAGGGTTCACGCCGCGATCCTAGCCGCGGCCCCGTGCCGATCTGCAGGGTGGGCCCTGCGGGGTTCACTCCGATAGGTGATCTTGAAGCTGGCTCCGGAGATGTCAGTGCCCTGTGTTCGTCTGGCCCGGCCGGTGCACGACGGTCCATGTCCGGCCGCCGTCCTTGGACTCGTAGACAGCGTCGTTGGTGTCGGCGGCCAGCAGGTGAGTGGGGCTTGCCGCGGTCAGTACGGCGGGCTGCGCGCCCTGGGGGAGGCGACCGCGTTCGGTCCAGGACGTGCCGTCGCCGCCGGCCAGGACCTTGCCGTCGGCGGCGAGGGCGATCAGCTGGTCGGGGGCGGGCCGCTCCACCGCGGCCAGGGCTGGTGCGCCGGGGACCGGCTCGAAGGTCGCGCCGCCGTCGGTGCTGTGCAGCAGCCCGTCGCGGGTGGCCGCCCACACCTCCTGCGGCGCCCCCGGGTGGGCGGCGAGATCGCCGCTCGGGATCTTCGCGCGCCGCTCCCAGGTGGCGCCGGCGTCCTTGCTGGCCCAGATCTGCGAGGTCTGGCTGTCGAGGCCGTAGACGTTTTCACCGGCCTGCAGGAGCGAGTGGAAGTCTGCCTCGCCTCCGGCGGAGACGGTGGTCCAGGTCTGTCCGGCATCGGTGCTGCGGATCAGGCCCAGATGCGGTGAGGTCGCCGTCGGGTCGGTGGGTGAGGGGTGGCCACTGCCGAGGAAGGTGCGTGGGCCGGTGACGGTGAAGCCCATCGTGTCCTGGTAGCGGTCGGCGATCCGTACGGCGCCGGTGGGGCCGAGTCGGAAGACGCCGAGGTGCCCGGCCGCGTAGAGGCTGCCGTCGGCGGGGTCCACGCCGAGACCGTGGAGGTGCCCCGTTCCGGGGTCGGGGGCGCCGGCCTGGGTCGCGGCGGGCTGGGGGTCGGTGGCCGAGCAGGCGGTCAGCAGCAGGGCGCCGGCCGCCGCGCCGGCCGCGAGGGCGGGTATGCGGAAACGGATGGTCATGTGTGAGGTCCAGAACGCTTGAGAGGAGGCTGGTCGGCGGGGGTGCGGGCAGCCGTTGCCGGCTGCCCGCACCGAGGTGCTGATGCGGGTCAGCTCTTGCCGAGAAGGGTGTTCATCTGGGCGATCTCCGCGCTCTGGGAGGTGATGATCGCTCCGGCCATGTCCTTGGCGGGCTGGTACTTCCCGTCGGACTGTTCGGTCTTGGCCATGGCGACAGCGCCCTCGTGGTGCTTGACCATCATTGTCAGGAAGGCGGTGTCGAACGACTTGCCGGAGGAGGAGTCCAGCTGCTTCATCTCCTCGGCCGACATCATCCCGGACATGTCGTGCCCGCCGTGGCCCCCGCCCTCGGCCGGGACCTGCTCGCCCCAAGAGGTCAGCCAGCCGGAGAGGGTCTTGATCTCCGGGTCCTGGGCCTTCTTGATCTCGCCGGCGAGCTTCTTCACCTCGGCGGACTCGGCGCGGGTCGCGGCGAGATCGGCCATCTCGATGGCCTGACGGTGGTGGGGGATCATCCCCTGGGCGAACGCGACGTCCGCCGCGTTGTGGTCGCCCTGCTGCGCCGGCGCGGAGGCGGACGGCGAGGCGGCGTTGTGGCCGTTGTGCGCCGCGCCGTTGTCGTCGCCGTTGCCGCCGCAGGCGGCAAGGACGAGGGCGGCGGTGGCGGCCGCGGCCACTGCGGTGGCGCGGCGGATCAGGGAACGCTTGGTGATCATGGTGGTGCAACTCCTGCTGTGAGGCACGCGCGTATGCGGGCGTGCGAAGGTCGGGCGAGGCTGAGAGGCGAGGTCACCGGCCGCGTGAGGCCGGGCATGCCGGGGCCGCCCTATATGCGCAGGAGTTGCAGTTCGCTCAGTGACGGTGGCGCCCGCCCGCAGGCGGTGGCGTCGGGGACGATCCCGCGCGCGAGGACCGCCTCGGAGTCGGTACTGCCGAGCAGGACGGCGGGCGCGGGCAGGGCCGGTGCGCCGGCCGTGCCGGTGGCCGCGCACGTTGCATCGGCGTGTTCGGCATGCCCGCCGCGTCCACCGTCGACCGGATCACCGGCGTGAACGCAGCCGTCGTGGCACGGGGCATCGGAGGCGATCGCCTCGTCGTGGCCTGCGGCCGACGCGTGGTGGGCACTGGCCGCCGCGTGGGCTTCCGCCGGGACGGACGCGCCCGGCCCCAGGCCATGCATGGCCACCAGCCCCGCGAGTACGGCGAGGACGAGGAGCAGGTACGAGCGCAGCCCGAAGGGCTTCATCGCTCGCTTCACCTGGACGTCCATGTCCGCATCGTAAGCGGCCTCGTCCGCGGGTGGCGAGGCGAGGGCGGCTACCTCCCGTTGAGGAATACCCCTAGGGGGTATAACGTTCGGGCAGTCGAAGTCATACCCCCATGGGGTATCCACGTCTGTCTTTGGGGAGCGGTCATGTCAACCCTCAATCCGCGTCGCTGGTGGGCCCTCGGGGTGCTCGCCGCCGCACAGTTCATGGTGATCATGGACACGTCGATCATCGGCGTGGCGCTGCCTGAGATGCAGCGCGACCTGGGGTTCTCCCAGGGTGACCTGCAGTGGGTGTTCAACGCGTACGTCATTGCCTTCGGCGGACTCCTCCTTCTGGGCGGTCGTCTCTCCGATCTTCTGGGGGCCCGGCGGGTCTTCGTGACCGGCTGGGGAGTGCTGATCGCCGGTTCCGTCGTGGCGGCGGCCGCGACCACGGCGTGGGTCGAGGTCGCCGGACGCGCGGTACAGGGTGTCGGCGGCGCTCTCATCGCACCGGCCTCGATGACCCTGCTGATGATGCTCTTCGGTAACAACCCCAAGGAACTGGGCAAGGCCCTGGCCCTGTACGGCGCGGCGGCCCCGGCCGGCGGCACGGCAGGCGTGTTCCTGGGCGGGGTGTTCACCGAGTGGGCCAGCTGGCCCTGGGTGTTCGTCATCTACGTCCCCATCGGCATCGCCACCCTGCTCGCCACCGGCGTGCTGCCGGCCGTTGCAGCCCGCCGCGGCGGTGGAGTGGACGTCCTGGGAGCAGCGGCCGTCACCGCGGGCCTCGCGCTCACCGTCTTCGCCGTGGTCCGCGCGCCGGAGACGGGCTGGGGCGCCCCTTGGACGCTGGTCGAGTTGATCGCCGGCCTGGCCCTGCTGGCGGTGTTCGTCCTGATCCAGCGTTCGGTGAAGTCGCCGCTCATGCCGCTCGGCATCTGGCGCACCCCCGGCCTCGGCGTCTCCAACCTCGCGATGGCGCTGCTCGGGGCGGCCTGGATCCCGATGTGGTACTTCCTCAACCTCTATCTCCAGCAGGTGCTCGGCTACGGCGCCTTCGCCTCCGGAGCGGCGCTGCTGCCCATGACGGGCCTGCTGATGCTCCTCATGACCACGGTCACCGCGCGCCTGCTCGGCCGCTTCGGCCCCAAGCCGCTGATCACGGGCGGCCTGCTGGTCCTGGCCGCCGGTCTCGTCTGGCTGTCGGCGGCCCGTCCGACCGGCACCTTTCTCATCGACGTCCTGCCCGCCTCCCTCGTGGCCGCGTTCGGCATGGCTCTGGCCTACATCCCGACCCTCATGTCGGCCATGGCCGGCGCCCCGCAGGAACAGGCCGGCCTCGCCTCCGGCATCGTCAACACCACCTACCAGGTCGGGTCCGCCCTCGGCCTCGCCGCCCTGACCGCACTCGCCACCTCGCAGGGTGCAGGAGCACTGGGTGACCTGCCCGCCCTGACCGACGGGTTCAGTGCCGCCTTCCTCGCCGCCGCGGGCATCGCAGCCGCCGGCGCCCTGGCCACCCTGACGCTGATGCGGGGCAAGCCAGGTGCGGCCGGGGTGGCGGTGGAGCCTGTCGTGGGGACGGAGGGCGCCGAGCGAACCGGCCAGCTGCTCGACAAGAACTGACTGGGTGCGGACGGTGCGGCCGGCGATGCTCCGCCGACCGCACCGCAACCTGTACGCCTGTGCGACGTGGCCTACGTCAGCATGCGAGACGCGGCGGGGGGCGGCTGTGGCCGTCGACACCCTGTCCGTACGTCCCGGAGCCGGTCAGGCGGCCACAGCCTGACATCCCCCTTCGGCTGGGGCAGGTGACAGTCGACCCGTACGGTGCAGCGCGTAGAGCGCCGCCGCGCAGGCCAGGCCGAGCAGCCCCAACGCCGCCCACGGGAGTGCCGGCACTCCGGCATTGCGTGCGGCGTCCAGTGCAACGCCGGTGAGCAGGTTGCCCACCGTGATGCCGATTCCGCAGATGGTGTTGTACAGGCCGTAGTGCGTGGCCACGAGTCGGTTACCCGCGAGGCGGACGATGGTGTCCATCTCGAACGGGTAGGCGATCATCGTGCCGAGTGCCAGCAGCAGGGCGGAGAGCGCCGGTGGCAGCCCGGCCAGGACCCACAGGCCCGCCCCGCCGTCCGGTACCGGCACGGCCGAGGCAAGGAGCAGCGGGACGAACGCCGTCCCCATCACCAGCAGTCCCCAGGTGAGCGCCCGGCCCGGTTCCATGCGGGCCTTGCACCAGGCGGTGACCTTGGTCTGGAGGGCGATCGTGCTCAGCCCGGAGACCGCGAAGAGGACCGCCACCGCGGCCGTCCCGAACTGTCCTTCACCTCCCAGGCGCCTGACCTCCAGCGGCAGGGACAGGTAGACCTGGAAGGACATGACGTACGAGCCGACCATGGCGAGCGAGAACAGCAGGAACGGACGGTTGGCGAAGATCCCGTGCCACTGCCGCAGGACACCTTCGTGGACCCCGTCGGAGGCGTCCGTGTGATCGGGGCGCCGGGTCGGCAGGGCCCTGATCTGGATGATGCTCAGGATCGCGAAGATCCCGGCGGCCACCAGGCAGGTGACGCTGAAATCGACGCCGGTCAGGATCATGCCGACCAGCGGGCCGAGCAGGATGCCCGCCTGGTAGAAGACGTTGAACAGGGCGAACGCCTCCACGCGGCGCTCGCCCGCGTCGGCGGCCAGGTAGGCGCGCGACGCCGGGTTGAAGAGTGCGCCGGCCAGGCCGGTCGCAGCGGATGCGGCCAGGAGGGCTGCGACGGACTCCACCAGCCCGAGGGTCGCGAAGCCGGCGGTGCGGAGCACGAGCCCGGCGATGATCATGGGCTTGTAGCCGAGGCGGTCGGCCAGTGTGCCGCCGATGAGGAACATGCCCTGCTGGCTGAAGTTGCGTACGCCGAGGATCAGTCCGACCAGCCATCCGGCCAGGCCGAGCGGCCCGGCCAGGTAGGTGGCCAGGTAGGGCATCAGCATGTAGAAGCCGAGGTTGATGGTGAACTGGTTGACCATCAACAGCTGAACGCTGCCGTCGTACGAGCGGACTTGAGCGATCGTGTTCTTCACCGGGCCTGCTCCCGCGGGTGCGACGCCTGCTTCACGTCGGCCTCGTTCTCACGGCCCCCGCCGAGGGTGAGCGGGTCGACGACGGCGTTACACCGGGTCCAGCGGGTGACCTCCTTCTCGTCCAGTCGGCCGATAAGGTCCGGTTCCGGCGCCGGCGGGGAGTCGAGCAGGCCGTGGGCGGCGCAGTAGCCGTCGTCGTAGACGGTGCCGAGGTACCGCTGGGGGCCGTCGGGGAAGACCGCCGCGATGCGCGCCCCCTTCGGGAGCGAGCGGGCCAGCCAGCCCGCGACCAGTGCGACTGCTCCGACGCTCCATCCGCCGGTGGCGTAGTGGGAGCCGGCCAGCTGACGGCAGGTCCACACGGCTTCGGCTGGGGAGACCCAGTGCACCTCGCTGAAGTGGTCGTAGGCGACGTTGCGGGGGTAGATGCTCGACCCCAGCCCGCGCATCAACCTCGGCCGGGCCTGCTGCCCGAAGATCGTTGAGCCGATGGTGTCCACCCCCACCAGCGTCAGTTCGGGGTAGAGCTGCCGCAGTACGCGCGAGATCCCCGCGGAGTGGCCGCCGGTGCCGACGCTGCACACCAGTACGTCGATGTGGCGCAGCTCGGTGGCCAGTTCGAGGGCGAGCGGGGTGTAGGCGGCGGTGTTGTCCGGGTTGTTGTACTGGTCAGGGCACCAGGAGTCCGTGTGCTGCGCCATGAGTTGCTGCACCCGGTCGCGGCGGGCCTGCTGCCAGCCGCCCGCGGGGTACGGCTCGGAGACCATGTCGACCTGGGCGCCGTACGCCGTCAGCAGCCGGGTCATGGACGGCTCCAGGCCCGGGTCGGTGACCAGGGAGACCGGGTGCCCGTAGACCATGCCGGCCAGGGCGAGACCGAGGCCCAGGGTTCCACTGGTGGACTCGATGATCCGCGCGCCCGGCTTCAGGTCGCCGCGGGCACGGGCCCGTTCGACCATGTGCAGGCCGGGGCGGTCCTTGATGCCGCCGGGGTTAAAGCCTTCCAGCTTCGCCCAGAAGCCCCGGCCCGCCGGTGCGAGCGGTTCGGAGATGCGCAGGAGCGGGGTGTTGCCCACCAGTTCCGACAGGGCCAAGCGGCCGGTGGACGACGTGTCGGTGGTCGAAGAATGCATGGCTGTGCCTTCGTTCGTTCGGTGATGGCGTCGGCTACTCGTTCGTGTGGCATGCCGTGACCGGCCGGGCATCAGCAGGACAGGGCCCGGCCCGGAGAGCGGCATGCGGCAGCCGCGTGCGGCTGCGGGACGAGCGGCCTAAATCCGCCACCGGCAAACGTCGGCGAGCATGGAACGGCCGGTGCGCGCTATGGATGATCTACTGGAGCCGAAGGCGGCCGAGGCCACCTGCTCCACAGGCAGCACCCTGAGCTCCGACGAAGCAAGGGCTGCCGGCCCATCGGCCGGACGCTGGACCTCGTTCGCAGAGGCCCACGTGGTCAGGCAGGGCGAGGCGCACGCAGCGCCGTGGTCGTGCTGCGGGCGGTCCGGGTGCTCCTGTTCACCGGAGGGCTCCGTGTGCCCGTCCGGCGCCGCCGGTGCGGACAAGGAGAGGTGTCGGTGGCCGTCGTTGGACAGGTACGACGAACAGTGCACGGCGGCAAGGAGCAGCACGCTCAGCGCGCAGGAGAGCAGAACTGCCGGCCACCCGGCGGGTCGAGCGCGGCGGGGGCGGGCGGAGCACAGGTCCTCCGAGCGGCAGTCACTTCCTCGGCCGCGAGGGTGGGAAGCGACATGGGCGGGTGCGCGCACAGGTGGCAGGAATTCGAGGCCAGAAGCCGAGGCGCATTGAACATAACGCCGTGTAGTGGGTAAATCTGTGAATTCCGCAGGGCGCGCGTGGGTGTCGTCGGAAAGCTCCGACGTCTACACCTGAAGGACGACCTGTGATCTGACGTGGTCAGAGGAAGCGGCAGCGGGTTGCCTCAACTGCTCGGTGGGCCGCGCACGCCAGACGCTCGGAGAAGTCTGCCGTTCGTACAGCGCCGCGGCGAGATCGGGCTTGTCTGCCGTGCCTGACGGTGCACTCGAGCGGCGCGCACCCTCGACCGCCGAGTGGCTTTCGCCCTCGGGGCAGCCCTCGGCAGATGCCTCTATCTGGCCTTCCGCGTTCGCCAAGGTGGCGGAGGCGACCTGTACGGCCGCCGTTTCGCTGCCGTGCTCCGGCAAAGAGCAGCACACGCCGATCAGGCTGAGCAGCAGCAAGGCCAGCCCGGCAGTGACCAGTCGGCCCACCTGCGAGGTGGTCGACTGGCCGCCGGAACGCGACCGAGCTGTAATCACCCCGTGATCATAGTCAGCGTCCACCGGGTCCTGGGCGCCCCTTCGTGGAAGAGCGTGTGATCCAACTGCGCCTGTGTGCAAGGGCTGTAGGAAGCCACGAGGACCTGAGCTGAGGGCATGTGCGGATCGTTCAGGGCGCGGCGGTGACGCTTCCAGTCCTGACGGGCCGCTGCTGTCCGCGGCGCGTCACGCCCTTGGGCTTGAACACCGACAGCACCATCGCAGCCGCCAGGGCCAGCAGCGCAAGAACCGAGTGGAGCAGCGGCGACGGATTGCGCACCGCCTCAGCCGGGGCGTCGGACGCCGCCACCTGCGCCATCGCCTCGAAGGTCCGCATGTACATGAGCAGCACCCCGGTGCAGACCACCGTGATGGCGAGCTTGAACAGCACCCAATAGTGCCGCAACAGCCCCCATGGCGTTATCCACGACTGCACCAACCCTGTGACCAGCGAGGCAAAAGCCAGCGGTACCAGCGTGAACCAGGCCACCGGCTCCATGACCTGGTACACCCCGCGCGCGACGTTGGCGTCGGAACTGCTGACTCCCACCACGGCCAGGGCGAGGAAGCAGAAGACCGCGCCCAGCCAGCCGACGCTCGCGCCGACATGCGCGACCAGGGCTGTCTTCCGTACCAGCGCCGAGGCGGCCATCAACGCTTGACCTCCGCCATTGCGCTACCGGCGTCGACGAAGGCGGTGGCCACGGCGCCCGTCCCGGCCCCCTGCATGTGTCGGCTGGGGCTGTGCTCGCCACCGATCAGCAGCATCACCACGATCAGCAGCGCCACGGCGATGCCGACGATGCCGCAGATCTTCACCCAGCGCGGCATGCCCGGGCCGCTTCCCCTGCTGTCGGCTGTCCCGCCCATGACGTTTCCTCCTCGGCTCCACCGCCCCAGACATGGACGGCCGCATTCCTATTTTAGGAGACATCGTGTCTCTGTAGTGAGCGGAGTGTATCGAGGGCGTCGCTTCGTATACTGGGCGGATGCCGAAGCTGTGGAGCGAGACGATCGAGACACACCGTCGCGAGGTGCGCGAAGCGATCCTCGACGCCACTGCTGCCCTCGTCGCCGAACACGGACTGAGGGCGGTGACGATGTCCCGGATCGCCGAGCGGGCAGGCATCGGGAGGGCGACGCTCTACAAGTACTTCTCCGACGTCGAGGCGATCCTCGGTGCCTGGCACGAACGCCAGGTCGGTCACCACCTCCACGAGCTCACTGCGGTGCGGGACGAAGCGGCGGACCCGGCTGCGCGGCTGAAGGCCGTACTGACGGCATACGCGTTCATGACCTCCTCCCGCGCCGGTCACGACGCCGACATCGCGGCCTACCTCCACCACGGCCCGCACGTCGCCCACGCCCACGAGCATCTTCACGGCCTGATCCGCGACCTGATCGCCGAGGCGGCGGCCGGCAGGGACCTGCGCGCCGACACCGACCCGGGGGAGCTCGCCACCTACTGCCTGCACGCCCTCTCCGCAGCTGGCAGCCTGCCCTCCGAAGCGGCCGTCCACCGACTCGTCCAGCTCACCCTGGCGGGCCTGCGCAACCCCGGCTGAGAGCGGCGGATAGCATCCCGTTCCATGGCCGGGCAGAGCGTGCACCCTACGGCCCGGTCCTGGGCCGCGCTGCTCATGCTGCTCGCGCTCATCTGGTGCACGACGGGTCTGTCCCACCCCGTAATGACCGAGGGCGAATCCATGCCCGCCATGCCTGCGATGGCTGGCATGGCCGCAGCTCAGGGTCCGGAGGCACCTGCCCGAGGCGCCGTCCCTCCAGGACCGCCCGCCGGCGTCGGGCGTCTCGCTGACGGGAGGCCTTGAGCCGGCCCCGTGCGACTCCTTGCCGTCGGGCGTATCCGGCGCGGTACGTGCGCCTCCCCTCCCTGCTGCTCGCGGGGGACCTGACCTCGACCACCTGTGCGTGAGCCGGACCTGATCGTGCCACGCTCCACCGGGCCCAGCCCGCTGGAGCACTGACGCCCGTTCAGTCCGGCACGCCGTCATGCGCGCGTGCCTCTCCTCCCATGGAGTTGTTCACGCATGTCCTCCACTCTCAGCCTGCTGCTCAGCGGCGCCGGCACGGGTTTGCTGGCCGGCGGCGCCTCCTGCGCCGCCGTTCAAGGCGGCCTGCTCGCTGGCGCCGTATCCTGCCGCACCCCGACCAGCCCCGCCTCACCCCGGCAAACCGCCGAACCACTCGCCCCGGTGGGCGCCTTCCTCGTCGGCAAGCTGCTCTCCCACACCGCCCTCGGCCTCCTGCTGGGAATCTTCGGATCAGCGCTCCAGCCAAGCCCCCGTACCCGGGCGGTCCTGCTGATCGCGGCAGGGGTGCTGATGGTGTGCTTCGCCCTGGATCTCCTGGGCATCAAGGCGGTGTCGCGTCTGGTGCCCCGTCCGCCGGCATCCTTCGGGCGGCTCGTACGAGGCCGTACCAAGTCGTCCTCGCGCCTGCGGCGCTCGGCTTCGCCACCGTGCTCATCCCGTGCGGAGTAACGCTGTCCGTCGAACTGATTGCGGTCACGACCGGCTCAGCGGTGGCGGGCGCGGCCGTCATGGCTGGCTTCGTCATCGGCACCGCCCCACTGTTCACGCTCATCGGATACGTCTTCCGCCGCGCCAGCCGGGACATCTCCGGCTACCTGGCCGGCGTCACCGGAATCGTCGTGGCGGCCATCGCCGTCTGGACCATCCCCTCGGGACTGCAGGCAGGTGGCTGGCTCGCCACCGCCACCCCCACATCCACCACCGGCAGCGCCCCGGCCGCAGTGCCCGCCTCATCCCAGGCCGCTCCCGAAACAGGCGAGCCGCAGGCCCCTGTCACTCTCGACGCCTCCGGCAAGCAGACCATCGTCCTGACCGTCACCGACTTCTACGTCCCCACCGCCTTCACCGCAAAGGCGCACGTGCCCACCACTCTCGTCCTCCGAGGCGCCGACGCCGGAGGCTGCGCCCGCGCCTTCACCATCCCCGAACTCGGCATCGAGGAGATCGTCAAGAAGAACGGCGACACCCGCATCGACCTCGGAGCCCGCAAGCCCGGCAAGCTCCTCTTCTCCTGCGCCATGGGCATGCAGGGCGGCGCCATCGACTTCCAGGGAGGCCGGGCATGAGCTGGCTGCGCCGCCGCAAAAGCACCCAGGCCGGCCATGAGGCTGCCGGCCCCGGCACGGTCCTCCTCCGTATCGAGGGCATGCACTGCTCCAGCTGCGTACTCCTCATCGACGAAGAGCTCGAGGAGCTTCCCGGCGTGCGCTCCGCCCGCACGTCCCTGCGGGGCGCCCGCACGGTGGTCCAGCTCGACGACCCGGGTGCCGCGCACACGGGCGAGCTGATCGCAGCCGTGGAGCGGGCCGGCTACCGAGCCATCCCGATTGACTGGAGAAGGCCTCTCGCCATATACCCCCAGGGGGTATATGGTCTCAGGTGTGGGGCCACGGGGCCCAAACCGGACGAGGCGAGGAAGAGGCGAGAGAAATGGACCACTCCGCTCACCACACGGAAGCGTCCGCACACGAGCACGCAAGCCACGCGGGCCACGTGCCCGACGCCGGACATGCGCACCACGCCGAGCACGTCCACGCCGACGGAGGGACGACTTGGTCGATGGCCGCGAAGGCGACCCTCCACTGCCTGACCGGCTGCGCCATCGGCGAGATCCTCGGCATGGTCATCGGTACCGCCCTCGCCTGGGGCAACGCCCCGACCATGGTCCTGGCGATCGCGCTCGCCTTCTTCTTCGGCTACTCCTTCACCCTCTACGCCGTCCGCAAGGCCGGCCTCGGCTGGAAGGCGGCGATCAAGGTCGCCCTGGCTGCCGACACCGTCTCCATCGCAGTCATGGAGGCCGTCGACAACGGCATCATCGCCCTCATCCCGGACGCGATGGACGCCCACCTGAGCGAAGGCCTCTTCTGGTACGCGCTCCTCGGCGGCTTCGTGATCGCCTTCCTGATCACCACCCCGGTCAACAAGTGGATGATCGGCCGCGGCAAGGGCCACGCCGTAGTCCACGCCTACCACTGACACGATCTGCCGTACGCGGGCCCTCGCCCGAGCCCCGGCTCAGGCGAGAGCCTGCACTGCGTAAAGGCCGCCCACCCCCGCGGCGAGACCGCCCAGCAGCAGTCGTAGCGCGGTCTCGGGAAGCCGTGGCTGCAGGTGCGCTCCCACGTAGCCGCCGACCAGCCCGCCGAGGCCACAGGCCAGACCCAGCAGCCAGTACGGAGCTATGGCGCCCATGCCCGTGAGCGACAGGAGCGCGTACGTGCAAGCTCCGGCGACGGACGTGACGAACGTCGAGGCCAACGCCGCAGGTGCGACCCAGGGCGAGCCGGTTCCTCGCCGGTCGCCGTTGGCACGGGCGGCTGGGGCACAACGCCTTCATCATGTAGCCGAGGGTGGTCATCCTCCGGGCTTCGGGGTCGAGGCGCCGCTGGCCGTTGAAACATCCGGTGGGGCCTGGTCGGCGTCGAACGCGGCAGCGCAGTGGGCGGAGCAGAAGTAGTAGGTGCCCGTGCTGGTCGTCCTGTGTTCCGCAGCGTGGGCCGGATCCAGGTGCATGCCGCACACGGGGTCCACGACCTCGTGGGCCGACCGGCCCGAGTCCGGATGCCGGTGCTGCCTGCCGCCGGGTGCCTGACGGGGCGCGGATTCCGAAGGGCCCTCGGCTACCTGGTGGTCGGCCGGGGTTTCGACGCGGGGCTGGGTGCGGGCCGGAGGGGTGTGCGGGAGCGGGGTGGTGTGCCAGCGGCGCAGGCGGGAGGAGTTGGTGACGACGGACAGGGAGGACAGTGCCATGGCCGCGGCGGCGATGATCGGGCTGAGCCGGATGCCCCACAGGGGGTAGAGAAGGCCGGCGGCGAGGGGGATGCCGACGGCGTTGTAGATCAGGGCGAAGAACAGGTTCTGCCGGATGTTGCGCATGGTGGCGCGGGACAGGCGGATCGCGGTGACGACTCCGGTGAGCGAGCCGGAGATGAGGGTGATGTCGGCGGCTTCGATGGCGACGTCGGTGCCCGTTCCGATCGCGAGGCCGACGTCGGCGGCGGCCAGCGCTGGGGCGTCGTTGATGCCGTCGCCGACCATGCCGACGGTGCGACCTTCGTCCTGCAGGCGGCGGATCTCGTCGGACTTGTGCTCGGGCAGCACCTCGGCGAGCACGCGGGTGATGCCGACCTGGGAGGCGATCGCGGCGGCCGTGCGGGCGTTGTCGCCGGTGAGCATGACTACCTCGATGCCGAGGTGTTGCAGGGCGGCGATGGCGCCTGCGGAGTCGTCCTTCACGGTGTCGGCGATAGCGAGGACCCCGGCGGGGCGGCCGTCGATCCCGGCGAGGACCGGTGTCTTGCCTTCGGCGGAGAACCGAGTGAGGTGCGGGGCGAGTGTGGTGGTGTCGATGCCGGCGTCCGCCAAGAGCAGCCCAGTTCCGATGAGGACGGTGCGACCGTCGACTTCGGCCCGAACGCCTTTGCCGGTGACGGAGTCGAAGCCGGTCGCGGCCGGCCAGGTCAGCCCGCGCTCGCGGGCTCCGGTGACGACGGCCTGGGCCAGGGGGTGTTCGCTCACTTCCTCAGCAGCGGCCACCAGTCGCAGCAGCTCGTTCTCGTTGAAGCCGTTTGCGGTGTGGATGTCGGTGAGGACCGGTCGGCCTTCGGTGACGGTGCCGGTCTTGTCGAGTACGACCGTGTCGAGCTTGTGGGCGGTCTCCAGGGCTTCGGCGGAGCGGATGAGGATGCCTGCCTGGGCGCCCTTGCCGGTGCCCACCATTACGGACAGCGGGGTGGCGAGCCCGAGAGCGCAGGGGCAGGCGATGATCAGTACGGCAACCGCGGAGACCAGGGCCAGGGTAAGGGCCGGGGCCGGGCCGACGGTGTACCAGATGGCGAACGTGGCGATCGCGATGGCGATGACGGCGGGCACGAAATAGGCCGAGACCGCATCGGCAAGGCGCTGGATGGGAGCCTTGGATGCCTGCGCGGCCTGGACGAGGCGGATGATTTGGGCGAGCATCGTGTCCGCACCGACCTTGGCCGCCCGTACGCGCAAGGATCCGGTGCCGTTGACTGTGGCGCCGATGACGGTGTCTCCGGACCGTTTGGTCACCGGAATGGGCTCGCCGGTCACCATAGACTCGTCCACGGCGGAGGAGCCGGACAGGACCTCGGCGTCGACGGGGATCTTCTCGCCCGGCCGGATGACGACCACGTCACCGACCGCTACGTCCTCGACCGGGATCTCGGTCTCTTCGCCGTCCCGTACGACGCGGGCGGTGCGAGCCTGCAGGCCCAGCAGGGCGCGGATGGCCTCACCGGTGCCGGCCTTCGCGCGGGCCTCCAGGAGCCGACCGAGCAGGATCAGCGTCAGGATCACGCCGACCGCTTCGAAGTAGACCTCGCGCACGTGCTCAGGCAGGAGGGCGGGCGCGGCGGTGACCAGGAGGCTGTAGCCGTAGGCGGCACTCGTACCGAGGGTGATCAGGGAATTCATGTCGGCGGCACGGTGGCGCAGGGTCAGCCAGCCGGTCACGTGGATCGGCCAGCCGGTGTAGAACATCACCGGGGTGATCAGTGTCAGCTGCACCCAGTGGTTCAGCATCCACCCCGGCACCCAGTCGGCCCCGAACAGCTCGTGCGCCATCACTGCGAACAGCACCGGCGCGGTCAGCACCGCCCCGACGGCGACTCGGCGGGTCAGATCCTTGATCTCCGCCCGGCGCTCGGCGACATCCGCCGCCTCCGCCTCGGCCGCCGACCGCTCCACTGCGGTCGGCGGGCCGCTGTCGCGCGCGGTGGCGGTGCTGTGGCCGGTCGAAGGCAGCGACGCGGATTCGGGCTGCCCGTCCGGCTCGACGAGCAGCGTGCCTTGGATCATGTTCATGCCGCAGGCGAAGCCGAACGTCCCGGGCCGGTCCGGTATCAGGCGCACGGTAGTACGCGTGTGGGCGGGCAGCCCGGCGCTGACCTTCAGATCCGGGAAGACAACCCGGGAGGTGCACTCCCCGGATTCCTGCCGGTCGAAGACAATCTCCAGCGGCGTACCCTGGCGGACCTTGATCAGATTCGGGCTATAGCCGCCCCGGACGGTCACGTCCACCCGCTGCAGCCCGCCCTCCAGCCGGGCGGCCCCGGCGCGGCGCGGGCCGAAGAAGTACCAGCCCAGACCGCCGATCAACACAACGGCGGCCACGACGACGGTGACATCGACGGCGCCCATGGGCCCTCGCCTCCCTGCTCGGCATCGTCCCTTCCAGCATGCGCCCACCCCATGCGGCGGTGCGCAGGGACCACCCGGCACCAGCAAGGGACCATTCAGCCCCAGTCCTCACTCCCTGGGCGGCCGCATGATGCCAGTAGGCAGACAAGCCCCGTGGTCCGGGCCCCGTGCCCGGGCCGGTCAGGCAGGTGAGTGGTGATGATGTTCTGGTACGACCACGATGTCAGCGGGTGGGGCTGGTTCGCGATGACGGCCAGCATGATCCTGTTCTGGGCGCTGATCATCACGGCGGCGGTACTCCTCTTCAAGGCCCTGAACCGCCCCCACGAGCACACCCATGCCCCCGCCCCCACCGCGCCGACACCCGAGCAGATCCTCGGCCAGCGCCTGGCCCGCGGGGAGGTCGACGAAGACGAGTACCGGCGCCTCCGGGCCGCCCTCCGAACCAGCCCGCCGAACGCCCCGTAACCGGCTCGCCCACACCCGGGTGGAGCCGTCGCTCTTGAGGGAGGTCACCGTGAACACCAACCGCAATTACGGGCTGTACGCCCTAGCCGCCGCGATCGCGTTCGTGGGCGCCCTGGCGTTCGGCGTCCCGCTCGGGACGCTGGCCTGGCTCGCGCTCGTCGCCGCCTGCCCGCTGATGATGTTCTTCATGATGCGCGGCATGCGCGACTCCGACGGCCACGCAGGCCACGACTCGGCGGAGAAGGATCAGCTGGGCAAGCACGACCACCCGACCGGGCCCGGCCGCACCTGAGGCGCGGCTGGCCGAGTCAAGCAGGTGGGCGCCATGACCGCACTGATAGCTGTCCTCGCCGCCGCGCTGATCCTGGCGGGCGTCGCATACGACACCGCCCGCCTGATCACCCCCAGCGAGTGCCGGATGCCGCCGCCCGCCGCTCCATGCACCCGTTTTGGGCTCCTAGAAGAAACCCAATTTCTTGGGGGAGTAGCTACAAAAAACGCTCTTCGAGTGCTGGTGGTACACGCGCCACACCGGTCCTGACCAGGCAAAATAGAGGATCCGTCGTCGATCGGGCGGTGCTGGCCCGTAACTGGCCCGGATCTTGCTCCACTTAGAGGCGCAGTAGCGCCTGTTTGTCCGCGGCCCCGAGTGGAAGCCGGAGAGGCAACCGTGCGCAATTGTCACCCCATGTAGGACCCATGACCGTCGCTGCGTGGCACTGGGCGTCAGCTTCGACGGAGCTCCCATGCGGCGGATGCCTCGACTTGTTCCCGATCGATTCGGCAGCCCCGGAAGCAGACTCCACCCGGCAGTGGCTGGAGTGGGCCCGGGCCTACGCAAGATCCCTGGACCCCCTGCGGGAGCTGCCCGGGATGTCGGCGCCCCGCGAGCCCGATCCAGAGGAGCTGAAGCTGTACTTGAACGGCTGGAGTCCGCGCGGCCCGGAAGAGCACGGCTTCTCCTGGCGCAGGTGATCAAATGGCGCGGACGCTCATTTGATGCTCGTTCTGATGGAGTGCCACCTGGAGTCAGTTGCTGAGTGGGCCTGTGTGAGGCGCAGGTCGGCCGAGGGCCCCTGAGGGGCCGCGCAGCCTCAAGCTGCTTCCTGTGATCGACAACGGGGCTGCTGGACAGCGGATTCCGGCCGCCGGATAGAATCCTGGCGCGTTCACGGCCCGAGCTGCATCCAGCGCGCAGCGGACCCGCCGACCGGCGGCAGCGGTCCGGCGACCGCAAACATTCACACCCGGCTCCGGTCCCGCAGTCACTGCTCGTATCTGTCCGCCCGGCCGTCACAGTGCTGGGCCGACTGCCTATGGGCTGCTCGGGGCCGGAGAGGCGCCGAAGGCGCCCCTCTCCTCGACGGTGCCGCCGAGCGTGGCCCGCAGGGACTCCATGTACTCCTTGGATTTCGCCGAGAGCGCCCAGCGATCGCCGACCAGATAGACCCCGCCGTACAACTGCGCGTAGTCCAGCCAGGCGCGCTGCCCCTCGGCGGTGTCGAAGTCCACGAACACATAGTCCGCCTGGGCGGTCTTGCAGGTGGCCTGGCGGTAGTCGGCGGCCTTCAAGGTGATTTCAGCCGTGCAGCCGACGGCCGAGGCCAATTGCTGCACGGTCCTGGGCGGGGCGGTCGTGATGCTCGGGCTAGCACTGGCTGCCGATCGCTCGACGGATGCTGCAGCGTCGGGCTCGGTGCCCCCGCCGCAACCGGCGATCAGCAACGCGCCGGCAACGGCCAGGACCGGCCCGATGAGTACGCGGCTGCGCCGCATACCGGCGTTACGGATGGAGACCGGGTGCGACGGTTGATCCATCGGGCGCCCTCTCGTGGCAGGTACATGCGTGATGTCTACGTAAATACGTATGTTGTGCGGCTGCTGCTCAGCGGGCCCGGTCGCGTTCCGGCGCATCTCAGCTCACCGAGCCGTTCGCCCCGGGCCCCGTGAAGGCCTCGCACTGGGCGCCTGCAACCGGGCGGCCGGCGAACACCGGGCTGAGGCATGGCGAGACGCCCGGGGCGGGGCTGGAGCTCTCACTGGCGACGGCGGTCAACGTTCCCCCTGGGACGGTATAGGCAGTCACCGCAACCGCGGTGACGACGTGATGCGAATGGTCTCGTGCACGGTGACTTGATCGATCTCTGTGGTGCGCACCGTGAGGTTCATGGTCCACTCACCAGCGATGGGTAGTCGCAGGTCGTAGGCGGCCCAGTACCCCTTCTGGTTCTTGAGCCTGGCGTCGAGCGGGCCGATTCCCAGCTCTTCCTGGGTGAGGGTGAGGCGGAGTTCGGGCACTGCAGCGATGCCGCCGTCCCCGGAGAACACCACGGCCTCGACCGTGTTCTCGCCGACGCGCCCCGGCGCCAGCGTGATCTGCACCGTGCCCCGATGGTTGGCCGTCCCCATGTCGAACGGGATCGTGACCACCTTCGCCTGCGGCTCCTGTGCATTGGCTGCCGCGGCCATCTCTGCGGCAGCAGCGCGGCTGGGCTGGGTGCCGGTGAGCAGGGTGGTGATCGCCAAGACCAGGACACTGAGTGCTGCTTCGGCAGCCACCGTGCGGCGCAGTCTGCGCCGGTACCTGTCAGCCTCGAAGCCGGGAGGCTCGACGTCGTGGCCCGGCTCGCCCCCGCCGGGTGCATCGGGTGTGCTGGGGTGGTCTGTTGCCGCCGGGGAAGTCGGCGCGCCGACCGTCTGGGCGACTCTCACGTGTTTGGGTTCGGGCACCGTCAGTGCCTCCATGGCCGGCGGCGCCTCGTGGATGAGGCAGGCGGTCCACCGGCGCGAGAAGGACGCCACGCACAGCACCAGGACCACGGCGGCGATCTTGATGCTGAGGGTCCTGCCGTACGACGTGGTGGACAGCGCTTGCCAGGAGCCGACCTGCCGCCAGGACTGGTACACCCCGGTGCCGACCAGAACGGCGACGGCGCTGAAGGCCAGAGTCGAGAAGCGGGCGATCGCGGACGCTGGGATTTCGCCGTTGTCGGGCGCTCGGTGCCGAAGGATGATCACCAGAGGGATCAGGCCGCCCAGCCAGACCCCCATGGCCAGCAGGTGCAGCACAGCGACGGGAACGGCCAGAGGCACCTGGATGCCGGCTGAGGCGTGCTCGGCAGCGGCCCAGGTCAGCGCGAGGCCCAAGGCGAGCAGTGATCCGGCGAGGCGGACACGGGGGCCGAGGTCCCGCGGATGCGATTCGTCACCCAGACCGCGCAGTCGTACGGACAACCGTTTCAGCAACATCGCGGCCACCGCGAGCAGCACGAGGCGTGCGATCAGTGCGCCCCCGGGCCTCCCGGTGAGGGTTCGGCCCAGCTGAGACAGGTCGAACGCAGACGTCAGCGGGCCGGCCGTCTCGTACGGGCCGCGCAGCAGGAACAGGGCGATGGTGGACACCACCAGCGCTCCCCACCCGGCAACCAGCAGTCGGCGCACCGGGCGGACCCCGCCCGCGGTGGGCCAGCACACGAGGACGAACGCGGCAGCTCCGACGAGGAGGGCGAGGCCGCTGTAGGCGACGTAGCGGAAGAAGTCATAGATGCGGCTGGCGGCCGTGTCGTCCGGTGAGCCGGTCGCCACCACGGCGGTGGTCCCAGACGGCTTGCCGACGGAGAAGATGAACGCGCCTGAGATCGGGTGGCTGTCGGCGGAGACGACCCGCCAAGCCACCGTGTACGTGCCCTGGGGCAGCTTGCCGGAGAGCGCTACCCGGGCGGTGTTCCCCTTGTCGTCCGCATGCTGCGCGGGGCGCGGGTTCACGCGCTCGTTGTCCGGTGAAAGCACTCTCAGTGAGTCGTCGGAGAGGCCGACCGACTCGGTGAAGGTGAGCGTGACTTGCTCCGGGGCCGTCTTGAGCACCGTGCCCTCTGCGGGATCGGAGGCGCTGAGGCTGGTGTGCGCGAAGGCGGAGCCGGCCCCGCCGAGGAGCAGGGCGAGCACGGTAGCGACCAGCGCTACGACGGTCAGCGTCCTCCTTGTGGGAGGCAATCCAGCGTGCATGAAGGGCAGTCTCCGGGGTGACGGTCGTCAGCAGCGGCATCGCCTTGCGGAACTCAGTCGTGCGGCGTAGCGGCCGGAAGGGACGGCTCATCTGGGGCGACAGGGCGGGCACGGGCACGGGCGGTGACAGGGTGAGATGTGGACGGTAGTGCCACCTGCCTAGGAGCGGCGCAGGTTGAGCAACTTCGGCTAAAGGCTGTTACGGAAGGCTCGGATCGGGCGTTTTTCCTGTATGAGCGGGCCGGCCGAGCCCGCTCGGGTGGAGATGCTCGTCGCGTTGCGATGGACCGGTTCGAGAAGCTGGTGAGGCAGCTCCGCCGCTGGTCTTCGGAAGGGCTCCCGGGCTGTGACCGCGCGGTCGAACCGCAGCGAGGAAGACCACGACGTCGCTCTTCTGCTCCGCGACGCCATGGCCGATTGCATAGCCGGTGCGGGCGACGGCTCCGCAACTGCCCCCGGTCGGGGTGCCCCACGGTCTCGGGGCTGCAGTCCGCTCTGGTGGCTACGGATCGCCGCCCGGCATCCGGGCTGCGGCCCATCTCAAGGAGCACGCGAAAGCAATGTCGCATGCCCCGCGATCAGTACGGCGCAGCGGATGTTGTGGTGCCGCGGTCAGGCGGGATCCGCTTCGGCGCTGCCGGCCTGGGGGCAGCCCGGCGAACAGGTGCCGTCTCCGGCGCCGTCGGCGTGGTCGGCCTCGTGGGCTGCGGCCTCGTGGTGGTGGTGCGCGTTCCCCTCGCAGGGCGCGGTCTCCTGCGTGGCGTGTGCCTCGCCGTGGCAGTGAGTCGCGGCGCCGATCGAGGCCACCTCGGGGTGGGCTCCCGTGCAGGGCTGATGCGTCGTCATGCTGCTCCTTCGTCGTCTGTTCGTTCGACCTTGGGGGAGGAGGGTGTTGCCGAAGGCGGTGGTGACCGCTCGCGGGGCATGGCCGGATCAGCCGGTCTTTCGTTCCACCGAGTAGGAGGTGATCTCCGGGCGGTAGGTCTCGGCGTCCGGCGCCTGCCAGGGCTGGCGTCCCTGCGGCGGAACGGCTTCGAGGACCTCGGTCGCCGACTGCTCGATGGCGTCGAGCTGGCCGTCGAGGTTCGCGCGCAGGCGCTCTCGGTATTCCGCGGTCAGACTGCGCAGGCTCGCCACCTTCCGTTCGAGCTCGCGGCATGCCTGTTGCAGGGACTGCAGTTCGCTTCGCTTCGAGTGGAGTCCGTTCTCCACGGCGGCCGCCTGGTTGTGAGCCTCCTGCTCGATTTGGGTGGCTCGAGCGCGGGCCTCGCCTTCGACTTCCTGAGCCTGGGTCTGCGCCTGCAGGACTATGCGCGTGGCTTCGGCGCCCGCTTGCGTGATGACGTCGCCGGCGGTTCGGTCGGCCAACGTGAGGACGCGCTGGGCCTGGTCTCCGCTGCTCGTGGGATGATGCGCGGCGAGCGCGCCGACTACGGCTACCTGTTGCCGCAGCGCTTCGTTCTCTCTGAACAGGCGCGCCAGGGAGGATTCCACGGCGTGCAGGAACTCGTCCACCTCGCCGAGGGCGTAGCCCTCGCGGAGCCTCACCGTCGAGAACCGCTGGTGGTGTACGTCGTCCGGGGTGAGCAGGGGATCGTCGGCCACCCTCAGGTCGGGACGGAAGATGCGGGGCACACCGTCTGCCGAATCGCTGTCGCAGCACTCTTCGCTCATGGGAGGTCTCTTTCACACGGATGGTTTCGCCTTGCGGAGAAGTGGTTCGGGATTAGTAGGCGATCATGAACGCGGCACTCAGAGTGACCGCAGTGGCTGCTGTGACGACTTGCCACTGGGGCAGTTGACCCGATGCCCGCTTCTTGGCGGCGAGCCGCAGTCCGACCCAGGCGATGCGCAGGATCACTCCGCAGACCAGGGCGAGAGCCACGGGAATCGCGGGGGCCGGCAGTGGGCTGAGCCAGGTGACGAGAGCGCCGACGGCCGGGCTTGCGCAGGCGACCGTGGCCCAGGGCAGGAGCCGTTGCCGGGTTTCCTGCAGCAGGGTGGCTAGCGCGAGCCCGTCGCTGGCTGAGCCGATGACCAGGGCGAGAATGACGGGAAGGGAGACGTCCAGGGCGACGGCTGAGCCCTCCACGACGCGGTGTGCGGTTAGGGCGGTGGCCGCCCCGACACCCACGGACGCGGCGCCGAGTGCCTCCTTGGTCTTGCGATGGCGGCCCGGGGCGTGGACGCCCGCGACCTGACCCGCCAACTCCGCGTCGCATCCGCAGCCGTTCCGCGTGAAGACTGTCATGACCGTGTAACCGAGGATCGACGCGGCGATCACCAGCCAGCGGGGCAGACCCACTTCAGGAGCCTCGTGCCAGGCGTGGGGAAGGACGTCGGCTACGGCGGTGGTCAGCAGCAGTCCGGAAGCGATCATGAGGAGCATCCCGGCTTTGCCCGCTGCCCGGCGTGCGACCCACATGCCGGCCACGGTCGCGGAGATGATAAGGGCAAGGCCGACCCACACAGCCCCGCCGGGAATCGAGGTGGGGTCCCAGAGGTGCATGTGGCCTACTTCCGGTGGACCGGGCCGTGCGGTTCACCACAGTGAACCGCGGAACCTGGCGCCGTATCGGCAGGGACATGGTCGACCTGGAGGGTGGTGTGCCGGATGCCGTGTCCGGCCTGGACCAGCTCTTCCGCGGCGGCACGGACGGCATGGCAGTCGGCGTCGGGGGCGACGAGGATGTGCGCGGAGAGGGCGGGCCGGCCGGACGAGACCTCCCACAGATGCAGATCGTGCACTTCGACCACGTGATCGAGGGCGGCAGCGCGGGCACCGATCTCGTCCGGTTGGATTCCGTGGGGCGCGGCCTCCATGAAGATGCGCCCGGCTTCGCGGACGAGGTTCCAGCCGGCCCTGGCCATCAGCGCGGCCACGACGAGCGTGGCGACGGCGTCCGCACGGTTCCAGCCGGTCAACCAGACCACCACCCCCGAGACGGCCGTGCCGATGAAGGCGTACAGGTCGTTGAGGATGTGCTGGTAGGCGCCCTCGACGTTGAGCGAGGTGCGGTTGGCCTTGGCCAGGAGCCAGGCGGCCGCCACGTTGACGGCGATGCCGACGAGTGCGGTGACGATCACCACGCCGCCCGCGACTTGTACGGGGCTGATGAGGCGCCGTACGCCTTCGAACGTGAAGTAGGCGGCGAGGAGCAGCAGGGTGAGGCCGTTGATCTGGGCGGAGACGACCTCGGCGCGTTGGAGGCCGTACGTGAAGGAGCCCTGGGCCTTGCGGGCGGCCAGTCGCATGGCGACCAGCGCCAGCGCGATCGCCGCGGCATCGGTCAGCATGTGCCCGGCGTCGGAGATCAGGGCCAGCGACCCGGCGATGATGCCGGCTGCCACCTCGATGGCGAGGAACCCCGTGATGAGGATCAAAGCCGTGGTGAGGTAGCGGCGGTCGGCGTCGGCGTTCACGCCATGCTGGTGGCCGTGTCCGCCGTGCACGTGTTCGTGTTCGTGGGGTGTGTCACCGTCATGGCCATGGCCGGATTCGGTTTCTTGGGCGCTCATGCCGCCGGTCCTTCCGATGAGGCTTCCGCTCGCGACGCGTGCGGGATCACATACGGAATGTGTCCATGAATGGGGGCATGGGTACCTATCCCAGCGCATCTGGGACGAAGTGGGACGGCTTACCTGGAATGGCCGCAGTGCTGCGGGGGCCGTCCTGCGAAGCAGGGACAAGGAGGGGACGTTGATGCCCCGTTGGCGGCCACTGCCCGACGTACTCGACGACGACACGCGCCTCCTGGTGGAACGGCTGCGCACGCTGAAGGAGCAGGCCGGACTCAGCCTGGTGGAACTGGCCGCGCGAACCAGCTACAGCAAGTCCGCGTGGCACCGGTACCTCAACGGCGACAAGTTCCCTCCGCGTCAGGCGGTCGAGGCTCTCGGCCGGGTGGCGGGAGCGGAACCCGAGAGTCTCGTTTCTCTGTGGGGGCGCGCGCACCACGCGTGCAACCAGCCGGAGCTCCAGACCGTCGCCCCACCCCAGGTGACAGAGCCCGTGCGGCGTATCAACTGGTTCAAGACGGCAGTCGTGCTGGCGGCGTCCTGTGCGATCCTCGGCGCCGCCGCCGTTGCCGGGGAAGTCATGAGCGCAGCCGCTGACACGGCCGGTGTCGAGATGGCTTCGTGCCGCGGAGCAACGTGCCAGGGCCGCATCCCGCATTCCTCGCGCTGCACGCAGGATGCCCGCACCGAGAGCGCCGTCACGGCCGGCGCGTACGTGGTGCGCCTGCGCTACAGCCCTTCCTGCGCCGCGGTATGGGCCGAAGTGCACACCCACGCTGGTGGAGCGGTGAGCGAGGTCTCGATCAAGGCCGGGCCTGACACGCGGCTGACGTCACATCCCGTGGGCAACGCGGACGGCAGCAGCAGCCCGATGCTCCGTGCGTCCGAGCGGAGGACCGAGGAAGCCTGCGCCGTAGCGGGAGGCAAGCTCGCGTGTACGAGCAAGGACGGATCGGAGGTCGTTCCGGCGCCTGGCTGGTCACCCCAGCCGAGCGCGATGCCCGTGCAGGCCTGATCGAAGTGTCTGGACGAGGCGGTCGAGGAACATCTGGCCGGGCGGGTACGCGCTTTGGGGACGCGGCCCGCAACCGGCAGCTCACCGTCCAGGAGTCGCGCCACAAGCTGGCCCGCGACATCTGCCACGGAAAGCGCGGGCAGATCATGCAGGCGTAACGGACGGGGCAGGAGGACCAGCTCGGCGGGCTCGGCCCGGTCCTCAACGCCGCCGTGCTGTGGACGACCCGCTACCTGGAAGCCGCCGTCGAGCAGGTGCGGGCGCCGCCCGCCGAGGAGCGGGTACACGACGTCCTGGACCAGGACGTCGCCCGGCTCTCCCCGCTGAAGCACGCGAACCTCAACGTGCTGGGGCGCTACAGCTTTCGCGTAACCGTCCCGGCCGACGGGGGCTTGCGACCGCTGCGCGATCCGGACGCCGTTGGGCTTGATGACGACGAGGGTGGCGCGGAGGGTTGAGCGGGCCCGTGCGCCTGGCCGTCAGCCCGGCGGCCGGGGTGCGCTGAGCCGTCCGAGGCGGGGCAGGAACCGGCCGGTGCGCGCGGCGTACCCCGCATATGCCGCGCCGTGGACGCGCAGCAGGTAGGGCTCTTCGACCAGGCGGACGGTGATTTCGATGCCGATCACGGTTGCGGCGAGTCCGGCGAGGGCCAGCGGGTTGGGGACCATGAGGGCCAGCCCGCTGACCGTGAGGATCGCGGCGGTGTAGATGGGGTTGCGGACCAGCTTGAACGGGCCGGTGGTGACCAGGGCGGTGGTCTCACCCGGGGCGACACCGATGCGCCAGGAAGCGCCCATCGCCAGCTGTGCGGTGAAGGTCGCCGCGATCCCCAGCACCGCCAGCACCACCCCGGTGATCCGCACCGGCATGCCGTCCAGGCCGGGCAGAGGATGCACCAGGCCGGTGATCTCGGCGGCCGGAGCGAGGATGCCGGCCAGGAGGCTCCCCAGGCCGGGGGCGATGCTGCCCCACCACTGGGCGGTGCCCAGGCGGCCGTGGCGGGCGCCGGTATCCCCGGTGCGCCGGTACTGGATGCCGGCCCGCAGCGGACCGGCGATCAGCAGGAACGCCCCGTACAGAGAGAGCGCGAGGACGGCCATCACGCTCACCTCCTCCTTGGTCCAGTCAGGCAGGGGCCTTGTCGGGTTCGTGGTCGGTGCGGCGCCAGGACAGGGCGACCATGGCCAGTCCGCCGCAGACGATGAAGACGTCGGCGAGGTTGAAGGTGGGCCACCAGCCGGTGTGCAGGTAGTCGGTGACCACTCCGTCGCCGGCGCGGTCGGTCAGGTTGGCGGCGGCCCCGCCCAGGACGACGGCGAGCGCCGCGGCCGCGGCCTTCGACGTCGGCGCGGTACGCCAGGCGAACACGGCGACGGCGGTGGTGATCAGGCCGGTGAGGGCGATCACCACCCAGGAGGGCAGCGCCTCTCCCATGGAGAACGCGACCCCGTGGTTGAAGGCCAGGCGCAGCTCCAGCAGGCCCAGGTGGACCGGCTCGCCCGGGAGGGCGGTGTTGGCCCATGCCTTGGCGCCCAGGTCCGCGCCGGCTGCGGTCAGGGCGAGGGCTGCGGCGGCGGCTCTGCGGCGGACCGCCGCCCTAGCCGCGGCCGGGTCAGTGGCAGTCATCCGAGCACGACTTCCCGTCCGCGGGAGCGGCCTTGTCCTTGTCGTCTTCGCAGCCGTCGTCGCAGACGAGTTCGCCCTCCCAGGCTTCCTTGCCCTCCATGATCGCGAAGGCGGCGATGACGAATCCGGCGACGGGGTCGAGCCAGGTCCAGCCGAAGACGGCGAAGGCGAGCAGGCCGGCGAAGGTGGACACCGACAGCCAGGCGCACAGCTTGGTCTCGGCGGCGTCGGCGACGACCAGGCGGGAGTTCATCTCCAGTCCGGCCTTGCGCTTGGCGCGGGCCAGCCACGGCATGATCACGATGGACACACCGGTCAGGACGATGCCGACGAGGGAGGTGTCGGGCTTCTCGCCGCCGATCAGGTCGCGGATGCCCTCGACGGTGACGTACGCGGCGAGCGCGAAGAACGTGACGGCGATGAACTTCAGCGCCTTGCGTTCCTTGGCCTCGTCCGGCTCGCCGCCCTTGATCTCGGCGAGCAGCCGGACGAGGACGACGACGGCGGCGGCGACCTCGATGCCGGAGTCGACGCCGAAGCCGATCAGGGAGACCGCCCCGGCGACCGTGCCGGCGGCGATGGCGATGATGCCTTCGATGACGTTGTAGCCAATGGTGAACTTCGCGTACCGCACCGCGCGGTGCGCGGCCTTGCCGGTCACATCCGGCATGGCGGCCGTGGTGGTGTTCTCGCTGCTCATCGCGCGGTGCTCTCCGTGGTGTGGGGGTGGGTGCCGAAGGTGGGGCACAGGTCGACGGCCTCACCGGTGGCTGCCAGCAGCTGCTCGGCCGAGGCCAGCAGGTCCAGCAGCTCCGGGCGGGCCAGGAAGTAGAACGAGGAGCGGCCCTCGGCCCGGGAGTCGATCAGGCCGCACTCGCGCAGGCAGGACAGGTGCGCCGAGACCGTGGACTGCGCCAGCCCGAGCGCCTTCACAAGGTCCACGACGCGGGCCTCGCCCTCGGCGAGCCGCATCAGGATCGCCAGCCGGGCCGGCTCACCCAGCGAGCGGAACAGGGCCACGGCCGCCGATGGCGCCCCGCACGACGTTGTGGTGGCCGCCCGGGCCATCCCCATGCTATTCATCGTCATGCAACGATGATAGCTACTGACGGCGATGCGTTGGCAAGGGGGACCGGACATGCTCATGAACCGGATCGAGAAGGCCGCGATCAACAACCCGGCCAGACGGGCGCTCCAGCGCCTTTACGAGGTGCCGACCCTGCTCAAGCTGGCCGGCGGACCACTGCCGCCCGGCGCGAAGGCGGCCGAACTTGGCTGCGGGCCCGGCTACGGCACCCAGCTGATCCTGGACCGCTTCGGAGCCGCGCACGTCGATGCCGTTGACCTCGACCCCTACATGATCACCAGGGCCCGGCGGCGCCTCGCCTCCCAGCAGCACCGGGTACGCCTCGCAGTGGGGGACGCCACCGACCTGCGCACCGCCTTCGACGCCGGGGATGGGGCTTACGACGCGGTCTTCGACTTCGCGATCATCCACCACATCCCCGACTGGCGCTCCGCCCTCGCCGAGACCGCCCGGGTCCTGAAGCCCGGCGGGGTGTTCGTGTTCGAGGAGGTCACCGCACACGCCCTGGCCCGGCCCTCCTACCGGCTGCTCTTCGACCACCCCACCGACGACCGCTTCACCGCAGAACACTTCCTGCAGGAACTAGCCCACCACGGCTTCACCGTGCGGGGCGCCCTTACCCGCATACAGGGCGACTACCTCCTCGGCGCCGCCACGCGGGCCCATTGACCGGCAGATCGGCGGGCGGGGTTTAAGGCTGCCGCGTCAGCCCCGAACCCCGCCCGCTCGGCCGCCCGTCTCACGAATGAGCAGTTGCGAAAGTTCTGCGAACACCCCGGAGCCGCCCGGGCGGCATTCTGGGCGACGGGCTCGTCGCCGACCCCGTCCGGATCTACGGATCAGGGCGACAACGAGCGTGGCGATGGCCCGCCGAACGTAGGCCGTTCGCGCGGCGGATTGCCCAGTGCTTCCAGGGCCACGTCACTCGTTCGTGGCCTCCCTGCTCGCACAATGTCGTCACTCAGGGTAGCGTTAACGTTACGATGCGGTATCGAGAACGGTTGTTGCGGAGCGTGAGGCACGAGCGGTGGCTCGTCGGCCTCCTGCTCGGCGCCACGTTGATTCTGTTGCTCGGGGTGTGTGATTCGGCCGGACATCACCAGCTGGCGTCCACCATGCAGCCGGTCTCGTCCGCACAGACCGCTCCTGGTATTGCCGCCGCCGGCCAGCCCCGCGCCGTGGACCCGGTGGACGGCGGCTGCCACGCCGGAAACCGGGCTGTCGAAGAGCACACGGCCAACAAGCCCGATGGCGAGGAGGGCCACGTCGCGGGCCTGGAGCCCGCCACGGACCACTCTGCGGAGTTGCTGTTCAGCGGTCCCCTTCCTCGTGCCTCAAGTGTGGCCCTCAACCGGCCCGATCCACGGAACCTGTCGTGCGTGGACCGCAGATGACCGGGCCCGCCCTGCCTCCGTCCTGACAAGGACGGCCGGCTGGGCCGCCGCCATCCGCATGTCCCTGGGCGCTGCCTGGCCACACGCCTGCTCTGACAGGCATGGGCGGGATCTGGTGCGCCCGAGCACAGGAAGCCGCACCTTCATGAAGCACCTCGCCTCACCCCTGCCTGCCCGCAACCCGAGCCTGCTCTCCGCAGTCGGCTCGACGCCGATGCTCTACGTCGACGAACCCTTCGCCCGCGCCCCGCAAGGCTTCTGGGCCAAGCTCGAAGGCTTCAACCCGGGAGGCATCAAGGACCGCGCGGCCCTGCACATGGTCGCGAAGGCCCGCGAGCGCGGTGAACTCCGACCCGGCGCCCCCATCGTGGAGTCGACCTCCGGCACCCTTGGTCTCGGTCTTGCCCTCGCCGGCGTCATCTACGGTCATCCCGTCCACGTGGTCACCGACCCCGGCATGGAACCGATCATGGACCGGCTGCTGGCCGCGCACGGCGCGCACGTCCATCTCGTACCTGAGCCGCACCCCACGGGCGGCTGGCAGCAGGCGCGCCTGGACAAGGTGGCCGAACTCCTCGCCGAGAACCCGGCCGCCTGGTGCCCGGACCAGTACAACAACCCCGACAACGTCGATGCCTACGCGCCTCTCGCCGCCGAACTGGCAGAGCCGCTCGACACCATCGACATCCTGGTCTGCGCGGTCGGTACGGGCGGTCATTCCGCGGGTATCGCGCGTGCCCTACGCCCCCGCATGCCAGGGCTGCAGCTCGTCGGCGTCGACACGATCGGCTCCACCATCTTCGGTCAGCCCGCCCGCAGCAGGCTGATGAGGGGTCTCGGCTCCTCCATCCACCCCGGAAACGTCGACTACCCGGCCTTCAACGAAGTCCACTGGGTCGCCCCGGGCGAGGCCGTCTGGGCCGCCCGCGCCCTGGCCTCCCGCCACTACGCCACCGGCGGATGGAGCGTCGGCGCCGTCGCCCTCGTTGCGGGCTGGCTCGCCCGGACCAGCCCCAAGGACACACGCATCGTCGCCGTCTTCCCCGACGGCCCGCACCGCTACTTCGACACCGTCTTCAACGACGACTACTGCGCCGCGAACAACCTCCTCGGCGTCCGCCCCGCCGAAACCCCGGACTTCCTGGGGGACCCCGGCGAGCGTGAAGTCACCTCGTGGACGCGCTGCCCCCGCGTCGTCGACCCTCTGCACCGCACCACCACGGCCTCCACGCCCCAGATGGGAGCCGGCCGGTGACCGGTGTGTGGCGGCAGGCCCGTTCCTTCGACCCGGCGGTGCAGCTGCTCCTGATCAACCAGCTCACCATCAACCTGGGCTTCTACATGCTGATGCCCTACCTCGCCGCACACCTCTCCAGCTCCCTCGCCCTGGCGGCCTGGGCGGTCGGCCTGATCCTCGGCGTCCGCAACCTTTCCCAGCAAGGGATGTTCCTCATCGGGGGCGCCCTTGCCGACCGGCTCGGCTACAAGCCGCTGATCGTCGCCGGATGCGCCCTGCGCACCGTCGGATTCGCCGCTCTGGCCTTCGCCGACACCCTCCCCACCCTGATCGCCGCCTCCGCGGCCACCGGGCTGGCCGGTGCGCTGTTCAACCCTGCGGTGCGCGCCTACCTCGCGGCCGAATCGGGGGAGCGGCGGGTGGAGGCGTTCGCGCTGTTCAACGTCTTCTACCAGACCGGCATCCTGCTCGGCCCGCTGCTCGGACTCGCTCTCACCGCTGTCTCGTTCCCCGTAACGTGCCTGGTGGCCGCTGCACTGTTCGCGGCCCTGACGGTCTTGCAGACCCGCCGCCTGCCTGAGCGGAGCGGCGGACCCACCGGCGAACCGGTGTCTCTGCGCACCCAGGCGACGGCGGTACTCGGCAACAAGCCCTTCTGGCTGTTCGCGGCGGCCATGACCGGCTCCTACGTCCTGTCCTTCCAGATCTACCTCGCCCTCCCACTGGAAACCGCACGGCTGGCCGGCGACGGAGCGCTGGGCACGGCGTGCACCAGCGCCCTGTTCGTCGTCTCGGGACTGGTCGCCCTGTTCGGGCAACTGCGCATCACGGCATGGTGCAAGCGCACCTGGACACCGCAGCAGTGCCTGGTCGCGGGGCTGGCCCTGATGGGCGCCGCGTTCCTGCCCCCACTGCTGAGCTCCTCCTGGCCGCCGGCCGCAGGGTGGCCGTCCACGGTCCTCGCCGTGCTGCCCCTGCTCGCATGCTCCGCTGCGCTGGCCCTGGCCACGGCAGTGCTGTACCCGTTCGAGATGGACACCATCGTCGCGCTGGCGCGTGAGCGGTGGGTCGCCACCCACTACGGCCTCTACAACACCGTCTGCGGAATCGGCATCACCCTCGGAAACCTCGCCACCGGTGTCGTGCTCGACGCCGCGCGCGGTGCCGGCCTTGCCTTCGCGCCCTGGGCCCTGCTCGCGGCCGTCGGTGGACTGTGCGCCGTCGCGGTCGCGGCCTTGGCCCGGGGCGGACACCTGCGCGCTCCCGCGAAGGAGGTACTGGGCGTGTAGCCGCGAAGAGGAACCGGGCACGCTCGGCGGGGTGCCCGGCTCCGCTTCCCTCCTTCGGCTCAGCCGGTGTTGGTGCTGCGGCGCTTGAACCACACGGCTGCCCCGGCGCCGAGTGCGAGGGCGACGAGGATGCCGATGACCAGACCCGTGCTGCCGCCCTCGTCCTTCTTCTCAGCGGCGCTGTTAACGGAGGCGGAGGCGCTGGGTACCGACGACGGGGTCGGCGCCGCCGAAGTCTGGACCGGGGTCGGCGTCGGGCTGGGGCTGGGGCTGGGTACGACGGGCTTCGCGTCCGGCGCGGCGGGCTTCAGGTCGAGCACGGGTGCCGGGTTCTCCACCTTCTGGCCGCCCGTGGGCACCTCGATCCAGCGGGACACCTTGCCGTCTCCATACGTCTCCACCGTCTTGAAAGCCAGCGACTTCTCGTCGGGCAGCTGCCGTACGACGACGCTGTGTTTGGCGTCTTCACCGGCCTTCAAGGCAGTGCCGCCGACCGAGTAGCCGTCAGGGGTGGGGGTGAACTTCCAGCCCGCCGGGGCCTCTTTCAGGACCACCGAGCCTGGAGCGATCCCCGCGGGCAAGACGATCCGCAGCTCCTTGATTCCAGCGGAATCGGACTCTGCCTCCGAGGAGAACGAGAGCGTTACGTTCTCGGCCAGCGCCCGATCGTCGGAGGCTGTGACCTCGGCGTGGGCGAAGGCCGTTGAGGCGCCGGCCACCACCAAAGCGGCAGCGATGGCGATGGCGGCAGCCACGCGGGCGGCGCGCGGGGAAGTGCGTGAGCGGGTCATGATGCGATTCTCATTTCGGTGCGGGCGCGGCGCAGAAACGCAGGCTGCCGCGCCACGGAAAGGTCGGGGACGCCGGAGGGGCCGACCCCCGGTGGTCCTCGCCTGACGACCACGTGCACCAACTGCGCCACCGCCGCCGGACATCGGGGCGCCGCCACGGGCGAGTATGCGACCCGCAGGGGCGCCCGGAGAGAACAACCGGGCAGGGATCGGGCCGCGCGCGAGAGCGCCGCTGCGGTGGCCAATGCCCACCTGACCAGTACGACGGACAGCCCACGCAGCCGGTGGTCGGCCCAGTGCAGCAGGGACGCCACCGTCAGCGCCGCGGCCACATGCGCGGCGAACATGAGCCAGGGAGCATGGTGGGCCGAATGGCTCATCGGCGCGTGGGTGGCGTGAGGGCCCGGCAAGGCGATCCCTCGGTGCAGCACAGCCTGTGCAAGCAAGGTCGCCGAGACAGTACCCGCCGGTCCGCGTGCACGGCGGGTGACGGGCACGGAGACGATGAACACCCCGGCCGCCACCGACGCCAGCCTCACCCACGCCACCGGCTCTTCCGATGCCAGATGGTGGCCGACCGCCGCCAGCGTGGCATTGATCCCGGCAAAGAGCGCGGCGCCCGGCCAGCCCCGGCCCGGTGCCGACGCTGACCAGGTGGGAACGCGTGATTGCTCCGTCACAACCATGGCGCGCTCATCATGCCGCCTGAGCCCACCGCCGGGCCCGTCACCGCCGAAACTTGTGCCGAACCCGCTAAGAAGGCGGTCCCAGCCTTCAGTTCGTCCGACCTCTTCCCCGAACGACGGCGGATGACCTCCCGGCTGCCCAACGCTCTGGTCTCCCGCCCTGTCCTGAGCGTAATCTGCCTCCCTGTCCTCGGATGGGGAGGAACCGTGGTTCGGTGGGTGCAGCGCGAGTGGCTGACTGAGGATGGGCGGCGGATGTGCGCGATCGTGACGGCAGAAATGGCCGCGCTCACCGACGAGGAGCTGCGTCTCTCGTTCGAGCTGATGCATGGTGTTCCGCGTCAGAGCGGGTGCTCTGAGCGAGGTTTGATGCTAGCGCCGGAGGAGAGCCCCGGTTCAGGGCCCAATGCCGCGGCTGACCGCGGGATCGAGGAATTGCTGGCCTGGGTCGCGGCGCAGGGCGCTCAAGCGCTTGGAGCCGGAGATATCTCGGCCGAGTAGCCTGACCTGGATGCTTGATTGCTACGGAGGCTCTGGGTGCTTCGGATTGGGTGCGGGTGAGGCAGCCCACAACGAGGGCTACCGCGATCACGCTCCAGCCGAGCGGCGAATTGCCGTGCCGTCAGGCGGCGTGCTGACCAGGGCACTTCGGCCAGGCCTGCCCCAGTTGCACCCGACCACCTATCCCCAGTTCGCTGTAGATCCCCTTCGGGCATCCGGGGACCACACGGGCGGCAGGCTTTTGGCGCAGCACGGCACGCCAACAGGGCATCTCACCCCGTGATGCCTCCGTTGCACTGGGTGGCCGATGGGGTGGTCTGGTGGAGTGGTTCGCTCGGGCCATCGCTCCGACGGTGGGTCTATCTCGCCCGCCCGTCGCTTCAAGTGGAAGGGTTGCCTCCTCGGGCATACGCTGAAAACGGCGCAGTGCTTGCGTGCATGCATGCAGCAGCGGTTCGCGGTCCAGTACGCGTGCCGCTGCTGCTACCTGTGGCGGCTCTGCCGTCCCGGCCCTGTGTCGCATGAACATCGGCGACAGGCGTCTATACCGAGCAAGGCGAAGGCCACTGGCCGCTGCGCTCGCCGCCGTCCCGCTCTCGGCGGGACCAAGGGGAAGCTGCACCGCCGGCGCGCCGGCGCTCCTGTCGTTTTACGTCGCGGGACCTCCCTGTCTCTGCCCTTGCTGCCGCGGGGAGATCGCCGCACTAACTTCACAGTTCAGCCTTTCCTGAATCCATCAATCTCTGTATTGTTCAGGGTGTGCTGAACATTGCCGAAGACATCGAGGTGCTGGCGCGGTTCGGACGCGCGCTGGCCGACCCCATCCGCTGCCGCCTCCTGCTTGAACTGCGTAAGGCGCCGGCCCATCCCTCCGACCTCGCCGAAGAGCTGGGCATCTCCCGCACCCGCCTGTCCAACCACCTTGCCTGCTTGCGCGACTGCGGTCTTGTGGTCGCCGTCCCCGAAGGCCGCCGCACCCGCTACGAGCTCGCGGACGCCCGTCTCGGCCATGCCCTGGACGACCTGCGCACCGCGGTGGTCACCGTGGCCGCGGACCGCACCTGCCCCGACGCCGACGAGAAGGACTGCTGCTGATGTCCTTCCTCACCCTGGGCCCCTCCCCGGCACGTCGCGAGGTGCTCGCACGCCGAATACGCCTGCTGGTCGCGGCGACGATCACCTACAACGTCGTCGAAGGCATCGTCGCGATCACCGCCGGAACGATCGCCTCGTCGACCGCTCTCATCGGATTCGGCCTCGACTCCGTGATCGAGGTGTCCTCGGCCGCCGCCGTCGCCTGGCAGTTCTCCGCCCGGGACCACGCCGTGCGCGAAGCGCGCGAGCAGCGGGCCCTGCGGATCATCGCCTGTTCCTTCTTCGCCCTGGCCGCGTACGTCGCCGTCGACGCCGTACGGGCCCTGACCGGTACCGGCGAGGCAGCGGCATCGATTCCCGGCATCGTCCTGGCCGCCCTGTCCCTGGCCGTCATGCCCTTCCTGTCCGCGGCCCAGCGCCGGGCGGGCCGAGAACTCGGCTCGGCCTCCGCGGTCGCCGACTCCAAGCAGACCCTGCTGTGCACGTATCTGTCCGCGGTGGTGCTGGCCGGGCTGCTCCTGAACGCCACGCTCGGCTGGACCTGGGCCGACCCGGTCGCCGCCCTCGTCATAGCTGCCATCGCCGTCAAGGAAGGGCGCGAGGCATGGCAGGGCAAGGGCTGCTGCGCCCCGGTGTCCCCGTCCGCAACACCTACCGCTTCCGGTCAAGACACCTGCGGCAGCAGCCGATCCGGCGACGCGTGCTGCTCCGCTGAGCAGAAGGAGGACGCAAGATGAACGCCTGGGCATGGACGGCGCTGGTCCTCTTCACGGGATGGGCGGTGACCGCGTTCGGTGTACGGGCGTTCGTACAGCACCGCCGTACCGGGGACGCCGGGTTCCGCGGGATTTCGGGCAGGCCGGGTTCGGCATCGTGGTGGGCCGGTTTGCTGTTCGTCTTGGCCCTCGTCGGCGGAGCAGCTGCTCCCGTGGCATCGCTTGCCGGGCTCTCCCCGCTTCCCGGGGCCGGCGGAGATGCACTGCGGTGGGCGGGTCTCATCGTGGCGGTGGCGGGCATCGCGGCCACCTTGGCCGCGCAGAGCGCCATGGGTTCGTCGTGGCGGGTCGGCGTGGACGCCGGGGAGCGCACCGAGCTGGTCACCTCCGGCATCTTCGCCGGCGTGCGCAACCCGGTGTTCACGGCGATGGTCGTCACGGCCGCCGGACTCGCCCTCATGGTGCCCAACCTGATCGCCGTACTGACGTGGGGTGTTCTCGTCATCGCCATCGAGTTGCAGGTCCGGGTGGTCGAGGAGCCGTACCTCGCGCACGTCCACGGCGTGGCGTACGACGCCTACACGGCCCGGGCGGGGCGCTTCGTCCCGGGTGTCGGGCGGCGTCGGTCTCCCATCGCCGCCTGATCGCGCAAGGCGCTCAGGGACGGGCGAGGAAGGCGAGGACGGCCGCGGTGGTCTCTACGGGATGGGTCAACAGCCCGCCGTGCGCGGCGCCGGACACCATCGCCAACTCCCCGCACGGGAGCGCCTCGGCCGCCATCTTTCCGGCGCGCGGCGGGAAGTACAGGTCGTGCTCGAACGCCAGCACCTGCACGGGCACGTCCACGTCCGCGAGTGCGGCCATGCGCGTGGGGTCGCGGAGCCATCCGTCGGACGCCGCGGATTGCCCGGCGGCACCGGCGGGCGCGGTCCACACGTCCTCCTGGGCCCCGAGAAGCTCCAGCCAGCCACGTACCTGTTCCTCGTCGTCCCGCAGTACTGCGGGCGGCAGCGTGCTCAGCAGCGTCTGCAAGCGCATGAACGCCGGCGGCAGATGCCCGGTCGTCGCGATCAGTTCGGCCTCGGCGGCCAGCACCGCGTCCACCACGCCCGTTATCGGCCCGGCACCTGCCATCAGCACCGCGGAGCGCACCAGGTCCGGCCGGGTACGGGCCAGCAGTTCGGCGGTGAAACTGCCCAGCGAGTACCCGACGACCGCGACCTGCGACAGCTCCAGGACATCCAGCAGCCCGGCTAGATCCCCTGCCAGCTCCGCCATCGAATACGGGGCGTCAGGGGCATCCGAGGGCGCCACCCCGCGAGCCGCGTACGTGACCACCTCGAACCCGGCGCCCACCAGTGCGTCCCGGAGCCCGCAGAACTCCCACGCCACCGGCGGCATCCCCGTCCCGCCCGCGAGCACCACCGGCTGTCCCGCGCCGCATCTCTCATACGCGATCCGCACCCCGCCCACCACGACCGAATCCACGCCCCAGCCCCCTCACCGCGCGATCCAGGCTCCCATCATCACCTCCGACGACGCAGACGGAGGGCGAACCGAACAACACGCTGTGGCGTTCGCCGCGACGAGCAACGGGACTGCCAGGCTGAACGCCGGGCGCACCCAGACACACCAGGAGGAACAGCGACATGGGACACGGCCACGATCACGGCTCCACGCCCGGGCCGGACAGCGGCGACGCGCACGCGCACGGACCTCGGATCGGTACCGCGGGCGAACGCCACCAGAAGCCGTTGGCCATCGCCTTCGGAATCACCGCCGCCTACGCCGTGGTCGAGGTCGTGGCCGGCATCATGACCGGCTCGCTGGCCCTGATCAGCGACGCCGCCCACATGGGCACCGACGTCCTCGGGCTCGGGCTGGCGCTCTCCGCGATCCACCTCGCCAAGCGCCCCGCTGCCGGCCAGCGCACGTACGGCGCTTACCGGTTGGAGGTCCTGGCCGCCATCATCAACGGCCTGCTTCTGTTCGGTGTGGCCTTCTACGTGCTCTACGAGGCGTTCGAGCGGTTCCGCAATCCGCCCGAGGTCCTGGGCGTGCCGATGCTGATCGTCGCCGTGGTCGGCCTGATCATCAACCTGATCTCCTTCAGGCTGCTGACCGCCGGCGCGAAGGAAAGCCTCAACGTTAAGGGCGCTTACCTCGAAGTGCTCGCCGACATGCTCGGCTCGGTCGGCGTCATCATCGGAGCCATCGTCATCGCGACAACCGGCTTCCAGTACGCCGACCCGATCGTCGGAGCCGCGATCGGCCTGTTCATCCTGCCGCGTACCTGGAAGCTCATGCGCCAGGCCCTGCGCATCATCATGGAAGTCGCCCCGCCCGACATCGACGTTGATGCCGCCCAGCGGGACCTCGCCGCGATTCCCGGGGTCGACCAGGTCCACGACCTGCACATCTGGACCATCACCAGTGGCATGGAAGCCGCCTCGGCCCACGTAGTGATCAAGGACGGCGCCGACTGGCATGCCGTGCTGGACCAGAGCCGCCAGATCCTCGCCGAGCGGTACCGGGTCACCCACCCCACCATCCAGGTCGAGCCGGCCGACCACACGGAGGAACCCGCCGCTTTCTGAGCACCGGTACGCGCCCGGCCCCGCCCTATCCCCGGACGATCACTACGGGGCAGGGCGCGTGTTGGGCGCATTGCTGGCTGACCGACCCCAGCAGGAGTCGGGCGAAACCACCCCGGCCTCGGTAGCCGACCACCAGCAGGGTGGCGTCACGGGCCTCCTCGATCAGTACCTCGGCGGGAGAGCCATGCACGACACGCCGCTCCACAGACGCCGGCTCGGTTCCGGCGGCGCGCAGAGCCACGTCCAGCACGTCCTCCGCCGCCCGCTGGAGCAGCTCCCGTACGGATTCACCGGCCAGAACAGCGGTCTCACCATCGCTGTACGGGAAGGACCAGCAGTGCACCACGCGGAGGGCAACGTTGCGCAGCGCTGCCTCTTCCGCCGCCCAGCGCAGAGCCTGATCAGCGGCGGGCGAACCATCGACCCCCACAACAATGGCCGCCATGGCCGCTCCTCGTACCCTGCGGGCAACCCGCTTGTCGTCTCTCCATTACAACCCTGACCCCGAACAGCGGCATGGCAGCCCCGGCCGCCCAACGGGCCCGGTCGCGGCGACCCGCACTCGTTTCTACGATGGAAGAGGCCGTCGGGGCAGCCCCAGCCCCCTCACCTCGGAGTCCAGCAAGTCGACCGCCCCGGCGCACGCAGATTGTCGTCGGACGCCAGCGCACGGCACCCTGCGAAACCACCGCCGCGCCTCATCACGCCGGCAGGGACGAGGACACGGCATGGGCTCCAAGGATCCAAAGGACACATCCGCCGCGCGCCGTGCCCGGATCGAGGAGCTGCGCCGTGCGGAGCGGGCCCGCGAACGGCGGGGCAAACTCATGACGGTCGTGGTCTCCCTGGTCATACTCGCGGTCATCGTCGCTGCTGGCTGGTATCTCGTCGCCTCCACGAACGAGAGCGAAAAGACGAGAGCCGCCCCGGTCGCGGGCGAGAAGACCTGGCTCGACCTGAGCCGGGAACATGTGACCAGGGATGTCGCCTATCCGATGTCCCCCGCCGCCGGCGGTGACCACCACCCGGTCTGGCAGAACTGCAACGGCGATGTCTACGAAAAGTCGGTGACCGAGGAGAACTCCGTTCACTCGCTCGAGCACGGGGCCGTCTGGGTCACGTACTCGAGCGAGGCGGCTTCCGACGACGTGAAGGCGCTCAGTGAGCGGGTGTCGAAGACTCCGTACACCCTGATGAGCCCCGCGCCGGGCCAGTCCTCACCCGTCACCCTGACCGCGTGGGGCCACCAGTTGAATGTTGCACAGGCATCGGACGCGAGGGTGGCGGAATTCCTCGACAAATACGTCCAAGGCCCGCAGACTCCCGAGCCCGGCGCCGCGTGCACGGGTGGCAGGACATCGTGACGGCAGACCGACGGCGACGGGGTTGGTGGCCGGCCGCAGTGGGCGCCGTCATCGCCCTCGCGATCCTCGCCGCCGCCGCGTTGTTGATCAGCCGCCCCGGCAGTTCCTCACCCGGCAGTAGCTCGGTGGACGCCGGCTTCGCCCGTGACATGGCCGTCCATCACCAGCAGGCAGTCGAGCTGTCGATCATCGTCCGTGATCGCGCCGGCAGCGAGGACGTCCGCACGCTTGCCTTCGATGTCATCAACACCCAAGCCAACCAGCGCGGGATGCTGCTCGGCTGGCTTGAGCTCTGGGGTCTACCCAAGACCTCACAGGATCCGCCGATGGCGTGGATGGGGCACGGCGGCATGAACCACGACGCGCGTGACGGCTCGTTCATGCCGGGTATGGCCACGAATGCACAGGTCGACGAGTTGCGTGCGGCCAGCAGCAAGGCGGCCGAGGTCCTCTATCTGCGTCTGCTCACCGCCCATCACCGGGGAGGGGTGGAGATGGCCCAGGCCGCGGCGGACCGAGCCGAGACCGATGTGGTCCGACGGCTCGCCCAAGGCATGGTCGAAGGACAGCGGTCGGAGATGAAGCTGATGGCGGACATGCTCACGCAGCGCGGGGCCGGCGCCTAGCGGGAGCGGCACGCTCAACGTGTGGGAAGCGGCTTGTGGCGGTTCCGCCGTCTTTCTGGCGGCGGATTCGGGTTCGGCCGCCGCGCTCCCCCGGGACGGGGGCGCCGGTACCAAGTCCGCAGTTCGGCGGAGCGCCGTAGCAAGTCGGCTTGGAGCAGCGATGGCCGTCTTGGCTCCGAGAGGTGCCAGGACGGCCATCCCTCCGGGGAGGCAACCCGCCCCGGGGCACCCGCACGTGTCATCGGTTGGACGTCACGCCGCCTGCCAGCAGAGGCAGGTCCTTGATGAAGGAATCCGTGGGTGTGCCGCTGGTGTACAGGACGTGCGCCTTGTTGTCCGTCGGAAGGAATGCCAGGACCTGGGTGCCGTGCGAGGAAGTGACCTTGCCGTCGTGATGGACGGTCGGGTCTTCCACGCTGACGCCGAGAGACTTCGCGGCTTGCTTGACCTGCACGAGGTCTCCCGTCATGCCGGTGAAACGGTCCCCGAATGCCTGGAGCCACTTGCCGAGCTGCTCAGGGGTGTCGCGGGCCGGGTCGGTGGTGACGAACACGACGTCGATCTTGTCGCGGATCTCCTGAGGCTGCCGCTGGAGGGCCACCGAGACGTCTCCCAGGGTGGTGGGGCATACATCAGGGCAGTTGGTGTAGCCGAAGAACAGCAAGGTCGCGCGCCCGGCCGTCTTCTGACGCAGATCGTAGGGCTGGCCGTCGGTGCCCGTCAGGCGCAGGTCCGGCTTGTCGAATGGCTGGTCGATCTCGGTGCCTTTGTACGGCGACTTCGTTTCCTTCTGTGCGGCTGCATCGGTGGCGGGTGCTGTCGGTGTGCCGCAGCCCGAGAGGAAGAGGGCGGCGGAGAGTGCGCCTGCGGCGGCTGTGAAGCGGAGGCGCGTGGAGCGGGAGTGCACAGGAGTCCGATCGTCGGGGGTCGCCGTGCCGGCGAGCAGGGAAGCTGACGTGACGCTGGTGAGGGGATCAGATACCGACGGTGAATCCGACAGTCCAGGACTGCATCTGGCGGATGAGGAAGGACCACACTCCACTCACCATCAGCACTCCCGTGGCGATCATCATGCCGCCGCCGATACGCATGACCCATTGGTACCGGGCCTTGATCCAGTCGAAGAAGCCCAACGCCTTGCGGAACGCCAGACCGGCGGCAAGGAAGGGCAGACCCAGTCCGGCACAGTACGCGACGGTCAGGATCGCGCCGCGCGCGGCGCTGGCTTCGCTGAAGGCCAGTGCCTGTACGGCGCCGAGGGTCGGTCCGATGCAGGGGGTCCATCCGAGGCCGAACAGGACGCCGAGCATGGGCGCCCCGACCAGTCCGGCGGCGGGGCGCCGGTGCAGGCGCCATTCCCGGCTCATGCCCGGCAGCACGCCAAGGAAGGACAGCCCCATCGCGATGGTCAGGCCGCCCATGGCGCGGATCAACGGCTCCTGGTACTCGAGCAGCGCGTTGCCCGCGTACCCGAAAGCGGCACCGAAAGAGACGAAGACCGCGGTGAAGCCCGCGAGGAAGAGCAGCGTTCCGGCCAGGATCCGGCCGCGGCGGGCCTCGGCGAGGTCTGCGCCGCTCATGCCCGTCACGTAGGAGAGGTAGCCGGGGACCAGGGGCAGCACGCAGGGGGAGAAGAAGGACACCGCTCCCGCGAGTGCGGCGATCGGCAGCGCCAGCATCAGCGACCCGCTGAGTACGGTGGTTTCGATACCGGCCGACAGCAGCACGGCTCAGCCCTCCTTGAGCAGGGGGTCGATCATGCCCCGGAGCTGCGGCTCGTCCAGAGCCTTCAGCGCGCGGGCCGCGATACGGCCTTTGCGGTCCACGACGACGGTGCTGGGGATCGACGACGGTGAGACGGTGCCCTTGAACTTCAGTAGCTGCCGTCCGTCCGGGTCCCACAGACTCGGATAGGTGATGCCGAAGGTCTCCTCGAAGGCGAGCGCGTTGCCTTGGGTGGAGTCACGGGTGTTGATGCCCAGGAAGACCACGCCTTGATCGTGGGTGTCCTGGTAGACCTTCTGCAAGTGGGGGGCCTCGGCTCGGCACGGGGCGCACCAGGACCCCCAGACGTTCAGCACGACGATCTTGCCGAGGTGGTCGGCGAGCGCGAGTGCTTCACCGGTCAGGGATTCGCCTCTGACGTCCGGGGCGGGCGTCCGTCGGCCGGCGGGAATCTGCAGCAGTTGTTTGTCGGCGGCCGTCTCTGCGGAGCCTTCATCGGGTGCGGAGGTGCAGCCCGCGGCTGCCAGGGCGGTCAGCGGAACGGCGAGGAGCAGTGCCCAACGCGATATCGGCGGGCCGTGCGGGTGGGAGCGTTGGTGGTTCATGATGGCTTTCGGGCATGCGGAAGCAGGACGGAGTACGGGTCGGCGAGGTGCGCACTGATGCCGGGCGGGCCGCACGCGCGGCCCGCCCGGGTGGTCAGTGGTGTGCCGGTGGGACGGGCGTGGAGGGTGCCGGCGCCGATGACGCGGGCATCGCCGTGGCGTCGCGCTGGGTGAGCATGCTCGTCATGAGGTCGATCTCAGACTGCTGTGCCCGCACCATGCCTCCGGCAAGCGCCTTGACCTGCGGATTCTTCGCTTGCTTCTCCGCGGCCTCGGCCATGGCGACCCCGCCCTGGTGGTGGGGGATCATCAACTGCAGGTAGAGGACTTCGGCATCACGCCCCTTCGCCGCCTTCAGCCGGTCCAGCTGTTCACGGGTGGCCATGCCGGGCATCTCGGTGACCGCCATGCCGCCGCTGTGGCCGTCCATCCACGTCATCGCCCCGTCTGCGGAGACTTTGGGGGCCTGCCACATGTCCAGCCAGCCGAGCATCATGCCGCGCTGGTTGGCCTGGGTGTTGATGACGTCGTAGGCCAGGGTCCGTACTGCCTCGTCGTCGGTGTTGTCCCGGACGAGGAAGGACATCTCCACGGCTTGCTGGTGGTGGACGGCCATGTCGCGGGCGAAGCCTGCGTCGGCGGCCGTCGCGGGATCCGGACTTGCGGTGGCTGCCCCTCCGGAAGGGGACGCGAGCACCAAGGCGGCCGCGAACGCGCAGAGCAGCAGCCAGGCCGCACCCCACGCCAGCCACCGCGGCCGAACGGCGGCGCCGCTCACGCTGTCAGGCCGTTCGTGCAGGCCGCGCCGGGCTCGGGAGTCTGGGGGCCCTGGATGTACTTGGTGAGGAAGGTGTTCAACCGCGGGTCGGAGGCGCTGTCGACGCTGACCTGCTTGCCCCAGGCGGACAACGTGATCGGCGAGGTCTGCTTCGAGTGCGGGCTCATCAGCGTGTACGGGGTCTTCTTCACCCGTTCGGTGAGCTTCTTGACGTCGTCGGGCGTGGCCTTTTCGCTGTAGGTGATCCAGACGGCGCCGTGCTCGAGAGCATGCACGGCGTTCTCCTGCCGGATCTCCTTTTCGTACACGTCGCCGTTGCAGTTCATCCACGCCTGCGCGTGGTCGCCGCCGACGGCAGGGGTCATGGGGTAGTTCACCGCCTGGGCGACGTGGTTCTGGGTGAGCTTGTCCCAAGACTGCTCCCCGCTGATGGGGGCGGACTTGGCCGCCTCCTTCTTCTTCTCCTCACCCTTGATGGTGACGAGGAAATAGGTGGTGGTTCCGGCCAGCGCGAGGAAGATCGCCGTGCAGACGGCGACAGTGATGATCTTCATGCGGCGGTCGTGCGCAGCTTGGGCGCGGCGTACTTCGTCGAGCTTCGCGCGTCGCGCGGCTGCGGCGGACTTCTTGGGCAGGGCCATGTCGGCTTCCTTACGTCCCCGAAAACGGGGCGGCTGCAGGGCGTGGGATCGGGCGGCCGGAGGCCGCACCGGGCGTACACGGGTACGCGGGTGCGGCAGCGGCCCTAGATCCGCTGGACCTGCAGTGCGTGGAGATCGACGCCCGGCCTGGGCGCCGTATCGGCCGATGAGGGGCCCGCCCTGGGGACTGCGGAGGAAACGGAGTGGGCGGCGGGCGGCAGCACGGTGTCGTCCGGCAGTGGGACGTAGCTTTGGGGCAAGTGCTGAAGCCCGGTCAGGCAGTGGTTGCCGGACCGGTGATGCGCGCACCCTTGCCCGTCACTGGAGGGGAGCGGCTGCGCACTCGCCGCGGCGGATACCGACGGCACGGAGCCGGCGCCCGTCCGGGGCCCGCTCTGATGGCATACCGTCAGCGCGAGGAGGAGCGCGGCAAGGCAGCACGTCCAGCTCAGCAGCGCGCGAACCCGCAGGCCGCGGCGGAGCGGCGAGGGGAGCGACGGCATGGTCGTCATGGTGGGCAGATCCTAGTCACGGTGGCGGGCCGGCGGTATACCGCTGGGTAGGTCAGGCGTTCCGGCCCGCGTTTTTCAGGGCGTCCGCCAGAGCCTGCGGAGTGCGGGTCGACAGGTAGACGTACGGGGTCGGATCGGCCGGGTCGGTCACCTCGACGCGTACCGCGGTGGTGATGTAGCTGCGCATCATCATGTGGGCCCGCATGTCGGCCTTGTAGGTGCGCCACGCCCGTGCCTCCTCGCCTTCCAGTACCTGGGCCTCGCCCAGGGCCTTCAGCGGGATACGGGCGTCGTCGGCGATGAGCTGATCGGCGGTGACGCGGATACGGGAAGAACCCTGGGCGCTGACCCACATGCAGGTCACCACGGTGCCGGCCGCAAAGCCGCCGAGCGCGGCCAGCGGGCCGTACGGGAAGACGATCAGGGCCATGGCCATGCCGACCGCGACGGCGATGAGCCACCAGGTGCGCGGGGCCGTGAGCCGCTCGTCGTAGGCGAGTGCGGAGGGTGAGGTCATGGGAGGAAGTCCTCGTTGGGTGAGAAGGCCGCCGGTGTTCACAGCGGAAGGAAGGAGCTGAGGTGCGGCCGGAAGCGGAGCGTGGAGCCGGTCTCGAGCTCGTGGTACCAGCCGTGGGTGCGCAGGGAACCGTCGGCCAGGCGGGGGGCGACGAAGGCGTAGTCGCTGAGGACGTCCAACTGGCGCACCACGTGGCTGTGCCCGGCGGCGGTGAAATCTCCCGTGGTCAGGGCACCCGCCTCCTCTGCCGACTGCACGCCGTCGGTGACGCCCACGTCGACGACGTCGCAGTGGGAGTGTCCGCACACGACGATGTCGGTCACCTTCAAGGTGGCGACCGCGTACTCGATCGTCAGGGCTTCGCCCGAGGGGCGCTCGGGGTCGAAGCGTGGGAGTACTGCGCCGTGGGTGCGCAGCTCGAACACCTCTCCGGGCAGGCTCCCGGTGATCAGCGTGGGCACCAGTCGGGCGTCGGAGCACGCGATGAACATGACCTTCGGGCTGTGGACGTCCGCCAGCGGTGCCAGCTGAATGCCGTGGGAGGCGGCGTGTGCCGGGTAGTTGCGGGCGCCCTCGGTGAGCCGGGGAAGAACCGGACGCCCGTCGGTCCGGCTCATTTGGCGAGCCGTTCGTCGATGAGTGCCCTGAACGCCTCGTACGTGCGCGGCGTGGCGACCTTCTTCCCGTCGATGAAGAAGGTGGGTGTGCCCTGCACGTTCAAGCCCATGCCGTCCCTCTGGTCTGCGCGTACCCGGTCCTCGGTGGCCGGGGTGTTCACCGCCGCGTCGTACTTGGCCATGTCCAGACCGAGTTCGCCGGCGTAGGTACGGAAGAGGGCCGCCTTCGACTCCTGCAGCTCACCCCACTCCTTCTGCGTGGCGAACAGCTTGCTGTACATCTGCTCGAACTTGCCCTGCTGGGCTGCGGCTTCCACGGCGACGGCGGCGGTACGGCTGTTGCGATGGCCGGGCATAGGGAAGTACCGGGCGATGAAGGTGACCCGGTCCTTGTACTCCTCACGCAGCCGCTCCACGGTCGGGTGGACCGCCCCGCAGGCCTCGCATTCGAAGTCGAGGAACTCCACCACCGTCAGTTCGCTGCGCTGCGGGGTGGTGAGCCGGTGGCTGTTCTCCCGCACGACCTGCGCGTCGGTCACCGGGTCGGCGGACGCGGCGGCAGGGGTCGAGTCCTTGGAAGAGACGAGCACGAACGTGCCGAGGGCGCCGGCGAAGACAGCCACGAGTGCGGCCGCGACCAGGAGGTTCTTCTTCAGTTTCGTCATGATTCCTCACCTGCGTTCTGGGGGGACGTCGGCCCTGCCTGGGCGGCGACCTTGGCAGCTTGCGGGGCGCGGCGGTCGCGTGCGTGCAGGCTGGCCAGGTAAGCGTTGTAGGCGGCCAGCGGGTCGTTGGCGTCGCCGCGGTCGATCTGCCGGTCGACCCGGCGGGCCTCGCGGGCATCGGAGCGTACCCACTGCGCGGCCAGGATGATCGTGGTGATCAGCACGGGGATGTCGCCGGTGGCCCAGGCGATCGCGCCGGCGTTGTACTGGTCATCGGCGAGTGAAGGGCCCCAGGAGCGGGCCACCGTCGTCCACCAGTCCTCGGCGAGGAGGCCGGTGGAGCTCATCAGGGAGATACTGAACCACGAGTGGAACGGCATGGTCAGCATCAGTACGAAGAGGCGGCCCAGGTGCGGCGGCCGGCGGGGGCCCGGATCGATACCGATGATCACCCAGAAGAACAGCAGGCCCACCGCCAGGAAGTGGATCAGCATCACCATGTGGCCGAGATGGCTGCGCATGAGGGTCTCGAACAGCGACGTGTAGTAGACCGCGAAGGCGCTGCCGATGAACAGGATGCCCGCCACTGCGGGATGGGAAATAACCTTGACGTAGCGGCTGTGTAGCAGCCGCATCAGCACCTCGCGCGGCCCGTCCGGACCGTCCTTGGCCGCGGTCGGGAGGGTTCGCAGGGCAAGGGTGGCCGGCGCGCCGAGGACGAGCAGGATCGGAACGGTCATCGCGAGGATCATGTGCTGGCCCATGTGGACGCTGAACATCACCTTCCCGTACACCGCGAGCCCGCTCATCGTCGCGACCACGGTGACGGCCAGGCCCAGCATCCAGGCGATGGTCCGCCCGACCGGCCACGCGTCGCCCCGGGCCCGCAGCTTCCGCACCCCGGCGAGGTACAGCACGGCGGCGGCGCCGGTACCGAAGGCGAACAGCGGGTCGAAATGCCACTGGGTGAACAGCGGGGTCCACGGGAAGCCGCCCAGCTCCGGCGGCATCGCGAACCCCAGCAACTCCTCCGCTGGCGACAGCGAGCCGCCTCCGGCACTGGGCGCGGGCGTGCGGGAGAGGGCTACGGCCAGCCCCATCGCGGCGGCCATGACCAGCAGCTCGCCCGCCGCCAGCCGGATGAACGGGCCCCGGGCTCCGTCGGCGACCGCGGGCAGGGTCCGGCGCCGATGCCACCAGCCGATCCCGCCGAGTAGCAGCAGCGCGCCCGTCTTGACCAGGACCATCCGGCCGTAGGCACTGGTGAACAGGACCTCCGAGACGGGGAGCCGGACCAGGGCGTTGACCAGGCCGCTCGCGGCGACGGCGAGGAACGCCGCGCCTGCCAGCGGGCTGAACCGGCGGGCCGCGACCGCCGCCCCGTCCTCGCGCCGAAGGGCTGCGACCAGGACGAAGAGCAGACCGCCCACCCACACGGCCACGCCCGCCACATGGAGGGCCAGGCTCATCACCGCCGCGTCATGGTTTCCGGCGGCGGCGGAGTGACCGGTGAACGCGGGCGGCAGTACGCCTGCCACCGCGACCACCAGTGCGGCCCGCGCCCACCGGACCGTGGTGATGCCCATGCAGACGGTCGCCAGCAACAGCCCGGCAGCCGTCATCGTCGCGTAGGCGCGGCCCTGCGCGTCGGTGATGACGAAGTCCGCCACGATTGCGGGATCCAGCATCGCGGTCACAGGCTGGGCGAACAGGTCGGAGAGGGTGAACACGAGCAGCGCGGCGGACGACAGCGCCCACACGGCTGCCGACGCTGCTGCCCATGTCAGGTACCGCAGACGGCCGTCACCGAGCTGCCGGCCGCCCGGCAGCAGGACCGCGGCCAGCAGCAACAAGCCGACGGTGGCGACGGCGGCGGCGTCGGCAGCGATACGGGCTATGGGCAGCCCCCACTCCGTCAGCGGCCCGGCGTCCTCGATGCCCGGCACCTGCTGGGCCGACCCACCGGCCGCCCACATCGCCAGCGCGGTCACAGCCACGGCCACGAAGGCGGCCGTGCCGAGCACAACCGGCGGGCGAGGTACACGCGCGTTGTCAGCCGTCATGCCGAGCCTTCTTCCGCCGCATCAGCAGCACCGCGCCACCGGCTCCCGCGATGATCAGCACGCCCGCCAGCACCAGGGCCGACAGTGCGCCGCGGTTGGACGCCCCGGTCCTAGACGACCCCGCCTGCGGCGACGACGCGGTCGGGCTCGCAGGGCCATAGGTGCTCGGCGAGGCGGCGGCGGAAGAAGCCGGCGAGGAGGCAGGCGGCGGCGTGGCGCCGGCCGTCTCCTTGACGGTGAAGGTGTACGAGCCGGCCACGGGATGGCCATCGGCCGAGACGACCCGGTAGCCGACGGTGTAGCGGCCCGCAGGCAGGCCGGGCTTCACCGTCAGCGTCGCGCTCTTCCCCTCGACCCGCGGCTCACCCTCACCGGCCGGGCTGCCGTCCGGGCCGGTCAGAGCCACCTTGGCGTATTGCTGGGACATCTCATCGCTGAACGTCAGCCGGACGTCGGACGGCAGAGCGTCGACAGTGGCCCCGTCGGAGGGGCTGCTTGAGAGGAGGCCGGTGTGCGCCGACGCCTGCGGGGCCGCCGCCCAGACCAGGGCGGCGGTGAGGGGTACGACCAGGGTGCGTGCCGCCATACGGGCGGCACGCCGGCCAAAGGCATGCATGTGAGCTGGAGATCTCTCTGTGGACCCCGGACGAGCCGGAGCGGAAGTGCCGAACCCGCGGCAGCTCCGCCCTACGCCACTACGGCATGCAGAGACCACCGGCGAGCCACGGCCCGGTCAGCGAGAGGGGGGCGCGGCAGGACACACCACGCCCGGGGTTCGGCGGAGCCCGGCCGGAGTGCAGCCGCTCCACCAGTGCGGAGGAGGGCAGAGCACCGTTCTCGAGCGACCGCGAATCGGCATCCGGGCCATACGCCGTGCGCAGCACCGGCCACACGAACAGAAGCAGGCCGCGCAGCGCGTTCAGCAATGGCTTGCTCCGCCACAGCAGTCGCTCGGTCAACCCCAACAGCCTGGCGGCGAGCGCCAGCGTGATCACATGCCCGGCCAGGAGCACCTCGGACGGCGGCCCGGTGACCGGAAGGTGTTCGACTTGGGAGGCCAGCCAGCCGGGGTCGGTCGCTGCGGCGCAGGCGCCGGGAAGGGTGTAGGCCAGGTGGTACGCCAGCTGAGCGGCGGCGAGCGCGACAAGCAGCTGGGTGTCGGAGAGCTTTCGCCGGGTGAGGAGGACCGCGCCGGGTACGGCGGCGCCCGCCAGCCCGAGGACGATCATCCAGGGCGGCATGTGGCCCTGGGACAGTACGTGACCGACTACCGGCAACAGGACGCACAGGGCGGCCAGGGCTCCCGCCCGCACCCCGCGCAACACGCCACGCGTCGGCGACGCCGACCGTGAGGAGCGCGAGGGGACCATGATGTGGACGCTTTCGAGGAGTACCTGCCGTGACGATCTTGGAGGCCGCAGCCTCCGAGAAGCACCCGCAGGGTATCCCGTCAGCGACTCGGGGACGACGGCAGGCCCGACTCAGCCGCCCGGTCCTTTGGGCCGGGCCGCCGCCGGGAACACCTCGCCGGGACGGACGAAGGGGTCCACCGGGCAACCGGTGGACCCCTTCAGGCCGGATCGACGCACAGCTCAGACGGCGGGCGCCGACGAGACTCTCTCCCCTGCGGTGGCTTCGTCGCGCACTCCCGGCCGGGCCGCGAGGACACGCGTCGCCAGTGCGCCGAAGACCAAGCCGAAGCTCGCCCATAGCGCCGCCTGGATGGCGAGGGAGGCCATCCGGAACTCCCACAGCAGCGCGGCGGGGAAGGTCTCCTTCACCGCGTCACCGTTGTCCGGCAGGAACACGAACGCCAACGTGACAGCCACGGCGAAGCCCGCCCCGGCCACGACCGTGGCGTTCCAGTTGCCCAGGCGGGGCGCCAGTCGCCTACCGATGATCACGGCACCCAGACCCAGCAGGACGCTGAGGAGGATCATCAGGAAGAACAGGGTGGTGCGCTTGCCGATGGTGTCGGGATTGCCGACTGCGGGCGGAGTAGCCGGATACTTCAGGAACGGCACCAGGTACACGGTGGTGAACACGCCCGCGGCGGTGAGCGCGGCAGTGGCCTGAGGGCTGAACCTGCCGATCCGGCCGAAGGCGAAGCTGAACACCAGCGAGGCGATGCCACCCAGCGCCACGCCGTAGACAAGGGTTCCCGTCGCCAGGCCGAAGGTGGACTGCACCGGTCGGCTGACCAACTCCTCCTCTTCCTCGGCCGGGGCAGCGGCGGCGCCGTGCTCCCCGTGGCCGGCGGGTGCGGATTGTGTCTGCTCCAGCGCGATCGAGTCCTCGACCGCCGGTTCCCCGATCACGTAGGCGAGCGCGAACGCGATCAGCCCGGCCAGCAGGCCCGCGATCATGCCGCGGACCAGAAGGTTTCTGACAGTTGCAGTGTGCATGAGGGCGTTCCCCTACGAGGTCAGTGGCAGGGGAAACCGAGCAGGTGGCGGCCGTCGTGCACCCACTCGTGCACACCCTCGCCGGCGAACACGGCCGTCGCGCCCTGTTCGGCACCGACGAAGTACAGGGCCACGATCATGAGAAGGCCGACGAAGACGGCCCAGGGCAGGACCGCGCGCACCGGCAGCGGCGTGTCGGAACCTATGGCGGGGGAAACAGCGGGGGCAGCGGTGGACTGAGCCATTGCGGCAGGACCTCCTTGGGAACAACGCGTCCCGTACGTTGGAGCTCGGACGACGACCATCGGGTCTGACTGACTGGGCGTGTCCCGCTGTTCAAGCGGTAGTGCCCGGCTACACAGTGGCGCGACCGTGCCGGAGTCTCACCGGGCTTCCGTCCTGCCGTCGTTGATATCGCAGAGAACGTACCGCTAACCGGCCACCCGGCCAAGAAGGTCCCCTATCGGGTGCATTTTGTCCGAATGTCGGCCTACCCGCGTGCTGGCCGAGGGGGCGTCAGACTCCAAACGCAACTGCTCAGGCCGTACCTGAAGAGTTGGCTGGAGACCGGGCGGCCCGTCGGGGCGCGACTGCTCCTGGCGCAGGCGATCAAGAGGCATCGTGCCCCTGAAGGCGTGCCAGCTCTTCGCGTGGAGGCCGGGGTGTCCCTCCGCACCTGACCCGCTTGTGGGTGGCGGCTGAGCCGGGCGTAGGCGTACAGCTGGCGCGGCCTCTTCTTTCCCCCTGCTGACGCGATGGGCAAAGCAGAGGCGTGCCGGGGTGGATGGCGATCTGTACACGCCTCGTAGGTACGCCTAGCCTTGAAGGGAAGGGCTGGCTCCGCAGGCCGCCACAGCGCCTGCCGGGGCGAGTCGAAGATGATTGCTGCCATCGCGCTGGACAGAGTCCCCGTTATGGGCAGTGGGGTGACATGCGACGCCGCTGCCAGGGGCCGATCCGGCTCCACGGCCTGCAGCAAGGCCGCCGTGCGGTCCGCGCGCTCCCCACCCGTCACTCTCGATGCCGGCGCCGTCCGTCCCGTCGGACGGCGGAACCTATCCAGCGATCGGGAGCAGTCATGACGTGGAGTATCTCGGGCAACTATCTGGCTGGTTGCTCATGCGCGATGGTCTGCGGGTGCGCCGTCGACGCGAAGCCGCACGACCCGCAAGGGCGCGAGGAATGCCTCGGGTGCGCCGCCTTCCATGTGGCGGACGGGCGCCTGGACGACGTTGACTTGTCCGGGGTGACCTTCGCCTTCTACAACCACTTCCCCTCCAACCTGACGGCCGGGAACTGGAAGGTCGGCATCGTCGTCGACGAGGGCGCCAGCGACGAGCAAGTCGACGCGCTCGAGCGCGTTCTGTCCGGGCGCGAAGGCGGTGCGTTCGGTGAACTGTCGCAGTTCTACGGCGAGTACCTGGGCGTGGAGCGGGCGAGTGTCTCCCTGACGGACGGGGAGAAGCCCCGGCTCAGCGTGGGCGGGAAGACCGAGCTCGCGTTCGAGCCTCTTCGCGGTGCCGATGGCGGGCCTACGACGGTGAAGAACGCGATGTTCGGATTCTCCCCGGAGTTCACCCTGGGTCGTACGACCGGCACGTCGAGTGCCTTCGGCCTGTCCTTCGAGCCGGAGTACGGAGAGAAGTCCGACTACACCTTCTCCAGCGAGCAGCCCGAGGGCGCGCCCATGGGGCGGGGGTAGCGCGCAGTCGGCCAGTCCGTCGCACACGGGAGGAGGGTGGTGGATGTCTCCTCCCGCACACGTGGAGCCGCGCCTGTGGTCCACCGTGTTCTCGCGGACGTCGCTGTCCCGGTGTGTACCGATCGCGATCCTCGTCGGCATGGTGCTGTCCCTGGTCAACCAGGGCTCCCTCATCGCGTCGGGCGAGGCAGGCGCGGCCACTGCCGTACGCGTGGCGGTCAATTTCGTGGTGCCGTTCTGTGTCTCCAGCGCCGGATTCCTCAGCTGTCGTCGTGCCGCATGGCGGGCGGCTTCGGGGCCCCGGCTCAGAGCAGGCCCGTCCTCCGGGCCATCTCCTCCATTTCCGGAGCGTTCTCCAGGCCCGGCAGCAGCCAGTCCTGGAACGGAGCCAGAGCCGCCAGGACGAGAAAGGCGATCCCTACGGCCCAGGTGAGCCAGGGGCCCCGCCGCCACAGCTTCTCCAGGAAGATCACCACGGCCACGCCCGCCATGGCCGCGACGTTCATGACACCGAGCGGGATCAAGACCAGCATCAGACCCCAGCAGCAGCCCAGGCAGTACAGGCCATGGTGCGCCCCGACCCGCAGGTCCTTCACCCAGGGGCGGAAGCGCGCGTACCGCATCAGCTGGAACATCGGGTTGCGGCAGTGCCGCAGGCAGACCCGCTTTAGCGGCCCGAACTGGTGCAGCCCCGCGAGAAGGAACGCGCTCGCGCCGATCCAACGGCCCGCCTGCGGATTGCTGTCCACGACCGGCCCGATCAGGGCCAGCACGCCGTACGCGAGCAGCCCGAACCCGGTCCAGGCGAGCAGGTAGCCGCCCACGAATTCGGTGATGTGCAGTGCGCGGGCCGGGCCGGAGGAGCGGCGGCTGATGCCCTGCACCCAGGTGATGGCGACGGGTGCCACCGACGGCAGCATCATCGCCGCCATCATGACCACCCACAGCAGCAGGAACAGCGGCAGGGCCAGGCCCATGGTGCCGGGCTCCATCTCCGTGTGCCGGGACTGGCCGACTGTGAGCACCCAGGCGAGCGCGGCGATCAGCACCATCAGCGTCCATGCGACCGCCATGTCGCGCCGGGGCAGGAGGACTCCCGGCGCGGTCGGCGCGGGCGGGGCCAGGCGGACGCGAGGCATGGCGTAGGTACCTCCGGGGATGGCCGGGGCCAGAGGACATCTCCAGCTCAGCACAGAACCCGCGGGTCAGCGATGCAGGGGCTGGAAGCTGCGCAGCCGGAGGCTGTTGGTGACGACGAAGACGGACGAGGAGGCCATCGCGGCGCCGGCGATCATCGGGTTGAGCAGGCCGAGGGCGGCCAGCGGGAGGGCAGCGACGTTGTAGGCGAAGGCCCAGAACAGGTTGGCCTTGATCGTACGGAGGGTGCGGCGGGCGAGGCGGATGGCGTCGCCGGAGGCCCGCAGGTCGCCCCGTACGAGCGTCAGGTCGGAGGCGGCGATCGCGGCGTCGGTGCCGGTGCCCATGGCCAGTCCCAGGTCGGCCTGGGCCAGGGCGGCGGCGTCATTGACGCCGTCGCCGACCATCGCCACCACGCGGCCCTGCTCCTGCAGCCGCCGGACCTCGGCGACCTTGTCCTCGGGGTGGACCTCGGCGATGACGCGCTCGATGCCGACCTCGGCTGCTACCGCGCGGGCCGCGGCGGTGTTGTCGCCGGTCAGCAGGATCGGCGTGAGGCCGAGCCTCTTGAGGTCAGCGACGGCCTCGGCGCTCGTTGCCTTGACGGTGTCGGCGACGACCAGAGCGGCCCGTACGCGGTCGTCCCAGGCGGCGAAAACCACCGTGCGGCCCTCGGCCTCCGCGGCGTCTCTGGCCCGGGCCAGTTCGCCGGGCAGGGCCGTCGACTGCTGCTCGTCCAGCCACGACGCGCGTCCCGCGTGGATGGTCCGGCCCTCGACGGTGCCGCTGACGCCCCGGCCCTGCGTGTTGGCGAAGCCGGTGACCGGGGGCAGGGTGCCGAGCAGCTCGCGTGCGGTCTGGGCGATCGCGGCGGCGATCGGGTGCTCGCTCGCGTCCTCCAGGGCGCCGGCCAGACGCAGGACCTCGTCCTTGTCCTCCCCGTCGGCGGGGACCACCCCCACCAGGCGCATCCGGCCCTCGGTGACGGTGCCGGTCTTGTCCAGGACGACCGTGTCGATCCGGCGGGTGGACTCCAGCACCTCCGGCCCGCTGATGAGCAGACCGAGCTGGGCTCCACGCCCCGTACCGACCATCAGGGCGGTGGGAGTGGCCAGCCCCAGCGCGCAGGGGCACGCGATGATGACCACGGCGATGGCCGCCGTCAGCGCGGTCGCGGCGGAGGCGCCGGTAAGCATCCACACGCCGAACGTGCCCGCGGCGAGCGCGATGACCACAGGCACGAACACGGCGGAGATCCGGTCGGCCAGCCGCTGCACCGCCGCCTTGCCCGTCTGCGCACGCTCCACCAGCGCCGCGATCTGCGCCAGTTTGGTGTCCGCGCCGATCCGGGTGGCTCGTACGGTCAGTCGGCCGTGGGTGTTGACGGTGGCGCCGGTGACCGCCGAGCCCGGCTGGACCTCGACCGGCATGCTCTCCCCGGTCAGCAGGGATTCGTCGACCGCCGAGGCACCGTCGATGACCTCGCCGTCCGTGGCGATCTTCTCTCCCGGCCGCACGAGGAACAGGTCGCCGACGACCAGGTCCTCGACCGCTATGCGCACTTCAGTACCGTCGCGGAGCACGGCCACGTCCTTGGCCCCGAGGTCCATCAGGGCGCGGATCGCGTCCCCGGCCCGCCGCTTGGCGCGGGCCTCGAAGAAGCGCCCGGCCAGCAGGAAGACGGTCAGGACGACCGCGACCTCCAGGTACAGGTGCTCGCCGCCGGCCAGGATGACGCCGACGCTCCACAGGTAGGCGGCCAGCACGCCGAGCGAAACCAGGGTGTCCATGGTCGCCGACCCGTGCCTCAGATTGACGGCGGCCGCCCGGTGGAAGGGCCAGGCACCCCAGGCGACCACCGGCGTGGCCAGCAGCAACGCGAACCATTCCCAGCCGCCGAACCGGAGAGCCGGAATCATCGACACCAGGACGACCGGCAGGCCCAGCAGCGCCGAGCCGGCCAGCCGCCGCCGCAGGCCGCTGACCTGCCCACCTTCGGCGTCCGTCTGGGCCTCCCCCTGCGCCTGCTCGCTGCGGATGGTCGAGGCCCCGTAACCGATGGCCTCGACGGCGGCGATCAGCTGCTCCTGTGAGACGTCGGGATCCTCGCGCGTGACGTGCGCCGTCGCGGTCGCCAGGTTGACCGTCGCACTGACGCCGGGCAGCTTGGCCAGCTTCTTCTCGACCCGCGCCACGCAGGAGGCGCAGGTCATGCCGGAGATGGCCAGCTCCACGGGGTGCTGGGCATCGGGCTGGGTGGTGGTAGCCATGGCAGAACTCTTCTCGGTTGCTTTCAGTCTTGTACGGAAGCGGGTGCGGGGGAGACCGGTGGGGGAGCGGCGGGCGTGACGACCGCGAATCCCTGTCCGGCGGCCGGCCGCAAGGACAGCCCGCCCCCGTACAGCCGCCGCAGCACATCGGGCGGCTGGTGGTAGCAGAAGACCGATCCCGTGGCGCCGACGATGGACGGGGTGTCCATGAAAAGCGGCAGCTCGGCCAGGAAGTAGCGGACCGCACGCTCCACCTGCTCCTCGGCCGGTACCTGACCGGAGGGGAGCTTGCCGGCCAGCACCCAACCCGTAGCCTCCTGGCATGCGGCACGGAAGGGGCCGTCCTCGCTGTAACGCTGCAGCCCGCTCGTGTGCAGCCTGGCGAAGGCCGGATTGTGCTCCAGCTCGGCCCAGCCCAGAACGTGCCGCTCGGCGTCGGCGACGCCCAGCGACTCCAACGCCGAGACGACCTTGTTGCGGGTGTACTGACCTTGCCGGCGAGCCTTCCACACGGCCTTTTCCGGCGCGTGGCCCAGGGCCTCCAGGGTGTGGGCACTGGGCGCGTCCGGCACGAAGAAGTCCACCCGCCCGAAGTTCCGCCGTCCCCACGCCGCCAGTTCCCGGATCCTGGTGGTGGAGAAGTAGCTGTTGAACGGGCTGATCCCGAAGCAGGCGTGCTCGGCCTGCTCGACGAGTTCGGCGCAGCGGGCGCTCAGCGGGCGCACGTCCATCGCGACCGGACAGTCACCGGCTTGATCTGTGGTCATGATCGGACGCTAAAACCTTGCCCCAAGGGCAAGGTCAAGTGCAGACTGGCGTCACCCCCACGAACGGAGCCGCTCGCATGCTCACTGTCGGCCGTATCGCCACGCAGACGGGGATGAGCCCCAAGGCCGTACGACTCTACGAGGCCAACGGCCTCATCGACCCGCCCGAGCGGACCCCGGCCGGCTACCGCGTCTACACCGACGCGGCAATTCCCGTACTCGGCTTCATCCGGCAGGCTCAGGCCCTGGGCCTCAGCCTCAAGGAGATCAAGGAGATCCTCGACCTCCAACGCAGCGGCGAACAGCCATGCGCCCTGGTCACAGACCTCCTCGACCAGCACCTGGCCGACATCGACCGCCGCATCGCCGACCTCCAGGCCCTGCGCACGACGCTCCTCGCCGCCCGGGCCCAGGCCGACCAAGCGGCGGGCCGGGGAGAGGATGCGGTGGTCTGCCGGATCATCGAGGGCGCTCCCGGCCGGTAGGACGTGCGGTGCCGCACCCGGCGGCGCCTCCCCACGCGGGGAGGCCGCCGGAGATGGCCTAGCATGGCGCGCATGCCGCGACACCTGCCCGCCTCGCTCCGGACCTGGTCCGGAGTGCTGCTGGTGTGCGCGCTCTTCGCCTGCCTGACAGGACTTGCCCGGCCCGCCATGGCGATGACCGGCCCGATGCCGATGGCCCCGCCTTCCGTGGCTATGGCACAGAGCGGCACGTCGGCGGTGTCGGCGACCTCGCCGGCCAACGGCCCCCACTGCCCAGCGGCCGAGGAACAGTGCGTGGCGCCCAAGGGTGTCCTGGTCCAGGACGGCCCCGCCACCCAGGTGGCCGCGGCGCCTGCGCATGACGCCGTCTGCGCGGGTACGCCATCGCCGCTGTGGCCCCACGCTCCGCCGCCGACGGCGGCCCCTCCCGATCTGCACCGGTTGTGCGTGTCACGGACGTGATGTCCGGCCGCCCGTGAGGCTTACCGCCTCGTGGGACGCCGCTCACCTCACGTCAGCTTCGGCACGCCCGGATGTTCCGTACGCCGGTCATCCGTGTGCGCGTGCCGTCGTCGCAGAACAGGAGTAACGACGCATGCCGTCGTCCATCGCTTTGCTGATCACCGGTGCCGGCACCGGGCTGCTCGCCGGAGGCGCCTCGTGCGCCGCCGTCCAGGGTGGCCTGCTCGCGGGCGCCGTCACTCGCCGCCGCACCCCGGAGACCCCCACGAAGTCGGCCGCCAAGCCGGCTGCCAAGGCTGGCGGTTCGGCTCCGCGGGCCGACACGCCGCTGGCACCCGTCGGGGCCTTCCTCGTCGGAAAACTCCTTTCCCACACCGTTTTCGGCGCCCTGCTCGGCGTCTTCGGGAAGGCCCTCCAGCCCAGCCCGCGCACCCAGGCCGTATTGATGCTCGTCGCGGCCGCGTTCATGGTGCTGTTCGCTCTGGACCTGATCGGAGTCAAGGCCGCCGGACGGCTGGTGCCCCGGCCGCCCGCGTCATTCGGCCGCCTCATGCGGCGCAGCGCCAGGACCGACACCGTCGCCACCCCGGCCCTCGTCGGCTTCGCCACCGTCCTGGTGCCGTGCGGCGTGACCCTGTCCATGGAGCTCCTGGCCATCACCTCGGGATCCGCCGTGGCCGGCGCGGCGGTGATGGCGGGCTTCGTGCTCGGCACCGCGCCGCTGTTCGCCGTACTCGGCTACCTCTTCCGCCGCAGCAGCCGGGCGCTGTCGGGCAAGCTCGCCGGACTCACCGGCGTGGTGGTCCTCGCCGTCGCCGGCTGGACCATGATGTCCGCGCTGCAGGCGGGCGGCTGGGTGACCTTCGACGCCCCGCAGCGGCAGGCCGCGGCCACCGGCCCGTTCATCGTGGAAGGCGGCGACGGCAGCGGCTCCGGAGGTGGTGGCGCCGAGCCGGGGAGCGTGACGCCCGTCCGCACCGACGTGTCGGGGCGGCAGATCGTCACCCTCACCGTGACGGACTTCTACACCCCCACCCAGTTCACGGCGAAGGCCGGCGTGCCGACCACGCTGGTGCTGCACGGCAAGGACTCCGGCGGCTGCGCGCGGGCGTTCACCATCCCCGAGCTCGATGTGCAGGAGATCGTCAAGCGCGACGGTGACACCGAGATCGACCTGGGCACCCGCAAGCCCGGCACCCTGCGGTTCTCCTGCGCCATGGGCATGCAGACCGGCGCCATCGAATTCAAGAAGGATCTGTGATGAAGCTGTTCGGTCGGAAGAAGGCTGTCTCGGCCGTGGCGGAAGTCGACACCGGGAGCGACGTGTGCCGACAGGTGGTGCTGCTGATTGAGGGGATGCACTGCACCAGCTGCGGCCTCCTCATCGACGACGAGTTGGAGGACGTCGCCGGCGTCCGGTCGGCCACCACCGACGTGCGCACCGGGCGCTGTGTCATCCTGCTGGACAAGGACGCCGACACTCGAACCGAAGCGCTCGTTGCAGCAGTGGAGGCGGCGGGGGACTACACCGCGCGGCTCGTCGCTTGACGGCTGTGCCCTGAAGTTCTGGAGCTCTGCGCGCAGCAGTGGGTCCGGGCGCCTTGGCGCCTGGACCCACTGCTCGTCGCGTCATTGCGCGCACATCAACGCCGTCGCTCCTACAGGCCGAAGGCTCCGCCCTCGATGAGGATGAGCAGGCCGATGCTGATCAGAACCAGCGGGAGGAGGATGTGGCCCCAGCGGCCGAGAGCCTTGGCGATGACCGGGCGGGTGGCGAAGAACCTGCCCGCGAAGCACCAAAGGGCGACCAGGGCGAGGAAGACGGCTGCGTAGACCGCCATCCCGCGGGTGCCGGCCGTGGCGAACACGGGGACGTAGACGCCGATGTTGTCGCCGCCGTTGGCGAAGGTGACCGCAGCGACCTCCATTGCCCCCGGTCCGCCCGGCTTCGTCGCGGTTTCCTCGCCCCCTTGTTCGTCCTGGTGCCTCCATGCCTGCCAGGCGGCCTTGAGGCCGAGCGCGAGCGGCAGGAGGCCGAGGTACGGGACGGCGGATGCCGGGAGGAACGTCGCGCCGAATGCGGCGGCCACGGCGACGGCGAGGATGGCGGTGAAGCCAAGGTACTGGCCGAGCACGATGCGGCGAGTCGACCCCGGGTGGCCGGAGCCCTGGGCGAAGAACAACGCCAGGATCAGGATGTCGTCGATGTTGGTGACGGCAAACAGCCCGGCGGCCTGTCCGATGATGCCCAGGGTCATGCGTAGGGGCTCCTCTGCGAAGTCATGTGATCACGAGGGGGCCTCACCCTATAGGCCTATGTTTCTAGTCGACGAGCGGGCTTCGGCGTTCGAAGAGGACGACGTCGCGCCAGCGGCCGTGGTGGCGGCCGATGCGTTCTCGGGTGCCGATGACGCGGAAGCCTGCGCGCGGTGGCGACGTAGCGGTGCGAGGGGAGTTTGGCCGCGTCGAAGGTCCGCCAGTCCGGTGCCTCGGTTTCGAGGGTGGCGTTCCCTTCGTCGATGCCCGATTGGTAGATGGCCAGGACCTGTTCGCCGTGGTCGGCGGTCATCGGGATGATCCTCATGGCTGCCCCGTGATCGCGCGTACGGCGGCGGGGAAGCAGTCCAGGCAGGCCGAGTTGACCTCGTAGCGGGTGCTGGAGCCGTGCCGTTCGGCGATGACGAAGCGGACCGTTGCTTCGACGGATCTCTATGTTGACGTTTATCGATGCGAGGTCCATGGTTGATGGCATAAGCCTTGGAGCAGCAGAAAAGGGGCAAGCCGTGAGTGAACAGTCAGATATCCGCGAAGCGGTCCGCGTCGTCTATGCGGCTGCGGCCCTTCAAGTCGCTGCGGGCGGTACCGCTTGTTGTGGGTCCGGAAGCGTCGAGATCGACGAGAACTTCGGATCCGGGCTGTCGCGGAGGCGGAGCGCGAGGCCCTGCCGGCCGAGGCGGTGGCCGCGTCGCTCGGCTGCGGGAACCCCCTCGCCGTCGCCGAGCTGCGGGAGGGCGAGCGGGTGCTGGACCTCGGGTCAGGCGGGGGCATCGACGTACTGCTGTCGGCTCGGCGGGTCGGGGTGAGCGGCAAGGTGTACGGGCTGGACATGACCGAGGAGATGCTGGCCCTGGCCCTGGCGAACCAGAAGAAGGCGGGCGCGACCAATGTGGAGTTCCTGAAGGGCACCATCGAGGCGATCCCCTTGCCCGCGCAGACGATCGACGTGGTCATCTCCAACTGCGTGATCAACTTGTCCGTGGACAAGGCGGCCGTCTTCGCGGAGATGTACCGGGTTCTTGCGCCCGGCGGCCGTATCGGCATCTCGGACGTGGTTGCCGAGGACCGGCTCACGCCCGCCGAGCGGGCGGTGCGCGGCGACTACGTCGGATGCATCGCCGGAGCGCTGTCCTTCGCCGAGTACCGAGCAGTGCTGGAGGCTGCCGGCTTCACCGAGGTCGAGCTCACTCCGGCTCACGCGGTTGCCGACGGCATGCACTCCGCGATCGTCCGCGCGGCCAAGCCGATGGGAGCGGGAGCCGAACTGCCGGTGGTCACACGTGAGGAGGCGGTGTCGCCGGGCGGGATGCCCTGCTGCCGCTGACACCCCTGGGGTGTCACGGGTCTCTGCGCTAGAGGCAGGCGCCGATGTCGGCCGCGGAGCCTGTGCCCCAGGGGCGGATGGACGTCGCGGTCGTCGAATCGCCGTTTACGGCGAGCTCCCACCGTTCGACGCGGCCGGAGGTGGGGTCGTCGACGGAAGGCGAGTTGAGCCCCTGGCGCTGCTGCATGGCGATGCCCCCTGCGGTCGGTGCCGGCGCAGGGGCATCGAGGGAGTTGCGTCAGCCTGCGAGGAAGGCGCCGAGCTCACGCTGGAGGGCGGCCTTGGGCTTGGCGCCCACGATGGTCTTGGCGACCCTGCCGCCGACGAACACGTTCATCGTCGGGATGGACATGACGCCGTATGCGGCGGCCGTCTCCGGGTTCTCGTCGATGTTCAGCTTGACGATTTTGATCTTCTTGCCGTGCTCGGCGGCGATGGCCTCCAGTGACGGGGTCAGCTGGCGGCAGGGGCCACACCATGCCGCCCAGAAGTCGACGAGTACCGGTTTGTCGCTCTGGAGGACGTCCTCGATGAAGGATGCGTCGGTCACGCTCTTGAGGGCCACGATGCGGCCTCCTCTCCTGTGGGCGGTGGTGTATCCGGCGGGGCCGGAGCCGATGATGATGACGTTGCGTATGCCGTCGATCGTGGTCGCTTCAGTCGCGGCCGTCAGGCCTTCGGCTTGGCGTCGATCTCGGCGATCAGGCCCTCGATGAGGCCCTTGATCTCGTCACGGATGGGACGGACGGCCTCGACACCCTGACCGGCCGGGTCCTCGAGCTGCCAGTCGAGGTAGGTCTTGCCGGGGAAGTACGGGCAGGCGTCGCCGCAGCCCATCGTGATGATGTAGTCGGACGCCTGGGCGGCCTCGGGGGTGAGGACCTTCGGCTTCTGGTCGGAGATGTCGATGCCCAGCTCGGCCATGGCGGCGACGGCGGAGGGGTTGATCTGCTCGCCGGGCATGGAACCGGCGGAGCGGACCTCGACGCGGTCGCCGGCGAGGTGGCGCAGGAACCCGGCCGCCATCTGGGAGCGGCCCGCGTTGTGGATGCAGACGAACAGGACGGAGGCGGCAGGAGCGGAGGACATCTGTTCTTCCTTGGGGTGAGGCGACTGCGGTGGGGATCGATGGGGCTTCAGGGGGCGAGCTGGGTGAGCAGCTCGGTGATGTGGGCGTCGATGGCGTCGCGGACATCGCGGACGACGGCGATCGGCGCCCCATCGGGGTCAGCCACGGGCCAGTCGAGGTAGCGGCGACCGGGCATGACGGGGCAGGCATCGCCGCAACCCATCGTGATCACGATGTCGGCGGCCTGGACGACCTCTTGGGTCAGCGGCTTGGGGTAGGCGTCGGCCAGGTCCACGCCGGCCTCGGTGAGTGCCTGAGCGATGTGCGGCTCCACTGCGTCGGCGGGGTGGGTGCCCGCGGAGGAGACCGTTACCCGCTCGCCTGCCCGGTGCGCCAGGAGAGCCGCGGCCATCTGGGAGCGGCCGGCGTTCTGGCTGCACACGAACAGCACTCGGGTCGGCCCGCTCGTCAGCCCTTGGGTGTGGGCGAGCGCGTCCAGGCGTTCGGCGGTCAGCCGCTCCGCCAGCACGACTAGGTGCGTATGGACCCCTGCCTGTTCGGCAAGACGTGCGTAGGAGTCGGCGAGCAGGCTCAGCACGGTTTCCGGCGCGAAGTGGCCGGCGTACCGGGAGGCGAGACGGGCGGCCCCGGCGGCCAGGCGTTCGTCCGGCAGAAGGGGCGATGAGGACGTGGACATGGCGTTCCCGTTCAAAGGAGCCAATAAGGTCAGCTCGGACTGGTGTCAGCCCCAGATGATGTGACAGTATCAGCACATGATGACGTCAGTCGACACTGATCTGATCCGGGTTCTGGCCGACCCGCTCAGGCTCCAGATCGTGACCCTCCTCGCCCGCGAGACGCTCTGCACCACCCACCTCGTGGAAGAGACGGGCGCCAAGCAGACGAACCTCTCGAACCACCTGAAGGTGCTGCGCGAGGCCGGGGTCGTGGAGACGGAGCCATGCGGAAGGTACATCTACTACCGCCTGCGCCCGGAAGTCATCGAAGCCCTCGCCGGTCAGTTCGCCGACCTTGCCCAGGCCGCGCGAGCCACCGCCGAAGCGAACCTCAAGCGGTCCTGCCCATAGCCCGCTCTGCCTCACCTGCCCGAGGAGAACCCGTCTTGACCGCCACCGAGCCCGTCGCCGCCCCCGCAGCGGAGAGCGACATAGCCGCCGACGAGCCCCAGCCCGCACCCGGCGAGACCCCGCCCCGCACCCCGCTGATCGCCCGCGCCGCCGCCGAGCTCGTCGGCACCGCGGCCCTGGTCGCGATCGTCGTCGGCTCCGGCATCCAGGCCACCGACCTCACCCAGGACGTGGCCCTGCAGCTGCTGGCCAACTCCACCGCCACCGTCTTCGGCCTCGGTGTCCTGATTGCCTTGCTCGGGCCGGTCTCCGGTGCGCACTTCAACCCGGCCGTCACCCTGGCCGAGTGGTGGACCGCCCGCCGCGGCGGCGCCGGAGTCACCGCCCGCGAGCTCGCCGTGTACGTGCCTTCGCAGATCGTCGGTGCGATCGCGGGCGCGATCCTGGCGGACGCGATGTTCGGCGAGCCGCTGGTGAAGTGGTCCACCCACGACCGCTCCGCCGGGAACCTGCTGCTGGGGGAGGTCGTCGCGACCGCCGGCCTGATCCTGCTGATCTTCGGCCTGGCCAAGACCGACCGGCTCCGTTTCGCGCCCGTCGCGGTCGCCTCGTACATCGGCGCGGCGTACTGGTTCACCTCTTCCACGTCCTTCGCCAACCCGGCCGTCACCATCGGCCGCGCCTTCACCGACACCTTCGCGGGCATCGCCCCCGCCTCGGTCCCGGCGTTCATCGGCGTGCAGCTCGTGGGCGCGGTGGTGGGCCTCGCTCTGGTGGCGGTCATCTTCATGCGCGGCAAGAGCGACACGGAGCAGCCCGCGGCATGACACGACGCACGGAGGTGGTGGTGATTGGCGGCGGCCAGTCCGGGCTCGCCGCCGGTTACCACCTGCGCCGCCTGGGCATCGAGTTCGTCATCCTCGACGCCCAGGAGGCGCCCGGCGGAGCCTGGCAGCACACGTGGAACTCCCTCCGCCTGTTCTCCCCGGCCGCCTACTCCTCCCTGCCCGGCCGCCTCATGCCGCTCCAGCCCGGCGAGATCTACCCCGACGCGCAACACGTCGTGTCGTACCTCGCCGACTACGAGAAGCGGTACGAGCTGCCGGTCGAACGCGGCGTGTGGGTGGAGGCGGTCCACCGCGACGGCGCGTTCCTCCAGGTCGAGACCGACTGCGGAGCCTGGTAGGCCCGCACTGTCGTCAGCGCGACCGGCACGTGGACCCGCCCGTTCCTGCCCGCTGTTCCCGGACGGCGCGATTTCCAGGGGCGTCAGCTCCACACCGTCCAGTACCGCAGCCCGGCCGAGTTCGCCGGACAGCGCGTGATCGTGGTCGGCGGAGGCAATTCCGGCGCCCAGATCGCCGCCGACCTCGCCGGCACGACAGAGCTGACATGGGTGACGCAGCGCCCGCCGCGCTACCTCGCCGACGACATCGACGGCCGCGCCCTCTTCGACCACGCCACCGCCCGGCGCCGCGCCCTCGATGAAGGCCGCACCGACAACGGTGGCGTGGCCTCGCTCGGCGACATCGTCGCCGTCCCGCCCGTACGAGCCGCCCGCGACGCCGGACTCCTGACTGCCACCCCCATGTTCAGTCGCCTCACCGAGGGCGGCGTGGCTTGGGCCGACGGTACGACCGCCCAGGCCGACGCGATCATCTGGTGCACCGGCTTCCGCCCGGCCCTGGCCCACTTCGCCTCGCTCAAGCTGCGCGGTACCCGCGGGCACATCGCAACCGTGGGCACTCGCGCCGCCGACGAGCCGCGCCTGCACCTGCTCGGCTACGGCGACTGGGCCGGCCCGGCCTCCGCAACCCTCATCGGCGTCGGCCGCCCCGCCAGGGACGCCGCCCGTGAGATCGCGGGACTGCTGCGGGCTTGACCTTCGAGTCGGGTTGAAGGTTTACGTTCGAGACATGAGCACACTGCGTATCTCGCAGCTGGCCGGCCTTTCGGGCGTTCCGGCCTCCACGCTGCGGTTCTACGAGATGGCTGGGCTGCTGCCGGCCGAGCGCACAGCGTCGGGCTATCGCCAGTACGGTCAGGACGCGGTCGAGCGCCTGGCGTTCATCTCCTCGGCGAAGCTGCTGGGACTGGCGCTGGAGGACATCCGCGATCTGCTGGACGTGCGGGACGCGGGGGCGTGTGCAGCGGTGCGTGAGCGGATGCTGCCGCTGATCGCGGACCGGATCACGGACGCCGACCGCCGCGCGGCGGAGCTGGCGGCCTTCTCCGCCCGCCTCGCCGAGGTCCACCGTGAGCTGGCCGGGCCTGCCCCTGCGGGCGGCTGCGGCCCGGACTGCGGCTGTACCTCCACCCCGGACCAAGCGCCGGGCCCGGTGCTCGTGGAACTCTCGCCCACCCGTCCGCCGGATGTGGCCGACGAGCCGTGGCGTGAGGCGCCCGTGGCCTGCACCCTCGACGGGGCCGAGCTGGGGGAGCGCACAGAGCAGTGGCGGGCCCTCGTCGCCCGGGCCAGCAGCCGCGAGGAGACCGGCGACGGGCTGCGCCTGATCTTTCCCGGCACGCCGGAACTGGCCGGCGAGCTCGCGTCGCTTGCGGCGGCCGAGCAGGGATGCTGCGCCTTCTTCGACTTCACCCTGGACCTGGCACCGGATCGGCTGACGCTGACCGTGAGGGCGCCCGAAGCCGCCGGCACACTGCTGGCCGACCTGTTCGGAGCTGCCGCATGAACCCTCAAACGAAGTCCTCCGGCAAGACGATGCTCGGCGCCGGAGCTCTGGCAGCTCTCGCCTGCGCGGCCTGCTGCATCGGCCCGATCCTGGGACTCCTCGGCGCTGTGGGAACGGCTTCCGCGATCGGGGCCTTCTGGATTCCGGCTCTGGCCGTCTTCACCGTCCTCGCCCTGGCCGGCACGCTCTGGGTGCTGCGCCGCCGGCGTCGGTCCGCCTGCCGAACCGAGCAGTCGACGCTGGTGGACCTGGGCTTCCCCGCTCAAGCGCCCCGTAAGCAGACCCAGGGCCGCTTGCCACAATGACCAGGTCCTCCAACAGCAGGACGGCAGGCCGGCAGAACGGGAAAACAAAGGAATGCCGCAGGAATCGCCAGGTCTGGTCGAGCGGATGGAACACCACCAGATCGCGATCTACATCGCCGCCATGGCTCTCGGAGGGCTGCTGGGCTGGGCGGCACCGGCGGCCGGTTCGGGCCTCGAGTACGCCATCAACCCGGTCCTCGGGGCACTGCTGTTCGTGACTTTCCTCCAGGTGCCCGCCGCCGACCTGCTCCGCTCTCTGCGCGACGCCCGGTTCCTCGGCGCGGCCCTGGTGGTCAACTTCGTAGTCGTCCCGCTGGTCGTGGCCGCCATGTTCACCTTTCTCCCGGCCGACCAGGCGGTCCGCGTGGGGGTGCTGCTGGTCCTGCTGTGCCCGTGTGTGGACTACGTGATTGTCTTCAGCGGCTTGGCCCATGGCTCCAGCAGGCGCCTGCTGGCCGCCACACCACTCCTGCTCATCGTGCAGATGCTGCTGTTGCCGGGCTTCCTCTACCTGTTCATGGGGGCGGACCTGGCCGACATCGTCGCGGTCGGCCCGTTCGTCGAGGCCTTCCTGGTACTCATCGTGATTCCGCTCGCGCTGGCCTGGGCGTTTCAGGCGTGGGCGGCGCGTAAGCAGTCGGGGCAGAGGATCTCGGATGCGGCCACCGCGACGATGGTGCCGTTGATGGCCGCGACGCTCATCACCGTGGTCGCCTCCCAGGTCCCCAAGCTCGGCGGCAGTCTCGCGGACGCAGCCGCGGTCATCCCCTTCTACGTGGCTTTCCTCGTCGTCATGGCCTTTGCCGGACGGATGATCGCGCGCCTCTTCCGGCTGGATGCCCCCGCTTCCCGGGCGGTGGTCTTCACCGGTGCGACACGCAACTCCCTGGTCGTGCTGCCGCTGGCTCTGGCCCTGCCCGACGACCTGGCGCTCGCCCCGGTCGTGGTGGTTACGCAGACCCTCGTCGAGGTCATCGGCATGGTCGTGTACGTACGCCTGATCCCGCGCCTGGTACCTGAGCCCGTCACGGTCGCGTGAGGATGGTGCAGATCTCGCCCCCGGAGCAGGTGTCGGGATCGGTGGCGGCGGCCCGCCGGGCGAGCTCGCGCAGCGCGGTGCGGGTCTGGCGGAGCTCGGCCATGCGCTGCTCGATCTCCGCCAGCCGCTGATCGATAAGGCTCGTGACGTGTCCGCACGGGGCATGCCCACTGTCGCGAATCTCCAGGACCGAGCGGATCTCGGCGAGCGTCAGGCCCGCGCTCTGGGCGTCGCGGATGAACGCCAGCCGCCTCACCGCCTCCGGCGTGTAGTCGCGGTACCCGCCGGTCGTACGGGGCGGGGCGGGCAGCAGCCCTGCCTGCTCGTAGAAGCGGATGGTCTTGGCCGTCACCTGGCCGGCCGCCGCGAGGTCACCGATGCGCATGGCTCCACGCTACGCCTTGACCTTCCAGTGTGCTGGAAGGTCTACGTTCGGTTCACAAGGCCACCGACCTGGAAGGACAGCGGGATGCGGATCACGATCCTCACGGTGCCGGAGTGCCCGAATGTGCCGGTCTTGCGGGAGCGGATCGCGGAGGCACTCGACGGCCGCGCTGCCGTGATCGAGCTGATCGAGCTGATCGAGCTGATCGAGGTGTCCGCGGAGAGCGACGCAGCCCGGTGGGGCATGACCGGTTCGCCGACCGTGCTCCTCGACGGCATTGACCCGTTCCCCATCCCTGGTGCTCCGCCGTCGGTGTCGTGCCGCCTCTACCGTGACGCCGAGGGCCGCACTGACGGTGCACCGAGCGTCCAGGCTCTCCGGGAGGCGTTCTCGGGAGCACGCAGGCCCCAGGCGGCCGACGAGCAGGACTGCTGCGAGACGGACCCTCTGGACCCTCTGGATCCGATCGGTCGGTCAGGGCGGGGCAGGCGTGCGCCGGCGGAGCGCGGCCTGCGGATGGTCCAGCAGGCGATCCTGCGGCACTTCGCCGCCACGGGGCGCGCACCGGATGCCGCCCTGCTCGAACCCGTGGCGGCGGAAGCCGGGCGGACAGCCGGCGAGGTCCTGGCGGAGCTGGACCACGAGGACTTCCTGACCCTCGACGCATCGGGCCGGATCGAGGCCGCATACCCGTTCTCGGCAGGAGAGACACGGCACCAGGTGCAGCTGGCCAACGGGGTGAGCGTGTGGTCGATGTGTGCGATCGACGCCCTCGGTATCTCCGCGATGCTCGGCCAGGACGTGACCGTCTCCTCCACCGACCCCGTCGACGCACAGCCGGTGACGGTCTCCTTCGCCAACGGCTCGGCGACATGGGAGCCCGCCGAGGCGGTCGTATTCGTCGGGCGCCGCGAGGGCGAAGGCCCAGCCGCCGCAGTGTGCTGCGACGCCCTCAACTTCTTCACCGGCCAGGCCTCAGCCGAGCAATGGCAGTTGGCCCACCCCGAGGTGCGCGGTGAGATTGTCAGCCAGGCCTGCGCCACCCGCATCGGGCAGCAGACGTTCGGCCCGCTCCTCCAGGACGGCTGACCGTACAGCCGCGGCCACCTCCGTTACGCCTGGCCCGGAGCGGGAATCATTGCCACCCCGGCCGACTCGTCGAGTGCGGGCCCAGAGCTGGCAGGCCATGATGAACGCGATCGCGATGGACCGGCAGGCCGTGTACGAGGACTACGAGCGAGCCCGCCAGACCTTCCACCGCCTGCTCGACAGCGCCTCCGATGAGGATCTCGCCAGGCCCACCCGCGGCACCAAGTGGACCAATGAGCAGCTGCTGTGGCACATGCTGTTCGGCTACGTGATCGTCCTGCGGCTGCTGGTCCTGGTCCGCGTCTTCGGCCGGCTCCCCCGGAGCGCGAGCAAAGTGTTCGCCCGGGTGCTGGACGCGGCCACCGTACCGTTCGACTGGGTCAACTACGCCGGCCCGCGTGGGGCGGTGAAGTTCTACGGACCTCGCCGGATGGGCGCCGCGTTCGACCGTGTCATCGATTCCCTGCACCGCCACCTGGCCTCGGAGCCCGAGGCCAGGCTCGCCCGCGGTATGCACTACCCCGTCCGCTGGGACCCGTTCTTCAAGGACTTCATGACGCTCGCGGACATCTACCGCTACCCCACCCAGCACTTCGACTTCCACCACCGCCAGCTCACCCTGAGCAGCGGCGACGGGCTCTAACGGGAAGGCCTAAGGTCAGCCGATCAGTGGGCTGCGGCGCTCCAGCAGCACCACGTCGCGCCACACGCCGTGGTGGCGGCCGATGCGCTCGCGGGTGCCGATGACCCGGAAGCCGGCCCGCTGGTGGAGGGCGAGGCTGGCGCGGTTCTCGGGAAAGATGCCGGACTGGATCGTCCAGATCCCCGCGGCCTCCGTCGAGCCGATGAAGGCCGTCAACAGGGCGGAGGCGACACCCTGGCCACGGGCGGCAGGGTGGACGTAGACGGAGTGTTCGACCACGCCCGCGTACGCGCACCGGTCCGATACCCTGCTCGCCGCGACCCAGCCCAGGACCTTGCCGTCGTCGCCGACGGCGGCGAAGCGGTGCTCCGGCAGCCTGCCCGCCTCGAACGCCTCCCAGGTGGGGGCGGTGGTCTCGAAGGTGGCGTTGCCCTCGTCGATCCCCGCCTGGTAGATCGCCAGGACCTCGTCCGCGTGCGCTTCGGCCAGCGGCGCGATGGTGATGCTCATGCGGAGGCCGCGCGGGTCAGGAGCTGGCCCATGGCGGCGAGCACCGCGGGCTCGACCCGGTAGTACACCCAGGTGCCGCGCCGTTCGGAGGACAGCAGCCCGGCCTCGCGCAGCTTCTTCAGGTGATGGGAGACCGTCGGCTGGGAGACACCCACATCCGAGATGTCGCACACGCACGCCTCGCCACCCTCGTGGGAGGCGACGGCGGAGAACAGCCTCAGGCGGACCGGGTCGCCCAGGGCCTTGAACATGACGGCGGTCCGCTCGGCCTCCTCGGCCGTCAGCGGGCGCTCCGTCAGGGGCGGGCAGCATGCCGCCACGGCCTCCGGCTCCAGCAGCGGCAACACCTTCGTAGTCATGCCCCCATCATCCGACGAACTTCGACAGATGTCTATGTTGACGAACGTCGATCCAGGGCCCATTCTAGAGGCGTCAGGACATCGACACACGTCGAATCAACTGGGGAGCCCGCCGTGAACGCATCCACCGAAGCCCTGCCCGTCGTCGTGATCGGCGCCGGCCCGATTGGACTCGCCGCGGCTGCCCGGCTCATCGAGCGGGACATCGAGCCCCTGGTCCTGGAGGCCGGACCGGTCGCCGCGTCCGCGGTGCGCGACTGGTCGCACGTACGCCTGTTCTCCACCTGGTCCGAGGTCGTCGACCCCGAGGCGGAGAAGCTCCTCGCCCCCACCGGCTGGGTGAAGCCGGACGGTGCCACGTACCCGTCCGGTGGCGACTGGGCCGAGCTCTACCTCCAGCCCCTGGCCGACGTCCTCGGTGACCGTGTCCGCTACAACGCGACGGTCACCGGTGTCTCGCGCACCGGCCGGGACCGCATCGTCGACGCCGACCGTGAGACCCAGCCCTTCGTCGTGCACCTCAGCAGCCCCGAGGGCCGCGAGGAGAGGATCTTCGCCCGTGCCGTCATCGATGCCTCCGGAACCTGGTCCACCCCCAGCCCGGCCGGCGGCAGCGGCCTGCACGCACTCGGCGAGAAGAGCGCGGCCGACCACATCACGTACCGCGTCCCCGACCTCAAGGACCCCGCCGTCCGCACCCGCTACGCCGGCAAGCGCACTGCCGTCATCGGCTCGGGCGCCTCCGCCTTCACCGCTCTGGCCTACCTCGCCGATCTCGCCAAGGCGGAGGGCGGCACCGGGACGCACGCGACCTGGATCCTCCGTCGCGGGATCAGCGGCTCCACCTTCGGCGGCGGCACCGCGGACCAGCTGCCCGCCCGTGGCGCCCTCGGCCTCGCGGCCAAGGCCGCGGTAGACGGCGGCTATGCCGACGCGGTGACGGGGTTCCGCACCGACGCCATCGAGAAGACCGGGGACGGCCGCCTGGTCCTCGTCGGTGAGGATGGCCGCCGCCTGGAGCCGGTCGACGAGGTCATCGTCCTGACCGGCTTCCGCCCCGACCTCACCTTTCTCGACGAGCTGCGCCTCGGCCTGGATGAGCGCCTCCAGGCCCCGGTCGAGCTCGCTCCGCTGATCGACCCGAACCAGCACTCCTGCGGCACCGTCTACCCCCACGGAGCCACCGAGCTCTCCCACCCGGAGAAGGACGTCTACCTCGCCGGCATGAAGTCCTACGGCCGCGCCCCGACCTTCCTGGCCATGACCGGATACGAGCAGGTCCGCTCCATCGCCGCGGCCCTCGCCGGTGACCGGGAGGCCGCCGAGCGCGTCGAACTCACCCTCCCGGAGACCGGCGTGTGCGGCGGCGCGGGCCTCTTCGACCAGCCCGAGGCCGCCGAAGAGTCCGGCGGAGGCTGCTGCGCCGCCCCGGCCACCCTCACCATCGGCGCCCCTGCCACCGTCTCCGGTGGCTGCTGACGGAGGTGACCAACACCCAGGCCGGCGTGGCCGCGACCGGGACGGGGGTCCGGTCGCGGCCACGCGCCGCGCTGCCCGCCCTGTGCGCCACACAGATGACGAGCTGGGGGATCGTCTACTACGCCTTCCCCGTACTCCTCCCGCGCCTCACGGCCGACACCGGCTGGTCCGCCAACGCGACCACCGGCGCATTCTCCCTGGCCCTGCTCGTCTCCGCTCTGGTCGGAATCCCTGTCGGCCGGATCCTCGACCGCCGGGGTCCCCGAGCGGTGATGACAGCCGGATCCGGCATCGGCGTCCTCGCCGTCCTGACCATCGCCGCCGCTCCCCACCTGCCCGTCTTCTTCCTCGGCTGGATCCTGGCCGGAATCGCCATGGCGGCCACCTTCTACCCGCCCGCCTTCGCTGCTGTCACCCGCTGGTGGGGGCCGGACCGGGTCCGGGCGCTGACCATCATCACCCTGGCCGGCGGCCTGGCCTCCACGGTCTTCGCACCGCTCACCGCCACCCTCGCGGACCACCTCAGCTGGCGGCAGACCTATGCCGTCCTCGCCCTCATCCTGGCCGCGATCACCATCCCGGCCCACGCCTTGGCCCTGCGAGCCCCCTGGCCCCCGGCGCCTGCGGCCCCGCCCACCACCGACCGCACCCCGGTAGCCAAGAGCCGCCCCTTCGTGGTCCTGGCGGCGGCCTTCACCCTCTCCAGCTTCGCCATGTACGCCGTCGTCATCGGGCTGATCCCGCTCCTCACCGAACGCGGTGTCGACGCCACGACAGCCGCCTGGGCTCTGGGACTCGGCGGCGCGGGCCAGACCCTCGGTCGCACCCTCTACGCGAGCCTGGCCGGCCGTACCTCGGTCACCGGCCGCACGGTCACCCTCATCGCCCTCGGCGGCGCGACCACGGGAGCGCTCGCTCTCATCCCAGGTCCGCTGCCCATGCTGGTTGTCCTCGCAGTCTTGGCAGGAGTCGTCCGCGGCAACCTCACCCTCCTGCAGGCCACCGCCGTCACCGACCGGTGGGGCACCACCCACTACGGCCGCCTCTCCGGACTCCTCGGCGCCCCGGCCCACATCGCCGCCGCTCTCGCCCCCTGGGCCGGCGCCGCCCTGGCCGGCCCTCTCGGCGGCTACCCCCAGCTCTTCGGGATGCTCGCGGTGCTCTCCGGTGTGGCCGCGTGCCTCGCAGCGTGGGGACGGAGTGACGCGACATCAGCTCCGTAAGTCAAGAGGGCATGGCGGGCCCGAGGGGGGGGCATGTGGTGCCCCTTGGGGACCAGTTGGGGACCAGCGCCCACGTCGATGGGCGCACAGCATGTACGTATGTGCACGCTGTGCGCCCTGAGATTGTGCTGTATGTCAGGATTTTTCCTCCGACCCATCGATCTGGGGGTCAAGGGGTCGCAGGTTCAAATCCTGTCGTCCCGACTCGAAAGAGTCGCAGATCAGGGGCCGTATCGGAGAAATCCGGTACGGCCCCTGACTCGTTTCCACTGCCCCTTACTCGTTTCCGGGGCCTGCGGGGGATCGTTCATCGTCCCCGGGGGTCGGTCGGGTGACGGGTGCTCCGCGGGGGCCGGCTCGGCATCGCCGTCGGGCCTCGCCGGTGCCGATGGGGATGCTCCGCGGTGCCGATGGGGTGCTCCGCCGGGGTGCCGGACGAGGCGTGCCCGCCGTGCGGGGTGACCACCTCCGGGTGGGGTGTCCCGGCGTGCCGAGGGCAGAGTTCCCGGACACTCTGACAGGGGCATGCCGGACGATCAAAATCCGCCAACTGCGATGTGTCGGCCTTGTGGCCAGACTTCACCAATTGCCCCCGGCGGTGATGTAAGACACAGTCCGGTTTCAACTACCCCCGCGGTGTGAGTGGTTCGGTCGACTGTTACGTTCCGCTGCAATTGCGCCGTCGATCAGCCGGATCGGCGGCCGTCACTTTTTCATCGGGGGATGCGTGATGCCTCGCTTTGGCATGCGTCGTTCCGGGAGAAATACGCGGATACGGGTAACCGGTCCGCTAATTCTGGCCCTGACGACGTCCCTTCTGGCAGTGCCGGCGGCCCAAGCCGTTTCGGCCAAGCCGGACTTCGACAGAATCTGGCAGCCGCCGAAGACGCCGCTGCCCAAGACTGTCTCGATATCGCCCCTCAAGCCGAAGAAGCGCGGGCCGGTTGCGCCGCCGTACGCGGTCCCGCCCCGGTCCCGGGCGGCAGTTGAGCTGCCGGCCGTCTCGCGGCTGGCGGGCACCGCCAAGCCCGCGGCGGCTCCCGCGCGGGCCGGGAAGCTCCCCGTGTGGCTGGCCTCCGCCACGAAGGGCCGCAAGACCCCGCTGCCCGCGGTGACCGTCGTGCGCAACGACACGAAGACCGCCCGGGCGGCGGGCGTGCACGGCCTGCTGTTCTCCGTCGCCGCGCTCGGGCAGGACGCGCGCGGCACGGTGCCGGTGCGGCTCGGCATCGACGCGGCGGCCCTGGAGCGGGCCACCGGCGGGCAGTTCGCCTCCCGCGGCCGCCTGGTGGCACTGCCCGCCTGCGCCGCGACCCGGCCGAACGTGCCGTCGTGCACGGTCCGCACCCCGCTCGTCACGCGCTACGACAAGGCCACCGGGCAGGTGACGGCCGAGGTCTCCGTACCGGCCGTGACCCCGGCTCCCGCCAGGACCGCCAAGAGCGCGCTCCAGTCGCCGCTCGTCCGGTCCGCCGCCGGCCCCTCCGCGGCACCGATGCTCCTGGCGGCCGAGACCGCCGAGGAAGGTGGCGGCGGAGACTACAAGGCGTCCGCCCTGAACCCGTCTTCGGCCTGGGGATCGGGCGGCTCCTCCGGCGCCCTCACCTACAGCTACCCGTTCCTGGCGCCCTCGTCGCTCGGCGGCGCGGCACCCGCGCTGGCCCTTTCCTACGACTCGTCGTCGGTGGACGGCCGTACCTCCGCCACGAACGCGCAGGCGTCCTGGATCGGCGACGGCTGGGACCTGAACCCCGGCTTCATCGAGCGCACCTACAAGCCGTGCGACAAGGCGGGCATCACCCACTCCGGTGACCACTGCTGGGCCGGCTTCAACGCGACCCTGTCGCTGGGCGGCCACTCCGGCCAGCTCGTCCGGGTCGCCACCGGGGCTGCCTCGACCGACGCGGCCACCGGCGTGTGGCGGCTGAAGAACGACGACGGCACGAAGATCGAGTTCGGCTCCGGCGCCGGCAACGGCGTCAAGGACGGCGCCTACGCCAAGGTCACCGACAGCAGCGGCACGGTCTTCTACTTCGGCCTCAACCACCTCCCCGGGGGTGACAAGACCGACCCGGCGACGAACTCCGTCTCCAGCGCTCCGGTGTACTCGCCCAAGGCGGGCGACCCGTGCTACGACTCCGCCAAGGGCAACGCCTCCTGGTGCACGATGTGGCAGCGCCTCCAGCTCGACTACTCCGTCGACGCGCACGGCAACCTGACCACGTACACCTGGGCGCCCGAGACGAACCACTACTCGCGCGGCGGCGGCCAGAACATCGGCAACGGCGTGCTCACCGCGTACACCCGCGCCAACACCCTGGCGTCGGTGGCGTACGGCCAGCGGCTGTCCGAGCAGGTCGCGGCCAAGGGCGCCCTGCAGCCCGCCGCACGCATCACCCTCACCACCGCGGAGCGCTGTGAGAACACGGCGACCTGCGACCCGTCGCAGCGCACCGTGGCCAACAAGAACAACTGGCCCGACGTGCCGGTCGACCAGGAGTGCAAGAGCACCGGCACCTGCACCGGCCTGTCGCCGACGTACTTCACCACGCGCCGGCTGGCGTCCGTCCTGACCCAGGTGCGCGTCAACAACGCCTGGCAGGACGTCGACTCCTACACGCTGAAGCACTCCTTCCCGGACCCGAAGGACCTCAACAACCCCAACGAGCCCATCAGCCAGAAGGCCCTGTGGCTGGACTCCGTCCAGCGCACCGGCAAGACGGCCAGCCCCGAGCTCACGCTGCCCGCCGTGACCTTCGTGCCCGTCATGCTCCCCAACCGGGTCGACGGCACCGACCTCGTCCCGGCGCCGCCGCGGATCAACCGGGCGCGGATCCAGCAGATCAAGAACGAGACCGGCGGCGTCCTCAACGTCGACTACAACCTGCCGGCCTGTTCCCGCATCAACCGGGTGATGCCGACCGCCGAGGACGACAACACCAAGGCCTGCTACCCGGTCCGCTGGACCCCGCCGGGCTCGGTCCTCGACGCGGACCCGGTCCTCGACTGGTTCAACCGCTACACCGTCGCCTCGCTCACCGAGAACGACACCACGACCGACGCCCCGCAGAAGGTCACCGCCTACACGTACGGCCCGGCCGGCTGGCACCGCGACGACAGCCAGTACACCGAGGCCAAGGCCCGCACCTGGGGCGAGTTCCGCGGCTTCGCCACCGTGACGGCCACCACCGGCAACGGCAACGACGGCCCCAAGTCCCAGACGCGCACCACCTACCGGCAGGGCATGCACGGTGACGCCCGCAAGGCCGGCGGCACCCGCACCGTCCAGCTCACCGACGCCCTCGGCCGGACCGTCCCGGACCACGACTGGCTCAGCGGCCAGATGCTCCAGTCCGAGACCTTCGACCAGGCCGGCGGCAGCGTCGTCAGCCGCAGCGTGAACAGCGCCTCGGGCGAGGTGGCGACCGCCACGCAGTCCCGCGGTTCGGGCCTGCCCGACCTCGTCGCCCGCTACTCCGCCACGACGACCGCCGTCACCACGGAGGGCAAGAAGGCCGACGGCAGCTGGCTGTCGACCGTCAGCACCACGACGACCGACTCCACGCGCAACAACCGTGCGCGCACCACCCTGGAGCAGACCGCGGGCCTTCCCGACCTTTGCTCCCGGCTCACTTACGCCACCGGCCCCGACCCGCAGGTCAGCGGCCTGGTCAGCGAGAAGACCGTGGTCTCCGGGACGGACGCCTGCACCGTCGACCCGACGGCGGCCAACACCGTCGCCCGTACCCGCACCCTCTACGACAACCTGCCCGCCGGGCAGGCCGCGGCCACGGCCGACGCGACCTCGCAGGAGGTCCTCGACCGCTACGAGACGGACGGCACGGCGACCTTCCTGCCGACGGCCGTCACCTCCTACGACGCCTACGGCCGGACCGTCTCCGCCAAGGACCCCAACAGCAAGGACGCCGAGCACCCGGGCGGCGCGGTCACGACGACCACGTACACCCCGGCCGCGGCCGGCGAGCTGCCGTCCACGCTCACCGCCTCCAAGCCCGTTCCCGGACAGGCGACGGGCAGCTGGGACTCCGTCACCACCCTGGACGTCCGGCGCAACCTGCCGCTGACCGTCACGGACCAGAACCTCAAGACGACCACGCAGACCTACGACGCGCTCGGACGGTCCACCGGCGTGTGGCTGCCGGGCCGCACCCCGGCCTCCCACCCGAACGCCAACAACGCGTTCTCGTACACGGTGTCCGACAAGGCCGGCATTCCGTCGACCACCACCACCAAGAAGCTGTCGAAGGACGGCGACACGCCGGTCTACGTCACGAGCATCGACATCCTGGACGGCTTCGCCCGGACCCGGCAGAACCAGACGACGCCGGCCAACCCGGCGTACACCGGCAGGCTCGTCTCGGACACCCTGACCGACTCGCAGGGCCGCACCCGGGCCGTCAACGCGCCCTGGTACAACAACGCGTCGGGCCCCACCGGAAGCCTCCTGGCCGTGGCGGACAGCACCGTCCCGTCGCAGACCCGCACCACCTATGACGGCCTGGGCCGGGCCGTGGTCAGCGCCGTCTGGTCGCTGGGCGTGGAGCAGTCCCGGACCACGACCGACTACAAGGGCGTCGACCGGACCGACGTGGTGCCCCCGCAGGGCTCCGCGACGACCACCTCGCTCACCGACGGCCGCGGCCGTCAGACGGAGCTGTGGCAGTACAACGGCCGCACGGCGACGGGCAACGCCGCCGACGCCACCGTCACCCGCTTCACGTACACGGTGGACGGCAACCCGCTGACCCGCAAGGACGCGGCCGGCAACACCTGGTCGTACGGCTATGACCAGCGCGGGCGCCAGATCACCGCGACCGACCCGGACACCGGCACGTCCACCCAGACCTGGGACGCCGCCGGACGGCTCAGCAGCACCACCAACGCGAAGAACCAGACACTGACCTACGTCTACGACCTGCTCGGCCGGCGCAGCGCCATGTACGACGGCGCCACCACCGCGGCGGCCAAGCAGCTCGCGGCCTGGAAGTTCGACACCGCGCCGGGCGGCAAGGGCAAGGCCGCCTCCTCGACGCGCTACGTCGGAGGCACGAGCGGGCAGGCCTACACCACCGCGATCAAGGGCTACGACGACGCCGGCCACGCCACGGGTTCGACGGTCACCATCCCCGGCACGGACGCCGGGCTGGCCTCCGGCACCTTCTCGTACACGACCAGCTCGGTCTACGACAAGATCACCGGCCACCCCAAGCAGACGCTCCTGCCGGCGCTCGGCGGCCTGCCCGTCGACGACATCGCGTACACGTACAACGACTACGGTCTGATGTACAAGTACGCCGGCGCCACCACCTACGACACCCAGACGGAGTACGACGCCTTCGGGCGCCCGATCCGCTCGACCGTCAACCCGTGGGCCACGCAGGTCGTCACCACCACCGACTACGACCAGGCCACCGGCCGGGCCCGGCAGCAGTTCGTCGACAAGCAGACGTCCACCACGGGCGCCGTGCAGCAGACGGGCTACACCTACAACGACGCCGGACAGGTCACCTCGATCACCGGCATCGCCGACAACCTCCCCGCCCAGACCGACCGCCAGTGCTTCACCTACGACGCACTCGGCCGGCTCACGACGGCGTGGACCGACACCCGCGGCCTGGCCGCACCGGTGCCGGGACAGACCCAGGACCAGGGCAGCTGCGCCGGCGCCACGCCGACCGTCGCCACCCTCGGCACCGGGGCACCGTACTGGCAGGACTACAGCTACGACCTGACGGGCAACCGCACCAAGCAGGTCAGCCACGACCCGGCCGGCGACACCACCAAGGACGTCACCACCACCCAGGCGTTCAACGCCCCGGGCACGGTCAACGCCCCGACCGGCGCGCCCACCGCGGGCGGCGGCACGGGTGGTCCGCACGCGCTGCTCACCACCACCGCCACGACGTCGACCAGCACCAACAACGACGTCTACCAGTACGACGCGGCCGGCAACACCACGTCCTTCCGGGCCGGAAAGGCCGGCACCAGCACGCTGACCTGGAACGCCGAGGGCAGGGTCGCCTCGCTCACCACCGCCGCCCAGATCAAGGGCATCGGCGGCAAGTGCATGGACATGGAGGGCGGCAGCTCCGCCGTCGGAACGCCGGTGCAGATCTACACCTGCAACACCGGAGCCGGCCAGCGGTTCTCCACCGCCGGCGACCGGCTCTCCACCGGCAACAAGTGCCTGCAGGCCATGGGCACCGCGGCCGGCTCGGCGGTCCACCTCCGCGTCTGTGACGGCACCGCCGCCCAGACCTGGACGGCGCGCGCCGACAGCACCTTCCACAACCCCGCTTCCGGCCGCTGCCTCGCCGTCCCCGGCGACGTCGCGACCGACAGCCTCAACCTCGTCCTCGGCGACTGCGCCACCACGGTGCCCGCCGGACAGAAGTGGACCGTCCCCAACACCACCACCACCTACGTGTACGACGCGGACGGCAACCAGATCGTCCGCCGCAACCCCGGCAAGACCACGATCACCCTCGGCACCGACGAGCTGGCCGTGGACACCGCCACCAAGGCGCAGACCGGCACCCGCTACTACCCCATCCCCGGCGGCATGACCATCGTCCGCACGGGCGCGGGCACGGCCGCCGGAGCGTTCGTCGCCCAGGTCTCCGACCACCAGGGCACCAGCGCCCTCACCGTCGACCTGTCGACGCTGGCCGTCACCCGACGCACCAGCGACCCCTTCGGCAACCCGCGCGGCGCACAGCCCGCGGCCTGGGCCGGCACCAAGGGCTTCGTGGGCGGTACCAAGGACACCGCGACGAACCTGACCAACCTCGGCGTCCGCCAGTACCAGCCGTCGACCGGCCGCTTCATCAGCACCGACCCGCTGCTGGACGGCGCCGACCCGCAGAGCTGGAACGGCTACGCCTACGCCGACAACAACCCGGTCACCAACTCCGACCCGGACGGCAAGATGTGCCTCCACGGCTCGCCCGGCGGCGGCCGTGACGGAATCTGCGCGGGCGTGCCCGGCGACAGCGACGGTGTCATCGGCGACTACTCCGACAACTGCGGGCAGCGCTCCTGCGAGGCGGCGTCCCAGCGGATGGAAGAGGCCGCCGACCGCGCCGGACGCTGGAACTGCACCACCCGTGGCAGGTGCAGCGGCTCCAACCACATGTCGGACCGGCACCGGGCCTACAACGCGGAGCGCAAGGCGCTGCGCGTGGCGGCGGAGCGGCGCGCCGCACGCCTGCTGGGCGCGGCGCGCTGGCAGGCCGCCGAGGACTACATGTACGCCGAGATCATGCGGAACATGAAGTCCTCCACGTTGCGGCACATCAACGCCGCCAACAACAGCTGGGGCGTGCTCGACGCCCAGTTCTGGTGGATCGTCCAGGTCCGTGCCGATGGGCCATGGGACCACAAGCCGAAGCTCAAGAAGATGTTCGACCTGCGCACCGAGCCCGACTACTTCTTCAAGGTGCCCGGCACCGATGACGAGGCGTTCTACGACATCTGGTCGAACGTGCACTACGGCTTCGTGGGCAAGGAAGGCGGGTTCAGCGACAAGGAGTTGGAGGACGGCGCCACCGCGGCGTTCCCCGGCGCCAGCATCTTCAACGGCGGTACCGATGCGGGTGACGTGATCAGCGTCCGCCAGGGCATCGAGATGTACAACAAATACGGAAACGGCATGACCAAGGAACAGTTCCACCAGGGAATGCTGGACACTGTCGCCGCCATGAAGAACAAGACCACCCAGATCCGCCCCTCGACGGGCTGATCCTGACCAGTAGGTGAGCGGGGGCCGTTCCGGAGACATCCGGAGCGGCCCCCGACTCGTTGCCCGGCGGCGGGAGGGCGGGCCATCGCGGTGATCCCCGGGGGCCCGGTGCGGTGCGGTGGACGCTCGTGAATCCGAGCCGTGCTCGGCGAGGCGGCGGCGCGCCGTGCCGAGGATGAGCTCCCGGCGCTCGGGGGGCAGGCGGTCGAAGCGGGCAGAGACAGGGGACCGCTAGTCCGTACCAGTGGGGTGTACTGCTGGTACACCCCACTGGTTCATGCGTGCTCGGGGCCGGTCAGGGGGTCGTCTTGCCCACCTCCAGGTCGGCAGTCGGGTCCTTGACCGTGCCGCCGGGCGGGCCCGCGGCGTTGCTGGTGTTGTTCTCCGGCTTCGGGTCGCGGGTGAGGGCGGAGACGGTGGCGGTGTTGCGGATGTCCGAGCCGTCACCGGAGTAGTCCGCGTCCAGCTTCACCTTGATCACCCAGGTGATCGAGGCGCCCGGGGCGAGGCGGGCGAGCGGGCCGCAGCTCACGGTCCGCCCGGCGGTGCACGCGGCGTCGCCGGAGACGAAGCTCAGCGCGGTCGGCAGGGTGTCGGTGACGGTGATCTGCTCGGCCTGCGAGGGGCCGTTGTTGGTGACCGTCAGGGCGTAGTCGAAGGTCTCGCCCGGGGCCACCGGGGTGCTCTGCACGGGCCGCTTGGAGAGCACGAGGTCCGCGGCGGGCGCGGCGACGTCGCCGCCGGGCACGGACGCGGTGTCGCTGTCGTTCGCACTGGCGGGGTCGATGTTGTCCGCCGTGACGTGCGCGGTGTTGCGCAGGTCGCTGCCGTCGCCGCTGTACGCGGGATCGACCTTGACCGTCAGGAGGTACTCGACGCTCTCGCCGACCTTGAGGGGGGCGGTGCGCTTGCACGAGACCAGGTGGCCCGCGACGGTGCAGCCGGCCGGGGAGGAGGCCACGTACGACAGGCCCTCGGGGAGGTTGTCGGTGAGCTTGACGTTGAAGGCGTCGGCGGACGGGCCGTTGTTGGTGACCCGGATCCGGTAGTCGAAGGTCTCGCCCGGCACCGGCGGCGTGCTGCCCACCGCCTGCTTGGTGAGGGCCAGGTCGGCGGTCGGCTTGTTCACCCTGCTGCCGGGCAGGCCGGCGGGGCTGCTCGTGTTGTTCTCCGGCTTGGGGTCCTTGGTCCGGGCGGCCGCCGTCACCGTGTTGCGGATGTCGGAGCCGTCACCGGTGTACGTGCTGTCCAGCCGGACCGTGAACCGCCAGCGCTTCGACGCGCCGGGCTCCAGTACGGCCGCCGGGCCGCAGGTGACGGTGGCGTCGGTGGCGGTGCAGCCGTCGGCGGAGCCGACGAAGGCGAGCCGGGCCGGCAGCCTGTCGGTCATCGTGGTGCCGAGCGCGCGGGACGGGCCGTCGTTGGTCGCGGTGACGACGTACTCGAAGGTCTGCCCGGGAGCGATGGGCGTGTCGGTGACCGGCTGCTTGGCCGCCCACACGTCGGCCTGCGGCTCGGTGACGCCGCCGGGCGGCAGCACCGGCCGCGAGGTGTTGTCGGCCGGTTCGGGGTCCTTGGAGGCGGACGCCGAGGTGGCGGTGTTGCGCAGGTCGCCGCCGTCACCCGCGTAGGCGGGGTCCAGCCTCACCTTGAACGTCCACACCACCTCGGCGCCGGGGACCAGTCGGGCCCGGGGGCCGCAGGTGACGGTCCGTCCGGACACGCTGCACGGGTCGGCCGAGGACACGAAGGTCAGGCCGTCGGGCAGGGTGTCGGTCACCGTGACGTTGCGAGCGTCCGAGGGACCCTTGTTGGAGGTGCGGATCTCGTACTCGTACTCCTGGCCGGGGACGGTCGGCCCGGCGCCCAGCGGGGTCTTGACGGTGGCCAGGTCGGACACCGGGTCGAACGGGCCCGGCGGCAGCACCGGGGGAGCCGTGTTGTTGCCCGGGACCGGGTCGGAGGCGTCCGACTTCCCGCTGGCGCTGTTGCCGAGGTCCGAGCCGTCACCCTGGTACGACGCGCTGAGCCGGGCCTGGAACGTCCAGCTCTTGCTCTGGCCGACGCCCAGCTGGGGCTCCGGGCCGCAGGTGACGATCTGCGCGGTTTCGGTGCAGCCGTCCGAGGAGCCCACGTAGGTGATCCCCTCGGGCAGCCGGTCCTTGGCCGTCACGTTGCGGGCCACGGACGGGCCGTTGTTCTTCGCCGTGAGGGTGTAGGTGACCAGGTCACCGGGTGCCCGTACGGTGCTCGCCGTCACCGACAGGGTGTGGCCGGCGCTCGCCGTCGCCTGGAGGGCGTGGCCGGTACGGGCCGCGGCGGCCGCGGGCGGCGGGCCCGCCCACAGCGGCGCCGCGCAGATCAGCGAGGCGGCCAGGGCCCACGCTGCCGGCCGCCGTCGGCCTGGTGTCGTCGTCATCGCGCATCTTTCCGTTCGGTTCGTGCGGGGGTACGGAGGGGAACGCGGCGGGCTCGGGGGCCGGCCGGGGCGGCGGCCCGGCGGTCAGCCCGCGGCGGCCTGCTTGGCGAGTTCGACGTCGGCGACGGCCGGGCGGACCGTGCCGCCGGGCGGACCGGCCGTGCCGCTGTTGTCGGCCGGCCGCGGGTCCGCCGTACGGGCCTCGGCGGTCGCCGTGTTCCGCAGGGCCGAGCCGTCCCCGGTGAAGCCGGGGTCCAGTCGGACGGTGAAGGTCCACGAGCGGCTCTGGCCGGGGGCCAGTTCGGCCACCGGACCGCAGCCGACCGTCCGGCCCGCGGCGGTGCAGCCGTCGGCCGCGGAGACGAACGCGAGCGCCGCCGGGAGCGGGTCGGTGACCTGTACCTGCCGGGCCGTGGACGGGCCCGCGTTGGTGACCGTCACCGTGTACGCGAACGTCTCGCCGGGGGCCACCGAGGCCTGCGCGCCGGTGCTCTTGACCGTGCCGAGATCGGCTTGCGGGGCCGTCACCCCGCCGGGCGGCGGGGCGGCGGCGCTGGTGTTGTTGGCGGGCAGCGGGTCGGGGACGGCGTGCCGGACGGTGGCCGTGTTGCCGAGGTCCGCGCCGTCACCCGGGTACGCGGGATCCAGCCGGACCCTGATCGTCCACGCGGTGTCCGTGCCCGCGGACAGCGTGCCGCGCACCGGGCAGGAGACCACCCGGCCGGCGGCCGTGCAGCCGTCGGGGGAGGACACGAACGCGAGCGGCGCGGGCAGGGTGTCCGCGACCTCGACGGCCGAGGTGTGCGACGGGCCGTTGTTGCGGGCCGTGATCCGGTAGTCGAACTGCTGTCCCGGCGCCACGGGCCCGGCCCCGACACCCTCCTTGGCGGCCGACACGTCGGCGCTCGCCGTCACCGTCGTGGCCTCGGACGTCGCCGTGTTGTCGGCGGAGTCGGTGTCGAAGCGGTCGGCCGGCGCCGTCACGGTGGCCGTGTTGCGCAGCGTCGTGGGCTGCGCGGGGGCGGTACCGGTGACGGTGTAGGTGACGGAACCGCTCCGCTTGAGGTCCGCCGTGGTGTGCAGGGTGCTGCCGCTGCCGGAGGCCTGACCGCAGGTGCCGCCGGTGCCGGCCCGGCAGGTCCACGTGACGCCCGTCAGGCCGGGGACGGTGTCGCGGACGACGGCGCCGGTGACGTCGTTGGCCCCGCTGTTGGAGACCGTGACCGTGTACGTGACCGGGCCGCCGCCGGCCGGGACGCTCCTGGTGTTCACCGACTTGGCGACGGAGAGGTCGACGGGCACGTTGATCCTCAGATCGCTGAGCTCGTGGATGTTCGTGGCGCCACCGGTGGCGGCGGAGAACCCCACCTTGAGGGTGGCGGGCAGGGCCGGCTGGTCCGTGATGGTGGTGACGTCGAAATCGGTGATCAGCTGGGTCATGGCCGTGCCGGGCCCGCTGTCGGACCACACCGAGACGAGCATCTTGGAGCCGCTGGGCAGCAGGGTGACGCGCACCGTGCGCAGCTTGGCGCGGCTGCCGGTCTCCACGGTCGATTCCGGGCCCGCGGCGGACGTGCCGAAGCGGTACCCCTTGGAGCCGTCGCCGCCGCCGCGGAGCACGATCCGGTTCGACTGCGCCCCGGGCCCGCCGTTGCCGACGCCGCTGGAGGAGAAGTTGCCGAACTCGTCGATGCCGATGCCGAGGTAGGCACCCGGCACGCCGGGGCGTGCGAGGCACAGGCCGCCGGTCATCGAGCAGGCGTAGCCCAGGGCGCCGCCGGTGCCGCCGACCCCGTCCTTCGCCGAGCCGTCGGTCAGGTAGAACGACAGGCCGTCGCCCCGCTTGCCCTCGAAGGCGGTGCCGCCGTAGGTGGCGTAGGTGAACTCGGCCACGATCCCGAGGCCGGAGGAGAAGGAGTCCTTCATCTTCCAGGTGCCGGCCTGGTTGTTGCTCGCCGAGGTCAGCCGCATCCATCCGGCGTCGGGGTAGGTCGCGTTGCCGCTGGTGGTGCCGAGGTTGGTGGAGGACTCGAACGTCTCGTTGACCGGGAAGGCGACCGCGCGGGGGGCGGCGGCGGCCGCGGCGGCGGTACGGGCGGGGGTGGTGCGGGTGTTGCTGGGGCGGGCCGGGGTGGGGGTCTTCGCGGAGCTGGCGGCGCGTGCGGCGGTCGGGGCGGGCCGGGGCGCGGCCGGTGCGGATGCCGGTGCCGGTGCCGGTGCGGGTGGGGATGCGGATGCCGTCGCGGGGAGGGCCGCGAGGGTCAGGCCCGCCGCACAGAGCAGGGCGAGGGCCGCGCGCCGGCGCCGGGTGCCGCGCCGGGCCGGGCGGCAGGGGGGCGAGGCGCTCATTCCTTCACGCCCGTCCGACGCGCCGTGCCGGACACCGTACGCAGGGCCGCGCCGGCCGTGACGAGGCCGCCGGCGGTCCACAGGAGCCAGCCCGGCAGTGCGGAACCGGAGTCGGCCAGATCGCCGCGCCCGTGGTGGCCGTCGTCGCCGCGGCCCTCGTCGTGACCGTTGTCGTCGTGGCCGCCGTTGTCATGGCCGCCGTCGTGGCCGTGGTGGCCGTCCTCGCCCCCGCCGTCCCTGCCGGACGCCAGACACAGCGGCTTTCCGCCGGGCGCCGTCGTACCGGGCCGGTTGGCGTTGTCGGACGGGTCGGGGTCCGGACTCGACGAGGTGACACGGGCGATGTTGTCGATGCGGGTGCAGCGCTTCGGCGTACCGGTCCGCTCGCGCGCGGTCACCCGTACCGTGATCCGGTACTCCGCCCTCTCCCCGGCGGCGAGCCGGTCCCGAGCCGGGCAGCGGACCGTCCGCGCCCCGTCCGGCCGCGCCCCGTCCGTGCTCCCGTTGCCCGCCTTCGCCGGTGCGCAGCCGTCCGGGGAGGAGACGAAGGCCAGGGCGGACGGCAGCGGGTCGGTGACCCGTACGTCCCGGGCCGCGGCCGGGCCGTGGTTGTGCACGGTGATCCGGTACGTGAACCTCTCGCCCGGTGCGACCGTGGTGCGGCCGTGCGCCAGCAGGGCGGTCTTCGCCAGCGACAGGTCCGCCTCGCGCGCGTCCGGGGGGATCTCCAGCCCGGTCACCGAGGCCTTGTTGTTCTCCGGGTCCGGGTCGGAGGTCTCCGCGCCGACGACGGCCTCGTTGACGATGTCCGATCCGTCGCCGCCGTAGCCGGAGGCGAGCCGCACGGTGATCACCCAGGTGTGTGAACGGCCGACCGGCAGTGCGGCCAGCGGCCCGCAGGTCACCGTACGGCCGGCGGCGGTGCAGCCGTCGCGGGAGGAGGCGAACTCCAGGGCTGCCGGCAGCAGGTCGGTGACGACGACGCGGCGGGCGTCGGACGGGCCGTGGTTGGTCACGGTCACGGCGTAGTCGAAGGTGCCGGTGGCGGTGGCGGTGGCGGTGGCGGTGGCGGCCGCGTGCAGCCGGCCGTCTTCGTCGCCCCTTTGCCTGCCCCCGTCCTCGGCCGCGTCCTCGGCCCTTTCCTCGTCTTCCTTCCGGGGCTGAGGTGGGGTCTGCCGGAGCGCTGCCGAGACGGTGAGGTCGGCGTGCGGTGCCGCCGGTGCCGACGGGGCCGACGGGGCGGCCGGGGTCGGAGGGTGTGCGCGCGAGGGGGTGTGTGTCGCGCGCGGGGAGCCTTCGGCGGGTGTGGCCGTCGTGTCTGTTGGGCCCGTGCTCTCGGTCGTGTCGCCCGTGTTGCTCGTGTTGCTCGCGTGCGCGGTGGTGGCGTGCGTCGCGCTGGTCGTGGCCTCGGCCGTCGGGGTGGCCGGGGCGGGTGGCTGCGCGGTGGCCGATGGTGCCAGGGGGAGCAGCAGGCAGGCCGTGCCGGCGCAGGAGGCCAGTGCGCGGCGCAGCGCGGGGGTGGCGCTGCCCTTGAAGACGCTTCGCATTGGTCACCCTTCACACGGAGCGCTCACTGAGCCTCACCGGTCAAACAGGTTCAATGCGGCCAGTTATTCACACTTATGTGGGCCGAATGTCCCCTTTCTTGATCTTATGGGGCCGGCGGGTGATCGAATTCAGCCCATCGGCCCTGCCGCCACGGCCCCGCCGTCTTGCCGGTGCCGTGGGGTGCAACCCCCTGCCTTGCCCGTGCCCAGGCGGGCAACTTCCAGCCTCGCCGGCGTTTGAGGCGCGGGGTTTGGGGCGGAGCCCCAACGAACAACCCGGCTGACGCCGGGCACCGGGCTCCGCCCGGACCCGCGCCTCAAACGCCGGCGAGGCTGGAGGTTGCCGCCGAGGCAGGGCGTCGCCCCGAGGGCGCCGGCGAGGCTGGAAGTCGCCGCCGAGGCAGGGCGTTGCCCCTCGGGCGCCGGCGAGGCTGGAGGTGCGCCTCGGTCAGCCGGCGAGGCTGGGGGTGCGCCACAGCCGGCCGGCAGGGCCGGGGGTTGCCCGGAGGGAGCGGCTCAGTGGAACGCGGCCGTGCGGAAATCCTCGCGGACGCGGTCGGACGCCTCCCGGCCCCCGGGCCCCTCGCTCCGCCCGGTGAGGAGCACCGCCCAGCGCGCCTGGGTGGGGGAGATCCACACGCCGGAGCCGGCGGGGCCGTGGTGGACCCAGAGGTCCTGCCGGCGGTGGGTGCCCGCCGCGGGATGCCAGAACAGGCCGCGCGGCGGCGCGAGTTCACCCGTACGGATCCGCAGCGAGTCGCGTACCCACGCGGCGCCGAACGGCTCGGGGTCGGGTCCGAGCAGATGGCGCAGGAACCGCGCGAGATCGTTGATCACGGAGCAGACCCCGGGATCCGCTGCGCCCGCAGACGGCCGCCGCACGCGGGTGCGGGTCATGCCCAGTGGCTGCCAGATCCGCTCGGCCGCCAGCCGGGCCGGGGGTCGGCCGGACAGGTGCTCCACGAGATGGCCGAGGACGGCGGCGGCCCGGTCGCTGTACTCGACCGCCTCGCTCGGCGGCCGGTGCGGGACCGTACGCAGCAGCAGCGCCCGGCCCCCGGCATGCCCGCCGTCGGTGTCCCCGGCGCCTCCGCGGTCAAGGCCGTCGTGGGCCGGTCCGCGCAGGCCCGCCGTGTGGGTGAGCAGGTGGTGGGCCGTCACTCCGGCCAGCGGGTGCCCCGCCAGCTCCGTCAGGTAGCCGCCGAGGGGCGTGTGCAGCTGGAGCGCGCCTTCCCCGACGAGCGCGCCGACGGCCGGCCAGACGTCGAGGATCCGGCCGAGTCCGGCCAGTTCGAACTCGGTGTCCGGTCCGGTCCGCGGGCCCGCCGCGCCTTCGGCCAGGATGCCCGAGGCGTCACCGATGGCCCATACGGCCCCCGAATGGACCCGGTCGCGGACCGCGGCCCGCAGCAGGGTGTCGAGGGGGTCGGCGGTGAGCGTCATGGTCTCCCGATCGTGGTCCGTGCGCCTGCACCTGCGACCTGCGCCCGACGGTCCGCCCCTGCCGCCACGGTAGCCCGCCCGCCCCCGCGCGCCCGGCACCGCCACGGCCGCGCGGGGGCCGGGAAGAGAGGCGGCCTCAGGCGTTGCAGATGGGTACGCCCGGGATCGGCTCGTAGTCCCCGCCGTAGCTGAAGGCGGTGGCCGGCAGCCAGCCCCAGCCGCGGTCGCGGTAGGCCACATCGCCCTGGGTGTAGATCCAGTACCGGTTGTGCCCGCCGCCCAGCGCGGGATTCTCCCGGCCCACGCTCTGGCAGACCACCCAGTTGGTACCCGCGTACATCCGCCCGGTGACCACCAGGTGGGCGGGGGAGGTGTACGGGCCGTAGGTCATGTCGGCGGCCGTCCAGGTGGGGCAGTAGACGGTCGCGTAGGTCTGGGCCCAGGGATCGGTCACGGTCGGTCCGCCGCCGCTGCACGAGGACCGGACGGGGGCCGCGTACGAGGACGGCGCGGCGAGCGCGAGGGTGACGGTGGCCAGGGCCGCCGCCGCCAGGGCGCGGAGGGCGGGGCGCATCCGCGGGGCGGCCGCCACCACGGCCCGCAGTGGCCCGCCGGTGGCGGCGTGCCGGCCGGGACTGCGGCGGGAGCCCGATGCCTGCGGTGGAGGTTTCATGCGGTGATGTTCCTTTCGGCGCCGGTCAGGCGCAGGTGGGGACGCCCGGCATCCAGGCGGGTCCTTGGAGGTAGATGTTGGTGATCCAGCCGCCGTGGTCGGGGAGGTAGGACCATGCGTCGTTGGTGATGCCGTCCGCGGTGATGTTCTGGCCGTGCGCCTGGCATGCGACGCGCACCTGGGTCCCGCCCGCGATCGTGTTGACCACGCTGCTGGACGTGGTCGTGCCCTGGCGGACGTTGAGGGTGTCGCCCCAGGTGGTGAAGGTCGGCCAGCTGCCCGGCCGGGTGCCCGAACAGGTGGGGACGCCCGGCATCCAGGCGGGTCCTTGGAGGTAGATGTTGGTGATCCAGCCGCCGTGGTCGGGGAGGTAGGACCATGCGTCGTTGGTGATGCCGTCCGCGGTGATGTTCTGGCCGTGCGCCTGGCATGCGACGCGCACCCGGGTCCCGCCCGCGATCGTATTGACCACGGCGCTCGAAGTGGTCGCGTCTCGACGGACGTTGAGCGTGTCGCCCCAGGTCGTGAAGTACCCGTCACCGTCCTCGCCGCCTTCGGAACGCGTCACGGGGATGCGGAAGTCCGTGTCGCGGACCATTGACGCATGGACACCCGGCGGCAGTTGGGTGCCGGGCTCCTGGTAGTAGACGGTCGCGTCCCCGGGATCGTCCACGATCTTCCGGTAGCGGTAGGGCTCGAACCAGGACGGGTTCACCGACGCCTGGACGTGCTGGACGGGATGGGAGCCGAAGTCGTACGTCCAGTAGCGGGTGTGCTCCGCGTTGGCCCAGCGGTCGAACAGTCGGGTGTGCCGCTCGTCCGCGTTGCCGGAGAAGTGCAGGAGGTAGTCGCCCGGCTTCAGGTCCTGCCAGCCGATGGGCTGGGCCACGTCGGTGCGCGCCAACTCCTTCCCGCGCTCCCCGGCCAGCAGGCTCTGCGGCAGGTTGAGGGCCATCGACACGAAACCGGAGCAGTCCTGCCGGTAATAGGACGGGAAGCAACCCCCGCCGATCCTCGACCAGTTGGTACCGGTGCTGCCCACCCCCGTGAGGTAGCAGCGACTCTGGTCGTACGTGATGGAATTCCTCAGCTGGTACCAGGCGTGCGCCCGGGTGATCACCTCGCTGCGCGAAATCGCCCCGCCGACGACCGGCCCGGGCTCCGGTGCCGGGACCGCCGCCGCGGGCCGCGCCCCGGCGAGCAGCGTGGCGCAGCAGATCAGGACGAGCGCCGCCACGAGCCCGAAGGCCCGTGGCAGTCGCCCTGCCACGTGACCGGCCACGGCTACGGAAGGCCGTTCAGGAACTGCGTGGACACATAGGCCAGCCGGCCCTTGAAGCTGATCTGCACCCACCAGCCGTTGCCGCCCGGCCCCGCCACCCAGTCGGAGCAGTAGGGCGAGGATACGTACGAGCCGGGTGCCAGCGTGCCGATGACGCTGTGGTTGGTACCCGGTCCGCTGCGCACGTTCAGCGCGTCGATGTTCCAGGACACCTGGTAGGCGCAGTTGCCGGTCACGCCGGTCACGACGGCCGGAGCCGCCGCGACCGTGGCGGGGATGGCCGCCGGGGCGGCCGACGCGAGCGGGGCGGAGAGCAGGACGGCGGTCACGGCCGCCACCGCGGCCGCGATCAGCGGCAGACGTGGAGCGGAAGACCTGCGCACGTGCTGGGCGAGAGACATGGCACCTCGGTCGGGGCGAGTCGGTGTCCGGGCCGGCCGGTCCGGACACCGACATGTCTACCGACGCCGACAGGGCGCGCCCACCTATCAGTTCACAGGTACGCGGGGTCGTTCCGCCGCTCTAGCCTGGACCACGGGGTGGCCCGCTCGCACTCCCGCACACCGGGCGGGCCCACCACGTACAGCTCCGAGATGTACGCGTGTCCGCCGGGCGCGTTGCCCAACTCGACCTGGTACCACGAGCGGGAGGCCCCGCCGGCCCCGTCCTCGATCCGGGTGCCGTCGCGGACCGCACACACGCAGGTGAACTGCTGACCCGGATACGCCGCGAGGTTCAGGGAGTTGGCGGGGTCCTGCTCCTCGTGCGGATCGATGACGAAGTACACCGGGCAGTCGGACGGCTGCATGCTCCCGTCCTCGCAGCGCCGCGGCCCCACGTACACCAGCGAGGTGGGCGGCTCGGGGCCGACGGGTTGTGGTGCCGGGCCGGGAGCGACGCTGGCCGTGCAGGCCAGCAGCGAGGCCGTCGCGGTCACCACCGCCGCGATCCGGCCGGCACGCCGCCGGCGGCCGCGCGCCCTTGCCTTGGCCCCGGCCCTTGCCCCGGCCCTTGTGCCGCCCCCGTCCCCCGCTCCGGCCGCGGCGCCGGGGCCGATGGCCGCGGCGGCCGCCATGCGCGGCAGCAGGCTCCGGGCGGTGTGCGCGCGGCGGGCCACGGGATCGGCCGCCAGGCAGTCGGCGATCAGCTCCCGCCACGCCACGGGCAGCCCGGGCGCCAGCCGCAGCGGAGACCGCCCGGCCGCGTACTCGGCCACGGCCGCGGCCCGCGCCCCCGGGCTGCCGCCGGGGAACGGCAGCTCGCCGCCCGTCAGCAGCTGGTGAGCCGTGACCCCCAGGGCCCACACGTCGGCGCTGGGCCGGGTCAGCACGCCGCGCTCGCTCAGCTCCGCCGAACGCCGCTCCGGCGGCACGTAGTCCGGCGACCCCCAGGGCGGCGCGTAGCCGTGGGTGCCCTCCACCCGCGTGACCAGGCCGAAGTCCGCGAGGCGAGCCGAACCGTCCCGGTCCAGCAGGATGTTGGCCGGCTTCAGGTCACCGTGCACCCAACCCGCTTCGTGCAGGTGGGCCAGCGCGGCACACACCTCGGCCAGGACAGCGCCCAGGTCACGGTGCGGTGCCGGGGCCCGCCCGGCGAGCACGTCCTGGAGGCTGTGGCTCGCCCGCTCCATCACCAGCACGACGGAGCCGTCGGCGGCCGGGGTGGCGGGATCGTCCACGAGGAGCACGTCCAGCACCCGCACCAGGTGCGGATGGTCCGTCTGCCGGCTGAACTCCGCCTCGCGCCGGGCGGTTTCGGCCAGCTCCCGGGCCTGGCGCGGGGCGAGACCGGCCATGGACAGGAACTTCAGGGCCGCCTCCGCCGGCCCGCCCGCCCCGTCCGACCGGCACGCCGCGTGGACGGTCCCCCAACTCCCCTCGCCGATGCACCCGATGACCTCCCACCCGGCCACGCGATAGCCGACCGGGATACCGCCCCCGCCCGCGACCACCCTCGCCGCGGCCCGCGTACCGGCCGGCTCGGCCCGAGGGCGGCCCACTGCCGCGGCCCGCGTACCGGCCGGCTCGGTCCGCAGGCCCGGTGCCACCTCGCGCGGGCTCACCGCGCACCCGCCTCGTGGGCGCGCCGCTCGTACGTCCCGAGCGCGGGCAGCAGCGCCAGGTGGCCCTCGTGGACCAGACCGAACCGCAGGGCCAGTCCCACCAGCAGCTCGCGCCGCCATTCCAGCCGCCGGCCGGCCGCGTCCTCCGCCCGCTTGACCCGCAGCTTGTTGCGGGCCAGGTAGTCCAGGTGGAAGCCCACGGCCTGCTCGGTGAGCCGGGTGTGTGCCGGATGCCGCCGCAGCCGCTCCGCGACCTGCCGCGTGGTCGGGATCGAGGCGGTGGACTGGTCCCGCAGCCGCGGCTCGCACAGCGCGGTCAGCACCAGGAAGTACGTGGCGCTCTCGTCCAGGGAGAACGCCGCCACGGTGCCCGCCCCGGCCGGCGCCCCGCCCACGGCCGGCTCGGCGTACTGGTGACCGGGGGCGTACACCTGGAAGGAGACGGCCGTCGGTCCCCGGGCCGGCAGCACCACCCGCGCGAACTCGAACGGCACGGGCGCGCCGACGCGCCGCGGTGCCACCCGGAAGTACTCCCCGGCCCCCTCCGGGTTCTCGACCAGCAGGCTCTGGGCGCCGCTGAAGTTGCTCAGCCGCCAGAAGTCCTCGGTGGCCTCCACCTCCCCGGCCAGCCGGGGCACCGCCGGATTGTCCAGCCGCACGTCCACCGGCACCCCCGGCGCGCCCCGGCCGAAGCGGACCCGGTCGCCCGGCGCGAGTTCCACACTGAACGGGGGCGAGTCGCCCCCGCCGGCCACGTGCACGAGTAAGCCTGATGGCACAGCCGTCCTCCCCCTTCACCCTTCACGACGGGTGTGCGCGGCGCCGCCGGCCACACCCGCTCAACCGCCGCGCGGTGCCCGGCGGTTCCCGCACGATGCAAGGATGCGCCGGTCGGCGCCCGGCGCAACCGCCTTTAAGGCCTGCCTAAACCGTCGCGGCTTCCGTTCGGACGGGGACGGTACCGGCGGTACCGTACGGGCGCTGTCAGAGCGGGCCTCATTCGAAGTTGATGCCGGCGCGGCGGATCAGCGCGTCGTCCTGGAGCTGCCACAGCGGTACCGCGAAGTTCGCGGACCGGAAGCGGCCGCCGAAGTGCAGTCCGAGCACGCGGTGGTCGTCCAGGTCGAAGACGGGGGAGCCGCTGTTCCCGCCGAGGGTGGAGCAGTCGTGCTTGAGCGTGGTCTGGTCGGCGACGAAGTCGGTCGCCGTGCCCGGCTGCAGCCGCTTCACGTTGAAGACGTCCATGAAGATCCGGCGCATCGCCTCGGGCTCGTTGCGGCGGCCGTCGGCGGCCGGGTAGCCGATCACGTAGACGGGCCGGCCGATCAGGTCGTGCGGCGGTTCCGCGGCGACGGTGAGCGGCGTGGGCAGCGGTTCCCCGTTGGCGGCGGCCGGGGCGACCCGCAGCAGGGCCATGTCCACTTCGGAGTGGATGCCGAGCACCTCGGTGACCTCGTACTCCGGTGAACCGTCGACCGAGGTGATGCCGAACTCCTCGCCGGTGTCCACGCGAGCCGACATGCCCTGGCGGAAGGTCGCGCCGGCGCTGTCGCCCCGCGCGAACTCGGCCGCGACGTGCCGGTTGGTCATCACCACGTCCGTTCCGACGAGGAACGCCGTGCCCAGCCAGTCGAGTCGGGGATGCCCGGCGACCTCCACCCGGCCGACCCGGGCGAGCGAGTCCTTGATGCGGGGCCGGTGCGCGTCGAGGACCGCCCAGTCGCCCTGCTGCGAGACGAAGTCGCGGCCCTGGACCAGGATCGCGGGCCGGCCTTCGAGCAGCACGATCGCCTCGATCCCGAAGTACTCGTCCTCGTCGATCTCGTCGCCCTGCCCGGCGGCCAGCTTCTCCAGGCCGCTGGCCCCGGCCTCCAGCACCCGGGCCCGCTCCTCGCGGGCGAACCGGCCGATCTGGTCGGCGGCGGCCTCGTCCGGAGGCAGGTCCTCGACCCCCTCGACGATCTCCGCGTTCAGGTTCTCACGCACCCGCCCGGCGACCTCCAGCAGGTCCTTGAAGACGTCCTTGGGGTTGGTCGCCACGGGTGATCCGGTCCATCCGTTCGACATGTCACTTCACCTCCGGTTGATGCCCGTTGCCGAGTGCCGCCTGCGCCGCCGTGATCTCCGCGTACAGCTCGGGGCTGTGCTCGGCGAGGTGGCGCAGGATGCTGCTGATCTGGGTGCCGACATTGACGAAGGCGGTGCTCTTGCCCTGGAAACTGACGTCGGTGACGCGCTGGGCGGCGCGGTGCAGGGCGACCACCGTCCAGTCGTCGGTGAGCACGGGCGAGCCGGACGACCCGCCCTGCGTGTCGGTGAAGTAGCGCACGTCCCGCTCGTCGGCCTCGTACGCCAGGTTGTTGCGCAGCGCGACCCGCTTGGGCTGCCCCAGCGGGTGCTGGATGATGTTGACGGCCGTCGGGGTCTCCTTGGGCACGGTCAACGGCTCGGTCGACACCCGCAGTACGGGCCGTTCGCCGGGCGCGGTCAGCCGTACGATCGCGTAGTCGAGGTCCTTGTCCCACGCGGCGAGGGCCTTCGCGGTGGCCTCCTCGGTCACGGCGTCCTCGCCGGTGTAGTCGAACCGGCACAGGGAGTTGACCGCCTGGAGGGCCAGGTCCTCGGGGGTCGCCTGGGGGATCGCGTTCCCGGTGCGGCTCCTGGCGTTGATCACGTGGTGGTTGGTGACGAGCAGGTCCGGGGCGATCAGCCAGCCCGTGCCCGCGTGCGCGGGGCTGGGCGGCCGCACGGGCGCGCCGGCCTCGTACGGGGGGACCTTGATCCGGGCGACCGCCCTGCCCGCGGTCTCGCCGCCGGCCAGGAACCCGAAGGGCACCGTGTCGTCCAGGTGGACGATCTCCTCCTTGGTCTCACCCGAGGAGGCGGCGGGCGGCGGCACGTCCGGCTCACCGGACGCGGCCCGCCGGACCTTGTCCAAGGATTTCTCGAACACGTCGTGCGGACCCGGGAGTTGTGACATACCCAGGGCGTTGCCCAGCCAGATCGCCAGCGGCACGGTGCCGTCGATCAACCGCTCGACGCGGTTCATCTCGTTGAGGTCCGACTGAAGTTGCAGAAGGGGGCTGGGCAACAGGGCCAGAGTGGCCTGGTACTTGCGGTTGACGCTGTTGAAGAGCAGCTTGCGGGTGCCCGAGTCCGTGAAGCCCTCCTCCAGGGCGGCCTCCTGTACGGCTGCGAGCTCCTCGTTGGTCAGATAGGGGTCGCTCATGGCTGGTCAGGCCGCTCGTGGGCCGTTCCCTTCGACGGGGGCCGCCACCGGTGTCTCCGGAGCGGCGAGGACGGCTGTCGGGTGCAGGGCGCCCGTGCCCGCGGTCATGGCCGCCGCCACACCGGAGACGAGGGCGCCGCTGCGGTCGTTCACGTCGAGCAGTCGGCAGGCGAGCGAGTCGAGGGTGCCCAGCCGCCGGGCCTCGCGCAGGATTCCCGACATCCCGCCGGAGGTTCCGGCACGGGTCCGGGTGGTGCCCGTGCCGCCGGCCGGCTCAGGCTCAGGCTCCGGTCCGGATTCCGGTATCGGTTCCGGTTCAGCGGCCCGTGGCGGCACAGGCGTGCGTGCCGGCATCGGCGGGCGGGGCGGTGGCGGCGGGAGCGGCGACGGAGTCGCGGGCGCCGACCCGGGCGCCGACCCGGGCACCGACCCGGGCACCGACCCGGACGGTGGTCCGGTCGGCCGGCCGGCCGGGGGCCCGTACGGGGCCTCGGCCGACGGCGGGGAGGGGGTCTCGGCCGACGGCCGGGGCGCGCGCCCGTCCGGCGGCCCGCCGGAAGCCGGCGCGGCCGGCGCCTGCGGGGGCCGCACCGAACTCTCCACGATGTCCAGCAGCGCCTTCGCCAGTTGCGGCTGCTCGCGCACGGCCTTGCCGATCGCCGCCGCCAGGGCATCGAGCACCTGGTCGTCACCGCTCGGCAGCCCCACCACCTGGATGGTGTGCTCAAGGGCGTGCGGGTCCTGCCGGGAGACTTCGGCGGCGACCGCGCGGGCCAGCGCCGGCCGGCTGCTCAGGGCGTCGTCGGAAGTGTTCTCCAGCCGTTCCGCGAGCCTGGCCTCCACCGCCGGATCCCCGGCCGGTGAGGCTGCCGCCAGCCGGGAGCGGGCCAGCAGGGCCCCCATCGCCTCGAAGCCGCGTCCGAGGTGGGTCGCGATGTCCTCCGCCTCCGCCAGGCTGCGGTCCGCGGCCACGAGGTCGCCGTCCTCCTCCGCCAGCCGTCCCGCGAGCAGCAGCAGCTCCAGCTGGATGTCCGGGAAGCCCTCGCGCTCGGCCCGGTCGATGGCGGCCTCCGCCTCGGCCCTGGCCTGCGCGCGGAGCCCCTGCCGGGCCAGGGTCTCGACCAGCAGCGGGTGCAGCTCGCTGCCCGCGGTCCAGGGCCTGCGCTCCGACAGCCTGGACGCGGCCGCGTCCACGAACCCCTGCGCGAGCAGGTCCGTGACCTCGCGGGCCGCGATCTGCTCCCAGTCCTCCAGCCGGGCCTCGGCCATCACCTGGTCGGGGGTGTGCCCGCCCAGGCGGGCGGTGAGGAAGGCCGCGGCCCTGGCGTCCATGTCCGCGTCCGCGCCCGAGAGGTAGCGCTCCACGCCGGGTATCCACCGGTCTTCCACGGTCCGCGGGTTCTGGTTGAGGCGGAGCCGGTGGTAGATCTCCTCGGCGCGGGCCTCCGGCCCCTCGCGGGCCGCGTAGTACGCCACCGCGTTCTCCCCGACCGCCCGCATCACGTCGATGCGGTCCTTGTCGGCGAGCCCGAGGGTGACGGGCCGCAGGTCGGGCCGGTGCCGCAGGGCGCCCTGGCCGGCCGGCTCCACCATGTCGAGCCGGGCCAGCAGCCCGAACAGGCGGCGCGCCTCCGCGTCCGATTCCACCGTCAGCCCGGCCGGCCCCGCCAGCACCTCCTTGACGAGGTCCGGGGTGATGGTGCGCAGGCCCAGGCCCGCTCTGGCCAGCTCGCGGACCTGCGGGTCGGAGATGTGGTGGAGGATGCGGCCGTAGAGCACGCCCTGGATGCGCAGCCTGTCGACCGCCCGGTTCAGGCTCCGGACCTGTCCGGGCAGGATCGAGAGCAGCTCGCTCGGCGAGGTGCCGGTGCCGGCGCCCTCGGCGACGGCCGCCAGCGCGGCCAGCTTGAGGCTGAGCGGGTGCCCGCCGACCCGGGCGGCCAGCTGCCGGGCGGTCTCGGGGTCCTTGACGCCGTCGGCGATGAGGATCTCGACGGAGGCCTGGAGGTCGAGTTCGCCGAGTTCGATGGTGCGCAGCTCCGCCGCCCGGGCGGGGTGCGAGACCGGGGCGCGTCCCGAGACGATGAAGCGCAGCCGCGGGTACACCTCTTGCAGGGCGGACCAGATGGCCCACATCCGGCCGAGCATCAGCGAGCCCCGGTACTGGGCCTCCTCGAAGGAGTCGAGGGCGATCACCAGCGGCGGGCCGGGCAGTTCGGGCGACACCCCGACGGCCTCGGCCACGAGCGCCCCGATCCTCCGTACCAGGCCCTGGTCCCGTTCGATGGCCGCGGCGTGCAGGCCCGCGGAGGACTGGCGGCCGAGTGTGGCGCGGGTGGTGGAGAGCCGGTTCAGGTCGTCGACCTGGCTCTCGCCGGCCCGGTGGGCGGCGGCGGTCTCCTCGCACTCCTTCGCGAGGGCGTCGAAGGCCTGGCGGTGCGCCGGATACTGCATGCCGAACTGGCGGGCGATCTCGGCGATCATCGTCGACGGCTCGTGGACGGAGAGCGTGGGCCGTTCGAAGTCGATGTAGGCGAAGGGGAATCCGGGCCGGAAGTCGCGCAGGCTGTTCACGAGGAACTTGGCGAGCAGCGTGCTCTTGCCGATGCCGCCCATGCCGTGGATCAGCAGTGGCGGCGCCGGGCCGCTGGTGGCGGCCCGTACGAAGTCCTGCCGGGTGTGGAGGGCTCCGTCCGGCCCGGACTCCGCGGGCAGCCCGACGTACAGCCGGAGTTGGTCGAGTTCCGCGGTCCGGCCGCGGAACGCGCCCTGGACCAGGCGCTCCAGGGGCTCCAGCAGCCTCGCCCGCTCGCGCAGCTGCTGGATGCGCTCGACGTCGGGCAGCCCGGTGACGCCGGGGATCAGGGAGAGCCAGAGCACGGCCTGCATGGCGGTGGCGAGCTCCTCCCGGTTCCGGCCCTCCAGGACGAGCGGCCGGCCGGACAGGAGGTCCAGTGCGGTGCGTTCGACGCCGGCCCCCTCGGGCAGCCAGGGTTCCTGGAACTCCAGGATGCGGCGGGCGGCGTCCGGGCCGGCCAGGCCGCGCAGGGTCTGCTCGCGGATCTGCGGTTTGAGCGCCCACAGGGTGGCGGACTGGCCGGAGCCCAGGGTCATGCAGTCGTCGACGAGTGCGCTCGTCGCCAGGCCGTGGGAGCGCTCCTCGCCGGTCCGGCGCAGGTAGGTGGGGTCGAACCGGGTCAGCAGGCAGGCGGCTTCCCGGTAGGCGAGGCGCAGTTCCGACACCGATTCCCGTTCGGCCTCCGACGCCGCGGCGGGCAGCTCGGCGGCCAGCAGCGCGGCGAAGTCCTGGCCGTGGCCGAGCGCGTGGTAGATCCGCAGGGCGGCCTCGGTCGCGGCGCAGACCCGGAGCATGTACGTGTCGGGGGCGCCGCTGCCGGCGGCGGTGAGGACCGCCGAGGCGGCCTGCTCCACCAACGCGGCGATGCGGTCCGATGCGGGCGGGCCGGTGACGGCGTCGGGCCCGGGGTCGGGGGCGAGGGGGTCGGGTGTCTGTGCGAAGAACTGGCCGAAGAACGTGCGCAGATCATCGGGACCGGCGGGCCGCGCCACGTCACGGCACTCGTTCTTCCGTATCTCGTAGGGGAGTTGGCGCATGGTGGCCGAGTAGCCGAGGAGGACCAGCCGGGGGGCCACGTGGCCGGGGCCGCTGCTGTGCTCGAAGATCGCCAGGGCGAGTTTGCCGATGCAGTCCCAGACGTCCGAGGTGGCGTCGAGCTTGTCGCATTCGTCGAGGATGAACCAGTACGTGTCGCTCGCGTCGGTGGCCCGGCCGACGAGGTCGTGCACGTCCTCGTTGAGCGAGGGCAGTGCATCATTCAACCGTGCTGGATTCAACGACGCGTTGTCCGGATCCGGGGACGCGGGGCGCCGGTTCTGGTGCGGGTACGGCACGAAACTGTTGAGCACGCGCATCACCGAGGCGGCGGTCATCGTGTTGTCCAGCTTCACCCGGGCCGGGGTGAAGCGGGAATGCTGCGCGATGTGCCGTATCAGGTGAAAGGTGTACGAACGTCCGGTGCCCGGGTCGCCGTCGACCACGAACACCGTCTTCTCCGGGTCCTCGGTGAACTCCTTGAGCCGCCGCCGCAGGTCCGCGCGGTCGATGAACACGTCGGAACCGCTGCGCAGGACCGTGGTCAGGAACGGGTCCCCGCCGGCCAGGTGCAGGTGCTCGTTCTGGGCCAGGTCGGCGAGGAAGGCCTGGAGCTGGCCGCCCTCCGGCTGCCGTACGGTCAGCCGGTCCTGCCGGCTCAGGACTTCCAGCAGGAGCCGCTCGCCCGCGAAGCTCGCGCGCGAGCGGTACACCAGCTCCTTCGCGTTCTCCGCGGGCGTGTTCCGGTACGGGAAGTTCGCCGCGAACTCTTCACCGAAGTACTGCTTGATCGGCTCCCGGGGGAACTGGTTGTCGAGGAGGTAGTCCTGTGCCCACGTGGTGACCAGGTCCCATTGGGTCTCGGCGAGCGCCATGCCCCACCTGCCTGGGCGCCCCTGCGGGCGCCTAGAAGGTACTGAGTGACATCTGTCATGGTTTCACCCGGTCTGCCCCTATGCAAGATGGCCGAAGAGGGCGCGGACCGGGGTGCGGACGGGTTCGGTGGAGAGGTACTCCCGGATGCCGTGGTGGTTGCCGCTGCTGTTCGTGACCAGGTGGTCGGTGACCAGCTCGACCGGGGCGTAGTCCGGCCGCATGGTGTGGTCGAGCGCCACCAGGTCGCGCAGGTCGGAGGCGTTGTGCCAGGCCGACACCCCGGCCGGGACCGCGGGCGGCTCGCGCAGCTGGTCCCGGATCTCGGTGATCGCGAGCGGGCACCCCACGGTGACCAGCAGGTCGGTCGGCCGGCCCAGCTCGCGGAGCACCTCGTACGCGATGATCGACCCGAGGCTGTGGGCGACGACGGCCACCGGACCGCCGTCCAGGTCCGCCAGCTCCGCGCGCACCACCTGCCGCATCGCGTCGCCCGCCCCGCCGAAGAAGTACGCGTGGACGTCCTTGAACGTGTGCTTCACCAGCAGCCGGAACACCTCGCGGCGGGCGAAGGCTGGCAGCGGCAGCGCCTCGGGCAGGGGATCGGCCGCCCCGCCGGGCATCCCCCCGCCCGGGCCCGGGCCGGCGCCCTGGCCCTCGCCGCCGGCCATGGTGTCCGCCAGGTACGTCATGTCGCGCAGCCACTCGGTGAGCCGCTCCTCCGCGGCCGCGTCCGCCCCCGGCACGCCTTCCTCGGCGCTCGCCGCCCGGGCCTCGGCCACCGTGGCGGCCACGAACGCCTCGGCCGGCCCGGCCACCGTGCGCGCCGGCAGCTCCTCCTCGGAGGGCGGGCCGCCGTCCAGCGGGTCGGGAGCGGGGTCGGGCAGGGGCACGTCGTAGCGCAGCGGCGCCCAGTAGGCCATCCGCGAGGCAGGGCCCATGTCCGTGCCGAACAGGGCCCGGTCCCAGTGCGACTTCAGCAGCTCCTTGCGGTGCTTGTTGCCGTTGCCGTGGACGTAGACGACGCGCGCCTCGCTCATGCCCCGTTGCCCATCGCGATGTCGTCGAACGACTCCAGGCGCCGCCAGCGCTGCTCCGGCGCGCGGACGGCCGGCATCAGGTCGGCCGCCGGCAGCGGGCCGAATTCCAGGCCGGTGAGCTGGACGATGTCCGAGACCGGCACCTGGTACGTACGGTATTCCCCGAGCGGCGGCGGGCCGCCCGGCTTCGCGCCGGCCATCGCGCGGTCGAAGTCGCGGGTCAGGTCCGGGCTCTGGTCCAGGAGGTAGCCGGTCGAGGCCAGCGCACCGTTCTGCACGAAGGCGGCCACCTTCCAGAACCGCAGTGGCACCTGGATCCCGCGGTACGGCGGGTCGGAGTCGTGCAGCACCGGCCCGGTGACCACCGTCAGCTTCCGGTCGAACTGCGCCGCGTGGTCGAGCAGGTAGTTCTCCAGGCCCTGCCACAGCTCCTTGCCCTGGTTGAACTTGTCCTGCTGGGGGGCCGCGTTCGTGAAGTGGAAGCTGTCGGAGTTCGCCTGGTGCGCCACGGCGGGCGCGCCCCAGACCGGGTCCAGCCGCCGGACCAGGTGGCCGCGGTCCAGCGGGTTGTCGCGGTAGATGTCGTTGCCGCACTGGTGCGACTCGGGCAGCCGCGGGTCGAACCGCCAGTCGTCGTCGCGGGGCACGTCCTCGAGGATCTCCTGGCCGTCGATGCAGACGGCGGTCGAGGCGGCCAGCCGCCGGTCGGGCCGCATCACGACCGTGAAGTGCGTGTACGGGAGGACCACGGTGGTGACCGAGGGGTCGGTGGGCACCGGCAGCGGCACGGTGTGCCCGAGGAAACCTTCGTCGTAGCCGGTCCGGTCGTCCAGCTGGTTCGGGCGGCTCTCGGCGAGGGAACCCGTCGCGGCGGCCGGACTCCCGGCATCTGAAGTGTTCATATGATTGCAGTACCGCGTATGTCTGATCACTTACAGCGCCGGTCCGCAAGCCACTCGATCGGCCGCCGACCACGTGCGCACCGGCCCCGGAGCCGATCGGGCGTCGCTGCCGGGAGCCGGATTCAAGGCCGCGCGACCACGGAACACCTTCCCGTGCCCGCCTGACACGCCAGCCGCACGAGGAGGACCCCTTGCCCACCGGACGCTCCCTTCACATCGGCCTGAACAAGGTCGACCCGCGCAAGTACGACGGCTGGGACGGCCGTCTCGTCGCCTGCGAGAACGACGCGCGCGACATGGCCGCACTGGCCCGCGCCGCGGGCTTCGCCGACACCACGCTGATGACCGCCGACGGCACCGTGGAGAACGTCACCGCGGAGCTGCGCAAGGCGGCCGCGCAGCTCAAGAGCGGGGACATCCTGCTCTTCACCTACTCGGGGCACGGCGGCCAGGTCCCCGACGCGCCCGGACCCGACGTCGAGTCCGACGACTTCGACGAGACGCTCGTCCTCTACGACCGCCAGTTCCTCGACGACGAGCTGTACCGCGAGTTCCAGCGCTTCGAGGAGGGCGTGCGGATCTTCGCGCTCCTCGACTGCTGCCACAGCGGTACCGGCATCGAGTCGGTGCGCGAGATCCTCAACCCGGTCGCGATGGAAGCCCAGTTCCAGACCAGCGACCCGGACCAGGTCGAGGCCGCCGCCCGGGTCATGCCCCTGCTGCGCCAGGTGCAGATCTACGAGCGCGACCGCGCCTTCTACGAGGGCCTCCAGCGCGAGCTGAAGAGCGAGAACGGCGCCGGCCACGCCCCCACCGCCGTACTGATCTCCGGCTGCCAGGACAACCAGGTCGCCTCCGACGGCGCGGTCAACGGCGCCTTCACCGAGGCCCTCCTCGACGTGTGGAGCGGCGGCTCCTTCACCGGCGACTACCACCGCTTCCACCGGGGGATCCAGCGGAAGCTGCCCGCCAACCAGAGCCCGAACCTCTACATGACGGGCGAGCCCTCCACCGCCTTCCTTGAGCAGAAGCCCTTCACGATCTGACCCGCTCCCGGCCCGCCGCCCCGGGTCCCGTCCCGAGGCCCGCCCGGAAGCCCGCCCGGCCGTCCCCCCGGGTGGCCCGGGCGGGCCGGCGGCCCAGACACCAGTCGGCGAGCGGCCCGATGCTCGGGTCCACCCGGGGCGGCCCCGCGTCCCCGGCGTCGCCGTCTTCCTCTCCCGGCCCCGCGGCTCCCGGCCCCGCGGCTCCCGACTCCGCGGCTCCCGGCCCGCCGCCTCCCGCACCGCTGTCGCCCGCCCCTTCCAGCACGGCCGCCGTGAAGAAGAAGCGGACCTCCCGGAAGTGGTGCTCCATCGCGTGGACCAGATTCGTCAGCCCCAGCTCGGCGCACAGCCACTCCCGGGCCGCCGCGCTGCCCTCCCGTCGCTCCGGCAGCAGTCCGTACGCCTCCAGCAGGTCCGCCTTGCTGATCGCCACCGCCAGCCGGCGCCGCGCGCGCGGCGTCCCCATGGCCCGTACCGCCTGCACCGCCGGGCCGAACACGTGCTCGGGATGGACGGGTGAGGCCAGGGCGCGGTCGACGCCCGGCCACCGGTCGTCCACCGCCAGCGGATCCAGTACGAAGACGAAGGTGCGGGCCGCCGACGCGTACCGCAGGGGGTCGGTGCCCTCCCGGCTCGTGAACCGCTCGCCCGCCGTGTCGAAGACGTGGATCAGCCGCCGCGACAGCCGCCCGCCCCGCACGAAGGAGTGCGCGCGGGACCGCTCGGGCCGGGTGCTGCGCGGATGCCCGCCGATCGTGAGGACCTCGCGGGCCACCTCGTACCGCTCCCGCGACTCCTCGTCGGCCGGCCGGAACGCCGGGCCGCCGTGCGCCGCCGCGTACTCCAGCGCCGTCGTCATCGCCGCCATCAGCTGGGTCTTCCCGGCGGCCCGGCCGCCGATGAGAGGCAGCGCGAGCTCGCGCATGTGACCGGCGTCCTTGTTCATCGGCTCCCCGCAGCCCGCGTGCGGGCAGTACGGCTGGAGCCGCCCGGCGGGGCGCATCAGCCACCGCAGCGTGGGCAGCACCTGCCCGCACTGGCAGCGGTGCCGCAGCACGCCGTACCGGCCCGGCCCGATGTCGGGGTGCCGCCGCAGGCAGTCCGCGCGGGGGCACGCGTAGGCCGGCCGGCGGACCCGCTCGAAGCAGGACGGGCACAGCATCCCCCGGCCCAGCCCGCGCAGCCGCAGCGCCACCAGGTCGAGGCCCCGGAGCAGCCCGGCGGCCGCCAGCGCCGCCCCGGCCGGCAGCAGCACCAGCACGGCGTGCAGCAGCAGGACGGCCGCGAGGAGCGGCGCCGCGAGCACCCCGCCCACCAGGTGCCCCAGGGCGATCGACAGGCCGCGCACCAGGTCGAGCACGCCGCCGGCCGAGTCGGTGACGTTCTCCCGGTACGCGGTGCGCGCGTGCTCCGCCACCGTGCCGCGCACCATGCGCGGCCCCAGCACCGTCAGCTGCCGGACATCGCGCAGGGCCTGCCCGAGGAAGTAGTTCCGGTACGCCGGCACCGGCTCGTCCTGCGGCCGGTACGGCGCGATGACCTCGTACTCGGGGGTCCGCAGGTGCAGCACCCGGACCGTCAGCACGGCGTACCGGCCGACCAGCCCGCACGCTTCGCCGATCGCGGTCACGGTGGCGATCAGCAGGCCGATGCCCGCGATGACCCCGGCGACGACGAGGAACAGTCCCTCCAGCATCCGGCTACCCCCTGTCCTTCCGGGACCGCCCCGGCCCGTCGCCGGGCGGCCGTCGCCGCAGCGCCTGCCGCAGCAGCCGCACCGGCGCGGCGGTCCGGCGCTCGGCGCGCCCGTCCAGCTCCCGCGCCAGCTCCGGGTCGTACGGCCGGATCCGCTCCGCCAGCCGCCGCGTGTCCTCGACCCGCCACCGGTCCGCGGCGTGCACGAGCAGGTCCTCCACGAGCTGCGCGTGGGCCTGCGGCAGCGGGTCCGTCACCAGCGCGGTCCCCGCCAGGTGGCTCAGCAGCACGGGGCCCGCCTGTCCGCGCTGCCGGGCCGCGGTGAGCAGCGCGCGCAGGTACCCGTCCCGGGTCCGCTCGTCGAGTCCGCGCAGCATGCGCGGTACGGCACGCACCTCGGCGGGCTGCCGCAGCAGCGCCGGTACCAGCCGGAACCGCTTCAGCGCCCGGGGCGCGGCCCACCGGGTCAGCGAGGGGGCCGCGAACTCCGCCGCCAGCGCGGTGGCCTCGGCGGCCTCCCGCAGCCGCCGGGCCAGGTGCAGCGTGGTGGCGGCGTAGTCGAGACTGCGGGCCGCCACCCAGTCCGGCGGGTCCCCCGCGGACAGTTTCCGGCACAGTCGCAGGCAGTCCGCGAGGGCCTCCTCACCGGGGATGTCCTGGTGCAGGGCCCGGTCGAACCAGGAGGCGGCCGTGACGGGCGCGCCGGCCGGGCCGGGCGGGGCGGGCACGCCGGCCGGGCCGGGCGGGGCGGGCACGCCGGCCGGGCCGGGCGCGCCGGCGGGTCCGGCCGGGGTGGCCCCATCCGCCGTGGCGGCCGCGCCATCCGGGCCCGGCACGCCGGCCGGGGCCCGCGCGCCTTCCGTATCGAACGCGTCCGGCGGGCCGTCCGCACGACCCGGACGTCCCGCGGGCAGCAGTCGGAGCACCTCGCCGGCCTCGTCGTACGTCCAGGAGCGCCGTCCCGGCCACAGTGCGTGCAGCAGCTCCGCGTCGGGGAACTCCTGCCCGCGCTGCTCCAGGATCCGGACCAGGGACCGCACCGCCCGGCCGGGATCCCGCAGGGCCGCGGCCGTCCAGTACGGCTCCAGGAGTTCCGGCCGCCCGGCGAGGTCCGCCTCCGTCAGGAGGGAGGCCGGGAAACGGGAGAACACCTGGTGCAGCGGCCGGTCCCGGCCGGCCGGCGACTGCGCGAGCTCCGCGAGCAGGCTGCGCCGGAACCAGGGCCAGCCGTCCAGGAGTTCGGCCGTGTCCGCCTCGAACTCGGGCGACCGGGACTGGAAGGAGTGCGCGGCCAGCAACTGGGCCGCCAGCGCCCGGCACGCGCCCTCCGTGACCTCCGGCGCCGGCTCCAGCCCGGCGCCGCGCGCCCACAGCAGCAGCCGCAGCCGCGGCCGCGCGTCCTCGGCCCCGTCGAGCATCCGCTGCCACAGGACGGTGGCCCGCTCCCGCTGGACGGGGTCGGTGACCGGGACGGGACCGACGGCGCCGGGCACGCCCGCCACGTACGCCCGCAGCCGCGACGCGTGCAGCTTCCCCTCCAGCTCCCGGTGCAGGTCGAGGTCGCCGCCGGCGCCTGCGGCGGCGCTGAGCACGGCGAGCTGCTCCTCGTCCAGGGTCCGGTGCCGCAGGTACAGGTCGCGGGCGAGCGCGGCGCCGCGGGCGGCCGACGGGCCGGTGGACCCGCCGGTGCCGGTGCCGGTGCCGGCGTCGGGGGCCGGAGTGGGGCCGGAGCCGGGGGCGGGGCCGGGCCCGGCGGATGCCGCGGCCGCGGTCGCGCCGCCGGGGACGGCCGCGGTGGTCGCGGCCAGCCGGTCGATCACCGCGGCGACGTCCTCGGTCGTCAGCGCGATGCCGCCGGCCGCGGCGGCCGCCGCCACCGGCGCGTGCCAGTCGCCGAGTTCGCGCTCGGTCCCGTCCGCGTACTCCCGGGTCCACGACCACACGGCGGCGGCCGACCCGACCCCGATCCGGTCCAGCAGCCGCAGCAGGCTGTGCACCGGCAGGTCGGCCGGGAACCGGCCGGTGGTGAAGTCGAAGACGTGCCAGGCGTCCCGGTCGTCGGGACCGAACGAGGGCGGTGCCTGCGGCACCGAGCCGATCAGGTGCAGGCGGCTGCGTTCGGGCCGGAAGAGGTACGTGGCGAACGACAGCCGGCGGGCGAGCGGCGGCGGCAGGAGCCGGCCGACGGCCGCGAACCAGTGGGCGATCCGGTCGGTCGTGGCGTCCACGACCACCACCGGACGCCCGTCCGCGAGCGCCGCGCACACCGCCGCCAGCAGCACGGGCAGCTGCCCGGCGTACGGGTGGCCGCGGAGGAACCCGGCCACCGCGGCGGCGCTCAGCGGCCCGGCCGGGGGCGGGCCGGGCAGCGGCGGCAGTTCCGTGCCGGCCGCGATCGTGGAGGTCCACACCGGGGAGTCCCACAGATCGATGCCGAGCAGCCCGCCGGCCGCCGCCGCGAAGTCGTCGGTGTGCAGGGCGTGCGCGAAGTAGTTGCCGAACCGGCGCGCCGAGTCCCGGCCCACGTACCGGACACAGACCACGGTGGCGCCCCGGCCGTCCGGACCGCCGGGCAGGAAGCAGAGGTTGACGGGACAGCGGGCCAGCAGCTCAGGGGTGTCGGACTCGACGAACGGGCGCGGCGGGTCGTAGCCGGCGAGCGCCTCCACGGCGTGCAGGGTCTCGGTCGAGACGCCGGGGGTGACCGCGTTGAACTGGAACCCCGAGAAGCCGCTCAGCCCGCGCTCGCACGAGGTGTAGTAGAGCTGCCGCAGCGGCGGCGGGCCGGCGGCGGTCACCGCTCCCGCCCGGTCCGGGGCACCGCGCCGGTCTCGGAGAGCAGCCACAGCAGCGGGTCGGCGACCCGGTACGGCTGGATGCCGGTCGGGGCCACCCGGGCTTCGGGGGTGGGGCCGCGGCCCAGCGCGGACACCCCGAAGTACCGGTGGCGGGCGAAGTTGTTCTCCAGGATCCGGTCGATGGCCATCCCGTCCCAGTCCTTGAGGAGGTGCCGGACCTCGTCGTGCACGTCCAGGCTGTCCGGCACGTCGAACCGGCCGCCGAGCGGCGGGTGGTCGCGCAGCGGGCTGCCCTTGTCGAGCAGGTGCCAGAAGGCGTCCATCTTGGAGAACACCACGGCAAGCGGGGTGCGGACCTTGCCGGACCGGCGGCCCCGGTGCTGGGCGTGCAGCATGTTGGTGACCCGGCCCAGCACGTTCAGCGGGCTGTCGACGCCCTCGGTGCCGGGCAGGGCGGTGCCGGGGGCGGCCCACTGGCGGGCGCCGGGCATCTGGAGCGGGTCCAGCAGCAGGATGATGCCGTCGGCGTGGGCCAGGTAGCGGGTGTTGACCTCCATGTTGTCGCGGGAGTTGAAGTCCTCGCCCGCGGTGTCGAAGAAGGACAGCACGATGTGCTGCGGCCGGTCGCCGAGCAGCCCGCGCCGGCGCACCCCGAAGCGGAACACGAGCGGGTCGATGCGGTTGTCGTTGGCGACCGCGGTCCGGGTGCCGGCGAACATCCGCCCGTCCCGGTACAGGTGGTCCTGGTACTCGGAGACGAAGCGCATCATGGTGAGGTCGTCAGCGGCGAGCATCGAGGCGTTGAACGAGGCCCCCACCCGGTTCATCATCTCGTGCAGCAGCACGGTCATGTAGACGGTCTTGCCGGTGGCCTTGGCTCCGACCATCGCGATCAGCCGGCTGTCCACCATGCCGAACTCCACCGGCAGGGTCATGTGGCACACCGGGCAGATGCGGAAGGTGGTCTCGCCGTCGCAGTCGGGGCACACCGCACTCCGCTTGCGACCGTCCGCCGCGAACTCCGGTCCCACCTCCGCCCGTTGGCCCATCCGGTCGGCGAGCACCGGGTCGCGTCGGCGCTCGCACCGCTTCTGGGTGCGGCTGGTCCGGCTGCTGCACCGGAACCGGATCCCGCGGGCGGTCATGCTCTCGTAGCAGTACGGGCAGGTCAGTGGTCTGGCCATGTCAGCTCACCCGCAGACGGTGGAGGGCGACGGGGCGGAGCTCCACCTCGCCGAGGGAATCGGGGTCGGCCGGGAAGCACACCAGCCAGGAGGTCTCCCGGGACGGCGGCAGCGGGAACCGGACGGACAGCGGCACCCCCGCGGCGAGCGGCTGCGCGGGCACCTCGTGCAGGACCGTTCCCTCGGCGGGACTCGCCGGCCGGAAGCTGCCGGTACCGTGCACGATCCGCAGCGCGGGCAGTGTGCATCCGGACGCGCAGCGGAAGGTGACCGTGGCGGTCCGGCCCCCGCCGAGGCGGCGCCGCACGCGGGGCTCGTACAGCACGAGCGGCGGCTCGGCCGGTACGGGCAGCGCAGTGGCCTCCTCGATGTCCACGCCGGGGTCGCTGACCAGGGCCTCGACGGTGAGCGTGACGGCGCCGCGCCCCACGTGCAGGTCGAGCCCGCCGTCGTGCTCGTAGACCCGGCGGCGGACGAGGATGTCGCCGGTGGTGGGGGCGGCGGAGGCGGGGTCGGTGGCGCGGCCGGTGCCGGTGGCAGGCCCGGTGATCGTTTCGGTGATCGCTTCGGTGGGGGAGTCGGGTGCGGGGACCGGTGTACCGCCGGGGTGCTCCGCGCGCCAGCGGACCCGGGCGGTCCGGGAGGACGGCGGCCACGCCCACAGCACGAGCAGGTGGTCACCCCGCCTGATCGCGCTCAGCTCCGACACCGCCACGGCGGCCGTCGGCCCCTGATCGGGCACGGTGCCACCCGCGGCCCACCCCGACGACCCGGGCGGTACGGGGGGCGCCTGCGGCGGGTGGGGCGGCCGCGGCGGAACGGGCTCTGGGGGAGGCGCCGTCGGAGGGATCCGCGGGCCGGGCTCCGCTGCCGGCACCTGCTCCTCTTCGGTTCGCCCCGCCTCGGGACCGGCCGCCGGCACGTCCCCGCCGGCCGCGTAGGGGGAGCGGGGGGAGGGGGCCGGTCCGGGGGCGTGCGTCGGTTCGGGGTCGGAGAAGGGCTCGGAGCCGGAAAGGGGCTCGGGGTCGGACGCCGGATCGGGGCCGGGCGCCCGGCGCGGGCCGGGCACCGCGCCGGGCACCGCCCCGGGGGTCGGCGCCGCATCCGGGCCGGGGGTGCGGTCGGTGTCGGGCAGGCGACCCGGGGCGGGGCGGGGCCAGGGCGTGGGAGGTTCGGGGTCGGTCGGGCCGTACGGGGGCAGGGTGGTGCTCGGGGCGGGTGCGGGGCCCCGCAGGATCCGCAGCGGGCCGAAGCCGGCCAGTGCGATCAGGCCTTCCACCACGGCGAGTTCGGGCCGGTTCCGGCAGCGTACGGGCAGCCCGAGCAGCTCCTCCAGGCGTTCCGCCGTGCCCGGAGCGGCCGACAGGCCGCCGGCCAGCAGGATGCCGTCGGGGTCGTGGCCGGCCGCCGCCAGCGCGGCGGTGACGGCCGCCTCGGCCCGCTCGCGCAGCGGCGCCGTCAGCAGGCCGAGCGTCGCCCGGTCGAGGGCCAGCCCGTGCTCCCGCCCCTCGATGGTGACGGTCGCGGTGGCGGTCTCCCGCTCCGAGAGCTGCCGCCGCAGATCCTCCGCGACGGCCGTGAGCACGGACTCCTGCGGTGCGGCGGAGCCGGGCAGTCCGCGGCGCAGCCCGGCGGCCACGGCCCGGTCCCAGTCCGCGCCGCCCAGCAGGTGGGTGCGGGTGTCGAGGATCCGTACCGTACGGTCCGGGGTGACCGCGAGCAGCGTGAGGTCGAGGGTGGTCGCCCCCTGGTCGAGGACCAGGACGGTGTGGTCGGCGCCCGCGGTGACCGCACCGTAGGCGAGGGCCGCGGCCACCGGCTCGGGCGCCTGGTGGGCCACGAGGAGGCCCGCCTCCGTCGCGGCGCCCCGGCGGGCCAGGTCCTGCGCGCCGGAGGGCGGCAGGCCGAGCGCCACGGCGGCGGCGCCGGGTCCGCTGCCGCCCGGGTCCCGGTCGTTGCCGTCGGAGGCCTCGGCGTGGGCGAGGGCGAGGAGTTGGGCGAGCGCTCCCGCGAGGTCGTCCGGGGTGTCGAGCCGGACGGTGACCGTCGTCGGCGCACCGCCCGGGACCGGCCGGGCGATCCGCCCGAAGCGGTGCCCTATGTCGACGGCGAGGACGCTCACGACGCCGCGCCCCCTTCGGTGGAGACCCGCGGGACGCCCTCCGCGTCCACGCCGATCGCGAGCACGCTGCCCGGCGGCGGCCGGTGGGCGAGGAAGTGCCGGACCACCGCGGCGCGCAGCACCTCCAGTTCGTTGCGGATCTGGCGGCCGCCGTACGCCAGGCGCCCGGGGTCGGCCATCCGGTCGGCGAGCCACGGGTGCAGGCCGGACGGGTCGCAGCGCAGTTCCACCTGGTGGCGTTCGCGCACCGAGTCGGCGAGCTGCGCGATCAGCCGGTCGGCGATCCGGACGATGTGCTCGCTGCGGAGCATGTCGAAGACGACCACGCCGGGCCGCAGCCGTCCGTAGATCTCCGGACGCCCGATCTCCCGGAACTTCTCCTCCACCGCATGCCGGAAGTGCGCCTCCAGGTCGGAGTAGGGGAGTTCGCCGCCGCGCTCGGCCAGCAGGTCCTGGACGGCGTCGGCGCCGGTGTTGGAGGTGAAGATGATCAGGCACTGGGAGAAGTGCGCGGTCTGGCCGCGGCCGTCGGTCAGCCGGCCGTCCTCCAGGATCTGGAGGAACTTGTCCAGCACCTTCGGGTGGGCCTTCTCGATCTCGTCGAACAGCAGGACGCTGAAAGGGCGTTCCTGGACCCGCCGGGTCAGCTCGCCGCCCTGCTCGTACCCCACGTATCCGGGCGGGGCGCCCGCGAGGCGCTCGGCGGCGTGCTCCTGCTGGTATTCGCTCATGTCGAAGCGGGCGTAGGCGCTCTGGTCGCCGAACATCAACTCGGCCACCGCCTTGGCGAGTTCCGTCTTCCCCACGCCGGTGGGGCCGACGAAGAAGAACGCGCCGCGCGGCCGGGCCGTGCCGGAGCCGCCGAAGTCCACCCCCACGAAGGCCGCCTGGAGGGCCGCGGTCACCGCCTCCACGGCGGTGTTCTGTCCGATCACCCGGTTGCCGAGCACCTGCGCGGCCCGCCCCACGGTCTCCTGGTCGAGCTGGGTCCACGGATCCACGCTCACGTTGAGGCGGTGCTGTTCCAGCAGCTTGTCCGGCTTGTGCAGGGATGCGCCGCGCAGCCGGGACGTCCGGGCGAGCGCGTCGATCTCCCAGCCGGGCATCCCGTCGGTGGCGCCCACCAGCGCCTCCATGTCGGCCCGGGTGGCGTGCTCCTGCCCGGTGAACTCCCGGCGCAGCCAGGACAGCCACAGCCGGCGTTCGCTCGGGCCGGGCGGGCCGATGTGCAGGGCGGCGATCCGCGGGTCCTCCAGGTGGAACCAGCCGGGCAGCCGTCCCACGTCCCCGACCACGCAGAGCACGGCGTTGCGTGCGCGCGGATCGTCGTCGGCGTACGGTCCCGGGCGCGGCACGACGGCGTCGGTCATCGCGGCCCGCAGCCGCAGGTAGCCCAGCTGTGAGTCCGGTCGGCCCGGTGGCAGTACGTGGTCCACGTCCTGGAACACGAACGCGGTCGCGGCGTCGGGGCTGGCCGCGAGGCGCCGCACGGTGGCCACCACGTCCTCGAAGGACGTCGGCCGCCGGACCGGCAGGGGCTCGAACAGCCGGTCCTGGGCCTGGCGCCGCTCCGCACCGCGCCGGGTCGTCGTACCGGCGGCGGGGCCGGAGCCGGGATGCGGTGCGGAGCCGGGATGCGGGCCGGCCGGGGACCCCGCCCCGCCGACCGGTGCCGTCGGGGGCGCCGTCGGGGGTGCCGTCGTCGTCGTGGGCCGGGCGGGCAGCCGGGCCACCAGCTCGTCGAAGCGCTTGGCGTGACCCGGCAACGGGAACGTCAGCCCGTCGACGGGATCCCACCAGCCCACCACCTCCGCGCCACCGAGTTCTTCCAGCACCCCCGTGACCAGGGTCCGGAACGAGGCCGGGCGGCCGTCCAGCCACCAGCGGTCGCGCACCTGGCCGTCCAGGACCACCTGGCGGCCCCGGCGCAGCTCCCACCCCAGCGACACCGCCCACCGGGGCATCGCGGGATGTGCCGCGGGCGGCATCGCCCCACCGGGGCCGGCGGGCCCCGCGGGTCCGGGTCCGGGACCGGCGCCGACAGGTCCGGTCGGCCCGCTCGCCCCGGCGGAGGCGGTGGCGGCGGCTCCTGTGGCGGCGGCCTGGGCGGACTCCGGCGGAGCGGGTTCCGCCGGCGCGGCCGGCCGCGGGGTGCCCCCGTACCCGGCCGGACCGCCGGGCCCGTCGTGCTTCTCCCAGCGCACGCCGCTCACAGGTGCCGCCCCTTCGACTGGTGCGGCGGGACGGCCGCGGCGCCGCGCGGCGGCCGGCCGTCCCAGGTCAGCTCACCCGGGAGGAACCCGTCCTCGTTGAGGGCCGCGTGCACCCGGTCGAGCAGCTCCTCGGGGGTGCAGACCGCGCCCTGCCCGCCCTCCCGCACGGACATGTCGGCCTCCCCGGCCACCCGGTACGTCAGCAGCGGCAGGCCGTCGGCGCCCGGCCCGACCGAGGCCTCGTACACGGCCCCGCTCGGCCGCTCGAACGACAGCACCAGCCGGCCCTCCTGCTCGGCACCGCCCGTGAACGACAGTCCGGCGCCCGTCATCGCCTCCTTGAGGGCCTGGGCCAGCTCCCCTCGGCGGCTGTACGCCAACTGCAGCTCGTCCAGCCGCTCTTCGGCCTCCGGCAGCAACACCTCCAATGCGGCCACCGCGGTCAGCGCGTGGTCGGCCAGGCGCAGCGCGAGTGCGTCCGTGACCGCGCCGAGTGCGGCCTCCAGGCGCCCCGCCAGCTCCGGGTCGCCCAGTTCGGCGGCGTCCTGGGCGGCGTCCGCCGCTCCCTGCGACACCACGGCGAACCGGTCCCCGGCCTCGGCGAGGGCTGCCCACAGGGCCTCCGACCGCTCGCGCTCGGCCGCCTCGTGGGCCAGCCGCTCGGCATCGCGCCGCTCGCGGGCGTCGACGGCGCCGGCGACCGCCGTCTCGTGCCGGGCGAGCGCGTGCTCGACGGTGCCGAGCAGCGCCTCGAACCGGACCTCCCGCCCGGCAGTCGCCGCCGCCCGCAGCCGGTCCAGCAGCGCGCCCACCTCCGTACGGCCCGCCTCGTCGGCCGGAGGATCGGGCAACCCGGCGGTCATGAACCGGAGTTCGAGGTCGCGCAGCAGACGCGACCGCTCGGCGGACCCGGGCCGCCCCGAACCCGCCGGACGCAGCACGACGATGCGGCCGCGCAGCTCCTCGATCGCCGGCCCGAGCGGCTCCGGCCCGCCGGTCCGGTCACGCAGATCCGCCAACGAGCTGCCGATGGCCAGGAGTTCGGCCACCGGATCCGCCCCGGGCGGCCCGGCTCCGGCGGTCCGCGCGTCCCGCACCTCGGCCAGCACCTCGGCGAGCAGCGCGTCGGCCTCGTCGAGCCGGCGCAGCTCGGCCCGGCCGTGCTCGGCCCGGGTACGGGCGGCCCGCGCCGCCAGTTCGGCCCGGCGCCGCTCCTCCAGTTCGGCCCGCAGCTGCTGCCGGCGCAGCTCGGCCTGCCGGGACCGTTCGGCAGCCAGTGCGGCCCGCTGGTCGCACCGCCCCTGCTCCCGGTTGCGGCGTGCCAGGGCCAGACCGCCGATGACGGCCGCCCCCAGCAGGATCAGCGTCGGATCGAAGGCGACGGCGCTGAACATGACCGATCCGCTCATGGTTCCCCCCGAACTTCATCCTTGTCGTCGTGCGTGCTGTCGTGCCGTGCTTCGCGCGGCCGGCCGGCAGGGTCGCCGGGGGCGCCGGGATCGCCGGCGCCGGTGCCGGCGGGGTCCGCGTAGCCGGGACGGGCGGGGCCGTCCGGGTCGCCGGGCCCGGGCGGACTGCCGGGGGCCTCCGGGTGCGCCGGGTCGGCGCGGCGCAGGGCGAAGCCGCGGGCCGCGAGCTGTGCGTCCAGGCGGTCCCGGAAGTCCGGCACCGGCGGCACCCCCGCCCAGGACAGGGTGCCGTCGGCCGCCAGCGAGACCTCCAGGCCCGCGCTGGTGTCGGGCCCGGCGAGCAGGTCCTCGTACCGGCCGGTGAGGGCGATCACCCGCTGGTTGGCGGAGCCCCGCCAGCGCAGCGGGGCGTGCCGGGAGGCCACGTACGGGCCGTCCACCAGCAGGTCGAGCCGGTCCAGGAGGGCCCGCTGGCCGGCGGTGCCGCGCCGCAGCGCCTCGTGGCGGAAGCCGGAGTACGCCATGGCCGTGAACTCCGGGCGGCGTTCCCGGACGGCGTCCAGCAGCGCGGCGAGCGCCTCGGGCTGGCTGAACGGTTCCCCGCCGGACAGGGTCACCCCCTCCACCGGTCCGAGTCCGGCCAGCCAGTCGGCGAGTTCCGCGACCGGCCGGGCCGTCCCGCCCTCGAAGGGCAGGGTCTCCGCGGCCACGCAGCCGTGGCAGCGCAACGGGCAGCCCTGCACCCAGACCACGGCCCGGACACCTGGGCCCAGCACCGTGCACCGGTCCAGGGTGCGCGCCACGGACACCACCCCGGACGTCAACGCGACCATGTGTCCTCCTCCGGCCCGCGGGCCCGAACCGGAGCCGGGCCGGAGGCCTCGGTGGCAGCGGGAACGGGAACGGGAGCGGGAGCGGGGGCGGGGGCGGGGGCGGGGGCGGGAGCCGGGGCCGGATCGGCCGCGCAGGAGGGTGCGAGGGCGGGGTCCGGGCCCGATCCGCCTGCCGGGCTGGAGTCGACGGCCGGGCTGGAGTCGACCGCCGGACCGGACTCGACTGCCGGACCGGACCCGACTGCCGGACCGGATTCGACGGCCGGACCGGAGCCGGCCGTACCCCCGTCGGCCCCCGCGCCGTCGGGGGCGCACGGGTAGCTGTCCGCGCCGCGTTCGGCCTGGTCGCACCACGGGCACCAGGGCCGCTCCACGGTGTGGACGTGCCGGGCCCGCGCCGCGCACGTCGCGAGCCGCCCGGGCGCGCCGGCGGCCGCGAGTTCCGCGGCCCACACGGCGGCGGTCGGCCGCTCCCCGCCGAACGCGTCCCGCAGCAGTACGGCCAGCCGCCGCGGCAGCAGGTCGAGGGGCGGCACGGACCGCGGCAGCACCACCGAGCGCCGGTCGGTGAGCCGGCAGCGGCCGCGCAGCACGTTGTCGTCGAGGGAGCGGAAGTCGCCGCCGTCGGCGGGATGTCCGGCGAACGGGTGCAGCCCCGCCATCAGCAACTGGTGCACGAGGACGGCGAGTACGAACGCGTCCGAGGCCGGGTCGGGCGGCGCGGCCCGCTCCCCGAGCCGTTCGGGCGCCGTGTAGCCGGGCGTGCGCATCCGGCCCGGGAAGAGCTCCGGCCCGTCCGTGAACTGCCACGAGTCCACGTCCGCCATGCCGACCCGGCCTGTCCCGTCCACCCACAGGTTGTCCGGCTTCAGATCGCCCACCACGTACCCCTCGGCGTGCAGTTCGGCCAGCAGCCCGGCCAGGGACCGCGCCGCGGCCAGGCCGGTCGCCCAGGTCGCGGCGGGCATCCGCAGCCGGCGCCCGGCCGGCGAGAGCAGGTCGGTGAACGGCCCGTAGCCGCGCCGCATGTCGGGCATCAGGTACCCGTCGACCGGAGCGTGCGCGGGCCGCGCCGTACGGACCGCCACCAGCGGCCACGCCAGCCGCGGCGGGCCGCCACCGAGCAGCCGTACGGTACGGGGCTCCCGGCGCTGGCGCACCAGTCGGGCCAGCCGGCGCCGGTACGCGGCCGGATCGGCCGGATCGGGAACCAGCTTGGCGACCAGCGCCCGCGCGTCGTCGACCGCGTACACCAGGCCCTCCGCGCCGCTGCCGATCCGCTCGGTCAGCCGGAACTCGTGCCCGCTGCCGGACACCACGGTCAGACCCCGCCCCATCCCCGCGCCCCCCTTCCCGTCTCCAGCAGTGCGCACACCACGGTCAGGTCGTCGCCGGTACGGGCCGCCGCGGGTCCGGCGAGCAGGTCCCGCAGGGGTGTGGCGTCGCCGTCGTTGCCGCGCAGGGCGTCGGCCAGGCCGCGGAAGAACCGGCCGGAGGGCAACGGGCCCGCGGCGGCGGGCAGTCCACGCGCCCGCGGGTGGTCGAGCGCCACGGCGGCGCACCCGTCGGTGGCGAGGACCACCCCGCTCAGCTCGGCGTCCCACAGCGTGAACGTGCGCAGACGCAGCGGCGCGGTCGGGGAGTTGAGGTACGCGGGCGCCGGGTCTCCCGGCATCGAGGGCGGCAGCACCAAGTGGCAGCGCTCGGGTGGCGCGGCCGCTCCGGGCGCGCGGGTCAGCGCGACGCCGAAGCAGTCCCCGATGGACAGGAAGGCCGCCCACGGCGGCCGGACCACGGCAGCGGCTACCCCAGCCGCCAACTCCCCGTGGTCCAAGTCGTTTTCATCCGGGCCGGCGCCTTCGTGCCCACCAACGCCACGGCCCCGCCCACCACTTCCCCCGGCACCGCCGGAGGTGCGCTCCCCGGACCAGCCGGACGCGCAGCCACCGGACCCGCCTGACGCCTCGCCCTCGGACCGGCCGGCCGCGTCGCCCGCGGACCCGCCGGCCAGCAGTACGGCCCGGACGGAGCGCCGCCAGGTGTCCACGACGGCCGACCCGCGTGTGGAGATCCACTCCGTCCACGCGGCCGGACCCGCCGCCGCGTCCGGCAGGTCCACGGCCAGCAGCCGGCAGGCCGTGTCCACGGCGAGGTGCGCGCCGAGGGCACTGCGGTCGCGGCTGCCGACCCCGTCGGCCACCGCCAGTACCACCGCCCCACCCAGGTCCACGGCCTTGAACGCGTCCTGGCAGCCCCGCCCCGCGGCGAGGTGGCCGGATCCCTGGACCGCCGCCCCGGCGACGATCACAGCTCCTCCTCCAACGCCTTGCGGCAGCGGCGCCGTTCGGCGATGCGCCGCGTCTCCCGGTGGATCTCGTCGACGTCCTGCACGGCGCCCACCCGGTCGGAGCTCTGGAAGAGCACGTCGAGGATCTCCCCGAAGTCGAGTTCGTCGAGCATCAGCGCCGCCTTCGGCGCCAGCACGCGCAGCAGCGGCAGGTTCGCCCCCTGCACCCCGATCGCCTGGAACACGCACGCGCCGCGCTCCTCGGCCTGCCGGATCCGGAGCGCCGTACCGGCCAGCGCCGGCGCGTCCAGCGGCCGCCCGTCCGCGTCGCTGGGCGCCCCGTCCGTCAGCACCCACAGGAACGGCCGCCGCACCTGGGTCCGTTGCCGCTGCAAGGTCCGGTAGCGGGCCGCCGCCAGGTCGAGGGCGGCCTCCACCGCCACCGTCATCCGGGTCAGCCCGGACGCCTCCAGCCGTGGCGGCCGCATCTGCTCCACCGGCACGAACAGCCTTTCTGCGACCGCCTCGTGGAGCGCGACGAGCTCCCCGCGCACCGGGTCGAAGACCCGCACCGCAGAATCGAAGGAGAGCAGGCACACCTCGACCCGTGAGCGCAGCCGCGGTTCGGCCCGCACCTCCTCGAACCAGCGGGCCAGCGCCGTGCTGAGCGCGTCGATCCGCGGGCGGTCCGCGGGCCGACCCATCGAGGCGGACGTGTCCAGCAGCAGCACCACGGGCTGGCGCTCCTCCCAGCCGTCCGACAGCCCCCACCCGCCGCCCGCGCCCGGGTCCGTTCCCTCGGCGGCCCCCTCGCTCATGCGTCGCCCGACCCGGTGCCGTACGCGCGGAGCAGGTCGGCCCGCGCGTCCCAGCGGACCCGTACGCCGGTGCCGGGCGGGAGCGGGCCCGGGGCGTCGACGGACATGCGCAGGAGCACCCCCTCGACCAGTACGTACGCCTCGGGATCCGGCCAGGTCACGACCCGCCCCTCGGCCCCGTCGGCCCACCGCGCCACGTCCCGGCCCGCATATGACACCACAGATGACCCCCGTCAGCTTTTTGTGTGGTACGCCTCGTCGACTCGTTCCCGCCCCTGCCGGCGGCGCCGGACGCCGGCCCCGGCCCGCGCCGCGGGCCCCCTGTGCCCGCGGCGCGGCCCGGACCGCCCAGGGGGTACACCGTCACGGAAATCCGCTGAACGGTCCGGTACTTCCACTCAACCGGACGCGCCGGGCGGCGACGGGTCGCCGTCGGGTCGGATCCCGGGCAGCCGGTCCAGCAGGTCGCCGAAGGCCTCCGTGCCGCGCACCAGCAGGTGCACCTCCCAGTCGGCTCCCCGGGCGAGTTCCGCCTCGACGGCCGCCCACAGCGCGCTCGCGCTGGTCGCGTACGGGAGCCCGCCGCGGCCGGAGCCCAGCAGCGGGAAGCACACCGACCGCAGCGGCGGGTCGAAGCGGTCGTGCTCGTCGGCGAGCAGCCCGAACACCCGGTCCGCTGCGCGGGTGATGTCGTCGGGCAGGACGTCGTAGTCGTTGGTGCCGGCCCGCGGTACGGCGATCGCGGCGTGGTAGATCCGGCGGATGCCCTGCGCGGCGAGCGCGCCGGAACCGGTCGAGGCGACCGTGCCGGGCAGCACCGGCCGGCCCGAGGTGTCGTACCGCGCCGCCCACGTGCGCAGCTCGTCGTGGAGCGGGTCGTCGCGTACGTCGCCGGTCACCCCGCGGACCGCCGCCGCCCGGCGCAGCGAGGCCGAGACCGAGGACTTGTACGGCTCGGGCAGCGCGAGGTAGGTGTTCACGGGAGAGACGACCACGTCGACGTCGCGCAGCAGGTCGACCGGGTGCGCGTGCACGGTCAGCGCCACCTCGCGCCGGCCCGCCCGCACGGTCACCACCCGGTGCCCGGGCGCGTGCCCGCCGGCGGCTCCGCCGACCGCCCCGCCGCGGGACGCGCTGCCGACGCCGCCAGGCGCTCCGGCGCCGGGACCGGTCGCGCTCCAGGGCTCGGACCCGGCCGCGGTCCCGGGCCTGCCGGCGGTGCCGGTGCCGGATCCGGCACCGGTCCAGGCTCCGGTGCCCGCCCCGGCGGAGGTCCCGGGCGCCGTCCCCGACCCGGCGGCCCCGACGGCGACTGCCGGGCCGGACCCGGCGGCCCGTGCGGCCCGGGCGCGGGCCGCGGCGCGGGCCACCCTGCCGATCTCCTCGGCGACCTCGCCGAGCACCATCAGCTCGTGGTCCTTGCGGAACCGCTCGACGCTCACCCCGTACACCTCGGCGGCCCGCTTGCGGCGGTCGGCCCCGGGCCAGTCCCGGGTGCCCGGCGCGAGGCCCAGCGTGTACTCGGCAGCCGTGCGCAGGCTGCCCTGGTCCAGCCGGCCCACGGCGGCCCGGATCAGACCCTCGACCGAGCCGTCCGGCAGTTCCGCCACGATCCCCCGCAGTTCGGGCAGTCCGAGGCTGCGCAGCCGTACCAGCCCGGAGCGCCGTAACTCCTTCAACTCACCCAGGATCACGCTGTGTTCAACAACCGGTGACATGGTGGCCACTGTTTCACCAGCGGCCGTGGACATACAAGGAGGACTACCGCCCGCCGCCGTCGAGTCGGCGCGAACGCGAAGGCGACCGGGAAGGCGGAGGAGAAGGCGGAGGGGAATGCGAGGCGACGGTCAGGGCGACGTCCACGGGGACACGACGGCCGCCCGCAGCGGCGCGAGGAGCCGGTTCAGCTCCTCGATCCCGGACGGGGAGCCCAGCTCCGGGATCCCGGCCGAGGGCACCGGCTCCGGAGGCTTCCCGCCCCGGAAGCGCCCCGTGTCACCGACAGCCGCCCCGCCGCTCCCGTTGCTGTCCCCGCCGCCGCCCCCGTTCCTGTCCCTGCTCCCGCCCGCGTCCCCACCCTCGCCCGCGTCCCGGCCGGGGCCCGTGTCCGGCCCCGCCTCACCGCCGGCGAACCGGTCCCCGAACAGCACGTTCGCGAGCCGTGGCCGGTGCCGCCGGGACTGCCACACCAGGCCCATCGCCCCGCTGTCCTGCGCCCGCAGCTCGCTCGCCCAGCGCCGGGTCTTGGCGTACCGGCCGTCGCCCTCGGCCTCCAGCAGCCACGAGTCCTGGCACACGGCGGCCAGGTCCTCCTCCGAGACCAGAGAGATCAGGCGCAGGTCGCAGCGGGTCCGCAGCATGCTCAGCGACCGGCCGCGCACCGCCGCGTACGGGATCAGCCGCATCGCCGTGCCGGGGTCGAACTCCGTCGAGCGCAGTAGTGTTTCGGCGAGTGCGGTGGCCGGATCCAGTGCCGTGTACAGGAAGGGGTACGGGTCCTGGGCCGTGCTGTCGAAGCGGCTGCCCCCGAAGTGGGGGTCCGCGACCCGCGGGTTGAACACGTCGGCGGCCCGGCCGCTGCCGTGCACCCGCCACAGCTCCGTGCCGGCCGGCAGCAGCAGCGAGTTGGGCTGCATGCGGTACGCGTCGGGCGCGATGTCGCCGATCACAGCTCCCCCTCCACCAGCGCGCGGGCCGCCCCGGCGAGCCGCGCGTCGGGCAGCCGCCCCAGCAACTCGGCCGGCGTGCCCTCCAGCCAGCTGTTCCCGGACAGCCACCAGTGCGCCGCCCCCCACGGATCGACCTCGGCCATCAGCAGCCGGTTGACCTCCCGGACCACCGGGACCGGACCTCCGGTGCCGGACTGGAACTGGAACACCGGGTAGCGGGGCCCCCGTTCGGGGTCGTCGAGCCGGATCAGTTCGTGCGCCGGCAACTCCCCGCCGCACCGCTCCCGGGCCTGCGCCGACGACAGCGACGGCGCCGCGAGCAGCCGCCGCTGCGCCCCCGCCACCACGGCGGCGGTCTCCGCGGCCACCGGTACGTCGGCCGGCGTGAGGAGCGCCAGCAGCACCCGGGCGTCCAGCACGTCGGACGGATCGTCGAGCACCGCCGCGCCCCGTACGGAGTCAAGCGCCAGCCGCACCGGATGGTCGAGCGGCAGCGGGAGCAGGGCCAGGCGCACCCCCTGCAGGGCGCGCCGCCTGCTCCGGGTCTCGGGCCCGCTCGCGGCCAGTGCGCGCAGCCGCTCCAACAGCACCGCGAACTGCTCGGCGTCCAGGCTCGCGCGGATGCTGTCGCGGTGTTCCGCGATCAGCCGCTCAAGCTTTCGCTCGGCGCTCATGCCGCTCCTTTCAACAGCCGGGGTTTCCCTGGTGGATGAACGCCGCCCAGGAGGGCAGCCGGTCGAGATCCTGACGTGTCGCCTCGCGCAGCAGTTCGCCGTCCAGTGTGCCGGGGTCGCGGCGGCCGGGGTCGAGCATCCACAGCTGTGCCTCCCGCAGGGCGTCGGCCGGGCTGCGCCCCTCGACCGCCACGTGGTGGTGGAACACCGCCATCATCAGCGCGGACGCGCTGTCCCGGGTGGTCCACCGCGAACCCACCACGTCCCGAGCCCCGTTGGCGACGAACGCGGTGGCGAGGGTGAGGGCCTCGTCGTGGTCGCGGGTGCTCAGGTCGGTCTCGCAGGCACTGAGCACCACCAGCGGTCCGTCGGGCGCGGCGGGCCCGTCCTCCGGCCCCCCGCCGTCGAGCAGCCGCGTCACGGTCAGCATCCCGGCATCGTGCCCGCCGCCGGACCCGCCGCCGGACCTGCCTCCTCCGGACCCGGCGCCGCCGTCCCTCCCGCCGCCGAAGTCTTCGTCCCCCATGCCCGGTTCGCGGCCGTCGGGCAGCGCGAGGTGCAGCGCCGACACCGTCGGCCGGATCCCGGCCGACCCGTGCGAGGCCACGTGCAGCAGCGACAGCGGGCCGCGCAGCGCCGCCAGCACCTCGTCGGGCGTACCGGGTCCTTCGGGGCGTACGGACGGCTCGTAGAAGTCGCCGAGCAGCCGGGCCCGCGGGTAGCAGGCCTCGCGCAGCCAGGTGACCTCCTGCTCGGCGCGCGTCAGCTCCATCCGCGGATCCGCGACGAGCACCGGCGCCTCGCCCGGCGCGCGCCGGTCCCGGGCGGCCGCACGCAGGAACTGGCCCCCGGAGGCCGCGTAACTGACGGCCAGGACCTGGCAGGCGTAGGAGAACGGCATGGTCCGCGGCAGCCGCGCCGCGTGCCACGGCACGACCCCCAGCCGGCCGCACGCCACCAGCACCAGCCGCATCGGCCCCGGCCGGTCGCGGCGGTCGGGACGGGCCGCGATCCGAGAGTTGACCAGGGCCAGCACCGGGGACAGGGCGGCCGGGAACGCCCAGTCGCACAGCTCCGACAGCGCCTCCTCCCAGACGGCCTCGGCCCGCCGGTCCGGATCGTCCGGGTCACGGTCGGCGGCGGCGTCGAGGTACGTGTCGAGGGGCCGCCGGCCGGGGCCCGAGAGCAGCGGCAGGGCGATCGCCGCGGTCCCCGTCTCCGGTCCGATCACCAGGGCCTGCCCCGGCTCCGCGCCCTCCCCGGCGATCAGGTAGACCAGCGCGTCCGCCCCGCAGTCCGCGAGCCCGGCCGTGAGCTGCCCGACCGTCGGCGTCGTGAACAGGCCGCCGTCGGCGTCCCGGTAGCCGAGGGCCTCCAGCGCCTCGCGGCGCAGCCGGCTGGGCAGCTCCCGGGGCAGCTCGTCCGTGTCCCCGGGCTGCGCCCCGCCGCTCTCCCGCCAGGCGGCCGCCAGCTCCTCGTGGCCGAGCGCGGCGAGCTGCTCGGGTACGGAAGCGGCGGCGGAGGCGGCCCGGAGGACGAGCGCCCGCCCGAGTTCGAGGGCGTCGACGGCTTCCTCGACCTGTCCGCGGCCGGCGGCCCAGCGGGCGGCCCGTACGGCGTACTCGGCGCCGGACCGGGCGGCCAGGAGGCCGTGCTCCGCGCCGAGTTGGAGGGCGACGGTGGCGCCGAGGTGCCGGAGCGCCTCGCGGGCGACCTCGGTCGCCGTGCTCGCGTCGGCGTCGCTCCCGGTGGCCGCCGACCGCTCCCGCAGGCTCTGCGCGAGGATGTCGAGGGCGGCCGGGGCGAAGGGCACGCCGAGGCCGTCCCGCAGGCCCGCGCGGAACAGCATGAGCTGGTCGATGGTCCGGTCGAGGTCGGCGGGGTCCTTGAACAGGCCCCACCGCAGGTGCAGGGCGCTCGCCGCGCCCCACCGTTCCCGGAGCGGGGCGTCGGGTCCGGGCTCGGTGATCGGCGCGGCCTGCTGGGGGTCGCCGTCGAGCGCCGCGCGGGTGAGCCGGCCGATCTCGGCCAGCCGGGCGGGTAGGTCTCCGGTCAGTCCGAAGGCGAACGCCGGGAGCTCAGGCGTGTGTTCGAGGTACTGGGCGGCGCGCAGCAGGTCGGCCCGGTCGTTCCGGCCGAGGCCGCGCTGGCCGTAGGCGACGCCCAGGAACAGCCGTGTCTGGACGTGCTGGTCGTGGCCGGCGGGCGTCACCGCCTCCAGCTCGTGCAGCTCGTCGATGACCTCGTCCAGCGTGCCGGGATCACCGGAATGCCGCGCCGCTTCGATCCGCAGTCCGAGCAGCATCACCTTGAGGGCCAGGCCCATCGGTGCGAGTTCGCCGGTCGGATCGGAGGCGATGAGCTGCGCCAGCCGGGCGATCAGCTCGCCGCCGGCCGCCGCGTCCTGGTGGCTGCCGCCGACCATGCCGGCCATGTGCAGCAGCGGGCCGGCGACGGCGGACAGGATCCGGGCCAGCGGATGGTCCGGCGGCATCCGGGCGTGCGCCTCCCGTACGACGAGGAGTGCCCGTTCGAGGCGGGCGGGATCGCCGGCCCGGGAGGCCTCCAGGAGGTCGAGCATGGCCGGCAGCATCGCCTGGGAGCCGATCTCGGCGAGTTCGGAGTCTCGCCGGACGACGTCCGGGTCGTCGCCGGTCCGGTCCTTCCGGGGCGCCTTGCCCAGCTCGGACACCAGGTGCAGCATGGTGCGGAGCTCCGCGACGTTCGGGTTCGAGTGCGGCATCGCGTCCAGGGCCTGCGTCATGCGTGCCGTGGGGTCGCTGTCGTCCAGCGACTCCAGGAAGAGCCGCGCGGGGCTGCCCAGCACATCGGGCAGCGGTGCGGACTTCACCTCGGCGGCCAGGGCCTGCACCTCCTCCTCGCAGGCCTTCGCGGCCTCCGGGTTGCGCGCCAGCCAGCTCAGCACGTCGGACACGTCGGACTTGCGGCCCTGCGGGTCCAGGCCGGTCGGGTTGACCGGGAACACCACGGTCATCAGCATCAGGGCGGCTGCCTGCCGTTCGTCGGCGGGCAGTGGGGCACCCGGCCCGGCCGCGCGGCTGCGGCGCAGCAGTTCCGCGGCCCGCGCCCGGTCCTGTGGCGGGCCGCCGGCCGCGTACCGGACGGCCAGGACCATGCCCAGCCGGGCCGCCGTCCGGCGGCCCCACTCCTCGTCGTCGGCGAGCAGCCGCTCCAGCTGCTCCAGTTCGCCGATGGCCGCGTCGAACCCCTCGGGGTCGGGGGAGCGGCCGCCGTCCGGCGGCATCAGCTCCCGGCACCGCTGCCACGCGTGTCCCAGCCATGCGACGAGACCCGCCCGGCCGCCCTGCTCCGTGTCCGCCATGCACCCCTCCGCTGCCGTCCGCCGACCGACCCGACCGACCGACCCGACCGATCCGACCGACTGCCGTGCCGTGCCCCGCGCGCGCCCCGTGGCCTTCCGTCCACGATGATGTCCGCCGCCGGGCGCCGCGAAGCGGTTTTCCCTGTACGCGACCGGAGTTCGACCCGGAGCCGCCCCGCGGGACCACCGCGACGGGGCGGGGGGACGGGACACGGGGCTGGGCAGCGGGACGGGCAGCGGTACGGGCTTGAACAACCCGCCCGCCAGGCCGCACTGTTGTGCGAGTGAACGAAGAAACCGTGACCACGCCGGCCCCGCCGCACCGCATCGATCCGGCCGGCGGCTGCCCGCACGCCCTCAACGCCCGGCTGCGCGCCGCCGGGCCGGTCGCCCAGGTGGTACTGCCCGGTGAGGTGCCGGGCGCCCTCGTACTCGGCCACGAGGCGCTCAGGGAGTTCCTCGCCCATCCCGATGTGGCCAAGGACGCCCGGCACTTCGCGGCCCTTCAGGAGGGCCGGATACCCGCCGACTGGCCGCTGCGGGCCTTCGCCAACGCGCAGGGCATGCACACCTCCGACGACGCCGACCACCGCCGACTGCGCTCCCTCGTCAGCACGGCCTTCACCGCCCGCCGCGTGGAGCAGCTGCGGCCCCGGATCGAGGAGCTCGCCGCGACCCTCCTCGACGACCTCGACGCGGCGGCCGCCGCGTCCCCCGACGGCGCCGCCGACCTGCGCCGGCACTTCGCCCTGCCGCTGCCGATGAGCGTGATCTGCGAACTGCTCGGCGTCGACCACGAACACCGCGGCCGGCTGCACGAGTTGTCCCACAAGGTCATCATCGCCACCGACACCACCCCGGCCGAGGCGATGGCCGCCGTACTGGAACTCGTCCAGCTGATGGGCGCCATCGCCGCCGCCCGCCGGGCGGATCCCGGGGACGACCTCACCAGCGCGCTGATCGCCGCCCGCGAGGCCGAAGGTGACCGGCTCAGCGAGGCCGAACTCATCGGCACCATGCGGCTGATGCTCGTCGCCGGCCACGAGACCACCCTCAACCTGATCACCAACGCGGTCCGCGCCCTGTGCGCCCACCGGGACCAGCTGGAACTCGTCCGGTCGGGCAAGGCGACCTGGTCCGACGTCGTGGACGAGACCCTCCGCTGGGACGGCCCGGTCAGCTGGTTCCCGTTCCGCTACCCCACCCGTGACATCACCGTCGGCGGCGCCGTCATCGCGCGGGGCACGCCCGTGCTCGCCGGGTACACGGCGGCCGGCCGCGACCCCGAAGCGTACGGCGACGACGCCGACCGCTTCGACGTGACCCGGCCGGGCGCCGCCCGCAACCTGTCCTTCGGGCACGGCGCGCACTACTGCCTGGGCGCCCCGCTGGCCAGGATGGAGGCCACCATCGCCCTGGAGCGGCTGTTCGCCCGCTTCCCCGACCTGGACCTCGCCCACCCCGAGGCCGAACTCCCCTACCAGCCCAGTTACATCGGCAACAGCGTGGAAGTCCTCCCGGTCCGGCTGCGCCCCTGACGCGCCGGCGGGCGGGGTGGGGGCGCAGCCGCACCCCCACCCCGCCCGCCGGATCCGAATCCGTACGCACGCACTACCGGGCCGGGTTCACCCGGCCGCCGTCACTTCGACGGGCTGACCTGGACGGTCGTGACGCGGCCGCCCGCGGCCTCCTTGACCACGGTGATCCTGGTGCCCGTGTTCGGGACCTTCACGCCGACCTGCGGCAGCTCGGGGGTCCAGTAGACGCCGGTGCGGTCGTCGAAGGCGGGCACGCCCGGCTGCTCCGGTATCAGCACCGGAACACCGTTGCGGTGCATGACCAGTTCGTCGCTGGGGCGCAGCGAGAAGGTGGCGTCGAAGGTCTGCGCCCGCGCGTTGAGCGCGGTCCCGTCCGTGTACCGCAGGGCCTGCGGCCGCGCGTCCACCGGCAGCAGCATGCCCGAACCGGGGTGCGCCTTCGTGGTGTTGTCGCTGTACGCGGTGTCCCAGAGCCACACCAGCACACCCTGCTGGTACGGGTAGAACTCCACGGTGTCCTTGCGGACCGGGTCCGAACCCCAGCCGAAGTTGTACGGGCCGGTCTTCAGGTACGAGCCGTAGCCCACGTACCTGCGGTTCTCGACGAGGTAGGCGCGCGGGTGCTCGGCCTTGCCCGTACGACCCTCGGTGCGCGACCACTTGACTGCGGTCCAGCCGTTGGCGCCCTGCTCGGCACCGTCCCGCAGCAGGTCGCGGCCGGCCGCGGAGATGCGCAGCGCGTCGAAGGTGACGCCCTTGCCGTGGGTGTTGCTGTCGGAGGTCACCCGCAGTCGCAGCTGCACCGAGGTGCCGGCGAACCGGTCCAGCGGGACGGAGAGTTCGGCCCAGCCGGTCGAGGTGCCGGTGACGCCCTTCGGGGGGATCGGCGCGCCGGCCACCGTGCCCGGCAGCGCCGACCACGTACGGCCGCCGTCCGCGGAGGACTCAACGGTCAGGTAGTCGAAGTCCTGCTCGATGTCGTACCAGACCCGTGCGTCCAGCCGGGCGCCGTCGGCCGCGGTGGTGCCCGTCAGGTCGACGGTCCGGCTCAGCGTGTTGTCCATGAAGTCGCCGGTGCCGCTCCACCACTGGCTGCCGCCCTCGAACGGGTCGGTCAGGTCGGTGGTGGTGACGGACGGCGGCAGGTGCACCAGCAGGGCCTGCGGGTCCTCGGTGTTGTAGCCCGAAACGCCCAGCACCGCGCGGGTCTTGCGGCCCGCGTCGGCCTCCGTGTACTCCAGCCAGCCCAGCTGGAGCTTGCTCCACGCGTCGAGGTCGGCGGGGAAGTCACCGGTGGTGTTGCGGCCCTTGGCGAGGTACGACCCGGACGACATCAGCGACCAGAAGTTCACGCTGTTGTCGCCGTCCGAGCTGTACATGTCCGGCAGGCCCAGGTCGTGCCCGAACTCGTGGGCGAACAGGCCGACTCCGCTGTTCTCGCCGCCGGTCAGGTAGTCGCCCGCCCAGATGCCGGTGTCGCCGACCGGGGTGCCGCCCGCCTTGTTGCCCTCGGGCCCGGCCGTGCCCGCCTGGTTCCAGTACGCGAACCAGCGGTGCGCCCACACGGCGTCCTTGCCCTGCGTGCCGCCGCCCCAGGTCTGGTCCTTGCCCGCGTGCACGACCATCAGGTGGTCGAGGTACCCGTCGGGCTCGTTGAAGTTGCCGTCGCGGTCCGCGTCGTAGCGGTCCCACACGTCGTACTCGGCGAGCTCGGCCTTGATGTCGGCCGCGCTGCGGCCCTTGGCCCGCTCGCCGTGGTACCAGGCGTTGCTCGCGTCGCGCACGAGGTCCCAGTTGGTGCGGCACTGGCCCGACTCGGAGCAGTTGTCCGTCCCGTACCGGGCCTCGTTCCACGGCAGCCGCACCCAGTCGGTGACCTGGCCGTCCATGTCGTAACGGCCGGAGGACTGCGTCCGGTAGTAGTTGCGCAGGCTCACCGCGCCCGGCTCGGCGGAGAAGAACTGCCGCTGGTAGTAAGAGCGGTCGAAGTCCTTGCGCCACACCGTGTGGTTGTCGGCCTTCGGGGGCTTGCCGATGGTGTTGTGGCGCGGGCCCGGCGTGCCGCCGAAGCGCGGCTTCCCCTCGAACTCGGTGGTGTTGTCCACCTGGTCGCCGAACTCGGCAAGGATCACGAACACCTTGTCCTTGCGCTCCTGCGCGAGTTCGACGTACCGCTTGCCCACCTGCACCCGCTGCGGGAGGACGCCCTTCGTGCCGGTCTTCAGCCGGCCGGCGGCCACCTGCTCCAGTGCCTGCCGGCGCAGCGCCTGGCGCTGGAGCTCCTGGGGTGCGGGCGGCGGCGCCTCGACGGAGGAGGGCTTGGCGGCCGCGGGGGCCTGCGGGCCGGGGGCGGCCTGGGGTGCGGCGAGCGCGGGAGCGGTCAGCAGGGCGATGGATATCGCCGCGCCTGCCGCGATGAGTCTGCGCAACGTACGTGTCCTTTCCGAACGGGACGGAGCGCAGGTAATATTTCACATGTGACAGGTGATGGATAGGTCTTGTGCGGGCCCGACTCAGGACACGTTCACCACCACCGTGTGCCAGCCGGTCGCCCCGTCCGGGACGGTCCCGGCGCGCCTGCCCGTCTGGGTCCGCCCCGTCCCGTCCGTCGCCCGGACCTGCAGCTCGTGCCGGCCCTCGGCCGCCTCCCACTCCCACACCCACTGCCGCCAGGTGTCCACCGTGTCCGCCGCCGCCAGCCGCGCCTCCCGCCACGCGCCGCCGTCCACCCGCACCTCCACCTTCGAGATCCCGCGGTGCTGCGCCCACGCCACCCCGGCCACGGCGACCCGGCCGGCCTTCGGCTTGGCGAAGGAGCGCGGAGTGTCGATGCGCGACTGCGTCTTCACCGGCGCCCGCGCCGCCCAGGACCGCTTCACCCAGTACGCGTCGTACGCCTCGAAGGTGGTCAGCCGCAGCTCCCTGAGCCACTTGCAGGCCGACACGTACCCGTACAGGCCCGGTACGACCATCCGGACCGGGAAGCCGTGCGCGAAGGGCAGCGGCTCGCCGTTCATGCCCACCGCCAGCAGCGCGTCCCGACCGTCCATGACCGTCTCGACCGGCGTGCCCAGCGTCATCCCGTCGACCGACCGGGCCACCAGCTGGTCCGCCGGCCCGCCCTGCGAAGGGGGCCGCACCCCGGCCTCCCGCAGCAGGTCCGCCAGCCGTACCCCGAGCCACCGGGCGTTGCCCACGTACGGCCCGCCCACCTCGTTCGACACGCAGGCGAGGGTGATGTCCCGCTCGATCAGTTCGCGGCGCAGCAGCGCGTCGTAGTCGAGCGTCAGCGGCCGCGCCACACCCTCCCCGTGGAGGGTCAGCGACCAGTCCGATGCCCGGGTCTTCGGCACCACCAGCGCGGTGTCGACGCGGTAGAAGTCCCGGTTGGGCGTGATGAAAGGGCTCAGCTGCCGGATCCGCAGGTCCGCGCCGGGCGGCACCGGCTCGGCCGGGGAGGCCGGCGGCGGCAGCCGCAGCGCCGAGCGGTCGGCCTCCGCCTCGGCCGCACCCGACGCGTTCACCTGCCGGCCGACCAGCCCCGCCAGGCCGGACAACACGACGGTGCCGGCGGCCACGTGGATGAACCTGCGCCGGTCCGGCGCCGACCCGGGCCCGGTGTACCCGGCGCGCACCCGTACGGCCAGCAGGTACAGCACCGCGGCGGCGGTCAGGCCCGCCACCGCCGACGGCACCGCGTCCGCCGCCCGGCCCTCGGGCCGCCCCACGGCCGCGACGGCGCCGAACAGTCCGAACAGCAAAGCCGTCAGGACGCCCGCCGGCGGGCGCCGGACCGCGAGCACCCCGGCCGCCGCCGCGAAGGCGGCGAGCAGCACGAGGATGCCCAGTTGCAGGACCAGCTTGTCGGCGGTGCCGAAGACCTGCACCGCCCACTCCTTGACCACCGTCGGCGTCGCATCGATGACCGCGCCGCCGACGGCCGTGACCGGGCCGGACTGCGGCCGGACCACGGCCGACGCGAGCTCGGCCAGGCACAGCCCGGCGAACCCGGCGATCAGCCCGCTCAGCGCGCCGAACCACGTGCGCCGGGCCCGCTGCCCCGAACCGTCGTCCATTTCCGGATGCGTCACGTCGCTCACCGTCCTGGGTCCCGCCGTCGTGCGGTCGCTCGGATCGTACGGTCGGCGGGGCCGTCGGACGGTGCACCGCGGCGTGACGCACTGAGGCGGCAAGGAGCTGCCGTGTCCGGGGACGTGCCGTGGGGTCAGACGGGCAGCGCCCAGGCCTGGTTGACGAGGTGGGCGCCGCAGGGGCGGGCCCGCAGCCGTTCGGTGACGGCGGCCGGCGCGTCCAGGCACAGTCCGGAGCCCGCCTCGGTGAGCGTCCGGTCGGCCCGCCACCGCCAGCGCTGGCCGGGCAGCCGGCCGGGGTCGCAGGCGGCCAGGGACACGGTCGCCGCCGTGCCCGCGCCGGCGGCGGTCAGGCAGCGGCCGGACAGCCGCAGCGTGCCGTCGGCGGCGGCGCTCCAGCGCTGGTCGGCGCCGCCCGTGCAGGCGCTGAGAAGTACCGCTCCGGCGCGCGCGTCGTGCTCACCGTCGGCGCAGCGCGCGCCGTTGCCGGTGAGCTGGCCGGTGGGGACCGCCGCGGCGCAGTCGTGCGGGGTGAGCCGCCAGATCGCGGTGCCGTGCGCCGGGACGGCCGCGGTGAGCGGGCCGGAGGTGTCGGCCGCGGCCCCGGTCCACAGGTTGCGGGCCGTCACCCGGCAGGACGGCAGCCCGATGTCGGCGAGCTGCACGACGGCCCGCCGGGCCGTGCCGGTGCGGTTGAGCACGGCCACCGCCCGGTCGCCGCCGGCCAGCGGGCGGGCCAGTACGTCCGTACTGCCGTCGGTGGCGACCACGGCGGCCTGCCGGCCGAGCGGATCCTGGTCCACCGCGATCAGGGCGGTGTTGCCGAGCGCGGCCAGCCCGGCCGCGCTGAGCGCGCCGACGTCCGACGACAGGATGAGCGGGGCGGCCATCATCGCCCACAGGGCGACCTGGGTACGGCTCTCCTCGGCGGTCAGCCCCGGCGCCCCCGCGAGCAGGAAGTCGGGGTCGTTCCAGCCGCCGGGGCCCGCGTACCGGCCCAGCCAGCGGTTGTAGCCGTAGTTGCCGGTCACCGAGGACCACCGAGAGGTGCCGGGCGCGCCCGGCTGGTACACCTGTACGTCCTTGCCCTCGCGCCACAGCTGGGCCGTGCCGCCGACCCAGCCGAGCACCGAGAACCAGGCCGGTGAACCCCATTCGCCCTGCTGGAAGTAGGCCGGCGCGGACGCGGACAGCACGATGTCGCGACCGCTCTCGCGCAGGCCGCGGGCCGCCGCCGTGTACGCCTGCCGGTAGGCCTCCTCCTTGGTCTGGCCGGGGGCGACCCACATGTTGCAGCCGTCCATCTTCAGGTAGTCGACGCCCCAGGACGCGAACAGCCGCGCGTCCTGCGCGAAATGGTCGGCCCCGCCGCCCTGCGGCCTCCCGCTGCCCGGGAACTTCTCGCAGGTCAGGGCGCCGGCGTCCTGGTACATCCCGAACTTGAGGCCCTTGCCGTGCAGATACCGGCCCAGCCAGGCCAGGCCGTGCGGGAACCGCACCGGATCGGCGACCAGGTTGCCGGCGGCGTCCCGGCTGCGCGTCAGCCAGCAGTCGTCGATGGTCACCGTGTCGTAGCCCTTCGCGGCCAGCCCGGTGCGCACGAGGGCGTCCGCGTTGGCCACGACGGTCTGTTCGTCGAAGTCGCACATGTAGTGCGCCCAGTTGTTCCAGCCCATGGGCGGGGTCGGCGCGAGTGCGGCGTCCGCCGGGACCGTGGCCGGGCCGGCCGCCGGGGGCGCGGCGGTGGGCGGCACGGAGCCGGGCCGGACGGAGGTGGGGGGAGGGGTGGCGGTCAGGGATTCGGCCACCGCCGGGGGGTTGGCCGATGACAGGGCGAGCAGTGCGGCAGCCGTGAGACAGCTGCGGAGCGCACGCAGGCGTGACGGCACGGAGGCTCCTCGACTTGGGGGGGCGTGCTGACGGTCTGTCGTGCTGTGCGGGGCAGCGGTGACGCTGCGTCAGAATGAACATATGCCCATCGAAAAGCCCTGATGCACCTCCATATGACTGCAATCGGGTGCATGGCGGAGGAATCTTTGGCAAACCTGATCATTCGTCAGGGTGCCGGGGAGGGGGTGGGGGAGGTGGCGGGCGGGGTGGGCGCGGCGGCTCGCGGACGGGGTGCGGGTGGTGCCGGCGGTGCCCGCCGGGTGGGCCGGTGCGGGTGTCGTGGTGCGGACCCGGGTGCGGTCGGGGGGCTCGCGGTGCGGCCGGGGCCGGCGCCGATGCCGCGTGCGGTGTGCGGCCGCCGGGCGGTGGCGGGGCCGCGGTCCGGGGCGATCCCGCCGGAGATCGCCACCCGTCGTGCGATACGACGTAAGATACGCTGTATCACATGCCCAGGACTTCCCCCGCTCTGGACCGCGCGACCCCCGAGGCCGTCGCCGCGGCCGCCCTGCGTCTGATCGACGAGGAGGGCCCCGCCGCCCTCAGCTTCCGCGCGCTCGCCGACCGGCTCGGCGTCTCGCACGCCACCGTCCAGCGCCGCTGCACCGACCTCGCCGGGCTGCTCGACCTGTGCACCGACCACCTCGCCGGCCGGCTGCCCGACGTGCCGCCCGGCACCGACTGGGCCACCGGCACGGCGCAGCGGTTCACCGCGCTGTACGGGCTGCTCACCGCCCACCCCGGGCTGCTGGCCCTGCGCGGCAGCCGCCCCTGGCTCGGCCGCAACCTCCTCGCCCGGCTCGTCGAACCGGCCCTCGCCGCGAACCTCGACGCCGGCATGACCCCGCGCCGCGCGATGGCCGTGTACCGGCAGATGTACCTCCTCACCCTCGGCTGCGCCGCGTTCGTCGACCACCGCGACCCGCAGGGCGCCACCGCCGCCTCGCGGACGGCGCTCGCCGCCCTCGACCCGGCCGAGTTCCCCGTACTCACCGGGCACCTGGCCGAGCTGCTGCCCCCGCTCACCGACCACGAGGTGTACCGCGGGGCCCTGCACGGCCTGATCGAAGCGGCCCGGCCCGACGGCCCGGCGTTGCCCCGCGCGGGTGGGTGATCCCCCGCGTCACCCGCCCGTCCGACCAGCCGGGCGGGTGACCGCCCGCCCCCTCCTCCACCGCACCGCCACCGTCCCCTTCACCGCACTGCCATCGCACCGCGACCGCACCGCCACCGACCAGGAGATCTCCGTGGAACAGCCCGTACCGCTCACCGCCTCGGACATCCGGGCCGCCGCCGCCCGTATCGAGGGACGCACCCGCCCCGTCGCGCTCGCCCCGGCCGCCCCCGGCGTCTGGTTCGCGCTCGAGTACCTCCAGCACACCGGCAGCTTCAAGGCCCGCGGCGCCCGCAACTTCCTCGCCGCGCACCGCGCCGCCGGCACCCTGCCCGCGGCCGGCGTGACCATCGCCTCCGGCGGCAACGCCGGACTCGCCTGCGCCTGGGCCGCCCGCGAGGAGGGCGTGCCCGCCACCGTCTTCCTTCCCGAGACCGCCCCGCCGGTCAAGGTGGCCCGGCTCCGCTCGTACGGGGCGGACGTCCGGCTCAGCGGCAGCGAGTACGCCGAGGCCGTCGCCGCCTGCGAGGAGTACGCGGCGGGCAGCGGCGCCCTGCTCAGCCACGCCTACGACCACCCGCTGATCGCGGCCGGCGCGGGCACCCTCCTCGACGAGATCCGCGACCGGCTGCCCGGGCTGGACTCCGTGGTCGTGTCGGTGGGCGGCGGCGGGCTGTTCGCCGGGATCGCCACCGCCGCCCGGGAGCACGGGATCCGGGTGGCGGCCGTCGAACCCGAGCGCTGCCGGGCCCTGCACGCCGCGCTGGAGGCGGGCCGGCCCGTCGACGTGAGCGTGGACTCCGTCGCCGCCGACGCGCTCGGCGCCCGCCGGGTCTCCGCCACCGCCCTCGCCGCGGCCCGGCACCCGGACGTGGACGCGGTGCTCGTCCCCGACGAGGCGATCGTCCGGGCCCGCCGGTCGCTCTGGGACGACCACCGGATCGCCGTCGAACACGCCGCCGCCACCGCGTACGCGGCCCTGGACGCCGGGCCCGGCACGTTCGGCGCCCGCACCGCGGTCGTGCTGTGCGGAGCCAACACCGACCCCTCCGACCTGGTGCGCTGAGACCGGGGCGACGGCGGGGGCGGGGCGAGCGCCGGGCTCCCGGCGGTCCCCGTCCGGAAATGTGTTTGACGCACGCGGGCGGTGGCCTATCGGATGGCCCTCGTGATCACAGAGCAGACGGCGGCGCACCCCGGCGGCCGGGCGGCCGGCCACACCCTCGACGACGACCTCGTACGGCGGCTGGTCGCGGGGCGCTTCCCGCAGTGGGCGGCGCTGCCGGTCGAGCGCTTCCCGTCCGGCGGCACGGTCAACGCCGTGTACCGGCTGGGCGACGACATGACCGTACGGCTGCCCCTCGCGCAGGGCGGCGCCGGTGACGTGGCGATGGAACAGGAATGGCTGCCCCGCCTCGCGCCCCTGCTGCCGACCGCCGTACCCCGGGTGCTCGGGGCGGGGGAGCCGGCGGAGGGTTTCCCGTGGCCGTGGTCCGTGTACGGATGGCTGGCCGGGGAGAACCCCGAAGCGGGGGCGGTCGCCGCACCGGAACTGCTGGCCGCGGACCTGGCCGCGTTCGTGGCGGCGATGCGGAGCATCACGCTGCCCGCCGCCGACGGGCCCGGCCGCCGGACCGGGGCGCCGACCCCGCCGGTGGCCCACCGGGGCGGGCCTCTCGCCCTCCAGGACGCCGGGACCCGGGAGGGGATCGCGGCGCTGCGCGGGATCCCGGAGGAAGGCGTCGACTGCGACGCGGTGGCCGCGGTGTGGGACGACGCGATGCGGGCACCGGAACCGGACGGGCCGCCGGTGTGGCTGCACGCCGATCTGATGCCGGGCAACCTGCTGGTGGACGGCGCGACCGGCCGCCTGACCGCGGTGATCGACTTCGGGTGCGCGGGGGTCGGCGATCCGGCCTGCGACCTCTTCCCGGCATGGAACCTGCTGCCGGCCGGAGCGCGGCAGGTCTTCCGCGAGGCGCTCGGCGTGGACGACGCGACCTGGGCCCGGGGCCGTGCGCGCACCCTCTCCCAGGCGGTGATCGCGCTGCCGTACTACCGGAACAGCAACCCGGCGATGGCGCGCAACGCCCGCCACGTGATCCGCGCGGTGCTCGCCGAGGCCTGATCCCGCGCCCTTCCTCCCCGCCCTTCCCGGGGAACGACGAACGTTTCGCCGGTCGGCGACTTTCGAGAACACGCCGCGCCGGGCCCGCCTGCGAAAGTCGGAGACGTCCGCAGGAGTACGAGGAAAGGAACGGGCGTGGCCGAGCGACGGAACGGGTGTCTGATCGGATGCCTGGTGGCGGGGGTACTGGGAGTCGGCCTCCTGGCGCTCCTCGGCTTCGGGATCTTCGCGTTCGTCGGCGCCGCAGACGAGAGCATGGTCGACCGGCAGGTCTACGACTCGGTGAAGACGGGCGACGCCGAGAGCGAGGTCCGCGCGAAGTTGCCCGAGGGGGACAACTTCATCACCGACGCGCTCAAGGGGGGCGGGCCGGCTCAGCCTGCGGGGGCGACGTGCGTCTGGTACGCGATAGCCGACGATTCGGCGGGCAGCGGTGCGGAGGACGTCTTCCGCTTCTGCTTCAAGGACGGCAAGCTCGCGCAGAAGTCCGCGTACCGCTCCTCATGACCCGGCCCCGAGGCCGAACCCCCTGGGGTGCAACCTCCAGCCTCGCCGACCCGGCTCCGCCGAGGCCCTGGGGCGCAACCTCTAGCCTCGCCGGCGTTCGAGACGGACCTCAGCCTGAGCGGGCCATCTTCAGCCTCGCCGGCGTTTGAGGCGCGGGGTTTGGGGCGGAGCCCCAAGACTGCAACCCGGCTGGCGCCGGGCACCGGGCTCCGCCCGGACCCGCTCCTCAAACGCCGGAGGGGCTGGAGGTCGCAGCCCAGGGCGTCGGCGGAGCTGAGGGCGCGCCACGGTCAGCCGGCCCGGCGTGAGGCGCGCCACACGACCGGCCAGGCCGGGGAGCCGCCGGCCCCGCAGACACCGGCCCGGCGCCCCGAGAGCCGCCCCACCCGACCCGCACCAGGTTTTGCACCTAGTTGCAAAACAGGGTCCCGCTCGCTAGAACAGGGGCAGGACACCGCGCGAGGAGGCGCCCCCATGACCCCGTACCCGCACCTGACGAGCCCGCTCGACCTCGGCTTCACCACCCTGCCGAACCGGGTGATCATGGGCTCGATGCACACCGGTCTGGAAGAGGCCCCGCAGGGATTCGAGCGCCTCGCCGCCTTCTACGCGGAGCGCGCCCGCGGCGGCGCCGGCCTGATCGTCACCGGTGGCATCGCCCCCAACGACCGCGGCCGCCCCTTCGAGGGCGGCTCCCGGCTCACCACGGAGGCGGAAGCCGAGGAGCACCGCGTCATCACCGACGCGGTGCACGCCGAGGGCGGCAAGATCGCCATGCAGATCCTGCACTTCGGCCGGTACGCGTACCACAAGGACCTGGTCGCCCCGTCCGCGCTGCAGGCCCCGATCAGCCCGTTCGTCCCGCACGAGCTGACCGACGCCGAGGTCGAGGAGACCGTCGAGGACTTCGTCCGGGCGGCCCGCCTCGCCAAGCTCGCCGGCTACGACGGCGTCGAGATCATGGGCTCCGAGGGCTACCTCATCAACGAGTTCATCGCCGGGCACACCAACAAGCGCGAAGACCGCTGGGGCGGCTCGTACGAGAACCGGGTCCGCTTCCCGCTGGAGATCGTCCGCCGCACCCGCGCGGCCGTCGGCGAGGACTTCATCCTCGTCTACCGCCTGTCCATGCTCGACCTGGTGCCCGGCGGCTCCACCTTCGACGAGGTCGTCTCCCTCGCCAAGGAGGTCGAGGCGGCCGGCGCCACCATCATCAACACCGGCATCGGCTGGCACGAGGCCCGCATCCCCACCATCGCCACCTCCGTGCCGCGCGGCGCGTACACCTGGGTCACCCAGCGCCTGATGGGCGCGGTCTCCGTGCCCCTCGTCACGAGCAACCGCATCAACACCCCCGAGATCGCCGAGCAGTTGCTCGCCGAGGGTCGCGCCGACCTGGTCTCCCTGGCCCGCCCGTTCCTCGCCGACGCGGACTTCGTCGCCAAGGCCGCCGCCGGCCGCGCCGACACGATCAACACCTGCATCGGCTGCAACCAGGCCTGCCTCGACCACACCTTCAGCGGCAAGATCACCTCCTGCCTGGTCAACCCGCGGGCCTGCCACGAGACCGAACTGGTCCTGGCCCCCACCCGGTTGAAGAAGCGCGTCGCCGTCGTCGGCGCCGGCCCGGCGGGCCTGGCCTGCGCGGTCTCCGCGGCCGAGCGCGGCCACGAGGTCACCCTGTACGAGGCCTCCGACCGGATCGGCGGGCAGCTCGACATCGCCCGCCGCATTCCGGGCAAGGAGGAATTCAACGAGACGATCCGCTACTTCGGCACCCAGCTCGAAGAGCACGGCATCGACGTCCGGCTGAACACCCGCGCCGACGTCGCCGCCCTCGAGGGCTACGACGAGGTCGTCGTGGCCACCGGCGTCACCCCCCGCACCCCCGACATCGACGGCGTCGACCACCCCAGCGTGGTCAGCTACCTCGACGTCCTGCGCGACGGCGCACCCGTCGGCGAGCGCGTCGCGATCCTCGGCGCCGGCGGCATCGGCTTCGACGTCGCCGAATACCTCACCGACAGCGGCGAAGGCGCCTCCCAGGACCCGGCCGTGTACTTCCGCCACTGGGGCGTGGACACCACGTACGGCAACCGCGGCGGGCTCGGCAGGCCCGAGCGGCCCGCGACCCCGCGCACGGTCCACCTTCTCCAGCGCAAGACCACCAAGGTCGGCGCCGGGCTCGGCACCACCACCGGCTGGATCCACCGCGCCGAGATCAAGCACCGCGGGGTCACCACCGTCGCCGGAGCCGCGTACGACCGCATCGACGACGAGGGCCTGCACATCACCGTCGACGGCGAGCAGCGGCTGATCCCCGCCGACACCGTCGTGCTGTGCACCGGCCAGGAGCCGCGCCGCGACCTGTTCGAGGAGCTCACCGGCGCCGGCGTCAACGCCCACCTCATCGGAGGCGCCGACGTCGCCGCCGAGCTGGACGCCAAGCGCGCCGTCCGGCAGGGCACGGAGCTCGCCGCCCGGCTGTAGAAGCAGCCGGGGGCGGGGCGTTGTGGCGGTCCCGGCGGGCCGCCACAATGCCGTGTGTGACGCACACACCCGCGCTGACGCCCGCAGCCGCCGAGAAGATCCTCGCCGACAACTTCGCCCCCTGGGTGCTGGACCTCGGCCTCACCGTGGCCGAGACCGGCGAACGGCACGCCGTCCTGCGGCTGCCCTGGTCCGACCGGCTGGCCCGGGACGGCGGCGGCCTCTCCGGGCAGGCCATGATGGCCGCCGCCGACACCGCCACCGTGATCGCGATCTCCGCGGCCCGTGGCGCTTACGGCCCGATGACCACCGTCCAGCAGTCCACCAGCTTCCAGCGCCCCGTCGCCGGGGCGGACGTGCTGATCGACGTACGGATCACCAAGCTCGGCAGGCGGATGGCGTTCGCGGACATCACGCTGACCGCCGAAGGCTCCGACGAACCGGCCGCCCGCGCCTCGACGGTCTACGCGCTGCTCGGCTGAGCGCCGCCGGACCCGTCGCTTCGGCGGCGCTCCCCGGCCGACCGTCAGTGGCCGCCCGCCACCACGTCGACGGAGACGGGGAGTTCCCGGAGGGCATGGAAGCGGAAGGTCGACGCCCAGGGCAGTTCCGCGGCGGGGACGGCGAGCCGGACGCCCGGGAGCCGCCAGAGCAGAGCCTCCAGCGCCAGGCCGACCTGCATGCGGGCCAGCGGCGCGCCGAGGCAGTAGTGCAGTCCGTGGCCGAGGGCGAGGTGGCCCGGGTCGGCGCGGCCGATGTCGAAGCGGTCCGGAGCGTCGTACCGGGCCGGATCCCGGTGGGCGGCGGCGAGTGACAGCAGTACCGTGTCGCCGGCCGGGATCGGGACCCCGGCGATCTCGACCGGCTCCGTGGCGAACCGGCGGATGGCCTGGTGGTTGGGGTGGGCGTACCGCAGGAGCTCCTCGACGGCGTCGGGGAGCAGCTCCGGGCGGGCCCGCAGCGCGGCCAACTGCTCCGGGTGCGTGAGCAGGGTGAACAGTCCGCCGCTGATCTGGTGCTGCACGTTCTCGCTGCCCGCCATGAGGATGAGGAAGGCGAGCGAGACGAGTTCGTCCTCGGTGAGCCGGTCCCCGTCGTCCCGCGCGGCGATCAGGCCCGACAGGACGTCGTCGCCCGGAGCGGCCCGGCGGCGGGCGATCAGGGTGACGAAGAAGTCGTGGACGAGACCGATCGTCCCGGCCAGCTCCTCGCGGCCGGCGGGCGCCAGCATCGCCGCGACCCACCCGGAGAACAGGTCCCGGTCCGCTTCCGGCACGGCGAACAGGTCCCCGATCACCTTCAGCGGGAGCGGCCTGGCCAGCTCGGCCACCACGTCGGCGCGGCCTTCGGCGCCGGCCCGCGCCGCCAGCCGGCCGAGCAGGCCGTCGACCGCGTCCCGGACCTGCGGGCGAAGGCCCTCGACGTGCCGGGCGCTGAACCCCTGGGACACCAGCCGGCGCAGCCGCAGGTGGTCGGCGCCGTCGAGGTTGAGGAGGTTGGCGTCCAGGGCCGGGGGCAGCGAGAAGCCCTTGAAGCCCGTGCCGGAGTGACGCTTGTCGACGGAGAGCCGGGGGTCGGCCAGCCCCTGCCGGACCTCGGCCTCGCGGGTGACCAGCCATACGGGCGATCCGTCGGGCAGGGCCACGCGGTGTACCGGCCCCTGCGCGCGCAGCCGCGCGTACACGGCGTGCGGGTCGCGCCCGAAGCCGTCGCCGAACGGCTGGGGGAGTGCGGCTGCGGCGATGCTCTGGGTCATGCGGATTCCTTGGTCGTACGTGCTGAGGATGCGGGGGTGGCGGGGGTGCGGCCGGCGGCTTCCAGAGCGACGGGCGAGGCCATCGCCTTCGCCAGCCGCTGCTGGAAGGCGAGTTCGGCGGCGAGGTCGCCGGGAGCCGTGGCCACCGGTGTGTCCAGGGGTCTTTCGGGTGGCCGGTCGGTGCGCTTGGCCTCGATGGCGCCGTGCAGCTGGGCGGCTTCGACGACGGCCGCGAGCTCCTCGTCGCGCAGCCCCGCCTGCCGGGCCCGCGTCTCGGCGGTGCGGGCGATCTCCGGGTCCATCCAGGTGCGCAGGGCCCACTGGGCGTCGCGGATCTCGATCAGCATGCGGTAGAGCCGGGTCGGCAGGTCCAGCGCGGAGCTGACCGGGATGACCGGTTCGGGGACCGCCTCGGTGAGCACCCGGTGCAGGGGCGTCAGGGTGCGGTACGCCCGCCGGTTGCGCAGCCGGTCGGCTCCGGCCGTCAGGTGCGGCCCCCAGTCCGGCAGGATCCACCCGACGGTCTGGACGATGACGGCGACGCCCACGCCGAGCTGCGCGATCGGCTCCCAGCGGTGGCCGGTCCCGCCGAGCTGCGCCGCGATGATGTCGGCGGTCCGGCAGCAGGTGTAGACGAGGGCGAACGGCAGGGTGAGGGCCACCATCCGCAGCCCGCGCCGCAGCCAGGGCGAGGGCGCGATCCGCGAGTACCGCCACCCCATCACGCCGATCTCCACCTGGTTGGCGGTGAAGGCCGCGAGGTAGACGGCGAGGTAGGCGGGCGTGTACTGGGCGCGGGCCACGGCGAAGTCGTCGGGGGCCTCGCCGTGCGTCGCGGCGCCGGCGAACAGCACGGCCATCGCGGCCAGGACGAGGGCCAGCGCGAGGACCCGCGGTACCGCTTTGCGGCGCGCGGCCCGGGCCCCGTACATGAGGTGGAGGAGTACGAGCTGTTGGCAGGCGGTCATCACGATCACGCAGCTCTGGGTCAACAGGCCGGAGAAGTTGGTGATCCCGACCAGGTCGCTGACGGTCGGCCAGACCGACGGGGTGGAGACGGTGAAGATGACGAAGAGCAGGAGGAAGTTGGCGACCAGCGCGAGCTGGGTGACGGACCTGTCGGTCGTCAGGACGCGCGCCTTGTAGACCATCGCGAAGAGGGCGACCGCCGAACAGATCGGGTAGAGAAGGCTGTTCATGGGTGTTCGGGGCTCCTCCGGGAGGCCGGGGCCTCGAGTGCGGCGAGCCGCTCCGCGATGGCGCGTGCCTCGGGCGGCACCTCCAGGGTGCGCTGCACGGCCCAGTTGCTGATGCGCCGTCCGATCAGGGACCCGACCATCTCCGCCTCGATCTCCGCGGCGGAGTCGGTGTGTTCGCGGCCCATGACGCGCAGGACGAGGTCGGGGTCGAGGGACGGCAGGAGGAGCCGGGAGGCCTGCTCGGTCATGACGGGCGACGCGTCGTGGTCGCACACGACATGGCCGATCTCGTGGAGGACGACCTGCTGCTGGTGCACCGGGACGAGGCGTTCCTCGACGAAGATGTAGTCGTTGGCCTCGGTGGAGACCCACAGACCGTGCGGGCCGGCGGGCGGCAGTGCGAGGGAGACCACGCGGACCGGACGCTTCCTCAGGCGGCCCACATGGTCGCAGAGTTCATCGATCGTGAGGCCTTCGTTGAGCGGGAGGCCGAGAGCGTGCACCCGCTCCTCGCAGCGGGTGCCCCGCGGGGTCGGGGAGGGGACGGCCGGTTTTGATCGCCAACGCACAATGATCACGGAGTCGCGGGGACGGATGTGGTGCTGTTGTTGCTCATGACCCTCCCTGAACGATCGCCGCGATCCTCACCTGAATCTGATCATGGCGTGCGCGCATCGTCCAGTTCGGTTTGAGCCACTCCTGGATTTGTCAAGCAATTGAACACAGAATTTCAATCTGGCCGACCGGTTTCCGTCGGTTCCTCCGAGAGCCCTTCGAGTTCGCGGACGCGCTCGATCACTTCGCTGATGGATTTGAGGCTTTTCTGCGACAGCCCGGCGGTGCGCAGGGCGACCCGCTGGACCTGGGCCTCGCGCAGGGCCGTCAGGAGCGACAGCTCGCCGTTGACCTTGTCGGTCACCTGGTCGTCGAAGAAGTAGGCGGGGGGTACGCCGAAGAACTTGGCCAGCCCCTCGACGTGGCGCAGCGTGGGGTTGTCGCGCTGCCCCTTGCGGAGCAGCCAGATGTAGCTGCCGGAAATGGGGACGCCGGCCGAAGTGATCGCGCGGGCGACCTCTTCGGTGGTGTAGGGGCCTCGGCCGGCCGGAACCATGCTGGTGAACAGGTGGTTCAGCTTGCTGGCCAGGCTGTCGGGGAGCCCGGAGTCCGGGTCGGTCATGTGCCGCGCCTCCATCATCGGGCGGTCATCTTAACGTCAAACTGGTGTTTAAGTCGACAGGTCAGGCGTCCAACATGAGTTGACTCGAATGTGCGTCCACGGTTAGCCTCGCCGAGTCAGTCTCGACTGGTGTGCATGGTGGAAGGTCCTTCGCTCACACGCCAGTTGAGGCAGGGGCTGTGAGCCGACCGCTCCCGGAGCCCCTGTCGCCGCCCCGATCCCGATGGCGTGAAGTCGGCCGCGGCAACCGCCGCCGTGTGCCGCTCCGTACATCTCAGCGGTTCAGGAAATTCTTTGACATGACGAAGTATTCGGCATTTTGTGTATCGGGGGCCGGTCCCACGGCCGTCCCCGTGTACGGGAGTCCAGGGGGAGTGAATGGGTAGTGTGTCGACGCATGCCATCACAGTCGAGGGCGGCTCGGTCCGCCAGCGGACCAATCCTCCCGCGGTGCCCGAGCGCGCCGGTCAATTAGCCGTACTCCACGCACTCTTCGACGAATCCCTGGCCGGAAACAGCCGGGTCGGAATCGTCGGAGGTCCGGTCGGCTGCGGAAAGACGGAACTGCTGACCGCGCTCTCCGAAAGCGTCGCGGAATCCGGCGCGCACGTCCTGATGGCCACCGCCTCCCGAGTGGAACAGACCGTCCCCTTCGGGCTGCTGGCCCACCTCCTGCACGGTGCCGGAATCGCCCCCGACCTCGCCGACCGCATCGCCTCCTGGGTGCGCGAAGCCCAGGCCGCGCCGGCGCGCGGCGGCCTCGACGACGGCTTCGCCGACGATGTCGCACCCGCCGCCTTCCACGGCATGTGCATGACCCTGCTGGACCTCGTCGAACGGACCCCCGGCCCGCTGTTCATCGGCATCGACGACGCCCAGTTCGCCGACCTCGCCTCGCTGCGCTGCCTGTCCTTCGTCGTACGGCGGCTGCGCTCCGCCCGGCTCCTCGTCGTCCTCAACGAATCGCTCCACTCCCGCTGGCCCGCGACCCTCTCCCAGGCGGAACTCCCCGCCGAGCCCGTCGCCCGGCACCTGCGGCTCCCGCTGTTCTCACGGCAGGGCGTCGAGGACATGCTGGCCGAACAGCTCGGCTCCGCCGTCGCCCGCGCCCTCGCCGCCGAAGCCTGCGAAGTCAGCGGCGGCAACCCGATGCTGCTGCGCGGCCTCATCGAGGACAACCGCAGCGCGGTCACCGCCCGCGGCCCCGTCTTCCGCGTCGGCGCCGGCTTCAGCAAGGCCCTGATCGGCTGCGTCTACCGCTACGAACCCGAAGTCCGCCAGGTCGCCCGCCGACTCGCCATGCTCGACGAGGCGCCACCCGTCCACGTCCTGGCCAAGCTCGCCGGACTCGACACCGACCGCACCGCCCAGGTCCTCGACCTGCTGCGGGAGACCGGGCTCCTCTCCGGCGGCCTGCTGCGCCACCCGCAGGCGGCCGCCGCCCTCCTCGGCGGCATGACCGCCGGCGAGCGCTTCGCCCTGCACACCCACACCGCCAACGAGCTGTTCAAGAACGGCTCTTCGGTCGTCACCGTCGCCCGCCACCTGCTCGCCGCCGACCGGCTCGACAGCCAGTGCGCCATCCCCGTCCTGCACGAGGCCGCCGAACAGGCCCTGGTCGACGGCGAAGGCCAGTTCGCGCTGGACTGCCTGCGCCTGGCCCACGAGCACGACGACGACGACCGCCGCAGGGCCGCCAGCGTGGCCATGCTCATCCGCGCCACCTGGCGCTCCAGCCCGTACGCCGCCTACCGCCGGGTGCCCGCCCTCGCCGACGACGCGAGTGCCGGCCTGCTGTCCGGCCCCCGGGTGACCGCTGCCATCGACGCACACCTGTGGTTCGGCCATCCCGACGAGGCCGGCGGGCTCATCGAACGCGAGGAACACGAGCAGCCGGTCGCCGAAGACCCGCTCACCATCTCGCACCTGGACGCCTCCCGGCTCTGGCTGCGCGCCCTGTACCCGGGCTGGCCCGGCGGCAGGTCCGGCCACGAAGACGACGCCTCCGCCGACGTGTCCGGCCACCGGTCGGGCGGTGCCGACGCATGGGCCCTGGGCGTCTCGCCCGAACTCGGGGCCAAACGCCGGGCCGCCGCGATGCTCAGCGCCAACATGACCTCCGGGCCCGACGCCGCCGCCGTCGCCGAGGCGCAGGAAACCCTGCGCAACTACGCCCTGTCAGACGACACCCTGTCCGCGCTGCTCGTCGCCGTCCACACCCTCGTGTACGCCGAACGGCTGGGCGAGGCCCGCGAGTGGTCCGACCGCCTCGTCGCCGAGGCCGACCGCCAGTCCGCCCCGCTGTGGGAGGCCCTCTTCCGCAGCGTGCGGGCCGAGGTCCTGCTGCGCAAGGGCCATCCGCGACAGGCCGAGCAGCAGGTCGAGGAAGCCTTGGCCCTGCTCCCCGCCCGGAACTGGGGCATCGCCCTCGCCCTCCCGCTGAGCACCGCCCTCCAGGCCAACGCCCTCACCGGAAACGAGTCCGAGGCCGTCGAAGAGGCGCAGGCCGCCCTCCCGGCCGCCACCTTCGAAACGCCCCTGGCCATACGCCTGTTGCGGGCGCGCGGCCACAAGTCGATGGCCAACGGGCAGGCGGCCGCCGCCCTCGACGACTTCCTCGCCATGGGGGAGATCGCCGCGCGCTGCGGCACCGACAACCCGGCCGTCGCACCCTGGCGTTCCGGCGCCGCGATGGCCTGCGTCCGGCTCGGCGACCTCGACCGGGCCCGCGCCCTGGTCACCGAGGAACTGCGGATCTGCGGCGCCCGGCCGTCCCGGGTGACCGCGGGCGGACTGCGCGTCCTGGCCGCGTGCAGCACCGGCGGCGACGTGCTCCGCTTCCTGGGCCGGGCCGCCGAACAGCTCGAGGACTGCGACGCGCCCGTCGAGCTGTCGTTCGTCCTGCACGACCTGGGCTGGGCGCTCCAGGAGCAGGGCCAGTACAGCAAGGGCCGCCTCATGCTGCGCCGGGCCCGCCTGATGGCCGAGGAGTGCGGGGTGCAGATCTCCGCGCGCCCCACGGCCGTCGGCAGTACCGGAACCGACCAGGGCGCCTCGCCCGCCGAGCCGGCGCCCGGCGGCACCGAGGGCCGCCTGCGCACCCTCAGCGACGCCGAACTGCGCGTCGTGTACCTCGCCGTGGAGAGCCACAGCAACCGGCAGATCGCCAACCAGCTGTTCGTGACCGTCAGCACCGTCGAGCAGCACCTCACCCGCATCTACCGCAAACTCGGCATCAAACGGCGTACCGACCTCGTCGAGGTCATGCACGGCGCCGGGCGGCCCGACACACCCCGCGCGACCGCCTGTTGAGACCAGTCGCGCCGCGGGCTACGGGGGTGCCGGCGGTGCGACGGGCCGGTTCCTGGTGGTGACCGCCACGGCGGTCACCACCAGGCCGGCATCCGCACACCAGAGGCCGGCCATCCGCTCGAGCCGGATCCCGCGCACCACCGGGGCCGGCACCAGCAGCCGGGCTTCGAACCGGGCCCGCCGCGGGTCGATCTCCACCACGGCGTCCTCGAATTCGAGCATCTGCCGGGCCGCCGGATACCAGGCCTTGTACACGCTCTCCTTGGCGCTGAAGAGGACCCTGTCCCACGCGGTCCCGGGATGCGAGACAGCCAGCTCGGCCAGCATCTCCCGTTCCCGCGGCAGCGCTACCGCCTCCAGGACGTCCGGATCGAGCGGCCGGTGCGGCTCCGCGTCGATCCCGAGAGCCGGCACGTCGGCGGACCGGGCCACCGCGGCGGCCCGGAACCCGGCCGTGTGCGTCATGCTGCCGACCAGTCCATCCGGCCACCGGGGGGCGCCGCCCGGACCGGGCAGCACCGGCCACGGCCGGTCGACGCCCAGCTCGCGCATGGCCTGCCGGGCGCAGTGCCGCACGGTCGTGAACTCGCGCCGCCGGTGATCCACCGAATGCGCCATCAGCACGCGCTCCTCGGGCAGCAGGAAGGCGCCGGGCGGGTCGCCGTACGCCTCGGCGGTGGCGACCGCAGAGGGCACCAGCATCTCGATCACCGCGCCTCCGCCCCGGCTGCCGCCCCCGCGGCCGCGTCCGGCCGGGCCGTCGTACGACGGGTCAGGACGGGCTGCGGCCCTGCGGGCGGGCCCGGGCGGGCGCGCCACTCCCGCGGATAGCCCAGCGACACCTCCTGGAAGGGCACGCCGTCGACGTACAGGGTGCGCGGGATGTGTAGATGGCCGTAGACGACGGCCTCCGCGTGGAAGCGGGTGTGCCAGTCGGCGGTGCGCTCGGTGCCGCACCACAGGGCGAACTCCGGGTGCCGCAGGACGCGGGTGGGCTCGCGCACCAGCGGATGGTGGTTGACCAGCACGGTCGGCGCGCCGCCCAGGGCGGCGAGCCGGGCCTCGGTGTAGGAGGTGCGGGCGTGGCACCAGGCGGCGCGGCTCGGATACGGGTCGGGGTGCAGAAGGTACTCGTCCGTGCACACCACGCCCGCCTCCTCGGCCCGCGCGAGGGCGGCCGCGCGGGTGTGGGTGCCGGCCGGGCGGAACGAGTAGTCGTACAGGACGAACAGCGGCGCGACGACCAGCCGCCGGCCCTCCCGCTCCCACACCGGGTACGGGTCCTCGGGGGTGTGGACCCCCAACGTGCGGCACATGTCGACGAGTTCGCGGTAGCGCTGCTCGCCGCGGGAGCGGACCGGGTCGTCGGGGTGGGTCCACAGCTCGTGGTTGCCGGGGGACCACACCACGGTGTGGAAGCGGTCCCGCAGAAGGGCGAGGGCCCAGGCCACCTCGGCGAACGTCTCGCTGACGTCGCCGGCGACGATCAGCCAGTCCTCGTCGGAGCCGGGGCGCATCGCCTCGACCAGCTCCCGGTTCTCCCGGTGGCCGATGTGCAGGTCGCTGACGGCCAGCAGCGCGCCGTGCCCGGCACTCACCGGGCCGCCCCGGTGGGGGAGTTCCCCCGGGTGCGGGCCGCGGGGCCGGCGGTGGTGCCGAGGGCGGCCGCCACCGTCGAGGCCACGTCGGCGGTGTGCCGCTCCAGGTAGAAGTGGCCGCCGGGGAAGACGTGCAGGTCGGTGCCGCGGGTGCTGTGCGCCTTCCAGGGGACGGCGTCCGCGACCGGGGTGACCGGGTCGGCGTCCCCGACGAGCACCGACACCGGGCAGGTCAGCCGCGCCCCGGGGGTCGCCCGGTAGGTCTCGACCGCCCGGTAGTCGGCGCGTACGACGGGCAGCACCAGCTGCCGGAGCTCCGGGTCGTCGAGGACGGCCCGCTCGGTGCCGCCGAGGCGCACCATCTCCGCCACCAGGCCTTCGTCGTCGCGCAGGTGGACGGACTCGTCGCGGACGACGGAGGGCGCGCGGCGGGCGGAGGCGAACAGCCGGGTCGGGCCGGCGGGGGTGAGCTGCTCGAACCTGCGGGCCACCTCGAAGGCGACGACGGCGCCCAGGCTGTGCCCGAAGAAGGCGAACGGAGCGTCCAGTTCGCGGCGCAGCGCGGTGAAGGCGGCGTCCGCCAGCCGGGGAACTGAGGTGATGAGGGGCTCCCGGCGGCGGTCCTGGCGTCCGGGGTACTGCACGGCCAGGACGTCGATGCCGGGCGGCAGGGCCCGGGCGAGGGGGCGGAACCAGCCGGCGGAGCCGCCCGCGTGCGGGAAGCAGACCAGTCGCACCGGCTGCTGCGGGGCGGCGGGGGTGAGGCGGCGGAGCCAGGAGTCGTCGGGGGCGGGGGGCTGGGGCATGAGTTCACCAGGTCGGCGGATGCCGCGGGTCGGGGCCGGACCGCGGGGGCCGGGCGGTCGGGGACGCGGGGGCGCAGGGGCCGGGGCCGGAAGGCCGGCACCCCGGATGCCGGCGCCCGTTGAACCGGGGCCGGACAGGGGAATGGGTTCATGACCGGTGCCGGGGGTAACACCGGTCATGAACCGTCTGGGGGCGGGGGCCGGACGGGACCCCGGGGGCCGGGTCAGATCTTGACGCGGACCTCGTCGGCCAGGCCGGCGGCGACCGTCTCGGGTGCCGCGGCGCCGGCCGGCTTGAGGGTGAAGGCGAGCAGACCGCCGATGACCGAGGCGGCGCCTCCGATCCACATCGCGGTCCGCAGGCCGTCCGCGACGTCCGACACGTTCTGCACCGCACCGGCGTCGCCGTTCAGGCCGGCGGTGGCGATGGCCACGAGCACGGCGAGGCCGGCGGCGCCGCCGATCTGCTGCGCGGTGCTGGCGAGGGCCGAGGCGATACCGGCCTCCTGCGGGGCGACACCCGAGGCGGCGCAGGCGAACATCGCCGGGAAGGTGACGCCGCCGCCGATGCCCCACACGATCAGGCCGGGGACGAGCGCCCAGAAGGAGGCGTTGGTCGACATCGCGACGGCCAGCACGATCATGCCGACACCGTTGACGGCCATGCCGAAGAACAGGGTGCCCTTCGGGCCCCACTTGCCGAGGAGCGCGCCGGCCAGCTTCAGCGAGGCCGCCATGGAGATGATCGTCAGCGGGATGAAGGCGAGACCGGCCTGGAGGGCGTCGTAGCCGAGCACGCCCTGCACGTAGATGGTGAAGATGTAGTACGCGCCGCCCAGGGCGCTCTGGAACACCAGGATGATCAGGATCGCGGTGACGAGGCTGCGGTTGCCGAACAGCCGCATCGGGACGAGCGGGTTGGCGGTCTTGGTCTCGACGAGGGCGAAGACGGCCAGGATCACGACACCCGCGACGATCGCACCGGCGCCGCGCAGGGAGCCCCAGCCGGCCTCCGGGCCGCTGACGAGGCCGAGGACGAGCAGCGAGGAACCGGCGGTGGCGAGGATGGCGCCCACGGCGTCGAACCCGCCCTGGTCACCGGCGGCGGGGGCGTCGGCCGAGAGGATGCCGGGGGAGAGCACCGCCGCGAGCAGCGCCATCGGCACCAGGACGAACAGGACCCACTCCCAGCCCCACGCGTCGGTGAGGACACCACCGAGCAGTGCGCCGGCCGCGAGGCCGCCGCTGCCGCAGGCGCCCCAGACGGCGAGGGCCTTGTTGCGCGGGGCGCCCTCCTCGAACCGGGTGTAGATGAGGTTGAGGGTGGCGGGGGTCAGCAGCGCGCCGCCGAAGCCCTGGATGGCGCGGGCCGTGATCAGCAGGGCAGGGCTCTCGGCGAAACCGCCGAGGAGGCAGGAGAGGCCGAAGATCACGAGGCCGGCGATGAACAGGCGGCGCCCGCCGAGGCGGTCGACCAGCCGGCCGCCGAAGAGCAGGAATCCGCCGAACGCCACGGCGTACGCGCTGACCACCCACTGCAGCGACTGGGCGGTGAAGCCGAGCGCGCTGCCGATCTCAGGAAGCGCGACGAACACGATGTTGTAGTCGACGGCAACGATGAACTGGGCGAACGCCAGGAGAGCGAGCATCAGCCCGGTCCGCCGCTGGGTTCCGGAGGCGGTATCAACCACGACTTGGCTTCCTTCTTGGGTAGTGAGCGAGGTTGCACAGGGGAGGTCTGGAGATTGAGCGGGGGGTGAAGTATGAACGCTGCGACATTACTACACACCGTTCAGACTTGGCACGGAGTACTGTGCCTGAACTCTGTTAGGCTGTCAAACATGGGAGATGCGACGCAGAGCCGACGGGCCCGACTGAGGGCCGAAGCCACGTCCGAGATCAAGGCGATCGCGCTGAGGCACATGGCGGCCGGCGGTCCCGCCTCCATCTCGCTGCGGGCCATCGCCCGCGAGATGGGCATGACGGCAGGCGCCATCTACAGCTACTTCGGCAGCCGCGACGACCTGATCACCGCGCTGACCGCCGACGTCTACGACTCGCTGGCCAACGTGCTGGAGGAGTCGCACCGCACCGCGGCCACCGACAGCGCCCGGGACAAGGTGCTCGCCCACGCGCACGCCTACCGCAAGTGGGCGATCGCGCACCCCGACGAGTTCCGGCTGATCTACGGGGACCCGGTGCCGGGGTACGAGGCCCCCGAGGACGGCGCCGCCCAGGAGGCCGAACACCGGCTCTGCGCCGCTCTGCTGGGCCTGGTCGCCGCCGCCTGGCCGCAGGCCGCGGCCTCGCGCGCGGCCTGCGACTACGAATGGTCCGACTTCCAGCCGGGGCTGGTCGCCATGGCGCGCCGGTCCTTCCCCGAACTGCCCCCGGCCGCCGTCGCCTTGTGCCTGCGGGTGTGGAGCCGGATGCACGGACTGCTCGCGCTGGAGGTCTACGGCCACCTGCGCCACCAGGTCCTCGACCCGGAGAAGCTGTACGAGGCCGACATGCTCGACCTGATCGGGTCGCTCGGCCTCGCCGCGCCGGAGCCGGCCGCCGCCTGAAGCCACCCACCCGGCCGGCCGACCCGCCGGGTGAGCGGACCGACCCGCCTGCCGGTGCCGTGACGGCACCGGCAGGCGGCCGTGGCTCAGGCGAAGAAGCCGTACACCCCGGCGAGCCGGTCCTTTTCGATGAAGACCGTGTCGAAGCCGGTGGCCACGGGCGTGCCCGCGCCGGCCGGACCCAGCTCCCACGTGAACAGGGCCACCCCGTGGTGCGAGCTGATCAACTGGCCGATGGTGAAGACCAGATCACCGAACTTCAGACGCTCCGCCGCGATGTACGCGGCGATCGCCTCGGCGCCACGGGCCTCGATGTTGGGGTCCGTGTACGTGCCGCCGTCGGTGAACAGCTCCTCCGCCAGCGTGCGGCGGGCCGCGTCGTCGGGGTCGTTCCACAGCGTCAGATAGCGCTCGGCGAGCGCCAGGACGTCCTGGTTGCGGCTCACTTGACCTCCCCGAGGGTGACCGGGAGCTCCGCCAGGCTGCGGATCGCCAGGGCGCCGTTCGTGCGGGGCGTGTCCGTCAGCAGCTCCACGTCGTACGCGGTCAGCGCGCCCAGCCCGACCTGGGTGAGCAGCCGGGCGATCGGCGCGGCCACGCAGAAGTGGATGCCGTGCCCGAAGACGAGATTGCGGCTGGGGGCGCGCGTCAGGTCCAGCGTGGCCGCGTTCGGGTAGAAGCTCTCGTCCCGGTTCGCGGCGCCGAGCAGCAGGAACACCTCGTCGCCCGCCTCGACCGGCACGCCCGCGATGTCCGCGGACTCCAGCACCGTACGGTTGGCCAGCTGCACCGCGGAGTCGTAACGCATCAGCTCCTCGACGGAGTTGGCGACCTTGTCCGGGTTCGCACGGAACCAGTCCAGCTGGTCGCGGTGGCGCAGCAGGCCCAGCGTGCTGAGGCCCATCATGGCCTGCGGGGCGCTGAAGCCGGCCAGGAAGATGTTCGCGGCCGTGGTCAGCAGCTCCGTCTCGGTGAGCTTCTCGCCGTCCTGCTCGACCGCGACCAGCTCGCTCATCAGGTCGTCGGCCGGCTTCTTGCGGCGGGCCTCGATCAGCTCGATCGAGATCTCCACGAAGCCCTCGCGGGCCTCCATGCGGGTGGCGAGCTCGGCCGGGCTCAGCGTGTACTCCGGGTCCAGACCGCGCCCGGCGTCGTTCGCGAAGCCGATGCACCGCTCCAGGTGCCGCTCGGGCACACCGACGAGCACGTTCAGCACGTACGCACCCAGCGGGCGGTAGTACTGGGACGCCAGGTCGACCGGGCCGGCGCCGTGCTCGGCCCGCAGCTTCGCCAGCAGGTCGGCGGCGAACTTCTCGGCCTGCGGCCGCACCCGCTCCACCGTGCGCGGCGTGAACACCTTGTTCACCAGGGACCGGATCCGGGTGTGGTCCGGCGGGTCCATGAACATGAATGCGCGGACCAGCCCCTCACCGGTCGGGATCAGGGTGTCCTGCACACCCGCACCGTCGCCGCGCCCGAAGCGCGGGTCGCGCATCAGGTCGGCGATCTCCTTGTAGCCGAGGACGGCGACACCGGCGGCCGTCCGTATGACCTGGCCCTGCTCCGCCCGCAGTTCCTCGTAGACCTTGTACGGATCCGCGTGGAACACCGGATCGAAGGGGTCGTACGGGAGCACCTCGGGTGCGTCGGACGGAGGAAGAACGTGAGTCTCTGTCATGTGATGTGTCCTGTCCGGTAATTGGTGTCAGCCGGCATCGGGGATCAGCCCGACCGGCATGTCCAGAATCACGGTGTGTTTGTTGTTGGGCGCGTACACGACCGGCGCGGCCGTGCGGATCTCCGCGACCCGGTCGAGCAGCGCCTCCAGCACGAGCCGGATCTCCAGCCGCCCGACCTCGTCGCCCATGCAGAAGTGCGTGCCGGTGCCGAACGACAGGTGAGGATTGGACTCCCGGCGGATGTCGAACACGTCCGCCTCGGGGAAGACGTCCTCGTCGCGGTTGGCGGCCGGCCACCAGAAGGTGACCTTGTCGCCCGCCTTGATCCGGGCGCCGCGCAGCTCGATGTCCCGGGTCGCGGTCCGCCGGTTGTACGGGTTCGGCGGGTTCCAGCGCAGCGCCTCCTCCAGTGCCGTCGGCAGCAGCGACCGGTCCTCGCGCAGCGCCTTCCACTGCTCCGGATGGTCCGCGAACGCCTGCACCGCCGCCGCGATCACATTGCGGGGCTGCTCGAAACCGGTGATCAGCAGCAGCGTGAGGTTGGCCTCCCGCTCGTACGGCGACAGCCCGTCCGCACCGCCGGCGGTGTCGATCTCCCCGTTCGCGAGGATCGCGCCGAGGTCGTCGCCCGGCCCGCCCTTCTTGGCGTCCAGCAGCTCCTTGAAGTAGGCCTGCATGGCGTGGAACGTGGTCGTGGAGAACTCGTCGACCTTGCCGGTACGGCGGTTGACGAAGCCCAACACGCCCCGGCCCCACTCCGCGAGCCGGTCCCAGTCCGCGCGCGGCGCGCCCAGCATCAGCGCGATCGCCCGGATCGCGAACGGCTCGGACACCTCGCCCATGAAGTCGATCCCGCCGCCGTGCGCGAGGGCCGCGTCGACGAGTCCGGCCGCGACACCGCGCAACTCGTCCGCGAGGCCGGCCGCGACCCGGCCCGTCACCGCCGGCGTCAGCAGCCGCTTGATCAGCTCGTGCCGCGGGTTGTCCATCATGGCGAACAGCACTCCGGCGTGCACGCCGAACGGCAGGTCCTCCAGGTGGGAGCCGCCGCCGACCCGGTCGCCGCCACCCTGGGCGGAGTACGCCGTGTCGGCGCCGGCCGCCACGATGTCGGCGTGCCGGGTGAGCACCCAGAACCCCTCCCCGTCGGCGGTGGTCCCCGGCGGGTGGAAGAAGACCGGTGCCTCGCGGCGCAGCCGCGCGAACACGTCGTACGGGACGCCCGCCGCGTACAGCGACTGGTCCGTCAGGTCGAAACCGCCCAGGACCTCAGGCAGTTCGCTCATGAATTCCTCGCATTCCTCGAACTCCTCGTGTGCTTCGGGTTCCTCGGGCCCTTCACAGGCCGGGCAGGGCCGTGCCGGCCAGCCAGCGGCCGCTGACCTTCGCGTAGTCGGGTGCCGAAAAGGCGTGCAGCTCACGCCAGTGGGTGGCGACGCGGTGCCACGCCCCGGTGCCGTACACATCGGCGATGTCCTGGCACGCCTCGGCCTCCGCGCCGGACGCGCCCGCCGCCCGGGCCAGCACGGCACCGACCGTGAACAGCTCGGTGGCGATGCGGCCGACCGCCACCAGGGTGTGCTGCCGGGCGAAGAGGACTTCGGGATCCTCGTGCGTCCGCGTCAACGAGGCGCACAGGCGGCTCAGTTCGGAGAGCGTGCGGCCGAGGTGCTTGAGATGCTCCTGGTTGGACCGCGACAGCCGCGGGTCAGCCGGGGGCGTCAGCTCCTTGGCGGGCTCGCAGGCCCGGGCCTGCCCCGCGTAGTGCCGGTTCACCAGCAGCCGGCCGGCCTGCTCGTCGAGCCGGAAGTCGATGTTCCCCGCGATCCTCAGCCCGCGGGCGTCACGGAACGCCCGCTCCAGCGGGATCACCGGCCCGCCGCGCCGCGCCTTGCTGCCGACGGTCTCGAAACCCTCGGCCGCCAGCAGCGACATGGTCCGGTCGACGACCCGCCAGGCCGTCGTGGTGAGGATGTTCTTGGCGGTGAACCGCTCGAAGAGCCGGTCGGCCGGGCCCTGTCCGCTCAGGCTCCACCGTGCCGCGCTGTCCATCGCGTACACGTCGGCGACGGTGTCCGCGACGATCCGCTGCACCGAGTCGTACGAGGCCAGTTCTCGCCCGTCGACGGCCCGCCGGGCCAGGAATTCCCGTGACCAGAGAAGGCAGTTGCGGGCGATGGCCAGCGCCGGTCCGCCGGTGAAGTACGTCCGGCCGGTCAGCGCCAGCAGTCCGACCAGCGGCGGCAGTTGGTCTCCGGCCTCGTCGAGGAGGACCCGCGCGCGGGGGACTCGTACGTCGTCGAAGACCAGCTCGCCGTTCGGCAGGCCGTGACTGCCCAGGTAGTCGAGTGCGGCGGACACCCGGAAGCCCGCGGCGTCGCGGGTGTCGACGAAGAACGCCCCCACCCGCCGCCGGGAGCCCTCGGTCACGGTGGCGGAGACGCCGAGCAGATCGGCGACGGTGCCGTGCCCGGTGAACAGCTTGCGGCCGCGCAGCAGATAGGCGGATCCGTCCTCGGTGAGCGTGGCGGTCATCGACGGGAAGGTGTTGTTCTGGCCCGATGCGTCGGTGTCCGCGAAACCGGAGACCATGCCCTCGGCGATCCTGCGCCGGACGAAGTCCCGCAGTTCGCCTTCGGGCATCGCCGGGAGCATCGCCCCCGCTCCGACACCGGCCTGGATGCCGAGGACCTGCCCGGCCGGTACCGACCAGGCGGCCGCGGCCTCGATGACCCGGAAGGCGTCGTAGGCGGAAAGGCCCAGCCCGCCCAGCTCTGGCTCGGCGCGAAGGCGCAGGAAGCCGCGCTCCTGCAGGGCCGCCAGGAAGCCGTCGGGGAGCCGGCCGGTGCGGTCCACTTCCTCCGGGTCGAGCGCCGACCGGAGGAACGCGCCTACCTCGCCGACCACCCGGTCGCCGGCGAGCCGCTCCGCCGGGTCCTGCTCGGGGAAACCACCCGGAGAGGGCCAAAGCAGCCGTCCCGCGTCGAAACTCGCCAGGAATTCGGACGCGGAACTCTGGCTGCCATCCGGGTTTCCGGAATTCATGATGGGAAGGATTCCTTTTGCCTCTGAAACGTACGGCGCCCGTGATCCCGGGTCGTTCAGCACGCTAGTGACAGAAGGCCCCTATCGGGTACCCCAGACAATGAAAGGGGAGAACCCCTACCGAGCGCCTCCGCTCGCGGCCCGCGCCGTGGCGAGCCCCTCGTCCCACGGCACCAGCCCGGCCACGGCGGCCCGCAACGACCGCAGCGCGGGCGGCCGCAGGCCGATGCCCACGGCGCCCAGGACCCGCTCCTCGTCCCCGTACAGGGCGACGGCCGTGGGCGGCGCGTCGTCGGACGCCCCCGGCTCCGCGCGCACGACCTCCGTGCGGCGGCTGTCCGCGGTCACCCCGTACCCCTGGATGCGCCAGCCGAACTGGTCGGACCAGAAATACGGCACCGGTTCGTACGCCTGCGGCCCGGTGCCGGAGACGGTGAGCGAGGCCAGGATGTTGCGGGCCACCACCATGCCCTGCTCGGAGGCGTTCATGCGGTGCTCGACGCGCAGGGCCCGCTCGTAGCGGGGATGCCACCAGCGCGCCACGTCGCCCGCCGCGTACACGGAGGGCGCGGCCACGCAGAAACTGTCGCATCCGACCCCGTCCGCGAGATCGAGTCCGCTGCCGTCCAGCCACTGCGTGGCCGGAACCGAGCCGACCGCGACGACCACGGTGTCGGCGGGAATCACCTCCCCGCCGTCCAGCTCCACCGCCGTCACCCGGCCGTGCGCGCTCAGCAGCCCGGACACCGCCCGCCCCGGGCGCACCCGGATGCCTCGCCGCCGGTGCTCGCCGGCGACCAGGGCGCCCAGCGACGTTCCCAGGACCGGGGCCAGCGGCTGTTCGTCCAGGGTCACGACGGTGACGCCCAAGCCCAACGTACGGGCGGCGGCGGCCACTTCGGTGCCGAGCACCCCGCCGCCGACGACCACCACATCGCCTCCGCCGAGCAGGTCCTTGCGCAGGGCGGCCGCGTCGTCGACCGTCCGCAGGAGGTGAACTCCCGAGATGCCGCCCATGCCCGGGATCCGGCGCGGGCGTACGCCGGTCGCGATGACGACAGCGGCGCAGTCCAACTCCTCGCCCGTCTCCAGGGTCAGCCGGCGTGCCGCCACGTCCAGGGCCGCGGCCCGGACGCCGAGGCGCAGGTCGAGCCCGGGCCGCTCGGCCAGCCGGGCCGCGTCGCGGATGGTCGTGGACTCGGGGGGCTGCGCGCCGGTGAGCACCTGCTTGGACAGGGGCGGTCGTTCGTACGGGAACCTGGCCTCGTCCCCGATCAGGGTCACCGGCCCGGTGTAGCCGGAGCGGTGCAGGGACTCGACCACGGCCGTGCCGGCGGCCGACGCGCCGACGACGGCGACGGGGGCGGAAGGGCTCATCCCTTTACCTGGATGGCCATGCCGGGACACACGGCCTCCGCCTCCCGTACCGCGTGCGCCCGCTCGGCGGGCGGCTCGGCGAGCAGCACGACCATCGTGCCGTCATCGGCCTGGTCGAACACATCGGGCGCGATCAGTGCGCACTGGCCTGCGGCGCAGCACATGGCCGGATTTATGGAAACACGCATGGCTCGGCTCCTGGAGTGGAAATGGAATGGGGGTGGAGAATGGGGAACGGAATGGTGCGCCGCTGAACGGGTAATGGATATTCAGCTCTTGATTTCGCAGATGGTGGCGCCGGAGGTGAGGGGGTCGCCGACTTTGGCGGCGAGTCCGGTGATGGTTCCGGTGCGGTGGGCGTTGAGGGGTTGTTCCATTTTCATGGCTTCGAGGACGACGACGAGGTCGCCTTCTTCGACGTGTTGGCCTTCTTCGACGGCGACCTTGACGATGGTTCCCTGCATCGGGGAGGCGAGGGTGTCGCCGGATGCGGCGGGGCCGGACTTCTTGGCGGCGCGGCGTTTGGGCTTGGCGCCGCCGGCGGCGGCGGTGCGGGCGAGTGTCATGCCGAGGGAGGACGGCAGGGACACTTCGAGGCGTTTGCCGCCGACCTCGACGACGACGGTCTCGCGGCCCGGTTCGTCGTCCGTGTCGTCGGTGGCGGGGGTGGTGAAGGCGGGGATGGTGTTGACGAACTCGGTCTCGATCCACCGGGTGTGGACCGTGAACGGGTTCTCGCCTTCGGGGCGGAAGGCGGGGTCGGCCACGACGGCCTGGTGGAAGGGGATCGCGGTGGCCATTCCCTCGACCTTGAACTCGGCCAGCGCGCGGGCGGCCCGCTGGAGGGCCTGCTCGCGGGTGGCACCGGTGACGATCAGCTTCGCGAGGAGCGAGTCCCAGGCGGGGCCGATGACGGATCCGGTTTCGACGCCGGCGTCGAGGCGGACGCCGGGGCCGGTGGGGGCCTGGAAGAGGGTGACGGTGCCGGGGGCGGGCAGGAAGCCGCGGCCGGGGTCTTCGCCGTTGATGCGGAACTCGAAGGAGTGGCCGCGCAGGACGGGGTCGCCGTAGCCGAGTTCCTCGCCGTCGGCGATGCGGAACATCTCCCGCACGAGGTCGATGCCGGTGACTTCCTCGGTGACGGGGTGTTCGACCTGGAGGCGGGTGTTGACCTCGAGGAAGGAGATGGTGCCGTCGGTGCCGACGAGGAACTCGACGGTGCCCGCGCCGACGTATCCGGCTTCCTTCAAGATGGCCTTGGATGCCGCGTACAGTTCGGCGTTCTGCTCCGGGGTCAGGAACGGCGCCGGGGCCTCTTCCACCAGCTTTTGGTGGCGGCGCTGGAGGGAGCAGTCGCGGGTGGAGACGACGACGACGTTGCCGTGGGTGTCGGCCAGGCACTGCGTCTCGACGTGGCGGGGCTTGTCGAGGTAGCGCTCGACGAAGCATTCGCCGCGGCCGAACGCGGCGACGGCTTCGCGGACGGCGGAGTCGTAGAGTTCGGGGACTTCTTCCAGGGTGCGGGCGACCTTCAGGCCGCGGCCGCCGCCTCCGAACGCGGCTTTGATCGCGATCGGGAGGCCGTGTTCTTTGGCGAACGCGACGACTTCGTCGGCCCCGGAGACGGGGTCGGGGGTGCCGGCGACCAGGGGTGCGCCGGCGCGCTGGGCGATGTGACGGGCGGCGACCTTGTCGCCGAGGTCGCGGATGGCCTGCGGGGGCGGGCCGATCCAGGTCAGGCCGGCGTCGATGACGGCCTGCGCGAACTCGGCGTTCTCCGACAGGAATCCGTAACCGGGGTGGACGGCATCCGCGCCGGCGTCCGCCGCGGCCTGCAGGACCTTGGACATGTCCAGATAGCTGGTCGCGGGAGTGTCACCGCCCAGGGCGAATGCCTCGTCTGCCGCGCGGACATGCAGAGCGTCACGGTCCGGGTCTGCGTAGACGGCTACGCTCGCGATCCCGGCATCCCGGCAGGCCCGGGCAACGCGGACAGCGATTTCGCCTCGATTGGCGATGAGCACCTTGCGCATGTTCTGCCCCTGGCGTCGGGTCAACGTCATGACGCGGCCCTCCAGGAACCCGCGGGCGCGCCGAAGCCGCGGATCCGGCCGCCCCAGGACGCCCTGGCGGGCGTCGGCGCGTCCTGGATCGCCTCGTCCCTGCCCTGGCCCAGGGCCAGCAACACCGTCAGGACCGCGGCGAGTTCCTCCTCCGAGGGATTGCCGCGCGTCACCTTCATCGCGTTCACCGTCTCCATCACGTCCATCGCGTCCGTCGGGCCCGTCGCGTCCGTCGTGTTCGTCGTCTTCGTCGTGGTCATGGAGCTTCCTCAGGCCGGCGGGTTGCCGTGCTTGCGCGACGGCAGGTCCGCGTGCTTCGTGCGGAGCATGGAGAGGGTGCTGATCAGCACGGACCGGGTGTCCCGCGGGTCGATCACGTCGTCCACGAGTCCGCGCTCGGCCGCGTAGTACGGGTGCATCAGCTCGGACTTGTACTCCTTGATCTTCTGCGCGCGGGTCGCGTCGGGGTCGTCGGAGGCGTTGATCTCCCGGCGGAAGATGACGTTCGCCGCGCCCTCGGCCCCCATCACCGCGATCTCGTTCGTCGGCCAGGCGAGGGAGACGTCCGTGCCGATGGAACGGGAGTCCATGACGATGTACGCGCCGCCGTACGCCTTGCGCACCACCAGCGAGATCCGCGGGACCGTCGCGTTGCAGTACGCGTACAGCAGCTTGGCGCCGTGCCGGATGATGCCGCCGTGCTCCTGGTCGACACCCGGCAGGAAGCCCGGCACGTCCACCAGCGTCACCAGGGGGATGTTGAAGGAGTCGCAGGTCGTGACGAAACGCGCGGCCTTCTCGCTCGCGTGGATGTCGAGGACGCCCGCGAAGGACGAGGGCTGGTTCGCGACGATGCCGACGACGTGGCCGTCCAGGCGGGCGAACGCGCAGATGATGTTGGTGGCCCACGTCGAGTGCACCTCGAAGTAGTCCCCGTCGTCCACGACTTCGGCGATCACCGCCCGCATGTCGTACGCCTGGTTGGGGTCGGCGGGCACCAGGTCGAGCAGCGCCTCGTTGGAACGGTCCGCGGGGTCCGCGCTCGGGGAGACGGGGGCGACCTCACGGTTGTTCTGCGGCAGCAGGGACAGCAGGTAGCGCACGTCCTCGATGCAGCTCTCCTCGTCGTCGTAGGCGAAGCCCGCGACGCCCGAGACCGACGCGTGGACGTCGGCGCCGCCGAGGCCGTCCATCGTCACCGCCTCACCCGTCACCGCCTGGACCACGTCCGGTCCCGTGATGAACATCTGAGAGGTCTCGCGGACCATGAACACGAAGTCCGTGAGCGCGGGGGAGTAGGCGGCGCCGCCCGCGCACGGGCCGAGCATCACGCTGATCTGCGGGATCACTCCCGAGTTGCGGGTGTTGCGCTGGAAGATCCCGCCGTAGCCGGCCAGCGCGGTGACGCCTTCCTGGATGCGGGCGCCCGCACCGTCGTTGAGCGAGACCAGCGGCGCGCCCGCCGCCCCGGCGAGGTCCATCAGTTTGTGGATCTTGGCGGCGTGGGCCTCGCCGAGGGCGCCGCCGAAGATGCGGAAGTCGTGGGCGTACACGAAGACCGTCCGGCCGTGCACGGTGCCCCAGCCGATCACCACGCCGTCCGAGTGGTAGCGCTTCTTCTCCAGCCCGAAGCCCTCGGCACGGTGCCGGCGCAGCGCTTCGATCTCCTGGAACGAGCCCTTGTCCAGGAGGAGTTCGATGCGCTCGTGCGCGGTCAGCTTGCCGCGTCCGTGCTGGCGCTCGGTGGCCTGCGGGTCCGGTCCCTGCCGGGCCAGGTTCTTGAGGGTGTGCAGTTCGGCGATGCGTTCCTGTGTCGTCACAGGGATGCTCCTCGGATGGTTCGTGGTCTGGGGTCCGTGGTCTGTGATCCGCGCTTCGGGAGCGGTCACGGCGCTACGGCGGCGAACAGGGCTTCGAGTTCCGCCCATTCGGCGGAGGTGGCGCCGCCGGCGGCGACGTAGCCGTCCGGGCGCAGCAGCAGGAATCCCGGCGCGCCCCGCCCGGTGTGCCGGTGGGAGAGCAACCCCGGGTGGCGGGCTGCGAGTTCCTCGGCTGCCCGTACGTGGGCGAGACCGGCGGAGCCGATGGTCAGCAGCCGGAAGCGGTCGTCCCCGTGCGGGGACGCGGCCCAGCGTGCGGACCGGGTGCCGGCCGCCGGCAGGCCGCGCCGGGCCGGCGCCGTCCACCGGCCGCCCCCGGCGGGTCCGGCCGGGTAGCGGACCTGCCAGCCGGCGAGCAGCGGGGCGAACCAGCGGCCCAGCACGCCCGCCGCGTCGAGCGTGCCCCACACGGTGTTGCGGACCCGGGCGGCCGCCGGACCGAGCGTGAACACCTTGAGGAACCGGTGGGTGTTGGCGACTATCTGCTCGGCCGCGGCCCGCCGCTCCGGCTCGTACGTGTCGAGCACGGCGGCCCGCAGCGTGCCGTTGACCACGCCGGCCAGCTTCCAGGTCAGGTTGTGCATGTCCTGGAGCCCCAGGTTGAGGCCCTGGCCGCCGAGCGGCGAGTGGGTGTGCGCGGCGTCCCCCACCAGGAAGACGCGTCCCGCGCGCAGCCGCGCCGCGATCCGCTCCTGGCTGCTGAAGTTGTTGACCGTGTCCAGTGATCGGATCCGCAGTCCGCCCGGACCCCGCTCGTCGAGGAGGCTCTGTACGCCGTCCCGGGTGAGCGGGTGCTCCGGCGGGACCGCCGCGGAGATGCGCACCCGGTCGCCGGGCATCGAGGCGAAGACGACCGAGCCGCCGAGGCCGAGGAAGTAGTGGACGGCGTCGTCCGCGGGCCGCCCCGCCACCGTGCCCTCGGCGAGCAGGAAGGTGACCGGCACGTCGGCGCCCTCGAATCCGATGCCCAACTGCTCGCGGACCCGGCTGCGTACGCCATCCGCCGCCACCAACCAGTCCGCCTCGATGCGCAGTTCGCCTTCCGGGCCGTCCGCGTGCACCGTGACCGCGTCGTCGTACCCGGCGACCTTGGTGACGGTGACACCGCGCTCGACCCGGCCGCCGAGTTCGGTCAGCCGCTGCTCCAGCAGCTCGCAGGTGATCTCCTGCGGCAGCATCAGCGGCTCGTTGAGCGTGCCCAGCCCGATCTTCAGCGTGCGGCCGCCGGCCAGGTGGTACTGGTTCGAGCGGATCCGCAGCCCGCGCCGCCCGGCCTCGTCCAGGATGCCGAGCTCGCGGAAGATCCGCAGCGTGGGGGCGTGCAGCTGGACGGCGCGGGAGCCGCGCTGCGGCCCGTCCTGTGCCTCCACGATCCGGGCGGGTACGCCCCGCTGCCACAGCGCGCACGCCGTTGCCAGGCCGACGGGCCCCGCCCCCACGATCAGTACCGCGGTCCGGTCGGTCATCTCCTGCGCTCCTCGTGCACGGCCGTGCGCGGCCTGGTCGTGTGCGGTGTCCGCCGCGTGCCGCTCGTCGCGGTCGTGCGGCTCGTCCTGCCGGAACCGGTCGTGCCGGTCGTGCCGGTCACGTTCCCGGTGCTGCTCGCGCCGGTCGTCGCGGTCCTGTGTCACGCGCGCTCCCGGAGCCCCAGGCCGGCGAGCCAGCCGCCGACGGCCGCGGCGGTGTCCGCCGCGTACTCCTCGATCATCGAGAAGTGGTCGCCGGGCACCTCGGCGAGGTCGTGCGCGTGCCGCCAGCCGGCGCGCCAGCCGTCCCGCGGGGCCGAGGGGTCCGTGACGGGCGGCAGCCCGGGCACCGGCTCCAGCGGCCTGACCAGCAGGACCGGTGCCTTCACTGGCGCGGGCCGCCAGTCGTCGAGCAGGCCCAGGTAGCCGCTCATGGCGGTGAGTTGGGCGTCCTCCACGGGGCCGAACTCGGTGAGCCGTGCGGCCATCCCCGCCATCAGGGCCGGGCCGGTGTCGGCGAGCGCCGGGTCTCCGGGCACGTACGTGTCGAGGAGCACCAGCCCGTCGGGGAACACGCCGGACTCCTCCAGCAGCCGGACCGTCTCGTGGGCGACGACGCCGCCGGAGGAGTAGCCCACCAGGACGAAGGGTTCGCCGTCCGTGCGCCGCCGTACCGCCTCGGCCGAGGCCTCGGCGATCGCCCCGAGCGTGGCGGGCAGCCGCTGCCCGTCCCGGAAGCCCGGGAGCGCCAGGGCGAACACGTCGCGCCGGCCGACGAACGGCGCCGCGAACCGGGCGTACTGGTGCGGGCCCGATGTCGCCAGGACGGTCGGGAAGCAGAGCATGCGCGGCCCGGCGTCGCCAGGGGTATCCGTACCGCTGCCGCCGCCCTGGGACAGGCGTACCGGCTCCGGCAGGTCGCCGGCCTCCGGGGTGGTGAACACGGCGCGCTCGCGCGCGGCGGCCGCCAGCTCCGCCGTGAGCGCCGTCACGGCCCCCTCGGCCGTCGCCCGGACGTACCGGTCACTCAGCGTGGCCGGGAGGCCCGCGCCATCAGCCTTACCCGGTAGGCCGGTTGAGCCGGCCGGGTCCGACGGCGTGCCCGAGCCGGAGGCCTGCGGCCCGCCGTCGGCCAGTACGTCCGCGAGGTGGCGGGCCAGCGCCTCCGGAGTGCGGCGGTCCAGGATCACCCGGGCCGGCAGCCGCAGGCCCGTGGCGGCCCCCAGCCGGTTGCGCAGCGCCACGCTGGTCACCGAGTCCATGCCCAGCTCCAGGAACTCGCGCTGCGCCGCCACCGCCGACGGGTCGGCGTGGCCGAGCACGGCCGCGACCTCGCCGCGTACGAGGTCCAGAAGCACCTCCCGGCGGCGCGGCGGCGTGAGCCCGGCCAGCCGGTCCAGCACGCTCGCCGAGCCGCCCGCGCCCCCGCCACCGGCCCCGCCGGCTGCCTTGCGGGCCCGCTTCACCTGCGGGATCTCCGCGATCAGCGGGCTCTGCGCGGCCCCTTCGAAGACCCGGGTGAAACGCTCCCAGTCGATGTCGGCGAGGACGATCGTCGCGCCCGCCGGATCCAGCGCCCGCTCGAACGCGGCGAGCGCGGCGGACGGCCGCAGCAGCGGCAGGCCGCGTCGGCCCAGCCGCTCCCGGCGGGCCTCCTCGCGGGCGGCCTCCTCGGGAGAGTCCGGCTCGCCCTCCCACACCCCCCACGCCTGCGCGGTGGCCGGCAGGCCCCGCGCGCGGCGCTGCCCGGCCAGGGCGTCGAGGTAGGCGTTGGCGGACGCGTGGCCGGCGAGGCCCAGCCCGCCGCCGAAGGTCGCTGTGACCGACGAGAACAGCACGAACGCGGCGAGCCCGCTGTCACGGGTCAGTTCGTCGAGGTGACGCGCCCCGAGGACCTTGGCGCGCAGTACCCGTTCCAGCTCGTCGGACGTCAGCGCGTCGAGCGGGGTGTCCTCCAGCAGCCCGGCCGTGTGCACGACCGCCGTCAGCGGAGCACCGTCACCGTCCGTCACGCCGTCCAGTACGCGGGCCAGCGCGGCCCGGTCGGCCACGTCGCACACCGCCACGGTCACCCGACCGGCGCCCCGCCCGGCCAGCTCGGCCTCGGCCGCCGCGATCACCTCGGGCGAGGTGCCGGGCGCGGCCGTCAGCAGCAGGTGCGCGGCACCCCTCGACGCCAGCAGACCGGCGACATGGCGGCCCGGACCGGTGACGCCTTCGGTGATCAGGACGGTGCCGTCCGCGGCCCAGGAGAGCGCGCCTGCCGTACCCGCCGCGGGCGCCGGCGCGGGCACCAGGCGCCGCCCGTACACACCGGACGGGCGGAGCGCGGCCTGCGACTCGCCGCCGCCGGCCGCACCGAGCAGCGCCGCGAACCGGGCGAAGGCCTGCGCGTCGGACCGCGGGTCGGCCCCTTCGGGCAGGTCGGCCAGGCCGCCCCACGACTGCGGTACCTCGAGGGCGGCGACCTGCCCCAGCCCCCACACCTGGGCCTGCGCGGGCGCGCTCACCCGGTCGTCGCCGGTCGCCTGCACGGCGCCCCGGGTCAGCGTCCACACCGGCGCCTCGAACGGCGCCCCGGCGAGCGCCTGGAGCAGCAGCGCCGTGGCGGCCAGCCCGGGAGCGGTGGCCGCGACCGGCCGCCCCGCCCCACCCGCGGAGCCGTCCGCGGCACCGCCCGCAAGGCCGGCCGCGACACCGTCCGCGGAGCCGTCCGCGGCGCCACCCACGGGTCCGGCCGTGAACGTGCTCGGGACCGCCTGCCGGTCCGCCTGCCGGTCCGTCGGGCCGTCCAGCGCGAGCAGCGACACGATTCCGGCGACCGGCCGTCCGTCGGCCGCCGTGCCCAGCAGGTGGGCCAGTTCGGCGCGGCCCGCCGACCGGTCCACGGCCACGGCCAGCGGCTCGCCGCCCGCCTGCCGGACCGCGGTGCCCAGCGCCGCGGCCTCCGCGTCCGCGCTGCCGTCCGCCGGCCGCAGGAGCAGCCAGCGGCCGGACAGGACGGCCGGGGCGGGCTCGGCGACCGGCCGCCACTCCACGCGGTAGCGCCACGCGTCGACGGCGCCGATCTCCTTGCTGTCGCGCCGCCACGAGGCCAGCGACGGCAGCAGCTCGGCGAGCGCGGCCGTGTCCGTCAGCCGCAGCGAGGCCGCGAGCCCGGGCAGGTCGGCCCGCTCGACCGCGTCCCAGAACGCGCCGTCCAGCGCGCCGGGAGCGTCCGCAGCGGCCGCCGCGCCCCGGGTGTCCGTCGGGTCCACCCAGTAGCGGCGGCGCTGGAACGCGTACGTCGGCAGCTCGACCGCCGTGCGGCCCGGCCCGAACACGGCCTGCCAGTCGGCCGCGCGACCGGCCGCGTACGCCCCCGCCAGCGAGGTCAGGAACTGCCGCGGGCCCCCGTTGCCGCGCCGCAGGGTGCCGGTGACCAGCACGTCCGCACCCGCGTCCTCGGCGGTCTCCTCCACACCGAGCACCAGCACCGGGTGCGCGCTCGACTCGACGAACACGTCGAAGCCGTCGGCGAGCAGCTTGCGGACCACCGGCTCGAAGCTGACCGGGCGCCGGCAGTTCTCGAACCAGTAGGCGGCGGTGAGTTCCGGCCCCTCCAGGACCTCGCCCGTCACCGTCGAGTACAGCGGGATCCGTCCCTTGCGGGGCGTCACGAACTCCAGGAGTTCCGCGATGCGTTCGCGCAGCGGATCGACCTGAGCGCAGTGCGAGGCCACGGTCGCCGGCACCACCCGGGCCCGGATCCGGCGCGCCGCGAGCGACGCCACCAGCTCCTCCAGGGCCTGCGGCTCACCGGCCACGGTCACCAGCCGCGGGCTGTTGACCCCGGCGATGGCCAGCCGGTCCCCGTACGGCGCGAGGAGCTGCTCCATCTCGTGGCGGGGCAGGGCGATGGACGCGACCGCGCCCCGGCCCATCAGTTCGTCGGCGAACAGCTGCGAACGCAGCACCACGATCCGGGCCGCGTCCTCCAGCGTCAGCGCGCCGGACACGCAGGCCGCCGCGATCTCGCCCTGCGAGTGCCCGACGACCGCGTCCGGTTCGACGCCGTGCCGGCGCCACAGCTCGGCCAGCGACACCATCACCGAGAACAGCACCGGCTGCACGACCTCGATGAGGTCCAACGAGGGCGCCCCCGCGCGCTGCCGCAGCACGTCCTCCACCGACCAGTCGACGTGCGCGCCGACCGCCGCGTCACACGCGCGCAGCCGCTCCGCGAACACGGGGGCGCTGTCGAGGAGTTCCAGTGCCATACCGGCCCACTGCGAGCCCTGCCCGGGGAACACGAACACGGTGCGGCCGCGCTCCGCCGCCACGCCCGTCACCACGTGCGGGGACGCCTCGCCCAGCGACAGCGCTTCCAGGCCGCGCGCGGCCTCGTCCGGATCGCCGGCCAGCACCACCGCCCGGTGGTCGAGCGCCGACCGGGTCACGGCGAGGGAATGCCCCACGTCGGCTGGCGGCAGCCCGGGCCGGGCCTGCAGGTGTGCCCGCAGCCGTGCGGCCTGCTCCCGCAGCGCGGGCTCGCTCCGCGCCGACAGCAGATACGGCACCACCGGCGGCCCGGCCTCGCCGGACCGCCCGGACTGTTCGGCCGGGGCGGCCGTGACGGCCGGGGCGTCGAGCCCGGCCGGTGTGGAGGGCGCGCCCGGTGTGGAGAGGTCGGCCGCCAACGGGCCCTGCTCCAGGACCACATGGGCGTTGGTCCCGCTCATTCCGAACGCGGAGACGCCTGCCCGACGGGCCCGGCCCGTCTCCGGCCAGGCCTGCTCCTCGGTCAGCAACTCGACGTCACCGGCCGCCCAGTCCACGAACGGCGACGCCTCGTCCGCGTGCAGCGTGCGCGGCAGCACTCCGTGGCGCATCGCCTCTACCATCTTGATCACGCCCACCACCCCGGCGGCGGCCAGCGTGTGCCCGATGTTGGACTTCACCGACCCCAGCCACAGAGGCTGCCCGGCCGCACGCTGCTCCCCGTACGTGGCGACGAGGGCCTGCGCCTCGATCGGGTCGCCGAGCCGGGTCCCGGTGCCGTGCGCCTCCACGGCGTCGACGTCGGCCGGGCCGAGACCGGCCGCGTCGAGCGCGGCGCGGATGACCCGCTGCTGGGACGGCCCGTTGGGGGCGGTCAGGCCGTTGCTGGCGCCGTCCTGGTTGACGGCGCTGCCGCGGACGACCGCGAGGACGTCGTGCCCGTTGGCGAGCGCGTCGGACAGCCGCTCCACCACCAGTACGCCCACGCCCTCGGCGAATCCCGTACCGTCCGCGCCCGCCCCGAACGCCTTGCAGCGGCCGTCCGGGGCGAAGCCGCGCTGCCGGCTGAAGTCCACGAACCCGGTCGGCGTGGCCATCACCGTCACACCGCCGACCAGCGCCAGCGAGCACTCCTCACGACGCAGCGCCTGCGCGGCCAGGTGCAGCGCCACCAGCGAGGACGAGCACGCCGAGTCGATCGTGACCGCCGGGCCCTCCAGGCCGTACAGGTACGAGACGCGGCCCGAGAGCACGCTCGTCGCCGAACCCGTCATCCGGTACGCCTCGATCTCCTCGGGCGCCGACGTGAGGAGCACCTGGTAGTCGGAGGTGACGCAGCCCGCGTACACGCCGGTGCTGCTGCCCCGCAGGGTGGCCGGATCGATGCCGGACCGCTCCAGCGCCTCCCAGGACGCCTCCAGGAACAGCCGCTGCTGCGGGTCCATGGCGAGCGCCTCACGGGGCGAGATGCCGAAGAACTCGGCGTCGAAGTCGGCCGCGTCGTAAAGGAATCCGCCGTGCCGGGTGTACGACTTGCCCGGCTGGTCGGGCTCCGGGTCGTAGAGCCCTTCGACGTCCCAGCCGCGGTCGGCCGGGAATCCGGAGATGGCGTCCGTGCCGGACTGCACGAGCTTCCACAGGTCCTCGGGGGAGCGCACGCCGCCGGGCAGCCGGCAGCTCATCCCGACGATCGCGACCGGCTCGGTCCGCGCGTACTCGGCCTCCTCGAACTTCAGCCGGGTTTCGCGCAGTTCGACCGTGACCCGCTTGAGGTAGTCCCGCAACTTCGTTTCGTCAGACATGCTCTTCCTTGCTGGTGTGCAGGCAGTGGGGGGTGTTCGTCCGGGTCAGGACGAGCCGAGTTCGGAGTCGATGAGGTCGAACAGGTCGTCGTCGTCCGCGTCGTGGAGCAGACCGGCCAGCTCGCCGGCCGACCCTTCGGCCGCGGCCGCAGGGGCGCCGAGTCCGGCCAGCAGCTCCTGGAGCCGGGCCGCGGCCCGCTCCCGCGCCTCGCCGTCGGCCGCCGTCAGCACGTCGCCGAGCCGGTCCAGCTCGTCGTCCACGGAACCCGGGGGCGACGACAGCGGCCCCGCGGCCGCCGAGGGCACTTCCGGAGCGAGCGCCGCCGCGACGTACACGGCCAGGGCCACCGGCGTCGGGTGGTCGTAGACGAGGGTCGCGGGCAGTGCCAGACCGGTCGCGGCGTTGAGCCGGTTCCGCAGCGCCACCGCGGCCAAGGAGTCGAAGCCGAGCTCCTTCAGCGACCGCCGCGGCTCCACCGCCTCCTTGCCCGGGTACTGGAGCGCCGCCGCGATCTCCGTCCGTACGAGATCCAGTACGCGGCGCTCCCGCTCCGGGGCGGACGCGCCGGCCAGCTCGCGGGCCAGGGCCGCGGCCGGATCGGTGGCGGCAGGTGCGGCGGCCCCGTCCTCGTGCCGCGACGTTGTGGTCCCGGCCGGTGCGCCGGAGGCATCCGCCGCGGCTTCGCCGGCGGACCGGCGGCGCCAGGAGGACAGGACGGACAGCGCGTCGCCGAGCGCGGCGGCCTCCGGGCCGAGCTGCGCGGCGAGGGCCTCCAGGTCCTCGCGCTCCACCGCGTCCCAGAACCGGGCCTCCACCGATCCCACGGCCGGTGCGCCCGCCGTGGTGGCGAGGGCCTTCGGGTCCGGGTCGGCCTCCATCCAGAACCGTCGCCGCTGGAAGGGATACGTGGGCAGTTCCACCCGGCTCGCACCCGAACCGGCGTACACGGCACGCCAGTCGACGTCGGCGCCGCGGACGAAGGCCTCGGCGGCCGCGGCCGCGAAGGTGACCGCCTCCGGCCGGCCCCGGCGCAGCGCGGGCGCCGCCGAGACGGCCGGGCCCGGACCGGCGGGGCCGTCCAGGGCGGACTGGGCGAGCGCGGTGAGCACGGCATCGGGGCCCAGCTCGACGAACGTGGTCACGCCCGCCTCGACGAGCGAGGTCAGACCGTCGTGGAAGCGGACGGCCTCGCGGACGTGCCGCACCCAGTAGTCGGGCGAGGTGAGTTCCTCGGCGGTGGCGGCGCGGCCGGTCAGGTTCGAGGTGACCGGGATCTGCGGCTCCTGGAACGACAGCCCCGCGACCACGTCCCGGAACTCCGCGAGCATCGGGTCCATGTGGGGGGAGTGGAAGGCGTGGCTGACCCGCAGTCGACGGGTCTTGAACCCGGCCTCGCCGAACAGCGCGTCCAGCTCGGCGACGACCTCCGCGTCGCCCGAAATCACGGTGGACGCCGGCCCGTTGACGGCCGCGACCGACACCTGCGCTTCGCGCCCGGCCAGCGCCGCCGTGACCTGGTCCTCCGTGGCGAGCACGGAGAGCATGGCACCACCGGACGGCAGTGCCTGCATGAGCCGGCCGCGGGCGGCGACCAGCGTGCAGGCGTCGGCGAGCGACAGCACTCCGGAGACGTGGGCGGCGGCCAGCTCTCCGATGGAGTGACCCATCAGCGCGTCGGGCCGCAGGCCCCACGACTCGGCCAGCCGGAACAGGGCCACCTCGACCGCGAACAACGCGGCCTGCGTGTACGCCGTCTCGTTGAGCAGCGCCGCCTCCGGCGAGCCCTCCGCCGCGAACACCAGGTCCAGCAGCGGCCGGTCGAGGTGGCGGTCGAAGGTCGCCGCGACGGCGTCCAGCGCCTCGGCGAACACCGGCTGGGATGCGTACAGTTCGCGGCCCATGCCGGGTCGCTGGCTGCCCTGGCCGGTGAACAGGAACGCCAGTTTCGAAACGCTCCCGTCCGCGGCCAGCGGTCCGCGCACCAGCGTCGGCGCGGAGCCGCCGGATGCGAGTGCGGCGAGCCCTGCCCGCACCCCGTCGTCGTCGGCCGCGACCACGACCGCCCGCCGGTCCAGCGCCGCACGCGTGGTGGCCAGCGAGAAACCGAGGTCGGGCGCGCCGGCGGACAGCCGCGCGAGGAGCCGCTCTCCCTGCCCGGCGAGAGCACCCTCGGAGCGGGCGGACAGGGGCAGCACGGTGACGGGAAGCGGCTGCGGGTTCTCGTCGCCTTCGGGGGCCGGTTCGGTGGCCGCTTCGGTGGTGGGTTCGGTGTCGGGGGCTTGTTCGAGGATGACGTGGGCGTTGGTGCCGCTGATGCCGAAGGAGGAGACGGCGGTGCGGCGGGGGCGTCCGGTGTCGGGCCAGGTCTGTTCTTCGTTGAGGAGGGCGACGGTGCCGTCTTCCCAGTCGATGAAGGGGGAGGGTTCGTCGGAGTGGAGGGTGCGGGGGAGGATCCCGTGTTCCATTGCCTTGATCATTTTGATGACGCCGCCGACGCCGGCGGCGGCTTGTGTGTGTCCGATGTTGGACTTCAGGGAGCCGAGCCACAGTGGCCGGCTGCTTTCGCGGCCCTTGCCGTAGGTGTTGATGAGGGCGGTGGCTTCGATGGGGTCGCCGAGGCGGGTGCCGGTGCCGTGTGCCTCGACGGCGTCGATGTCGGAAGCGGCGAGTCCGGCGTTGGCGAGTGCGGCGTGGATGACGCGTTGTTGGGAGGGTCCGTTGGGTGCGGTGAGTCCGTTGCTGGCGCCGTCTTGGTTGATGGCGCTGCCTCGGACGACGGCGTGGATGTGGTGGCCGTTGCGTCGGGCGTCGGAGAGGCGTTCGAGTACGAGGACGCCGACGCCTTCTGACCAGCCGGTGCCGTCGGCTTGGGCGGAGAAGGGTTTGCAGCGGCCGTCGGGTGCGAGTCCTCGTTGGCGGCTGAATTCGATGAAGGTGGAGGGGGAGGACATGACGGTGACGCCGCCTGCGAGGGCGAGGGAGACTTCGCCCTGGCGGAGGGCTTGTGCTGCCATGTGGAGGGCGACGAGGGAGGACGAGCAGGCGGTGTCGACCGTGACCGCAGGACCTTCCAGGCCGAAGGTGTAGGAGATCCGGCCGGTGCTGACGCTGCCGGTGTTTCCGGTCCCCACATACCCTTCGAGGTCGCCGGGCACGGCCGTCAGACGGCTCGCGTAGTCGTGGTACATGACACCCGCGTACACGCCGGTGTCGGATCCCCGCAGGGTGGTGGGGTCGATGCCGGCCCGTTCGAAGGCTTCCCAGGAGGCCTCCAGCAGCAGCCGCTGCTGCGGGTCCATGGCGAGGGCCTCGCGCGGCGAGATGCCGAAGAACTCGGCGTCGAAGTCGGCGGCCTCGTGCAGGAACCCGCCCTCGCGTACGTACGAGGTGCCGGGCGCGTCCGGGTTCGGGTCGTACAGCGCGTCCAGGTCCCAGCCGCGGTCCACCGGGAAACCGGAGATCGCGTCGCCGCCCGAGGCGACCAGCTCCCACAGCGCCTCGGGCGAGTCGATGCCGCCCGGGAACCGGCTGCTCATGCCCACGATCACCACCGGATCGTCCGCACCGGCCGCAGTGGCCGCTGCGGCCCGGGCGGTGGCGCCGCCGGGCGCGGCAGCGACGTCGTGTCCGGCCACCGCGCCGCCGAGCTCGGACAGCAGCAGAGCGGCTACGGCGTGGGGGCTGGGGTAGTCGAAGACGAGGGTGGCGGGGAGGCGGAGTCCGGTGGTCTTGTTGAGGCGGTTGCGGAGTTCGACGGCGGTGAGGGAGTCGATGCCGAGTTCCTTGAACCCGCGCCGGCCGTCCACCGCTTCGGGACCGGCGTAGTTCAGGGCAGCCGCGACCTCACCCCGTACCAGGTCCAGCAGGAACTCCTCGCGCTGCTCCGGCGCGATACCCGCCAGCCGCTGCGCCACCGAGTCGGCGGACACGCCGGGCCCGGCCTGAGCGGTACGCCGGGCAGCGGGCCGGACCAGGCCGCGCAGCAGGCGCGGCACCTCGCCGCCCTGCGCCCGGAGACCGGCCGCGTCGAGGGCCATCGGCACCACGTGCGGCAGATCGAGCGCCAGGGCCGCGTCGAAGGCGGCCAGGCCGTCCGAGGGGTCCAGCTCACCGATGCCGGTACGCGCCAGCCGCGCGAGATCCGCCTCGCTCAGCGACGAAGCCATGCCGCCGTCTGCCCAGGCACCCCAGCCCAGCGAGATGGCGGGCAGGCCGAGCGATCGGCGGTGCAGGGCGAGCGCGTCGAGCGAAGCGTTGGCCGCCGCGTAACTCGCCTGGCCGGCCGTGCCGTACGTACCGGCGACGGACGAGAAGAGGATGAAGGTGGTGAGGGTGGTGATGTGTTGGGTGGCGTGGTGGAGGTGGTGTGCTGCGGTGGTTTTGGGGTTGAGGACGGTGGTGGTGCGGTGGGGGGTGAGGGAGGTGAAGATGCCGTCGTCGAGGGTGCCGGCGGCGTGGATGATGCCGGTGAGGGGGTGTTGGGTGGGGATGGTGTTGAGGATTTGTTCGATTTCGGTGGGGTTGGTGATGTCGGCGGCGGTGATGGTGATGTGGGCGCCGAGTGCGGTGAGTTGGTTGTGGAGTTGGGTGGCTCCGGGGGCTTGGGGTCCGCGTCGGCTGATGAGGTGGAGGTGGCGGACGTTGTGGTGGGTGATGAGGTGGTGGGCGAAGAGTCCGCCGAGTGCGCCGGTGGCTCCGGTGATGAGGACGGTGCCGTCGGGTGTGAAGTGGGGGGTGGTGGGTGTGTGGTTGCTGGTGGTGGTGGTGCGGGTGAGGTGGGGGGTGTGGAGGGTGTTGTTGCGGTGGGCGAGTTGGGGTTCGCCGGTGGTGAGGGCGGTGGTGAGGAGGGGTGTGAGGGTGTGGGGGTCGTCGGGGTTGGTGTGGGGGTCGAGGTCGAGGAGGATGATGCGGTCGGGGTTCTCGGTCTGAGCCGACCGCAACAGACCGTGAGCCGCGGCCGTCGCGATGTCGGGGACCTCGTCCGGCGTCGTGGCCACGGCCCCCTGCGTCAGGACGACCAGGCGTTCGCGCTCGGGCCGGTCCTCCGCGAGCCACTCCTGGGTCCGGACGAGTGCCTCGTGGACCGTGTCATGGACGGAGGCACCGGCGGTCAGCCGCAGCACGGTGGCGTCGGCGACATCGACCGCCGAGACCGCCGACGCTGCTGAGCCGTGGGTCCCGGCGGCGGGCACCGGCGACCACTCCACCTGGAACAGGAACTCGTGCCGCGCCGAACGGCTCGCGCCGCGCAGCTGCTCCTCGGAGACGGCCCGCAGCGACAGGGCGTCCACCTCCGCGACCGGCTGACCTGTCGCATCCGCGAGCAGCAGCGACACCGTGTCGGGCCCTGCCTGCGTCAGACGTACCCGGGCGGTCGTGGCGCCGGAGGCGTGCAGCCGTACACCGCTCCACGCGAACGGCAGCCGGAGCCCACCGGTGCCGGGCAGTACGCCCAGCTCGATGGCGTGCAGCGCCGAATCCAGCAGCGCGGGGTGCAGACCGTACGCGCCGGCCGCCTCCGCGAGCTCCTCCGGCAGGACGACCTCCGCGAAGACCTCGCCGCCGCGCCGCCAGACCTTGCGCAGCCCCTGGAAGGCGGGCCCGTAACCGAAGCCCTTCGCGGCCAGCGTCCCGTACCAGTCGGAGAGGTCGACCGGCTGCGCGTCGCGCGGCGGCCACTCGGCAAGCGAATCCAGGCCGTCAACAAAACGTCGGACGCCGGTGGTTGAGCCGGGGTCGCCCGAAGCGAGTACGCCCGTGCCGTGCCGCAGCCACTGGCCGTCCTCCGAGGCGTCCTCCGCCCGGGAGTGGACGCTGAAGGTGCAGCGCCCCGACCCGTCCGGTGCGCCCACGGCCACCTGCACCTGGACGCCACCGGAGGCGGGAAGCACCAGCGGTGACTCCAGCGTCAGCTCTTCGACGACCTGGGAGCCCGTCAGATCGCCCGCACGGAAGGCGAGTTCGACGAGAGCCGTGCCCGGGAACAGCACCGTGTCCAGCACGGCGTGATCGGTCAGCCACGGATGCTCGTCCAGCGACAGCCGCGTGGTCAGCACCAGCCCCTCCGCGTCGGCCAGCGAGACCGTCGCGCCGAGCAGCGGATGCCCGGCAGGCCCGAGCCCGAGCCCCGCCGCCGAGGTGTCGGCACTGCGCGACGCGTCATGGCGCAGCCAGTAGCGCTTGCGCTGGAAGGGGTAGGTGGGGAGGTGGTGGGGGTGGGTGGGGTGGTCGCCGAGGAGGGCGTGCCAGTCGGGGGTGATGCCTCGGGTCCAGAGGTGGGCGACCGCGGTGGTGAAGGACTGCGGTTCGGGGCGGTCCCGTCGCAGGGCCGGGAGGAACTCGGGCTCGGCGCCGGCGGCAGAGGCGGTGCCGGCGCTGCCGCCGGCGGGGTCCGAGGAGTCGGGGATGCAGGCGCGCCCCATGGAGCTGAGCGTGCCGTCGGGTCCGAGCTCGAGGTAGGTGGTGACGCCGTGCTCGTGGAGGGTGGTGATGCCGTCGTGGAAGCGGACGGCCTCGCGGACGTGGCGCACCCAGTAGTCGGGGGAGGTGAGTTCCTCGGTGGTCGCGATGTCGCCGGTGAGATTGGAGACGACCGGGATCCGCGGCGCGTGGTAGGTGAGCCCGGCGGCGACCTCCCGGAACTCCGCGAGCATCGGGTCCATGTGGGGGGAGTGGAAGGCGTGGCTGACCCGCAGCCGACGGGTCTTGACACCCCGCTCGGTCAAGGCCGCCTCGAACTCGGCCACCACTGCCGCGTCACCCGAAACGACCGTGGAGGTGGGCCCGTTGACGGCGGCGACGGCGATCTGTCCGTCGCGCCCGGCGAGCAGCGGAACGACGTCCTCTTCCGAGGCCCTTACGGACAGCATGGCGCCGTGGCCGGAGGGGAGGGCCTGCATGAGTCGGCCGCGGGCGGCGACCAGTGTGGCGGCGTCGGCGAGCGAGAGGACTCCGGCGACGTGGGCCGCAGCCAGTTCGCCGATGGAGTGTCCGGCGACGAACTTGGGTCGCAGACCCAGGTGTTCGGTCAGCCGGAACAGTGCGACTTCGAGGGCGAACAGCGAAGTCTGTGTGTAGAGGGTCCGGTCCAGCGTGCCCTCGTCGTCGGCGGCGAACATGACGTCCCGCAACGGCTGCCCGAGGTGGGTGTCGAGGTGCTTGCACACCTCGTCCAGGGCCTGGGCGAACACCGGCTGGGATGCGTACAGTTCGCGGCCCATGCCGGGTCGCTGACTGCCCTGGCCCGTGAACAGGAAGGCGAGATCGCCACCGGCCGGTTCGCCGCGCACCAGGCGCGGAGAGGTCCCGTCTTCGGCGAGCGCGGCCAGGTCGGCGAGGAGTTCCGTACGGTCCGCGGCGACGACGACGGCACGCCGGTCCAGCGCGGCACGGTGGACGGCCAGCGACAGAGCGGTGTCGGTGAGGGAAGCGGCCGGGTCCTCGAAGGCGGCGGCGAGCTGCCGGGCCTGGGCGCGCAGTGCCTCCGGGGACTTCGCGGACAGCGCCACCGGCACGACGGCCGGGGCGGGGGAGAGGGCAGTGGTGACGGTCCCGGCGTCGTCCTGCGGGTTCTCGTCGCCTTCGGGGGCCGGTTCGGTGGCCGCTTCGGTGGTGGGTTCGGTTTCGGGGGCTTGTTCGAGGATGACGTGGGCGTTGGTGCCGCTGATGCCGAAGGAGGAGACGGCGGTGCGGCGGGGGCGTCCGGTGTCGGGCCAGGTCTGCTCTTCGTTGAGGAGGGCGACGGTGCCGTCTTCCCAGTCGATGAACGGGGACGGCTCATCCGAGTGGAGGGTGCGCGGGAGGACCCCGTGCTCCATCGCCTTGATCATTTTGATGACGCCGCCGACGCCGGCGGCGGCTTGTGTGTGTCCGATGTTGGACTTCAGGGAGCCGAGCCACAGTGGCCGGCTGCTTTCGCGGCCCTTGCCGTAGGTGTTGATGAGGGCGGTGGCTTCGATGGGGTCGCCGAGGCGGGTGCCGGTGCCGTGGGCCTCGACGGCGTCGATGTCGGAAGCGGCGAGTCCGGCGTTGGCGAGTGCGGCGTGGATGACGCGCTGCTGGGAAGGCCCGTTCGGGGCGGTCAGTCCGTTGCTGGCGCCGTCCTGGTTCACCGCGCTGCCCCGCACCACGGCGAGGATGTGGTGGCCGTTGCGTCGGGCGTCGGAGAGGCGCTCCAGCACCAGGACGCCGACGCCCTCCGACCAGCCCGTGCCGTCGGCCGCAGCCGAGAAGGACTTGCACCGTCCGTCCGGCGACAGCCCCTTCTGCCGGCTGAACTCCACGAAGGTGCCCGGCGAGGACATGACGGTCACCCCGCCCGCCAGAGCGAGCGAGACCTCGCCCTGGCGCAGCGACTGCACCGCCATGTGGAGCGTGACGAGCGACGACGAGCAGGCCGTGTCGACCGTGACGGCCGGGCCCTCCAGGCCGAAGGTGTACGAGACCCGGCCCGACAGCACGCTGCCCGCGCCGCCGGTCAGCCGGTGCCCGTCCGCGCCCTCGACGGGCTCGAAGAGGTACGGGCCGTAGTCGTGGTACATGATCCCCGCGTACACGCCCGTCTTGCTGCCCCGCAGGGTGGTGGGGTCGATGCCGGCCCGTTCGAAGGCCTCCCAGGAGGCCTCCAGCAGCAGCCGCTGCTGCGGGTCCATGGCGAGGGCCTCGCGCGGCGAGATGCCGAAGAACTCGGCGTCGAAGTCGGCGGCCTCGTGCAGGAACCCGCCCTCCCGCGTGTACGACGTACCCGGCCTGTCGGGGTCCGTGTCGTGCAGTCGGGCCAGGTCCCAGCCCCGGTCCACCGGGAACGGGGACACGGCGTCCGTGCTCTGCTCCAGCAGCTCCCACAGGCCCTCGGGCGAGGACACGCCACCGGGGTAGCGGCAGCTCATTCCGACGATGGCGATCGGCTCGCGGGACGCGGCGATCAGCTCCTGGTTCTGCTGGCGCAGCCGGCCCGTCTCCTTGAGGGAGTCCCGCAGTGCCGCCACGACCGCTTCGGACGAGGTGTTGTTCATGCTGTTCGTGTCTCCAGGACTCTTCAGGATCCGAGGCTCTCGCGAGCCATCCGGACGAGGGCGTCCACGTCCAGGGCGTCGATGTCGATGTCGATGTCGGGACCGGCATCCGGGCCGACCGGTCCGGCGGCGCCGTTGCCGCCGGTCGTGCCGCCCGCGGTGGGTGCCGCCGGGCCGGCCAGCTTCAGCAGCTCGTCCAGCAGGCCCGAACCGCGCAGCCGGTCGATGGACAAGGTGGTGAGCATCTGGCGGATGTCGCCGTCGTCGACTCCACCGCCGATCGCCTCTTCCTCCGCCGTGCCCGCCCCGGCCGCGGGGGCCAGCTCGGTGCGCAGGTGCTCGGCTACGGCGTGGGGGCTGGGGTAGTCGAAGACGAGGGTGGCGGGGAGGCGGAGTCCGGTGGTCTTGTTGAGGCGGTTGCGGAGTTCGACGGCGGTGAGGGAGTCGATGCCGAGTTCCTTGAACCCGCGCCGGCCGTCCACCGCGTCCGCACTGCCGTAATCGAGGGTCGCGGCCACTTCGCCGCGCACCAGATCGAGCAGCAGCTCCTCCTGGGCCTCACCGGTGAGACCGGTCAGCCGCTGGGCGAGCGAGGGGCCGGACGCGACGGCACCACCCGCGCCGCGGGCCGTCGCCGCAACCGCCCTGCGCGCCGGGGTGCGCACCAGCCCCCGCAACAGCGGCGGCAGTTCGGACCCCCGGGCCCTCAGCGCGGCCGCGTCGAGCGGCAGCGGAACGGCGCCGGACACACCGAGCGAGAGCGCGGTGTCGAACAGCTCCAGACCCTGCGCCGGATCGATCGGCAGCATGCCGGTCCGGGCGAACCGGTTCCGGTCGGCCTCGCTCAGCTCGGCCGCCATACCACCCTCGGCCCACGGGCCCCACGCCAACGACAGGGCGGGGAGACCGAGATGGCGCCGGTGCTGGGCGAGCGCGTCCAGATAGCTGTTGGCAGCCGCGTAGTTGGCCTGGCCGGCGCCTCCCACGAGCCCCTGAATCGACGAGAAGAGGATGAAGGTGGTGAGGGTGGTGATGTGTTGGGTGGCGTGGTGGAGGTGGTGTGCTGCGGTGGTTTTGGGGTTGAGGACGGTGGTGGTGCGGTGGGGGGTGAGGGAGGTGAAGATGCCGTCGTCGAGGGTGCCGGCGGCGTGGATGATGCCGGTGAGGGGGTGTTGGGTGGGGATGGTGTTGAGGATTTGTTCGATTTCGGTGGGGTTGGTGATGTCGGCGGCGGTGATGGTGATGTGGGCGCCGAGTGCGGTGAGTTGGTTGTGGAGTTGGGTGGCTCCGGGGGCTTGGGGTCCGCGTCGGCTGATGAGGTGGAGGTGGCGGACGTTGTGGTGGGTGATGAGGTGGTGGGCGAAGAGTCCGCCGAGTGCGCCGGTGGCTCCGGTGATGAGGACGGTGCCGTCGGGTGTGAAGTGGGGGGTGGTGGGTGTGTGGTTGCTGGTGGTGGTGGTGCGGGTGAGGTGGGGGGTGTGGAGGGTGTTGTTGCGGTGGGCGAGTTGGGGTTCGCCGGTGGTGAGGGCGGTGGTGAGGAGGGGTGTGAGGGTGTGGGGGTCGTCGGGGTTGGTGTGGGGGTCGAGGTCGAGGAGGATGATGCGGTCGGGGTTCTCGGTCTGAGCCGACCGCAACAGACCGTGAGCCGCGGCTCCCGGCAGGTCCACGACGTCGTCCTCGGCGCCCACCGCGACCGCGCCGCTGGTGACCAGTACCAGGCGTTCGCGCTCGGGACGGTCCTCCGCGAGCCACTCCTGGGTCCGGACGAGTGCCTCGTGGACCGTGTCATGGACGGAGGCGCCGGCGGTCAGCCGCAGCACGGTGGCGTCGGTGACATCGACCGCCGAGGCAGCCGACGTCGCCGAGCCGTGCGTGGCGCCGGGGATCAGCGGCTTCCACTCCACGCGGAACAGGGAATCGTGGCTCCGGCCGCCGCCCGCCGCGTCGAGCTGCTCGGCCGATACCGCGCGTGAGGCGAGCGACGCCACCGTGGCCACCGGGGCCCCGGCCGGGTCGTAGACCTCGATCGTCACCGCGTCCGTGCCCGCCGGAGCGAGCCTGACCCGGGCGGCCGTGGCCCCCGCCGCGTGCAGCCGTACACCGCTCCACGCGAACGGCAGCCGCGGCTCGCCGGTGCCGGGCAGTACGCCCAGCTCGATGGCGTGCAGCGCCGAATCCAGCAGTGCAGGGTGCAGGCCGAAGGCCCCAGCGTTCTCCAACTGGTCTTCTGTGAGGGAGAGTTCCGCGAAGACTTCGGTTCCGCGCCGCCAGACCGTACGCAGACCCTGGAAGGCGGGCCCGTAGTCGAAGCCCTGCTCGGCCAGGTCCTCGTACCGGCCGGCGAGGTCCACCGGCTCGGCGCCGGTCGGCGGCCATGCCGTGAGTCCCGGTCCGGCGGGCGGCTCCTCGGACGCCAGTACGCCCTCGGCGTGCCGGGTCCACTCCTCCGCGAAGTCGGTGTTCTCCGGGCGGGAGTGCACGGTCACCGGCCGCCGGCCGGACTCGTCCGGGACGCCCACGGCCACCTGGAACTGCACGGCCCCCTTGCCCGCCAGGATCAGCGGTGCCTCGAGGGTCAACTCCTCGAGGTGGCCCGCCCGCGCCTCGGCCCCGGCCTGGAGCACCAGCTCCACGAAGGCGGTGCCCGGCAGCAGCACCCGGCCACGCACCGCGTGGTCGGCGAGCCAGGGGTGGGTGCGCAGCGACAGCCGGCCCGTCAGCAGCAGTTCGTCGCTTTCGGCCCGTGTGACGACGGCGCCGGCCAGCGGGTGGGCCGACTCGCCAAGTCCGATGGACGCAGCGTCCGTTGCCGCGGCGGGGGCCACTTGCTGCCAGTAGGTCTTGTGCTGGAAGGGGTAGGTGGGGAGGTGGTGGGGGTGGGTGGGGTGGTCGCCGAGGAGGGCGTGCCAGTCGGGGGTGATGCCGCGGGTCCAGAGGTGGGCGACCGCGGTGGTGAAGGACTGCGGTTCGGGGCGGTCCCGTCGCAGGGCCGCGAGGAACTCGGGCTCGGTCGTCGTGCCGCTGTCCGCGGAGTCGGGGATGCAGGCGCGTCCCATCGCGGTCAGCACGCCGTCGGGGCCGAGTTCGAGGTAGGTGGTGACGCCGTGTTCGTGGAGGGTGGTGATGCCGTCGTGGAAGCGGACGGCCTCGCGGACGTGGCGCACCCAGTAGTCGGGGGAGGTGAGTTCCTCGGTGGTCGCGATGTCGCCGGTGAGATTGGAGACGACCGGGATCCGCGGCGCGTGGTAGGTGAGCCCGGCGGCGACCTCCCGGAACTTCTCCAGCATCGGGTCCATGTGGGGCGAGTGGAAGGCGTGGCTGACCTGGAGCCGGCGGGTCTTGAAGCCCTGCTCCTCAAGTCGCTTCGCCACGGCCAGAACGGTCAGCAGGTCACCGGAAATCACGGTGGAAGCGGGCCCGTTGACGGCGGCGACGGCCACCTCGTCCGCACATTCCGCAAGCTCGGCGGCCACCTGCTCCTCCGTCGCCCGCACGGACACCATCGCGCCGTTCTGCGGCACGCCCTGCATGAGGCGGCCGCGGGCGGCGACCAGCGTGCAGGCGTCGGCGAGCGACAGCACTCCGGAGACGTGGGCGGCGGCCAGCTCTCCGATGGAGTGACCGGCCACGAAGTCAGGGCGCAGTCCGAGGTGTTCGGCGAGCCGGAAGAGGGCGACCTCGAGGGCGAACAGCGAAGTCTGCGTGTAGACCGTCTGGTTCAGCAGCTCGGCATCCCAGCCGTCGACCGTCTCGTCCGTGCCGAACATGACGTCCCGCAAGGACTGTCCGAGGTGGGTGTCGAGGTGCTTGCACACCTCGTCGAGGGCCTGGGCGAACACCGGCTGGGATGCGTACAGTTCGCGGCCCATGCCGGGTCGCTGGCTGCCCTGACCCGTGAACAGGAACGCCAGCCCTCCGGCCACCGCCGAACCCTGGACGACGCGCTGCCCGGAACCGCCCTCGGCCGCCACCGTCAGATCGGCCAGGAGTCCTCCGCGGTCCTCCGCCACGACGACCGTACGGTGCTCCAGCGCGGCCCTGGACGTACCGAGGGCCAGTGCGACCGCGGCGATGTCCGCGTCCCGGTCCTGTTGGAGGTGGACGCGCACCTGCTCGGCCTGGGCGCGGAGCGCCTCCGGCGTCTTGGCCGAGAGCGGCACGGTCACGACAGCCGGGTTCGCGGGCGCTGTGGGATGCAACTCCGCTACGACAGGGGCTTGTTCGAGGATGACGTGGGCGTTGGTGCCGCTGATGCCGAAGGAGGAGACGGCGGTGCGGCGGGGGCGTCCGGTGTCGGGCCAGGTCTGTTCTTCGTTGAGGAGGGCGACGGTGCCGTCTTCCCAGTCGATGAAGGGGGAGGGTTCGTCGGAGTGGAGGGTGCGGGGGAGGATCCCGTGTTCCATTGCCTTGATCATTTTGATGACGCCGCCGACGCCGGCCGCGGCCTGCGTGTGTCCGATGTTGGACTTCAGGGAGCCGAGCCACAGTGGCCGGCTGCTTTCGCGGCCCTTGCCGTAGGTGTTGATGAGGGCGGTGGCTTCGATGGGGTCGCCGAGGCGGGTGCCGGTGCCGTGTGCCTCGACGGCGTCGATGTCGGAAGCGGCGAGTCCGGCGTTGGCGAGTGCGGCGTGGATGACGCGTTGTTGGGAGGGTCCGTTGGGTGCGGTGAGGCCGTTGCTGGCGCCGTCTTGGTTGATGGCGCTGCCTCGGACGACGGCGTGGATGTGGTGGCCGTTGCGTCGGGCGTCGGAGAGGCGTTCGAGTACGAGGACGCCGACGCCTTCTGACCAGCCGGTGCCGTCGGCTTGGGCGGAGAAGGGTTTGCAGCGGCCGTCGGGTGCGAGTCCTCGTTGGCGGCTGAATTCGATGAAGGTGGAGGGGGAGGACATGACGGTGACGCCGCCTGCGAGGGCGAGGGAGACTTCGCCCTGGCGGAGGGCTTGTGCTGCCATGTGGAGGGCGACGAGTGAGGACGAGCAGGCGGTGTCGACGGTGACCGCAGGACCTTCCAGCCCGAACGAGTACGAGATACGGCCGGACAGCACACTCGCCGCCGAGCCCGTCATCCGCTGGCCCTCGGCACCCGCGGGCGCGCCACCGTCGTAATCGCGGAACATGAACGTGCCCGCGTACACGCCGGTGTCGGATCCCCGCAGGGTGGTGGGGTCGATGCCGGCCCGCTCGAAGGCTTCCCAGGAGGCCTCCAGCAGCAGCCGCTGCTGCGGGTCCATGGCGAGGGCCTCGCGCGGCGAGATGCCGAAGAACTCGGCGTCGAAATCACCCGCGGCGGCCAGGAAGCCGCCGTGCCGCGTGTACGACGTACCCGCCGACTCGCTGTCCGGGTCGTACAGGGCGTCCAGGTCCCAGCCGCGGTCCTCCGGGAAACCGGAGATCGCGTCGCCGCCCGAGGCGACCAGCTCCCACAGTGCCTCGGGGGAGCCGATGCCGCCCGGCAGTCGGGTGCTCATGCCGACGATCACCACCGGATCGTCGTCACCGGCCGCCGCGACTGTGGCGGCCGTCCGCGGTGCGGGCGCCTGTGCGTCCTGAAGCTCGGTGAGCAGCAGACGGATGACCGCGTCGCCGGTCGGGTGGTCGAAGACGAGGGTGGCGGGCAGCCGTACGCCTGCGGCCTTGCCGAGCCGGTTGCGGAACTCGACCCCGGTGAGCGAATCGAAGCCCAGCTCCTTGAAGGTGCGCGCCGTATCGACGGCCGCGCCCGAAGCATGCTCCAGGACTGCCGCGATCTGCGCCGCCACGAGGTCGCCGACGGCGCGCTCGCGCTCGGACTCCGGGAGTTCCGCGAGCCGCCGGGCGAACCCGGACCGCGCCCCGGACCGCGCCCCGGAGGGGCCGTCGGAGCGGGCTCCGGTGGCCTCGGCCTGGCCGTAGGCCTCTCCGTGCGCCTCCCCGCCCGGCTCGCCGGTGGCCCGTTCCGCGGCCGCCCGGCGGGGGTTCCGGGCCGGTCGCACCAGCCCGGACAGCATCCCGAGGGGCTCTGCGCCGCTCTCCCCGCCGTGGGTGTAGGCGCCGGTCAGGACGGCCGGTACCAGCGCGGCCTCGTCCATCGACCGGGCCGTGCCGAGCAGCATGGTCACCTCGCCCGCGGACAGCGCCGGCGGGCCGTCGACGCCGCCCGTCGAGTCCGTACCGTCCGCGGCCCACGGTCCCCAGGCCAGGGACACGCCGGGCAGCCCCAGTGCGCGGCGGTGGTGTGCGAGCGCGTCGAGGAAGGAAGCCGTACCGGCCACGACCCGGTCCGCGCCGCCGATCGTCCCTGCGACCGAGGAGAACAGCACGAACTCCGACAGCTTCAGGTGCCGGGTCAGTTCGTGCAGGTGCAGGGCCGTGTCGGCGCCGGCCGCCGGACCGGCGGCGTGCACGACGGCCGTCAGCGGGCGCTCGGCCGGCACCCCGGCCAGCAGGGCGGCCAGGGCCCGGCGGTCACCCGTGTCGCAGGCGGCGAACGTGACCTCGGCTCCGGCCGCGCGCAGTTCGGCGGCGAGCGCGGCCGCGCCGGGCGCGTCCGTGCCGTCGGGCGCGGCCAGGAGCAGGTGGCCTACGCCCTGCTCGCGGGCGAGGTGGCGGGCCACCAGTGCGGCGGCCGTACCGGCGCCACCGGTGATCAGCACCGTGCCCTTGGACTCCCAGACCGCAGCACGGCCGACCGCGGGCACGGCACGCTCCAGGCGCGGTACGAACAACAACCCGCCGCGCACCGCCACTTCGGGCTCGCCCGAAGCGAGGACGGCGGGCAGCGCCGCAGCCGACTCCGGCTGCCCGTCGAGGTCCACCAGGCCGAACCGGCCCGGGTGCGCGGCCAGCGCCGACCGTACGAGACCGGTGGCCGCCGCATGGGCCAGGTCGGGCACCGTGTCGCCGGCCCGGACGGCCACGGCGCCGCCGGTCACGACGACCAGCCGGGACCCGGCGAACCGCACGTCCGCGGCCCAGGCCTCCAACAGCTCCCCGAGCTCCGGATCCGCAGCCCCCCGCCCGGCCACCGGCACGAGCACCACGGCGGGCATGGCGGATCCGGCGGCATCGGGCGCAGAGGACGAGGGCGCCGCGGCATCCGCACCGGCACCGGGCACGGCATCCGTTCCGGCCACGGAGTCCAGGTCCGGGAAGAGCCGCGGTGCCTGCACGATGACGGCGGCCGTCGCAGCCGTCGTAGCCGTCGTAGCCGTCGTCGCCGCGGCGCCCGCGGGTGCCTCGGTGCCGCCCAGGACGGCCCAGGACGTGTCGAAGGCCGGTTCGCGGTCCGGCGCGGTGGGCGTCAACTCCTGCCACTTCAGGCGGAACAGCGCGTCGTGACGGAGCGGCCGGGCCAGCGCGGCCCGCAGCTCATCGGCCGGTACGTCGAGCAGGCGCAGCGCGCCGACGGTGACCACGGGCAGGCCGGCGATGTCGTCGGCCCGCAGGCCGAACCCGCCGTCGGCACCGGCCGTCAGCCGCAGCCGGAGCTGCGCCGCGCCCACCGCGTGCACCTCCACGTCCTGCCACTCCACCGTCCGCCCGGCACCCGCGGCTGCCGCGGTGCCGAGTACGGCGTCCAGCACCTCGGGTGCCAGCAGCGCCGGGTGCAGCGCGTACCCGCCGGACACGGAACCCTCGGCTCCCGTGCCGGATGCGGCCGGTGCCGAGGCGGACGGCGCCACCCCGGCGGCGTCGACCTCCGCGAAGACGTCGTCGCCGCGCCGCCACAGCCGGTTCAGACCCAGCTCCGCAGCGGCCGGGCCGACGGGCAGCGCGTACGCCCCGGCCGGCGGCCACTCGGCGGGCGCGGCGAGTGCCGGACCGTCGGCGGGAGCCGCCGGCAGCAGCTCACCCTCGGCGTGCCGGGTCCAGGACCCGTCCGGGCCGGCGCCCTCCGGCCGCGCGTACACGGCGAGCGTCCGGCGCCCGTCCGGGTCGGCGGCGCCCACCGCCACCTGCACCTGTACGGCGACTTCGGCCGCTTCGTCCGCACCGGAAGCCCCGCCCGCGGGCGCCACCGCGAGCGGGGCGAGCGGCGTCAGCCGCCCGACCCGCGGCGAGCCCGCCTCCAGGCCCGCCCGCACGGCGAGTTCGAGGAACGCGGACGCCGGCAGGAGCAGTGCGCCGGCGTCCGCAAGCAGCCCGTCCGGGACGTTCCTGTCGGCGAGCCACGCGAGGTCCGGGGCGGAGATCCGTCCGGTGAGGATCACCTCGCCGGAGTCCGCGCGCCGGACGACCGCGCCCAGCAGCGGATGCCGTGCGGCGGCCAGGCCGGCCGCGCCCACGTCCGCGGAGCGCGCAGGGGCCTGCAGCCAGTACCGCTCGCGCTGGAACGCGTACGTCGGCAGGGCGATCCGGTGCCCACCGCCCCGCTCGACGACCTGCTGCCAGGCCACCGGCGTCCCCTGCACGTGGAGTCGGGCGAGCGCGGAGTGGAGGGTGGGGACCTCCGCCCGGGCGGCGCGCGCCGTCGGCACGAAGAGCGACCCGTCCCCGGTGACGCAGTCGCGGCCCATCGCGGTGAGCACGGCATCCGGCCCGACCTCGACGAACGTGTGCGCGCCCAGCTCCTCCAGGGCCCCCATGCCCGCGTGGAAGCGGACGCCCTCGCGGGCGTGCCGGACCCAGTGAGCGGGGGTGGCGATCTCCTCGGCGGTCACGGCGCGCCCGGTCAGGTTGGAGACGACCGTGAGCCGCGGCGCGTGGTAGGTCAGGCCCTCCGCGACCGCGCGGAACCCGTCGAGCATCGCGTCCATGTGCGGCGAGTGGAAGGCATGGCTGACCTGGAGCCGCTTGGTCTTGCGTCCGCGCTCGCGCCACTGCCCGGCGACGTCCAGGACCGCGTCCTCGTCGCCCGCGATCACCGTCGACAGCGGGCCGTTGACGGCGGCGACCGCCACCGAGTGCTCCCGGCCCGCGAGGGTGGCGAGGACCTCTTCCTCGGAAGCCTGCACGGCGACCATCGCACCGCCCTCGGGCAGCGCCTGCATCAGCCGGCCGCGGGCGGCGACCAGGGTGCACGCGTCGGCCAGCGACAGCACGCCCGCCACGTGGGCGGCGGCGAGTTCACCGACGGAGTGGCCGAGGACCATGGCCGGGGCGACACCCCAGTGCGCCAACAGCCGGTGGAGGGCCACCTCGAACGCGAAGATCGCGACCTGCGTGTAGCCGGTCCGGTGGATCAGGGCCGCGTCGTCCGTGCCCTCCTCGGCGAACATGACCGTACGCAAAGGCCGTTCGAGCATGCCGTCGACGTGCGCGCACACCTCGTCCAGCGCCCGGGCGAACACCGGGTGGGCGGCGTACAGTTCACGCCCCATCCCGGACCGCTGGCTGCCCTGCCCCGTGAACAGGAACGCCAGGCCGGCCGCCCCGCCCCCGTCGACCGCGGTGGTCGCATCGTCGGCGGCTGCCGCGGCCGTCACCTTGCCGAGCCGGACGTCCGCCCGCTCGACCCCCGCGGCGAGATCCGCGAGCGCGCCGAGCAGCGCCTCACGGTCCGGTACGAGGACGGCCGCGCGGTGTGCGAAGTGCGTACGGGTCGTGGCGAGCGAATGCACCACGTCCCGCAGCGGGGCCTGCCCGCCCGGCCCGGTGAGGTGCTCCGACAGCCGGGCGGCCTGAGCGCGCAGGGCGTCCGCGGTCCGCCCCGACAGCAGTGCCGGAGCCACCACGGCCGAAGCCACCACCGCCGGCCCGTCGCCCGGACGGTCGGCCGGGTCCTGCCCGGGCTCCCCGGCCGGCTGCCAATCGGACAGCACCAGATGGCAGTTGGTGCCGCCCATCCCGAAGGAACTGACCCCCGCGAAGACCGGCGCGCCGGCCTCGCCGCTCCCGCCACTTCCGTCGCTCCGGCCGCGCAGCGGCCGTGCCAGAGTGTTGACCTCGATGCGCAGCTCGTCCAGCGGGATCGCCGGGTTCGGGCGGACGAAGTTCAGGCTCGGCGCGAGCACCCCCTCGTGCAGGCACAGCACCGTCTTGATCAGCCCGGCGATGCCCGCCGCGCCTTCCAGGTGGCCGATGTTGGGCTTCACCGAGCCGACCAGCAGCGGCGCGTCCGCCGGCCGGTCCGCCCCGAGCGCGGCGCCGAGCGCGGCCGCCTCGATCGGGTCGCCGACCGGCGTCCCGGTGCCGTGCAGCTCCACGAACCGCACCTCGGCCGGCGCCACGCCCGCCTGGGCGCAGGCCTTGCGCACGAGGTCCTGCTGCGCCGAGCCGCGCGGTGTCGTCAGCGCGGCGCCGCCGCCGTCGTTGTTCACGGCGCCGCCGCGGATGACTGCGTACACGGTGTCCCCGTCGGCGACCGCCTGCCGCAGCGGCTTGAGGACGACGACCCCGCCGCCCTCACCGCGCACGTAGCCGTTGGCGCGGTCGTCGAAGGTGTAGGTGGTGCCCTCGGGGGACAGCGCGCCGAAGCGGTCGGCGACCGTGAACCCCTCCGGTACGAGGTTCAGGCTGACTCCGCCGGCCAGCGCGACGGAGCTCTCGCCCGAGCGCAGGCTCTCGCACGCCAGCTGCACGGCGACCAGCGAGGAGGACTGCCCGGTGTCGACGACCAGGCTCGGGCCCTGCAGTCCCAGCACGTACGACACACGGTTGGCGATGATGCTGCGGCTGGTGCCGGTGATCGAGCGGTGGGTCACGGCGTCGGCGCCGTGGCCGTGCGCGAGCTTGGCGTAGTCGTCCCAGATCGCGCCGATGAACACGCCCGCCGCGCTGTCCCGCAGGTCCGCGGGGAGGATCCCGGCGTGCTCCAGGGACTCCCAGGCGAGTTCGAGGACGAGCCGCTGCTGCGGGTCCATCACGGCCGCCTCGCGCGGCGAGATGCCGAAGAACTCCGGGTCGAACGTGTCGATCCGGCCCAGATGGCCGGCCGGCCTGGCGACGGCGTCGGCGCTCAGGCCGGGCCGCCCGTCGGGGACCGGCCCGACCGCACTCGCGCCCTCGGCCAGCAGCCGCCAGAAGGCGGCGGGACCGGGCGCGCCGGGGAAGCGGCAGGAAAGTCCGACGACGGCAATGGAATCGTCCGGCACGGGGGACCCGGGACGGATGGCCATGTTCTTCGCTCCCTATCGGGGAAACAGCGCGCGGAAGGACGCCCTTCACGCGCGGAGAAGTGCTGGATGCTCTGACAGTTCGTGAGAGGTGGGGGGTGGGGAGGTGGGGGGAGGGCTCGGACCGCGGGCACACGGGCACACGGGCGCAGCGGGAGACGGGGAGCGGGCTCGTGGTCAGCGTTCGTCGACGCCCGGGGGCACACCGCCGCCCCCATCGGAACGGCCGTGTGCCCGCCGGTCCTGCTAGCGGTACGCGTGGAAGCCGCGCCCGGACTTCTTGCCGAGCAGGCCGCTCTCGACCATCCGGCGCAGCAGCGCGGGCGGCGCGTACAGGGGCTCCTTGAACTCCTCGTACAGCGCCTCGGAGATCGAGACGGTCGTGTCGAGGCCGATCAGGTCGGCCAGCGCCAGCGGCCCGAGGGGGTGCGAACAGCCCATCGTCATGCCCCGGTCGATGACCTCAGCGGTGGCGTGGCCGGACTCGACCATGCGGATCGCCGACAACAGGTACGGGAACAGAAGGGCGTTGACGACGAAGCCCGCCCGGTCCGGCGACCGCAGGACCGTCTTGCCGAGCGCGTTCGCCACGAACCACTCGGCCCTGTCCGTCGTCTGAGGGTCGGTCAGAAGCGTGCCGACGATCTCGACCAGGGGCAGCACCGGCACCGGGTTGAAGAAGTGGATGCCCACCACCCGTTCCGGCCGTGCGGTGGCGCGGGCGAGGCGCGCGATCGACAGCGACGACGTGTTGGAGGCGAGGACCGCGTCCGGCGCTGCCACGATCTTGTCCAGGGCGGCGAAGACGTCCAGCTTGAGGTCCTCGTCCTCCTTCACGGCCTCGATCACCAGCTGCCGGTCGTGGAGTTCGCCCAGGTCTCGGGTGAAGGTGATGCGGCCCAGCGCCTCGTCGCGCTGCGCGGCGGTGAGCTTGCCCCGGGACACGGCCCGCTCCAGGGAGGCCGCCACCCGCGCCGGACCGGCCGCCAGTGAGCGGTCCGAGGACACGGCGACGGTCACCTCGCGGCCCGCCTTCGCGCACAGTTCCGCGATGCCGGCCCCCATGATGCCGCTGCCGACCACGCCGACCCGCAGGATCTCCGCGGTGCTCATGCGGACACCCCCCAGCGCAGCAGCGACGCACCGATCGACATGCCGCCGCCGAAGCCGGCCAGCAGCACCAGGTCGCCGGGCGCGAGCGCACCCGAGCGGTTCGCGTCGTCGAGCGCGACCGGTACCGAGGCGCTGCCCACGTTCCCGTACTTCTGCAGGGTGCGGTGGGTCGTGGCCCGCGTCAGTCCGGCCAGTTCGACCACCTCGCCCAGCATCACGCCGTTGGCCTGGTGCGGCACGAAGTGGTCCACCTCGTCGAGGCGTACGCCCACCCGGTCCGCGAGCGCGGTGAGCGCGGGCGGCACGTGCTCGGAGACGAAGTCCCGGACCCCGCGGCCGTTCATCCGGAAGTAGTGCCCGCCCTCGGCGACCGTGGCCGCCGACGCCGGGTTGCGGCTGCCGCCCGCCTCGACCCGGATCAGGTCGTGGGCGTCGCCGCGACTCGCCAGGTCGATGCCGACGATCCCGTACGGCTCGGCCACCGGGCCGACGATCGCGGCGCCCGCCCCGTCGGCGAACAGCACGGCCGTCCGCGGGTCCGAGAAGTCCAGGATCCGCGAGTAGAGGTCGGCGCCGATCACCAGGACGTGCGCACCGGGCCGCCGGCCGGCCAGCGCGTGCGCCAGCTCCAGCGCGTACACGAAGCCGCTGCACACCACGTTGACGTCGAAGCACGCCGCGCCGTACGCGCCGAGGGCGTCCTGCACCAGGTAGGAGGTCGGCGGCTGCGGGAAGTCGCCCGTGGACGTGGACACGATCAGGTAGTCGATCCGGTCCGCGGTCAGGCCGGCCTGCCGCAGCGCCTGCTCCGCGGCGCGCACCGCCAGGTCGGAGGTGGCCTCGTCCGGCGCGGCGTAACGGCGCGACACGATCTGGGTCTTGCGCTCGATCCACTCGGCCGTGACGCCGACCCGCGCCGCGACCTCCTCGTTGCCGACCTCGTCCTTGGGCAGGTAGGAGCCGGTGGAAATGATGCCGATAGGCGTGTCCGTCGTGTCCGTCGTGTCCGTCGTGCCCGTCGTGCCCGTCGTGCCGGTGGTGCTCGTCGTGCCGGTCATCGCCTCACGCCACCTTTTCCACGGCCCGTAGGGGATTCAGCCGGTCGGCGCCGATCGCGGCGCGCCGTTCGGGATCGGTGACCCCGAGACCTTCCTCCGGAGCCAGGCACAGCACACCCACCTTTCCGGCATGCCGGTTCTCCTGCACCAGGCGTGCGGCCTCCGCCACGTCGGACAGCGGGAACACCTCCGAGAGGACCGGAGAAATGTGCCCCAGCCCGAACAGCCGGTTGCATTCCCACTGCTCCTGGAGATTCGCGGCATGGCTGCCGATGATCCGCTTCAGATTCATCCACAGATAGCGGTTGTCGAACTGGTGCTGATATCCGGTGCTCGAACCGCACGTGACCACGACACCGCCGCGCCGCACCACGAAAACGGAAATGCCGAAGGTGGCCTGCCCGATGAAATCGAAGACCACGTGCGGATCCTCGCCGACCGCCGCCCGGATGGCACGGCCGAGCCGCTTGCCCAGTTCGATGGTCCGCTCCGGCGTGAGCGCGTCGTCACCGCCGAGCCCGATCTCGTTCCGGTTGATCACCACGTCGCAGCCCAGCCGGCGGAGGATCTCCGCCTTGCGCTCCGAGCTGACCACGCCGACCGCGATCCCGCCCGCGTTCTTGACCATCTGCACGGCGTACGCGCCCAGCCCGCCGGTCGCGCCCCAGATCAGGACGACATCGCCCTGCTTGATGCGGGCGCCCTTGTCGCTGACCAGCATCCGGTACGAGGTGGCGGCCGTCAGCATGACGCTCGCCGACTCCTCCCAGGTCAGGTGCGCCGGCTTGGTGAGCAGCTGGCTGGCGCGGACCACCGCGTAGTGCGCGAGCCCGCCGAAGTTCGTCTCGTAGCCCCAGATCCGCTGGCCCGACCCGAGCATGCCATCCGCGTGGGTGGCCGGCTCCTGGTCGTCGACCTGGACACAGCTGACCACCACGTGGTCGCCCGGCTTCCACTTGCGCACGCCGGCGCCGACGCGCACCACCACGCCGGAGGCGTCCGAACCGATCACGTGGTACGGCACGTCGTGGCGCGCCGCATAACCGCCCTCGCGGCCGAAACGCTTGAGGAATTCGAAGGTGGGGACCGGCTCGAACATCGCGGACCACACCGTGTTGTAGTTGATCGAACTGGCCATGACGGCCACCACGACCTCATCCGGTGCGAGTTCCGGCATCGGGACCTCGCCGACGTGAAGCGATTTCCGCACGTCCTTGTCGGAAACCCCCTCGAACATCCCGAGGTCCTCAGCCCGGAGATGCGCTGCCAGATATGAACCGGGCAGTTCCGTCGCCGCTATCTCCTCCGGGCCGGCTCCTCGCAGAAGGGCCTCGGTCAAAGCATGCATGCCAACCTCTCCTTCAGGAAGGCGGCCACCGAGAACCAGCGGCCGCCACTTCGGCAGGCTATGCAGTGGCGGCACCCCGGCCATACCCTTAAATGACCCCTAGAAGCACCCCAGGAACAGCCCGGACCCGACCCCAACCCGTACGGGTCGCAGCCCGGTTGAACCCCTCACGCCCGGCACCGACCCGGCCGCACACGGGTGGTGACGGGAGCGGGGCCCCGCGGTAAATGCGGTGACGGAACCGGGCCCGGTTCCCTAGAGTCGCTCCCACGCAGCCACGAGCGTGGCATTGCGCCCGCCAGACATTGCTGGCCGTCGAACGAAGGGAGCCGGGCCGTGCGCGACCACACCGCCGTCCGCGCTCCCCGCGCCCGGTACGACGTGATCCCGGTGTCTCCCGCCGCCCGGTGACGGCTGCGCGGCTCTCACCGGAAACCCCTTACGAGACGAACCCCGGCCACCCGGCGGGCTGTTGAGCCTGCCGCGGTGCGCCGTGTTCCGCCGCGGTCCCCGCGATCCGGCACGCCCCGGCGCCCACCCGCGCCGCACGGCCGTGCCCTCGCCGCCCCGCCGCGTCCGTCCGTACATCGCGCCGCCCCGTTGAACCAGCCACGACGAAAGGCCCGGGCCGTGCGTACCAACCAGCCCGCCACACCGACCACTTGCACCACACCCGCCACGTACGTCGACGCACTCGCCGCCGTGCGCAACCTCGGCATCCTCGCGCACGTCGACGCCGGCAAGACCACGCTCACCGAACGCGTCCTCTTCGCCACCGGAACCACCCACAAACGCGGCGAGGTCCACGACGGCACCACCGTCACCGACTACGACCCGCAGGAACGCGACCGGGGGATCACGATCTTCGCGGCCGCGGTCAGCTGCACGTGGGACGCCCACCGCATCAACCTGATCGACACCCCCGGACACGTCGACTTCGCCGACGAGGTCGAACGTTCGCTGCGCGTCCTCGACGGCGCCGTGGCCGTCTTCGACGCCGTCGCGGGCGTCGAACCGCAGAGCGAAGCGGTGTGGCGGCAGGCCGACCGCCACGGTGTGCCGCGCATCGCGTTCGTCAACAAGATGGACCGCGCCGGCGCCGACCTCGACACCGCGGTGACGTCGCTGCGGGACCGGCTGCACGTCGTACCGCTCGTGGTCCAGCTCCCCATCGGACAGGAGGACGGCTTCACCGGCGTCGTCGACCTCGTCCGGATGCGCGCGCTGACCTGGCACGCGGGCCGGGACGCCGTCGAGGAGGGTGCCGTACCCGAGGCGCTCCGCGAGGAGGCGCTGCGGCGCCGGCGCCGGCTCGACGAGCAGGTGGCGGAGCTCCATCCGGCCGCCCTGGAGGAGTACTGCGCCGGGGCGGCACTCTCGGCCGCCACCCTGGCCGCGGCGCTGCGCGACCTGACGCGCAGCGGTGACGGCGTGGTCGTGCTCTGCGGATCCGCGTACCGCAACCGGGGCGTCGAGCCGCTGCTCGACGCGGCCGTCGCCTACCTGCCCGCACCCGTGGACGTGCCACCGGTACGGGGCACCCACGGCACGGCGGTCGTCGAACGGCCCGCCGACCCGGCGGCGCCCTTCGCCGCGCTCGCCTTCAAGGTGAACGCGACGGCCACCGGACGGCTGACCTGCCTGCGCGTGTACGCGGGAACCCTGCGCAAGGGGGACACCGTGCTGGACGCGGGCGCCGGCCGTACCGAACGCGTCGGCCGGATCCTGCGCATGCGGGCCGACCGGCACGTGGAAGTGGAGGAGGCCGTGGCCGGCGACATCGTGGCCGTGGTCGGGCTCAAGACGGCCCGCGCCGGGTCCACGCTGTGCGCGCCGGACGCGCCGCTGGTGCTGGAACCGCCGACGGCCGCCGTGCCGGTGGTGTCCGTCGCGGTGGAGGCGGGCGGCAGCGCCGATGCCGGACGGCTGTCGTCGGCGCTGGCCCGGCTGGTCGAGGAGGACCCGTCGCTCGCGGTGCGGACGGACCCCGAGACCGGCCAGACGGTCCTGTCGGGGATGGGCGAACTGCACCTGGAGGTGGCGGTGGAGAAGATCCGGCGCAGCCACGGCCTGCACGTCGCCGTGGGCCGGCCGCGGGTCTCCTACCGGGAGACGGTCGCCCGCGGCGTGAGCGGGCTGGTGTACCGGCACGTCAAGCAGGACGGCGGCGCCGGCCAGTTCGCGCACATCGTCCTCGACGTCGAGCCGCCGGACACGGACACCGGCACCGGCACCGGCGCGGGCACGGAGACCGGCGGCGGGTTCGTGTTCCGCTCCACCGTCACCGGCGGCCGGGTGCCGCAGGAGTACGTGCGGGCCGTGGAGGCGGGCTGCCGGGACGCGCTCGCCGAGGGTCCCCTCGGCGGGCACCCGGTGACCGGGCTCCGCGTCACCCTCACCGACGGGGCCACCCACCCCAAGGACTCCTCGGAGATGGCGTTCCGGGCCGCGGGTCGCTTCGCCCTGCGCGAGGCGCTGCGCCGCTGCCGGATGGAACTGCTGGAACCGGTGGCCGAGGTCGTCGTCACCGTGCCCGACGACGGCGTCGGCGCGGTGCTCGGCGACCTCGCGGCCCGGCGCGGACGCGTCGCGGGATCGACCGCGCGCGCCGGGACCACGGCCGTCACCGCGGTCGTGCCCCTGGCCGAGCTGTTCGGCTACGCGTCCCGGCTGCGCAGCCGTACCCAGGGCCGCGGCACCTTCACCACCCGCCCCACCGGCTACGCCCCGGTCCCGGCGGCGGTGTCCGCCACGGTCCTCGCAGGCTGAGGGCCGCGCCGGCCCGCTCCCGGCCCCCGTCGGCCTCGCCCGCGTCCCGGGGCGCATGATCCGGCCACGCCGGCGAGGCTGAAGGGGGGCGTAGAATCCCGGGGTGAACGAGTCTGCTCTGCCCCCCTGCCCCGAGTGCTCCGGCGCCTACACCTACGAGATGGGCGCGCTCCTGGTCTGCCCCGAGTGCGGCCACGAGTGGTCGCCCGGCACCTCCTCGGAGCCCGCAGCGGGCTCCGAGGAGCGGGTGGTCAAGGACGCCGTCGGCAACGTGCTGGCCGACGGGGACACCGTGACCGTGATCAAGGGCCTGAAGGTCAAGGGCAGCACCTCGGGCATCAAGGCGGGCACGAAGGTGCGCAACATCCGTCTCGTGGACGGCGTGGACGGCCACGACATCGACTGCAAGGTCGAGGGCTTCGGCCCCATGCAGCTCAAGTCGAGCGTGGTCCGCAAGGGCTGATGCAAGAACGCCGGTGTAAGGCCTGACCCGTACACCTGCCGGTATGCCGGAGCCCGGGTGCGGACGTCCGCACCCGGGCTCCGGCACACCGGGAGCGGGCTCCCGCGCGTCGGCTCAGGCGTCCGCCACCGCGCGGGTCCGGAGCTCGTCGGCGAAGTCCCGCACGGTGAGCCGCGCCCGGCCCATGTCGAAGACGGCCAGGTGGAAGGCGGCGTGGGAGGTCACCCGGACCACCGCACCGGAGTCCGGCCCGGTCACCTCCACGGTGACGATCTGCGCGAAGCCGCGGTTGGCCGGCGCCCGCCGCACCGCCCGCAGCCGCCCGCCCGCACGGTCCTCCCGGCGGACCTGCGTGCCGGGGAGCGCCTTGAGCGCGCTGCGCGCGGCGCGGAACGCCGTCTGCGGGTCCACGTCCAGCCGGACCTTCGCGCCGTGCCCGGGGGCGACCGTGGAGCGGTCCACCGGTATCCCCGCCGCGCGCAGCGCCCGCAGGTGCAGCAGGCCGGAGACCAGGAAGATCAGGAACAGCATCGTGATCACGATGCCGGCCGCCGCTCCGGCGGCGAGCAGCGTGTCCGACACCGGCCGCTGCGGATCGTCGCCGGTCGCGTGCGTGGACAGGATCAGCAGGGACGCCAGGACCAGCCCGGCGCCGGCCGCGAAGGCGAGGGCCCTGGTGACGATGTAGAGACGGACGGCGGGCATGGTCGTTCTCCTCGGTGCGAGCGGGGCGTGCTGTGCCGGATACGGCGGAGGTGGGGGTGTCCTCGTCGGGCCGACAAGAGCACCCCCACCTTAATCAGGGAAACGGAAGGTTAGAGTCCGGCTGCGTCCAGACCCCAGCGCACGTAGTCCCAGGCCTGACGGCCGAGGTACCTGAGGATCGGCCGCCGCAGCATGTACACCCAGCCGCGGATGGTGCCTCCCCAGCGCCTGCGGATGTAGTACCAGCCGCCTGCTATGCCGGAGCCCGATACGAAGCCCCAGGCGAACTTCGAGCCCGCGGTGCCCCAGCTCCAGCACCGGCCCGCGCAGCGGTAGGCGTACTGGGCCAGCGCCATCGTGCCGCCGACCAGGCCCTCGCAGAGGACGGCCCACCAGCCGCTCATCCGGCAGACGATGTTGCCGAGGGCGAACTCCAGCGCCCAGAAGGTCTGCTCGCACCACCAGTTGCAGCCGCGCGCGGAGGCGCGCCCGTCCAGGTCGAACGAGTTGACCGGGTCACCGGGGTAGACGTACGCGTTCGCGTTGCCGCCGTACACCGGGTCGGGGGAGAGGAAGCGGCCGGTCTGCGCGTTGTACAGGCGGACGCCCATCAGCGTGAGACCGGACAGCGTCTCGGCGGAGCGCTGCTTGGCGCCCAGCCACCCGTAGCGGGTCGCCGCCTGGCCCGCGCGCGGGTTGCCGAACTCGTCGGCGTCGATGGCCACCGGCGCCTTGGAGACGTCCAGCGGGAGCTGGAGCGCCACGTCGCCGTGGATGGTGGTCATCTGGAGCGTGGTGTCGCCGGTCTTGCTCGTGGTGGCGCTGAGCGCGCTGCCCGCGGACGCGATGCTGCGGGTCAGGGTGCCCGCCGTGGCGTCCTCCACGATCCAGCGCGGGCTGTCCCCGTCCGCGTCGAAGTGGTTGACCTTCGAGGCGGTCGTGGTCCAGGTCGAGCCGGAGCCGGTCTCCTTCTTCCACGAGCGGAAGCGCAGCGTGGGGTCGAGCGACCAGGTCTGGCGCTCACCGCCCGCGGTCTGCTGGTGCACCAGGTCGTTGACGTAGTAGCCGATCGACCCGTGGCCCGGCAGCGACGTGGTGCGGCCGAAGGCGTCGTACACGTAGCCGGCGTCGACCAGGCGGTCGGCGCTGTCGTACGAGGACGTGGTGACGGTGCCCCCGGTGGCCGGGCAGTCGGCACCCGGGGTGCCCGTCGCCGTGGTCAGCGAGGTGCGGTTGGAGCGCGCGTCGAAGGCGTAGCCGCGCCGCGTGCAGACCGTGTCAGCGGTGTCCTCGACCGAGGAGAGCCGGCCCGACTTGTCGTACCGGTACGACTGGGCGGACCAGCCGGTGTGCGAGGCGACCTGCCCGTGCACCGACTGGGTGACGGTGTCCGAGTAGACCAGCGCCGCGTCGCTGTCACGCGTGTACACGCGCGAGGTGACGGCGCCCACGGTGTTGGACGACTGCCGCAGCGTGTAGCCGCCGGGCAGCTTCTCGCTGACGAGCTGGCCGTCGGCGTCGTAGCCCGCCTCGAAGGCGCCGGCCACCGAGTCGGTGGTCCGGACCGCGAAGCCGCGCGGCTCGACCGCGTGGTCGTAGGTGTACGTCACGGTGGACGGCACCGAGTCGCTCGACTTCACCGGACGGCCGAGCAGGTCGTACTCGGTCGTCGTACGGCCGCCGTCGGCGTCCGTGTACGCCACGGGACGGCCGAGCTTGTCGTACTCGCGGGTGACGGTGCCCGCCGTCGGGGAGGTCGTACGGACGACCGCTCCCGAAGCCGGGTCGTACTCGGTGGCCGTGTCGGGCATGGCCTGGCCGAGGCCGCCGGTGGTCTTCACCGAGTTGACGCGGCCGGCCGCGTCGTGGCCGATGGTGGTGGTGCGGGTGCTGCCGTTGGCGGTCTCGGTGACCTTGGCCGCATTGCCCCAGCGGTCGTACTCGGTGGTCTTGACGGGCATCTGCGAGGGCTGAGAGCCGCCGCCGGTGATGGCGCCGCCCGGACCCGTGGAGCAGACCATGCCGGCCCACTCCGGACGGCCCTGGCAGGTGCCGGTGCCCGTGGCCGACCAGTAGGTCGTCACGCGGGTCGCCGCGTCGGCGCCGTTGGCGCCGGGCAGCAGCTGCTTGACGATCCGGCCCTCCGCGTCGGTCTCCGTGGAGGTGGTGACCGCGAGGCCGGAGGGGTCCACGACGGACTTCAGGGGGATGCCCTTGGTCCAGTCGAACACCGTCTGGGTCTCGGTGGTCTCGCCGAGGACGGTCGGGTGCTCACGCACCTGCGCGCCGGCGGTCACCTTGGTGACCTGGCCCTTGATCTTCGCGGAGCCGTCGGTGGGGCGGCCCGCGTCGTACTCGTTGACGGTCCAGGCGCGGGCCGTCACCGAGGTGCCGGAGCCGACCAGGACGGTGGCGCCGGACTTGAGGTCGGAGGTCAGCTCGACCCGCCGCAGCGGCCCGAACTGCTCCAGCTCACGGCTGCCGTCCTCGCTGTACACGGTGCGGGAGGACAGCAGCTCGGCCCGGTCGGCGCTGCTCAGCTGGGCGATGCCCAGGTCGGCCTGGACGGCCCGGTCGGCGGCGGTGAGGCCGAGCGCGACGGCGCGGTTGCCGGCGGTCAGCTCACGGACGGCGTTGCCGAAGTGGTCGTTCTCGCCGGTGGTGATGTGGCCGCCGGGGGCCGCGGAGTTCACCGCGCGCGCCGATGCGCCCAGGTAGGACACGGTGGCGCGGGCGTAGTCGCCGGCCGTCAGCGCGTCGCCGGAGTTCGAGGCGGGCACGGAGTCCGCCTGGAAGACGGCGGTGGCGTCGGTCGGGGCGTCGGTCTGGCCCCACGCCTTCACGTCGGCGGCGCCCATCGCGTACGGCGCCTTGGCACCGGTCAGCGGGACGTCGTAGACGACGGTCGTGGTGGCGGTGCCCTCCTGGACGTCGGTCGTGCCCTGCTTCAGTCCGGCGCGGGACGCCTTCAGGAGCATGCCGTCACCGGCGGCGGAGCTGTTGCCGGCCTTGCCGTAGGTGAACGTCCACGGCAGCTGGCCCGGCACGTCGTACCAGTTCACCCGCCCGGCGCTGTCGTACGAGTACTGGGTCTGCGCGATCTGGCCCAGCCGCGGGTCCCAGCTCTGCCGGAGCCGGCCGGACAGGTCGTAGCGGAAGGTGGAGACGGCGGTCGCCGTGGCGGCGGCCGCTCCCGGGTCGGTCGCCCAGAGCCGGATCTCCTTGACCTGGCCGGCGAAGTCGCCGAAGTCGGCGGACACGGAGTGGCCGGTGGCGGTGGTGGAGGTCGCGTAGACGAACTCCATGACCCGGCAGCCCTTGACGGACGGGTCGGCGGCGCACGTGGCGGCCGACGCGGCGGAGGTCGGGGCGATGACCCGCTTGGGGCGCGCCAGCTTCTTGCCGTCGACCGTGACGGTCTCGGAGACCACGCTGGTCGTCGAGTTGCCGATGCCGGCGGCGAAGCTGCTGGATGCCTGCCACGTGGTGGCCCCGGCGTCCGGCTTGGTGAACTCGGTGACGTTGCCGCTGCTGTCCGCGAGGGTGAAGCTGCCGGTGACGGAGCCGGTGAGGACGAACTCCTCGGAGCCGGCCTCGGGGATCCAGCCGTTCTGCGCCGCGTTGGCGGAGAAGTGGACGGCCGTGCCGTCCGTGAGGACGACGTCGACGGCGGTGCCGGACACCTTGCGGACGTGGCTGTAGTTGGCGTCGGTCAGCTCGGCCGTGGTGCCGGAGACCCACTCCTTGCCGTAGATGGCCGCCTGGCCCTCCGAGACGCCCGCGCCCGGCTGACGGGACGAGGTCGAGCGGGAGGCGGAGAGGCCGAAGGCGGACGCGTCGGACGCCGACAGGGCGAAGTCACCCGTCAGCAGGTTGACCGTACCGGGGCCCACCTGCTCGGAGGCGGCGCCGGAGGCGTTGCGGTCGACGATGACGGACAGCGGCTGGGTGGCGCCGATGGCGGAGTTGGGGCCGGTGAAGTCGGCCTTGATCTGCACGGTGCCGTCGGGGTTGACGGTGTCGGTGGCGTTCCAGACGAGTCCGGCGTTCTTGCCGCCCACGAGCGGGACGGGCCACGCGGTCAGCGGGGTGCCGCCGGAGGTGACGTCACCGGCCGGGATGGCGGTCCAGGCGTCGGCCTCGGAACGGCGCCACGAGAAGGACACCTTGTCGTACTTGCCGCCGTCGGCCTCCGCGGTCAGCGGGAGGCGGCGGGCGGTGCGCTCGCCCTCGGCGGGCTGCACGAAGCCGCCGGGGCCGGCGTGGAAGGTGTACTCGGCGGCCTCGGACCGGTTGTCGGCCTTGTCGACCGCGCGGACCTGGAGGGTGTGGGTGCCGTCCTTGGGCGGGGCGACGGTGATGGCCTTCGCGCCCGCGGCGCCGCCGGTGGCGACCTTGGTCCAGGTGGCGCCGTCGAGGGACCACTCCAGCCAGTTGTGGTCGGTGCCGTTGGGCGTGACGTTGAAGACGCCGTTCTGGCCGGCGCCCTTGACCCACGACGTGGACGGGTAGTCCGTCGAGGTGATGCCCGTGGGTGCGGAGGGGGCGGAGGTGTCGACCGTGAAGGTCTTCCAGGCCGACCAGCCCAGGTTGTAGTGCGTGCCGTCGTAGGAGTTCGTACGGAACTTGTACGTCTTGCCGTTCGTCAGCACCCCGGCGGGCACGGTCACCGAGGCGACCTGCCCGGAGGGCACGAACGGCGAGACCAGCACGTTGCCGACCTGCGTGTCGGTGACCGAGTCGAAGATCTGGAACGTGCCGTCGACCTTGTCGCCGTTGGCGTCGACGAAGGTGTCCCGCAGCGTGGGCGTGGTGGTGTTGACCACGTAGCTGCCGCTGTACGAGAAGAACGGCGGGCCGGCCTCCTGCTTGGTGCCCGTCTTCGGCCGGTAGTTGTACGTGACGGTCAGCTTGGGCGGGTTCGAGGCGGCGTTGGCGGAGTTGACCCGCTTCCACTGCTTCGTGTTGTTCTCGTCGGTGGCGCGCAGGCCCATGCCCGCGTACGCCCACTTGTTGTTCGACCAGTGCTGCACCAGGTTCGTGACGTTGGAGTTGATCCAGCCGTCGGCGGTGCAGGCCGCGTTGCCCTTGGTCTCGGTGGAGGTGGCCATCTTGGTGACCATCGACGGCTGGTTCGTCCAGCGCGAGGCCGTGGACGCGTTGTTCGCGGTCCACGCCTCCCAGGGCTGGGCGGTGCAGTCGGTGTTGCCCGAGTGGAAGTTCCACAGCGACAGCGTCGCGGAGGAGATCAGCGCGTCCGCGACCGGAGCCGTGTTCCACGTGATGAAGGAACGCGCGGTACGGAAGGTGCCGTCGGCGTTCTTCGTGCCCGGGTTGCCCAGGTCCAGCTCGGTGTCGTTCGACCAGTCGACCGTCTCGCCCTGCTGGACGTACGTGTCGAAGAGGTTGCCCAGCGTCGACGTCGACGGGTCGACGGTCACCGGGTACTTCGTGGCGGGGTCCGCGAGGAACTTCGCGTCCGGGGTCAGGACCAGGTCCACGCCGCCCTTGGCCTTGACGACCTTCAGGCCGACCTTCGCCCGGTGGGTGTGCTCACCCGAGACCTTGTCGACGGTCGCGTCCCACATCACGGGGGCGGGCATGACCGCGGACTTCCTGGTCTTCTTGTCCGTGAAGAGCAGGCTGCCGTCCTTCTGCTGGACGACCTTCAGGCCCTTGGTCCGCAGCGGCAGGGTGTACGAGAACCCGGCCGCGGGCTTCGCCTTGACCTGGACGAACTGCTCGAAACCGGTACGGGTGGCCTCGACGACCACGTCCGCGCCGGGCACGGCGTTCTCGTAGGTGGCGCGGGTGCCGTCCAGCTTCGGGGCCGGCAGGGCGCCGCGCCACTGGAGGGTGATCTGCTGGTCGCCCTCGCCGAGGGTGACCAGGTCCGCGGCGGGGGCGGCCTGAGCGGCCTTCAGCGACGCGGCCCGGGAGCCGGATCCGCCCGCGAGCCGCAGCCCGCGCGGGTGGGCCTTGGGCGCGACCGAGCCGTCGGTGCGCCGGGCCAGGCTGACGTCGACGTCACGCCAGTCGTCGCTGAGGCCGTCCTTGTAGCGGATCGGGCCGGCCGACAGCTCGGTGGTGAGCGACCCGTCCTTGTTGACCCACGTCGTCGAGGTCTCCGTGCGCTCGGAAAGCGCTTCGACCCGCTTGCCCGACAGCCGCGCGGCCACGCGCGCGGACGCGATGTCGCGGGCCGAGTCCGGCGTCTGGACCTTCGGCTTCGCCTTGGCCGTGCGGTTGGGCGGTGCGGCGACGGCGGCCTCGGCTCCGTAGAGCGTCGACAGCGACATCACCAGTGCGAGGCCGGTCGCGGTGGCACGGATGCCACCCGGTCCGCCTCTCAGTGAACGGGTACGCCGAAGAGGCGCACCCGCAAAACGGGATCGCAAAATTACCCCACGATTTGATCAAGAAACAGAGAGGTCGCGTGCATCACACGAGCGACCGAACTGGAACCTAATGTTCCGTTCGAGATCAAAAAAGGAGCGAAGTGGGGCCGATGCGGACATCATCGGGCACAGCCGTTATGCGATCTTCATCTCGCAGGGCGTGGCGAAGGGTTGAGGAGCCGCACGCGGACGGCGGGGGCAGGCGAATCCGCCCGCCCCCGCCGTCCCGCGCGCCGCACGACCGGCCTGCCGGTTACCGCACTAGACCGTCCGCTCCCGCCCGAGCCGTACGGGCAGGGTGAGGGGGCCGTTCATGATGAAGGACGGCATCGGCACCAACTCGTCGTCCGACACGGCGATCGCCAGGTCGGGGAACCGGTTGAAGAGCGCGGGCAGCGCGACCGCGGCCTCCATCCGGGCCAGCGGCGCGCCCATGCAGAAGTGCGCTCCGTGCCCCAGCGACAGGTGCGTCTTGTTGGGGCGGGTGATGTCGAAGCGGTCGGCGTCCTCGCCGTGCAGCTGCGGGTCGCGGCCCGTCGCGGCGAAGCCCATCAGGACCGGGTCGCCCTTGCGGATCGTCACCCCGCCGAGCTCCACGTCCTCGGTCGCGAACCGGAACGGCAGCTGGTTGATCGGCGACTGCACCCGCATGACCTCTTCGGCGACCTCTTCCCAGGCCACCTCGCCGCTCAGCGCCAGCTTCAGCTGGTCGGGGTTGGCGAGGAGGTTCTTCACCGCGTGACACAGGAGGTTCATCACGGTCTCGGAGCCCGCGCCGAGCATCAGGAACAGGGTGCCGACCAGCTCCTCGTGCGTCAGCCGCTGACCCTCGGACGCCGCTTCGATCAGCACGCTGGTCAGGTCGTCGCCCGGCTCGCGGCGCTTCGCGTCGACGAGGTCGCCCAGCGCCTGGTGCCAGTGCGCGACGTTGGCGGCCGCCTCCTCCTCCGTGAGCGAGGTGCTGGTGGTCACCTCGCCGCCGCGCAGGACCTCGGCGCGGGACTCGGCGGGTACGCCGAACAGGTCGCAGATCACCGCGGCGGGCAGCGCGTACGCGAACTTTCCCTTCAGGTCGACGACTTCGCCCTCCGGCACGGCCGCCAGTCTGTCGAGGAGCTCGGTGGTGATGGCCTCGACCATCGGCCGGGTCGCGGCGACCCGGCGCGGGGTGAAGGCCTGTGAGACGAGCCTGCGCAGCCGGCTGTGGTCGGCGCCGTCGTGGGTCGTCATGTTGTCCATCACGACCCAGCTGATGAGCGGCCAGTCCGAGGGGATCTCGCCGGCCGCGAAGGCGGGCCACGCCTGTGGGTTCTTCACGAACCGCGCGTCGTTCAGCACCTTCTTGGCCAGGGCGTGGTCCACCACGGTCCATGCCGAGACGCCGCCAGGGAGCTCCACCGAAGCCACCGGCCCCTGCGAGCGCAAGAGCGCGTTCTCAGCATGTACGTCCGTGCCGTTGCGGTCGAGCGCGTAAGGGCAAGCAGTCGCCATCGGGATGCCTCCAGAGAGTCGAGGCTTCGACCCTAGAAACCACGCCGCCCCCGGACATCTTCAGGATTGCTCTCGCCCCCTCCCACCTGCCCGAGTAGCCCCGACCCGGCCGCTAGGCGGCGCCCGTGAAGCGGTTGGCGAAGGTGGAGACGGTGTACGTGCCGATGCCGAGGACGACTTCCAGAGCGTTGCGGCGGGTGTAGCCGTGGGCCTGGAAGGCGGCGAGTTCCTCCTCGCTCACGGCGCCCGAGGAGGCGAGCACCTGGAGGGTGAACCGGCGTACCGCGTCGAGGCGTTCGGGCTCCGGGGCCGGGCCGAGCGCGCCGAGCTTGGCCTCGTGCATGTCGACGCACAGGTGGCACTGGTTGCGCGCGGCGACGGTGAGGATGACGGTCTCGCGGGAGTGTGCGTCCAGGGTCGTGGACTCGAACATCTCGCTGAGCTTGAGGAAGCCGTCGAGGGTCTGCGGGGACTCCTTGAGCAGCGCGACGGCGCGGGCGGTGCGGGCGGACAGGTCGGACGGATCGGCGGTCATGCATCGTCTCCCGGAGAGGTGTGCGTCGAGTGGGACGCGCTAGAATCGACAACATGGTTGACCATGCTGATGAGGAAAAAGTAAACCAGGTTGTCGATTCGGGCAAGGGGATTGACGACACTCCCGGCTTCGAGCTGCCCCTGCTGCTCTTCGGCGGCTTCCGCACCCTCATCGACCGCCTGCACGTCCGGCTCGCCGAGGAGGGCCACCCCGGCCTGCGCCCCGCGTACGGCTTCGCCCTCCAGGCCATCGGCGGCCACGGCGCGACCGCCAGCGACATCGGCCGCCGTCTGGGCGTGTCCAAGCAGGCCGCCGGCAAGACCGTCGACCGGCTGCTCGGCCTCGGCTACGCGGAGCGCGCCGACGACCCCGCGGACGCGCGCCGCAAGCTCGTACGCCTCACCCCGCGCGGCCGCGACGCCCTCATGCGCTCCGCGGCCGTGTTCGACGAACTGCGCGCCGAGTGGGCGGCCGCGCTGGGCGCCGGGCGCCTGCGGGACGTCGAAGCCGCCCTGCGCACCGTCGTCCCGGCCGAGACCGCGTTCCGCCTCGACGCCGGCAGCTGGCTCGGCGGCGCCTGAGGCCCGGACGTCGGAGGGTCGCACGAGTGCCGTCGGGGGCCGCCGTAGCGCGGGGCGGCTGCCGGCGTGGGGCCTGCCTGATTTCGCGCGCTCTGTCAACACCCAAGCGTAGAAGGGAAGTTGCGTGCGTGATATGCCGCTGGCGCCCTTGCCTCACCGCGGGTGTGCAGCCACTCTTGCGGGCGAGGGGCCGCAGGGGGCCCCAGGGGGGAGTACTCCATGTACGCCACAACGAATTCGCGGCGCAGGCCGCTCGGCGTGGTCGCGCTCGCCGCGGCCACGCTGCTGTCCGGGGCCATCGCCGCCCCGGCCGCGGCCGGCCCGCCGCCCGAGGGCGTCGTCGCCAACGCGGACGCGCCCGGCACCGTGCCGGGCAGCTACATCGTCATCCTCAACACCGCCCGCGCGAAGTCCCAGTCGTCCGCGGGCCGTTCGGTCGTGGAGCGGTACGCCGGGAAGATCCGTCGGACCTACGACACGGCGCTCAACGGCTACGCGGCCGAACTCAGCGCGCAGCAGGCCCGCCGACTGGCCGCCGACCCGGCCGTGGCCCAGGTCGTCCAGGACAGCGTGGTCCACGCCGACACCACCCAGCCGAATCCGCCCTCCTGGGGGCTCGACCGCATCGACCGGCGCCGCAAGCCCGGCCTGGACAAGAAGTACATCCACCCGACCGCCGCGAACGGCGGAGCGGGCGTGACCGCGTACATCATCGACACCGGAGTCAGCCTCAGTCACCACGACTTCGGCGGGCGCGCCCGGTCCGGGTACGACGCGGTGAACCCGGGGACCCCGGCGGAGGACGAGCAGGGCCACGGCACCCACGTGGCGGGCACCGTCGCCGGCACCACCTTCGGCGTGGCCAAGAAGGCGAAGATCGTCGCCGTGCGCGTGCTCGACGCGAACGGCTCCGGCACCACCGCACAGGTCGTCGCGGGCATCGATTGGGTGACCCGGAACGCCGTCAAGCCGGCCGTCGCCAACATGAGCCTGGGCGGCTCCGCGAACACCGCCCTCGACACGGCCGTCCGCAACTCCATCGCGAAGGGCATCACCTACGCCGTCGCCGCCGGCAACGAGAACAAGGACGCCTCGACCAAGTCGCCCGCCCGGGTGACCGCCGCCCTCACCGTCGGCTCCACGCAGACCGACGACCGGCGCTCGGACTTCTCCAACTACGGCGCCTCGGTGGACCTGTTCGCACCCGGTTCGGACATCACCTCGGCCGCCTGGTGGGACGACGACTCCTCGACCACGCTGTCCGGGACGTCGATGGCCGCGCCGCACGTCGCGGGAGCCGCCGCCCTCTACCTCGCCACCCACCGCACGGCCTCCCCGGCCACCGTGGCCGCCGCCGTGAAGGCGAACGCGACGACCGACGGGGTCTGGGACCGCGGCGCCAACTCGCCCAACCGGCTGCTGTACGTCGGCACCACGGCGCAGAAGCCGGTCGGTCCGCGCTTCACCAACACCGCCAACTACGCGTTCACGGGGGAGCGCGCCGCCCACTCGCCCGTCACCGTCACCGGCGTCGCGGGCAGGGCGCCGAAGAACCTGGAGGTCGCCCTCCACGTCAAGTTCCCCGCGTGGGGCTTCCCCGACCTCGCCCTGATCGCCCCGGACGGGACCGCCTACCCGCTCAGCGTGGCCGAAACCAGCTGGTACATGGCGGACCTGGGCGGTGTATGGACCGTCAACGCCTCCGCGGAGGTGGCGAACGGGAAGTGGAAGCTGCGCGCCCGCGAGTACCCGGGTGCGGGCCACTCGGGCTACATCAACAGCTGGACCCTGCGCTTCTGACCGCCCCCGCCGCCCCGGCCCGCCCCTCCCGCCGGCGACCGCACGTCGCCGGCGGGAGGGGCACCCGCGGTTCGAACTAGAGTCCCCATGTGCATGTACTGCTGGTGGAAGACGACGAGCCGGTCGCGGAATCACTGCGCCGGGGCCTGCTGCGCTACGGGTTCGAGGTGGAGTGGGTCACCACGGGAACGGCGGCGCTCGCCGTCGCCACCCCGTACGACCTCGTGCTCCTCGACCTCGGACTGCCCGACACGGACGGCCTGGACGTCTGCCGCGCGCTGCGCAGCCGCGGCGACGTCCCGATCATCGTGATCAGCGCGCGCAGCGACGAGACCGACCGGGTCGTCGGACTGGAGATCGGCGCGGACGACTACGTCTCCAAGCCGTTCGGGCTCCGCGAGGTGATCGCCCGGATCCGCGCGGTCATGCGGCGGGCCCGGCCGGCCGCCGAACAGCAGGGGCCCAGCCGGTACGGCGCCCGCCTGACCGTGGACCGAAAGGCGGCGCGGGTCCGGGTGGACGGCACCGAAATCGCCCTGACCCCCAAGGAGTACGACCTGCTCGCCTTCCTCACCGAGGAGCCGGGCGCCCTGATGTCCCGAGAGCAGATCATGGAGGCCGTCTGGGACGCCAACTGGTTCGGCCCCACCAAGACCCTCGACGTGCACGTCGCGGCGCTGCGCCGCAAACTCGCCGGGGCGGTGGCCATCGAGGCGGTACGGGGCGTGGGCTTCCGGCTGGTCCTGGCGCCGTGACCGCCAGGGTTCACCGCCTCACGGCGCCCGCCACGGCACCTCGCCGGGTCGTAGGACCGCGCGAGTACGTCCGGTACGGGGCCCGCACGTGATCAAGCGGCTGATCGTCAGCTATGTCCTCCTGGTCGGCGTGGCGCTGGCCGCGTTCACCGTGCCCGTCGCCTTCACGCTGACCGCCCAACTGCGCGGCGACACCGAGGAGTCCGTACGCCGCGAGGCGACCACCATGGCGCTGCTCCTCGGCAACGGCAACGGCGACGAGCCGGCCCGCCAGGCCCTGGCCAGGATGGCCGGCGCGTACGCCGACGAGACCCCCGGGACCGTCGAGGCGGTGACCTCCGGCCGCACCGCCGTACCACCGCTGCCCCTGCCGCGGCACCCGGCCGACCCGGCCTTCCGCGCGGCACTGCGCCAGGGGAAGACCACCGTCGACTGGGGCGCCCGGTGGGTCTGGGGGCCGGAACTGGTGGTCACCGTCCCCGCGCACGTCCGCGATCCGGCGGACGGGCAGGACCGCGTCGCCGGCGCCGTGCGCATCCGCTACGAGACCGCCACGCTCACCGACCGGCTCTGGCGGATCTGGGGATTCCGGGCGGTCCTCGCGGTCGCCGTGCTGGCTGTCGCGGCCGGGCTCGGCGCCATCGTGGCCCGGCTGCTGACCAAGCCGCTGCGCCAGCTCAACGACATGGCCAGCCGGTTCAGCGACGGTGACCTGACCGCGCGTTCCCCCGTCACCGGACCGCACGAGACACAGACCCTGGCCCGGACCCTCAACCAGGGCGCCGAACGCCTCGACACCCTCGTCGCCTCGCAGCGGATCTTCGTGGCCGACGCCTCGCACCAGCTGCGCACCCCGCTGACCGCGCTGCGGCTGTCTCTGGACAACATCGCGGACGGGGTGGACGACCCGTTCGTCCGCGAGGACGTGGAGCAGGCCACCGCCGAGGTGGTGCGGATGAGCCGCCTGGTCAGCGGCCTGCTGGTGCTGGCCCGCGCCGAGGCCAAGGTCTCCGCGCCCGAGCCGCTGGCGCTGCGCGAGCTGCTGGAGCAGCGGCTCGGCGTGTGGCGGCCGGCCGCCGACGAACGCAAGGTGACCATCGTGCTCACCGGCGACGCCGACGACCGGCTGCGGGTCCTGGCGGGCCCGGGCAACCTCGACCAGGTGCTCGACAACGTGCTGTCCAACGCCCTGGAGGTGTCACCCGACCGGAGCACCATCACCGTGCGCGTGGAAGGGGGAAGCGCGGAGGAGACGGTGCTGGAGGTCGCCGACCAGGGGCCCGGCATGTCCGCCGCCGAACAGTCCCGCGCCTTCGACCGCTTCTGGCGGGGCCAGGGGCTGACCGGGCGGACCGGCTCCGGGCTGGGGCTGGCCGTCGTCCGGCAGCTCGTGACGGACGACGGCGGCAGCGTGTCCCTGCGGGACGCCCCCGGCGGCGGACTGTGCGTACGGATCACGCTGCGGACCAGTCCGCGGACCGGGCCGCGTCCGGTGTCCGAGGGCCCCCGCCGGCTCAGCCCTCGGCCGGCAGCACCGAGGAGTGGTGGTTGACGATCAGCCACCGGCCGTCGCGCTTCTCGTACTCGTACGTGTAGCGCGCGTCGACGGTCGTCTTCGCACCGGTCTTCGGGTCGGTCAGGTGGAAGCGGTACAGGCCCGCGTCGATCGCCGAGTTCCGGTCCAGGATGTTGATCACCGACCGGATCTTCTGGCCCTTGGGCTTCTTCTGCAGGAAGTGCTCGAAGTAGTCGACGATCTCCGCGCGGGTGGTGCGTATCCTCGGCGAGGCGGTCGGCAGCAGGACCGCGTCGCGGGCGTAGCGGTCGGCCACCTTCCGGGCGTCGCCGCTCTGCAGCGCTGCGTTCCACCGGTCGAACAGTGCGGCGACCTCGCGCTCGGTGGGCCGGTCGGGCGTGCCGTCCGTCTCGCCCGCCCGGGCCACGCCGACTCCTACGGTGACGGTGCCGACGGCCACCAGCGCGGCTGCGGCGATACCGGCGCGGGTGCGGTGGGTGCGCTTCATCGGAACTCCTGCTCCATGTCGACCACGGTCGAACGCAGTTGCGTTCGCCGGGTCCCACCCTCCCCTTCCGTTGGTTAGCCCCCGTGCAGCGGACGGCAAAGAGGGGCACAAGGCTCGGCCAAGCCGGGCCTACGGCGGCGTGAGGAAGTGGAAGCCGGGCCGCGGGTGCATCAGGAAGTCGTGGTGCGAGATGTTCCAGGCGTACGCGCCCGCGAGGGCGAAGGCGACCCGGTCGCCGACGCGCAGCCCGGGCGCGGGCACGTGCCGGGACAGCAGGTCCTTGGGGGTGCACAGCTGGCCGGCCAGGGTGACCCGCCCGCCGCCGCCGGCGGCGGGCCGCGGCCAGGGGTGCGGCCACGCGTCCACGGGGAGCACGGTGCAGGGCTGGTCGTGGCCCTTCGTCGCCGGCGTGCGCAGGTGGTGGGTGCCGCCGCGGACCACCGCGAACTCCTCCCCGTGGCTGCGCTTCACGTCGAGCACCTCGGTTGCGTACCAGCCGCAGTACGCGGTCACCGCGCGCCCCGGCTCGATCCGCAGCGTGAGGTCCGGGTGCGCGTCCGCGAGCCGGCCCAGACCCGCCCCGTACGCCGTCCAGTCGAAACGGCGCTCCGGGGCCGCGTAGTCGACGCCCATGCCGCCGCCCACGTTGACCTCGGCGAGCCGGGTCCGGTGGCGGGCCGCGAGATCGGCGGCCCAGCCGACGACCGACGCGGCCACCGCGAGCTGCTCCGGGGCGTCGAGGCCGCTGGCGAGGTGAGCGTGCACGCCCAGCAGCCGCAGCTGCGGGCAACTGCCGTCGGTGAGAAGCCGGATGGCGGTGTCCGCGTCGGCCGGGTCGAGCCCGAAGGGCGTCGGACGGCCTCCCATGGCCAGCGAACTCCCTGCCAGCGAGGCGGCGGCGAGGGGGAGGTTGAAGCGGAGCAGCACCCCGGCGCGGGGGGCGTCCCGGCGGCCGCCCGCCGCGGGGGCGGTGCGGGCGGCGAGCGCGGCGAGTACGCGCAGCTCGTGCAGGCTCTCGACGTGGAACCGCGGCACGCCGAGTTCGAGGGCGGCGGCGAGCTCGGCGGGCGTCTTGCCCGGCCCGCTGAAGGCGAGCGGGCGACCCGGAACGGCCTCGGCCACGTGGGCGAGTTCGCCGCCGGAGGAGACGTCGTAGCCGTCGACGTACGGGCTCAGCGCGGTCAGGATCTCCGGCTCCGGGTTGGCCTTCGCCGCGTAGTACAGCTCGACCCGCCCGGGGAGGGCGGCCCGTACGGCGGCCGCGTGCCGCCGAAGGGCCGTCAGATCGTAGAGGTAGGCGGGTAGTTCGGTGGCGTCGAGGGCGAGCAGCCGGTCGCGCACCGCGGGGGTGGGGGCGGCGGGGTGGGTCATCGGGCGCTCCGGGGGTCGTGGTGGCCGTGGGCGAGGGGCGGGCGGTGCCCGGCGAGCGGGGAGTCGAGCCGGACGTAGCCGGCGTGGCGGTCGGCCTTGCGCTCCCAGCGGGTGAGCAGGTTCGCCTTGGCGGGCAGCGGCGCCCCCGCCAGGAGGGCGGCCAGCGGCGGCGGGCAGCCGTGCCGGTCGGCGTACGCCTGGAGGGTGGCGCGGACCAGCGCCCACAGGGCGTCCTCGGACGCCGGGTGCAGGTCGGCGAGGGCGGCGAGCACCTCGGCGACATGGTTGACGAGCAGGCAGTACACGACCCGGTCCCAGCCGCGCCGGGCGTCGTACGCCATCGGCTCCGCGACCTCGGCCGGCAGCGCGGCGAGGCGGTCCGCGTGCCGCTCCGGGACCAGCTTGGTGCCCTCCAGGTCGCGGAAGATCACCTGGACCGGCCGGCCGTCCCCGTCGACGCAGACGACGACGTTCTGCAGGTGCGGCTCCAGGACCACCCCGTGGTCGAAGTACGCGGCCAGGACGGGCGGGACGAGCAGGCCCAGATAGGCCGCGCACCAGTCGAGCGCGGCCGGCGCGGAGGCGGCCGCCGGCAGCCGGGAGACGTGCCCGGGGCCCGTGGGGTACTCGTCGGCGACGGCCGCGGCGAGCAGCGCGGTGGTGCCGGGCAGCTGCCGGGCGGGCAGGCCCTCCCGCACGATCACGCCCAGGCCTTCGAGGAGGGAGCGGTCCGGGGAGCCGTCGGCGCCGGGCAGGGCGACGCTGCGGTAGGCGGGCTCGCGGAGCATCGCGGTGCCGGGGAAGCGGGCCTCCAGGTCGGCGAGGACCGGGCCCAGCAGGCGGGTCAGGGCGACCGCGCCGGAGAGTTCGTAACTCGCGTTCTTCCGCAGGCAGTTGGTGATGCGGATGTTGAGGCTGAACTTCAGGAAGGTGGCTCCGTCGTACAGTGTGCGCACCGAGGCGGTGGCGGCGAAGGGGCGTCCGCCGAGCCCGAGGTCCAGGATGTCGCCGCGGTCGAACGCCGCCCGCAGGAGCGGGTGTCGGGACAGCATGTCGAACTGCCACGGGTGCGCGGGCAGCAGCCGGTACCCCTCGGGCACGTCGGCGCCGGCCGCCCGGTCGAGCGCCCCGGCCGCCCCCTCGGCGGCGGTCTCCTGGGCGATCAGGTGCTCGCGGACGGCGAGGTGGCGCAGCCGGAAGCAGGAGCCGGTCTCCGGCGCGTACGCGAGCCACGAAGCGGTGTCGCCGGTGCGGGCCTTGGGCGTGGGGTGGAAGCGGTGCCCGAACACCAGCGACTGCTCGGACTCCAGGTACGCGGCGAGCGCGTCACCGTCCCCCGGGCCGCGTGTGCCGGCTGCCGCGCGTGCGGCGCGTACGGAGAGTGCGGCCGCCACGGCCCGGTGGCTGGAGGCGACCTGCTCCGGGAACTCCTCGTTGTGCACCCCGGTCCGCAGGGCCAGTTCGTCGTGCACGTACCCGGCCAGCCGGCGCCAGCCGACCTCGGCCCAGCCGTCGCCCCGCCGTTCCCGCACCGGCCCGGTGAACCGGTGCGAGCCCAGCAGGGACGTACGGCGCAGCCCGGCACGCAGCAGCACCCCGCGGCGGGGCAGGCGCAGCAGTACGTGTCCGTCGGCCACGGCGGTCTGCTGCTCCGGTCCGGACAGCTCGCGCAGCAGGCAGTTCAGCAGGGTGTGGGTGACCGCCTCGTCGGCGGTGGGCAGCCCGGCCGGTGCGGCTGACGGGGCGGCGCCCGGCCGCGCGCCGCCGCGCCGCGCTGCCGCTGCGGCGGTGCCGGTGACGGTTGTGGTGGTACCGGTCGTGGTGGCGGCGGTGGTCGTCGTGCCGATTGCGTCGGTCAGGGACATCAGCGGCTCCAGCGGGTGCGGAGTGAGCGGAGGAGGCAGGGAGAGGGAAGGCCCGGTCCGGGGCCGCGCACGCGCGCGCTCATTGCGGACCCGGCGCTCTCAGCAGGTAGTTGGGGCCCGTGGTGTAGTGCTTGTTGATGTCGGCGGCGCCCGAACGCTCCTTGCTGAGCAGGGTTCCGGCGCTGACCATCGCCTTCACGGGCAGGTGCGGGGCGTCCAGGACGCGGGCGCGCAGGACGGCCCCGGGCTCGCCCGGCCCGGTGCCGAGCCGTTCGACGGCCTCCGCGAGCCGGTCGCGTACGAGGCCCAGGAGCGTGCTCGCCGCCGCGCGGCCGTGACGGGCCAGCCCGAAGGCGTACGAACCGGCGCACAGGTGCAGGGTGATCGTGGTGAACACGTCGGTGAGCGGCCGGTCGTCGTCGCAGAGGATGCGGGCGTCGTCGAAGCCGAGCGGGGCGTGGGAGCCGAGCGTGGCGCGCACCCTGGCCGGGTGGACGCGCGGGCTGTCGTTGTCCTTGAGCAGCAGCCGCATGCGGGTGCGGCCGTCGGGGCCGCGGTCGAGGACGAGCGAGATGTTCTGCTGGTGCGACTCCAGGGCGATGCCGTGGCCGAACAAGGTCGTCTGCCAGTCGAAGAGCAGCCGCAACTGGGCGTCGAGCAGGGCGAGCGGGTCGCCGCCGTAGAACCGGTCGGCGAGGTGGTCGATCACCAGCCGCCCGCCGGGGGCCTCGGCGAGCAGCGCGGCGAGCGGGGTGACGACGGCGTCGTCGAGGCCGGCCGGGTGCCGGCGGCAGAGCACGGCGAGGAGCTCGTGGCCCGCATGGGCGTGGACGGTCTCGTCGGCGTGCAGGACGGCGTCCCGGAAGCGCGGTTCGCGGGCGATGACGGCCTCCAGCAGGCGCTGGCCCGCGACCCCGTCCTTCAGGAATCCTGGCCGGATCGTCCGGCGGTTGCGCAGCCCCAGGGTGGCGGTGGCCATCGGGACCTTGAGGTGCAGGGTGGGGTCGCCGGTGACGGCGACCGTACGCATCGACAGGGTCGGGACGACGTCCAGGTACGGGCGCTCCGCGAGGACCGCCCGGCCGGCCAGGCCCGCGGCGTCGAGCGCCTCGCGCAGGGGTGCGCCGACGGTGAGCGGGTGGACGGGCAGGGCGAGGTGGCTGCGGTCGAGCGCGGGCAGGCCGAGCGCGGCGGGGGTGGGCCACGCGGCGGGCAGCGCGTCCGGCCCGCCGGCCACGGTGAGCTCCCGGTGCGGCACGGCGATCCAGCGTAGCCGGAAGCCCGGGTGGAACTCGGGTGCGTAGGCCTGTAGTTGCCCCTCGGTGAGGCCGGAGCGGCCGCGCGCGGTGGGATACACCGGGTGGTCGAGGCGGGCGGCGAGAGCGTCGTGGGCGAGCCCGCCCGCCAGGCCGGTCCAGTGGGCCGGGTCGGGGCCGTGGGCGGCGGTCAGGGCGGCGGCCGCCTCGTCCCGGGTGCGGGCGTGCAGGCGCACGGTCGCCAGGGTCTGGCCGCATTCCTCCGCGAAGGCGTCGAAGCCGCCCCGGTCGGCGGGGTCCGCGAGCGCGCGCAGGGCGCCGAGGATCTCGTCGTGCGTGGCGAGTTCGCGGCCGTCCGACTCCCGTACGAGCAGCGGAAGTCGGGCCGTGTAGGCGCCCTGGTAGCCGTCCTCGACGACGGGGAGGAGCCAGGCGTCGCCGCCGCGTCCGCCGCCTCCGCCGTCTTCGGGTTCTTCCCCGCCGCCGGTGTCGCCGATCTCGCCCGTGGGGTCGGTGGGGTCAGTGGGGTCGGTGGGGTCGGTGGGGCCGGTGGAGCGGGTGCCGCCGAGAGCGCCCGGCCGTCCGTCCGTCGGCAGTCGCAGCCAGCGGCCGTCGGCGCGGTCGACCGCGGTGGTGCGGGTGCGCAGCCCCGCGACGTCCTCCCGCAGCAGCGCGCCGAGCACGCGCAGCAGCAACTCCGCCCCGGCGGTGTCGGCGCGGGCGGCCTTCGTGGCGGCCCGGTGGGCGCCGCTCACGGGGTGATCTCCCAGCGCTGGGCCGCGAGGTAGCCGGCGGCGACCCGTTCGACGGTCGCCCGGTCCGTGTCCCTTCCGACCGCGCGCAGGATGCCGAGGTAGTCGCGGTTGGTGTGGTGCAGCGGGTGGCGTTCCCCCACGGCGCGCAGCGGCCGGTACGTCAACTCGACGCCGTCCACCCGGAGATCGGCCGGGCCTGGCGCGGCGGTGAGCGTGCCGGCCCGCCGGGCGTACGGGTAGTCGACGAGCGCGGCGCCGCCCCGGCGCATCCCGAGGTCGGCGGGCAGCGGCTCGCCCAGATGGGTCCGCAGGACGTGCTCGAACAGCGGGATGTCCAGCAGTCGGGCGAGCATCAGGTCGATCTGGTCCCCGGCCGCACGGTAGTTGACCTCGACGAGCCGTGCCCGGCCGTCCGCCACCACGAACTCGGTGTGGCAGATGCCGAATCCGACGCCGAGGGCGTCGAGTTGGGCGAGGACCTGCCCGGTGACCGGTTCGGGGTGCGCGTCCACGAAGGTGCAGCGCTCCTCGACGAAGTGCGGGAGCGCCGACACCCGGGTGCGGAAGCCGCCGAGGACGTGGCGGCCCCGGCCGTCGCCGAGCGTCTCCAGGGTGCACAGCTCACCGGCCAGATACTCCTCGACCACCAGCGCCGAGCCGGGCCGCCGGGCCTGTATCTCCTTGCACTGCAGGACGAGTCGGTCCGGCCCTTCGACCAGTACGACGTCCTCGCTGGCCACGCCCTCACGCGGCTTGACCACGCACGGGTACGGCACGTCGAGGGAAGCGAGCCCGGACGGGTCCGCCCCCGCGGGCAGCTCCGCCGACCACACCGCGTCGAGCCCGCTCGCGGCGAGCCGGCGGCGCATCTGCGCCTTGTCCTTGGCGTGCAGCGCCGCCCGCCAGTCCTTGGCAGGAAGGCCGAAGTAGTCGGCCGCCAGGGCCGCCTGGGTCTGGAGGTGGTCGCTGTTCGTGAACACCGCGTCCGGCGGGCGGTGGGCCGATATCCCGGTGATGACCGCGCGGAAGTCGCGTACGTCGCACTCCAGGACCTCGATGTCCGGGGCCGACCGGCGGTGCGCCCCGGGCTGGTCGGTGAGCACGGTCACGTCGAGGCCGAGCCGGGCCGCGGCGGGGAGGAACCCCTCGGTGACCGAGTCGGTGGGGTTGAGTGCGAGCAGGTACAACCGCATGGGCCGAGCCCCTTTTCCATCCTGAGCTGTGATGAGCGGCCGACGGCGAGGATCGGCTTCGGTGAGTCAGCCCTTGGCCTCAACTCCTGTCCGAGACATGAGGGCTGACGTGCAGTCGTGATCATAATCGGTGCGTTAAGGTAAGGCTTACCTACTCTCCTCGTACCGGAGTCCTCGTGCCGCACCTGATCGAGAACCGATGACCGCGGTCCCCGGCCTCGCGCCGCCCCGACACCCCGCCCTGGACGCTGCCGCCACGCTCGCACGGACCTACGGCCGCCTCGCCGCCGTTTGCGAAGCCCTGGAGGTCCGGGTCGCCACGACCGGGGCGCCGCGCCCCGGACACTGGATCGACGGCGCCCGGCTGAGCAGACCGGCGGCTCCGGCGGCTCCGCACGCCCGGCACGCCCTGGACGCCTTCATCGCCGCCGAAGCCGCCCGCATCCGGGCGGCACACGGGCACGAACCCCGCCCCGACGTCGCCGCGTCGCGCGCGCTGCACGACTACCTCTGGTCCGTCAGCCTCCTGATGAGCGGCGCCTGGTACCTGGAGCGGCGCGTCCCGCGCATCCGCCCGCGCGAGGTGCGCGTCGACCTCGCCACCGCCGCGTACGAGATCGTCCCGGGCAACGGCTTCGCGTGCCTGCCCGGCGACCCGTCCGCGCACCTCCCGGGTGCCCGCGTGGTGTCCGGCGAGGAGGCGCTGCGCGCCGAGCTGCGGGCGGCCGTCGCCGATCACGTACGGCCCCTGCTGGCCGCCGCCGGGCCGCGGGTCCGGCGCCGGGACCGCGCCCTGTGGGGCATGGTCGCCGACGACCTGGTCTCCGGGATCTGGTACCTCGGCCGGGCCCTCGGACAGGAGGAGCACGCGGTACGGGAGGCGACCGACCTGCTGCCGACCGCCATGGCGCCGTTCCCCGGAGGGGCCGACTTCCGGCGCCTCCAGGACCGCGCCGGGCGCCTGCACCCGACCCGTACCCGCCTCGGCTGCTGCATGTACTACACCCTGGAGGCGGCCCGCGCCTGCGCCACCTGCCCCCGAACCTGCGACGCGGAACGCCTGCGGCGCATCGAGAACCCCGCCTGACCGCGGGCGCCCGTCCGCCCTGGCCGCCCGTCCGTGGGGCCTCGGCAGGCGGCTTGAAGCTGCCCACCGGATGAGAACACCCGTCCCGGGCAGGTGGCGGGGCTACCGTGGAGGTGTGGACGGGATCACCCGTGGCGACCCGGGAACGCCGGGCGTCTTCGAGGTCGGGGCCACGCCGCGGACCGCCGTCGCGTGGCTTCCGCCGGCGGAGCTCTGGCCGGCCATCCAGTCCATCCGCGAGGAGCACGATCCGCAGATCCGGCGGTGGCCGCCCCACGTGAACCTGCTGTTCGGCTTCGTCCCCGAACCGGACTTCGAGGCGGCCGCCCCGCTGCTGGCGGCCGCGGCGGCCGAGTGCGCGCCCTTCACCGCCCGGCTCGGCGGGGTGCACAGCTTCCGGCACCGCGACTACGCGACCGTGTGGCTCGACCCCGCCGCGGCCGGTCCGGCCCCCTGGACCGGCCTCCGGGACGCGCTGGTGGAGCGCTTCCCCCGCTGCCGCGGCCGCTCCGACCGCTTCACCCCGCACCTCTCCCTCGGCCGGACCCGCGACCCGCACGGCCTGGCCGCGGAGTGCGCCGCGCGGCTGGGCAGCACGTCGGTGCGGGTGGCGGAGGTGGTCGTGCTCTCACGCCGCGGCGCCGGGCCGATGCGTGCGCGCGCCACGATCGCCCTCGGCACGGGCACGCTGCACTGGCAGCCGCCCCCGCGGACGCCGGCGCCCCCCGTCGGACCCGCCAGCCCCTCCGGCGATTGAGGAGCGGGTCCGGGCTGCCCGGTGCCCGGCGTCAGCCGGGTTGCTCGGGGCTCCGCACCAAACCCCGCGCATCAAACGCCGGAGAGGCCGAAGGCAGCGCCGGGGCGGCGGGGTCAGCGGAAGATGGCCATGGCCTGGACCTCCAGGACGCCCTCGTCAGGGTTCCACTCCTGGACCTTGCCCAGACAGCGCGCCGAGAACGCCCCCCGGGGAACCTGCGTGCGCAGCCCCTCCGTGACGCAGGTGACGCGGACACGCGGACCGCGGGAGGGGTCGGCCGGGTCGCCGTACGGGGCGAGGAAGGCGGTCGAGCCGGCTCCCGCGGCACCCTCGCCCGTCGTGCGGAACCGGCCCCGGATCAGGACGAAGCCCTCGACGTCCCGCAGCCGGACGGTGCTCCGCACGTCGGATGCCGTCCGCAGCAGCGCGGTGCTGCGGGTGACGGACCGGCTCGGGAGGTCGACGTGCACGATGACGCGCTTCTCCTCCAGCACCTTCATGATCAGCCCGATCACCGAGATCGGTTCCGCGACCTCCAGATAGCGGCTGACGATCTCGGTGTTCTCCTTGCGGCCGCCGTCCGCGCCGACGCCGAAGACCTTTGCGCGGACCGTGCCGTCCTTGCTGTCACTGGTGCGCTGTTCCACCTCCTTGCGCAGGGCGGCCGTATAGCCGCGCATCTGGTAGTGGTCCATGACCGTCCTGTCGTGCAGGTAGAAGCAGATGCCGTCCGTGATGTCCTGCGCGGCGGCCCGCCGCGCCCGGCCCAGCCGTACCGACGCCACCGTCAGGAGCGCCGCGAGGCCCGCCCCGGTGGCCGCCCACAGCAGCATCCAGGGCCACCAGACGGCCCACCACGCTTCACTCGTGACACCCACGGATCTCCTTGAACGCATCGAGAAGGGACTGCCCGGTCGCGTCCGCCATGTGCCCGCCGGTGGCCCGGGCCGCCCGGTCGAGCTCCCGCGGGTCGGCCCCGCCGTAGCGGACGGTGTACGTACGGACCGCGCGGGCGGCCGGCGGCAGGGCGGCGTACCGGGCGAGGAACGCGTCGAGGTTCATCCCGGCGTTGCTCTCGCCGTCGGTCATGAGCACGATCGACACGCGCCGCCCGGGGTCCTTCGCCACCGCGTCGGCCGCCGTCCGGTAGCCGTGGTCGAGGGCCGACCACACGGCGGTCCCCGCGTCGAAGCGGTCCTCGGCGACCATGCCGCGCAGCCGCGCCAGATCGGGCGCTCCCGTGTACGTCACGCTCCGCTCGTCCAGCACGCGGCCGCCGAAGCGCACCACGGTGATGGTCTCGCCCCGGTGGAACCGGACGAACTTGCCGGAGCTGGAGTCGTCCGCGCCGCCGAGCCCGTCCATCGTCGCGCGCAGGCCCGCGATCCGGTCGCCGCGCATGGACGTGGAGAAGTCGAGCAGGAAGATCACCCGGGGCGCGCGGCCGCTCCGCGCACTGCCGTAGTCGGCCAGCAGCCGCTCGACGACCTCCTGACTGTCGGGGAAGTACAGGGCGTTGCCCAGCGGAGCGCGCAGCACGGGTACGCGGGTGATGTCGGGGTCGACCGGCCGGCGCAGCGTACGGTCCATGATCTTCTGCTGTACCGGTCCGCTCCGCAGCCACGACGTCAGCCGGTCGTACGCGTCCCGCTTGGCGGGGTCGAGCAGCATCAGCGGGTAGTCGGACAGCACGATGCCGTCCTTCGGATAGACGATCTCCAGCGGCGTGCGCAGGGTGCCCGCGCGGTTCAGCGCGAGCAGCTCGGATTCGTACGTGATCAGCGCGTCGAGGCGGGCCGCGTTCCGTACGTACCCGTCGGCGAGACGGCCGGAGGAGTCCTCGGTCAGCGCGTGGCCGGAGAAGAAGCCGCGCAGCCGGTCGCAGGAGACGTCCTGCGGGCGCAGCGCGCTGCCGGTGCCCGCGGCGGCGGTCGCCACGCCCACCAGGGCGGCGAGCCCGCTGTTGGACCTGCGGGGGTCGGCCATCGCGTACTTCAGCGTGCCGTCCGCCGCCGCGTCCGCCACGTCCGCCCACGACAGCTGCCCGTCGGGGGTCGCCCGCCGCAGCCGCTGCGCCACCTCGGGCTTCATGCCCACGACGACGGGGGAGCGCATGATGCTCGTCGACAGCGGGGCGTCCGCCTGGCGCCCGCCCTCCTTCAGCAGGAGCTGGAAGGGGCGGGAGGAGGAGAGCCAGGCCAGGTCGTGCCGGTAGCGGCCGGAGGCTAGGGACGCGGCGGCCTCGACGGTGCCCTGGTACTCCATCGCCAGCGTGATGCCGGTGTCCCGGCGAAGGTCTTCGAACAGGGGCTGCATGTCGGCGAGTTCGGATCCGGCGAGCACCCGCAGGGTCACCGGTTCGTCCCGGCCCGGCGCGCATGCGGAGAGGGTGGCCAGCACCCACAGGCAGGCCAGCGCGACCGCGACCGCGACCGCGGCCCGGCGGCGCCGGCCGGCCGGGTGACCAGGGGTCAGGGGGGAGCCGGGAGCATCGGCGGTTCCGGGGGCGCCCGGTACGCCCGGGGGACCGGGCGCCGTCACGGCGCCCCCTCCGGGAGCTCCGCGGGCGGGCAGCCGCCCACGACCGAGATCATCTCCTCCAGGTAGCGGATCCGGGGTACCGGAGCGCGCGTGTTGTCGCGGCGCAGGGCCGGTACCGGGATGCTCCGCTCGGTCAGGAAACGTGACAGCCGGTCGCCGGCGACCTCGCCGGCCGGGTCCAGGATCCGGAAGCCCAGCTCCGTCGCACGCCGGCGCAACTCCGGGTCGGTGTCCATGAGTTCGCCGAGCCGCTCGCCCTTGCCGTTCAGGGCGATGAGCTGGGGCTGGGTGACGAACTGGCTGGAGGGGTACAGCAGTACCCGTTCCGTGTCGAGCCGGTCCTTCTCGGCGCGGTGCCGGACCTGATAGGTCAGGTACTGGTGCTCGTACGCCACGACCACCGGGGCGATCCCCTTGCCCTCCGGTGACACGTACGTCTTGAACACGTCGGCCGCGGGCAGGCCCTGCTCCATGAGGTGCTGGACGGACTGTGCGCGGCTGCGCGCCTCCTGCACGGTGGAGGGTACGTCGGGGCCTTTGCCGCGCCAGGTGAAGGAGACCAGCGCCAGGTAGGTCCCGGCCGAGTTGGAGCCGCACACGTCGGGGCTCTGGGTGACGATCCGGTTGGCGTTGGAGATCCCGTGCCGCTGGATCCGGAGCTCGTTCCAGCGCCGCCCCTCGTGGATTTCGGTGAGGAACTTCTTCATGTCCAGCGAGTAGTAGAGCGGCGGGTCCGAGCCCTCGGCGGGCAGCGGAGCGGCGATGCCGGCGCCGCGCAGGGTCTCGGCGTACTCCCGGTACGTCGCGAGCACGATGGGGCTCACGAACGGGCGGTGCACCTTGGCGTACAGGCCGTCCCTCGCGCGCATCCCGGTGATCAGGTCGCCGGCCGGCTGGCCGGAGGGGAAGACGAAGTCGTAGTCGGCGAGGTCCCGCAGGGCGACCTCGCGCGAGCCCGAGCTGGTGATGTGCACCTCGATGCGGTGCTTCAGCAGGATCCGCCGGACCTCCTCGTCCTCGAAGAAGTCCCGCTTCGAGGCCATCTTCCCTTCGAGCACCACGACGCGCTCGAAGGGCAGCAGCAGGTTGCCCGACACGGCCAGCGTCGCGATCCCCGTCAGCACGGCGGCCAGCCCCGGCAGGAAGAACATCAGCAGATCCCGCCGCGACCACGACCCCGACGGCCGGCGTACGGTCATGCGGGGCTCCTCGACCCCGGGTCTCTCCTCGACAGCCACGTATGCCCCCCAGTCATCCGCGTGCCCCGACCCCTGAGGCGGCACCATGCACCGCCCGCTCGGCCATTCACCCACAGACCGGCAAACCCCGCGTTAACAACTCGCAGGAAAATATGTGGAGTTGGCCGCCAACCGAAGCCTTCCGGCCATCAGGGGCCGGCGGGCCCGGGATGCTGCGCCGCCACGAGGACCTGGCCCGCCGCCGTGCGGTAGTAGAGGACCGAGCGGCCGGCCCGGCGGCGCTCGATGAGGTGGGCTTCGCGCAGGATGCGCAGGTGCCGGCCCACCGAACCAAGGGGCAGGCCGGTGAGGGCCACCAGTTGGGTGGTGGACTTCGGGGTGTCGAGCAGGGTGAGGAGGGCGGCCCGGGCGGGGCCCGCCAGGGCGGCCAGGGCTTTCGGAGCCGGGCGGCGGTCGTCGTCGACGAGGACGCCCGAGCACGGGTAGACCACCGCGTGGCGCCGGGCGGGGTGCGGGACGGTGCGCGGGGCGGGGTGCGGGCTGCGGCCGTCGCCGGGCGGGGGGACGTCCCAGCAGACCCAGCTCTGGCTGAGGGTGACGGGGACGAACATCAGCTCCACGCCGGAGAGTTCCATCGCCGGGCTGTCGCAGACGGTGATCTGCAGGCGGTCCGCCCCGAGCCAGCGCATGCCCGGGCGCATCTCGTTCAGGGTGGTGGCCCAGCCGTGCAGTGCCAGCCGGGCCGTGCGGGCGACGATGTCGGCCTCGATGATCCGCCGGCGCCGCGGCCAGGACGGCAGGACCGTTTCCGTCCACACCCAGTCCAGCAGCTCCGCGGCCCGCCGGGCCAGGTCGTCGCGGTGCAGCAGCAGCGGCGGCAGCGGGCCGTCCGCCGACTCCGCCAGGTCGGCGAGCACGGCGGCGGGCGCGGTACCGCGCACCCGCTCCAGCTCTTCGGCGAACGGGAGGTCGCCGTCGCCCAGCGGTGTCGGGGTGAGGAAGGTCGCGTTCCACCGGCGGCCCAGCGCGGCCCGGACCAGGGCGGCCGTGACGGGGTCACCGGCCAGGCGGTCCCGGTAGTCGCGGAGGTGGGCGTCGAGCCACTGCCGCTCACCGAGGTGGGCCGCCCTGCCGTGGTGCAGCGTCTTGAGCCCGGCGAGTGCCTCGGCCAGTGGAGAGACGACGAACCGCCCCCCGGCGAGCGTGTCCGCGTCGACCTGCCACCAGCTCATTGGTTTCGCCTCCCCGCGAAAGTCTCACGCCCCGTCGATCATGCCGCAGAGACTCGCTCCATGCGTACGTATCGGGAACTGTTCCGTACCAGGGAGTTCACCCCGCTCTTCCTCGCCTCCGCCGGGCAGACCGCGGCGCAGACGGTGAGCGGACTGGCCCTGGGCATCCTGGTGTTCAAGCAGACGGACTCGGCACTGCTGTCCTCGCTCGCCATGTTCGGCCCCGCCCTCGCCCAGATGGTCGGGGCCGCGACCGTGCTGTCGGGGGCGGACCGGCTGCCGCCGCGCGCCGCGATGACGGTCCTGAGCCTGCTCTTCGGCGCCGGCACGGCCTTGCAGGCGATCCCCGGGCTGCCCGTCTGGGTGCTGTTCGTGGTGCTGCTGGGGCTCGGTGTCGTCGGGTCGGTCAGCGGCGGGGTGCGGTACGGGCTGCTCAACGAGGTCCTGACCCGGGACGGCTACCTGCTCGGCCGGTCCGTCCTCAACATGTCGGTCGGGATCATCCAGATCTGCGGCTTCGCGCTCGGCGGCGCGCTGGTCATGCTCTTCTCGGCGCGCGGCACGCTGCTCCTGTCCGCCGGCCTGTACCTGGTGACCGCCGTGGTGGCCCGCTTCGGGCTGAGCAGCCGGCCGCCCCGGGGCGCCGGAAAGACCTCGGTCGCCGAGACCTGGCGCACCAACGCCCGTCTCTGGTCCTCGGTGCCCCGGCGGTACGTCTACCTCGCCCTCTGGGTGCCGAACGGCCTGATCGTCGGAGTGGAGTCGCTGTACGTCCCGTACTCCCCGGGCGACGCCGGCCTGCTCTTCGCCTTCGGCGCCGCGGGCATGCTCGTCGGCGACGTGCTCGCGGGCCGCTTCCTGCCGGCCCGGTTGCGGGACCGGCTGATCGTCCCGCTGTGCGTCCTGCTCGCCGCCCCGTACCTGCTCTTCGCACTCGACCCGGGGCTTCCGGTCGCCCTGGTGGTCGTCACCGTCGCCACGTTCGGATACGCGGCGGGGCTGCTGCTCCAGGACCGCCTGATGGCGCTGACCCCCGACGAACTGAGCGGCCACGCACTGGGTCTGCACAGCTCCGGGATGCTCACCATGCAGGGCGTCGGCGCGGCCGTGGCCGGCACGGTGGCCGAACTGACCTCGCCCGCCACCGGCATGGTGGCCACCGCCGCCGCCTCCCTGGCCGCGACCCTCCTCCTGGCCCCGGGCCTGCGCGGCGGCACGGCGGCGGACGAGGCGAGCAGGGCGGGCGGGGCGGGCGGGGCGGATGCGACCGAGGCGAGTGCGGTCGGGGCGGCGCCGGCCGTGGCGACGGACCCGGAAGGGGACTCGGTGCCCGCCCGGCCGTAGTCCTCCCGCGCGGTGTACGCGGCTTCGACATCGCGTCCACGCGACTTCCACAGGCGCCGCGCAGGCTGACCGGATGGTGACTTCGAGCGATGATCTGTCCCGGTTCTGCGCCTCCCTGTTCGCCTCGATGCCCCGCTCGGACCAGCGCCGCTGGGGTGAGGTGTACGTGCGGGGGCTGGTGGAGGTGCCGGGCAGGAAGTCGGTGCGCCGGATCTCCGAGCGGCTGCTCGGGCGGCGCGCCGACCAGAGCCTCCAGCAGTTCGTCAACCAGAGCTCCTGGGACTGGCGGCCGGTGCGCGAACGCATCGCCCGGACCGCCGGCGCGGAGCTGGCGTCCCGGGCGTGGGTGGTGGACGAGGTCGTGCTGCCGAAGAGCGGGCACAGCTCGGTCGGGGTGGACCAGCAGTTCTCCCAGACCCTGGGCAAGGTGCTCAACTGCCAGCTGGGGCTGGTGGTGACGGCGGCCGGACCCGCCGGCACGCTCCCCGTCAACTGGCGGCTGATGCTGCCGCGTTCCTGGGACACCGACCACGAGCGCCGGGCCCGCAGCCGGGTGCCCGCCGACGAACGTCACTGCTCGCGCTGGCGCCACCTGTTCGACGCCCTGGACGAGATGACCGTCGGTTGGCGGGCGAAGCCGCTGCCCGTGATCGTGGACGCGAGCCGAAGCCCGTCGGCGGACGCGGTGATCCGGGGGCTGGAAGGCCGTGGGCTGAAGTACGTGGTGCGGGTGGGCCGTTCCACACCGCTGGCGCGGCAGGCCTCGGGCGCAGTGGTCACGGTGGGGGAGCTGCTGGCCCGGACGAGGGGTTCCCACGCCCGGGCCCAGTACCGGCCCGGCGTACCGGGCCCGGGATCGCGCTACACCACCGTGCTGATCGACAGCTCCGTGGGAGCGGGCGCGGCACGCGGCGCCGGCGTGCCGCACCGCACCCGGAAGCTGGTGGTGGGGTGGGGCGCCGAACCCGGCGGCGTGGAGTCGGTGTGGCTCACCAACGTCGAGAGCGCCCGGACCTCCGACGTGCTGGAGCTGCTGGCCCTGTGCTCCCGGGCCCGCCACGACCTCCAGCGTCTCGGTGAGCTGTCGGGCCTGCGCCACTTCGAAGGGCGGTCGTTCCGGGGCTGGCACCACCACGTCACGCTGGTCTCCGCCGCACACGCCTACGAGCTGCTCGGGCGGCTGCCCGGTGCCGACGGCCGGCCGCCGGCGTCAGGCCGGGCAACTGCCGACCAGGTCGAGGGTCTGCGGTAGCCCGCCGGCCGGCGAGCGGGGCGGGTCGAGGGCGAGGTCGGCGAGCAGCACGGCATGGTGCAACTGCTGGATGCGACGGGACGGTTCGATGCCCAGTTCCCCGGCGAGCACGGTGCACAGCTGCCGGTAGACCGCGAGGGCCTGGGCCTGCCGTCCCGATCGGTAGAGGGCCAGCATGAGTTGGGCGTTGAGGTTCTCATGGGTGGGGAACTCGGCTGTGAGGCCGGTCAGTTCGCTGATCAGTTCGTGGTGCAGGCCGAGCCTGAGTTCGGCCTCGATGCGCAACTCCAGGCAGTTCAGGCGGCTTTCCTGAAGCAGCGTCACATGGGCCGTGATGGCCGGGCCGGCCTGTACGTCGACCAGGGGTGAGTCCTTCCACAGGTCGAGGGCGTCGCGCAGGGTCCGTGCCCCCCGGGCGTGGTCCCCGCGCATCAGGGCGCGCTTGCCCTCGTCCACCCGGTCGGCGAACCGGAACAGGTCGAGGCCCGTGCGGGCGAGGGACAGCTGGTAGCCGTGCTGCCGGGTGCGCAGAACGCCCTCCGGTGACCCCTCCCCGGCAGTGGCCGCGCGCAGGGCGCGGCGGATCTTCATCACGTGGGTGCGCAGGGTGGTGGCGGCGCTGCGTGGCGGGTCCACCGCCCACAGCTCGTCGATGCAGGCGGCGGTGGTGACGAACTGGTTGGCGTTGAGGGCCAGCAGGGCGAGTAACTGACGCGGTTTCGGTGCGCTGGGTGCGCAGTCCCGGTCGCGTCCGTCGATTCCGACGAAGAGTGGGCCTAGGACTTCGACATGCATGGGGATCGGCCTTCCCGTACCGGCCCATCACTTTGTGAGTCGACAGTTCCGGTACACATCTGGCTGGCAACTGATTGGTCGCTGCAATGATCCCGACCCTAGGCAGCCCGGCCCGCGAAGATCAATGAGAATGGATTCGACGGCCACACTTCACGATGTCGAGGCGAAGAAGGCCTGGATTCGTACGCAGTGGCTGATTACGGGGGTATGGGCCGCCGCCGGACATCCGGGCCGGGAGGAAATGCCGGCGGGGACGGCCGCGTTGCGGCCGCCCCCGGTGGTGCGAAGGCGTTCGTGGTGCAAAGGCCCTCAGCGGGAGAAGGCGCTCAGGGCGGCGGACGTCGCACGGAGGAAATCCGGCCGATTTCCGCTGAACACTCCATTGGGCCGGGGATGGTTCACCACGACATCGGTGAATCCGAGATCCTGGCACCTCCCCACGATATCCACGAAACGCTCCGGAGATGAGTACGGGAAATCCACAATCCGGCTGACATTGACCAGGCGCCCGATCTCCGAGAAGTCCCGCCCGGTCTCCTCGCAGACTTCCTCGAGCCGTGCCACCTGCCGGGCCAGCACGTCCCAGGCCTCCTCTTCCGGCCGCTCCCCGGGCCGGCCCGCGTCGCCGATGGTGACCCACCACTGCCCGTGCCGGGCCGCGAGCCGCATGCCGCGCGGTCCCGCGGCCGCGATGGCGAACGGCACCCGCGGCAGCTGGACGCACCCCGGCACCATCCGGGCCGCCACGGCGCTGAAGTACGCGCCGCGGTAGGTCGTGGTCCGGTTGCGCAGCAGCTCGTCCGAGAGGCCGACGAACTCGGCGAAGCGGTCCGCCCGCTCACCCGGTGTCAGGTCCCGGCCGCCGAGCAACCCGGCGTCACCGCCCGGCGCACCCGCGCCGATCCCGAACACGAAGCGCCCGTTCGACACCTGGTCGAGGGTCATCACCTGTTTGGCGACCACGGCCGGGTGCCGGAAGTTCGGGGTGGACACCATCGTCCCCAGCCCGATCCGCTCGGTCACGGCGGCCGCCGCGGAGAGCACGCTCAGGGAGTCGTACCAGGGGCTGTCGTGCAGCGTGCGCCAGGAGTGGTGATCGAAGGACCAGGCGTGGTGCAGGCCCACCTGCTCCAGCTCCCGCCAGATCTCCCGGGCCTGCGGCCAGGGGTGCTCGGGCAGTACGACGGCTCCGATCCGCACCCCGTCGGGCCGCGGCGCGGTCACCGTGCCCCCAGCCGGGCGGTGACCAGTTCGCGGCACAGGTAGTTGGGCGGGCCCATCAGGGTGACGGCCCGGGCGTCCTGCGCCAGGCGGTTGAGGGCGTGACCGCGCGAGAACGCGGCGCTCCCCGCCAGCTCCTGGGCGCCGCGGCAGATCGCCTCGGCCGTCTCCGAGGCGAACACCTTCGCCGTCAGCGCGGGGCCGCTGCGGTCCCCGGGGGGTGCGGTGGCCGCCTCCACCACGCCGCGGACGGCCGCGAGGCGCGAGCCCAGCTCGAACACGTGGTGCCGGTAGAGCGGGCTGTCCAGGAGGGAGCGCCGCCGCCCGACCTCGACCGCGATGTCGTGGGCCTCCTCGGCGACGCCCAGCGCGACGGCCCCGAGGGTGAGCCCCACGGTGTGCGGGTGGCCGATGACCGCGGGCGTGTCCCCGGAGCGGATCAGCACGTCCCCGTCTTCGGCCGCGTACCCCTCCAGCCGGATCAGGCCCGTCGCCGAACGGCGCATGCCCGACAGGTCGAGCACCCCGTCGGTCGTGAAGCCGGGCCGGGTGCTGTCCACCAGGAAGATGCCCTGGTCGGTCCGTCCGTAGCTGCCGGAGCCCGAGTCCTGCGCGCCGGTGCGGGCGAGGACCAGATAGAGATCGGCCACCCCCGCGCCGGTGGTGAAGGTCTTCGCGCCGTTGAGCACCCAGCCGCCGTCCGCCTGCCGTTGCGCGGTGGTCGCGATGTTCTGCTTCGCGGCGTCGGAGCCCGGCTCGCTCCAGGAGGAGGCGAGGATCAGGCCGTGGTCGGACACCGCGGTCAGCACCTGCTTGCGCTGCTCCTGCGAGCCGTAGGCGATGATCCGGCTGACCGCCGCGTAGTGCAGGAAGACGATGATCCCCACCGACGCGTCGGTCCGGGCCAGGGTGGTGATCACGCGGTTGGCGTCGTGCCAGCCCGCCCCGAACCCCGCGTACTCGACGGGAACGGGCAGGCGCAGCACACCGCTGGCGCGCAGCGCGTCGAGCGCGCTGTCGCTGGGGCGGCCGGTCGTGTCGTCGTGGGCCTCCGTACGGAGCCTCGCCAGCAGCCCGGTGAGTTCCGGTGCGCCGGGCGCAGTGGGTGGTGACGCGGGGAAATCCATGGTTTCTCTCTCCACAGGAGGGCCTCAGCGGACGATCACGTAGCCGTCGTCTGCGCGGTGGGACCGGGAGCGCCGCAGGTCGGCCAGCGCGAAGGTGCGCTGGACCCAGCGGTCCCGGCCGTCGTAGCGCGGCCGGAACGCCGTACGGCCGTGCAGGCAGACCCGGTTGTCGACGATCGCGAGGTCCCCGGCGCGCAGCCGCACCGTCCGGGCCACGGCGACCAGCGCGTCCGACAGCTCGGCCAATGCCTCCCCGCCGACCGGGGTCAGTGCGCTCGTGGCGGCGAAATCGACCTGGACGTCCGGGTCTTCGGGCGTTCCGGACAGTACGGAGTGCCGGACCGGTCCGCCGTCGGGCGAGCCGAAGGACGGCGGCGGCTGGGTGCTGAAGTCGGGCTGCCACAAGGCCTCGCGGGCCCGGTCCGAGAGTCTCGGCAGCGCCTCCCGGATCGATGCGGTGGACAGACCGGCGACCTCCTCGTGATCGGGCCGCAGGCAGAACAGCAGCACGTAGTCGGGGCGGTGCTCGTGGAAGGCGTTCTCGTTGTGCATCATCAGGTCCACCGAGCCCGCGTTGCCCTGGAAGTACTCCTGGCCGGGCACCGGCACGACGTCCTGGACCAGGGCCCCGGACTTCTCGGGCAGGAAGGCGGCCGGATCACCGAGCCCGCACGCCGTCATGACGAGGAACGCGGCCGGGACGGTGGCCGTGCGCTGCACCGAGCCGCCCACCGTCGGGGTGACCGGCAGGTCCCGCTCGTCCACCGGGAGCCCGCGCAGCACGAGGGCGCCGGCGGGCCCCGAGTTCCGGCGGAAGGCGCTGATCTCGCGGCGGTACACGGACGGCAGTTCCGCCCAGGCGGCCCGGGCGGCCGCGACCCAGCCGGAGTCGTCGACCAGGCCGGCCGCCGATGCGAGCCGCCGGCCGGCGGCGGCCATCTCCGCGGCCGCAGCCGCGGGAATGGTGTGGACGGCCTCGGCGAGCGTGGCCTGTGCTGTGTTGGACATGCTTCCTCTCCTCCGCAATAGTCCGGAGCGATAGTCCGGGAAACGAGCGGCCCTCAGGCCCGTGGCGGGCGCAGTCTGTCCGCGATCACCGCACCGATCCGCTCCGCGGCGCGCCGGTGCATCATCGCGCCGTGCACACAGCCGACCGGGTGGACCTCCAGGTCCCCGGACACGAAGCCGCGCCAGGCCTGCGGGTCCCCCGCGTCGGGGTCGTCGGCCGCCTGGAAGAACAGGGCGCCGCCGCGCAGCACCCCGGGCCGATGGGCGCGTCCGAGAGCCGCGTGGTGGACGAACGTCCGGGCCATGGCGGAGATGGTCTCCTCGTCCAGACCGGCGAGCGGGCCGTCCCCCCGGCCGGTCAGCCGGACGAAGTCGGCCAGGCTCAGCCGTTCGCCGGGGCCCTCGGGCGTCGACTGCCCGAGCGAATGCAGGAGTTCGGCCAGCGGATCGCGCTCGGCGGCCGGCCCGGACGCCGCGGGTTCCGGCTCGGGCGGGTAGCCGTCGAGGAGCGCGAGCAGCTCGACCTCCTCGCCCTGCGCCTGGAGTTCGACCGCCATGGCGTGTGCGACGACGGCGCCGAACGACCAGCCGAGCAGCCGGTACGGACCGGCCGGCCGGACCTCCCGGACCAGCCGTACGTAGCCGGCGGCCAGTTCGGCGACGCTCGCGGGCGACGCCTCCCCGGGCCGCAGCGTGGGCGCCTGCAGCGCGTGCACGGGCTGGTCCGGGCCGAGTCGGTCGAGCAGCGCCGCGTACACCCAGCCGATGCCGGCGCCCGGATGGACGCAGAACAGGGGGGACGCCTGCTCGGGGCGGCCGGCGCGCAGCGTCAGCAGGGGTGCCAGGGAGTCCTGGTGGACGCCCGCCTCTTGGCGGGCCGCCAGCGCCGCCACCGACGGCGCGGCGAACAGGTCCTGGACGCCCACCCGCAGGCCCAGCGAGGAGCGGATCAGGGCGACCAGCCGGGCGGCCAGCAGGGAGTGCCCGCCCCGCGCGAAGAAGCCGTCGTCCACACCCACCCGCGGCAGTCCGAGCACCTCGCCGAACAGGTCGCAGAGCGCCTTCTCCAGCTCGGAGCCGGGGGCCCGGCCGGCACCCGCCGGGAGCGGCGCCGGGGCGGGCAGCCGTCCGCGGTCCAGCTTCCCGTTCTTCGTCAGCGGCAGCCGGTCGATCGGTACGTACACCGACGGCACCATGTACGGGGGCAGCAGCCGGGCGACGGCCGCACGCACGGCTTCCGCGTCGAGGCCCTCCGGCGCGGCCGGCACCACATGGGCCACCAGCCGGTCCCCGCCGAGGACGGTCACGGCCGCGGCCGTCACGTCCGGCAGCGTCGAGAGCACCGCCTCGACCTCGCCCAGCTCCACCCGGAAGCCCCGCACCTTCACCTGGTCGTCGACCCGTCCGACGAACTCCGCCCGGCCGTCGCGGCGCCACCGCACCAGGTCGCCGCTCCGGTACATCCGGGCGCCCGGCTCGCCGTACGGGTCGGGGAGGAAGCGGTCCGCCGTCAGATCGGGCTGGTTCAGGTAGCCGCGGGCCAGCAGCCCGCCGCCGATGTGGAGTTCGCCGACCACGCCCGCCGGCACGGGGGACAGCGCCTCGTCCAGCACGTACCACCGGGTGTTCCAGATCGGGTGGCCGATCGTGACGCCGCCGGCCGGTACGGGGTCGCCCGGCTCGATGCGGTACTCGGCGCAGCCCACCGTGGTCTCGGTCGGTCCGTACTCGTTGACCACGGTCACCCCGGGGTGCTCGGCGCGCCACTCGTCCAGTGCCGCGCCCAGCAGCAGCTCGCCGCCGAGGACGAGCTGCCCGGTGGGTGCGTACGCCTGCGGCAGGATCCGGAACAGCCCGAGGTGCGAGGGGGTCGCCTTCACGAAGGTCGGCGGTTCCACCGCCGCCGGTTCGCTGTCGTCGAGTGTCACGAGGTGGAGGGAGCCGCCGCAGGTCAGGGGCCCCCACAGGCCGGTGACGGTGAGGTCGAAGGCGACCGGGGAGTGCACCAGCGCCCGCCCCGCCATCGCCGGGTAGGCCTGCCGGGCCCACGCCAGGTACAGGTTGAGCGACCGGTGCTCGATCACCACGCCCTTGGGTTCGCCGGTCGACCCGGAGGTGTAGATGACGTAGGCGGTGGTCGCCGGGGTCGGCTCAGCGGTGCGTTCGCCCGGTGCCAGGTCGCCGGCCGGCTGCCGGTCCACGGCGGCCGCCGTGTCCGGCTCGTCCAGGAGCAGCCGCGGCAGCGCGGGCAGCCGGTCCGTGAGCGCGGTGGTGGTGACGGCCAGCGCGGGAGCCGCCGACGTGACGATGCGGGCCAGCCGCTCGGGCGGCTGCTCCGGGTCGAGCGGCAGGTAGCCCGCCCCCGCCTTGAGCACGCCCAGCAGCACCGCCACCAGCTCCGGGGTGCGCGGCAGCGCCACCGCGACGAGAGACTCGGGTCCGATGCCCAGGCCCGCCAGGTGGCGGGCGAAACGGTTGGCCCGTGCGTTGAGCGCGGCGTAGTCGAGGACGGCGGCGCCGGCGCGCACGGCGACGGCGTCCGGGGTCTGCCGCGCGAACCGCTCGAACAGCTCGGGCACGTTCTCCTCGGACACGTCCGCGGCGGTGTCGTTCCAGTCGACGAGCATGCGGTGGCGCTCTTCGTCCGTGAGCAGGTCGACCGAGCCGATCCGCCGGTCCGGGTCGGCCGCCAGCCGCTCCAGCAGCCGGTGCAGCCGGCCCGCCAGGGCCTCGGCGGTGTCCGCGTCGAACAGGGCGCGCGCGTACTCCAGGACACCGTGCAGCCCCGCCGGCGCCCCGCCGCCGTCGGTCCGGGCGGCCAGGGCGACCCGCAGGTCGAACTTGGACACCTCGAAGGGCACCGGCTCCTCGGCGGCTTCCAGACCGGCGAGCGCCAGGCCGTCGGTCACGCTCTCGTCCAGTTGGAGGACCACCTGGAACAGCGGGTGGCGGGCCAGTGAGCGGTCCGGGTTGACCGCCTCGACCACCCGCTCGAACGGCAGGTCGGCGTGCTCGTACGCGGCCAGGTCCTCGTCCCGCACCCGGGCCAGCAGCTCGGCGAAGGTGGGGTCGCCGGAGACGTCGGTGCGCAGCACGAGGGTGTTGACGAAAACACCGACCAGGTCGTCCAGGGCCTCGTCGCCGCGGCCCGCCGCGGGTACCCCGATCGGGATGTCGGTGCCGGCCCCGAGCCGCGACAGCAGCGCGGCGAGGGCGGCCTGGAGGACCATCAGCAGCGTGCAGCCGTGGGCTCCGGCCAGCCGCAGCAGCCGGGCGTGCAGCTCGCCGTCCAACGTCAGCGGCACGGTGGCGCCGGAGTTGTCCGCCGTGTCGGGCCGGGGACGGTCGTAGGGCAGCTCCAGCTCGACCGGCAGGCCGGCCAACCGCTCCCGCCAGAACGACAGCTGCCGGGCGGCCGCGGAGTCCGGATCGTGCTCCTCGGCCAGCAGGCCGAGCTGCCACAGCGCGAAGTCCGCGTACTGCACCGGCAGTTCCGGCAGTTCCGGGGCTTCGCCGACGCCCCGTGCGGTGTAGGCGGCGGAGAGGTCGCGCAGGAGCACGCCCAGGGACCAGCCGTCGGTGGCGATGTGGTGCACCACCAGGGCCAGGACGTGTTCCCCGGGGCCGGTCCGGTACAGCGCCGCACGCAGCGGGGGCTCCACGGCCAGGTCGAACTCCCGCGCGGCGAAGGCGGCGAGGACCGGGGCGAGCCCGTCGGGCGGGCACTCGGCGCGCGCCAGCAGCGCAGGTACGGAGCCGGGCGGCAGGATCTGCTGGTGCGGATCGGCGGCGTCGTCGGGGAAGACGGTCCGCAGCGCCTCGTGCCGGTCGACGACGTCGGCGAGGGCGGCGGCGAGCGCGTCGGCGTCGAGCCGGCCGCGCAGCCGCAGCGCGAACGGCGAGTTGTAGTCCGCGCTCTGGCCGGTCCGGCTGAGGAACCAGATCCGCCGCTGAGCCGCGGACAGCGGCAGCACGACGGGCCGTTCGGCCGCGCGGAGGGCCGGCCGGGAAGGCCGCGAGGCGTCCAGCAGGTCTACCAGCCCGGCGACGCTCGGCGCCCGGAACAGGTCGCGGATCGCGAGCTCGACCCCGAAGGCGGAACGGATCCGGGCGATCAGACGAGTCGCCAGCAGCGAGTGCCCGCCGAGCGCGAAGAAGTCGTCCTCGGCGCCGACCCGCGGCAGTGCCAGGACCTCGGCGAACAGTCCCGCGAGGATCTCCTCCCGCGGGCCGCGCGGCGCCCGGGAGACGCCCTCGGCGCCCTGCCCCGGGGCGGGCAGCTCCGTGCGCAGCAGCACCTCGCGGTCCAGCTTGCCGGTGGCGGTGAGCGGGAGGCGGGGCACGGTGACGAAGTGGGAGGGGACCAGGTAGTCCGGGAGGGACTGCGCCAGCAGGGCCCGCAGCCGGGCCGGCACGAGCCGGGAGCCGCCGTCCGCGGTGAGGTAGGCCACCAGCCGGCGGTCTCCGGGAGCGACCTCGACGGGCAGCACCGCGGCCTCGGCGACCTGCGGAAGCTCCCGCAGACGGGCCTCCACCTCGGCGGGCTCGACCCGGTATCCGCGGATCTTCACCTGGTCGTCCGCCCGGCCGAGGAATTCCACGGTGCCGTCGGGGAGCCAGCGGACCAGGTCGCCGGTGCGGTACATCAGCTGCCCGGGCTCGCCGGCGTACGGGGAGGGCAGGAACCGTTCGGCGGTGAGCTCCGGCCGGCCGACGTAGCCGCGGGCGAGCCAGGGCCGGGTCACGTACAGCTCGCCGGGCATCCCCACCGGCACCGGCCGCATGCGGTCGTCCAGAACGTGGATGCGGGTGTTGGCGATCGGCCGGCCGATCGGGGGGCGCTCGGGCCAGTCCTCGGGCGGGCCGGTCATCAGGTGGGCGACGACGGCGTGCGTCTCGGTGGGGCCGCACTGGTTCTCCAGGACGATCCCGGGCATCCGGGCCAGGAAGGCGCGTACCTCCTTGCCGAGGGAGAGCCGTTCGCCCGCCGTGACGATCTCCCGCAGCGGCAGCGGCGCCACCGCTTCGGCGGCGTCCTGGACGGCGAGCTGCTCCAGCACCATCGGCGGGCAGAACAGCCGCCGGACGCCGTGGGAGCGGATCGCGTGCAGCACCCGGCGGGGGTCGCGGCGCTCGTCCTCGCCGATCAGCACCAGCGAGCCGCCGGTGAGGAAGGTGGTGAACAGCTCCTGGAACGAGGCGTCGAAGTGCAGGGAGGAGAACTGGAGGGTGGGACCGGCGACGGTGGTCCGGTCGGCCTGCCACCGGATCAGGTTGAGCAGCGGCGCGTGGGCCATCGCGACGCCCTTCGGACGTCCGGTGGAGCCCGAGGTGTAGATCACGTAGCAGAGGTTGCCGCCCGTGGCGAGCCGCGCCGGGTCGGTTTCCGGGCGCTGCCCGAAGCCGTCCGGTTCCAGCAGCACGCCGGCGGCGCCGTCCGGCAGCAGGCCGGCGAGCCGGCGGTCGGTGACGACCGTCCCGGCCCGGGCGTCGGCCAGCTGGTAGGCGATGCGGTCCGCCGGGTGCGCGGGGTCGAGCGGCAGGTAGCCGCCCCCGGCCTTGAGCACGGCGAGCAGCGCCACCACGAAGTCCGTGCCGCGCGGCAGCAGCAGGCCGACCGTCCGCTCCGGGCCGACGCCGCGGGCCCGCAGTTCGTGCGCGAGCCGGTTGGCACGGGCGTTGAGCTCGCCGTACGTCAGCCGGCGGTCGCCCTCGATCAGGGCGGTGGCACCGGGGGTCCGGCCGACCTGGCGCTCGAAGCCGTCCGTGACCGTGCCCTCGGGGAGGGGGCGTGCGGTGTCGTTCCAGGCGTCGAGCAGCCCGGACAGCCGGTCGGCGTCGGCCGGCGGCAGCTCCGCCACCGGGCGGTCCGGATGCCGGGCGGCCTGGTCGAGCAGGTGGACGTACTGCTCGGCGATCGAGCGGGCGGTGGCCTCGTCGAAGAGGTCGGTGGCGTAGACGAGTTCGCCGGTCAGCGGACCCGACCCGGGGTCCGTGAGGTGCAGCGCGAGGTCGAAGTTGGTCGAGGGGTCGCGCGGCCGTACGGGCTCCGCCGCGACGCCGTCGAGCCGGAGGCCGGCGCCCGGGGCGGACAGGTCGAACCAGACCTGGACCAGCGGGTTGTGGCTGAAGTCCCGCGGCGGGGCGAGTTCCTCGACGAGGCGCTGGAACGGCACGTCCTGGTGGGCGAAGGCCTCCAGGGTGGCCGAACGCGCCCGGTCGACCAGGGCGCGCACGCTCGGGTCGCCGGTGAGGTCCGCCCGGATGGGCACGGTGTTCACGAAGAAGCCGATCAGCTCCTCGACTTCGGGCCGGGTGCGGCCCGCGGACGGGCAGCCGACGAGGAAGTCGCTGCTGTGCGTGTGGCGGCCCAGCAGGACCTGGTACACGGCCAGCGCCGTCATGAACAGCGTCGCGCCCTGCTCACGGGACAGGGCGCGCAGCCGGTCGGCCGTCACCTCGCCCACGGTGAAGGCGGCCACGGCGCCCCGGTACCCGGGCGCCGCCGGGCGCGGACGGTCGGTGGGCAGCTGCAGGGAGGTGGGCGCGCCGCTGAGGGCCTGCCGCCACCGGTCCAGCCGGTCCTTCGTCCGGCGGTCCGCCTGCGTCCGGTGCTGCCAGGCCGCGTAGTCGGTGTAGTCGACGGGCAGCGGGGCCCAGTCCGGCTCCCCGCCCGCGCGGGCCGCCCGGTACGCGGTGGCCAGGTCGCGTTCGAAGACCCCGATCGACCAGCCGTCGAAGGCGATGTGGTGGACGACGGCGGCCAGGACGTGGTCGTCCTCGCCGAGCCGCAGCAAGGTGGTGCGCAGCAGTGGTCCGGCGGCGAGGTCGAAGGGCGTGCGCAGCTCCCGCGCGACGTGGTCCGCTGCGTCGGCCGCCGGGTCGGCGCGGCCGGCCAGGTCGACGACGCGCAGGGTGACGCGGTCCGCCGGGCCGACCACCACGTAGGGCTGCCCGGCGTCGTCCGCGAAGTGGGAGCGGAGCGTGGCGTGGCGCTCGGCCACCGACCGCAGGGCCCGGCGCAGGGCGGGCACGTCGAGCGGCCCCCGGATCCGGTAGACCGTGTCGGCGGTGACGTAGGCGATCGAGCCCGGGTGCATCTGCTCCAGGAACCAGAGCCGCTGCTGCGCGAACGACAGGACCGGGCGCTCGTCGCGGGCCCGCCGGATGAGGGCGGCCGGGTCGCTCGCGCGGTCACCGGCCGTGCCGCGCAGGCGGCGGGCCAGCAGCTCGGCCTGGGCGGCGGAGAGCCGCGGTGGGTGCTCGACAGTCATTGCCTCTCCGAACATACGACCGGGACACGGTCTTCGTGGACTGGATACGGCGTCTGGGGCCCGTCTCCGGGGAGCGGCGCCCCGGCCCGGGCGCAGGCGGCCTGGGCGTAGGCGGACCGGGCGCAGGCGGCCTGGGCGTAGGCGGACCGGGCGCAGGACCCCGTGCGCAGGTGGTCCGGACCGGGGCTCGGAGCCGCGCGCCGGGAGCCCGTTCGCCGGAAGCCCCGTGCGCCGGTGCGTCAGGACTCGGCGAGGGCCCGGCGGACGCTCAGCGGGGTGATGTCCGGCCACGCGCCGCGGACGTACTCCAGGCACTCGTCCTTGCTGCCGGCCACGCCGACCTCCGTCCAGCCGGCCGGGGCCTCCCGGTCCGCGGGCCAGATGGAGTGCTGCTCCTCGTGGTTGATCACGACCTTGAACACGGCGTCGTCCTCCGACCGTTGATGGTGTCGGCGCCCGGCCGGACCGGCCGGCGACCTCTGCTCCGAAGGATCATCAGCAGCGCTCCGTCGTACGGGCAAGCGCCTCCCGGCAAGCCCGCGGACACTTCGTTCAGTCCGGCTCCCACCACCCCGGCCACCGTGCCCGGACAGCCTCGAATATCGCAAAGGGCCCCTGACTTCGTTCAGTTGGCGTTGATTCCGGCGCCGCGGGTTGCTGATCCTGAGGCCGCCGACCCCGCCGTGAGTGCGGGAGGACGCAATCCAGCGGGGCGCGATCGCGGACCCCGGGGAGCACCGCCGCACCGGCGACGCCGCATCGGCGACAAGGAGCCGCCTTGGACATCATCGAGCGTTTCGAAGAACGGGCCCGGACCGCACCCGGCAGCCCGGCGATCGTGGCCGGCCGGGAGCAGGTCGGCTACGGCGAGCTGGACACCCGCGCCAATCGGCTCGCGCACTTCCTGCGGAGCCGGGGCGCGGGGCCGGAGACGGTGGTCGGCATCTGCATGAGCCGCCGCCCCGAGGCATTCGTCGCCATGCTCGCGGCCCTGAAGACCGGCGCCGCCTTCCAGCCGCTCGACCCGGGCCACCCCGCGCAGCGGCTCGTGGAGAGCCTCACCGCCTCGGGCGCGCTGCTCCTGCTCACCGAGCGGGCACTGGCCCGGGAGTTCGACGGCGCCCCGCTCCCCGTGCTGCCGTGCGAGGACCTGGCCGCCGGACTCGACGTGTACCCGGCGACCCGGCCCGACCGGCTCCTGCCCGAGCAGGGCCTGCGCTGCGTCATCTTCACGTCCGGGTCCACCGGGCGCCCCAAGGGCATCGGCCTGACCTCGGCGTCGATCGCGAACGTCGCCGACTGGGCGGTCACCCGGCTGCCCGGGCCGCAGGTCTTCCTGCAGTTCACCTCGCTCGGCTTCGACGTCTCGCTCCAGGAGATCTTCGGCGCGCTGCTCAGCGGCGGCTCGCTGGTCCTCGTGGAGGAGCGGCACCGGCAGGACCCGGCGGCCCTGCTCGATCTGATGGCCCGTGAGCGGGTCCAACGGGTCTACCTCTCACCCGCGTTCCTCCGGCAGCTCGCCCGCACCGCCCTCCAGGACCCCGACCTCATCCGGCGGCTGGTACTGACCGAGATCGTCGCGGCCGGTGAACCCCTGCGGCTGACACCCGAGATCCGCCGGTTCCTCGGGGCACTGGACGGCACGGTCCTGGAGAACCAGTACGGCCCTTCCGAGACGCACCAGGCCACCGCCTGCACCCTGACCGGAGGCCTGCCGGCGTGGCCCGACAGCCCACCCCTCGGCCGGACCCTCCCCGGCGTGCGCGGCCACGTCCTGGACGCGGACCTCGCCCCCGTACCGGACGGCGAACCGGGCGAGCTCCACATCGCCGGCACCGGGGTCAACCGGGGGTACCTCGGGCGTCCCGACCTGACGGCGGAGCGGTTCCTCCCCGACCCGTACGGGCCACCGGGCAGCCGGATGTACCGCACCGGCGACCTGGTCCGGCGTGACGCCGACGGCGGCCAGCTGGAGTTCATCGGCCGCATCGACGGCCAGGTGAAGATCCGCGGGCACCGGGTCGAGCCGGCCGAGGTGGACGCCGTCCTCGCCGGCCACCCGGACGTGCAGGAGGCGGCGACCGTCGCCCGGCAGTCCGCCGAGGGCAGCTGGCAGCTGACCGCCTACCTGGTCCCGGCACCCGGCCGTGCGCTGCCCGGCCGGGCCGCCCTGCGCGCCTACGCCGAGCAGCGGCTCCCCTCCTACATGGTGCCCGCCGCGCTGGTCCCGATCGACGCCCTGCCGCTCAACAAGAACGGCAAGCTGGACCGCGCCGCCCTGCCCCGGCCGGACGGCCCCCTCGACCCGGCCGCCGCATCCGTCCCCCCGCAGAACCCCCAGCAGGAGATCATCCACGACATCTGGGCCGAAGCCCTGGAACGCGAACGCATCGGCATCGACGACGCCTTCCTCGACCTGGGCGGCGACTCCCTGCGCGCCATGTGGATCGTCTCCCGCGTCCGCCAGGCCTTCGGCGTGGACCTGGAGGTCCGCGCCCTGTTCGACGCGCCCACCGTGCGCGCCCTCGCCCACACGGTGGAGGAGGCCCTCATCGCGGAGATCACCGCCGCGCCCGCCGCCGACCTCTGAGGCCGCCGGTCTCCGGAGCCGGCGATCCGAGCCGGCGATCCGAGCGACACAGCTACCCGACAGCTACCCGACAGTTTCCCCAAAGGAGTGGATCAGCCATGTCCGAAACGGGCCGTGCGGCCGTCACCGGCCAGGTCGTGCACAACGCGCTCGACCGGTACTTCGAGGAGATCCGTACCGCCGCGCGGAAGGTGACCGCCGAGCGGACCACCGCCGCCGACATCCCCCTCGAACTCGCCGCGAAACACCCGTCCTTCGCGAAGTTCACCGAGGTCACCGACATCGGTCTGACCCAGGTGGACGCGCGCACCCACATCCTCGACCTGATGCGCAACCCGGGCGCGAGGACCACCAAGACCATGGCCTCCCTGCTCATGATCGCCCGCGCGGCCGACCACATCCGCCGCACCGGCGAGCGCGTACTGCTGTTCACCCCGACCTCCGGCAACAAGGGAACGGCCCTGCGCGACGCCGTGGCCCGCGCCCACGCCACCGGGCTGGCCACCCCCGACGAACTGCGCATCGTCATGCTCGCCCCCGAGGCCTCCCGCACCAAGCTGCGCGACTGCGCGCTCACCGCGGACCAGGCGCTGCGCACCGCCAACCCCGTGACCCTGGCCCGGGTCGAGCAGCCGGCCGACGTCAAGCTGCTCAGCAGCGAGGTGGTGCGACGGCACGCCACCGAGATCCTCGACACCACCGGCTTCCGCGTCTGGTACACCCTGGACCTCGACAACTACCGGATCGCCGACGCGGCCCGCGCGTTCGCCGAGGCGGAACTCCTGCCCATCACGGCCGACTCCGCGCCGCGCGTCCACGTGCACTCCGTGTCCAGCGCCTTCGGGCTGCTCGGCTACCACCTCGGGCACCGGCTGCTCACCGAGGGACTGCCCGGGCACGCCGTGCCCGCCCGCCACCCCGGATTCCACCTGGTCCAGCAGCTCGCCACGGCCGACATGGTGACCAGCCTCCTCGGCGCGAAGGTCCCGGACTACACGTACGACGAGGCGGCCGGCGTGTGGCGCCAGGACTCCATGGCGGAGTTCCCCGCCGTCACCGACGACCCCGAAGAGGTGATCGACCCGACCTTCTACACCAAGGAGCCGGCCACCCGCACCCAGCTCAACGAGATCGTCGCCCGCCACGGCGGCGGCGGGATCGTGGTCTCCCGCCGGGAGTGCCTGGAGCACTTCGCCCACGTACGGGAACTGGCCGCCGCCGCGGGCATAGAGATCGCCGCCGACCCGTCCCTCATCCGCGAGTGGTCGCTGGTCAAGGCACTCACCGGGGTACTGATCTCCCGGGAACGCGGCCTCCTGGCACCCGACACCGACGTCGTGGTGCACGGCTCCGGCTACTACAGCGACGCACTGCTCCCCGCGCTGCGCGAGGAGCACCTCACCCGCGTCGCCACCGTCGACGACCTCGCACGGGCCGTCCTCGCGGCCGCGCACGCGTAGCCGCCGGCCCGGAGCAGACCACGATGCCCACCACGACGCTCGTCCCACCCAACTGGCGGTACGCCTGGAACAACAGCGCCGCCCCGCTCGTCGTCCGCGCCCATGCGCTGACGGCCGCGGCCGCCCGCCCGTCCGTCACGGTGTCCCGACCGACCGGCGGCCCGGACGGCGGGAGCCCGACCCTGGCGTACGGCGGACTCGCGCACGGCCTCACCCACGTACTGCCGTTCCTCGAACAGCGCCGCGGAGCCGGCGCGCAGCACAGCCGCCGCCGCACCACCTGGGCGGAACTGGCCGACGGCCGCGCCGCGACCGGCGCGGACCTCCTCGCGGTCGGCCTGCTCCGCCGCGCCGCCCCGCGGACGGCTCCGCGCCACTGCCTGCTGCTGCCCTTCCGGATCAGCCTGTCGGTTCCGGTGGGCCCCGACCCGCAGGAGGTCGTCCAGCGGCTCTCGCGCAAGGCCCGCCAGCAGCACGCCAGGGAGCTCCGCTCCCGCGACCGCACCCTCGAAGTCGCCACCTCCGAAGCCGACTTCCACTCCTTCTACGACGGCATGCACCGGCCGACCATGCGCAACCGGCACCGCGACGCCGCCCGCTCGGAGGAACGGCGCAGCGCCCTCGTCTGCCTCTTCCGGCGCGGCGTGCTGTTCTTCCTGCGCGAGTCGGGCCGCCGGGTGGCGGGGATGCTGTGCCGCCTGGAGGGCGCCACGCTGGTCGTCCGGCTGGCCGGCGTCGAGGCCGGCGGCGAGGAGCCCTACCGCTCCGGCACGTACATGGCGATGTACGTGTTGATCCTCCAGTGGGCCGCCGAGCACGGCCTGACCCGGGTCGACCTCTCGGGCTGCGAGCCCTTCCTGAGCAAGGGCATCTTCCAGTTCAAGCGCAAGATGCACCCCGAAGTCACCCTGCCCGACAACCACTTCCGGGACAAGCGGCTGATGCTGCGCGTCCTGCGCGACACCCCGGAGGTCCGGGACCTCCTCACCGCCAACCCCGTACTGGCGTACGACACCACGGGCGGCGCCCTGGAGGCCGTGTACTTCCACGACGCGGACCGGCCCGCCCGGACGGACCTGCGCTGGCAGTGCCCGGGCGTGAGCGGCCAACGCGCCGTCGACCTGGACGAGTTCCTCGACGGCCTGCCCCGTTCCACCCCGCGGACCCCCGCCGCGCAACCCGCGCGCCCCTGACCCCACACCCGACCCGACCCCGCCCCCAAGGAGGCCACGATGTGCGGCATCGCCGGCTGGATCGACTTCACCCGGGACCTCACCACCGAACGCCCGACGGTGGAGGCCATGACCGCGTCCCTGCACCGGCGCGGGCCCGACGCCGACGGCACCTGGATCGCCCCCCACGCCGCCCTCGGCCACCGGCGCCTGGCCATCGTCGACCTGGAGGGCGGCGTCCAGCCCATGACCGCCCACCGGCGCGGCAGCCGGGCCCCGGTGGTGCTCACCTACAGCGGCGAGCTGTACAACTTCCGCGAACTGCGGGACCAACTCCTCGCCCGCGGCCACCACTTCACCACCGCCTCCGACACCGAGGTCGTCCTGCGCGCCTACCTGGAGTGGGGGACGGGCTTCATCGACCGGCTCTCCGGCATGTTCGCCTTCGCCATCTGGGACGCCGCCCGGGAGGAACTGCTCCTGTACCGCGACCGGCTGGGCGTCAAACCGCTCTACTACCACGCCTACCGGGGCGGAGTCCTGTTCGGCTCCGAACCCAAGGCGGTCCTCGCCAACCCGCTGTTCACCGCACGCACCAGCGAGGACAAACTCCCCATCCTGTTCAACCCGCGGCTCGCCATGCCCTGGGAGACCCCCTACACCGACCTGCGCCAGGTACAGCCCGGACACATGGTCCGGGTCGACCGCTCCGGAGCCCACGAGGCACCCTACTGGCGGCTCGTCAGCCAGGAGCACCTCGACGACGAGGACACCACCGTGCGCCGGGTCCGCGAGATCCTGGAGGACACCGTCGCCCACCAGCTGGTGGCCGACGTCCCGCTGTGCACCCTGCTCTCCGGCGGCCTGGACTCCTCGGCCGTCACCGCCCTGGCCGCCCGGCACCACTCGCCCGGGCTGCGCTCCTTCTCCGTGGACTTCGAGAACGCCGCCGACGACTTCCGCGCCACGGCGCTGCGCCCGGAGCAGGACACCCCCTTCGCGTGGGCCGCCGCCCGGCACATCGGCGTCGACCACACGTCGATCAGCCTGGACCCGGCGGCGCTGGCCGGCGTCGTCCCGGCCGCACTCGCCGCCCGCGACGCACCCACCCTCGGCCAGTTCGACGCCTCCATGTACCTGCTCTTCCAGGCGATCCGCGAACGCTCCACCGTCGCGCTCTCCGGCGAGGCGGCCGACGAGGTCTTCGGCGGCTACCCCTGGTTCTTCGACCAGGCCACCGTGTGGGGCGACACCTTCCCCTGGCTCGGCAACGCACCCCGGCTGACCGACTGCCTCGCCCCCGACGTCCGGGCCCGGATCCGCCCCGGCGACGACGAACGCGACCGCTACGCCACCCTGCGCGCCAGGGTCCCGCGGCTCACCGGCGAGACCGGCCTGCAGGCCCGGATGCGCGAGGTCCTCTTCCTCAGCCTGCAAGGCCCGCTGCTGTACCTGCTCGACCGCAAGGACCGGATGAGCATGGCCCTCGGGCTGGAAGTGCGGGTGCCGTTCTGCGACCACACCCTCCTGGAGTACGTCTGGAACGTGCCCTGGAAGATGAAGGTGGCCGACGGACGGGAGAAGAGCCTGCTGCGCGCCGCGGTCGCCGACCTGCTCCCGCAGGAGGTGCTGCAACGCCGCAAGAGCGCCTTCCCCGCCACCTTCTCGCCGGCCCACGCCAAGGCCGTCCGCGCCGAGCTCGACCGGGTGCTCGACGACGCCTCCTCACCCCTGGCCCACCTGCTGGACCTGCCCAAGGTGCGCGAACTCGCCGCCGGTCGCACCGAGATGATGACGATGGCCGACAACCTGCACCTGCTGCTGCCGCTCATCGAAGTCGACCGCTGGATGCGTGCCTACGACGTGACGATGACGTCCTGACCGCCACACCGGGGAGACCACTGATGAGCAGCGCAGCAGCCGCTCTGCGCGAGCTGGCCGAAGAGTTCTGGGCATGGCGCGAGGCCACCCAGCCCGACTGCTACGACGACCTCAACCGGGTCGAGAGACCCGACGGCCCGCTTCCGGACTGGTCACCGGAGGCCGTCGCCGAGCGCGGCCGGGTGCTCGCCGGGTTCACCGCCCGCCACCGCACGCTCGACCTCACGGCCGAGCCCGTACGCGTACGGGTCGACGGCGAGCTGATCGGCTCGGCGCTCGCCCGCGTGCACTGGGAACTGCACCTGCTGCGGGACTGGCAGCGCAATCCCGGCTTCTACCTCGACCAGGCCCTGCTGCCGGTCTACCACCACCTGCTGCGGCCGGACGCCGCCGGTGAACCGAGGGCGCGGGCGGTGGCGGCCCGGCTCGCCGGTGTGCCCGGGATCCTCGCCCAGGGCCGGACCAACCTGGCCGGGCACGCCGCCGCGCCGCTCGCCGCGTACACGCTGCGGCTGCTCGACACCGCCGACGAGGCCCTCGCCACAGCGGTCGCCGCGCTCGCCGCACCGCTCCCGACGGCCCTGGCGGCCGAACTGGACACCGCGTCCGGCACGGCGCGCCGGGCCCTGACCGCGTACCGGCAGTGGCTCGCTGAGCTACTGCCCTCCTGCACCGGGCCGTTCAGCCCGGGCCCCGAAGCGTTCCGCTTCTTCCTCCACCGGGTCGCGCTCCTGCCCTGGACGGTGGAGCAACTGCGCGACATGGGCCGCCGCGAGTACGCCCGCGCCGCCGCCGCGGAGCTGGTGCTGAGCCGGCACGGGGAGCCGGACGCCCCGCCGCTGCTCCCCGGCATCGAGGCGCAGCTCGCCCGGCAGTGGACGGACGAGCTGGACGTCCGGGCGTTCCTGCGCAAGGAGCGCCTGGTCGACCTGCCGGACGACCTGCGGCACTACCGCAACCTGCCGGTCCCGCCGTACCTGGCGCCACTGACCTGGCTCGGCGTCCAGCACTACACGGCCGCCGGGGCGGGCCGGGACGAGGACGCGGTGCGCTACATCCCCGAACCCCGCCCGGACCTCCCGTACTTCCAGCTCGCCGAGGCGCGGGACCCGCGCGTGGGCATCGTCCACGAAGGGGTCCACGCCTGGCAGCTCGCGCTCTCCGCGCGGCACGAGAACCCGGTGCGGCGCCACTACTACGACTCGGCGGCGAACGAGGGCGTGGCCTTCCACACCGAGGAACTCGCCCTGCTCGCCGGCCTTTTCGACGAGGCCCCGGCCAGCCGGCGGTTCGTGGTGAACGCGATGCGGCTGCGCGCCCTGCGGGTGGAGATCGACCTGGGACTCGCGCTGGGCGAACTGACCCTCGACGAGGCGGCCGACCGGTTGGCGGACCTGGTCCCGATGGACCGCCGGACGGCGTGGGAGGAGACCGCCTTCTACGCGGGCCGCCCCGGGCTGGGCCTCAGCTACCTCGCGGGCAAGGCCCAGGTGCTCGACCTGCTGACCGCCTGCGCGCGGCGCGCGGGGACGGACTTCAGCCTCGCCGCCTTCCACGAACGGCTGTGGCGGGAGGGGAACGTGCCGCTGGCGCTCCAGCGGTGGGAACTCCTCGGGACCAGCGACCACCTGGACGAGGCGCGACGGCTGGGCGGCCCGGCGGACGGACGGCCCGGCACCGGCACGACCGACACGTGACCAACCAGAAGGAGACCCACATGCCCACCCAGACACTCCAGGCCGTGCGACCGGCCACCGCGGAGGCCGCCGCGTACGAGGCGCTGACGGCGAACGGCTTCGGCCCGTATTTCGGGACCCCGTGCGGCGTCCTCGCCCCCCTGCTCTCCCTGCTGGAGGCGGGCGCCGACTACCACGTCGTGGCGCGCGAGGACAACGCCGTCGGCGTCGCCGCCGGGGCGGGCCTGGCCGGCGCCACGCCGGTCGTGCTGATGCAGAACTCCGGCTTCGGGCAGTCCGTCAACGCGCTCGCCTCACTGGTCGTGCCGTACCGCATCCCCATGCTGCTGGTGGTCAGCATGCGGGGGACGGCGCCGGACACGACGTCCGAGAACCTCGCCATGGGGCGGCTCACCGAGCCCGTCCTGGAGGGCCTCGGCATCGACTACGCGTACCTGACCGGTGAGGACGCCGACCGGCAGCTGGAACACGCCGCCACCGTGGTGCGCGAGAAGCGCCTGCCCTACGCGCTCCTGGTCCGCCCGGACGAATTCGCCTGGAAGGTGTGACCCCATGACCACGACCATGACCTTGCCCCTGACCAAGTCCGAAGCCGTGGCGGTCGCGCTGGAGGCCGCCCCCGACGTGCCGACGGTGTTCACCACCGGCTACATCGCCCGCATCGGCGCCGCGGCCGACCGCCGCAACCACTTCTACATGACGGGATCGATGGGGCTGGCCCTGTCGCTCGGCACCGGCATCGCCCTGCGCTCGCGCCGCACCACGCTGGTGGTGGACGGCGACGGGAGCCTCCTGATGAACCCCGTCGGGCTGGTCGCGGCGGCCGAGGACCCCGACCTGCCGCTGATCCAGCTCGTCCTCGACGACGGGGTCTACGCGTCGACCGGAGGCCAGCGCGCCCCCGGCAGCCTGGTGGACCTGCCCGGGTGGGCCCGCGCCTGCGGATTCGCCCGCATCCACGCCGTGGACTCGGCGCAGGCGCTGGCGGAAGCCCTGCGCGGTGAACTCCTGAACCCGCCCGCGCCCGTCTTCATCCACTGCACGGTGACGGCCGACACCACGCCGCCTCCGCCCCGCGTGACCGACCACCTGGAGGGCATCACCGCCCGCTTCTCGGACTTCCTCCAGCCCCAGGGCTGACCCTCCCGCTCCGCGGCGGGCGGGGGGCACGGCACCGGCGGCCCACAGGCCGGTGCCGCCCCCCGCCCGCCGCGGAGCGGGCGCCGCGACGACCGGTTCGCAGACGAAGGCGACCAGTTCGTCGTCCGGCCCCGTCGTGTTGTCGGGGTCCGGGTCAGCAAGTGGTCGGCGTCGGTCCCGAATTTGCACGCGGGGAGTCCGTGGCTTCCGCCGGGTGCTCGGCACCCTCGTCGGACTGCTGATCGCGACCCAGTTGCAGCGCGCCCTGCGCCGGAGGCCTGGGCGGGCCGGCGCACGCCGGGCCAGGACCGCCTCCGTCCTCAGCCCGAGACGGCCTTGGCCCAGCCGCGGTTGACGGTCTCCCTCGCCTTCTCCGTCTGCGCCTCCGTCGGAAACGTCGGGGTGCCCTCGACCGTCGGCAGTTTCTCCGCGGCGGCCTTGTCGAGCGTGCCGTCCTTCTTCATCGCTTCCATGAGGACGGGGCGTGCGTAGGCGCCGAGCCGGAGGTTCTGGCCCTCCGGGCTGAAGACGTACTCCTGCCACAGACGTGCCGCCGCCGGGTGCGGGGCGTCCTTGTTCACTCCGTTCGCGTAGTACTCGGCGAAGCCGCCGTCGAAGGGGATGACGGTCCGCCAGTCGACGTCCGCGCCCTTCTCGCGGAATGCGTCGGCGTATCCGAGGTTGAGGAAGTCCCAGTCGATGCTGATCGGGGTCTGGCCCTTCGCGATCGTCGCCGGAGTGGATTCGACCGGGATGAAGTTTCCGTTCTTGCTGAGCTCGGCGAAGAAGTCGATACCGGGCTGGATGTCGTCGAAGGACCCCCCGTTCGCCAGGGCCGCCGCATAGACACCGGCGAAGGCGGAGCCGGACTTGGTGGGGTCGCCGTTGAGCGTGACCTGGCCCTTGTACTCGGGCTTGCGCAGGTCGGCGAAAGTCGCTGGGCAGGTCTTGACGCGCTGGGCGTCACAGCCGATCGAGACGTAGCCCCCGTAGTTGTTGTACCAGCGGGCCCGCGGGTCCTTCTGCTCTTCGGGGATCTGGTCGTAGGCGGCGACCTCGTACGGCGCGAGCAGGCCCTGCCGGGCCGCGGACTGCGCGAACGAGCCCCCCACGTCGATCACGTCGGGGGCGCGGCCCTCGCCCCTGTGCTCCTTCAGGGCGTTGACCTCGTCCTGGCTCGTCCCCTCCGGGTTCTCCGTCGTGACCTTGATCCCGTATTTCCGCTCGAAGCCGTCGATCAATGCGCCGTAGCCGGCCCAGTCCCTCGGGAGCGCGATCGTGTTCAGCGTGCCCTCCTTCTTGGCCGCTGCGGTCAGTGCCGCCATGCCGCCGGCGTCCACCGCGGAGGTGGCCACCGCGGGTGCTCTCGGTGGGGCGGGAGGCTCGTCGCTGCAGCCACCGAGGGCCGCCGCCGCGAGGGCCAGGCAGGCGGCGACGGAGACTGTCCGGACACGAGGTGCGGGCACGAAGGCTCCATAACGGGCGGTCGCGTACTGGTCGAGGCCAGCGTACGTTCGGCGGCCCCGGCGACGCAGTCCCGGACGGTGGTGTCCGCCGTCTTCCCTTCGGCTGCCCTACCGGCGCGCTCTCAGCCCCCCTCGTCGTCCCACCCGGCCAGGAGAGCCTCGCCCAGATCCACCCCGGGAGGGGCGGCCCCGCCGTGGAGGGCCTGCTCACTCCAGATGATCTTTCCGCGGGCGGTGTAGCGGGTGCCCCAGCGCTCGGCGAACTGCGCGACGAGGAACAGGCCGCGGCCGCCCTCGTCGGTAGCCTCGGCCCGGCGTAGGTGCGGGGAGGTGCTGGACCCGTCGGAGACCTCGCAGACCAGGCTGCGGTCGTACAGCAGCCTCACCCTGATGGGCTCGGTGCCGTAGCGGATGGCATTGGTGATCAGCTCGCTGAGGATGAGTTCCGTGGTGAAGGCGATGTCCTCCAGGCCCCAGTCCGACAGCCGGCGGGCGCAGGCGTTGCGCACCGGGGACACCGCCGCCGGGTCGGGGGGCACGTCCCACTCGGCGATCCGCGCGGGATCCAGCCGGCGGGTGCGGGCCACCAGCAGTGCGACGTCGTCGCTGGGCCTGGTGGGCAGCATCGCGTTGATCACCACGGTGCAGGTTTCCTCGGGGGTGCGGGCGGGCCCCGCCAGGGCGGCGCGCAGCGCTGCGAGGCCCGCGTCCGGATCGCGGTCGCGGCTCTCGATCAGCCCGTCGGTGAAGAGTGCCAGCCGGGAGCCTTCGGGCAGTGTGACCGTGATGCTTTCCATGGGCAGGCCCGCGCCCAGGCCCAGCGGCGGGGAGACCGGCACCTCGGGGAAGGACACGGTCCCGTCGGGGCCGACCAGGGCGGGGCCCGGATGCCCGGCGGTGGCGGCGGTCACCTGCCCCGAGACGGGATCGTAGATGGCGCACAGGCAGGTGGCTCCGGTGATCCCCTGCCACTCCTGTTCGTCGGTGTCGATGTGGGCGACCAGCTCGTCCAGGTGGCTCAGGAGTTCGTCCGGGGGCAGGTCGAGGGTGGAGAAGTTGTACACGGCGGTGCGCAGGCGGCCCATGGTGGCGGCGGCGTGCAGACCGTGGCCGACGACGTCGCCGACGACCAGGGCCACCCGGGTGCCGGGCAGCGGGATGACGTCGAACCAGTCACCGCCCACCCCGGCCTGGGCTGCCAGATAACGGTGCGCGACCTCGACGGCGGACTGCTCCGGTACGCCCCGGGGCAGCAGGCTGCGCTGCAGGGTGACGGCCATGGTGTGCTCGCGGGTGTAGCGGCGGGCGTTGTCGACGGACAGTGCCGCCCTGGCGGTCAGCTCCTCGGCGAAGGACACGTCCTCCTCGTCGAACGGCGGGGAGTCCTTCCCCCGCCAGTAGCCGGCCATCCCCAGTACCACGCCCCTTGCCCGCAGGGGCACGACGATCAGGGAGTGGATGCCGCGGTCCAGGATCTGCAGGGCGTTGGCCTGGTCCTGGGACCTCCAGCGGTGGGTGGCGCGCAGGTCCGCCTCCAGGACCGCATGGCCGCCGGCCAGCCCGGCGGCCATGGGACCGGTGGGAGCGAACCGGATCAGCTCGCCGACGGGGGAGAGCGGGTGGTCGCCCTGAAGGCCGACGACGGCGGTGCGGCGCATCTCGGTGTTCGCTTCGGGTGGCTCCTCGCCGCGCAGCACCGGGTCCAGCAGGTCGACAGTGACCACGTCGGCGAACCGCGGGACCGCCGCCTCCGCCAGTTCCTCCGCGGTGCGCTCCACGTTCAGCGTCGTTCCGACCTGCACCCCCGCGTCGTAGAGCAGCTTCAGCCGCTCGCGGGCCACCTCGGCCCTGCCGGTGAGTGCCCGCAGCTCGGTGGTGTCCCGCAGCGTGACTGCGGTGCCCGCCTGCCCGTAGGGGGTGGTGGGCCGGATGTTCACCGCCAGCAGCCGATCGGCCGACATGTGCAGCTCGTCGGTCGCGGAACGGCCCGATGCGATCTGCTCGGCGATCGCTTCCTCCAGACCCAGGTCCGTGACGGGGCGCCCCTCCGCGTCCACGGGCAGGTCCAGCAGCCGGCGCGCCTCGTCGTTGGCGAGCAGCAGCCGTCCGTCGCCGCCGACGATCAGTACGCCCTCTCGCACCGCGTGCAGGACCGCGTCGTGGTGCTCGTACATCCTCGTCATCTCGGCCGGGCCCAGGCCATGGGTCCGGCGCAGCAGCCGACGGCTCACCAGGGCCGTCCCACCCGCGGACAGGGCGAGCACCGCGGCGGCGCTGCCGAGGACGACCGGCAGCTGCCGGTTGACCATGGTCTGGACGTTCTGGATGGTGACCGGGGAGGAGACTATGGCGATGACGGTGCCGTGGGAGTCCTTGACGGGCACCACGGAGACCACGGACCGCCCCAGGGACCCTTCGAACGTCTCGGTGAAGGACTTGCCGGCCGCAGCCCCGGCGAAGGGGCCGACGACGCGTTTCCCGATCTGCTGCGGGTCGCTGTGGGCGACGGTGACCCCGCCGAGCGTGTACACGTTGATGCCGTCGACCCCGGCGATGTCGCTGGCCGCCCGGGCGCTCGGCTGCAGCACGGAGCTGGGATGGGGGCTGCGCAGGGCCGCGACGATTCCCGGAGATTCCGCGAACGTTCCGGCGGCGGCGAGTGTGCGGTGCCGGGCGTCCAGCATCGCGTCGCGCCGCGCCTGCACCACGAGGGCCACCACCGCGGCGGCCACGAGAAGCACCACGACGGCCAGCTGCAGGAGGAACACCTCCCCAGCCATGCTGCGCACGCTCAGCAAGGAGGACAGACGCTGCGGCCGCGCCATTGCCGTCGGGGGCCGGCCGCGCTCCTGATGGTGTCCTGAGCGGGGACGCCGAGGGGGAGAGGAAGACTGCGTGGTGGAGCGGAGCAGCCAACGCCGGAAGGGTCCCAGGACGTTGCTCATAGTCCATTCTCTAACCTCTGTGGGCCATCGGCAGCGGGGGCGACGATCGCCGAGCGGCTGCGATCCCGAGACCGCTTCTGCCCCCCCGGAGAGCGAGCCGACGGGAATCGCTCAGGGTGACCATCGGTGTGAGGCTCCGGTTGTCCTGGTCGGAGGCAGGCCGTATCCGCTCCTGCCTGCCGTCGGTATGCGCCGCCATTCGCAGCCGCGCGCCGTCCTGGTTCTGCGAACTCCTGCTTGCCGGTGAGAGCGGCGTTGCGGCAGTGGCCCGGGTTGACCACTGTGCATGATGTGCGCGGTGCGCGTTACACCCAGTGAGTTTCCCGAGGCAGTGGGACGAAGGGATGCAATCAGCGATGACCGAGGGAGGGCGGAAGCCGACCACGTTCAGGGTGGACCGGTCCGAGGGGTTCGGTGAGCGGTTGCTGGGTGTGCTGCTGGACCGGGCGCACGAGATGCCGCCGCAGTTGATCGCCCCGCTCGTTGCGGAGGAGGTGGCCAGGGTCGGCGGCCGGGACCTCTCGATCCTCTTGCAGGACTACGAACAGATGCTGCTGGTGCCGCTGCCGGGCCGGCGGTTGGTGGTCGGCGACCCCGAACCGATCGAGGACTCCCCGGCCGGAGAGTCGTTCCTGCGCCGCAAGACGGTAGAGGTGACACGGGATGGCAGTGTGCGGATGTACCTGCCGCTGCTGGACGGCAGTGACCAGGTCGGGGTCATGGCCGTCACCCTGGACAGCGTCGATGACGACGACCGGCGGCTGCTGCGCAGACTCGCCGGTCTGGTCGCCGACATGATCGTCACCAAGGACGCCTACACCGATCTGTTCTTCCAAGCCCGCCGCCGCGCCCCGATGAGCGTGGCCGCCGAGATCCAGTGGTCGCTGCTGCCTCCGCTCTCGATGACCGTTCCGCAGGTTGAGGTAGCCGGAATCCTGGAGCCTGCGTACAAGGCGGCCGGAGACAGTTTCGACTATGCCCTCAACGGCGACATCCTGCACGTGGCCATGATCGACGCGATGGGCCACGGCCTGGACGCGGCGACCATGGCGACGGTGGCCATCGGCGCCTATCGCCACTCGAGACGGGCCGACACCGGTCTGTCCCAGGTGTATGCGTTCATGGACCGGGCCATCAACGAACAGTTCGGCCACGAACACTTCGTCACCGCGCAGATGATGCGTCTGAACATCGCCACGGGTCGGCTGCATTGGGTCAATGCAGGTCACCCGGCACCGCTGCTGATCCGTGACCGCGCCGTGGTGGAGCGCCTGGTGAGCCCGACCACTTTGCCGGTCGGCTTCGGCGGCGAGCAGCCGGAAGTCAGTGAGCGGATGCTGCAACCCGGAGACCGGTTGCTGTGTTTCACCGACGGCCTGATCGAGGAGCACCAAGCCGGCGGGGAGCAGTTCGGCGAGGAGCAACTCATCGAATGGACCAACCGTGTCGTCCGTGACCACACCGGGGTCCGGCCGGTGGTGCGGGCTCTCTCCCACGCGCTGAAACAGGAACGGGGCGGCATCACCAGCGACGACGCGACCATCTTCCTCATCGAGTGGCGCGGGGGCGACGCCGACCATCTCGCCGCTTTTGACTGAGCCGATAGCCTCCCGCCCCCCCGCCGGAGACTTGGGTCGTGCGCTGATGGTGGCTGGGCACGCGGCCGAGGGCGCCCCCACGGACGCCTCCGTGGTCTCCTCCACCCGCGCCTACCTGGCCGTCTCGAGAAGGAGCCGGCCGGCGCCGATCTTGGTCGCTCTCGGCGGAGCAGTGGGCGGCTTGAATCGGTCTCCACCAGGATTGATGGAGCGTCAGGGAAGTCGGCGAGCGGTCAGTGTGAGTCCTGAAACACTTGAGGCCAGCTGACCGAACATGCGAATCGTTGTAGTCTCCGGAGACCGCCCTTGACCTGCGCAAAGCAGGCAGGGAGCAGCCGAACCGGGAGTTGTCTCATGCTTCGTACCATGTTCAAGTCCAAGATCCACCGGGCCACCGTCACGCAGGCCGACCTGCACTACGTCGGGTCCGTGACCGTGGATGCCGCCCTCATGGAGGCGGCCGATCTGCTGCCCGGGGAGCTCGTGCACATTGTCGACATAGACAACGGGGCACGGCTGGAGACCTACGTGATCGAGGGCGAGCGCGGGTCCGGGGTCATCGGGATCAACGGGGCCGCCGCGCACCTCGTGCACCCCGGCGACCTGGTCATTCTGATCAGCTACGCACAGGTCGAGGACGCCGAGGCGCGTGCGCTCACCCCTCGCGTCGTGCACGTGGACGCGGACAACCGGATCATCGAACTGGGGGCGGACCCCTCCGCGCCGGTGCCCGGCAGCGACCAGGAGCGCAGCCCGCACGCCGTGTCCGCCTGAGTCCTTCCCCTCCCGTGCACTGCCGTCCGAGTCCGTCCGCCGAGGGAGTGGCGTCGCCGATGGGTGTCGAGATCAGGGACGAGCGGGCCGCGGGACGGCTCGAAGCGTACGAGGACGGGGTGGCCGCCGGCTTCGTCGCGTACTTCGTGCTCGCCCAGCCGACCGGGGACCCTGCCGCGCTGGTGGCCGTCCACACCGTGGTCGAGCCCGGCCGCGAGGGCCGCGGGATCGGCGGTGACCTCGTACGCGCCCTCTACGGGATGGCGGCCGCGGAGGAGGTGGCCGTGGTGCCGCTGTGCCCGTACGCGGCGGCCTGGGCCCGCAAGCACCCCGACGCGGCCCCGGCGGCGCCCGCGGCGCTCGTCGAGGCCGCGCAGGCGCAGCTCGAAGCGGATCCGTCACTGTGGTGACGACGCCGGCCGGGCAGTCGGGTGTCCCGGTGCTGCGGGTGGACCGGCCGACGGCCGAGCGGGCGGTCGCGTACGGGCCGCCGCCGACCTCACGGTGAGTGGAAGCCGACCTCCGGCGCGTCGGCCACCGGGCCGTCCAGGATCGGCTGCGGCCGCCCCTTGAGGTGCTGGTCGAAGAAGGCCGTCACGTAGCGTCGGGTCAGCTCGACCGACCGCGCGCCGGGCAGCGGGGCGTCGGGATCCGGCAGCCCCAGCTGGTCGGCGAGGGCCGGGAAGTCGGTGAACGTGAAGTGCGCGGAGCCCGCGAAGGTGATCCAGCGCTTCCAGCCGTCGAGCAGCGGCCAGTCACGGTCCCAGCTGACGTCGTCCCCGGGCTTCGTGTTCGCGGCGCCCAGCAGCAGGAACGGGCGGCCGCCCAGACCGGTCGCGGGCACCGGCGTCATCAGTGAGCCGTCCATGTCCACCCCGGCCCGCACCCGCCGGTCCACGGCCATCGTCGCGGCTGCCGAGGCGCCGCCGATGGAGTGCCCGGCCATCGCGATCCGCCGCCGGTCGATCAGCTCGGCGTGCCGCCAGGCCGGCCGGTGGCCGGTGAGACGGTCCAGGAGGAAGGACACGTCCTTGGCGCGGCCGTCGCTCACCGGCCGGTAGTCGCCGGTCTGCTCGGTCTTCTCGCAGGCCAGGCAGGGCAGCATGCGGCCACCGGGGAAGGTGGCGGCGGAGGCCTCGTACGCGTGGTCCACCGCGGCCACGACGTAGCCGCGCGAGGCCAGCTCCTCGGCGAGGGCGGTGAGGGTGGCGCGGGGCACGCCGAAGCCGGGCGAGAGCACGACCAGCGGGTACCGGCCGTGGCGCGGCCGGGCGCCCTCGCGGGCGTACACCGCGGTGCCCGCCAGGGTCTCGGGGGAGATCACCTGGTCCAGGTCCCGATCGGCCAGCAGCCGGTGGGCCTCCTCGGTGCGGAGGTAGCGGGCGGGGGTGCCGGAACCCGGGCGGGCGGGGTAGCGCATGGTCACCATGAGCTCGCGCGGACCGGATCCCGCCCACGGGTCGACGCGGCTGCGGTCGGTCAGGTGCAGGACCTCCTGGCCGACCGGGAACCGGCCGGTGGGGCGCGGGAGTTCGAGCGCCACCTGTCGGCGGTCGGCGGTCAGTCCGACGGCGGGGTCCGCGGCGAAGACGGAGGCGGCGGCGGGTGCGGAGGCGGTGGCGGCGGCGGGTACGGCCGCCCCGGCGGAGCCCGCGGCGGCGAGTGGGAAGGGGAGGAGCAGGGCAAGTAACGTGGCGGCGGCTGCCGTTCGGTTGCGGGTCATGATCGGAAACCTATGCGCCGGGAGCGGGGCGGTCTTCAACTCGCAGGAGGAGCGACCCGTCAGACCCGAGGCGAGGTCGGGTCGTCCTGACGGAGGAGACGGCCGCCCCCCGCCGTACTCCTCCGTGCGGACGCCGCGCGTGTGAGTCGGCCTCGGTCGCCGGCCCCGGGCGTCGTTCGCCGCCCCCGGGCGTACGTCTGTCTGCCACACGTACGGCCGACCCGTACGACCCGTACGCCTGCGGTCGTATCCCCGGCCCCTCCGAACGGCGGGCGTCCGGAGGCGGGCGGTCCGGTGGCGCGGCACAGTGGGAGGTATGGGACCCATGCACGCAGACACCCAGCCTCCCCCGCCCGATCCGGCGCCGATGCCCCAGCCGGAGCCGGCGCCCCGGCCCACCCCGGTGCCGCCGCCGGTACCGCCGGTGCCCGGGCCGATCCCGGAGCCCGACCCCGTACCGGCGCCCCCGGGCCCGGCCCCCATCCCGCAGCCCGGCCCCCTGGGCTGACACCCGTCGCGAGCAGGCGCGCGCGCACGCGCCGCGCGCGCCCCTCGCGCGCCCCCCGATGTGCGGCACAGCGCCCCGTCGGGGCTTTGTGCTGATCGGGCGTCCGCGGCGGAGTGGAACGGCAACTGCCACTTGCATGTGCGCCGTTGAGCCCCCGGCGATCCTCTTGTCACACCCTGGTCACCCCGTTAGGTTGCGAGGTTCCTGATGTCTTCAAGGGGGCTCCCATGGGTGTACGGGGCCGGCACCGCCGGTACCAGCCGAGCAGCATCAACCGGGCCTCGCTCACGGTCACCGCGGGCGGTGCCGGGATCATGCTCCCCCTGATCGGCGCGGGGACGGCGCACGCCGCCTCCGTCGACACCTGGAACAAGGTCGCGGCCTGCGAATCCAGCGGGAACTGGCAGATCAACACGGGCAACGGCTACTACGGCGGCCTGCAGTTCAGCCGGAGCACGTGGCGCGAATTCGGCGGCACGGTCTACGCCCAGCGGGCCGACCTCGCCTCCAAGGGTCAGCAGATCACCATCGCAGAGAAGGTGCTCGACGGGCAGGGGCCGGGCGCCTGGCCCGCCTGCGGACCCGCGGCGGGCCTGACCCGCGGCGGCCCCGCCCCCGACGACGACGGCGGCGCCCCGACGAAGCCCCGGCAGACCAGGACCGTCCCGAAGCAGGCCGCCGCGCCCGCCCCGGTCAAGACGGCGGCGCTGCCGAAGACCGCGCGTCCCGCGATGGGTTCCCCGTACACGGTGGTGCCGGGCGACTCGCTCTCGGGGATCGCGGACGAACACCACGTGCGCGGCGGTTGGCAGGCCGTGTACGAGGCGAACCGCACGGTCATCGGCGGCGACCCCGACATGATCTACCCCGGGCAGCGGCTGAGCCTGACCGTCACCGGGCATCCGCGCACGCTCCCCGCGCCCGCGCCCTCCCCGGAGAAGCCGCCGCGGACCGCGAAGCCCGTACCGGCCAAGCCCGCGAAGGTGACCAAGCCGCCGAAGGAGACCGCGCGCGGCGGCTGGTTCGCACCCGTCGAGGCGAGCATCGGCACCCCGTACCACCAGTCCGGATCGTCCTGGTCCAGCGGCTACCACACGGGCGTCGACTTCCAGGTCCCCACCGGGACGTCCGTCAAGGCCGTCGCCGCGGGCGAAGTGGTCTCGGCCGGCTGGGGCGGCGCGTACGGCTACCAGGTGGTGATCCGGCACACGGACGGGAAGTACTCCCAGTACGCGCACCTGTCAGCGGTCGGCGTCCGGGCGGGGCAGCAGATCAACGGAGGACAGCGGATAGGCCGTTCCGGCTCCACCGGCAACAGCACCGGCCCGCACCTTCACTTCGAGATGCGCACGGGATCCGGCTACGGCTCGGACATCGACCCGCTCGCGTACCTGCGCGGCCGGGGCGTTTCGATCTGACCTCGGCAGCACGGTCCCCGGCCGCTCCGGCGCCGGGGACCGCGGCGAAGCCGACGCGGTCGACCGGTCCGACCGGGCGGGAGCCGCGGCCCGACGGGCCGGAGCCACGGGCCGCCGGGCCGATGACAGCCGCTCGGCGGTCAGCAGGACGATGCCGGCCGCCGCGACCGCGCCGCTCAGCAGCGCCGCGGCCGTGCCAAGCGCCCCGTACCGGAAGCTCTCGCCGAACAGGGTCAGGCCGACCGTCGCGGCGACCACCGGATTGACCACGGTCACCGTCGCGAGCGGGGCGGTCAGCCCCGCGCCCCGGTACGAGGCCTGGGACAGCAGCAGCCCGGTGGACGCGAGCACGGCGATGACCGCCATGCCGGGGAGCTCGGCGAACGGCGCTCCGGAGGTCCACGACTCGGCCACGGACTTGGTGAACACCGACGCGATGCCGAACGCCACACCGGCGGCCGCGGCGAGCAGCACACTCCGGCTGACCGCCCGGTGCACCGCACGGGCCAGCAGGAACAGCACGACGACGGCGCCGGCCGTGACCGCGATCAGCAGCCCGCGCTCGCCGCCTGCCAGCGGCTCCGAGCCCGACCCTCCGGTGAGGGCGAGCAGCCCCGCCAGCCCGACGGTGGCCAGGACCGCGCCGCGCCAGGCGGTGCGCCCGGCCCGCCGGCGCACGAACAGCGCGGCCAGCGGCAGGGCGAAGACTATGGTGAGGGCGCCGAGCGGCTGCACCAGGCTGAGCGGCCCGTAGGCGAGGGCCGCGACGTGCAGCAGTGCACCGAGCCCGTTCAGACCGACCGCCACCCACCAGCCCGCGCGCCGCAGCGGAGCGTAAGGCTGGCCGGACGTGCTGACCGCCACCTGCTCCTGGACGATGGCACCGCCCGCGTACGCGACCGCCGACACCAGTGACAGCAGCACCGCCAGTGCCAGCGCACTCATGGGAATCTCCGGGTCGGTGCATCCATGCTCACCACAATGCCGCGCGCGACTCGAGTATTCCTCGTGCTACGGGTGGGAACAGCGGCTACTGCGTCCGCAGTACGGGTGTAGGACGCAGGGGGTAGGGGACGGCGGTCGGGCGGGGTACGGGGCCGCGGCCGGGCCGGCCGCGGGCGGCGCGGGGGCGGGGCTGTCGTGACCGCCCGGTCACGTCGCGTGAGCGGGTTTGAGACAAGGGGCGGCCATCCGTAAGGTTCTCCTTTTGGGACTTCTCCGTAGCAAGCGATCGAGGAACGGCAGCGGCCATGACGGTGACTGAAGACAACCAGGTGTACGGGCCGGGAATCGACCCGGAGCGCCTGGCCGTCTGCCTCGGCGTGCTCGAAGAGCTCGACAAGCTCGACGTCGACCACCCGGACGCGATCCTCGTCCGGCGCGCCACGGCCGGCATCTACCGGACCGTCAAGCAGCGCCGCCGCCAGGACCGCCGCGCCGCGAAGACCGCGAACGACAAGGCCGTCACCGAGGCCACCGCCACCGGCTCCGCCGAGCGCATCGACGACGAGACCCAGGGCAACGCGCTCACCGCGGCGACCAAGGGCCCGATCGCCGGGATACTCCAGCGCCCGCGCTCCTGCTACGTCTGCAAGACGCGCTACGTCGAGGTCGACGCGTTCTACCACCAGCTGTGCCAGGACTGCGCCGCCTTCAACCGGGCCCGCCGCGACGCGCGCACCGACCTGAGCGGCCGCCGCGCCCTGCTCACCGGAGGCCGCGCCAAGATCGGCATGTACATCGCGCTGCGGCTGCTGCGCGACGGTGCGCACACCACCATCACCACGCGCTTCCCCAACGACGCGATCCGCCGCTTCAAGGCGATGCCCGACAGCTCCGAGTGGCTGCACCGCCTGAAGATCGTGGGCATCGACCTGCGCGACCCGGCCCAGGTCGTGGCGCTCGCCGACTCGGTCGCCGCCGAGGGCCCGCTCGACATCCTGATCAACAACGCCGCGCAGACGGTCCGCCGCTCCCCGCAGGCGTACAGCGAGCTCGTCGCCGCCGAGAACGCGCCGCTGCCCGCCGGTGAGCTGCCGACGGCCGAGGTCATCGGGACGTTCGGCAGCGGCACCGTGGACCGGGTCGCCGCCCTGCCCTCCGGCCGGGGCGACAAGCTCAGCGCCCAGGACGTCACCGAGCTGGCCCTGGTGTCGGGCTCCGCCTCCCTGGAGCGGATCGCGGCCGGTACCGCCATCGACGCCGGCGGCCTGGTCCCGGACCTGCACGACACCAACAGCTGGATCCAGACCGTCTCCGAGGTCGACCCGATCGAGCTGCTCGAAGTGCAGCTGTGCAACTCCACGGCGCCGTTCATCCTGATCAGCAAGCTGCGCGCGGCCATGACCGCGTCCGCGGCGCCGTTCAAGTACGTGGTGAACGTCTCCGCGATGGAGGGCGTCTTCAGCCGCGGCTACAAGGGCGCCGGCCACCCGCACACGAACATGGCCAAGGCCGCGCTGAACATGCTGACCCGCACCAGCGCGCAGGAGATGTTCCAGGCGGACAAGATCCTGATGACCGCCGTGGACACCGGCTGGATCACCGACGAGCGCCCGCACCCGGACAAGGTCCGGCTGGCCGAGGAGGGCTTCCACGCGCCGCTCGACCTGGTCGACGGGGCGGCGCGGGTCTACGACCCGATCGTGCGCGGTGAAGCGGGCGAAGAGCTCTACGGCGTCTTCCTGAAGGACTACGCCCCCGCCAACTGGTAGGGGCGCAACTCCAGCCTCGCCGGCGCTTGAGGCGCGGGGTTTGGGGCGGAGCCCCAAGCAACCCGGCTCCGCCGGGTACCGGGCTCCGCCCGGACCCGCGCCTCAAACGCCGGCGAGGCTGGTAATGCGCCGGACACCGGCGAGGCTGGGGATTGCCCGCCGAGGCAGGGTGCGGGTGCCCGTCAGGGCGCGTGGTCGTGGCGGCCGGCCGCGACGAGTTCCAGGACCGGACGCCAGTCCTCCATGACGCCCGCGTCCAGCCCGACCACCTTGCCCGCATCATCCGCCTGCCGCAGTATCACCGCCCCCGCCGCCTCCGGGTCGCCCGCGAACGCACGGGCCTCCGCCGCGCTCATCACGCCACCTTGGGCGCGCAGCGTGAGTGCGCTCTGCGGCGAGAGCGCCCGCTGCGGCTCCACGGCGGCCAGGTACCGCTTGGCCGGAACGTGCAGCCGCACCAGCCGGGCCACCCGCGCCCCGAGCAGCGTCCGCACCGCGTCCGCCGCGTGCTCGGCGTGGCCCGCGTCGTCCCCCGGCAGCAGCAGGTGCCCCAGGTCGTGCACCAGGCCCGCGACCTGGAGTTCCTTGTCGAACGGGTGAGAGCGGCGGAGCAGCGCCGCAGTCTGCAGGGCGTGGTCGTGCAGGTCGACCGGGTCGCCACTGCCGTCCGGTGTGTCCCAGGCGCCCCTGCACCGGTGCAGCAGCTCCATCAGTTCACCCACGTCACGGATTCCCTGCACCGTCCCTGCCATCACAGCTCCCTCCCCGCGCCGCCGCATGCCCGCCGAGCAGAACACGCCTCGGTGAACGGCACGCCGGACGGGGTGCTGAACAGAGGGCGAAGGTCAGGGCACAGGCCGGAACCGGACCCCCTATCGAGCGCAACCGCGCTCATATGTGTACTCTGAGGCTCACGGAAGGCCCCACCAAGGCCCGCTCCGCACCAGAACAACGGCGCCACCGCGACCGGACTGTCCTTTACATTCCCCTGCCCCGACGGATGGCCACAGCGGCCGGCAGCGACCGGCGCGGACCGCCCGACGGGTTATGCGACACAAAGGAGTGCGCGGTGACACCAGAGTTGACGCAGCACGAGCAGAGCCTGACGGAACGACCCGTCCGGGCCACCCGTTCCGACGAGCTCGGCAGCCTGGAGGTGTGGGCCAGGTCCGCCCCGATCCGGCTGGCCGGCTACGAGGACGACCTCGCGGAGCCGCACATCCTGCCGGGCATCGACTGACCCCGAGGGAACACGCCGGACGGCGCCGGCCCCCCACGGCCGGCGCCGGACCCCGGCCCGGACCCTGCGGACCGGCGCTGTGGATCCGGACCCTGCGCATCCGTACCGCCCCCGCGACGCACCGTTGCGGGGGCGGTTCCCGTTTCCGGCGCCGTCCTGCGGTTTTCGCGCTCAGCGTGTTCCGTCCGCTCTGGGCGATCTTGCCTTTCTGCGGTCGCAAGCCCCGGGCAGGCTGGCGCCCATGAAACTCCTGATGCTCGGCGGGACCGAATTCGTCGGCCGCGCGATCACCGAGGACGCCCTCGCCCGCGGCTGGGAGGTCACGGTGTTCCACCGCGGCCACCACGCGCCGCCGCCCGGTGTCACCTCCCTGCACGGCGACCGGCTGACCCCCGACGGGCTCGCCGCCCTCGCCGAGGGGGAGTGGGACGTCGTCGTCGACACCTGGGGTGCCGCTCCCACCGCCGTCCGCGACAGCGCGCGGCTACTGTCCGGCCGGGTCGGCCGGTACGTGTACGTCTCCAGCCGGTCCGTCTACACCTACCCGGCGCCGGCCGGCCACACCGAGGACGGCCCGCTCGTCGAGGGTTCCCCCGACGCCGGTGCCAAGGCGTACGCGGAGGACAAGCGCGGCGCCGAGCTGGCCGTGCTCGACGCCTTCGGAGACCGCGCGCTGCTCGTACGGCCCGGCCTGATCCTCGGCCGGTACGAGAACGTCGGCCGACTGCCCTGGTGGCTGAACCGGGCCGCGCGCGGCGGCGACATGATCGCCCCCGGCCCGCGCGAGCTCTCGCTCCAGTACATCGACGTACGCGACCTCGCAGCCTGGTCCCTGGACGCGGCCGTCCGCGGGCTGGGCGGCCCGTACGACATCGTTTGCCCGACCGGCCACGCCACCCTGGGCGACTTCCTGGAGGCGTGTGCCGAGGTCACCGGCGGCGGCGCCCGGCTGCGCTGGACGGATCCCGCCGCCGTGCTCGCGGCCGGGGTGGAGCCGTGGACCGAGCTGCCGGTGTGGGTGCCCGAGGGGGAGATGCACGACTACATGTACGGCGGGGACGTCTCCAAGGCGCTCGGCGCCGGACTCGTCTGCCGGCCCGTCGCCGACACCGTCGCCGACACCTGGCGGTGGCTGCAGGAGCTCGGCGGCGTGGCCCCGCAGCGCCCGGACCGGCCCGCCCCCGGGCTGGACGCGGCCCGCGAGGCCGCGCTGCTCGCAGGCTGAGCGGCCCTCCCGCACGCACCGCCGGGCCGGGCGCGGTGGCGGCCCTCAGCCGCCCGCCCGGCCCCGGCGCGCCTCCTCGCCCTCCGCACCGGCCCCGCCCTCCTCGCCGGCTCCGCGCTCGGCGGCCAGCCGGGTCGGCGGCATGAACTCGCGCAGCAGGGTGCGGTGCCACCAGGCGCCCGTGCTGCGCAGTTCGCGCAGGCCCGTGAACCGGTACCGGTACAGCCGGGCGCGCACGAACAGCGGCGGCGCGTCCGGGAACGGATTGCGGCGCAGCAGCCGCAGCGTGTCCCGGTCGTTCTCCAGCAGCCGGGTCACGAACGGCCCGAACCAGTCGCGGGCGTAGCCGGGGTTGAGCGCGGCGAACCACATCAGCCAGTCCAGCCGCAGGTGGTACGGGGCGTACTGGCGGGGCATCCGCCGCACGTCGCCGGGCTTCCCCTTGAAGTCGTACTCCCGCCACTCGCCGCCGTCCCGGCGCGGTGACGCGGCGAGGGTGCCCTCCACCACCACCTCGTCGCGGATCCGGCCGACCGTGCCGAACGCCCCGTAGCTGTTGACCAGGTGCAGCGGGTCGAAGGACCGGTTCATCACCTGGCGGCGCGAGACCATGTTGAGCACCGGACCGCGGCTGAGGAACAGCACCAGCGCCGCGACCGCGCAGACGAGCACGACGTACCAGAGCGGCGCCGCGGGCTGGGCGCGGGACGGGCCGCCGAAGGCCGTGACGTCGACCGCGGACAGGGCGAGCGCGATCGTCACCCAGTTCAGCCAGGCGAAGTTGCCGGACAACACCAGCCACAGCTGGGTCACCGCGATGATCCCGGCGGCCACCGAGGCCACCGGCTGCGGGGTGAACAGCAGCACTGGCACCGCGAGTTGGGTGACGTGGTTGGCCGCGCACTCCACCCGGTGCAGCGGCCTCGGCAGCCGGTGGAAGAACCAGCTCAGCGGTCCCGGCATCGGCTGCGTCTCGTGGTGGTAGTACAGGCAGGTGAGCTTGCGCCAGCAGGCGTCGCCGCGCATCTTGATCAGCCCGGCGCCGAACTCCACCCGGAACACCACCCAGCGCAGCAGCCACAGCACGAGCACCGGCGGCCCGACCCGGTCGTTGCCGAGGAAGACCGCGAGGAACCCGGCCTCCAGCAGCAGCGACTCCCAGCCGAAGGCGTACCAGGTCTGGCCGACGTTGACGATCGACAGGTACGCGGCCCACAGCGCCGCCCACATCGCCATCGCCGCGCCGAGCGGCACCTCGTCCGCCGCGCCCGCGGCCAGCGCCGCCGACAGGGCCGCGCCCGCCCACGCGCAGGTGGCGAAGAGCCGGTCGGAGTAGCGGAGTTGGAACAGGCTCGGGGCGCGCCGGAACGGCACGTACCGCACGTACTCGGGGACCGGCAGCATGCCGCGCTCGCCGATCAGGGCGCGGAACTGGAGGGCCGCGCCGAGGAACGCGGCGAGGTACACGAGGGCCAGGGTCCGCTGGAAGACCAGCCGGCTCAGCCAGTACTCGGGTGCCGTGAACCACTCCATCGCCGCTCGCCCTCGACGTGCCGCCGGAGCCCCCCGGGACCTCCAGTATCCGCCGGGGCGCGGTCAGCCGCCCGCGGCGAGGCGGCGCAGGGTGCGCCCGCAGTGCCGGGCGTAGCGCATCTGGAGGAAGGGGACCAGGGGGCCGGCGAGCCGGGTGTACCAGCGGCCCGGGCGGCTGAAGGCGGTCACGTCGAACCAGACGGTGCCGTCCTCGCCCAGCTCGACCAGGAACGACTCCTCGCCGAGTTCCGGGTGCCCGTGCCGGGTGCCGTACGCGAAGCCGGTCAGGCTGGGCCCGTACGCCGTCCAGATGACCTCGCACGGGGCGGTGATCCGGGCGGGGCCGATGCCGATCGCGCACTCGACCAGGCCGCCGGTCTCGGCGCGCTCGCGGTCGGCGCGGACCCGGACGCCGGCCGCGCGGTGCATGCGGAAGGTGGTGACGGCCGTCCCGGCGCGCTTGAACACCTCGCGGCCGTGGCCGATGGGGACGCGGTGGTGCAGGTGGTGGTAGCCGGTGGGGAGCGGCCGGTGCCGGGTGGCGCCGCGCTCCACGTAGTTGACGGTGTCCCGGTGGAGGCTGGTGATGCGGGTCATCGTGCGATCTCCTTCATCCGGTGCCAGGCGAGCACGGCGCACAGTGCGAAGCCGAGGGCGTTTCCGAGGCCGTGGGTGGCGGCCATCCAGGTCAGGGTGGGGTGGGGGACGTGGGCGGCCTCGCCCAGCGCCCACCACAGGGCGAGCAGCATGGTGGCCGCGAGCACGGCGGCCGAGACGGCGAACAGGGCGCGGGTGAGAGGGTCCCGGGCGCGGGTGCGGGGCTCGCGCCAGGTGTGGACGGCCACCGCCCACATCCCGGCGGTGAGCACGACCGCACCGGCCAGCTCCACCCAATCGCCGGTGAAGTAGCCGCCGAGCACCAGCAGGGTGCCGGCGGGCACGCTGTACCCGGCGAAGCGGGCCGTGCCGGAGCCCGAGGTCCGGCAGACCAGCCCGGCGACCAGGGCTGCGGTGAAGCCCGCGAAGTGGAAGTGCGGGACGGTCAGCGCCAGGATGTCGAGGTCGAAACCGAACAGCCGCCGTCCCGCGCGCTCCGCGGCCAGAGCGGTCGCCGCCACGGCGGGCGAGACCAGTGCGGTCAGCACGGCGGCCTCGGCGGCCGCGAGCGAGCGGGTGCGGGCCAGCCGCAGCGGCGCCTGGAGCGCGAGGACGAGGGTGCCCAGGGCGTAGACCGCGGCGAGCGCGGTGGCCGGGCCGCCGCGCGGCAGCCACAGCGCTACCGCACCGGGTACGGCGCACAGCGGCCACAGGCGGCGCAGGGTGGCGAGCCCGTCCCGGTCCACGAGCGCGAGCCCGGCCGGGACGATCGCCAGCATGCCGAGCGTGACCACGGGATTCACCAGGACTGCCAGCGCGGACACGACGAACCCCCCCGAACGATTCCGGATCCCTTGAACGTGTTCAAGTTCCTTCCCGCCGAACGATACGAGGTTTGTTGAACGCGTTCAAGAGCGGGGTGGAGGGGAGGTACGGGCGGTGCGCGGGAGGCGGTGCGCACGGATGCGCAAGGGGACGGGGAAGGGGGTGCGGGCGGGCCGCGCGGCCCGTACTCCACGCGGCGGAACCCGGCGTACGGCCCGTGCACCGGGCGGCCGATCACCGCTTGCGGGCCGTCGGGATGTGCGGCACACCTGGAAGAGCAATCCGGGCCGAAGAGGCGTGAAAAGGCGTGCCGAAGAGGCGTGGGAAGGTGCGAAGAGGCGGGAGATCACACGTGCACGGACCGGTACGTCGCTATGCCCTGGCCTGTACGGCCGCCGTCGGCCTGTTCGCCGTTGCGGGCTGCGGCAGCGAAGCCGAGCCGACGAAGGCCGTCACCGGCCAGGAGGTGCTGCTGCAGTCCGTCGTGGCGGCCGGCCCCGACCCGTTCACGGCCTCCACCGCCACCTCCCTGGCCGCCCTGCCGCCGCCCGCCCACCAGGGGACCGGGCAGCAGGGCCGCCCCGGCCCCGGCGCCGCCGGCAGCGGACCGGCCGCGGCACTGCGCGCCGTCACCGGCTCCACCCCCGGCCTGTACGGCGGCACGCACAAACGAGGCAGCTGCGACGTGGAACAGCAGGTCCGCTTCTACGCCGCCGACCGCAACCGCGCCCGCGCCTTCGCGGCCGCCGCCGGCGTCGAATCCGCCCGGATCGCGGAATTCCTGCGCGGCCTCACCCCCGTGGTGCTGCGCGCCGACACCCGCGTCACCAGCCACGGCTTCCGCGGCGGCCGGGCCGCCGCCTACCAGGCCGTCCTCCAGGCCGGCACCGCCGTACTCGTCGACGACTACGGGCTGCCCCGGGTGCGGTGCGCCTGCGGCAACCCGCTGATGCCACCCGTCGAAGGCGGCGCCAGCAGCAACACGGGCACCCCGTGGCCCGGCTTCCAGCCCGCCCAGGTCGTCGTGATCAAGCCGACCGACGCGATCGTCGACAACCTCGTCATCGTGAACATCAGCAACAACACCTGGATCGAACGCCGGTCCGGGGACGACGGCGCACAGGACAAGGTGCCCGCCGAACCGCCGCCCTTCGACCCGAGCGGCCCGGTCCCCAGCGGCCCCGCCGCCGACGCCGCCCCGGCCGTCCCGCACGACCCCTGCACCGGCTCCGGCAACAGCCTGGCCCGCACCGCTCCGCCGCAGTCCGGGGGCAGCGCGCCGGCCGGGTCCGGCGACCGGCCGGCCCCGTGCACCTCCGCCTCCACCCGGCCCGCGCTGCCCGACGTACCCACCGCACCCGGCGACCGGGACCGGCCCGCCGACGTGCCGGGCGACTCCTCGAGCCGCTCGGACGGCCTGTCGTCGGACGAGCTGGCGGACGGCTTCTCGGACGGCTTCTCGGACGGGCTGTCGGACGACTTCTCGGACGGGTCCCGGTCGGACGGCCTGCTGCCCGACGAGTCGGACCTGCCCGCCTGGCCGGACGAGCCCGTCGCTCCCGATCCGCTCGACGACCGGCTGGACCGGCTCCCGCCCGTCCACCCCGAGGACCTCTACGATCTCCCGGACGGCGGCGTGTCCGGCGACCCCGCCACCGACCGCGGCTCGCAGCTGGAGAGCGCCTGAACCACTCGTCCTCCTGTCGAGGAATCCGGCGAACAGTGTCATGGTGGATCGGTGCCGACCACCGTATCGCTGCCCGACGACTGGCCCGCACACCCGGACCAGAGCCTCGCGCTGAACCGCATGGGCAGCTTCGACTGGGACCTCGTCGCGGGTCTCATGCACCTGGACCCGCCGGCGCTCGACGTCTTCGACACGGTCGCCGACGACTACGACGGCCGGCCCGAGTCGCTGTCGCCCCGGGTGCCGCCGGCCGAGTCGGTACGCCTGGACGCACTCGTCTCCAGCGCCCTCAAGAGCGGCGTCGACAGCTACGGCGCGTACTTCCGCATCCGCTGCCGCGACGGCCGGCTGCGCTGGACCCACACCCAGGGCCGGGTGCTGCGCGACGACGACGGGCGCCCGTACCGGATCATCGGGATCGTCCGCGACGCCACCGAGGAACTCAGCCACTCCGCCGAACGCCTCGGCCTCGACGAGGAGCGCCGCCGTCAGACCAGCGTCGTCGAGGGCACCACGGCCGCACTCGCGCACGCCCGCACCGTGCAGGACGTCATCGACGCGCTGAGCGACAACCACGGCCTGGAACGGCTCGGCTCCATGGGCATGGTGATGGGCCTGGTCGAGGCCGGCCGCATCCACCTCGTCGCCGAGGGCCCGTCCGGCAGCTACGTGCCCGGCACCCGCTACACCCGCATCGACGAGCAGTACCCGATGAGCGAGGTGGTCCGCTCCCTCCAGCCCCGGTTCATCGACTCCCAGGAGGAGTTCGCGACCGGCTACCCCGGGCTCTGGTCCAAGATCTCGTCCATGCGGATCTCCGCCGCCGCCTACCTGCCCCTCATCGCGCAGGCGCGCCCCATCGGCGCCATCGGACTGCTCTACCAGGACAAGGACGGCTTCACCCAGGAGGAACGCAACCTCCTCGTCGCCCTCGGCAGCAGCATCGCGCAGAGCCTCCAGCGCGCCATGCTCCTCGAACAGGAACACGACCTCGCCGAAGGCCTCCAGCAGGCCATGCTGCCCCGCCGGATCCCGGCCGTCCCCGGCGCCGAGATCGCCGTGCGCTACCGCTCCGCCCGCATGGGCCGGGACATCGGCGGCGACTGGTACGACGTCATCCCGCTGCCCGGCGGCCGCGTCGGCGCCGTCATCGGCGACGTCCAGGGCCACGACACGCACGCCGCCGCCGTCATGGGGCAACTGCGCATCGTGCTGCGCGCGTACGCCGCCGAAGGCCACGCGCCCGCCACCGTCATGGCCCGCGCCTCCGGCTTCCTCCACGAACTCGACACCGACCGCTTCGCCACCTGCGCCTACGCCGAGGCCGACCTGTCGACCGGCGTCGTCCAGCTGGTCCGCGCCGGGCACATCGACCCGCTGCTGCGCTCCCGGCACGGCGACGTCCGGCGGCTGCCCGTCACCGGCGGCATGCCCCTCGGCCTGTCCGCCGAGTTCGGCCACCTCGAATACCCCGTCACCACCGTCGAACTCGACCCGGGCGAAACCCTGCTCATGTGCACCGACGGCCTCGTCGAACAGCCCGGAGCCGACCTCGACGACGGCATACAGCTGCTCACCTCCCTCATCCACAGCGGCCCCGCCGACCTCCAACAGCTCGCCGACCGGCTGTGCGAAGTCGTCGACGAACGCGGCGGCGACGACGACATGGCCCTCCTGCTGCTGCGCCGCCGCATCGAAGACGCCCCGCAGGCCGGCGGCCGCCTCCAGCAGCACGTGGCCCAGGGCGACCCCGAAGCGCTGGCCTCCGCCCGGCACATGATCGGCGCGGCGGTCCGCGCCTGGGGCGCGCGCGAACGCTCCGACGAGATCGAACTCGTCGCCGACGAACTCGTCACCAACGCCCTCATGCACACCGACGGCCCGGCCATCGTCACCCTCCGCGTCCTCCCCGGCCCCCAACGCCGCCTGCGCGTAGAGGTGGAGGACCGCTCCAGCGCCCTCCCACGCCGCCGCGAAGCCGGCGAATCCGGGGTATCGGGCCGTGGCCTGATGCTGGTCGACCGCCTGGCCGACGTCTGGGGCGTCGAATCCCGCGGCAGCGGCAAATGCGTCTGGTGCGAATTCGTCATGGGCTGACGGCGGCACCGCCAGCGGACCACGAGGGGAAGCGCAGGACGGCATAGCAGACGGGAAAACCGGTGGCCCAGCGTATTTGTGCTGGTCGAGAGTGGGCGGTGATGAACACCGGATGAGAACCGCCGTCCTGCCGAGGAGCCGAGAGCCATGTCGACGCTGCGCGTCACCGCCGAAACCCTGACCGTCCACGAGCATCCGCGCGCCGACGCGCTGGAGTTGGCCCAGGTGGGCCTCTACCGCGCCGTCGTCGCCAAGGGCCACTACCGCACCGGGGACTTCGCGCTCTACATCCCCGAACAGGCCGTGCTCCCCGCGGATCTCATCGCGGAACTGGGGCTCACCGGGCGGCTCGCGGGCAGCGCTGCCGACCGGGTCAAGGCGGTACGGCTGCGCGGCGAGCTGTCGCAGGGGCTCGTCTGCCGGCCGCGCGCCCTCGACGGGGTGGACCTCGCGGCGGCCGCCGCCGACGGCACCGACTTCGCCGGCCTCCTCGGCATCACCAAGTGGGTGCCACCGGTCCCCACGACCATGAACGGCGAGGTGGAGGCCGCCCCCGACCTGCTGCCCTGGACGGACATCGAGAACCTGCAGCGCTACCCGGACATCTTCGAGCCCGGCGAGCCCGTCGTCCTCACCGAGAAGCTGCACGGCACCGCCTGCCTGGTCACCCACATCGCCGCCGAGGACCGCGTCCTGGTCTCCTCCAAGGGCTTCGGGGCCAAGAGCCTCGCCCTGAAGGAGGAGGAGCGCAACGTCTACTGGCGGGCCGTACGCACCCACGGCGTACCCGCCGTCGCGGCCCGCCTGGCCGCCCGCCTCGGAGCCACCCGGGTCGGGATCTTCGGCGAGGTGTACGGGGCCGGCGTCCAGGACCTCGTCTACGGCGCGGACGCGCGGACCACCGGACCGGGCTTCGCCGTGTTCGACGTATCGGTCGAGACCGACGGACGGGTCCGCTGGCTGGACCCCGCGGAGACGGTCGAGGCCCTGGCCGGTGAGCTGGAGCTGGTGCCGACGCTGTACGAGGGCCCGTACGACCTGGACCGGGTGGTGGCGCTGGCCGACGGCCGGGAGACCGTGTCGGGCAAGGCGCTGCACCTGCGCGAGGGCGTCGTCATCCGCGCTGCCACCGGCCGGTACAGCCCGGTGACCGGCGGCCGGGCCATCGCGAAGGCCGTCAGCCCCGCGTACCTGACGCGCAAGGGCGGCACGGAGTACGAGTGACCCCGGCGGGCCGAGGCCCGGGCCGCGCCCGCTCCGTCGTGCCCAGCCGGGGCCGGTGGGGCAGGCTGGGGGTATGCCCGAATTGCCCGAGGTCGAAGCGCTCCGGGAGTTCCTCGACGAGCGGCTCGCCGGGCGGGTCGTCGCTGCCGTGCGGCCCGTCGCCGTCAGCGTGCTCAAGACCTACGATCCGCCGCTGACGGCCCTGGAGGGGCGGACCCTCGCCGGGACCACCCGGCACGGCAAGTTCCTCGCCGTGTCCGCCGGCGGGCTGTACTTCGTCACCCACCTGGCCCGGGCCGGCTGGCTGCGCTGGCAGGACACCCTGCCCGAGGCGCCGCCCCGGCCCGGCAAGGGCCCGCTCGCGCTGCGGTTCGCCCTCCAGGACGGCGGCGGCTTCGACCTCACCGAGGCGGGGCACCAAAAGCGCCTCGCCGTGTACGTCGTCCACGACCCCGCCGAGGTCCCCGGCATCGCCCGGCTCGGCCCCGACCCCCTCGCCCCGGAGTTCGACGAAGCCGCCTTCGCCGCCCTCCTGGCGGGCGAGCGCCGCCAGATCAAGGGAGTGCTGCGCGACCAGAGCGTCATCGCAGGTGTGGGGAACGCCTACAGCGACGAAGTCCTCCACGCGGCCAAGCTGTCACCCTTCGCGCTCGCCGCGAACCTCGACGCCGAGAAGACGGCCCGCCTCTACGCCGCCCTCCAGACGACCCTGCGCGAGGCCGTCGCCCGCAACCACGGCCTGGCCGCGGGCCTCCTCAAGGCCGAGAAGAAGAGCGGGCTGCGCGTCCACGGCCGTACCGGCGAGCCCTGCCCGGTGTGCGGGGACACCGTCCGCGAGGTCTCGTTCGCCGATTCCTCCCTCCAGTACTGCCCCACCTGCCAGACCGGCGGCAAACCCCTGGCCGACCGCAGGCTCTCCCGCCTGCTCAAATAGCCGCTCTAGACTCCGGGCATGCTGCGCGTACTGGCCGTTGACGACGAGAAGCCCGCACTCGAAGAGCTGCTGTACCTGCTGCGGGCCGACCCGCGGGTGCGCAGCGCGGAGGGGGCCGCCGACGCCACCGCGGCGCTGCGGCGCATCGGGCGGGCGGTGGAGGCCGGGCCCGGCAGTGCGGACGCCGTCGACGTGGTCTTCCTCGACATCCACATGCCGGGGCTGACCGGTCTCGACGTGGCCCGGCTGCTGTCCGGCTTCGCCCGGCCCCCGCACCTGGTGTTCGTCACCGCGCACGAGGGTTTCGCCGTCCAGGCCTTCGACCTCAAGGCCGTGGACTACGTCCTCAAACCGGTCCGCCGCGAACGGCTGGCGGAGGCGGTGCGCCGGGTCTGCGACCAGGCGGCCGCGGCACCACACCCGCCCGGGCCGGCCGCCGCGCCCGTACCCGCCCCGACCCCCGCGCCCGTCCCCGTCCCGGCGCCCGCGCCCGAGCAGATAGCCGTCGAACTCGGCGGCGTGACCCGCTTCGTCCCCGTCGACGAGATCACGTACGCCGAGGCGCAGGGCGACTACGCCCGGCTGCACACCCCCGGCGGCAGCCACCTCGTACGGATCGCGCTGTCCACGCTGGAGGAACGCTGGGCGGCCCGCGGCTTCGTCCGGATCCACCGCCGCCACCTGGTCGCCCTCGGCCGCATCGACGAACTCCGGGTCGACGCCGGGGTCACCACCGTGCGCATCGGCGCCGCCGAACTCGCCGTCAGCCGCCGCCACGCCCGCGAGCTGCGGGAACTGCTGCTGCGCCGGGCCCGCGGCTGATGCCCGAAGAGATGACCGGAGAGGCGACCGGAGCGACGACCGGAGGCACGAGGCCGACCGCCGGACCGGCGGGCGCCGCGCCGCGCCGCGAGACCGTCACCGGGGTGCCGCTCACCGCCCGCCGCCGACCGCCCGGGCACACCCCGGCCCGCTCCGAGATCAGCGAGCAGACCAGCCTCGGCGCCACGTACGTCCGCGCGCTCATGCGCAGTCAGCTGCGAGCCGCGCTGTCTGCCCTGGCCACCCTGGTGCTGCTGGTCGGCAGTCTCCCGCTGCTGTTCGCACTGCCGGCCGGCGCGGGCGGCGGCCCGGCCTCCCCCCTGCTGGTCTGGGCGTGCATCGGCCTGGCCGTGTACCCGGTCCTGTGGTTCACCGCCCGCCGCTACGTCCACCGCGCCGAGCGCAACGAACGCGACTTCACGGGCCTGATCACCGGCCCCCCGGAGCCGGACCCGGCCCCCGCCCCCGCCCCCGCCCCCGCCTCCGGCCCGGTCCCGAGCCCCGGCCCGGTCCTGAGCTCCGGCCCGGTCCTGAGCTCCGGCCCGGTCCCGAGCTCCGGCCCGGTCCCGAGCCCCGGCCCGGACGCGGGCCTCCGCCCGAACGCGGGCCCCCGCCCGGAGGCCGCCCGGTGAATCCCGCCTACGCGATACCCGCCGTCACCCTCGTGGTCCTGGGCACGCTCCTGATCGGCGCCCTCGGCCTGCGCATCTCCCGGACCACCTCCGACTTCTACGTGGCCTCCCGCACCGTCGGCCCGGGCCTCAACGCCGCCGCCATCAGCGGCGAATACCTGTCCGCCGCCTCGTTCCTCGGCATCGCCGGACTCGTCCTCCTCCAGGGCCCCGAGATGCTCTGGTATCCGGTCGGCTACACCGCCGGCTACCTCGTCCTGCTCGTGCTCGTCGCCGCCCCGCTGCGCCGCTCCGGCGCGTACACCCTCTCCGACTTCGCCGAGGCCCGGCTGGAGTCCCGGGCCGTGCGCCGCCTCGCGAGCCTGTTCGTCGTTGGGATCGGCTGGCTGTACCTGCTGCCCCAACTCCAGGGCGCCGGGCTGACCCTGCACATCCTGACCGGCGCGCCGGACTGGGCGGGCGCGCTCGTCGTCGGGATCGTCGTCACCGGCGCGGTGGCCGCGGGCGGCATGCGCAGCATCACCTTCGTCCAGGCCTTCCAGTACTGGCTCAAGCTCACCGCGCTGCTGGTGCCCGCCCTGTTCCTGGTGCTCGCGTGGCTCGGCGACGACGCCCCGGGCGCCCGCTTCACCGAGCCGCCGGCCTTCCGCGAGCAGACCGCGGTCAAGGTCGCCGACACCGTACGGGTCCGGCTGGAGAGCCCGCTGCGGATCACCGTCACCGGCCGGGTCGACGGCCGCACCCACCACGGGAGCCCGGTCACCCTGGCCGCCGGCCCGCACCGCTTCGAGGCCGGCACCGAACTCCGCTTCCCGGCCGGGGCGCAGGTGCCCGAACGGGCCGTGCGCGAGAGCGGCTCCCGCTGGTCGCAGCCGCAGTCCGGCAGCCGCGAGGAACACCCGCTGTACGCCACGTACGGCCTGATCCTCGCCACCTTCCTCGGCACGATGGGCCTGCCGCACGTCGCCGTCCGCTTCTACACCAGCCCGCACGGCGCGGCCGCCCGCCGCACCACCCTCGCCGTGCTCTCCCTGGTCGGCGCCTTCTACCTGCTGCCCCCGCTGTACGGCGCCCTCGGCCGGATCTACGCCCCCGAACTCGCGCTCACCGGAACCGCCGACGCGGCCGTCCTCGTACTGCCCGAACGGATGATCGGCGGGGTCGCCGGCGACCTGCTGGGCGCCCTGCTCGCCGGCGGCGCCTTCGCCGCGTTCCTGTCGACCGCCTCCGGCGTGACGATGGCGGTGGCCGGAGTGCTCACCCAGGACGCGCTGCCCTCCCGCGGCGGCGTACGGCACTTCCGGCTCGCCACCGTGGCGGCCATGGCGGTCCCGCTCGCGGCCAGCGCCTTCGTCACGAGCGTGCCGGTCGCCGACGCGGTGGGACTGGCCTTCGCCGTGTCGGCCTCGTCCTTCTGCCCGCTGCTGGTGCTGGGCATCTGGTGGCGCGGCCTCACCCCGCCCGGCGCCGTCGGCGGGCTGCTCGTCGGCGGCGGTTCCGCGCTGACCGCGGTACTGGCCACCCGGGCGGGACTGCCCGGCAGCGGCTGGCCGCACACGCTGCTGGCCTGGCCGGCCGTCTGGTCGGTGCCGCTGGGCTTCCTCACGATGGTTCTGGTCTCGCTGGCCACCCGGCACCGGATACCGGCCGGGACCGCGGCCACCCTGACCCGGCTGCACCTGCCCGAGGAACTCGCCAGGGAGGCCCGTACGTGACCGCGCAGACCCTGACCGCCCTGGTGCCCGCCGGGCTCGCGCTGTTCGCCGCGGGCGTCGGCGGCGGGGTGCTGCTCGGCCGGCTCCGGGGCGGCGCGCGACGCGGCGAGCGCTCCGACCTCGACCTCGGCACCCCGGTGGAGCGGGCCACCTTCCACACCCTGCACACGGCCTCGCTGGCCGCGCCGCCGCTGCGCGCCGGGCTCACCGAGGACACCGCGCGCCGGGCGGTGCGCGGCCTGCGCCCGCTGCTCGGCACGGAGGCGCTGTGCCTGGCGGACCGCGGCCGGGTGCTCGCCTGGGACGGGCCCGGCGGCGGGCACCACGAGCACCGGGTGATGGCCAGGGTGGACGCCCTCCTGGACTCGGGGCGCAGCCAGAGCTTCCGTACCGAGTGCGAGCACCCCGGCTGCCCGCTGCGCTGGGCGGTGATCGCCCCGCTGACGGGGGAGGAGGGCGTGCTCGGTGCGCTCGTCGCGTACGGATCGCGCGAGTCGGCGGTCCTGGTGCGGGCCGCCACGGAGGTGGCGCGCTGGGTGTCGGTCCAGTTGGAATTGGCCGAACTCGACCGGTCGCGGACCCGGTTGATCGAGGCGGAGATCCGCGCGCTGCGGGCCCAGATCTCCCCGCACTTCATCTACAACTCGCTCGCCGCGATCGCCTCGTTCGTGCGCACCGATCCCGAGCGGGCCCGCGAACTGCTGCTGGAGTTCGCCGACTTCACACGCTATTCCTTCCGCCGGCACGGCGAGTTCACCCAGCTCGCGGACGAACTGCGGTCCATCGAGCAGTACTTGGCGCTCGCTGGGGCCCGCTTCGGGGACCGGCTGAAGGTGACGCTGCAGGTGGCCCCCGAGGTGCTGCCGGTGGCGCTGCCGTTCCTGTGCCTGCAGCCCCTGGTGGAGAACGCGGTCAAGCACGGCCTGGAGGACTCCGGGACCGAGTGCCGCATCACCATCGCGGCCCGCGACGCGGGAGCCGAGGCGGTGGTGAGCGTCGAGGACAACGGCGTCGGCATGGACCCCGGCCTGCTGCGCGCCCTGCTCGCCGGGCGCGGCCCGGCCTCCTCCGGGATCGGGCTGCGCAACGTGGACGAGCGGCTGCGTCAGGTGTACGGGGACGCGTACGGGCTGGTGATCGAGACGGGGGTCGGGGCGGGCATGAAGGTGATCGTGCGGGTGCCCAAGTACCAGGCGGGCGTGCACCCCGGAGGCGGGCCGCGGGTCCACCCGTGAGGGCCGCCCGCCCCGGTCCGGGGCGGGCGCGGCGGCGCGTTGCGGGAGAGGGCCGCCGCCCTCAGAACAGGTGCATCGCCAGGTGGCCGAGGGGCAGGCCGAGTTGCCAGGCGGGCGTCCACACCCGGGCGCTCTCGTCGACCGCGGCCGGGAACTCCTCGGGCCCGGAGAGCCGGCCCGGGTCGAGGTTGGTCGCGTACAGCTCGGTGCGGTCGAGCCAGCTCCAGGCGGCCCGGGCCAGCTCCAGGTCGGCGTGCTCGCCGCCGCGCTCGCGGGCCTCCTCGCCGAGTTCGAGGAACCGGGTGTGCACCCAGTCCCGCCAGGGATGCCCGTACGCGGTGAGCGAGAGCCACTCGTCGAGCTGGGAGACCACCCGGATCCCCGAGAGCTCACCCGCCGCGTCCGAGAGGTAGATCGTGAGGGCCAGCGTGTCGCGTCCGGCGCGGAACTCCAGCGTGCTGACCGGGATCAGGCGGCCCGTGCGCAGCAGCTCGTCCGCGATGTACTCCGCGTAGAGCCATGCCATGGGGACCGCGAGCCCACCGTCGCTGGTGCCGTTCGTACCCTCGGGCTGCACCGTGCCACCTTCTCCCGTGCGTCGAGCTTCCGGCCGTCGGGGACGAGCCTTCACTCCCGGGCTCGTCGGACGGGGGACGTTTACTCAACTTGAACGGTCTGATGGCGAATTCGATGCGCCCATTGCGCACACTGTTCACCAAATCGGCCAGATCCGGTCAGGCCGGGCGGATCATGGCCGGAGAAGGCCCTGCCCGGAGAGCCTCCCGCTGACCCCTCGTCCGCAGGGCCCCCGCCCGGCGAGCCCCGGGCGGGCGGGCGCGCTCAGCCGAGTCCGTAGCCGGCCAGCCCCTGCCGCAGCGCCCGCAGGGCGTAGTGCGTACGGGACTTGACGGTGCCGGCGGGAATGCCGAGCCGCCGGGCGGCCTCCGTGACGGAGCGGTCGCGGAAGTAGACCTCCACGAGGACCTCGCGGTGTTCGGGGCCCAGGGAGCTGACCGCGCGGCGGACGTCGATCGCGGTCACCGCGCCGGTCACGCGGTCCTCGACGGCGGCGGTGAGTTCCAGGGATTCGGCCTCCACCTCCTGCGGCCGGGAGAGCCGGGCCCGGCGGGCGTCGATCGCGAGCCGCCTGCCGACCGTGAACAGCCAGGGCCGCATCGAGGCGTGCGAGGTGTGCCAGGCCTCGGGGTGCTGCCAGGCCCGCACCAGGGTCTCCTGGACGAGGTCCTCGGCGCGCTGCGCGTCCCCGTGCGTGAGCCCGAGGAGGAAACCGAACAGGGCCCGGCCGTGGTCCCGCTGGAGGGCGGCCAGGTCGACGAGACCGCTCAGCCGGTCCAGGCCCTCCGGCCCTCCGGGCCCTCCCGGGACGGTGGGGCCGTCGGGGACGGTGGGGCCGGCGTGGTGTGTGGCGCCCGTGCGCCGAAGGGTCGTCGTGCTGCTCACCGGTGGGCTCCCTTCCGTGGGCCGCGGGGATCCGGTGCACCCACCCTGACCTGCGGGTGGCGGTGCGGGAACCGCCCTGTCGCGGCCGGGCGCCCAACCGTCCGCCGGGTCCGGCGGACGGCCCCAGCGCGCGACGAACGGTCGTCCGGTGCGCCGAACGGCACCGCGGGCGGCCCGGCGGGCGGCCCGGCGTGACAGGGCCCCCGGCCCCCGCCCCTGACCCTTGCCGCGCCCCGCCGAGGGGTCCGTTCAGCCGCCGGGTCCGTTCCGGTGACGTCCGCGGCCGTGCTCCTTGACTTCGGGTCGCTTCCCCGCTGGATTCGAAAGAGCGGAAGATCGGATAGTCCTACGAATGAGAGCTGGGCAGATGACCAAGCAACGCGCGCCTCGGACCGCGGCTGTCCTCTCGGCCGTCCTGCTGGCAGCCGTCGCCGGATGCACGGCGAACGGCCCGGCTCAGGCCCGGCTGGCCGCTCCGCAGAGCAGTACGCCCGCCGCCGCCCCCGGCTCCGCGGCCGCCGACGGCCGCGGATTCACCCTCGTGGCCAGCGGTGACGTCCTCCCGCACGACTCGGTCATCCGGCAGGCCGCCGCCGACGCGGACGGCGAAGGCCACGACTTCAAGCCGATGTTCGCCGCCGTGAAACCGCTGGTGTCGGCCGCCGACCTGGCCCTGTGCCACATGGAGACCGTCTACGGCCCGGAGGACGGCCCCTTCGCCGGCTACCCCGCCTTCGTCTCGCCGCCGCAGATCGCCGAAGCCCTCAAGGCCACCGGCTACGACGGCTGCTCCACGGCCTCCAACCACACCCTCGACGACGGTGCCGACGGGCTGCGCCGCACCCTGGACGCCTTCGACCGACAGGGCCTGGGCCACGCGGGCTCGGCGCGCACCGCCGCCGAGGCGGCCCGGCCGCAGATCTACCGCGCCGGGACGGCCAAGATCGCCCATCTGGCCTACACGTACGACACCAATGGCTACCCGCTGCCGGACGGGCAGCCCTGGGCGGTCAACCTGATGGACGAGAAGAAGATCGTCGCCGACTCCCGGGCCGCCCGGCGGGCCGGCGCCGACGTGGTCCTGGTCAGCCTGCACTGGGGCACCGAATGGCAGACCGCGCCCGACGAGGTCCAGCTGACGCTCGGCAAGGCGCTCACCGCCTCCCGGACGGCCGGCCGCCCCGACATCGACCTGATCCTGGGCACGCACGCCCACATCCCTCAGGCCTACGAGAAGGTCAACGGGTCCTGGGTCGTCTACGGCATGGGGGACCAGATCGCCGGAAAGATGTTCAACGACGAGGGCCACCACGATCCCCGCGGCAACTACGGCTCGATCGGCCGGTTCCGCTTCGAACCCCCGGCGCGGGCGGGGGAGCGCTGGCGGGTCACCCGGGCCGAGTTCGTCCCCCAGTGGATGGACACCGACGCGGGCCGGCTGGTGAACCTGCCCGCCGCCCTGGCCGAGCACCCGGACCGGGACGACTACCGGACCGCCCAGGACGCCATCAGCGAAGCCGTACTCGGGCGCGGCGCGGCCCGCGACGGTCTCACCATGGCCCGCTGACCGCGCCGCGCGCGCCGGTGGCCGGTCACGGCACCACCGTGACCGGCCACCGGCCCGCCTTGACCAGCCGGACCGCCACCGATCCCACGAGCCGGTGCCCGGCGCGCTCCGAGGCCCCGACCACCACCGCGTCCGCCGTCAGCTCTTCGGCCGCGCGCACCAGCCCGCTGAACGCGTCACCGCGGAACGTGTGGAACTCCCAGCGGACCTCGAAGATCCCCCTGAGGCGTTCCGCGGAGGCCCGGATCTCCGCCACCAGCTCGTCCGCGATCTCCCGCGTGGTCTCGCCGACCGGCACGCCGAGCGCAGCCCCCGCGGGCAGCACCGGCTGTACGTACACCACCGCCAGCAGCGCGTTCTGCCGTCGGGCCAGGCCCGCCGCGTAGGCCACCGCCCGCAGCGAGGAGTCGGACCCGTCCACGCCCGCCAGGATGACCTTCGGGCCGTCGGTGCCGCGTTCGAACCGGGTGTCTGCGCGCTCCGTCACCCCACCGAGGCTAACCGGAGCAGCAGCTTCTCCCCGACCGGAGCGGGCGCTTCCCCACCGCGCGGACCCGCCCGGCGCTCCCTACAGTGCCAGTCATGAGTGTGCGCGCGGACGACACGCAGGGAGCACCCGGGGCGGCGGCGGGGAAGGCCGCCGCGAAGACGCCCCGAAACGCGCCCGGGAACGTCCCCGGGACCGGCCACCGCTTCCTGAACCGCGTCCCCGACGGATTCGGCGCGTTCTTCGGCACCCTCGGACTGCTGTGCGCGCTGCTCTCGCTCTCCCCGGGACTGCGGCGGCTGCTGCGCCCCGTCGTGCGCTTCCTCGACGCGATCGTCGTACCGGTCAGCGCCAACCTCGCGTACGCCGTCTTCCTCTTCCTCCTCGCGGCCGCCCTCGGCGCCCGCAAGAAGGTCGCCTGGTGGATCGTCATCGGCTACCTGACCCTGCTCATCCTGGTCGACCTGGTGTCCTTCACCGAGGCCGACTACGCCGTCGCCACCTCCTCCTTCGCCCTCGCGGTGGCGGCCATGGTGCTGCTGGTCCTGGCCCGCTCGGAGTTCTACGCGGCCTCCCGGACGGCCGCGTTCTGGCGGGCCCTGCTCGTCCTCGGGCTCGGCCTGTTCGCCGCCGTGCTCGTCGGCTGGGGCCTGGTCGCCCTGTGGCCCGGCACCCTGCCCCGCGGCCAGTGGCTCGACTGGGCCGCCAAGCAGGTCTTCGGCGGGCTCTTCTCCGCCCGCCAGTTCGACGGCAGGCCGCCGCGCCCGCTGTACTTCGTCCTGGGCCTGCTCGGTGCGCTGGCCCTGCTGAACGCCGCCTCGACCCTGTTCCGCTCCCAGCGCCTGACGGCCGCCCTGCACGGCGACGAGGAGCCGCGGATCCGGGCCCTGCTCGGCGCGTACGGGCGCAACGACTCCCTCGGCTACTTCGCCACCCGCCGCGACAAGGCCGTGGTCTTCGCCCCGAACGGCAAGGCCGCCGTCACCTACCGGGTCGAGGCCGGCGTCTGCCTGGCCAGCGGCGACCCGGTCGGCGACCCCGGGGCCTGGAGCCCCGCCATCGACGCCTGGCTGGCCGTGGCCCGCAAGCACGGCTGGGCCCCCGCCGTCATGGGCGCATCCGAGGACGGCGCGACCGCGTACGCCCGCTCCGGCCTCGGCGCGCTCCAGCTCGGCGACGAGGCGATCCTGCACGTGGCCCAGTTCGACCTCGACGGGCGTGACATGCGGGTCACCCGGCAGGCCGTCAACCGGGTCCGGCGGGCCGGCTGCACCACGCAGATCCGGCGCCACTCCGCCCTCACCGACGAGGAGATGAGCAGGATCGTCGACCGCGCCGACACCTGGCGCGACACGGAGACCGAGCGCGGCTTCTCGATGGCACTGGACCGGCTCGGCGACCCCGCCGACGGCGACTGCCTGCTGGTCGAGGCCTTCGACGCCGACGGCAGCCTGATCGCCCTGCTGTCCTTCGTCCCCTGGGGCAGGGACGGCATCTCGCTCGACCTGATGCGCCGCGACCGCAAGGCGCCCAACGGGGTCATGGAGTTCATGGTCGCCGAGCTCTGCGCCGCCTCGCCCAAACTCGGCATCCGGAGGATTTCCCTCAACTTCGCCGTCTTCCGTTCCGTCTTCGAGGAGGGCGCCCGGATCGGCGCCGGCCCGGTGCTGCGCCTGTGGCGCCGGCTGCTGCTGTTCTTCTCCAAGTGGTGGCAGCTGGAGGCCCTCTACCGGTCCAACGTCAAGTACGGCCCCGAGTGGTACCCGCGGATGCTCTGCTACGCCGACGCCGGCTCCCTCGCCCGGATCAGCCTCGCCTCCGGCATCGCCGAGGGCTTCGTCTCCGTACCGCGCCTGCGCAAGCTGTGGGGCAACGGCCACCCCACCGGGGCCGCCGCGCCCGCCACCACCGAAGGCCTGCCCTCCATCGCCTCCCTCGGACTGGCCGAGGCGGACGCTGGCCCCGCGGACGCCGCGGCCGACCTGCCCGACCAGGTGCGCGTACGCCACCGCAAGCTGGACCGGCTACGGGCCGCGGGCACCGACCCCTACCCCGTGGGCATCCCGCAGCGCACCCACACCCTCGCCGAGCTGCGCCGCGCCCACTCTGGCCTCGCCCCCGGCGCCCGTACCGGCGAGACGGTCACCGTGGCGGGCCGGGTGATGGTCGTGCGGGACCTCGGCGGGGTGGTCTTCGCCGTCCTGCGGGACTGGTCCGGGGACCTCCAGCTGATGTTCACCCGCGACGGCTCCGGAACCGGCCCGCTCGGCTCGTTCACCTCCGACGTGGACTTCGGCGACCACGTGGTGGCCACCGGCGAGATCGGCGCCAGCCGGACCGGCGAGCTGTCCGTGATCGCGAGCTCCTGGCAGCTCACCGGCAAGTGCCTGCGCCCGCTGCCCGACAAGCGCAAGGGGCTCGCCGACCCCGAGGCGCGGGTGCGCCGCCGCTACCTCGACCTGGTGGCGAGCCCCGAGGCCCGCGACGTGGTCCGGGCCCGCTCCAGCGCCGTGCAGGCGCTGCGCCAGGGCCTGCTGGACCGCGGCTACCTGGAGGTCGAGACCCCGATGCTCCAGCAGATCCACGGCGGCGCCAACGCCCGGCCCTTCACCACCCACATCAACGCCTACGACCTCGACCTGTACCTGCGCATCGCACCCGAGCTGTACCTCAAGCGGCTCTGCGTCGGCGGCATGGAGAAGGTCTTCGAGATGGGCCGGACCTTCCGCAACGAAGGCGTCTCGTACAAGCACAACCCCGAGTTCACGATGCTGGAGGCCTACCAGGCCTTCGCCGACTACGACGTGATGCTCGACCTGACGCGCGAGCTCATCCAGGGCGCCGCGACCGCCGCCTTCGGCTCGCCCGTCGCCCACAAGGCGGGCCCGGACGGAAAGCTCGTCGTCCACGACATCTCCGGGCCCTGGCCGGTCAAGACGATGTACGGGGCGATCAGCGAGGCCCTCGGCGAGGACGTCGACGCCGACACCGAGGAACACGCCCTGCGCGTGCTCTGCGACCGGGCCGGGGTCCCGCACACCCCGGAGAACACCCGCGGCGACGTGGTCCTGGAGATGTACGAGCGGCTGGTCGAGGAGCGGACCCAACTGCCGACCTTCTACAAGGACTTCCCCACCGACGTGTCGCCGCTGACCCGGCAGCACCGCGAGGACCCGCGGCTCGCCGAGCGCTGGGACCTGGTGGCGTTCGGCACCGAACTCGGCACCGCGTACTCGGAGCTGACCGACCCGGTCGAACAGCGGCGCCGGCTCACCGCGCAGTCCCTGCTGGCCGCGGGCGGCGACCCCGAGGCGATGGAACTCGACAACGACTTCCTCGACGCCCTGGAGTACGCGATGCCGCCGACCGGCGGACTGGGCATCGGGGTGGACCGGCTGGTCATGTTCCTCACGGGCCTCACGATCCGGGAGACGCTGCCGTTCCCCCTGGTGCGCCGGTCCTGATGCCGGCGGGGGCGATTACCGGCCCCGTGTACACGATTTCGGCCAGGCGGCGGGCGAGCTGGTCCCATCGGGTGCAATAACCCCCTTGACCAGTGTTGATAAGGGCTTCAGGCTGTCTGCCGTGCGAGCTATTGGTAATGAAATCTGAAGAGCTGACTCCGGGGCGTAGGGTGCTGCTGCGGCGCACCGCCGTATTCCTCGGAGCTGCCGTCGCCTCCGGAATTCTGACCGGGGGAGAGGCCGGCACCGGCCGGCACACTGCCGCCGCCCCCGCCGGGGCGGGCGGGCCACAGCCGCACGGTGCGGGGACCCCGGCCGCCCCGCCGCCCGCCGCGGGACCGCCGCAGGCCGGCCGACCGCAGCTCCCCTCCACGTACCGGCTCAGCCCCATGACCGACGAGCGGCCGCGCCGCCGCCCGCCCGCCACACCGCCGGTCCGCACCCGGCCGCTGCTCGACATGCCCGCCGACGGCCACAACATGGTGCTCACCTTCGACGACGGGCCCGACCCCCGCTACACCCCCGGCATCCTCGACACGCTGGCCCGGCACGACGTGCGGGCCGTGTTCTTCGTGTGCGGGGAGATGGCCACCGACAACCGCGACCTGCTGCGGCGGATGGTGGCCGAAGGGCACGTGATCGGCAACCACACGTGGAGCCACCCGCTGATCCCCAAGCTCGGCCGCCCTGCCCTGGCCCGGGAGATCGGCCAGACCAGCCGGCTCGTCGAACGGGTCACCGGCACCGCGCCCGTCTGGTTCCGGGCGCCCTACGGGGCGTGGAACCGTGCGGCGTTCGAGATCGGCGCCGAACTCGGCATGGAGCCGCTGGCCTGGACCGTGGACACCCTCGACTGGCAGGAGCCGGGCACCTCCACCATCGTCGGCCGGGTGCTGCGCGGCGCCGGGCCCGGCGTGGTCGTGCTCTCCCACGACGCCGGCGGCGACCGGGCGCAGAGCGTCGCCGCCCTGCGCACGTACCTGCCCCGCCTGCTCGACCGCGGCTACCGCATGACCCTGCCTCAGCTCCCGCCCCGGCTCTGACCCTCACTCCGGCTTCGACCCTCACCCCTGCCCTGACCTCCGCGCCTGCCCTGACCTCCGCGCCTGCCTTGACCTCCGCACCGGCCCTGACCTCCGCACCGGACCGGAGCGGTCCCCGGCGCCGGCCCTGATCAGTCCCGGTCCGGCCGTTCCCACAGTCGGATCAGGTGGCCGTGGAGGACGTCCTGCGCCTGCTGCGGGGTGAGGTGGCCGATCAGGACGTGCGCGGTGAGCCCGTCGGCAAGGGCGAGCAGGGTGCGCGCCGCACGCTCCGCCTCCACGCGGAGATCCGCATCGGCGTCCGTGTCCGGGTCCGGGTGCGTGCCCGCATCCGTGTGCGTGTCCGTGGCGGTGTCCGCAGGGGCGTCCGCTTCCCCGGGGCGGCCGGTGTCCGCGCGGGCCCGCGTGACGAGCCGGGTGAAAACCTCCTGCAGCGCCGCGTAGTTGGCCCGCAGCGGTACGGCGAGCGTGTCGCTGACGGCCGCCCGGGCGATGAAGGCGAGCCAGATCCGGGCCTCGGCGCGATGCTCCGCGTCGAGGAGCGAGACCTCCGCGGCCGCGTGCCCCAGGGCGGTGGCGGCCGACTGCGCCGGGCTCGCGGTCAGCCGCGCCCGCACCCGCTCGCCGATCCGCTCCCCGATGTGCCCGAGCGCGAAGACGAGCATCTCCTCCTTGGTGGCGAAGCACCGCTGGACGGCCCCCATCGACACTCCGGCGCGCGCGGCCACGTCGCGCAGGGTCACGCCCTCCACGCCGTGCTCGTCCGTGAGGCGGCAGACGGCCTCGGCGATGACGCGGCGCCGGCCCGCGTGGTCCACGTGCCTGGGCATGCCCGGTCGCCTCCCTGGGTGCGGCGCATCTTTTTCCGATGCGTTCGTATCGGTTCTCAGGGTACCGTTCCGATGCAAGCGCATCGAAACGATTCCCCGAAACGATTCCCGGAGGTACGGATCATGGACGAGGCCCTGTGGAGGCTGCCCGCCGTCGCCCAGGCGGCGGCGGTGCGCGGCGGGGAGGTGTCGGCCGCCGAGCTCGTCGACGCCCACCTGCTGAGGATCGCCGAGGTCAACCCACGGCTGAACGCGGTCACCCAACTGCTCGCCGAGCGGGCGCGGGAGGACGCGGCGCGCACCGACCGGCGGCGGGCTGCCGGCGAGGAGCTGGGCCCGCTCGCGGGCGTGCCGTTCACGGTGAAGGAGTCCACCGCCGTCGAGGGCGTGCCCACCACGTTCGGCAGCCCCCGCTTCCGGGACCTGGTGGCGCCCGCCGACGCCCTCCCGGTGGCCCGGCTGCGCGCGGCCGGGGCCGTCCCCGTCGGCCACACGAACATGCCGACGCTGATCCTGGCGGGGATGCACACGCGCAGCGAACTCTTCGGCGACACGGTCAACCCGTGGGATCCCGGCCGGACCCCGGGCGGCACCAGTGGCGGCGACGCGGTGGCCGTCGCCACCGGCATGGCGGCGCTCGGTCTCGGCAACGACTCCGGGGGATCGGTGCGCATCCCGGCCCAGTTCTGCGGAGTGGCGGCGCTGAAGCCGACGGCCGGCCGGTTCCCCGCGGACCAGCGCGTGCTGGGCCCCGACGACCCGGGCCCGGCCTCCCAACTGCTCGTCACCGACGGCCCGCTGGCCCGGCGGGTGGCCGACCTGCGGGCCGCGTACGAGGTGCTGGCCGGGACGGATCCCCGGGACCCGCGGGCGGTGCCGGTGCCGCTGTACGGCGCGCCGCTGCCCGGGCCGGTGCCGGTCGCGGTCGTGGCCGACCCCGGCGGTCTCGGTGTGCACCCCGCGGTCCGCGCGGCCGTCGAGGACGCGGCGGACGCGCTGCGCGACGCCGGATACGACGTGCGCGAGGTACCGGACGTACCGCGGCTCGCCGAGGCCCTCGACGTGTACCACCGGCTCGCCGTCACCGAGTTCGCGCCGTCCTGGCCGGTCGTGCGCACCCTGCTGGGCCCGGGCGGGGACCGCTACATCGCGATGATGATGGAGCGGACCCCGCCCGCCGCCGCGGACGAGCTGGTGCGCCTGATGGGTACCTGGATGGGCATCCGCCGGTCGTGGGCGGAGTTCCTCGACCGGTACCCGCTGGTGCTCGGCCCGGTCTTCACCGAGCCGCCGGTCGAGCCGGGGCTGGAATCGCGCGACGGGGCGGGCCACGAACGGGTCGGCACGGCCATGCGCCTGTGCTCCGTGACCAGCTTCGTCGGCGTGCCCGCCGTGGCGCTGCCGACCGGCACGGCGGGCGGGCTGCCCACCGGAGTCCAGATCGTGGGCCGGGCGTTCCGGGAAGACCTGTGCCTGACCGCCGCCCAGGCCGTCGAGGACCGGCTCGGTGTCCTCACCCCCGTCGACCCGCGGCCCGGAGGAGCCGGCGGGCCCCTCTCGTCGCAGCGCTAGCATCGCGGGATGCACCGCATGGACAGCCGAGACGTCGACCGGGCCGTGGCCGAGATGCTGCGGGTGCTCGGCCCGCACGACACCGAGGACTGGGCGGTGCCGGCGGGTCCGCTGGAGTGGAGCTGCCGGACGACGGCCGCCCACGTCGCGCACGACCTGCTGGCGTACGCCGGGCAGGTCGCGGGTCGGCCTGCCGACGCCTACCTGCCCTTCGACCTCGTGGTCCGCCCGGACGCCTCTCCACGAGAGGTGCTCCAGGTGGTCACCGCCTGCGCAGGGCTGCTCGGCAGTGCGCTGACCGCGGCCGGCCCGGAAGCGCGGGCCTGGCACTGGGGGCCGTGCGACCCGGCGGGGTTCGCGGCGATGGGCGTCGCCGAGGTCCTCCTGCACACCAGCGACATCACGCAGGGGCTGGGGGTGCCGTGGCTGCCCCCGGCGCCGCTCTGCGCGGCGGTGCTCCGCCGTCTGTTCCCCGACGCCCCGCCCGGCGACCCGGCGCAGGTCCTCCTCTGGTGCACCGGCAGGGGAGAGCTGGACGGCCGCCCCCGCCGCACCGCGTGGACGTGGCAGGCGGCGGTCTCCGACTGAGCGGCCTTCCCGGACGGGCCGAACGAGACGGAACGCGGACGCGGGGAATGGTTCGGCCCGCTAGCGGGTCTCCACCATGCGGGCGAAGACGACCACGTTGCCGTCGTAGCCGCGGGACTTGGAGTAGCCGCCGCCGCAGGTGATCACCCGGAGCTCGGGGTGGCCGGTGTCCCCGTACACCAGCGCGCCGGGGAAGTCGTTCTTGGAGAACACCTCGACCCCGTAGACCTCGAACACGGCGGTGCGTCCGTCGTACCGCGTCACCTCGATGTCGTCGCCCTTGCGCACCGAGCCGAGGCCGTAGAAGACCGCCGGGCCCTTCTCGTTGTCGACGTGGCCCACGATGACCGCCGAGCCGCGCTGCCCCGGGGAGATGCCGTTCAGGTACCAGCCGGCCAGGTTCGGGTCCTGCGGCGGCGGCGCGTCGATCCAGCCCTCCGCGTCGAGGCCGACCGTCATCGTCGGCGCGTCCACGTTGATGGAGGGGATGCGGATCCGCTCCACCGTGGCGTGCTCCAGCACCTGCATGCCGGCCGGCGGAGTGGGCGCGGCCGTGCCGAGCGCCTTCTGCTGGACGCGGACGCTGGCGGCCGCGGCCGGCTGCGGCGGCCCCGACTCCACATCGGCTCCGTTGCGGATCATGGCGAGGCCGGTGAGCATGACCAGAGCCAGCACCCCCCACGGGGAGCGCCGTCTGCGGTCCTGCTCGATCTCGTCCTCGGTCATGTCTCTCCCTTCCCGACGCGGGGTCCCGTCCCGCGTTCTCTTCCCCCCTTGCCTCCGCACGTTAGGTCTGCGCCGCCGGACCGGCGACCGGGGAGACGGCGAACGAGTGGTCCCACAGGGGGTCCGGACCAGGACGGGTGCAGCCATCCGAGTAAGAGTCATATAAAACGTCTGACGGTGTGTGACCTGCGGCTCCGTCAGATCCGCTCGGCGTGTCGCCTCAGCCGGGCGGCGCAAGCCCAACATGCGCGGAATCAAAGACTCCGTGAGTGTTCCAGTGGAAGGCGTTCTCGTCGATCAGCCGGTGGCCACAGCCCCGGGGCGCTTTCCTCTGGAGGTTCCACCATGCGTGTTGCACGTATTTCCCTGGCGGCCGCCGCGGCGGTCGCCGTCATTGGCCTGGCGTCGCCGTTCGCCGCGGCGGGGGGCGCGCCCGGGGGCGGCGACGGCCGGGACGGCCGGGACGGCCGCGGCGGCAACGGAGGCGGCATCGGCGGCGGCGACGGCAACGTGCCGCGGGACATCACCGTCAACCCTCTGAGTGTCCATCAGGGCGCCCTCATGGACGTCAGCGCCAGCGGCTGCCGCAACGGCGGCACCGTCTTCTCCCGAGGTCAGTTCGAGGAGACCACGCTCTCGGCGGGCCGCATCGGGTTCGCCACCGTCCGCATCTTCGACGACGCGACTCCCGGCCGGCACACCCTCAACGTCCGCTGCCACGGGAGCAGTGCCCTGGGCACCCACGAGTTCCGCGTCCTGCGCGGCCGAGGTGCCGAGGGTGGCCTCGGCGGTTCGTTCGGGCCGTCCGCCGCCGAGACCGCGATCGGTGCCGGGCTCGTGGGCGCTTCGGCCCTCGGCGCGGGCGTGCACGTGGTGCGTCGACGCTCTTCCCGCAGCCGCGCCTGACCGGGACCCGCCCCCTGGTCGAAGCGCAACCGCCCGGAGCCCCGAGTCCGTGTTCGGACTCGGGGCTCCGGGCGGTTGCGGGCCGTGAGCGGCAGGGCCGCCGCCCGGTGTGGCGGGGGTGGCGGTCGTCAGTGGCGTCGGGCCGCCGTCCGGCGGCGCACCGCGTACGTGGTCCCCGCGGCGGCGACGAGGAACAGCGCCGCGCCCGCGGCGATCTCGGCGGGTTCGGCCCCGGACACGCTGCCGCCCAGTCCGCCGCGCACCCCGCGGGAGGCAGCGGTGGAACTGGTCGTGGGGGTGCTCGCGGTGGCGATCGTCAGGTCCGCAGAACCGGTCTCCCCGTTGCAGGTGAAGGAGACCCCGTAGCGGGCGCCGCGGCGGGCGTCCCGGTCCACGGTGACCCGTACGGGCCGGCCCTGCGGGATGCTGACGGTGTCGAAGACGCCCGAGGAGGCGGTCGCGAAGGCGGCGGCGCAGCCGGTGACGGTGAGCGTCACCTGTCCGCCGGGCGCGACCGTGGACGGGGTGATGGCGAAGCCGAACGAGGTGATGGGCTGGGCGCCGGCCGCGGTGGCGGCGGGCGCGGCGAAGGCGAGCGCCGCGGCCGTGGCGCCCGCCGCGATCAGATGGCTGGAAGCGGTGCGTATCGCACGCATGTGAGTCCTCCGGTCCCCGAGGAGCAACGGCGGAAACCTGTTCCACGTGAGGGGTCGTGCACCTCGATGACCGCCACGCTAGGTGCGCGCAAGGTGACCCGCGATCAGGGTCAGGCGAACGGGGTAGCCGCGTGCTCCTTGTGGGGGAAGCCGGGGCGTTCCGGGGGTGCCCCGGGAGGTCGGGGGGCGTCCCCCGGAGGTCCGGGGGGACTGGGGGCGTCCTGCGGAGGTCCGGGGTCGGGCCGGACCTCCCGGCGGGTCAGCCGCGCAGGTGCGGGAACTGGTGCAGGAAGGGTTCGGCGGTGGCGGAGATGCCCCGGCCGAAGGGCGCGTCGAAGTCCCAGATGAGGAACAGCAGGAAGGCGATCAGCGCGCTGAACAGGCCCGCGAGCAGCATTTCCCGGAACGAGCGGCGGATCTGCAGGGTGAAGATCAGACCGATCGTCACCGCCGCCCCGACGACGAGCCCGAACCAGACCACCCCGGGCATGGTCGCGCTCGCCCCGGAGGCGCGGGCGCTGCGCGCGTCGTCGACGGCGGCGACGTGGTCCACCAGCGGCTGGTAGGCCTGCCCCTCCTGATCGGTCTTCGGCTCGTAGTCCGTCACGTCACGCCGGATCCGCTCCAGCAGCCGCGCGCCCTCGTCGGTCACCTCGCCGCGGTCCGCCATCGCCTTCCACTCGGTGTCGACGACGTACGCGGCGTACGCGTTCACGTCGGTGCGGATCCTGGCCCGCACGGGCACCGGATAGACCTCCGCGCGGACGCTCACCTCGTGCAGGGCCTGGGCCTCCTGGCGCACGTACTCCTGGGCGGCGCCGCGGGCCTCCCACACGCCGGCGATCGCCAGGCCCAGCACGATCGCGTAGATCACGCCGATCATCATCGTCATGTACTCGATGACGTCGGGGGTTTCGGAGGGATCGTCGTCGTCGCCGATCCGCCGGTGGTTGAGGAAGGCGATGGAGAGCACCACGGCGCACGCCGCGGCCATCGCGAGGGACAGGACGAGCCATTCCGACAAGGTCTTCTCCGGGTGACGAGGTGCGGTCGGGTCGGCGGCCGGCGCGTCAGCGGGGCCGCAGCGCGGCGATGGCGAGCACCGCGGGAGCCGTGGTGAGCAGGGTGAAGGTCACCGGCGAGATGTGGTGCTCGGGCAGCTTCCGGGCCGGGGCGCGGTACGCGGGCCTGGGGACCGGGGTGCGCGAGGGTGCCGGGGTGGGCCGCACGGTGGGGGTGGGCCGCGGTGGCGGCGGCTTCGGCGCGGGCACGGCGCGGACCACGGGCGGCGGGGTCGGCCGTGCGGGGACCGGGCGCGGCACGACGGGCGGTTCGGTGACCGGCCGGGGGCGGGGCGGTGGCGTCCGGGTCGGCGCGGGCGTCGGCTTCGCCGTGGGCTTGGGGGTCGGTTTCGGGGTCGGGGTCGGCTTGGGCGTGGGCGTCGGGGTGGGTTCCGGCGTCGGAGTCGGCTTCGGGGTGGGCGTGGGCGTCGGCTTCGGGGGACAGGGGCAGTGGCACCGGCAGTGACCGTGCCGCGGGCACGGGTGGTGGCAGCCGCGACCGTGGCAGCGGCCCTTCCCGTGCCCTCTCCCGTGCCCCTTGCCGTGTCCCTTCCCGTGCCCGTCGCCGCGGTCCTCGCCGCGCCACTCGTCACTGTGACGGTCGCCACGGTCCGGTAATCCGGCGCCGCCCGCGACGGCGTACGCCGTCACCGAACCGCCCGCCGAATCGACCGTCGCGCAGGCGCAGCTATCAGCCAAGGCAGGGGTGGCGGCGAGGGCGGCCCACAGCAGGACCGAGACCGCCGCAAGCCTTCGGGCTCTGGGTCTGTTCACCCGGGGAGCATGGGCGGGCGGCCCCCGGAGCACGCGGCAGCACCTGAGGATTCGCCTGATCGGGCGGAGTTTCGACCAGAGAGGTTTAAGCCAAAGACGGTGGCTACCCGGTCAGGTGTCGTTAAAACCCAAAAGGGATTTGTCGGCTTCGATCAATGGGGTGCAGCGGACGGGCACGTGCCTTTGGTGTGTGACGAAGAACGGATCGCCAATTTCCGCTTTGGCTCGCCCGGTTGGGCAATGATCAGTAGATTCGGCTCGGACAGCCGTCGGACTACGTCTTGGAGACCGTGATGGAGCGCCCGGACTGGGCACCGCCAGGCATCGACATATCGGTGCCCAGCGTGTCCCGTATCTACGATTACTACTTGGGCGGCTCCCACAATTTCGAGGTCGACAGGCAGACCGCCCGCCGGGCCATGGAATTCCTCCCGGGGCTGCCCAAGATCATGCAGGCCAACCGCGCGTTCATGCGCCGGGCCGTGCGCCACGCGGTGTCCGAGGGCATCACCCAGTTCCTCGACATCGGCTCCGGCATCCCCACCTTCGGCAACGTCCACGAGGTCGCCCAGGCCGCCACCCCCGAGGCCCGCGTCGTGTACGTGGACCACGACCCGGTGGCCGTCGCGCACAGCCGCGCCGTCCTGGCCGACGACGACCGCAGCGACATCGTCGCCGCCGACCTGCGCAAGCCGGCCGAGATCCTGCACAGCCCGTACACCACCTCCCTCCTCGACTTCGACCGGCCGGTGGCCCTGATGCTGGTCGCGGTGCTGCACTTCCTGGAGGACCACGACCAGCCCTACGAGGCGGTCGCCGAGCTGCGCGACGCCCTCGCGCCCGGCAGCATGCTGATCCTCACCCACGCCTCGTACGAGGGCATTCCGCTCCCCAGAGAGGTCGCCGGCGGCGCCGTCACCGTCTACCGGGACGCCCGCAACCCCCTGGTGATGCGCAGCCGCGAGGAAGTGACCGGCTTCTTCGACGGGTTCGAGATCCTCGACCCCGGCATCGTGCCGATGCCGCGCTGGCGCCCGGAGCCCGACCCGGCCCTCGAGGTGTCCGGCAGCGGAGCCGGCATCCCCGAAGGCCCCGACGAGGACGAGGAGCCGTTCACCTTCGCGGGCTTCGCCGGCGTGGGACGCAAGGCGTGAGAATCCCCGTACAGCCGGGGGAGCCGACCGTCCTCGCCGACAGCCCGGAAGACCGGATCTCCCGCTTCGCGAGGATCTGGAGCCGGGCCATCTTCCCCGTCACCGCCACCTCCCTCACCCGTGTGGAATTCGAGGGACACCTCCTCCCCTTGGCCCGCACCCTCTCCCACGCCCTGCACGCACAGCCCTTCGACCCGGCACCCGCCCAGCAGGTCGGCGCCGACCTGGTCGCCGCGCACTGCACCGACCCCGACGCGCTGTCCGGGACCCTCGGGGTCGTCGAGTCGTACCTCGTCCTCTACTGCGGCCCCGACAGCCGCGAGGACGCCGAGGAGTACCGGGCCCGCTGCGCCCGCCTCCAGCACGCCCTGGCCGCGGGCTACGCCCGTGCCCTGCGGGAACGCACCCTCAGCGAGCAGGAGGCCATCGCCCGCTCCGCGTTCAGCGCCAGGACCGACGCCCAGCAGGCCCTGCACGCGAGCGAGGCCCGCTTCCGCGCCGTCTTCGAGGGCGCGGCCGTAGGCATCGGCATCGCCGACCTCGACGGCAACGTCCTCGAGGTCAACGAGGCCCTGACCCGCATGTTCGGCGGCATGGACGGCCACGTCCGCGGCCGCAACGTCTGCGACTGGGGCCACCCCGAGGACGCGCCGCACGTGTGGCGCATGTACGGCGAGCTGGTACGCGGCGAGCGCGAGTCCTACCACGTGGAGAAGCCCTACTACCGGCACGACGGAACCGTGCTGTGGACCAACCTGACGGTCTCGCTGCTCCGCGACGCCGACGGCAAGCCCCAGTACCAGCTGGCCCTCATGGAGGACACCACCGAGCGCCGGCTGCTCACCCTGCGGCTGCGCTACGAGGCCACCCACGACGCGCTGACCGGACTCCCCAACCGGACACTGTTCTTCGAACGCCTGGAGAAGGCGCTCGCGGGCAAGGACACCCACTTCGGCCTCTGCTACCTGGACCTCGACGGTTTCAAGGCCGTCAACGACAGCCTCGGCCACGCGGCGGGAGACCGGCTGCTGGTGGAAGTGGCGGACCGGCTGCAGAGCTGCGCGACCGGCCCGGGCGAGATGGTCGCCCGGCTCGGTGGCGACGAGTTCGTGGCCCTCACCACCTCCGCATCCGGACCGGAGGACGTGACCGACCTCGCGATGCGGATCCTCACCACCCTCTCGGCGCCGGTCCGCCTGGAGGGCCGCGAGCTGACGGTCCGCGGCAGCATCGGCATCGTGGAGGGCCCGGCCGGGGAACGCGGCCCGGCGGAGGTCCTGCGCAGCGCCGACATCACCATGTACCGGGCCAAGGGCGCCGGCGGCAACCGCTTCGAACTCGCCGACGCCGAGGCCGACGCCCGCGCCATCACCCGGCACGGACTCACCAACGCGCTCCCCGCCGCTCTGGAGCGCGGCGAGTTCTTCATCGAGTACCAGCCGCTGGTCCACCTCCACGACGGCACCGTGCACGGCGCCGAGGCCCTGGTCCGCTGGTCGCACCCGCAGCACGGCGTCCTCGGCCCCGACCGCTTCATCCCGCTCGCCGAACGCACCGGCCTGATCGTGCCCCTCGGCCGATGGGTGCTCGAAGAATCGGTCCGTCAGGCCCGTACCTGGCAGCGGGAGCACGGCGGCTCGCTGCGGATCAACGTCAACCTCTCGCCGACCCAGCTCCACCACCCGGGCCTGGTCGCCGACACGGTGGCCGTCCTGGAGGAATCCGGCCTCGCGCCCGGCGCCCTGTGCCTGGAGGTCACCGAATCGGCCCTGATAGGCGCCGACGACCAACTGCTGGAACCCCTGCGGCGGCTGGCCGCACTCGGTGTGGACATCGCCCTCGACGACTTCGGCACCGGCTACTCCAACCTCGCCAACCTGCGCCGGCTCCCCGTCAGCGTGCTGAAGCTGGACCGCTCCTTCACGCAGAGCATGCAACAGCTGCCCGCGGACCCGGTGGACGTGAAGATCGTGGAGGGCATCGTCGCGCTGGCCCACAGCCTCGAACTCGCGGTCACCGTCGAGGGAGTGGAGACCGGCGCCCAGGCGGCGCAGCTCCGTGCGCTCGGCTGCGACACCGCGCAGGGCTGGTACTACGCCCGGCCCGGGGCCCCGGACCGGATCCACACCCTTTCCCTGGCGGACGCCGTGCCGTGAGGGCGACCCCCGGCCGCCGGTCAGTCGAGGCCGGCCTCGATTCCCCGCCCGGGTGTGCGGACCGCCTCGACCACGCGCTCCATGCGGGCGGTGGTGTCGGCCAGCACGTGGGCGGCGACCGGGAGGCGTTCCGCCTCGTAGCCGTCGAGGTCCGCCGCCCCGCCCAGCGCCCGCCCCAGTGCGGCGGCGTCCTCGATCCCGGTGTTCATTCCGAAGCCGCCGGCTATCGGATGGACGTGCGCCGCGTCCCCGGCCAGAAAGGCGCGGCCCTCGCGCATCCGGTCCGCCCTGCGGACATTGACCCGCCAGGTGGAAAGCCAGGTGGGATCGGCCGGCCGGACGCCCGGCATCCGGGCGTGCCGGTCGAACAGGCGTCGGAAGCCCTCCGCCGACGGGGGCAGCGCGCCGCCCTCGGCGTCCCTCTCGGGTGAGGCCTGGAGCTGGAACGTGTCGGTGCCCGGCATCGGACACAGCAGCATGGCGCCGCCGTCCGAGGTGAACCACTGGTGCCAGTAGTCGCGGCTCAGGCCCGGGGCCCGGACATCGCCCACCACCATCGCCTGCTCGCTGTCGCCGTGCCCCTGGAAGGCGATCCCCAGCAGCTTGCGCACCGCGCTGCGCCCGCCGTCGCAGCCGGCGAGGTAGCCGGCCCGGACCGAGCGACCGTCGGCCAGCTCCGCGCGAACCGCATCGGCGTCCTGGGTCACGCCGGTGACCCGGGCGCCGAATTCGACGTGCACTCCGAGCCCGGCCAGCCGGTCGCGCAGCACGTCCTCGATCTGCCACTGGCCGATCAGGCACAGCCCCTCGACGGCCGTGTCGCCGGCGTGGACGCCGTCGAAGTACTTGCGGAGGACGAGGCTCGACCGCCCGAGGGCGGTGATCCGGTCCGCGATGCCGAACCGCTCGAACACCTTCAGGCCGCCCGGTCGCAGGGTCTTGCCGCGGGATTCGCGGTGCGGCTCCTCCCGCCGGTCCACGATCCGGACGGCGGCGCCGCGCAGGGCGAGGTCACAGGCGAGCGTCAGGCCGGTCGGTCCTGCGCCCACGATCAGTACATCGGTCATCGTCGGTCCCCCCGAGGTCCCGTCCGCGGCCGTCCGCCGCGGCGATGACTCCAGTGAAGCGCCTTCCCGCCAGAAATGCAACCTGGTTAAAAAAATAACTCGGTCAGTTTTCCGTGCTAGGCTCCCGCCATGGAGAACAACGACACCCCCGGCCTCCGGGAGACGAAGAAGCTGCGCACCCGTCACCACCTGGCGGCCACCGCGCTGGAGCTGTTCCTGGAGCGCGGCTTCGACGCCGTCTCGGTGGCCGACGTGGCGGCCGCCGCGGAGGTCTCCAAGCCGACGCTGTTCCGGTACTTCCCGAGCAAGGAGGACCTGGTCCTGGACCGGTTCGCCGACCATCAGGACGAGGCCGCCCGCATCGTGCGGGACCGCCCGGCCGGACAGGGGCCGGTGGCCGCGCTGCACGCCCACTTCACGCTCGCGCTCGCCGATCGCGACCCGATCACGGGGCTGTCCGACATCCCGGACATCGTCGCCTTCATGCGGCTGCTGTACTCCACGGACAGCCTCAGCAGTCGCATCTCCCACTACGCCGAACGTGAGGTCGACCTGCTCGCGGCCGTCCTGGAAGGCGAGGGGGTGCCCTCGCTCACCGCGCGGCTGTCCGCGCAGCACCTGGTGGCTGTTCGCCATGAGCTGGGGCGGGTCAACTGGCAGCGGCTGGCGGCGGGGTTGACGGCCGGTGAGGCGTATGCGGACGCCGTCGCCGATGCGGATGGCGCCTTTGGGGCGCTGGGGGGTGGGCTGGACGCGGTGCTGCCTGTGCGGGGGGCGGGTGGGGCGGTGGCGGCGTCCTGACGGAAGGGGGTCGACCTGGGGCTCCGCCCCAGACCCCGCGCCTCAAACGCCGGCGGGGCTGGTTCTTGGCCGAGGTTGGTTGAGGAGTACGCGCATCAGTTCGCGGGCTGCGCGGGTGGGGGCCACGTCGGTTCGGTGGGCCAGGGCGATGGTGCGGCGTAGGGGGGAGTCGGCCAGGGGGGTGGTTCGCAGGGTGGGGTGGGAGCGGTCGGCCACCATGGCCGGGACCACCGCGATGCCCAGGCCCGCCCGGACGAAGCCGAGCACCGCGTCCATCTCGCCGCCCTCCACCACGAAGGAGGGCTCGAAGCCCGCCGCCCGGCAGGCCGTCACCGTCAGCTCCCGCAGGTCGTAGCCGTGCCGGAACATCACCAGCGGCTCGTCGCGCAGCGCCGCGACCGGAAGCGGCCCGCCGCCGCCCGGCGCCGGCCGGTCCGGCGAGGACACCACGACCAGGTCCTCCGTCAACAGCTCCACCGTGGTCAGGGCGGGCGCCGAAGGGGGCAGCGGCAGTGCGATCAGCGCCAGGTCCAGCGCGCCGCGCGCGAGTTCCCGTACCAGGTCCAGGGACCCGTTCTCCTCGACCAGCAGCTGGATCCCCGGGTGGGCGGAGTGGAAGGCCAGCAGTACCTCGGGCAGCAGGCCCGTGATCACGCTCGGGGTCGCCCCCAGCCGCACCCGGCCGCGGCGCAGCTGCGCCAGTTCCTGGACCTCCAGGCGTGCGGTGTCCGCGTCGGCCAGGATCCGCCTGGCCAGCGGCAGCAGGGCCTCGCCCGCGTCCGTCAGCGCGATGTTGCCCCGCGCCCGGCTGAACAGCGCCGCGCCCAGCTCCCGTTCCAGGGCCTTGATCTGCTGGGAGAGGGAGGGCTGCGCGACGTGCACCCGCTCGGCGGCCCGGGTGAAGTGCCGGGTCTCGGCGACGGCCACGAAATACACCAGCTGCTGGAATTGCATAGGCCCAGACTATGAAGATGAGCCACATCATGTCTTGGACCTTTCAGGTCCTTGTTCCCTAGCGTCGACGTCATGGCTCTGGCATCGCGGACGGGCCCACAGCCGTCCACCACCCCGCGTTCCCCGCGCACCCCCCGAAGCTCGCGCACCCCGGCAGGCCCACGCCCGCGCCGCACCCCGGCCGGCGGGTTCTGGGGCTCGACCCTCGGCAAGAAGGCCGTCATGGCGGTGTCCGGGCTGATCATGCTCGGCTACCTGCTGGTCCACATGCTCGGCAACCTCAAGATCTTCTTCGGGCCGGACGAATTCAACGCCTACGGCCGCTGGCTGCGGCACATGGGCGAACCGTTCCTCCACAGCCACTGGGGCCTGTGGGCCGCCCGCGTGGTGCTCCTCGCGGCCGTCGCCGCGCACGCCGTCTCCGCCTACCAGCTCAGCCGCCGCGACCTCAGGGCCCGCCCGGTCGGATACGCCCACCGACGGCGCCGGGCGAGCTACGCCACCCGCACCATGCGCTGGGGCGGGGTGATCCTCGGCCTGTTCATCGTCTGGCACCTCCTCGACCTGACCACCCTGACCGTCAACGAACACGCCCAGGAGGGGCACCCGTACGAGAACGTCGTCGCCACCTTCTCCACCTGGTACGGCAACGCCGTCTACCTCACGGCGATGCTCGCGCTCGGCCTGCACATCCGGCACGGCTTCTGGAGCGCCGCCCAGACCCTCGGCGCCGGCAGCGCCCGCCGCGACCGCGCGCTGAAGGCCGTGGCGAACCTCCTCGCCCTCGTCATCACCGCGGGCTTCGTCTCCGTACCCGTCGCCGTCATGACCGGACTGGTGAACTGACCATGAGCACCCACCCCGACTACGCGCACTACCGCACCGGCGACCCGATCGCCGACACCAGCGCCCCCGACGGCCCGATCGCCGAGCGCTGGGACCGGCGCCGGTTCGATGCCAAGCTCGTCAACCCGGCCAATCGGAGGGCACGTACCGTCATCGTCGTCGGCACCGGGCTCGCGGGCGGCTCCGCCGGCGCCACCCTCGCCGAACAGGGCTACCGCGTCGTCCAGTTCTGCTACTCAGACTCCCCGCGCCGGGCCCATTCCATCGCCGCGCAGGGCGGCATCAACGCCGCCAAGAACTACCGCAACGACGGCGACTCGGTGCACCGGCTCTTCTACGACACCGTCAAGGGCGGCGACTTCCGCGCCCGGGAGTCCAACGTCCACCGCCTCGCCCAGGTCTCGGTCGAGATCATCGACCAGTGCGTGGCCCAGGGCGTCCCCTTCGCCCGCGAGTACGGCGGCCTCCTCGACACCCGGTCCTTCGGCGGCGTCCAGGTCTCCCGTACGTTCTACGCCCGCGGCCAGACCGGCCAGCAGCTGCTGCTCGGCGCGTACCAGGCGCTGTCCCGGCAGATCGCGGCCGGGAACGTGGAGATGCACGCCCGCACCGAGATGCTCGACCTGATCGTGTCCGGCGGGCGGGCCCGCGGGATCGTGGCCCGGGACCTGGTCACCGGCGAGATATCCAGCCACTTCGCCGACGCGGTCGTCCTCGCCACCGGCGGCTACGGCAACGTCTTCTACCTGTCCACCAACGCCATGAACTCCAACGCGACCGCCGTCTGGCGGGCGCACCGGCGCGGCGCGTACTTCGCCAACCCCTGCTTCACCCAGATCCACCCCACCTGCATCCCGCGCACCGGCGACCACCAGTCGAAGCTGACCCTGATGAGCGAGTCCCTGCGCAACGACGGCCGGATCTGGGTCCCCCGCGCCAAGGGCGACACCCGCCCCGCGCACGAGATCCCCGAGCCGGAACGCGACTACTACCTGGAGCGCATCTACCCCGCCTTCGGCAACCTCGTGCCCCGTGACATCGCCTCCCGCGCCGCCAAGAACGTCTGCGACGAGGGCCGCGGCGTCGGCCCCGGCGGCCAGGGCGTGTACCTCGACTTCGCCGACGCCATCCGGCGGCTGGGCCGCGAGAAGGTGGCCGAGAAGTACGGCAACCTCTTCGATATGTACGAGCGGATCACCGCGGAGGACCCGTACGAGGTCCCCATGCGGATCTATCCCGCCGTGCACTACACGATGGGCGGCCTGTGGGTGGACTACGACCTCCAGACCACCGTGCCGGGCCTGTTCGCGATCGGCGAGGCCAACTTCTCCGACCACGGGGCCAACCGGCTCGGCGCCTCCGCGCTCATGCAGGGGCTGGCCGACGGCTACTTCGTGCTGCCGGCCACCCTCAACGACTACCTGGCCCGGACCACCCCCGGCACGGCCGCCGCCGCGGGTGGGGGCGAGGGCGAGGACACGGGCGGGGAGCCGATGGGCCCGGACCATCCGGACGCGGTGGCCGCGGTACGCGAGACCCGGGAGCGGATCGACCGGCTGCTCGCCGTGGACGGCGACCGCACCGCCGACTCCTTCCACCGCGAGATCGGCGAACTCATGTGGGAGCACTGCGGAATGGCCCGCACCGCGGAGGGGCTGCGCACGGCGCTCGCCCGCATCCCCGCGATCCGCGAGGAATTCTGGCGGCGCGTCAAGGTCCCCGGCCGCGGCACGGAGTTCAACCAGTCGCTGGAGAAGGCCAACCGCGTCGTCGACTACCTGGAGCTGGCCGAGCTGATGTGCCTCGACGCGCTGCACCGGGAGGAGTCCTGCGGCGGCCACTTCCGCGAGGAGTCCCAGACCTCCGACGGCGAGGCCGCCCGCCGCGACGACGCCTTCTCCTACGCGGCGGCCTGGGAGTTCACCGGCCCGGGCGCCGCCCCCGTCCTGCACCGCGAAGACCTCGCCTTCGAGTACGTCCACCCCACCCAGCGGAGCTACGCATGAAGCTCAACCTGCGCGTCTGGCGCCAGCAGAACCCCGGTACCCCCGGCGCGATGGTCACGTACGAGGTCGGGGGCGTCTCCCGCGACATGTCGTTCCTGGAGATGCTCGACACCCTCAACGAGGACCTCATCCTGCGCGGCGAGGAGCCGGTGGCCTTCGATCACGACTGCCGCGAGGGCATCTGCGGGGCGTGCAGCCTCGTGATCAACGGCGACGCCCACGGTCCCGAACGCACCACCGCCTGCCAGCTGCACATGCGGTCCTTCGACGACGGCGACACCATCGACGTCGAGCCGTGGCGGGCCGCGGCCTTCCCGGTGATCAAGGACCTGGTCGTGGACCGGGGGGCCTTCGACCGGATCATCCAGGCCGGCGGCTACATCACCGTGCCCACCGGATCCGCGCCCGAGGCGCACGCCACCGCGGTCCCCAAGGCGGACGCCGACCACGCCTTCGAGCACGCCGAGTGCATCGGGTGCGGCGCGTGCGTGGCAGCCTGCCCCAACGGCTCGGCGATGCTCTTCACCGCCGCCAAGGTCAACCACCTGGGGGTGCTGCCGCAGGGCTCGCCCGAGCGGGAGACGCGGGTGCTGGACATGGTCGCGCAGATGGACGCCGAGGGCTTCGGCGGCTGCACCCTGACCGGCGAATGCGCCACCGCCTGCCCCAAGGGCATCCCGCTGCCCTCCATCGCCGCCATGAACAAGGAATGGCTGCGGGCGAACCGCAAGGTGCGGCGCTGAGCGCGGTCCGGTGCCGGTCCCGGCCCGCTCCGGTCCCGCCCGGGGCCAGCCCCGCTCAGCCCGTCCCGCCCGGTCCGGCCCGGCTCAGCCCGTCCCGCCCCGGCGGGTGGCCGTGCCCGCTGCGGCGGTGGTGCGCCGATCGGCTGACGGTCCGGTGGCCGGCCGTGCCGCGGCCCGGCCGGGTCCGGGCCATGGCGGACAGTGGCCCCATGGCAGAAGGAGTACGGCGCAGAAGCGTGCTGGCCGCCCTCGCCCCGCTGGCGGCCGGTTGCTCGGCCGGGGCCGAGACGCCGGCGGGGCCCGCGCCCGGCCCGCAGGCCGCCGGGGACGCCCTGGTCATGGTGATCCGCCACGCGGAGCGGCCGTACGCGGGGGACAGCGGGGAGGACGACGACGGTGAGCCGGACCCCGGTTCACTCTCGGGCCGCGGCCACCGCCGTGCGGAGGCGCTGCCGCTGCTCTTCGGGCCGACCCGGGGCGCCCGGCTGCCCCGGCCGGCCGCACTGTTCGCGACGGGCGGCGCGGTGGCCCGGTCCCGGCAGACCGTGGCCGCGCTGGCCCTGCACGCGGCCACCCCGGCCCGTACGACGTACGCACTGGGGCAGGAAGAGGCGCTCGCGAAGGCCGCGCTGGCGGCCACGATGCCCGTGCTGATCTGCTGGGAGCACACCGGCATCCCGCGGCTGGTACGGGCTCTGGGCGCGGACGGCGTGCTCGGCGTCCCGGCGGGCTGGCCGGACCGGTACGACCTGTTGTGGGCCTTCACCCGCCGGTCCGGCCGCTGGGAGTTCAGCGAGCTGCCGCAGCACCTGCTCCCGGGCGACGCGTAGCCGGTTGCGGTCCGGCGGCTCCGGCTGCTCCGGCGGCTTCGACGGTCGTGGCGGGTCCGGCCGCTCCGACGGCTTCCGCGGCTCCGGGCCGTCGGCCCACCTCACCCGGATGCCAGCACCGCGGCGAGCATGCGCCGGGTGACCGAGGTCAGTTCGGTGAGGTCCGGCGCCGGGCGGGAGCGGGCCATCGCCCCGGCCAGGCGGTCGTACAGGAGGCCGTCGGCCCAGGCCGCCATGAGTTCCGCGGCCTCCCGGGGGCGTTCCGCGCCGAGCGCGCCGAGGAGCACGGCCGCCCGGTCCCGCGCTCCGAGCCCGGCCCGGTGGAGGTCGGCTTCCAGATCCGGGTTGCGCGCGGCCTCCAGGCTGAGTTCGAACCGTACGAGCTGCCGCTCGCGTCCCGTGGTGAGCCAGCGGTACAGCAGCCCCGCCAACGCGCCCGCCACCGCCTCCCGGGCCGCGGCCGCGTCCCCGGGCGCGAGGGTCGGCCCCCCGCCGGCCGGGAGGGGGCCGGTGTCGGTCTCGATGTCGGCCAGGTCCAGCACGGCGAGCCGTGCGTAGCAGGCTCCGATGAGGGCCGTACGGGTGCGGAAGTAGTACGAGGTGCTGCCGGCGGGCAGGTTCGCGGCGGCGTCGACGGCACGGTGGGTCAGCCCCCGCAGCCCGGCGGCGGCCACCAGCGAGATCGCGGTGTCGGCGATGAGGGTGCGGCGGTCAGGGGTGGACATACGGTCACTCTACGGCTGTAGAGATGGCGGAGGGGTGCGCGCGGGCCTTTCGCCGGGGCAGGCTTGGGGCATGACTGCGTCCTCGTTCGCGCTCGCCCTTCCGCTGGCTGCGGTCCTCCTGGCGGCCACCGCGTGCACCCCGGCGCCGGCGCACTCCGCCGGCCCGCACCCCGCCGGCCCGCACCCCGCCGGCCCGCACGCGGCCGGCCCGCACGCGGCCTCCGCGCAGGCCGCCGGTCCCTGGCGGAGCGCCTGGTCGGCCTCGCTGCAAGCGCCCGCCCACACCACCTGGTTCGAGAACTGGTCCGAGGGCGGCTTCGACCGCCACACGCTGCGCCAGGTGGTACGGGCCGGCGCCGAAGGGCAGGCGCTGCGCGTCCGGCTGTCCAACGCGTACGGCGCCAGGCCGCTGCGGATCGCCGGCGCGGCCGTCGCGCGCAGCGCCGGCGGCGCCGCGGTGGCGGAGGATTCGGTGCGCACCGTGCGGTTCGGCGGGGCGGCCGGCTTCACCGTGCACGCGGGCAGGCAACTGCTGAGCGACCCGGTGGCGCTGCCCGTCAAGGCCGGCGAACAGCTCGCCGTCACGCTCTGGTTCGCGGCGCCGACGGGCCCGGCGACCTTCCACAACCTCGCGCTGACCACCTCCTACCGGGCGGCCGGGAACCACGTAGGCGATCCGGCGGCCACCGCGTTCACGCAGACCAGCCGCTCCTGGTACTACGTCGCCGGCGTCGACGTGCAGGAGCGGGCCGGGGGCGCCGGACGACCCCGGACGGTCGTCGCGTTCGGGGACTCGCTCACGGACGGACTCGGCGCGACCTTCGGCGCCGACCGCCGCTACCCCGACCGGCTGGCGGGCCGGCTCGCCGCGGCCGGCCGGCCGCTCGCCGTGCTGAACGAGGGCATCAGCGGCAACAAGGTGCTGAACGACTCGGTCTGTTACGGCGAGCGCGGGACCGCCCGCTTCCGGCGCGACGTGCTCGGCCATCCGGACGTCCGGACCGTCATCGTCCTGGAGGGCACCAACGACATCATCCAGGCCGAGCGGCAGCCCGCCCGCTGTACGACGCCCAGCCCCAAGGTGGGCGCGGCCGAGATCATCGCCGGGCACCGCGAGTTCGTCCGGCAGGCCCGTGCGCGCGGCGTACGGATCCTCGGCGCCACCATCCCGCCCTACCGGGGGTACCCGGACTGGACCCCGCGCGGCGAGGGCGTGCGGAACGCGGTCAACGACTGGATCCGCACCGGTGGCGCGTACGACGGTGTCGTGGACTTCGACCGCGCGCTCGCCGACCCGGCCGACCCCGGGGTGCTCCGCGAGGAGTTCCGCTCCGGCGACCGTCTCCACCTCAACGACGCCGGGAACGCAGCCATGGCCGCCGCCGTCGACCTCAACGCCCTCTAGTGCTGTGACCGGCACGGTCGCCCCGGGGGTGTCCGGCGGAGATCCGTCAGACACCCCCGAGGGCCCGGGCGAGGTAGCCGGCCGTGCGGCCCGCGCCGGCGGCGGCCACCTCGCGCGGCGGGCCGCAGGCCACCACCCGGCCGCCCGCCTCGCCGCCGCCGGGACCGAGGTCCACGACCCAGTCCGCGCCGGCCACCACCGCCATGTCGTGCTCGACCACCACCACCGAATGGCCCGCGTCGACCAGCTCGTGCAACTGCCGCATGAGCACTTCCACATCGGCCGGGTGCAGGCCGGTGGTGGGCTCGTCGAGCAGGTACAGGGTGTGCTCGCGGCGGGCGCCGCCCCCGGCGCCGCCCGCGGCGCCGCCCGCGGGCGCGACCCCGCGCAGCTCGGTGGCCAGCTTGATGCGCTGCGCCTCGCCGCCCGACAGCTCGGTGGCCGGCTGCCCCAGTCGTAGGTAGCCGAGGCCGACGTCCTGAAGGGCCCGCAGGCAGCGGGCCGCGGCCGGCACCCCGGCGAAGGACTCCGCGGCCGCGTCCACGGTCAGCTCCAGCACCTCGGCGATGTTCCGGCCCTCGTGGCGCACCTCCAGCGTCGCCGCGTTGTACCGGGCGCCGGCGCATTCCGGGCAGGGCGCGTACGTACTCGGCAGGAACAGCAGCTCCACCGAGACGAAACCCTCGCCCTGGCAGGTCTCGCAGCGCCCGCCGGGCACGTTGAAGGAGAACCGGCCCGCGCGGTAGCCGCGCGCCCTGGCCTCCGCGGTGCCCGCGAAGATCTTCCGGACGACGTCGAACAGGCCGGTGTACGTGGCCAGGTTGGAGCGCGGGGTCCGGCCGATCGGCTTCTGGTCCACCTCCACCAGCCGCGAAACCGGTGCCGGTGCGGACGCGGGCGGCGACGTCGACGCCGATGCGGCCGCCGACCCCGACGCGGTCGCCGACCCGGATGCAGCCGTCGGGCCGGCCCCGGACGTGGCCGTCGGGGTGGATGCGGACGCGGCGATCCGTCCGGCGACCTCCTCCGCGAGGACCCGGCCGACCAGGGTGGACTTCCCCGAGCCGGACACCCCAGTGACCGCGGTGAGCACGCCCAGCGGGAAGTCCACGTCCAGTTCCCGCAGGTTGTTGCGGTTCACCCCGGCCAGCCGCAGCGTGCCGGACGGTGTCCGTACCGGCCGGGGCGGCGCCGCCGGGCGGTCGAAGAGGAAGCGCCGGGTCGCCGACTCCGGCACCCGCGCCAGGCCCTCCGGCGGCCCGCTGTGCAGCACCCGGCCGCCGTGCTCCCCGGCTCGTGGGCCCACGTCCACCAGCCAGTCCGCGTGCCGCACCACGTCGAGGTGGTGCTCGACGACGAACACCGTGTTCCCGGCCTCCTTGAGCCGGTCCAGCACCCCGAGCAGCGCCTCCGTGTCCGCCGGGTGCAGACCTGCCGACGGCTCGTCCAGGACGTACACCACGCCGAACAGCCCGGACCGCAGCTGTGTCGCCAGCCGCAGCCGCTGGAGCTCACCCGCCGAGAGGGTGGGCGCCGTGCGGTCCATGCTCAGGTATCCCAGGCCGAGTTCGGTGACCGGCCCGATCCGGGCGAGCAGGTCCTCGGCCAGCACCCGCGCCGCCTCGCCCGACCTGTCCGCGCCGGCCCTCCCTCCCGCCCCGTCCCCGACATCCGCCCCGGCGTCGGCGCCGCCGGTCGTCTCCGTCAGCATCCCGGCCAGTGCCGTCAGCGGCAGTGCCGCGAGCTCCGCGATGGTCCGCCCGGCGAACGTGACCGCCAGGGCCTCGGGCCGCAGCCGGCTGCCGCCGCAGTCCGGACACGGCGCACTCGCCAGGAAGCGTTCCGCCTTGGCCCGCAGGGTGGCGCTCTTCGTGTCCGAAAACGTCTTCATCACGTAGCGTTCGGCGCTCATGTACGTGCCCTGGTAAGGACGCTGGATCCGATCCGCCTCGCGCACCGGATGCACCGTGACCACCGGCTGCTCCTCGGTGAACAGGATCCACTCGCGCTCCCGCGGCGACAGCTCCCGCCACGGCCGGTCCACGTCGTACCCGAGGGTGTGCAGGATGTCGCGCAGGTTCTTGCCCTGCCAGGCGCCCGGCCAGGCCGCCACCGCCCCGTCGCGGATGCTCAGCGACGGGTCCGGGACCAGCAGCTCCTCGGTGGTCCGGTGGATCCGGCCGAGTCCGTGGCAGCCGGGACAGGCGCCGGCCACCGTGTTGGGGGAGAAGGCGTCCGAATCCAGCCGCGGCGCGCCCGGCGGGTAGTCGCCGGCCCGAGAGAACAGCATCCGCAGGGAGTTGGACAGCATCGTCACCGTGCCGACCGAGGACCGCGACCCCGGCGCGCCGCGCCGCTGCTCCAGCGAGACGGCGGGCGGCAGCCCGGTGATCTCCCCGACCTTCGGCGCGCCGACCTGGTGGATCAGCCGCCGCGCGTACGGCGCCACCGACTCGAAGTAGCGCCGCTGCGCCTCGGCGAAGAGGGTGCCGAAGGCCAGGGAGGACTTGCCGGACCCGGACACCCCCGTGAACACGGTGAGCGCGTCCCGCGGGATGTCGACGTCCACGCCCCGCAGGTTGTGCTCCCGCGCGTCACGGACCCGTACGTACGGATCCACGCCGCGGGGCGAGCGGGCGGGAGCGGCGGTGGCTTCGGAAGGGGGCCCGGAAGGGGGCCCGGAGGGGGATCCCGACGGGGAGCCGGAAGGGGCTTCGGAAGGGGCTTCGGAGGCGGGGTCGGGCGCGTGCATCCCGCAGATCCTACGGGCCGCCCGGCCCGCCACGCGGTACGGAAACCGGCGCAACCGGAAGCAATCCATCCGGAGTCGGCCAATGGCCGGTATCCGTCTCATACTTGACGGTTCCTCCGATCATCCTCGAGGAGGAGAAGCCATGTCCCGTGGGCTGATTCGCCGGGACCGGCGGCATACCAGGGTGGGCACGTCCTGCTCCACCACCGAAAGGAACCGGCTCTCGTGCGCATGCGCAGAATCGCGTCGCTGCTGGCCCTGGGTCTGACCGCCACTCTGGTACAGGGCCTCGCGCCCGCCCAGGCCGCCCCCACTCCCTCGGCCGACGGGTACCTCCGCCAGACGCCCACCTGGAAGCGCTGTGACGCGCAAGCGCCCGCAGCCTTCCAGTGCGCGACCGTCAAGGTGCCCCTGGACTACCGCAAGCCCGCCGGCCGGAAGATCGACATAGCGATCTCCCGGATCAAGAGCACCAACCCGGCCAAGCGCCGCGGCGTGCTGCTCTTCAACCCGGGAGGACCCGGCGGCGAGGGGCTCAGCCTGCCGCTCATGGGCCGCCAGATGCTGGCCAAGCCGGTGCGCGAGAGCTACGACCTCATCGGTTTCGACCCGCGCGGTGTCGGCCGCAGCACGCCGATCACCTGCGGACTGACCGCGGACGAGCAGCGCTTCCCGCGCGTGTACAAGAAGGAGACGTATCCGCGGGACGTCGCCTGGGCGCGCACCGTGGCGGACAAGTGCCGGGCCAAGTCCGGTGCACTGCTGCCCTTCATCACGACCCGCAACACCGCCCGCGACATGGACGTCATCCGTACCGTCCTCGGCGAGCGCAAGATCTCCTACCTGGGCTACTCGTACGGCACCTACCTGGGCGCCGTCTACACCCAGATGTTCCCCGCGCGCACCGACCGCTTCGTGCTCGACAGCAGCGTCGACCCGAAGCGCGTGTGGCGCGGCATGATCCAGGTGTGGGCCGAGGGCGCCGAGCCGGCGTTCGCCCGCTGGACCCGCTGGAGCGCCGAGCGCGACGGCCAGTACCACCTCGGCCGCACCCCGGCCGCGGTCTCCAAGACCTTCTGGGACCTGGTCAAGCGTGCCGACCGCACGCCGATCGTCATCGACGGCCAGAAGGTCAACGGTGACGACATCCGCTCCGCGCGCGGGGTCTTCTTCAGCGTGAAGGAGGCCTCCGAGTTCGTCGTCCTCATCAAGAACGCCGCCGCGGGCCGCCCCGCCCACCTGCCGGCCGCCCTCAAGGCCGCGGGCACGGTGCGCACCCCGGCCGCCGCCCAGGCCCCGGAGGACAACGGCACCGCCGTCTTCCTCGCCGTCATCTGCTCGGACACCGCCAACTGGCCGCGCAACCCGGAGCAGTACCGCCGCGACGCCGTCCGCGACAAGATCCGCTACCCGCTGTACGGCGACTTCGGCTCCAACATCATGCCGTGCGCCTTCTGGAAGAAGGGCATCGAGCCGGCCACGCCGATCGCCAACAAGACCGGTGTCCTCGCCGTCCAGAACGAATGGGACTCCCAGACCCCGCTCGCCAGCGGTCTCGGCCTGCACCGCGCCATGAAGGGCTCGCGCCTGATCACGGTCAACGAGGGCGAGGGCCACGGCGTGTACCTCTTCGCCGCGAACAAGTGCGTGGACTCCAAGGTGGACGCGTACCTCCTCGGCGGCAAGCTGCCGGCGCGCGACCTGACCTGCCAGGCCGTCCCGGCCGCCGAGCGCCAGGAACTTCCGCAGTCCGGTCCGGGACGCTTCCCGGTGGCGGCCGGCCGCTTCTGAGCCGAGCCGGCGCTTCCGGCCGGACCTCGGCGGCTGTGTCAGGACATCCGGTGTGATGTCCGTGACGGTGTCCGCCGCGGTGTCCGGCCGGCGGTTCCACCCGTGAGGGGTTCGTGTCCCGATCGCGGCCCGAGCTTGACATTCCGTATGCCGTTGTCGCTTCGAGACTGATTCGCAACCCCTCCGACGGCTCCCACCGGCCCCCTCGAACGTCACATTCACCACAGGTGTCGACGTCAGAGGGGGCCGAAGTGGATCCGTACACAAGGCAGTTCGCACGTCACTACTCCAGAGGGTGCGCGAGTCCGGACGCCCGCCCGCACGCGCGGCGGTACGCGCGCCTCGTCGCCGCGCTCGTCGCCGGAGGGCTGCTGCTCACCGGCTGCGGGCGCGGCGAGGGTTCCGCCACCGACCGCGGCGGCCGCCCCGCCCCGGGGCCCGAGTACGTCCTGCCCGACGGCGGCGGGTCCGGCGGCTCCACCGGGGCGAGCACCGGCGGGACCGAGCGCCCGGTCGACGGCGTGCGGGAGGGCGAGGGCGAGGACGACGGGCTCAGGCACTCCGCGCCGCCCGCCGACTACCTGTCGACCTTCGCCCTGGACGTGGACACCGCCGGTTACGGATTCGCCCGCCGCACCCTCGCCGAGGGGCGGCTGCCCGACCCGGCCGCGGTGCGCCCCGAGGAGTTCGTCAACAGCTTCCGCCAGGACTACCGGCAGCCCGACGGCAACGGCTTCTCGGTCACCGTGGACGGCGCCCGCACCACCGGCGACTGGTCGCTGGTGCGGGTCGGCCTCACCACCCGGGCCGCCGCGGCCGATGCCCGTCGGCGTCCGGCCGCCCTCACCTTCGTCGTCGACATCTCCGGCTCGATGGCCGAGCCGGGCCGTCTGGACCTGGTCCGCACGGCCATGGACCTGATGACCGACCGGCTGCGCGACGACGACTCGGTGGCCGTGGTCGCCTTCAGCGACGAGGCCGAGACCCGGCTGCCGATGACCCGCCTGGCCGAGAACCGCAAGCGGGTCCACGAGGTGATCGACGGGCTGCGGCCGAGCGAGTCCACCAATGTGGAGGCCGGGGTGACGCGCGGCTACCGGGAGGCCGTGGCCGGCCACCGGCCCGAGGCCACCAACCGCGTGGTGCTGTTGTCCGACGCCCTCGCCAACACGGGAGCCACCTCCGCCGACACCATCCTCGGCCGGATCGACGACGCCCGCCGCAGCCACGGCATCACCCTGTCCGGGGTGGGTGTGGGCGCGGACTACGGCGACGCCCTGATGGAGCAGCTCGCCGACCACGGCGACGGCCACACCACGTACGTGTCCGACGAGGCGGACGCCCGACGCGTGTTCTGCGAGGAGCTGCCCGCCCAGATCGAGCTCCGCGCCCGCGACGCCAAGGCCCAGGTGTCCTTCGACCCGCAGACCGTGGAACGCTTCCGGCTGATCGGCTACGACAACCGCAAGGTCGCCGACGGGGACTTCCGCAACGACGCCGTGGACGGCGGCGAGGTCGGGCCCGGCCACACCGTCACGGCGCTGTACGCCGTACGCATCCGGCCCGGCGCGGCGGGCCATCTGGCCACGGCGACCGTCCGGTGGCTAGACCCGCGGACCCGGACCCCGCACGAGGAGTCCGGCGGGGTCGAGGCCGCGGACCTGAGCGAGGGGCTGTGGACGCCGCAGACGCCGGCGCGGCTGCAGGTGTCGGCGGTGGCGGCGTACTTCGCCTCGGCGCTGCGCGAGACCTCCGGCACCTGGGAGCCGCTGCCCGGCGCACTCCCGCTCGGGGGGCTGGCCGAGCGGGCCGCGCTACTGGCCGACCGTACGGAGGACCCGGACGTGGAACGGCTGGCCGAGGCCGTACGGCAGGCTTCGGGGCTCCGGCGCTGAGGCGGGTCTGGGGCGGGCCGTGCCCGGGGCTGGCCGCGGCTCGGGGGCCGGGCTCAGACGGCCCGGCTTTCGGCGGCCTCCGGCACGGCGGCTTAGGGGTGGGAGGAGTGCGAGGCGTACGGGCGCAGCGCCGACGGGGCGGGCGGGGCCAGTGGGCCGCGGTCCCGGCGGCGCAGGCGCACCGCCACCGCCAGCACGGTGATCAGCGTGACGGTGAGGGAGAAGCTGAGGAAGAAGATCGCGGCCGGGACGGCCCAGTCCATACCCATGATCACGCCTCTCGGTGGTCGAAACGGTAGTAATCGACCGTAGAACCTCAAAAGGCGCGACAAGGGACATGCAGGTGAACGGCTGTCGACGGGGGCGGGAAGGGTCCGCCCCCGTCGGCGGGGGGTGCGCGACGGCGGGGGTGTGTCTACGCTCGTGGGAAAGAACTTCTGCTCGACACCGAATGAGGTGGACCGCCATGAAGGATGCGCCGGAGGACCAGAAGAAGACGTCACGGCCGAGCCGGCTGTTCAGCGGTGGGGAGCGGCCGTACGACCCCGAGGACCTGGTCATGGCCTCGGGCCGTGACGTCACCCCGGAGAGCGTGGAGCGGGCCAAGAAGATGATCGAGGAGATGGGGCCGGCGGCGGTCGAGCGCTACCTCCCCTGACCGGGTTCGCCCCGAATCCGAACCCGAACCCGAACCCCGATTCCTAACCCGGCCCCGACGCTGCCCCCGGTCCCGGTCCCGATTCCGATTCCGATCCCGATCCCGGGTCCCGGTTTAGGGCCGGTCCGGCCGCCGCCGCCAGTGCGACGGCGGCCAGCAGCACGAAGGCGGGCGCGAGTGCGGCGGCGGCGCCGTGGCGGAGCTGGAGCAGCCCGCCCGCCAGGGCTCCGCAGAACATCGCCGCGATCGACACCGCCCGGCGGAGCGCCGCGGGCCCGGACGGGTCCGCGGCGAGGCCGGTCAGGGTGCGCGTGAGCACGGTCGTGGTGAGGTCCGGCACGGCCAGCCGCTGCACCACCGCGTTCTGCAGGCCCATGCCCACCGCGAGCAGCGCGATCACCGGATAGGCTGCGGCCCCGCCCAGCCCGGCCCCCAGCGCGGCGGCCACCAGGACGGCGTGCCCGCCGACGAGGGCCGCGAACATGACCATCGGATCCTTGATCCGCGGGGCCGCGAACCTGCCCCCGGCCAGCGCTCCGGCGAAGAAGGCCGAGACGGCCAGCAGCGAGGCCGCCGCGGACAGCCGGGTGTCACCGGCGAGCGCGAAGCCGACAAAGACCACGTTGCCGGTCATGTTCGCGACGAAGACCCGGTCGAGGCCGAGATAGCTGACGGCGTCGACCAGCCCGGTCACGAAGGTCAGCACGACGAGCAGCGGAGGCAGGATCCCGTGCCGCCCGCGCCGCCCTTGCTGGTTTTCGTGCGCGGGGAACAGCCGGGCCGCCAGTCGGTCCAGCAGGGCGGAGACGGACAGTGGCAGGCTCATCTTTCCTTCCTCGGCACAACCGTGGCCCGGCCCGAGTCCTCTCCGGGCCGGGCCCCGCGGCCGGACGCCCGCCGCTCAGCCCAGGACGGGCACCGGCCTGACGCCCAGGGTCACCGGAATGCCGCCGACGGCCGCGGACAGCTCGGCGCGGAACGCCGCCGACGCGGCTCCGGCGGCGGTGCTGGTGACGGACAGCCCGGACGCGTCCGCGGCCGGACCCCAGGTGTGCAGGGGGAACGAGAACGCCTTCGGATCGCGGGGGAGCCGGTCCCCCGCCGCCATGAGGGCGCGCAGGGTGTAGCGGCTCGTGTACAGGTCGGCGCGCGCCGGGTCCACGGCCGGGTCGGCCTTCTTCGCGGCGGCCAGCAGCTCCCGCCCGCGCGCCAGGTCCGTGACGCAGAGCGCGACCCGGCCCGCCGGGTGGTCGTTGATCACGGCCCCGAACGCGTCCCCGAACGGCCCGTGCTCCGCCCCCGCGGAAGACCCCTCGGCCACCTTCGCGATGGCGTTGGCGAGGGCCGTCGCCTCGGGCGTGTTGGCGGGCGTCTCCTCGATCGTGGTGGGCGCGGGGCCGGGCACCCACTCCGCGGGCTTCGGGCACTCCCGGCCGCCCGGGGCGTCAGCCAGCACCTTGGCGGGCGGCCGTTCGTCGGCCGGCGGTGTCGCAGCCGGGCCGGACGAACCGCAGCCCGCCCCGAACGCGAGCACCGCGGCCGCCGCGACGGTCCGTAACGCCAGAGCGGATCCACGCATGTTTCCCTCGATTCCTCGTTGCCCGGCCTGCGGAACCGGTCCTGATACCGACCGGCTTCCGGCCCTCGGACGTGCGGGGCAGCCCCGCGGTTCCGTACCCCGGGCCCGGGGGCATCCGGCCCGGCGGGCAGCCGGAGCGGTCGGCGGACCGGGCGGGCGTGCCCGAGCCGGAAGTCCGAACAGGTGGGCGGGCGGCGACTGTTACCGACCCAGGACCCGCCGGGGACTGACGGCTGTCAGAGCGCGCTGACATCATCGAAGGATGACGCAGGAATCAGCAACCGGACGCCCCGGCCAGGCCGGTGATGAACTCACCACCGTCACAGCACAGTTCGAGTACTGGGCCGCGCGGACGCCCGGCGCCACGGCGGTCGCCGGCAGCGGACTCCATCTGATCTACGGTCAGATCAACACGGACGCCAACAGGTTGGCCCGGCACCTGCTGGCCGCCGGACTTCCCGAGGGCGCGGTGGTGGCCGTGGACCTGCCGGTCGACTCGCTCATGACCGGCGTGCTCGCCGTACTCAAAGCGGGCGGGACCTACGCGATCCTGGCCCGGGACACCCCGCGGCTGGCCCGGCAACAGCTCGCCCTGCTGGGCCCGTTCGCCGTCCTCACCGACTCCGCGCGCACCGCACAGCTCGACGACGGCCGCGGACTGCGGATGATCTGCCCGGACGCGGCCGAGCAGGTCGAGGCCATCGCGGCCCAGCCCCCGCTGCCGCCGGACCGGCCGGCCGCCGGGACCGCCGCCCTCGTCTGCACCGACGGGCCGCGCGCCGTGCCGGTGAGCCGCGAGCGGCTCGCGGCAGCCGTCGTGGCGTGGGCCGAGGCCGGGCACCTGATCCCCCACGACCGCCACCTGTTCACCGCACCGGCCGACACCGCCGCCTTCGCCACCGGATGGCCGCGGGCGCTGTGCACCGGCGGCACCCTGATCCTGCCCGCGGCGTCGACGTACCGCGACCGCGGGCCCGACGGGCTGGTCTCCGACGAGGCCGTCACCGTCGTGTACACCGACCCGGCCGGCCTCACCCGGCTGCTCGGCGCGACCGGCCCCGAGGCGCCCGCGGCGCCCGCCCCAGGCATCGCCCGGCCCCAGCGGAACTGGCCGGTCCGGCTCCTCGCCGTCACCGGCGGCCGCCTGTACCTCGACGAGCAGTCCGCCGCCCAGAGCCGGCTGAGCCCCGGTGTCCGGCTGGTCAACGCGTACGGAACCGCCGAGACCGCGGGCGCCGGCACCTGGTTCGAACTGCCCCAGCTGTCCGGCCCGGTGATCGCCCCCGACAGGCTCTCCCTGCTCGGCACCCCGCACCCCGGATACCGGGCGGAACTGCGCGACACCGCCGCCGACGGCACCGGGGAGATCCTGCTGGCCGCCCCCGGCGGCGGCCCCGCCGTGCCCACCGGCGACCTGGGGCGGCTGCGCCCGGACGGCCTCCTGGAGTACGCGGGCCGGATCCGGGACCGCATCACCGCCGACGGCCGCAGCACCGACCCGCACCGGGCCGAGTCCCTCCTGCGCACCCACCCGCAGCTGTCCGCGGTGGCCATCACCCGGGTGCCGGACCTCGCCACGCCCGACAAGCTCGTGGCGTACGTCGTCCCCGCCCCGGGAGTGCACAGCCTGGAGGTGCCCGGCCCGTACACGCTCCGCCGCCACCTGGCCGCGGCCGTCCCCGACGCCGACGTCCCCACCACCGTGGTGCCCGTACGGGCGCTGCCGCGCGGCCGGTCGGGCCAGGAGGACCGGGCCGCCCTGCCGCTGCCCGCACAGCCGGCGAAGGCAGGGTCGGGCAGCGGGAAGTACGGCGGCTTCGTGGGCGCGGGCGGCCCGGCCCGCCGGCCGTCCGGGGTCCCGCACGCGCCGAACCCGGCGGCGACCCCGGCGGCGGCCGGCTGCTCGGTGGTCCTGGCCGTGATCGCGCTGCTGTTCACCGGGGTGTTCTGGCCGGGATCCACCGACCTCACCGGCGTGCCCGCGCCCTGGTCGCTGCTGTTCCGCGGGCTGTACCTCGCCGAATGCCTGGCGTTCGGCGCCGGCGTGCTGTTCCTCGTCACCGGCCGCCGGTGGATGCGCCGGGCCGGCCGTCCCAGCCGCCTCACCGCCGCCGCGCACCTCGCCGTGGTGTGGCTGCTGGTGTCCTGGTGGCCGCAGGACAACTTCTACCGGCTCGCCGCCAAGAACGACTGGCCCCGCCAGGCCGCCCTCGTCTACGTCTTCAACATCCCCCTGATGGTCGCGGCGGCCGTCGTCGCCCTGTACGTCACCCGGAAGCCGGACGATCCGCTGGGCTTCGACGAGCGCTGACCCCGGCGAACAGGCCGCCCAGCGCCAGCGAGTCCGCCCGGACCCGGTCCTCCGCCGCGGCCAGGTCCGCCGGATCGGCCGCCGCCAGCACCACGCCCAGCCACGGCTCGGCCTCGAAGGCCGCGGTGGGGATCGCGGGCAGGAACACCGCGCCCAGCTCGGCACACCGCCGGGCCAGCGCCGACAGGTGGTCCGCCAGCTGAGGCTCCGGCAGCCGGGCGCCGAGCTCCAGCCGGTCGACGACCCGCACCAGGTGCCGGCCGCCGCGCAGTTCGTCGAGCCGGGCCTGCACCATGAACGCCACCGACGGGCCGGTGAGCCGCAAGTTCGTCTCGGTCGGCGCCAGCCGGCCGTCGGCGTCGGTGACGAAGTCCACGTCGAACCACCCCCGGTAGCCGTCCGCGGCGAGCGCCCGCCCGACCGCGTCCCCGAACGCGCACGCCGCGTCGTCGAGCGCCGCCGGCACCAGACCCGGGCCCACGGTGGCCCCCCGGTAGCCGGTGCCGGCCACCTCCATCACCGCGGTCCCGACCCGGTGCGCGTGCCCGTCCTCCGTCACGAACCCGTCGTACGTGAGGTCCCGGCAGGGTCCGGCCCCCGCCACGTACTCCTCGGCCAGCAGCGGTCCGCGCGGCAGCCGGCGCAGCACCGCCCGGGCGCCGCCGGCCGCGCGCAGCAGCTCCGGCGTCACCACCGTGGTGCCGGAACCTCCCACGCCGTGCGCCGACTTGAGGACCGTGGTCGCACCGGCACGGGCCCGCGACGCCAGCAGCCGGGCGGCCGTCCACCGGGAGCCGGCCGGCCACTGCCGCGGCACGGCTATCCCCGGGTGCCCGCCTTCCGCCGCCAGCCGCCGGAACAGCGCGTTCGCGTCGGCCTTGGACTCGTACCGCAGCGCGCCGTCGGGCAGCGGCCGGCCGGACAGCCGTGCGAACTGCGGGGTCCAGCCCCACGGGACGAACGGCACCCCCAGGGCGCGCAGCCGGGCCGCCAGCGCGGGGCGCGCCGTCACGGCCGCCGACAGGGCCGGTTCCGACCGCGGGCCGGGCTCCGGCACGGGATCCGCAGCGCCGGCTCGGGACCGGCCGGTCTCCGCGGCGCCCGGACCCTCGTACAACTCCACGTCGTACCAGTGCAGTTGGCGGGACAGCAAGGGCAGCCAGCACTCCGGTACGGGGCGGGGCAGGACCAGGGCGGCCGGGTGCGGGGTGTGGAAGGCGGCCAGGCAGGAATAGTGGTGCGCGGCGTCCGGAGTCAGCCCGGCGAGCGACGGGTCCGCGAACTGCCGGTTGTACTCCGCGACATTGCCCAGGTGGACGGCTCGCACGCCACCGGTCCACGCGTCCACCCAGGCCGGGCTGGGCGCCAACTCGACCTCGAAGTGCGGCAGTTCACGTCCCGTGACCGATCCCGAGGGGATGGCGCCGCTGCGCCGGGCGCCCATCTGCCGGTAGAACCGCGCCGCGTGCGGATCCGCCGCGATGGCCATCCGGGCGAAGCCGCGGTCCCGGGCCAGCCCCACCATGTGCCCGTACAACCGGCTGCCCACCCCGCGGCCGATCGCCGCCGGGTCGACGAACAGCAGCTCCAGCTCCGCCTCCGGCGGCCGGCCCGTCAGCGCAGCCACCCCCAGCAGCCCGCCGGCGTCCTCCGCGACGTAGACGCCGCCCGCCTCGATGTCCGAGGCGTGGATGCGCAGTTCGTCCGCGCAGGCCGCCATGAACGCCTCGTCGTAGCCCCAGTACGCCTTGGAGCGCAGTACCAACTCCGTCAGCTCCGCCGCCTCCGCGGGCCGCGCCCCCCGGATCCGCATCACAGCGACCCCGCCACCGGGAACTCCGGACCGCTTCCACGCGGCCGCCGGCCGTCCAAGACTTCATCCATGCAGCCAGGCTACGGCGGCTACGGGCAGAGCCGGTCCGCGCCCGCCACGTGCTGTCGTCTGTCCGCCGTTCCCGCCATCCGTGCGGGCTGGCGGCCTATTCCTACGGCTGAGGAGGGTGGGGCGGCGGGGCCGTGAGGCCGGGGAGCCGGACCGGGGGTGGGTCGGGTTGGGGGGTGGGGTGGCTTGATCTGGGCGGTGGCGTGGGGCTGGTGGGGGACGAGTTCCCGAATTCCTCTTCGAATACGGCCGGTTGGCCCTACGCTCGCTGCCGCACCTCCCGCCCGTCATCGACGCGGCGCACTGAATGCTGCCCACGCACGTGAACGCTTCAGCGAGAGGACCCCCTTGACTCAGCTTGCGAGCGGCCCTGCCCCGAGCCCCGGTACGGCAGCCGAGGCCGCCCGGCAGCCATCCCGGACACCCTCGTTCCTCTTCAACGGCCACGCCCCGCGCAGGAGGGCCCTGGTCCTGCTGGCCGGCGCCCTGTTCGGTTTCGTCCTCACGGTGGTCTGGTCGGCCGAGTTCGTCGACAAGACCATCGGCGGCAACGTCGCCGGCACCCTCCTCGGCCACCCCGCCAAGGACGCTCCGATCACCGGCGCCCTGGCCGGTATCGCCTTCGCCCTCGCCACCGGTGTCGCGGGCACCTTCACCGCCTGCAACATCGCCGTCTTCAGCGCCATGGCCCCGCTCGCCGGCCAGGTGCAGACCCGGCGCGGCCGCATGGCGCAGATGGTCAAGCCGTTGGGCTGGCTGGCCGTCGGCGCGGTCGCCGTGTCCGCCGCCTACGGTGTCGTCGCCGCCCTGGTCGGCACGGCCATGCCGCAGTTCGAGGAGTCCACCGGCGGGTCCGGCGGCTTCTCGCCGCGCCTGGTCCAGGCGATGGTGGTCTACGGCCTGCTCGGCCTGATCATGACCTACCTCGGCCTGGCCGCCGCCGGAGTGGCCCGCGATCCGCTCGCCGGGCTCACCGCGCGCTTCCCGAACGCGCCGATGGTCTTCATGGGCGCGCTCATCGGCGCCTTCCAACTGGGCCGCCCGTTCGGCCTGTTCCGCCAGCTGTTCCGAGACGCCGCCGAGAGCCACAACGTGCTGTACGGGGCCGCCGCCTTCGGCCTCCAGGCCGTCGGCAACATCGTGATCGTCGCGCTGCTCTTCCTGCTCGTCGCCGGACTGTTCGGCGAGCGCATGCAGCGCTGGCTCACCGCGAAGCCGAGCCGGATGTCCGCCCTGATGGCCGCCGCCTTCATCGCCGCGGGCGTCTTCATGCTCCTCTACTGGGACGTCCGCATCCTGGCCCGCCGCGACCTCATCTGGTACCCCATGGCCCCCTGGGCCGGCTGACCCCGACCACGGCACCGGCAGGCGGGGAGCGGTCGCGCGGCCCGTACCCTTCTCCCCGCCTGCCGGGAATCCGCGGTCGGCGGTGCGGGATCGTCGCCGCAGGAGTGTCATGGAAGGGTGAGCATTCGGCGGCCACGGCCCCCTGCACGACACCGGCCGGCTGGGCGTTCAGGTGCTCGACGCGCTGCCCCGCACGGCAGACCAGCGCGACGCGGACCTGTCCGGCGTGATGCTGAGCGGCGCTGACCTGGCCGGCGTGTTCCGATAGTGGCGCCGCGCACCGCCGTGCCGTCCGCTACTTCGCGACGCCCAGCACGTGGCCGACGGTGGACGGGTCTTCGATGCTGGTCAGGAGGGCGTCCGCGACGTCCGCGCGGGCGATGGTCTTGCCGCCCGCGACGTTGGCGTCCAGTGCCCGGCGGTAGCGGCCGGTGTGCGGGCGGTCGAGGAGCATGGGCGGCCGGACGACGGTCCATTCGGTGGCGCTGGCCCGGATCGCCTCCTCCATGCCCGCCAGGTCCGCGTACAGATCGCGCAGCAGCCGGCGCAGTATCGGGAAGACGACGGTCCGGGTCAGCGCGCTGTCGCCGTCCGGCACCGGGCCGACCGGTGCCGCGCTGACCGCGGCCAGCCTGCGCACGCCGGCCGCCTCCATGGCCTTCACGATCGCGCGCAGGGCGGGCTCGGCGATCGGTGAGGCCTTCGCCTGCTTGTTGCCGGCCGCCCCCAGGGCCGAGATCACGGCGTCATGGCCGGCCACGACGTGGAACAGCGGGCCGGGGTCGGTGACGTCGCGGACGGTGGCGACGTGCAGACGCGGGTGGGCCGGAACCGGCAGCCGGGCCGGGTCGCGCACCACCGCGGTGACCTCGTGGCCCGCGTCGAGGGCCTGGCGGACGACGAGACGGCCCACGCCGCCGGTGGCGCCGAACACGGTGATCTTCACAGGAGTGCCTTCCGGATGTGAGGTGCGGCCGGCCGGTGGGGCCGAAGGGTGCAGCGACAGAAGGGGCTGAGAGGAGGGGCCCGAGAGGACGGGTGGGTGAGCGCTCACTCACCCGTCCTCTCGGCTAGAGTGAGTGAATGCTCACCCCGACGTCAAGCCGTCCCACTCCGGAGCGTCTGCTCGACGCGGCGGAGATGCTCATGCGCACGTCCGGCCTGGCCCATACGACGACGAAGGCGATCGCCCGCGAGGCCGGCTGCTCGGAGGCGGCGCTCTACAAGCACTTCGCGAACAAGGAGGAGCTGTTCGTACGGGTCCTCACCGAGCGCTCGCCCAACGCCGCACCGCTGATGCGCGCCCTCACGGCAGACCTGGCGGCTGACCCGGTGGAGCCGGGAGTACCGGGCGAGCGCACGGTGCAGGGGGCGCTGACCGAGATCGCCCGGCACGCCTCGCTCTTCTACGCCGACGCGATGCCGATGGCGGCCTCCCTCTTCGCCGAGCCGGCACTGCTCAACCGGCACCGCGAGGGCATCCAGCGGATCGGTACGGGCCCGCACAAGGTGCTCGAGGAGCTCACCCGGACCCTGGTCCGGGAGCGCGAGCGCGGTCGGATCCGCCCCGACGGGGACCCGTACGCGGCCGCGGCCCTGCTGCTCGGCGCCTGTTTCCAGCGGGCGTTCTTCCTGCACTTCTCGGGTGCGGACGCGGTGCAGCCGGTCGACGAGTTCGCCCCCGCGATCGCCCGTACGGTCTGCGCCGCCCTGACGTAACGACACCGCGGGGCGGGGGGAGCACCGTACCGGCGGTGTCCCGCCCGTACCGGCGCTGTCCGGACCGGCGCCGCACCCACCGCCGGCCGGGCCGTCGTTCGCGCCCACGCCTGCGCCTCCATGTCTGCGCTACGCCGGCCGTTCCACCCGCCGCCGCTGGTGCCGCCGTCCCGTCCAGCCCAGCAGCAGCACCGAGGCGACCGCGGCGAAGGCGCACCACGTGGACACGAACTCCAGCCGCCACACCGCCGCGCAGACCACCGCCCCGGCCGCCACCACACCTCCCAGCAGCCGCAGCCACCGGTCCCCGGAGAGCAGCAGCGCGCCCACCGTCGCGAACAGGTAGGCCGCGATCACCAGCGGCGCGTACGGCACGTCGAGGCCGTAGCCCACGGTGTGCCCGCGCACGTCCGCCGACACCGGCCGCACGGTCATCCGGTACGCGAGCACCCCTGCGGTCGCCAGTCCCACCAAGGCCGGCGCCCACAGCCGGCGCGGGGCGGGCGGCGGAGCGGCGGACCACACCGCGGCCGGCACCCACACCGCCGCCAGCGGGAAGGCGATGACCGCCCAGGCGGTGACCGCGGGCCCGGTGCCGCCGCCGGCCCGCCACACGGCGGCCTCCACGATCTGGTGGACGCCCAGGAGCAGCGGCAGCGCGGCGAGCGGCAGCTCCCGCAGCCGGCCCGCCCGTACCACCCGTGCCACGCAGACCACGCCGACCGCGGTGACAGCCGCGCCCGCCACCAGGTCCGCCGTCGCGCTCCAGCACATACGCCCCACTGTCACCGCGGCTCCGCCCCCGCGCCACACCGGACACCGGGCCGCGGCCCTCCGGCGCCGCGGCTACCGGGGCCCGGGAGCGTCCGGGGATCCTGCCCCTGACCCGGGCGTCGGCTCCAGTGGTGGGGCCGTCACCGTGCAATAGGTGTGGCACTGCGGATGGCAGGCCTCGGTGCGCGGCTTCCGTACGGTCGTCCAGGCCAGCAGCGAGCCCAGCGCCAGCAGCCCGGCGCACCAGAACATCGCCAGCCGGAAGGACGCGTCGAACTCCGCCGCCGAGCGGTACGCGTCCGGGCCCATGCCGGCGAGCAGCGGCAGCGCGGCCACCGCCAGCAGGCCCGCCACCCGGGCCGCCGCGTTGTTGATCCCGCTCGCCAGCCCCGCCCGGGCGGTCGGCACCGAGGCCAGCACCGTCGCCGTCAGCGGCGCCACCAGCGTCACCATGCCCAGCCCCAGCACCAGCATCGCCGGCAGCACATCGGCGAGATACGAGGCGCCCGGCCCGGCCCGCACCATCAGCAGCATGCCCGCCGCGCACAGCAGCGGGCCCACGGTCAGCGGGATCCGCGGCCCGATGCGCTCACCGAGCGCACCCGAACGCGCCGACAGCAGCAGCATCAGCACGGTCGTCGGCAGCAGCGCCGCGCCGGCGCCCAGCGCCGACCAGCCGACCACCACCTGGAGCTGGAGCACGGACAGGAAGAAGAAGCCGCCGAACGCCGCGTACACGCACAGGGTCACCAGGTTGACGGCCGTGAACTGCCGGGAGGCGAAGATGTCCGGCGGCACCATCGGATCCCGGCGCCGCCTCTCCACCACCACGAACACGCCCGCCAGCACCACACCGGCCGCCCCGGCCGCCCACCCGGCGGCCGACCCCGCCTCGATCAGCGCGTACGTCAGCAGTGCCAGCGACACCGCGCCGAGCGCCGCGCCCGCGACGTCGAACCGGCCGTGCGCCTGCGGATCGCGCGACTCCGGTACGTGCCGCAGGGCCACCGGCACGCACAGCGCGGCGAGCGGCACGTTGAGCAGGAACACCCACCGCCAGCCCGGCCCGTCCACCAGCCAGCCGCCCACGAACGGCCCGACGGCCGCGCCGACACCGCCCAGCCCCGACCACAGCCCCACCGCCCGCGCCCGGTCCTCCGCGACCAGCGAGGACTGGATCAGGGCCAGCGAGCCGGGGGTCAGCAGCGCGCCGCCGATGCCCTGCAGGGCCCGGGCCGCGATCAGGACCCCGGCGTTCGGCGCGATCCCGCAGAGCAGCGAACCCACCGCGAACCAGACCACTCCGAGTACGAAGATCCGCCGTCGGCCGAAGCGGTCGCCGAGCGCGCCGCCGACCAGGATCAGGCCGGCGAGCGTGAGCATGTACGCGTTGACGGTCCACTGGAGGGTCGCGAGGCTCGCGCCGAGGTCCTCGCCGATCCGGGGGAGCGCCACGTTGACCACGGTCGAGTCGAGCAGGGCCATGCTCGATCCGAGCACCGTCGTGAACAGCACCCAGCGGCCCTGGGCGGTGCCGAGCCGGACGCCGCCGGCCGGTTCCTCCTGCTGCCCCTGCGTCGCAGGTGTCCGCGCGGATTCCATGGGTTCAGGCTGCCCGCATCCCGCCCGTACGGCCAGCCCGCGGCGCAGGCCCCGCGCCCCGCGCCCCGCGCCCCGCGCCCCGGGGCCCGGGGCCTGCGCCGCCGGTGGTGCGGTGGCGGTGTGGTGCGTTCCGGTCGCGGTGCGTTCCGGGTGCGTGCGGCCGGGGCGGGTGCGGTCGCCGGGCTCGGGAGGGACGATGGCGGCATGCTGCTGGCCGAGGTCGCGCGGGTGTCCCGGGAGGTGGCCGAGGCGTCCGCCCGGTCCGCCAAGACCGCCTTGCTGGCCGGACTCTTCGCGGCCGCGCCACCGCAGGAGGTGGACCTGGTCATCGCCTACCTCGCGGGCCGGCCGCCGCAGGGGCGGATCGGGGTGGGCTGGCGGCTGCTGAGCGAGCCGGTGCCGGCGGCGGAGCGGCCGGTCCTCACGGTCACCGCGACCGACGACGCCCTCAGCGCGCTCGCGGCGGTGTCCGGCACCGGGGCGCAGGCCGCGCGCCGCGCCCTACTGGTCGAGCTCCTCGGCGCCGCGACCGCCCCCGAACAGGAGTTCCTGCGGCGGCTGATCGCGGGCGAGGTCCGGCAGGGGGCGCTGGAGGCACTCGCCCTGGAAGGGGTGGCCGCGGCCGCCGGGGTGCCGGCCGCCGCACTGCGCCGGGCCGTGATGCATGCCGGGGCGCTGCCGCCGGTGGCCCGTGCGGTCCTCGCGGACGGGCCGGGCGCGCTGGACGGGTTCACCGTACGGGTGGGGCGGCCGGTGCAGCCGATGCTGGCGCACACCGCGAAGTCGGTGGCCGAGGCGGTACGGGCGCTCGGCCCGTGCAGTGTCGAGGAGAAGCTCGACGGGATCCGGGTACAGGTGCACCGGAGCGCGTCCGGCGTCCGCGTGTACACCCGCTCGCTGGAGGAGATCACCGGGCGGCTCCCCGAGGTCACGGCCCTGGCCGAGGGGCTGCCGGGTGGCGAGTTCATCCTCGACGGAGAGGTGATCGCGCTCGGTACGGACGGGCGGCCGGTGGCGTTCCAGGAGGTCGCGAGCCGCGTGGGTTCACGGCTGGACGTCCGGGCGGCGCACGCGGCGCTGCCGCTCAGCCCGGCCTTCTTCGACGTACTCGCCGCCGACGGCCGGGAACTGCTCGACCTGCCGCTGCGGGAACGGCACGCCGTACTCGACCGGCTGGTGCCGGAGGCGGCCCGGGTCCGCCGCCTGCTGGTCGACGCCCCGGCCGCGGTCCCGGCGGCGGACGTGGACGTGGACGCGGCCGGGGACGTGGATGGGGACGTGGATGGGGACGGTGGACCGGACGGCGGGCTGCGCGCGGCCGAGGAGTTCTGGGAGGCCGCTCTCGCGCGCGGCCACGAGGGGGTCGTCGTCAAGGCGCTGGACTCGCCGTATTCGGCGGGCCGGCGCGGCAGGCTGTGGCTGAAGGTCAAGCCCGTGCACACCCTGGACCTGGTGGTCCTGGCCGCCGAGTGGGGCCACGGGCGGCGCGCCGGCTTCCTGTCCAACCTGCACCTCGGGGCCCGGGCGGCCGACGGCGGCTTCGTGATGCTCGGCAAGACCTTCAAGGGGCTCACCGACGCGATGCTGCGCGATCAGACCCGGCTGCTGCGCGAGCTGGCGGTGTCCGACGACGGCTTCACCGTGCGGGTGCGGCCGGAGTTCGTCGTGGAGATCGCCTACGACGGCCTCCAGCGGTCGACCCGCTACCCGGCCGGGGTCACGCTCCGCTTCGCCCGGGTGGTGCGCCACCGCCCCGACAAGACGGCGGCGGAGGCGGACACCGTCGAAACGGTGATCGCCTCCGCCTGAACCGTCCCGGGCGGCCGGTACCGGTGGTCCCGGGGCCAGGGAGCCCCCCGTCCTACGGGAAGCGCCCGGTACTACCGGAAGCACCCGGTTCGCCGGAGCTCGCCGGAGCTCCCCGGGACTACTCGACGACGAGCTCGACCGGGATGTTGCCGCGGGTGGCCCGGGAGTAGGGGCAGACCTCGTGGGCCTGCTTGACCAGGAGCTGACCGGTCTCGCCCATCAGCGCCTCGGGGAGCTCGACGCGCAGGGTGACGGCCAGGCCGAAGCCGCCCGTGGCGTCCTTGCCGATGGAGGCCTCCGCGGTGACGGACACGTCGCCGGTGTCGACCTTCGCCTGGCGGCCGACCAGGCCCAGGGCGCTGGCGAAGCAGGCCGCGTAACCGGCGGCGAAGAGCTGCTCGGGGTTGGTGCCCTGCCCGTTGCCGCCCAGGGCCGGCGGCATCGCCAGGGGCAGGTCGATCTGGCCGTCGTTGCTGACGGCGCGGCCCTCGCGGCCGTTGGCGGTGGCGACAGCGGTGTACAGCGCGTCCATCGGAAGGGTTCCTCTCGGTTGGGCTGGCTCGGCACCCCCCGGTGCCGCCCCATTAATGAAGCACACAATTCAGTTGTGCACAACTCAATGACCCGCGAGGTAAGCTGTCCGCATGACCGAGCGACCCGGGGGGACCGCCCCCGACCAGGACCAGGACCAGGACCAGAAGCAAGAGCTGGGCCCGGATCTGGACCTGCTGCGCCTGGACGGCCAGATCTGCTTCTCCCTCAACGCGGCCTCCCGCGCCTTCGGCGGCCTCTACCGGGTCGTCCTCAAGGACCTCGGGCTCACGTACCCCCAGTACCTCGTGATGATGGTGCTGTGGGAGCAGGGCGCCCTGCCGGTCAAGGAGCTGGGCCGGAGCCTGCGGCTGGACTCGGGCACGCTGTCGCCGCTGCTCAAGCGCCTGGAGGCGGCGGGCCTGGTGCACCGAGAGCGCAGCGCCGAGGACGAGCGCTCCGTACGCATCTCGCCGACCGATGCGGGCACCGCGCTGCGCGAACGGGCCGCCGAGGTGCCGCGCAGGATCGCGGTCGCCACGGGCTTCGGGCTTGCCGAGGCGCGCGACCTCCAGGCCCGCCTGGACCGGCTCACCGAGGCCCTCGACGCGGCGGCGCTCGCCGAAGGCGGCTGACGGACCGTCAACGCCGCCAACGCCGCCAACGCCGCCAAGTCCGCGAAGTCGTCCGGAAACCCGGCCCGGCGCGGCCCGCAACGGGCCCTGGAAGGCCTTCCACGGGGGCGTGGGGGCTTCGGCCCGGTGCGGTACGAGGGTCGCCCCACCCGTCGGCGCGCACGGGCCGCCGGCGCCCGCCTGCGCCCTCGCCGCACCGCCGCGCACCGCCTCTGAGCTGGGCTTTCGTGTCCATCGGCCGTAGCGTTTGCCCCTGGTGAAAGGGGACTTGATGGACCGGAACATACGCTCGGTCGAGGACGTGCTGAAGCTGCTGGACGGCCTGTTCGCGGCAGAGGCCGACCGCTGGACGGAGGGCGCGGCCCCCTGGTGGGACGCCTTCTACGCGGACCGCTCCAAGGACGTGCCGTTCTTCGTGGCCGCACCGGACGAAAACCTGGTGTCCTACCTCGACCGCGGCCTCATCGCACCCGGCCGCGCGCTCGACCTGGGATGCGGGCCGGGCCGCAACGCCCTGTACCTGGACGCCCGCGGCTTCGACGTCGACGCGGTGGACCTCTCTCCGGCCGCCCTCGGCTGGGCCGAAGAGCGGGCCCGCGAGGCCGGGGCCGGCGTCCGCTTCCACTGCGGCGACGCCTTCGCGCTCACCGAGGCCGAACTCGCCGGCCCGTACGACCTGGTGTACGACTCGGGCTGCTTCCACCACCTGCCGCCGCACCGGCGCGTCAGCTACCTGGCCATGCTCGACCGGGTCCTCGCGCCCGGCGGACACTTCGTCCTCACCTGCTTCGCCGCCGGCGGGATGGGATCCGAACTCCCGGACACGGACTTCTACCGCCAGTCCGCGCTGCACGGCGGACTCGCCTACACGGACGAGTCGTTGCGTTGGATCTTCTCCGACCTCGAGGAGGTCGAACTGCGCCGCATGACGGACGAGCCGGCCGGGTCGCCGCGCTTCGGTGAAGCCTTCCTGTGGACGGCCCTGTTCCGCCGCGCGGTCTGACCGGTCTGACCGGTCTGAGCGGCCTGTCCGCCTGACCGGCGGAGCAGCCGACCGCCCCGTCGTGTGTGCGACGGGGCGGTCGGCCTTGCCGTACGGTCCACGCGGTCGGCCCCTCAGTCCAGTTCGGCCAGGTGCTTCAGCGCCTCGTCCACCGAGCTCCGCCCGGCGGGCAGCAGCGGCAGCCGGACGTCCGCGGTCGGAATGCGGCCCTGCGCGTGCAGCACGCCCTTGACGACGGTCGGGTTCGGCTCCGCGAAGGCCGCGGCGGACAGCCGGGCCAGCCGGTGGCCGAGCTCGCGGGCCCGGCCGGTCTCGCCCGCCCGCCAGGTGTCCGCGAGTTCCACGAACCGGGCGGTCGCGAGGTGCGCCGACGCGAGGATGCCGCCCGCCGCGCCGAGCGCCAGCAGCGGGGACACGAACACGTCGTCCCCGGCCAGCACCGAGAATCCGTCCGGCAGGTCGCCGAGCAGCCGCACGGTCTGATCGTCCAGACCCGCCGCGTACTTGATCCCCGCGACCCCGGGCAGCGCCCCGATCGTGCGCAGCGTGGCCGCGTCCAGGGTCAGCCCGGTGCGGTACGGGATGTGGTAGACGACCAGCGGCACCGGGCTCGCCGCGGCGAGCCGCGTGAAATGCGCGATCACCCCGGCCGGCGAGGGGCGGGTGAAGGCGGGCACGAGCACCAGCGCGCCCGAGGCCTCCGGCCGACGGGCGAGTCCGGCCAGGTCGGCCTCGGCGGCCCGGGTGTCGTTGCCGCCGGCGCCGATCAGCAGGAGGGCGCCCCGCTCCCGGCAGACCCGGGCGCACACATCGGCGATCGCGTCGCGCTCCGCCGCGTCGAGGGTGGCGACCTCGGCGGTGGTGCCGAGGGCCACGATCCCGGCCGCCCCCGCGTCGAGCACCTCGTGCGCGAGTGCCTCCAGCGCTTCGTAGGCGACCTCCCCGGTCGCCGTGAAGGGGGTGACGAGCGGTACGTGGATCCCGTGCAGGGAGATCTGGTGAGTCATGCGTACGAGGGTGGCCGGGCCAGAACACTCAGGTCCAGTTCGCATTTCTGTTCCCGAGCGTAAGGTGAGCTGATGCTCGATGTCCGACGTCTGCGCCTGTTGCGCGAACTCGCCCTGCGCGGCACGATCGCCGCCGTCGCCGAAGCGCTCGCCTTCACTCCTTCGGCGGTGTCCCAGCAACTCAGCGCCCTCGAACGCGAGGCGGGCCTGCCCCTCCTGGAACGCACCGGACGGCGGGTCCGCCTGACCCCCGCCGGCGAGAACCTGGTCCGGCACGCCGACGCCGTGCTCGAACGCCTGGAGCAAGCCGCCGCCGAACTCGCCGGGGCCCGGCACGGGCCGGCCGGCCCGATGCGCATCGGCGCCTTCCCCACCGCGACCCGGGCCATCGTGCCCGCCGCGCTGGTGGCCCTGGCCGAGCGGTACCCGCGGCTGGAACCGATGGTCTCCGAGACCGACCCGGCGGCCGTCGCGCACGCCCTGCGGGCCGGGGAGCTCGACGTGGCGCTGGTGCACGCCTACGACTTCGTGCCGTTTCCCGCCGAGGCGGGGGTGGCGACGCTCGACCTGTTCAGCGAGTCGATGTACCTGGCCTCGCCGGCCGGGGCCCGGCTGCTGCCCGTGCCCGTGCCCGTGCCCGAGCCCGAGCCCGAGCCCGTGCCGGGGGGTGGCCCGGCGGGTGGCCCGGCCGAGCTCGCCCGCTGGCGGGACGCCCCGTGGATCACCGCTACGTCCGGCACGCTGTGCCACACCATGGCCCTACGGGCCTGCCAGGCGGCCGGGTTCACGCCGCGGGTCCGGCACCAGGTCGACGAGTTCGCGACCGTGCTGGCGCTGGTCGCGGCGGGGCAGGGGGTCGCCGTCGTGCCGCAGCTGGGGGTGGCCGGGCCGGATGCGGCGGTCAGTCTGGTGCGGTTGGCCATGCAGCGGCGCACGCAGATCGCGTTCCGCAGTGGCGCGGCATCCCACCCGGCGGTAGCCGCCGTCACCCACGCCCTGCGCGCCGCCATCCCCCCACACCTGACCACCCCTTGACCCCCGGCGTCCTTCGACCGCCCGCGGCCCGGCATCCCCGCACCCCCGCCGGGCCCGGGTGGCCACCCCCAGCCTCACCGGCTGCCCGAGGGGCAACTTCCAGCCGCGGCGGCAACATCCAGCCTCGTCGACGCCTGGGTGGCCACCCTCAGCCTCGCCGACTGCCCGAGGTCCGACATCCAGCCTCGCCGGCCTTTGAGGCGCGGGTCCGGGCGGGGCCCGGCGACCCCGCGCACCTTCAGCCCCTCCGGCGTTTGAGGAGCGGGTCCGGGCGGAGCCCGGTGCCCGGCGTCAGCCGGGTTGTCTTGGGGCTCCGCCCCAAACCCCGCGCCTCAAACGCCGGCGAGGCTGGATGTGGCGCCGTGTTGCGTCGGCGGAGCCGGTTGCGCCCGAGGCCGCGCCCCAAACGCCGGCAGGGGTGAAGTCGGCCCGCTCAGGCTGAGGTCCGCCTCAAACGCCGGCGAGGCTGAAGTCGCCACTTGGGCGCCGGCGAGGGTGGGGGTTGCGCCCCGCGGCGTCGGCGGGGCTGGGGTCAAGCGGGTGGTCAGAGCAGGGGGGCCAGTTCGGCGGCCGCTGCGAGCAGGGCGGGGGCGTAGGTGACGAGCACCGCGCGCGGGACGAGGAAGGTGACAGTGGTGACGCTCACCCCGCCGACGGGCCGCCCGGCCGCGTCCACGACGGCCGCGCCGATGCACCGGATGCTCGGCTCGTTCTCCTCGTCGTCCAGCGCATAACCCCGCGCACGCACCGCGTCCAGGTCGGCGAGCAACGCCGCGCGGTCGGTCAGCGAACCGGGGGTGCGCCCGGCCAGACCGGTGGCGGAGATCAGCGCGTCCACCTCCGCGGCGGGCAGCCGGGCCAGGATGCTCTTGCCGATCGCCGTGGTGTGCAGCGGCATCCGCATGCCGGTCCGCGAGGCCGTGCGGAAGGGCTGCCCGCCGCCTTCCAGTTTGCGGATGTACGTGATCGTCTCCCCGCTGTGCAGCGCGAGGTGCACGGTCTCCCCGGTGGCCTGCTGGAGCCGCCCCAGGATCCGCCCGATGCTCGCCGGCTCGCTCCCGGCGACCTCCGCGGCGAGGGTGCGCAGCCGCGGACCCGCCGCGTAGCGCACCTCGTCGACGGTGCGTACGTAGCCCTGCCCGACGAGCGCGGCGAGGATCCGGTACGTACTCGACTTGGGCACGGCCGCGGCCAGCGCCACGTCGGTGAGCCGGTGCGGCCCGCCGGGCGCCGCCACCGCCTCCAGGATGCGCAGCGACTTCTCCAGCGCGGTGCCGGCCGCCGAGGCCCGCCCGCCCCGTGCGCCGGGCCGCGTGCCGTCCTCCGCACGGTCCGCCGCACCGCCCTCGGCCGCGCCCGCGGCCTCTTCCCGCGCTGCCACCCGGTCCACCGCCAGTGTGTAGAGTCCCGACCAGAAGTTCCGGTACACGATACCGCGTTCCACTACGTGGAACAAAATGGGAGGGGTTCCATGACCATGTCCTGCCACCCGTACGCGGTGCTCGCCGCGCAACGGCTGCTGCCCGTGCTGCGCAGCACCGACGCGGACGCGGCCGTCCACCGCACCACCGCGCTCCTCGCCGCCGGCTGCCGGGCCGTCGAGCTCACCACCTCCGTGCCCGGCTGGGCCGACGCCGTCAGCCGGACCGCCGGACTCACCGACTCCGCGGGCCGCCCCGCGCTCATCGGCGTAGGCACCGTCACCACCGCCGCCCAGGCCGAGTCGGCACTGGACGCCGGCGCGGCCTTCCTCGTGTCGCCGTACCCCGCGCCCGAGGTGCGCGTCGTCGCCGACCGGCGGGGCGCCGCGTTCGTCGAAGGCGGGTTCACGCCCGGCGAGATCGCGGCCGCCGCCCGGCACGGCGCCGCGAAGGTGTTCCCCGCCCACGCCCTGGGGCCCGCGTACGTACGATCGCTGCGGGCCGTGCTCCCGCAGGCCCTGATCATCCCGACCGGCGGCATCTCGCCCGCCGGGGTGGGCGACTGGCTGGACGCGGGCGCCGACGCGGTCGGCATCGGCTCCGGTCTGCCGGCCGAACCCGCCGAACTGGCCGCCGTCTTCACCGCCCTGGCCCGCCCGTGCGCCTGCTGCGGCGACGCCCGGTGAACGGGCCGGGCGGCGGCGCGACCGGATACGGATGCAGAAACGGGTACGGGGCCGGGGCCGGGGTCGGATCCGGGGTAGGCGGCGGGTACGACGTGCTGGTCATGGGCGAGGTGCTCGTCGAGGTCCACGCCGATGCCCCGCTGGGGGAGGCCGGCGCGGGCACGGCGGCCCGGCTGTCCTTCTCGGGTGACGCGCTCAACGCGGCCGCGGCCGCCGCGGCGGCCGGCGCCCGTACCGCCCTGCTCGCGGTGGTCAGCGACGACGAGCTGAGCCGGCCGCTGCTGGCCCGCGCGGCCGCGCTGGGCATCGACACGTCCTGGGTGCGTACCGCACCGCGCCCCAACGGGGCGTATCTGCTGGCAGCCGACACCGAGGGCGACCGGGAGTTCGTCTACTGGCGTGCGCAGAGCGCCGGTTCCACCCTGTCGACCGCCCACGTCGAGTCCTGGCGCCCGCTGCTGACCGGCGGCGCGGCGCTCGTCACCAGCGGCATCACGGGGGCGCTGTCCGAGGACAGCCGGGCGGCGGTGCTGGCCGCCGCCCGGACCGTGCACGCCGCGGGCGGCCACCTCACGTACGACGCCAACTTCCGCTCCCGGCTGACCTCCCGGCCGGCCGCCGGCGAGCTGCTGGCCCATCTCGCCCCGCTCGCCGGCCTGGTGAAGCTCTCCTGTCCGGCCGACGCGCGGGCCCTGCTGGGCACCGACGACCCGGCGACCGCCGCGGCCCGGGTCCGGGCGCTGGGCGCGGCGGCCGTCGCGGTCACCGCCGGGGCGGACCGGCTGCTCCTCGACGACGGCGCCGCGGCCGTGCTGCTGCCCGTGCCCCGCAACCCGGACCCGGTCGACGCGACCGGCGCGGGGGACTGCTTCACCGGCACCGCCACCGCCCGGCTGGCCCTCGGCGACAGCCTCGCGGACGCCGTGGCCCACGGCGTGGCCGCCGCCTCCCTGTCCGTGTCCGGGCGCGGCGGCACCGGCCGGATCCCGGCCTTCACGGAAACGGCGGCCCTCGCCGCGGCCCAGCGCGGGTCAGGCGGTCGGCTGCCGGATCAGCCGGGGAAGGAGTTCCGCCAGGGCTCGTAGTACGGGTTGTCCCGGCACTCCGCCATGATCTCGACCTTCTTCACCTTGTCGACCGGGCACACCCCGACGATGAACGACCGCGCGATACCGCCGGGGAAGGCCACCTCGACCTGCGAGGCCCACTTGTGGGTGTCCCCGATGGTCTGGTTGACGTCGACTCCGCCAGGGGCGTCGACGTAGTAGTTCCAACCGCTCTTCCACCACGTCTTGTAGAGGTCGTGGTCGTACGTCGTCGAGACGAACGGGGAGGGCTGGTTGACGAGGACGTACTGCTCCAGGTCGTACTGCCCGTTGACGGTGTCCCGCGGGTGGAAGCCGGACTCGAAGACGACCTCCGGCGGCCGGCTGTCGGCGCGGTAGAGCTGCTTGCAGTTGATGCGCCACGACGGCGACGGGGTGATGCGCTCGACCTCGGCCCGCAGGTCGGCGGCGGCGAAGAGGTGATCGGTCACGCGCGGGCAGGAGTTGGCCGGGGCCGCGGCACGGAACGGGCCGGCGAGCGGGGCGGCGCCCGGTGCCGGGGCCGCACCCCGGACGGGAGCGGGGGAGGGGGCGGAGTGGGCGGCCGCGGCCGGCAGCAGGGCGGCGACGAGAACGGAGGCGACGGCGACGGCTCGGCGTCGCAAACCAAAGGTGATCATGGCCGCCACCTTGTCGGCCCCTTCACCCGGACGCCCGTACCGTCACCCGAAGGTGGGCGTGTCCCCCGCCCCCACGTGCGCTGCCCCCTGCCGCTACGGCGTTTCGCGCCCGCCCGGGCCGCTCGCCCCGCGCGGGCCGCTCGCCCCGCGCGGGCCGCTCGCCCCGCGCGGGCCGCTTGCCCCGCGCGGGCCGTTCACGTCGCTCGTCCGGTCCGTCCCGTCCCCGTCCGCCCCAACGCCCAGTGCCCGCAAGGCGATCAGCGCGCGGGCGGCGACTTCGGCGGGCGGGCCGGTCACCGGGACCGCGACGCCCGCCTCGTCCGGCATCAGCGGTTCGAGCACGGCGAACTGCGAGTCGAGCAGCGACACCGGCATGAAGTGGCCGGTGCGCCCGGCCATCCGGGACTCGATCAGCCCCCGGTCGCCGGTGAGGTGGACGAACACGGTCCCGGGCGCGGCGGCGCGGAGCCGGTCCCGGTAAGCCCGCCGCAGCGCGGACGCGGCGACCACACCACCACGGCCCGCCCGGCCGTGCGCCCACCGGCCGACCGCGTCCAGCCACGGCATCCGGTCCTCGTCGTCCAGCGCCGTGCCGGCCGCCATCTTCGCGACGTTCGCCGGGGGGTGGAAGTCGTCGCCCTCCGCGTACGGCACGCCCAGCGCGTCCGCCAGCAGCCGCCCCACCGTGGACTTGCCGGTGCCGGCCACGCCCATCACCACCACGACGGGCCGGGCGCCCATCAGTGCTCCCGCGACCCGGCCGGCCCGGACAGGCCGGCGGGTCCGGACAGGCCGGCGGGTCCGGAGGGGTCGGAGGGTCCGGAGGATCCGGACAGGCCAGGCCCGAAGGGATCGGCCGGTTCGGTCGGACCGGCGGGTCCGGACGGATGGGCCGGGCGGGAGAGGTCGGCCGGGCGGGAGAGTCCGGTCGGCTCGGACGCGTCGGCCGCGTCGGCTGGGCCGGTGGCCACCGGGAGCGCCGAGGGCAGGCCCCATTCGCTCCAGGAACCGTCGTACACGGCGAGCCGGCCGTACCCCGCCAGCTCGGCGCCCAGGGCCAGCACGCAGGCGGTGACCCCCGAACCGCAGCTGAACACCAGCCGCTCGCGCTCCCCGGCCGCCTCCTCGAAGACGGTCCGCAGCACGCCCGGCGGCAGCATCCGGCCTTCCTCGTCCTGGAGTTCACCGAAGGGCAGGCTGACCGCACCCGGCATGTGCCCGCCCCGCAGCCCCGGTCGCGGCTCGGGAGCCGTTCCCGCGAACCGGCCGCGGGTACGGGCGTCGAGCACGGCCGATCCGGGGTCGGCGAGCGCCTCCGTCACCTCGGCGCTGCCCACGACCAGCCCGGCCCGCGGCCGCGCGGTGAAGTCCCCGCGCGGGCCCGCGTACGCAGGCCGTCCGCTCTCCGTCGGCAGGCCCGCCGCCACCCACCCGGGCAGCCCGCCGTCGAGGACCGCGGCCCGGTCGAAACCCATCGCGCGCAGCATCCACCAGGCGCGGGCGCTGGAGTAGATCCCGGCGGCGTCGTACACGACCACCGTGTCGGCATCGGTCACGCCGAGGTCGCGCATCGCCGCGGTGAACCGCTCCGGGGAGGGCATCATGTGCGGGACTGCCGACGTGTGGTCGGACAGGGCGCCGTCGATGTCGAACGGCCGCGCTCCCGGGATGCGGCGCCCCGCTTCCCGCTGCGCCCCGACCGACGCGTCCAGGACCACGACCCCCGGCTCCCCGAGCCGGGCCGCGAGCCACCCGGCCCCGACCAGCGGCCCCGGCAGCGCCCCGCCGGACGCCCCGCCCGAGGACCCCCCGGCCGTGGTGCCCGGCTGCGGAATCCTGTCGTCCATCGGAGGTCACCCTTCGTCGAGGTCCACGGCGTGCGCGCAAGGCGTCACGGTCCCAAGATCGTATCCGCAGGCCCTCCGACCCCCGCCGCCCCATTGCCCGGATTTCCCCCCGGCGCCCGCCCGGCCGGGCGTAACATCGGCCCGGTTGGGGGGTCTTGTGAGACACGCGCATCGAACAGCAGGCGCTCTCGCGTGCGCGCTGGCGGCCTGGGCGGCGCTGTCCGGCTGCTCGGAGAGCGCCTCGCGCAGTGCCGACGGGGCCACGCCCGGCGGCCGCTCCGGCGCCGGCGTCACCGCACCGGGGCCCTCACGGCCGCCGGGCTCCGCCGCCCCCACGGCCGCTCCCACCGCGAGCCCCACCCCGCTCGTCTCGATGCCGCCGGTCGACGAGGCGCGGATGCCGCGGAGCCCCGCCCAGGCCCGCGCGCTGCTCGGCCGGGTGATCGCGGACAGCAGCCTGATCGGACCCGGAGTGGTGCCCGCCACCCCGTACGAGAGCGACCCCTCGGCGGCGCCCTACCTCGACGGGAAGTGCGTCTGGCAGACCGGTCCGCTGCCCGCCGACGTCCTGGCCACCCGTACCCGCTACTTCCACGTCCCGGCCCGCGAAGGCCGCGGCCGCATCCAGATCAACGCCACCGTGACGGTGCACCACTCGCGCGAGGAGTCCGGCTGGGAGGTCGCCCGCGCCATGGAGGAGGTCATGCGCTGCCCCGACCAGCAGCTACGGGGCGACCAGCGGCTCAAGGGCCTGCTCGGCACCACCCTCTACTACGGCGAGTACACCAACAACTGGACCGAGGACGCCTTCAACGAGTACGGCGAGTACTACGGCACCGAGGAGGGCGGCCCCCACCTCTACTACTGGTACCAGGGCCAGTACGGCCCCCTCGTCATGGCCGTGTCGGCCAAGGGGGCGCAGGGCGTGACGAAGGAGGAGCTCTCCCCGCTCCTCACCCAGGGCATGGCGTGGATGATGCAGCGCGCCAAGAACGAACTGGGGAAGGCGGGCTGATGGACCCCCTGCGGCACACCGATCCGTCCCGCATCGCCGGATACCGGCTGCTCGGCCGGCTGGGCTCCGGCGGCATGGGCACCGTCTACCTCGGCCGGACCGAGGAGGGCGCGCTCGCCGCGGTCAAGGTGATCCGGGCGGACTTCGCCGACGAGTCCGACTTCCGGGCCCGCTTCCGCCGCGAGGCCGCCACCGCCGCCCGGGTGCGCAGCCCCTGGGTCGTGGAGGTGATGGGCGCCGACCCCGACGCGGCCGAGCCCTGGCTCGCCACCGCCTTCGTGCCCGGCCCCTCCCTCGCCGAGGCCGTGGCCGCCCACGGGCCGCTGCCGCCGCGCAGCGTACGGATCCTCGGCGCGGCGCTCGCCAAGGCCCTGACCGTGCTGCACGCACGCGACCTCGTGCACCGGGACGTCAAGCCCGCCAACGTGCTCCTCGGCGTGGACGGGCCGCGGCTCATCGACTTCGGCATCGCCCGCGGCGGCGAGGACACCGCCCTCACCTCGGCCGACGTGATCATCGGCACGCCCGGGTTCCTGTCGCCCGAGCAGGCCGCCGGCAGGCCCTCGGGGGCGCCCGGCGACGTCTTCTCGCTCGGCTGCCTCCTCGCGTACGCGGCCACCGGGCTGCCGCCCTTCGGCACCGGCGCCGTGGACGCGCTGCTCTACCGGACCGTGCACGACGAGCCGTCGTTCGGCCCGGACGGCATCGCCGACGCCGGGCTCGCCGACCTGCTGCGGTCCTGCCTGGCCAAGGACCCGCAGGAGCGGCCCACCGCCGAGGAACTCGACCGGCGGCTCGCCGAGGACGTACCCGGATCCGCGGACTGGCTGCCCGACCCGGTCGTCGCCACGATCGCCGAACGCGCCGCCCTGCTGCTGGCCCTCCCCGGCATCGAGGAGACCCTCGCCGACCCGGCGGCGGACCCGGCGGCCGCGGGGAAGGGCAGCCGTCGCCGCTTCCTCGCGGTGGCCTCCGGCGCCGCGCTGCTCGCCGCGGGCGGCGGCGCGGCGGCCTGGTTCACCGCCCGCGACGAGGACCCGCCGCGGGCGAAGGGCCCGGCGCCGCGGCGCTGGGTGATCGGCGTGCAGGCGGACCTCTCCGGCCCGGGCCGGGAGGCGGGCCGGGCCCAGGAGCGCGGTGTCCGGCTGGCCGTCGCCGCCTTCAACTCCCGCAAGGACAAGCCGTTCACGCTGTCGGTGCGGACCGCGGACGACGGTGGAGAACCCGCCCGCGCCCCGCGCGCCGCAGGCACCCTGATCGGCGACCGCGACGTCCTCGCCGTCATCGGCCCCACCACCAACACCGCGCTGGTCCCCGTGCTGGAGGTGTACGACGCCGCGTCCGTGCCCCTCCTGACGGTCTCCGCGGCGGGCAGCGTCTTCGGGAACGCCGACCGCCGTTCCTTCTTCCAGGCCTGCCCGCCCTCCGCCACGCACATCGGCGCGGTCAACGTGCAGCTCGTGGTGCGGCAGAAGGTCCGCACCCTCGGCGTGCTGTGCGACCGGGACGGGGACACCGACGCCTGGCAGACGGCCTACCTCGTCGACCGGACGGTCGGCGCGTACGTCGCGCAGGCCGCCGCATACCCCCGCGTCGTCCCGCGCGGCACCGCCGATCTGGCCCCCGTCGTCAAGGACATGCTCGACCACGGGGTGGACGGTTTCTTCTACACCGGCACCGCGCAGGGCGCCGCGGACACCGCGCGGCTGCTGGCCGCGGCCGGCTTCCGGGGGCCGCGCGCCGCCGACTACCCCGTGGCGGGAGCCGAGTTCCTGGCCCGCGCCGGAACGGCCGCCGAGGGCTGGCAGTTCCTCGCCCCGTACACCGGACCCGAGGCCGCCCCGGCCGCCGCGGTCGCGCGGGCCCACCGCACGGCGTACGGGACGGCCCCGGCGGCCTGGACGGTGGAGTCCTACGACCTGGCCCTGCTGGTCGCCGACCGGCTGGCCGCCCTCTCGCCGGGCGGTCGCCGGCCCGCCCGCACCGACCTGCTCGCCGCCCTGGCGAAGGGCAGCTACCGCGGCCTGGTCAAGACGTACGCCTTCGACGCGGAGCACCGGATCAAGGGCGTGGTCTCCTTCCTGCACAAAGTCGAACGGGGCCGGCTCCGCTACGTGGGCCAGGTGCCCCAGGCGCCGGCCGGATAGACCGTGCGGCCGCTGACCTCCGCCGACCCGTCGTCGATCGGCGGGCACCGGCTGCTCGGACGGCTCGGAACCGGCGGCATGGGCACCGTCTACCTGGGCCGGTCCCCGACCGGAAACCTGGTCGCCCTCAAGGTGATCCGGGCCGAGTACGCCGCCGACCCGGGGTTCCGGGCCCGTTTCCGGCGGGAGGCGGCCATCGCCGCACGGGTCCGCAGCCCCTGGGTGGTGGAGGTGACGGGCGCCGACCCGGACGCGCGCGAACCCTGGCTCGCCACCCCGTTCGTGCCCGCGCCCTCGCTGGCCGAAGCGGTCGCCCTGCACGGCCCCCTGCCCGTGCCGACCGTACGGGTCCTCGGCGCGCGGCTCGCCGAGGCGCTGACGGCGGTCCACGCGGCGGGCCTGATCCACCGGGACGTCAAGCCCGGCAACATCCTGCTGGCCCTGGACGGGCCCCGGCTGATCGACTTCGGCATCGCCCGGCTGGCCGGGGCGACGGCGCTGACCGCCACCGACGCGGTGGTGGGCACCCCCGGCTACCTCGCGCCCGAGCAGGCCCGGGCGGCCGACCCCGGGCCGGGGCCCGCCGCCGACGTGTTCGCGCTCGGCTGCGTGCTCTGCTTCGCGGCCACCGGCAGCGGTCCGTTCGGCACCGGGCACCCGGCGGCCGTCGTCTTCCGCACCGTCCACGAGGAACCGGACCTCGACGCCGTACCCGCCCCCCTGGCCGCCCTCGTCACCGCCTGCCTCACCAAGGACCCCGGCCTGCGCCCCACCGCCGAACAGGTCCGCCACACCCTGGCGCCACCCGCCGCGGCAGAACCCGGCCCGAGCCGCCGCGCAGCGCGCGCCGAAGTCCCTGCCCCTGCCCCCGGCCCTGACCCCGATCCCGACCCTGCCCCTGCCCCTGACCCGAGCTTGGCCCCGGGCGCAGACCCCGGCGCAGGCCGCTCCGCGCACCCGGGGTCGCCCCCTGTCGCAGACCCCGCCGAAGTCCGCGCTGCGGACCCTGGCTCAGGCCCCGCCGAAGTCCCTGCCGCGGACCCCGGATCGGAGTGGCTGCCGCCCGCGCTGCCCCGGCTCATCGCCGAGCGGTCCGCCCGGGCGCTGGACCTTCCCGCCCCCGGGACCACCCGCGTCGACACCGGCGCCGGCGGCCGCCGCGGGCCGCTCGGCCGGCGCGGCCTGCTGGCCGCGGGCGCGCTCGTCGCGGTCGGCGCCCCCGCCCTGTGGTTCGCCACCCGCCCCGCCAGCAGCAAGGACCCCGCCGCACAGCCGCCCGTGCCGCTGCGCACGCTCGGCCTGCAGGCGGACCTGACCGGGCCCGGCCGGGCCACCGGCATCGCGCACCGGCGCGGCGCCCAGCTCGCGGTGGACCGTCACAACGCACGCACGGACAAGGCCTTCCGGCTGGCCCTGCGCGTCGCCGACGACCGGGGCACGGCCGCCGGAGCCGAGCAGGCGACCCGGGAGCTCCTCGCGGACCCCGCGGTGCTCGCCGTGCTCGGCCCGACCTGGGAGGCGGCCGCGAAACCGCTCGCCGTTGCCTGCTCCCGGGCCCGCCTGCCGCTTGTCATGGTGTCCGTGGGCGACGGCACGGTGGAGCCGACCGACCAGCGGACCGCCTGTCGGACCCGGCTGGGCGACGGGCTCCTCGTCATCCCGCTGATCCACTACCTGAGTTCGGTACGCCCCACCCGACGGCTGACCGTCATCGTCGACCGCGAGGGCGGCGATCCGGCGTGGAAGCTGAGCAACGACCTCCAGCAGGCGCGGCCCGCCGGGAGCACCGTCACCCCCCGTGAACTCGGCCCGGGAGACTCCGGTTTCGCCGCCGCCGCACGGGCGGTGCTCGACGGCGGGGCCGACGCGGTCGTCTACGCGGGGGCCTCACCGGCCCGGGCCGCCCGGCTGGCCCGCGCCCTTGCCGACGCCCGGTTCGGTGGCACGCGCGCCACCACCCAGCAGGTCATGGAGCCCGCCTTCCTCGACCGGGCCGGTCCGGCCGCCGAGGGCTGGGTGTTCGGCGCCGCGTTCAGCGACCCCGTCGCCGAGCCCGCCGCCCGCGCGTTCACCGCCGCGCACCGGGCCGCGTACCGGACGGCACCGGACCGCTGGGCCGCCGAGACCTACGACGCGGTCGGCCTCCTCGCCGGCGCCCTCGGCAGCCTGTCGGCCGATGCTGCGGACCGGGCCGCACTGGCCGTGCGCCTGTTCCGCACCCCGTACCAGGGGATCGTCAAGCGGCTGGAGTTCAACGAGATCCACATGCTGTCGCACCCGGGCAGCGCCTTCCTGTACCGCGTCACCTCCGGCCGCTACCGCTTCCTGGGCCGCTACGACGCGGTCCGCCCACAGACCTAGTGCTGTGACCGCACCAGCTCGGCGGAGGCGGCCCCGCGGACGTAGCCGGCCAGAGGTACCCCGCAGACCTACCCCGGCAGACGTAACCCCGCAGACCTACCCCGGCAGACGTAACCCCGCAGACGTAACCCCGCCGATCCAGCCCGGCCAGGGACGCTGCCGGCCCACCCCGCACCCGATGCGCACGGACACACGGCGCGGCGCGATCATGAGACGGCCTGGTCCACCTCGTGAGGAAGAGAACCGACATGACCCTGCGCTGTGCCGTCCTCGACGACTTCCAGCGGGCCGCCGCCGATTCCGCCGACTGGAGTCCGCTCGCCGGCCGGGTCGACGTGGAGTGCTTCACCGGCCACTTCGCCACCGAGGACGAGCTCGCGGCGGCACTCGCCGGGTTCGACATCGTCGTCACCCTCCGCGAACGCGTCCCGTTCCCCGCCTCGCTGCTGGCCCGGCTGCCCCGCCTCCGGCTGCTCGTCGCCTCCGGCATGCGCAACTCCGTCATCGACTACGAGGCCGCCGCCCGGCACGGCGTCACCGTGTGCGGCACCCAGAGCTCCTCCGCCCCGCCCGTCGAGCTGACCTGGGCGCTGCTGCTCGGCCTGGCCCGCGGCCTCGTCGAGGAGGCCACCGCGCTGCGCACCGGCGGTCCCTGGCAGCAGACCGTGGGCGCCGACCTGTACGGGCAGCGGCTCGGCCTGCTCGGCCTCGGCAAGATCGGCGGCCGGGTCGCACAGATCGCCCTGGCCTTCGGCATGGAGGTGACGGCCTGGAGCCCGAACCTCACCGCGGAACGGGCCGCGGCGGCGGGCGTGACCCTGGCCGCCTCCAAGGAGGAACTGCTCGCCGGCTGCGACTTCGTCTCGGTCCACCTGGCACTGGGCGAGCGCAGCCGCGGTCTGCTGGGGGCCGCCGAGCTGGCCCTGATGAAGCCCACCGCGTACCTCGTGAACACCTCGCGCGCGGCGATCGTCGACCAGGACGCGCTGCTGGCCGCCCTCGCCGAAGGCCGGATCGCGGGCGCCGGGGTCGACGTGTTCGACATCGAGCCGCTGCCGGCCGGGCACCCGATGCGGACGGCGCCGCGGCTGCTGGCGACCCCGCACCTGGGCTACGTGTCGCGTGCGAACTACCGTACGTACTTCGGGCAGGCCGTCGAGGACATCGAGGCCTTCCTGGCCGGGGAGCCGGTCCGGCAGCTGCCCTGAGCGCCCTCCGGACCCCGTGCGCGTCGCGCCCGCGCCCGCGCCCGCGCCGGTGTCGGTGTCGGTGTCGCTTCGGAGTCATATCGGATTGACATCCGATTGTGTATCCGGTGCGCCAAACGGCCCGTGCCGGTGTCCGATCGAACATATTCTGCGCCCGTAACCATGGCTGTTCCGTCCCATTCCGGCCATCGTGGCCATTCTCAGCGGGCTTCGGCCCTGGGGGGCTCATGCGTGGATCAAGAGGGCTGGCGGCTGCCCTCGCCCTGTCTCTGACCGCCGCCGGCACCGGCTTCCTGCTCGCACCGCAGGCCGCGGCGATCACCCCGCCGGTCGCGTTCACCGCCGACGAGCTGCCGACCTGGCAGACCAACGGGGTCGTCTGGGCGCTGGCGCAGACCGGCGGCACCGTGTTCGCCGGCGGCACCTTCTCCGCGGTCCGCCCGCCGGACGGCGCCGGCGGCACCGAGCAGCAGGCCGTCAATTTCGTCGCCTTCGACGCCGCCACCGGCGCGCCGACCTCCTGCAAGCTCTCCTTCACCGTGGCCGGCGGCACCGCCACCGTCCGCGCCCTCGCCCTCTCGCCCGACCAGAAGACCCTGTACGCGGGCGGCTACTTCGGCGCGGTCAACGGCACGCCCGTCAGCAGCGTCGCCGCGATCGACGTGGCCACCTGCGCGCCCAGGCCGACGTTCCGGCCGGCCTTCGCGGCGACCGTCCGCGCCCTCGCCGTCACCGCCGACACGGTGTACGCGGGCGGCGACTTCCTCACCGTCTCCGGACAGCCCCGCCAGCGGTTCGCAGCCGTCGCCGCCGACGACGGGGCGCTGCGGCCCTTCACCGCCAACGCCGACGAGCCCGGCCGCGCGGTCGAGGTCACCCCCGACGGGAGGAACGTCCTGCTCGGCGGCGACTTCTTCACCGTCAACGGGACCAACACGCACGCACTGGCCGTCGCCGACGCCACCACCGGCGCCCTCACCAAGGCCTACCCGAGCGGCTACATTCCGACGGCCTCCGTCGTCAAGGACATCGAGACCGACGCGGGCGGCTACTACACCGCCAACGAAGGCACCGGCGGCGGCGTCTTCGACGGCCGGATCGCCCTGAACCTCTCCGACTTCAACCAGCGCTGGCGCGACACCTGCCTGGGCGCCACCCAGGCCGTCCTCTCGTACGACAGCGTGCTCTACAGCGCCTCCCACGCGCACGACTGCTCCAGCGTCGGCGAGTTCCCCGACGGGCAGCGCCACCACCTGCTGGCCCAGCCCACCGGCGGCACCGGCAAGCTCGGCTGGGCGCCCGACACCAACGACGGCATCGGCGAGGGCATCGGCCCGCGCGTGCTGACCGTCGGATCCAAAGCCGGTGTGCGGTACCTGTGGGTCGGCGGCGAGTTCACCACCGTCAACAGCCGCGGCCAGCAGGGCCTGACCCGCTTCGCCTCCACCGGTGACACCGGCGCCCCGAGCACACCGACCGCGAGCGCCGCGAGCGTGCGGCCCGGCGAGGTGCAGGTCCGCTGGCGCACCAGCCTGGACCTCGACGACGGCACCCTCACCTACCGGGTCCACCGCAACGGCGCGGCCACGCCGGTCGCCACCGTCGCCGCCGACTCGCTGTTCTTCCGGCGCCCGCAGGCCTCCTGGACCGACACCTCCGTCACGGCCGGCCAGACCTACACCTACCGGGTCACCGCCACCGACGCGGCGGGCAACACCAGCGCCCAGTCCGCCACCGCCACGGTGACCGTGCCCACCACCGTCCAGGCCTACCCGGACCGGGTGCGCGCCGACGGCGCCACGCTGTACTGGCGCTACGACGACACCGTCCTGCCGTACGCGGCCGACTCCTCGGTCGCCGGGAACACCAGCGGGGTGCACGTCTACTCCCCGGCCCTGCGCCAGTCGCCGGGAGCGGTGACCGGCCCGAGCACCGCCATCGGCCTCAACGGCACCGACACCCAGGTGCACAGCGACCGCCGGACCACGGTCGGCGCGGCCTACAGCCTGGAGACCTGGTTCAGGACCGGCACCACCCGCGGCGGCAAGCTCCTCGGTTTCGGCAACAACACCACCCGGAACAGCAGCCAGTACGACAAACACCTCTACATGACGAACGACGGCCGGCTCGTCTTCGGCGTGTACGCCGGCTCCACCCGCACCGTCACCACCCCCGCGGGCGAGGCGTACAACGACAACACCTGGCACCACGTCGTCGCGACCCAGGGACCGGCCGGCATGGTCCTCTATGTCGACGGCCGGAACAAGGGCACCCTGGGCGTCACCACCCACCAGAACTACGCCGGCTACTGGCACGCCGGCTCCGACAACCTCGCCAACTGGCCGAACCGCCCCACCAGCACCTTCTTCGCCGGGCAGCTCGACGAGACGGCCGTCTACCCGAGCGTGCTCAGCCAGGCCCAGGTGCAGAACCACCACAGCCTGGCCACCGCCCCGGCCGACTCCGTCGTGACGGTCACCGCCGCCGAGGACACGTACGCCAACGCGGGCGCCCCCGACACCAACTACGGGACCTCCAGCTCGCTCGCCGTCCGCGGCAGCTCGCCCTACCAGAGCTACCTGCGCTTCGGCCTCCCCGCCGCCCCGGCCGGGACCGTGCTGAAATCGGCCACCCTCCGCGTCAAGACCAGCACCATGAGCGGGGCCGGAACCGCGGACACCGTCTCCGTGGTGCCGGTCACCGGCGCCTGGACCGAGACGGGCACCACCTACACCACCCGGCCCGCGCTCGGCGGCCCCGCGCTGGGCGGCTTCGCCGGGATCCCCGACGGCTCCGCCGTCCACACCACCGCGCTCGACACGGCGACCGTCGCCGCAGCCCTGGGCAGCCCGTACGGCCTCGCGCTCACCGGCGCCGGGAGCGACGCCCTGTGGCTGTGGTCCTCCGAGGCCACCGCCGCGGAGGGCACCCCGCAACTGGTCCTCACCTTCGGCCCGCAGTAGGCACCGGCACCCGCCCCCGCAACCTCGTCCGCCGTCCGCCCCCGTCGCCCCCGGCGCCGGGGGCGGACCCGCGAGGACGGGGAATCCGCCGCAGCGCGCGGTGCCCGCAGCTGCGCAGCTCCGCGCGCGACACCCGGGCCCGCTGCCCGCCGCTGGTGATCAGCGCGTTCACCGGCGCCATCGGATCCGTGGCCATCGTCCTGGCCAGCAGCACGCCGACCACCACCGGCAGCAGGGCGGTCGCCAGGGCGGTGCCGGCCACGGTCACGTGACGGACGCGGGGGCTGCGGGGGCCGCGGAGGCCGGGCGGGGCGTCGGGAAGCATGCCGCCATTCGACCAGCCGCCCGGCCGCCGGCCATCGGAGCGGATACTCAGCCCGGGCCCGCGCCGCTACTCAGACGCCGGCCGCGGTGATGCGGATCCGGCCGCACCGGGCGGCGCGTGGTTCCCGGCGGCCGGGGGAGCGGCCGATGCTGGCCCGAGCGGACACGGCGTCCGCGCCGAAAGGGGAGCGGCTCCGGATGACAGCCGAGCAGAACGGTCACGACGTACGGCAGGCCCCGCGCGGCGGGGGCGGGATGACCGCTTTCGACGAGATCTACGACCGGCCCGATCCGCGCGCGTTCTTCACCGCGCTCGGCCGCTGGGACTACCAGACCCCGCACCACGCCCAGGCGGTCTTCAGGAGCCTGGTGGCCGCCCGCCGGGCGGCCGGCCTCCCCGACGACCGCCCGGTGCTCGACCTGTGCTGCTCGTACGGCATCAACGCGGCCCTGCTCAACCACGACGTCACCCTCGACGAGCTGTACGCGCACTACACCTCCCCGGACGCGGCCGCGCTGTCCACCGCGGAACTGGCCGCCCGGGACCGGGCGTTCTACACCGCCCGGCGCCGCGCGGACGCCGTCCCCGTGATCGGTCTGGACGTGGCGGCCAACGCCCTCGCGTACGCCCGCTCGGTGGGCCTGCTCGACGCGGGCTTCGCCGAAAACCTGGAGACCTCCCCGCCGTCGCCGGAGCTGCTGCGGGCCGTCCGGGAGACCGGACTGATCACGGTCACCGGCGGTGTCAGCTTCCTGTCCGGCCGTACCTTCCGCGCCCTCCTGGACGCCGCCGGCAGTCCCGTGTGGGTGGCGTCGTTCGTCCTGCGCACCGGCTCGTACGAGGACGTGGCGCGGGCCCTGGCCGGATACGGGCTCGTCACCCGGAGCGCGGCCGAACCCACCTTCCGCCAGCGCCGGTTCACCGACGAGGCGGAGCGCGGCCACGCCGTCGCGGCGGTCGCCGCGCTCGGCCTGGACCCGCGCGGCAAGGAGGCGGACGGCTGGTTCCACACCGCCCTCCACCTGTCCCGCCCGGCGGCCGCCCCGCGCCCCTGACCCCGGGCCCGGGCCCGGCGGCCACGCGTCACGGCGACCGCTTAGGGTGGGCCGTGCCCAGGGCCGAGTTTCCGTGGCCCGGGCCGCTCCGGTGTCGCGCACGCCCTCTGGGCCACAGCTGTCGTGCAGCGGCCGGACAGGCCGGCCCCGTGGTCAGGCCGCCGTCGCGGAGCGCCGCGCGGCGGGCGCGCGCCCCGGCCCGGGGCGAGGACACCGCACCCCTCAAGGAAGCCTTCGTGACCAGCAGTTACCGTCAGCCCGGCGTGGTTCTCACCGACCGCCGATTCCACGTCCCCCTCGACCACGGGGCACCGGGCGGGGAGCAGATCGAGCTCTACGCGCGGGAGGCGGTGGCCGCGGGCAAGGATCCCGCCGGGCTGCCCTGGCTGGTCTACCTGGAAGGCGGCCCCGGCTGCGGCGCCCGCCGCTTCATCGGCGGGCAGGCCTGGCTGGGGCGGGCCGTGCAGGACTACCGGGTGCTCCTGCTCGACCAGCGCGGCACCGGGAACTCGACCCCCGCCACCCGCCAGACCCTGCCGCTGCGCGGCGGACCCGCCGAGCAGGCCGCCTACCTCGCGCACTTCCGGGCCGACTCGATCGTCCGCGACTGCGAGGCCGTACGGGCCGAACTGACCGGCGGCGCGCCCTGGACCGTACTGGGCCAGAGCTTCGGCGGCTTCTGCACCACGCACTACCTCTCCACCGCGCCCGAGGGCCTGCGGGCCGCCCTGATCACCGGCGGCCTGCCCTCCCTCGGCGCCACCGCCGACGAGGTCTACCGGGCCGCGTACCCGCGCATGGAGCGCAAGAACCTCGCTCACTACCGGCGCTACCCGATGGACGTCGAGCGGGCCCGCCGGATCGCCGCCCACCTCGCCGAACGGCCCGCGACCCTCGCGGGCGGCCACCGGCTCACCACCGAGGGCTTCCAGTCCCTCGGCGCGCTCCTCGGCTCCGGCGACGGCAGCCACCAGCTGCACTACCTGCTGGAGGACGCCTTCGTACGGACCCCCGCCGGGCACGAGCTCTCCGACGCCTTCCTCGAAGCCGTGCAAGGACACCTCTCGTACGCCGGGCACCCCCTGTACGCCGTCCTGCACGAAGCCATCTACGCGCAGGACCCCGAGCAGCCCACCGGCTGGGCCGCCGAACGGGTCCGCGCCGCGTTCCCGCGCTTCGACGCCGCCCGGACCCTCGCCGGGGACGAGCCGCTGCTCTTCACCGGCGAGACCGTGCACCCCTGGCATTTCGACACCGACCCGGCGCTCGCCCCGCTCCGCGAGACCGCCCACCTGCTCGCCGAACGCACCGGCTGGCAGCCCCTGTACGACCGCGACCGGCTCGCCGCCAACGACGTACCGGTGGCCGCCGCCGTCTACCACGACGACCTGTACGTGGACACCGCGCACTCCCTGGAGACCGCACGGGCCATCCGCGGCCTGCGGACCTGGGTCACCGACGAATTCGAGCACGACGGTGTCCGCGCGGGCGGCCCCCGCGTCCTGGACCGCCTGCTGTCCCTGGTCCGCGACGAGGTGTGACGCGTTGCCGGCCCGGGGCCTCCCACCGCGGGACGCGCCCCGGGCCCGGCCGCTCGGCGCTACGGGGCCACGAAGGCGCGGGTCAGGTGGGCCGTGGCCAGGACGGTGCGGCGGGCCGCGGCCCGCGCCAGGAGGGTCTCCCGGGTCCGGCGCGCCAGCTCGGGGTCGTCCTCGTACACGTAGCCGACCGCCGGGTTCACCCACTGCACCGCGTGCACCAGCACGTCGCCGGTGACCACGGTCTCGCGCGCCCCGTGCATGACGAGCACCGACTGGTGACCGGGCGTGTGCCCGGGCGTCGGCAGCAGGGCCACCGTACGGTCCAGCCGGAACTCGCCCGCCACCTCGTGGAGCACGCCGGCCCGGCGCAGCGGCGCCACCACCCGGGTCAGGGCCGATGAGCCGGGGGCGAGCGCGGCCGTCTCCGCCCGCTGGACCACGTACGACGCGTCCGGGAAGAACGGGCTGCCGTCCGGGCCGACCGCCCAGCCGACGTGGTCGCTGTGCAGGTGCGTCAGCACCACCGAGTCGATGTCGGCCACCGCGATGCCGGCCTCCGCCAGGGCCTGCGGGAGCCGGCCCGGCACCGGGGCCCAGCTCGCGGCGGCGCTGTCCGGCCCGCCGACGCCCGCGTCCACCAGCGTCACCCCGCCACCGGGCCGGCGCACCGCGAAGCACCGGAAGTCCAGCCGCCAGGCCCCGTCCGGACCGAAAGCCCCCGGGTCCGCGCGCGCGGCAGCCGCCCAGTCCGCCTCCGACGCACCGGGAAACGCCTCCCGGGCCGGCTCCGGGAAGGTCCCGGACGCGTCCAGCAGGGCGATGACCTCGGGGAGCGCGCCGGCTCCGGGTGACTGCGACACCATGTGACCTCCAGGCAAGGGCGGTTCGGCGCCGCGGCCGGCTCCTTCGCCTATTGTGCCGATCATGACCGACCAGCTGGAACCCATGCCCGCCGACTGGCAGCGAGCCCTCGCCGTCGTCGCCCACCCCGACGACCTCGAATACGGCTGCGCCGCGGCCATCGCCGACTGGACCGACGCCGGCCGCGAGGTCGTCTACGTCCTGGCCACCCGCGGCGAGGCCGGCATCGACACGATCGACCCCGACGCCTGCGCCCCGCTGCGCGAGGAGGAGCAGCGGGCGAGCGCGGCCGTGGCCGGCGTCGGCACCGTCGAATTCCTCGACCACCGGGACGGTGTCATCGAGTACGGGCTGGACCTGCGCCGCGACATCGCCGCCGCGATCCGCCGGCACCGCCCCGAGCTGGTCGTCACCCTCAACCACCGTGACACCTGGGGGCCCGGCCCCGGCGGCGGCTGGAACACCCCCGACCACCGGGCCGTGGGCCGGGCCACCCTCGACGCCGCAGGCGACGCGGGCAACCGCTGGATCTTCCCCGAGCTGACGGAGCGGGGCCTGGAGCCCTGGAACGGCGTGCGCTGGGTCGCCATCGCCAACTCGCCCACACCGACGCACGCTTCCGAGGTCACCGCCGGCGGCCTGGACCGCGCGGTGCAGTCCCTGCTGGCGCACCGGGCGTACATCGAGGTGCTCACCGACCAGGATCCGGAGGAGTACTGCCGCACCTTCCTGACCGGCAACGTGGAGCGGACCGCGGCCCGGTTCGGCGGCCGGCCCGCGGTCCCCTTCGAGCTCTTCCCCCGCTGAGCCGGCCCCTCTATTCTGACGCTCCATCAGAAATGGGGGGTGTGCGGTGATCGACACGATCGGCACGGAGATCGCCGAGGGTGAGGAGCGGATCCGCCTCGACGTCGAGGAGGGCGGCATCGCGGTCCTCACCCTCTGCCGCCCCGACAAGCTCAACGGCTGGAGCTGGGAGTCGACCCGGCAGCTCGGCCTGCTGGCGGACCGCATCCGCTTCGACCCGGCGGTACGGGCGGTCCTGCTGCGCGCCGAGGGGCGGGCGTTCTGTGCCGGCATCGACGTGACCGCGCCCGGCGGCGCGATCACCGGGGACTCGCCCGCGGCCCGCACCCGGAACTACTACGAGGGCATCCGCTGGGTCCACGAGCGGTTCGCCGTCCTCGCCCGGCTGCCGCAGCCGGTGGTCGCGGCCGTCCAGGGGTACTGCCTCGGTTTCGGCTTCGAGCTGGCGCTCATGGCCGACATCCGGGTGGCCGCCGAAGACGCCGTGTTCGCCCTGCCCGAAGCCCAGTTGGGAGTGGCCGTGGATGCGGGCGGCGACCTGCGGATCGCCCGGGAGGCGGGCGCGGGTTGGGCGAAGCTGCTCGCGCTCACCGGACGCCGCATCGACGCGGCCGCCGCGCACCGCCTGAACCTGGTGCAGCTGCTGGTCCCCGCCGCCGAACTGGACGCCACCGCGCGGGCGGTGGCCGTCGAGACGGCCCGGAACGCGCCGCTCGCCGTGCAGGGCATCAAGCGCTCGGTGGACGCCTTCGCCGACGCCCAGCTCGCGTCCGCACTCGAACGGACCGCCATGAACGCCGCGTTGACGCTGGCCTCCGAGGACTGCGGCGAGGGCTACCGGGCCAAGGCGGCCCGCCGCCCGCCCCGCTTCGAGGGCCGCTGACCCCGCCGCCCGTGCCGAGCCCCGGGCGACCCGGCCGGCGCCGGGCACCGGGCTCTGCCCGGACCCGCGCCGCATTCGCCCGCGAGGCCGGCTCTGCCCTGGCGCCTTCGCCGGGCCTCAGTCGGTGAACGGGCCGCGCCCCAGCTGCTCCCGTACGGGAACCGTCGGCGGGCCGACCAGCGCGCGGCGCTGCCAGTTGGCGCCGTCCACGACCAGAGTGTGGCCGGTGATGAACCGGGCGTAGGGGGAGGCCAGGAAGGTGGCCGCCCAGCCGAGTTCGCGCGGCAGCCCGACCCGCAGCGCGGGCTGCCGGGACCCGGCGGGGTCGGGTCCGGCCCGGTCCAGGCCCGCGCGGATGTCCCCGGTCATGTCGGCGTGCGGGAACAGGCCCGGCACCAGCCCGTTGACCTGGATGCCGTACGGGCCCCATTCCACGGCGAGGGTCTCGACCAGGTTCTTCACCCCGGCCTTGGCGGCCGCGCTGTGGGCGAAGCCGGGCCCGCCGGTCCAGGCGTAGGAGGCGCCGATGCTGACGATCGAGCCGGGGGTGCCGGCGGCCAGGTGCCGGCGGCCGAACTCGCGGGTGGTGAACCAGGTGCCGGTCAGGGTGATGTCGACGACGGCCCGCCAGGCGTTGGGCGACAAGTCCTCCGCGGGGGAGGGGAAGTTGGCGGCCGCGTTGTTGACGAGTACGTCCGGCAGCCCGCAGGCGGCCTCGGCGGCGTCGAAGACCTCCGCGATCCGCTCCGGGTCGCGGATGTCGCAGACAGCGGCCGCCACCCGGCCGCAGCCCTCGATCGCGGAGAGTTCCTCGCGGGCGGCGGCCAGCCGTTCGGCCGTCCGCCCGGCCAGCACCAGATGGGCGCCGAGCCGGGCGAACTCGGCGGCGATGGCCTTGCCGAGGCCGGTGCCGCCGCCGGTGACCAGCACCACCTGCCCCGCGTACGTGCCGGGGGGCAGGGCGCTGGTCCCGAGCGGCGGCGGCGCGGCCAGCCCGGGCAGGGCGGGCCGGGTCGGGGCGCCTGTTTCGGTCTGCTCGTCCATGGGGGCATCGATAGCGTGCGGCGCTTCAGATCGCCATGCCCGCGGCGCCCCCGCCGGTCACTGCGGGAGGGACGCCTGGCGGCTCGCGCAGGTCCACACGACCGGCTTGCGGACGCCCTTGGCGTTCACCGCGGACCCGCCGACCCGGTCGCTGTCGGAGACGGCCTCGGCCGCGGAAGCGCCGTTCGGGGACAGCCGCGGGAGCCCCAGCACCGGGCCGAAGCCCGGCCAGTACTGGGCCTGGTCCGGCAGGACGGTCACCTCCGGGTGGTACTTGGCCGTGCCGACGCTGACGTTGGTGGTCGGGCTGATCGCCTCGAACGTGCCGTAGGGGAAGGCGCCGAGCCGGCCCGGGTCGATGCCCGGCTTGGACTGGTCCGCCTGGTAGGACGGCCGGTACTCGTGCCAGGGGCCGTGCCAGTCGTAGCCGACGACGCGGCCGCTGTTGTCGATGTCCTGGACCTCCTGGGTCCAGTAGTGGCCACCGGCGCTGTCCGGCAGCGCCTTCGCGGGCTTGCCGCCGGCGGGCCACAGCACCGGGTACGTCCGCCAGATGCGCTGGCCGGTCTCCGGCACCTCGTGGTCCTGCTCGGCCACGCCGACGATGTCGCCGCGCTTGTTGAGGGCGACGGTCGTCACGAGGCGGGTGTCGGGACCGGTGTCCGCGGGCAGGGCCAGCCGGCGGGCCTCCTTGCCGTTCTTCCAGACGAAGCCGACGCCGTCGGCCCCCGTCATCACGATGGTGCCGGCGTCGTTGACGTCGATGGCGTCGCGCTGCCAGTACATCTCGGGCAGGACCTTCACGGCCGGGTCGCCGGCCTTGTAGCTGAAGCCCCGGACCTTCGCGTCGACCCCGGACCGGAACTGGCCGACCATCAGGTTCTTGGTGTTCACGGCCAGGACCGCGCCGGTGTCCGCGGGGTGCGGCAGCGGCACCTTGTGGACGGTGGTGCCGGTCCAGTAGACGGGCAGGTTCGCCGAGCGGCCCGCCGCGAACTTCGGTGCGCCGAGCGCCAGTACGGAGTCGTTGTCGTGGGCGGACGGCTCCTTGGACGCCACCGTGCCCAGTGCCTTCAGCGACGGGGTGCAGGCGGCAGCGGTGCCGGCGGGGGCCCCGGCCGCACCGGCCGGGGCGGCGGCCGTGACGATCCCGGCCAGTACGGCGGCGGCTGCGGCTACGGACATGCTCTTCTTCACGCGTGTTCCCCCCATGATTCACAACAGGTGCGTCGAACATATTGCCTGCCGTTCGATCGAAAGGGGCCGGAATATGCCCCCCCTCTTGGGCGGTCCCGCAGGACGTGTTCCGCCATGGCCAAGCGACCGCTTAGTATGCGCCCTGGTACGGTCCCTCGACGGCGGCTGGAGGCCCCGGATGCAGGCTTGGCGAGTACACACCCACGGCGAACCCGGCACGGCGATGCGCCTCGAAACGGTCGCCGCACCGGAACCCGGCGCCGGCGAGGTCCTCCTCAAGGTCCTCGCCGCCAACATCAACTTCCCCGACGTCCTCATGTGCCGCGGCCAGTACCAGATCCGGCCGCCCCTGCCCTTCACCCCCGGCGTGGAGATCTGCGGCGAGACCGAGGACGGCCGCCGCGTGATCGCCAACCCCCGCCTGCCGCACGGCGGCTTCGCCGAGTACGCCGTCGCCGACGCGGCCGCCCTGCTGCCCGCACCCGACCCGCTCGACGACGCCGCTGCCGCCGCCCTGCACATCGGCTACCAGACCGGCTGGTTCGGACTGCACCGGCGGGCCCGGCTGCAGGCCGGCGAGACCCTCCTCGTGCACGCCGCCGCGGGGGGCGTCGGCAGCGCCGCCGTCCAGCTCGGCAAGGCCGCCGGAGCCACCGTCATCGGCGTCACCGGCGGCAAGGACAAGGCGCGCGTCGCCGAGGAGCTCGGCTGCGACCTGGTCGTGGACCGCACGAGCGAGGACGTCGTCGCCCGCGTCAAGGAGTTCACCGGAGGTCGCGGCGCCGACGTGGTCTACGACCCCGTCGGCGGCGACGCGTACGCGGCCTCCGCCAAGTGCGTCGCCTTCGAGGGCCGCATCCTGGTCGTCGGCTTCGCGGGCGGCACCGTACCCGCACCGGCCCTCAACCACGCCCTCGTCAAGAACTACTCCATCGTCGGCCTGCACTGGGGCCTGTACGCGACCCACGACCCGGCCGCGATCCGCGCCTGCCACGAGGAACTCACCCGCCTCGCCGCCGCGGGCGCCATCCGCCCCCTGGTCAGCGAACGCGTCCCCCTCGACGGCGCGGCCGACGCCGTCCAGCGCCTCGCCGACGGCGCCACCACCGGCCGCCTGGTCGTCGTCCCGGCGGGCGCCGCCCGATGAGCGCCCGCCCGACCGGCCCCGCCGCCGGAAGCCACGGCCCCGACGCGACGGCCGCAGCCGCTTCCGCATCCCCCGCCGAACTGCGCCGCCGCACCGAGGAGTTCCTCGCCGCGCACCCGCCCGCCGACACCGGCCGCACCGACTTCCTGCGGGCCCGCTTCGACGCCGGACTCGCCTGGGTGCACTACCCCGAAGGCCTCGGCGGCCTCGGCGCCCCCCGCGCCCTCCAGGCCGTCGTCGACACCGCGCTGGAGGCCGCCGGCGCCCCCGACAACGACCCCCGCCGGATCGGCATCGGCCTCGGCATGGCCGCGCCGACCCTCCTCGCGTACGGCACCGAGGAACAGAAGCGCCGCTTCCTGCGCCCGCTGTGGGTGGGGGAGGAGGTCTGGTGCCAGTTGTTCAGCGAACCGGGCGCCGGCTCCGACCTCGCCGCCCTCGGCACCCGCGCGGTGCGCGAGGAGGCCACCGGAGACTGGATCGTCGACGGCCAGAAGGTGTGGACATCCAGCGCCCACGTCGCCCGCTGGGCCATCCTCGTCGCCCGCACCGACCCCGCCCTGCCCAAACACCAGGGCATCACGTACTTCCTCTGCGACATGACCGACCCCGGCGTCGAGGTGCGCCCGCTGCGCCAGATCACCGGCGAGGCCGAGTTCAACGAGGTCTTCCTGACCGGCGTACGGATCCCCGACGCGCACCGGCTCGGCGCCGTCGGCCAGGGCTGGGAGGTCGCCCGCACCACCCTGATGAACGAGCGGGTGTCCATCGGCGGCATGCGGCTGCCCCGCGAGGGCGGCATGATCGCGCCGGTCGCCGCCCTCTGGCGGGAGCGCCCCGAACTGCGCACCCACGCACTCCACGAGCGGCTGCTGGAGCTGTGGGTGGACGCCGAGGTCGCCCGCCTCACCGCCGAGCGCCTGCGCCAGCAGCTCGCCGCCGGCCGCCCCGGCCCGGAGGGTTCCGGAATGAAGCTGTCCTTCGCCCGCCTCAACCAGGAGATCAGCGGCCTGGAAGTGGAACTCCGCGGAGAGGAAGGACTGTTGTACGACGACTGGACGATGCGCCGCCCCGACCTCGTCGACTTCACCGGACGCGGCGCCGGATACCGCTACCTGCGCTCGAAGGGCAACTCCATCGAGGGCGGCACCAGCGAAATCCTGCTCAACATCGTCGCCGAACGGGTCCTGGGGCTGCCCGCCGAACCCCGCGACGACAAGGACCTCCCCTGGAAGGACCTCGCCCGATGACGCCCGACCCCACCACGCCAGCCGCTCCCGCCGCCGCTCCCGACCTGCTCTACACCGCGGCCGAGGACGAACTCCGCGCCGCCGTACGCGCGTTGCTCGACGACCGTGCGTCCGACCACGCCGCCGCCCTCGCCCGCGCCGAGGCGGGCGGCCCCCACGACCCGGCGCTCTGGCGGACCCTGGCCGCCGGCATCGGCGCGGCCGGACTGCTGGTCCCCGAGAAGCTCGGCGGGCAGGGCGCGAGCCACCGCGAGGCCGCGGTGGTGCTCGAGGAACTCGGCCGCTCGGTCACCCGGCTGCCGTACCTGACGAGTTCGGTGCTGGCCACCGAAGCCCTCCTCGGCTGCGACACCGACCGGCCCGCGGTGGCCGCCCTGCTCGGCTCCCTCGCCGCGGGCACCGCCGTCGCCGTGCTCGCCGTACCGCTCACCCTCGGCCCGGGATCACCCCCGCCCGCCGCCGTCCGCGACACCGGCGGCGCACTCGACGGCAGCGTCACGGCGGTCGCCGACGCGGCCGGCGCCGACGTCCTGCTCGTCCCCGCCGACACCGGCCTGTACGCCGTACCCGCCGCCGCGGTCACCATCACCCCGCAGACCCCCCTCGACCTGACCCGACCGCTCGCCCGCGTCACCTTCCGCGAGGCGTACGGGGAACTCCTCGCAGGACCCGCAACCGCGCCCGCCGTCCTCGAACGGGCGCTGCGCACGGGCGCCGGACTCCTCGCTTCCGAGCAGCTCGGGCTGGCCGAATGGTGCCTCGCCGAGACCGTCCGCCACGTCCGCGGCCGCCACCAGTTCAACCGGCCGATCGGCTCCTTCCAGGCGCTCAAACACCGGCTCGCCCAGCTTTGGCTGGAGATCGCCGGCGCCCGGGCCGCCGCCCGCAACGCCGCCGACGCGCTGGCCACCGGCGCGCCCGACACCGACCTCGCGGTGGCCGTGGCCCAGGCCGCCTGCTCCCGGGCCGCCGTGCACGCGGCCGAGGAATGCGTCCAGTTGCACGGCGGCATCGGCATGACCTGGGAGCATCCCGCCCACCTCTACCTCAAGCGCGCGAAGGCCGACGCGCTGGCCCTCGGCACGGCCGGCCACCACCGCACCCGCGTCGCCGCCCTCGCCGGACTGCCCGGCCCGCAGGCCTGACCCCGGCACCGGGCCGCGTCGGCGCGCGGCCCGGTGACCTCGGCTCCACCGGAGCGTTAGACCGCCTGAGCCGGTTGACGACGCGATCCGAGGGAGAACACATGAACCAGCACCCGAGCCGGTGGACCCCCCGCGGCGCGATCCCCCGCAGAGCGGCCCTGCGCACCGCCTTCACCCTGGCCGTGGCCTCCGCCACCGCGGCGGCGCTCGCCCCGGTACTGCGCGCCCGCCGCGCCCCGGCCGCAGCCGCTCCCGTCCCGCGCCCGGCGCCCGGCGCTCCGGAGACGCTGTTCGAGGAGATGTACCGTGGCCGGCACATCAGCGCCTTCCGCGGTACGGGCGGCGGTCGGCCCCGCGTCGACGTGCTGATCGACGGCCGCCGGCTGCACGTCATGCGCCGCGCCGACGGCAGCTACCTCAGCGGCGTCAACCACTTCGAGTCCTTCGACAACCCGCTGGACCTCGCCCGCGCCGCGGTCGACGAGATCGGCACCGTCCGACTGGCCGCGGCGCCCGCCCACCACGGCTGACCGCCGATGCCCCCACACCCCACGGCCGGAAGGGGAACCGCCCGCGTGTACACCCGCCAGAACCAGAAGAACCTCACGAGCGCCCAGCGCAAGCGCTTCGTCGCCGCCGTCCTGGAACTCAAGCGCAACGGCACCTACGACGAGTTCGTCCGCACCCACGACCGGTACTTCGTGCCGGACGACGACGACGGGCTGCGCGTGGGGCACATGTCGCCGTCCTTCTTCCCCTGGCACCGCCGCTACCTGCTGGAGTTCGAACGCGCGCTGCGGGCCCTGGACCCCGGGGTGTCCGTCCCCTACTGGGACTGGACCACCGACCGCAGCCCCGCCTCCTCCCTGTGGTCGGAGGACTTCATGGGCGGCACCGGCCGGGAGTCCGACCGACGGGTCACCACCGGCCCGTTCGCCCACGACAAGGGCAACTGGGAGATCAGGGTCGGCGTGACCGAGGCCCCGTACCTCACCCGCAACCTCGGACGCCCGCACAAGCCGATCACCCTGCCGACCGCCCGGGAACTCCAGTGGGCCCTCGACGACCCGGTGTACGACACCGCCCCCTGGGACTCGACCGCGGCCGGCGGAGGGTTCCGCAACAAGCTGGAGGGCTGGGCGGCGCCGCGCAGCGAACGCTGGCGCAACCACAACAAGGTCCACCAGTGGATCGGCGGCCACATGACCGGCGGCACGGCCCCCAACGACCCCGTCTTCTGGCTGCACCACGCCTTCGTGGACCTGCTGTGGGACCGCTGGCAGGCCCGCCACCCGCGCTCCGGCTACCTGCCGGCCGCACCGCTCGGCCGGACCGACCGGCAGCGAGGCCGGGTCCTGACGCGCGACGACCCGATGCCCCCGTGGGACGTCACCCCCGCCCAACTCCTCAGCCACAAGGGCATCTACCGCTACGAGACCTGACCGGCCGCACTGCCGGACCGCCCGGCCCCGGCGGAAAAGCGGAACCGGCGGTGCACGGAAACGGCCCCCCACCGCGGCTGCGGTGGGGGGCCGATCACGTCAACCGGGCAGTGGCCGGGTATCAGTGGCCGTACGCGTTCTTCTCGTCGTGGCCCGAGGCGTTCACGCAGGTGTTGCCGAACGCCGGGTTCAGGAGGCCGATCACGCTGACGGAGTTGCCGCACACGTTGACCGGGATGTGAACCGGAACCTGCAGGAGGTTGCCCGACGCGACGCCGGGAGAACCGATCGCAGCGCCGTGCGCTCCGGCATCGGCAACGGCCATACCGGCGCCGGCGGCCAGAACACTGCCGGCCGCAGCGGTGATGGCTGCTGCCTTCGCGATACGCGACATCGAAATCTCCTTGGGATGTGAAGTGCCGCGGGGTAGCCGCGGCGGTGACATGGCATACAACGCGGCCGCCGCCTCATGGTCACGGCCGCTGGGCCTACCCGGTGACCCGGAAGTCCACCGAACCGAAGTACGGGCCGACCGGGACGGCCGCCCCGTCGGCGATCCGCGCCACCGGCGCGCCGCTGCAATCGGGCGTCGCGTACAGCCTGGCCTCGCGGCCCGTCCGGTTCACGACACCCTGCGCGCCGCCCCCCGACGCCGGGTGGCAGCCGTCCGTCCCGTGGACGGCGTGGACCTTGTCGTCGCTGCCCACGTACTGGAAGTCCGTCCCGGCGGCGTGGGCCGTGCCCGCGCCGCCCGCGGCCGCCGCGGCCAGGAGGAGGGTGCCGTAGAAACGCATGAGAGCCTCGCGGTGTCGGTGGAATCGGCGCTGCCGATGGCGGCTGTTGCAATCCCGGCCGCCGTGGGCTCAACCACCCGTCCGGCCCCGGGTCACGCCAAGTCACCCGTTGGGGCAGGTGGCGGTCCGGGCCCGGGAATGCTGGGATGGGCGGGCAGGAGCCACGCGGAACGGAAGCGGGAGAGCGATGGGATACGCGCAGGCGCAGGCCACGACCCGGTACGGCACGGTCCGCGGCCGGATCGAGGACGGTGTCGCCGTGTTCCGCGGCATCCCGTACGCGGCGCCCCCGTTCGGCGCGCTGCGGTTCGCCGCGCCGGCGCCCCCCGAGCCGTGGGACGGGGTGCGCGAGGCCGTCGCGTACGGACCGACCGCGCCGAAGGTGCCGTACCCCCAGCCGTTCGCCGCGCTGCTGCCCGACCCCGACGTGCCCGGGGACGACTGCCTCAACCTGAACGTCTGGACCCCCGACCCGGGCCGCGCCGCGCGCCTGCCGGTGCTGGTGTGGATCCACGGCGGAGCGCTCACCCGCGGCTCGTCCGCGGTGCCGGTGTACGACGGGCGGGCCTTCGCCCGCGACGGGGTCGTCCTGGTGTCGCTGAACTACCGGCTCGGCGTCGAGGGCTTCGGGGTGTTCCCCGACGCGCCGCAGAACCGCGGCCTGCGCGACCAGATCGCCGCCCTCACCTGGGTCCGCGACAACATCGAGGCCTTCGGCGGCGACCCCGCCCGCGTCACCGTGTGCGGCGAGTCCGCCGGGGCGATCAGCATCGGCGCCCTGCTGGCCTCCCCCCTGGCCGAAGGCCTGTTCGCGCGGGCGGTCCTGCAGAGCGGCGCCCCCGAGGCGCTGCCCCGGGACCGGGTGCGGGCCATGGTGCGCCGGATGGCGGCCGCGCTCAAGGTGCCGGCCACGGCCGCCGCCTTCGCCGCCGTGGACCGCCGGACGCTGCTCGACGCGCAGGGCGCCGTCCTGCGCCGCTCCAGCCCGCTGCTGGGCGGGCCGGCCTTCGGCATCGTCACCGACGGCGACGTCGTCCCCGAGGACCCGCGGGCCGCGCTCACGGCCGGCCGGGCGGCCCGCGACGTGCCGCTGCTGCTGGGCTGGACCGCCGAGGAGTACCGGCTGTGGCTGGCGCCCACCGGCATGCTGCCCCGCCTGGACCGGCTGGGCCCGCTGGCGCTCGCGGCCGGCATGCTGCGCACCGGGCGGAGCCTGGCGGAGGTGCGGACCCGGTGGGCGGCGCTGCCGGGGGCCGGCGCCGGACAGGTGCTGGGGGAGCTTCTCACCGACCACCTCTTGCGCGATCCGCTGCGCGAACTGGCCCGTTCCGCACGGCGTACCGCGCCTTGCCACGTGTACGAGTTCGCCTGGTGCTCGGGCGTCGAAGGGATGGGCGCGTGCCACGCGCTGGAACTCGGCTTCGTGTTCGACACGCTGCACGTGCCGGAGTCCGAGTGGCTGGCCGGGCCGGGAGCGCCGCAGGCGCTCGCCGACGAGATGCACGCGGCGTGGGTCCGCTTCGCCGTGGCCGGCGAGCCGGGCTGGCCCGCCTGGACCCCGACCCGGCCCCCGCACCGCTTCGGCGCCCCGCTCCCCGCCGAAGCGGTCCCCGATGCCGGCACCACGCCCCCCGACGACCAGGGGTCCCCCACCCTCACCGGCTGACCCGGACGCCCTCGGGGGCAACACCCAGCCCCGCCGGTCGCCCAGCCTTCCCGCCCGCCCGTGGGGCCAACCTCCCGCCTTGGCGGCAGCCTCCCGCCTGGCGGCGGCCTCCTACCTCGGCGGCAACCTCCAGCCTCGCCGGCGTTTGAGGCGCGGGTCCGGGCGGAGCCCGGTGCCCGGCGGAGCCGGGTTGCAGTCTTGGGGCTCCGCCCCAAACCCCGCGCCTCAAACGCCGGCGAGGCTGGAAGTTGCACCCCAGGGCGCCGGCGAGGCTGGAAGTTGCACCCCAGGGCGCCGGCGAGGCTGGAAGTTGCACCCCAGGGCACCGGCGACGCCGGAAGTTGCACCCCGCGGCGTCGGCCCGGCCGGAGGTCGCACCCCAGGGCACTGGCGAGGCTGGATGTTGCGCTCCAGGGCACCGGTGAGGTTGGAGGTCGCACCCCCCCCGGGCGTCGGTGAGGTTGGAGGTCGCACCCCCGGGCGTCGGCGAGGTTGGGTGTTGCCCGTCAGGGCGTCAGCGGGTCAGGAGACCGGGCCGGTCATGTGTTCGCTGATCCACTGAATGGTGCCTTCACCCATCGCCGGCACGTACGTCTTCGCGTTGTGCCGACCCCCCTGGATCACCTTCAGGTTGGTGTGGATCGGCCCCCGGCCGTAATCGGCGATGAACTTCTTCACGTTCGGCAGCGTCTGCGCGTTGCTCTCGTTCGTGCCGACCTGGAACGCGAGGTAGACGTCCGGCCCCTTGCGGCCGATGAGGTCCCGGGCGAGCCGCGCGGGGTCGTTGGCGGCCTTCTCCTGGTCGTGGCCCTTCCACAGCACGGAGTCCGGCGCGATGTCCGGGCCGGAGGCGATGACGGCCTTGAACTTGTCCGGGTGCTTGAGCACCGCCTTCAGGCCCGCGAAGCCACCGGTGGAGGACCCCATGAAGGCCCAGCCGTCGCGCGAGTTGACGGTCCGGAAGTTCTCCCTCATCAGGTCCGGGACGTCCTCGGTGAGCCAGGTGCCCATCTTGGGCTGGCCGGGGATGTCGGATCCGTCCCAGTACAGCCCGTTGTCGTCCGGGGCCGGGTTGAGCACCGGCATGGCCAGCAGGAAGGGCTTGCTCTTGCCCTCCTGGTACCACTTGCTGATGCTCGTCTGGAGGCCGAGGTCCGTGCCCATCCAGTAGTTGTTCGGGAACCCGGGGCCGCCCGGCAGCGCGATCATGACGGGGAAGCCGCTGTTCTCGAACTGCTTCTCGTTGTACTCCTTGGGGGCCCAGACCCAGACCTTGCCCTTGAAGCCGGACTTCTTGCCGTCGAAGGTGGTGACGGCCACGTGCGTGCCGTCCTCCAGGGTCATGGAGTTCTTGAAGTCGGCCGCGGGCCCGGTCGGCATCAGCATCCTGGACGCCTTGGCGGGCTTCTGCGTGCCGCCGCCGGACTGCCCGGCCGTGCCGGCGTCCGTACCGGCCCGGCCCTTCGGAGCGCCGAACGAGACCGGGTCGCCCTTGTCGGTGAACGGCGGTATCTCGTAGTGCGCCATGACCTGCCAGGCGACCAGCCCGAGCGCGGCCACGGAGGCCCCGGCGATCACCCAGCTGCGGGCGCGGCGGGTGCGGCGGTGGTGGCCCTCGGGCTGCGGCTCGTGGGGTGCGTACGACATCTTCTGACTGCTCCGGACTGTGCTGCTGCCCCTGAGGGCGTGTTCTGTTTCCGCTTCCGTCCTCAAGATGACAATCCGGCGTCTGAGGTTGCTCGTTTTTACTTCTCTTGGGTTGGCGCAGGGCAGACGCTTGCCAAGCGGTCGACCGGCGAGGGGCCGGTCGGCGGCATCCCCGACGGCCTGCGCCCTCGACCCGGGCGGCGAATTCCGGACAGGGAGGCAGACCGCGTGCACGGCTATGGCCCGTGCACGCGGTCCCGGGTACGGTGCCCGCGGCGCGCGGCCGCCCGGCCGGCACCACCCGACCCGGACGGGCGCCCCGCCACCCCCGCCCTTCCCCACCGGAGGTCATGCCGTGCTCGGCACACCGCTGTCCCGGCCCCGCCGCGACCACGCCCGACACCAGCTCGCCGACCACTCCACGGGCCGCCCCACGGGCCCGGCCGCGCGCCCGGGCGACGCCGCCGCGCCCCGGGACACCACGGGGATCCGGGCCGCCTGACCATGTACGTTGCGGACAGCCGCGGCACGCCCGCGCCGACCGGGACACCGGCCCCGGCCGCCGCCCCGGGCGCCCGCCCGGGCCGTCGCGCCGCCGTCGCGCCCACGGTCCTCGCCCTCGGCACGGTCTCCCTCGTCACCGACATCTCCTCCGAGATGGTGACCGCCGTGCTGCCGCTCTACCTCGTCGCCGGACTCGGCCTCACCCCCCTCGGCTTCGGCCTGCTCGACGGCCTGTACAACGGGGTCAGTGCCCTGGTCAGGCTCACCGGAGGCCACCTCGGCGACCGCACCGGCCGCCACAAGGCCGTCGCCGGAGTCGGCTACGGGCTCTCAGCCCTCGGCAAGCCGCTGCTGCTGCTCGCGCACAGCGTGCCCGCCGTCGGCGCCGTCCTGGCCCTCGACCGCACCGGCAAGGGCCTGCGCACCGCGCCCCGCGACGCGCTGATCTCCCTGTCGACGCCGCCCGAACAGCGCGGCCGGGCCTTCGGCGTGCACCGGGCCATGGACACCGCCGGCGCCCTCATCGGGCCGCTCCTCGCCTTCCTGATCCTGGGGTACGCGGCGGACGGCTACGACGCCGTCTTCACCGTCAGCGCCTGCGTGGCCGCACTCGGCGTCGTCGTCCTCGCCCTGTTCGTCCCCGGCCACCGCACCGCCCCCCGGCCGAAACCGTCGCCCCGGCCCCGGCCGAGAGCGTCCCTCCGGCCCGCGCCCGCCGCGCCGCAGGCAGATGCCGGCGACGGGACGGCCGGGGACCCCGGGGGGACGGCCCGCGCGCCCGACGGGCGGATCTCGCTGCGGGCCTCCCTCGTCCTGCTGCGACGCCCGGACATGCGCCGCATCACCGTCTGCGCGCTGCTCCTGGGCCTGTGCACGGTCAGCGACGCCTTCGTCTTCCTGCTCCTCCAGCACCGCACCGGCCTCGCGGACCGCTGGTTCGCCCTGCTGCCGATCGGCACCGCCGCCGCGTTCCTGCTGCTCGCCCTCCCGCTCGGCCGGCTCGCCGACCGGATCGGCCGGTGGCGGGTCTTCGTCGGCGGCCACCTCGCCCTGCTCCTCGGCTACGGCCTGCTGCTGAGCCCCTGGCACGGACCCGCCCTGCCGTACGCCGTCCTCCTGCTGCACGGCGCGTTCTACGCCGCGACCGATGGGGTGCTGATGGCCGCCGCGGCCGGCGTGGTTCCCGAGGCGCTGCGCGGCGGCGGCCTGGCCGTGGTGCAGACCGGCCAGGCGCTCGCCCGGTTCGCCGCCTCCCTCGGCTTCGGCGCCGCCTGGACGGCCTGGGGCGAGCGCCCGGCCCTCGCCGTCGCCGCCGTCGCCCTCGCCGCGGCCGCCGCCCTCTCCGTACGCCTGCGCCCCGCCGACGCCTAGTGCCGGCAAACCTTCCCGGTCACAGCGCTGGCGCCGCCACACCGGCCACCACCCGGCGACCGCCCCACCGGCACCCGAGCGTCCCGTCCGCCGCACGACCCGAAAGGACCCGCATGAGCTCCCGCCTCCGGCTGCTGGCCCTGCTCGCCGCCGTCCTCGTCCTGGCCGCGGTGGCCGGCGTCGCCGTCCTGCGGGCCGCGGACCGCGCCGAGGAGAAGAACCGCACGCAGGCGGGCGGCCCGCGGGTCGCCCGCGGGCCGGTGTCACTGGCGGCCGACGGCGGCGGCCGCCGGATCGTGTTCCGCAACATGGCCTGGGGGCCGCACCGCGACGAGCTCGCCACGGTCCCGGCCGCCGCCCCGGGCGGCGCCCGTACCGCCTCCGGCGTGCACTGCCTGCGCTTCCACTCGGCCGCCGGCACCGGCGTCTGCCTGCAGTCCGTCAAGAGCGCCGTCCAGGACGGCTACCGGGCGGTCGTCCTCGACGCCGGGCTCAAGGAACGCTCCCGCCACCCCCTCGCCGGCATCCCGACCCGCGCCCGCGTCTCGCCGAGCGGCCGGTTCGCGGCATGGACGGTCTTCGTCGGCGGCGACTCGTACGCGGGCACCGACTTCTCGACCCGCACCTCGGTCCTCGACACCCGCACCGGCCGTCTCACCGCCAGCCTGGAGTCGTACGCGATCCTGCGCGACGGCGCGCCGTACCGGTCCGCGGACGCCAACTTCTGGGGTGTCACCTTCTCCGCCGACGACCGGCACTTCTACGCCACCCTCGGCACGAAGAAGAAGACCTACCTGGTGCGCGGAGACATGGCGCGGCGCACCGTGACCACCCTCGCCGAGAACGTCGAATGCCCGTCGCTGTCGCCCGACGAGCGGCGGATCGCCTACAAGAAGCGGGTGCCGGGCCTGCCCGCCGACGCCCCCTGGCGGCTGTACGTCCTCGACCTCGCCGACCTGACCGGGCACCCGGTGGCCGAACGGCGGACCATCGACGACCAGGCCGTGTGGCGCGGCAACGACACCGTCGTCTACTCCCTGCCCGGCGACTTCGGGGCCGACCTGTACGCCGTACCCGCCGACGGCGGCGGCAGCGCCCGCCGGCTCATGGACTCGGCACTGGCCCCCGCCTTCCTCGACTGAACGCGCGCGCCGCGCCCGCGCATATCACCTGACGGTGTGCGGAGCCGCACGTAGGGTGATCGCATGAACTCCTTTACCGCCAACGGCGCCACCCTCCGCTACGACGACCTCGGACCGGCCGACGGCCTGCCCGTGCTGCTCGTGCACGGGCACCCCTTCAACCGCAGCCTGTGGGCCCCGCAGGCGGCGGCCCTCACGGCCGCCGGACACCGGGTGATCCTCCCCGACCTGCGCGGGTACGGCGAGAGCGAGGTCGTCCCCGGAAAGACCCTGCTCGCCGAGTTCGCCGCCGATCTCGCCGCGCTCCTCGACCACTTGGGCGTACCGCGGGCCGTGGTCGGCGGGGTGTCCATGGGCGGGCAGATCGCCATGGAGTTCCATCTCGCCCACCCCGAGCGGGTGTTGGCCCTCGTCCTGTCGGACACCTCGCCGGTGGCCGAGACCCCCGAGGGCAAGGCCTTCCGCGCCGCCCTCGCCGAACGCCTGCTCGCCGAGGGCATGGACGGCTACGCGGACGAGGTCATCGGCAAGATGATCGCCCCCTACCACGTCACCGGACAGCCCGAAGTCGCCGCGCACGTACTCGGCATGATGAAGAGCACCGCGCCCGAGGGGGCGGCCGCGGCCCTGCGCGGCCGAGCCGAACGCCCGGACTACCGGGCCTCGTTGGCGCTCCTGAAGGCGCCGGCGCTGATCGTGGTCGGGGCCGACGACGCGTACACCCCGGTCACCGAGGCCCGCGCGCTGCACGAACTCGTCCCGCAGGCCGCCCTCGTGGTCATCGAGGAAGCGGGCCATCTGCCGGGCGCCGAACAGCCGGCCCGGTTCAACGAGGCGCTGCTGGCGTTCCTGGAGACCGTACCGGCGGGCTGAACCCGTCCGCGGCGCCGGCCGGCGTGCGGGCAGAGGGGTCCGGAGCCTGGGACGGGGGCATATTCGGCCATGTGGTCCACGCGGTCCGCGCGCCCGTCCGGCCGGAACGCACCAGGTCCCGACCGAAGTCCTGACCGAAAGGAACCCGCATGTCCGGATCCCGCATCACCTTCGTCCAGGGCCAGGCCGAGCAGGGCGCCGCCCTCGAGCGCATCGCCGGCCGGGTCCGCCGCTCGCTCGCCGACCCCGCCATGGACCGCCTGAGGACCGTCCGCCGCCCGCTGTTCACGGGCATCGGAGCCTCGTACGCGGCCCTCGCCCTGCCGGTCCAGCAGTTGCGCGACCGCGGTGTGGTCAGCCAACGCGTGCTGTCCAGCGAGATCGAGGACGGCGCGAAGGGCTTCGACACCGACGCCCTGATCGCCATCTCGCAGGGCGGCCGCAGCTCCGAGACCCTCGCCGCCTTCCGCCACGCGCCCGGCGTGATGAAGACCGCCGTGCTCAACGTGCTGCCGTCGCCGCTCGGGAAACTCGCCGACCTCGCCGTCGACCTCGGCAACGAACCCGACTCGCACGCCTCGACCATCGGCTACACGGGCACGCTGGTGGCGCTCGACCTGATCACCGGCGCCCTCACCGGCCGGCCCGCGCAGGACGACCCCTGGCGGGGCATCGCCGGGCGGGCCAGGGCGGTCCGCCGGCAGGCCGCCGAGGCCATCGGGGCGATGCGGGCCGCTGCCGCCTGCTGCTTCGCCGCCGACGTCGTCGCCTCCGGCGCCTCCCGGGCCGCCGCCGAGGAAGGCGCTCTGCTGCTGCGCGAGGTGGTCCGCATGACCGCGGCGGCCTCCGCCACCCGGAACTACCTGCACGGCGAGATGGAATCCGCGGGCAACACCCTGCACGTGGTGATCGGCGCGGGTCGCGAGATCCAGCTCGCCCGCGCCCTGTCCGGGGCCGGCCACTGCACCCTGCTCGTCAGCACCGCCGCGGTGGCGCCCGCCGAGCACCTGTTCCCCGTCCGGCTGCCCACGTGCGCCGAGGCGACGCGCGTGGTCCTGGAGACCGTGGTCCTCCAGGAGCTGGCCGCGCAGCTCAGCGCCGAGCGCGGGGTGCCGGTCGAGTCGTTCGTGTTCATCAACGACGACACCAAGGAACGGGGGGCCGACTCCGCCGACCTCCTGGTCGCGTCGCGCGTCACGGTCTGACCCGCCTCAGGACTCCCCGGCGAGCCGGGCGAGCAGGTCCGGCAGCGCCGTCCCGATCGGCTCCCGGACCACCTCCGCCGCCCGGTCGTCGTACGGAGTCGGGTCGGCGTTCACGATGATCAGCCGCGCCCCGTGGTCCGCCGCCAGCCCCGCGAGCGAGGCGGCGGGCTGCACCTGGAGGGTCGTACCCACCGCGATGAAGACCTGGCAGCCCTTCGCCACGGCCATCGCCCGGCCCAGCACCTCGGGATCCAGCCGCTCGCCGAACATGACGGTCGCGGACTTCAGCACCCCGCCGCACGCGAGGCACGCCGGATCGGCCTCGCCCGCGGCCACCCGGTCCAGTGCCTCTCCCATCGGGGACCGCACGTGGCAGCGGGTGCAGGTCACGGCGCGGGCCGTGCCGTGCAGCTCCAGGACCTTGCGCGCGGACAGGCCGGCGAGCTGGTGCAGGCCGTCCACGTTCTGGGTGAGCACCCGCACCGGGACCCCGGCACGCTCCAGCCCGGCCACGGCCAGGTGCGCCGCGTTGGGCCGGGCCGCGAGCGCGTCCACCTCGCGGCGCATCTGCCAGGAGGCGCGGCGCACCGCGGGATCGGCCATGTACGCGTCGTACGTGACCAGCTTCTCGGCGCCCGGCTCACGCCGCCACAGCCCGTTCGGCCCGCGGTAGTCGGGGATTCCGGAGTCGGTCGAGATGCCGGCGCCGCTGAGGATCGCGACAAGAGGTCTGCCCATGCCGCGAGCGTACGGACCCCGCCCCGGCCGGGCGAAAGGGTTTTCCAGCGCTGTGACCGGCAAGGTTCACCGGCCCCCGGCAAACCCTGCCGGCCGGCACTAGCGGTCGGCGGGCCAGTCGTCCGTACGCCACTCGCGGGCCTCGCCCGCCGGCTCGCCGTGCCGGGCGAGCGCGGCCGCGAGGTCGCCGTGCACGGGAATCGGCGGGTGGGAGCCGTCCTGCGGCACGTGGGCCCCGTCGGACGGGACCGCTGCCAGCTCCAGCGCCCGGCCGCCGTCCGCGAGCCGCCGGGCGGCCTCGGCCACCGCCGTCCGGCCGCCCGCGGACCAGCCCCGCAGCTCGGTCAGGTCGAGCACGACGGGCCCGGTGCCGCGTGCGAGAGCCCAGCCCACCGCCCCGGTGAACCGTGCCGTGGCATCGGGGCCGAGATATCCGGCCAGCGAGAGGACTCCCAGCCCCTGCTGGGTCGTGTAACGCCACTCGATGGTCATGCGTCGTTTCCTCGTTCCTGCGGTGCGGGATGGTGCGAGGCCGTGCGGGGCCGTCCTACGGGTGCGCTGCGATGAGGCTGTGGAGGGGTGGGAGCGGCGGGGCCGGTTACCCCGTGTACTCCGTGAGGTCGATGCCGTGGACCCAGAGCGGGTGTCCGTACCGGGGGTGGACGGTCTCGCGCTCCAGCGTCATGCCGAGCTTGCGCGCGACGTTCCCGGACGCGGTGTCCTGTGGCCGGAAGACGCTGATCACGTGCTCCAGGCCACGGTCCTGGAGGGCGAACTCCAGCGAGGCCTGCGCGGCCTCGGAGGCGTACCCCTGGCCCCAGAAGGGCCGGCCGAGCCGCCAGCGGAGGTCCACCTCGTGGCTGAACTCGGGGAGGTGGTGCGGCACCGAAAGCCCGGTCAGCCCGGCCAGCTCGCCCGAGCCGAGGAGCTCGACGGCGAACAGCCCGAAGCCCTCGTCGTCCCACTCCTCCTCCCACCGTTCGATCGCCTCGGCGGTCTCCTCCAGATCCCGCACCGAGCCGTCGCCGACCCACTGCATGACCTCGGGGTCGGCATCGATCTCGGCCATGGCGACCAGGTCCTCCTCGCGCCAGCGGCGGAGCAGAAGACGGGGGGTGTAGATCTCGGTCATGGCCCCATCCTCTCCAACGCGGGCCCTGGCCGGAAATCGACCTCCTCAGCGGAGCGGACTGTCCGCTATCCGTGCCGCCGGACAGAGGGCGGCACGCCCCGCCGGGCGACCGGTGCCGGGCGGATTCATGAGCCATCCGAGGGGGCCGCCGATGAGTTTCCGCCACCCGGCCGTTCTCTGCCTGTATGACCGCACCTGCCGACCGCGTACGCATGACCGGTGCGGCGGCCCGAACGCGAGGAGGCAGTCATGTCCACCGAGAATTCCACCGGCGGTTTCACCACGTACCTGTGGTTCGACACGCAGGCCGAAGAGGCCGCACGCCACTACGTGTCGGTCTTCGGGAATTCCGCCCTCGGCCGGACCGTCCGCTACACCGACGCGGGTCCCGGCCCGGCCGGATCCGTCGTGACGGTGGAATTCACGATCAACGGCCAGGATTTCGTCGCCCTCAACGGCGGACCCCAGTTCACCTTCAACGAGGCCGTCTCCTTCCAGATCCACTGCGCGGACCAGGAGGAGATCGACCGCTACTGGGACGCGCTCACCGCGGACGGCGGGCAGGAGCTCGCCTGCGGATGGCTGAAGGACAGGTACGGGGTCTGCTGGCAGGTCGTGCCCCGCGCGCTCATCGACATGATCGCGGACGAGGACCAGGAGCGGGCCGCCCGTGCGACGGCGGCCATGCTGAAGATGAAGAAGCTCGATATCTCCGCGCTGCAGAAGGCGTATGACGGGGCATAGGGAAACCCGCGCGGAACGCGCCGCGCGCGACCGGCCCGGCGGAAGTCCGTGTTGACAGCGCGCGGCGCGGTGGTTGTAATGGGGGCGATGCCGCGTGGCGTCGGCCGGAAAGTAATGGGCAGGCCGACCGCCGGGCGAGCATCCTTCACAAAGGGGCGATGTCATGAGTTCACACTCCGCTTTGCGCGTCTGACCCGAGCGCCTCCGTGCGCCGCCCCTGTTCCCTTCCTGCGTGAGCGCTCCCGCGTGTTCCGGCCCGCTCCGGGCCGTGTTCGTCGCGCCGTGACGGTCTTTGCCGACCGTGCGCAGGGATTCGCCGTTTTCTGTTCCCGGCAGGGGCTCGCGCATTCCGGCGCGCCTTCACGCATTCCGCCATGACGCATTCGGCGTCACGCGTTTCCGCGTTTTCCCACACCTGCCCGGAGAGTTTCACAGCCATGCCTTCTTCCGAATCCACCCCTGCCGGCTCCGACACGTTCGCCGCGTTCAATCAGGGCGTCATCGACGAATTCCGCGCCCGTGGCGGCCGGGTCGGCGGCCCCTTCGAGGGCGGCGACCTGCTGCTCCTGACCACCGTCGGCGCCCGCTCGGGTGACGAGCGCACGGTCCCCCTCGGATACGTCCGCATCGGCGGACTGCTGACCGTCATCGGGTCGGCGGGCGGCGCGCCCCGGCACCCCGCCTGGTACCACAACCTCCTCGCCCACCCGATGGTCCGCGTGGAGCTGGGCACCGAGGAGTTCGAAGCCGTCGCCGTGCCCGCCGAGGGGGAGCGCCGCGACCGGCTGTTCCGGCAGGTCGTAGAAGCCCAGCCCGGCTACGGCGACTACCAGCGGCAGACCACCCGCACCCTGCCCGTCGTCGTGCTGGAGCGCACCGGCCCGCCGCCCGGCGAAGCGCCCGCCGCGCCGTCGAACATGGCCGAGAAGCTGATCGAGATCCACTCCTGGCTGCGGGCCCAGCTCGGCCACGTACGCGAGGAGGCCGCGGCCCACTTCGCCGAACGGGCCGCCCACCGGGGCGAGGGGCACGTGCCGGGGCCCGGCCTCGGGCTCCAGCTGCGCCAGCACTGCCTGGCGTTCTGCGAATCGCTGGGCTTCCACCACACCGCCGAGGACGCCCACGTGTTCCCCGCCCTCGCGGCGGAGCATCCGCACCTCGCCGGGCCGCTGGCGCGGCTGCGGGAGGAGCACCGGACGGTGGCCCGGATCAGGACCGACCTGCTCGACCTGCTCGGCCGCGTCACCACCGCCGACCCCGGCCGTTTCCTCGCGGACCTCGACCGGATGTCAGGGGAACTGCGCGCGCACCTCGACTACGAGGAGGAGTCCCTGATCCCGGTCCTGGCCGCGATCCCGTACCCGCCGGCCCCGCCCGCCGCCGCTCCGCCCGCCGGGACGCCCACGCCGCCCGGGGCCGGGGTGCCCGCCGCCGGCTGACGGACACCGGCGCACGCCGTCACTGTTCGCGGACGCCCCACGGGGATCCGTACGCGGTGAGCAGGTCCAGGAAGGGGCGGGGCGGGAGGGCCTCCGGGCCGAGGACACCGGCCCCGTCCCAGCCGCCGTTCGCGAGCAGCTCCAGCGCGACCACCGGGTTCACGGCCGTCTGCCAGACGACGGCCTGGGAGCCGTACTCGCGCATCGACCACTGGTTGTCGACCACGTGGTAGAGGTACACCTCGCGCGGGCGGCCGTCCTTGACGCCCTTCACCCAGGTGCCGGCGCACGTCTTGCCGGTCATCCGGTCGCCCAGCGTGGCCGGGTCCGGGAGCGCCGCCGCGACCACGTCGCGCGGCGACACCCGGGCCGGGCCCCCGTCGGTCCGCACGGTGACCGGCTCGGTGCGGTCCAGGCCCAGGGCGTGCAGGGTCTTCAGCTTGTCGATGAAGTCGGCGCCCAGACCGTACTTGAACGTCACCCGCTTGGCGTCCACCCAGCGGGGGACCAGCAGCACCTCCTCGTGCTCGACGTTCACGCACTCGACCGGGCCGATGCCCTCGGGGAAGTCGAAGACCTCGGGCTCGCTGAACGGCTCCGTCGTGAACCAGCCGCGGTCCGCCTCGTAGACCACCGGCGGGTTCAGACACTCCTCGATGGTGGTCCAGATGTTGAAGGAGGGGGCGAAGTCGTAGCCCTCGACGGTCAGGTTCGCGCCGTCGCGGATGCCGACCTCCTCGATCTCGTCGAACAGCTCGTCCGCCGCGTAGCGGGCGAAGACGTCGGAGAGGCCCGGCTCCACGCCCATGCCGCACAGCGCGAGGCGCCCGGACTTCTCCCACTGGGCGGCCAGCTCGAACTGCGCGTCGCCCAGCTTGACGCCGGTGAGCTCGTACGGGCGCTCCGGGTGCGGGTACGACAGGGACATCGCCATGTCGAGGTAGTGGGTGCCGGCCGCCAGCGCGGCGCGGAACAGCGGCAGTACGAACCGCGGATCGGTGCCGTTGACCAGGACGTCGTACCGGCCCCCGGTGAGGAACGCGGTCACGGCCGCCTCGTCGGACGCGTCGAGGCGGCACGCGTCGAAGCGGGTGTCCGCCGCCCCGGGGCCGCCGGCCGAGGCCGCGGCGGCCTCGGCGCGCGACAGCTCGTAGTCGGCGACCGTGAAGCGGGTGAAGAACGACCGGCGGGCCGCGATCCGGGTGATCGCGGTGCCGACGCCGCCGGCACCGATCAGGAGGACGCGCATGGCAGAACCCTCTTCCGTGGAGACAGGGAGGAGACGGGGGGACGGGCGCCCGGATCGCCCGGGGCCCTGCCAGGCGATGAAACCCGCGCCGCCGAGATAACGTCAATGGTGTTGGCATAAGCTCGCCCGGTCGGCGGACCGCCGGCGGACCCCAGGCGGAGGAGGCGCGAACATGGCCAAGCAGGTGGTGCCCGAGGAGGCGCGCAGGCGGCGCCGTCCCACGCGCGGCGGGACCGTGCTCTCCGAGGCCCTGATCGTCGAGACCGCGCTGCGGATGCTGCGCGAGCACGGCAGCGCGGGCCTCAGCGCCCGGCGGCTGGGCGCGGCCCTCGGCGCCGACCCGAGCACCCTCTACCGCTACTTCGCGGGCATGGACGAGCTGACCCGAGCCATCGGGGCGGAGCTGACCGGGCGGGCCCTCGACGGCTGGACGGCCACCGGCGACTGGCGCCGCGACCTGCGCGACCTGGGTCTGCGCATCCACCGCGCCTACCTCGCCCACCCCCAGGCGGCCGTCCTCACCGCCAGCCGCGTCACCGGGCGGCCCCGGGAGATCGCCGCGGACGAGGCGGTCCTCGGAGTGCTGCGCACCGCGGGCTTCCCCGACCCGGCCGCGGTGCGGATCTACCACGCCTTCATCGACCAGAGCCTGGCCTTCGCGGCCCTGGACGCGGGCGCCCTGGCCCTGGCGGCGGAGGCGCGCGCCGCCGACGAGGAGATGTGGGAGACCACCTACGCCCGGCTGCCCGCCGAGACCTACCCGCACATCGCGGCCACCGCCCCGCTGCTCGCCGCGCGCATGAAGGACAGCGCCTATCCGGTGGTCCTGGAGATGCTCCTGGACAGTGCCCGGGCGCAGCTGGACGGGTAGGACCCGGGAGGGGCCGGGGAGGGGCCCGGGGGCGGGGGCGATACTGGCGCGGTGGAAGAGATCATGAGCGAACTGGCGGCCGTCGGCCCGTTCTTCACCGCCGACCCGCAGGCCCCGGCCGAGGGAGATGCCGGGCCCGGCGGGTTCCGGCCGCTGAGCGAGCTGTACGGCGCCGGACTCGGCGGGTACGTCGCGGAGGTCGGCCGGCGCATCGGCACCGGGCCGGACCGGGTCGCCGCCTCCACCGCCCAGCTCGGCATCGCCTCCCGGCTGTGGTCGCTGGCCCTCGGCGCCGCCGCGCTCGGCGGCCGGGTCCCGGACCTGGCACCCGACCGGGTGCGGTGGCGGCTGCCGCGCGGCGGCTCGCTCCAGCTGGCCCTGCCCGCGCCGCGGGCGGTGCCCGGCCCGGCGGCAGCCGGTTTCGACGCCCTGATCGAAGGCAACCTGCGGGTCCTCGACGCGTCCGTGCGGGCCGGCTACGGGCTCTCCCCGAAGGTGCTGCGCGGCAATTCGGCGTCCGCGCTGGTGGGCGCCCTGCGGGTGCTGACCGGTCGGCTGCCGCGGACCCCGTACCCGCCGGTGCCGCTGGTCGCCGCCCTGCTGGAGGCCGGACCGCTCGCCGGGTCCGGCACGTTCGTCCACGAGGAGGGCCTCGGCTTCGCCTTCGTACGCAACAGCTGCTGCCTGTACTACCGGGTGGAGGGCGCCGGCCTCTGCGGGGACTGCGTGCTGCGGACGAAGCGGAAGGCGTAGGCGGGGCCCGACGGCGCAGGCGGGGGGCGCTGGCCGGGCGGAAGGCGTAGGCCGGGGAAGGGTGTTCGCCCGGTCCCCGCCACGCCTCGCGGGGACCCGGCGGCCGGTGTGGTTGGCTGGTCGCCGCGAGTCAGACACCAGGGCACAGGAGGCCGGGAATCATGTCCGAGGACACCATGCGGGCCATGGCGTACGCGTCGTACGGTGAGAACGGCGTACTCGAGGAGACCCGGCTGCCGCGCCCGAAGTACGGCCCCGGGGAACTGCTCGTCAAGGTCCGGCGGGCGGCCGTCAACCCGGTCGACTGGAAGATCATGGGCGGCCACCTCGACGGGCTGATGGACGTGGTGTTCCCGGTCGTCCCCGGCTGGGACGTGGCCGGCACCGTCGAGGCCAACGGCATCGACACCCCCGAGTTCTCGGTGGGCGACGAGGTCTTCGCTTACGCGCGCAAGGACTACGTGCACGGCGGCACCTTCGCCGAGTACGTCACCGTCCCCGTCCGCTCGCTCGCCCACAAGCCCGCCTCGCTGAGCTGGGACCAGGCCGCCGGCCTGCCGCTCGCCGGACTCACCGCCTACCAGCTGCTCACCCGCCTGGGCGTCGGCGAGGACGACACGGTGCTCGTGCACGGCGCGGCCGGCGGAGTGGGCTCGCTCGGCGTGCAGATCGCCCGCGCCCTCGGCGCCCGGGTGATCGGCACCGCCTCCCCGCGCAACCACGACCGGGTGCGCGAACTCGGCGCCGAACCCGTGCAGTACGGAGAAGGCCTCACCGACCGGGTGCGTGAACTCGTCCCCGAGGGCGTCGGCGTCGTCGCCGACTTCGTCGGCGGGGTCCTCGACGTCACCCTCGCAGTGCTCCGCGACGGCGGCCGGCACGCCTCCATCGCCGACCACACCGTGCTCGGCGCGGGCGGCCAGTGGATGTGGGTGCGCCCGGTCGGCAGCGACCTGGAAGAGCTCGGCCGGCTCGCCGACCAGGGGCAGCTGACCGTCCCCGTGGCCCGCACCTTCCCGCTGGCCGAACTCGCCGACGCGTTCGAACTCAGCCAGACCGGCCACGCCGCCGGAAAGATCATCATCGAGATCTGAGCCGGCGGGGCCCGCGGACCTGCGTCGACCGGTCCCGGGCGGTCGGCAATGATCGTGACCGGTCACCGAACGGTCAGCTCAGGCGGGCGGAAGATCTTCTTCCGGCCGCCTGCCGCTGTTTTTCGGCATGTTCCGATGGAATGTGCCCGAACACACTTCCTCCCCACAGATGTTGAGTAGCGTGCTGTGTCGTCGCCGTCACGCGTACCGCGTACTCGCACGGTCGGCAGGGAGGGGAGCCCGCGTGCCCGGGATCGATGAATGCCTGTCCGAGGCCATGGCGGTGCCCGGCGCCCTCGGTGCCGCACTGGTGGACTGGAGCAGCGGCCTGGCGCTCGGCACGGCCGGAGAATCGCCCGTCGGCGACCACGAGACCACCGCCGCCGAAACCGCCGAACTGGCCCGTGCCGCGGCCGAATACGAATCCTTCGCACCCGGGCCCGCCACTGCGCCCGGCACGTCCGCCACGGACCCCGACGCCCCGCCCGGCCCCCAGGGCCCGCCCCTCGAAGACGTCATCGTCACCACCCGCACCGGCTACCACGTCCTGCGCTTCGTGGAGACCAGCTTCGACAGCAGCGTCTTCCTCCACCTCTGGCTCGACCGCACCGAGGGAAACCTCGCGCTCGCCCGCATCCGCCTGCGCGACCTCGCCGGGGAGCTGGTCCTGGGATGAGCGTCCACACGGCGGTCGCCGTCTCCCCGATGCTGCTCAGACTCGCGGAGGAACGCGCCACCGGAGCCCTGCTGCGCGACCACGGCACCCTCTTCCTGGAGAACGGCCGGGTCGTGCACGCCGAAAGCCCCGCGACCCCCGGCCTCGACGTCCTCCTCACCGCCGGCGGACGGCTGCCGCTCGCCGGCTGGCAGGAGGCCGTCGACCGGGCCGGAGCCCGCCGCCAGGTCGGCCGGTTCCTCGTCGAGAGCGGCCGGGTCGGCGGCGGCGAACTGGAGATCTGCCACCTCGGCGCGGTCTTCGACGCCGCCTTCTTCGCCCTCGCACCGGGCAGCGGCCCCACCCGGTTCCGCCGCGGCGCCACCCACTGGATCGGCTCCCTGCGCTCCGTGTCGGCCGACGCCGTCGAACGCGAGACGATACGCAGGCGCGAACTCCTCGACACGGTCTGGCCCTACCCGGCGCTCGACGCCGCCCCCGTCGTGCCCCGCCGGGCGGCCCCCGGCCAGACCGTCACCCCGCGCCAGCGCGCCCTGCTGCGCAAGGCCGACGGGGTGCGCACGCCGGCGGCCCTCGCCTGGGAGCTGGGCCGCTCCGCGTTCCACACGTTGCTGGAAGTACGCCGGCTCGCCGCCACCGGCCTGGTCGAGACGCCTCACGACCCCACCCCCGTACCACCGTCCGCCCTGCCCGGCTGGGTAACGCAGGTCGCCTCCCCGGACATCGCCCTGCTCCGTCGGCTCCGTGACGCCTTGGAGGCAACCCTGTGACCCTGCTCTTCCCCCGTTCCACCGGCCGGGCCCCGCGTAGACCGTCATGAGGCTCCCGATGCGCCAGCGCACCGGGAGGCCGGCGAACCGGAGCCACAACGAAAGGAGACAGCTGATGACGGCAGAGCCTGAAGTGCTCGGTGAGCTCCGCCGCTTAAGAGCACGGCTGCCGCAACTGACCGGCGCACTCGCCGCCAGCGTGGACGGCCTGGTCCTTGCGCGCGAGACCCCGGCCGGCGAGGCCGAGAGCGTCGCCGCGCTGACCGCCTCCGCGCTCGGCGTCGCCCAGCGCCTGACCGACATAACCGGGCAGGGCGGCTTCCGCGAGCTGCTGGTCCGCGGCGACCACGGATACGTGGCGACCTACGCCGCCGGCAGCTCCGCCGTGCTGACCCTGCTGGCCGAACCGCGCATCAACGTCGGCCGCCTCCACCTGGAGGCCCGCCGCTCCAGCGTCCGCATCGGCGAACTCGTGGACGAGGCACTCGCCCGCCGCGCGACCTGACCCGGACCACGCGCACCGACCGCGACCGCACCGGCCGCGACCACACGACCGAAGGCGCCTTCGCGCTTCGCACGACGCGACACCAGAAAAGGACGAAACCCCTCATGGCGAACACCGAAACCGCTCTCAAAGAAGCGATGACCACCATCGAAGGCACGCTCGGTGCCGCCCTCGTCGACTACACCAGCGGCATGGCCCTCGGCATGGTCGGCGGCGGCAAGGAACTCGACCTCAACCTCGCCGCCGCGGGCAACACCGACGTGGTGCGCGCCAAGGTCCGCACCATGGAGATGCTCAAGCTCAACGACGAGATCGAGGACATCCTGATCACCCTCGGCAGCCAGTACCACCTGATCCGGCTGCTCAAGGGCCGCAGCGCCAACGGCCTCTTCCTCTACCTCGCCCTGGACAAGGGACGCGCCAACCTTGCGATGGCCCGCCACCAGCTGAAGGCCATCGAAGCCCAGCTGGAGGTCTGACACCGGCCCCGCCGCTGCGGGACGGGCCGCGCCGGCCCGGTCCCGCGGGCGGCCCCGTCAGCGCGCGCCGAAGGCCTGCGTCCACCAGGGGCCGCCCGACCCCTGGTGGATGCCCACGCCGATCTCCTTGAACGAACAGTTGAGGATGTTCGCGCGGTGGCCCGAGCTGTTCATCCACGAGTTCATGACGTCCGAAGCGGTCTGCTGTCCCCGCGCGATGTTCTCGCCGTACGTCGACCAGCGGTAGCCCGCGGCCGTGATGCGCTCGCCGGGCCCGTCACCGTCCGGGTTCGTGTGGTCGAAGTAGTCGCGGGCCGCCATGTCGTCCGAATGCCCCTGAGCGGCCGCCGCGAGCTTCGAGTTCGAGGTCAGCGGGCCGCAGCCGGCCGCCGCCCGCTCCTTGTTGACCAGGGCGACGACCTGCCCGGCGGTGCCGGACGCGCCCCCGCTGCCGCCGGTCGCACGGGTGGCCGACGGTCTCGGCTTCGGCGCCGCCTTCGTGGGCTTCGGCGTCGGCGTCGGCTTGCGGGTCGTCGCCGACGGGCTGGGCGACCGGGTCACGCTCGGCGAAGGTGAAGCGGACGGCTTCGCCGACGCGGACGGCGAGGCGGACGCGCTGGGCGAGGGTGACTGCGACAGGGTCGCCGCGGGCGAGGCCGGAGCGGCGAGCGGCCGGGCCCGGTCCGCGCCGTCGCCGCCGTCCCCGCCGAACAGGTAGAAGGCGCCGCCCGACACCGCGACCACCGCGACCGCCCCGGCCGCGACCGCACGGCGACGGCCGTGCCGCTGCCGGCTCCGGCGCCGCGCCACCCGGGATCCCCCCGCGAGCCCGCCGCCCGCCGGAGCGGGAGTCCCGTACGCCACCGAGGTCAGGCCCGCGGCGGCCGACTCGCGGGTCGCGGCGAGCAGCGCGGCCGTCGGAGCCAGCAGCGCCAGACCCGCCAGCAGACCCTCGGCCGGGTACATGCCGCTCCACAGCCCCGAACAGCGGACGCAGTCCCGGGCGTGCCGGGCTATTCGCTTGCGCCACAGCGCGCTCGGGGCGCCGTCCCAGGTCTCCAGGCCCGTGTGCAGCGCCTGGCACGGCGGCTGCGCCTGCACGGCCCGTACCACCACCCGCGCCGACTCCAGCTGCGCCTTCATCCGCTGCACCCGCACCGCGGCGTGCTGCGGGGACAGCTCCAGCGCCGCCGCCACCTCCTGCCGGGTCAGCTCGCCGGCGCACTCCAGCCACCACAGGGACAGCAGCGCCTGGTCCTCGGGCTCCAGCCAGCGGGTGGCCTCGGCCGTCTCCAGCCGCTGGCCGGACAGGTTCAGCCGGACCGCGGTCAGGTCCACGAAGTCCGCGCCCGGGTCGGCGACGTCGTACGCGGTGTCCAGCGGGGCCGCGCCGGTGGCCGCCTGGCGGGCCTGGCGGTCCTGCCAGTGGGCCCGTACCCGGTTCATGGCGATGGCCACGAGCCAGGACCGGAAGCTCTCCGGGGTCCGCAGGCCGCCCAGGCCGTCCAGGGCCCGCAGCATGGTGTCCTGCACCACGTCGTCGGTGTCGGCATGCCCGTTCAGGGCCCGCCCGACCACGTTGTAGACCAGCGGAAGGTAGGAGGCGACGAGCGCGTCCTGTGCCCGCATGTCGCCGCTCTGCGCGGCCACGACCAGTGCCGTTCCCTGCTGCGTACCCATGTTCCGATCAACCCTGCCTGTCCGGACGACGATGTTGCCCAACACCTGGGAGACCCCAGGGCGCCCGCCCGATAACAGAAAACCGCCGCACTTTTCGCATGCGGATCCGTCGCATCCTCTTCCGGGCGTCGCACACGCTAGCGGGCCGCCGGTGCGGCCCGGATGGCCGGGCCCGTACCGGAGGGACAGACTTGGAGCGGGGAGACGGATCCCGGGAGGAGTCGGCGATGCCCGCCCACTACGAAGGCGTACCACCGGAAGAGCTCGCGGAGGACCGGTTGATCAAGGAGCTGGAGGCGATCCACCGGACCCGGCACGAGACCCTGCTGCACGGCTCCGACGAGGCTCTGGAGACCCACAGCCGGCGGATGGCCGTGCTGGAGGAGGAGTACCTGCGCAGGCACCCGAGACGGGCGCCGTCCGCGGGCCGCACCCGCGCCGGCGCGCGCGCCCGGCCGGGCGCCTGAGGCGGCACCCGGCTGGGCGGGGTGGGGGCGGACGGGTGGGAGAGGGCTCGGAGCCGTGAGCCGTCGGACCCAGGAGCGGTCGGCCTCAGGGCGGTCGGACTCCGGAGCCGCCGGTCTCGGCAGCCCCCGGTCTCAGGAGGAGGCGGCGTCAGCGGCAGCGGGGAAGATCGCGCAGGTCGTGGTGGCGTGCGCGTAAAGCTTGCCGTCCTCGATGCCGATCAGCTGGGCCTCGGCGATGCCGATCGTGCGGCCCACGTGGATCGAGGTGCCGATGGCCCGGAGCTTGCCCGTCGCGGCGGTGGCCGGGCGGATCAGGTTCACGTTGAGCTGGGCCGTCGTGTAGCCCGTGCCCGCGGGCAGCCGGGAGAGGACCGCGCAGCCGAGCGCCGAGTCCAGGAGCGTGGCGAAGTATCCGCCGTGCACGGTCCCCATCGGGTTGTAGAGGTATTCGCCGGTCTCGCCCTCGAAGACCGCCGTGCCGGGTTCGGCGGAAACCAGTCGGAAGCCGAGCGTGTGCGACATCGGGGGCTGCGGGATCCGGCCCTCGATGATGGCGCGGAGCAGTTCCAGGCCGCCGAGCCGGACGGTGTCGTTGCTGCTATTCATGACACGAGGCTAGGCGAACCCGGCCGCCGCCCGCGCCCGGCCGGCCCCCAACCCCGGGGTGGGGACCGTGAGATGACCGATTCCGCCGCCTCCGTCACCCCTGAGGCCCACCGCTCCCGACCGAAGTACCAGGCCGTCCGCTGCTGCGTACGGCGGGCGGGGCGGCCTCCGTCGGCGCACGTGGGGAGATCGACCGCCCGTGCAAAGACACCGCCCCCGGGACCCGGCCGACAAGGGCGGGTACCAGGGGCGGTGCTGTGGGGGGTGTGCGGTGCGGCCTGTGGGGGGCGGACCTGACCTAGAAGGTCAGGTTCCAGGCGTCGATCTTGCCGGTGTCCTGCGAGGCGATGTCCTGGACGCGCAGCTTCCACGTGCCGTTGGCGACCTCGGAGGAGGCGTTCACGGTGTACGTCTTGGCCACGTTGTCCGCGCTGTCGCTGTTGGCGAAGTCCTCCAGCAGGTACACGGAGCCGTCCGGGGCGACCAGCGAGACCACCAGGTCACCGCGGTAGGTGTGCTTGATGTCCACGCCCACCTTGAGGGTGGCCGGGGCGTTGCCCGTGACACCGGTGACCGCGATCGGGCTCTCGACCGTGGCGTTGTCCGCGACGGTCACGTCCGTGGTCGTCTCGAAGTACTTGCCGGGGGGCGGGGTGCTGCCGCCGACCGCCTTCAGCGCGTCGGTCTGGCCCTCGCCGAAGAAGCCGTTCTTCGTCGTGGTGCCCTTGCAGCGGGTGTCGGACGGGCACGCGGTGTCGTTGGCCTGGGTGCCCAGGGCCGCACGGATGTCCGCCGGGGTGAACGTCGGGTTCACGCTGGCGATGAGCGCGGCGACACCGGCGACGTGCGGGGACGCCATCGAGGTGCCGTTCATGTTGCCGTACTTGCCGCCCGGGAGGGTGGAGTAGACACCGGAGGCGCCGTCGCCGCCGGGGGCCGCGATGTCGATGACCCCGTTGCCGTAGTTCGAGTACGAGGCCTTCACGTTGCCGTTGCCCATGGCGGCGACCGTCACGACGCCGGGCAGCTCGGTCGGGATGTCGAGGCAGGCGTTGGTGATGGTGCGGGTGACCGGGGTCGAGTCGTTGGGGGACTCGGTGTCCGTGGTCTTGTTCGCCAGGTCGAGGTTGCTGTTGCCGGCGGCGGCGACCTGGAGCGAGCCCTTGCCCTCGGCGTACGCCTGGGCGCGGCGGACACCCTCGATGATGGCGGCCTGGTCCACGTTGTCCGGGCAGTTGAACTGCCACGGGTCGGTGTAGTAGCTGTTGTTGGTGACCTTGAAGCCGTGGTCACCGGCCCACATGAAGCCGCAGACGGTGTTCTCGGCGAAGAAGAGGCTGCTGCCCGGCTCGGCGATGCGGACCGAGGAGATCTTCACGCCGGGCGCGACACCGATGACGCCCTTGCCGTTCTTGGAGGCGGCGACGGTGCCCGCGACGTGCGTGCCGTGGGTGCCGACGTCACGCCAGGCGCCCGCGCGGGTGTCCGCCTTGCCGTAGGCGCAGGACGCCGAGTCGGCCGCGTTGAAGTTCGGGGCGATGTCCTGGTGCTGGTCGTCCACGCCCGTGTCGAGGATGCCGACCTTGACCGAGGCGGAACCGGTGGTCACGGCCCAGGCCTGGTCGGCCTTGATCTGGGTCATGTCCCAGCGGTTGGACTCGGTGAGGGTGGTCGCCGACTGCGCGGGGTTCGCCGGCAGCGCCGGGTTGTACGCGTCCGCCGGGACGTCGGAGGTACGGGTCGCGCCGACCTGCTGCACACCGCTGACGCCGCGCAGCGTGGCCGCGAAGCCCGCGGACGCGGAGTGGGCGACGATCACGCCGATCGCGTCGTAGCTCGCGAAGACCGTGCCGCTGTTGTTCGTGATCGCGGTACGGACGGCCGTGGTGTCACCGGGGGCGGTGATGACCAGGTAGGCGCGGGTGCCGGCGGCCCAGCCGGCCGTGGGCGCCGCGGCGGAACGGGCCATCGGCGCGGCCGCGGCCGGGGCCAGCGGGGCGGTGTCCGCGAACGCGGCGGGGTTCGCGAGGGCCAGCGAGGCGCCCAGGGCGGTGACCGCCACGGCAGAGGTTCGAAGCCGACTGAATATGTGGGGTATCAATGCGTCCTCCGAAAGCCCGGGGGTGCCGAGACGCCGCCGGGCCGTGTGAATAAAGGGGTGAACGCAAGATGTCAGACCGGTGCCGGGGATGGGAAGCAGGGAAAACCCTTGCCGTGCAGGTCACTTGGGCGGAATCGGCCATTCCCGGACGTGTCGGTCCGGACCGCCGCCCGCCCACCCCCGTGGGGCGGGCAGCGGTCCCGTCAGGCCGGCGCGCTCGCGCCGGTGACCACCATGCGCCCGCCGCCGGCCCCCGCACAGCCCCCTTAAGCCTGGGCTGAATCCCCCGTAGACGGGCGCGCTCCGGGGCCTCACACTCAGGGATCAAGAACCCACGGGGAGACCAGGGTGATACGGATCCATTTCACGGCGGAGGACCTGTCCCGCACCCGGGTCGGCACCACCGCGGGCGCCGCCGCCGAGACCTACCACGGCCTGGCCATGCTCGGGTGCCCCGACCGCGCCGTGCCGTTCCACCCCTGGCGCGCCTCGGTGGTGCGCAAGCTCGGCGCGGAGGTCCGCCCGCTGCTGGCACTGATGCCGCAGGCGAGCCCCGGGCTGGACTTCTTCACGCTCGCCGGGGACACCGAAGACATCGACGAGGCCGTGGACAACCTGATGGCCGTGCCCGCCGAGCGGATGCGCAAGGAACTCGAAGACGTCCGCTTCGCCCCGCGGCACGCCGCCTGGGCGCGCCGGTTCGCCGACGGTGAGCGCGAGGTGCGGGAGCAGGTCGCCCACGCCCTCAAGGCCTGCCACGGCACCACCGTCGCCCCCTACTGGAGCCGGGCGGGCGCCCACCTGGACGCCGTACGCTCCGACTTCGCCCGCACCCTCCTCGACGGCGGCGTCGAACGGGTGCTGGAGACCCTGTGCGTACCGCTGGCGCGCTGGCGGCCGCCGGTCCTGGAGGTGGCCTTCCCGCGGGACGCCGACGTGCACCTGGGCGGGCGCGGCCTGCTCCTCGTACCGACGGTGTTCACGTGGCGCGAAGTCCAACTGCTCCAGGACCCCTTCGACGAGCAGGCCACCCCCGTCCTGCTCGTCCCGACCGTCACCGACCCGGCGTCCGCGGCCCGGCTGTGGGACGCCGGCGGGCCGCCCGAGCAGGCACTCGGCGCCCTCCTCGGCCGCACCCGCGCGGCCGCGCTGCGCGCCACCGTGCACGGCTGCAACACCACCGAACTGGCCCGCCGGCTCGGGGTCACCCCGGCCGCCGCGAGCCAGCACGCGACCGTGCTGCGCAACGCCAACCTGATCACCACCAACCGGCGCGGCGGAGCGGTCCTGCACACCATCACCCCGCTCGGCAGCGTGCTGCTGGGATCCGTGCCGGGCGGCTGATTTCCGCACGGGGCAACAGCGTGATCCCGGCTGTGTGACGAACGGGATCCGGCCGTTCTCCATCGAGTTCCGGGCACGCTACGTTTGCGCCGACTCATCACGGAGGAGACGGAACATGGCTCACAGACGCACCCTTGCCGCCGCCCTGGCCCTGTGCGGCGCCCTCGCGCTCACCGCCTGCGACAACGGCGAGGACAACGCCCAGCCGCCCGCCGGACCCGGCGCTCCCGGCGCCGGGACCGCCACCACCGCCCCGGCCACGCCCGGCACGCCCGCCACGCCCGCCACCGCTTCCGCCAAGGCGACGCCGGGGCCCGCGAAGACGCCGGCGAAGAAGCCCGCGCCGTCCGCCCCCAAGCCGGCCGAGACGAAGGCCCCCGCCCCCGGCGCGACCTGCGACCACAAGATGCCGATCTCGCCGGACGAGATCGCGGTCTACCGCTACACCCCCGAGGGCGGCTTCCTCAGCCTCATCGTCAAGCACGGCAACTGGGGCTGCGGCACCCCCGACTCGGACGGCGCCCCGTTCGAGACGATCGGCGTGGAGACCTTCATCCCGCTCGACCAGGCCGCGCACATCACCGTCACCAACCCGATCGTGACGAGCACCGAGAACCAGAAGATCGGCGTCCAGGAGTTCCTGGACTGGCTGGAGGCCCACCCCAACTCGGGTCTGGTCTTCAAGTACCACCTCGGCGCCGACGCCGCCATCGACACCCTGGACCAGGTGTTCACCCCCTGATCCCGAGCGGTCGGCTCAGTTCAGTCCCGTGAAGACGAAGCCGGCGATCGGGGCGCCCAGCAGGGCTCCCGCGCAGACCTGAGCCGGGGTGTGGTCCCGCAGCACCACCCGGGACCAGCCGATCAAGGCGAGCAGCGGGACCGCGACCAGCGCCCAGGCCCCGAAGGCCACGGCCGCCACCGTGATCGCCCCGGCCGGAACCGCCGTATGGAACGAGATCTTCCATACGGTGGTGACGCCCAGGAAGACCACCAGCGCGACCAGCATCGCGGCGATCAGGGCGACCAGTTCGAAGGGCCCGTCGAGCAGCACGATCAGGCAGATCCCGGCGGCCACCGAGGCCAGGATCCCCGGGAGCACGACCAGCCGGTCCTGGCGCCGTCGCACGTGCCGGTCGCCCCACCAGCCCTTGCGCCGGCCCCAGGCGATCCACAGCGCGGGCAGCACGGCGCAGAACACTCCGGCCACCAGTCCCCAGCCGACCCCGGCCCATCCGTCCGCGTGCCAGCCGATCAGCAGCGTCACCACGATCAGCCAGTTCTTGGGTTCCAGCACGTCGGTGATCCGCACGGCCGCCGTGTTCATACGAGCCCCGCCCGGTCCGCTGCGGCTCCGGCTGCCGTGGCGCCGGCCCCGGCTTCGGCGCCGGGCTCCTCGTGGATTCCGGCGGCGAAGGCCTCGGCGGCCGGCGAGTGGTAGAACGCCGTGAGCTGCCGCAGCCGCGCCACCTCCGCCTCGAAGTCCAGACCGTCCGAGGCCTGGGCGGCGGGCTCCTCGGCCGGGGCGGGCGCCGCGCCGCGGGCCCGGGCCTCGGCCGCGGCGCGCAACCACAGCGCCTGCGCCGCGGTCTCCAGCGCCTCGCCGGCCAGCCCCGTCCGCCGGGCGGCGGCCCGGGCGCGCTCGCGGGTGCCGGCGTCAGCGTACGGGGAGAGCACGAGGGCCGCGTCCCGGATCTCGATCACCACCCGGTGCAGCCGGATCCGCGGGCCGCGCCGCACCCGGGTGCCGAGCACGATGTCCGGCACGGCCGAGGTGAGCGAGGTCCACAGCGGCCGGATCGCCCGCAGGCTGCGCCAGTCGCGTCCGGCGCGCACCAGCGCGCCCAGCGGGGCCAGGGAGTTGCCGATGATGATCAGGAAGATCGCGGCGTACTCGATGGTGTCGGCGGTGTACTGGGCCGTGGCCTCGGCCATCGGGAACGGCAGGTCCAGCAGCCGGGCGGACAGGTGGCTGGTGCGGAACAGGCTGTACACGGTGCCGACCGCGAGGCCGAAGCCGAGGATCTGCAGGCCGGCGCGGAGGAAGCTGCGGCCCGACTTGCGCCCGTAGCCCAGGCAGAGCCACGAGCCGAAGGCGGTGGCCAGGGCCAGATACGCCACGAAGGTCAGGCAGTACCCGGTCGCCGCGTGGGAGGCCGCGTGGCCCTCGTAGAAGTTGTCCACCCGCACCTGCCGCGGCACCTGGAGGAACAGCACGGTCAGCAGGGTCGCCGCGGCGGCGCTGCCGGCCGCGATGAACCGGCGTGACCTGCGCAGCAGATCGGGCCGGGCCATGGCGATGACGAGGTCGAGGACCGCCGCGCAGGCGCCGACCCCGATCACGTTCTTGATCAGCACGCAGAGGTCGTTGATCCCGGTGCCCGTGTCGATGGCCAGGGCGATCGGCGGGATCGCGATGGTGGTCGCGATCGCCAGACCGGTGAACGCCAACCACGTCGAACGCTGTTGGGGCCGCCGGACCGCGGCCGGCAGACGCCAGAACGTCACGATCCACAGCAGGACGGCGATGACGAGTTTGAAGGTGTTCATTCGTTCCGTACCGGGTGGCCGAAGGTGTCGTTGAGGCGGTTGAGTACTTCTGCGGCGTCGTCGGAGGTGGCCTCGATCTCGCTGCGCCGGCTGGCCCGTTCCAGGATGAGGGTGGCGACGGTCTCGGCCTCCTGCTCCTCGCGGCTGGAGTACTTGGTGCGGCCGAGGAGGTGCACGATCCGGTCGGCGGACAGGCCGAGTTCGGCGTCGGAGGGGCGGGCGGCGGCGGCCGCGGCCCGGATCCGGGCGGACTCGGCCCGTACGATCCCGGCGATCGGGAGGTCGGGGCGGTCCGCGCCGTCGATGGCGCCGTCGGCTCGGGCCAGCAGGCGGCCGAAGTGGGCGGCGGCGGTGTCGAGTTCCTCTTTGGTGGGGTCCTCGGACAGGTCCAGTTCGGGGGCGACGTGCCCGAGCAGCATGTGGGCGATCTCGTGGAGCACGATGTGCACCCGCAGGATGTCCGGCGCGGTGGCGTCGTAGAAGACCAGGTCGGCGGTGTCGAGGCCGAGCCAGACCCCGCACGGCAGGTCCTCGCTGCCGGGCCCCTCCAGGGGAAGCAGCACCAGCGGCCGCCCGCGCTGTTCGGCGATCAGGTCGCAGAACGCGCCGAGGTCGAACGGCTGCGGTATCTCCAGGCCGTTCGCGAGGGCGGCACATGTCCGGCGCCGACGTCCCCACCGCCACATTCCCGCTCTGCCCCATCCCTCCGGCCATCGGCGGGGTGTTCCGCCGCCGCGCAGGCCGAGCTCGGCAGCGCCTGCGACCACACACTAGTCCCCGTGGGGGAGCGTGCCGAGGGCGAGGGGGCGAGGGGCCCGAAATGTCACTCCGGGCGGCGCCGCCGCTTGCGTCCTTCGACCTCGGGAAGCCCCTCGGCCTGCCGGAACCCCTCCACGATGCCCTTGATGCCGCGCAGCGACCGCGCGGACAGTCCGCTCAGGCGGAAGGCGACCGCGCGGACCTCCTGGTCCTCCAGCGCCTTGGCGAGTTCGTCACCGGCGCCGGCGCGCTCGACGCTCTCCTTGATCTCACGGATCCGCTGGTCCACGGCGTCGGAGACGGCGTCGTCGAGGAAGTAGCTCGGCGGCACTCCGAAGAAGGAGGCGAGGGCGCGCAGCGAGTCCACGCTCGGGTTGGTCACCTTCCCGGTCCGGATGGACTGGATGGTGCCGTGCGAGACGGTCGGGTCGCCGTCCCCGGCCCGCTGCCGGATGAGATCGGCGATCTCCTGGTACGTGTACGGGCCGCGGTTCTCGGGATGCAGGGTTTCGATCAGGTGGCCGAGCTTGCGCGCGATGGCGGGCCGGTCGCAGGGAGGTCGCTCGGTCATCGCGGGGTGCCCTCCTCCGTGCGCGGCTGCGGCGGCGGCGGGTCCGCCGTGCCGCGAGCAAATCTACTCGACTAGACGGAACGGAGCGCGGGCGGGGGGTGGCCTGTCTATTGGGCTTGACAACGCTTCAGGGTGCTGGCGTAAGTTTCGGCTGTCCCGTCTAGTTGACTAGATGGAGAGGTGCGGCGGCCGGTTGCGGCCTGCGGCCGCACGCCGTGATGTGTCTCGGCGCCCACGGGGGTGGCGCCCAGACACATCAACGGCCCAGGACCCGCCGCCGGCGGGGGAGACACCCGACTACGAGACCTCCTTCTGGTACTGCCGGTCCCGGTCTGAGTCGTAGACCTGCTTGCCCTGGGCGTCGTATCCGACGATGTGCGGGGTCTTGGTGACCGCGCGCTCCAGGATGCCGGTGGCGGCGAACCAGCCGTGGTCTATCGCGGCGTCGACGGTCGCACCGCCATAGCTCACGGTCACCTTCGCGACCTTCGGATCGACCGTGCCGATGCTGCCCCAGCGGAACGGGAACACCCACGGCTCGCCCGGGGTGAAGCTCTGGAGGAAGAGCTTGCCGCCGTTCATGTCCGGGACGACGGGTCCGCTGTCCGGGGTCGCGTCCGATCCGGTCGAGATGTTGATACCGCTCGGCTTCCCCTCCTTGAGGTGACAGATCAGCCGCGTCTGCTGCGGCTTGTCCTTGACCGCCACGATGTACCGCCCGTCACCGGGCGAGTTGGCATTCCCCGCGCTCCGGTGCGCCAGCAGGATCCGGTACTCGCCCGCCTTGCCGAGGTCGGGCGCCGGCTTCCCGCCGCCCGCGCCCGCCCTGGGGTCGTGAGTCCGCCCGAATCCCAGGCAGCCCTCCAGACCCTTGGCGGCCTGCGCCATCGTGATCCCGTCGGCGAGCTGCCCGGGCGTGGCCGGGCCCGCCGAGCCGGTCGGCGCGGGGCTGGGCTTCGCCGGCGCCGACTGCCGGGGCGCCGCGGCCACCCCGCCCTTCGCCGCCGAGTCCGACGACCCGCCCGCGGCGAACGCGTACGCCGCCGCCGGTACCACGGTCAGCACCATCAGGGCCGCCCCCGTGGCGGCCAGCCGGCGCTGCCGCTCCTGGCGCCCCTGCCGCACGATCGCCGGATACGGCGCCGGTGCGGGCCGCACCTCCGCCGCGTCCTCGGCCAGCAGGTCCCGCAGGTTCGCCTCCAGCCTGCTGAGCTCGGGCCCCGGCGGGCCGCTGCCGTCCCGTCCCGGGGCGTCACCCCCCGCGCCAGGGCGTCCCGCGCCGTGCCGTCCTTCTCCGTACCGCTCGCCCGTGTCCGTCATCGCGAAGCCCCCTGCTCCATCGTCGCCACAGCAGATCCGTCGAGGATCTGGGCCAGCCCGGGGAACACCCGGAGTTTCGCCAGCGCCTTCGACGCCTGGCTCTTCACGGTCCCCGGGGCGCACCCCAGGACCTGCGCGACCTCCCCTTCCGGGAGGTCCTCCCAATACCGCATCACCACCACGGCCCGCTGCCGCGGCGGCAGCGTGGCCAGAGCGGACATCAGGACGTTCCGCTCGTCGATCCACGCCGTTGCCGGATCGCCCGCGCTCGTCTCCGGCGGCGCGGCCGTCAGCCGCTCCTGCACCCGGCGTTTGCGGAACCGGTCGCTGTTGCAGGTCACCAGCATCCGCCGGACATAGGCCTCCGGGCTGTCGCTGCGCCGCACCCGGCGCCAGGACCGGTACGCCTTCGCCAGCGCGGTCTGCGTCAGATCCTCCGCGTCGTGCCGGTCACCCGTCAGCAGATACGCCGTGCGCACCAGATGGCTCCACCGGCCGCTGACGAACTGCTGGAACTCCGCCTCTTCATCGGCTTTCATCTCGCACCCCCTTCGCCCCCTAGACCACGGCCACCGCGCAATCGGTTGCCCGGCCGCGGGCGATAAACCCGAAGGACTGGCGAGCCGGCCACGGTAATGTGCGAAGGCCAGGGACACCCCCTACCCGGAAGGGCCGCACATGACCGAGCTTCCCGATCCGACCACCCCCACCACCCGGCCCGACCCCCTCACGCTTCCCCGCTACGAGGACGTGGTGTCGGCCGCCGCCCGCATCGAGGGGGTCGCGCACCGCACCCCCGTGCTGCGCTCCCGGCTCATCGACGAACAGCTCGGCGTCGAGGTGCTGTTCAAGTGCGAGAACCTCCAGCGCATGGGCGCCTTCAAGTTCCGAGGCGCCTACAACGCGCTGTCCCGGTTCTCGCCCGCGCAGCGCGCCGCCGGCGTCGTGGCCTACTCGTCCGGCAACCACGCCCAGGCCGTCTCCCTGTCCGCGCAGCTGCTCGGCATCCCCGCCACCATCGTGATGCCCCACGACGCCCCCGCCGCGAAGGTGGCCGCGACCCGCGGATACGGCGGCCGGGTCGTCACCTACGACCGCTACACCGAGGACCGCGAGGAGATCGGCCGGGCGCTCGCCGAGAAGGACGGGCTGACCCTGATCCCGCCCTACGACCACCCGCACATCATCGCCGGACAGGGCACCGCGGCCAGGGAACTCTTCGAGGAGGAGGGCGAACTCGACGCGCTCTTCGTCCCGCTCGGCGGTGGCGGGCTGCTCTCCGGAACGGCACTCGCCGCCCGCGCCCTGTCGCCGGGCTGCCGCCTGTACGGAGTGGAACCCGAGGCGGGCGACGACGGCCGGCGGTCGCTGCGCGAAGGCCGCATCGTGCACATCGACACCCCGCAGACCATCGCCGACGGCGCCCAGACCCAGCACCTGGGGGAACTCACCTTCCGGATCCTGCGGGACGCGGCGCCGACCGCGGTCACCGCGACCGACGCCGAACTCGTCGACGCGATGCGGCTGTTCGCCACCTACCTGAAACTGGTCGTGGAACCCACCGGCTGCCTCGGCCTGGCAGCCCTGCGCCGGCACGCCGAAGAGCTGCGCGGCCGCCGCGTCGGAGTCCTCGTCAGCGGCGGAAACATCGACCTGGCCCGCTACGCGGCGCTCCTCGACCCGCACTGAACCCGGCGTCCTGTTGCTCGCCGTCCTCGCCCAGCGGCTGCGCCTGGACACCGACCCCGGCACGCCCCGGCCGTTCACCGGCCTGACCCTCCAGCCGGCCACACCCGTCCGGGCGACGGTCCGCCGCACCGCCGGCTGAGCCCGCGGCGGCCCGCACACCGCGGCCGCTCCGGCGGCCCGGGCCGGCGGCCGGTCCGCGTCGAGACCGGCCGCGGTGCGGCGGCCGGGTCAGTGGCGGGCGCTGCGGCGGCGCAGGGCGATCCAGGTCAGGGCGCCCACCACGGCGAGGGCCGCCGCCGCCCCGCCGGTCAGTGCGAGCGCGCCCGCCCCCGAGGAGTCGGCGGCCGCGCGGGGCCGGGCGCAACCGCGGGGGGTCCCCGCGGTGTCCGCCCGTACCGTCAGCCGGCCCACGACGGGCTTCCCGTCGAACTCGACCGGCTTGCCGAAGGAGACCGCGTACGTGCCCGGCTTCGCGTCGCACCGCACCCGCGCCTTCGCGGCCCAGCTCACCTTCCCGGCGGGCATCAGCCGGACCTCCCCGTCGAACACGGGGGAGACGACCGTGACCCCGTCGTCCCCGTCGGCGTGGTGCAGCAGGTCGGGGTTGAGGGTGTACAGGGACACCCGCTCGCCGCGTTGGACCGACCCGGGGCTCACGTCCAGGCCGCCGGTGCCGGCCTGCGCCGGAGCGGCCGCGAGCACCAGCAGCACCGGGGTGGCCAGGCTCACGCAGCTGCGGCGTATACGTGACATAAGGTGTGATCCTCTGGCTCGTACGGACAGCACCGACCACGCCGTCCACGTGCCGCGATCTTATCCGGGGGGATTTCCGAGCTGCGTCGGCCCGGCCGACCGCTCGCATGCGCCCTTTCCATGGCAGAAAGGCCGTTGTGGGTAGCTCTCGACGGGCGCGAGCCCTTGCCGCGGTGGCAGGCGCCGCCCTGATCACCGTCCCCGCGGCGCCGGCCGCCGCAGCCGCCGCCGCAGCCGCACCACCGGTACCGGCACCGGCCTCGGTCTCGACATCTGTCCCGGCCTCGGCCGCCGACTGGACCAGTGCCGACGCGGCCCGCTTCTGGACCCCCGAGCGGATGGCCACCGCCACCCCCGCCGCGGGAGCCGCCGTACGGTCCGCCCCGCGGCCCGGCAGCGGCCCGGCCCGTGCCCCGTACGCCGGGGTGCCCGCGGCCGCCACGTACGCGGGATCGCCCGCCGTGGGCGTCCTCTACTACGTGGACAGCGCCCTCGCCACGCACAGCTGCACGGCCAGCGTCGTGCAGAGCCCCAAGGGCAACCTGATCGTCACCGCCGCCCACTGCTCCCTCGGCACCAAGACCGCCTTCGTGCCGCAGTACCGCACCGGGGTGGCGGCGGGCGCCCAGCCGTACGGCATCTGGGCCGTCGACCGGGCCTTCCGCGACAACCGGCACACCGCCCAGGGGCCCGGCTCCGACCTGGACTTCGCCTTCGCCACGGTGAAGGCGAACCCGGCCGGCCGGCAGATCCAGCAGCTCACCGGCGGCAACAAGCTGACCCGCACCCCCGGCTACGCCGTCCCCGTCACCGTGATCGGCTACCCGAACAGCCGCAGCGCCCCGGCCGACAAGGCCGTCAAGTGCCGCACCACGACCACCCGCCTGACCGGCTACAAGCAACTGCGCTTCGCCTGCGCCGGCTACTACGGCGGCACCTCCGGCAGCCCGTTCCTGATGAACTACGACGAGCGGACCCGCACCGGCGACCTGGTCGGCAACCTCGGCGGCTGGAACGGCGGCGGCCTCCTGAACAACGACGACGCCGTCTCCTTCAGCCCGCTCTACGACGCCGAGGTCTTCGACCTGTACGACGCCGCCGTCGCGGACCGCGCCCCCACCGTCAAGCCGAAGCTGCCCGACGTGCTGGGCGGCGGCGAGACCTGGGCGCACGCCCGACACCTGGTCTCCGGCGAGTACACCGGCGACGGCAAGGCCGACCTGATCACGGTGTGGACCGACGGCGAAGTCACCCTCTACACCGGCGACGGCCGCGGCGGCTACACCGGCGAAACCCGCCTGGCCGCCCCGAACACCGTCTGGGCCAAGGCCGTCACCCTCACCGGCGGCGAGTTCACCGGTGGCGGTACGGGCGACCTGATCGCCCGCTGGCCCGACGGCTCGGTCACCCTGAACGCCGACGCCGGCGCCGCGAACAAGCTCGGCCGCCAGACCCGGCTCCAGGCGCCCAACGCCACCTGGAAGCACGCCGTCCAGATCGCCGCGGGCCGCTGGAGCGCGGGCGCCCGGCCCGACGACCTCGTGGTGCGCTGGTCCGACGGAGAGGTCAGCCTCTACAGCGACGTCAGCGCGACCGTGCGGTTCAGCCGGGAGAAGATGCTCTACGGGCCCAACCCGACCTGGAAGAACGCCGCCCAGCTCCTCGGCGGCGACTTCACCGGAGCCAACGGCGCGTGGGACCTCATGGTCCGCTGGGCCGACGGCAAGCGCACCGTCCACCCCGACGTCGGCGCCGCCGGAATACGCCCCGGCACCGTCCTCAAGCCCGCCTCGGCCTGGGGCCGGACCGCGATGCTCAACGCCGCCGGCAACCACACGGCCAACGGGCGCCCCGACGACCTGCTGGTGCTGTGGGCGGACGGCCGCCTGTCCTCCTACCCGGAGACCGGCAGCACGCTCGGCGCCGAACGCCTCCTGGTCCCGCCGAAGGTCCGCTGACCCGAACGGTCCGGCCGCGGGCGGGCGTTGCCGAAATTCGGATGCCCGTCCGGCCGGCGCCGCGTAGCCTCCGGTGCCATGACTCCTCCCCGTATCCGGCCGCCGTACACCGCCGACGAGCGCACCCAGCTGACCGGCTGGCTGGAGATGCAGCGGGCCGTCGTGCGGTGGAAGTGCGAGGGCCTCTCCGAGGCCGACGCGCACCGCGCGGTGCTGCCCGGCTCGCCGCTGATGACCGCGGCCGGGCTGCTGGGCCACCTGCGCTGGGTCGAGCACCTGTGGTTCGAGGTGGTGCTCCTCGGCGGCGAGGCCAAGGGGCCGGGCTTCGAGGGTCCCGAGGACTCCGAAATGCACGTCCAGGGGATCCCGCTCGCCCGGCTCGCCGAGGACTACGCGCGGCAGTGCGCCCGTACCGACGAGATCATCGCCGGCCGCTCCCTCGACGAGACCGGCCGGCACCCCGACTTCAAGGACTCGGCGGCGAGCCTGCGCTGGATCCTGTTCCACATGATCGAGGAGACGGCCCGGCACGCCGGACACCTCGACGCGATCCGCGAGTTCATCGACGGCGAGACGGGATACTTCTGACCCCGCTCGGGCCCGCTCAGTGCCCGGCCGGCCTGGGCTCCGGAACCGCCGAGTCCTGACCCGCCGCGTCCGGAGCCACCGTGTCGTGGACCTTCGCGAGCGGGACCCCGGCGTCCGGGGCGACCGCACCGGACCCGGCCGGGTCCGCCGCACCGCCGTGGTCGTCGAGCAGGGTGCGCTCGTCGAACGGCAGCCGGCCGAGCAGCACCTCGGACGCCCGCTCCTTGTCGAACTCCTTGGTCCAGGTCCCGATCAGGACCGTCGCGACCGCGTTGCCCGCGAAGTTCGTCAGCGCCCGCGCCTCGCTCATGAAGCGGTCGATGCCCACGATCAGGCCCACCCCGTCGACCAGTTCGGGCCGGTGCGACTGGAGTCCGCCTGCCAGCGTGGCCAGCCCCGCGCCGGTCACTCCGGCCGCGCCCTTCGAGGCCACGATCATGAACAGCAGCAGCGAGACCTGCTCGCCGAGCGCCAGCGGGTCGCCCATCGCCTCGGCGACGAACAGGGAGGCCATCGTCAGATAGATCGCGGTCCCGTCCAGGTTGAAGGAGTACCCGGTCGGCACCGTGATGCCGGTGACCGGCTTGGAGACGCCCAGGTGCTCCATCTTCGCGATCAGCCGCGGCAGCGCCGACTCCGAGGACGACGTGGACAGGATCAGCAGGAACTCCCGTCCCAGGTACTTCAGCAGTGCGAACACGCTGATGCCGGTGCACACCCGCAGCAGGGTGCCCAGCACCACGAAGACGAAGAGCAGACAGGCCGTGTAGAAGCCGATCATGATGACGGCCAGGGACTTCAGCGCGTCCATGCCGGTCGCGCCGACCACCGCCGCGATCGCCCCGAACGCACCCACCGGCGCCGCCCACATGATCATGGCGAGGATCCGGAAGACCAGCTTCTGTACGTGCCCGACTCCGCGCAGCACCGGCTCGCCCGCCGTCCCGAGCGCCTGCAGGGCGAACCCGCACAGCAGCGCCACCAGCAGCGTCTGGAGCACCTCGCCCCCGGTGAAGGCGGACACCAGCGTGGTCGGCACGATCCCGAGCAGGAAGTCCGCCGTCGACTCGGCCCCGCCGGTCTTGGCCTGCGCCGCGCCCGCCTCCTTGACGGCCTCCGTCAGGTGCAGTCCGCTGCCCGGCTCCAGCAGGTTGCCGACGAGCAGGCCGATCGCCAGCGCGGCCGTGGACATGACCATGAAGTAGCCGAGGGCCAGGCCGCCTACCGCGCCCACCTTGGCCGCCTTGCGGACCGATCCGACGCCCAGCACGATCGTGCAGAAGATCACCGGCGAGATCATCATTTTGATGAGGTTCACGAAGCCGGTGCCGAGCGGCTTCAGCTCCACGGCGACGCCGGGCGCGGCGAACCCGGTGATGATGCCGAGCACCACCGCGGCGATCACCGCGAGGTAGAGGTAGTGCGTTCTGTCCCGGCTGGCGCTGCGCTCCCGGCGTGCGGACACGGTGGCTCCCTGAGGTGGAATGTGGAGGAGAGGGGTGGGTCCCGAAGACTGTCCACCAGCCTGTGACCCCGGTCACCCTTGCGTTCATTGAGTTCACGGCACGGTGCACACTGAACGCCATGTTCCGTATCCCCCGTCCGCGCAGCCTGGCCGGTCAGCTCTTCGCGATGCAGGCCGTGCTGGTCGCGGTGGTCGTCGCGGGCTGCGCCGTGTTCGGCTACGCCGCCGCGCGGGACCAGGCGGTGGAGGCCGCCCAGCGGCAGGCCGGCGCGGTCGCCCGGGCCGTCGCCGACTCCCCGTCCGTACGGGCCGCCGTACGCGGACCCGACCCGTCCGCCGCGCTCCAGCCGTACGCGGAACGGGTGCGGGCCGACGCCGGCGTGGACTTCGTCACGATCATGGATCCGGCGGGGCTCCGCTGGACCCACCCCGACCCGCGCCGCATCGGCGAGCGCTTCCTCGGCAACACCGCGCCCGCGCTGCGCGGCGACACCTTCAGCGAGACGTACACCGGCACCCTCGGCCCCTCGATCCGGGTGGTCACCCCCGTGGTCGACGGCGGCCGCATCACCGCCCTGGTCAGCTCCGGGATCACCGTCCAGGCCGTCAGCGAGCGGCTCGGCGGCCGCCTCGCCACCCTGGCCTGGGTCGCGGCGGGCGCCCTCGCGCTGGGCGGACTCGGCACGTACGTGATCAACGCCCGGCTGCGCCGCCACACCCACGGGATGAACGCCGCCGAGCTGAGCCGCATGCACGACTACCACCAGGCCACCCTGCACGCCGTCCGCGAGGGGGTGCTGATGCTCGACGGCCGGCGCCGGATCTCGCTCGTCAACGACGGCGGCCGCGCGCTGCTCGGCGTCGAGGGCGACCTCCTCGGACGCAACCCCGGGGAACTGGGCCTGCCCGCACCGCTGACCGGGGCGCTGCTCGCGGACGGGCCGCGGGTGGACGAGGTCCACCTGACCGCCGACCGGGTGCTGGTCGTGAACACCTCGCCGGTCGCGGGCGGCGGCCGCCGCGGCACGGTCGTCACCCTGCGCGACCACACCGAACTCCAGGCGCTGACCGGGGAACTGGACCACGAGAGGGGCTTCACGCGGGCGCTGCGCTCGCAGGCCCACGAGGCCGCGAACCGCCTGCACACCGTGGTCTCGCTGATCGAACTCGGGCGCACCGACGAGGCGGTGGAGTTCGCCACCGCCGAACTGGAGCTCGCCCAGGCCCTCACCGACCAGGTGGTGACGGCGGTCGACGAGCCGGTGCTCGCCGCGCTGCTCCTCGGCAAGGCCGCGCAGGCCCACGAGCGGGGGGTGGAGCTCGTGGTCACCCCGGACAGCGCGCTGCCGGCACTGCCCGCGCTGCTTCCCTCCCGCGACCTGGTCACGGTCCTCGGGAACCTCGTGGACAACGCCGTGGACGCGGTCACCGGCAGCCCCGGCGCCCGGGTGGAGGTCACCGCGCGCGGCCGCGGCGACACCCTGGTGCTCACCGTCGCCGACAACGGGCCCGGCCTGCCCGCCGGGGCCGACGTCTTCGCGCGCGGCTGGTCGGGCAAGGGCCCGGGCCGCGGCCTGGGGCTGGCGCTGGTCCGGCAGGCGGCCCACCGGCACGGCGGGACCGTGACGGTGGCCGAACCGGCGGGCGGCGGCGCCGCGTTCACCGTACGCCTGCCGCTGCCGCTGCCGCTGCCGCTGTCGGCGCCGCCGCCTCCGTCGCAGGCGGCGGCGCCCGGGCCCGGGGTGCCGGGTGCGGAGCGGCCGGTATGACCGCCGTCCCGCCCCCGGGCCGCACCCCGCCCCCGGGCCCTGCCCGTACCGCTGACCCGGTACGGGTGCTCGTCGTCGAGGACGACCCGGTCGCGGCCGCCGCGCACGCCCTCTACGTGGGACGGGTGCCCGGTTTCACCGTCGCGGGCACCGCCCACACCGTGGCCGAGGCCCGCCGGGCCCTGGAACGGACCCCCGTCGACCTGCTCCTCCTCGACCTGTACCTGCCCGACGGGCACGGGCTGGGGCTCGCCCGCGCCCTGCGCGCCGCCGGACACCGGATCGACGTGATCGCGGTGACCTCGGCCCGCGACCTCGCCGTGGTCCGCGAGAGCGTCTCGCTCGGCGTCGTGCAGTACGTGCTGAAGCCCTTCGCCTTCCCGACCCTGCGCGACCGGCTCCAGCGGTACGCGGAGTACCGCACCGCCGCGGCCGGCGAGGCGGGCGGCCAGGACGACGTGGACCGGGCCCTCGCCGCCCTGCGCACCCCCCGGCCGGCCGCCCTGCCCAAGGGCCTGAGCGCCCCGACCCTCGACCGGGTGGCCGGGATCCTGCGCGGGGCGGCGGACGGGGGCGTCACCGCGGCCGCGGCCGCCGAGGCGGCCGGCATCTCGAGGATCACCGCCCGGCGCTACCTGGAGCACCTGGTGGACACCGACCGCGCCGTGCGCGCCCCGCGCTACGGCCAGGTGGGCCGCCCGGAGCTCTGCTACCGCTGGGTCGAAGGACCCTGAGGGACCGTCAGCCGGCCGCGGTGTCGAACGTGTAGAACTTCGTGTGGTCGAGCATGTCGGCCGGGGTCACGTCGTTCCACGGACGCATGGTGTCACCCAGATCGACGACGTTCGGCGTGCCGGCGGCGGGCAGGTAGCCGGACTGCGGGTGCAGCTTCTGCCAGTCCGCCCACAGCTTGTCGATGAAGGCGTGGTGCAGCCAGAACACCGGGTCGTTGGGGGAGACGCCGGTGGCCATCTGGCCGCCGACCCACACGTGCACCCGGTTGTGCAGGTTGACCCCGCGCCAGCCCTCCAGGTGGTTGCGGAAACCGGACGCGGAGGCGCTGTTCCACGGGGCGGTGTCGTACACGGACATGGCGAGGACGCCGTCCACCTCGGCGCGCGTCGGCAGCTGCGCGACCGAGGTGCCGAGCGCGCGCCGCAGGTAGGAGCGGCCGTCGACGCGGACGTTGATGTCCCACTTGCCCTGGGCGTACGCGAACGGGCCGTCGATCACCTGCCCGTCGCGGGCCCGGCCGGTACCGCCGAGGAAGTCCGGCGCCCACAGCGAGGAGCGGGAGGTGCGGTCGGCCGTCCAGTCCCAGTAGGGCAGCGCGACCGAGGCGTCCACGGCCTGGAGGGCCTGCTCGAATTCGAGCAGGAAGCGCCGGTGCCAGGGCAGGAAGGAGGGGGAGCGGTGGCCGACCCGGTCCGAGGAGTCGGTGTCGCTCATGATGAAGCCGTTGTGCGTGGTGACGAAGGTGTCGTACGCGCCGGTGCGCTTGAGTTCGAGCACGGCGTTGACGAAGCTGCGCTTCTCGTCCGCGGTCAGGGTGGCCTGGTTCTTGCGTATGGTCATCGGATCGGTCCCTGTGTTCAGACGGTCTGGAGCGGTACGAGAACCGCGCCCTGGAGCTCGGTGACGGCGGCGCGGGCCAGGGCCCGGGGCGTCTTGAAGGTCTCGTAGTGGTTGACCACGCTGATCCAGGTGCCGTCCGCGTTGCGCATGACGTGCAGCTCCCGGCCGTCGACCTGGACGGAGTAGCCCACTCCGTGGTGGCCCCCGTGCCCGGCGTGCGGGTCGGGCGCGCCCTGGATGCGACGGCCCTGGAACACCTCGTCGAAGGCGGCGGGCTGCGCGGCGGTGCCGTGGCCGGAGTGGTCGGCGGGGGCGCCGGCGGCGGGTGCGGGGGCCGGGGGCTGGGCCGCACCGGCGCGGGCGGCGGCCACGGTTCCGAGGGCGGCGAGGGTGCCGGCGCCGGCCAGCAGGGCGCGGCGGCGCGTGAGTTGAGACATGACGGTCCTTGTTCGGTCGAATGGTGCGACCGATGACTATCAGTGAGGTTCTGGCCACGAGAAACGGCGCGGGAGCGGCGGGCCGCGATCCGGACATCCGCCGATATGTTGCGTGGAAAACGACTTTGCTGATCTTGTCGCGCCCGCGGGGAGCCGGTGAGCGGAGGGTGGAATTCCTCCCGTCAAAATGGCAATCCACAGGAAAATCTCGCGTCTACGCGCGTCGAAGTGGCTCCCCTCACAGGGGAAACCTGGCGCGATGGGGTAGCCATGCCGCTCTGGCGGAAATGCCCGGAAAGTGAATGTATCTAGTGGTTCACTCGGATGATGGCACTGCACATGACACGCACACCGCGAACCGAAGACGCGACCGTCGACGTCTTCGCCTCCGTACTCAGCGAGCACGTCCTGCCCAAGTACCGGATGCCGGACGGGCACACGCCCGCCCCGGCCGTCTACTCGATGATCCACAACGAGCTGCTGCTCGACGGCAACGCGGCCCAGAACCTGGCCACGTTCTGCACCACCTGGTCCGAGGACGAGGTGCACCGGCTCATGAACGAGTGCATCGACAAGAACATGATCGACAAGGACGAGTACCCGCAGACCGCCGAGATCGAGTCGCGGTGCGTGAACATCCTGGCCGACCTGTGGCACGCCCCGCGCGCCGTCGGCGCGGAGGCCGCGGCGACCGGCTGCTCCACCACCGGCTCCAGCGAGGCCGCGATGCTGGGCGGCCTCGCCCTCAAGTGGCGCTGGCGCGAGGCCCGTCGGGCCGCCGGCCAGTCCGCCGACCGTCCGAACCTGCTCTGCGGCCCGGTCCAGGTCTGCTGGGAGAAGTTCGCCCGCTACTTCGACGTCGAACTGCGCCAGATCCCGCTCGAACCCGGCGCCACGGGACTGAGGGCCCATCAGATCGCCATGTACGCCGACGAGAACACCATCGGCGTCGTCGCCATCCTCGGCGTCACCTACACCTGCGACTACGAGCCCGTGGCGGAGATCGCCGAGGCCCTCGACCGGATCCAGGCCGAGCACGGCTGGGACATCCCCATCCACGTCGACGCGGCCAGCGGCGGACTCGTCGCACCCTTCCTGCACCCCGAGGTGGTCTGGGACTTCCGGCTCGACCGGGTCGTCTCCGTCAACACGTCCGGGCACAAGTACGGGCTGGCCCCGCTGGGCGTCGGCTGGGTGGTCTGGCGCAGCGCCGACCGGCTCCCCGAGGACCTCGTCTTCAAGGTCAGCTACCTCGGCGGCGACATGCCGACCTTCGCCCTGAACTTCTCCCGCCCGGGCGGCGAGATCATCGCCCAGTACTACCTGTTCCTGCGGCTCGGCCGGGAGGGCTACCGCCGCGTCCACCAGGCCTGCGCCGACACCGCCCGCCACCTGGCCGGACAGATCGCCGCCATGGGCCCCTTCACCCTGCTCTACGACGGACAGGGCGCCCTGCCCGCGGTCTCGTACACGCTCACCGACCCGGAGGGCGCGGGCTTCAGCCTGTACGACCTCTCCGACCAGCTGCGGATGCGGGGCTGGCAGGTGCCCTCGTACCCGCTGCCCGCCGACCGCGAGACGACCGTCATCCAGCGGATCCTGATCCGGCACGGCATCAGCCGCGACCAGACCGCCCTGCTGGCCGCCGACATGCGCCGCGCCCTGGCCCACCTCACGGCCGGGTCCCCCGCCGCGGCCGCGGAACGTACCGCCTTCCACCACTGACCGGCCGGGTACGGGCGAGGGCCGGGCCCGGCGCGACGCACCGGACCCGGCCCTGCGGGATGCAGCCTTGCGAACTCGGCCGCTGGGATTCAGCCGTGCGGGGCTCAGCCCTGGCAGACGCCCCGCTCGTAGTCGAAGGTGGCGGCGTGCTTCGAGTGCTGCCACTGCGGGGCGATCAGGTCGGCGTCCAGCCGCGCGGCCGCGGCCGGGCTCTCCACCACGTACCCGAAGTCCTGCAGCCACGCCGGGTAGAGGTTCTTCGAGCCGATGTAGAAGGCGGCGCCGTCCACCGAGATCAGCTTGTGGTGCTGCGCGTACGGGCTGCCGTCCGCCCAGGTGTCGGTGCCCGCGGCGGCCCGGAACGGGGCGAGCTGGAGGTTCGAGCACATCGCGGCGCGGGCGGTGTCCTGGCTGCCGGTGATCCGGGCGAGCCGGCCCCGGAGCGTGTCGCTGACCTCGGACAGGGACTTGATCTGCGAATAGCCGCCGGCGCTGCCCACCCCGCCGCGGTTGGCAGGGTCGCTGACGACGATGCGGACCTTCACGCCGGCGGCGAGTTTGGCGGCGAGCGTGTCGTACACCCGGATGTCGTAGCGCGGCAGCGGCGGGCAGCTGCCGTTGAGGTCCTGCTGGGAGATCTCGATGTGGTCGGTCGCGCTCGCCAGCAGCGCGCGCAGGGCGCTCTCCTCCGGGTTGACGGTGTCGTAGTCGCGGTCCCCGTTGGTCTTGTCGGGGAGCGCGACGATGCCGCACTTGGTGTCGGAGGCGCTCGGCAGCGAGGGGCGGAACTGCGAGGTGGTGTCGACGCTCTTGATGCCCACGCCGAGGCCGCCGACGGCGATCACCTCGGTGTCGCCGCCGGCCGGGGCCGGCAGGCCGGCCGTGTCCCGCTCCAGCGAGGGCATGCAGTCGGCCCCGCCGGAGGCCGCGAACCAGACGCTGGCGAAGTTGTTCTTGTTGCCGCAGGTCCAGCCCCACAGCGTGTCCAGGTACCGGCCGGCGGAGTTGGCGGCCGGCCCGGTCAGCGCCATGTCGACGTCCGCCACCGGGTGGGCGGTGTCGAGGTAGTCGGCCTTCCAGCTGTTGACGCCGCCGGTCACGGCGTACTGGTTGTCGACCACCAGCAGCTTGGAGTGGTTCCACGAGAGGGAGGTCTTCGACGTGGTCATGGTGGCCACGTTGACGGTGACGTTCCCGGCGGCGTCGCCCAGCTTCGCGAGGAGCTCGTCGCGGTACGCCGAGGGCACCACCTTCATGTGGTACAGCGGCGCCGCGCCGGCCAGGATCCGCACCTTGAGGTGGTTGCCCGAGGCGGCGGAGGCCTTGAGGCCGGCCACCAGGGCATCCTGGAACGCGCCGTCGGGGAACGGCGCGAGAGTCGATATGTCGACCGTACGCTTCGCCTTGGAGACGTTCTCGGTCAGTTTCGCGAGCAGCTTCCGGGTGCCGGGACGGTCCGCGCACGCGGGGTCGCCCCAGCAACCGGGGGTCTGGAGGAGCCAGCCGGACGGGTCGGCGGACGTGCCGTCGAGACGGTTGCCCGCGGTGCGCTGCCACACCGTCCCCTCGAGCCCGGGGGAGACCTGACGGAGGGCCTGCTCCACCGAGTCGAGGTGCGGGGCCGGGGCGCCGGGGTCGGCGGCGGTGGCCGGCGCGGCCGGCAGGAGGGTGAGCGCGAGGGCGGGCGCGAGCGCCGGGAGGAACGAGCGGCGGAGCCGGTGGCGGTGCAATGTGCTTCCTTGCCTGAGAGGTCGAACAGGTGGAACGGATGGAACGGCCGGTGCGGGTGCTGCGCGCACGCGTGCGGGCGCGCGCGGCCGGGCGGGCCCTCCGGTAGGGGTGCCCGACATGATCAACTCGCGGAAGTTACCAGCCCGTAGCCCCCGCCTCGTATACGGACGTACGCGAACTGGCCACGCGGCACTCAACTCGCCCGGTTTCTGCTACAACCGGCCGTCATGGAACCCACGAAGAAGTTCGAGATCACCTCCGCCAGCCGCCGGGACATGGGCCTGCTGCGGGCCTGGGCCGACGACGAGGGCTGGAACCCCGGGGACGGCGACGGCACCGCGTTCTCCGTCGCCGACCCGGCCGGCTTCCTCGTCGGACGGCTCGACGGGAAGCCCGTCGCCTGCATCTCGGCGGTCCGCTACGGCGCCGGCTTCGGCTTCATCGGCTTCTACATCGCCCGCCCCGAGGTACGCGGCCAGGGCTTCGGCATCCAGCTGTGGCGCGCCGCCATGACCCGGCTCGAAGGCCGGTTGATCGGCCTGGACGGGGTGGTCGAGCAGCAGGACAACTACCGGCGCTCCGGCTTCCGTCCGGCCTGGAACAACCACCGCTTCGAAGGCGCGGTCCCCGCGGAGGCGCCCCCGCTGGCCGACGGCCTGGCAATCGTCGACGCCGCCACCCTGCCCTTCGACCGGCTCGCCGCCTACGACCGCCGCTTCTTCCCCGAGCCCCGCGACGCCTTCCTCGCCGCCTGGTCGGGCCTGCCCGGACGTACGGCCGTCGCCGCGGTCCGCGACGGGCGGATCGAGGGCCTCGGCGTGATCCGGCCGGCCGCCGGACCCGCCCGCGTCGGCCCGCTCTACGCCCACGACCCCGGGACCGCCGCCGCCCTCCTGCACCGGCTCGCCGGCAGCGCGCCCGGACGCGCCGTGTCGCTGGACGCGCCCGACGCCAACCCGGCCGCCACCGCACTGCTGACCGGACTCGGCCTGCGGCCGGCCTTCGAGACCGCCCGGATGTACACCGGCGACGCACCGGAACTGGACCTGGCCGGACTGTACGGCGTCACCAGCCTCGAACTCGGCTGACCTGCACGGAGATTCGCCCCGCGGCAGGTCTCGACCCGGCCGGATATCGGCGTACGGTGGAAGACGAGACGGAGGTCACCATGAGTGCGCAGCCACCCGGCACACCCGCCCGCCCGTACGCCGATCCCTACCGGATCCAGGCCGACGAAGGACCCCAGACGATCGCGGAGCTACGCGCCGCACTCGCCCGGGTCTCACCGCTGGACCTGGCCGTCTTCAACGCCCGGCTGGACGCCGCCCGGCTCGCCGCGGTCCCCACCGTGCTCACCGAATACCGGCAGGTCCTGGCCCTGCGCACCAGCCCCGAGGTCGGCGCTGCGATCGCCGGCGCACTCGACGGCACCGAGAAGACGATGGGCATGGACGACTTCTTCGCCTCGCTCGACGCCGCGCACGACGGGTCCGCGTACGACGGATCCGGCCGCGAGGGCCGGCCCGACGAGGGGGGCCGTTGAGCGATTGGAACGTTCTGCTGCCCGAGCGGCTCAACCGCGAGGTCGCCGAACTCACCCCGGGTGAACGCAAATCCCTCTACATCGCGCTCAAGCAGCTTGCCGTCGACCCGCGGGTGGCCAGTTCCGCCGAGCCCGTCAGCGGCGCCGAGCTGCGCCGGGTCCTCACCGCGCCCGCGGCGGACACCGGCGGTGTGGTCACCGTCCTCTACCGCGTCATCCCCGACACCCGCACGGTCGCCGTCATCTGGATCGTCGCCGGACCCTGACGCCTTCGCGCCCGGCGGCGGATGCCGCCGGGCCCGTTCCCCCGCGGCCCCGGTGTCGTTGACCCGGGCATGATGGATGTGTTGCCCGAAGCGGCGGCGCCGGGCGTCGGGGACCGTGCCGCGCAGGCCGCGGAAGCCGCCTGTCACCTGCACGACGCCGTCGGCCCGGGGCGCTGGAGCAGGGAGGCGGCGGAGGACGCCCTGGAGGTCATCGAGACCACCGCGCAGGCCCTGGCCACCGCCCACCCGGACGCTCCCGGGGCCCTCGCCCCGGTGTACGCGGCCCTCGCCGGGCTCCGCCGCAGCCTCGGGCTGCCGCCGCCCGATCCGAGCCTGCCCGGCGCCGGACTGCCGCTGCCCGCACGGGTGCTCGGGAACCCGCGCCGGTCACGGCTGGTCGGCCCGGTGGCCGTACCCCGGCCGGCCCCGGAACCGTACGCCGCCGTCAACGCCTGACCGGCGGCCGGCAGCCGGCGGCGGTCCGCGACCCCGGCAAGGCAGCGGTCCGCCAGCCCGGCAGGACGCGGGATCGCCGCTGCGGGACGGCGGGAGTCGCCCCGGCAGGACGGCCGTAGGCGGCCCCACCGGTCCTGGACGCGTCCTCGACCGCGACCCGGCCGGGCCACCGTCCACCCGTGCGAAGCTGGGCCCGTACGGATCTTCGATCACCGGGCACCGACAACGAACGGGAGCCGTCCCACCATGCGTTACGTACCCCTCGGCAGCTCCGGGCTGCGTGTTTCCGCCGTAGGCCTCGGCTGCAACAACTTCGGCTGGCTCCTCGACGCCCGCGCCACCCAGGAGGTCGTCGACGCGGCGATCGACGCGGGCGTCACCTTCTTCGACGGCGCCGACATCTACGGCACCCCGCGCGGACGCTCCGAGGAACACCTCGGCCAGGCCCTCAAGGGCCGCCGCGACGAGGTCGTGCTCGCCACCAAGTTCGGCTACGACTCGGCCGACATGGGATACGGCCCGGCCGCGGGCGCGCTGGGCGGCCGCGCGTACATACGCCGCGCCGTCGAGGCCTCGCTGCGCCGACTGGACACCGACCGCATCGACCTCCTCCAGCTGCACAGCTACGACCCGGCCACCCCGCTGTCCGAGACCCTGGCGGCCCTGTCCGAGCTGGTCGCCGAGGGCAAGGTCCGCTACATCGGCCACTCCAACTTCACCGGCTGGCAGCTCGCCGAGGCCGCCCACACGGCCCGCGAGACCGGCTCGGTGCCCTTCGTCTCCTCGCAGAACGAGTGGTCGCTGCTGGACCGCGGCGCCGAGGCCGAAGTCCTGCCCGCCGCCCGCAACTACGGCGTCGGCGTGCTGCCCTACTACCCGCTCGCCAACGGCCTGCTGACCGGCAAGGTGCGCCGCGGCGCCCCGGTGCCGGCCACCTCGCGCCTCGCGGACGAGCAGGACTACATCGCGGAGCGCATCGACCGCGTCGAGGCGCTGGCCGGCGTCGCGGAGAAGAGCGGGCGCTCCATGCTCGAACTCGCCATCGGCTGGCTGACCGCACAGCCGGGCTGCTCCTCGGTGATCTCCGGCGCCACCTCGCCGGAGCAGGTCCGCGCCAACGCGGCCGTCGGGGACCTCGTCCTCGACGCGGAGCTGCTCGACGAGATCGAGGCGGCCTGCCCGCGCTGACCCGGCGTACGGGGTAACGGGGTACGGGCTCCGGTGCCGGGCGCGTCGCCACGGCGCCGGAGCCCGCGTCCCTCCGTGTCGGCCCCGGGGGTCAGCAGGCGAGGTTGGCGCCCGGGTCCACGCCGAGGACCTGGGTGTAGCGCCGGTAGCTGTCGATGCGGCTCTGCACCTGGGCGGGGTTGCCGCCGTTGCACTCCAGGGCGCCGTTGATGGAGCGGATCGTCTCGCCGAAGCCGGATCCGTTGGTCATGGCCGCGTGGGCGGTCATCGTGCCGGGTCCGTTCTGCGTGTTCCAGTACCAGAGCGCGGTCTTCCAGGCGACGGCCGCGTCCCGCTCCACGAGGTAGGGGTCGGCGAGCAGGTTGATGCCGAGGGCGTCGCCCGCCGCCTTGTAGTTGAAGTTCCAGCTGAGCTGGATGGGGCCGCGGCCGTAGTACGCCGACCGGCCGGCGGGGCAGCCGTAGGGCTGCGTCGCGTCGCAGTAGTGCGGGTAGTTGGCGGTGTTCTGCTCGACGACGTGCACCAGCCCGCCGGTCTCGTGCGCGACGTTGGCGAGGAAGGCGGCGGCTTCCCGGCGCTTGACGGTGTCGCTGCCGGTGCGGGCGAAACCGGGGTACGCGGACAGTGCGGCGGTCAGCCCGTTGTACGTGTAGAAGGAGCTGCGGTTCGGGAACATCTGCTGGAACTGGGCCTCGGTGACCACGAATCCGGACGGCTGCCCGGGGTCCGGGTCGGGCGTGGTGCCGCCGCAGCCGCCCTGGTCGGCCCAGACGCCCCACTGTCCGGTGGTGCCGGGGGTCTCGCCCTGGGTCCACCACTTCGCCTGCCAGTTGTGGCCGGCGTGCGAGACGGTCGCGCCGCCCGTGTAGACGGATCCGGTGGCCCACGGGCTCGCGCAGTTCGCCGCGGCCGCGGGGGAGGCGGGGAGGGCGAGGGCGAGCGCGCCCGCGGTGGCGGCGGTGGTCAACAGGGCCAGGGTGCGGCGGCGTAGCGCACGTATCACGGAACTGCTCCTTGGGTGGGGGGAGTTGCCGTCGGAGCCGACGGGCGTACCGCCACTGAACCCAAATGGTCTGGACCTGTCAAGGTCTAGACCAAGCATGTGTGCGGGCCGGCCGGGTGCGCGCACCCGGCCGGCCCGTCCCCTCCTCCGGTGGACTCGGTCAGAAGTCGAAGACCGTCCCGCTCCCGTTGTCCCGCGTGCACGGGTTCCCGAACGTGTGCGCGTAGCTGAACCGCAGGCCCTGCCACACCCCGTCGGCCGTCACCGTCACCGGGTCCCACTCGCGGGTACAGGGACCCGCTGCGCCGCCTTCCGTGACCGTGTCCAACCGGGCGCCGGTCGCCAGGAGTTCGGCGCAGGCGCCGGCCGGGTCGGGATGCGTGCCGGCGGCCGTGGGGGCGCAGGTGAGCGTCACCGCCCGCAACACCGCACCGCCGTCCTCCGGTGTCCCCTCGGACACGGTGAGGACCAGCGCGGAGGGTGCGTAGAGGCTCGCCGGTCCGGTGGGTGCGGCGCCCGCCGTGCCGCTGACCGCGGTGAGGGCGAGGGTGGTTGCCGCAATGCCGAGACTCCGTGCGATGAACCGCATGTCGAACACTCCCGAGGGTGGATTTCGGTTATCGGACGGCAGTCTTGCCCACCCGGAGGTGCGCCGCACGCGCCGCACGCCAATTCGCGTCACTCATGGTGACCCCATAGGTGCAGATCGTGGCACCGGGGAGGCTCTGACCTGTGCTGCGATCCGGAAGCGAATCGTCCGAAGAGCGCCCCGCCCGACGCGTCCGGCCCGATCCCGCCCGGCTCAACGGCCGTCCGTCCCCTGGTGGTTACCCGGTGGTACTGCAAGGATCGGCGGCACGCACCGGGCGAGGGAGAGGGCTGGCACGCATGGCCGAGCTGCACGATCTGACGGCACTGGAACAAGGCGACGCGATCCGCACGGGCACGCTGTCGCCCACGGAACTGGCCGAGCACTACCTGCACCGCATCGACCGGCACGACGCCACCCTCGGCGCGTTCGTGACCGTCACCCCCGAACTGGCCCTCGCGCAGGCCGCGCAGGCCGGCGAGGACGTCCTGGCGGCCCGCCGGGAAGGCCGCGAGACCGGCCCGCTGCACGGGGTGCCGGTCCCCGTGAAGGACCTCAACTTCGTGGCGGGGGTGCGCTGCACGCTCGGCTCCCAGGCGTACGCCGACCACGTCCCGGACCGCGACGACCACACCGTCACCCGGCTGCGCGCGGCCGGCACCGTGATGCTGGGCAAGACCAACACCCCCGAGTTCGGCCTGCCCTGCTACACCGAGAACAACCTCGCGCCGCCCGCACGCACGCCCTGGGACCTCGGCCGGTCGGCCGGCGGCTCCTCGGGCGGCGCGGCCGCCGCGGTCGCCGGCGGTCTCGCGCCGCTCGCCCACGCCTCCGACGGCGGCGGCTCGATCCGCATCCCCGCCTCGGTCTGCGGGCTGTTCGGGATCAAGCCGAGCCGCGGCCGGGTGGCCGCCGGGCCGGTGCTCCACGACGTCACCGGCCTGTCCACGCAGGGCCCGCTGGCCCGGACCGTCGCCGACGCCGCGGCGCTGCTGGACGTGCTGGCCGGACCCGCCGGCGCCGCCGGCCCGTACGGCGCCCCCTCACTGCCGCCGGGGGAGAGCTTCCTGGCGGCCGCCCGGCGCGCGCCGGGGCCGCTGCGGGTCGTGGCGCTCCCCGAGCCGCCGGTGCCCGGGATCGCGCTGCACCCCGAGTGCCGGGCCGCCTTCGACGGTGCCGTGGCGCTCCTGCGCGGACTCGGACACCAGGTGGACGAACTGGAACTGCCCGCCGACGAGCAGCTCCTCGACTCCTTCACCCGGGTCTGGGAGGTCATGGCCACCACCCTGCCCGTCGCCCCCGAGGACGAGAAGCTGCTGATGCCGCTCACCCGGCACCTGCGCGAGGAGGGCGGCAAGATCGGGGCCACCGCGTTCGCCGGCGCCCTGTACGCCTTCCGGGCCCTGGGCGAGATGATCTCCGACGCGCTGCTCGGCACGTACGACGTCATCCTGACCCCGACGCTGGCCCAGCTGCCGGCGCTGGTGGGCGGGCTGCGCAACGACGAGGACCCGGGAGCCGAGTTCGCGGGCCTGGCCGCCTTCACCCCCTACACCCCGCTCTACAACGCCACCGGCCAGCCGGCCGTCAGCGTGCCGCTGCACTGGACGGACGAGGGGCTGCCGGTCGGGATCATGCTGGGCGGCCGGTACGGCGACGACGCCACGCTGATCTCGCTGTCCGCCCAGCTGGAGGCGGCGCAGCCCTGGGCGGCCCGGCGGCCCGCGCTCTGGTGAGGGGGTCGGCCGGACCGGGGTGCCCGGCCGGGCGGGTGCGGCCCGTACGGCCGGAGCGCGCTGTCAGCCCGCGCGGCCGAGGTGCGGGGCGTAGAGATCGAGCAGCCGGGTCCTGGTCTGATGGAGGCGCTGGGCCAGGACCCGGCCCACCCAGTGCCCGAACGCCGAGCCGAAGGCGGGGTCCGCGTCCATCATCACCCGCACGCTCGTCGCGTCGAATTCGTAGGCCCGCACCGGGGTCATCGCCTCGGCGCTCAACTGCCAGACGTACGGCGGGAACAGCCAGGACCAGCCGACCAGTTCGCCGGGTCCCAGGCTCTCGATCACGGTGGGGCGGCTGCCGGCCACGGGTATCTCCAGGGTGACCGTCCCCGAGCGGACGATCCAGAAGGCTTCGGCGCGGGCGCCCTCGGAGAAGATGCGGTCGCCGTCCTGGAAGGCGACCTCGCGGGCGATCGCCATCAGGCGCCCGCGGTGGTCGGCGGACAGGACTGCGGCGATGCGGGTCGGGGACGGTGTGCTCACGGCGGCCTCCGCTCTCGTACCCCCCTGCCCTCAGTGTGGCCGAGGGGAGCCCGATGCGGCCATGCCCGGCCGGAACCTCTTGCGATCGGGCCTTCGGCGGGCTCGGGCCGGGCGGGGTCAGGACACGCCGCGGGTCCGGAACTGGACGCTGATCCGCGGCCCCACGGCGCGCGCCGATTTCGGTACGGCGTGCTCCCAGGTGCGCTGGCACGACCCGCCCATCACCACCAGGTCCCCGTGCCCCAGCGGCAGCCGCACGGTCGCGGCGCCGCCGCCGCGCGGGCGCAGGGCCAGGTCGCGGGGGTCGCCCACGGACAGGATCGCGACCATGGTGTCCTCGCGCGCGGAGCGGCCGTTGCGGTCTCCGTGCCAGGCCACGCTGTCGCGCCCGTCGCGGTAGAAGCAGAGGCCGGCGGTCGTGAACGGCTCGCCGAGCTCCCGGGCGTAGTGCCGCGACAGGTCGTCGCGGGCCCGCGCGAGCGCGGGGTGCGGCAGCGGGTCGCCGTCCCCGTAGAAGGCCAGCAGCCGGGGTACGTCGACCTCGCGCTCGTACATCCGCCGGCGCTCGGCCCGCCAGGGCACGCCGGCGGCCAGCTCCTCGTACAGCGCGTCGGCGCCGCTCAGCCAGCCGGGCAGCAGGTCGAACCAGGCTCCGTCGCCCAGCTCGGTGCGCCGCAGACCGGCCAGCGGGACGAGTCGGATCTCGTCGGCCTGGTCGAAGAGGGAGCCCTGGAGCGATGCGTGCATGGCCCCATTCTAACGAAGGATTCGAATGTGTGCTCGAATCGCGGAGTGGGCGGGGTGAGGGGGGAGGGGCGTGGAGTCGGGGGTGTGTGTGGGGGTGTTTCCTCAGGGGGATGCGGGATTTGCCTCAGAGGCAAGGGAGCTTGCCGGGTAGGCAAGGCTCTGGCTCAATCGGAGGCATGAACCCCGACGCCCCGTCGCAGCAGGAGCCGGAACCGGAGTCGCAGCCCGAGTCCGGCCCGGACGAGCTTCCCGCCGTGGCCCCGCAGCTGCGGGACCTGCGCCGGCGCACCGGCCTGACCCTGGAGGCCGCGGCCGCCCGGGCCCGGCTCTCCCCGGCGCACCTGTCGCGCCTGGAGACCGGTCGCCGCCAGCCGTCGCTGCCGATGCTCCTGGGCCTCGCCCGCGCCTACGGTACGACGGTATCCGAGCTGCTCGGCGAAACACCGCCGGCCGCGGATCCCATCGTACGGGCGGGCGGGACGGGCGCCCGGGAGGCGGACGGCTGGACGTACTGGCAGGCCGGCGGCTCCGGGCGCGGCATGCAGGCGCTGCGGGTCCACGTGCCGTACGGCCGCAGCCAGGGCGAGCTGGTCCGGGTCCATCCGGGCGAGGAGTGGCTCTACGTGCTGGCCGGCGGGCTGCGGCTGCACCTGGGTGACACCGAGTACCGGCTGGAGCCCGGGGACAGCGCCCACTTCGACTCGCTCACCCCGCACCGGATCGCCGCCGTGGCGGCCGGCGGGGCAGAGCTCCTCTTCGTCCACACCCTGTTGCAGAGCACGATCGCCGGGCTGTGCCTCGGCGGCGGCGCCCCGCGGCGCTGACACCGCTCCGCCACCGCACCCACATCGAGGGGATCCGCCATGCCCGAAGACCAGACGCAGACGCACGTGCAGGAACAGGAGCAGGCGCAAGCCCCGTCCCAAGCTCAGGCGCACGCCCCGAAGCGAGCGCAGGGGGCGCAGGCGCAGCCGCCGGGCGTGCGGGCGCGCATCGAGGCGAAGTTCCCGAGGGGGCTGGTGATCCGCCTGTTCGCGTACCTCTTCGCGGGCCACCTCTTCGCGTTCTTCCTCTACCTGCTCTTCGCCCTGGGCGGCGAGGGCCGGTGACGGCGCGGAGGCGGGCCGGTCACCGGCGGTCCGCTTCCCGCGGTGGGGTCACGCCGTGGTGGCGCGCAGCCTGCGGGTCACCTCGCCGAGACCGTCGGCGATCGCGGTCAGCTGCTCCGGCGTGAGCACGTCGATGAGCAGTTCGCGGACCGTGCCGACATGGCCCGGGGCGGCCCGCTCGAGCAGCTCCCGGCCCGCCTCGGTGAGGACCGCGTAGACGCCCCGTACGTCGGAGGGGCAGCTGCGGCGGCGCACCAGGCCCCCCTTCTCCAGCTGGCCGACCTGGTAGGTCAGGCCGCTCTTCGAGTTGATCAGCGCATCGGCGAGCTCGGTCATGCGCAGCTCCCCGTCGGGGACCGCGGAGAGCCGGACCAGGATCTCGTACTGGGCGTGCGAGAGGCCCGAGTCTTCGCGGAGCTGCTGGTCGAGGCGCCGGTTCAGCAGGGCCCCGGCCGCCAGGAACGCCTTCCAGGCCCGCATCTCGCTCTCGTCGAGCCATCTCGTGTCTCCCATGGGACCCACCCTACGGTAGTTGTTCAAATTCGAATCACGGCGTAGGGTCGGAATCGCCGGTTCGAATTTGAACCACACCTGTCGGATCGGGATCCCGTCCGGATGCCCGCCCGTCCTCGGCGCGCCCACACTGGGAGAGAGCACGATGACCACCGCGACCCCCGGGCGGATGCCCGCCCTCTACCTCAGCCACGGCGCGCCCCCGCTGGCCGACGACCCCCTGTGGCCCGGCCAGCTCGCCGCCTGGTCCGCCGGGCTGCCCGGGCCCCGGGCGATCCTGATGGTCTCCGCCCACTGGGAGGAGGCCCCGCTGGCCCTCGGAGCCACCGAGCCGGTCCCGCTCGTCTACGACTTCTGGGGCTTCCCCGAGCACTACTACCGAGTGCGGTACGAGGCCCCCGGCGCGCCGGAGCTCGCGGAGAGCGTGCGCAAGCTGCTGCGCGCACCCGGCACGCCCGTGCAGGACATCCCCGACCGCGGCCTCGACCACGGCGCGTACGTCCCGCTCGTCGAGATGTTCCCCGAAGCCGACATCCCGGTGCTCCAGGTGTCCATGCCCACCCTGGACCCGCGCCGGCTCATGGACATCGGGCGCAGGCTCGCGCCGCTGCGCGACGAGGGCGTGCTCATCGTCGGAAGCGGCTTCTTCACCCACAACCTGGCCGCGCTGCGCCACCCCGGGCCGGGCGTGCCCGGCTGGTCCACCGAGTTCGACGACTGGGGGCGCCGCGCCCTCGAAACCGGTGACGTCGACGCGCTGCTCGACTTCGAACACAAGGCGCCCGCAGGGCAGTTGGCCCACCCGCGCACCGAGCACTTCGCCCCGCTGTTCGTGACGCTCGGCGCCGCCCACGAGGAACTCGACTCCGGCCGCACGGCCGTCGACGGCTTCTGGATGGGGCTGTCCAAGCGCTCCCTCCAGTTCGGCTGACCGTCCGCCGCCGTCGCCCTGCCCGTACCCGTACCCGCGGAAGCGTCGGCACCAGCACCGGCACCGGCGCCCGTATCCGCATCCGCATCCGCACCCGCATCCCCGTCCCCGTGCGCGTCCGTATCCCCGCGCGCACCCGTACCGCCGCCGCCGTTCCCGGCGCGCGTCCGACACAGAGAGAGAACCGCCCCTCCATGAGCGCGACTTCCGCCACCACCCCCCGCACCGACGCCGTCCCCGACGCCGGCGGCGCCCCGCACCCGTCGACCCTGCACGGCTACGACCTCGGTCTGCTGCTGCTCCGCCTCGTGGTCGGTCTGACGGTGGCCGGGCACGGTGTCCAGAAGCTGTTCGGCTGGTTCGGCGGCGGCGGCATCGACGGCACCGGCGCCTTCTTCAGCTCCAGCGGCTACCCGGCCGGCGACGCGATGGCCGTCGTCGCCGGGCTCACCGAGACCCTCGGCGGCCTCGGCCTGGCCCTCGGCCTGCTCGCCCCGCTCGCCGCCGCGGCCGTCGCCGGCACCATGGTCAACGCGCTGGCCGTCGCCTGGAGCGGCAGCTTCTTCGTCGCCGCCGGCGGCGTCGAGTACGAGGTGCTGCTGGTGGCGGTCTCCGCCGCGCTGGCGCTGACCGGTCCCGGCCGGTACGCCCTCGACCGCTTCGTGCCCGTCGTGCGCAGCCACCGTCTCCAGTACGGCGCCGCGGCGCTCGGCCTCGCCGCGGTCCTCGCGGCGGCCACCCTGCTCGCGCGCTCGTAACCCGGTAGGCGCAGGCAGGACACGGGACCAGGGGTCCGACGGCAGCTCCGCTGCCGTCGGACCCCTGTGCGTTGCGGCCTCCGCACGGCCGCCGACACCTGATGCTTGAAGATGATTGATAATCGCCAGTTTCAAGCAACTTCTTTCAAACGGAACGGTCTTCGCGCTATGTTGCCGGGCGCATGCCAAACAACTCGCGTGTCGCGAGGGTGGCTTCCGCGCGCCCTCGGACCGCATGACGAGCTGCTGGAGCTGCCCATGAGACTCGGCCTGCTACGCCGTTCGCGCCCGGCCCCGGCCCGGGACGCGCACCCGCACCCGCATCGACCACGACCGCGCAGGAGCCGGGGGCGCGGGCGCGCCCTGGGCACCGTCCTCGCCACCGCACTCGCCGCGGCGGGTCTGGCCGCCATCGCCCCCGCCGGCCCCGCGGCCGCCGCCTCGGCGGGTTCGGTCACCGGATTCAGCCAGTCCGGCAACACCTTCACCGTCACGGCGTCCACCGGCGCCAAGGCCCGGGTGGTCGTGGCCCGTTCCGACATCTTCCGGATCTGGCTGTCGCCCGACGGTGCGTTCACCAACGACCCGGCCGGCTCGGACCTCGCCACCACGACCGACTTCGGCGCGGTCAGCCCCGCGTACTCCGACGCGGGAAGCTACTACCGGATCACCACCGGGGCGCTGTCCATCCGCGTGAACAAGTCCCCGCTGCAGTTCTCGGTGTACCGCGCCGACAACACCACGCCCGTGTGGCAGGAGACCCAGCCCACCAGCTGGACCGGCACGCAGACCACCCAGTACCTGGCGCGCGGCGCCGACGAGCAGTTCTACGGCACCGGGCTGCGGCTGGGCGAATGGGCCCTGCGCGGCAAGACCGTCCCGGTGGCCGTCGACAACAAATGGCGCGAGAACAACAACGCCAGCCCCGCGCCCTTCTACATGTCCACCAACGGCTACGGCGTGATGCGCAACACCTGGGCGCCCGGCTCGTACGGATTCAACGCGCCCGGCACCTTCACCCACGACGAGAAGCGCTTCGACGCCTGGTACTTCACCGGGAACTCCCTCAAGGAGGTGCTCGACGCCTACACCGATGTGAGCGGCAAGCCCTTCATGGCGCCGATGTGGGGCCTCGAACTCGGCAACGCCGACTGCTTCAACGCCTCCAACCCGGACTACCAGGGCGACCACAACCGGGCGCGCCACCAGACCACCCCGGACGTGGTCGGCTACGCCACCGACGCCCGCGCCGCCGACATGCCCTCCGGCTGGTTCCTGCCCAACGACGGCTACGGCTGCGGCTACACCGCACCCCTGAAGTCGACCGTGGACGCGCTGCGCGCCAAGGGCTTCCAGACCGGCCTGTGGACCTCGACCGGCCTGTCCGGCATCGGTGACGAGGTGGGCACGGCCGGCACCCGGGGCGTGAAGACCGACGTCGCCTGGATCGGCAGCGGCTACAAGTACGCCTTCGACGGGGTGAAGCAGGCCGTCGAAGGCATCGAGAAGAACTCCGACGCGCGGCGCTACGTGTGGACCGTCGACGGCTGGGCGGGAACCCAGCGCAACGCGGTCGTGTGGACCGGGGACACCCACGGCACCTGGGACGACATGCGCTGGCACGTGCCCGCCATCGCCGGGGCCGGCCTGTCCGGCTTCAACTACGCCTCCGGCGACGTCGACGGCATCTTCGGCGGCAGCCCCAAGACGTACGTGCGCGACCTGCAGTGGAAGGCGTTCACACCGGCCTTCATGACCATGTCCGGCTGGGGCGCCACCAACCCGGCGGCCGGCTACCAGGACAAGCAGCCCTGGCGGTTCGCCGAGCCCTACCTGTCCGTCAACCGCAAGTACCTCAAGCTCAAGATGCGGCTGATGCCCTACCTGTACACCATGAGCCGCATCGCCCACGAGAGCGGTGTCCCGAGCACCCGCGCCCTGGTCCTCGAATACCCCGAAGACCCGGTCGCCCGCGGCAATCTGACCAGCGGTCAGTTCATGGCGGGAGACTCCTTCCTGGTCGCGCCGGTCGTCTCCGACACCACCGTCCGCGACGGGATCTACCTCCCGGCCGGCACCTGGACCGACTACTGGACCGGCAAGACGTACGCCGGACCGGGCTGGCTCAACGGCTATGCGGCGCCGCTCGACACCCTGCCGCTGTTCGTCAAGGGCGGCTCCATCGTGCCGATGTGGCCGCAGATGAACCACACCGGCGAGAAGCCCGTGTCCACCCTCACCTACGACATCCACCCGCGCGGCAGCTCCTCCTTCACGCTGTACGAGGACGACGGCCTGACCCGGGCCCACCAGAACGGCGCCTACGCGCGCCAGCGCGTCGACGTCACCGCGCCGGCCACCGGAACCGGTGACGTCACGGTCTCCGTGGGAGCGGCCAACGGCAGCTACGCCGGCAAACCCGCGTCCCGCGGCTACGAGTTCAGCCTGCACGTCGCCGGCGCGCCCGGCACGGTCACCGCCGACGGCGCGGCGCTGCCCGCCCTCGCCTCGAAGACCGCCTACGACGCGGCCGCCACCGGCTGGTACTTCGACCCGGCCGACCGGGCGGGCATCCTGTGGGTCAAGACGGGCAGCAAGTCCGCCGCCTTCACGCTCACCGCGACCGGCATCCGGCTGCCCGCCGCCGACCCGATCCCCGCCGGTACCGCCATCCCGCAGGCCGGCTGGAGCCTCGCCTACGTCGACAGCCAGGAGACGGCCGCGGAGAACGGCGCCGCGACGAACGCCTTCGACGGGAACCCGGCCACCAAGTGGCACACCGCCTGGTCCTCGGGCCGGCCCGCCGCGCTGCCCCACGAGATCCAGATCGACCTCGGGGCCCGCTACGCCCTCGACGGGCTGGGCTACCTGCCCCGCCAGGACGGCGGCTCCAACGGGCGGATCGGCGGCTACGAGGTGTACGTCTCGGACACCACCGCGGCCTGGGGCTCCCCGGCCGCGACCGGTACCTTCGCCGACACCGCCGCCGGGAAGACCGTACCGCTCGCCGGGCGGACCGGCCGCTACCTGCGGCTGAAGGCCCTCACCGAGGCCGGCGGGCGCGGGCCGTGGACCAGCGCGGCCGAGATCACGGCTACGGGCCGGGCGGCGCCGCTGCCCGGAGACGCGACGCTCGTCAACGCCGCGTCCAGCAGCTGTATCGACCTGCCGTTCAGCGCCACCACCCCCGGCACCGAGCCGACCCTGTACTCCTGCCACGGCGGCCCCAACCAGCGCTGGACCCTCCAGCCGGACGGCAGGCTGACCGGGCTCGCGGGGGTCTGCCTCGACGGGACGGCCGCCACCATGGTGACCATCCAGCCCTGTGCCGGAACACCCGGCCAGACCTGGACGGCCGGGCCGCAGAGCACCCTGCGCAACGGCGACCGGTGTCTGGCGCCGGCGGGCTCCGCCACCGCCAACGGCACCAAGCTCACCCGGGCGGCCTGCGACAACAGTGCCGCCCAGCGCTGGACCTTCACCCCGTGACGGCCGGCGTCTGACCCGTGTCCCCTGCCAGGCTCCCGCCGCCCTCTTGTGCCATCGGCCCGGGGCGCGGGAGCCTGGCGTGCGCCGCCGTACCCGGCGTCCCGCACGGCGTTCCACCGCACGACCGCACTCCGGCCAGACCCCCACACCCGGTCGATGAAAGGTCAAGGTGCCACGGGAATGAGTGAGTTACGCACGCTCCGGATCCGCCGGCCGCTCTCGCTGCTGCTGCCCGCCGCCCTCCTCGCCGCCGGCCTCCAGCTCGGCGCCGGGCCCGCCTCGCAGGCGGCGCCCGCTCCGCCCGCCCTACCGGCCGTGTCCGCCGCCGCGGACTGGATCGTGGTACTGAAGGAACCCGGCGCCGGGCCGGCCGCCACGGCGTCCGCCGCCTCCGCACACGCCTCCGCAACCTCTTCCGCCGCCGCCGCCGCCGTCGCCGTCGGGCCGGCCGCGTCGGTGCGGGACACCGCCCGGACGCTGCTCGCGCGGGCGGACGGGGCCCGGCTCGGCCGCGTGTACCACTCCGCGCTGCGGGGATTCTCGGCGCGGATGACTGCGCCGCAGGCGGCCCGGCTCGCCGCCGACCCGAGGGTCGCCCTGGTCGAACGGGACCGCACGCTGGCCGTCGGAGCCGTCGGAGCCGTCGGAGCCGTCGGGCCCGCCGCCGCGGCGTCCGCCGCGGTCCTCGCACCGGCGGCGGGCGGCACGCAGCCCGGCGCGCCCTGGGGGCTGGACCGGATCGACCAACGCCGGCTGCCGCTGTCCACCACCTACTCGTACTCGACCACCGCGCCCGAGGTCCACGTGTACGTGATCGACACCGGGCTGCGGCTGACGCACGCGGAGTTCGGCGGGCGCGCGTCCGTCGGCACCGACACCGTCGGGGACGGGCAGAACGGCAACGACTGCAACGGGCACGGCACCCATGTCGCGGGCATCGCGGCAGGCCGGACCTTCGGAGTGTCCAAGGAGGCCCGACCCGTGGCCGTACGCGTCCTCAACTGCCAGGGATCCGCCAGCACTTCGGGGGTCATCGCGGGCATCGACTGGGTCACCGCGCACGCCGTGCGCCCGGCCGTCGCCACCATGGGCCTCGGCGGGGCCGCCAGCGCGGCCCTGGACGCGGCGGTCCGCAACTCGATCGACTCGGGGATCACCTACGCCGCTTCGGCCGGCAGCTCCGCACGCCCCGACGGAGCGTGCGGAATCTCGCCCGCACGGCTGCCCGAGATCATCAGCGTCGCCGCGAGCGACCGCACCGACCGCCGGGCCTCGTCCTCCAACTACGGGAACTGCGTCTCGCTGTTCGCGCCCGGGGTGGGCATCACTTCTGCATGGAAGGACGGCGACACCGCCACCGCGACGCTCAGCGGGACCTCGATGGCCACCGCCCACGCGGCCGGCGCCGCCGCCCTCCACCTCTCCCACCACCCCGTGGACACCCCGGCCCGGGTCAAACAGGCGCTCGTGGCGAACGCCACCACCGGGGTGCTGCAGGGCAGCCCGCCGGTCTCACCCGACCGGCTGCTCTACACCCGCTACCTGCCCTGAGGAGCGGATCCGCCGAAGCGGGTGACGGAATGTCAGAGACTGACCTTCCAGCGGATCTTCGCCTTCAGGGTGGAGGCGATCTGCGGGTCCCGCACGGACGGCGTGCGGTCCTCGACGGCCACCCCCAGCTTGTGGGTGCGGCCGTCGGCCAGCTTGCGGGACAGATCGGCCACCGCCACCTTGGTGCGGCCCTTCAGGGACGTCAGTTCCTTCCCGTCCAGGTACCAGCGGATGACGAACTGGCGGTTGCCGGCCAGCTTGGGCACGGAGATCTTCACCGTCTTGCCCGGGCGCAGCGTCCGGTTGGTCGGGGTGAGCGCCGTGACCGGGTTCGCGTGCCGGTGGAACCCGGCGATCATCGACTCGACGCCCGGCAGGTTGAACGGCTTGCCGAGGATCCGCATCAGGGAGTTGTCGGTGGGCCGGTACAGGCCCTTGACGAAGTAGCCGCCGCCCTCGTAGGCGCCGACCTTGCCGCCGTCGGGGGAGGTGGCGCCGAGCCAGCGGTGCCACTTGGCCCGCCGCGAGGCGAGGTCGGCGGCCGTCAGCGTGCTGATGTTGGAGTCGGCCGGCTCGGCGCCCGTGTACTGCTCGTAGCCGGGGTAGCCGGGGTAGAAGTACTCGTCGGCGAGCTTGCCCAGCGAGTGGCCGGTCTCGTGGATGGCGACCTGGCCGGACTTCTCGTTGCCCGCGGACGCGGTGGATATGCCCTCGTAGCCCAGCGTCTTGCTGGGCTCGTTGTAGCCGGCGCCGCCGTACTTGGTGCTGTTGGACAGCACCAGCACCAGGTCGGCCTCCGGGGCCTTCGCCACGTACCGGTCCACCTTGGCCTGGTCGACGCAGAGCAGCCGCTCGATGCCGTCGCACCAGAAGTACGAGCCGAGCGCGGTGTCGCGGACCGTGCCCGCCTCCGGGTCGCCGGACACGCCGGACTGGTTCGAGACCGCGTCGACCGTCCACACGTTGAACAGGTTGCGGTAGGTGGCGTACGGCTCGACCGCCGCCAGCTCCTCCCACTTGGCCTTGGCGTCGGCGCGGAACCGGCCCAGCTGGGCGGCGGTGTAGCCGTCGCCGACCACGACGATGTCCAGCCGGTCGGCGGTGCGGCCGTCGCCCGCCAGCCGGGCGACCTCGCCGTCCGCCGCCGCCTCGGCGGACGTCAGCGCGCCCGACGGCCGGGCCCGGCCGTCCGCCGGCACCTCGGTGTGGCCGGAGCCGGCGACCGTGCCGCTCTCCGGCCCCGGGATCTCCACCGTGACCCCGCCCCGCCCGGCCAGCGGGGGAGCGGCGACGGCGCCCCCGGGCGCGGTGGCCAGTACGGCGGCGACGGTCGTGGCCACACCGGCCACGACAACAGCTCTGCGCAATGCGGATCGCATGAAACCCTCTCCCCGACGGGACAGTTAACCAATGAAGTAAGTACGATGAACGAGTTGCTTAACTTAGAGGCGTGCACGGGCCGTACGCAATGACCCGACCCCCTGAAACCGGGCGGGCCGGAGCAGACAAGGGGGTCAGCCATGGATGAACCGGCCGAGATCGGACGCCGTGTGCAGCAGTTGCGCGCACAGAAAGGCCTGACGCAGCGCCAGCTCGCGGAACCCGCCTACACGCCCGCGTACATCTCGACCCTGGAGTCCGGCAAGGTCCGGCCCTCCGAGACCGCCCTGCGCTTCCTCGCGCAGCGGCTCGGCACGACCTACGAGGAACTGGCCACCGGCCGCCCCGCCCGCCTCGCCACCGAGCTGCGGCTCGGGCTCACCGATGCGCAGCGGCAGCTCGCGACCGGATCGGCCGACGAGGCCGCGGTCGCCTACCGGCGGCTGCTCACCGACGCAGAGCACCTGGACCTGGTCCCCGAACAGGCCGAAGCCCTCCTCGGACTCGGCGACTGCGCCCTGGAGACCGGCGAGCTCGACGACGCCCGGCGCCACTTCGAAACGGCCGAGCAGCTGCTCGGCGCGGAACCGCTGCCCCGGCGGGCCCGCGCGATCCGCGGCCGCGCCATCGCCCACCTGCTCGCCGGCGAGCTGCGCTACGCCTGCTACCTCCTCGAATCGACCATCGACGAACTCGCCACCGGCGGCATGGCCGACCCCGACGCCCTGCTGCTCCTGTACGCGGCGATCATCGGCCCGTACATCGACATGGGCGCGCACGCCCGGGCCGCGCACGCCGCCGAGCTCGCCCTCGCCCTCGCGCCGCAGGTCGCCGACCCCGCCCTCGTGGCGGGGATGCACCGGCAGGTGGCCCGTACTTTCCTCGCCGAGGGGCGGACCGCCGACGCCGACGCCTCGCTCGCCAAGGCGCAGGCCGTCTACCGGCAGCTGAGCCTGCACACCGACCTCGCGCACTGCCACTGGATGCGCGGCTACGTCCTCGCGCAGAACGGTGAACTCAACGGCGCCGAACGGGAATTGCGTACGGCCCGCACCATGCTGGCGGCCAGGCGGGCCGCGCTCTACACCGCCCAGGTGGAGGTGGAGCTCGCCGACGTGCTGCGCCGCCTGGGCCGTCGCGGCGAGGCCGCCGACCTGCTGGCGGCGCTGCTGGAGCTCGACGACCGGCACGGCGCCGTGCACGCGGCCGGCGCGCACCGGCTGCTCGGCATGATCGCCGAGGAGCAGGACGAGAGCGAACGCGCCGAGGAGCACTACGTCCAGGCCCTGGCGCTGCTGGAGCGCAGCGGCGCCAGCGGCGACCTGGCCGACCTGTGCCGGCTCCTCGGTGACCTGCTGCGCCGGACCGGACGCACCGAGGCGGCGCTGGACGTCTACCGGACCGGCCTCGGGCACCGCGCGACCCCGGGGACCACCACGCTGGGTCCCGCCCCGGGCGCGCCCCGGCTTCCGCTGCCCTGAGAGCCGCGGCGCCCCCCCTCCTCGACTTCCTGTACAGTTGTCCAGAAAGTGGAGGAGTCCTCATGCATGTCACCGCTCAGATCCTGACCGGCGCCGTCGCGGCGCTGCACGCCTACTTCCTGGTCCTGGAGATGTTCCTGTGGCAGCGGCCGCCGGGCCGCAAGCTGTCCGGATTCGACGCCGAAACCGCACGGACGACCGCCACGCTCGCCGCCAACCAGGGCCTGTACAACGGCTTCCTGGCCGCCGGGCTGGTCTGGTCCCTGATCACCGGGGACCTCGGCACCCAGGTGTTCTTCCTCGTCTGCGTGATCGTCGCCGGTGTCTACGGGGCCGCGACCGCCAACCGGCGCATCCTCGTCGCCCAGGCGCTCCCCGCGGCGCTCGCCCTGGGCGCGGCGCTGCTCGCCGCGTGAGCGCGGCAGGCGGCGGGGACCCGCGTACGGCCCGGACCAGGGCACGGCTGCGGGAGGCGCTGCTCGACGAGTGCGCCGGGCGGCCGCTCGCCGAGGTCAGCGTGTCGGCGGTGGTCCGCCGGGCCGGAGTCGGGCGGGCCACGTTCTACCTGCACTACGAGGACCTGACCGGGCTCGCCGTCGACGCGTGCGCGGACGTCGTGCACGAGGCGGTCGACGCCCTGCACGCCTGGCAGACGGGGGCGGGCGCGGTGGCGCCGGCACGGGCGCCGGGGGCGCTCGCCGAGTTCCTCGCCGCCACGGCCCGCCACGGGGACCTGCACCGGGCGCTGCTGTTCCCCGGCGGGTCCGGGCCGCTGGGCGACCGGCTGCACGAGGAACTGCGGGCACGGGCCCTCGCGGAGCGGGAGCGGGCAGGCGCCCCGCACTCCGAACTCATCGCCTCCGCCGTGGCGGGAGCCTTCACCGCCGTACTGGCCGACTGGCTCCACGGCCTGGTCCCGTCCGCCCCGGAACAACTGGCCGACCACATCTGGCGCCTCCTCCTCTCCCTCCACCGCTCGGCGGGCTGACCGGGCGGGACGCGCCCGGGCGCGTGGCCGACCGCCGCGCCCGGGGTGCCGCATGGGGCCCCTAGGGAGCGCCGTCAAAGTAGCGCCGGCCGCCCGGAGGGCGGGGCAGACCCCGCCGGCCGGGCGGGGCTTTGACGACACGACCTAGTGCTGTGGCCGGGACGGGTGGGGGTCGAGTCCAGGGGCGATCGTGAAGTGGCCGGGGGCGGTCTCCACCGAGTGCGACCGGACGAGCCCCGCCCGGTCGGCGGGCCAGCGGGTGCCCGCGGTCCACTGCACACCGACCAGCGGGACCCCGTCGAGCCGGGCCGGGCTCACGTCGGCGTCGCGGGCGTCGCCGTGGACCTCCTCGATCCGGTCGATCCCGGCGCACAACTGCTCGTTGAAGGCGCGGTGGCGCGCCAGGTCCCGGCCCGCGTCCGTGCCCGGCAGCTCCGGCTGCAGGAGGTCGTACGCCAGGTCGGCCTCCAGGAAATCCAGTTCGTCCGACATGTTGCGGGCCCGCAGCAGGTCGTGCGTGACGGCTTCCATCAGCCGCCCCTGTGACGCCCGTTGGGGCCGAACGGCCCGCAGCGTCGCGTCCAGCGCGCGGGCCCGCAGCAGCGCCACCGCCTTCGCGAGGCCGAGGGCGGCCTCGGCGACGTCCAGCGGGTCGGGGTCCTCTTCGCTCAGCGCCTCGACGAGTGCGCCGGCCGCCCGCGAGGCGTCGGCGCCGGGACCGCCGGGGAACCGGTCGGCCACGGCCCGCACGTCGCGTGCCAGCGCGACCGCGAACGTACGCGCGTCCTCCGCGGGCGCCGTGAGCCCGGGCATCCGCAGCTCGGACCGGAGCCGGTCGGTGTGCAGCGCCAGCAGCGTGGCGAGCCGGACCGCCGCGAGCTCGGCCCGCGGCTGCCGGCCCCGCTCCTGGATCTCGTACCAGACCGGCACCGCGCCGGTCCGGGGGCCGGCGTGCGCGTGCAGCGCGGAGGCGTGCGCAGGTGAGGGCCCGCCCCCGGACGCGGTCGCGGTCTCCGTCGCGGGGACCGGCTGTCGTACGCGAGGCGTCGGCACGGCGTGCGGGCGCAGGGCGAAATCGGCGTCGAAGCCGAAGACGTGCGGCAGGGCGCGCACCAGGCCGGGACACGTCTCCGGCCCGCCGAGCACGGCCAAGGCGGACTCCAGGTCGAGCACGGGATCGAGCGCGGCGACCAGCGTGCCGAGCAGGTCCCGGAAGACCTCCCTCAGCGGGTCCCCCGAGACGTCCGGCCCGGCCCCGCCGGAATGACCCGCGGGGCCCCGCCCGGCCGTAGGCGCGTCCAGTGCCGTCGCCGCCTCCCGCAACAGGAGCCGGACGTCGGGCGCGGGCACCCCCAGTTCGTACGCGATGCGCCCGGGGGACCAGCCCAGCATGGCGGCGGCGGTCACCCGGCGCTGCTCCTCGCCCAGCGGGGCGAGCCGGGCCAGGACCTCCCGGCCGGGCTCCCGGGCGGCCGGCCCGGCCCCGACCGCCAGGAGCGCCGGACCCGGCCGGCCGCCCGTGGCGCCGGCACCGTCCGCACCGCGCGGGTCCCCCGTACCGCCGGGCTCGTCCGGGCCGGGTATCGCGGGCCGGCGGTCCCATGCGGCCGTGGTGACGCGGTAGGTCCAGGTCGCGAGGTCGGGGACGCGGTCGGAGCAGTAGCGGGCCGCGGCCAGGGTGTCCTGGACGAGGTGTGCGGCGGTGTCCGGGGCGGCCCCCCGTACGAGGAGCACGGCGATCAGCCGCGCGGCGTGTTCCCGGCAGAACGCGGCGAGGACGCCGTCGATCGCCGCGGTCGGCGTGCCCGCCCCGACGCATCCGGACTCGGTCATCATCAACCCCCCTTGCAGGTGCGCCTCGTCGCGCGCCAGAGCCAGGGTGCCGGACCGTTTGCCGCCCGTGCAGCGGATTGCGAGAGTCCGCCGGAGCGGGGCAGCACGGAAGGCGGCCGTCCGACGGTCGTTCTCATGCCCACGCAATCATTCGCGCAAGACCAGTGAAATCGAGCAAGATTCCACCCTGCTGAAACATTCCTGTACCAGGATTAGCGATCCGATTGCGCGGAATGGCTTCTATCATTGCGTGCGTACGTCCGGGATTGCCCGGGATTCCACGCGCGGCGCCGCTCCCCGGAGCGGCCGCGCGGTGTCGAACGAAAGCGAAAGGTGGCCATCGTGGGACGGGTCGTCGTCATCAGCACCGGCGGGACCATAGCCAGCCGCTGGCAGGGCACGGGCTTCGCCGCCGACGCGCGCGGCCGGGAGGTCATGGCGACCGCATCGGTCCCCGAGGGCGTCACCGTCGAGATCGTCGATCTGTTCAGCGTGAACAGCCCCCGGCTGACCACCGCCCACCAGCTCACCCTGCTCCGCACGGTCCACGAGGTGCTCGCCGACCCCGACGTGACCGGCATCGTCGTCACCCACGGCACCGACACCCTGGAGGAGTCGGCCTTCCTGGTCGACCTCCACCACGACGACCCGCGCCCCGTCGTCTTCACCGGCGCCCAGCGCCCGCTCGACGCCCCGGACGGCGACGGCCCCGCCAACCTGTACGACGCCCTGCTGACCGCGTCGACCGCGCGCGGCCTCGGCGTCCTCGTCACCTTCGACGGGCGGGTGCACGCCGCCCGCGGCACCGTCAAGACGCAGACCCTCGCCACCGACGCGTTCGCCGACCCGTCCGGCGCGCCGCTGGGCAGCATCGGCTTCGGCCGGGTCTCCGTCCCCGTACGGCCCCGCCGACCGGCCGCCCTGGCCCTGCCGCCGGTGCCGGACCTGCTGCCGCGCGTCGACATGGTGATGCACCACAGCGACGGCGACCCGGTGCTGCTCAACGCGGCCGTGGCCGCCGGCGCCCAGGGCGTCGTCCTCGTGGCCACCGGCGCGGGCAACGCCACCCCCGAGATCGTCGCGGCCGTCGCCGACGCCACCGCCCGCGGTGTGCTCGTCGCCCTCACCACCAGGGTCGCGGCCGGACCGGTCTCCGAGATCTACACCGGCGGCGGCGCCGTCGACCTGGTCGCCGCGGGCGCGGTGCCCACGGGCACCCTGCGGGCCGGCCAGGCCCGGATCGCCGTCCTCAGCGCGCTGCTCACCGGCACCGACCCGCAGGAGCGGGACCGCGCCCTGCGCCACGCCCTCGACGAGCCCGCGACCGCCGACCCCGCCGTCGAACTCGCCCCCGCGTAGGCGGCACGGGCCGCCCGCCGGCGCCGCGGGTCCGTCACGCGGGTCCGGCGGGCGCTTCGAGGGCGGCCTTGAGGTTGCGCAGGGTGACGCGTATGTTCCGGCGCTGGAAGTCGGCGAAGGTGTGCCCCCTCGTCGCCACCCGGTCGAAGGCGTTCGCCAACGGGTCGGGCCACGAGCGCCGGTCGTCGGTCCACGTCTCCGTCACCCGGGTGCCCTCCGGGACGGGCTCGAACCGGTACTCCCAGGTGGCGATGGGGCCGGGCAGCCGCGGCCGGCGGAGGCCGATGGCGTGCACCCGGAACCGGAAGAGCCGGTCCTCGTCCGCCGCGGTCACCGTGCAGCGGGTGGTCCAGCGGAAGATCCCGCGCTTGTTGTGGCCGTCGAAGACCATGCCGACGTGCGCGGTGTCCCGGCCGGCGTCGCGCAGGGTCGCACCCAGGTTCTCCGGGCTCCAGCCGCCCATCAGGACGGGGTTGGAGACGTGCCGGTAGACGGTGGCGGGGTCGGTGCCGACGCAGATGCTGTCGGACACGGTGAACGTACGAGGCATGACACTCCGATCTGTCACGCCGCACGCTACCCGCGGAACGCGACCTGGGCTACCGTCCGGTAACACCAGGCCGCGTGGGGGTGTGGCGGTCCCGCGGCAGGCCGTCGGCGGGCCTGCGGCGCAAGCGTCAGCCGCTCTTCGGGGTGGTCGGCTTGTGGCCGGGGTACACGTGGCCGGGGCTCACGATCCGGGTGACCGCCTCGCCGAACAGCGTGCTCGGCTCCTGGCCCTTGTACAGGACGTCGGTGTTGAGGACGATGACCATGGTCGCCTGCGCCTCGGGCAGGTACACGGTCAGGGTCTCGTACCCGGGGAGCGAGCCGTTGTGGCCGATCCAGCCCTGGACGTCGAAGATCCCCAGCCCGTACCCGTCGCCGGGAATGTCCATCGGGAACGTCTTCAGGCGCTCGGCCTGCGTCTCGGGCGTCAGCAGGGTGCCGGTGGCGAGCGTGCGCGCCCAACTGCGCAGGTCTTGCAGGTCGGAGATCATCGCGCCGGCCGCCCAGGCCCACGAAGGGTTCCAGTCCGTCGCGTTGAGGATCGCTCCGGTGTCGGGATTCGCCGTGTAGCCCTGCGGGTGCGGCTCGGGGAACTCGGTCCCGGTCGGGAAGAGCGTGCGGCGCAGCCCGGCGGGCTCCAGGACGTCCTTGGCGATGACCTCGTGGAGCGGCCGGCCGGTGATCTTCTCGACCACCAGGCCGAGGAGGATCAGGTTGGTGTTGGAGTAGTCGAACTTCGCGCCCGGCTCGAAGAGTACGGGGTGCTTGAACGAGTACCCGAGCAACTGCCGGGGCGTGAACGGGCGGTCGGGGTGCTCGAAGAGCGCCTTGGCGAAGCCGTCGTCAAGGCTGTAGTTGAACAGTCCGCTGCGCATGCCCGCGAGTTGGCGCAGCGTGATGCGGTCGCCGCTCGGAACGCCGTCGACGTACTTGCCGATCGGGTCGTCCAGGCCGATCTTCTTCTGGTCGACCAGTTGGAGGAGGGCGGTGACCGTGAACGTCTTGGTCTCGCTGCCGATGCGCACCCGCATGCCGGGTGCCATGGACGCGCCGGTTTCCTTGTCCGCGACCCCGAAGGACTTCACGTAACTGCCTTTGCCCGGCGCCCACACCCCGACGCTCACGCCGGGCACCTTCGCGTCGCGCATGACCTGGCGGATCGCCGTGTCGAGTTGTGCCGCGACGGCCGGTGTGAGTGCGGTGAAGTCCGTATCGCCGTCCGGGGAAGGGGTGGCGGGTGCGGCGGGGGCTGGGGCGGGCGCTCCGTACGCGGAACCCGCGACGGGCGGGGCGATCAGAACACCGGCGGCCGCGACGGCCACGCAGGCCCGACGCAGTCGAATGCGGGTTGGCCTCACGGCACGGCCTCCTGTCGTACGGCGACCAAGGCGACCTCACCAGCCTAGGGGGTGTCGGGTGGATCTGCGCGGCGTCGCGACGTCACACCGCGGCTACGGCGCCGTCCACTCGTGGGGCTGTTCGACGTCCCAGGCCACCCAGTCCGGGTCGTCGAGGACGGCCTCCCCGTCCGGAAGCCCGGCGCGCCGGAGGAACTCCAGCAGGTCGCCGTCGCTGTAGGCGATCCCCAGCAGCTGCTCGTGCCCCTGCTCGTCGCGCACGGCGACCCGTCGGCCGCCCTGATCGGTGAGCCGGTGCACGCGAATCGGCGCAGAACCCATGCCCCCAGCCTGACCCCACCTGCCCGCCCCCGCACTCCCGGTTGCGCTGCCCGGGAACCCGCCCGGGCGCCGGGGGAGTTGGCCGCCGACGCCGACGCCGACGCCGACGCCGACGCCGACGCCGACGCCGACGCCGACGCCGACGCGCCTGAGCGGGCCCCGTCCCCCGGGGCTCGCTCAGGCGCGGTGTGCAGCCGGCCGGCTGCGCGGGTGTGTACGGATCAGGCGGTGGCGTCCGCCTTCTCCGGCGCGGCGGCGTCGACGGCCGAAGCCGAAGCCGAAGCCGGTGCCGTGGTCGCGCCGGTGGCGGTGCCGGGGGCCGGGTGCGCGGCGAGCGGGCGGGTCTGCCCCCGCAGGCCGAGCCAGCCGATCACCGCGACCAGGCCGAAGGCCACGGCCCCGATGGCGAAGGTGAGCGTGAAGCCCGATTCCGCCGGCAGGGCCGGGACGCCCGGCGGCAGGTGCTCGATGGTCTGGGACGCGAGGATCGTCGTGACGATGGCACTGCCGATCGCGCTGCCGGTGGAGCGGGAGATCGAGTTGATGCCGTTGGCGATGCCGCTCTGGTGGTGCGGGACGCTCGCCATGATCACGGCGGGCATGGCCGCGTAGCCGAAGCTGACGGCCGCGCCGACGATCAGGCCGGCGCCGATCACCGAGAAGGTGTGGCCGTGGTCCAGGGCCAGCCACCCGAAGCCCACGGCGCCGAGCGCCGCAGCCAGGCCCAGCGCGGTGCGCGGACCCCGGTGGCGGACGATCTGGCCTCCGATCGGCGAGGCGAGGAGCGAGACGATCGCGCCGGGCAGCAGGAACTGGACGGACGCGCGCAGGATCGACGCGTCGAAGCCGTACCCGGTGATCGCCTCGGGCATCTGGACCAGGTAGGAGACGCCGAGGAAGTTCGCGAACATGCCGAACCCGACGAGGACGCCGGCCAGGTTGGCCATGAGGACCGGCCGGTGGACGAACATGCGCATGTCGACCAGCGGCTCGCTGACCTTGCGCTCGACGAGGACCCAGACGGCGGTCATGACGGCGGCGCCGGCGAAGCTGCCCAGCGTACGACCGGAGGCCCAGCCCCACTCGTGGCCCTGGGAGATCGGCAGCAGGAGCAGCAGCAGGGCGATGCCGAGGGTCAAGGCGCCCAGGAAGTCGGTGCGGCCGCCCGTCTTGTGCCGGGTGGCGGGGACGAGCGCGACGACGGCGATCAGGGCGACGGCGGCGAAGCCGGTCGCCATCCAGAACGCGTTGCGGTAGTCGGCGCCCGAGCCGGAGGTGAGCAGGCCGGTGGCGACCAGCGCCAGGCCGCTGCCGAACGCGAGCGTGCCGCTGACCAGCGCCATCGCTCCCGGAAGCTTCTGCGGCCGGACCTCTTCGCGCAGCACGGACAGGGCCAGCGGGAAGATCGCGGTCGCGGCGCCCTGGAGCACCCGGCCCAGGATCAGCAGCGGCAGCGAGGTGGCGAGCGCCGCGACGACCGAACCCACGACCATGACGCCGAGGACGGCGACCAGGGTCGGCTTCTTGCCGTGCTGGTCGCCGAAGCGGCCGAGCAGCGGGGTGAAGACGGCCGCCGACAGCAGGGTGGCGGTGGTCACCCAGCTGACGTTGGCCGTCGTGGTGCCGAGGTCGTTGCGGATCAGGCCGAGGATCGGGACGGGCAGCGTCTGCATCATCGACACGACCATGGCGGCGAGGCTCAGGGCGAAGACGATGACCGTCTCGTTCCTGTGCCCGGCGGCCGGGGCGGCGGGGGACTGGGTGCTCATGGGTGGCGGGACCTTCTCGGTTGCTTCAGATCGCAGATGTTTTATGTCATCAAGTAACTCGACTGACGGTAGACGTCGATAGTTAAGGTGGTCAAGTAAACAATTGATAATGTCAATGTTCGTGGGTACGCTCCAGACATGAGCACCACCGCCGCGCACGCCGCCCCCACCAAGCTCCAGCTGCTGGAACTGCTCGCCGCGATCGGCACCGCCCAGTGGCGTGACTTCGCGGCCGCCGCCGCCCACTACGGGCTCACCTCGACCCAGGCCCGCGTGCTGGCCCAGCTCAACGGGCCGCTCCCGATGCGCGGGCTCGCCGCCCTGCTGGTGTGTGACGCGTCCAACGTCACCGGGATCGTGGACCGGCTCGAAGCCCGTGACCTGGTACGCCGCGAGGCGGACCCCGCCGACCGCCGCGTCAAGAACGTCGTCGCGACGGACGCCGGCCGCGAGATCATCCGCCGGGTGCGCGAGGAGATGCAGGCCACCCACAGCGCGCTCGACACCCTCGACGCGACCGAGAGTGCCACCCTCTACGGCCTGCTGGAACGCCTGCGCCCCACGATGGAACGCCAGGCCTGACCGGCGGTGCGCGAGGGGGAGGGGAGCCCGGCGATGACCGGCACGGACACGTACGCCGGCGGAGGCGCGCCGCACGGGCTGCGCGTGCTGCGGGCGGCCGATCGCGTCGCCGCGGTCTGGAAGAACGGCGGCGGCGTGACCCGCGAGATCGCCGCCCGGCCCGAGGGCGCGGGGATGAGCGACTTCGCGTGGCGGGTCAGCCTGGCCGAGGTGGCCGCCGACGGCCCGTTCTCGGCCTTCCCGGACATCGACCGCACCCTCACGCTCGCCGAGGGCGCCGGCATGGACCTCACGATCGGCGGCCTTCGGCACCTCGTCGACGAGCGCTACGCACCCCGCGACTTCCCCGGCGATCAGCCGACCGACTGCCGCCTGCTGGACGGGCCCGTCGTCAACTTCAACGTCATGTACCGGCGGGGGACGGCCCATGCCCGGACCGCCGTCGTGCGCGGCCGGCTGACGCTCGCCGCCGAACCCGGCGAGACCCTCCTGGTGGTCGCCCTCGGCGGCCCCGCCCGCCTCGCACCCCGACCCGCCGGTCCGGCCGTCACCCTGGCCCCGTACGACGCGGCCCTCACGACCGGCCCGGCCGCGTACCACCTCCACACCGAGGGGCGCGCGGCCGTCGTCACCCTGGGCGCTCCGGTCCCCTAGGGCAGTGCCACGGAAGGTCTGGTGCTGTGGCCACAGCACTAGGTGGCGGGCTTGCGGCCCCAGACGACGACGGTGTCGCCGAGGGCGGTGGTGTTCCACAGCCGTTCGGCGTCGCCGAGCCGCATGTTGATGCAGCCGGCCGAGCCGCCGCCGTTGAACAGGTCGCCCAGGACCCCGTGGAAGGCCTGCCCGCCCGAGAAGTACTGCGCGTAGGGCATCGGTGCGTCGTCGTACAGCTGCGAGGTCTCGTCGATGATCCGCTCGGTGATCTCGTGCCAGCCGTCCCGGGTCTCCTGCCCCCACCGGCCGGTCCGCACGGGCACGGCCTGGTAGATCGGCCGGCCGTCGCGCTGGACCCACAGCAGCTGGCGGGTGAGGTCCACGCAGACGACGCGGTGGCTGCGGGCCGGGCACTTGCCGTCCCGGTTGGGACTCCGGCGCTCCTCGATGACCAGGCTCGTGCGGTAGGTGGCCAGGCTCGCGTACCCGTCGGCCGGGGTGATCCGCTCGCGTTCCTGGAACGTGCGGATGGCGGCGCAGTCCTCGGCGGACTGGCGACCGTCGGCGGGCAGCTTCAGGTACTCCTCCAACTCCCACTGGTACGGGCCGGTGTCCGTGTTGCACGGCGCCGGCGCGGCGGCCGCCCGTGCGGGTCTGGCGGCCGCGGTGGCGGCCGGGGCCGGCAGCACGGCGACGACGGCGGCCGACAGCACCGCCGCCGCCACGGACAGGACGGGACCGCGGCCGCGGGGGCCGCCACGACGTCCGGCTGCGGGCTCGCAGCCGCCCTCCGGGCCGTGCTCGTACCTGTGCTGACGGGTCGTTCGGCCCATGTGTTCCGCCCTTCGGTGCGCGCTCGCGCGGGCCGGCCGCAGGCCGTCCCCGCTGCGGGGCGCCTCTGCACGGCGCCCCCTGTGTGGCATTCGAGCACGGCCCGCCGTGTTGGGTCCGAACTGGACGGCCATTCGGGCGCCGGGATGATGTGCTGCCCGGGTGTGGGTGACGAGACGACGATTCCTGGCCGCGGGCGCGGGCGCGACGGCGGCACTGACCGGGGCGACGGCCCTGACCGGATGCGGCACGGGTGACGGGCCGCGACCCGTCACCCCCGAAGAGGCCCAGCAGCTCGCGCTGGTACGGCTGTCGGCCTACGAGCACAGCCCGGCCGCCCTGCGGGTACGCATCCCCGGCCCGGCCGGAACCACCACCGTGGACGGGGTCCTCGACTACCGGACCCGCCGCGCCTCGGGAACGTACGCCGTGCCGGGCGGCGCCGGCAGCCCCGGCGCCCGCGGCGAGCTGGCCTGGGACGACCGCACGGTCTCCGTCAACCCGGCGGGCGGCAGCCCCCGCTGGTCCGGCCGCGCCTACACCCGCGCCCCCCTGGACAGGGCGCTGCTGCTCACCCTCCAACTGGGCCACGACCGGCCCGAGAACGCGCAACTGCTGGCGCAGAACGGCGCCGTGCGCCTGGGCCGCCGGCAGCTGGACGGAGTCGACTGCACCGTCTTCGGCGGCCCGCGGCCACCGCGCCGGGACCGGGCCGCCGCCCCCGCCTCACCGCTGTCGTACTGGGTCGACGCCGGGGGCGGGTTGCGCCGGGTGGAGGCCCGGCTGGACCCACAGGGGCCGCCGGTCACGGTGGACTTCCGGGGCCGCGCCCCCGCTGCGGGCGGCGGGGTGGCCGCCGGAGCCGGCCACCCCGCGCCGGCGGTCGGGCCTCAGCGGCCGGCCGGCAGCCGGTAGCGGGCGGGCTCGGCGGGCGGCATCGCCCGGGCCGCCCGGGCCGGCCGGGCCGGCGCGGTGGCCGCGGCGGGCATGCCCGGTTGCGGGGGCGGCGCGGTCACCAGACGGAAGGAGCGGCCGGGAGGGGCGGCCGCCACCGGAGCGCGCCCGGCGACCGGCGGCGCCGTCGCCTCGCAGTCCCCGCCGGGCGCACCCTCCGGGTCGGCCGGGGCGGCCTGCGGGCGGGGGTGTTCGCCGTTGCCGGTGAAGCAGTTTCCTGATGCCCGGCCCGGGGCGGACAGCACCAGATCGGCGCCGTTGCCCGTGACCCGGTTGCCTCGGACCCGGTTGCCCGAGACGGGGTAGCCGACGACGTCGGTGAGCAGGATCCCGGCCCGCCGGTTGCCGGCGACCAGGTTCCGCTCCAGGACGTTGCCCTGCCCGCCGCCGACGCCGATGCCGATCCCGAAACCGCCGTCGGCCTGCTCGGGGCTGTCCGCGTCGTTGTTGTCGGTGATCGTGTTGCCCGCGAACAGCGCCCGGTGCTGCGGTGCGAGGGATTCCAGGTCGTCCGAGTTCACGGCCGCGCCGACCCGGTTGCGGCGGGCCCGGTTGCCCAGGAAGTACAGCTCCTCGGAGGCGTTGGTGACCTCCAGGCCGACCGCGTTGTGCTCGACGGTGTTCTCCCGCACGACCGTCCGGCACGGCCGGCACTGGCCGACGTAGATGCCGGAGTCCGCGTGCCCGGACGCGTACGCGTGCTCGATGAGCCCGTCACGGGCGTCGAACGCGTAGATCCCGTACAGGGCGTTGTTGTGGGCGGTGACGTACGCGGCGCGGAAGCCCTTCAGGGGCGGGTGGCGGCGGGTGTCGAGGCGCTCGTACTCGGTGCCGCCGCCCGCGCCGGACTGCCGGGCGGTGTCGGTGACCCCGGTGAACAGCAGGCCGTTCGCCAGGTGGTTGCGCACGGTCAGGTTCTCCACCGCGGAACCGCCGCCGGTGACGGTGATCCCGTTGGCCCGCCGGAACTCCCCGTCGATGACGGTCCGGTTGCGGTCCGCGCCGCGCAGGACGACGCCGCCGGTGGCGACCCTCACGCTCTCCCGGTACACGCCCGGCCCGACGAGGACGAGATCGCCGGGGCGCGCCCGGTCCACGGCCTGCTGGATCGTCGGGAAGGCCGCCGGGACGCGCAGCACCGCGGGCGGGCCGGGCGGCGGGCGGCCGTCTCCCGCGTCGTCGGCGGGGCCGGCACAGGAGGCGAGCAGGAGGACCGCCGCGACGAGCGCGGGGCATCGAGGAATGCGCATGCGGCCAGGTGTATCGTCCCGACTGCCGAAAACGCCAAATCCCGTAAAAATTATGACTATTGGAGGCGGGGCCTTCGTGCCGCCCACGCCCACCCCCAGGCCGGAGCCGCTGCCCGCATCCGTGCCCGCGCCCACCCCCGGCAGCGCGCCCCCGCCCGCGCCCGCGCCGGCGTCTGCTCCCGGACCCGTGCCGGAGCCCGCGCCCACCCGTCGCGCGGCCGCGCGCGCCCTCGCCGGTACGGCCGTCGGCGCCGCGGCGGGTGTCGCGCTCACGGTCGGCGGCTGCGGGAGGCCGGCCCCGGAACCCTCGCCGGCGCGGCCGTCGCCGCCCCCGGCCCCCACCGCCGACGGCCGTCGCCAGCGCGGTGTCGCGGACCCGCAGCCCCGGCACGTCCTGCTCCTCGCGTACGACCTGGACCCGCGCCCACCCGGCGCCGCGGCCCGGGACCGGCTCGCCGCCGTGCTCCGGCAGTGGCGGACCCTCCTGGCCGGCAGCGGTGTCAACACCGGCCCGCACCTCACCGCGACGATCGCCTTCGGGACGAGCCTGCCGGGACGGGTCGGCGCGGCGCGGCCGGACCTGCTGCGCGAGCCGCCCGCCTTCCCCGGCGACCGGCTGCGGCCCGAGGCGGGCGGCGGCGACCTGCTGGTCCAGATCTGCGGCCCCGGCACCGGCGCGTGCACGCGCGTCGCCGCCCTCCTCGACCGGGCGGCCGGCCCGGTGCTGCGCGCCCGCTGGCGCCAGGCCGGCTTCCTGCCCGCCACCCCCGCGGGCGAGACGCCGCGCAACCTCCTCGGCTTCAAGGACGGCACCGCCAACCCCGGCCCCGCCGGGGCCGCGCGCTGGGTGTGGATCGGCAGCGGACCGCACACCGGCGGCACGTACCTGGTGGTGCGGCGGGTGCGCCTGCGCACGGCCGCCTTCGGGGACCTGCCGTACGGGCGCCAGGAGCGGATCATCGGACGGCGTCGGGCCGACGGCGCCCCGCTGCACGGCGGCCCCGAGCACACGGACGTCGACCTGTTCGCGAAGACCCCCGAGGGGCGGTACGTACTGCCCGCGGACGCGCACGCGAGGCTCGCGCACTCGCGGTTCGACGGGGGTGCGCGGATGCTGCGCCGCGGCTACTCGTACGACAACGGGGGCGCGGACCGGGGGCTGTTGTTCGTCGCCTTCATGAACGATCCGGGCCTGTTCACGCGCGTGCAGCGGCGCCTGGCCGCCGCGGACGCGCTGAATCCGTTCGTCGAGCACGTCGGATCCGGCGTCTACCTCGTCCCGCCGGCGCCGGAGGCGGGCGGAACCGGGGAAGGCCCCCTCCCGCGCGATGCGGAAGGGGGCCTCCTCGGCTGACCTGAACGGGTCAGACGGGTCGGACCGGTCGGACGGGTCGGACGGGTCGGACGGGTGAGCGGAGCGGGTCAGTCCCGGCCCCTGCCCTCACCTCCCTTGCCCTTTCCGCCCTTGCCCTTGCCTTTGCCCTTGCCCTTGTCGTGTTCGCCGCGCCTGTTGTCGAGGACGATCTCGATGCCGTGGCCGGCATTGTCCTCGGTCACCTCGTACGGTCCGGTGACCGGCCGGCGGGGGAGCCGGTAGCCCTCGGGCACGGCCGTCTCGCGCAGGTAGTACGAGCCGAGCGGCAGCCCCGTGAAGGAGCACAGCCCCCGGGCGCTGGTGGCGCAGGCGGCGCCCTGCCTGGTGTCCGGGGTGTCCCCGGAGACCTGCAGCCCGGTCCGCCCGTTGGTCTCCCGCCACAGCTCGAACACGGCGCCGCGCAGCGGACGGCCCGTCGTCGCGTCCTTCTTGTGGAGGGTGATCTCGCCGAGGACGGGGTCGTTGTCGGCGGTGATGCCGACTCCCCGGTCCGCGTTGGCCTCGGTGAGGACCAGCGGCCCGAAGACGGCCGGGTCGGGGAGCGTGTAGCCGTTGGGCGCGGCGGTCTCCTGCCAGTAGTACGTGCCGAGCGGCAGGTTGGTGGCGCTGCAGATGCCGTTGGCGCCGGTGGTGCAGGGCGCGCCGACCTTGGTGTCGTCGGCTTGCAGGCCGGGCCGGTTGTTGGTCTCGCGCCACAGTTGGAAGACGGCTCCGGCGAGCACGTAGCCGGTGGCGCGGTCGCGCTTGACGACCCGGACGGTGCCGAGGACGGGATGGTTGTCCGCGGTGATGCGGACCCCGCGTTCGGCGTTCTCGGCGGTCAGCACCAGCGGTCCGAAGACGGCCGGGCTGGGGAGTTCGTAGCCGTCCGGGGCTTCGGTCTCCTGCCAGTAATACGTGCCGAGCGGCAGATCGGCGGCCCTGCAGATGCCGTTGGCGCCGGTGGTGCAGGGGTCGCCGACCTTGGTGTCGTCGGCCTGGAGGCCGGGCCGGTCGTTCGTCTCGCGCCAGAGCTGGAAGACGGCTCCCGCGAGCGGCCGGTCGGTGTTGGCCTCCTGCTTGAGGATGCTGACGTCGCCGGTGGCCTGGCGGATGAAGTAGCCCGCGTCGTGCGTGTGGTCGTTGTCGCCCGCGCCGCCCGTGGTCAGGGTCTCCGTCTGGGTCGCCGGGTCGGGGTTGGAGTCCACCGAGCGGTTCGTGCCCTGTTCCTTCGCCGTCGGGAGCAGGTCCGCGGCGGCCGGCCTCTCGGGCAGGCCGCTGGTGTCGGCCGTGGTCGCGTCGAAGGTGATCTGGTAGTCCGTACGCGGGTCGACCTGGAAGTAGTACTCGCCGCGCCGGTTCGTCGTCGTGGTCTGGAGTACGGCGCCGGCCTTGTCCTTGAGGGTGACCGTCGCGCCCGGCAGCGGCTCCTCCGAGGCGCCCTGGATGCCGTCGCGGTCACGGTCGAACCAGACCCGGTTGCCGATCTGGACCGGCGCCTCGTCGCACAGCAGCTCCAGGTCGCCGAGGCCGTTGGCCTTGCCGAAGGAGCCCGTGCCGCCGTCGACCTGGTAGTCGTCCGAGCCGGCGCCCGTCGCGTTGTCGAACTTCCGCACGCCGCCCGAGAAGATGTTCAGAGGGTCGACGATCGTGGAGACGGTCTTGGTGAAGCGCGGTGCGAACGCCAGCCCGCCCTGGAGCGACTCCGCGAGCTGACCGAGCGTGGAGTCGGCGTAGTAGTACTCCTTGACCGTGTCCTGCTGTGGCGGAGCACTGCCCGGCACGAAGTGGTTCGGGCAGGCCGGGGACTCGCTGTCCCACACCCACCCGGCCGCCGTCTTGCAGACCCGCGTGATGTCGCCCATCGCGGGGAAGAGCGAGCGCTGCGCGGTATCCGTGCTGCCCTCGGGGGCCAGGGCCTCGTAGCCCGCCTGGTCGCCGAGCCGGTCCCGGAAGCCGAGGATCATGGATCCGTCGCGGTCGAAGACGATGTCGGACAGCAGCGGCTGCGGGAAGTTGGCCTGCCGGAACCAGGCGAACGGGTCCCAGGTCTTCAGCCAGTGCCGCCAGTGCGTGTCGCCCAGGGTCGCCGAGTACCCCATGCCGCGCTCGAACGCGAGGTCGTGCTCGATCACCTTCTCGAAGGCGGTGCCCGACAGCTTCAGCACGTACGCGCGCAGGTCCTCGTCCCTCTCCGAGGATTCCGCGCTACAGGTGCCGCCCACGTACACGGCGCCGTCGTGCATGCCGAGGCCGAACGGCCGCCAGTCCGCCGCCCCGCTCGGGCAGCCGGGGTCGGTGATCGGGATGACCTGCTTCGGCGTCGCGGCCGGCTTGCCGGGCCCCGCGCCGTCCGTGTCGTACACGTACAGGCTCTTGGCCTTCAGGCCCACCGCGTACAGCGTGCGCCCGTCGTCCGCCAGGTCGAGGTCGCCCAGGGCCTCCTTGCCGACCGCGTTGTTGATCTCCATCGTGTCGCGGGTGAGGTCCGTGGAGTGCGCGGCGTCGCCCGCGTCCGGGACCGTGGCGAACACGGAGGTCGTGTCGGTGGCACGGTCGACCACGTAGATGCCGCCGGCGCCGGCCGGCCCGTACGGCATCAGGCGCTTGGTCAGCGCGCCCACGAACAGCTGGTCCGTGTCGCGCCGGTGCGCCAGGCCGTACGTCGCGCCGATCGCCTCGTACGTCGTCTCGTTCGCGGGGGGCGGAGTGAGACCGGTCCGGTCGTACGGCCACGAGACCAGGGCCTTCGTCCCCACCTGGCCCGGCGCGCTCTGGGTGTAGCACGGGGTGGCGAGGTCGGGGTTGGCCTGGCAGTAGTCGGCGGGGTTGTGGACCGCCGTGAGCACCTGGGCGTCGGCAGTGGTGACGTCGACGAACTCGACCAGCGAGGACAGGGACGGCGCGGGGCCACCCGCCTGGGCCGGCCGCAGGAAGGACTTGGCGGCGGGGATCTTGGCCTCGACGCGGTAGCGGCCGCCGGCCAGACCCAGGGCGGCGGGGGTGAGGACGACCCGGCCGTCGGCGCCCGTGACGCCCTCGCCGGTCTTGCCCGAGGCATCGGTGAGCGTCACCGGGATGCCTTCCTCGCCGACTTCGAGGGCCTCGGTCCAGCTGCCGTCCGAATCGACGTCGCGCACGACCGTGACCGTGACCGTGCCTTCCGCCCGTGCCGCGGGGGCGGCGAACGCGGGCGGCAGGCCCGCCAGGGAGGGCAGCGCGAGCAGCGCCGCCAGACCCCCCAGCCATCTCGGACTCCCGCTGCCGGGAGTCAGGGGAACACTCATAGCCCTCGTTCCATGATCAGCTGACACGTCGTCCCAGCATCTCCACGGGACCGGTGTTCGCTCGATCTGACGTGCAGGAGGTGCCACCCTCTCGCGCTAAAGGAACAACCCGGATGCCGCGTCGCGGCGGCTCGCGGGCGGTACGGGCGGGAGGAGGCAGCCGAGGGGCGCGGGCGGGCAGCATCGCGGGCGGAGGGGTGCAGGGCGGGACGAGGGTGTCAGCGCGCGGAGCCGGCGTGTGCCGCGAGCGGCGAGCCGCGGGGCTCTCTCGGTGGACGGCAGCACTCCCCGACCAGGGCTCCCTGGGCGAGGATTGACGCTCCCCTGATGGCGTTGCCGGGGGCGGCGGGTGCGGCCGCGGCGGCCGGCGGGTCGGTGTCGCTGTTCCGCGCGACGGTGACGGGGTCCGGTCGCGGTGTTTTCCGAGCGTGGGGGGTCCGCTCCTGACGCGGCCTCGCCGCCCGCTCTCGTACTCGTACTTGCCGGCGGGCCGGTCGGCGTTCGGGCCGGATATTTCTGCGCGTCAGTAATCGGTGGCATGCGGGCCGTAATCGACGGTTGAATCTCCTACTGAATTCACGTCAACAACCCCACCCCCACTATCTCGATTCGATAACGGCATCCTTAAATAGGACTGGACCACTCGACGGCTACGCGCGTAACTGGCCTTCTCTGTATGGCAATTGACGGTTCATCAAATCAGACCGTCAGGTAACAGGATGGATTCTCGGACCCGCCTCCCGTTTGTCCGAATTCTCCACCGGAAGGGTCTGGCAGGCTTCCCGGCACCCAGTCTTCTGACCCAAGAATTGAGGTGTGTATGTCCAAGCATCGAAAGCTGAAACAGAGTCAGCGAAAGCCTCGCGGACGTTTCATAGGCATCACCGCCGCCATGGCCGTGGCGGCGGTGGTCTCGGCAGGCATCGCGTACGAGGCGGGGCGCGGTGACGCGCAGAGCACGCAGTCGGCCCAGGCGGGGGCGCAACCGGACACCGCCGTCATCGTCCCCGCCGCCGCACCGGCACGGGACGCGGAACCGGACCCGCTGGCCGCCAGGCCCGGCAACGAGCCGGCCCGCGGCATGGTCTACGACGGCCTGAAGGTCGCGCCCAAGGGCGACCGCTGCGCCGGCGTCTACAGCACCGCCACCGGCCACTGCACCCACGGCCCCGACGCCCCGCCCAAGGGCGTCGACATCAAGAAGGACACCCCGCCCGCGGTCAAGTCCGTGGCACCGGCGGCCGATCCGGCCAAGCCCGCCGCCGGCGACCCGGCCCCCGAGCGCAACGGCGGGCGTCCTCAGGACGCGCCCGCCGTCGACGCCCGGGCCGCCGGCAACGCCGCGGCCGCACCGGGGCCCGGCGCCTCCGCCACCCCCGGGGGGACCGGGAAGGCGGCAGGGAAGACGGCAGGGAAAGCCGCCGCGGCGGGCCCCGCCGGGCAGACCGTGCCCTGCGACGGGGACGGGAGCACCGGCAACCGGGTGCAGGTCGTCTACGTCCACCCGCCCGGCAAGGACCGCTACTCCGAGTACCTGGCCTCGTTCCGCAAGTGGGCCGCCGACGCCGACGTCATCTACTCGGTCAGCGCCGAAGAGACCGGCGGCGTACGGCACATCCGCTACGTGACCGCCGCCGACTGTACGCCCACGGTCCTCAACATCGAGCTCTCCGACTCCGCCCTCGCCGAGTTCAGCGCCACCAACCGCGCGCTCGCCGCCAAGGGGCTGGACCGGCGGGACCGCAAGTACATGATCTTCTCGGACGCGCAGGTCTACTGCGGCATCGGGACGTTCAGCGGCGACGAGCGGGCCGCGCAGAGCAACCTCAGCAACTTCGGCCCCTCTTACGGGCGTACCGACTCCGGCTGCTGGGGCGGACACACCGCCGCCCACGAACTGGGCCACAACCTGGGAGCGGTCAACAACAGCGCCCCCAACACGAGTCGCGGCGCGCACTGCACGGACGAGTGGGACGTCATGTGCTACTCGGACAGCCCCTACTACCCGCAGATGCGCAACGTCTGCACCAACCGGGCCGCCGAGAACGTCCTCGACTGCAACCACGACGACTACTTCCACACCAACCCGCGCCCGGGCAGCTACCTGGCCACGCACTGGAACATCGCGGACAACCAGTTCCTGATGCGCACCAAGGGCGGCGGCACGGACCCGGGCCCCGGGCCCAGTCCCAGCCCGACCCGCAAGCCCACCCCGACGCCCTCGCCGACCACCCCCGAGCCGGGCCGCGGACCGGCCGTGACGGTCGGTCAGATCCAGGCGGACTCCGTCGTCGTGAGCTGGCCGCAGGTCAACGGAGCCGCCTGGTACCAGGTGTTCCTGAACGGCCGTCAGCTGACCTGGGTGCAGGGCACCGTCCTGCGCATCTACCGCCTACAGCCCGGCACTTCGTACACCGTGTCGGTGTCGGTACGCGACACCGCGGGCCGTGACAGCGGGCCCGGCGAGGCCAAGCGGTTCACCACCAAGGGCGCCGGCGGCGGCACGACCACGCCGAGCCGCCCCTACGTCCTCGGGAACGGCAGCACCGGCATGAACGCCGAGCTGTGGGGCGGCCGTTCGGCCGACGGAACGGTCCTCGTGGGCTCCGCCGCCAACGGCTACAAGCAGCAGCAGTGGTACTTCGACGACGCGGGCGGCGGATTCGTCCGCATGCGGTCCGCGTCCTCGGGCAAGTGCCTCCAGCCCGGGGCGGCCCCGGCCGCCGGCATGTGGATCGCGCAGCAGCCCTGCGGCAGCGCCACGGCCCAGCGCTGGAAGGTGACCGTGCGGGGCGCGGCCGTGACGGTCACCGACCGCAGCGGCGACTACGCGCTGACCGTGAGCAACCGCCCGTACTACGGTGCCTGGCTGCTCGACCTCCAGCGGGCCGACGGGCGTGCGGCGCAGGTCTGGACGCTCCAGAAGACCGGCTGACCGGGGTCTCGCCCCCGGCAGTCACCCCGCCGGGCAGGCGGGCCGTCACGGGGGGCGGCCCGCCTGCCCGCCGTACCGCCGCGCGTGCCGCCGGTAGGTCACCCGCCTGCCGGTCGTACGGCTCGCGCGTACCTGATGCACCTCCTGCTCGTCCTGCCGCGCGTACGGCGGTACCGCGGTACCGCGTACCGCGCCGTACCGCCGTACCGCCGTACCGCCGTACCGCTCGTACGGCGCCGTACCGCTCGTGCCGCGCACCCGTCCCTCCGTCCCTTCGTCCCTCGGAGCACCGCCATGAACCGTAGGAACACCGCCCTGGCCCTGACCGTCCTGTCCGGCGCCGTGCTGCTCGCCGCACCCGGCACCGCGGGCGCCCACGGCGACACCCTCAAGGTGACCGTCACCGGACATCGGCAGGGGCACGTCACCACCGAGGTCGTCTGGGAGAACGACGGGGACCCGGTGACCGAGCGGGTCGCCGCCACGGTCAACGCGGTCAGTGGCGACGGCGCCCGGACGGCGGGCCCGTGGCGGCTCGTCCGCGTACCGGGCACCCCGTCCGGCTGGACCACCGCCGAGACGCTGCCGGCCGGACGGTGGCGGGTCACCGTCGAGGCGGGATTCCCCGGGCTGGGACGCGGCGAGCGCGTCCTGGACGTGACGGCGCCGGTGCCGGTGCCGGCGAGCGCGGCCGGGGAGTCTGGCGAGCCGGTTCGGGGTGCGAAGTCCGGTGGGCCGGGGCCGGGGGCGGGCGCGGGGCGGGGCGGCGCCGTCGCCAAGCCCGGCGTGTCGGGCGGTGCCGGGGCTTCGCCCGCGGCGGCCGCGACGGCGATCGCGGCCGGGGTCGCCGCGCGGCCGGCCACTCCCTCGCCCACGGCAACCGGATCTTCCGGGTCGGGGTCCGGAGCGGCCTGGTTCACCACGCTGGGTGTGGCGGGCGCCGCCGTCGTCGGTGCCGCGGGTGGGCTGCTCCTGCGCCGCTCCCGTACCCGCAAGCGGGGGTGACCGGCCCGGGGCGACCCCGCGCACCCTCAGCCCCTCCGGCGTTTGAGGAGCGGGTCCGGGCGGAGCCCGGTGCCCGGCGCCAGCCGGGTTGCAGTCTTGGGGCTCCGCCCCAAACCCCGCGCCTCAAACGCCGGCGAGGCTGGATGTGGCGCCACATTGTGTCGGCGCAGCCGGTTGCAGCCGGGGCCCGCCTCAAACGCCGGCGAGGCTGGATTTCCGCACGCAGCGCCGACAAGGCTGGACCTTGCCGCCGAGGCAGCCGACAAGGCTGCGGGTTGCCCGGAGGGCGTCGGCGCGGCTCCGGGATGGCGGCAAGGTTGCACGGTGGCCGGTACGGTCAGGAAGGGGGCCGGTTCCGTGGCGGGGCAGGAGGGCGGAGGGCGGTAGGGCCGGCGGCACTGGGGCGAGGCCGGGAGTGGAGGTGGCCGCATCCGGAGGCGCTGTTTCGTACGAAGGGGAGGCAGGGGCGGCCGCAGCGCCGCCCGGAGCGGAGCGAACCATGACCCAACCCGGCACCCCACCCGCCCGTGGCGACGCGCTGACGTGCCTGGTCACTGGCGCGACCGGGTACATCGGCGGCCGCCTCGTGCCCGAGCTGCTGGCCGCCGGGCACCGGGTCCGCTGCCTGGCCCGTTCACCCGAACGGCTGCGCGACCACCCCTGGGCCGGGCAGGCCGAGGTCGTACCGGGCGACGCCCGCGACCCGGCCGCCCTCGCCACCGCCCTGCACGGCGTCGACGTCGCCTACTACCTCGTGCACGCGCTCACCGGCGGCCCCGGCTTCGAGGAACGCGACCGCGAGACCGCCCGCCTCTTCGCCGAACAGGCCCGCCGGGCCGGCGTGCGCCGCATCGTCTACCTCGGCGGCCTCGTCCCGGCCGGCACGGACCCCCGCACCCTCTCCCCGCACCTGCGCTCCCGGGCGGAGGTCGGCGAGATCCTCCTCGCCGCGGACGTGCCCGCGACCGTGCTGCGCGCCGCCGTCGTCATCGGATCCGGCTCGGCCTCCTTCGAGATGCTGCGCTACCTCACCGAACGCCTGCCCGTCATGGTGACCCCCAGCTGGGTCGGCACCCGGATCCAGCCCATCGCCGTCCGCGACGTACTGCGCTACCTCGTGGGCAGCGCCCGGATGCCCGCCGACGTGAACCGGGCCTTCGACATCGGCGGGCCGGACGTGCTCACCTACGAGCAGATGATGCACCGGTACGCCGCCGTGGCCGGACTGCCGCACCGCTTCATCCTGCGCGTCCCCATGCTCACCCCGCGGCTGTCCAGCCACTGGATCGGCCTGGTCACCCCGGTGCCCAGGGCCCTCGCCCGCCCCCTCACGGAATCGCTGCGCCACGAGGTCGTCTGCGACGAGCACGACATCGCCCGGTACGTACCCGATCCGCCCGGCGCGCCCCTCGGCTTCGACCGGGCGCTCTCCCTCGCCCTCCAGCGGGTCCGGGAAGCCAAGGTGACCACCCGCTGGTCCTCCGCCGGCCTGCCGGGCGCGCCCAGCGACCCGCTGCCCACCGACCCGGACTGGGCGGGCGGCAGCCTGTACACCGACGAGCGCGAGCGCACCGCCGAGGCCTCACCGCAAGCCCTGTGGGAGGTCATCGAGGGCATCGGCGGGGAGCACGGCTGGTACTCCTTCCCGCTCGCCTGGGCGGCGCGGGGCAGCCTGGACCGGCTGATGGGCGGGGTCGGCATCCGCCGCGGCCGCCGCGACGCCGCCCGGCTGCGGGTCGGGGACTCCCTCGACTTCTGGCGCGTCGAGGAGATCGAACCGGGACGGCTGCTGCGCCTGCGCGCCGAGATGCGGCTGCCCGGCCTGGCCTGGCTGGAGATGTACGTCGAGCCCGTCCCGGCGGCCGACGGCGCCCCGGCGGCCGCCGGTCCGGCAGCGTCCGCCGCCCCCGCGCCGACCGGCCCCGCCGCCCCCGGCGGCCCCGTTCCCGCCGCCCCCGCCACCACGGCGCGCTACCGGCAGCGGGCGCTCTTTCACCCGCGGGGGCTGCTGGGGCACCTGTACTGGTGGAGCGTGTCGCCCTTCCACGCGGCCGTGTTCGGGAGCATGGCCCGCAACATCACGCTCAGCGCCACCCGGCTCCAGGAGAGCCGCGACGGATCCGAACCGGCCCCGCCGGCCGAAGGACAGGACGAGAGCAGCGCCCACCGAGCGTCCGAGCCCCGATCCTGAAACCCGACCCGTCCCGGAGCCGTCCCATGAACGTCGCGGTCGTCCTGTACACCTCCGACCTGCGCCTGCACGACCATCCGCCGCTGCGCGCCGCGCTGTCCGCCGCACGGCAGGTGGTGCCCCTCTTCGTCCGCGACCGGGCGATCACCGCCGCCGGCTTCGCCGCGCCCAACCGCACCGCCTTCCTCGCCGACTGCCTCGCCGACCTCGACCGGGCGCTGCGCGAGCGTGGCGGCCGGCTCGTCATCAGGTCCGGGGACCCGGTGGCAGAGGTGTGCGCGCTCGTCCAGGAGGCCGACGCCGACGAGGTGCACATGGCCGCCGGGGTGAGCGCTTACGCCCAGGCGCGCGAGGAGCGGCTGCGCAGCGCGCTGGAGAGCGAGGGGCGCCGGCTCTACGTCCACGACGCGGTGGTGACCGCGGCCGCGCCCGGCGCCGTACTGCCGACCAGCGGCGCCGACCACTTCGCGCTGTTCACCCCCTACCTGCGCCGCTGGTCCGCCCTGGCGCCCCGCCCGCAGGCGGCCGCGCCGCGCGCGCTGGAGGTGCCCGAGGGCCTCGGTTCGGAACCCCTGCCGGACCGCGGCGCGGTGTCCGGGGTGTCGCCCGGGCTGGCCCGCGGCGGCGAACGCGAGGGCCGCCGGCTCCTGACGGACTGGCTGCGCGACGGCGTCCACGCGTACCAGGACACCCACGACGACCTCGCCGCGGACGCCACCTCCCGGCTCTCCCCGCACCTGCACTTCGGGACCGTCTCGGCCGCCGAGGCCGTGCGGCGCGCCCGGGCCGCGGGCAGCCCGGGCGCCGAGGCCTTCGTACGGCAGCTGTGCTGGCGGGACTTCCACCACCAGCTGCTGGCCGCCCGGCCGGCCGCCGCCGGACACGACTACCGCGACCGGCACGACCGCTGGCGCACCGGGCGCGACGCGGAGGAGGACCTCGGGGCCTGGGCGGACGGGCGCACCGGGTACCCCGTGGTCGACGCGGCGATGCGCCAACTGCGCCACGAGGGGTGGATGCACAACCGCGGGCGCCTGCTGGCCGCGAGCTTCCTGACCAAGACCCTGTACGTGGACTGGCGGGCGGGCGCACGCCACTTCCTCGACCTGCTCGTCGACGGGGACGTCGCCAACAACCAGCTGAACTGGCAGTGGGTGGCCGGCACCGGCACCGACACCCGCCCGAACCGGGTGCTCAACCCCGTACGCCAGGCCCTTCGTTACGACCCGGACGGCCGCTACGTACACCGCTGGGTACCCGAACTGGCCGGACTCGCCGCCCCCTTGGTCCACGAGCCGTGGCGGCTGACCGCCGCGGAGCGGGCCCGCTACGCCTACCCGGAGCCGATCGTGGACCTCACGGAGGCCCTCCACCGGTTCCGGCAGGCACGCGGCACCGAGTGACGGCGTACGGGCCCGGGGAGCGGCCCGGGAGAGTGGCCCGGACGAGCGGCGCGGGAGAGCCGGGCGGGCGGCGCCGTCCGCCGTATCGTGGGCATGTGGAGCGCCCGGACCGCGAAGGCCCCGACAGCCCGGCCGCCGCGGCCCCGGCGGCCGCGCTGAGCACCGGCGCGGTCGCGCGGCGGCTCGGCGTCTCGCCCACCACGCTGCGGTCGTGGGAACGCCGTTACGCGATCGGCCCGGCCCGCCGCGAGGACGGCCGGCACCGGCGCTGGACCCCGCAGGACATCGCCCGGCTGGAGGCGATGTGCGCCCTGACCGCACAGGGCGTACCACCGGCCGAGGCGGCCCGGGTGGCGCTGGCCGGACCGCCGGCGGGCCGGGGCCGGGGCCCGGGCGCGGAGTCCGGGGAGAGCGTCGCCCCGCCCTTGCCTGCGTCCCGCCCGCCGGGCGGGCGGCACGCGCTGCCGCTGGGCGAGGTGCGCCAGGAGTGCCGCGGGCTGGCCCGGGCGGCCGTCCGGCTGGACGCCACCGCGGTGCAGGACCTGCTGGACGAGGCCGTGGACACGCACGGGCTCGTCACGGCCTGGGAGGAGGTGATCGTGCCGACGCTGCACGCGGTGGGCCGCAAGTGGGCCTCCGCGGGGGAGCGTTACGTGGAGGTCGAGCACCTGCTGTCCTGGCACGTGTCCGGCACCCTGCACCGGGCCCGTCCCGCCCCGGCGCGGCCGTCCGGCCCGGCCGGAGGATCCGCCCCGCCCGTGGTGCTGGCCTGCACTCCCGGGGAGCAGCACAGCCTGCCGATGGAGGCGCTGACCGCCGCCCTCGTCGAACGCGGCCTGCCGGTACGGATGTTCGGCGCGGCGCTGCCCTCCGCCGCGCTGCACGACGCGGTCCGGCGGACCGGCCCGCGGGCGGTGGTGCTGTGGGCGCAGAGCCGGACCACGGCCGACCGCGCCCTCGCCCGAGCGGTCGCGGGCATCGAATGGGGGCCGGCGGGGGCGCGCAGCCGACCGGTGCTGCTGCCGGCCGGGCCGGGGTGGGGACCGGGCGGCACGACAGCGGCGTACGGGCCCCGGCTGCACGGGCTGCGCTCGGGGCTGGCCGTCATCGAGGAGCTGATGCGGCGGGCTCCGCCGGAGCCAGGGCGTCGCGGAGCACCAGCAGGGCGCGGCGCATCCGGCTCTTGACCGTGCCCAGCGGCAGACCGGTGCGGGCGGCGATCTCGCTCTGGGAGAGATCGGCGTAGAAGGCGAGCCGCAGCACCTGCTGCTGGGCCGACGGCAGCCGGGCCAGCTCGCCCAGCAGTACCAGGCGGGACAAGGTCCGCTCGGGCCCCGGCAGGCCGGCCGGGGCCGGCGCCGTCACGGCGAGCCGGGCGGCCTCGGCCGCTGCCAGGCGCTGCTGCCGGGCGCGCGCGGCCAGCACGTCCGCGACCTTGTGGCGGGTGATCCCGGTCAGCCACGCGCCGAGCCCGCCGGGGCCGGGCCGGTACCGGTGGCGGTGGGACCAGGCGGCCAGGAACACCAGCTGCACCACGTCCTCGGCGTCGCGGTCGTCACCGAGCGCCCGCCGGGCGAGCGCCTGCACGAACGGCCCCCAGCGCCGGTACACCTCGGCCGTGCAGGCGGCCTCCCCGGCGACGAACCCGGCGGCGACACGCTCCTGCGGCAGGCCCCGGGCGTCGATCTGTTCCATGACCCGAGCGTCGCGACCACGGGGGAGAGGAACAACTTGCAGCGTTTCCGCACCGTTTTCGGCCGCAGCCGGGCAGCCGGGCAGCCGGGCAGCCGGGCAGCCGCGCAGCCGCGCAGCCGCGCAGCCGGACAAGGGGGGCGAGGCGGGACAGGCGGGACGGGCGGGACGGGCGGCGATGCAGGCGGCGTGGCCCGGGAGTGTTCAGTCGAGGCTTCGGCGGACGCGGCAGACGCGGCGGGCGCCCGCGCCGCCACCCGGCGGCGAAACATCTTGCGGACCTGCCGTGATGCCGCCATCGTGAGGCGGTGATGATCATACGAACGCGTCCGGTGGCGTCCGGGCCGTGCCGGTGAGCGCCCCTCGGGCGGTCGCCGCTCCCACCCCGGACCAGGGCCTCGGCACCCGCACGGTCCTGCTCCTCGCCATCGCCTGCGGCGTGGCCGTCGGCAACCTCTACTTCCCGCAGGCCCTCAGCCCGCTGATCGCCACCGGGTTCGACGTGGCACCCGGCACGGCCGCCCTGGTCGTCACCGCCGCCCAGTTCGGCTACGCCACCGGGATCTACCTGCTCGTACCCCTCGGCGACCGGATTCCGCACCGGCCGCTGATCGTCACCCTGCTGTGCCTCACCGCGGCCGGACTGCTCGCCGCGAGCGCCGCGCCCGCGCTGCCGCCGCTCCTCGCCGCCGGTGTCCTCATCGGCGTCACCACCGTCATCGCCCCCATCGCCGGCCCGATGGCCGCCGGCATGGTCTCCGAAGACCGCCGCGGCGCCGTCACCGGCACCCTCCTCAGCGGATCGATCGGCGGCATGCTGCTCTCCCGCGCGCTGGGCGGCAGCGCCGCCGGGTGGCTGGGCTGGCGGGCCCCCTACCTGGGCGCCGCGGCAGCCGCCCTGATCATGGCCGTGGTGCTGGCCCGCGCCCTGCCCCGGACCACCCCGCCCTCCCGCGAGCGCTACCGCGAACTCCTCGCCGCGCCCCTGCGCCTGCTGCGCACCGAACCCGAGCTGCGCCGGTCGTCCTTCTACCAGACGGCGGTCTTCGGCTCGTTCTGCGCGCTGTGGACCGGCGTCGCGCTGCTGCTGACCAGCCGTACGTACGGGCTCGGCGCGGCCGCCGTAGGGGTGCTCGCGCTGGTCAACGCCGGGACCATGCTGTGCACTCCGGCCACCGGCCGGCTCGTCGACCGGTACGGCCCCGACCGCGTCAACCTGGTCTGCATGCTCACGGTCCTCGCCGCCGCCGGCGTCCTGAGCCTCGGCACGCTGGGCGGCCCGGCCGGCCTGACCGCGCTGGCCGTGGGCTCGCTTCTGCTCGACGTGGCGATGCAGTCCGGCATGATCGCCAACCAGGTACGGATCTTCGCGCTGCGCCCCGAGGCCCGCAGCCGCTGCAACACGGCCTACATGGTCTGCGCGTTCCTCGGTGGCGCCGCGGGTTCCTGGTGCGGGGTGCAGGCGTACGGGGCCTTCGGCTGGCCCGGCGTGTGCGCACTGATCGCGACGCTCGGCGGCCTGGCACTGGCCCGGCACCTCGTGTTCACCGGACGGCGCCGCCCCGCCGCCGTCGGCAGCTGAGGCGGGCGGGCAGGGGGTGAGGCAGGGGGGACAGCCCCACCCCGGGCCGACCGGGCCGCCGGATGGGGAGCCGAAGGACCGTCAACAAAGCTGTGTACATGACGACTTACCAGCGTGCCGCTCTCGCCGCCGCCACCGTGGCCACCATCCTCGCCGGCACCACCGCGGCCACTGCGGCCTCGGCTGCCCCCGCCCCGCAGCTCCCCACCTCCGCCCCGCAGCTCGACTGGCAGCCGTGCGCCAAGCCGGGCGGGCCGGCCGCGCAGGAGTGCGCAGGCCTCCCCGTACCCCTCGACTACGCGCACCCCGACGGTCCGCAGATCCGCATCGCCGTGTCCCGGATCAAGGCCGACGCGACGGCCGGCTCCCGGGCCCGGCGCGGCACGCTCATCGTGATCCCCGGCGGCCCCGGCGGGTCGGGAGTGCAGCGGCTCACGCAGAAGGGCGCCCTCCTCGCCAAGGAAATGGACGGCGCCTACGACATCGTGGCGATGGACCCGCGCGGCGTCGGCGGCAGCACCACCGCCACCTGCGGACTCGCCCCCGAGGACCGGTACCTGACCACCCTGCGCTCCTGGCCGGGCCCGAACGGCGAGATCTCCGCGAACCTCGCCCGTTCCCGCCGCACCGCCGAGGCCTGCGCCCGCAACGGCGGCCCCGTCCTGCGCAGCCTCACCACCGCCAACCAGGTCCGCGACATGGACCGGTTCCGCGCGGCCCTCGGCGAGGAGAAGCTCTCGGCGTGGGGCGTCTCGTACGGCGCGTACGTGGGAGCCACGTACGCGCAGCGGTTCCCGGACCGCACCGACCGGTGGGTGCTCGACAGCAGCGGCGACCCCGACCCCCGCCGGGTGGCCCGCGGCTGGCTGGCGAACATGGCGCAGGGCGCCGACGACCGCTTCCCCGACTTCGCGGCCTGGGCGGCCCACCCCGACCGGGACCGGGACGGCCTGCGGCTCGCCGACCGGCCCGAGGAGGTCCGGCCGCTGATCCTCGCCCTCGCCGCCGAACTGGACCGCACGCCGAAGGAGTCCACGACCCCCGGCGTCCCCCTGACCGGCACCGGACTGCGCCAGAGCCTGCAGAACGCGCTGTACGGTGACGCCGCCTTCGGTGGTTTCGCCCGGCTCGTCGAGGCGGCCCGGAACCCGGCCGCTCCGGTGGCGCTGCCGCCCGAGCTCGCCCAGCCGATGCGCGACGAGGACGCGTCCCTCGCGGTCGCCGTCATCTGCAACGACGTGTCCTGGCCGAAGACCTCCCCGGCCGCCTTCCGGCGAGCGGTCGACGCCGACCGGGCCGCGCACCCGCTGACCGAGGGCATGCCGGTCAACGTCGTGCCCTGCACCTTCTGGAAGAACGAGCCCGCGGACAAGCCGGTCCGCATCACCTCGGACGGCCCGTCCAACATCCTGATGATCCAGAGCCGCCGCGACCCGGCGACCCCGCTCGTCGGAGCCCTGAAGATGCGCGCAGCCTTCGGCGACCGGGCCCGGATGGTCACGGTGGAGCAGGGCGGGCACGGCAGCTACCTCGGGAACGGCAACGCGTGCGGGAACCGTACGGTCACCGCGTTCCTCACCACCGGAAGCCGGCCGGAGCAGGACACCCACTGCACCGACTGACGGCCCGCACCCGCGCGGCCCGCCGGAATCAGGCGCAGGCGGGCTGCGGGGCCGCGGATCCGTCCGGGGACTCGCCCGGGGTCGGGGCAGGGGTCGAGGTCGAAGCCGGGGCAGAAGCCGAGGCGGGGGCCGAGGCCGAGGCCGCGGGCGCTTCCGGTGCCTCGGGCAGGGCGAAGAAGCGGAGGAAGAACTGGGCGAGCGGGCCGATCGCCACCGCGTAGACGAGCGTGGCGATGCCCACCGTGCCGCCCAGCAGGAACCCGGCCGCGAGGACGGTCAGCTCGATGCCGGTACGCACCAGCCGGACCGACCGGCCCGTCCTGCGGTGCAGGCCGGTCATCAGCCCGTCGCGGGGGCCCGGCCCGAACCGGGCGGAGATGTACAGACCGGTCGCGACACCGTTCAGGACCACGCCCGCGGCGAGCAGCAGCACCTGCGCGGTCAGGCCGTGGACGCGCGGCACCACGGCGAGCGTGGCGTCCATGGACAGCCCGACGGCGAAGACGTTCGAGACGGTGCCGAGCCCCGGGCGCTGCCGCAGCGGCACCCAGAGCAGCAGCACCAGCGCGCCGACCGCCACGGACACCGTGCCGATGCTCCAGCCGAGGCGCTCGGCCAGGCCCTGGTGGAAGACGTCCCACGGGTCGAGCCCGAGCCCCGCCTGGACCAGCAGGGCGGAGCTGGCGCCGTACAGGGCGAGACCCAGGTACAGCTGGACCAGACGGCGGGGAAGCCGGCGGCCGGTACCGCGGGCGGGGGTGGCGGCGGGGGCTGTGGGGCCGGTGGGGTGGGGCGAGCGGGAGGACACCGGGGGAGCCTTTCCAGAGATCCAATGGCTGATGTCCCCCACACTCCGGCACATCTGGAACCTGCAACCAGGGCCAATTTCACCTAAGTGGCCTTGTTTCAGTCGGCCCTCGTGGCCACGAAGGAGTCCAGTACCGCGTCGAAGTGGCTCCTTGCCTCCGGGAGGCGGCCGACGGGGGCGGACACCCACACGTCGTAGAGCCGCCCGTCCTCCTCCCAACAGACGTCGATGGTGTGGCGGGCGCCCTCGGCCCGGCTGAAACCGTCCCAGGTGAACTCCCACACGGCGGCCGGCAGCGCGTTGTGCGTGGTCGCCACCACCTCGGCGTCCCGGTAGCCGGGGTTGGTGCCGGGGCCGCTCCTGTCGGACTGCCGCATGACCGAGAGCGGCCCGCCGGGCACCGGCATCCGCACCCGGATCCCGATCCGCAGGGCCTGGTCGGCGGAGACGTAGAAGACCCGCTGGCCGTCGGTCGAGCGCAGGAAACCGTCGGGCACGGCCACCGCGAAGCCCGCCGGATCGGGTGTGAACCGGTATCCCGGCGGCACGGTACGGGCGGAACCGGCGGGGGAGCGCGGCACGGCGACGCCCGTGGAACCGGTGGATCCCGTGGTTCCGGCCGCCCCCGCGGTGCCCGGGGCGCCCGACGGCTTCGCCGATCCCGCGCCGGAGCGCGGCGTGCCGAGCGCGCCGGCCGTGGTCCCCTCCGAGGCGCCCGGTGCCGTCCTGTCCAGCAGGGCCGCCCCGGTCACGACGGCCCCGGCGGCGGCGCCCGCGACGAGCACCGCGAGCAGCCCGGTCCGCAGCCCGCGCCCGCCCCTCCGCGCCGTCGCCGTCGTCGTGGCCGTTGCGACGAGCGGCGCCGGCACCCGGTCCGCCGGGGAGCAGACGACCACCGCCCCACCCTCCGCCGCGACACCCGCCCCCGCCACCGCCGCCGGATCCGCCCCGGTGGACCGTACGGTCAGCGGCGCGGTGCCGGTCGGGGCGCCGGCCGTGCCGCCGGCCGGGACGCAGGCCGCCAGCAGCCGCGCGGCCTCCGCCGCCCCCAGCCGGCGCGCCGGATCGCGCTCCAGCAGACCCCGTACGACGGGAAGCAGCGGGCCCAGCCGGGCCGGCGGCCGGATCTCGTCGAACACGACCGCGTGCAGCACGCCGCCGATCGAATCGCGGTGGAACGGGGACTCGCCGGTCACCGCCGCGCACAGCAGCGCGCCGAGCGACCACAGGTCGGACGCGGGGCCCGCCTCGCCGCCCCGCATCCGCTCCGGCGCCGTGTACTCGGGCGAGCCGACGAACGCCCCGCTCTCGCTGATGGTCGTGGCCCCGGCCAGCCGGGCGATCCCGAAGTCGGTCAGCACCACCCGGCCGGTACCCGCCTCCATCAGCACGTTGGCGGGCTTCACATCGCGGTGCAGCACCCCGCCCGCGTGCGCCGCGCCCAGCGCGCCGAGCAGCGCCACTCCGAGCCGGGCGGCCTCGCCGGGCGGCAGCGGCCCGCCGCCGGCGAGCCGGTCCGCCAGCGAACCGCCCTCGACCAGCTCCATGACGATGTACGGATGGCCCTCGTGATCGACCACGTCGTGGACCACGACCACGTGCGGATGCCGCAGCTGCGCGACGACCCGCGCCTCCCGCAGGGCGCCGGTGGCCTTCGTGCCGTCGTCGACGTGGAGCTCCTTGACGGCGACCTTCCGGGCGAGGAGTTCGTCGGTGGCCTGCCAGACCGTGCCCATGCCGCCCCGGCCCAGCTGCCTCTCCAGGCGGTAACGCTCGCCGATCACCAGGCTGTTGCGCGGAACGCCCTGCGACACGCTGTTCTCTCCCCTCCACCGGATGCAGCCATGATGCCGCACGCGCGCGTACCGGCCGGTTTCGCGTCAGCCTGGCGCTCCGCCCGCCGCGGCGACCTCGTACGGCTCGTGAAGAATCTACGTATTCGTACGGCGTGTTGGTGCGGAATCATCGCTTCATCACGCCATTCACCCGACGCTGCCGGGAAGATCGCCGACGAGCCGCGGCGCGCAACTCGAACCGTGCGCGTCCGGATACCGGCAACGGCTTAGCCAGGTCCTTTGTCCGTCCCCGGCCCGCTGGTAGTCCTTCGGATCGGATCATCCGACCGATGAAGGACTGCCATGCCACCTCAACTCACGCGCCGCCGCGCCCTGATGGCCGGGGCGGGCGCCCTCGCCACCGCGTCTCTCGTCGGGGTGACCCGCGCCCTGGCCGTCGCCGACCCGGCCGCGGCGCCCGCCGTCGGAACCGTCGGGCAGGCTCCCGGCGACACCGCCGCCCGGGGTGCCGGCGAGGGCTTCGACGAGGTGTTCCGGGGTCGCCGGATCCAGGGCGAGCCGCCCGCCGCCGCACCGGCCTCCCGCGACGGCCACGACACGGGCCGCGCATCGGGCGACTCCCGTCCGTCCGACCACTCCGGTCACGGGTCCGGCGGCTGGACGGTCCGCATAGACGGCCGGGACCTGCACGTCATGGAGAACGCGGACGGCAGCTGGGTCAGCCTCGTCAACCACTACGAGACCTTCGCCAGCCCCCTGGAAGCGGCCCGCGCCGCGGTCATCGACCTCAAGGGCGCGCAGTTGCTGGTCGTCCCGGCGGGAGGCGCGCGGTGAACGTACGGAAGAACCAGGCGAGACTCTCCCGGGCCGAGAAGCGCCGGTTCGTGAACGCCCTGCTCACCCTCAAGCGGACCGGCGTCTACGACACCTTCGTCACGATGCACAACACGTTCCAGCGCAGCGACACCGACACCACCGACCGGGTGGCGCACCGCTCGCCGTCGTTCCTCCCGTGGCACCGGTACTTCCTGATCGAGTTCGAGCGGGCGCTCCAGTCGGTCGACCGCCGGGTGACCCTCCCGTACTGGGACTGGACCCGGGACCGTACGGCCGCCTCCTCGCTGTGGGCCCCCGACTTCCTCGGCGGCACCGGGCGCGACCTGGACGGCCAGGTCATGGACGGCCCCTTCGCGCAGAGCGCGGGGAACTGGGACCTCACCGTGCGGATCGACGAGAACACCTACCTGCGGCGGGCGCTCGGCAAGTCCGAGCGTGCCCCGGAGCTCCCGTCCCGGGACGACGTCGAAGCGGTGCTGGCGCTGGCCGAGTACGACGCGGAGCCGTACAACAGCACCTGTACCAGCGGATTCCGCAACCACCTCGAGGGCTGGCGCGGCGCCAACATCCACAACCGGGTGCACCTGTGGGTCGGCGGCCAGATGGCCACCGGCGTGTCGCCCAACGACCCCGCGTTCTGGCTGCACCACGCCTTCGTCGACAAGCTGTGGGCGCAGTGGCAGCGCCGCCACCCGCGCTCGGGCTACGTGCCGACGGCGGAGACGCCCAACATCGTCGAACTCCACGGCTTCATGCGCCCGTGGAACGACGTGAAGCCGGCCGACATGCTCGACCACCGGCGCCACTACCGCTTCGACACCGAATTCGGCTTCCCCTTCCCCTACGACGGGGCCGCGGGGCGGTAGCGGCCGAGGCCCGCGGTCCGGGTGCCGGGTGCCCAGTGGCCGGGCCGGCGCTGACACGCCGCCGGCCCGTGCCCCACCGCCCGGAGGGCGGGGACACGGGCCGGCGGCGTCAGCGCGTCGATCCGTCCGCGGCTGAGTGGCTGAGTGGCTCAGCGGCTCAGCGGCTCAGTGGCTCACTGCGCGGGCGCCGGCGGGATGACCTCGGCCGGGGCGTTGGTCGGCGCGAACCGCTGCGGGGCCACGGCGGTCGGCACCAGATCCTTGTGGATGACCTTCGCGACGGCCTGGATGGTGGCCACGCCGTACTCCATGGAGCTGTTGTCCTGCGTCAGCACGGACATGTAGTAGTCCTTGCCGCCGCCCTGGAACGCGCCGACGCTGTGGACGCGCCAGCCGTGCGTGGCGCGCGGCAGCCAGCCGTTCTTGACGTGGATCTTGACGGTGGACGGCGCGCCCGCCGGGGTGCCCCAGCGCTGCGAGGCGACGACCTGGTTCATGAGCTTCAGGGTGTAGGCGCGAGAGTTGTCGCTCAGCACCGTGTTCTTCGCGGTGAGGAGCGAGAGCAGCCGCTGCTCGTCCTGCACGGTGATCTGGGTGAGTCCCCAGTAGCCGTTGGCGCCGGGCACGGTGTGCGTCATGCCGGCCGCGGCGAGGAAGCCCTTGATCTTGGTCATGCCGAGCTGGCGCCACAGCGAGGTCGTCGCGTTGTTGTCCGACTTCGTGATCATCGCGGTGGCGAGGTCGACCTCGCGCTGCGTGAGGTAGCGGTTCGTCTTCTTCGCGTCCCACAGCAGGGCGGCGAGCACGGTCACCTTGACGACGCTCGCCGAGTCGTACGCCGACGTCGAGCGGAAGGTGCAGGTGGTCTTCGTGGTGCGGTCGTACAGGCCGATCGCGATGGCGCCCTTGCGACCCCGCATCGCCGCCGTGATGTCCTGCTTGAGCTTCGTGGCGAGCCCGGCCTTGGCGGACGTACAGGCGACCGTCGGCGTGGCGGCGGCCGCGGGAGAGGCTGCCGCGGCGAGCGGTACGAGCACCCCGACCGCCAGGCCTGCGGACAGCATGCGGGCGCGCCGGGATATTCGGTGAGTCATTGGAGGCTTCCCATCCCCTTGGTACGTGCGGGTACGCCCCCGCGCACCCGCACGTCATGACTCGTGGGGCCAGGGAATGGTTGCACTGAAAACGAAAAAATGTTCAGTCGGACATCAGTCTGAAGCTGTCGGCGCCGGGAGCGTCCGGACCGCGGGGAGTACGGGGAGCAGGGCGGGGCGCTTGGCCGTGCGGCCGGTGCCCGAGGAGCGGCCCAGGAGGCGCCGGCCCAGCCACGGGCCGAGGAACGCGCCGGCCCACCGCAGCTCGCCGGCCGCGGCGCGCACCCCGGTCGGGAACGGGGTCGCGGGCGGCGGCAGCGGCCGGGTCCAGGCGTCGCCGCTGCCGGGCAGGCCGAGGGCCTGGGCGACGGCCTCGGCGATGCGCTGGTGCCCGATCGGGCCGTCGTGCAGCCGGTCCGGGCTCCACAGTCGCGGGTCCGTGACCACCGGGTACCCGTGCGTGTCGGCGACCACGACCCGGTGGCGGCCGGCCGCCGCGCGGATCCGCTCGTTGAGGGCGGTGACCCGGGAGCCGAGCGGGCGGGCGAGGGCGGTGATGTACCCGGGGTCGGGGAAGGTGACCGTCGCCACCCGGACGCCCCGGTCCGTCAGTGCCGCGAACATCGCCTCCAGGTGACCGGCCACCTCGTCGGCGTCGAACCGCGGCCGCATCAGGTCGTTCATCCCCGCGACCACCGTCGCCAGGTCGGGGCGCAGGGCGAGGGCCGGGGCGAGCTGTTCGGCGCGGACCTGGCCGGCCAGCCGCCCGCGCACCGCCAGGTTCGCGTACGTCAGGCCCGGATGGTGTCCGGCGAGGTCTTCGGCGAGGCGGTCCGCCCAGCCCCGCAGGCCGGTGGCGTCGTCGCCGTCGCCGAGCCCCTCGGTCTGGCTGTCGCCGAGGGCCACGTAGCGCTGGAGGCGCGGTTCAGAGCTGGTCACGGGCGGGCTCTCGCTCCTTGAGGACGGCGATCGTACGGGTGCACCAGTCGCGGTTGCCCCGCTCGAAGGCGAGACCGCGCAGGCAGGTCAGATAGGGGCCGATGCGCGCGCCGTGGCGCAGGAACTCCTCTTCGGAGGCCGCACCCCGCATCGTCCGCAGCAGGTGCTCGAACAGGTCGGCCTTGGCCTGCGCGATGCCGGCGCGCTCGGCGAGCTGCGCGATCAGCGTGTCGGTGTCGATGTGGTCGGCGGCCTGGACCTTGACGGCCAGGTCGTCGCGCAGGAAGGAGGGTTTGGAGGTGGCGGCGGCGAACCGGTCCAGCTCGGCGAGGCCGGCCTCGGTGACGGTGAACACGCGCTTGTTGGGCCGGGTGTCCTGCACCACCTCGCGGCCCGCGATCAGGCCGTCCTGCTCCAGCCGGCCCAGTTCCGTGTACAGCTGCTGGGGCAGCGCGTGCCAGAAGTTCGCGACACCCACGCTGAAGGCCTTGGCGAGCTGGTAGCCGCTGAGCTCCTCGTCGAGCAGCGCCGCCAGCACCGCATGGCGCAGGGCCATCGCGTCTCCCTCCGGTCCGGGTGGTCCCGGTCTTGGGTGCGCCCTTGTCCCCGGGCGCGCCGCCCAGCATACTCAAAAATAGGACTAGTCACATTCATGACTGTGCAGGGGGAGACGCCATGACCACAGCGACCGCCGCGGACCGCTTCCGGGCCGCCGTCGAGAACCGCGACCTCACCGCGCTGGACGACCTGTTCACCGACGACATCCGCCTCTACAGCCCGGTGAAGTTCACGCCCTTCGAAGGCAAGCCGATGGTGCTGGGCCTCTTCGGAGTCCTGTTGCGGATCTTCGAGGACTTCCGCTACGTCGGGCACTACGACGGCGCCGCCGAGACCAGCGCCGACGGCAAAGAGGCGCCCTCGGAGGTGCTGCTCTTCCGCGCGGCGGTCAACGGCAGGCAGATCCACGGCATCGACCTGCTGCACTTCGACGACGACGGCCGGATCAAGGAGTTCACCGTGATGGTGCGCCCGCAGTCCGCCGTGCACGCCCTCGGCGAGGCGGTCCTGGAGGGCCTGGCCGCCGCGGGTCTTGTCCCGGCGCCGGGGCCGCACGGGTAGGGCATGATCGGGGGATGTCTGATCGCATCATTGCCGCCTGCGACGGGGCGGCCAAGGGGAACCCCGGTCCCGCCGGATGGGCGTGGGTCATCGCGGACGCCGAGGGCCGCCCCGAGCGCTGGGAGGCCGGCCCGCTGGGCCACGCCACCAACAACATCGGCGAACTCACCGCACTCCAGCGCCTGTTGGAGTCGGTGGCGGCCGGGACCGCCCTCGAAGTGCGGATGGACTCCCAGTACGCCATGAAGGCGGTCACCCAGTGGCTGCCGAACTGGAAGCGCAACGGCTGGAAGACGGCGGCCGGCAAGCCGGTCGCCAACCGGGAGCTCGTCGAGCGCATCGACGAGCTGCTGGCCGACCGCGACGTCGAGTTCCGGTACGTACCGGCCCACCGCGAGGACGGCGACCACCTCAACGCCATCGCCGACCAGGCAGCCAGCGACGCGGCCGTCAGCCAGCAGGCCGCCGGCACCGCGCACGGCACCGCCGGCATCCCGGTGCCCGACCCCGGCCGCAGCGCCCCGGCGCCGCGGAAGTCCGGCGCCCCCGCGCGCAAGGGCCCCGCGGCCGGCGCGGCCTCGGGCTCGGGTTCCGCTTCCGGGTCGGGCTCCGGTTCCGCTTCCGGATCGCGGACGATCAAGGCGAAGTTCCGCGGCACCTGCCCCTGCGGGAAGCCGTACGCGGTCGGCGAGCTGATCGCCAAGCTCGGCACCCGCTGGGGACACCCGGAGTGCCGCACCACCGCCCCCGGCGCCGCCCCCGCCTGAGTACGCGCGCCCGGCAAGCGCGCGGGGGAGGCGCGTGCGCGGGAAGGCGCCTGCACGGGGAGGCGCGTGCGTACGCGGACGCGCCCCCCGACCGTCCGTCAGGCCCCGGCCCCCGGCCCCGGCGTCGCCTGTCAGTGGCGTACGCCAGGATGAACGCATGATCGAGAACGACGGCACGGGCGAGTGGATCGCGGCCGAGTGGAACACGCAGGGATGGGGCGACCGGGGCTTCGCGGTCACCGCGGCGCTGCAGGGCCTGATCGGCGGCCAAGGGGTCTGGTACCACGACGCGCTGCGCGGCATCGAGCGCACCGGCCGCTACCTCGCGGGCACATGGGAGCCGGCCGCCGGCGAGGACGGGCCGCGGCCGGCCGGCGAGGGCTCCTGGACGGGGTTCATCGGAAGGACCGGCCTGCTCGCCCTGCGCGCCGCCGCCCCCTCGACCCGCCCGCCCCGCCGCGACGTACTGCTCAACCTGCTGGAGATGTGGGCGGAAAGCCCCTTCGCGGACCCCGCCTACCGGTTCCGCACCGGCGTCGTCGCGCAGCCCGAACTGCCCTGGGGCGTACGGGACGCGCGCGGCACGACCGTGGCCACGTACTGGCCGATCGACGGCACCCGCCGCTACCTGCAGGCATGGACGGGCGAGGAGCCCCCGCCGCGGCCGGGCGAGGAGGCCGTGCCGCGGCCGGGACACGAGGCGGCGCGCGTCGCCCCGGGCGTCTGGGGCACCCCGCACCAGCTGAGGCGGCTGGTGGCGCTGGTCCGCGAGCGCGGGCCGCTGCCCTGGGACCCGGCCGCCGTCGAGGACCTCGCCGGTGCCACCGGCATGAGCCGCGGAGCAGCCGCCCTCACCCTGTCCGGAAACCCCGGCACCGGCAGCTACGTCATCCCCTACCTCGACCCCGACGAGCGGGCGGCCCTCGGACTCAAGACGGCCGAGGTCGAGGACGCCCGCCGGGAACTCGGCCCGCTGCAGGGCCAGGACCGGCTCGCCCTGCTCGCGGACGTGCTCCCCGACGACCCGGCCGACCTGTGGGAACCCGGCGGGCTGCGCCGCGTCGCGGCCCGCACCGCCGACGCCTGGCACGCCCAGCGCGGTGGACGCGTACCGGCGCCCCGCGCGACCCACGAGGCGGCCCTGGCCCTGGAGGCCCCGTACCCGGCGGCCGACGTGTGCAGCCTGTTCCTCCAGCCGGCCTCGGCCCCGCTGCCCGGCTGCGCCGACCTGAACCTGTGGCCCCGCCCCACGCGTGACACCCGGCTCTTCACCGTCTGGGACGTGAAGACCGAACACGACGCCGAGCGGCTCCTCGACACCCTCGTCACCGCCGTCCCGTGGGCGTACGCGGACCTGCCCGCGGGCGACCCGGTGCGCGCAGGCGTCCCCGAGGCCCTACGGGTGCTGCGGGCGACGGTGCGGCGGCGGGATTCACCGGCCCGGCTGCTGTCCGGCGCGCTCGCCCACGGCCCGTACCGGTCCCGGGCCGACGCCCGCGGCGACTGGCTCGACGGCCCGGCGTGCGCGCGCATGACGGCCCGGATCGAGGCCGACGCACTGCCGCCCGGGCGGTACGAGTCCGACCCGCGCGCCTGCGTGCCGGAGCTGGTCCGCGAGGCGGCGGAGCGGCTCGGCCTCGCCGAGGACCCGGCGACGCTCTACCTGCAGCTGCTGGCCCTCGCGACCCCCTCGGACCGCAACGTCCGCCGCTGGAACGGCTGGCCGCCCGCCCGCCACCGGGCCGCGGTCGCGGCGCTGCTGGAGCGCGGCCTGGTCGTCGAGGACAAGCGGCCACGGGCCGGCCGCGGTGTCTTCCTGCCGGGGCCCTGGGCGCGGGCGGCCAAGCCGCTGCCGCCGATGGAGTGCTGGAAGGCCGAGCTGCACGGCGCCCGGCTGACCGCCGACGGCACCGAGGTCACCGGGATGCCGCTGCCGGTCGCCACCCTCCCCGAGCTGTTCGCGGCCGCCTGGCACCGCGTCGAGTCCAAGGACGCCCCCGCCTCCTGACGGCTCACCCGGCGCGCCTCGTCAGGCGGAGGCGCGCCGGACCAGGACGGTGGGCGTGATCACCGGGGTGGGGGGCGGGGCCGGGGCGTCGGTCGGGGCGTCGGTCGGGCGGAGGGTCCGCAGGAGCAGGCGGGCCATCAGGCGGCCCATGCCCTCGACGTCCTGGCGCACGGTCGTCAGCGGCGGATCGGCGGCCTCCGCCACGGCCTGGGCGTCGTCGAAACCCACCACCGCCACGTCGTCGGGGACGGTCCGGCCGCGCTCCCGGAGCACCCGCAGCGCACCCGTCGCCATCAGGTCGTTCGCGGCGAACACCGCGTCGAGTCGGGGGCGCCGGTCCAGCAGCTCCGCCATCGCGCGGGCCCCGCCCGCCGCGGTGAAATCGCCCTCTGCGACCAACTCGGGCTCATGGTCCGGCAGTTCGTCACGGTAGCCGGCGAGCCGGTCGACCGCCGAAGTCTGGTCGAGCGGGCCGGCGATGTGCGCGATCCGCTGCCGCCCCCGCTCCAGCAGGTGCCGCACGGCCTCCCGGGCGCCGCCCCGGTTGTCGGCGTCGACGTACGCGACGACGTCGTGCGGCCCGGTGCCGGTGCCGGTGCCTGTGCTGTTGCCCGCGCCTTCGCCGCTGCCGGCGTCGGTTGTCCAGCCGGGCCGGCCGCCGTAGACGGTGGGCAGGCCGATGCGGCGGGTGATCGCGGGCAGCGGGTCGTCGGTGTGCAGGGAGAAGGCGAGGGCGCCGTCGACATGGCCGCCGGCCAGGTAGCGCTCGATCCGTTCGTAGTCTCCCCGGTCCTCCACCAGCAGCAGCACCAACTGGGTGTCGTGCGCGGTGAGTTCCTTGCTGATGCCGCGTATCTGGCGGGAGAAGAACGGATCGGAGAAGATCCGCGTCTCAGGCTCGGCGATGATCACCGCGATGGCGTCGGTGCGTCGCGTGACGAGGGTGCGGGCGGCGTGGTTGGGGACGTAGCCGAGTTCGCGGATGGCGTCGCGGACCTTGTCCACGAGGGGGGCGCGGACGCCCTCGCCGCCGTTGACCACGCGGGAGGCGGTGGCCCGGGACACGCCTGCGCGTGCCGCGACGGCCTCCAGGGTCGGGCGGCTCCCGGTGAGCTGTTCGGGCACGGGCGCTCCTCACGCGAGTTCCGCGGACGGCCACTCGGCCCCCGTCAGCGTAACCCCCCGACAAACCGCCCCCCATCCCACCGCCACCCGGGCGCGCGCCCCGAGCCCCTCCGGTGCCGTGGGGTGCAACTCCCGGGCCTTGCCGGTGTCCTGGGGTGCAACTCCCGGGCCTTGCCGGTGTCCCGGGGTGCAATCCCCAGCCCCGCCGATGCCGTGGGCGCAACCTCCAGCCTTGCCGGTGCCCGGGGGCAACTTCCAGCCTTGCCGGTGCCCTGGGGCGCAACTTCCAGCCTCGCCGGCGTTTGAGGCGCGGGGTTTGGGGCGGAGCCCCAACGAGCAACCCGGCTGGCGCCGGGCACCGGGCTCCGCCCGGACCCGCTCCTCAAACGCCGGAGGGGCTGGGATTGCCCGCGAGGGCGTCGGCGGGGCTGGGCCGGAGGGGCTGGGATTGCCCGCGAGGGCGTCGGCGGGGCTGGGCCGGAGGGGCTGGGATTGCCCGCGAGGGCGTCGGCGGGGCTGGGCCGGAGGGGCTGGAGGGTGCGCGGGGTCAGTCGGCCGTCGGGGGGTTGCGGTATTCGAGGGTCAGGGTGGGTGGGGTGTCGCGGTTGGTGAAGACGTAGGCAGTCGCGGTCTGGGCGGCGGCGAAGCGCAGGCGGAACTGGGTGACGCCTGACCGGTTGAGCGCCGCGAGGCCCGCCGCCGACAGGTCGCCCGACGCGGCCGTGCCCGAGAAGAACGCCGGGATCTCTGCGGTGCCCGCCGCCGTGGCCGCCGCCGCCCAGTCGCCCGGTTCCGGCGCGCAGCCGCCGAAGCAGCCCGTCCGGGCGTCCACGAGCAGCCGGTTGCCGGCGGGCGAGGACCACGGGTCCCCGTACCCGCTGCTCCGGGCGACCGTCACGTAGGCGCGGGTGATCTCCTTGCCCGCCGGTACCCCGGACGTGTCGAAGGACAGCACGGTCCGGTTGAACCCGCCGTCGCTGCCGCGGCCGACGGCCAGCCCGTACGCGTCCTCCAAGGTGCCGACGGCCGCCCCGGAGCCGTCCGCCGCGGCCTTGACGTAGCCGTCCTCCGCGTCGCGGCTCGGCAGGACCAGCCGGCCCGTCCCGGGCGGCGGAGCGCCGCCGCCCAGCGCCCGTACCATCGCCATGACCGACTCGATCTGCCGGCCGCCGTGCCGGGCGTAGGCCGAGTCGCCGAGGTAACCCCACCAGTTCCAGCAGCCGTTGGGGTTGTCCAGCGTCGCCGTCGGTGCGGCCTGCGGGTAGAGCACGATCAGCCGGTTGGTGTCGGCGTACTCGTCGAGGTACGCCTGGTCGACGAAGCGGGTGCCGAACCCCTGGTACGCGTACCCCTGCTTGCAGCCGTGCAGGGCCACGACGAGCCGGCAGGCGCCGCCGCCCCCGGACGCGCAGCCCGACGGCACGTACAGGAAGCCCTTGTCGCCCATGGACACGGCCGCCGCCGAACCGCCGGGGACGTACGGGTTCTGGTCGAAGGAGATCAGCGAGCCGCCGGGGGTGCCGCTCGGGGCGCTGACCGGACCCAACAGGTGGCCCAGCAGGTCGCGTTCGGCGTCGATGCCGCAGTTGTTGATGTAGGGGCTCTGCGTGACGGTGCAGGCGTTCGGGCCGAGCGGGCTGATCCAGGCGTGCCCCGCGGCCGTGGTGTTGTCGTAGCGCACGCGCGCGCCGAAGCGGGTGTAGAAGCCGGCCAGCGCGTCCGCGACCGGGCGCCGCACCGTCGCGTCGCCGGATCCGCTGAAGACGTACACGGGATCGCCGGCGAGGTTGGCCACCGGGTCGACCAGGCCCTGCGCCGACCACTGCCGGGTCTGCTGCTCCAGCCGGTCGAGCCGGAGGTCCTGGACGGTGTCCATGCAGGCGTTGAGCGCGGTCCCCAGGCTGTTCTGCGCGCAGTCGTACGGGCCGGAGGCGAAGGCGGCCGAGCCGCCGAACACGCCCGAGTACGCGACGTGCAGCTGGGTGGCCATGTACCCGCCGGAGGAGATCCCGGCGCTGTACACGCCACTGATGTCGTACGGCCGCAGGGTGCCCGGCACCGGCGCGGGCGGTGCCTGAGCCGCTGCCGCGGCGCCGGTCGCGGGCAGCAGCACGGCCGAGCAGACCAGCAGCAGGGCGGCTGCCAGTCGGCGCAACGGGCCGGTGGTCGACGGTCTCATGGTTCCTCCGCGGGGGCTGAGAGGGGGCTCGGCGGTCGGGCGGTCACGTGTCACCGACACGGGAAGTTGCCGGGAGGCTAGGGCCGCGGCCGACCGCTGCCCATGGCGGCCGCAGCCACAATCACCGGCCGCCGGCATGGAGTCCGCCGCCACCCGGGTCTGGATTGAAGCAGTGAATCAGTGCTTCAATCCTTCCCATGCCCTACCGACGCCCCCCGGCCGTGCAGGCCCGCCTCGACGCCCGCCGCGACCACGTACTGGAAGCCGCCGTGCGCCTGCTCTCCCGCGAGGGGTACGCCGGCTGCTCGGTCGCCGCGATCGCCGCCGAAGCGGGCATCTCCACCGGCAGCGTCTACCAGACGTTCTCCGGCAAGTCCGAGCTGGCCGCCGCCCTCTTCCGCACCCTGGTGGCCCGGGAACTCGAAGCGGTGGCCGCCTCCGCGGAGCGCCCCGGCACCGCCGCCCAGCGGGTCGCCGCCGCCGTGGAGATCTTCGCCGGCCGCGCGCTCCAGGCGCCCCGACGCGCCTTCGCGCTGCTCGCCGAACCCGCGGACCCCGCCGTCGACACCGAACGCCTCGTCTTCCGGCGGGCGTTCCGCGACGTGTACGCCCGGCAGATCGCGGCGGGCGTCGCCGCCGGCGAACTGCCCCCGCAGTCCCCCGACCTGACCGCCGCCGCACTCGTCGGCGCGATCGCCGAGGCGCTCGTCGGACCGCTCGCCGACGGCGACGCGGCCCCCGCCGAAGTCATCCCCGGCCTGATCACCTTCACCCTGCGTGCCCTTGGAGGACACGATGCCGCAGACGCATGAGGTCACCAACCAGGTGCCCCCGCACCACGGTTACGACGTCGCCGCCGACCCCGCCCTGCTGGAGGCCGTCTCCCGCGAGGGCGCCGGCTGGGCGCTGCCCGAGCTCCACGAACTCGGCACCCTCGCGGGCTCCGAACAGGCCGCCGACTGGGGCCGCGTGGTCAACGAGAACCCGCCGGTGCTGCGCACCCACGACCGGTACGGCCACCGCATCGACGAGGTCGAGTTCCACCCGTACTGGCACGAACTCATGCGCACGGCCGTGTCCCACGGTCTGCACGCCGCGCCCTGGGCGGACGACCGCCCCGGCGCGCACGTCGCGCGCGCCGCGAAGTTCCTGGTCTGGGGTCAGGTCGAGGCCGGCCACTCCTGCCCGGTCTCCATGACGTACGCGGCCGTCCCGGCGCTGCGCGCCACCCCGGAGCTCGCCGCCCGGCTGGAGCCGCTCCTCGCCTCCCGCACCTACGACTTCGGCCTGCGCCGGCCCGACACCAAGCAGGGCCTGATCGCCGGCATGTCGATGACCGAGAAGCAGGGCGGCTCCGACGTACGCGCCAACACCACCACGGCGATCCCGGCCGCGGACGGCAGCTACCGGCTGACCGGCCACAAGTGGTTCACCTCCGCACCCATGTCGGACGTCTTCCTCACCCTGGCCCAGGCACCCGGCGGACTGTCCTGCTTCCTGCTGCCGCGCGTCCTGCCCGACGGCAGCCGCAACCGCCTGCACCTCCAGCGCCTCAAGGACAAGCTCGGCAACCGCTCCAACGCCTCCGCCGAGATCGAGTACGACGAGGCCTACGGCCTCCTGGTGGGGGAGGAGGGGCGCGGCGTCGCCACCATCATCGAGATGGTCAACATGACCCGTCTCGACTGCGTGCTCGGCGGGGCCTCCGGCCTGCGCCTCGGCGCCGTCCGCGCCGTCCACCACGCCACCCACCGGCACGCCTTCGGCAAGGCCCTCGTCGACCAGCCGCTGATGCGCAACGTGCTGGCCGACCTCGTACTCGAATCCGAGGCCGCCACGGCCGTCGCGCTGCGCCTGGCCGGAGCCACGGACCGGGTCGTCCGCGGCGACCAGGGCGAGGCGCTGCTGCGCCGGATCGGACTGGCGGTGACGAAGTACTGGGTGTGCAAGCGCGCCCCCGGGCACGCCGCCGAAGCGCTCGAATGCCTGGGCGGCAACGGCTACATCGAGGACTCCGGCATGCCCCGGCTGTACCGGGAGGCCCCGCTGTCCTCGATCTGGGAGGGCTCCGGCAACGTCGCCGCGCTCGACGCGCTGCGCGCCATGGCCAGGCAGCCGGAGACCGTCGAGGCGTTCTTCGCGGAGGCCGCGTCGGCGGCGGGCGCCGACCGGCACCTGGACGCGGCCGTGGCCGGGCTGCACAAGCAGCTCGCCGACCCCGCCGAGGCGGAGTACCGGGCGCGGCAGATCACCGAGACGATGGCCCTGGTGCTCCAGGGATCGCTGCTCCAGCGGCATGCGCCTGCGGCGGTCGCCGACGCGTTCTGCGCTTCGCGGCTCGGGGGTGAGCATGGCGGGGCGTACGGCACGCTGCCGGTGGGCGTGGACACCGAGGCAATCCTCGACCGCGCCCGCCCGTCCACCGAGCCCAGCCCCGCCGCCTGACCCCGCGCCCCAGGCCCCGCCGGCTGACCCCGCGCTCCCAGCCTTGCCGGCTGACCGTGGCGCCCCTTTGGCTTCGCTGATGCCCGGGGCAAAGCCGGCCTCGGCGGTGCCCGAGGGGCATCTCCGAGCCTCGGCGGCAACTCCCAGCCTCGCCGGCGTTTGAGGCGCGGGTCCGGGCGGAGCCCGGTGCCCGGCGGAGCCGGGTTGTGCGTTGGGGCTCCGCCCCAAACCCCGCGCCTCAAACGCCGGCGAGGCTGGGGAATGCCGCACGCAGCACCGGCGAGGGTGGACGTGCCGCACGCAGCGCCGGCGAGGGTGGGGTGTGGGGGGTGGGAGGGGCCTGGGGGTGCGGTGGGGGCGCCCCGTAGGCTGGCCCCTGCGTCGGGCGCGGCGCGGTGCGCCGACTCCGCGGCGCCGTGATGGCCCGCGCCGACGGCCCGTTCCCTGCGGAGCCCTCGCAGCCGTCGGCGGCTCCCGGAGGCCGCCACCCGAAAGGACCATGTGATGAGTGAGAAGGCCCGCAAGCTGTTCGACGCGCTCGACCTCAACCACGACGGCGCCCTCACCCGCGTCGAGGTGATCAGCGCCCTGCGCAGCAAGGGCCCGACCCTGGCCGCACAGGGGGACCTGCCGTTCTGGGGCCTGGGTGACGGCGACTCCTCCTCCGCGCTCTTCGACGCCGCCAACGCGGACGGCGACGACGTGCTGACCTTCGAGGAGTTCGAGCGGGAGGTCGACCGCCGCTTCGGCTGGTGACCGCCCGGCCGCCCCTTCGCGGCGGTCCGCGGCGGGACGGTGCGCGAACGAGCGGCCCTCGTCGACGCGTTCACCCCGTACCCGGCCGCCACCACCGCCGCCGCGACCGGGAAGCCGGCGGTGACGGGGAGGGCGCACAGGAGCGGGGGGACTGGCTCGCGGTCGCCCGGCACATGGCGCGGACGCCTGCTGCGACTCCCGTACGACGTCCGGTAAGCGCGCGGGGCTGAGGATCCGCTGCCGGGGCGAGCCGCCGGGGACGGAGGGAGGATGGAAGGTGTGGGCCGCCGCGCGCGGTCGGCCGGACATCGGGGGTCAGGGAAGGAAGACCGTCATGTTGGCAGGTAGCAAGGCGTTCAGCGGGTTCTCGGTCGACAGTGTCGAACGCGCGAAGGAGTTCTACGGGAAAACCCTCGGACTGAAGGTTTCCGAGGAGAACGGCATGCTGTTCCTGCACCTCGACGGGGGCGGGCAGGTCCTGATCTACCCCAAGGACAACCACGAGCCCGCGAGCTTCACCGTCCTGAACTTCCCCGTGGGCGACATCGGGGAATCCGTCGACGCCCTCGTGGCGAGCGGAGTGTCCCTGGAGCGCTATGAGGGCTTCGAGCACGACGAGAAGGGCATCGTCCGTGACACCGGGGACGGTCCGGAGATGGCCATCGCCTGGTTCAAGGACCCGGCGGGCAACGTGCTGTCCGTGATCGAGGGCATGTGACCGGCGACGCAGGGACCGGCTCGCGCCTCAGGCCCGGGGGCAGATGAAGGTGCGCACGGCGCCGTTGATCGCGATCGCCTCGGCCCGTGTGACCTCGTGGGAGCCGGTGCCGAACCGCTGCTGCGCCGCGCCGTCGGGGTCGTCGCCCGACAGTGACGCGCACTGGTTCCTGCCCCGGTCCAGCGCCTTCTCCTCGTCGGCGGCGAGTGACGGGTCGATGACCCTGAGTGCGGCCAGGTAGTTGGCCCGGTCGCTCCCCGAGGCCATGTCGGGCAGGCTGCCGCCGGAGCTCTGGCCGCCGGTGCCCTGGCCGCCGTTCGTGCCGCCCGTACCACCCGTGGTCGCGCCGTTCGGCGGGGCGCTGACGGATGGCTTCGGGTCCTCGGAAGACGTACCGGAAGAGCATCCCGTGATGCAGGCGAGCGCCGCGGCGAGGGCGAGGGCGGCGGCAGCGGTTCGTGTGGTCATGCCTGCATGCTGGCAGTCGGGCTCGGCCCGGGCGGGCGGAAGCCGGCAATCGGAAGTGTGCACTTTCAGCCGTTCTGTGAAGCCGGTCCGGGCGGGATGCCGAGGCGCGGCGGGTTGCGGATGTGGATCAAGTGCGTCGGCTATCGGACGGCTCTGCGGACTGGCCCTCCGGCGCCCGCCCCGCCTGGAACACTCTTGCGGACGCTTCGACGTCCAAGAGGCGAGCAAGAGCACTCAGGGGGACTCCGATGACGCAACCGCCCGACCCGCACCGGCCGCCACCGCCCTCGCAGCCGTCCCGGCCCGCGCAGCCCTGGTACGACGCACCGCGCGCGCCGGGCTCGGTGCCCTGGAACCCGTACGCCCAGGCCGCCCCGTCCGCCCCGCCCGCGCAGCCCGGCCCGCCCGCGCAGCCGCCGGGGTTTCCGGGGCCGGCGCCGGCCGTCCGGCCCGGCCCGCCACCGCCGCCACCGCCGCGCCGGCCGTGGTGGCGGCGGCCGGTGGCGGTGACCGGGGCGGCCGCGCTCGCGCTGTTACTGGTGGCCGCGGGCGGGTACGCGGTGTGGGACGCGGGATACTCCGGCAAACCGGCCAAACCGGCCAAACCGGTCGCCCAGCGCCCGAGCCGCACCCCCGGCCCCGCGCAGTCCGGCCCGTCGCCGCAGGGTTCCCCCGACGGCAAGGGCGGTTCGGGAGCCGGGCGCGGCAGCGGAGAGCCGGTCGATCTCGGTGCCGGCCGCAAGCCGGGCGAGGCGGCCGGCTGGATGTTCGTGAACGACATGGACCTGCCGGCCAAGCCCACCCTCCTCAACGACCTCTGGATCGTGGGCGACACCGTCGTGCAGGCCGGGTACAAGGAGGTGACCGCCTACCGGCTGGCCGGCGGCACGAAGGCGTGGACCCTGCCGCTGCCGCACCCGGTGTGCGACACGCCGGTCAACCCGACCCCGGACGGCAAAGTCGTCATCGCCTACCAGAGCGGCGAGGGCGAGTCGTACGGCAGCAAGTGCAACAACCTGCTGATGGTCGACCTGCGGACCGGAGCCAAGGGCTGGCACAGGCAACTGGTGCGCAAGGGCAGCATGGACGACACCACGATCGTGCACCTGGCCATCACGGGCGACACGGTCGCGGTCGCCCGGAACCTCTCCGCCGTGGCGTACCGCGTCGGCGACGGCAAGGAGTTGTTCACGATCCCGGCCGAACGCATGGGCGGCTGCTATCCCACCGACGTGGCCGGAGGACGCAGGCTCCTGGTCGTGGACACGTGTGCGCTGGGCGGTTCCCACCCCTACAACCAGGTCAGGGAACTCGACCCCGAGTCAGGCCGGATGAAGTGGCGTTACGCCCACAGGAAGCAGGACTGGGCGATCTACAAGGTGCTGGCCGCGGACCCGGTCGTGCTGCTCGTGCAGAACCGCTCGGAGCACGACGACTGGACCTACGTGGCGCTCCGCAACGACGGCAAGCCGCGCCCGTCGCCCGACATCCGCACGTACAAACTCCAGCCGTGCAACGACCGGGGCGACGCCGGCGAGGGCGTCCAGAACTGTCAGGGCTCGGTCACCGACGGCAGGTTCCTCTACATCGGCAGTGAGAACAAGCTGGCGGCCTTCAACCTCGCGACCGGGAAGTTCGCCTGGGGAGCGAAGGGGGGCCCGCGGCGCAACCTGGTGCCGCTGCGGACGGACGGCGCCGCCGTGATCGCGTACACGCCGCCCAGCGGCGGCGAGCCGGGGGCGACGGTACGGATCAAGCCAGGTGGGTCCGCGGCCGAGCGCCTGCTGGTGCACGCCTCGGCGGGCCGGGCGGCGGAGTTGTCGATGTTCGCGGGCCGGGTCGTCTATCACGACGGCCGCATCGTGGTCACCCCGAGCATGCTCTCCGGGAGCGACAAGAAGGAGGAGGCCCGGATGGTCTCCTACGGCCGGTAGCCGGTAGCCGGTAGCCGGTAGCCGGTAGCCGGTAGCGGTAGCGGTAGCGGTAGCGGTAGCGGTAGCCGGTAAGCCGGAGCCGCGAGGGCCGGCGGCGCGTCGCGCGCCGGCCCGGCGGGCGTCAGGAAGTGCGCTTGATCGTCCACGTGTTGGGGTTCAGGCTCGGCACGGCGGAGTAGCGGCAGCTGCTGTTGTAGTAGCTGCTGACGATCGTCCAGCCGGCCGGCGGGTAGGTGGAGGCGCAGGCGTTCACCTGGGTGCCGACCGGGTATCCGATGAGGTTCTTCATCTGCTTGGCGTTGGGCGAGAACGTGGGGCCGCAGCTCGCGGTGTTCCACCACGAGACGTCCACCCAGCCGGTCGGCGTCAGCGTGCTGGCGCACACGTTCTGCGTGTCGCCGGGCGCGGCGCCGGCCGGCGTGGTGGCGATCGCGAGGGCCGTGACGGCCATGGTGGCGAGGGCGGCAATGCGGGTGCGGATCACGGGGGTTCTCCTTGTGGTCGTGCGGGGGGCCACTGCCGACGGTCGTCGGGCCGGACGCTGTGCCGATGCGCTGTGCCGATCTGCGCCACCGCGTCGTGCCCTCACTATCTGGGGGCGTGAATGGCGCGGACAGTCACCTTTTGGGCATAGCTGTGGGGCGATTTGAGGCCGCCCGCACGCTGCACGCCCCGAGCGCCGACCGGAACGTGTCGCCGTCGCTGCGGAGTTGACCGGTTTGTGCGATCGCGGTTCGCCGGCCCCGCCGCTCGGGCATGGTCGGATGGCGGGCAGGTGCCCGCGGCCGGCCGTCGTGTCCGTGCGGGCCGGGTGACCGAGGAGGCGGGATGTGGCGGAGCGAGGAATTCGGGTCGTCGCACGACGGCAGGGCGGCGGCCGTGCTGGCCGACGGGAGCGAGCCCGGGCCGCGGTACTTCGACCAGGGGAGCGGAACGAACTTCCACAAGACCAGCGACTGGTGGGTGTACGACGGAACCCACGGCGCGCCGCTGGCCACTGACCTGCGGGCGGCCTGCGCGTGCGGGTGGCGCGGCTCGGCCCGTTACCCGCTGGACTGGACCCTGATCGCCGACGACGACCCGGAGGACTACGACACCTCCGGGCCCGAGACCGAGTGGGAACGCCACCTCGACGAAGTCGAGGCCCGGTCCGTCCCGTTGCCGGCCGGCTTCCAGGAGCTGCTCGACAGCGTCAAACGGCAGCTGGACAGCCTCGCCGTCGACGCGCCGCTGGCCGCGCTGAAGGCGGTGGCGGCCATGGAGCGCCACGCCAAGCGCGTCGCCCGGCAGGCCGCCTACGCGGTCGAGGCGGACGAGGTCCCGTGGGCCCGGGTCGGCACCGCCCTCGGCCTGACCGAGGAAGGCGCCCGCTCCCGCCTGACCCACTACGCCATCCGCCACTGAAGTCCCCCGCGGCGGGCAGGCCCGGCCCGGCTTCGCCCGCCGCCCGCGGAGCGACGGGCCGGCGTCAGGCCCGCGGATCCGGGCGGAGCCAGTGCGGCCGGGTGGTCCAGCCGAGGAAGCGCCGGCCGTCGCCCGCGTCCGCCGTACCGCCGGCCGCGGCCTGCCGCAGCCCGGCCAGGGCCGGCGCGAGCCGGGCCCTGACATGGCCGGGATGGCGGGCCGCCTCCGCCGGCAGGGCGTCGATCACCCGGGCCTGCGCCGCGGGATCGCACAGCGAGAGGTGGAAGACCATCTGCCGCCACGCGTACGCCGCGTCCTTGATCGTGGACAGCGGCCGCGGGTTCGCGTGCACCCGGACCGTCAGCCGGCACACCGTGGCGAAGCAGCGCAGCGCGAGGTCGTCCCAGCCCGGCTCCGGCCGGATGCCGACCCGGCCGACCAGGGTGGCCAGGTTGTGCGTGGTGAGGATCTGGGCCTGCTCGACGACCATGCCGTTGCCCGCCACCGACCACCCGCCGGACCCCTGCGGGTGTCCGCCCGCGCTTGCTCCCGCATCGTGGTCCGCGGCGGCCTCGGCGGCCCGCCGCGCGCACAGCTGCGCGAAACCGGGCGAGGTGGCCGTACGGGGCGGGCGCGCCGGGGAACCGTCCCGCCCGCTGCCCTCGCCCGCCTCGGCGGCCGCCAGTGCGCGCAGCGCCGGGTAGTCGATGCCGTAGTACCGCTCGTACAGCGTGCCGTCGAGCAGGTCCGCGGCGACCAGCGCCGCCGAGAGGAACTTCGAGGTGAACGCGCCCTCGAAGATGTCCGCCGCCAGCTCATCGACGAACGGCGCTCCGGTCTCGGCCTGCCGCGCCAGCACGCCGAGTTCCCGCACCAGCGGATTGGGCAGCAGGGTGCCCGGAAACGCCTGGACGGCGAGTTCGCCGAGCTCGCGCAGCGCGGTGAGCGCCGGGCCCCGGCCCTCCTCGTCGGCGCGGTACCCGGACACCGCCCGCACCCACGGCAGCTCCTCGATCCGTACCTGGCCCGCGAGTCGGAGCAGCAGCAGCGAGCGGCGGTTGCGGAAGGCACGGTAGTTCGCGGCGGCCAGCGTGCGCAGCGCCGCGTCCCGGTAGGCGTCGGCGCCCGCCGCGGCGACCAGCTGCGGCACCAGCTCGGCCAGGACCTCGGCCGACGGCACCACCCCGCGTTCGACGAGCGTGCCGATCGGGGCGCTGAGCGCGCCCGCCACGACCTGCCGGACCGCGGCCGGGACCGGTGCCCCCGCGGGCAGTCCGGTCCGCCGTGCCTCGTCCGCCGTCACGTCCGCGACCAGCGGCGCGACATCGGCCGTGCCCGTCGTCTGCTCCAGCCCGGACAGCCGGCGCAGCACCAGCTGGGCCAGCGCGTGGTGGGAGGGCCGGCGCGCCTGCGCCGCCTGCCGGCCGCGCAGGTCCGTGTGCCGGACGGAGCCCGGCAGGCCGCGCCGGCGCACCATCGACTCCACCGCGTGCCGCAGCAGCCCGAGCCGGCGCGGGTCCAGCGCCCGCCCGGCGACGGCCTCCTCCAGGGCGCCGCGCAGGATGCCCAGGTTCTCCTTCGGGCTGCGGTGCTTGGAGCAGTGCGGATGGGCGGCGGCGAGCTCCCGGTACCGGTCCAGCAGGACACCGCCGCGCGCGTGCCAGGCGCGGTCGGGGGCGGTGTCGCCCACCCGGCCGTCCACGGCGGTCTCCAGCCAGTGCGCGAGGAGTTCGTCGCCGAACGGCTGCCAGACGGCGAGTGCCTCGCGCTGCGTCTCGATCGCGGCGTTGGGGCGGCGGTGGGCCAGGGACGCGGCCGCTTCGCCGACCGTGCGCCGGTGCACGGCCGCCGCGGACGGCGCGGGCAGGGCGGCGGGCCGGGGGGTGAAGCGCAGCCGTCCGGCGAACGGCTCCAGTACGTCGACGAGTCGGACGGCTCCGGCCGTGTCGCCGGCCCGCACCAGCCACGCCACCGTCAGCAGCGCCGCCTCCTCGGGCAGCGCGACCTCGTAGCGCCCGCCGTCCAGCAGCTCGTAGAGCCGGCGCAGGCCGGGCTCGGTCAGGAAGTAGGCGAAGAGCGCGCGGCGTTCGGCGGGCACCCCGGCGAGGCGGGCGGCCTCCTGCTCGTACGGCAGCAGCGGGCCCTCGGCGCTCGCGGCGGAGGTGGCGAACCCGCCCCGCACGACCTCGGGGGTCACCCAGGCGGGCAGGTCGGCCACCGGGGTGCGGGAGCCGACGGAGATGCGGCCGTCGGCCATCCCGGCGAGCACGGCGCGCCAGCGGTCGACGCGGTCCGCGGCCCGGCGCCGGGTGACGGCGTCGCCGTGGGTGAGCGAGGTGAGCAAGGCCCGGGCCAGCATGCCCTGCGGGTATCCCGCGGACCCGCTGGAAACGGCGGGAAGCTGCTGATCAGCGTGATCGTTCATAAGCCGGCGTGGCAGGTCCTGCCCCTGCGCCCTCCGGGTCCGGAGCCCGGTGCTCTGCTGCTGAGCTACACGCCGTCGAAACGTGACACTAGGCGGCCCCGGAAAGCGCCGCAAAGGAGATTCCGCCCGCCAGGCCATAGCGAAGGACCCGGCGTACCACGCGGCCTCGGTCGAACGCGGGCCCACGGCGGCGTGAACGCCGGGCATCACCCGGGATGACCTTGGAAGATGCCGCGCAATCCGGGAGATGGACGCACAACCGCGACACAGAACACACTTTCGATCACAGAGGGTCTCGGTGGCCGAGACCCAGCGGCACAGGAGGAATGATCCGTGACGCACAAACCCGAGCGGCCCGGTGCTCCCGCTGTCCCCCGACAGCGGCCCCGGGCCGCGTCAGAACGACCCCCCGCAGACGCCACGGCACGCAGGAGACGCCTCGGCGGCCATGCCGCGATGGTCCTCATGGCGCTCGCCACCATCGCCTTCCTGGCGTACCAACTGCCCCCGTACCTGGGCTTCCACACCGACCGGCCGCGCATCCCGCTGCGCTTCCCCCTCCACTACGCGGTGCTCGCCGGACACGTGGGCTTCGGCACGGTGGCGATGGTGACCATGTGCCTGCAGATGTGGCCCTGGCTGCGCCGCGAACACCCCGTCGCCCACCGCCGGATCGGCCGCGTCTACCTCTTCGCCGGGGCGCTCCCGTCCGCCGCGCTGGCGCTGATCATGTTCCCGGTCACCTTCAAGTCCGGCAGCATCGGCGTGCTGATGTCGGCGGTGCTGTGGTCGGTGACCGGCGTCATGGGCTTCGTACGGGCCCGGCAGCGGCGCTGGCGAGACCACCGCCGCTACATGCTCTACAGCTTCGCGATCATGTGGGGCCAGGTGGTCTGGGGCTTCGTGATCGGCATGTCGTGGATCTGGTACTCGCCGTGGCTCGAAGAGGTGGACATCGGCTACGTGATCGAGGCGTCCCGTTGGGTCGGCTGGGTGGGCAACCTGGTCGTCGTCCAGTGGTGGCTGGACCGGACGCCGAAGCGCCCGGCCCGCACGACCCCCGCCGCCGGCAGGCCCGGCGTGACCCCTGCGCCTCCCGTCCCGGCGAAGGCGCGAACCTGACGGCACCGTCCCGGCCGCAGGCTACTGCGGGCCCAGCCGGCCGCTGAGCCAGGCCAGGGAGGGCGGGATCTCGCGCAGCCACGTGCGGAAGTTGTGGCCGCCGTGGTCCAGGGTGATCGACGAGACCCGCGCGGGATGCCGCACCCGCCGGACGAACTCTTGCGTCGCCCCGCGGTTCGGCTCGCCCTGCCGGGAGGTCGTGACGAGGAACGAGGAGCGCGGCTGCGGCCGGTGGTTCAGGTACCACAACAGATCGGACCGCTTCTCCTCGGCCTTGTTCCCGTGGAAGAGATCGCCGGAGTCCTTGTCGATGTCCGGCTTGTAGTTCGCCGACAGGCCGACCCCGGCCGCGTACGTCTCCGGGTGCTGCAACGCCATCTTCAGCGCGCAGTAGCCGCCGGTCGAGTCGCCGATGATGCCCCAGCTCCGGGGCGAGGCGCCGACCCGGTACGTGCTCGCCACCGCCCGGGTGACGTCCGTGCCGAAGAACGTCTCGCTCCGCGGGCCGCCGGGGACGTCGACGCACTGCGTGTTGGCCACCGAGACGGTGGGCCGCATCATCACCAGGATCATCGGGCGCATCTTCCGCTGCTTGACCTGCTCGAGCGCCGTCCGCGGGTACCGGAGCCCCTTGAACAGGTTCTCCGCCGCGCCCGGGTAGCCGGTCAGGACGACCGTGGCCGGGAACCGGCGCCGCTCGTTGCCCGGCCGGAAGTACTCCGGCGGCAGGTACACGTACGCCTGCGCGGCCGTCCGGGACCGCTCGCCGTGGACCGTCACCTCCTCGATCACCCCGGCCCTGAGCGGATTCCCACCACCGGGCACCTCGGGGGCCCGCCGCCCGAGCACCTCTACGGCGGACCCGCCCGGCGCCGCCACCTGCGGGCGCTTCGTGCCCGCGAGGTCCGCCCACGAGTCGTAGAGCAGGAAGCTCCGGTTGGCCGTCAGGCCGACCGACGCGAGCACCAGGACCTGAACGACTGCCAGCAGGCCGATCCGGCCCAGCACCGGCCGGCAGCCGCGCCGGGCCAGCCGCGGCCACAGCCACACCGTGACCGTGAACACCAGCGCCGTGCACAGCAGGGCGCACGCCAGCAGCGCGCCACTTGTCAGACCCATGTGTGAGCGATTCCTTCTGCACCATGCGAGTTCCCGGCCCGGACGTACCGGGCCAGAGCGCTGCCAACCGGAGCGCACCGGACTAGATGGCCATAAGAGCGGAAGCGTTCCCTCCGCGTGCTCGGGGCCCGGCCGTTGCTTTCCTGCCCGTGATCTTGCGTAGGCTCGGGGCGATCGGTCCGCGCGATGCGGGCCGTGCCCTTTCCCCTTGCCCTGAGGAGCCCCGTTGCGCCTGTCTCTCGACCGTCGACTCACCGTCGGTGCCGCCCTGTTCGCCGTGGTCGCGGCCGCCGCCCCGGCGACCGCCGCCCACGCCGCGCCCGCCACCCCGTCCGCCGCCCGGACCGCCGCACCCGTGTCGGCGGTCGCGCCCGACCTCGACGGCATCACGCAGGTGCTGCAGAACACCCTCGCGGCCGGAGCGCCGGGCGCGGTCGCCCGTTTCACCGGCCCCGACGGCGTCCGGACCCGCGCCGAGGGCGTCCAGGACCGGACCACGGGCGCGGCGATGGACCCGCGGTCCCGCTTCCGGATCGGCAGCGTCACCAAGACGTTCTCGACCGTCGTGCTGCTCCAGCTGGTGTCCGAGGGCAAGCTGGCCCTGGACGCGCCGGTCAACCAGTACCTGACCGGCCTGCTGCCCGACGACCGGATCACGGTCCGTCACCTGCTGACCCACCGCAGCGGCCTGTCGGACTACACGAACGCGATGTTCGACAAGACCGTCCCCGGCTTCGAGGCCGTGCGCAACAGGGTCTTCAGCTACCAGGAGCTCGTCGACCTGTCGCTGAAGGAGCCGCGCACCACCGAGCCGGGCGTCTCGTACAAGTACTCCAACACCAACTTCGTCGTCGTCGGCATGCTCATCGAGAAGCTGACCAAGCACGGCGTGGCCACCGAGTACAAGCGCCGCATCATCAAGCCCCTGGGCCTGACGAACACGTCGTACGTGCACCCCGACACGGCCATCAAGGGGCGCCACGCGCACGGCTACCTGCACCCCGACGAGGCCGGCGCGCCGCTGGTCGACTCCACCGAGCAGACGGTCTCCTGGGCGCAGTCCGCGGGCGCGATGATCTCGAACGAGAAGGACCTCAGCACCTTCATGTCCGCCCTGCTCGGCGGCCGGCTGCTGAAGTCGGACATGCTCGACGCCATGATCACCATGACGCCGACGGACGCCACCAACACCCGTTTCTACGGGCTGGGCCTGCGCCGCTACGACCTGTCGTGCGGCACCTCGGTGTACGGCCACACCGGCACCGTGCAGGGCTTCTACACGTACATCTTCACCACGCGTGACGGCAGCCGCAGCCTCGCGGCGATGGCCAACACCTCGAACCGCGGCCAGGCCAACACCGCTCTGGGCGGCACGCTGGAGCCGGCGTTCTGCGGCAAGAAGACGCCGGCGGCCACCGGGCTGCGCAGCGCCTCCAAGGCCCGCACCGCCACCGCGACCACGGCCCCGGCCGAGGTCGACCTGCCGGAGCGCCACGCCCGCTGAAACCGGCCGGTGACCGCACCGACCCGGTCACCGGCCGGCGCGCCGGTACCGGCGACCCGCTGACCCCGGGTCACCGGTACCGGCGCGTGGTGGTCCGGCCCCTGGCCGGGGCCGGACCACCGTTCCGGGAGCGCGGCGCGCTAGCTGAACACGTACAGCTTGGTGACGCGGGACCAGCCCAGACCGTCGATCTTGGAGAACAGGTTCTTGATGTTGTTCGGGTTGAGCTTGATGCACCCGTTGGAGTAGTAGTCGTTCGGGTTGCTGTTGGTCCACTTCTCGGACTCGATGCTGCCCTGGGTTCCGTTGGGCCGCATCTCGCTGTGGATGAACAGCTCGGTCCGCTTGGTGCCGTTGTGGCACTTGTGGTCGGAGATCTTGATGACGTAGCCGTTGATGATGCCGTCGAAGTTCTTCCGGTGGAACTCGATGTTGTAGGTGCCGTTCGGCAGCCAACCCCGGTTGAGTATGCAGGCGTTGGTGCTCTGGCCGGAGCCGGCCTTGTAGCTCGCGAGCACCTTGTCGGGTCCCGCGACGCTCTTCATCAGGTAGAGCTTCGAGTTGGTCACCGAGCTCTTGTCGAACTTGAGGTAGTACGCCGGGACAGCCGCGGGAGCGGCTGCCTGCCCGGCTGCCGGCTCGGCCTGCGCCGGTACGACGGCGGCGGACAGCAGACCGGCCGCGAGCGTCGTCGCGACGGCCACGGGCAGGACTCGGAGTCGATTGCGCACGACAGCACTCCTGGTGATCAGGTGAGGGTGACGGTGACGGCGTCCGGCGGGTGACCACCGGGCCGCCGCCGAGTCTTGCCGCGGGAGGCACCGGGCACAACGGCCGTCCGGTGTCCCGGACAGCACCGCCCCCGTCCGGGCCGGTCAGGCGGGTGTGAAGGCCTCCGCGCACCCTCTTGTCCGACGCTCCGGACGCGCCGGCCTGTCCCTCAACCTTCGTCAGTCTCACCGGTGTTGCCCCAGCGTGGGCGGTCCGTGCGCGAGATGTGAACGTGCGGTGACCGATGTTGCGCACGACGCGGCGGACTCGCTGTCGGCGAAGCCATGACGCAGCATCAACTCGCACTGGGAGGCGGCTACTTCTTCGATCCCCCGCCCGGAGGCGCCTGGCCGTCCTCCCTCGGCCGGCCGGCCCGCACACGTGAAGCCGACCGTGGCCGTGCCAGTGGCCGTGCCTGTGGCCGTGGCGGTAGCGGGCGCACCGGCGCCCGTGACTAAAAGTCGTACGGCTTCGCGGTGTTCCAGTGCGTGACGTCGGCCGAGGCCCACGTGAACTTCGTGGGGACGTCCTTGGCGTCGAAGGCGTCCTGCTCGGTGGCCGGGCCCGAGTCGCCGGTCTGGTCGCGCAGCGCCAGGCTCAGACCGCCTGCGGTCCGGTTCCCGGAGCCGTCGGCGAACAGGTTCACGGCCGCGTACACCGTGGCCCCCGGCCGGACGGTGATGCGGGCGCTGCCGCCCGGCGCGTCCTTCGCGGAGTGCGCCAGCACGGAGGTGGAGTCTCCCAGCATGACGGAGGGGTACGAGGTCACCCAGCACGGCTTGGAATCGGCGTTCTTCGCGCTGATGAGGAGGTGCTCGCCCGGCTGCTTCGGGAAGCGGTGCACCACGTGGTACGACATCTCGTCGCCCGTGCACGCGGTGGTGGCTTCGCTCCCGGCGGCGGAACCCTTGCCGGCATGCGCCTTGGCGGCGCGCGCTTCGGCGGTGGTGCCCGAGCCGCCGCCCGCGGCCTCGGCCGGCGCGTCCGCCTTCACCGCGTCCCGGGGCGCGTCCCCGCCCGTGCCGGGCCGGGCGTCGGCGGCCTTCCCGCTGTCGGCCTTCCCGGCCTTGCCGTTGCCGCTGTCCGAGCCGCCGCACGCGGTCAGGGCGAGCGCGAGACCGGCGGTGGTGGCGGCCAGGGCGACGGCGCGGAGGCGGTGGGCGGTGCGGGTGGTACGCATGTGGAACTCCCCGGGTGGGTGCTGCGGTGTGGTCGCATCGCGGCAGGTCTTCCGCGATGTGTCCACCCTGACGGGGTCGGCTGGCGTTGCGTTCACGCGCCGCTGACGTTCCGCTGACGTCCACCGGTCCGGACGTCCTCCCAGGTCGCAGGGGGTGGCCCCGCGGGCCGGGCGGGGCGCTCAGGCGCGGGCCGCGAGCCGCGCCACGGCCGCGTCGTACCGCACCCGGTACCCGGCGTCCGCCGACACGCGGACCAGCGCGCCCAGCGCGCGCGCCGCGCCGTCGTCGTAACCGGAGGACTCCGCCTCGTACGCCGCCTCCTCCAGGCACCGCACGCCCTCGGTCTCGTCGCCGAGCCCGAGCAGCGCCTCGCCGGCCGCGGCGAGCAGCAGTGCCCGGGGCGCCGACGGCGCGTCCGGGAGCCGGATCGAGCCCGCGGCCGTCGCGGTGTCGAGGGCCTCCTGCCACTGGCCGGAGTCGAGCCGGTGCCGGGACAGGTGGTACAGCGCGAGCCGCTCCGTCTGCGCCAGACCGGCCTGGCGCGCCAGCTTCGCCGCCCGCAGACAGCCCTGCGCCGCCTCGTCGAGGTCACCGAGCGCGGCCTGGGCGAGCGAGAGGTTGACGAGGGCGGTGGCTTCGCCGCCGCGGTCGCCGGCCCGCGCGGCGAGCGGCGGGGCGGCCTCCAGGTGCGGCAGCGCCTCGGCGGTGCGGCCCTCCTCGGTGAGGACCCAGCCGAGCAGGGCGAGTACCCGCGACTCGGCGTTGGGATCGCCGTCCGCGCGAGCCGCCGACAGGGCCGTGTACAGCAGCGGCGCCCAGCCGTCGAGGACCCGCCACACCATCAGCGGCCACAGCACCAGCACCAGCCGCCAGGTCCTGCTGTGCAGGGCGGCGACCTGCGCCGCGCCCGCCGCGAGGACCACGTCCTCGCGTTCGGCCGCGTACCAGGCCATGGCGGCCTCCCGGTCGGGGAACCGCCGTACCTCAGGCGGCGTACGGAAGTCCGTCGGCAGCGCGAAGCACGGCTCGCCGTCCTGTTCGGCGGCCTGGGCGGCCGCGAGGCCGGTGGCGATGTAGTGGTCGAGCACCCGCTCCAGCGCGTCGGGCCCGGCGTCGAGTCCGCGCGCGTACAGCCGCACGAGGTCGTGCAGGGTCCAGCGGCCCGGCGCGCTCGACGTCACCAGATGCGCGGCGGAAAGCTGTTCGAGGGCCGCCTCGGCCGTGGCAGGGTCGGTACCCGCCAGGGCCGCCGCCGTCCCCCGGTCGACGTGCGTGCCGGGATGCCGGCCCAGGTGCGCGAACTGGTGCGCGGCGTCCGGCGGCAGCAGCCGCACCGACAGCTGGAGGGCCGCGCGCACCCCGGTGTCCTCGGCGTCGAGCAGGCTGAGCCTGCGGGTGGCGTCCGACAGCTCGTCCGCCATCGCGGCGAGCGTCCACTGCGGCTGGTCGGCGAGCCGGGCGGCGGCCACCCGCAGCGCCAGCGGCAGCCCGTCGCACAGCCGCGCCAGGCGCCGGGCGGCCACCGGCTCGGCGTGCACCCGCCCGCTGCCCAGCACCGCGGCCAGTAGCTCCGTACTGTCGTCCGGCCCCAGGACGCCCAGCGGAACGGGCCGGGCGGCGTCCGAGGCGATCAGCCCGCGCAGCCGGTGCCGGCTGGTGACCACGGTGACGCAGCCGGTGCCGCCCGGCAGCAGCGGCCGCGCCTGCTGCGACGCCCGTACGTTGTCCAGGACGACCAGCAGCCGGCGCTCGGCGGTCAGCGACCGGTACAGGGCGGCCGCGCTGATCACAGACTCCGGCACCCGGCGCGGCGGCACGCCCAGGGCCAGCAGGAACTCCCGCAGCACGTCCATCAGCGGGGGCTCGCCCGTCTCGCTGAAACCGCGCAGGTCGACATGGAGGCGGCCGTCGGGGAACCGTGCCTCGGCGCGGTGCGCCCAGTGCACCACGAGGGCGCTCTTGCCGACGCCCGCGGGCCCGGTGACCAGGCACACGGGCGCCTCCCCGGTGGCGGCCACCGACAGCGCGGCCAGCTCGGCGTGCCGCCCGTGGAAGCCGCGGGGCGCCCGCGGCAGCAGATCCACCACGCCGCTGCCCGGGAAGGCAGCGGGGGCCGGGGCGGGTGTGCGCGCCGGGGCGGTCGGGGCAGCGCCGGCGGCCGGGTCCGCGGCCCCGCCCGCCGCCGGGGCGAACGCCGCGGGCGTCTCGGCGGCCCGGTCCTCCTCGTGGTCGCCCTGGCCCCGCAGCGCCAGCGCGTAGGCGTTGGCGAGCTCGCGTCCCGGATCGACGCCCAGCTCGTCGGCGAGCAGCCGCCGCGTGCGGTGGAACCAGTCGAGCGCCTCCGAGCGCCGCCCGGCCCGCCGCAGAGCGGTCACCAGCGCCGCCGACAGCGATTCGCGCAGCGGGTGGGCGCTCGCCTCGGCGCGCAGCACGGCCGCCGCCCGCGAGTGCTCGCCGAGGCGGCCGTACCCGGCGGCCAGCTGCTCGACCGCGGAGAGCCGGAGCTCCTCCAGGGCGTGCGCGGCGGCCTGCAGCGGCGGGCTGGGGTGGACGCCGGTCAGCGCCGGGCCCTGCCACAGCGCGAGGGCCTCCCGGTACATGGCCACCGTGTCGGCCGCCGAGCGCTGCTCCCGGGCGAGCGTGACCAGCTCCTCGAAGCGGTGCGCATCGAGGAGCGTCTCGGGCATCCGCAGGGTGTAGGCCGCGCCCTGGGTGGTCAGTTCCACGCCGTACATCTCGGCGTCGGCGGAATCCAGCAGGGTTCGCAGGCGCGACACGTGCCCCTGGATGACGCTGCGGGCGCGGGCCGGCGGCTCCTCGTCCCACAGGGAGGTGGTGAGCTGGTCGACGGAGACGGGATGGTTGGGCCGCAGCAACAGGGCGGCGAGCAGGCTGCGCCGCTTGGCCGGGCCGAGCAGAAGGTCCCCCGACTCGGTGGCCACGGCCACCGATCCGAGCAGCCGGAACTCCACCAACTTTGCACCTCCAGAAGCAAAGGTTGACAGCCTATCCCCACCTCCCGGCCCTCCTGCAGCGTGCCTCCGCCGGTGCCCGCGCATACCGGCCACGCCGCTCCGGATGCCCGTCGCACCCTCGCGACCCGGGCCCCGACCCCGGGCTTTGACCCCAGCCCTTGACCCGGCCTTGACCACGGACCTTGACCTCAAGGTCGGTTGAGGTTCTAGCGTCGTCGGCATGGACATGGAAGTCACCGCGTGGACCTCGCTGCACAGCGCCGTCAACGCGCAGGCGGACCGCCGCCCGTTCTCCCGGGCCACCCTCGGCCGGATCGCCGCCTTCGCCCGCCCGCACCGGCGCGGCCTGCTGCTGTTCCTGCTCCTCAGCGTCGTCACCGCACTCCTGGCGGTGGCCACGCCGGTGCTCGCCGCCCGGGTCGTCGACGCCATCGTCGACGGCCGGGACGGCTCCGACGTCACGCGGCTGGCCCTGCTGATCGCCGTGATCGCGGTCGCGGAGGCAGGACTGGGGCTGCTCGCGCGCAAACGCTCCGCGACCCTCGGCGAGGGCCTCATCCTGGACCTGCGGACCACGGTCTTCGACCACGTGCAGCGCATGCCGGTGGCGTTCTTCACCCGAACCCGCACCGGCGCGCTCGTCAGCCGCCTCAACAACGACGTGATCGGCGCCCAGCGCGCGTTCAGCAACACCCTGTCCGGAGTGGTCGGCAACACGGTGACCCTGCTGCTGACCCTCGCCGTCATGCTGAGCATCTCCTGGCAGATCACACTGCTGGCGCTCGTCCTGCTCCCGGTGTTCGTCCTGCCGGCCCGCCGGATGGGCGCCCGGATGGCACGGATGCAGCGGGAGGCGGCGCAGCTGAACGCGGCGATGGGCACCCAGATGACCGAACGCTTCTCGGCGCCCGGCGCGACCCTGGTGAAACTGTTCGGCCGGCCCGACGACGAGTCCGCGGAGTTCGCCGCCCGCGCCGCCCGGGTGCGCGACATCGGGATCCGTACCGCCATGGCCCAGTCGGTGTTCATCACCGCGCTCACCCTCGTCTCGGCGCTGGCGCTGGCCCTCGTCTACGGCCTCGGCGGCCACTACGCCCTGCGCGGCACCCTCGACGCCGGATCCGTGGTCGCCCTCTCGCTGCTGCTGACCCGGCTGTACGCCCCGCTCACCGCGCTGGCCGGGGCCCGGGTGGAGGTCATGAGCGCACTCGTCAGCTTCGAGCGGGTCTTCGAGATCCTCGACCTGAAACCGCTGATCGCGCAGCGGCCGGACGCCCGCCGGGTGCCGGACGGCCCGGTGTCCGTGGAGTTCGACTCGGTGTCCTTCGGCTACCCGTCCGCGGACAAGGTGTCCCTGGCCTCCCTGGAGGAGGTCGCGACGCTGGACGGCCGCGGCGGCACGCAGGTCCTGCACGGGGTGTCGTTCCGCGCCGAACCCGGACAGATGATCGCCCTGGTCGGGTCCTCCGGCGCCGGCAAGTCCACCATCGCCCAGCTCCTGCCCCGCCTCTACGACGCCGACGCCGGCGCGGTCCGCCTGGGTGGCATCGACGTACGCGACCTGACCGCCGACTCGATCCGCGAGACCCTCGGCATGGTCACCCAGGACGGGCACCTCTTCCACGAGTCGGTACGGTCCAACCTGCTGCTCGCCCGGCCGGAAGCCACCGAGGACGAGCTCTGGGCCGCACTGCGCCGGGCCCGGCTGGACGACCTGGTCGCCTCGCTCCCCGACGGCCTGGACACCGTGGTCGGCGAACGCGGCTACCGGCTGTCCGGCGGCGAACGGCAGCGGCTGACCATCGCCCGGCTGCTGCTGGCCCGGCAGCGCGTCGTCATCCTCGACGAGGCCACCGCGCACCTCGACTCCACCTCCGAGGCGGCCGTCCAGGAGGCCCTCGGCGAGGCGCTCGCCGGACGGACCGCGGTCGTGATCGCCCACCGCCTCTCGACCGTGCAGGCCGCCGACCAGATCCTGGTGGTCGAGGACGGCCGGATCGTGGAGCGGGGCACCCACCGGGAGCTGTTGGCGGCCGGCGGCCGGTACGAGGAGCTGTACCGCACCCAGTTCGACCCGGCCGGAGCGGGAGCGGGCGAGCCGCTGCCGTCCGGCGGATGATGCTCGAAGACCGCGGAACATAGTGAGGAGCAGATGATGGACATCAAGCTGGAACTGATCGGCGTCCCCGTGACCGACATCGACCGCGCGAAGGCCTTCTACGAGCAGGTGGGCTTCCACACGGACCACGACGTGACCGTCAGCGAGGAGATCCGCTTCGTCCAGCTCACCCCGCCCGGGTCGGCCTGCTCGATCGCGATGGGCAAGGGCATCACCGAGATGACCCCGGGCTCGCTGGACAACATGCAGGTCGTGGTGGCGGACATCGAGGCGGCGCACGCGGACCTGGTGAAGCGGGGCGTGGAGGTCACCGACATCGACGACCAGCCCTGGGGCTCCTTCGTCTACTTCGCGGACCCCGACGGCAACCGCTGGGCCGTCCAGCAGATCGTCCCGCGCAACGCGCCCCAGGGCTCGTAGCCCGGCACCCGCCTGACGGCCGCCCCGCCCGCCCCGGGTCACTCTCGCCGGAGCACTCCAGCCGCTTCCGGCAGACCGATGGTGTCCAGCCGCCACAGCCGTACGGTCCGGTCGTCGGAGGCGGAGGCCAGCGTCAGCCCGTCGGGGCTGAACGCGAGGTCGTTGATCGAGCCGGTGTGACCGGCCATGGGCGGGCCGACGGGGCGGCCGTCCGCGGTGTTCCACAGCCGGACCTCCTGCTGACGCGGTCCCGACGTCGTGGCGAGCATGCTCCCGTCCGGGCTGAAGCGAGCCACGGTCGGGTCCAGCGAGCTGTTCGCCCGCCAGGCCGGCCTCGTGCCGGCCAGCCGTTCGCCGATCCGTTCGCCGGTGGCCGTGCGCCACAGCTGGATGTCCGTGCCGTCGATGTCCATGACGGCAATGCGGCCGTCCGGACTCAACAGGGCGCGGTTCAGCCCGGACGGGTGTCGCGGGAGGGCGCTCAGCGCTTTCCCGTCGTCGGTGCGCAGGATCCGCATGCGTTCCTTGTTCTTCGTGAAGATGCCCACCACGGTGGCGTCGTCGCTGAAGGTGATGTCCCAGGGGAAGCCCTCCCCGTTGGCCGGCGCGCCGAGCGCGTGGCCGTCGGCAACCCGCCACAGCTGCACCCGGTCGTCGTACCGTCCGGTGACGACAAAGCGCCCGTCAGGGCTGAATTCGGCCGAGATCACGCCTTCAGCCTGCGGCCCGGCCAGCCGACTGACGCTGCGGCCGTCGAGCGGGTTGCGCAGCACGACGCCGTCGGCGGAGATGTGGGCGGTGATTGCCTCGATCGTGCCGTCCGTGCTCAGCCCGAGGTGGTAGGACGCTCCCGTGGTGGCGGTCGGCGGGCCCAGCGCGGTGCCGGCGCCGACGTCCCACCGCCGGACTTCGCGGGGCTCGGAGGACCCCGCCGACACCGTGGCCACCAGCGTGCGGCTGTCCGCTGTGAAGAGCATGTCGGAGACCCTGCCGGGCCAGTCCGGCTGTGTGATCCGATGGCCGTCGGCGAGGCTCCACACCTGTGTGCGTGACGTCGTGCGGGCCTCCAGGACGCTCAGGATGCTGCCGCTGTCCACGGTGGCCAGGCTCCGGCCGTCGGGGCTGAAGACCACGGACCGCACTCCGTGGCGGAAACCGCTCAGCGTGACGGCGGACGCGTCCGTCGGTCGGCCGGCGAACGGAGCGGCCAGCGCCACGGCCGTCAGCCCGGCACCGGCCAGCACCGCCACCCGGCCCCGACTCCCGGCCCAGGCGCGCCCCGCACCCGCGCTCGCGCCCGTGGCCACCGGACCGCCCAGGTCAGCCGAGCGTGCCACCAGATGCTCCTGAAGCCGCACATGGCGGAACTGGTACGCGGCTCCCGACTGCCGCAGCAACCCCCGGTTGCGGGCATCGCGCAGGAACGCCATGAACCGCACCGGCAGTCGGCCCCGCAGCACCAGGTACGCCAGGGTGATCAGGAACCGAGGGTACGCCCGGGTCAGCAGCACGCACAGCATGAAGACGAAGCCCAGCGAGGCCGACGCCGTCACCGCGAAGCCCAGCAGCATGCCGGGGTCGTCGTATCCGACGTACGCGTAGGTCAGTTCCCGCCACAGGGCGCGCCCGGCGGCCGCCGGGTCGTAGTGGCCGGGCCATCCGGGCCATCCGGTGAGGGCCTGGCCCGCGAGCCGTCCGGCCATCACGCCGAGGAAGGTCAGGGGGCAGGCCAGCAGGGCCACCAGGAGTCCCGCGCTCGCGGCACCGACGACCGACGACCTCAGGTCTTCCGCGAGGAACAGGTCAGGAGTCGCCTGGGCCGACGAACGGGGCGGGGAGTCCAGCCAGTTGTGCGCGGCCAGGGCGGTTCCGACCGCGGCCGCGAAGGCGGCGCAGCCCGCGATCGCCTCGGTGTACACGAGGTACATGCCGATCACCCGGTCGCCCGTGGCCAGCACCAGGGCGACGGTGACGAGGAGCGGTACCGCCAAGGCCGCGGTCAGCAGGGCGCCGGTCGCGAACCCGCTGCGCAGCCGCCGCAGGGAGCCGTCGAGTACGAACGACGGCCGCCCGGGCTGCCGTTCGGGGACCGCGAACCACACGACGACCACCAGCGCCGCGCCGATGCCTCCCAGCAGGCCGGCGGAGCCCAGCTCCGATATCAGGTCGGGGTCCGCGGACGGGCCGGATCCGATCGCCGTCATGGCCATCAGGAGCATGCCGACGACGATGGCGCAGGCCGGCACCGCCCACGCCGGGAGCAGCCGGCCCGACATCCGCCACCAGGCCAGGTCGCGTTCGCCGTGGCGGTGCAGGTAGTGGGCGAGGTAGGTCAGCCGGCGCCGGGCGGTTTCGGCGTCCCACGCGGGCTCGGTGGTGTTCGCGCCGCCCGCCGGATCGGCAGCGCCTCGCGGACCAGGACCCGGACCCGCTGCCGCACCCCCGACACTTCCCGATTCGACCACCGGCCGGTCCGGCGCGTAAGCGGCGTCGATCACCCGGTCGGAGAGGAAGTCCTCGATGGCGTGTCGGCAGTCGAACCGGGCGGTGTCGAGGAGTTCGGCCGGGTCGCCGCCCAGCCGCGCGTACACCATCCGCGCCAGCGAGATCATCAGCGGCGTCAGCAGGGCCTCGTGCAGCGGGCTGCCGGACTCCGTCCGCAGGTGGTGGGCGACCCGGTCCCAGGACGTGCCGTCCGGCCAGTCCACGTTCTCCAGGTAGGACACGGTGTCCTCGACCGCGACCGGCTGCACTTCGACCACCGGCGCGCGCCGCAGCACCGGAGCCCCGCCCGCTACCACGTCTTCGTACTCCGCGGACCGGCAGGTCACCACCACCGGCCGGTCCTGCCCGACGAATCGGTTGACGGCGCGCACTGCGCTGCGCCGCGCCGACTCGGGGATCTCGTCGAGACCGTCGAGCACCGGCAGCAGCAGGTCCTGTTTCAGCAGCCGGCCCGGGATCTCGCTCCGCCCCACGTAGTACGTGTCGGCCAGCGTGCGGACCACCCAGGCGTCCAGGGACTCGCGCACCGGATCCCAGGCGCCCGCGGACAGCAGGACCGGCACCGGAGCGTCGGGCTCCCTAGCCTTGAGCAGGCCGAGGGTCAGGAGCATGGCGAGCACCGTCTTGCCGGCGCCCGGCTCGCCGAGCACCACCAGGCGCCCGCTGGCGATGCGCCCGTACTCCTCGCCGAGGGCGGCAACCGCCGCATCGAAGCCGCCGTCGTCCAGTCGCCCGTCGAGCATGAGCCGCGCGATCCGCCCGGCCCCGCCGGACCGGAGCACCGCCTCCGGGCGGTCGGTGACGTCGCGTCCGGTGGCGGACCAGCTCAGCGGCAGCACGCGGGGGTCCCGGAGGCTGCGGGCCCTGGCCTCCTCCAGCCACTGCGCCTCGACGGTACGGGCCAAGTCAGCGGCTTCATCGGTTGGTTCGGGGGGCGGCGTGGGATCGGGGTACAGCAACCGCTCGACCAGCGGCAGGATGAGCGCCGCACCGCCGAGGAACCACGCCCCGATCGTGGCGAACTCGGAGCTGGGGCCGCTCCCGGCCGCCACCATCCACACCGCCGAGGCCGCCATGAGCGCGGCCAGCGACCACAGCACCCCTCGCGCAAAACCCTGTCCCCGCCGCACCGGCGCCCCCGCCCCGCATGTTCGGCCCGTCCCGCCGGCCACGCCGGCAGGAACCGGATTCTCTCCGACAGCCTGACCTGCCGAGGGTGGTGTTACCGACCTGATACCACGACGCCGGCCGAGAGGGAGGGCAGCCTGTGCCCCGGGGCAACCCCCAGCCTTGTCGGCGCTGCGTGCCGCAATTCCCAGCCTCGCCGGCGTTTGAGGCGCGGGGTTTGGGGCGGAGCCCCAAGCAACCCGGCTCCGCCGGGTACCGGGCTCCGCCCGGACCCGCGCCTCAAACGCCGGCGAGGCTGGAGATGGCCGCGCAAGGGGGTCGAGCCCGCCAGCCGGCGAGGCTGGAAGGTGTGCCTCAGGCAGCCGGCGAGGCCGGGTAGCGCCACCGAGGCAGGGAGTTGCCGCTCGGGCGGTCGCCGAGGCTGGGGATTGCCGCAGGCAGGGAGTTTGCCGCTCGGGCGGTCGGCGAGGCCGACGGGTGGGCCCCGTCAGCCGGTTGGGGGCGGGAGGGGTGCCGGGTCGGGCGGCGGGGGCGGGGTGGTGGAGACGCGTTCCAGGTCGGTGAGGAGGGCGTCCAGCCACAGGACCGCCGCGTAGTAGGCCCGCGGCGCCCCACCCGGCTCCGCCCCGAACCCGTCGAACGCGGGATCCCGCAACCGCACCGGCGCCGCCGGCGTGTCCCCGCCCGGGTCGAGGGCCGCCGACACCAGCAGCATCCGCCCCGCCACCCGGTCTCCGAGCCGGACCAGCTCGGCGGCCGCCTCCCACCCCAGCGGCGGCACCCGCACCGGCACCGTCGGCACCAGCAGCCGGTCCGACCCCCACAGCGTGTGGTGGCCGGCCATCAGGGTCGCCTGCCAGTCGGGCTGCAACGGCCCGTCCCGCCCGGCCCCGGCCGTCAGGTCGACCGGCACGAAACCCTTCGGTTCGCTCTGGAACTGCGCGAACGCCGACTCCGCCAGCGTCAGGGCGTGTTGCAACGACCGGTGGCCCGGCGCCGTCGGCAGCGGCCGGCGCTCCCCGCCGGCCGCCACCGACGCGGCCGTCGCCACCACGATCTCCGCCGCGCACCGCATCAGCACGGCCGCCGAGCGCCGCAACTCGTCATGGGCCCCCCGCGGCCACGCCAGCAACCCGCACACCGCGCCGATCGCACTGCCGATCAGCACGTCGAGCATCCGGAACTCGGCGAGCTGCCAGGTCGAGGGGGCCAGCTGCGCGAACACCACCGCCACCACCAGCGTGAGCATCGCCTGCGCCCACCCGACCCCCTTGACCGGCCCCACCGTGAACGCGGTCAGCATCAGGACCGGCAGCACGGCCGCGTACACGGCGCTGTCGGTGCCCACCACGGTCAGCAGCGCCGCCGCCACCAGCGCGCCCGCGAGCGTGCCGGCCAGTGTCCGCCGGACGGTGGCCCCGGTCTCGGCCACCGTCGTACGGGTCAGGGTCAGCGTCGCCAGCATCGCCCAGAAGCCGTGCGGCAGCGTGTCCAGTCCCGCGATGAGCCGGGCCGTGGCGAGCGCCAGGCTGATCCGTACGGCGTTCTGGAAGAACACCGACCGCCGCACGGCGTGTCCGGCCAGCCGGTGCCACCACAGCCGCGGCGCCCGCATCCGCGCGTACCAGAACCGCCCCGGCACCGCGTCCACCGGCGCCGCCCGCCCCCGTACGGAGATGTCCGCGGCCACCGCCGCCGCGAGCGCCGCGTCGGCGACCTCCGTGATCGCCGCGTACCGCCGCAGCACGGCCGGCTCCGCGGATACCGCGGGTCGCGCGGCGAGCTCGGTCCGGGCCACCGCCAGGGCGGCGCGCCCCGCGGTGCCGGCCCGCTCGCCGCGCAGCCGGGCCGCGGCTTCCGCCGCCGCCTGCTCCACGGCCCGCAGGACGTCCAGTCCGGCGCCCGCGCAGTCGCGGACCGCGGCCGGCGCGGGCGGCAGCATGACGAGCCGCCGGAGCAGGGCGCGGGTGGCGAGCCCGGCGTGGGCCAGCGCCCGGTCGTGCAGGCCGGGCCCGGCGGGCCGGTCGGCCTCGGGCACGTTCAGGGGCCGCAGCCCGGCGCTCGCCTCCTCCGCCGCCTGCCGCGTCCCGGCGTGCCGTGTGTACGGGGGGCGGGCCAGCTCGCCGGCGCAGCGCCGCACCGTGTCGAGGGCGCGGGCGGTGCGCTCCCGGTAGGGGAGGGGCGCCGGTGCGGGGAAGAGGAAGGCCTCGGCCAGGACGAGCAGGACGAGTCCGGTCGTGGTGCCGGCCAGCCGCTCGCCGAGCGTGCCCGGATCGTAGGGCGGGAACGACGGCAGGATGTACAGCAGTTGGAGTCCCGGCCCGGCACCCGCCGGGCGCGGCCCGCACACGGCGACGAAGGCCAGGACGAAGCCGACGACCAGCATGCCGAGCACCGCGCTCCAGGTCCGTACGGACAGGAAGGTGCCGATGACGACGAGCAGCCAGCAGACGGGCAGCAGCCGGACCACGACCGCGGCGCGCTGGCGGCCGGTGCCGGGAATCCGGGACAGCCCGGCCAGCGCCACCGCGGAGAACAGCGCGTACGTGCCGCCGGTGGGCATCCCGAAGCCGTACAGGAACAGGTAGAAGCCGGCCCCGGCGGCCACGGTGACCCGCACGGCCGGGCGGGCCGCGGCGACCAGTCCATCCGGGACGTTGACCACCCCACCAGCATCGCCCCGCCGCCCGCCCCCGGCACGTTCCGCGGCGGGGGCGGGCGGGGGTTCACTGCGGGTGGTCTGCCGGCGGCACGTCGCGGCGCACGAGCCGGTACGTGTACGGCTTGCCCGCGGGGCGGGTACGGGTGGTGCGCGCGCTCTGCTGGGCGGCGGCGATGAGGCGGGCGACCGGGGGGTTGCGGTCCTTGAGCCGGTTCAGGCGCTGGCGGGTGAGGCCGACGGCGTCGCCCGCCGCGGCGAGCCCCGCGCCCTTGCCGAGGGCCTGGAGGAACAGGCCGAGGGCGACGGGCGTGGCCGGAGGCTGCGGGCCGGTCAGGTCGTGGGCCTGCGCGAGGGCGTGCGCGGCCGCCATGGCGGCGGCGAAGGGCGCGTCCGCGGCCTGCCAGTCGGTGAGCATGCGTTCGGGGATGCCCGCGGCGAGGGCGCAGGCCGCGGGCGGGAGTCCCATGGCGGCGGCGCGGAGGGCCTCCGCGCGGCGCTGGGCGTGCTCGATCTTCAGGTCGCCGGTGGTGCCGAGTGCCTCGCCGAGTGCGGCTTGGGCGTCGGGGCCGGCGGCGAGGGCGTTCATCACGGTCTCCGCCCACCGCTGGTCGTGGCTCGTGTCGTCTCCGTACGGGATGTTCACACTCGGTGGCCTTCGTGCTCGGGGGGTGCGCGGCAGGCGAAGCGGCTTCGGGAGGTGGGGTGGGCGCGGGGCGTGGTGGGAGTGGGATGGCGGTGCGGGAAGAGCCCGGCGGCAGCGGGCGGGCTGCGGCCGGGCTGTTGTGGGCAGGCTACCGGGCGCCGGGCGCGCGGACCGGCAAAGGCAGGTGTCCTCGCCGGCGGGTGCCCGGCGGTGCCCGGCGGTGCCGGGCGGTGCCGGGCGGGGGAATCGTTCCCGGTGCGGTGCGGTGCGGTGCGGTGCGGTGCGGTGCGGTGCGGTGCGGTGCGGTGCGGTGCGGGGCGGTGCGGTGCGGTGCGGTGCGGTGTGCCGGGAGGGGTGGTCAGCCGGGTGGTCGGGCCTGCGGCCTCCGGTGGGGTCACAGCCACAGGGCGACCTCGGTGCCGAGGTTCCGCCGGAGGGCGAGCTGGGCGAAGTGGTGGCCGAGGGCTATGTCGGTGACGACCAGGCCGCTGTTGTACGCGAAGATCCGCTCCTTCGGGTGGTGGCGTCCCGCGGTGAGACCGGCGATGACGGCGGCGAACTCCGAGTCGACGGCGCGGAGTTTCCCGTCGGCGTCCGCCATGTCGGCCCCGGTGGCGGCCATCTGGGCCTCGCTGGTGGCGATCACCCGGTCGGCGCGGTCCAGCGTGGAGGGGGCGAGGCCGTGGCCGGCGAGGACGGTCAGGGCGCCCGTGCGCAGCCAGGTGGACTCCACGGCCGCGGGAGTGCGGGCGTCCGCGGTGGCGACGATGACGTCCGCGTCCGCGGCCGCCGCCCGCAGGTCGTTGACGGCCGTCACGTCCCGGTCGGGGAACCGGGCGCGGAGCTCGGAGCGGACGGCCGCGACGCCCTCGGGGTCGGTGCCGAAGACCATCAGGCGGTCCAGGCCGGGCAGTGTGGTGAGCAGGAACGGCAGGGTGAGCCGGCCCTGGGCGCCGGTGCCGACGACCAGCGCCGTTCGGGCGCCGGGCGCGGCGCACTCGCGGGCCAGCAGGGCGGAGACGGCGGGGGCGCTCAGGGCGCCGACGCGGGCGCCGTCCATCATCGCCACCGGCCGCCCGGTGACGTCGTCGTAGAGGGTGAGCGCGGTGTAGGGGTGCCGCGCGGCCGGGCCGGCGCCGGGGCCGTGCGCGTACGAGGAGGTGACGGCGACGACGTCGCGGGAGCCGTCCCGGCCGAGCACGGCGTAGGAGACCGGGTGGCCGCCGTCCGGCCCGGCGGCCGGCTTGACCGGGCTGTCGGAGCGGCCGGTGTGCAGTGCGCGGTAGGCGCCTTCCACCGTGTCCACGACATCGGCGAGGGGGATGTCGATCCCGGCGAGGTCGGAGGCGGACAGGATCCGCAGGTGCCCGTCGTCACCGGAGGCCGGTGCGCCGGCACCGAAGCCGGCGGCCACGGGGCGGGCGGGGGCGGCGGGGCCCGTGGGGGCCGCGGGACGGGTGGGCGCCGCGGGGGCTGCCGGGGCGGTGGGGGCGGCCGAGGTGTCGGTCATGGGGTTTCCTCCGGTGCGGGTGACGGGGTGTCCGGCTCGCGTGCGCTTCGAGGGCGCCCGACGGTAGCCGTGCCCGCGGGCTTCGGCCAGAGGGCCGAGGGCGCGCCCGGCGTGAAGTCCCGCGAAACGCTGGTGAGTTCGTCCGAAACTCGCTCGTACGGGTCCGGTGCCGGGCGTCGGAGCCGAGGTCGGCGTCCCCGCGCGCGGGCGGGCGCGCGTTGGCCGGGCGATCTCGAGCAGGCACGATGGCCGGGTGACGGGTGCGGGCCCCGGAGGGGTGGCCGTGCCCGCGGGAACCGTGAACACAAGGGGGAAACCATGATCAGTCTGTCCTCGGAGCCCATGACGTGGGTGGCGACCGGCGACAGCATCACCCAGGCGGTGCTGCACACCCACGGCGCGCGCGGCTGGGTCGAGCACGTCCACGAACGGGTCCGCTGGCAGCTGGACCGGCTCACCGACATCGTCGTCAACACCGGCGTGTCCGCGTGGTCGGCGGTCGACGTCCTCGCCGCGTACGACCACCTCGTGGGCCGGTTCGAGCCGGACGTCCTGTCCGTCTCCCTCGGCACGAACGACGCGCGGCGCGGCACGGCGGGCCTGCCGGAGTTCCACGACGCCATGCGGGCCATCATCGCGAAGGCGGGTGACGCCCGGATCGTCCTGCACACCCCGGTGCCGGTCAGCGTCACCGGCAGGGCGGCCCGCGCCGAACTCCCCGCGTACTGCCAGGCGGTACGGGAGATCGCGGCGGACACGGGCGCGCTGCTCGTCGACCACGAGGCCTTCTGGCTCGACCACTTCGGCGACGCCGACCCGATCGCGTGGCTCGACGACCCCGCGCACCCCAACGCCGTCGGCCACCTCCAGATGGCCAACCACACGCTGCGCACCCTGGGCCTGGGGGAGTTGTCGCCCCTGTAGGGCTTCCAAGAGCTGCGCAGGACCTCCAAAAGGCGTCGACCAAGGGACTGGTAGGAAACTTTCCTATTCGCTAGCATCCGTCGCGGCGGCTTGGCGCGGTGCCCGACTCCTGTGGGCATGACGCGCTCAGTGAGAGCTCTGACCCGGCCGCTGTGGCGCCGCCCCCTGCCCGTGCGCGACCGGGGGGCGGCGCCAGGTTCCGGTACCAGCTCTCGTCATCCCCCAAGGCCAGGAGTCCGGCGACATGCGCCTGAACCCCCCCAAGCCATCCTTCGCGCCCGTGCGGCGCGGCACCCTTCCACTCGTCCTGACCGCCGTACTGGTCCTCGTCTGCGGCCTGTTGCTCAGCCAGGCGGAGCGGGCCGGCGCGGCCGTCGACCCGCTCATCTCGCGCGGCAAGACCGCCACCTCGTCCTCCGTCGAAACGTCCGCCTTCGGCCCGCAGAACGCCTTCGACGGCGACCCGGCCACCCGCTGGGCCAGCGCCGAGGGCATCGACCCGCAGTGGATCCGCGTCGACCTCGGAGCCACCGCCACCGTCAGCCGGGTCAAGCTGACCTGGGAAGCCGCGTACGCCAAGGCGTACCGGATCGAGATGTCCGCCGACGGCACCACCTGGACCCGGCTCGCCACCGAGACCGCGGGCAACGGCGCCACCGACGACTGGACCGCGCTCACCGGCACGGGCCGCTACCTGCGCGTCTACGGCACCGCGCGCGGCACCTCGTACGGATACTCGCTCTTCGAGGCCGAGGTGTACGGCACCCTCGACGGCGGGACGCCCCCCACCGGGGCGTTCAGCGTGGTCGCCGCCGGTGACATCGCCGCACAGTGCACCGCCTCCGACAGCGGCTGCGCCCACCCCAAGACGGCCGCGCTCGCCCAGAGCCTCAACCCGAAGTTCTACCTGACGATGGGCGACAACCAGTACGACGACGCCCGCCTCTCCGACTACCGCGCCTACTACGACAAGAGCTGGGGCGCGTTCAAGGACAAGACGCGCCCGGTGCCGGGCAACCACGAGACCTACGACCCGGCCGGGTCGCTCGCCGGCTACAAGGCGTACTTCGGCGCGATCGCCTACCCGCAGGGCAAGAGCTACTACAGCTTCGACGAGGGCGGCTGGCACTTCATCGCCCTCGACTCCAACTCCTTCGACCAGACCGCCCAGATCGACTGGCTCAAGGCCGACCTCGCCAAGAACACCAAGTCCTGCATCGCCGCCTACTGGCACCACCCGCTCTACTCCTCCGGCGGCCACGGCAACGACCCGGTCAGCAAGCCGGTCTGGAAGATCCTGTACGGGGCCAAGGCCGACCTCGTCCTCGGCGGGCACGACCACCACTACGAGCGGTTCGCCCCGCAGAACGCGGACGGCAAGGCCGTCGCCGACGGCATCACCGAGATCGTCGGCGGCATGGGCGGCGCCGAGCCGTACCCCATCGAGAACGTCCAGCCCAACAGCGAGAAGCGGATCAGCGGCCAGTACGGCGTCCTGAAGCTCGACTTCACCGACAACGGCTACAGCTGGAGCTACCTCGGTACCGACGGCAAGGCCAAGGACACCAGCCCGAAGCGCACCTGTCACTGATGTACCTGGCGACCACAGGCCGCCGGGACGCGCCGGCCCGCCCCCGCACCGGCGGGGCGGGCCGGCGCATTCCCGCCGCCGTTCTGGCACTCGGCACCGTCAGCCTCGTCACCGACATCTCCTCCGAGATGGTCACCGCGGTGCTACCCCTCTACCTGGTCCTCGGACTGGGCCTATCGCCCCTCCAATTCGGCTTCCTGGACGGCCTGTTCAACGGCGCCACCGCGCTCGTACGGCTGCTCGGCGGGCACGCCGCCGACCGCGGCGGCCGGCACAAACGGGTCGCCGGCCTCGGCTACGCCCTCTCCGCCTGCTCCCGCCTCGGCCTGCTGCTCGCCGGCGGGGCCACCGCCGGGATCGGGACGGCCCTAGCCACCGACCGCGTCGGCAAGGCCATCCGAACCGCGCCGCGCGACGCCCTGATCACCCTGAGCAGCCCGCCCGAAGCCCTCGGCCGGTCCTTCGGCGTGCACCGGGCCATGGACACCACGGGCGCCCTGCTCGGCCCGCTCGCGGCGTTCGCGCTGCTGTGGGCGACGGCCGGCGCGTACGACGCGGTGTTCGTCGCGAGCTTCTGCACCGGCCTGCTGGGCGTCCTGCTCCTCGTCCTCTACGTGCCCGCACACCACGCGCAGGCCCCCGCCGCGCCCCCGGCGCCCCGGACCCGGACGGCCTTCGCTGCGCTGCGCGACCGCTCCTTCCGGCGCATCACGGCCGCCGCCGCGCTGCTCGGCGCCGCCACCATCGGCGACGCCTTCGTCTACCTCCTCCTCCAGCGCCGACTCGACCTGCCCGTCGGCTGGTTCCCGCTGCTGCCGCTCGGCGCGGCGGCCGGCTACCTGCTGCTCGCCGTCCCGGCCGGCCGGATCGCGGACCGGACCGGCCGCCGGAAACCCTTCCTCTACGGGCACCTGGCGCTGCTCGGCGTGTATGCCGTCCTGCTCGTCCCGACCGGCGGCGACACCCCCGGACTGCTGCTCCTCGTACCGGTCCTCGCGCTGCTCGGCGTCTTCTACGCCACCACCGACGGGGTGCTCATGGCCCTCGCCGGGCCGGTGCTGCCGGACGGGGGCAAGGCGGGTGGGCTGGCGGTGCTGCAGAGTGCGCAGGCGGTGGCGCGGATGCTCGCAGCGGTGGGCTTCGGTGCCGCGTGGACCCTGTGGGGGCCCACCCCCGCCCTCTGCGCCGCCGCCGCGGCCCTCATAGCCGCCCTGGCAGCGGCCCACGCCCTCCTGCCCCGCCCGGAGCAACCCCCCGGCCCTTCCCCCGAACCCCCCTCGGCCACCCCGCCCACCGAGCCGGGCCCCCCGACGGCCGGGGCGAAATCAGCCTCGTCGGCTGACGCGTGGCGCGTCGTTCAGCCCCTCCGGCGTTTGAGGATCGGGTCCGTGCGGAGCCGGGCGACCCCGCGCACCCTTCAGCCCCTCCGGCGTTTGAGGATCGGGTCCGTGCGGAGCCTGGCGACCCCGCGCACCCTTCAGCCCCTCCGGCGTTTGAGGATCGGGTCCGTGCGGAGCCTGGCAACCCCGCGCACCCTTCAGCCCCTCCGGCGCTTGAGGAGCGGGTCCGGGCAGAGCCCGGTGCCCGGCGGAGCCGGGTTGTCTTGGGGCTCCGCCCCAAACCCCGCGCCTCAAACGCCGGCGAGGCTGGAATTTGCCGCACGCAGCGCAGACAAGGCCCGGGGGTTGCGCCCAGGGCGTCGGCGGGGCTGGGGGTTGCGCCTCGGGGCGTGGCGAGGGTGGGCGGGTCGGCAGGGCCCGCTCGGTAGCGCGAAACACGAAAGGCGGACCGCATGAGTGCCAGGCTTCCCCAGACCACGACCCCGCTCGGCCCCCGAGCCCGCACCGCCGTCGTCGTGGCCGCGGTACTGCTGCTGCTGGGCGGAGCCACCGGGTACGCCCTGCACGCGGGCCACCGGTCGACCGGTCGACAGGCCGTCGCCGACGCCTCGTTCACCCTCGACCGCCCCGCCCTGTACTTCCGCGACGCCGCCACGGGACGCGTCGCCCGCCGGAACCTCCCCGCGCAGACCGGCACGGGCACCACCGGCACCCCCGACCCCGGCAAAGCCGGCACCCCCGCCCCCGGCACCGGCCAAGCCGCCCCCGGCAAGGCCGGCGGTCCGTCCTGCGACCGCTTCCACGCCGCTGCCGGCACCGCGCTCTGCCTGCGCGCCGTGCCCGGGGTGCTGCCCAAGACCCAGGCGATCGTCCTCGACCGGCGGTTGCGCGAGGTGCGCAGGGTCGTCGTCCCCGGCATCCCGACCAGGGCCCGGGTCTCCGCCTCCGGCCGGATGCTGTCCTGGACGGTGTTCGCCACCGGCGACTCGTACGCCACCACCGCCTTCTCCACCCGGACCGCCATCCTCGACATGCGCACCGGCTACCTCATCACCTCGATGGAGGAGATCCCGCTCACCCTCGGCGGCGCCCGCTATCACGCACCCGACGTCAACTACTGGGGCGTGTCCTTCGCCCGCGACGACAACCGCTTCTACGCGACCGTCTCCACCAAGGGCCGCACCCACCTCGTCCAGGGCGACATGCGGAACTGGTCGGCGCGCGCCCTGCGGCAGAACGTCGAATGCCCCTCTCTGTCACCGGACGACACCCGGCTCGCCTTCAAGAAGAAGGTGTCCGACGACCCGGCCGCGCCCTGGCGGCTGTACGTCCTGGACCTGTCGACCCTGCGGGAGACCCCGCTCGCCGAGACCCGCAGCGTCGACGACCAGGCGGCGTGGCTCGACGACCGTACGCTCGCCTACGCCCTGCCGGGCGCAGCCGGCCGGAAGAGCGACGTCTGGACCGTTCCCGCGGACGGCGGCGGCTCCCCGCGCATCGCCCTCCCCGGCGGCTCGTCCCCCGCGGCGCTCCGGTGACCGCGGCGCCGTCCGCCGGGCCGGGTGCCGGTGCCGGTACGGAACAATCGGCCCCGGATCCGGGGGAGTCGGCCCGGCTCCCGGCACCATCGGCACCACCCACGGAGACCAGATGCCACGCAAGCACATAGCCCTGCTGTCCGCCGCCGCGCTCCTCGGAGCCGGGGGCTGGTACGGCCTCGGCCAAGGCGTCGGCCACGGAGTCGGAGCCGGGTCCGGAGCCGGGTCCGGAGCCGGCTCCGCCGCGGCCGCCGCCGCGCCCGCGCGGCCCTTCGGCAGTCACACCTTCTCGTACGCTCCGGGCACGCTCCGGCCGACCGGCAACCGAGCCGCGCTCGACCGTTCGGTCCTCGCCTTCTACAAGAAGTGGAAGGCGAACTTCGTCAAGCAGAACTGCGGGCACGGCTGGTACGAGGTGTACGCCCCGGACGCCGACCACCCCTACGTCGCGGAAGCCCAGGGCTACGGCCTGGTCGTCACGGCGCTGATGGCGGGCGCGGACCCCGACGCGAAGAAGATCTTCGACGGGATCCTCGCGTACGTCCTCGCCCACCCCTCGGCCGGCAACTCCGCGCTGCACGCCGCCGAGCAGGACGAGAACTGCAAGAGCGTCAACGGCTCCGACTCCGCGACCGACGGCGACCTCGACATCGCGTACGGCCTGCTCCTCGCCCACCGGCAGTGGGGCAGCTCCGGGGCCCGCGACTACCGGGCGCTCGCGAAGAAGCGCATCAACGCCGTCAAGGCGAGCGAAGTGCACGGCGCCACCAGGCTGACCAAGCTCGGCGACTGGTCCTCCGGGCGCTACGACCGGATGTCCCGTACGTCCGACTGGATGCCCGGCCACTTCAAGGCGTTCCGCAAGGCCACCGGCGACCCCGCCTGGGACGCCGTCCTCAAGAACACCCACACCGCCATCGCCCGCCTGCAGTCCGGCTACGCGCCGCGCACCGGGCTGCTCCCCGACTTCGTCGTGAACACCACGACCTCGCCCCGGCCCGCCAAGGGCAAGGTCCTGGAGGACCCGCACGACGGCGCGTACCACTGGAACGCCTGCCGCGACCCCTGGCGCATCGGATCCGACGCCGTGATCAACGGGGACGCCAAGTCCCGGGCGGCGGCCCGCAGGATGAACGCCTGGGTCAAGGCCGAGACCGGCGGGAACCCCGGCAAGGTGCGCGCCGGCTACACGCTCGGCGGGACCGGGTACGGCGGCGCCGACGAGCCCGCGTTCTTCGCCCCGTTCGCAGTCGCCGCCATGACCGACCCGGGCAGTCAGGCGTGGCTGGACGCGCTGTGGAAGAAGATGCTCGCCACCAGCCCCGGCCGCACCGACTACTACGCGACCAGCGTGCAGCTCCAGTCGATGCTCGTCGTCACCCACAACCACTGGACGCCCTGAACCACCGCCGCCGGGCCGGCAGCCGTGTGCCGCCGTCGGGGGCGGTGGCACGTGACAGGGGTGGGCCGGGGCGGCCGAGGAGTCCGGCTGTGAGGTGCCGTGCCGTGCCGCACACCCGACGGGCATGCGGCACGGCACGGCTCAGCACCGGGTCAGCGACCCAGCAGGTTCAGCATGCGACGGCCCTCGGAGGACTCGCCGAAGGTGCGCCACAGCTTCGCGGAGCTGGTGGAGGCGTAGACGCCCGGGGCGCCCTGCTCCGCGCAGCCTTCACCGTAGGAGACGATGCCGATCTGGTACGTGCGGCCGGCGACCTTCCGGAAGAGCGGGCCGCCGCTGTCGCCCTGGCAGGAGTCCTTGCCCTCGACACCCGCGCAGATGTTGACGGACTTGTCGTACTCGCGGTTCGTCGCCTTGCACTCGGCGTGCGACACCAGCGGGACCTGCACCCCGCGCAGCCGGTCCGGGTAGTTGGTCACCTCGGTGTTCGTGTTGCCCCAGCCGATGACCGTGGCCTTGTGGCCGGGCCGGAGCAGGGCGTCGGTGCCGAGCGTCGGCAGCTTGACGGGGGCGATGTCGGTGACCGGCTTGGCCAGTTCCAGGACGGCCAGGTCGTACGCCTCCTCGCCCTTCGCGTAGCGGGGGTGAATGGTGATGCTGCGGACCGAGCGGAGCTGGCCCTGGTTCTTCTTGCTCAGCAGGGTCCTGCCGACGGTGACTTCGAGGCCCTTGGCCTTCTCGCCCGTCATGCAGTGCGCGGCGGTGAGGATGACGTTCCTGCTGATGAGGCTGCCGCCGCAGAACTGCCGCTGCACGGGGCTGCCCGAGCCCTTGCTCAGGATCGCGGCCATCCACGGGTACGCGTTGTCGGGCAGCTCGACGCCGCCGATGATGAGGGCGCCCGGCTTCTTCGGCTCCGGGTCGGAGGCGCCCTGCGCCACGGCCGAGGTGGCCGCCGAGGCGACGAGCGCCAGGGCGGCGCCCGCCGCCAGGCCTATGGATGCGAGTCGGCCGGCGCGACGGCCGGACGGGTTCGTGCTCATGGGGGGTGGTCTCCAATATGTCCGTTGAACGCCAAAGGTCCGTACCTCGTGGGTGATTGGCCTTCGGCACATGCCGAGATGCCAGAGTGAAAACGGGTGCCGGTGGTTCATCCCCGTTCCGGACTTTCCGAGGCCGGAACCGACCGGCTCGCACGGTGGGGCCTGTGCCGCGCAGAATGTGAGGGAGCAGCCGTGTGACCTCTGCGAAGGGGACCCGATGGCATCGCGGCGAGACGCGGAGGAGCCGTCGGCCGGGCCGATATGGTCCGAGCCGGGTTCCCTGCTGGGGCACGTCGCCGTCGCCGTCTTCGGCATCGACGGGGACGGCCGGCTGTGTTTCTGGGGCCCGGGGGCCCAGGAACTGTTCGGTCACTCCGCGCAGGACGTGCTGGGGCGGCCCGCCGGCATGCTCTTCCCCGAGCCGGAGGCATCCGTACGGCTGGCGGAACGGGCCCGAACCCTCGGCTACTGGCGGGTACGCATGCCCGGCCGGCACCGCGACGGCACCGTGTTCGACTGCGGCTTCCGGGTCTTCCCGGTGAGCGGCCCGGCCGACCCGACGGGCGGGACCGCTCCGACCGCTCCGCCCGCCCCGGCCGTCCCCACGGGCGGGACCGCCCCGAGCGCCCCGGCCGGCCCCCCGACCGGCCCGCCCCCCGACACCGGCCGCTCCGTGGTGATGGGCCTCGCCAGCCGCGGCGACGAGCTCGACCGCGTCAAGACGAACCTCGTCTTCCTCGACTCCCTCTTCGAAACCTGCCCGATCGGCCTGGTGATGATCGACGAGGAGCTCCGGTACGTCCACCTCAACCAGGCCCTCGCCGACATGGACGGCATCCCCCTGGCGGACCACATCGGCCGCCGGATGGACGAGATCATGCTGACCCGCGACGAAGGCGAGTACCTGCGCATGCTGCGCGGCGTCATCGAAGGCGGCCCGCCCGTGGTCGGCACCCTGGTCGGCCTGCGCACGCCCGGCCACCCCGACCGCGACCAGGTGCGTTCCGTCAGCTTCTTCCCGCTCAGCGGAGCCGGCGACACTCGGCGCGGCGCCGGCGGCCTGCTGCTCGACGTGACCGACCGCGAGCAGGCCATCCTGGAGGCCACCGCGGCCCGCCGCCGCCTGGAACTCCTGGACCAGGCGGCCGGCCGCATCGGCACCTCCCTCGACGTGAACGTCACCGCCCGCGAACTGGTCGACGCGGTGGTGCCGGACTTCTGTGACGGCGCCGTCGTGGAACTCGTCCAGTGGGCGGACGAATCGGCGGACTTCGACCCGCAGCTGCCCGTCGTCACCCGGCGCATCGCGGCCGGAACCACGCTCCCCCCGCCCGCCCCCGAGCTGGTCAGCGGCCTACAGGGCCCGGTGACGTACCCGCCGGGCTCCAGCATCCACGAGATGCTCCGCACCGGCCGCCCGCTGTGCTTCCCCGTCGACCGCGACTTCGTCACCCGTACCGTCGTGCACCAGGAGCGCGCCCAACTGCTCCTCGACAGCGGACTGGCCTGCATCCTCATCGCCCCGCTGGTGGCCCGCGGCCGGGTCCAGGGCATCACCATGTTCGGCCGCTCCGCCGCCCGCCCCGCCTTCGCCGAGCCCGACCTCCGCCTCGCCGGTGAACTCGCCTCGCGCGCCGCCCTGTGCCTGGACAACGCCCGCCTCTACAGCCACGTCCAGGACATCGCCCTCACCCTCCAGCGGGCCCTGCTGCCCAGCGCCCCCGCGACCAGCCCCCACCTGGAGATCGCCCACCGCTACCTGCCCGGCAGCCGGCTCACCGAGGTCGGCGGCGACTGGTACGACGTGATCGCCCTGCCCCACGACCGGATCGCCCTCGTCGTCGGCGACGTCATGGGCCACGGCGTCCCCGCGGCAGCCGCCATGGGCCGGCTCCGCATCACCGCAAAGACCCTCGCCCGGCACACCACGGCCCCCGAGGAACTGCTCGCCGAGCTCGACTGGTGCGCCCAGGAAGCGGGCATCGAACTGGCGACCTGCGCGTACCTCGTCTACGACCCGCGCACCGGCCGCGCCCGCCTCGGCAACGCGGGCCACCCGCCGCCACTGCTGCGGTACGCGGACGGATCCGTCGACACCCTGGGCGAGGTACTGGGGGTTCCCCTGGGGGTGGGCGGCGTGCCCTTCCGCTCGGCGGAGACCGCACTCCCCGACGGCGCCGTACTCGCCCTCTACACCGACGGCCTCATCGAGGTCCGGGGCCGGGACCTCGAAGCGGGTCTGGCCGCGCTGCGCCGGGCGCTCGCCGAGGAGCCCGGCCGCCCCGGCTCGCTGGACGAGGCCGCCGACCGGATCCTGGCCCGCCTGCTGCCGGACGCCCCTACCGACGACACGGTGCTGCTCCTGGCCCGCGTCCACCGGCCGTGACGGCGGCCGGGAGAGCCTCGGCCGACTGGCCCAGGATTCACACGAAGCGGTCATCTTCCTGAGCCCCGGACCGGGGACACCGGACCAATGTGCCGAACCTGTCCGCCGCGAACCGAGACGGCGGCCGGTGCGCGGCGGATCGGTTCCCTCATGCCGTAGGATCCCAAAATCTGTTCCCGCCGGGTCAGATTTCCGATGGCGGGCCGGAGGGCGCCCCGCAAGCCGCCCGCCCGCCGTCCCCGCCGCCCGCACACCGCCCCGGCGACCGCGCGGAACACGAAGAGCCGACGGTGGCGGGGCCGGGCAGATGGTGTTGAATTTCCTTCGGGGCCTTGGTGCCGGACGGCGCCAAGGCCCTCGACGTGTTTCCGTCTCCAGAGGTGAAAGTGACATCAGAGAACTCGCTCGGACGTCTCGATGACGACGACTACCCCGCCTTCACCATGGGGCGGGCGGCCGAGATGCTCGGCACCACACCGGGCTTCCTCCGCGCGATCGGCGAGGCCCGGCTGATCACACCGCTGCGCTCGGAGGGCGGCCACCGCCGCTACTCCCGCTACCAGCTGCGCATCGCCGCCCGGGCCCGCGAGCTCGTCGACGCCGGCACTCCGATCGAGGCGGCCTGCCGGATCGTGATCCTGGAGGACCAGCTCGCCGAGGCGCAGCGCATCAACGCTGAATACCGCCGGGCCGAAGCCGGCGGCAAGGGCTCCGGCACCGACGCCGACGGTGACGAGGCGGCCGGCGGCTGACGGCCCCATATATCTGTGCTCGTCGGCACAGAAATGAGGGCAGGGTGCGGTCAGTATTTCTCGCTCCGGGGATTACTCCTGGATAAGGGGCGTGTTTTTCTCCACAACCCCGCTCCACCTGGGCGTGCTAGTCTGATTTCAGTTGCAGTTGTGGTTCCCAAACTTCCTGTGCCTCCGCCGGTTCTCCATACGGCGGGAGCGCTTCGTTTACCGGACAGACTCCGGACGGGGTGATCATGCGGCGACTCGAGATCCGCACAGTGCGGATCTCTGGGCTGTGCCCCGAAGGAGAATTTGATATGGCTACTGGTACCGTGAAGTGGTTCAACGCTGAAAAGGGCTTCGGCTTCATCGAGCAGGACGGTGGCGGCCCCGACGTCTTCGCCCACTACTCGAACATCGCCTCCCAGGGCTTCCGTGAGCTCCAGGAAGGCCAGAAGGTGACCTTCGACATCGCGCAGGGCCAGAAGGGCCCGACCGCCGAGAACATCGTCACCGGCTGACACGAAGTCGCGTAACCACGTAGCTGGGGCCCGCACCTTGGGGTGCGGGCCCCAGCTCGTTGCGTTCACCCCGGGCCCCGCCCGTACGGGCCGCCCCGCGACCGATCGCGGCGCCGTCGGCCCGCGTACGCGGTGCCCGTGGCGGGAATCCTGCCCGCCGCCCCCTGTTTTCATCCTTTGCTTGCGCGGGTGATTCATCCGCCCGCCCTACTGTCATGGAACCGGCGTTCAATCAAACGCTTTTCAGGTTTCCGTGACGCTCTCATCGCGGTATTGCGGCCTATTTTCGGATAGCTGCCCCCTGCCGTATTTTCCGTTTGGCTCGCTCCTGCGAACCCCCGCGCGACTTGTCCGCTGCCGGGTTTCCTCGGCGCGCGCCCAGCCGTCGAGGAAGGTTCTCTCTCCATGAACCGTGTACGTACGAACACCCGCTCATCTTCTTCCCGCTCCCGCGGCTTCGGCGGGTCCGCCGGATCCGGCCGGTCCGGTGGGTCCGGTGGTTACGGCGGCGGATCCGGTGGGTCCGGCGGCTACGGCGGCGGGTCTGCCGGATCCGGCCGCTCCGCCCGCTTCGGCTCCTCCGGCCCCAGCCGCTCCGGCGGCGGTGGCCGCCGGCCCGCGGCGCTCCAGGGCGAATTCGCCCTGCCCGTCACGCTGACCCCCGCGCTGCCCGCCGTCGAGTCCTTCGCCGACCTCGACATGCCCGCGCAGCTGCTGGCCGCACTCGGTGTCGCGGGTGTGACCGCGCCGTTCCCGATCCAGGGCGCCACCCTGCCCAACACCCTCGCGGGCCGCGACGTACTCGGCCGCGGACGGACCGGCTCCGGCAAGACCCTCGCCTTCGGCCTGGCGCTGCTGGCCCGTACGGCCGGACAGCGCGCCGAGCCGAGGCAGCCGCTCGCGCTGATCCTCGTACCGACGCGCGAGCTCGCCCAGCAGGTCACCGACGCGCTCACCCCGTACGCCCGCGCCGTGAAGCTCCGGCTGGCCACGGTCGTCGGCGGCATGTCCATCGGGCGCCAGGCGAACGTGATGCGCGGAGGCGCCGAGGTCGTCGTGGCCACGCCCGGCCGGTTGAAGGACCTGATCGACCGGGGCGACTGCCGGCTGAACCAGGTCGCGATCACCGTCCTCGACGAGGCCGACCAGATGGCCGACATGGGCTTCATGCCGCAGGTCACCGCCCTGCTCGACCAGGTCCGCCCCGAGGGCCAGCGGATGCTGTTCTCGGCGACCCTGGACCGCAACGTGGACCGGCTGGTGCGCCGCTACCTGACCGACCCGGTCGTGCACTCCGTCGACCCGTCCGCCGGTGCGGTCACGACGATGGAGCACCACGTGCTGCACGTCCACGGCACCGACAAGCACGCCACCACGACCGAGATCGCCGCCCGCGACGGCCGCGTGATCATGTTCCTGGACACCAAGCACGCCGTGGACCGGCTGACCGAGGACCTGCTCAACAGCGGTGTCCGCGCCGCCGCCCTGCACGGCGGCAAGTCGCAGCCGCAGCGCAACCGGACCCTCTCGCAGTTCAAGACCGGGCACGTCAACGTGCTCGTGGCGACCAACGTCGCCGCCCGCGGCATCCACGTCGACAACCTCGACCTGGTGGTCAACGTCGATCCGCCGACCGACCCGAAGGACTACCTCCACCGCGGCGGCCGCACGGCCCGCGCCGGCGAGTCCGGCAGCGTCGTCACCCTCGTCACCCCGAACCAGCGCCGCGACATGACCCGCCTCATGCAGGCCGCCGGCATCACCCCGCTCACCACCCAGGTGCGCTCCGGCGAGGAAGCCCTGAGCCGTATCACCGGCGCCCAGGCCCCCTCCGGCATCCCCGTCACCATCACGGCGCCCGTGGCCGAGAAGGCCCCGCGCAGCGGCTCCTCCCGCCCCCGTCGCAGCCGCGGCGGCGGTGGCGGTGGCACCGGCGGCGCCGGCGGCCAGGGCGCGCGCCGCACCGGCCGCCGCGGCCCCGGGCTCGGCACCGCGGCGTAGGCTCGTCAGGGCGGCCGCGCGGACGCAAGCGCGCAACGGCGCAGGCGCGTCGAGCGCGTTCGGCTTCGCGGCCGCGACGGCTGGTCATCTCCGGACGAAGCGCCCGCGAAGCACCCTTGACGGGCGCTCGGGCCCGCCGGCACCCGGTGCGCCCGGGGCCGGCGCCCGCGACGGGCACCTGCTCGTGTGCGACACTGACGGCCAGTGCACGGGCCTGGTCACCCAGGTTCAGCCAAGCGCCGTCCGCGAAGGCCCCGCCGCCACGGACCGGCTCCGCCTACGAGACACCGCCGACCCCGGCACCCCGTTCACCTTGCCCGACACCTCGCCGGCCGAAGCAGAGCACGCGATGCGCCACTCGAACACCGGAGCCCTTCCCGCGGCCGGCGAACACGGCCGCGCGCCGGGTGTCCTTGTCCTCTCCCACTGAAACCGGCTCACCTCACCTTTATCGGTGCCCGTTCCCTTCTCCTTTGTGAGGTCTCATGCGCTGCATCATCGCCCGCTTCCCGTTCGAGCTCACCAAGGCCGGCGTGCTGGAATCGATGAAGGGGGTCAAGCCCGAGCCGATCACGGGCGAGTCCGTGATCATCGGCCGGCGCCAGTACCCGGTCAAGCAGGTCGGAGAGGTCGTCACCCGCCAGGACCGCCGCGACTTCAGCGCCAGCGAGGTCACCCGTGCCATGACGGCCCTCGGCTTCACGTGCCGGACCCTCGCCGAGACCTCGACGCAGCCCCTCACTCCGCTCCAGGAGGCGTCCGCGATGCTCGGCACCTCGGCGACCGCCTGACCGACCGCGCAGCGGGACACGGGAAGACCGGACACCGGCCGGCCGGCCGTTAGTCGGCAGGGAGGGCTCCACCCGCAGTGGCGGGTGGAGCCCTCCCTGCCGTCGTTCCGGCCCGCGGTGCGGGTCGAGCCCGCGTGCGCACATGCGTACGTGCGTACGGGCTCCCCGGCGCGGCCGGGAACAGCGCGGGGCTGGCGCGGGTTGTGCGGGACGCCACGACTGGGGGTGCCGGGAAGGCGGCTCCGGCCGTGGCGGCAGCGCACGACCGACAGCGAGGGGACCAGGATCATGGGTGTGGGGAACGGGGCCGGGAACGGCCGGCAGGGATCCGGCTGGAACGGGGAGGAGCTGGACCTCGACGCGTATCTGGGGCGCCTCGGGTACACCGGTGAGCGGGCGCCGACGCTCGCCGTGCTGCGCGCGCTGCACCGGGCGCACGTCACGTCGATCCCCTTCGAGAACGTGGCCGCGGTGCTCGGACTGCCGGTCCCGCTGGACGTCGGGTCCGTCCAGGACAAGCTGGTCGGATCGGCGCGCGGCGGCTACTGCTTCGAGCACGTGACCCTCTTCGCGGCGGCCCTGGAGAGACTCGGCTTCCGCTTCTCCGGCGTCACCGGGCGGGTGACGCTCGGCGCGGACAAGATCCTGCCCGCGACGCACGCCCTGGTGGTCGTACAGCCTTCCGACGACGACCGGCTGTGGCTGTGCGACGTGGGGTTCGGGGCGGGTCCGCTCGGGCCCGTCGAGCTGGCCGACGGCGCCACGGTGGAGAACGACGGCTGGCGGCACCGGCTGGAACGCCGCCCGGGGGTCCACGGGTTCGACGAGTGGTGGCTGTACCAGTGGGGGCCGGACGGCTGGGCCGACCGCCACACCTTCACCCTCAACCCGCAGTACCCGATCGACTACGTGGTCGGCAGCCACTTCGTGGCCACCCACGCGCGGTCGCCGTTCGTCAAGCGGCTGTTCGCGCAGCACTTCGCCGCCGACCGGCACCAGCGGATCGACGGCCTGACCTGGGCGACGACCCTGCCCGACGGCACCGTCACCCAGCGGCAGATCGCCCCGGCGGACCTGCGCGAGGTGCTGGGCAAGGAGTTCGGCATCGAGCTGGACGAGGATCAGGTGGCCGCCCTGGTGGCGGCCGCCGTGCGCAACACCGCGCAGGACGGCGAGAGTTCCTGACGCCGATGCCGGGGCCCCGCACACCTGCCACGAGGGGTCCCGGCACCCGTGCCACGGCTGCGGACGGCTCTCTCGCGAGGCGCTCTTGTAATGGACACGCCTAGTGATTCACCATGACGCGTGCTCACAGATGCCTCACAGCATCCACACGGAGCACCGGCACGTCCCGTACGCACCACCCGCATGTGCACCACGCATGTCCTTCCTGCACCAGCAGCACGAGGAGACCACGTGGCACGAGGCAACACACCGTTACGCACGGCGCTCGCCGTCCTGACGAGCGTCCTGCTCTTACCGCTGGGCGCCGGGGTCGCGGCCGCCGCCCCCGAGCCCCCGCCCGGCACCCCGCCGACCGCGGCCGAACTCAAGATCGAATCGAAGCTGCGCGCACAGCTCGACGACGGCAAGGCCGCCTTCTGGGTCTACCTCGACACCGCCGCCGACCTGAGCGCCGCCGCCGGCCGTACCACCCGGGCCGGCAAGGCCGAGGCCGTCTACAAGGCCAAGAAGGACCACGCCGCCCGCACCCAGGCGGGCCTCCTCGCGGCGCTCGACGGCGCCAAGGCCGAATACACCTCGTACTGGATCGTCAACGCCGTACGCGTCGTCGGCAGCGAGAAGCTCGCCGGCACCCTCGCCCAGCGCCCCGAGGTCGCCACCATCGAGGCGGACGAGAAGGTGAGCATCCCCAAGCCCCTGGAGGGCAAGCGGGAGGCCGCCACCGACGCCGTCGAATGGAACATCGACCGCATCAACGCCCCCAAGGTGTGGGAGCAGTTCGGGGTCCGCGGCGAGGGCATCGTCGTCGCGAACATCGACAGCGGCGTCGACCACACCCACCCGGCCGTCGCGGGCCAGTACCGCGGCAAGAAGGCCGACGGGTCGTACGACCACAACTACAACTGGTTCGACCCGGCCGGCATCTGCGCCGGCGCCGCCCCGTGCGACAACAACGACCACGGCACCCACACCATGGGCACGATGGTCGGCGACGACGGCGGCGCCAACAAGATCGGTGTGGCGCCCGGAGCCAAATGGATCGCCGCCAAGGGCTGCGAGACCAACTCCTGCTCCGAGGCCTCCCTGCTGGCGTCCGGCCAGTGGATCCTCGCGCCCACCGACCTCGCCGGCCAGAACCCGCGCCCCGACCTCGCCCCGCACGTCGTGAACAACTCGTGGGGCAGCTCGGCGCACGACGACTGGTACCAGGGCATCGTCGACGCCTGGCGCGCCGCCGGCATCTTCCCGGCCTTCTCCAACGGCAACTCCGGGCCCGGCTGCGCCACCAGCGGCTCCCCGGGCGACTACGCGAGCTCCTACAGCTCCGGCGCCTTCGACATCAACAACACGATCGCGTCGTTCTCCTCGCGCGGCGCCGGCCCGAACGGCACCGTCAAGCCGAACCTCGCCGCACCGGGCGTCAACGTGCGCTCCTCGGTCCCCGGCGGCTACGACTCCTTCTCCGGCACCTCCATGGCCTCGCCGCACACCGCGGCCACCGTCGCCCTGCTCTGGTCCGCCGCGCCCGCCCTCGAAGGCGACGTCGCACAGACCGAAGCCCTGCTCGACGGCACCGCCCTGGACACCGACAACGCCACCTGCGGCGGCAGCGCCGCCGACAACAACGTGTTCGGCGAAGGCCGCCTCGACGCGCTCGCCGCCGTCTCGGCCGCCCCGCGCGGCGCGATCGGAGCCCTGTCCGGCACCGTGAACTCCGGCGGAGCCCCCGTCGCCGGAGCCAAGGTGACCGCCGACGGCCCGATCGACCGTACGACGACCACGGCCGCGGACGGCAGTTACGCCTTCCCCGCGCTGTCCGTCGGTGAATACGCCCTGACGGCCGGCAAGTTCGGGTACGGCCAGGAGGCGGGCACCGCCACCGTCACCGAAGGGGCCACCGCCACCGGGGACTTCACCCTGACGCAGGCGCCCTCCGCCACCCTCACCGGCACCGTCACCTCCGGCTCCGGACCGGCCGCGGGCGCCACCGTCACCGTCGCCGACACCCCCGTCACCGCGACCGCCGACGCCCAGGGACGATTCCAGGTGACCCTGCCGCACGGCGCGTACGAGGTACGGGCGAGCCACCCGTCCCGCTGCGTCACCGCGGGCAGCTCCCGGGTCACCGTCGCCGCCGACACGAGCGTCGCCGTCACCCTGCCCGACCGCACCGACGGCTACGGCTACGCGTGCGCCGCCGGCAGCCGTGCGTACGCGGCCGGCGACCGGCAGCTCGCGCTGGCCGGCGACAACGCCACCGAACGCGTCGAACTGCCCTTCCCCGTCCCGCTGTACGGCAAGACGTACGGCGCCGCCTGGGTCGGCACCAACGGCACCGTCAGCTTCGGCGGCGCCCACACCGCCGACTTCAACGCCGACCTGCCCAGCGCCGCCACCCCGAACGCGGCCCTCTACCCGCTGTGGGACGACCTCGTCGTCGGCGCGGCCGGCACCGGCTCGGGCGTCTTCACGTCCGTCACCGGCACGGCCCCGCACCGCTCGTTCGTCATCGAGTGGCGGCAGGTCGCGCACTGGTCCGCGCAGAACGACAAGTTCTCGTTCTCCGCGGCCATCGGCGAGGACGGCCGGGTCGCCTACCACTACAAGGGCACCACCGGCACCGGACTGAAGGCCGGCTCCAGCGCCACCATCGGCGTCGAGAACGCCACCGGTACGGACGCCTTCCGCTACTCCTTCAACACCCCCGTCCTGACCGACGGCCTGTCCGTCGCCTTCCGCACCACCAAGAGCGGCGTGGTCAACGGGCGCGTCCTCGACGCCAACGACGGCAACGGCGTCGCCGGCGCCACCGTCACCGTCGGCAGCGGCGCCACCGCCGTGACCGCGACGACCGGAGCGGACGGCGGATACGTCGTCCAGAGCCCGGCCGGCGACCTCGCGGTGAGCCTGACCGCGCCCGCCTACCAGGGCGACCAGGGCACCGTGGCGGTGGCGGCGGACGACGTCACCACCGTCACCCGGTCCCTGAAGACCGGCAAGGTCACCGCGGCCAAGTCCGCCGTGGAGATCGTCATGCCGCCGCAGCAGCGGCGCACCCGCTCCCTGGAGCTGACCAACCCGGGCCTCGGCACGTCCTTCACGGTCGCCGAGGACGCGGCGTGGCTGACGGTCACCCCGGGCAGCGGCGACCTGGCCACCGGCGCGAAGGCCGCGCTGTCGCTCGCCGTCGACACGGCCGGGCTGCAGCCGGGCGCGGTGCTGACCGCCGACGTGAAGATCAGCTCGGCGAGCGGCCGGACCCCGGTCCTGACCGTGCCCGTCAAGCTGGTCGTCCCGCGGTACCAGGCGGCGGTCGACGCCGGCTCGGACTACTCCGGCGTGGACACCCTGGGCGACACGTGGTCCCCGGACCGCAAGTACACCCCGGGCTCGTACGGCTACCAGGGCACCTCGGCCGGCAAGTCCACCGGCCACGCCATCGCCGGCACCGAGGAGCAGCGCCTCTACCGCAACGCCCGCGAGGGCATGTACGAGTACCGCTTCGACAACGTACCCAACGGCACGTACACGGTGGAACTCGGCTTCGCCGAGCTGTCGTCCACCCGGCCGAACAAGCGGGTCTTCGACGTCCTCGCCGAGGGCGTCCAGGTCCTGCCCGCCCTCGACATCGCCCTTGAGGCCGGCACGTACACCGCGCTGTCGCGCACCTACACGGTCACCGTCACGGACGGCACGCTCAACGTCCGCTTCGTGGCCCGCAGCGGCTACGGCAAACCGCTCCTGAACGCGCTCCGCGTCACCGAGCGCCCCGACCGGAGCTGACGCGCGCCGGCCGCCCCCGCTCCGCGGCGGGGGCGGCCCGGCCGTCGCACGGGGGAGTGATGTGCCGGCTACGCGGCCCTATCCGCTGTCGAGGTGTCGGTGGACAGCGCCCAGATGACGAACACGGCGATCGCGATGGCGATCAGCGACCACAGCGGCTGGTACGGAAGCCACAGGAAGTGCGCCACCACCGACAGGGACGCGAAGGCGATGCCGGCCCAGCGGCCCCACTCGCTGCCCTTGAGGATGGCCAGACCGGTGATGAGGAGCAGCACCCCGAGCACGAGGTGGATCCAGCCCCACGTGGTCAGGTCGAACTCGAACGTGTAGTCGCCGATGCGCGTGTACACGTCGTCCTTGGCCAGGGCGATGATGCCTTCCAGGATCGTGAAGACGCCGCTGACGGCCAGCATCACGCCCGCGAAGACCGACCCGCCCTCCGCCCACGCGCTGCCCACGCCGCCGGTCTTCCCGGCCGGCCTCGCGCCGGTCCGCCCCGGAGTGCCCGGCGTGGGCGTACTGCCAGGAGTGCTCGTCATCGCGCCACCGTCCTCGTCTCTCGGGGTGCGCGCGTTCACCCGGGTGTACGCACGCCCAACCGGGTTCGAGCATGGACCGCCCACGTCCGGGGGGCGCGCCACGGACGGCCGAACGGGTGAACGGCCGCCGCGGAGCGCGGCCCGGGAGGGGTCAGGAGCCCTGGGTGCGGTCCTGCTCGGCGCGCTCCGCGTTCCGCTCCTTGATCCGCACGGCTTCCTTGCGGACCTCGGCCTGGGTGGCGCGTTCCTTCTGCAGCCACTCCGGAAGGTCCTTCTTGAGGGCCTCGATCTGCTCGGTGGTCAGCGGCTCGGTGATACCGCCGCGGGCCAGGCCGGCGATGGAGACGCCGAGCTTCGCCGCGACCACGGGCCGGGGGTGCGGGCCGGTGCGTCGCAGTTCCACCAGCCACTCGGGCGGATCGGCCTGCAGGGTGTTGAGCTCGCTGCGCGAGACGACACCCTCCTGGAACTCGGCAGGGGTGGCTTCGAGGTACACACCCAGCTTCTTCGCCGCGGTTGCGGGCTTCATCGTCTGGGCGGTCTGGTGCGACTTCATGGGTTCAAGAGTATCGAGCGTGTGCGCTACCTCTGACCACGACCGGTAATCTGGGCGGGTGACAGGCTCGGAAGCACCCTCTTCGTTCAGGCTCGCGTACGTCCCGGGAGTGACGCCCACCAAGTGGGTGCGTGTGTGGAACGAGCGACTCCCCGACGTCCCCCTGACCCTCGTCCCCGTAGCGGCGGCCGAGGCGCCCGGCATGCTCCGGGACGGCGGCGCGGACGCGGGGCTGCTGCGCCTGCCCGTCGACCGCACCGAACTCAGCGCGATCCCCCTCTACACCGAGACCACCGTGGTCGTGGTCCCCAAGGACCACCTGGTGGCCGCGGTGGAGGAGGTGTCCCTCGAAGAACTGGCCGACGAGATCCTGTTCCACCCGCTGGACGACACCCTGGACTGGGAGCAGCCGCCGGGCCGCCCCGCCTTCGAGCGCCCCGAGACGACCGCGGACGCGATCGAGCTGGTCGCGGCGGGCGTGGGACTGCTCGTCGTCCCGCAGTCGCTGGCCCGTCTGCACCACCGCAAGGACCTCACCTACCGCACGGTCACCGGCGCTCCCGAGTCGCGCGTCGCGCTGTCGTGGCCGGAGGAGGACGAAGCGCCCGACCTGGTGGAGGAATTCATCGGGATCGTCCGCGGCCGGACCGTCAACAGCTCGCGCGGCCGCCGGGGCCAGGCCGCGGCCGCCCCGGCGGAACGCAAGGCGGCCAAGGGCGCGGCGGGCGGCAAGGCCGGAGCGAAGCCGTCCGGGAAGACGGCCGGCCGGTCCACGGGCAAGCCGGGCGCCAGGAACCCGCGCGGCGGATCCGGCGGCCCCAAGGGCACCAAGGGCGTGAAGCGCGGCAAGCCCCGCGGCAGCCGATAGCCGATAGCCGAAAGCGGTGGCCGCCGACCGGTGGGGGACGGCCGCCGGACGGTGGCACCCGGGGCCCGCATCCGGTGATCCCCCTCGGTCAGGGGCGGCCCGACGGCTCCAGGGTGCGGTCCGCCCCGCGGGCGCCGATCGCGGCGGGCACGCTCCGCAGCCCCGCTTCCAGCTCGTCCAGCGCCTCGCGGGCCGAGACGATCCGCAGCCGGACCTCCGCCAGCACGTCGTCGGCCTCCGCCATCTTGCGCTGGGCCTCCGCCTCCTTCTCCTTCTCGCGGGCCTCGTCGAGCGAGGTGAGGACCACCCCGATGAGTACGTTGACCAGCACGAACGAGGCGAGCAGCACGTACGTGGCGTAGTAGAGGATCGTGAAGCGGGAGATCGCCAGGCCGGCGTGCACGGCGTCGCCGAAGCCGTCCAGGGTGGTCAGCAGGAACAGCGTCAGGGCCGCCCGCCCCACCGACCCGTAGTGCTGCGGGTCCGAGTCGGAGAAGCAGAGCCAGCCGACCATGGCGTACACGTACAGCACGAGCGCGCCGACGAACAGGAAGCTGACCGTGCCCGGCAGGCTGCGGCCCACGGCGATCAGCAGGACCCGCAACTGCGGCAGGAAGCGGGCGCTGCGCAGCACCCGGGCCAGCCTCAGCAGGCGCAGCACCGTCGCGTTGTCCTGGAAGAACGGCACGAAGGCGGAGGTCACGACCGCGAGGTCGAACAGGTTCCACGGGTCGCGGAAAAAAGCTTTCGGCCGATCGGCGTGGGCCCCGACGCGCAGCAGCATCTCCAGGGAGAACAGCACCAGGCAGCTCCGGTCGGCGGCCTGCAGGGCCTGCCGGTAGTCGCCGGCCAGCCCGCTGTACGTCTCCGCGCCCTGCAACGCGGCGTTGAAGAGGATCACCGCGAAGACGAGCACCGCGAACGCGGGATCCTCGGTGACGGCACGGCAGCGCACCGCCAGCTGCCTGCGGGCGCGGCCGGGCGGGGTGGGGTCCATCATCGGGGCTCCTTGATGTCGGGACCGGGGTTCGGGGCGCGGCGAAGACCCGGCAGCGGGTCAACTCCGGGACGGGACAGGGCGGATCGGGCGTCAGCCGTGGGGATCATGGCAGGGCGGCCGGCCGCCGCCCGACCCCGCTCACCCGCCCGAGGGACACGCGCCCGGTACGGCCATCCCATCGGGGGACGCCCGCATGCGCCGCGGCACGCCCCGGGCACCCCCCAGCCCCGCCGGCTGCCCGAGCCGTAACCTCCAGCCTGGCTGGGCGGCACCATCCAGCCTCGCCGGCGTTTGAGGAGCGGGTCCGGGCGGAGCCCGGTGCCCGGCGCCAGCCGGGTTGCAGTCTTGGGGCTCCGCCCCAAACCCCGCGCCTCAAACGCCGGCGAGGCTGGAGGTTGCGCCCCAGGGCGCCGGCGAGGCCGGGGGTTGTGCCCAGGGCGCCGGCGAGGCTGGTGTGGGAGACGGGAGGTCACGGCCCGGCAGGGTGACGCAGCGCCCCGTTTCGGCGCCTCGGTTAGGGTGATTCGATAGGAAAGGCGCCCTTCGGCGTTAGGTAGTTGCCTTGGACACGTACCGGTCGACGAGCGAGGTTCCGGAGCAGCCGACGGCCGCTGTCGGATACGCCGGTGTGCTCCGGGAGCTGCTGCCCATCGCGCTCTGGCGCGAGGATTCCGACGGGCACGTCGTGGAATGGTCGCTCGCCGCCCAGGACCTCCTCGGCTACCGCCCCGAGGAACTGATCGGCCGCCCCGCCTCCCCCGCCCTGGTCCCCGACGCCAACAAGGCGCTCGCCGACCAGCTGACCCGCCGGGTACAGGCGGGCGAGACCGTCGTCGGGACCCTGCCGGTGCGCCACCGCGACGGCCACCAGGTCACCATGGAGATGTGGATCGTCCCCGCGACCGACCCAAAGGGCCGGCCCGGCGCCCTCCTCATCGCCGTGGAGACCTCCGAGGTCCTGCACATGCGCGACTCGCTGGCCGCGCTCCAGAGCCTGTTCACCCAGTCGCCCATCGGCCTCGCCACCCTCGGCCCCGACCTGCGCTTCCTCCGCGTCAACGACGCCCTGGCCCGCATGAACGGGGTATCGGCGGCCGAACACATCGGCCGCCGCCTCACCGAGGTGGTGCCCGGCGTCAACGCCGCCGCCCTCGAAGCGACCATGCAACAGGCCCTCGACCGCGGCTCGGCCGTCGTCGACGCCCGCCGCACCGGCCGCACCCCCGCCGACCCCGACCACGACCGGACCTGGTCCTGCTCGTACGCCCCGCTGCTCGACGGCTCCGGCCGCCGGCTCGGCCTGATCGCCTCGATCATCGATATCACCGACGGGCAGCGGGCCCAGGTCGAGGCGGAACGGGCCCGCGCCCGGTTCGCGCTGCTCGCCGAGGCCGGCACCCGCATCGGCACCACCCTCGACCTGCGGCAGACCGCCGAGGAACTCGTCCAGGTGCTCGTACCGCAGCTCGCCGACTCCGCCGACGTCCAGATCCTGGAATCCGTACTGGAACCCGACGAGGCCGGCGCGTCCACCCAGGGCCTGCTGCGCAGGCTGGCCGCCGTCTTCCCCGACCCCACCGCGCCCACCGCGAAACTCGCGCCCGGCCAGACGTTCCAGATCCCGCCCGGCTCGGTCTACGAGCGGATCATCGCCGACGGGCGGCCCGTCAACCTCTACCAGTCCGACGTGCCGGCCCTCATCAAGGACCCGCGCGCGGACGCCCTGCGCAGCTACCTCGCCACCCACATCGGCTCGGCCCGCCTGATCCCGCTGGCCGCCCGCGGCAAGGTGCTCGGCGCGGTCGCCGTCACCCGGCTGCGCGAGCGCGAGCCCTTCGACGAACAGGACTGCGTCCTCCTCGACGAGGTGGTGGCGCGCGCCGCCCTCAACATCGACAACGCCCGCATGTACACCGGTCAGCGGGCCGCCGCCCTCACCCTCCAGCGCAGCCTGGCCAACCACGCCCTGCCCGAGGTCGAGGGCCTCGAACTCACCGGGCGCTACCTTCCCGCCAGCGACCACGACGTCGGCGGCGACTGGTACGACGTCATCGCCCTGCCCGGCGGGCGGACCGGGCTGGTCATAGGGGACGTCATGGGCCACGGCATCCACGCCGCCGCCGTCATGGGCCAGCTGCGCACCGCGGTCCGCACCCTCGCCCGCCACGACATCCCGCCCGCCCACATGCTCCGCTCGCTGGACGCGGTCGTCGCCGACCTCGGCGAGGACGAGATGGCCACCTGCGTGTACGCCGTCCACGACCCGGGGGCCGGCGGCTGCGTCATCGCCCGCGCCGGACACCCGCCGCCCGCCGTCGCCGACGCGGCCGGGCGGGTCACCTTCCTCGACGGCCCGCCCGGCACCCCGCTCGGCACCGGCGGCCAGGACTTCCGCACCGAGTGGGTGCCGCTGCCCGCGGGCAGCCTGCTGGTGCTCTACACCGACGGACTCATCGAGGCCCGCGACCGGGACCTCGACGAAGGCATGCGGCAGCTGGGCCTGGCCCTGCCGCCGCTCGGCAGACCGCTGGGCGCGCTCGCCGACGGCATCCTGGAACGGCTCCTGCCGTGCGCACCGCAGGACGACGTGGCCGTCCTGCTCGCCAGGACCCGCCCGCCCCGGCCCTGACCGCGGCCGTCGCCCCGCCCGCCGCGGCCCGGACGCTACGCTCGCCCGTCAGGGCCGCGACCCGCCCCGGCAGGCCCGTACACACGGACGTACCGCTCCGGGCCGGACGCCGTCACCAGGCCAGGTCCTCGAAGGCGTCCAGGTCCGGCATCGCGTCCTCGGCCGGCGGCTGCCCGTCCGGGGTCAGCGGCAGCTCGGCCCAGATGACCTTGCCGCGCTCCGTGTACCGGGTGCCCCACCGGTCCGCGAACTGCGCCACCAGGAACAGGCCGCGCCCGCCCTCGTCGGTGGTGGCCGCGTACCGCAGGTGCGGGGACGTACTGCTGCCGTCCGACACCTCGCAGATCAGACCGCGGTCGCGCATCAGCCGGACCCGGATCGGCTCCGCCCCGTAGCGGATCGCATTGGTGACGAGCTCGCTCAGCACCAGCTCGATGTTGAAGGCGATCCCGTCGAGGTCCCACGCGGCGAGCTGCGCCGTGCTGGCACCCCGGACCCGGGAGACGGCGGCCGGGTCGGCGGGCACTTCGAACTCGGCGATCCGGTCGGCCGGCAGCCGCCGGGTCTCCGCGACCAGCAGCGCGATGTCGTCCCCGGGCGCCGGCAGCAGCACCGCCGCCAGCACGTCCGCGCAGGTCTGCTCCGGAGTCCGGCCCGGCCGCTCCAGCGCCTCCCGCAGCAGATCCAGACCGGTGTCGAAGGGCCGGCCGCGGTCCTCCAGCAGCCCGTCCGTGAACATCACCAGCCGGCTGCCCGCAGGCAGCTCCAGCACCGTCGACTCGAACGGGATCCCGCCCACGCCCACCCCCAGCGGGAGTCCCGCCGGGAGCTCCGGGAACTCCACCCGTCCGTCCGGGGTCACCAGCGCCGGCCCCGGATGCCCGGCACTGGCGACCGCACAGCGCCCGGCCGCCGGGTCGTAGATCGCGTACAGGCAGGTGGCGCCCGTGATGCCGGTCCGGTCGCCGCCGCCCTCCGCCGTGTTCTCCTGGTCGATCCGGTCGATCAGCTCGTCCAAGTGCCCCAGCAGCTCCTCCGGCGGCAGGTCCAGGGTCGAGAAGTTGTGCACCGCGGTCCGCAGCCGGCCCATCGTCGCCGCCGCGTGCAGGCCGTGCCCCACCACGTCGCCGACGACCAGCGCCACCCGGGCCCCCGGCAGCGGGATCACGTCGAACCAGTCCCCGCCCACCCCCGGCTTCGCGGGCAGGTACCGGTACGCGACCTCCACCGCGCTCAGATCCGGCAGCACCCGCGGCAGCAGGCTGCGCTGCAGCGTCACCGCCATCGCGTGCTCGCGCGTGAACCGGCGCGCGTTGTCGATCGAGACCGCCGCCCGCGCCGCCAGCTCCTCCGCGAACGACAGGTCCTCCTCCCCGAACGGCTGCGCGGTGTCCGCCCGCCAGAAGTTCGCCATGCCCAGCACCACACCGCGGGCCTGCAGCGGCGCCGAGATCAGCGAGTGCAGGCCGTAGTGCAGCGCCTCGGCCGCCCCCACCGGGTCCTGCACCCGCCAGCCGGCCGCCGCCGTCAGATCCGCCTCCAGCACCGCGTGCCCGGCCTCCAGCGCCGCTGCCATCGGCGTGTCCGGGACGACGAACCGGATCAGGTCCCCGACCGGCTGCAGCGGATGCTCGGCGCGGGTGCCGGTCAGCGCCGCCCGCCGCATCTCCGTGTGCACACCGCCCGCCGGCTCCTCACCGCGCAGCACCGGCTCCAGCAGCTCCACCGAGACGAAGTCCGCGAAGCGCGGCACCGCCACCTCCGACAGCTCCTCGGCGGTGCGCCCCACGTCCAGCGTGGTGCCGATCCGCCCGCTCGCGTCGTACAGCAGCTCCAGCCGGCCGCGCGACACCTCCGCACGGCCCGCGAGCGCCGCGAGCTCGGTGGTGTCCCGCAGCGTCATGACGCTCCCCGAGGCCCGGCCGCGCGACGGCGTGGTGGGGCGCACGTTGACCGCGAGCAGCCGGTCGCCCGCCAGGTGCACCTCGTCCGTCGCCACCCGCCCGGAGGCCAGCAGTTCGGCGGTCCGCGGGTCCAGCCCCAGCTCCGTGACGTGCCGCTGCTCCGCGTCGGGAGGCAGGTCCAGCAGCCGCCGCGCCTCGTCGTTGGCCAGCAGCAGCCGCCGGTCCGCGCCGATGATCAGGACGCCCTCGCGGACCGCGTGCAGCACCGCCTCATGGTGCTCGTTCATCCGGGCCATGGTGGCGGCGTCCAGGCCGCGGGTCTGGCGCCTCAGCCGACGGCTGATCAGCGCCGCGCCGCCGGTGGCGAGCAGCAGGGCGCCGGCGGCCGCACCGAGCAGCAGCGGCAGCCGGCCCTCGACCGCGTCGCCGACGTTGCCGACCTCGATGCCGGTGCCGACCAGGCCGATCACCGCGCCGTTCGCGTCCCGTACCGGCACCACCGCGCGGACCGCGTCGCTCGGATCCCCGGTGAACACCTCGGTGAAGGAGTCGCCGGCCGCGGCCCGCGCGAGGTCGCCGGTGGCGCGCACGCCGATCAGCTCGGGCCGGGAATCGGTGTAGCGGACCCCGTCGGTCGTCATCACGGAGATGAAGTCGAGCCCGGAGGCGCGGCGGGCCGCCTCGGCCCGCGGTTGCAGGACGGCCGTCGGATCGGGCGAGCGCAGCGCCTGCGCGATGCCGGGGGCGTGCGCGAAGGCCTCCGCGGCGGCGAGCGACCGGTTGCGCGCGTCGCGCTCGCTGTCGCCGCGGGCCTGGAGTACGAGGGCCAGCGCGGCGGCCGCGACCAGCATGATCACGATGATCGCCTGGAGGGCGAACACCTGGCCGGCGACACTGCGCGCCCGGGGGCTCACGGCAGGCTCCGGGCCACGAGCAGGGCGACGTCGTCGGGGTCGCCGGGATGGCGCAGCGCGTGCAGCAGCCGGTCGCAGGTCTCCTCCAGCGGCCGCCGCGGATCGTCGAGCAGCGACAGCAGGACGTCCAGCCGCTCGTCGATGGGGTCGTTGCGGGTCTCGACCAGCCCGTCCGTGTACAGGACCAGCTGGTCGCCGGGGCCGAAGGCGATCTCGATGGCCTCGAACGGGACCCCGCCGACGCCCAGCGGCGCGCCCGTGGGCAGCTCGACCAGTTCGGTGCGCCCGTCGGCGCGCAGCACGGCGGGCGGCAGGTGCCCGGCGTTGGCCAGGCGGCAGCGGGCGTGGTGCGGGTCGTAGACCGCGTACAGGCAGGTGGCGATGTAGTGCTCCAGCCCGGAGGTGATCTTGTCGAGGTGCCGGAGCACCTCGGCCGGATCGAGGTCGAGGTCGGCGAAGGCGCAGGTCGCGGTGCGCAGCCGGCCCATGGTGGCGGCCGCGTCGATGCCGCTGCCCATCACGTCGCCCACCACCAGCGCGGTCTTGTCGCCGACCAGCGGGATCACGTCGTACCAGTCGCCGCCGACCTCGCTGGACGCCTGCGCCGGCTGGTAGCGGGAGGCCACCTCCAAGCCGACGGGCTGCGTGGGCGCGCCGGGCAGCAGGCTGCGCTGGAGCGTCACCACGTCGTTGCGGGCGCTCTGGTACCAGCGGGCGTTGTCGATGGCGACCGCGGCCCGCGCGGCCAGCTCGACGGCGAGCACCACGTCGTCCGCGTCGAAGGGCACCGGGTTGGCGTACCGCTTGAGGTCGAGGCCGCCCAGCACCTCGCCGCGCGCGATCAGCGGCACCGCGAGGTACGAGTGCACGCCCGCGCGGGCCAGCATCCGGGCGGCCTCCGCGCTGCGCGCGATCCGGGTCAGGTCCGCCGGGCCGACCTCCGCGACGAGCACCGGCTTCCCGGTGTCCACCGACCGGGTGACCAGCCGGTCGGCCCCGTACACGGCCATGTCGCCGACCGGGTCGGCGGCTGCCAGCGCCTCGGTGGGGGAGCGGGCCTGCACGGCCAGCGCCCGGAAGCGGCGGCGCCCGCCGTCGGCGGTTCCGGGGCTGCGGAAGGACAGCACCGAGTCCAGCACGTCCACCGCCGCGATGTCGGCCAGCTCAGGCACCGCGACCTCGGCGAGTTCCCGGGCGGTCTGGTCCACGTCCAAGGTGGTGCCGATCCGGGCCGAGGCCTCGGCGATCAGGGCCAGCCGGCGGCGGCTCCGGTCGGCCTCGGTGGCCGCCGTGTGGCGTTCGGTGACGTCGACGATGGAGGCGGCCACCCCGAGCACCCGCTGCCGGGGCCCTTCCAACCGGAAGAACGACACCGACCAGGCGTGTTCCACCTCCGGGTCGGCGGGGGTGCGCCCGATCGCGTACTGGTCGAGCAGCGGCACGCCGGTCTCCAGGACCTCGTGCAGCGCCGCCTCCAGGGCGTCGGTGTCCAGGGACGGCAGCGTGTCGTGGACGAGGCGCCCGATGTGATCGGCGGCCGGCAGCCCGTTGATGCGCTCCAGCGCCGGATTGACCAGCACGTACCGCAGCTCGGTGTCGAGGACGGCCAGGCCGATGGGGGACTGCGAGACCAGCCGCTCGGACAGCGCCAGATCTGTCTCGACGCGCTGGACCGCGGAGTGGTCGGCGGCGATCCCGAGCGCGTAGACGTCGCCGAACGTGTCCAGCAGCCGCATGTTCCGGAACTCCACCAGCCGGGTGCTGCCGTCCTTGTGGCGGACCGGGAACGCCCCCGACCAGCTGTCGCCGGTGCTCAGGACGTCCGCGAAGAGCCGGATCACCAGGTCCCGATGCTCCGGATGGGTCAGGAGCGGGGCCGCGAGCCGTCCCAGCGCCTCGGCGGCGCGGTACCCGAACAGGTCGTCGGCCTGGGGGCTCCAGAACACGATCCGGCCCTCGGCGTCCACGACGACGGCCGCGATGCCGAGTACGTCCAGCAGCCCCCACGGGGGCGTGGGCGCGCCCGTTCCGCCCTCCTCCGCCCGGAAGGATTCGGCTGTCACCCGTCACTCCCTCCGTCGCCGGAACGCCGCGCAGCGTGCCCTGGCAGGCGCCGCCCCGGCCGGACCGCCTCGTGCCTCCCTGTGCTCCTTCCATGCTGCCCCCGCCCCACCCCCCACCGCAGCCCGTGGGGACAGGGCGGGATCCGGCCATGGCCGGGCGGGCCGCCCTGGTGCCGGCGGGCGGCGGGGCGCTTCACTGCGGGCCCATGAGACGACAGAAGATCACCAGGCGGCGGATCGCGGGCGTGCTCGCCGGGCTGGCGCTCGTGGCGGGCGCGCTCACCGGGGCCGGCCCGGCCGCCGCGGCGACCGCCCCCGCGGCCACCGCCGGAGCCACCCCCGCGGACGAGGCCGGAGCCACCCCCGCGGCCACCGCCGGAGCCGATGCCGGGGCCGCCGCGCCGGCCGTCGCCGCCGACACCCCGCCCGCCGAGTTCGGCAGCGACTGGCACGACCCGCTGACCGCAGCGCCACCCGTCACCAGACCCGCCACCCGCTCCTGCGAACTCACCCTCGCGGCCGCGCAGTTCCGGGACTTCACCCCGTACCGCGGCAGCTACGCCCCGCCCCGGGACTGCGGCACGGCGTGGAGCAAGGTCGTGCTCCGCCTCGACGGCAACGTCAAGGGCCGCCAGTACGACCGCCTCGGCCACCTCTCCGTCGGCGGCGTCGAGATCCTGCGCACCTCCACCCCGCAGCCCTCGCCCGACGGCATCACGTGGTCGGTGGAGAAGGACGTCACCCGCTACCGCGAAACCCTCAGCCGCCCCCAGCCCGTCGAGATGCTCATCGGGAACGTCGTCAACGACACCTACACCGGGGTCATCGACGTCCGCGTCAGCCTCACCTTCTACACCGCGCAGGGCCGCACCAAGGCGGCGGCCACCCCCGACCGCGTGCTGCCGCTGGGCGCCGGGGCCCTCACCACCCCGCGCAACACCGAACGCGTCCTCGCCGAGGTGTACGCCACCGGCTCCGGCGGCGGCTGCGAGGAGTACTGGTACATGAGCACCCCCGACGCCGCCCCCTACTCCTGCAAGGCGACCGGCGGCCCCCACCGCGAGGTGCAGATCGCCGTGGACGGACGGCTCGCCGGCATCGCCGCGCCCTTCCCGACCGTCTGGACCGGCGGCTGGTCGAACCCGTTCCTCTGGTACGTGACCCCCGGCCCGCGCGCCTTCGACGTGGAGCCCGTCGTCTACGACCTCACCCCGTTCGCCGCGCTCCTCAACGACGGCCGCCCGCACCGCATCGAGGTCTCGGTCGCCGGAGTGCCCGCCGGACAGGCCGGCTGGAGCACCCCCGGCAGCCTGCTGCTGTGGCAGGACGCCGGCCGCGCCGTCGTCACCGGCGCCCTCACCCGCCACGAACAGAGCGATCCGGCCAACTCCTCCGTCTACACGGCAGGCACCGAACACCGCGTGGACACGAAGGCGGGCCACCGCCTCACCGTCGCCGGCTACCTCGACACCTCGCACGGGCGGGTCACCACCACCGTCACCCGTACGCTGGCCCACACCTCCCGGCACCGCTGGACCGACGGCGAGAACCTCGACGCCCTCACCGCCTCCTGGACCGACGACGAGAGCGCCACCGTTGGCCGCACCACCACCCGCACCCGCCGCACCTACACCATGGACGGCGAGACCACCCTCGGCGCCGACGCCCGGCTGCGGACCGTCCTCGCGCTCGGCGACCGCGCCGACACCGCCACCGAGCGCCCCGGGCACCGCACCGCGTGGACCCGGCGCGACCACCGGTACGCGGGCGACGCCACGTACACGACCGGGGTGCCGCGCGACCAGCGGCACGCCGTCGGCACCACCACCGAGCGGTACCGGGCGTACGGCCCGGCGGGATGCCACGACCGGACCGTGAGCACCGCCCAGGGCACGGTCACCGAGGACCGCCGCCGCTGCTGACGACGGGCCGCACGGCCCGTGACGGCACGCCTCCCGGCCTCGCCGACGCCCGGGCGGCACGTCCCGCCCGGCCGGCGAGGCCGGGAGCCGGTCAGGCGGGCTTCGGGGAGTCCATGCCCGGCCGGGCCCGGCGCCACTCGCCCCGCGTGAAGTCCGGGATCTGCTGCGGGACGCCCTGCGCCCTGATCGACGCGTGGCTCAGCGGCACCGGCGCCGACCAGGTCGCCCCGTCGTACACGTCGAAGTCCGGCACCAGACCCAGCCGCATGCACTGCACCAGCCGGTACAGCATCATGTAGTCCATGCCGCCGTGCCCGCCCGGCGGGTTCGCGTGCTCCTTCCAGAGCCAGTGGTCGTACTGCTTCGCGTACGCGCCGAAGTCCCCCCACTGCTCGTCCTCGTGGTCGGGCTCCAGGTAGATCCGCGCCGGATAGTCCTCGAACACCCCCCGCGTGCCGCCGAGGCTGTTGACCCTGCTGTACGGGTGCGGGGTCGACACGTCGTGCTCCAGCCGGATCACCCGGCCCTTCGCCGTCTGCACCACGCTGATCGTGCGGTCGCTGCCCACGTACGTCTCCTGCCGGCTGGGGTCCCCCGGCGGGGTGTGGGCGGCCCGGTACTCGGCGAGCCCCCGGGCGGGCGTCCCGAAACTGCTGATGGACACGGCCCGGTCGCCGCGGTTGAGGTCCAGGTAGCCGGCGACGGGACCGAGCCCGTGCGTCGGGTACACGTCACCGCGCAGCCGCGTGTGCCACTGCCGCCGCCACGGGCCCTCGTAGTACGTCGGCGAGAACATGAGGGCGCGCAGGTCGTGGTGGTAGGCGCCCGCCGCGTGCAGCAGCTCGCCGAACCTCCCCGCGCGCGCCATCCGCAGCACCCGCAGCTCGTTGCGCCCGTAGCAGCAGTTCTCCAGCTGCATGCAGTGCCGGCGGGTCCGCTCCGACAGGTCCACCAGCTGCCACAGCTCGTCGATCCGCATGGCGAGCGGACACTCGACCCCGACGTGCTTGCCGTTCAGCAGGGCCGCCCTGGCGATCGCGAAGTGGGACTCCCACGGGGTCGCCACGTACACGAGGTCGACGTCGCCGCGCGCGCACAGGTTCTCGTAGTCGTCCTCGCCGTTCGCGTACACGGCCGGCGCCGGCCGGCCCGCCTTCACCACCTTGCGGACGGCCTTCTCTGCCTTGCCGCGCACCGGGTCGCACACGGCGACGATCCGCACCCCGGGCAGGACCAGGAAGAGATCGGTCATGACGGCGCCGCGGTTGCCGAGGCCCACGACGGCGACCCGCACCCTGCCGCGCCGGGTGAAGGGCACCCCGGCCATCGTCGTGCGCCGCACCGCGGGCGCGGGGGCCGCTTCCCCGGCCCGGTCCGCCGCCGCGGCCGGAACGCTCCCCGGGGCTCCGAGCCCGAGCCCCGCGGTGCCCGCCGCCGCGGCCGTCGTCCGCAGCACGGCCCGCCGGCTCGGCCCGCTGTCCAAGGCTTCCTCGTTCATCGAACCTCCAGTCGCTGCCCGCACGGCCGGCCCGCATCGCACTCCGGGACCCGCCGCGGGTCCTGTGGACTACAAGGGCGTCCGCCGGCCGGCCGACGGCCCGCGGCACGCTCGCAACCGGGTGTGGTCCACCCGGCTGGAGCAGCCGATCCTCGCCTCATACGATGGCCAGCCATGAACACGAGTGAGGCCGGCAGACAGCTGGTCGACGGACGTTTCGAACTGATCGCGCCGCTGGGCAGTGGCGGCATGGGGACGGTGTGGCGGGCCCGCGACATCGCCCTGCACCGCGAAGTCGCCCTCAAGGAGGTCCGGCCGCCCGACCCGGCGGTCGCCGCGGCCCGGCCCGACCTCGCCGCCCAGCTGCGCGAACGCGCGGTCCGGGAGGCCCGGGCGCTGGCCCGGCTCTCCCACCCCCACGTGGTGACCATCCATCACATCGTCGACCCCGCCGACGGCTCGCACCCGTGGATCGTGATGGAACTCGTCAAGGGCGGGTCCCTCTACGACCGCCTGACCCAGGGGCCGCTCCCCGTCACCGAAGTGCGCCGGCTCGGCCTGGAAGTGCTCTCCGCGCTGCGCGCCGCCCACGCGCAGGGCGTGCAGCACCGCGACGTGAAACCGGCCAACGTGCTGCTGCGCGCCGACGGCAGCGCCGTCCTCACGGACTTCGGCATCGCGGCCCTGCGCGAGTCGACCAGCCTCACCGCCACCGGCGACCTCATCGGCTCGCCCGAGTACATCGCACCCGAACGCGTCCGCGGCGAAGAGGGCAACCCGGCCTCCGACCTCTGGTCGCTCGCGATGATGCTGTACGTGGCCGCCGAGGGCACCCACCCGCTGCGCCGGGCCACCAGCCTGGCCACCGTGGTCGCCGTGCTCGACGAGCCGATCCCGTACCCGGTCCGGTCCGGGGCGCTGGCACCCGTCCTGAGCCAGGTGCTGGTGCGGGACCCCGCCGCCCGGCCCGACGGCGAGCAGCTGGAACGGCTCCTGCGGGCCGCGGACCCGCACGCCGCGCCCTCCCCGGCCCCCGCCGCTCCGGGTCACTCGGGTGCGACCCCCGCCTACCCCGGTGCGTACGCGCCCGCCGCGCCGGTCATGCCCGCCGGCCCGCCGCCCGGGCCCGGCCACTTCGGCCCGCCGGCCACCGTCCACAGCCTCTCGGGGACCACCGTCCTCGGCTCCTCCGGGGCGCCCGCACGGCCGCGCCGACCCCGCAGCGCCGCACTGACCGGGCTGCTGGTCGCCGCCGCGCTCACGGCATCCGTCATCGGGCTGGTCAAGTGGCTCCCCGACGGATCGGGTTCGGACGGCCGGGCCAAGGGCGGCGAGACGACCGCCGGCTCGACGCCCTCCCACTCGGCCCGGCCGGCCGTCGGCGGCCCGGGCGCCGCGACCCGCACCCCGAGCCGCCCGGCGACCGCCGGCACCGGTCGGGAGGCGCCCGGCGGCACGCTGCTCGACCCCGCGGCCATCCGTACCGTGGTCGAGGCCTTCCGCAAGGAGAGCGGCAGCACCGCGTTCGTGGAGATGAACATCTACGAGGAGTACGTGCTCGCCTCGATCCCGACCAAGCCCGGCGCCACGACGTACGACGAGTGGCAGTACCGCGACGGCACCGCCCGCCGGACCGGACCGGGCAGGGAGATCGACACCGAGCACGCGCTGATCGACATGACCAAGGTGAACTGGGACGCCCTGCCCGCCCTGTTGGAGCGCGCCAAGAAGGAGCTCCGCGTGGACAAGCCCGTCTCGACGTACGTCATCGTCGAGCCGTGGGTGTTCGACGACACGCACTCCTCCTCGATGCGCCCCTACCTCAGCGACGCGTACGGGCGGGGCGGGTACGTGTACGCGGGGACCGACGGCAAGGTGCGGAAGGTGTACCGCTTCTGACGCTTCGTCGTGCGGGCTGCTACGTTCGATATCCCCTGGTATGAGCTGACAAAGGTGGTTGACTGTGACGCATCACGTACGCGGTGTCATCGCGCGCGCCAAGGGCGCGCCCGTGGAGCTGGCCACCATCCTGGTGCCGGACCCGGGCCCCGGTGAGGCGCTCGTGCGCGTGCAGGCCTGCGGGGTGTGCCACACCGACCTGCACTACCGCGAGGGCGGCATCAACGACGAGTTCCCGTTCCTCCTCGGGCACGAGGCGGCGGGCGTGGTCGAGGCCGTCGGCGACGACGTCACCTCGGTGGCGCCCGGCGACTTCGTCGTCCTCAACTGGCGTGCGGTGTGCGGCGACTGCCGGGCCTGCCGGCGCGGCCGCCCCTGGTACTGCTTCGCCACGCACAACGCGACCCAGCCGATGACGTTGGAGGACGGCACCCCGCTCGCCCCCGCCCTCGGCATCGGGGCCTTCGCCGAGAAGACGCTGGTCGCGGCCGGGCAGTGCACCAAGGTGGACCCGGCGGCCGCCCCCGCCGCCGCGGGCCTGCTCGGCTGCGGAGTGATGGCCGGGCTCGGCGCGGCCATCAACACCGGCGGGGTGGGACGCGGCGACTCGGTCGCCGTCATCGGCTGCGGCGGCGTGGGCAACGCGGCCGTCGCGGGCGCCCGGCTGGCCGGCGCGGCGAAGATCATCGCGGTGGACCTCGACGACCGCAAGCTCGAACTCGCCCGCGGCCTGGGCGCCACCCACACCGTCAACGGCCGCACCGAGGACGTGGTCAAGGCGGTCCAGGCGCTCACCGGCGGCTTCGGCGCGGACGTCGTCATCGACGCCGTCGGGCGCCCCGAGACCTACCAGCAGGCCTTCTACGCCCGCGACCTGGCGGGCACGGTCGTCCTGGTGGGCGTCCCCACGCCCGAGATGAAGCTGGAACTGCCGCTCCTCGACGTCTTCGGCCGCGGCGGCTCCCTGAAGTCCAGCTGGTACGGGGACTGCCTGCCCGAGCGGGACTTCCCCGTCCTGATCGACCTCTACCTCCAGGGACGCCTCGACCTGGACGCCTTCGTCTCCGAGACCATCCCGCTGGACGGGGTGGAGGCGGCCTTCGCCCGGATGGAGCGCGGCGAGGTGCTCCGCTCCGTCGTGGAGTTCTGAGCCGGCCGCCACTGCCCCTGTCCCTGCCCCTGCCGCCGGCAGCGGTCCGATCCCGCTGACCCCCCCGGACGGAGGCATTCCGGTCAGGACATAGGATCATCCGGACCAATCCGCCCGTGGGTCGACCGCCCACGGGCCTTTTCCTGCACGGGGGTACTTTTTTCATGCAGCTTCTCCACCGCGCCGCGGCCGTGGTGACGGCGGCCGCCGTCGCGCCGGCCCTGTTCCTGGCCACCCCGGCGGCGGCCGCGCAGGGCGCGCAGTACACGCAGGGCCCGCGGTCCCCGCAGAACGCGCCGGCAGCGAAGACGGCCGAACCGGACCCGGCCAAGGCCACGATCCGGCTCCAGGTCAAGGGACTGCCGACCGAGATCGCCGCCGACGGCGCCTGGCACCGCTTCAAGCTCGTCCTCGACAACCGCAAGGGCGCCGTCGACATCGAGAAGGTCAAGCGCTCCGCGCTGATCGCGTTCCACGAGAACCGCACGGCCACCGGCTTCGACATGCAGTACCGCGAGGGCGGGGCCTGGAAGCGCTGGGACGTCCGCAAGCTGCGCGGCTGGGCCACCGGCCCCATCGGTTACCAGAAGGTGGCCGCCGGCAGCGTCACCACCGTCCCGATGCGGATCCGCTTCAAGGCCGACGCCATCCTCGGCGGGGCCTTCCTGATCGTGCACGCCGGGACCGACAAGGAGCAGAAGGCCTACTCGATCGGATCGGGCCACCGCTTCCGGATCGTTCCGGCGGCCCCGCGTCCCTGACCGGCCGCCACCGCACCGGGTCCCGGGGAGGGGCGGCCCACGACGGCCGTCCCTCCCCGGCTCCGCGCCACGATGCTCAACCGGCCTCGGGCCGCCGGGCGTAGCAGAACAGGTGGTCCTCCGGGCCGGCGACCGCGCTCTCCGGGACGAAGGTGGAAGTGGAGCTGTGCAGCACCTCCAGGCCGTTCGCGGCCAGCCGCCGCAGGTACTCCTCCGTGGAGTAGCTGGACACCGACACCCGGCGGCCCATCCACTCCACCTCCTGGTCCTCCACGTCGGCGGGCACGGTGGCCATGACGAACAGCCCGCCCGGCGCCAGCCACGAGGCGAACGCGGCGAGCGCCGCGTCGATGTCCGCCCGCGACATCAGCAGCAGCGGGAAGAAGGCGCACACCGCGTCGAAACTCCCCGCCGGCGGCGCGAACTCCCGTACGTCGCACTGCTCGAAGCGGGCCCCCGGCACCTGTGAACGGGCCAGGTCGACCATCGTCGACGACACGTCGATGCCGGTCACCTCGCAGCCCGCGCGCACCAGCACCTCGGCCACCGGCCGCCCGGTGCCGCTCCCCACGTCCAGGACCCGCGCCCCCGGCGCCAGCCGCGCCGTCATCCACTCCAGGGCTTCCAACTGCCCCGGCAGCCCCGCGAAGGCCTCCTCGTAGGCGGCGCCGATCCCGTCGAACAGTTCGGCCGCCGTACCGGCACGCTCCGCGCCGCCCGTCCCGCTGCCGCCCGTCCCACCGGTGTCCGCGCCGCCGGTGTCCTCGGCGTCGTCCGTGTCGCTCATGTCCGTCCCTTTGGTCAGGTGGTGCCTGAGGAAGGTGTGTACGAGGGCCTGGTGGAAGGCGATCTGCTCGTGGTCCGCGGCGCCGCTGTGGCCGCCGCCCGTCTGCTCGTGGAAGTACACCCGGTGGCCCAGCTCGCGCAGCCGCGCCGCCGCCTTGCGCGCGTGCCCCGGATGCACCCGGTCGTCCCGCGTCGACGTGGTGAGCAGCACCGGCGGGTAGCGCGGTCCGGCCCGCAGCCGGTGGTACGGGGAGATGTCCGCCAGGTGCGGGCGGTCGGCCGGGTCGTCGGGGTCGCCGTACTCGGCCACCCAGCTCGCCCCGGCCAGCAGCCGGTGGAAGCGGAGCATGTCCAGCAGCGGCACGTTCGCGACGACCGCCCCGAACAGGTGCGGGTACCGGGTGAGCATCGCGCCCATCAGCAGCCCGCCGTTGCTGCCGCCCTCGATGCCCAGCCGGTCCGCGGTGGTCACGCCCCGCCGGACCAGGTCCTCGGCCACCGCGGCGAAGTCCTCGAAGGACCGGACCCGGTCGGCTCCCAGCGCGCTGCGGTGCCAGCGCGGCCCGTACTCGCCGCCGCCGCGGATGTTGGCCACCACGTACGTGCCGCCCCGCGCGAGCCAGGCCCGCCCGCGGAGCGCGCTGTAGTACGGCGTCAGCGAGGTCTCGAAACCGCCGTATCCGGTCAGCAGTGCCGGCCCGGGTCCGGTGCCGGAACCGTCGGACCCGGCCGGGCCGATCACGAAGTACGGGACGCGCGTGCCGTCCGCCGACACCGCGAACCGGCGGCGCACCGACAGCCCGGCCGTGTCGAACCGGGCCACGGCCCGCCCCACCACCTCGCTGCCCCGCCCGATCTCCCCGCGGTAGAGGGTGGCGGGCTGCAGGTAGCCGGTGACGTCGAGGAAGTACTCGTCGCCGGTGTCCGGGTCGGTGTCGACGACCGTCGCGGACGCGAGCGGCGGCAGGTCCGCGTGCGTCTCGCGGGCCCAGTCGCCGGCGGGGGCCGGGGTGAGGACCTCCAGCCGGGCGGCGACGTCGTCGAGGATCTCCAGGATCAGGTGGTTGCGGGTCCACGCGTACCCGACGAGCGCGGTGTGCGCGTCCGGTGCGAACAGCACCACGGCCTCGCGGCCGCCGGCCGTGAACGCGTCGTACCGGAACGCCAGCAGAGTGCCCTCGGGATGCCCCAGCCACGGGGACTTGGGGGTGACGAGCAGCCAGGAGCGGTGGACGCACACCTCCGCGTCCTGCGGCACGTCGATCGCGAGCAGCCGGCCGTCCGGCGCGATCTCGAACAGCTCGCTGTGCCAGAAGTCGCGCTGCCGCAGCACGAACTCGCGCTCGAAGCCCTCGGTGTGGTCGCGCCAGGCCACGGTCGACAGGTCCGACGCGGCCACCTCGTGCACGAGCTCCGCCTCGCCGAGCGCCGTACCCCTGCGCCAGCGGCGGACCGTGCGCGGGTACCCGGAGGCGGTGAGCGACCCCGGTCCGGTGTCGGTCCCCACGAACACGTGGTCCCGGTCGATCCAGGCGACCGAGGTCTTGGCCTCCGGCAGCCGGAAGCCGTCCGCGGGGAAGGAACGGGTCGCGAGGTCGAACTCGCGCACCACGACGGCGTCCGCGCCGTCCCGCGACAGCGTCAGCAGCGCGTGCCGGAACTCCGGGTACAGCACCTGGGCGCCCGCCCAGACCCACGGCTCGCCCTCCGCCTCGGCCAGCGCGTCGACGTCGAGCAGCACGTCCCATACGGGCTCGGCCGTGCGGTACTCCTCCAGCGTGGTGCGCCGCCACACCCCCCGCACGTGCTCCGCGTCCTGCCAGAAGCTGTAGAGGAACGGACCGAGCCGGCACGGGTAGACGATCCGGTCGCGGGCGTCGAGGACCTCCCGCAACTCGGCCTGCAGACGCGCGAAACCGGGATCCGAGGCCACCTGGTCCACGGTCTCCGCGGTGCGCTCCCGCACCCAGGCGAGGGCTGCTTCGCCGGTGACGTCTTCCAGCCACAGATAGGGATCTTCGTCGATCACCCCACGATTGTGCCGTCCCGCGCGGGGCGGCGCAGGCCTTCGCGCACGCGGCCGCCGCGTGTCAGGCGGACTTCCCGGCCGGGACCACCGCCACCGGGCACCGCGCGTGCAGCAGCGACGCGTTGGCGACCGAGCCCATCAGCAGGGACTCGGTGTGGCGGCGGGTCCGGTGCCGGCCGACCACGAGCAGCGCGGCGGTCTCCGACTGGGCGACCAGCTGGCCCGCCGCGTCCCCGGGCCCGACGACGCTGTCCACGGCCACCCGCGCGTACGCGCCGGTCGTGAACGGCTCCAGCCGCTCGTGCTGGGCCCGCTCGATCTCCCGGATGAACGGAGCGGGATCCTCCGGCGGGAAGCCGGTGACGGGAGCGCCGGCCATGGGCGCGCCGAACAGCGGCAGCGCCGCGACCGGATCGAGGGAGGCCGTCAGCGCGGTCAGGCGCAGCCCGTGCTCGGCGGCGTACCGGAACGCGAACTCCACCGTCTCGTCCGAGGTCTCGGCGGGGTTCAGGCCCAGCAGTACGCGTGCGTCCGGCGCGTCGGCCGCGACGTTCGCGGCGCGCGCGGCGTGCGGCACCACCACGACCGGGCAGACGGCCTGGGAGGTGCACGCGCGGCTGACCGAGCCGAGCAGCAGGCTCGCGAAACCGCCGCGGCCGCGCGACCCGAGGACCAGCGTCCGCGCCTGCTCCGCCTTCGCGTTGAGCGCGTCGGCCACCGCCCCCCGCAGGGCCTCGTACCGTACGGCCGGCAGTTCCCCGCGGCCCTCCAGCGAGTGCCGTACGAGCTCCGCGACCGGGTCGGCGGCGTCCTCGGCGGGCTCCCCGAGCACGGCGGTGCGGCGGGCCTGCCAGATCTGCGCGTGATCGGGCAGCACGTGCGCGACGACCACCTCGGCGTCGGCCGCGCGGCCCGCGGCGAGTGCCCAGTCCAGCGCCGCGAGGCTGTGCTCGGAGCCGTCCACGGCGACGACGATCGGACCCTGAGGAGTGCCTTCTGTGATCATCTGTCCAGGATTGCACCCGGGCCCGCGCGTCGCACGAGGGCGTGCCGTCGGCCACCGGGCCCCCGCCCGGAAGGCCGCCGCGCGGGCAAAGCCGCCTCCCGGGCGGACCTCCTCTGGCACGATGGGCCCATGACCGAATCGAACGCGAGCGACCCGAATGCGAGCGACCCGGACGGGACCGAGGCGGACGCGGCCGAGGCGAACGCGAGCGGATCGAGCGTGTCCGGACGGAGCGCGTCGGAGAAGCCGTGCGGCGACCCCGGCGGATCGTTCCTCTCGCTCTGGTCGAAGGACTCCATCCTGTCCGTCGGGTCAGTGGGCTCGGTGCTCTCCATCGGATCCGTCGGGTCGGTCCTGTCCGTCGGCTCGGTCGGCAGCGTGCTGTCGGCCGCCTCGATCGGCTCCTCGCTGTCCGCCGTCTCGGCCGGCTCCTGGCTGAGCGTGGGCTCCCTGCTGTCCGCGCAGTCCCGCTGGTCGGTGCTGTCCTGGCGCTCGCGCGGCGGATTCCTGGCGGCCGGCGCCGTCACCGCGAGCGTGGCCGTGAGCCTCCTGACCCGCGGCCGCGGCGCCCGCTCCTGAGCCCCGGGCCGACGCCGGCGTCCGCCGCGGCCGTTCACATGGCCGCGGTCACCGCCTCGTCGACGGCGTTCAGTGCGAGGGTCCACGGGAAGCCGTCCGGCAGGCCGGTGCCCGGCTCGGAGGGCCGGAAGCCCTCCTCGCCGTACAGCACGCGGACCCCGGCCGTGCGCAGCGTCGCGATGCTCCGCTCGAACTGCGGGTGCGCGACGTACGCCGTGTTCACGCACGGCATCGTCACCAGCGGGATGCCCTTGCCGATGCCCTCGGCGACCACGCCCACCACGTACCGGTCGGTGAGCCCGAGCGCCCACGCGTTCACGGTGTTGAAGGTGGCGGGGGCCAGTAGGACCGCGTCCGGCTCGGGCCACGGGCTCGGGTCCGCGGGGTGCCGGTACGCCCAGCGCACCGGGTGCCCGGTGAGGGCGGCCAGTCCGTCGAGGCTCTCGGCCAGCCACCCGGCAGCCGTCGGCGTCAGCCCGAGGCACACGTCCCAGCCGCGCGCCTGCGCGTCCTCGATCACCCGGGCCACGTCGAACACGGGCGGGGCGGCGGAGCAGAACAGGTAGAGCGTCCTCGTCATGCACCCATCCGATCACACCGGCTCCGGCCGGCGGTGAGGGGGGCCGCAATCAAGATCGTCCCGACTGCGGCAGAACCGTGCCCCGGGAGCGCGCGGCCCCTCAGCGCTCCAGTACCGCGGCCACCGACCGCGCCAGGTACGGGATCCGGTGCGCCGGGATGCCCGCGATGTTGATGCGGCCCGAGCCGGTGCCGTAGACCGCGTACTCGGTGCGCAGCCGGGCCATCTGCTCCGGGCCGAGCGGCAGCATGGAGAACATGCCCTTCTGGCGTGCCAGCACCCGCGCCGGCCCGTCGTGCCCCAGGTTGCCCAGATGGGCCGTCAGGTCGGTGCGGTTGGCGGTGATCCGGCCCCGCATGACCTCCAGCTCGGCCCGCCACGCGGTGCGCAGCCCGGCGTCCTCCAGGACGGTCGCGACCACCGCCGCCCCGTGCTCGGGCGGCATCGAGTACAGGGTCCGCGCCGCGTTCTGCAGCGCCGTCTCCACGTGCCGCAGCGCCCGCGCCGAGGAGCCGAGCACCACCGCGCAGCCCGTACGGTCGCTGTAGAGCCCGAAGTTCTTCGAACAGCTGATGGCGACGAGCACCTCGGGAAGACGGGCGGCCAGCATCCGGGTGGGCGCCAGATCGGCCTCCAGACCGTCGCCGAGGCCGTGGTACGCCAGGTCCACGAGCGGCACCCAGCCGGCCAGTTCGGCCAGCGCGGCCACGTCCTCCCAGGCCTGTGCCGACGGGTCGACCCCGGACGGGTTGTGGCAGCAGCCCTGGAGCAGGACCACGTCGTCGCGCTGCGCCGCGGACAGGTCGCGCAGCATGCCCTCCCGGTCGAAGTGCCCGGCCGCGTCGACCCAGCCGTACGTGCGCACCGTCAGCCCGGCGGCCTCCATGATCGGCCGGTGGTTGACGTACGCCGGGTCGCTGATCCACACGGTGGTGCCGGGGCGGGTGCGGCAGATCAGGTCGGCCAGCAGCCGCAGCGCGCCGGTGCCCGCGACGGTCTGGACGGCGGTGGCCCGCGCGGTGAGTTCGGCGGAGCCGAGCACGGTCGCGAGCATGGCGCGGTTGAAGGCGGTGTTCCCGGACAGGCCGCGGTACTCCTTCGACTCCGAGCGCTCCGCGAGCCGGGCCTCGGCCTCGCGGACGGCGCCCATCACCGGCGTCGTGCCGGTGTGGTCGCGGTAGACGCCGAGCACGAGGTTCAGGCGTTCGGGGCGCGGGTCGGCGCCGAACTCGGCGGCCAGCTCCCACAGCGGGTCGGCGGGCGGGGGCGGCAGCAGCTCAAGCATCGGTGGGGACCTCGGTTCGGGGGCGTCGGTTGGCCAGCGCGACGCCGGCGGTGATGAGGGGGACGCCGATCAGGACGGCGGCGGTCGGCGATTCGCCGAGCAGCGGGACGGCGAGCAGCACGACGAGGACCGGGCTGAGGCTGCCGACCACGGAGCTGCGCTCCGCGCCCACCCGCCGGATGGCGAAGGCGTACAGCAGGCCGGCGCACAGGCCGACGCCGAGCCCCTGCACCACCAGGAACAGCAGGACGTCGCCGCCGGCGGCGTGCGCGAAGCCGGTGGGCAGCACGCCGGTCAGGGCCAGCAGGCCGATGACGGCGAAGGAGGGCAGGCAGAGCAGGCCGATCGACCCCACGGGGTCGAGCTCGACCTCCCGCAGCCCGATCGTGTACAGCGCCCAGAGTCCGCTGGCGACGAGGAGCAGGCCGGAGCCCGCGAGCACCGAGCCGTCCACGGGTACGACGTACCGCCAGACGAGCGCGACGACGCCGGCCGCGATCAGGGCGAGCCCGGCCGCCTGCGTGCCCTTGGGCAGTCCGCGGCCGTTCGCGGCCATCAGGGCGGAGACGAACAGCGGGACCATGCCGGGCACCAGCGAGCCGACGAAGGCCGCGGAGGTGAGGGAGCCGCCCTGCATCGCGGCCAGGAAGAACGGCACTCCGGCGCCGCAGGCGACCTTGAGGGCGGCGGCCGGCCGGACCGCGGCGATCAGCCGACGGCGCCGCCACAGCGCGGGTGCCAGCACGAGCAGCGGTACGCCGTACCGGAGCAGGGCCGCGCCGGCGGGTTCGAGGGTCGAGGAGCTCAGTGCGCGGGCGCTCAGCGCGAACGCCGCCCAGATCGCGACGGTGAGCAGGAGCGCCACCATCCCCACTGCCTGCGGGGAGATCCCGCGGCCTGCCCCCCGGACCGCGGCCGCCCGCGCGTCCCCTCTGTCGGTGGTAGCGATCGTGACCAACGAGCATCCTCCCGTAGCGGAACCGGGCGATCTGCCCACCCCGCAACGCTAGGTCTTTTCCGAGGGCAGCCGATTGCTACTTCTGCCTCTCAGGCCTACCGTGAGGGCAGAATCTGCCAATAATCGGATGAGAAACGGCCGCTGCTGGCCGAACCGGGAAACGAGGGGCCGTGGACGCCGTCGACCTGCACATCATCCGGGAGCTGCAGACGGACGGCCGGCTCTCCAACCAGGACCTCGCCGACCGCGTCCAGCTCTCCCCGTCACCGTGCCTGCGCCGGGTGCGCCGGATGGAGGAGTCCGGGCTGATCCGCGGCTACACGGCGATGGTCGACCAGTCCGCCTTCGGGCTGCCGATCACCGTCTTCGTACGGGTCCGGCTGGAACGGCACACGGGCGAGGCGGTCCGGCTCTTCGAGGAGCACGTGGGCCTCATCGAGCACATCCAGGACTGCTACCTGATGGCGGGCAGCAGCGACTACCTGCTGCGGATCGTGATCGAGAGCCTCGAAGCGTACGAGGCCCTGGTCCGCACCCGCATCCACGCCATTCCCGGCATCGCCTCGATCGAGTCGAGCTTCGCCTTCGGCAGCGTCAAGCAGACCCGCACGTACCCGCGGCCCGCAACGCTGCGCACCTGAGTCCGACGGGCACCTCCGGCCTCGCCGGCGCTTGGCGGGGCCTCGGGCGGGGCCCGCTCCGGCCTCGCCGGTGGCCTGGGGCGCAACACCCGGACTCGCCGGTGCGCAGGGCGCAACCTCCAGCCCCGCCGGCGTTCGAGGCGCGGGGTTCGGCGCGGAGCCCCAACAGCAACCCGGCTCCGCCCGGACCCGCCGCGGGGGAGGGCGCGGGCCGTCAGAGGGGGCGTACGCCCTGAGGGAAGCGGAACAGCTCCTCGGGGTCGTAGGCCCGCTTGACCTGCCGGAGCCGCGCCAGGTTGGTCCCGTAATAGGCGTCGGCCCAGGTCGAGAGCGCGGGATCCGCGTAGTTCTGGTAGGCCGAGCCCCCCGCCCACACGCGCAGGTCCGTCCAGAGCCGGTCCAGCCAGCCCCGCTGCCGGTCCACCTCCGCGCGCGACGCACCGGCAGGCCAGTAGGCCAGGTACTGGGCGAGGAAGGCGCTGTCCCGGTGGACGAAGGCCGTGTCCGCGGCCGGCACCCGGTTCACGGCCCCGCCGCACACCCCGTCGAACTGCACCACTCCCCGTCCCCCGCGCACGGCCGTCGACGCGTACCGGGCCACCCCGGCGAGCACCGCGTCGAGCGCCGCGCCGGGCAGCCCGCCCGCCGGCCAGAAGTCGGAGCGCGCCGCGTAGTCGTCGCGGCCGAGCCGCCCCTGCGGGTCCCGGCCCGGCAGCTCGCCGGGCAGACGGCACTGGGCGGGGGACAGGTCCAGGCAGCCGGACATCGCGCGCATCGTCTCGCCGTAGCCGCGCACCACCGTGAAGCTGTCCCGCGGCGGCGCCCCGGCGAGGTCGGCCAGCCGCGTCAGCCGGTTCTCCAGCTCCCGGAGGCCGTCCAGGCACACCACCCGCACCACAGGCCCGGGCGGTGCGCCGGACTCGATCGTGAACTCGGCCTGGCTCCAGAACGGATCGGGCAGCTCGGCCTGCCAGCGCTGCCAGGCCCGCAGCAGCGCGCCCGCGTCCCGCCAGCGCCAGTGCAGCTCGACGAACGCGCAGTCCGACACCGGGCGGGTGCGGAAGCGGAACTCGGTGACGACGCCGAAACTGCCGCCGCCGGCGCCGCGCAGCGCCCAGAAGAGGTCCGGGTCCTGCTGCGCGTCGGTGTCGCGGATCCGCCCGTCGGCGGTGACGATGCGCAGGCCGGTGAGGTGGTCGCTGGTGGTTCCGTACGCGCGGCTGGTGACGCCGAGGCCGCCGCCGAGGGCGAGCCCCGCGATGCCCACGCTCGGGCACAGTCCGGCCGGTACGGCCGCGCCGCGCGCGGCGAGTCCCGCGTGCAGGTCACCGAGGCGGAGCCCGGCGCCGAGCTGCGCGGTGCCGGTCCCCGTGCCCGTGCCCGTGCTGACCACCAGTCGGTCGAGGGCGCCGACGTCGACGACCAGGCCGGTGCCGGTGGACCAGCCGGCGTAGCTGTGGCCGCCGCCGCGGGGGACGACGGGGATGCCGCTGCGGCGGGCGAACGCGACACAGGTGGCCACGTCCCGGTCGTGGGCGGGGTAGGCGACGGCGGCCGGCGCGACGGCGTCGTAGCGGGGCTGGTACAGGAGGCGGGCCACCGGGTAGTCGGGGTCGCCGGGCCGGACGAGCCGGCCGTCGAGCCCGGCGGCCAGCGCGGCGAAGTCGGCATCGAGCGTGGGGTTGCGGGTGGTGCCACCCGAGCGCGCGGGCCGCCGCCCGGCGCGCGCCGCCCCGGTGCCCGGGGGCCGGGCCGCCCCGGCCCGGGAGGCCGTGGCTGCCGCCTCCACCGCCCCGAGGGCGGCGGCCGCTCCGGCCGCGCCGGTGATCCCGGCCGTGGCGGCCATGCCGCGGAGCAGGGTCCGCCGTCCGATCGTCATGCCCCCACTACTCGCACCCGCCGCGCCCGCCGCCCCGCAACCCGGCCCCGGCCTCCCGCCCCACCGACCCGATCGGCGCAGCCGACCTACCTCCGACCGCCGTCCTCCGTCGCACCGGTAGGAGGTAGGAAGTAGGAGAGCGGCGCGGAATTCAATCCCCCCGTGCGGGGGAGACGGTTCCCCATCACGGGAGATCCGGGCGGGGCGGGCCGCGGCCACGCGCCGGCTCGCGACCCGGCCGGGCTGCCGCTGGGCGGGTGACCGCCGACGGGCCGGGCTGCCGCTGGGCGGGTGACCGCCGACGGGCCGGGCGACCGTCGACCGGGGCGGGTGGCCCGGGTCCGCGGGGCAGCGCCCACCGCCCTCCCGCGGCGGGCGCGCACCGATCGTGGCCCGAGCGAAGTCGGCCCGAATGGCCGGGATCGTACGGACGGTGACGCCGGTGGTCGGGGCGCGTGGCAGCATGGGCGGGCAACGCGCCGTACGAGGAGGGGAGTTCCATGACCGGTGTCCGCAAGAGCCTGGCCAAGGTGGAGGTCGCGCTGAGATGGGACCCCAGCGCCTCCGGCACGCCGGCCCACGACCTCGACATCGTCGCCGCGGTGTTCGGCGCCGACGACCCGCACGGCGCCCCTGTCTACGTCGTGTACTTCGGCAACCGAGCCCCGGACGGGACCATCACCCTCCATCGGGACAGCCGTACCGGACAGGGCTTCGGTTACGACGAGTTGATGACGCTCGAACTCGACCGGATGTCCGACCGGCTGACGCGCGTCGTGGTGGGGGTGGTGATCCAGGGCGGCGCGAAGACCTTCGGGCAGATATCCGGCACCGGTATCCGGATCCGTGAGGGTGCTACCGACCTGGTGCAGGACGACCTGGCCGCCGTCGCGGACGCGACCGAAGCCACGCTCGCCGTGTTCACCCGGGACGCGTCCGGTGGCTGGTCCCTGGACCCGGCGCTGCGCGGCTTCACCTCCGGCCCCGAGGAGTTCACCCGGGTCATGGGAGCCGCCTGACGCCCGGGCCGCGCAGATCCGGATGCCCGGCGGCTCGCCGGGCATCCGCGCCGCCCCGTCTACGCTGCTGAGGTACAGAACGGGCAAAGGGTGAGGGAGTGGTCATGGTGGACAGGGAGTCCGGCGAGCTCGGCGAGCCGGTGGTGAGCCGGGCGCTGACCGCCGAGGCGGCGGACGGGACCTCCGTCCGGCTCAGCCTCGAACTCTGGCCGCCCCGGCCCGACCCCGACCCCGCAGGGGACTGGATCTGCCCGTGCCGGATCGCCGGCCTGGGCGAGGGGGCGGTCTGGGAGATCCACGGCATCGACGGCCTCCAGGCCGTCCAGCTGGCCCTGAAGGTCCTCCAGGGCCAGCTGGACGCCGCGGCCGAGGAGCGGGGCCTCACCTTCGGATGGCTCGGGGCGGAAGGCCTCACGGCCGACGAGATCTTCGCCTGACCCCGGCACGGTCTCCCGGGCTGACGTCGGTACCGTCTCCCGGCCCTGCCCGGGGGGTCACCGCCGGGCAGGGCCTCCGGGGCCGCCTGCGGGCGGCGCCGGGACTGCCCGCCCGCGGCCGCCCCTGCGTGGTGATCCCGGTCAGTCGGCGAAGGTGCCGTGGCGGCCCGCGCCGGAGGTGAAGCGGGCTGCTCCGGCCTCGGTCTCGCCGGCGGACAGGGGGACCAGGCCGTGCCGGTACTCGGCGTGCAGGGCCGCCGCCTCGTCGAGGCCGTGCTGTTCGCGGACGGACAGCCGGTCGTGCCGCAGGCACAGCTGCGGGAACGCGGCGATCTCGCGGGCCAGCCGCTCCGCCGCCGGCCGGGCCTCGCCCGGCGGCACCAGCCGGTTGACGAGTCCGAATTCGTACGCCTCGGCAGCCGGTACGGGCCGGCCGGTCAGGATCATGTCCATGGCGCGGCTCTCTCCGATCAGCCGGGGCAGGCGCACGGTGCCGCCGTCGATCAGCGGCACGCCCCAGCGGCGGCAGAAGACTCCGAGGACCGCATCCTGCTCGGCGACCCGCAGGTCGCACCACAGGGCCAGCTCCAGGCCGCCCGCCACGGCATGCCCGGAAATCGCGGCGATGACCGGCTTGCCCAACTCCATGCGGGTGGGGCCCATCGGGCCGTCCCCGTCGGCCGCCACCCGGTTGCCGCGTTCGCCGCCCACCGCCTTGAGGTCGGCGCCCGCACAGAACGTCCCGCCCTCGCCCCACAGCACGGCGACGGCGGCCTCCGGGTCGGCGTCGAACTCCCGGAAGGCCGCGGCGAGTGCGGCGGCCGTCGGCCCGTCGACGGCATTGCGCGCTTCGGGCCGGTGCAGGACCACCGTGAACACCGGGCCGTCGCGTTCGATCCGTACCGCATCGCTCGTGTCCACCGCGTGCCCCTTCGCTCCTCGGATGCCTCGGAATTCCCGGGGCACAGCATGTCCCACGCGGACGCGGACCGACAGGGCGGCAATGTCCGGATTGGAGGTTTTCGTATCGCCATATCCGCTCATGGGATATTCGGTGCGGAGGTCGTGATGTGAGTCACGCGCCGGACGTCGCGGGGCGGAGGCGCGGCCCGTCGAACCGTTGTCCTGGCCGGAAGTTGGGCGCCGTGCCGGAAGTGGCCGGATGATCCTTTCGATTTGGATCATTGTTTTCCATTTCCTCATGCAATTCGTGTCTTGTTCTGTCCGGCTCTTTTCCTTTAGCGTCACCGTCAATCCGGGTGGAACGCCGAATCCTGCCGCTGCCCGGGGATCGAACCCACCCACGCGCGACACGGCAGGAGCGGGGGACCCAGGTAAGCCGCCGGACCGTACTGCGGGCCGGCTCGGGGTGAAGTCGCACGTGCCGTGCGACCGGGCAGCTCCGGCCCGAACCCGACAGCTCACCCCGTAGGCGTGGGAGAGGAATTCACCATGCCTGGACCGGGCAAGCACCGCCGTCCGAAGAACAACCCGCTCACCCGCGGCTTCGTCGCCGCCGGCACGGGCGGCGCCGCACTCGCGCTCCCGCTGCTCGCCGCACCCGTGGCCGACGCGGCCCCGGCCGCGGCGCCGAATGCGGCGGTGCGCGCGGTGCATTCCGTCACCACCGCAAAGGCGGCTCCCGCCAAGGCGCCCGCCGCCGCGCCCACCACCTATTCCGTGGTCGCCGGCGACTCCCTTTCCGGGATCGCCCGTTCCCACGGGGTCAGCGGCGGCTGGAAGAAGCTGTACGAGGACAACCGGAGCGTCATCGGCGGGGATCCGGCGCTGATCCGGCCGGGCCTCAAGCTCACCCTCGGCGCGCCCAACCCGGCGAAGGCGAAGGCGAAGACGAAGCCGGCCGCAGACCGGGCCGCCGCGCCCGCCCGCGCCGACCGCTCGGCCCGTACGAGCGTCGCCCCGCAGGCGGTGAACTACCCCAACAACCTGGACGGTTGGATCCGGGAGTCGCTCGCCGTCATGGCCCGCCACGGCATCCCCGGTACGTACAACGGCATCTACCGCAACGTCATGCGCGAGTCCTCCGGCAACCCCCTCGCCATCAACGGCTGGGACTCCAACGCCGCCGCGGGCATCCCGTCGAAGGGGCTGCTCCAGGTCATCGACCCGACGTTCCGGGCGTACCACGTGCCGGGCACCTCGACCGACTCCTACGACCCGGTCGCCAACATCACCGCGGCGTGCAACTACGCGGCGGCCCGCTACGGCTCGATCGACAACGTCTTCGGCGCCTACTGACCCGGACGCGGCCCCGGCCGGCCGCCACGGATCGCCTCCCGATCGCCTCGGGACCGTCAGGCCCGGACCCCGATGCGGGTCCGGGCCCAGCGGGGTGTCCGGTCCGCTCCGGCCGCCAGGGCCGGTACGCAGCCCAGCAGGGTGAGGTACGCCCACCACTGCCACGCCGCGCCGTCGTGCGCGTGGGCGACGGCCGCCGGGACGAGCGGCAGGACCGGGACGGGCGCGAGGTGCCACAGGATCCGCGCGCCGGGCAGCCTGCGGGCCAGGGCCTCGCCGACGAGGGCCGTGGGAGTGGCGAACAGCACGGCCTGGAGCAGCCCCAGGACGGCACTGAGCAGTGGGAGCCAGAGGAGCGTGTACAGCCAGTCGCCGCGCTCGACCGGCAGCCCCTCGGTGACCAGGGACAGCGCCACCAGGGCCACGCCGATGACCGCGTACTGGGCCGTCGTCGCGTACCCCGCGACGCGGAAGGTCCGCCCGCCCGTCGTCTGCCGCACCGCACACCCCCGCCGCTCGCACCGGCGCCCACGGCCGATCATGGAATTGAACACGTTCAAGGATTCCGCACGATACACCCCGCCCGGGCCGCGGCGGCCGGACGGGGGGTGCCGGGAGTGAGGGAGGTGACGGGGGGTGACGGGGGGGCGGGGGTGAGGCGGGACCCGGGACCGGGACCGAGACCCGGGGCGGCGGGCGCCCGGGCGGTCAGGCCTCGTGGCGCAGCGGGGTGAGCTGCTCGATGTCGTACCGGTTCCGCAGGTCCGCGATCGCCGCCTCGTCCACCGGGCCCGGGCCCGCCAGGATGGCGAACAGCTCCTCGAAGTAGCGCTCGTGGTCGGGCGGCGGCGAGGACTGGAAGAACATCCTGGCCGGGTCCCCCGACCGGTTGGCGAACGCGTGCGGGCAGCCGGGCGGCACCACGATCACCGTGCCGGGCCCGGCGTGCACCGGCTTGCGCCCGGTCGGGGACCTCCAGTGGTGCCAGTCGTCGGAGGTGCGCACCCGGGGTTCGAACGCCAGCACCTCCAACTCGCCTTCGAGGACGTAGAACAGCTCCTCGCTGTGCGCGTGCACGTGGGCGCCGACGTCGAAACCGGGAGGCACGACGACCTCGAAGCTCGACGCCACCCGCGAGTGCTCGCCGGTCACCTTGAAGGTGACCTCCTGGGCCGGGGTGGTCAGCGTCCGACCGTGTCCGGCGGGCACCAGCAGGCCGTCGGGGGAGCGGGCGAAGACGGTCACCAGGCCACCGGCAATCCCTCGGGGCCGCGGATCAGAGCCCCCGGCCGCCACCGCAGCTCCGGCTCCGGCACGGCGAGGCGCAGTCCCGGGAAGCGGTCCAGCAGCGCGTCGACCATCAGCTCCGACTCCAGCCGGGCGAGCAGCCCGCCCAGGCAGTAGTGGGGCCCGTACCCGAACGCCACGTGGGGGTTGGGGGTGCGGTCCAGGACGATCTCCTCCGGATCGGGGAAGACCTCCGGATCGCGGTTGGCCGCGAGGTACGAGACGTAGACCGCCTCGCCCGCCCGGACCAGGTGGCCCGCGACCGTCACGTCCTCCGTCGCGATGCGGGACAGGCCGACCGCGCTGCGGTGCGGGATGTACCGCAGGAGTTCGTCGATCGCGGTCGGCCGCAGCTCCGGCGAGGCCCGCAGCCGCTCGGCCAGCTCGGGCCGGCTGAGCAGGATGTACGCCATGTTGCCGGTGTTGTTGGTGACGGCCTCGCCGCCGATCTGGATCAGCAGTGCCAGGCCCACCGCCTCGGCGGCGGTCACCTCCTCCCGGCCGACGGCGGTGGCGAGGAGTCCGACGATGTCCTCGCCGTCGCTGCCGCGCCGCTGCTCCAGCAGCTCGGCGAAGTAGCCGGTCATCTCGTCCTTGGCCCGCTCGCTGCGGCCGGCGCCGGCCGAGGACGACAGGATCAGCATCGTCCATTCGTGCATCCGCGGCCGGTCCGCCTCGGGCACGCCCATCAGCTCGCAGACCACCGCGAGCGGGAAGGGCGCCAGCATCCGGGCGGTCAGGTCGGCGGGCGGCCCGTCCCGCAGCATCCCGTCGACCAGCTCGTCGAGCATCTCCTTCGCCCGGGCGCGCAGCCGCTCCACGCCCTTGGTGGTGAAGGCGGGGGCGACGGCCCGCCGCAGCCGGGTGTGGTCGGGCGGGTCCTCGAAGCCCACGGCTCCTTCGACCGGGATGAAGTGCGGGGCCAGTCGGGTGACGTTGTGCGAGACGACGGCCTTGCGGCTGAAGCGCCGGTCGTTGGTCACCATGCGGACGTCCTCGTGCCGTGACACCATCCAGGCCCAGCCGTCGCCGTTGGGCAGCTGGATCCGGGTCACCGGTCCTTCGCGCATCAGTTCGGCCAGCACCGGGTCGAAGTCGACGCCGGTGAGGTCCTGGGCGGGCCAGAACCGGACCGGCGGCTGCCCGTCCGAGCCGGTACCGGTCCCCTTGTCGGCGGTCTCAGTCGACATGCAGGCTCTCCCGCTCCACGACCTCGGCGAGTTCGCGGTCCTCTTCCGAGGCCCAGGAGCCGAGGGTGATCTCCGCCGTGATGCCCGGCCCGAAGCCGGCCAGCATCCCGCGCGACGCGTCGGCCGCGCCGCCCTCCTCGAACAGCCTGCGCAGCGCGTCGAGCACCACCGCGCTCGCGATGTTGCCGTACTCGGTGAGCGTGGCGCGGCTGAAGCGGAACGCTTCCGGAGGCACTCCGAGGAAGGTGCTCAAGTCGTCGAGGATGCGGGGCCCGCCCGCGTGGATGATGTAGAAGTCCAGTTCGGCGGCGTCCCAGCCGTGCTGATGGGCGAGTTGCTGGAGAGCCGGAGCCAGCGGCTCCATGGTGCCCGGCACTCTCCGGTCCAGCTTGAAGTGGAATCCCGTGGAGCGGACGTCGTACGCGATCCAGTCCTCGGTGTCCGGCACCAGGTACGAGCCGTTGCGCTGGAGCTCGATGCCGGTGCCGCCGCGGCCCCGGACGACGGCCGCGGCCACACCGTCGCCGAACAGGCCGTTCGAGAGCAGGTTGCCCACTTCCAGGTCGCCCGGCTGGTAGCACAGCGAGCAGAACTCGCAGGCCACGATCAGGGCGTTGGCACCCGGATAGGCGGTGCAGAAGTCGTGCGCGCGGTTCACCGCGGCGCCGCCTGCGGCACATCCCAGCTGGGCGATGGGGACCTGCCGACAGTCCATCCGGAACCCCATGCGGTTGATCATCCACGCGGTCAGCGACGGCATCATGAAGCCCGTGCACGACACGTAGACGATCACGTCGATGTCGGCCGCGCGGAGCCCGGCGTGATCGAGTGCTTCCTGCACCACGGCCGGCACGCGGGCCTTCGCCTCGGCCTCGTAGACCGCGTTGCGGTACTCGAAACCGGGGTGTCTGAGGGTCTCCTCGATGGGCCGCACGATGTGCCGCTTCTCGACTCCCGTGTTCCGGATGAGCCGCAGCGCCAGTTCGAGCTGCGGGTGGTCCGCGTGTACGGATCGGGCGAGATCGAGCGTCTGATCCATGGTGATCACATGCTCGGGTACGGACACCGCTGGTCTGCACAGAGTAGCCATCGCGTGGGGTCTCCTTTCGCGTCCCGACAAAGCCTCACGGACGGCGGGACATTGTGCGCGCTGAGCAAGTCCACACGTGACCAGGGCCAATCCGGTGATCCGGGGGCTTGCCCGGGCCAGTCGACTGGCGAAAGGGAAGAGATTCCTCCACCGCGCCCTGCGGGGGTGAATCACCGTGTGTCACGAGAAGCGTGTCACGAGAACCCTGGGAGATCAGTCATGACATCCGACCCCGAGACGGTGGCCGGGCCGCAGTCCGCGGCGCAGCCGGGCGGCTGTCCGGAAGCGGACGGCAGCGTCCACTTCTGGAGTCTGGAGGACCTGGAAGCCCTGGACTTCGACCCGTTCCTGCACGACCGGCTGCGCGAGACCCGCGCCGCCCGCATCCGCCTGCCGTACGGCAAGGACGCCGCCTGGCTCATGAGCCGGTACGAGGACGTCAAGCAGGTCACCTCCGACCCGCGCTTCAGCCGCGAGGAGCTGGTCGGCCGCACCGTCACCAGCTCGTCCCCGCACGCCATCGCCTCGCTGAAGGCCTCCCTGAACTACGCCGACCCGCCCAGGCTGAACGTGATGCGCCGGGTCGTGGCCCGGGCCTTCACCGGCAAGAGCATGCTGCGGCTGCGGCCCACCGCCCAGCGGACCTGCGACGGCCTGCTGGACGGGATGGAGCGGCAGGGCGCCCCCGCCGACCTGGTCGAGCACCTGCACGGTCCGTTCCCCCTCGCCGTCGTCAGCGACCTGCTCGGCGTGCCCGACGGGATGCGCCGGGACATGACCTCCTGGGCGGACATGATCATGGCGCCCGGCGCGGCGCCCGCCCGCAGCTCAGGAGCGAAGACCACCGTCCGTGACTGCGTCGTGGACCTCCTCGCGCTGCGCCGCGAGGAACCGCAGGACGACCTGGGCGGAGTACTGGCAGCCGCCACCGAAGCCGGCGAGATCACCGCCGACGAAGCCGTCTCGCTCGCCACCGCGATCCTCGTGAGCGGCGCCCACGCGGTCCGCAACAACAGCGCCAACATGGTCTTCGCGCTCCTCACCCACCCGGCCCAGCTCGAACGCTTGCGCGCGGAGCCGGACATGATCCCGCAGGCCGTCGACGAGCTGCTGCGCTTCATCCCGCACCGCAGCGGTGTGGGCCTGCCCCGGGTGGCCATGCAGGACGTCGAAATGGGCGGGGTGCTCATCCGGGCGGGGGAAGCGGTCTACGCCTCGTACCTGGCGGCCAACCGGGATCCGGCGATGTTCGCCGACCCCGACACCCTCGACTTCGACCGCGGCCCCATCGCCCACATGTCGTTCGGCAACGGGCCGCACCACTGCGTCGGCTCGATGCTGGCCAGGATGGAGTCCGAGATCATCCTGGAGACGCTCCTCGCCCGCTATCCGCGGCTCGCCCTCGCGGTGCCGGCGGAGAACCTCGAATGGCAGACCGGAGCGCTGATCAGGGGCCCCCGGACGCTGCCGGTGACGTGGTGAGCGGCCGCCACGCGATCCGGGTCGAGGGTGGCGACCCGGACCACATAGAACTGGCGGCGCTCACCGCCGCTCTGTTCGTGCTGGCGGGCCGCAGGCGCACGCTGCACACGCGTCCTGCGGCCCCGCCGCACCGGCCCAGCTGGACGCGCAGCCGTCCCGGTCCGCCCCACCCGGCCCACTCCTGGCAGGTCCGGACCCACCGTCTGTTCGACTGACCCCGCGTGCCGCCCGGCCGGAAGGGGAGGTCGGCCGGGGACACGCGGCGCCGGTTCGTCAGCGGAGCCGGTCCTCAGGCGGAGGGGCCCGGACGGTGAGACCGGTCCGGAGGCGGAAACCGGAGACCGGAAACCGGGGACGCGGGCGGCCGCTCGGCCCGCCCGGCCCGCTCAGGGGCAGTTCGCGACCGCGCTGCGGATCCGCTCACCCGCGGAAGCGTGCTGGATCTTGCACTCGTCGGTGCCGGGGCCGCCGTCCACCTGGCCCCAGCCGGGCCCGATGACCAGCAGCGTGTCCCTCCTGCCGCGGATCTTGTCGTCGCCCGGGCCGCCCTGGATGATGCCCGAGGACTCGGAGCCGACCGACTTCGGCTCGATGGTGTCGTTCTCGCTGCCGCCGATGACCCGGCCGCCGAGGTCGACGTTCCCGGTGCGGATCAGGTCGTCGCCGTCGTTGCCGAAGACCTGGCCGCCGCCCCGCTGGTACTGGCCCGGGGTGCCCATCACGCTGCCCGTGGTGATCGTGTCGTTCCCGTGGTCGCCGTGGACCGCGGCGCCGTGCTCCGCGGTGCCCGCGACCAGCGCGGTGATGATCGTGTCGTCGCCGAAACCACCGCGGACGACGGCGTTCCCGTTCCGCGGGAAGAGGTTGTTCACCTGGATGGTGTCGTCGCCGTCGCCGCCGAGCACCGAGGCGTCGACGACCAGGCCCTTGACGCGGATGTTGTCCTTGCCGGCCCCGCCCCAGACGACGGCGTTCTCGACGTCGCCCTCGCACACGATGGTGTCGGGGCCCGGGGTGCCCTGCACCATCCGTCCCGGCGGCGCCTCCACGCCGTTGACGGTGCACCAGTGGGCGGGCAGGTCCGCGGCGTGCGCGGGAGCGGCGCAGAACAGACCCGCCGCGACGATCGAAGTGGCCAGGACGTGGGTGGCTGCGCGGAGGGGCGCGGGTGGCATGGGGGCTCCCGGAGGGTTGGGGTGCGGAGCGCGGGAACGGCGCCGCACGGATGCGGTGCGCGGGTGCGGCGGCCCCGGGAGGTCCGTCCCGGGGCCGCCGACCGTCAGTTGTTGATGCAGACGTTGCCGGCGGTCGGGTTCAGCGCGCCGATGAGGTTCAACGAGTTGCCGCAGATGTTGATCGGAATGTGCACGGGGATCTGGACGACATTGCCGGACAGAATGCCCGGCGAGCCGATCGCGATGCCCTCGGCGTGCGCGTCGGCGACGGCGGTGCCGGTGGCGCCGATGACGCCGGCGGCGGCGAGGGCCAGGGCGGCGATGGTGGTACGGATGCGCATGTTCAACTCCCGAGTGGAGGGGATGGACAGCGACGATCAAACCCCGGCGGTGCGGCGGGGCCCGGGATTGATCCGGTTGAGGGCGGGGCATCCGCTCACGTGGTGGGCCGCAGCCGGGCCGCCGCGGGCTGCACGGGCGGTACGGGCACGGTGGCGGAGGCGGGCGCCGGGGCGGTGTCCGGGCGGTCGGCCAGGGCGCTGCCCGCGAGCCAGGCCGGCCAGTCGAGGTTCCAGTCGCCGTAGCCGTTGCCGAACGGCGCCATCGGCTCCCCGCCGCTGTTGACGACCTGCACCACGTCCCCCTCGCGGACCGTACGGAAGAACCAGGCGGCGTCCTCCGTGCTCATGCCGGTGCACCCGTGGCTGACGTTCTCCTCGCCCTGCGCCTCCACCGACCACGGTGCGGCGTGCACGTACTCCCCGCTCCACGTCACCCGGGTGGCCCAGAACACCGGCAGGTCGTAGAACTCGCGCGTGCCGCGCTTGATGCCGACGGTGTCGCCGCGCATCCGGACCCGCCGCTCCTTGCGCAGCACCACCTTGATGCCGCTGCGGGTGCGGAACCCCGGCTTGCCGGTGGTGACCGCGATGGTCCGCAGCAGGCGGCCGTTGCGGCGCACGGTCATCCGGTGCGCGGCCGAGTCGGTGATCGCCTCCACCCGGTCCGCGATGACCAGCCGCAGCGGGTCGGAGGGGCCGCCGTGCCGGCCGTCGTCGAACTCGATCCCGTCCAGGCCGCTGTGCACCCGGATCACCGTGTGCGCGGGCCAGTACGACCGCGGCCGGTAGTGCAGGGTCTGCGCGTCGACCCAGTGCCAGGAACCCTCCACCCGGGGCTCCGAGGTCACCCGCAGCGCCCGCTCCACCCGGGCCCGCGCGTCACGGTCGGCGGCCGGGACGGGCCGGCTGAGACCGGCGGTCACGACCTGCCCCGCGCCGTACGTGCCCGCCCGCGGGCCGAAGGTCACGGTGAGCCGGTCGGTGTCGGCGGCCGGCGCGGTGGTGAACGCCATCGTGGCGCCGACCTGCGTGCCGGCCGCGTTCTCGGCGCCGACGTGCACCGTGTACGTCTCGCCGGCGCGCAGCGGATCGGTGTTCAGCCAGCGTAGGCCGTCCGGGCTCAGCCCGCCGCCGAGATGGCGGCCGTGGCCGTCGCGTACGGTCACCTCGCCGAGCAGTCCCGGTTTGGCCAGGGCGATTTCGAGCGGGCCGGTGGCCGCCGTGGCCGGACCGGCGTCGCCGCCGGAGGGACGGCCGCCGGAGGGACGGCCGCCCGAGGGACGGCCGCCCGAGGGACGGCCGTCCGGGGGGCGGGCGGTCGGGCCGGACAGCGGCTCCGGCAGTACCCATCCGGCGCCGTGGACCGTCGCGAGGACCTTCTGTCGGCGCCAGGCGGGGCACAGGCCGCCCGCCGGGAACGAGCGGAACGCCCCCGCCGCGCAGGCTCCGTCCGCGGCGCCGTCGACGTCGAGCACCCGCCCGACCAGCAGGGTCACGGGGGCCCGGGAGCGCCGGTTCTCCTGCTCCTGCCGCGAGTCGCCGGCATCCGGCGCCCGGCCCGGCGCCGCGGCGACGACCAGCAAGGTCCCCGTCACCGCGGCCACCGTGCTCCACACCCTGGCCCGTCGTACCCGCGTCCTCGCCACACTGCCCTCCAGGATCTGCCACGGCCTCGTCAGCATCAGACCCGCACCGGACCGAAAGGATGATCATGAACTCGGTTCTGCGGCCGAACGGGGCACGGAAGACGACTCGGACGGAGCAGTGCGGGGGAGGGGGGCGCGGCACGGGGTCGTGGGTGGCGGGGTAGCGGGGTAGCGATGCGGCCGGGGCCGGGCGGCCGGGCAGTGGGGTGGCGGGGTGGTGGGGCGGCCGAGGCAGCGGGGTGGCCGGTCAGCGGTCAGCGGTCAGCGGTCAGCGGTCAGCGGTCAACGGGCGCAGGGCGCCAGGGCGCCAGGACGCCAGGGCGGCAGGGCGGCGGTCAACACGGGAGGCCGGGCGGTGCCGGTCGGCTCACTCGCCCGAGTGGAACTCGCGCCCCGGGGAGGGAAGTTCGGCGCCGGCCGGTACGGGTGGGGCCGCGCACGACCGAAGGGTGTGGGCAGTCCGCGCGAGCCAGAGGGGTCCTCATGTCCGCTGTCAGATCCGCCACCCGGTACCGGCCCGCACGCGCGCGCACCGGGGCCGCCCGGCGGGCGGCGCGCACCGCCACCGGGCCGCTCCTCCTCGTGCTGACGCTGGCACTGCCCGGGGCCGCGCGGGCGGCCGACGGGGACCCCGACCCGGCCTTCGGCGCGGCCGGCCGGGTGCTGACCGCACTGGCCGCCACCGAGGACGTCCAGGACATGGTGGTGCGGCCCGACGGCCGGATCCTCACGGCCGGGACCCGCTGGACGGGCGGCGCGGACGGGGGCGGCGACGGGGACTTCGCCGTGGTCCGGTACCGGGCCGACGGCACCCCCGACCCGGAGTTCGGCACCGGCGGGGTGGCCGTCACCGACCTCGGCGGGGACGACGTGGCGGACGGTGCGGCTCTCCAGAGCGACGGCAAGCTCCTCGTCGTGGGCCGCAGCGCTCGGCAGGGGCAGTCCTGTTGCCGGTTCGCGGTCGTACGCCTCCTCGCCGACGGCCGCCCCGACCCCGGCTTCGGGAACGGCGGCACGGTGCTGACCACGTTCGGCGGCGAAAGGGACATCGAGGGTGGGGCCGGTGACAGCGAAGGAGGGCACGGCGAGGGCGGGTCGGGAGACGGCACAGGAGGGAGTGGCGGAAGAGGAGGAACCGGCGGCGGAGCGAACGGCGACGGAGGGAGCCGCGGCGGGGGCGGATCCGCCGAGGCGCACGCGGTGGCGGTGCAGCCCGACGGCCTGATCGTCGTCGCCGGGCGCAGCGGCGGCCGGTTCGCGGTGGCCCGCTACCGGCCCGACGGCAGCCCGGACCCGGGCTTCGGCCGGGGCGGCCGGGTCGTCACCGACTTCCCGGGCGGCGGGGCGCGGGCCTACGACCTGGCGGTGCTGCCGGACGGGCGGATCCTCGTCGCCGGACAGACCGGCTTCACCGCGCCCGCCTTCGCCGCCGACTTCGCGCTGGCCCGCTACCTGCCGGACGGCACGCTCGACCGGGACTTCGGCACCGGCGGACGGGTCGTCACCGACGCCGGGGACGAGGACGGCGTGCGCGGTCTCGCCGTGCAGGCGGACGGGCGGATCGTCGCGGCCGGATACTCGGGAGCCGATTTCGCGCTGGCCCGCTACCTGCCCGACGGGGACCCCGACCCGGACTTCGGGGCGGACGGCCGGGTGGCGGCCGAGCCGGGCCGGCCGGTGCTGTCCGTGGCGCGGGCGTACGACGTGGCGGTCCAGGCCGACGGACGGATCGTGGCCGCCGGGCTCGGCGGCGGCGCCTTCGCGGTCGCCCGCTACCGGGCCGACGGCAGCCCCGACCCCGCCTTCGGTACGGGCGGCCGGGTGACCACGCGCTTCGGGGCGGGCCGGTACGCGGAGGCGCGCGCGGTCGCCGTACAGCCGGACGGCGCCGTCATCGCCGCCGGAATCGGCGACGGCGACCGAGCCCTCGCCCGCTACCGGAGCACACCCCCCTCACCCCCCACCCCGCCCCCGCCGAATACCCGCGCGACGGTCCCGTCCGGCGGTACCGCCACCTCGTCGCCCCGTACGTCCAGCGGGCCTGGCGGGTCCGCACGCTCCGGTACGCCCGGCGGTACCAGCGGGTCCGCCACGCGGGCGACCGGCGGGCCCGGCGCGGCCGGCGCGGCCGGCGCGCGGAGCGGGCCCAGCAGGCCTCCGACCTCCGGTACGCCCGGCGGCCCTGGCAACCCCGGCGGCTTCGGCGGACCCAGCGCGTCCGGTGGGTCCGGCGGGTCTCCGACCTCCGGTACGCCCGGCGGGTCTCCGACCTCCGGTACGCCCGGCGGCCCTGGCAACCCCGGCGGCTTCGGCTCCCTTGGGGGCTTCGGCGGACCCAGCGGACCCAGCGGGCCCGGCGGGGCTGGCAGGTTCCGCGGCCCCGCGACCGGCGGACCCGGCGCGGTGGGTGGGTCCAGTGGGCCTGGCGGGTCTCCGACCACCGGTACGCCCGGCGGCTCTGGTAATTCCGGCGGCCCCGGCGGTTTCAGCGGACCCGGTGAGGTCGGCAGGTTCCGCGGCCCCGCGTCCGGAGGGCCCAGGGCGGCGGTTGGGTCCAGTGGGTCCGGCGGGCCCACGCCTCACGCGCCCAGCGCGGGCGGAGAGCCCAGGCGGTCCGACGGACCTGGCAGTTCCGCTACGCCCGGGTTCGGTGGGCCTGGAGGGTCTGGCGCGTCCACGCCTCACGCGCCCACTGCGGGCGAAGCGTCCCGGCGGTCCGGTGAGCCTGGCAGTCCCGAGGCGCTGGTGTCGCGTGGGCCTGACGGGTCCAGCGGGGCCGATGTGGGGGGCCGGAACCCGGCGCCCTTGCCCGCCCGCGGGCCCGGCGGGCTGTCCCGGCATGCGGTGCCGGTTCCGCTGCCGGAAGCAGGTGAGTGGGCAGCGTCCGGCCTCGCCGGCGTTTGAGGCGCGGGGGTTGGGGCGGAGCCCCAAGCAACCCGGCTGACGCCGGGCACCGGGCCCTGCCCGGACCCGCTCCTCAAACGCCGGAGGGGCTGAAGGGGTTCAAGCACCGGAGGGGCTGAACATGCGGGTCACGGTCGGCCGGTGGGGTTAAACGGTTCCGATGGGGTCCTTAAGGGGGGCTCAAGAAGTGGGGTGGGGGGCAGTGGGTGGGGATTTTGTCGGGTTTGTGGGCGCTAGCGTGCTGTCCCGTCCTCCACCCCCGCACCGCAGAGGCAGGCACGTCATGGGCAGCAACACACACCGCCGCAGAGCGAGCGGCAAGGCGAAGGCGCTGGGCGCGGTCGCGCTCGCGGCGGCCGTCGGCGGCACCGCCCTCGCACTCACCGGCACCGCGCAGGCCGCCTCCGTCGGCGCGGCCTTCACCCGGGCGAGCACCTGGAGCACCGGGTACACCGGGCAGTACGTCATAACCAACCGCGGCGACAAGCCGCTCGCCGACTGGACCCTGGAGTTCGACCTGCCGGCCGGCACCGCGCTGGCCTCCCTCTGGAACGGCGAACAGACCGTCAAGGGGCAGCACGTCACGGTCCGTCCGGCCCGCTGGGACCGGCAGGGCCTCGCTCCCGGCGCCTCCCTGACCGTCGGCTTCGTCACCGCCGCCGACCGCTCCCCGGGGAGTCCCACCGGCTGTCTCATCAACAAGGAGCAGTGCTCCGCGGGCACCACGCCCACCCCCGGCGGCCGCCCCACCACCGCCCCGACCCCCACGGCGAAGCCGACCGTCAAGCCGACCGTGAAGCCCACCGTCAAGCCGACCGTGCAGCCCACGGCCAAGCCGACCGCCACCGCCACCCCGACCCGGCCCCCGGGTGGCGGCGCCGCGTCCGCCGGGTTCGCCCCGTACGTGGACACCTCGCTCTACCCGACGTACGACCTCCTCGACACCGTCGCCCAGACCGGGGTCAAGGAGTTCAACCTGGCCTTCATCACCTCCGGCGGCAGCTGCGCCCCGCTGTGGGGCGGTACCACCGCCCTGGGCGCCGACCGGGTCGCCTCGCAGATCGCCGCGCTGCGCGCCAAGGGCGGTGACGTGCGGGTCTCCTTCGGCGGCGCGGCCGGTTCCGAACTCGGCCTGGTCTGCCGGTCCGCCGCCGACCTCGCGGCCGCGTACGGCAAGGTCGTCGACGCGTACGGACTGACCAAGGCCGACTTCGACATCGAGGGCGCCGCGCTGCCGGACACGGCCGCCAACACCCGCCGCGCGCAGGCCATCGCGCTGCTGCAGAAGAAGCACCCCGGGCTCGACGTGTCGTTCACGCTGCCCGTGATGCCGGAGGGTCTGACCCAGCCCGGCATCGACCTGCTCGCCGACGCCCGGCGCAACGGGGTGGCGGTCTCCGCCGTCAACATCATGGCGATGGACTACGGCCCCGCCTACAGCGGGGACATGGGCGGTTACGCGATCCAGGCCGCGACCGCGACGCAGGCCCAGGTCAAGGGCGTGCTCGGGCTCTCCGACGCCGAGGCCTGGAAGACCGTCGCCGTCACCCCGATGATCGGCGTCAACGACGTCGCCAGTGAGGTCTTCACGGTCGAGGACGCCGGGCAACTCGCCGCGTTCGCCCGCGCGAAGGGCCTCGGATGGCTCGCCATGTGGTCCGGCGCGCGCGACCGGCAGTGCCCCGGCGGTGCGAAGAACCAGGCCGACGCCACCTGCTCCTCGATCCTCCAGCAGCCGCTGGCCTTCACCAAGGCCTTCAACAAGGCCTAGCGGCAGACGTACGACCGCGGCCGCGGGGCGCCCACCGCAGGGAGCGCCCCGCGGGCCGTGCGGGCCCGTGGCGGTCAGCTCGGGGCGGACTTGCCGTCCAGCGGGGCCCGGCCGAAGTGCTCCTCCAGGACCGACAGCCGCCGCCAGTACTCCTCCTCGTCGATCTCACCGGCGGCGAACCGCCGTCCCAGGACCGTCACCGGCCCGTTCTCGCCGTACCCGGGGCGGACCGGTCCCCACTGGCCCCACGGGCCGCGGCGGCCGCGCGGGCCGGTGCGGCGCAGCAGGGTGACGACGGCGACCGCGACGGCCGCCCAGACCAGCGGGAAGAGCAGGATCCACGGGCCGGGCCCGTCGTACGCGAGGGTGTTCATCTCGGTTCAGCTCCTCGGGAGTGCCGTTGCTGTGACACTCCGAGCCTGATCCGGACGGGCGCCCCGCGCGTCGTACCGCCGAAGGCACTCCGGGTACGCCCGGGGGAGTAGCCCGGTCCGTCCCACGGCACTCGGCCGGGCGGTCACTCGGCTGAGCGTCCGCCCCCGTATGCCGCGCCGTCCGCCGTGCGCCGTCCGCCGTCCGCCGTCCGCCGCCCGGCCGCCGCTCGGCCGGCGACCGACGGCGGTCAGTCGAGCCAGCCCGGCCGGACCAGTCCGGACTCGTAGGCCAGTACCACCAGCTGGGCCCGGTCGCGGGCGCCGAGCTTCACCATCGCCCGGCTGACGTGCGTCTTCGCGGTCAGCGGGCTGACCACCAGGCGGCGGGCGATCTCCTCGTTGGACAGACCGATCCCGACCAGGGCCATCACCTCGCGTTCCCGGTCGGTGAGCCGGTCCAGCTCCGCGGCGGCGCCCGGCGTGCGGGACCGCGCCGCGAACTCCGCGATCAGCCGCCGGGTCACCCCGGGGGACAGGAGCGCGTCGCCCGCGACCACGGCCCGTACCGCGCGCAGCAGTTCGGCGGGCTCGGTGTCCTTGACCAGGAAGCCGGAGGCCCCCGCCCGGATCGCCTCGAACACGTACTCGTCCAGCTCGAAGGTGGTCAGCACCACCACCTTGACCCCCGCCGCGGCGGGGTCCGCGGTCAGCGCGCGGGTCGCGGCCAGGCCGTCGAGGACCGGCATCCGGATGTCCATCAGCACCACGTCCGGCCGCAGCTCGCGCGCCCGCCGGACCGCTTCCGCCCCGTCGGCGGCCTCGCCGGTCACCTCGATGTCCGGCTGCGCGTCGAGCAGCGCCCGGAACCCGGCCCGTACGAGCGCCTGGTCGTCGGCGAGCAGTACGCGGATCACGGCCGGTCCTCCCCGTCCGTCGCGGCGCCGCGCAGCGGCAGCCGGGCCGTCACCAGGAAGCCGCCGTCCGGCCGCGGGCCGGCTTCGAGGGTGCCGCCGAGGGCCGCGGCCCGCTCGCGCATGCCGACCAGTCCGCCGGCGCTGCCGCCCGCGTCGGCTCCGGTGGCCGGCCCGTCGTCGGCGACGCTCAGTTCGAGTGCGCCGGGCGGCCAGGCCAGGGTGATCCGGGCGGTGCGCGAGCCCGAGTGGCGGACGATGTTCGTCAGCGCCTCCTGGACGATCCGGAACGCGGCGAGGTCCGCGCCGGGCGGCAGCGCCCGCCCGCCGGGCGCCCGGTCGACGGAGACGCTGAGGCCCGCCGCTGCCGCCTGCTCGACGAGTTCCGGCAGCCGGTCGAGACCGGGCGCGGGGGCCCGCGGGGCCTCGCCGGGGGCCCGGAGGGTGTCCAGGACCTGCCGGACCTCGCCCAGCGCCTCCCGGCTGGCCGCCTTGATGGTGGTGAGCGCGGTACGCGCCTGTTCGGGGTCGGTGTCGAGGAGGGCCAGCCCCACCCCCGCCTGCACGTTGATCACCGAAATGCTGTGGGCCAGGACGTCGTGGAGCTCGCGGGCGATCCGCAGCCGTTCCTCGGACGCCCGGCGGCGCGCCGCCGCCGCCCGCTCGGCCCGCTCCCGGGCCCGCTGCTCGCGGCCCACCCGCAGCACCTCGCAGGCGGCGAGCACCGCCAGCACCCAAGCGGTGACGCCGGCCTCCCAGCCCCACGGGGCGGGCCCGCCGCCCGCGGGCGGCAGCCAGCGGTACAGCCAGTGGCCGATCAGCAGGTGCCCCGCCCACAGCAGCCCCACCGCCGTCCAGGCGGCCCGCCGGTGCCCGGCGACCACCGCCGCCAGGCAGGCCACGGCCACGCTCAGGAACACCGGGCCGTACGGGTAGCCCGCCGCCAGATAGCCCAGCGCGACCGCGCAGACCCCGAAGACCACCGGCACCGGATGCCGGTGGCGCAGCACCAGCAGGGCCGGGCCGAGCAGCAGCAGCGCCCGCCCGGCCGCGTCCAGCGGCACCCGGCCGGACTGGGCGTGCTCCGCCCAGCCCGTACCGGCCTCGGCGATCACGGCCACCAGGAGCGCGGAGCGCCACGGCAGGCCCGCGCGCGGCGGCCGCTCCCACCGCTCCCAGTCCCGCCACCCGGGCGCCCCGCCCCGCGATCCGCGTCCCGGCCCGCGCTCCGACCCGCCGCGCGCCCCGCGCCCCGGTCCGCCCCGCGGTCCGCGCCGCGTGCTGCCCCCTGATGACGTGCCGGGCGGCCCGCCGTGCCGTACGTCCATACCGGCCACGCTAGTCCCGGTACCCGCCGTGGGGCGTCCGCCCGGCGGACCGGTCACCCGTACTCCCGGCGTAGTACGCACCCGGCCGCACATCACGATCGTGCACGGGTGTTCCGTAGCGGCACCCTCGCCTCCTACGGTCTGTCCAGCAAGGATCGGACCGGGAGGCAGCGTGACGCAGGACCTGAACATCGGAGAGCTCGTGACCGCGATGAAGGCGGTCGACGCAGCGGGCCGGCTCTTCGAGGAAGCCCTCGCCGTGTACGAGGGGCGCGGCCTCAAGCGCAACGGGGACGACTACAAGGTGGCGGGCGGCGCGGTCCAGACCCTCCAGGGCGCCGAGGAGATGGCCCGCGGGACCCGCAAGTTCCTCGCCGACCTCGCGCTGGTCACCGGGTACGCGACCGGCGGGTTCGAGGAGCGGGCCGCAGCGCGGCTGGCGATGGCGCGCACCGGGTTCATCGGGGTGTCCGGCGGCGGTGCGCGGATGGCCCGCCCGCTCCTCGACCCCACGGTGGAGGGGCTGCGCCTGCTGCTCGGCCTCGGCTTCTTCGATCCGGCGTTCGCGGCCGATGTCGAGGAGGTGCTCCAGGCGGAGAAGGCGACCTACCCCGACCCGTCCATGTTCCGCATCCCGGCCGGCCTGGAGCCGGAGAGCACCGGCTGACCGACCGCACGGACGGCCCGGGCAGGCCGGCAGCCAGGGCAGGCCGGGCGGCCAGGACAGGCCAGGAGCCGGGACAGCCCGGACATCTCGGATGTACGGGGCTGCCCGAGCCGCCGTCAGGCGCCTTCCGCCGGGCCGGGCGCGTCGGCGGGTCCGGGCGCGTCCGCCGGGCCGGTCACGTCCGCCCGGCCCGGCTCCCCGGCGGCGGCCTGCGGGGCCGCACCGTCCGGCCAGACCCCGATGTGGTCCTGCTCCAGCTCCAGCATCACCCGGTGCTCCATCCGCAGCGCCGCGGTGTACTCGGCGGGCAGCTGGAGCCGGCCGGCCCGGTCGAGCATCGCGTACTCGCGCGCCACCAGGGACTCCTGGCCCTGCTCGTCGACCTCGGTGCGCCGCAGCACCTCCGACGAGGTGCGGCCGTCGCGGATCGCGACGGTACGGCGGACCTCGTCGGCCACCGCCTGGTCGTGCGTGACGATCACGATCGTCGTGCCGAGTTCCTCGTTCGCCCGGCGGAAGGCCGCGAACACCTGCTCGCCGGTCGCCGAGTCGAGCTCGCCCGTCGGCTCGTCCGCCAGCAGCACCGACGGGGAGTTGGCGAGGGCCACGGCGATCGCGACCCGCTGCTGCTGCCCGCCGGACAGCTGGGTGGGGCGGCGGTCCGCGCACTCGGCGACGCCCAGCATCGACAGCAGCTCCTTGGCCCGTGCGGCCATCGCCGCCTTGCGGGAGCCGCCGTGCAACTGCATCGGCAGCGCCACGTTCTGGGCCGCCGTCAGATAGGGGAGCAGGTTGCGGGCCGTCTGCTGCCAGACGAAGCCGACCACGTCCCGCCGGTAGGCCAGCCGCGCCTTCGCGTCCATGGCGAGGAGGTCGCGGCCCGCGACCTTCGCGGCGCCGGCGGTGGGCACGTCCAGGCCCGCCAGGATGTTCATCAGCGTCGACTTGCCGCTGCCGGACGCACCGACGAGCGCCATCAGTTCGCCGTCCCGGACCAGCAGGTCCAGCCCCTGGAGGGCCTGGACCTCCACCCCGTCCGTGGTGAAGATGCGGACCAGCCGGTCGCAGGCGATCAGCGCGTCGTGACCGTACGCGGCCCGGTCCCGGTGCGCCGTCGCCCGCTGCTCCAGCTCGCTCAGGCTCGGTTGCACGGTCGTCGTGTCGGTCATGGCATGTCTCCCGCTCTGAGTTCGGTGATCGATCCGCGGCGGCCCGCCCACCAGGCCTGGCCGGTGGCCACCGCTCCCGCCAGCACCACCACGCCCACCGCGGGCAGCACCAGCGACCAGAAGTCGGTGTGCAACACGGCGTCGTCCACGGTGGCGAGCCCGGGCGCGGCGGCCAGCGCCAGCCGGGCGAGGTCGATGCCCGGCGCGAGCAGCTGGACCGTGATCCAGCCGACCAGCAGGCCCCCGCCGGCGGCCAGCAGGGCCTGGGGCAGCGCTTCCAGGCCGAGCAGCTGGCGGCCCTGACGCGTGGTCAGGCCCATCGTGCGGAGCCTGGCCAGCAGGGTGGCCCGCTCCCGTGAGGTCTGCAGCAGTGACAGCACCAGCGCGATCACCGCGTAGCCCGCGCCCGCCGCCACCGCGGCGGCGTAGATACGGGCGGCGCCCTTCTGCAGCGGCGAGTCGGTGAGCTTCGCACGGGCCTCTGTGCGCAGGTCCACGGCGAGGTCCGCGCCCCGCTCGCGCAGCGCCGTCCGCAGCGCCGGGCCGGTCACCGGGCCGGTGACCAGCAGGGTCGTCGGCGGCTGCGGCTTCAGCCGGGCCGCGTCCACCAGCAGGAACCCGGACCCGGACACCGCCGGGGTGTGGGCGCGCACCTGGGTGATCCGTACGGTGATGTCGCCGCCCTGCACGGACAGCCGGCGCGGAGCGCGGCCGAGGCGCTGCGCCACGTCGGGGGAGGCGATGGCGTCGACCACCTTGCCGGTGCCGCCGAGGGCCGGGGCGGGGAACGCCCCGACGCCGAGCCGTCCGGCCAGCCGTGCGTACGACTGGGGTTCCACCGCGACCACGGTCAGACCCTTGCCCTGGGTGACTCCGCCGGCGTACAGGCGGGCCATGCGGTCCACGCGTACCGGGGTCACCTCGCGCACGCCGGGCACCGCGCGCACGATGCGGTCCGTGCCCGCCGGCAGCGGCGCCACCTCGCCCCTGGAGGCGACCCGGGCGTCCGCGCCGGTGGTCAGCGTCGCGGCCCGGTCCCGGGTGTCAGATACGCCCGCCAGCACCGAACCGCCGAACGCGGCGGTGGTCAGGGCGACCAGCAGGGCGAGCACGGGCAGCGCTCCGGTGGCCGAGGAGCGGCCGGCCCGGGCCAGCGACAGGAAGGCGATCGCACCGCGCAGCCGGCCGGCCGGGCGGGCCACCCAGCGCAGCGGCAGCGGGTACAGCCGGACCAGGACCACCGCGGCGATCAGCCCGACGAGTACCGGCGCGGCGGTCACGAGCAGGTCGCCGGCGTCGGCGGTGCCGCGGCGGCGCAGCGCCACGACGGAGCCGACGGCCAGGACCAGCATGGTCAGTTCGGCGACCGTGCGGCGCCGGCTCGGCCGGGCCCTGACCAGGTCGGCCCGCCCGCCGCGGGTCTGCGGGGTGCGGTGGCGGACCACGGCGCGCAACGGCAGCACCGCGCAGCCGAGCAGCGCCGTGGCGGACGCTCCCAGGACGGCCGGCAGCAGCCGGGCCTCGGGCACCGCGAGGACGGCGAGCCACAGCCCGACGGCCGCGGCGGGCAGCGCGATCACGGCGGTCTCGCCGAGCAGCCGGCGTCCGATGCCGGCGAGGGAGCCGCCGCGCGAGCGCAGCAGGGCGAGTTCGGCGGCGCGGCGGGAGACGGCGAGGCCGCCCGCCATGGCCAGGACCACCGCGGCGACCGAGCCGATCCCGAAGGCGGCCACGGCCACCAGCTGGTCGATGGTCCGGCGCATGGCCACGTGGCGGGCGACGATGTCCTCCAGCCCGGTCTTCACGGTCGCCGTGTCACCGGCGACCCGGCGCAGCCGCAGCAGTTCGGGCCCGCCCTCGATGGAGGCGACGCGGGCGGTGAGGGCGTCCGTGTCCCGGGCGGTCAGCCGGCTCGTGTCGGGTGCGAAGTGCCAGTAGCGCTCCGGCTGGGCCGCCAGCTCGGGGCCGAGCAGCGCGGGCGCGGCGCCGGGCGCGAGCAGCAGCCCGGCCTCCCAGAACAGGGACGGCTTCTCTCCGCCCGGTATGGAGCCCATGCCCGGGGTGCGCAGCATCGTGTCGGCCGACCAGTAGGAGCCCTCGGGCTGCCGAGGCCGGACGATCCCGGTGATCCGTACGGTCATGTCGGCGCCGAAGCCGTCGCCGCCGAGGTGCACCACCGAGCCTGCCCTGAGCCGCATGGTGCGGGCGGTCTCCTCGGTGGCGGCCGCCTCCACCTCCTTGGTTCCGGTCGTCACCTCCTCGGAGGCGGCGGGCAGCCGGCCGGCGCTGACGGTGGCGTGCGCGGCGAGGCCGGACTGCGCGTACAGGGTGAAGCGGGGCGGCACGGCGTCCGGCCGCGGCAGCCAGCGGTCGCTGCCGATCAGGTCGCCGGTGCTGCGCACCCCGTACGCCGACTGCGCGCGGTCGGCGCGGACCGGGTCGGGCAGGGCGCCCAGGGCGGCCTGCGCCGTCTGCCCGAGGGCTTTGGGGCGCAGCATGGCCTCGCGGGTGAACGGCGGAATCTCCAGGCCGGGCTGCGGAGCGAGCAGTTCCAGCGTGCTGTCGGCGGGCGGGGCGGCGGCGATGTCCCGGCGCAGCCCGTCGGTCTCGTACGCGTCGACGGCCCGCGGCAGTCCGGCCGCGAGGAAGGCGGTGATCAGGACGAGCGTGCCGAAGGCGAGGGCGGCGCCGGGGGCCGAGCGCAGCCGGGTCCGCACCCAGGGCGCGACCGCGCGCGGTCGGCGCGCGCCGGATCCGGCGGCGGCTGCCGGTCCGGATTCCGGCTCGGGTGCGGAATCGGCGGCACGGCGTGCAGCAGGTCGGGCTGCCATCTCAGTTCTCCCCCTGGTGGCGGAGCGAGACCGCCGGATCGGTGCGGCGGACCGCGACGGCGGCGGTGATCAGCAGCGGCACGGCCGCGACCCCGGCGAGCAGCAGGGCCACCTGGCCCGCCGGGAGTTCGACGAGGACCCGGGGCACGGGTGCGGCGGCCTGCGAGGTCAGCACGACCAGCGGTACGACGGCCCGGGCCAGTGCCGCGCCCAGTGCGGCCCCCGCCAGCAGTCCGATCGCGATCAGGACGCCCTGCTCGGCGGCCACCATCCGGGCGAGGCCCTTGTGGGGCGCGCCCAGGGCGCGCAGCACCGCGATCTCGGAGGAACGTTCCCGCAGTGAGCCGGCCGCGCTCACCGCGAAGCCGACCGCGGCGAGCAGGGCGGCGGCGACCGCCACGGCCAGCAGCGCGGCGCGCGGTCCGGCGCCGAGCGGGTCGCCGAGCAGCTCGGCGGCGGTCTCGTCACGTACGAGGACCTGGCCGGGTTCGGTTCCGGTGCGCGCCCGCAGGGCGTCCGCGAGGGCGCCGGCCTTGCCGGGCGCCGTGCTCAGCCACCACTCGGTGGCGGGCAGGCCGGTGCCGCCGTCCGCGGCCAGGGCCGCGTTGACGGCCCGCAGGTCGAGCAGCAGGGCGCCGCCGTCGGTGGCCCCCGACGTGCCGGTGGCCGCCGCGTCCTGCGAGCCGGCCGGGGAGGTCGGCAGCTGCCGGACCGCCTCGACCACCTTCACGCGCAGCTCCCGCCCGGCCACCGTCACATCGAGGTCCGCGCCGGTCTTCGCCCCGGCCGCGCGCAGGAACGCGTCGGTGGCGACCGCCGGGACGCGCTCCGGTGCGCCGCGGCGCACCAGGTCCGTCCGCAGCGTGAACCGCGCGTCCTCGGTGGACCCGAGCCCGGTGTCGTACGTGACGTCCAGCGCGGCGGCGCCCGACGACGCGGCCGGGGTCAGCGGGTTCTCCGGGAGGTCGGACCCGTACGACAGGAGGCGGGTGCCGCCCTGCCAGGCGAGCCCGGAACGCACCGCCACCGGGCGCAGCGCCCCCGGCCCGGGGGCGGTGAGCAGCCGCTCCACGCGCAGCCGGTGCCGCGCGGCCGTGGCGGAGGTGGCCGGGCCGGTGAGGCGCAGGCCGGTCAGTTCGAGGGGGCCCGCGGGGGCGGCGCTCACGCCCTGGGCGGCTTGGTCGAGGCGGGCGGTGATGCGGTGCGGCCGGCCGTCGGCGGGCACCCGCCCGGCGTCGACCCGGTAGCCGAGGCCGTGGCGGTCCGTCAGCATCACGGCGATCTCGGCCGCGGGCACGTCGGCGGACCGGCCGGCCTTCCCCCGCGTGTCGGTGATCCGTACGTCGAGGGCGAGCCGCCGGGTCCCGGCGGGCAGCGGCAGCACCGGCCGGGACTGCTCAGGGGCGGGCGCGAGCGACTTCAGAACCCCGGTCGCGGGCTCGTCGGCGAGGTCGTCGCGCAGCAGCAGCCGCTCGTCCGCGTGCGCCGTGTCGAGCGCGAGCACGGTCGCGGACCGGCCGCCGGACAGGTCGGTGACCGCGCGGTGCGCGGGCGCGGCCGCCTTCACGCCCGGCGCGGTGGCGTACTCGCCGCCGCGGCCCGGTCCGGCGGGGCGGCTGTCGAGCACCCGCACCGAGGCGCCGGTACGGAAATCGGCCTGGTCGTGCTGCGAGCGGTCCCACGAAGCGCCCTGGCCGATGGCCAGCATGCCCATCGCCACCGCGAGGACCAGCAGCAGGACCGGTCCGGCCCCGCGCAGCGGCCGGCGGCTGAACTGCCAGCCGGCGAGGGCGGCCGTCAGTCCCCGGCCGCCCGCCGCCCGCCGCTCGGCGAGCCGGGCCGCGGGCGGCAGCAGACGCAGGGTCAGCACGGTGCCCGCGAGGAGGGCCAGCGCGGGCGCGGCGACCAGCACCGGGTCGATGCCCAGATCGCCCTCGCGGTCCCCGCTGACGGCCCCGCCGCCGGCGCTGCCGTTCTGCCGGTCGAGCTGCCAGTAGGCGATGCCCGCGATCAGCAGCAGTGCGATGTCGGCTCCGGCCCGTACCGGCGCGGGCAGCGCCGCACCGCGCACCCGCCGCAGCCGGATCGTCGCGCCCGCCGCGGCCAGCGCGGGGGAGACCACCGCGACGGCGCAGCAGGCCGCGACGCCCGCGGCGACCAGCCACACCGGCCAGGGCGGCAGTACGCCGAGCCGCAGCCCGGAGCCGTCGCCCAGTGAGCCGGGGGTGAAGGAGCGGGCCAGCGGCGCGGCGGCGAGCGGGGCGAGCACCGCGGCGGGTACCGCCAGCAGCATCGCCTCGATCGCGGCGAGTCCCGCGATCCGCCCGCGGGAGGCGCCGCGGGCACGCAACAGGCTGGTCTCGCCGGCGCGTTCGGTGCTGAGGAGCCGGGCCACCAGCAGGAGCGCGTAGCCGGCCAGCAGGACCAGCTGGACGGCGACCATGAGCAGGCTGGAGCGGGCCACGAGCAGGGCCCGTTCGGTGCGGTCCAGGATCTGCGGCAGCGCGGTGGCCACCGACGAGGTGCCCGCGAAGGCGGGGTCGTCGTGGAGGCGCACCGACCCGCCGGCGGCGGCGTCGCGCAGCTTCCCGATCCGCTCCGTGGTCAGCGTCGAGAAGTCGGCGGCGGCCACCCAGCCGGTGGTGCCCACGGGAGTGGCGGGCGCGGCGAGCACCGAGGCGTCGGCGAGCAGCGGGCCGTACGTCGTGAACACCACGTCGCGCACGCCGCGGCCGCCGAGCGGGTCCAGCTGCCAGTAGGCGTCGGTGGTGTCGGCCGGCTTGTAGATGCCGGTGACCAGCACGGTCAGCGGGGCGCCGGCCATCCGCTCGGTGAGCGCGATCCGGGCGCCGGGACGGACCTTCAGCAGTGCGGCGGCGGCCTCGGGCAGAGCGACGGGGACCGGCTGCCGGGCGTCCGTCGGGGCGGGGCCGGGCAGCGCGCCGGCCACCAGCCGGATCCGCGAGCGGTCCAGTGTGGCGAGGTGCGTGAGGTCGGGGTCGCCGGCCCGGTCGGCGGGCGCCTGCAACGACCTCGGCAGGGCGTACGGGCCCGAACGCTCCATCTTGCGCAGGGTGGTCGGCAGCCCGCCGAAGACCTCCCGGGTCCCGCGGACCACGGCCTGCTGCGCGGCGTCCCGCCGTTGCGGCGGCACGTCCGCGCTCACGGTGAGGGAGGCGGCGACCGCGGCCCGGCCGTTCAGCGTCTCGCGGAGCGCGGCGTCCCCGACCGATCCGGAGAACGCGGCGAGCGCCGCGAGCACACACGTCGTGAGCAGCACTGCGAGCAGCGCGGCAGCCAGCAGCAGCCGATGCGCACCAGCGCGCAGAAAAATAAACCCTGTCACCAGAAATTCGCCCCCGTGTACCGCCCACTCAATACGGCTTTCTACCAAGAAACCGCTGAGTGCGACAGACATTCCGATAACCGGAATTTCATTACCTCGCCCGGAAGGCGTTGCCCGTCGTGGATCTCCCTGCACATACTGGGCGCCGACCGAGGACGCACGGGGGGCAGTGATGACGGAGTACACCGGGGCACGCGCGGACACCGCGGTACTGGGCGGGGCGGACACCGGGCCGATGGTCACGGTGACGGACCTGCGCCGCTCCTACGGCACGGGCCCGGCCGCCGTGCACGCCCTGCGCGGGGTCTCGTTCGAGATCGGGCGCGGTGAACTGGTCGCGCTCAAGGGCCGGTCCGGATCCGGCAAGACCACCCTGCTCAACCTCGTCGGCGGCCTGGACGCGCCGGACGGCGGACGGGTCGTCATCGACGGCACCGACCTGACCGGGCTCGGCGAGAAGGGCCTGCTCGAACTGCGCCGCGACCGCGTCGGCTTCATCTTCCAGTCCTTCGGGCTGATCCCCATCCTCACCGCCGCCGAGAACGTCGGCGTGCCGCTGCGGCTGCGCAAGGCCGACCCGCACGAGCGCGAGGAGCGGGTCGCCCTGCTCCTCGCGCTGGTGGGCCTCGGCGACCACGCCGAGCAGCGGCCCGACGAGATGTCCGGCGGCCAGCAGCAGCGCGTGGCCATCGCGCGGGCCCTCGCCAACCGGCCGGCCCTGCTGATCGCGGACGAGCCGACCGGCCAACTGGACGCGCAGACCGGTCTCGCGGTGATGGAACTCCTGCGTTCGGTGGTGCGCAGCGAGGGCACCACCGCCCTCGTCGCCACGCACGACCCGCAGCTCCTGGGCCTGGCCGACCGGGTCCTGGAGCTGCGGGACGGCGAAATCGTGGAGCACTGACCGCCGTTGACCGGCCGGACGGGTCGGGTCAGCGAACTCGGACGGTGACCGACGCGCCGGGCGCCACGCGGGTGGTCGCGTACGTGTAGACCACGCCGTCGACCACCTTGGTGCGCGCGGTCCGCGGCACGCCGTTCACCGTCAGCGTCGCGAACCGGCCGGGGAAGCGGGCCTCCCAGGTGTACGGTGCGGTGCCCGCGGTGTGCGTGAGCCGGGACTTGGTGGCGCCGTCGTGGCGCAGCGAGAACCGCGAACCGCCGATCCGCAGGTCGTCGATGCCCAGCCAGTCCATCCCGGACGGCAGTCGCGACTGGGTGCTCAGGCGCCGGGCGGGGGCGTCGGGGGCGACGCCCAGCAGGCCCTCGACGGTCTGGCCGAGGAGGGTGAAGGAGACCTCGGGGTAGTCCCCGTTGGTGCCCTGCTTGGTGTTCACGTGCTGGATGTCCTTGTGGTCGTACACGTACGTCATCCACTTCCACGCGGTGTCGGCGCGGTTGTTCTTGAAGAAGGTGTCGGGGAGGTAGGTCGCGGCCTCGATGTTGGCCGGCCGGCCCGCCCCCGAGGCCTGCTCGTCGATGTAGTCGAGGTAGGCCTCGCGGCGCGCGCCGGGGGCGATGATCTGCTTCATCGGCATGAACCAGCTGTTCTCCAGGCCCCAGCCGGTCAGCGCCCGCCCGTCCGTCGTGTAGCCGCGGACCATGTCGGCGCCCGAACCGGAGCCGCTCCACGTGGAGTTGAAGTACGCCTTTAGGTCCCTGGCCTTGCGGGCGTACGTCGTCGCGAGGGTGCCGTCGCCCTTGGCGCGGGCCAGTGAGGCCATGGCCAGGTACGCCTGGTACTGCGAGGCGATCGCGTCGCCGGCCTCGGCGAGCGGCTCGCTGCTCTGCTCGTTGTAGCTGGCGGTGCCCTGGAAGATGCCGCGGCCGGTGCCCTCGGCGACCTGCACGGTCCCGTTGTCCTTGATGCCGTCGTGCAGCCGGACGAAGTCGTCGGTCGCGTGCCGGTAGAAGTCCCACAGCGCGGGATCGTCCAGGTACGCCCGGTCGCCGCTCCAGCGGTACGCCTCGGCGGCCTTCTGGACGAGCTCGAAGGTGGCGGGCACCTCGCGGACGAACAGGGACGGGTTGCGGTAGTCGATCGACAGGTAGGTGCGGGTGTCGAAGTTCAGCGCCCACGCCGGGTAGAACTTGTGCTCGGGAGTGGCGGACGCGGCGAACGAGCGGAGCATGGCCTTGTTCTCGGCGCCGAGGCCGAGCACGCCCGCGCCGGCGAGCTGGTGGGCCATGTCCCGGGAGTAGTAGCCGCTGCGGTTGGCGTACCCGGCCCAGTACGAGGGGCCGTAGGCGGCGCTGCCGCTGCCGCCCGTGTTGTTCTCGTCCACGTTGAGCGGGCCTACCGTGCCGGGGAGCTGGACCCAGCTGTTGGCCTTCCGCCGGGACCAGTCGAACATCTCGACGATCTTGGGGTCCGAGGAGCTGACCCGGGGGTCGGCGGGGGAGGCGGGCGAGACCATCAGGTCGTCGGCGTTGACCCAGCCGGTGCCCGACTCGAAGGCGATCTCCAGCCGGTCGCCGGCGGCCAGGGGTATCCGACCCAGCGTGTAGCGGCGGTAGTTGGAGGCGCTGGGCAGCGTCTGGGAGGCGACGACCGAGCCGTTCACGCGGGCGGTGAAGGCGCCGCCGGGGCCGCCCGTCGCGATCCACGCCGACAGGTCGTACGCCCCGGCGCCCGTGGTGGTGACCGTCTGCGCGACCTTCAGGCCCGGGCCCTCGTCCAGGTAGGCCAGCCGGCTCCCGCCGTGCGGGTAGTTGCCGGCGATCCCGGTACCGCCGGTGAACTCCCAGCCGGTGGCGCCCTGTTCGAAGCCGGGGTTGGCCAGGGGGAGCGGGGCGGGTGCGGCGGGTGCGGGGTGCGGCGCCGCGGACGCCGCCTGCGCGGCAGGGCCGGCCGCCGGGCTGGCGGCCGCGGACCCGCCGAGGACGAGCGGCGCCAGCGGGACGAGCAGGGCGATGGCGGACAGCAGTGAAACACGGGAACGCGTCATCGGGTTCTCCCGGATCGGGGATGGGCCGGCGGTTGGGGCGGCCGACCTGGCGCGCGGCACGCTAGCAACCGCTCCGTAAGGCTTGCAATGGATGCGTCAGAAATCCTTGCACTATCGAACTGAAAGTTTTCATCCGACTCTTGTAAGTCCTCGGAACCCGTGGGTAGAGTCCCGGCCAGTCAGCTTCCGCAACGGTGCGAGCAGGGGTGTCAGCCATGGACATGGATCGACGAAGAGCGCTGCAGATCGGCGGCGCGGCCGCCGCCGCGGCCGGCCTGGCCGGCCTGACGGGCTGCTCGGGCAGCGGCGCCGGCGGATCCTCCGGGGAGGCGGGAGCTCCGGACAAGGGTGCGATCACCGTCTGGTCCTGGCAGGGTCCGGCAGCCGAACTCAAGGCGCTGATACCGGAGTTCAACAAGAAGTACCCGGACATCCAGGTCAAGGTCGAAGACATCGGCAACCCGGCGATCTGGGACAAGATCACCGCCGGGATGGCGGCCGGCGGCCAGGGCCTCGCCGACGTCATGCACATCGGCGTCGACTACCTCCCCGGCTACGTGGAGCACTTCCCCGGCGCCCTCGCCGACCTCGGCAAGCTCGGCGCCCTCACGTACCGGGACGCCTTCGCCCCCGGGCTGTGGGGGACCGTCTCCCCCGACGGCAAGCGGGTCAACGCCCTGCCCTGGGAGGCCAATTCGGCCGGCTTCTACTACCGCTCCGACATCTTCGAGAAGGCCGGGGTGGACGCCGACGCGCTCCAGACCTGGGACGACGCCATCGAGGCCGGCAAGCGCATCAAGGCGAAGACCGGCACCTACCTGATCGGCATCGACAAGCCCGCCTCCCAGCCCGACGCCGCCAACTTCTTCCAGATGCTGCTCCAGCTCCAGGGCACCTTCTACTTCGACCTCGACGGTGCGATCACCCTCGACTCCCCGGAAGCCGTCCGGGCCATGACCCTCATCAAGACCATGAACGACGCGGGCCTGGTCAACGACCTCTCCGGCGGCTGGAACTCCCTGATGACCTCGCTCAAGAAGGGCACGGTGGCCGTCCATCCGCTGCCCACCTGGTTCGGCGGCGTCATCGAGGAGCAGGTGCCCGGCGACTCCGGCAAGTGGAAGGTCCGCCTTCCCCCGGCCGTGCGCCGCGGCGGCGCCACCTCCGCCACCGTCAACTCCACCCACCTCGCCGTCGCCGGCACCAGCAAGCACCGCGCCGCGGCCTGGTCCTTCGTCGAGTTCGTCCTGACCCGCCCCGCCTCCCAGGTCCGCATCTACCGGAGCAAGGGCATCGCCCCCGCCCTGATGAAGGCGTACGACGACGCGGTCTTCCACGAGGCCTCGCCGTTCTTCGGCGGGCAGAAGAAGGGCGAGATCTTCCTCGCCGCCCTCAAGGCGCCCTCTCCCGCCGTCAACTACACCTCGGACTACGCCCGCGCCCTCAAGCTCGTCACCGACGCCCAGTCCAAGGTGCTGCTCAAGGGCGCCGACCCGGCGACGGTCCTCAAGGACGCCGCCGCGCAGCTGGCCAGTCAGACCGGCCGCAAGGCCGCCCGATGACCACGGCACTCGCCGGCACCGGATCCCGGGACACGCCGGACGCACCCCGCGTCCGCGCGTCCCGGGCGCCCGCCCGCCCCCGACGCCGCCGGCGGCCCGCCCCGTACCTGTTCGTGCTGCCCGCCCTGCTGCTGTTCGCCGCGTTCAAGCTCTACCCCATCGTCTGGTCCTTCGTCCTGAGCCTGCACCGCACGGTCAACGGCGTGGACACCTACGCCGGCGCCGACAACTACCGGCGGCTGCTGGACGATCCGCTGCTGTGGACCGCCCTGCGCAACACCGCGGTCGTCCTCGTCGTGCAGGTCCCGGTGATGCTGGCCCTCGCCACCGCACTCGCCGTCGCCCTCAACTCGGCCGCGCTGCGCGCCCCTACGCTCTTCCGCCTCGGCTTCTTCCTGCCGATGGTCACCGGCCTGGTCGCCTACGGGATCGTCTTCTCCGTCCTGCTCAACAAGGACTTCGGCCTCGTCAACTGGCTGCTGGGACTGGTCGGAGTGGACCCGGTGTCCTGGCTGACCGACGGCCTGTGGGCGCGGATCTCCCTCGGCATCGCCCTGACCTGGCACTACACCGGCTACAACGCCGTGATCCTGCTCGCCCGCCTCCAGGCCGTCCCCGCCGAGCTGTACGACGCCGCCGCCGTGGACGGAGCCGGCGCCTGGGCGTCCTTCCGCCACGTCACCCTGCCCGGCCTGCGCCCGGCGCTGCTGCTCACCACCGTGCTGTCCACCATCGGCACCCTGCAGCTCTTCGACGAGCCGTACGTCCTCACCGGCGGCGGCCCGGACAACGCCACCCTCACCATCGGCGTGTACCTCTACCAGAACGCCTTCAAGTACTACGACTTCGGCTACGCCTCCGCGATCGCCTACTTCCTCGCCGTGCTCATCGCGATCCTCGGCATCATCCAGTTCCGCGTCCTGGGAGACCGGTCATGACCACCCGTACGCGCGGCAACGGCATCCTGCTGACCTCGGGACTGGCCATCGCGCTCGCCGCCGTCGCCATCCCCTTCTACTGGCTCGTCATCGCCTCCACGCACAGCTCGGCGGAGATCTTCGACAGCCCGCCCCCGCTGCTGCCCGGCGGCCGGCTCCTCGACAACCTCACCACCCTCCAGGAAACCGCCCAGTTCGGCCGGGTACTCCTCAACTCCCTTTACATCGCCACCATTTACACCGTGTGCGCGGGGGCGGTGTGCACCCTCGCCGGATACGGATTCGCCAAGTTCCGCTTCCGCGGCCGCGATGCCATGTTCGGCCTGCTGATGCTCGGCCTCGTCATCCCCGGCCAGGTCACCCTGGTCCCGCTGTTCAAGCTGATGGCCGAGCTGCAGTGGCTCGACACGTACCAGGCCGTGATCATGCCCAACCTGGCACTGCCGTTCGGCATCTTCCTGATGCGCCAGTCGATGTCGGCGATCCCCGACGAACTCCTCGACTCCGGCCGGATGGACGGCTGCGGCGAACTGCGGCTGTTCTGGAAGGTCGTCGTGCCCACCATGCGGCCCGCCCTCGCCGCGCTGGCCATCTTCCTCTTCCTCTACCAGTGGAACGACTTCGTCTGGCCGCTGATCGTCCTGCGCGACAGCGCCTCGTACACCATCCCGGTCGCCCTCTCCTCCCTGCAGGGCCTCGACGACACGGACTACGGCGCGATCCTCGCCGGCACCTCCGTCGCCGCCCTGCCGATGGCCATCGTGTTCATGGCGCTGCAGCGCCACTTCGTCTCCGGCCTGCTCGCCGGCGCCGTGAAGGAGTGACCGTGCAGAACCACACCGGCGGACCCACCGCCACCACCGCCGCCACGGGGACGGCCTCGACGGCATCCGCCACCATCGAGGAGGCCGTCACCACGGCCTGGCTCGCCCCGGCCGCCCACCGGCCGCTGCTCGACGACGTGTCCATCGCCGTACTCGACACCTCCCCGGACGGAGCCGGCCACCGGGACGAAACACGGGGCGCGGCCGCCGCGCCGACCTGGACGCTCGGCCCGGCGGCCGACGGGGTACGGATCCTGGAGGTGTACTCCGCCGGCGCGCCCGTCGAGGTCCGCTTCTCGGTGCCGCTCGGCGACGCCGCCGGCTACTGGCACCCGCAGGGCGGCTGGCAGCGCACCCTCCTCGCCGACTGGGAGGGCCGGGCCCACGTCTCGCTCGTCCACGGACACGCCGCCGGCTGCCTCTACGACCACGGCGGCGCCACCCTGCTCACCTTCGCCGCCGCCGACCCGGTTCCCGAGACCACCCTCCGCTTCGGCGTCTCGGAGGAGAACGACACCCACGTCGTGCACCTGCACCTGCCGGCCACCGACGGCGGCCCGCACCGCCTGCTGATCGTTCCGCGGGCCCCCTCCACGGCCGCCGCGCTCCGGGCGCTGCGCGCCTGGTTCACCGCCGCGCTGCCCCCCATGCCGGTGCCCGAAGCGGCCCGCACCCCCGCCTATTCCACCTGGTACGCCTTCAACCAGGACGTCACCGCGCAGGGCGTCGAGGCCCAGGCCGGGCCCGCAGCCGAACTCGGCTGCGGGGTGCTCCTCCTCGACGACGGCTGGCAGGAGCAGGGCAGCGGCCGCGGCTACGCGGGCGTCGGAGACTGGCGCCCCGACCCCGCCAAGTTCCCCGACTTCGCCGCGCACGTGGCCCGCGTACAGGCCCACGGCCTGCGGTACGTGGCCTGGGTGGCCCCGCTGCTGCTCGGCCACGGCGCCGACTGCCACGCCCGCTGGGCCCCGTACGCGCCCTCCCCGTCCACGGTGCCCGGCGCGCACGTCCTCGATCCGCGCCACCCCGAAGTGCGCGCCCACATCGTCGCGTTGTGCGTCGACCTGGTCCGCGACCACGGACTCGACGGGCTCAAAGTCGACTTCGTGGACCAGGCGATGGTGTACGCGGGCGACGGCGGCGCCGACGTCGGCCGGGCCATGACCGTACTCCTCGCCGACCTGCGCGACGCCCTGACCGCGATCCGCCCCGACCTGCTGCTGGAACTGCGCCAGCCGTACGCCGGCCCGGGGATGGCCCCCTTCGGGAACATGCTGCGGTCCTTCGACTGCCCGGCGGACGCCACCGCCAACCGGGTCCGCACCCTCGACACCGCCCTGCTCGCCACCGGCGGAGCGGTCCACTCCGACATGTTGCTGTGGTCGCCGCAGGCGCCCGCCGAGGCCGTGGCCCGGCAGCTGATCGGCGCCCTGCACGCCGTGCCGCAGATCTCCGTACGCCTGGACCGGATGCCCGCCGCGCACCGTGAGGTCGTCTCCTTCTGGCTGCGGCAGTGGCGCCGGCACCGCACGCTGCTCCTCGACGGCGAGACCGAGCCCGGCCGCCCGGACGAGCTGTACCCGCTGGTGCGCGCCACGGCGGACGGGGAGTGCCTGTTCAGCGTCCACGGCGACCGGGTGGTGCCGCTCGACGTGCCGGCGTACCGCGGCTTCCACCTGGTCAACGGCTCCGACCGGGACCGCGTGATGGTGGAGGTGCGGGGCGCGGGAGCCTGGGTGCGGGGAGTGGTCCACGGGCCCGACGGCCGTATCATGGAGGATCAGCTGAAGTTCCTGCCGGAGGGACCCCACTCGCTGGACGTCCCCCGCGGCGGTCTGGCGTCGCTCACGATCACGGAAGGACCGCGATGAAGGTCGGCATCACCGACGTCGCAGCCCGCGCGCAGGTCAGCGAGGCGACCGTCAGCCGGGTCATCAACCGGCGCCAGGGCGTGTCGAAGAGGACCCGCGAAGCCGTCGAGCAGGCCATGGCCGAGCTCGGCTACGAGCGCCAGACCCAAGGCCAACTGGTCGCGGTCGTCACCGAGTTCGTCTCCAACCCGTTCTTCGCGGACGTCGCCGAGCGGATCGAGTCGGCGCTCGCCCCGCACGGCCTGAAGACGGTGCTGTGCCCCGCCTTCCCCGGCGGCGTGCAGGAGCGGGACTTCCTCACCGCCCTCGTCGACAAGGGCATCGCGGCCGTCGTCTTCCTGTCCGCGTCCAACACGATCGAGGGCGCCGACACCGAGACGTACGAGCTGCTCCGCCAGCGCCGCGTGCCGTACGTCGGCATCAACGGCGAGTTCGCGGACGGCGTGCCGGTCCCGGTGTTCTCCACCGACGACCGGCTCGCCGCCGAACTCGCCGTCGACCACCTCCAGCGGCTGGGCCACCGGCGGATCGGCATGGTCTCCGGGCCGGCCGGGAACCAGCCCGCCGACCGGCGGGTGCGGGGATTCCTCGACGCGATGGCCAAGTGGGGCGTCGAGGGCGCCGAGCACTGGGTGATCCGACAGTCCTACACCGTGGAGGGCGGGCAGGCCGCGGTGGCGCCGCTCCTCGCCCTCGGGGCCACCGCCATCGTGGCGGCCAGCGACTACATGGCGCTCGGCGCGATCCGCGGGATCCGCCGACAGGGCCGGGCGGTGCCCGGGGACGTGTCGGTGGTGGGCTACGACGGTTCGGCCATCACCGAGTTCACGGACCCGCCGCTGACCACCGTGCGGCAGCCCGCCGACCGGCTGGCGCTGGAGGTCGGCCGCAGCGTGCTGGCGCTCGTCAGCAACCGCGAGGTGCCCAACGGCGAGCTGCTCTTCGACCCGGAGCTGGTCATCCGGGCCTCGTCGGGTCCGGCCCCGGCGCCGTAGCCACCGCAGCCACCCGCTCCTGATCAAACAGGACCGAACATCCCGGGCACCTCAGCCGTGGGTGGCGGCGGTGCCGTCGGCGCGCTGGGCCGGGTCCGCGGGCGCGACGACGAGCTCACCGACGGCGTCCGCGAGCACGGCGCGGGCCTGAGCGGGCAGCCCGTCGTCCGTCACGAAGGTGTCGACCCTGTCGAGGCCGGCGAAGCCGCTGAGCCCGACCACGCCCCACTTGCTGTGGTCGGCGACGACCACCACCCGGCGGGCCGAGGCCACCAGGGCCCGGTTGGTCTGCGCCTCCGCCAGGTTGGGGGTGGTCAGGCCGGCCCGCTCCGAGACCCCGTGCGCCCCGAGGAACAGCAGGTCCACGTGGAGCGACCCGATCACCAGGTCGGCGAGCGGGCCCACCAGGGCGGCCGACGGGGTGGGTGAGCCGCCGGTCAGCAGCAGGGTCGGCGCTTCGCTCCCCTGCTCGCGTCCCGCGGCCCGCACCAGGTCCGCCACCGGCAGCGAGTTCGTGACCAGCGTCAGGCGCGGTACGGCGAGCAGCCGGGCGGCGACCGCGTGCGCGGTGGTGCCGGCCGAGACCGCCACGACGCTGCCCGGCTCCACCAGGGCCGCCGCCGCGTCGGCGATGGCCGCCTTGGCGGCGCCCTCCAGATCCGACTTGGCTTCAAAACCGGGCTCTTCGCCGGTCGCCGCACCGGTGGCGACGGCCCCGCCGTACACCTTCTCCACCACGCCGCGGCGTGCCAGCGCGTCGAGGTCGCGGCGGACGGTCATGTCCGAGACGCCGAGCTGCTCGACGAGCTCCGCGACCCGGACCGCGCCCTCGCGGCGCACCGCCGCCAGGATCAGGGCCCGCCGCTGGTGGGCGAGTTGCGCCGCGTGCTCGGCCACTGGATCACTCCTGACATGGGATGGGAGTCGCAAGATAACACGATGACTTCTGTTGAATCTTATCGAGTTCTGTTTATTCTTGGTGGGTGAAGAAGACCATCACGAAACTCGCCGACGGTCGTGAACTGATCTACTACGACGCCGACGAGCGCGCCGTCCGCGACGACGCCCCCGACCTGCGCCCGCTCGATCCCGTGCACAGCAGCCCGGAGCTGCGCCGCGACCCCGCCACCGGCGACTGGATCACCATCGCCTCCCACCGGCAGACCCGCACCTACCACCCGCCGGCCGACGCCTGCCCCCTGTGCCCCTCCCGCGACGGCAGGCCGAGCGAGATCCCGGCCGCCGACTACGAGGTCGCCGTCTTCGAGAACCGCTTCCCCTCCCTGTCCGGCGACGTCGGCCGCTGCGAGGTGGTCTGCTTCACCCCCGAACACGACACCGGATTCGCCGGCCTCACCCCGCAACGCGCCCGCCTCGTCCTCGACGCCTGGACCGACCGCACCGCCCACCTCGCCACCCTGCCGGCCGTGGCCCAGGTGTACTGCTTCGAGAACCGCGGCGCCGAGATCGGCGTCACGCTCAGCCACCCGCACGGCCAGATCTACGGCTTCCCCTTCGCCACCCCGCGCACCGCCAAGATGACCGCCGCCGCGGCCGCACACCGCGACGCCACCGGACGCAACCTCTTCGAGGACCTGCTCGCCGAAGCGCGCGCCACCCCCGCACGGATCGTGACCGCCGGCGACCACTGGACCGCGTTCGTCCCGTACGCCGCGAGGTGGCCGTACGAGGTGCACCTCTACCCGCACCGCCGGGTCCCCGACCTGACCCACCTCACCGAAGCCGAACGCGCCGAGTTCCCCGGCATCTACCTCGACCTGCTGCGCCGGTTCGACCGCCTCTTCCCGGAACCCGGCAGCGCCGTCCAGACCGCGCCCACCCCGTACATCTCCGCCTGGCACCAGGCCCCCCGCACCGGCGGCGACGAACTCGCCCTGCACCTGGAGCTGTTCACGGTCCGCCGGACCGCCGACAAGCTGAAGTTCCTCGCCGGCACCGAGTCCGGCACCGAGGCCTTCATCAACGACGTGAGCCCCGAGACGGCCGCCCAGCGGCTGCGGGAGGCCGCCGCGTGACCGGCGAGGCCGAGGCCGGCGCCTTCCGGCAGGTGTTCGGTGACCCGCCGGCCGGTGTCTGGGCGGCCCCCGGACGGATCAACCTCATCGGCGAACACACCGACTACAACGACGGGTTCGCCCTCCCGATGGCGCTGCCGCACACCACCCGGGTGGCCGCCCGCCGCCGCGCGGACGGCCGGCTGCGCCTGCACAGCACCCGCGGCGACGGCCGGGTCACCGACCTCGCCGTGGCCGACCTGGCCTCCGGCACGGGCATGGACTGGGCGCGCTACCCGGCAGGCGTGGTCTGGGCGCTGCGCGAGGCCGGCCACCACGTCGGCGGCGCAGACCTCCACTTCGACAGCGACGTACCCGCCGGTGCCGGCCTGTCCTCGTCCGCCGCCCTCGAATGCGCCGTGGCCCTCGCCTACGACGAGCTGTACGGGCTGGGCCTGCCCGGCCCCGAACTGGCCCGGATCGCGCAGCGCGCGGAGAACGCCTTCGCGGGCGTGCCGTGCGGGATCATGGACCAGATGGCCTCCGTCTGCTGCACGGAAGGCGCCGCCCTGCACCTCGACAGCCGTACGCTCGCCCGGCGACAGGTGCCCTTCGACCCCGAGGGGCGGGGTCTGGCCCTCCTCGTCGTCGACACCCGCGTCACCCACGACCTCGGCGACGGCGCGTACGCGGCCCTGCGTGCCGGATGCGAGCAGGCCGCGGCGCTCCTCGGCCTGACCGCCCTCCGAGACCTCGCGGCGCACGAACTGGCCTCGGCGCTTGCGGAGCTGCCGCCCGAACTCGTACCGCTGGTGCGCCACGTGGTCACCGAGGACGAGCGGGTCGCCGAGGCCGTCGGCCACCTGGAGGCCGGGCGGGTCGGAGCCCTCGGCCCGGTCCTCACCGCGGGCCACGCCTCGCTCCGCGACGACTACCGGGTCTCGTGCCCGGAGGCGGACCTGGTGGTGGACACCGCGCTGGCGGCCGGGGCGCTGGGGGCGCGGATGACCGGCGGGGGGTTCGGGGGCTCGGTGATCGTCCTCGTACCGGCCGCTGCCGCGGATCCGGTCGCCGCCGCGGTCCACGCGGCCTTCGCCGCTGCCGGGCACCGCCAGCCCGGCGTCCTCCCCGCCGCCCCTGCCCCAGGCGCCCGCCGAATCGCCTGACCCCGGCGATGCCCCGCCCCCGGCCTTCGGCCGGCCGCAGGGAGGAGACCCCTGGCCTCGCCGGTGCCCTGGGGGCAACACCCAGCTTTGCCGGCTGACCGGGCCAGCCTTGTCGGCTGCCCGTGGCGACCCCTTCAGCTTCGCCGGGGCTCTGGGGGCAACGCCGGCCTCGCCGGCGTTTGAGGCGCGGGACCGGTCGGAGCCCGGTGACCCCGTCGCACCCTCCAGCCCCTCCGACGCGTGAGGCGTTTCCGGGCGGATCCTGGCTAATACTGCAGCCGCATCTGCATGACGGATGTGGTGTGGGGCTCGTTGGTGTACCTGTGTGCCGATGAGCTGACGGTTGAGCAGGTCGAGTCGCGGTACTCGTTCGGAGCCACCCGGGGATCCGAGGCGGCCCCGGCCGCGGGCCCTGACGACCTCCGGTTTCGGAGCCACCCGGGGATCCGAGGCGGCCCCGGCCGCGGGCCCTGACGACCTCCGGTTCGGCCCTCCCGGATACCGCACCGGCTCGCTCCGGTCGGGCGGCGAGCAGTGCGCGGCGGGTCGCCTGCGGGCGCCGCCTACGGCCGCAGCTGGGCCGCGAGTGCCTCGGCGACCTTCCTGAGCGACTCGCCGGCCAGGGCCGGGTCCGCCTTGGTGACGGGCCATCCCTGGGAGACGAAGAGCGCCAAGTCGCCCTTGCCCGCCACCGCCACCCGGGCGACGGCGACCGTGCCCCGGCCCGGGGTGACCTTGGTCTGGCCGATCCCGGGCCTGTCCTTGGAGAACGCCATCACCTCGGCGGTGCGGAGGGTGCCGAGGCGGGCGATCTGCGGCAGCGCCAGGTTCACCGCCACCCCGCCCTCGGACGCGGCCAAGAGGTCGATCTCCACCGGGGCGTCCGAAGCCGTGAAGTTGCAGACGACGGACGCGTGCGGCGGGACGGCGGGGTTGGAGGGGAGCCCAAACGGCGGCGTGGGCTGCCCGCTGGGCCAGGCCTCAGCCGGCCGGCCCGGGTCGACGGTCCCCTGAGCCGCGGGGTGGCCGCCGGACGCCGCCGGGGTGACGGTCCGTTCGGCACCGGCCGCCTTCAGCGCCGCCGCCGGGTCGAGGCCGAACGGGCAGGCCGACGTACCCGTCAGCTGCTTCGCCGTCGAGGCGACCCGGTCGTAGGACAGCCTCTCACCGCCTGAGGCGGCCCCGCCGGAACTCCCGGACGAGGAACAGGCGCTCCCGGCAAGGGCGATCCCGGCCGCGCCGGCCAGGGCGAGGATGCGGCGGTACTTGGCTGCTGTGCGATCAGCTGTCATCCGGTCAGCCTAATCCTGCAACCACATCTGCGTGATGGATGTGGTGTGGGGCTCGTTGGTGTATCTGTGTGCCGATGAGCTGACGGTTGAGCAGGTCGAGTCGTGGTTCGAGGGGGATAGCCGGGTTCCATGCCCGCATCGCGCATCGTTTTGGCAGGTCGGAGCCCCGCGATCGGGCCCCGCCGATCCCACTACAAACGCCGAGGCCAGATCCCCCAGCTGCGGTTGCAGTACTAACCCCGCGCACCCCTCAGCCCCTCCGGCGTTTGAGGCGCGGGTCCGGGCGGAGCCCGGTGCCCGGCGGAGCCGGGTTGGTCGTTGGGGCTCCGCCCCAAACCCCGCGCCTCAAACGCCGGCGAGGCTGGGAATTGCGCCCCTGGGCACCGGCAAGGCTGAGGTGGGCCCTGCCTGGGCCCACGCCTCAAACGCCGGCGAGGCTGGATTTGGCGCCTGCAACGCCGGCGAGGCTGGATGTCGCGCCCCCGCATCGGCCAGGCCGGAGGTTGCCGGTCACGGCGTCGCGCCCGTCGCGCCGGATGGCATGCTGGGTGGTGCCCGGGTCGGCCGACGGCCCGGTGTGGGCCTTGACGGCGGAGAGCGGGACCGAGGTGGCGCAGTGACCGTGCTGATCGTGGACGGTGCGAATGTCGTCGGGTCGGTCCCGGACGGCTGGTGGCGGGACCGCCACGGCGCCGCCGAGCGGCTGCGCGACCGGCTGGCGGAGCGCCGGGCCGACGAGGAGATCATCCTCGTGGTCGAGGGCGCGGCCCGCGGGGTCGAGTCCGTCCCCGGGGTGCGCGTGGAGGCCGCGCCGGGCGAGGGCGACGACCTGATCGTGGAACTGGCCGCCCGGTACGCGGACCGCGACTGCGTCGTGGTCACGGCGGACCGCGCCCTGCGCGACCGGGTCCGCGCCCACGGCGCCCGCTGCGCGGGCCCGCGCACCGTCCGCCCGGCGGACTGAAAGTCCGTCTACGGGCTGACCGTCCGCCCGGCGGGCCGACCGTCCGTCTACGCGGGACCGCCCGTCCACGGACTGGCCATCCGCCGGCGGCTGACCGCCGGCCGGGCCGCTCACCGGTACCGCGTGGCCGAGCTCGTGCGTCGCCACGGCCCGCCGCTTGTCGGGGCTCCCGAGCGCCGAACCCGCCTTCAGGTAACTCTTGTTGAGGTAGATGTAGTCGGTCTCCGCGACCCCGCCCCGGAAGTGGTGGTAGCCGCCGTGGCCGTCGGCCCGGTCGTAGTCCCGCCACTCCATGTCGTTGACCGTGCCCGCGGTGTCCGCGAGGATCCCGATCCGCGCACCCCGGTACTGCCACCGGCCGGTTGCCCATCTGCGGGCGTCGTCGTACGCCGTGCGCTCGGTCCAGCGGACCTCGCCCGAGTCCACCGAACTCCGTTGCCGGGTCTCGGCCTCACCGGACACGCAGGCCGCGGGCGCCACGGCCGGCAGGGTCAGGAAACCGACGGCTGCCGCCGCGGTCCCGGTGAGCAGGGGCAGCGCGATCCTCATGGCCGGGCAGCCTAAAGGCGGTTCGGGTCCGGTCGTCCCGCGCCCACGGCGGCATCCTCACCGGATCGAGTGGCCGGGCCCCGCCGCGCCCCCGTCTCCCGCGCGCCGCGCCCCGCATCATGGGGGCATGGACAGAATCGATCTCCACATCCTGCGCGAGCTGCAGAACGACGGCAGGCTGAGCAACCAGGAACTCGCGCAGCGCGTCGGCCTCAGCGCCTCCCCGTGCATGCGGCGGGTGCGGCAGCTCGAACTGGACGGGGTGATCCAGGGCTACCGGGCCGTCGTCGACCCCGAGGCCGTGGGCCGCGGCTTCGAGGTGCTGGTGTCGATCGAGGTCCGCCGCGACCGCGAGACGGTCGAGGCGTTCGAAGCGGCCCTCCAGGACATCCCCGATGTCATCGAGGCCTACCGGCTGTTCGGCAGCCCCGGCTGCCTCCTGCGCATCGCGGTCGCCGACCTCGCCGCGTACGAACGCCTGTGGATCGAGCGGCTGACGACCCTCACCGGGGTGACCGAGGTCAACTCGCAGATCATCATGAAGCGGATCAAGGAGCCGCGCGGCCTCCCCGTCGACCGCTGACCCGGCCCGCCGCCGGGTTTCCGGTTGACGTCCGCCACCGCCGGAGGGTTTCCTGCTGCGATGACTGATCTACGCATCGAGCAGGCCGACAGCGAGGCCGCGCTGCGGGACTGGCAGTTCGCGCACAACACGGTCATCCCCACCGCACCGCTGTCGCTCGACGACGTACGGGAGCGGGCCGGCCGCAACCGGCTCGACGTGATGTACCGGGACGGCGAACTCGTCGGCTGTGCCACGGTCCGGCCGCCCGCCGACGCATCCGCCGCGGCCACGGTCATCGCCCGGATCCTCCCCGTGCACCGCGGGCAGGGCCTCGGCAACGAGCTGTACGCGCACGCCCTCGCCCACGCCCGCGCGCTCGGCGCCACCGTCATCGAGACGTGCGTGCTCGCCTCCAACGAGGACGGCCTGCGCTTCGCCGCCGCCCGCGGATTCACCGAGGTCGAACGGTACGTACTGCCCGGCGACACCGTCCCGTTCGTCGACCTCCGGCTGGTGCTCTGAGGCCGCGGCACCCGCATGGGCCGCGCACCGCGGCCGCCGCGCCGGGCTGTCCGAGCGGTACGGCATCCTGGGGTGGTGCCCCCGATACCCTCGCAGTTTCCACCGGACGGCCCCGCAGGCCGGATGATCGTGTGCGGTGACGACGGACTGGCCCGCCGGCTCGCCGCGGAACTGCGGTACGTGTACGAGGAGCGGGTCACGCTCGTCATGCCCGCCGAAGGGATCCCGCGGCCACCGCAGGTCGGGCGGCCCGACCGCCCCGGAACCGGCATCGGCCGCGGTCTGCTGGGCCGCAACCCCATGACCCGGGCCCGCGCAGCCACCGCCGACCGGGCCGCCGTACCCGACCTGCGCATCATCGAGGCCGCCGAGCCCGACGACGCCGTACTGGCCGGCGCCGGAGTGGCCGACGCGGCCGCCCTCGCGCTCGTCTACGAGGACGACGAGACCAACCTGCGCGCCGCACTGCTCGCCCGCCGCCTCAACCCGCGGCTGCGCCTGGTCATCCGGCTCTACAACCGGAAACTGGGCCAGCACCTGGAATCCCTCCTCGACCAGGCGGCGATCGTCGCCGAACCCGGGCTCGACCTGCGCGACCTCGACTCCGTGACCACGGTGCTCTCCGACGCGGACACCGCGGCGCCCGCCCTCGCGGCCAGTGCCGTCGCCGGCACCAGCAAGGTCATCCAGGCCGAAGGGCTGCTGCTGCGCGCCGTGGAGCGCACCCCGGCCGAACCCGGCCGGGTCGCCGACCCGGGGCTGTGCACGCTGGCGTTGCTCTCCGCGACCGCCAACGACCCCGCCGGGTCGGAGGGTTCGGAGGCAAGTGCGGACGGCGGGCCGCAACTCCTGCCCGACGACCGGGCGGTGGCCGCCGCCGCAGGCCGTGGGATCGTCGCCCTGGAAGCGGTCACCCCGCTGGCGCCGGCTACCCCCGGTGGACCGCGGCTGAGCACGGCCCTGCTGCCGGTGGCCTCGCTGTTCTCACGCCGGCTGCGCTGGGCCCTGTGCGCGCTCACCGGCGCGGTCGCCGCCCTCGCCGTGGCGTCCTGGCTCACCACCGGCGACCACCCGCTGCACGCCGCCTACCTGATCCTCCTCGACACCTTCGCCATCAACGACCCCGCGATCGGCGACTCCACCCAGCGCAAGGTGCTCCAGCTGCTGGCCGGACTGCTCGGCCTGCTCCTGCTGCCGGTCCTGGTCGCGGCCGCGTTCGAAGCGCTCGGGGCCTTCCGCACGGCCACCGCGCAGCGGCGCCCGCCCCGCGGCCTGTCCGGCCACGTGGTGCTGCTCGGCCTCGGCAAGATCGGCACCCGGGTGCTGGCCCGGCTCAGCGAACTCGACATCCCCGTCGTGTGCGTGGAAAGCGACCCGGAGGCCCGCGGCCTCGCCCTCGCCCGCAACCTGCGGGTGCCGGTCGTCATGGGCGACGTCACCGAGGAAGGCGTCCTGGAGGCCGCCCGTGTACACCGCGCCCACTCGCTGCTCGCGCTGACCAGCTCCGACACCACCAACCTGGAGGCGGCCCTCTACGCCCGCGCCGGGAAGAGCGACATCCGGGCCGTCCTGCGGCTGTACGACGACGACTTCGCCACCGCCGTGTACCGCACGCTGCGCGCCGCGCACCCGGCGGCCCTCACCCGCAGCCGCAGCGTCACCTTCATGGCCGCGCCCGCCTTCGCCGGGGCCATGCTGGGGCGACAGATCCTCGGCGCCATCCCGGTGGAGCGGCGCGTGCTGCTCTTCGTCGGCTTCGAAGTGGCCGGCCACCCGATGCTGGAGGGGCGTACCGTCCGCGAGTGCTTCCACCCCGGCGCCTGGCGGGTGGTCGCCCTCGACCCCTCCGCGCCCGGCGAGCGGCGCGCCGACCTCGGCCGCGGCGAGGGGGCCGCCCGGAGCGCGGCCGAGCTGCGGTGGGTGCTGCGCCCCGATGACGTGCTCAAGCCGGATGACCGGGTCGTCATCGCGGCCACCCGGCGTGGGCTCGCCGAACTCCTCGGCCGCCGGCACGCCGCGGTCGGCGGCGCCGACACGGGACCCGCCGATCCGGCCCGCGACCACGGCGACGGCCGGCCCTGACCGGAGCGGCCCGGCCCCGCCGGCCGACCGTGGCGCACCCTGCAGCCCCGTCGACTGCCCGGGCGGCAGCCCCCTGCCTGGGCGGCCACTTCCAGCCTCGCCGGCGTTCGAGGCGCGGGTCCGGGCGGAGCCCGGTGCCCGGCTGAGCCGGGTTGCGCGTTGGGGCTCCGCCCCAAACCCCGCGCCTCAAACGCCGGCGAGGCTGGATGTTGCGCCCCGGGGCGCCGGCGAGGCTGGAGGTTGCTCCCCGGGGCGCCGGCGGGGCTGGAGGTTGCCCGGCAGGGCGTCGTGCTGCGTATGCCAGTGGGGCTGGGGATGGCTGCGCGAGGGGGTTGAGCCTGCCGGCCGGCGAGGCTGGAGGTTGCGCCCCGGGGCGCCGGCGGGGCTGCGCCCGCAGGGCACCGGCCAGGTGGGGCGTGGCGGGCGGGCCGGTAGCCTCGGGGGTTGTTGCCTTCGAACCCCGGGGAACCCCGTCATGCCGCTCACCGGTCCGCAGTCCGTCGACCGCGCCCTCGCCGTGCTCGACGCCGTGGCCGACGCACCCGGCCCGGTCAGCGCCAAGGCCCTGGCGCGCCGGGCCGGCTGTTCGCTGTCGACCGTGTACCACCTGCTCGCCCCGCTCACGGCGCGCGGCCACCTCGTCCGCACCCCGCAGGGGTACGCGCCCGGCCCGCGGATCGCCGGACTCCACCGCGGCTTCCAGCGGCACCTGCAACCCGCCCCCGGCATCGCCGAGCTGCTGCCCCGGCTCCGGCGGGCCACCGGCGCCGAGGCGTACTACACCGCCTACCGGGACGGCCGTATCACGGTCGTGGACACCACCGCGCCCGTGACGGACACCGCGAACCCCTTCACCCCCGGCCTGGAGGCCCGCGCCCACGCCACCGCCCACGGCAAGGCGCTGCTCGCCGCACTGCCCCGCCCGGTCCGCCGCCGCTACCTGGCCGACCACGGGATGGCCCGTTTCACCGACCGTACGATCACCAGCGCCGAGCTGCTGGAGGCGGAGCTGGGCCGGGTACGGGACCAGGGGTTCGCGGTCTCCGTGGGCGAGGCCGATCCCGCCTACACGTGCCTCGCCGTGGCCCTGCCCGAACCCCGCGGGGACGGTTCGGTGCACGCCCTGTCGGTGTCCCTGCCGACCGCCGACTTCCGGCACCGCCGCTCGGCCGTCCGCGCGGCTGTCACCGAGGCGGCCGCCGGCCTCCTGTGAGCGTCGCGCGGCGCCGCGTTTTCCGGCGGTGCCGGAATCGGGGCGTGCCGGACGTGCGCCGGCGCGGCGGGCCCGCCACCCTGAACCCCATGATCTTCATCGCCGTACGGTTCCAGGTCCGCCCCGAGCACAGCGACAACTGGCTCGCCCTCGTGGACGACTTCACCCGGGCCACCCGCAACGAGCCGGGCAACCTCTTCTACGACTGGTCGCGCAGCGTCGACGACCCCCACAGCTACACCCTGCTGGAGGCCTTCACGGACTCCGCGGCGGGCGAGGTCCACGTGGCGTCCGAGCACTTCAAGACCGCCATGGAGGCGATGGCCGGGGCCATCGCCACGACCCCCGAGATCATCCACGTGGAGGTGCCGGGCCAGGGCTGGAACGCCATGGCGGAGCTGTCCCCCCGCCCGTGAGGGGCCCCGGGGAGCCGGCACCACACCGCGTGGATGCCAGACTCCTGCCTCATGAGACCCACCGTTTCCGAACCGAGCCGTCAGCTGTCCGACCCGGGTGAGCTGCTGCTCGGCTACCTGGACTTCCTGCGCTCGGCCGTCACCGCCAAGATCGCGGGCATGTCCGAGGAGGACCTGCGGACCAGCCGGCTGCCGTCCGGCTGGACTCCGCTCGAACTCCTCAAGCACCTCGTCCACATGGAACGGCGCTGGCTGCGCTGGGGCTTCCTCGGCGAGCCCGTGCCGGAACCGTTCGGCGACGCGGACGCCACCGGGCGCTGGCACACGGGCCCGGACGACACGGCGACCGACCTGACCGCGGCCCTGCACGCCGGCGGCGAGCAGACCCGCGCCGTCTGCGCCGGCCTGGACCTGGCGACACCGGCCGCCACCGGAGGCCGCTTCCCCGCCGGCGCCGATGACGGCACCGGTGCCGAGCCGGCCCCGACGCTCGGGTGGATCCTCTTCCACGTGCTCCAGGAGTACGCGCGGCACGCCGGCCACCTCGACATCGCGCGCGAACTCACCGACGGCGTCGTCGGGAAGTGACCGCCGGGCCGGAGCCGGCCGGAGCCCACCGGCCCGCACTTGATCCACCCGGGAAGATCAATGGAGGATGCGGGGGAAGCCGACGCCGGTGCCCCGGGCCGACCGGGCCCGGGGCCGAGGGATGGGGGACCAGTGCGCATCGCGGAAGAGACCGTGTTCGACCCGGCCGAGATGTTCGAGCTCTACGACTCCGTGGAGTGGGTGGGCTACACCAGCGACGTCGACAAGCTGTGCCGCGGCCTGGCGAACTCGCACCTGGTCCTGACCGCCCGCGACGACTCGGGGGACCTGCTCGGGCTCGCCCGGACGGTCTCCGACGACGAGAGCATCTGCTACGTCCAGGACCTGCTGGTCAACCCGAAGTTCCACCGGCAGGGCGTGGGCCGGGCGCTCATGGAGCGCCTCAAGGAGCGGTACGTGCACTGCCGCTTCTTCCTGTTGTCCACGGACCACGAGTCGACCCCGGAGGGCAGGCAGAACGCCGCGTTCTACCGCAGCCTCGGCTTCCTCTCCTACGAGGAGAAGCAGATGGCGGCCTTCGGCCTGCCCCGGATCCGCACCGGCACGCCCCAGGCCGGCGCGGACGCCTGCGCGTGAGGTGACCGGCCGGCCGTGGCCGTGACGGCCGGGCCGTGACCACCGCCCGCTCCTGCCGGGCCGTGACCACTGCCCGCTCCTGCCGGGCCGTGACCACTGCCCGCCACTACCGGGCCGTGACCACCCGCCCGCCACTACCGGGCCGCGCCCTCCCGGGTCGAGACGGTGACGTGGTCGACCCGCATGGCGTGGCCCGGTTCGGTGGCCGGCCCCGGGGTCCCGCCGTCGGCCTGCGGGAGGCCCCCGCCGATGGCCACGTTGAGGATCAGGAACAGCCCGTGGTCCACCGCCCGCAGCCAGGTCGCGCGGTCCATCCGGTCGGCGCTCACCCGGTGGGAGAGGCGGCCGTCCCGGTACCAGCGGACCTCCTCCGCGCCGGGCGCGCGGTCGACTTCGACCGCGTACGTGTGGAAGCCCGTACGGCAGCCGGCGCACGGCTGAGGGCCCGAGGTCAGGCCCACCGGCTCCCGGCACGGACCGCCGTCGAGGACGCCGCAGTGCATCGAGCCGAAGACGGTGTCCCGGCCGTTGACGGACTCCATGACGTCGATCTCGCCGACGCCCGGCCAGCCCGTGTACCCGTCGCGCAGCGGTGCGCCCAGGGTCCAGAACGCCGGCCAGTAGCCCGCCGCCTTCGCCCCCGTCACGTCCGGCAGCGCGATCGACGCCTCGATCCGCAGCACGCCGCCGGGCGGCGGCGCGAAGTCGGAGCGCCTGGTCTCGATGCGTCCCGAACTCCACCTGCCGTTCTTGCGGGTGGGGACGATCTCCAGGGCTCCCTCGCCGTCGAGGCGGACGTTCTCCGTCGAGTCGGTCATGGTCTCGATCTCGCCGGTGCCCCACTGCGGCGCCGGGCAGCCCGGGTAGCAGGTGCCGACGTCGTGGATCCAGCGGGCCGCGGACGGGGGACGGCCCGCCGGGCCGTCGAAGTCGTCGCGCAACAGCCGGGTCCATCCGTCCGCCCCGGGTGTGGCGCCCGCACCGTCGGAACCGTCGGCGTCCCGCCCGCCGGGCGCGCCGCCGGTGCCCGCCGTGTCCGGGGCCGGCAGTCCGGCCGCCTCCGTCAGCAGCCGCTCCAGCCGCGGCGCCAGCACGACGGCCGCCGCGTTGGTGAGGTGGGCGTCGTCCCGGTAGAGCAGGATCCGGTCCACCACGGCCGGGCAGGTCGGGCCGTCGCCCGGGCACAGCACGGGGTTCACGCTGACGCTCCGCACGCCGGGCAGGGCCCCGGCGGCGATCCGCCGGGCCAGCGGATCCGGCTGCCGGGCGTCCGCCCGGTCGAACGCGCAGTCCTCGGGGGAGTCGGGGCTGCCCGACACGCACGCCGGGATGTCCGTACCGGGTACGGGCGTGTCCTCGATGTAGACGATCGGCGCCCCCAGCGCCCGCAGCGGCTTCAGCGTCTTCTCCCAGCCCGCGGCCAGCCGCCCGGGGTCGGCGGTGTAGCGGTTGAGCGAGGCGATCACGATGAGGCGGGGCTTCGGGCCCTGCCGCAGCCGCTCCAGGGCGTCCGCGCGCCAGGTGTCGCACTCCCGGTAGCCGCGGCCGAGCTGCGGGTTGTGCACCGCCAGTTGCGGCAGCGGGCAGCCCTGCTTGACGAGTTCCTGGAGCGCCCAGCCCCGGCGGGCCGCCAGCGCCAGCACCGGGGAGAACCACTGCCCGGCGTGTGAGTCGCCCAGCAGCACGATCCGGTCGGGACTGTCCACCGCCCCGAACAGGCAGGCCGGACTGCTGGTCACGGCCGGCGCGACCTCGCAGGGCCCGTCCGGCGGGAAGTCCTTGCGCGCCTGGAGCGGGGCCGGCACGACCGGGCCGGCCGGGAGCGCGGCGCCGGGCGTCCGGGCGAGCAGCGCGGGGCCCGTGGCGGCGCCCGGCGGCAGCCCCTTGACGTCCACGGGGGCCGCCGGGCCGAGCAGGTTGAGCGTCGTGGTCCCCGCCACCAGGGCGAGGACGATGGGCAGCACGATCGCCGAGATCCCCACCGACAGCCCGCGCCGCGGGAGTTCGGAGACGGTGCGGCTGCGGCGCAGCGGCTGCTCGATCCAGCGCAGGGTCGCCAGCGCCGGCAGCACGGCCGCCAGCGTCAGCGCGGTCTTCGCGGGCCAGCCGAGCGTGCCGAAGCGGGCCTCGGCGAGGACGAGCACCGGCCAGTGCCACAGGTACAGGTTGTAGGAGAGCCGGCCGATCGCGCGGGGTGCCCGGCCCGCCAGGAGCCGTCCGACGCCGTACGCGCCCTGCGCGTTCCGCTCGCCCCGGCCCGGTATCGCGGCGAGGATGACGGCGGCCGCGCCGAGGGTCGGCACGAGCGCCGCGCATCCCGGGTACGGGGTCGAGGCGTCGTATGCGAGCACGCACCAGGCGATCGCCGCGGCGCCGGACCAGCCGCACACCAGCCGCAGCGGCCGCGGCCCGCGCATCAGGTGCCACGGCAGCAGGGCGAGCAGCGCGCCGACGCCGAACTGCCAGACCCGCGACGGCGTTCCGAGGTACGCGAGGGATACGGACCGGTCCGTCCAGTACAGGGCCAGGGCGAACGACGCGAGGGCCACGGGGGCGGCGACGAGCGCCACGGCGGCGCGTACGGCCCGGCCGCGCCGGACCGCCCCGGCGGCGAAGAGCACGATCACCGCGAGCAGCGGGCCCCAGGCCAGGTAGAACTGCTCCTCGACGGCGAGGGACCAGAAGTGCAGGAGCGGGCTCTGGGCGTGCCCGGCCGCGAGGTAGTCGGTCTGCTGTCCGACGAAGCGCCAGTTGGCGAAGGACAGGGCGGCCGCGACGACGTCGTGCTCCAGGTCGGCGCGGCGCAGCGGTACGGTCAGCCAGGCGCCGGCCACCGCGACCACGGCGAGCACCACGGCGGCGGAGGGCAGCAGCCGCCGGGCCCGGCGGGAGAAGAAGTCGCCGAGCCGGATCCGGCCGGTGGTGATGGCCTCCCGCACCAGCAGGCCGGTGATCAGGTAGCCGGAGATGACGAAGAAGATGTCGACGCCGACGAATCCGCCCGTCGCTGCGGGGATCCCGGCGTGGAAGGCGAGGACGGCCAGCACCGCGACCGCGCGCAGGCCTTCGATGTCGGGACGGAAGACGGAGCGGTGCGGGCTGGGCCCGGACTCGCCGCCGGGGCGCGGTCCGCCGGAGCGGGATCTTCCGGCAGGGGCCGCGGACTCGGGGGCTGCGGACTCGGGGGCTGCGGACTCCGGGGGGCCGGGCGGCGGGGCGGCGGCCTTGCGGAGCCGGCGAGGGCCGGGTGCCACGGGGAACGGCATGGTGGTGACGCCTTTCAACTCAGCCAGGGGAGCATCGGGTTGACCCACCCGGATGCCACCAGGCCGGTGAGCAGGAGGACCGCGGAGGCGGCGAGGGTCTCGGGCCAGCGGCGGGGCCGCATGCCGGTACGGGGGAGCAGGGCGAGTCGTACCCGGGTGCTCGTGCGGGCGGCGGCCGGTCGCAGGCCCCGGTCCGGGGCGGGCGCGCGCTCCGCGACCGGGGTCCGTGTCCGGTGCGGGCGGAGTTCGGCCGCGAGGTCCCGGATCAGGGGGACGTTGATCTGGCACTGCACGAGGAGGTAGAGGAGCAGCCCCCAATTGGGCTCCCAGCCGTTGCGGGCCACGGCGAGCGCGAGGCCGGCGGCGGCCGCGCCGTTGGAGAGGAGCAGCCAGACCAGGGACACCGCCACCACCCGGCGGGCCATCCCGCCGCGGGCGGCCTGCTGCCGGGCGCCGGTGGGCACCCAGGCGGCGCTGCGGCCGCGCAGGGTGTGCAGGAACGCCGTCGCGGCGGCCACGCTGGTCAGGACGTTCGCGCGGATCACCTCGATCCGCCAGCGGGTCCGGCTGATCCGTGGCAGCAGGACGTGCCAGAGCCACAGCGGGGCGAGCAGCGGGAGCACGTGCCAGGGCCTGATGTGGTCCGGGTACCAGAACATCATCACCAGCGGGGGCAGGGGCGCCGCGAAGGTGTTCACCGCCGTGGTGAGGTAGCCGACGACGCCTTCGTAGAAGCACAGCCGCATCCGCCAGGGCGCCTTCATGCGCTGGAGCACGGGGGTGCCGAGGAGGTGCAGGTTGCCCATCGCCCACCGGTACTGCTGGTTGACGAAGGAGGTGACCTCGTCGGGCGAGGTGCCCTTGGCGACCAGGACCGGCAGGTAGAGGGTGTGGAACCCCTCGGCGTGGAGGGCCAGTCCGGTGTACAGGTCCTCGCTGTGGTCGAGCCGGGCGAAGCCGCCGGCGAGGTCGATGGCGCTGCGCCGGTACACGGCGTTGCTGCCGCAGCAGATGGCGGCGTTGCTGGCGTCCCGGGAGGGCTGGATCCAGCGGAAGAACCACTCCTGGGCCGAGCCGGCGGCGCGCTGGATCCACGCCATGCCCTCGTCGGTGTCGAAGCACTGCGGGCTCTGCACGATGCCGACGGCGGGGTCGGCGAGGTACGGGACGAGATGGCGCAGGAAGTCGGGGCGGGGCGCGAAGTCCGCGTCCAGGATGGCGATGTACTCGGCGCTGCTGAGGGTGAGCGCGTGGTTGAGGTTGCCGGCCTTCTTGAGGTGGCCGGGGTCGGGGCGCACGACGTACGTGTAGCCGTACGCGGCGGCCAGCGCGGCGACTTCGGGCCGGTCGGCGTCGTCGAGGACCCAGACGGTCAGCGCGTCGGGCCAGTCGACGGCCGCGACCGCGCGGTAGGCGTTGTCCAGGACGGGAAGCGGTTCGCCGCAGGTCGGCAGGTACAGGTCGACCGTGGGCAGTTCGGCGGGCCGCCAGGCGTGGAAGAGCACCTCGTGCGACTGCCGGGTCAGCCGGCGCTGGCGCAGGCTGTTGACGGAGGAGAGGGCCAGCGCCACGACGTTGATGGCGAGGACGGCGAGGAAGGCCCACAGGGCCGGGGTCCGCAGCGCGAAGGTGAACATGGTCGCCGCCGTGAACACGAAGGCGAGCGAGCTGCTGATGAGGACCCAGCGGCGCTGCGGGCCGAAGTACCAGTAGAGCTCTTCGTCGGAAGGAGGTTGCGGAAGATGATGAAAGGTCATAAAGCCCCCCACGGCTGTGCATCTGCCCTTTTCAGGTGGCCCACTGTAGCGGCACAGGTATAGACCATTTAGCCAAGTGGGGCCCAACGTCCCGATTGAGACACGGGATTGGCGTGACCTAATTGGTCCAGACCTCTATGTGTACAGCATGCGGGTGGCGCACCCGGCCCGTTTGTGAACCCGCAGGTCACAGGAGTATGAACAGTCCTTTAAGGCTGCACGGCGAGGTGTGCTTCCGGCGCGCGACCCGTCAGCGCGCGGGGGTGAGCGTGACGGGCGTGGGGCCGTCGGGCCGGATCGTGATGCTGTACGCGACCTTCGCGGGCCGGGAGCGGAACGCCACCGTGTGGGCCGGCAGCAGGTGTTCCAGGAGGACGGCCGACTCGCGCAGCGCGAACCGCAGGCCCAGGCAGGCGCGCGGCCCGATGCCGAAGGGCAGGAACCCGCCGGGGTGGGAGGGGCGGCCGCCCGGGGTGGTGAACCGCGCCGGGTCGAAACGCTCGGGATCCGGCCACAGCGCCGGGTCGCGGTGCACCAGGTACGGCGAGACGACGATGTCCGTGCCGGCGTCGACGGCGAAGCCGCCCAGGGTGTCGTCCTCGACGGCGTGCCGCGGCAGGATCCACGCGGACGGGTAGAGCCGCAGGGTCTCGTGGACCAGGGCCTGCACGGCCTCGGTGCGCCGCGCGGAGCCCTCGGGCCCGGCGGCCAGCGCCTGTTCGCGGGCCGCGGGCGCATGGTCGAGCAATAGGTAGAGCCAGGTCAGGGTGGTGGCGGTGGTCTCGTGGCCGGCCACCAGCAGCGTGACCAGCTCGTCGCGGATCAGCCGGTCGGTGTACTCGGCGCGTTCCGCGGAGGCGCCGATCAGGACGTGCAGCAGGCCCGGTCCGGCCGGGCCGGCGCCGCCGGTGCGGACCGCCTCGACGGCGTGCCGGGCGACCGCGTCGATCCGGGCGAGGTCGGCCGCGACGGCCGCCTGCGCGTCGACGGCGTCGGCGGGCAGCGTCGGCAGCGCGGCCACCACCCGTTCCACGGCCGTCAGTTCGCGTTCGGTGGCGTCGTCGAGGGCGTGTCCGGTGAGGGAGCGCCAGATGGTGTCGAGGGCGAAGCGCCGCATCTCCCGGCCGAGGTCGAAGACCTCTCCGGTACGGGCGTACGCGGCCCAGCGCGCGGCGGTGGTGCGGGCGGCCGCCGCGATGCGCTGCTCGTAGCGCCGCATCCCGACCCCGGTGAACTGGGACTGCAGCAGCCGCCGTTGCCGCTTCCACTCCTCCCCGGTCGCGGCGAGGACCCCGTCGCCGATCAGCAGCCGGGCGCGGTGCGAGCGCTTGACGTACCGGTCGGGGTGCAGGGCCAGCACGTGCTGGACGGCATGCGGGTCGGTGACCAGGACCGTGGGCCGCGGCCCGAGACGGAACGCGGCGATCCCGCCGAGCCGTTCGCGCGCCACGGCCATCAGCGCGGCCGGCTCCCCGTCCTCGGCCCGCCACCGCTCCACGACGGCGGGCTCCAGCTCGGGAACAGGCCGCCGGCCGCCGGTTCCGGGGGCGGCTTCGGTTGCCACGGTCTTCTCCTGGCTGTCATGTACGGACGGTGGGCGGGCGGGCCGGCCGGGCCGGTGGGCGCGGTGGCCGCAGCCGCGGTCCTCCGCCTTGCGATGCACCGCACCGGACGCCGCGACCCGGCAAACCTCCCCGGCCACCACACTAGGCAGCGCCCACCGGCGCCCCAAGGGCGCACACCGGCACACCCGGGCGCATCCGGCGCGCACCCCGGCGCGACGTGCGGCCGGCGGGCGGGCTGGGAGACTCGGTGTATGGAGCCAGCCACAGAGCCGCAGTCCGCCGGCGAGGCGTGGTCGCGGCACGCCTGGGGCGAGGTGTTCGCGATCCTGTCGGAGGCCGACCGGCAGCGGCCCCTCGACGCCGACGACCTGGAACGGCTCGCGCTCGCCGCACACCTGACCGGGAGGGGCCCCGAGAGCGAGGACCTGTGGACCCGCGCCCACCACGCGTGGCTGACCCGGGGCGAGGTGCCCCGGGCCGTCCGCTGCGCGTTCTGGCTGGGACTGGACCTGCTGCTGCGCGGCGAGCGGTCCCGCAGCGCCGGCTGGACGGCCCGGGCGCGGCGGCTGCTCGGCACCGGGCCGCCCGACTGCGTCGAAGAGGGGTACCTCCTCGCGCTGGGCGGGCTCCAGAGCTACCTGGTGGGGGACATGGCGGGCGCCGAGGCCGTGTCCGAGGAGGCGCTGGCCTGCGCGACCCGGTTCGGGGATCCGGACCTCATGAACTTCTCCCTGGTGTCCATCGGCGAGAGCCTGATCCGGCTCGGCCGGACGGCGGACGGCATCCGGCTCCTCGACGAGGCCATGGTCGCGGTCACGGCCGGCGAGGTGTCGCCCATCGTGTCCGGGCTGGCCTACTGCGCCGTGATCGCGGCCTGCCACGAGGCCTTCGACCTGCGGCGGGCCCGGGAGTGGACGGCCGAGCTGTCCCGCTGGTGCGCGGCGCAGCAGGAACTGGTCCCGTACCGGGGCGTCTGCCTCGCCCACCGCGTCGAGATCATGCGCCTGCACGGGGACTGGACGGACGCCCTCGAGGAGGCGGACCGGGCCTGCCGGTGGATGGCGGCGACACCGGCCGCGCAGTCCGCCGACGCCGTCCATTACCAGCGCGGCGAGCTGCACCGGATGCGCGGGGAGTACGAGGAGGCCGAGCGCGCCTACCGCGAGGCCAGCAGGCTCGGCCACCCCGCACAGCCCGGGGTCGCGCTGAAGCTGCTCGCGACCGGGGACGCGCCGGCCGCCGAACGCGCGATCCGCACCGCGCTCGACGCGGCCGGCGACCGCACTCTGCGCTGCCGGATCCTGCCGGCGTACGTGGAGATCATGCTGGCCGCGGACCGGCCCGAGGACGCCCGCACGGCCGCGGAGGAACTGGCGGCGGCCGCCGAGGCCCTGGACTCGGCCCTGCTGAACGCGCTGAGCGGACGGGCCATGGGCGCGGTCCTGCTGGCGACCGGTGACGCGCGCGGAGCCCAGGCGCTGCTCGGCCCCGCGGTGGCGGCCTTCCGGGACCTCGACGCGCCGTACGAAGCGGCCCGGACCCGCCTGCTCGTCGGCCTGGCGTGCCGGGAGACCGGCGACGAGGTCACCGCGCGGCTGGAGACCGAGGCCGCCGAGGCGACCTTCCGCGAGCTGGGCGCGGGCCCGGACCTGACGCGCGCCGAGGAACTCGTCCACACGGCCACGGCCCGGGCGGCGGGGCTGCTCACTCCCCGCGAGCTGGAGGTGCTGCGCCACGTGGCGGTGGGCAAGTCGAACCGGGACGTGGCGGACGCCCTCTTCCTCAGCGAGAAGACGGTCGCCCGTCACCTCGGCAACATCTTCACCAAACTCGGCGTCCCGTCGCGTACGGCGGCCACGGCGTACGCCCACCGGCACGGCCTCGTCTGACACCCGGGCGTGCCGCGGGCCCGCCGCGCCCCGGACCGCGCCGGCCCCGCGGACCACCCGCGCCCCGCCCCCGGACCCCCCGGGAAGAATGACCCATGCCCGGGAGTGGACGTTCTGCGGACGCGGTGCGCGGGGCCCGCCGCCTACCGTTTTCACCGTACGGACCCATTGGCGGGCCCGACCGCCGGGCCCGTCGGACGGAGAGGCAGGCGGCGTCATGACGAACCACACCTACGACGCCCTCGTGATCGGGGCGCGGTGCGCGGGCGCGCCGACCGCGATGCTCCTGGCCCGGCGCGGCTACCGGGTGCTCGCGGTCGACCGGGCGGAATTCCCCAGCGACACGGTCTCCACCCATCTGGTCCACCCGCCCGGCCTGGCGGCCCTGGACCGCTGGGGGCTCCTGGACCGGGTGGTGGCGAGCGGCTGCCCGCCCATCGACACGTACGCCTTCGACTTCGGGCCGTTCACCATCGAGGGATCGCCGGCCGGCGACGGGTTCCGGGCCGCGTACGCCCCGCGGCGTACGGTCCTGGACGCGATCCTCGTGGACGCGGCCCGGGAGGCCGGAGCGGAGGTCCGCGAGGGCTTCACCGTCGAGGAGCTGGTGATCGAGGGCGACAGCGTGACGGGCATCAGGGGCCACGGCCCCGGCGGCGACAGCGTGACGGAGTACGCCCGGGTCGTCGTCGGCGCCGACGGGATCCACTCCCTCGTCGCCCGGACCGCCGGCGCGCCCGAGTACGCGACGAAGCCCAAGCTCCAGTGCAGCTACTACGCCTACTGGACGGGGCTGCCCATGCACGGCCGCTTCGAGACGTACGTACGGCCCGACCGCGCGTTCGCCGCGTGGCCCACCAACGACGACCGGACGGTGGTCATCTGCGGCCTGCCGATGCGCGACTTCAAGGCCAACCGGGCCGACGTGGAAGGCGGTTACCTCGCCACCCTGGCCCTGGTGCCGGCGTTCGCCGAACGGATCGCCTCGGCCACGCGCGGGGAACGCCTCGTGGGCATGGCGGTCCCGGGCCACCTCCGCAGACCGTACGGGCCCGGCTGGGCCCTGGTCGGCGACGCCGGCTACCTGAAGGACTTCATCACCGCCCAGGGCATCCAGGACGCCTTCCGCGACGCGGAACTGTGCGCCCGGGCGCTCGACGAGACCTTCACCGGCCGGCGCACCTTCGACACGGCCATGAAGGAGTACCAGGAGACACGGGACGCGCAGGTCCTGCCGATGTACGAATTCACCGCCCAGCTCGCCGCGTTGGACCCGCCGCCACCGGAACTGGCCCGGCTGCTCGCCGCCGTCTCGCACAGCCGCCCGGCCATGGACGGCTTCGCCAGGATGACGGCGGGCGTCACGTCCCCGGCGGAGTTCTTCTCGGACGCGTATCTCGAACGCGTGCTGGTGTGACGGCACTTCGGCCACCGCGCGGCACCGGTCCACGGTGTCACACGGTGGTCGCCGGGGTCCGGGTCCGGTTGCCGATCAGCGACATCAGCCGTGCGTGCGAGTCGGCGTCGGCGGCGGCGACGAGGCCGCGGCCGGCGTCCCCGAGGGGCGCGCCGTCGATTCCGGTGACCACGCAGCCCGCCGCCCGGCACAGGGCTATGCCGGCGGCGAAGTGCACGCTGCCGGACAGGTCGCCGCCGTCGGTGACGTACGCGGCGCGCTTGCCGGCGGCCACCCACGCCAGGGCGAGGGTCGTGGACACGACGCGCGGCCGGAACCCTTCGGCGAAACCGGGGTGGGCCAGCAGTTCCACCGCGCGGAAGCCGGGGGCGCTGGGGAACGGCGGGTCGAGGTTGACGTCGACCAGCCGGGTGGCTGAGGTGGGCGCGAGGGGCTCGTCCGACCCGTCGTACCGCACCCGTGCGGTCGTGCCGTCGGTGAAGAAGACCTCGCCGCTGAACGGGTCGGCGACGGCCGCCGCGCCGCCCGGGATCGCCACGTTGACGGCCACCAGCATGTTGCCGACGCCGTAGTTGAGGGTGCCGCACAGCGGGTCGACCAGCCACTGGCGCACGGCGCCGGCGCGGCCCTGGTGCCCGCCTTCCTCGCCGAGCACCGCGTCGCCGGGCCGGGCGGTGCGGATGACGTCCAGGATCGCCCGCTCGGCCGCGAGGTCGGCCTCGGTGGCGAAGTCCCCGGCGCCCTTGTCGATGCGGGCGAGCCGCCGCCCGTACAGGGCGCGCACCACGTCCGCTCCGGCCTGCGCCGCGGCGATCGCCACCCCGGTGTCGTCCGGATCCCGGTCCTTTGAAGTGATCATGACGGACAGGGTAGCCGCGCCCCGGGCGGGGATCAGGTGGTGGTCCGGTGGGGGTCCGGGGTGGGGTCCGTGGCGGGTGCGGGACAGAGCCGGTACGAGGGCAGGCCGCGGCGGCGGACGAGGAACTCCGCCACGACGATGTTGGGCAGCCAGCACAGGAAGGGCAGGACGCCGTAGGCGGTGTCGTAGGCCTGTTCGCCGTCGAGGTCCCCGCCGGAGGCGAGGAGTTGGAGGGCGATGAGGACGCCGAGCCAGGTGCGGAGCGTGACCGCGGCGTAGGTGAGGGCGAAGCTGCGGATCATCCACGCGCGGTGGCTGTCGAGGTCGCCTTCGCGGACGGCGCGGTATCCCCGCCACGTGGTCCACGCCCACAGCAGGGCGAGGCTTCCGAAGCCGAAGAAGCCGTTGAAGGCGATGGAGCTGAAGAACGCCATGACGAAGGCGGCCGTGGACGCGACGGCGATGGCGGTGACGTACAGGCGTCCGACCCACCGGTGGGTGGCGAGGGACCTGCGGCGCAGCGCCGTGGAGAACTGGAACGGCCCCAGCAGCAGGGCCAGCGAGCCCGTCACGACGTGGACGTAGAAGACGATCTGGACGGCCAGGGGGCGGTCGGCGTACGTGGAGGACAGCCCGCCTCCCGAGCTGTCGATGGGCAGACGGCCCTGCGCGTAGGTGGCGAGGGTGACTCCGACGATCGCGAGCGACGACAGGAGGACGACGGTCCAGCTGACCCGGCCTCCGGCGGCCGGTTTCGGTGTGGTGCGGGGTGCGGGCGGGCGGACGAGTGTCTTGCTGCGCATGGGAGATCCCGACCTGTCGAGGAAGGCGGGCGTCGTCGTGGGAGCCGCGGCCCGCGATGTGGACGCTGTGAACTTATGACCGCGTGTGGACAGCGTCAACACCCCTGTGGGGTAAGGGAATCCGTCCCGGACGTACCCCGTGGGAGGGAGTTCCAGCCGCCGACTGCGGCTTGTGAGCGGCGTGTTCACGCCGTATACACGAGGGCATGACTCCAGAGACCACTGCCGACCGGGAGACCTACCACCACGGAAACCTCCGGGCGGCCCTGGTGGAGGCCGGAGTCGAACTGGCCCGTGAAGGCGGCCCGTCGGCCATCGTCCTGCGCGAGGCGGCCCGCCGGGTCGGCGTCTCGCCGAACGCCGCCTACCGCCACTTCGCCTCGCTCCCCGACCTGGTGGGGGAGGTGGCGCGGCAGGCCCGGGGCGTCCTCGCCGATGCCATGGACGCCGAATCGGGCCGGTGCGGGGCCACCGGGGCCGGCGGCGCCGATGCCGTGAACCGGCTGCACGCCGTGGGGGAGGCGTACATCCGCTACGCGCTGGCCAATCCGGGGTTGTTCGCGACGTCGTTCCCGGCCGGACAGAGCGGTGCGGGGGCCGGCGCGTCGGGTGCCGGTACGCCGACCGCCGCTGCTTCGGGTGCCGGCGGCCACGAAGCGGCCGGGGTGTCCGGCGCGCCCGGTTCGTCCCGTGCGGCCGCTTCGGCCGGGACCGGCGCCGCCGCGGCCCCCCGGCGGGGTCCGTTCCGGATCCTGGAGGAATCGCTCGCCGCGGTCGCCGCCGCCGGGTACCTCGCCGAGCCCGTCGAATCGGCGGCCCTCAACGCCTGGGCCGGCGTGCACGGCCTGTCCCTCCTCCTGCTCGGGCCGCGCGCCGATCTTTCCGAGGAGGAGCGAGAAGCGGCCATCGAGGACGGCGTCACGTTCGTCATCCGCGGCCTCACGAGCCCCGGGGCTCCCGGGAGTTCCGCCTCGCCGCGCGGCCGCGTGTGCTCGGGCGCGCGTTCCTGAGACCGTTCCCGGCCCGACTGTGCGGCGCTGACCAGGGATTTCGCGCGCCGCGCAGGTAAGCAGACCGCCCCGCCCCGCTCCGGAGGCGGGGCTTCCGTATGCCCTTCGGCCCGGATCGCGCCGGCCGGAACGGCGTGGTCCGTTAACGCGCCACGACCGGGCGGTGAACGGCGCCGGGCCCCGGTCCGCCGTCGCGGTATCGAAAAGAGCCAACCCAGACCCTTTTCAGCACCATGTGATGTGTGCCATGTTACATCGCACACTGATTGCCGTGCTCACGACAGCGCCGGGTTTGCGCCAATTCCCGTCGCCGTCGCGTGCCGTTACCCCACACCCGCCGTGTTCCCAACACGGCCCGCAGGCCGCTCGGAGGCCCATCCCCATGCGTAGTTCCCCCACGACCAAGGGCCGCGTCCGGCCCCTCATAGCAGCCCTGGCCTGTTGTCTGGGCGTGACGATGCTCGCCCCCGCCGGGCAGGCCTTCGCGCGCGAGGCGACGGCCCCCGCCCCCGCCCCGGCCCCGTTCCGGAACTCCGGCCTCGCTCCGCAGCCCTCGGCGGAGATGGCCGCCGCCGACGCCCTGAAGGCCGAGCACGCCGCCCGGCCGGACGCGGACCTTTCGCAGCGCGCCCCCCTCCGGTCCGCCGCCAAGGACGCGGCGCGCACCGAACACCGCAAGGACGCCAAGGGATCGTGGGCCGGCGCGTCCTTCGACGCGGCCGCCTGCAACGTCGCGGACTTCACCTCGAAGACCGGCAGCGCGCTCGTCCAGCAGATCAAGGCGTCCGAGATCGGCTGCATCAACTCGCTGTTCCTGCTGAAGGGCGCCGACGCGAAGGCCGCCTTCCGCGAGGCGCAGATGGTGTCGGTCGCCGACGCGATGCGCGCCAACTCCCTCAGCTACCCCGGTGACAACAGCACCTCGACCGGCCAGCTGGTGCTGTTCCTGCGCGCCGGCTACTTCGTCCAGTGGTACAACAAGCCCACCGTCGGTGAGTACGGCCCGGCGCTGAAGAGCTCGATCCGCGGCGCCCTGGACGCCTTCCACTCCGCGCCGCGCTCCCGCGACGTCACCGAGGCCAACGGTGCGACCCTGGCCGAGGCGGTCATCCTGGTCGACAGCGCGCAGGAGAACGCCCGCTACCTCGACGTCGTCAAGCGGCTGCTGACCGGCTACAACTCGTCCTACGACGCCTCGTGGTCGATGGTCGCCGCCGTCAACAACAGCTACACCATCCTGTTCCGCGGCCACCAGACCCCGGAGTTCCTCCCGGCCGTGCAGGCCGACCCGAGCCTCTTCACCGTGCTGCGCGACTTCGCCGTCGCCCACAAGGACCTGCTCGGCACCTCGAAGTCCTACCTCGCCGCCAACGCCGGCCGCGAGCTCGGCCGCTTCCTCCAGCACGCGGCGGTCAAGCCCACCGTCCGCCCGCTGGTCAAGCAGCTCCTCGACGGCGGCTCGATCACCGGCGCCAGCGGTCAGCTCTGGGTCCCGCTGGCCGAGATGACCACCGAGTACGACGCGGACAACTGCGCCTACTACAACACCTGCAACCTGCCGCAGCGGGTGAAGGACGCGGTGCTGACGGTCAAGCACACGTGCAGCCCCTCGCTGCGGATCGTCGCCCAGCAGATCGCGGCCGCCGACCTGACCGCCACGTGCACCAGCGTCGCCAACCAGGACGCCTTCTTCCACAACGTGATGAAGGACAGCGGCCCGGTCGCCAATGACAACAACACCACCCTCGAAATGGTGGTGTTCGACTCCAGCGCCGACTACAAGACGTACGCCGGCATCATCTTCGACATGAGCACCGACAACGGTGGCATGTACCTGGAGGGCAACCCGGCCGCGGCCGGGAACCTGCCGCGCTTCATCGCGTACGAGGCGGAGTGGGTCCGGCCGACGTTCCAGATCTGGAACCTCAACCACGAGTACACCCACTACCTCGACGGCCGCTACAACATGCTCGGCGACTTCAACGAGGGCATGAAGACCCCGACCGTGATGTGGGTCGAGGGCTCCGCCGAGTACGTCTCGTACCACTACCTCAACGTCGTCAACGACCGCGCCATCGCCGAGGCGGCCAAGAACACGTACAAGCTCAGCACGCTGTTCGACACCACCTACGACAACTCCGACGCCGACCGGGTCTACCGGTGGGGCTACCTCGCCGTGCGCTACATGATCCAGTCGCACCCGCAGGACGTCACCACCCTGCTCGGCCACTACCGCACGGGCAACTGGGCCGCCGCCCGCACCCTGCTCACCTCCACCATCGGCACCCGCTACGACGCCGACTTCGCCGCCTGGCTCGCCAAGTGCGCCGCCGGCGACTGCGGTGGCGGCACCAACCCGCCGACCAACAAGCCCCCGGTGGCCGGCTTCAACGCCGCGGTGAACGGCCTGACCGTCAACCTCACCGACACCTCCACCGACGCGGACGGCACCATCGCCTCCCGCGCCTGGGACTTCGGCGACGGCAGCACCTCGACCGCCGCCAACCCGTCCAAGACCTACAAGGCTGCCGGCACCTACACCGTCCGCCTGACCGTCACGGACAACAAGGGCGCCACCGCGACCGCCGGCAAGTCGGTCACCGTCGCCGCCACCGGCCCGGCCACCGAGTGCACCCACCCGGACGTCCGCGTCCTCGGTGACAACTGCTACCGCTCCAACGTCGCCGCCACCACCGGGAACTACGGCTACTTCTACCTGGACGTCCCGGCCGGCACCCCCGCCCTGAAGATCACCGTCGCGGGCGGCACCGGCAACGCCGACCTCTACTTCAACCCCACCACCTGGGCCACCACCAGCGCCTACACGCAGCGCTCGGTGAAGAGCGGCAACACCGAGTCCCTGACCGTCAAGAACCCGTCGGGCCGCGTCTTCATCAGCCTGCACGCGGTGGAGGGCTTCGCCAACGTCAAGATCACGACCAAGTTCGGCGTGCTGCTGGCGAAGTGCACGGACCCGAACCCCCAGGTCATGGGTGCGAACTGCTACCGCAGCAGCATCAAGGCCCCCACCGGGGACCACCGTTACTTCTACCTGAAGGTCCCGGCCGGCACCTCCGCCCTGAAGATCACCGTCTCGGGCGGCACCGGCAACGCGGACCTCTACTACAACCCGACCACGTGGGCGTCCAAGAGCGCGTACACGAAGCGCTCGGTCAAGAGCGGCAACGCCGAGACCCTCACCGTCAAGAACCCCAAGCCCGGCTACGTCTACCTCAGCCTGTACGCGAAGAAGGGCTTCGCCAAGGTCAAGGTCACGACCGAGTTCTGACCCCGCAGCAGCAGTCGGCCCGCCCTCTCGCAAGGGCGGGCCGACACCGCGTGCCCGGCCGGCGGCCGTCGCCGTACCGAGCCGTCTCGTCTCTTCCGGCCTAGCACTCCAGCCGTAGATCGTGATCTTCATGGTTGGGCGGTTGCTTGCCGTCGGTAGTGGCAGTCGCGGGCGCGGGCCTGGTGTCGGCGTCGCCAGTGTGACCAGCGGAGTCGGTGCGCGAGGTCGTGGGCCCGGCTGGTCAGGGTGGTGAACAGGCGTTGGATCTCGGTGCAGGTCGGTATGGACCGAGGCCGGCCTGTGGCGTCGGCTGCACCGGGCGGTGCTGGACGAACTCGGGAACGAACGGCTCGTTGGATCTCGAAGGATGTGAGGGCCGTCGGGAGCGGCCCGGAACTGAACTGGTGCAGCACACGTCTCCCGCACCATGATCTCAAGTGAGCGCCAAGAGCACGCGATCTCCACCAAGCTGGTCTCGCCGTCCGCAGTGAGTGCGGAACCGTCGAAGACCAACGACTACAACAGCTTCGCCGAGGCGTACGCGGCCGCAAACGAAACCAACCTGGTCAATGCCTACTACGAGCGGCCCGCGATGCTGGCCCTCGCTGGAGACGTGGCCGGCCGACGGATTCTCGACGCCGGCTGCGGCTCGGGGGCCCTGTTTGCCGCGCTGCGCGACCGTGGCGCCGTTGTGAGTGGCTTCGACACGAGTGCCGGGATGCTGGAGCTGGCTCGGCGGCGGCTCGGCGACGGTGCGGACCTGCAGGTGGCGGACCTGGGCAGCCCGCTTCCTTACGCTGATGACACATTCGACGATGTAACGGCGTCCCTGGTGCTGCACTATCTGGAGGACTGGGGGCCGGCGCTGGCCGAGCTGCGACGCGTACTCAGGCCCGGCGGTCGGCTGATCGCATCTGTCGACCATCCCTTTGCCATCAACCTCATACACCGCGAGGCCGGTCGCGAGGCCGAGCACAACTACTTCGACACCGCCAAATGGACCGTGGAGTGGACCATTGGCGGCCATACCGCCCTGGTGAGCAGGTGGAACAGGCCGCTGCACGCGATGATCGAGGCTTTCATCGGGGCCGGTTTCCGGATTACGGTCATCAGCGAGCCGGAGCCTGATCCCGCCGCCCGCGAGATGTTCCCCGAGGCCATCGCGGCCAAGCCGCGCTTCCTGTGCTTCCTGTTCTTCGTCCTGCAGGCCGACTAGTACTCCAGCCATAGGTCGTGATCTTGCTGGTCGGGGCCGGTGCGGAGACGGCTGCGGCCACCGTTGATCATCGTGAGTTGTGTCGACCAACGAAGATCAGGCGGTGGCCGCAGGTCACAGCGTAGTGCCTGCCCGGTGGCGGTCGATGTTCGACCAGCTGACGGGCCGTATCGCGGGCCGGTTCGCGCGGGTCGAACCACGCCGCCACGCAACGGCGTTGGTGGTGGGCCTGCTGGCGGACCTGCCAAGGAAGAACTGCTGGACGCTGGCCGAGCACGCGGGCGACTCCACCCCGGACGGCATGCAGCACCTGCTGCACCGCGCGAAGTGGGACGCCGACGCGGTCCGCGACGACGTACGCGCCTACGTGGTCGAGCACCTGGCCGATGACGAAGCCGTGCTGGTGGTCGACGAGACCGGCGACCTGAAGAAGGGCACCGCCACGGTCGGCGTCCAGCGCCAGTACACCGGCACGGCGGGCCGGATCGAGAACTCCCAGGTCGCCGTCTACCTCGTCTACTCCGCCGCCTGCGGGCATGCCGCGATCGACCGGGCCCTGTACATCCCGCGCTCGTGGACCGACGACCTCGACCGTTGCCGGACCGCCGGCATCCCCGAAGACCTCACCTTCACGACCAAGCCGGTACTGGCGGCTCGGATGATCACCCGGGCCCTGGATGCGGGAACGCCCGCCTGCTGGGTCGCCGGCGACGAGGTCTACGGCGACAACCCGCACCTGCGGGCCGCGCTGGAAGACCGCCGGACCGGCTACGTCCTGGCAGTCTCCAGCACCCACCAAGTCACCACGGTGGCAGGGAAGTTCCCGGCCAAGGCCATCGTGGCGAAGATCCCGAAACGGGCCTGGCAGCGGCGCTCGGCCGGAGCGGGCGCCAAGGGCGAGCGGTACTACGACTGGGCCCAGGCCGACATCCACGGCCCCGCCGACCGGCCGGGCACTGGTGGCTGCTGGTCCGCCGCAACCGGAGAAGCGGCGAACTCGCCTTCGCCCGCTGCTTCTCACCCCACTCCGTCCCGCTGTCCGACCTGGTGCGGGTGGCCGGACGGCGCTGGACGGTGGAGGAGACCTTCCAGGCCGGCAAGGGCCTGGCGGGGCTGGACGAGCACCAGGTCCGCCGCTGGACCTCCTGGCACCGCTGGGTCACCCTCGCGATGCTCGCCCACGCCTTCCTCGCCGTCACCGCAGCCGCCGAACGCCGCGACCACCCCGCCCCCGACGACCTGATCCCCTTGACCTGCAACGAGATCCAACGCCTGTTCACCACCCTGACCAGCCGGGCCCACGACCTCGCGCACCGACTCCGCGGGTCACACTGGCGACGCCGACACCAGGCCCGCGCCCGCGACTGCCACTACCGACGGCAAGCAGCCGCCCAGCCATGAAGATCACGATCTACGGCTGGAGTACTAGTCCGCCGGGATGTGGGCCAGCATGCGCTCCATGCCGCCCACCCAGTTCGCCCTGAGCGCCTCGATGGCGCCGGCCAGGTCCTCGTCCAGGAGCCTGCGGGCGATCTCGCAGTGCTCCTCGGACTCGCGGGCCACCGGCTGGTCCTCGGCTACCACCAGGTTCTCGTAGCGCCGCATCCCGGCCTTCACGCCGGTGAGCAGGTCCAGCAGGCGCTCGTTCGGGCAGCCGCTGAGCAGCAGGCCGTGCCATTCGTCGTCGCGCCGGTCGACCACCGCGTGCTCGGCCACCGCGTCGGGGAAGCCCTGGGCCATCGCCAGCAGCTGCGGGGCGATCGTGCGCAGGTGCGCGGGGTCGGACGACTCCAGCGCCAGCGCCTCCAAGGCCGCGACGATGGCGACCAGTTCGCGGAACTCCTTGCGGCTGACCGGTGCGAAGCGGAAGCCGCGGCCCTGACTGCTCTCCAGCACGCCCTCACCCGCCAGCGTGATCAGCGCCTCGCGCAGCGGCGTCCGGCTGACGCCCAACTCGGCTGCCAGGACAGCCTCGTTGACATCGCTGCCCGCGGGGAACTCGCCACGGGTGAGCCGTTCCATCAGCTCGTCGCGAATCTCCTCGCGCAGTGGACGGCGCTTGATGGCCATCGGGACCCCCTGATCTCTCGAACTCTCAGCATAGCCCTTGACCGTATGCAAAGTACTGCACTATGAATTCTGAATACAAAATGCGCTCGACCGGCAGGGGGAGCAGAGCATGGGCCTGACCAGGGTCCCCGGGCTGTTGTTCGGGGGCGACTACAACCCCGAGCAGTGGCCCGAGACGGTGTGGGACGAGGACGTCCGGCTGATGGCCGAGGCGGGCGTGAACATCGTGACCGTCGCCGTCTTCTCCTGGTCCCGCCTCGAACCCGCCCCGGGCGTCCACGACTTCGGCTGGCTCGACCGGATCCTCGACCTCCTGCACGCCCACGGGATCGCCGCCGACCTCGCGACGGCGACCGCGACACCGCCGCCCTGGCTCGTCCGCGCGCACCCCGACGTGCAGCCGGTCGACGCCGCCGGCACGCGCCTGGAGTTCGGGTCCCGCCAGGGCTACTGCCCCTCGTCCCCGGTCTTCCGGGACGGCTCCGTCCGGCTCGCCCGCGCCATGGCCGAGCGCTACCGCAACCACCCCGCGCTGGCCATGTGGCACATCGGCAACGAGTACGGCGACCACACCGTCGAATGCTTCTGCGAGGAGTCCGCACGGCACTTCCGCCGCTGGCTGGAAGACCGCTACGGCACCCTGGACGGTCTCAACTCCGCCTGGGGCACGTCCTGCTGGGGCCAGCACTACACCGCCTGGACGCAGATCAGCCCGCCCCGCAAGGCCCCAGGCCCGGTCAACCCCGCACAGGTCCTGGACTGGCGCCGCTTCTCCAGCGACGCGCTGCTCGCCTGCTTCGAGGCCGAGCGCGCGGTCCTCAAGGACGTCACCCCGGACGTCCCGGTCACCACCAACTTCATGAGCCTCCTGCACCACCTCGACTACTGGAAGTGGGCGGACGCCGAGGACTTCGTCAGCGACGACGCCTACCCCGACCCCGCCGACCCGGCCGCTCACGTGAAGGCCGCGCTCAGCTACGACCTGATGCGCTCCCTCAAACGGCAGCCGTGGCTCCTCCTGGAATCGGCGCCGGGCGCCGTCAGCTGGCGCGAGGTCAACGTCCCCAAGGAGCAGGGCGTCATGCGCCTGCACAGCCTGCAGGCCCTCGCCCACGGCTCCGACGGCGTCATGTTCTTCCAGTGGCGCCAGGCCAGGTACGGCCCGGAGAAGTTCCACTCGGCGATGCTCCCGCACGGCGGCACCGACACCCGCCAGTGGCGCGAGACGCTCGCCCTGGGCGCCGACGTGCGGCGGCTGGCCGAGGTCGCCGGGACCACCACGCGGGCGGAGGTGGCCCTCGTCATGGACTGGGACAGCTGGTGGGGGCTCGAAGCCCCCGAATCGCTGCCGTCCAACCGGCTCCGGCTGCACGCGCTCCTGATGTCCTGGTACGCCCCGCTGCACGCCCGCGGCATCGACGTCGACCTGGCACCTCCCGGCCGCGACCTGTCCTCGTACAAGGTCGTCATCGTCCCCAACCTCTACCTGTGCACGGCCGAACAGGCCGCCAACCTCGCCTCGTTCACCGGCCGGCTCGTCGTCGGCCCCTTCAGCGGGGTCGTGGACGCCGCCGACCAGGTCCACGACGGCGGTGCGCCCGGGCCGCTGCGCCCGCTGCTCGGCGTGCGCAGTGAGGAGCCCTGGCCGATCCCCGACGGCCGCACCCAGGAGCTCGTGGCGCACGACGGCACCCGGCTGGTCGCCCGCACCTGGAGCGAGTGGCTGGAGGTCGACGACGCGCAGGTGCTGGCGCGCTACCGCGGCGGCCCGCTGGACGGCCGCCCGGCCGTCACCCGGCGCGGTGCCGCGACCTATCTGAGCTGCGTCCCCGACGACCTGACGCCGGTCCTGGACGAGGTGCTCGGCGACGCCGGCATCACCGCACCGGTCCTGCCGGAAGGCGTCGAGGCCTGCCGCCGCGGCGACTTCCTGTTCCTGCTCAACCACGGGGCCGCCGAGGCCACCGTCCCCCTCCCCGCCGCGGGGACCGACCTGCTGACCGGTCGCCGCCTGCACGGCTCCGTGGCCCTTGCGCCGCGCGACGCCGTGGTCCTGAAGTACCGAGTGTCCTGAAGTACCGAGTGTCCTGAAGTACCGAGTGTCCTGAAGTACCGAGTGTCCTAAGTACCGAGTGTCCTGAAGCACCGAGTGGTCCTGAAGTACCGAGTCGTTCTGACGCAGCGCGTGGTTCTCAAGCACTGAGGAGTGCCGTGACCCATCCGTACATACCCAACGCGGGCCCCGAGGTCCGGGCCGCGATGCTCGCCGAGATCGGCGTACCGAGCGTCGCCGAGTTCTACGGCGACATCCCCGCCGACCTCCGGCTCGACCGCCCCCTCGACCTGCCCGCCCCCTTCGCCGACGAACAGGGCCTGGTCCGGCACCTGCGCGGCCTGCTCGCCCGGAACACCGACACCACCGAGGCGCTGAGCTTCCTCGGCCACGGCTGCTACCCGCACCACGTCCCGGCGGTGTGCGACGAGGTCAACGGGCGCGGCGAGTTCCTGACCGCCTACGCGGGCGAGCCGTACGAGGACCACGGCCGTTTCCAGGCGCTCTTCGAGTACGTCTCGATGATGGGCGAACTCCTGGAGATGGACGTCGTCAACGTGCCCACGTACGACGGCTTCCAGGCGGCCGGGACGGCGCTGAGGATGGCCGCGCGCTACACGGGCCGCGGCCGGGTGCTCGTCGGCGCCGCGATCGCCCCCGACAAACTCGACAAGATCCGCGACTACCTCGCACCCGACATCGAGGTGGTGACCGCGCCCGTGGCCGCCACGGGGGAGACGGGCGAGGTCCGCCTCGACGACACCTTCGCCGGACTGTACGTGGAGACGCCCAACGTCTACGGGGTCATCGAGACGCGGGGACGCGAACTGGCCGGACTGGCACACCGCGCCGGGGCCCTGTTCGTCGTGGGGACGGACCCGATCTCGCTCGGCGTGCTCGCACCGCCCGCCTCGTACGGGGTCGACCTCGTGTGCGGGGACATCCAGTCGCTCGGCATGCACCAGCAGTACGGCGGCGGCCAGGCCGGATTCATCGCGAGCCGCGACGAGGAACGGCTGGTCGCGGAGTTCCCGTCCCGCCTGTTCGGCATCGCCCCGACCGCCGTCGCGGGGGAGTACGGCTTCGGCGACGTCTTCTACGACCGGACCTCCTTCGCGCTGCGCGAGGAGGGCAAGGAATGGGTCGGGACGGCGGCCGCGCTGTGGGGCATCACCGCAGGGGTGTACCTCGCGCTGATGGGACCGCAGGGCATGCGGGAGATCGGCGAGACGATCCTCGCCCGGACCGCGTACGCGATGCGGGCCGTCGCGGCGGCCGGCGCCCGGGTCCGCCACCAGGAGTCCTTCCACTTCCGGGAGTTCGCCGTCGAGGTGCCGGACGCCGACGGGCTGCTCGCGGCCCTGCGGGAGCGGAACATCTACGGCGGCGTGCGGCTCGGGCGCCGGGAGGTCCTGATCTGCGTCACCGAACGGCACTCGATCGCCGACATCGACACCCTCGCGGCGGCCGTCAAGGACGCCCTCTCGGCCTCCGGAGGCGCCCGGTGAGCTCGCACGGAGAACCGTTCGCGGACCTGCCGGTCGCGCCCAAGCCCGCCCTGCGCCGCTTCCACCAGGCCCGCTGGGACGAGGAGATCATCTTCGAGCTGTCCCGGCCCGGCCGGCGCGGCATCGGCGTCCCCGCCCCGGACGCGCCGCCCGTCGCGCTCCCCGCCGGCATCGGCCGCGGCACCCCGCCGGCACTGCCCGAGCTGTCGCAGAACCAGGTGGTCCGGCACTACCTGCGGCTCTCGCAGGAGACCCTGGGCGCCGACCTCAACATCGACGTCGGCCAGGGCACCTGCACGATGAAGTACAGCCCCAAGGTCAACGACACCTTCGTCCGGGACCCGAAGATCGCCGAGCTGCACCCCCTACAACCCGAGGACTCCGTCCAGGGCGTACTGGAGATCTACTGGCGGCTGGAGCAGATCCTCAAGGAGATCTCCGGGATGGCCCGCGTCTCGCTCCAGCCCGGCGCGGGCTCGGCGGCGATCTACGCCAACCTCGCGATGATCCGCGCCTACCACGCCTCCCGCGGCGAAGCCGGGCAGCGCGACCAGGTCATCACCACGATGTTCTCGCACCCCTCCAACGGGGCCTGCGCGAAGGTCGCCGGGTACGAGGTCATCACCCTGATGCCGGACGCCGACGGCTGCCCCGACATCGAGGCGCTCCGCGCGGCCGTCGGCCCGCGCACCGCGGCCCTGATGATCACCAACCCCGAGGACACCGGCATCTTCAACCCGCGGATCAGGGAGTTCGTCGATCTGGTCCACGAGGCGGGCGCACTGGCCTGCTACGACCAGGCCAACGCGAACGGCATCCTCGGCATCACCCGCGCCCGCGACGCCGGTTTCGACCTGTGCCACTTCAACCTGCACAAGACCTTCTCGACCCCGCACGCGTGCGGCGGTCCGGCGGCCGGCGCGTGCGGGGTCTCCGAGGCGCTGGTCCCCTTCCTGCCCGGCCCGGTGGTCGACCGCGACGGAGAGACGTACACGCTCCGCTCCCCGGCCCGCTCGGTCGGCAAGATCCGGCCGTTCCTGGGGGTCACGCCCAACGTCGTGCGCGCCTACGCCTGGGTGATGGCGCTCGGCGCGGACGGCCTGCGCGAGGTCGCGGAGACCGCCGTCCTCAACAACAACTACCTGATGCACAAGGTGCTGCGGATCCCCGGCGCCTCCGTCCCGTGGGCGGACAAGCGGCGCGTGGAACAGGTCCGCTACTCCTGGCAGGAGCTCGCCGAGGAGACCGGGGTGCACTCGGAGGAGATCGGCGTGCGCGCCGCCGACTTCGGCGTCCACTACTGGACCAGCCACCACCCCTACGTGGTCCCCGAGCCGTTCACCCTGGAGCCGACCGAGTCCTACTCCCGCGAGGACCTCGACGAATACGCCGCGATCCTCGCCCAGGTCGCCCGGGAGGCCCGCGAGGACCCCGAGTTCGTCAGGAACGCCCCCTACCACCAGACCATCCACAGGATCGACACGACGTCCCTGGACGACCCGGACCAGTGGTCCCCCACCTGGCGCGCCTACTGCCGGAAGCACCGCCGGTGATCGTCGGCCTGATCGTGAACCCCGTCGCGGGCCTCGGCGGCGCGGTCGCGCTCAAGGGCAGCGACGGCCCGGACATCCAGGCCAGGGCCCTCGCCCTGGGCGCGGTGCCCCGGGCGGCGGCCCGCGCGGCCGGCGCCCTCAGGACGCTCCGCACCCGGCGCCCCGACGTCCGCATCCGTACGGTCGCGGGCCCCATGGGCGAGGACAGCGCCCGCGCCGCCGGGGTGCCGTACGAGATCGCGCACCGCCCGCCGGGCCGGGGGACGGGCACGACCGGCGGGGCGGACACCCGGGCCGCGGTGGCCGCGCTGCGCGGAGTGGACCTGCTGCTGTTCGCCGGCGGGGACGGCACGGCACGCGACGTGCTGGACGCAGGGCCGCGCGGGGCGGTCCTCGGGGTGCCGGCCGGGGTGAAGGTGTACTCCGGGTGCTTCGGGGTCAGCCCGTTCGCGTCGGGGACGGCGGCCGCCGCGTTCGACGGGGCGACGGTCGACGCGGAGGTGGTCGACCTGGACGAGGAGGCGTACCGGTCCGGCCGGGTCGGCGCCCGGCTGTACGGCACCCTCCGGGTACCCGCGGCCCGGGCGCGGCTCAGCGGCCGCAAGACCGGGTCGGTGGCGGCGCCCGGCTCGGCGGAGTCGATCGCGCGCGCGGTGGTGGCGTCCATGCGGCCGGGCGCCGCGTACGCGCTGGGGCCGGGCGGGACCACACTCGCCGTGGGCCGTGAACTCGGCCTGGAACTGACGCCGTTGGGGGTCGATGTCGTCCGGGACGGGGTCCTGCTCGCCTCGGACGTCACCGAGCACGACCTGCTCACCATTGCCATGTCACAGGTCACGCATGGCGTGTTGTCCGTACTCGGCGGCCAGGGCTTCCTGATCGGCCGCGGCAACCAGCAGTTCAGCCCCCGCGTCCTGGACCGGCTCGCCGGGATCGTCGTCCTCGCCACCGAGCAGAAACTCGCCGCACTCGGCGGCCGCCCCCTGCTCGTGGACAGCGGGGACCCCGCCACCGACGCCGCGTTCAGCGGACCCGCCCGGGTCGTCACCGGCCACCGCGCCTCCGTCGTCTACCGCATCCAGTCAGCGAGCGAGGACTCATGAACACCCTGCAGAACAAGGTCGCCATCGTCACCGGCGGCGCTTCCGGAATCGGCCGCGCCACCGCCCGGCTGTTCGCAGCCGAGGGCGCCGCCGTGGTCATCGCCGACCTGGCGGACGCGACCGGGACCGTGCGCGAGATCGAGGCCGACGGCGGCCGGGCCGTCGCGGTCCGGGCCGACGTGTCGTCCGAAGCGGACTGCGAGCGGATCGTGAACACCGCCGTCGAGACGTTCGGCGCCCTGCACGTCCTGTTCAACAACGCCGGGATCATCCGCCGCCAGACCGCGCTGGAGATCTCCGCCGACGACTGGGACCGGGTGATGGCCGTCAACGTCCGCTCGGTCTACCTGATGTGCCGCTTCGCGATCCCCCTGATGAAGGAGGGCGGCTCCATCATCAACACCGGCTCCGGCTGGGGCATGAAGGGCGGCGGCAACGCCCTGTCCTACTGCGCCTCCAAGGCGGCCGTCGTCAACATGACGCGCGCCCTGGCCATCGACCACGCCGCCGCCGGCATCCGCGTCAACTCGGTCAACCCCGGCGACACCATGACGCCGATGCTCCGCGACGAGGCGCGCCAGCTCCGGGAGGACTGGGCCACCTTCGAGAAGGACGCCGCGGACCGGCCGCTGGGCCGCGCGGGCGCGCCCGAGGAGATCGCCAACGCGGTGCTGTTCCTCGCCGGGGAGGCGAGCAGCTACGTCACCGGCTCCGCGCTCGTCGTCGACGGCGGCGGCCTCGCCTGAACCCGCCCGCCCCTGAGCCCGACTCCGACCCTGAGCCCGACCGCGACCGCGACCGCGACCGCGACCGCGACCGCGACCGCGACCCTGAGCCCGACCTCGACCCCGACCCCGACCCTGAGCCCGACCGACCCGTCCCCACCCCGACCTCACCCTCATCCGTCGGAAAGACATCTCCGGAGGCACCCCATGCCCGTCAAGAGAAGAACCGTCCTGGTCGCCGTCGCGGCCGCGCTGTCCCTGTCGGCGTGCAGCGGCTCGGGCGGCGCCGGACTCGCCGGCGGGGGCAACGACGGCAAGGACGGCAAGGTCGTCCTGCGCTGGTCGACCTGGGGCTCGGCCGAGGACATGGCCGTCTTCAAGGCCTTCACCGACGGGTTCGCCAAGAAGTACCCGGACATCACGCTCAAGCTCGAACCGGTCGCCTCCTACGAGGACTACCACCCCAAGCTGATCACCCAGCTCACCTCGAAGACCGCACCCGACGTCTTCTACGTCGGTGACGACCACATCGGCAAGCTCGTCGCCGACGGCGTGCTCGCGCCGCTCGACGAGCAGCTCGCCGGACCGTCGAGCAAGAGCCGGCCCGCGGACTTCTTCGAGGGCATCTACGGCGGCGCGAAGAAGGCCGGAGTCACCTACGGCGTCCCCAACGACACCAACCCCGAGGTCCTCTGGTTCGACAAGAAGGCCCTGGCCGCCGCCGGGATCACCGAGGACCCCGCCGCGCTCAACGAGTCCGGCCGCTGGACCATGGCCGCCTACCTGGAGATGAACGCCAAGCTGAAGGCCGCCGGCAGGTACGGCTCCATCTTCTGGAACTGGTACGGCGCGAACTACAGCATGGTCAACGGCTTCGGCGGCAAGGTCTGGCAGAACGGCGACTTCGTCGCGCCGTCCGACCCGAAGGCCCGCGCGGCGCTCAAGACCCTCGCCGACGGCTACCGGGACAAGACCTTCGCCTCCGCCGACCTGCTGCCCGAAGGCAACAGCGCCGCCACCCAGTTCATCAAGCACAAGGCGGGCTTCTACGCAGGCGGCCGCTGGGTCATCGAGAGCATCAAGAAGGGCGGCGACCTCGACAACTACGACATCGTGCCCTTCCCCTCGGAGTCCGGGCAGCCGATCCGGGGCGCGGTCGCCGCCTCGTACCTGACCATCAACAAGGACACCCCGCACCTGAAGGAGGCCTTCACCTTCCTGAGCGAGTTCGTCAGCAAGGAGGGCCAGCAGCTGCGGCTGAAGGGCGGCAGCGCGGTGCCGTCCATCAAGGGTGCCGAGGGCCTGGTGACCGACGGCAACTACCCGGCGCACGCCCGCACCTTCATCGACGTACGCGACAAGGGCTTCGCGAACTACCCCGACGAGGTCGCGGTCCCCGGCCTGACCAAGGCCGTCAACGACCACCTCATGAAGATCTGGGAGGGCAAGCTCGGCTTCGACGAGGGCATGACCGAGCTCCAGAGCCTGGTCGACGGGATGACGGGCCCGCGCGGGTGAGCGTCGTCACCGAGGCGCCGGACCGCCGGCGCTCCCGACCCGCCCCCGGCGCGCCCGCCCGGAGCGTTCCCGAACCGCTCTGGCGGCGGCGGGACCGCCGGTGGGCCCTGGTCTTCCTCGCCCCTCAGATGCTCGGCCTGCTGGTGTTCCTCGTCGGGCCGCTCGGCTTCGCGATCGTGCTGTCCTTCATGAAGTGGGACGGGCTCGGCGACGCGACCTGGGTGGGGCTGGACAACTTCAGGGCCCAGCTGACCGACCCGTACTTCGGGCGCGCGGTCTGGAACACCGTCAAGATCGGCCTGATCACCGTGCCGGGCGGCCTCGTCGTGGCGCTGCTGCTGGCGCTCGCCCTGCACGGCGTACGGGGCCGCACGGCCTACCGGGTGATCTACTTCCTGCCGGTCGTGACCAGCTCGGTCGCCGTGTCGGTCATCTGGCAGATGATCCTCGGCAGCGGCACCGACGGCATCCTCAACGGGACCGTCCACGACCTTTTCGGGATCACTCTCCCGAACTGGCTGGAGGATCCGACCTGGGTCGTCCCCGCCATCGCCGCCGTGACGGTGTGGTCCTCGCTCGGCCTCAACGTGGTGATCTTCCTCGCCGGGCTGGCCACCATCCCCACCAGCCTGCTGGAAGCGGCGAAGATCGACGGCGCCGGGCCGTGGCAGACCCTGCGGTCGGTCATCCTGCCGATGCTCTCGCCGACCGTCTTCTTCACCGTGGTGGTCTCGGTGATCAGCTCGTTCCAGGCGTTCGACCTGATCTACGTCCTGGTCAACCCCGACCACAACGAGGGCGCCCAGACCATCGTCTACAAGGTCTACCAACAGGGTTTCCGCGAGTTCCACTTCGGCCTGTCGAGCGCCGCCGCCCTGATCCTCCTGCTGCTGACGCTGATCGTCACGGCGGTCCAGTTCAAGGCGCAGAAACGCTTCGTCCACTACGAGTCGTGAGGCCGGGCATGAACCACCGCAAACAGATCCTCCTGCACGCCGCCCTCGCCCTCGGCGGGCTGCTCATGCTCTTCCCGTTCATCTGGATGATGCTGGCCTCCTTCAAGGGCGTCCACCAGATGATCAACGAGCCGCTGGCGTGGCTGCCCGGCCCGTGGCGCCCGCAGAACTACCCCGACGTCCTGGGCGAGGTGGCGCTCGGGCGGGCCTACTGGAACAGCATGTACATCGCGGCCGTCACCGTCGCGGCCACCCTGTTCACCGGCGCGATGGCGGCGTACGCCTTCGCCCGGATCCCGTTCCGCGGCTCCGGTCCGCTGTTCGGCCTGCTGCTGGCGACGCAGATGGTTCCGGCGCAGGTCACGATCGTGCCGCTGTACATCATGCTGGCCAGGTTCCAGCTCATCGACTCCCACCTGGCGCTGATCCTGCCGGCCGTCGCCAACCCGTTCGCGGTGTTCCTGCTGCGCCAGTTCATCCGGGCCGTCCCGGTCGAACTGGAGGACGCGGCGCGGATCGACGGGGCGGGCCGGTGGACCATCTTCTGGCGGATCATCCTTCCCAACATCCGGCCCGGCCTGTGGACGCTCGGCATCATCGTCTTCCTGGCCAGCTGGAACAGCTACTTCTTCCCGCTCGTGTTCCTGAACACCCCGGACCTCTTCACCGTCCCGCTGCTGCTGGACTCCTTCAGCTCCCAGCGCGGCGGCGTCGACTACGGGCTGACCGCCGCCCTGTCCGCGATGACCGTGGTGCCGATGCTCATCGCCTTCCTCGTCGGACAGCGCAAGATCCTCAACAGCATGGCCTCGTCGGGCCTGGGAGGACGCTGATGCCCGGCCCCGGCCCCGACCCCGGCCCCGACCCCGGCCCCGGCCACGACCTCGGCCCCGACCTCCCACTCGACCTCGACCTCGAACTCGACCTCGTGGAGCGGCCGTTCACCGAGCGCGGCTCCCGGCTGCTCGTCACGGCCGGCCCGGACGGCCTCCGGGTCGCTCGGGCGCAGTACGAGACCCCGCTCGACGCGACCACCGAACTGACCGCGCTCGTCGTACGCGACCGTGACGGACGCCCCGCCCCCGTCGTCTCGGCGACACCCACCGGGGTGGAGTTCGCGAACGGCGCCACGCTGATGTTCGCCGACACCGCCACCCTCGTCATCGCAGGACGTGACGGTCGGGCCCGCTGGCGGCTGCCGGACGGCACGGAACGCACCCTCGCCCTCACCGGGTGCCACGTCCTGACCGGCCCGCCCGGGCACTGGTCGGCGCCGGCCGTGCGCGCCGCGGCGCGGGCCCGGTGGGACCAGTGGTTCGCCCGCATGCCGGCCGTACGCCCCGACCTCGCGGAGCGGGCCCGGATGGCCTGGTGGACGCTGGCCGTCAACCTGCTGCCGATCGGCGGCCGCGAAGGCCTCGTCCCGTCGAAATACGGGTACGTCGGCGTCTGGAACTGGGACGCCCTCTTCCACGCGGTGGGACTGCGGCACGCCTGGCCCGCGCTCGCCCGCGACCAGATCCTGCTGCTGCTCGACCACCAACTGCCCGACGGCCGGCTCCCCGACGTCGTCCACGACCACGGCGTCCTCGCCGAGACGACCGACCTCCCGCGCTCGGACCTCGCCCGGCTGGGCGAACACGTCGGCCGGGCCAACGGAGCCGCCCCCTCCTCCGGCGTGGTCCCGGTCACCAAACCGCCGCTGGCCGCTTGGGCCGTGTGGAAGGTCCACGAGGCCGACCCGGACGTCCCCTTCCTCGCCGCCGTCTACCCGAAGCTCGTCCGCGCGCACACCTGGTGGTTCTCCCACTCCGACCCGGACGGCGACGGCCTCCCCGAATACCTGCACCCCTACTCCTCCGGCCTCGACGACAGCCCCGTATGGGACCACGGCCCCCGGGCCGAGCCCCCCGACCTCAACTCCTACCTCGTGCTCCAGGCCGACCGGCTCGCGGACATCGCGGACGCGATCGGCCTGCCGTCGGAGGCCGAAGACTGGCGGGCCCGCGCGGCCGGACACGCCGCGCTGCTGGTCGCCGAACGCTGGAACGGCACCCGCTTCACCACCCTGGCGGCCGGCGAGGAGGTACCCGTACGGACCGTCCTGGACCTGATGCCGCTGCTCACCGGACGCCTGCCCGCCGACGTGGCCGCCACGCTCGAACGGACCCTGCGCTCCGCCGCCTTCTGGGGGGAACACCCCGTCCCGACCGTGGCGTTCGACGATCCCGCCTTCGCCCCGGACGCCATGTGGCGCGGACCGGTCTGGCTCAACGTCAACCACCTCCTCGTCGAAGGCCTGCGCCGGTCCGGATTCGCCGCCACCGCGGAGGAACTCCGGCAGCGGACCCTGGCGATGGTCCGCGACGCCGGCGGCCTCTACGAGTACTGGAACCCGCTCACCGGAGCCCGCGCGGCGGGCGCGACCTCCGGCTTCGGCTGGTCCGCGGCCCTGTTCATCGACCTGGCGTGCGGGGAGTAGCCCCGGCGCACCCGCCGGAGCCACCCCCGAGGGCCGGCCTACGGGTGACGGCTACGGCTCACGACCCACCGCCTACCGACCGATCCACCGCCTACCGATCCACCGCCTACCGATCCACCGCCTACCGTCCCACCGCCTACCGGTCCATCGACAGCCGGACCAGTTCGGCGAACGTGCCGCCGTCCACCCGGGACAGCTGCTCGTACGTGCCCTCCTCGATGACCCTGCCGTGGTCGAGGACGACGATCCGGTCGGCGAGGCGGCAGTTCTCCATGCGGTGCGTGACGATCACGGTGATCCGGTCCTCCTTCATGTCCCGCAGGCCGGAGAAGACCATGTGCTCGCCACGCGGGTCCATCGCGGACGTCGGCTCGTCCATCACCAGCAGCGCCGGGCGCCGGTGGAAGGCGCGCCCGCAGGCCAGCCGCTGCCACTGGCCGCCCGAGGGCTCGTGGCCGCCCCACAGCGAACGGGCCAGCAGGGTGTCCAGACCGTTCGGGAACCCCTCGACGGTCTCGGCCATCCCCACCGCGCGCAGCGCGTCCCACACCGCGTCCTCGCCGCGCGGGTCGGCCTGGCCCAGGGTGACGTTCTCGCGCGCGGAGAACGGCCACCAGCCGTAGGACTGGGTGACCAGCCCGACGTGGCTCCAGGCCGACCGCTGGTCCGACGCCGAGGTCGGCACGCCGTCCCAGGCCACCGTTCCCGAGGTCGGGGCCGTCAGCGAGGTGAGGAGCCGGATGAACGTGGACTTGCCCGCGCCGTTCTCGCCGACGAGGGCGACCACTTCGCCCCGGTTGAGCGTCAGGTCGACCGGCCCCAGGGCCGGCGCCTCCTTCCCCGGGTACGTGTACGTGGCACCCTCGAAGCGGATCTTCCCCGGCGCCTCCATCCGCTGCGCGCCGCGGGGGCCGGACTGCTCGGCGGCCTGCGCGATGAAGGCGGTGTAGTCGCCGAGGTAGAGGGCGTGCTGGAACATCGCGGCCCCGTACACGACCAGTTGGGACAGGGCCGCGGTCGAGGTCCGCATGGCGACGATCGCGGTGCCGGCGGCGCCGATGGCCATGTAGCCGCCGAGGACCAGCGCGCCCAGACAGGCCCAGGTCAGGACGAGGAAGAGGCCGGAGACGACCGCGGCGGTCAGGTAGACGGCCAGGTAGCGGGGGGCGGAGCCGACCATCTTCGCGTCGATCCGCGCGCAGACGGCGGCGTACCAGTGGTGGGCGTACGGGCGCATGCCGTTCCCGCGCAGCTCGTCCGCGAGCTTCGGGGTGGTCAGGTGCCAGCGCATCATGTTGCGGATGTTTCGAGAGGCGATCGTCTCGTTGTGGAGGCGGTAGTCGAGGCGGGCGGCGAGGACGGAGCCCAGGCCGCGGGGGACCACCGACAGCAGCAGGAGCGGCAGCAGCACCGGATGCACCACCGACAGCACGGAGGCCACCGCGACCATGTCGATCAGGCCGCCGGTGAAGCCGAGGGCGTCCTGCAGGAGCATGCCGGAACGGGCGGAGCCGGTCTCGGCGGCCTCGGAACGCTCGGTGAAGTCGGGGGCGTCGTAGGCGGCCAGCTCGACGTCCATGTGGGCGTCGACCATGGCCAGGTCCGCGATCGTCGCCATGCCGGGGTTCAGGCGGCGGGCGGCGCTCCCCGACGCGATGGACGCCAGCGCGCCCAGTGCCGTCATCGCCGCCGCGGCCGCCAGCGGCCAGGCGGCGCCGGAGATCCGCTGCTCGACGGTGCCGCCCGCCAGCAGCGGGCCCATGGCACGGGACACGGCCGTCAGCGCGCCGGCCGTACAGATCCCGCCGACGAGCTGGGCGGACACCAGCCAGACGAACGCGGTCCGGTTCACCGCCCAGGCCAGCCTCGCCGTCTGGACGAGGGCGGCCGGCACCCGCCGGGCCATCTGCCGGAGGGACAACTGCTCCATCGTCGCGTTGTGCTGCCCCCGGGTGTACGTGAACTCCGGCGGCGCGGGAAGCGCGGCGGTTCGCGGTTTCTCGGCCTGCTGCTGGGACATGGTGCCCTCCTTCAACTCGGCGTGCGGGAAACCCGGTTCGACCTGGCCGGAGGCGTGGCGAGGAGGCCCGCCCCGCGGTGCGGGGGAGGGGCTCGGGGCTGCCGGAGGGGAACGGGAGGAGTGAGTACACCGCAGGCGGGAGGACGGAGCAGCCGGATCTGGCCGACCTGCGGGGGCGGACGGAGCCGAGCTGGTGGCTGATCGTTTCGCGCCCCGCGCCCGCGCCGGGCCGCGCGGAGGTGGGAGGTTGGCCGGAACCGGTCGGTGGGCGGGTCGCGACGGCGGAAACCGGTTGCGGGCCGCCCGGTGGGCGGACCGGTGGGCCGTTGACGGGCCGTCGGGGGACCTGTGGACGGGCCGTCGGCCGGTCCGGTGGGCGGCACTTCGCGGGCTTCGGGGGCGCGGCGGGGTGCGGCGGTCGACAATGGGGGGCCGGACGGGTCCCGTGGGGGCCGCGGCGGACAAGAGGGGCCCATCGTGCTCGAACCGGTGCAGGAGAACCCGTACCCCGACACCCACGTCCTCGGCGAGGGACCCGAACCGCACGCGCAGCTGAAGCCGGTCCTGGACCTGCTCGGGCGGTGGCGCGGTCGCGGGCAGGGCGAGTACCCCACCCTGGAGGAGGGCTTCCGCTACGAGCAGGAGATCAGCTTCAGCCACGACGGCCGGCCGTTCCTGCGGTACGAGTCCCGGGCCTGGCTGGTCGACGCGTCCGGGACGGCGCTGCGCCCGTCCGGGCGGGAGAGCGGCTGGTGGCGGGTGCTGCCGGACGCCTCCCTCGAGGTGGTCCTCGCGCACCCGACGGGCATCGTGGAGACGTACACCGGGCGCGTGACGGACGCCGGGATCGAGCTGGCGACGGACCACGTGGCGCTCACTCCCCGGGCCAAGGAGGTCACCGGCATGCGCCGCCGGTACACCCTCGGCGACGGGACCCTGTCGATCACGCAGGAGATGGCGGCGATGGGCGAGGGGTACCACCACCACCTCGCCGCCGAACTCCGCCCGGTCCGCCCCTGACCGGCGGTTGCGGCGGTCGGTGACCGCCGTGGCCCAGGGCGGGGGACGCCGTCGCGTTCCCGTCCTGGGCCCCACCCCGCCCCACCCGGCGCGGCCCCCGGTCAGGCGTCCACGGGCTGCCGGGCCGGAGCGTCCGCGCCGTCGTGTCGTACGCGGCCGGACCGTAGCCGGTCCCCGCGCGCGACCGGCATCGCGCGGACGGTCAGGGTTTCCCCAAATGCCGTCATTTGAATGGCCGTTGGCGGATGCGGAGAGAAGAATGGGCCCGGTCCGCCGGATCCCTCGTGCGGCTGGTACCACCCTGCTACCGTGGCCGGATGGCCAGTGAGCGCAAGCAGACACAGGTGCGGCTGGAGCCGGATGTGCTCGCCGCCGGGAAGGACGCCGCGGCCGCCCGCGGCCTCGACTTCAACCGCTATGTGGAACGGCTCATCGCCGAGGACACCAGTGGCGCGCGGGCCGCGGGAATGGCCGCGGCGCAACGGCTCATCGACGCGCACGGCGGCTTCCTCGACGGACTGGAGGCCGAACTCGGCGGCGACCGGGCCCTGCCCGGCCTGCCCGCCGGGGCGTCCCCGTCCTCCGAGCCGAAGCGGGGTGCCGCGTGAGCATGTCGCTGCACATCGACCTGTCGTGGATCCTGGAGGCCGCCGAACGCGCCGGCGCGCAGGACCCCGCCCCCGACGACCTCGGCGTCCCCATGGCGGCCGTCGCCCGGCACCGCGCCGAGCTCCTCGACCTGCCCGTCTACGACGGCCCGTACGCCCGCGCCGCGGCCCTGGTCCACACCCTCGGGCGCTGCCGCTGGCTGGAGTCCTCCAACCTCACCGTCGCCTGCGCCGTGGCCGTCATGTACCTGAACGCCGGCGGCATTCCCGCGACCCCGACCCGCGAACAGCTCGCCGACCTCGCCCACGAGCTGTACGACCCGCAGTGCAGCGCGGCCCGGATAGCCGATCAGCTCCGGACCTGGCGCCCGTAAGGCGGATGCACGGTCTTCACTGCCGGTCAGCGGGGGTGCCCGGGCCGGCCGGCCGGTCCGTGTCGTCGGGCCCGGGGCGGGTACCCGGGGCCCATGGGCGCTACCGTGGCCCCCATGAGTGCCGATCCTGGAGCCGTCGCAGCGGCCTGTGCCGAATGCAGCCGCCTGCGCCAGGCCGCGGTGGAACCACATGCGCGCCGCGGTGCCCCCGGCCCGCTGAAGGCGCTGGCGCGTCACCTGGCCAACCGTCACCTCGACCTCGTACCGGGATGGGCCCCGGGCTGCGCCCGCTGCGACGAGCTCGGCGCGACGCTGCGGGAGGCGGCCGAGCAGGGCCTGCTCGGGGCCGGGGCGGCGCAGGCCGCCGCCGAACACCGGGCCCTGCACCTGCTGGCCGCCCCGGCCGCGGAATCCGGCTGAGCGCCCCGGCCGCGGAGACCGGATGACCGGCCCGGCCGCGGAATCCGGCCGACCGGCCCGCCGCCTGGACCGGCCGACCGGCCCCGGACGGTCCTCGCCCCCGGCAGTCCCGAAGGTCCGCCGGGGGCGAGGGGCTTCCGCGGGCGACCCGTTACGGGGTGGCCGCCGCCACGGTGAAGTGGCAGACCGGCGCGGTCGGCGACGGGGCCGACGACCCGTCGACCGTGCGGACGTACCAGCCGTACTTGTCGCCCCGGTTCAGCTTCGGCAGCGGGATCGAGACCGTGCCGCTCCCGGTCACCTTGCCGCTCGCCGAGCCCGGGCCGCCCAGGTGGACCGGCTGGGTGGAGTCGGAGTTGTTCCAGAGGGAGAACTCCGCCCAGACCTCGCGCGAGGGATCCGGGTGGGACACGTACGCCGTCAGGCTCGGGGTGTCGGAGTCGACGGCCCCGAAGTCGCCGGCGGAGTAGCTGCCGACGTGGCAGCCCGCCCCCTTCGTCAGGGTCGCCGGGCTGGTGACCGTACGGGTCGGGGCGGTGAGCGAGCCGGCCTCCGAGGCCGCCTGGGCGGCGGTCATCGGGTAGTCGTACACCTCGACGGACTGGAGGGAGCCCTTCCAGAAGCCGTTGGAACGCCCGGAGACCTTGTCCCGGCCGACGGTGAGGGGCCCGGTGGCCCGCCACGGGGACGCGTGGGTCGCGGTCGCGGCGACCGCGCCGTCCACGTACAGGGTGACGGCGGTGCTCTCCGCGTCGTACGTGCCCGTCAGGTGGGTCCAGCGGCCGGGCACGGCAGCCGTGCGGGAGATGGCCTGGTCCATGTTCCAGCCGTTGTCGTCGGTCTTCGGCAGGCCGAACCGCCAGGTGTTGTCGGGCTTGTTGTACCAGAGCATCATGCCGCTGACCGCGGACCCGTCCTGGGCCACCGCCACCGAGGTGCCGGCGCTCGGGTCGACCTTGGCCCAGGCGGAGACGGTGAAGCTGCGGGAGGTGTCCACGGCGGGACCGCCGGCGACGATCTCGCCGGTGGCCCCGTCCAGCACGGCCGCGCCGCCGTGTTCGGTGCTCCAGCCGACACCGCCCTTGACGGTGCCCGAGTGGCCCGAGGCGTTCCGCAACGGCCAGTCGAGGCGGGGGCCGCCGTTCACCGAGCCGAGCAGCGGGGCGTGGTCGGAGGTCGCGTTCGGCACGCAGCCCGGCTGGACCCCGTCGATGTGGAGGCAGCCGGGCTGGGCGGCCTTGGAGTAGTCGGCGGTGTCCGCCAGCTCGGGCCGGGAGTCGCAGGATCCGAACCCGGTGGTGGCGAAGAGGTAGTCGATCTTGGACGTTTCGGTCTTCGCCAGCGTGAGGGAGCGGTCCGGGTTGGTGGCCCACGTGTTGGTGACCTTGGTGATGCCGTTCGGGACGTCACCGACGCGGTCGTAGGCCCGCTGGTCGCACTCGGCCAGGGCCGTGTAGAGCGGCTGGAGCAGGTCCTGCTGCCGGGTGTTGAAGTCGCCGCCGACGACCACGGAGCGGAAGTCGTCCGCCTGGCCGACGACTGCGTCGATCTGCGCCCGGTAGGCCGCCAGGCCCGCCGCGTCGGCGGTGCCGTAGTTGGTGAGGTGCGTGGTGCACAGGCGGGTCTGCCACCCGGCCACCCCGGCGCACAGGACGCGGCCGTTCGCCTGCTTGCCCTGCGGGGCGGGCAGCGTGGTCTGGCGGGACCACTCGACGGAGCCCTTCACGAGGACCGCGATGCCTACGTCGCCCGTCAGGCCGTTTCGGCAGACGGAACTGTTGTCGCTGCCGCGCGGGGTGGCCGCCGACACGGCGTTCCAGGTGCCGGTCCCCGCCTTGTTGAGCTCGCCCAGGATCTGCCGGAGCTGGCTGTCGTCCGTCCCCGCGCAGACCTCCTGGAGCAGTGCGGCGTCGAGCTTCTCCCGGAGGATGACACCGGCGATGTCCACCGCCTTCTTCAGGGTCCCCCCGGCGGTCAGCGTGTTGCGGTCCGGACAGTACCCGGACTCCCACGGCCCGCTACCGCCGGCCTCGCCGCACACGTTCCACGTCATGACGCGCAGCGGCTCGGAGGAGGCGTACGCGCTGTTGGTCGGGTCCCCGGGGGTGGTCTCCAGGGCGGCGGCCGGTCCGGCCGGCCCGGCGCCGAGGAGGACGGCCGCGACGAGCACGCCCATGGCCCGGCGCCACGGATTCGATCTCTTGGTGTTCACCACGGGAGGATAGGCGCACCGGACCCCGCACCGGACCATGAGCCCAGGTCAGGGGTGCCTCGCGGGCTCGCAGGGGCCGCGGTCCGCGGCTCGGGGGCGGCCCGCCGCGGGATCCCGCGGCGTTCGCGCTAGTGTGCGGCGGTGAGCTTTCATCTCGTCATAGGTTTCGGGCCCGCGGGGGCGGCCACCGCCCGGCTGCTCGCCCGGCAAGGACATTCCGTACGGGTCGTGACCAGGTCGGGCCGCAGCCCGGAACCCGGCATCGAGCACATCGCGCTGGACGCGGCGGACGGCGAACGGCTGACCGAAGCCGCCCGCGGCGCCGCCGCGATCTTCGCCTGCGCCGCGCCGCCCTACCACCACTGGGCGCGTGAACTGCCGTCGCTGAGCTCGTCGTTGTGTGCCGCCGCCGAAGCGACCGGCGCCGTCCTGGTGATGCTGGGAAACCTCTACGGCTACGGGCCGGTCGACGGGCCCATGACCGAGGAGCTGCCGCTCGCGGCCACCGGGACCAAGGGCCGGGTCCGCGCCGCGCTGTGGGAGCAGGCGCGGACCCTGCACGAGCAGGGCCGCATCAAGGCGGTCGACGTGCGCGCCTCGGACTTCTTCGGCCCCGGAGTCACCGACGGCGGCCACCTCGCCGCACGGCTCGTGCCGCAGGTGCTGCGCGGCAAGGCGGTCTCGACGCTCGGGGACCCGGACGCCCCGCACAGCTGGACGTACCTGCCCGACGTGGCCCGGGCCCTGGCCGCGGTGGCGGCCGAGGAGGAGGCCTGGGGGCGGGCCTGGCACGTCCCCACGGAGCCGGCGCGGTCCGTCCGGGAGATGGTCGGCCTCCTCGCCGACCGGGCCGGCACGGGTCCCGTCGCGGTGCGCAGGCTTCCGTCGGCCGCGCTGGGCGTGGCGTCGCTCTTCTCGCCGCTGATCCGCGAACTGAAGGAAGTCCGCTACCAGTTCGACCGCCCGTTCGTGATCGATTCGAGCGCGTACGAGGCCCGGTTCGCGGCCCGGGCCACTCCCGTCGAGGAGCAGGTCGAGGCGACGGTGGCGTGGTGGCGTGAGCGGTTGGCGACGACGGCCGGCTGACGGGGCTGACGGCTGACACCTGATGGCTGACACCTGACGGCTGACACCTGGCGGCTGCCCTGACGCCTGGCGGCCGGCGGATCGAGCGGGTACGCGGCGAGGGCTCGGGGTGGGTGCGGCGGACGCCGGTGGCGCGGTGTCGCCCAGGGCGTGCGTTCCGGGTGGTCAGGCCCTGCCGGCGAGCGGCCAGGATTCGATGTCGCGGTAGTGGATCGGCCCCGGGCCGCGGCCGATGTTGCTGCCGACCAGGTGCAGGCGTTCGGCGTGCCAGGGGCGGCCGGCGAACGCGGCGAGTCCGGCGGCGGTCCTCACCACCGGGGCGATGTCGTTCCGGCGGGCGCGGGCGAGCGTCAGGTGGGGGCGCAGCGGCCGGTCCTCGAAGGGGATTCCGCACTGCTTGACCACGGCGCGCACCTCGGAGGCGAGCAGGTGCAGCCCGTCGAGGTCACCTTCGATCCCGCTCCACAGCACCCGCTCGTCGAAGTGCCCTCCGCCGGACAGGGCCAGGGGGACGGGGGGCCGGCCCGCGGCGAGTTCCGCGAGCGGCGGCCGCAGGAGGGGGACGGCCGACACCGGGAGCTCACCGAGGAAGGCCAGGGTGATGTGCCAGTCCTCGATGCGGTTCCACCGCATGTCCGGGAACGCCGTGTAGGCGGGGCCGAGCGCCCGCGCCAGTTCGTCCTTCGCGTCGTCGGGCGGGGCGAGCGCGATGAACACGCGAACGGTCGCGGCCGGAATCTGTTCGTTCACGAAGGACTTCGTACCTTATTTCGCACGCTTGAGTCATCTTCTGTTCCCCAGCTCCTCCTCTCCCCCCGCCTCGTCGAGTGCGCAGGCGGGGGCGGGTGCCGGTACGTGCCCCCCCCGGGACGGGCTCCGGAAGCTCCGGGAGAGGATGGAGGGGCGGTCGGGTCGGTCGCCTCGGGCGGGCGAGAGCGAGGGGTGCGGGGCGTGGCGGACTTCAGGCTGCGGGATCACGAGAGTTACGAGGCGATGCTCGCCGGGATGGGCTTGGAGCCCTTGGGGACGTGGTGGCTGCCGGGGATCCGGAAGGCCGCCACGGCGCGGCGGCTCCTCGCGGCGGCGACGGACGCCGAACCCGCGGCCGCTCCCGCGGAAGCCGCGCGGCTCGTGCTCGGCGGCGGCCGTGAGTTCCTGCTCGCCTTCGGCGGTCCGCACGCCCCGCGCGGCAGCCTGCGCGAGTCGTGGCGCCGGGTCCGGATCCGCGCAACCGACCCGGTCGCCGCGCTCGCCGCCCTCCTCACCGCCCCGGACCCCGACCCGAGATGCCTGCTCCTGGCGTCACCCGACGGCGACACGATGGCCGGGACGACCCCCGGCCGTGGAGCCGCGCGGGTCACGGGCGCGGACTCCGCCCCCGCCGGCACGCTGACGGTCGCGCCGGACGGCGATACGACGGCCGGAACCGCTCCCGGCCGTGGACCGGTGCCGGTCACCGGCGCGGACCACGCCTCGCCCGGCTCGCGGTCGGCCGTCGCGGACGGTGGCAGCGTGGCCGGGGCGGTCGCCGGTGGTTCGCGGCTGCTGGTGCTGGGCGGGGTCGGTGCGCGGATCGACCGGGCGGCCGAGGACGCGGCGCGGGAGAGCGTCGAGGAGGGCGCGGCGGCCTGGGCCCGGCTCCTCGACGCGGCGGCCGACCCGGGCCGGGCCGTGCTCGGCGCCTGGGCCGAGAACCTCGCCCCGCACCCCGGCCTCCCGCAGGACGTACGGCGGGACCTGCTGCTGCGCTTCCCGGAGCTGACGGGGCAGCTGCCGCCCGCCGAATTCGTGGCGGCGGTCCTGGCCCTGCCGGACTCCGAGGCCAGGCTCCGGGCCGTCGAATGGAAGCCGGGCCTCACCCCCGCCCAGTGGACCCGGCTGATCCGCGCTGCCGACACCGAACGGGAGCGGTGGCTCCTCACGCACATCGCCGCCGGCCGCCGGATCATGCTGGCGGAGGAGGACTGCGCACTGCTGGCCGGCGATCCGTCCCCGCGGGTCCGCGCCGAGGCCGTCGGCCTGTCCGGCCTGCCCGAACGCCACGCCGTCGCCCTGGCCGAGGACCCCGACCCGGACGTCCGTGCCGGAGCATGCCGGGTGGCATGGCCCGTGCTGCCGGCGGCGCGCCGCGAGGCCCTGCTCGCCGACGAGGCGCCCCGGGTACGCACCGAAGCGCTGCTGCGGCACCACGAGGACCGGCCGCTGTCCCGGGAGGCCTTCGCACGCGAAGCGCTGCCGGAGCGCGTCATCGAGACCTGCCGGTTGGCCCCCGACCTCGTCCGGCACCTCCTCGCCACCGGTGACGCCCGTCGGCGCGCCGCGCTGGCCGGCAACCCCCGCCTCGACCCCGCCACCGTGGCCCGGCTCGGCGAGGACTCGGACGACGGCGTCCGCCGCGCGGTGTCGGTCCGCGCCGACCTCACCGAGGAGCAGCGCAGTGCGGTCCGGGCGGACATCGACCCGTCCGTCATGTCGCACACCCTGCCGTGGGTCGAGGACCTCCACGAGGACCCGGACGCAATGCGCCGCCTCGCCGCCTCCTCCCACCTCCTGGTGCGCCGCAGCGTGGCCCGGGCCCGGCGGCTCCCGCCGGACGTGGTGCACCGGCTGGCCCGGGACCCGGACCACGTCGTGCAGCTGTTCCTCGCCGAGTCCTGCGAGGACGCCCCCGCCGACATGCTGCTGAGGGTGTGGACCTGGTGGACGGGCAGTCTGTCGTCCCCCGGGCGGCCCCGTACGCACCCCAACTTCCCGCGCGAGGGCCTCCTGCGGTACGCGGAGGACCTGCACGGCCGGATGCGGCGCCTCGCCCTCGACGACCCGCAGGCGCCCGCGGAACTCGTCGCCCGGTTCGCCCGGGACCGCGACCCGGAGGTGCGCTACCGGGCGGCCGAGGACCCGCGCCTGCCGGTCGCCGACGCGGCCCGCCTGGCCGAGGACCCGGACGACTCGGTCCGCGCCGTCGTCCTGCGCAACCGGCACTTGCCCGCGAGCGTGCTGGCGGCGCGGCTGTGCGATCCGGAGTCGGCCGTGGAAGCCGTACGGAACCCGGGGATCCCGCCGTACGTCCTGCGCGCCATGGCCGCGGCGTGCCGCGCGCTGCCCGCCTGAGCCCGGCCCTGAGACCGGGGCCGGGCGGGCGCGTGGGCGGGGAGGCGGGCAGTCGGCGCCGGGCCGGGGGCCCGCAGGGGGTGTCAGCCCGTCGTGACCGGGAGCCGGTCGTTGCCCCGGGCCAGCCAGCGGGGCCGGTAGGTCGGCGTCCCGGCGAGTGCCAGGGCCGGGAAGCGGGTGAGCACCCGCGGCAGCGCGATCTGCGCCTCCAGCCGGGCCAGCGGCGCCCCCACGCAGATGTGCACGCCTCCCGCGAAGCTCAGCGGCCTGACGTCGACGCGGTCGGGGTCGAAGACGTGCGGCCGCGCGTAGCGGCGCGGATCGCGGTTGCCCGCGGCGAGGATCACCAGCACCTTGGTACCGGCTTCCACCTTGTGTCCCATCAGGTCGACGTCCGCCGCCGCCCAGCGCGTGGTGGCCTGCACCGGCGGTTCGAACCGCAGCGCCTCCTCCACGTAGCCGGCCGCCAACTCCGGCTCCAGGCGCAGCCGGTCGCCGAGTTCGGGGCGCCGCAGCGACTGGAGCAGGCCGTGCCCGAGCAGGTGGGTGGTGGTGTCGAAGCCCGCCGTGAGCAGCAGCACCAGGTTGCCGATCAGCTCTTCCTCGTTGAACCGGTCGGAGTCCTCCGCGTGGATCCGTACGAGGGTGCCGATCACGTCGTCGCCCGGGTTGCGGCGCCGCTCGGCGATGATCGGGGCGAAGTAGGCGGAGAGCTGGTCGGTGGCGGTGTTCGCGGGCGCCAGTCCCTCGTCGTCGGTGATGCCCTCCAGGGCGATCATGACGTCGGCCGCGACCTCCCGGAACCACACCTGGTCCTTCTCGGGGACGCCGAGCATGTCGCTGATGACCGCGACCGGCAGCCGGAAGGCGAACTCGTGCATGAAGTCGACGGGTTCGCCGCCGGAGCCCAAGTCGGCGAACCGCTCCAGCAGTTCGTCGACCATCCGCCCCACCGTCCCGCGCAGCGCCTCGATCCGGCGCGCGGTGAACGCCTCGCCGACCATGCGCCGCATCGGGATGTGCCCGGGCGGGTTGGTGTACAGCATGGAGTTGGCGAAGCTGCGCAGCGAGGAGTGCCGCCGCCAGCCGGGGAAGGTACGGTCGTACGCCGCCGCGTCCTGGACCCGCAGCCGGGGCTCGCGCAGGACCTTGAGGCACTCCTCGTAGCCGACCGCGACCAGCATGCCGGGCCGGACCTCGACCAGGTTCCCGTGCCGCCGGATCTCCTCGTAGAACGGGTAGGGGTTCTGAGACCCCTCGGGCGACACCATCGCCGCGAGTGCCTCGTCCGGTGTCATGTCCAGGGCTTGCACGGGGATCGAATCCTCCTGATGAGGGCGGCCCGCTCCGCCGGCCGGCCCGTGGGCGGCGGCGGAGCGGTCGCCGTGATACGGGCCGTCAGGCGACGGCGGCGGCCATCTCGACGATCGACAGGGCGCCGGCGCCGTGCCGGGCCACGATGCGCAGCCCCGCCTGCTCGGCGAGCTCCGCGAGCTCGGCCAGGCCCCGCTCCTTGCCGCCGTAGTAGGCGAGCATCCTCAAGTCCATTCCGGCGGGCGGGGTTTCGCCGTCGCGGCCCAGGTTCTCCACGACGAAGACGGTGCCCTCCGGGCCGGCCGCCTCCGCGCAGCGCCGCATGATCGCGACGGCTTCGGCGTCGCTCCAGTCGTGGATGATCAGGGAGAGCAGGTAGCCCTTGCCGCCCGTGGGCAGCGGGTCGAAGAAGCTGCCGGGGACGACCCGGCCGCGGTCGGTCAGCCCCGCCTCCGCCAGCGCCCGCCGGGCGGTGGCGGCGGGCTCCGCCGTGTCGACGAGGGTGCCGCGCAGCTCCGGGAAGGCCTGCAGCAGGGCCACGAGCAGCGTGCCGTTGCCGCCGCCCACGTCGACCAGTTCGCCCAGCGCGCCCCAGTTGTACCCGGAGCTGATCGCCTGGGCGCGCTCGGGGGCGCTGGAGCTCATCCAGCTGTCGAACGACGAGCCGCGCTCGGGGTGTTGGGCGAGGTCGTCCCAGAATCCCAGCCCGAACTGCACCGGGTAGGCGGCCTCACCCGTGCGGATGGTGTGCAGGAGCTGGACGTAGCACAGCTCGGCGCGGCCGACCGTACCCTCGATGTCGATCTTGGCGCGCATGCCGTCGGGGTGGTCGTCGCGCAGCGGTTCGCCGAGCGTGGTGAGCTCGTAGCCGTCCGCGCCGTCACTGCGCAGCACGCCCCGCGCCGCGAGGTAGCGCAGCAGCCGCGCCAGCGCGTCCGGGTCGGTCTTCGACGCGCGGGCGATGTCGGGAGCGGTCCGCACTCCGGCCACGATGTGGTCGGCGATCCGCAGGGTGGCCGCCACCCGCAACGCCATCGGAGTGGCCAGACCGGCCATCGCCCACAGTGCGGCGCCCGTCCCTTCCTCACCTGACACAGTCTTCTCCCTCGCTCATGTGCACAGTCGGTCGGTCCATGCTCCTTCCGCGTCCGCTCGAACACATCTTCCGAATTGCCCAACCGGGTACGGGAGGTGTGTCGTCGGCGTACGGCGAAGGGAGCCGGGCCGGCACCGCGCGAGAACGGGCCCCATGGCTCAGTTCAGGTGCGGGACGGGGATGTTGACTGCCGCATGAGGGGTGAAGGTGCCAAAGTGGGGACGTAGAGTGGGAGATCCTGAGCGGCACCTCGAACGGCGGGGGCGGGCCGCCGCGACGCGGGCCGTCACCGGGCCGGCGCACAGCGGGCCCGCCCGCGGCCGGCGTCGGCCGTCGGCGCGAGCAAAGGAGACCTGGCGCACCATGACCTCGACCGACAGCATCCCAGCCGAGGTGCAGCCCCCGACACCGAACCCGCGTGCCAAGGCGCTGCGCAGGCTCACCGGCATCACCACGTTCGTCTCGGTCGGCGCTTCGGCGCTCCTCGGCGTGCAGGGCAACACCGAAGCCGCCGTCGCCATGGCTCTCGTGGCCGCCGCCGCGATCGGCGCCGGCGACTACCACGCCACCATCAGCCCCGGGCGGTAACCGCTCCGGGCTCAGCCCTCCTCGACCGTGATGGCCTGGACCGGGCACCCGCGGGCGGACTGCTTCACGAGCGGGTCGCCCCCGCCGTCCTCCCGGCCGGGCCGGACGATGCCCACCCCGTCGTCGTCCTGGTCGAACACCGAAGGAGCCGTCAGCGCGCACATCCCGGCGCCGATACACACATCGCCGTCGATGCTGACTCGAATACCCACAGACTCGCCTCTCTCGCATGCTCTCCACGCACGAGGTCCCGTGCAGGCGCCATGGTCGGACAGGCGGCTGGAGGCGCGATCCAGAGAACCCTCCATTCACCCGTTCGGCCTAAGGGTCGAGCAAGGCGGCGCATGTCGCCACCGACGCCGGCCCGGGGGCGGGGAGCCGATCCGAGCCGATCCCTACGGGGCACCACCCGGCCGGGGGTGGGGTTTGCCCCACCTTTGATCCACCTGGTTCCGCCATCGTGGGGCCCGCCCCGTGATCCGTAGGTTCGTTCGTGCCGGACTTCGGCCCGGCGGCCACCCACACAGCACGGAACACGAAGGCGGGGCACCCCATGGGCCTGCGGAGGAACGCACGGCGGCGCGACGAGGAGCGGAGCGCGGCACGGGCGCAGGAGGCGTACGAGGTGCACGGGTCGCACGTGTCGAACGGGTCGCGAGGGCCGGCCGGGGCGCTCGGGGCGATCGGAGTGCCCGGGACGCCCGGGGCGCTGGAGGCGGCGGTCGAACTGCGCGGCGTGCGCCGCCATTACGGGCGCGGCTCCGGCACCGTGCACGCGCTCCGGGGGATCGACCTGACCCTCCCGCGCGGCACCTTCACCGCCGTGATGGGCCCTTCCGGCTCCGGCAAGTCCACCTTCCTGCAGTGCGCGGCCGGACTGGACCGCCCCACGGCCGGCTCCGTACGCCTCGGCGGCACCGAGATCACCGGCATGGGCGAGAACCAGCTGACCGAACTGCGCAGGACCCGGCTCGGGTTCGTGTTCCAGGCCTTCAACCTGCTGCCCTCGCTCACCGTCGAGCAGAACGTGCTGCTGCCGCTGCGGCTGGCCGGCGGCCGCCAGGACCACCGCCGGGCCGGCGTCCTCCTCGACCAGGTCGGCCTGGGCGGCAAGGGCGGCCGCCGGCCCGCCGAACTGTCCGGCGGCCAGCAGCAGCGGGTCGCCATCGCCCGCGCCCTGGTCACCGACCCGGACGTGGTCTTCGCCGACGAGCCCACCGGCGCGCTGGACACCACCACCGCCGCGGAGGTGCTCGCCCTGCTGCGCCGGGCGGTGGACGCGCTCGGCGCGACCGTCGTCATGGTCACCCACGACCCGTCCGCGGCCGCCCACGCGGACCAGGTCCTGTTCCTCGCGGACGGCGCCCTCGCGGACCGCCTGCCCCGCAGCACCGCTGCGACCGTGGCCGCCCGCATGGCCGCGCTGACCGCCCGGCCGCACCTGGGGGCCGCGGCATGAACCGCCACGCGCCCGGCGACACGGACGACCGCACGGACCGGGCCGGAAGCGAGCCGCCGGGCGGGGGTGAGGGACCCCGTAGGGGTACCCGTACGGGCCCCCTTCCAGCACCCGGAACCGCAAGGCGCTCGGGCCGCCGCCGCCCCAACGGGCTCGCGCGGGCCGCCGTCCGTTTCCGGCCCGCCGCCTTCGTCGGGACCTTCGTCGCGCTCCTGATGGCCGTCACCGTCGTCTCCGCCTGCGGCATCCTCCTGGAGACCGGAATCCGCGCGACCGTCCCGCCCACCCGGTACGCCGACGTGCCCGTGGTCGTCGCCGCCGACCAGGAGGTCCACCTGCGGGTCGGCCGCGGCGAGGAGGCCCACACCGACTCCCGGCCGGTCCCGGACCGGGCCCGGGTCGACGCCGCCCTGCTCGGCCGGCTGGCGCCCCTCGGCCGGGCCGTCCCCGACGTCACCTTCCCCGTGCGCACCTCCGCGGGCGTCCAGCAGGCGGCCGGCTGGGGCTCGGCCGCCTTCACCGGCGCCAGCCTGACCTCCGGCCGCACGCCCCACCCGGGCGAGGTCGTCCTCGGGCGCCCGACCGGGGACGCGGCGGGTCCGAACGGGTCGACCGGCTCGACCAAGCCGGACGGCTCGACCAAACCGAACGGGTCCGCCGGCTCCGCCGGGTCGAACGGGGCCGCCCGTGCGACCGGTCAGGCCGGGACCGCCGGGACCGTCCGCCCGACCGCGCAAGTCACTCTCGAAACCCCCGCCGGTACCCGCGAGTTCCGTGTCGCCGGGTACGCCGACCGGCCCGGCCTGTGGTTCGCCGACTCGCAGGCGGCCGCCCTCGCCGGACACCCGAAGGCCCTCGACGCCATCGCGCTGTTCCCGCGCCCCGGCACCGACGCGCAGGCGCTCGCCGACCGGGCCCGCGCCGCCCTCGACGGCACCGGCGCCCGCGTGCTGACCGGCGACGCCCGCGTCCTCGACAGCCGGCTCGCCGCCGCCAAGGAGGTCCTCACGGGCATCGGCGGCTCCTTCGGCGGAGTCGCCACCATGGTCGCCGTGTTCACCGCCGCCGGCACCGTCGCCCTCGGCGTCGGCCAGCGGTCCCGCGAGTTCGCGCTGCTGCGTGCGGTCGGCGCCACCCCGCGGCAGATCCGCCGTACCGTCGCCACCGAGGCCCTGCTCGTCGCACCCGCCGCGGGCCTGCTCGGCTGCCTGCCCGGCACGGCGCTGGCCGCCTGGTGGGTGGGCCGCCTCAAGGACAAGGGAGCCGTCCCCGAGCAGGTCCAGCTCGCCGTCGGCTGGATCCCGCTCGTCTCGGCCGTGGCCCTCGGCCTCCTGACCGCCCTGCTCGCCGGCTGGGCCGCCGCCCGCCGGCCGGCGCGGATCCGGCCCGGTCTGGCCCTCGCCGCCGCTGCCGTGGAACGGGTCCGGCCGGGCTGGATCCGCACCCCCCTCGGCCTGGCCGCCCTCGGCGGCGGGATCGCCTGCTCCGGCCTGGCCGCCGCCTCGTCCGGTGAGGACTCCGCGAACGCCGCGCTCGGCGTGGTCATGCTGTTCATGCTCGCCGTCGCCCTGCTCGGCCCGCTGATCGCCCGGCTGTGCGCCTTCCTCTTCGGGCTGCCGCTGCGCGCGGCCGGCCCGGCCGCCGGTCTCGCCGCCGCCAACTCCCTGACGAACGCCCGGAGACTGGCCTCCGCGATCACCCCCATCGTGCTCGCCGTGGCCTTCTCCTCCACCCTCGTCTTCCTGCACACCAGCGAGGACCGGGCGACCCGGGACCAGCAGCAGGCCGGCCTGCTCGCCGACCACGTCGTCACCGCCCCCACCCGCACCGAGGTGCCCGGAGCCACGGCCGTCGTCCCCGTCACCCGCACCGGACTCCTCGTACAGGTCGGATCGGGACCCGATCGCCGGCACGATCCCGTCGGCGCCCAGGCGTTCGGCGGGCCGCCGTCCGCCCTCGCCCACGTCCTGGACCTCGATGTCCGGCAGGGCTCCCTCGCCGCGGTCCGCCCGGGCACCGTCGCCATCGACCGGGCGCTCGCGGACACGGCGGGCGTGGGGACGGGGGACCGGCTGCGGATCCGGCTCCCGGACGGCACCGCGGCGACCCCGACCGTCACCGCCGTCTACGGCCGCGGCCTCGGCTTCGGGCAGGTCACCCTGCCGGTGAGCGACCTGCAGGGGCACGCCACCTCCCTGTTCCCGACCGAACTGCTGGTCAAGGGCGGCCCGTTGCCCGACCCCGCGATCGGCCCGGCCACCGACCGGGCCGGCTGGAGCACCGCCCAGAGCACCGAACGCAAGGTCAACGCCTGGGTGAACACCACCATGGCGGCCGTACTCGGGGGCTTCGCCGCCGTGGCCGCGGCCAACACGCTGGCCATGACCGTCCTGGACCGGCGCCGCGAACTCGGCATGCTCCGCCTCATCGGCTCCACCCGCCGCCAGGTGCTCGGCATGCTCCGCTGGGAGGCCCTGCTGGTCACCGTCTCGGGCATCGCCCTCGGCTCCGCCATCGCACTGGCGACGCTCTACCCCCTCACCCGGGCGGTCACGGAGGCGCCCCCGCACATCCCGCCGCTCGTGTACGGATCCATGGCCGCGGCCGTCCTCGCCCTCGGCCTCGCCGCGACCGCCCTCCCCGCCCGCCGGGTCCTGCGCACCGGCTGACACCGGCGGCGCGGGGGAGGGGCACCTGGGCCCCGGCGGCCCGGTTCCGGCGGGCGCGCCGGCGGGTGCGGCACGGGGGGCTTGCCGCACCCGCCCGTCACGCCCGGGGGCCCGCCGGGGCGGGGCCGGGGGCTCAGCCGATGTGGAACGGGTCGCCGTAGACCTTCCAGTCCAGCGGGGGGTTGAGGTTGAGGTTGCCCTTGCGGAGGAAGACGCGCTGCGCGGTGTCGACGCGGCTGGTGTCGCTGTGCGCCTCCTCCTGCTTCATGGCCCAGACCCGGGCGTCGAGGAAGGCGTTGAGGTAGGCGGTCTCGTTGCCGCCCTGGGCCGGCGGCTTCGCCTTGGCGAGGGCCTTCTTGCGGATGTTGCGGAAGCTCGTCGGGTCCGTGCCGTCACCGTGCATCACGATGGCGTCGTAGTACATGAACTGCCCCAGGACGCCGATGCCGTCCGTCTTGCCCTGCGAGACGGACGGGTTGAAGTAGACGCGGTCGCGCTCGTCGTTCTGGGCCTGCTGGAAGGCCGGGTCCGCGGCGGCGGTCTTCCAGTCCCGGGTGAAGTTCGGGTCGAGCCCGGAATGCGAATCGGAACCGTTCACCCGGCGCAGGGCCGGCAGGTACTTGGCCAGGACGTTCCCGGGCTTGCGCGCGGTGTAGAGCTCGACCAGGTCCAGCATGTCGCCGGTACCGGAACAGAAACCGATGATGCCCGCCGTGTACCCGCGTTCGTCGTCGATGTCCTCGATGTACTTGTACTGGGCCTTCCAGTTGAGCGTGGAGTTCTCGGCGCTGGAGACGAGCTGCATGGCTATCTCCTTCTTCGCCGGGTCGTCCAGGCCCGCCGCCGCCCGTGCCTGCGCGGCGACGGCCGCAGGGGGAGCGGCCTGCGAGCCGGAGTCGTCCGCGGCGTAGGCGGCGACCGGCACGGTCAGCAGGGCCGCGCCGAGCAGGGTCTGCACGGCGATGCGGGTCCGCCGGCCGGTGGTGTTGCGGTGGCGCGTGGGCACGTTGCCTCCAGAGGGAGTGGAAAGCCCGAACTTGTTAGGAAACTTTCCTACCAGCTGTCCAGGAGCCCCGTACACCCCTCCGGCGTCGCGAAATCGAGATCGCCGGCCAAAAAGCGGAACGACGAGGGGCGGGCACCCGGTCCACCGGATGCCCGCCCCTGCCTCGTGCCGCCCCTCCTGCTCTCCCTTCCCCCGGCCTCCCCGCTCTTCCTGCCGCCGCGCGGCTACCAGGTGCCCGCGGGCGCGGTCCAGCTCTTGAGGACGTTCGTCCACGTGTACTTGCCGTTCCGGTCGGCGAAGAACGTGAACGTCGCGTACGAGCCGTTGCCGTAGTCGTAGACCGTGGACATGTCGGCCTTGCCGTCGCCGTTCACGTCACCGCTCACCGGCCAGGCCGCGTTGACGTCCCAGGCCCCGTACCCGCTGTCGACCGTCATCTCCGGCGTGCCCAGGGCGCCGTCCGCGCCGCCGGGGAACTGGAAGACGCCCATCCGGCCGTTGGCGTAGCGGTACTGGGCCGTCAGGTCCGCGCGCCCGTCGCCGTTCGTGTCGCCCGCCGTCAACTTGACCGGGTCGAGCTGCCAGGAGCCGGCGGGAGCCGACCAGCCGGACGTGGCGAAGCCCGGGTGGGTGCCGTCCGGCCGGGCGATGCCCGAGAAGACGCGCACCGCGCCGTCGCCGTACACGTACAGGGCGATGATGTCGGTCCGGCCGTCGCCGTTGACGTCACCGACCGCGTACTTGGCGTTCTCGTAGTACCACCAGCCGGGATGCGTCTCCTCGAAGCCCTTCACGGGCGCGTCGAAGCCGGTCGCATCGCGGAACTTCGCCGTGTGGTTCGCCATCCGGCCGTCCGCGTACCCGTAGATCGCGATCAGCTCGGCGCGCCGGTCGCCGTCCGTGTCGCCCGCGAACAGGGTCGTGCGGTACCAGTCCCAGCCCGAGGCCTGCGACCAGCCGTCGGGTCCCGCCGCCAGCGAACCGTCCGGCTGGCCCAGCCAGTTCATGAGCTTCACCGAGTTGTCCCCGTAGAGGTACAAGGCGCCGATGTCGGTACGGCCGTCGCCGTTGAAGTCGCCCGCCGCGTACTTGGCGCTGGTCACGCACCAGTGGCCGGCCGGGCCGCGGAACGCCTCGGAGGGCGAGGCCAGGCCGCCGTTCGGGGTGCCCAGGTGGGTCCACCAGCCGAAGCCGCAGCTGCCGTAGTCGACGATCGTGGCGAGGTCGGAGCGGCCGTCGCCGTTGTAGTCGCCGGCCAGCGAGACGCGTGCGGTGCCCTGGCCGGTACCGTACGCACGGTCCTGGAGCTCGCCGTTGGTGGCGTTCCAGCGGATGTAGCCGCCCTGGAAGTCCGAGCGGGCGCCGTTGGTCTGCGCGTACTCGTCCGACACGGGGAAGCCGAGGTAGCTGTTCTCCCAGCGCATGTTCGCCCACAGACCGCGTATGCCGCCGCGCACCACGTGCGCCCCGGTCTCCGGGCTCCAGTAGATCGACGCGGTGCCCCCGTCCGGGGTGCGGAAGTGCACGTACTTTCCGTACAGGACCGGTGTGGCCTGGGGCGCGTTCATCGGGTGCCCGAAGCCGGTCCCGCCCACCGTCAGGTACTTGGCCAGGATCGGCCCGCAGACCGGCTGCGAGCCGGTCTCGGCGCTGCTGAAGGTCTGGCAGGTGTTCCAGTCCGTGGTGGAGCTGTCCCGCAGCACCTTCGCCGGCCCGAAGCGCACGCCGTCCGCGTCGGGAGCCCTGCCCTCCCAGGTGGTGATCCGCCCGTCGAAGCCCATGCTCCACAGGTCCGCGAAGCCGTCGCCGTCACTGTCGCCGTCGCTGGAGACCCGGTGGTGCCGGGCATCGGTCAGCTCGGTCTGGATGGCACCCGCCGCCCGGCTGCCGTACGCGGCGAACACCGGCTTCCCGTCGCCGTCGCGCTGCGAGAGGTACGGGAACAGCCGCCCGTCCCGGCGGTCCCGGGCCCACAGGTCCGGCAGCCCGTCCTTGGGCCCGGAGACGCTGCCGGTGTCACCGGGCGCCGCCAGGTCCATGTCCCACCAGCCGCCCCTGCCGATCAGCCGCGGGGCCGACAGGGCGTTGGTGCCGTTGGCGCCCTTGAACAGCCACAGGTTGGCGTCACGGCCGGTGCCGTCGTCCTCGACGGTGATCAGGTCGTAGCGCGGCGTCGACGGGGACTGGGTGCCGTCCACGTCGCCGATCGCGAGGACCTGCCGGACCCGCGACCAGTCGGCGGCGTACTCGCTGCCGCAGGTCTGGTCGACGGTGTTGAACGGGTTGACGCAGCCGGCCGTCGGGCGGGTGGTGCTCAGCCGCTGGCCGCCCGCCGGAGTGAAGTACTGGTTGTCGTTGGCCGCGGGGCCCGCGTTGTTGGCGGTGTTGAGGTAGTAGTACAGCGAGTCGTCACCGGGCCGGTGCGCCCACAGGTCGTCGGCGTAACTGCCGTTGCCGCCGCGGTGCGTGAGATCCACACCGGACCAACTGCCGCCCGGCGCGCCGGCCGCGTCGCCGGCGGGCGCGCCGCCCGCGGCGGGGTCGCGGTTCTTCGAGTAGAGCCGCAGGCCGCCGACGGCGTCCGGGACCAGGAGGTCCACGTAGCCGTCTTTGGTGATGTCGCCGAGTACGGTCTTGGCGGCCGGGTCGTCGGGGGCGTAGAAGGCGTAGTCGTACTCGGGCGAGCGGTTGCCCGCCCGGTCCACCGACCGCACGCGCAGCACGTTGGTGCCCCAAGCGGTGACCGGCAGCGTCAGCGCCGCCTGCCCCTCCCCGTTGACGTTCACGCTCTGCGCGCCGGTCGCGGGCAGCGGCCCGTTCAGGGACCACTCGAAGCGCAGCAGGCCGGACCCGTTCCCCGGGTCCGTCCCGTGCAGCGTGAACGCGCCCTGCTCACCCGCGGTCTTCTGCGCCGCCGCGGGGCTGCCGGTGGGAGGGAAGTCCGTCGAGGTCACCGTCGGCGTGTCCGGGGCGGTGAGGTCGACGGAGAAGCTGCAACCGCGGCTCCAGGGGCCGCTGGTGAACCCGTCACCGCCGCGCACGTACCAGTCGTACTGGTGGCCGTCGACGAGGCCGCCCGCCATGGCGTCGATCTGACTGCCGTTCGGCACGGCCGGGTTGGGGATCCACCCCCACTCGCGCAGCGTGCCGCCGGCGGTCATGTCCCACAGGTTGAAGTCCGCGCCGAGGTTGTCGCCGTCCGGGTCGGTGACGATGGCGTGCAGGCCGATGCCGCCGGTGGCGGCGTTGGTCGCGCCGATCCAGCCGCAGTCCCCGCGCGTCGGATTCTGCGGGGCGGGCGATACGTACAGGTTGCGCGGGGCGTCCGGGACGCTGTTGTACTCGACGTACAGGAACGGCAGCGAGTGCGGGTACGGGCTGGACTTGCGCGTGTAGCGCTTGAAGCCGTTGGAGGTCGAACTGGTCTCGTCCGCCCCGTACAGGCCGAAGGTCAGGTGCGCACGCCAGCCTTCGTCGCGGATCAGCTGGGTGATGTCCCAGCCGGTCTGGTTGGTGCCGCCGGTGCAGCCCGCACCGCCCGCGCTGTTGGACGAGGCCCGGCCGAGGTACTTCAGATTGGCGGGCTGCGCGGTCCACTTGGTGCCGCCGTCGATCATGCCCGTCCAATACAGGTCCACGGCATGCGTGTTGGCGCAGGTGTTGTCCGCAGCGTACGACTGGACCGCGTTGAACGACGCGAAGTTGACGGTCTTGCCGGCCGGGTTGAACGACTCGACCTGTGCGAAGGAGTGCTCTCGCCCCCGGCAGGTGGTGGCCCAGCGCTGGTTGCCCACCCCCATGTCGTACTTGTTGGCGTAGTCGTCGTAGTGCGTCGCGGTGGGGCAGCCCTCCTGCACCCACGTCCAGTGCTGGGTGCCCTTCCACACCTGCTTCCAGCCCGGGTCGATGTACACCGGGTAGACCGTGTCCGGGCCGGTCAGCAGACGGGTGTCGGCCGCGACCGCCAGCGACCCGGCGGAGGGCACCGCCGAGACGCGCGCCGTACGGGCCGTGTCACCCGGGCCGGCGATGTCCGAGGCGGTCTTCACGGCCCCGGGCGGCGGGGCGTCCTGCCCGGCCGCGCCGCGCGCCGCGCCGGTGTCGCGCGGGCCCTCGGCCGCGCCCTTCGGGGCGGTCGCCGCGGACCTGCGCGCGGAGTCCCACATCACGGACGGGGGCGAGGTGAACACCTCCCGGCCGGCGCCGTCGGTGGCGGCGAGCGCGCCGTCCGCGCGCCGCCGCACCCCGACGCCCTTCGTCCTCATGCCCATGCGGTACGAGGCGACGGCCGGGTTCTTCGCCGCCTGCGCCGACTTGACCACCAGCACCTGGGTGAAGCCGCCGTCGGCCGTCGCGGTCACCGCGAGGTCGACGCCCGCCAGCACCTCCCGGTACGTGGCGGTCGCTCCGCTCACCGAGGGCGCGGGCAGCGCCGTCGGCCAGGTCAGTTCGAGCTGTTTGCCGCCCTGCCCGGTCAGCCGCGCCATGGGGGAGCGGCCGCCGCCGGAGAGGGACAGCCCCGACAGTGCCGCCCGAGGCCGCCACCCGCCGTCGGCGGCCCGTACGAGCGTGGGGTCGAGCGGGACCCAGGCACCGCTCTGCCGTACCCGGACCGGGGCTGTGGTGCGGGTCAGCGCGTACGATCCGTCCGGCTTGGCCACGACCGTGTCGGTCTCCGTCGTGAGCGCCGGGACCGGCACCGGCCGGCCGGTGCGCCGGGCCTTCGCGGAGGCGGCGGCCTGGGCGGAAGGCGCCGAAGGGGCCTTCGAGGCGCGGACGCCCGGGCCGGCGGCCTGGCGGGCCGGCGCCTTGAGACCCGCCGCCTTCGAGGGACCGCCGGTGACCTTCGCGGGCCCGTTTCCGTACGAAGTCCCCTTGGGCGATCGGCTCTTGACGGAGCCGGAGCCGGAGCCGGAGCCGCGCCCGGAGTCCGAACCGGATCCGGGCTTCTCGGCGCCGCCCGGAGCCCCGGTGGCGCTCTGGGCCCTGCCGGCCGCGGCCGGCAGGGCGGTCGGCAGGGCCAGGGCGAGGGACAGGACGGCCGCGGCGGCCCACCGGAAGGTCCGGGGCCGGCGGTGGCGCCCGTGGATCGCTCTCATACGCGTCGCTCCAGCAGGAAGAAGGCGGGGCGCGGCAGGGACGTGCTCGTGCCCCCCGGCGCCGAAACGACTGGAGTGTCACACGGAGCAGGAGCGTCCGTCCCGACCCCGCGAGCCGCCCGCGGGGCGCGCGCGAGCGGGTCCCCGGCGGGATTCGAGCACACCTCCAGCTGCCGTCGACCGGATCGCCGTATCTCTTTGAGGGACCTTCGATTCCCTTTTCTGTCTGCCCAGTTGGCGGCCGGTGACCGGGCCTCTCGCGAGCATGTGCGGGCCCGTCGACGACCCGGCCGGGGCGGGCCCGCCGCTGTCGACCCTGGGGGTTCTGTTGCGCGCCACACGATCGTTGACGTTCCGTACGGGCGGGTCGGGCCCGCGCCCGCGCCCGCCGCGCCCGCCGATCGTGAGGGCTCTGGCCGCTGCCGTGACCTCCCTGGTGCTCTTGGCCCCGGCGGCGGCCGCCGCGGATCCGGGCGGCCCCCTCGATCCGAGGGGCGCCGCCCTCTGGTCGCCGCGCGCCCTGGCCGATCTCCCCTCGGTGCACGGCCGCCCGGCGCCCAAGGCCCGGCCCGTGGCACCGGCGGGCGACCGGGCCCCGCGCTGGCGGCCCGGCCGGACCCGGTGGCCCGCGGCCGCCACCACCGAAACCCGCCTCGCACCCCCCGCGGCGGGCGCGCGCACACCCCGGTCCGTCCCGCTGTCGGTGTCCACGGTCCCGGGCGCCAAGCCGGCCCCCGGCACGGCCGGCACGGGCAACGGACCAGCCGGCGGCGCCACGCCGGCCACCGGCCGCTTCGCGCCGCCCACCGGGGGCGCGTCCAAGGCCGGGCCGGCCGGGACCGGGTCCACGGCCGGGAACGGGCCCGAAGCCGGGGACGTCTCGAAGGCCGGGTCGGGCGCGGCAGCGAGCGGCGCGCGGGTCGGCATCGCCGTGGCCGACCGGGCGGCGGCCCTGCGGGCCGGTGTGGAGGGGCTGCTGGTCTCCGTCACCCCGCGCGACGCGGACGCGGCCGGCCGGATCCGCGTCAGCCTCGACTACACCACGATCCGGGACGCGTACGGCGGCGGCTGGGCCACCCGCATGCAACTGGTGGCCCTGCCCGCCTGTGCGCTGACCACCCCGCAGTTGGCCCGCTGCCGTACCCGGACGCCCGTCCGGGGCGCCCGCAACCTCCTGAGGTCCGGCCGGCTCACCGCCGAGGTGATCCTCGCTGCCCCGGGCCGGGCCCCCGCGGCGCTGAACACGGCTCCGGGCAGGACCCCGGCCTCCCCGGCCGCATCAGCCTCCGCTTCCGTCTCCGCCTCCGCGACGGTCCTCGCCGCCACCGCCGCGCCCGCCGGTTCCGCCGGCGACTTCACGGCCACCTCGCTCTCCCCGACCGGATCCTGGTCGGCGGGAGGCAACTCCGGCAGCTTCCACTGGTCGTACCCCGTCACCCTGCCCCCGGCCCTCGGCGGCACCGCGCCCTCGGTGACCCTCACCTACGACTCCGCGACGATCGACGGCCGCACCGTCAGCCGCAACGCCCAGGCCTCGTGGATCGGAGACGGCTGGGACTACAGCCCCGGGTACGTCGAGCGCGCCTACCCGGACTGCAAGGGGGACGGCAAGGACGGCACGGGGGAGGCCTGCTGGAGTGGGAAGCAGGTGGTGACCATGTCGCTCAACGGCGTCCACACCACCCTGCTCCAGGACGACGCGACCAAGCAGTGGCACACCTCGGACGGCTCCCGGAACCGCGTCGAGCTCGCGAAGCTCCCGGCCGGGGTCGCCAACGGCGACGACGACGGCGAGTACTGGAAGATCACCACCACCGACGGCACCCAGTACTACTTCGGTGCACAGCTCAAGCCGGGCACCTCCACGGGTACCGGGTCCGGATCCACCTGGACCCGTCCGGTCTTCGCCAACAACGCCGGCGAACCATGCCACCGGACCGACTTCGCACAGGCCTGGTGCCAACAGGCCTGGCGCTGGAACCTCGACTACGTCGTCGACACCCGCGGCAGCCTGACCACGTACGCGTACGCCCAGGAGTCCAACCACTACGCCCGCAACCCGGACACCGCCCACCCCGACGGCACTCTGACCCCGTACATCCGCGGTGGCACGCTCACCGAGATCGGCTACGGCTCCCGCCTCGCCGACACCGGGGGCCCCACGGCCCGCGTGCTGTTCACCTCCGCCGAGCGCTGCGACCCGGCGGTCAACGCCCAGGCCGACTGCTCCAAGCCGCCCACCAAGGCGACAGCGGCGGCGTGGCCCGACGTCCCCTTCGACCAGAACTGTGACGCCGGCACACCCGTCAAGGACTGCAAGAACTACTCACCGACCTTCTGGTCGACCAAGCGGCTCGCGAAGATCACCACCCAGGTCGTCAGCGGCGGCACCCCCGCCACCGTCGACGAGTTCACCCTCACGCACCAGTTCCCCAGCCCGCAGGACGGCACGACAGCGTCCCTCTGGCTGGCCTCCGTCGCCCGCAAGGCCTTTGACGGAGCGGCCTCCCTCGACCAGCCGTCCACGGACTTCGCCGGGCAGTTCCTTCCCAACCGCGTGGACACCGCCGCCGACAACCGTCCGCCGCTCAACCGCCGCCGCATGACGGCCATCACCACCGAGTCAGGCCTTCGCATCGCCGTGGACTACGCGGCCCCCGACTGCGCAGCCGGCCAGTTCCCCGCGCCCGACGCCAACACCCGACGCTGCCAGCCGGTGTTCTGGAACCCCGACGCGGGGACCTCCATGGATCCCACCCTCGACTGGTTCCACAAGTACGTGGTCGCCGGCATCTCCGAGGTGGATGCCACCTCCGCCGGAGCCGGCCCGTCCCCGACCCGCACCACCCGCTACGAGTACGTCGGCGGCGCCGCCTGGCACCGCGACGACAGTGAGCTGACGCAGGCGAAGTCCCGTACCTGGAACGAGTTCCGCGGCTACGGCGAAGTGATCGAGCGCAGGGGCAACACGCAGGCCAATCCGGTCGACAAGACCACCCAGACCTCCACCGTCTACCTGCGCGGCATGGACGGGGACTACAAGGCCGACGGAACCCGACGTGCGGTCGCCGTCCCGGGCGGCTCCGTCCCGGACGCCGACCCGCTCGCGGGTTTCGGCCGGGAGAGCCGTACCTACAGCGGTGACGGCGGCACTCTGACCTCCGTAACTGTGAGCGAGCCGTGGACCGGCCCGGTGGCTGCCCGGCACGCGCGCGGCGGAGGGCTTCCCGACCTGACCGCCCAGCTCGCCCGAACGGCCAAGGCGACGACGAGATCCCTGCTGTCGAACGGGAGTTGGCGCACGACCTCGCAATCGACCACCTTCGACGCGGCCTCGGGCCGGCCCCTGACGGTGCTCGACACCGCCCAAGGCCTGCCGGACTACTGCACCAGGACCGCGTACGCCTCCCACCCGGGCGCCAACATCCTGGACCTGCCCACGGAGACGGTGTCCGTGGTCGGCGACTGCTCGACGGCACCCGGGGCGGCGACGACGTACTCGCACACGCGCACCCTCTACGACGGCCTGCCCTTCGGCCAGGTCGGCACGGTGGGCACCGCCACCACCCGGCAGGTCGTGGACGCCTACGACGGGTCCGCGCCGTCGCACACCCTCGACACCGTCACCGAATTCGACGCCCACGGCCGTCCCGTGAAGGAGGTCGACCCCCTGGGCAATGCCACCACCACGGCCTACACGCCGGCCACCGGCAGCCCTCCCGTCAAGGTCGCGGTCACCGGACCGATGGGCGCCGGCTGGACCACGACCGTCGAGTACGCCACCGCGCGCAACCTGCCGGTGAAGACCACCGACGCCAACAACCGGGTCACGGAGGTCGCATACGACCCGGCGGGCCGCGTCACCCGCGTCTGGCGGCCGGGACGCAACCGGGCCACACAGACCCCGAACGCCGAATTCTCCTACGCGCTCAACAAGAGCGCCCCGAGCGTCGTCACCACCAGGACCCTCCGCGACGACGGCGCCTACCAGACCGACTACAAGATCCTGAACGCTTTCCTGGAGGTCCGGCAGACCCAGGCCGCCCCCGTGGACGAATCCCCGGGCCGCATCCTCACCGACACCTTCTACGACTCGTTGGGCCGGGTCGTGAAGACCAACGAGGCCTACTGGGACAAGAGCGCCGGGCCTTCCGGCAGCCGGTTCCTCGCCAACGACACCGAAATCCCCGCCCAGAAGGGCGTGTTCTACGACGGCCAGGGCCGCAAGACCGCCGAAACCACGTCAGCGCACGCCGTGGAGCTGTGGCGGACCTCGACGATCTACGGCGGATCCGACCGGGTCACCACCGTCCCCCCGGACGGCGGTACCGCCACCACCGTCGTCTCCGACGCCCGCGGCAGGACCGCCGAGCTGCGCCAGTACAAGAAGCACTCCGACGCGGGCGGCGACGACCCGGGCACCTTCACCGCGACCTCGTACGCCTACGACCCGCGCGGCCAGCTGAGCACCGTCAAGGACGCGGTCCGCAACACCTGGACGTACGAGTACGACCTGCTCGGCCGCCGCACCGCGGAGGTCGACCCGGACCGGGGCCGGAGCGAGACCCACTACGACGCCGCCGGCCGGGTGGCCTGGACGAAGGACGCCCGGGGCCAGGTCCTGCACAGCACCTACGACAAGATGTCCCGCAAGACCGCGAGCTACAAGGACTCCGTCACCGACGACAACCTCCTGGCCACCTGGTCGTACGACCGCCTCGCCCGCGGCCAGGCGGACGGCTCCACCCGGTACACAGGCGGCAGGAACGGAGCGGCGTACACGTCGCAGATCACCGCTCTCGACACGTCCTACCGCCCGCTGGGCACCAAGATCACCGTCCCGGCCGCCGAGGGCAAACTGGCCGGCACGTACACCACGGCCACCGCCTACACGCCGGTGACCGGGAAACCCGTCTCCAAGACGCTCCCCGCGATCGGCGGCCTGCCCGCCGAGACCGTCACCACCGGCCTCAGCGACAACGGCCTGCCCGTCACCCTGTGGAGCGAGGAGGCGAACTACGTCAACCGCACCACCTACGACCCCTTCGGCCGGGTGCGTCGGGCCGTCTACGGCGACGTCCCCCGGCAGGTCGCCTACACGCCCCGGTACGACGAGGCCACCGGCCGCCTCACCGGCACCTTCCTCGACCGGCAGAGCGCACCCGGAGACACCCAGGTCACCGGCTCGGTCGACGCCACCTCGTACACCTACCGGCCCTCCGGCAGCGTCACCTCCATCAGCACGCGACGCGACGACGGGCCCGCCGGCTTCACCACCGACACCCAGTGCTTCACCTACGACCACCTCCAGCGCATGACGGAAGCCTGGACCGACAAGGGCACCGCCGCCCCGGACCCGGCCCGGCCGGCCGGCAGCGTCGGGGGCTGCGCCACCGCCGCCCCGAGCGCGGCGAGCATCGGCGGCCCGGCCCCGTACTGGCAGTCATACACCTTCGACGTGACCGGCAACCGCACGAAGCTCGTCGACCACGGCGCCACCGGCGCCACGGACGTCACCACCGCCTACACGTCACCGGCTCCGGGCACGAGCCGTCCGCACTCCGTCACCTCGACCACGGCGACCGGCCCGTCAGGCACCTCCTCCGGCACCTACGACCACGACGCGGCCGGCCGCACCACGGCCCGCCCCGTGCCGGGCGGCTCACAGACCCTGGCCTGGGACCCGGAGGGCCGGCTCGCAGCCAACAGCACCACCATCGGCGGTGCCGTCGCGTCCACCAGCACCTACCTGTACGACGCGGACGGCAGCCGCCTCCTGCGCAGGGACCCCGACAAGGTCACCCTCTACCTCGGCACCGACGAACTCACCTTCACCCGCGCCGGGCAGAAAGTCGCCGGCACCCGCTACTACAAGGGCCCGGACGGCGCCCCCACCATCATCCGGACCGTCGACGCGAGCGGTGCGAACAAGCTCGTCTACCAGGCGAGCGACCACCACGGCACCGGCACCACGACCCTGGACGCGGCCACCCTCGCCGTCGGCCGCCGCGACCTGAAGCCGTACGGGGAGGACCGGGGGACGCGTCCCGCGAGCTGGCCCGACGACAAGGGGTTCCTCGGCAAGCCCCAGGACGCCACCGGCCTGACCCACATCGGGGCGCGCGAGTACGACCCGGCCCTCGGGCGCTTCATCAGCGTCGACCCGCTCATGGACCTCGCCGACCCCCAGCAGATGCACGGCTACGCGTACGCTCACAACGCGCCGGTCAGCAGCAGCGACCCCACGGGCCTCATCGACCCCGACTGCTGGCGCGGACTGTGCGGACCGCCGCCGCCGAAGTACTGCGGCAATGTCCAGGTCTGCAACGACGGCCCCGGGGGCCAGACCACCACGCCGCCCACGGCGCCGACGGCTCCGCCCGTCGCACCCGGCGCGGACGAGTACCAGGACGCGCGGAAGGCCGGCTGGGGCAAGATCCCCAAGGGCGGCAAGCGCGTGTCGATCGGCAACGGCGTACCCGGAACCGACTACGGCATCATCATGATCCGGTTCTTCATCCACGACGACGTCGCTCCGCTCGCCCAACTGCGCGGTGACGACCGTGGGTTCACCACCGACCCGGAGGCGGGGTCCCGCATGGTCGTGTTCGTCAACACCGCGACCGGAGAGGCGACGTTCACCGTCTCCGAATCCATATCCGCCAACGGGAAGATGGTCAACGCGGTCGAGGGCACCTTCTCCCTGCTGACCGGCGGCGGGACGGACCGGTACGACGGGCACATCGACGCGCGTCCGATCGTGGTCGGGCCCACCAAGGACCGCCACGGTGAATGGAAGAACTACATCGATCCGTCCATCGAGAAGAACGGGGACGCCCTCAAGATTTCCGTGGACGTGGCAGGCATCAACAGCCGGTGGCCGTGCTGCGCCGCCGACGCCCGCGTGAGCGTGGAACTGCGCGGCGACAACAGCGTCGTCACGCGAAGCGGCGATCCGTACCCCGACATGGAAGTCGTGCAGTACCGTCCGGGCACCCTGCCGAACGTGCTGGCCACCGACTACATGGCCTCCAGCAGCGGCATGGACTCGATGCCGAAGTGGCCGGGCCACGGCAGCAGCCTCTGGGTCAACGGCCAACGCTACTGAACCACCTGTGCCACCGGTGCCCCCGGCCGCGACACCGCGGCCGGGGGCACCGATCCGTGAAGTGGCGGGCGCAGCCCACCGTTTCGCCGTGGTCTGCATCACATTGCTTGACCTCAAGCGCGCTTGATGTTCGAAGCTAAGGCCATGACTTCCTCACTGCGCATCGCACTCATCGTCGGCAGCACCCGCGAAGGCCGCTTCGGTCCCAAGGTCGCCCGCTGGTTCGAGACCTTCGCGGCCGCCCGGGCCGACATCGAGCTCGACGTCATCGACCTGGCCGACGCCGACCTTCCCGCTCACTGGACCCACGAACTCGCCCCGCAGACCCGGGCGTTCGTGCAGCGCCTCGGCGATGCGGACGCCTACGTCGTACTCACCCCCGAATACAACCACTCCTTCCCGGCCTCGCTGAAGCAGGCCATCGACATCGCCGGACGCGTCTGGACGCGCAAGCCCGTCGGGTTCGTCTCGTACGGCGGCCTCTCCGGCGGCCTGCGCGCCGTGGAGCAACTGCGCCTCGTCTTCGCCGAGCTGCGCGCCGCGACGATCCGCGAGACGGTCAGCTTCCACCAGTTCCCCTTCGACGAGGCCGGCGAGCCCCTCGACACCGGTGGCGCCGAGAAGGCGGCCACGACGATGCTCGACGACCTCGTCTGGTGGGGCAACGCCCTCCTGACGGCCCGCCGCAACGACGAGGACTGGACCGAGACCGCGTGACACCGGCCGTACTGGGTCGTCGAGTTCACCCCACGGGCGCCTGGTGGAGCGGCGGGACCGGCGGCGGGCCGCGCGTGGGACGCCCGTGGGACACCCGCGCGGGTCTCATCCGGGGGCGGGTCCGCCGGCTGCCCTCACCTCGTCCAGGAGTTCCCGTACGAGCCCGGAGACCTGGCCCGTCTCGATGAGGAAGCCGTCGTGACCGTACGGCGAGGCGATCACCCGGACCTTGTCCGCCGAGGGGATCCCGGCGGCCAGCTCCTCCTGCTGCGGCAGCGGGTACAGGCGGTCGGAGTCGACGCCCGCCACCAGGGTGCGTGCGGTGACCCGGCGCAGGGCGGCGCGCGTGCCGCCCCGCCCCCGGCCGATGTCGTGGGAGTTCATCGCCTCCGCCAGGACGACGTAACTCGCCGCGTCGAAACGGCGGGCCAGTTTCGCGCCCTGGTGGTCGAGATACGACTCGACCTGGTAGCGGCCGCCGGACCGCGGGTCCTCGCCGTCCTGCGGGCGGCGGCCGAACCGTACGCCGAACTCCTCCGCTCCCCGGTAGGTGATGTGCGCGATGCGCCGGGCGACGCCGAGACCGGCGTGCGGGCCCTGCCCCGGCGGCGCGTCGTGGTAGTCGCCGCCCCGCCAGTGCGGGTCGGTTCGGATCGCGTGGACCTGCGTGCCGGCCCAGCCGATCTGCTCGGCGCTCGCCGCCGCCGGGCAGGCGAGCAGCAGCAGCCCCGCCACCCGCCGCGGATGGCCCACCGCCCACTCCAGCGCCCGCATGCCGCCCATGGAGCCGCCGAGCACCAGCGCCCAGCGCTCGATGCCGAGGGCGTCGGCGAGTCCGGTCTCGGCGCGCACCTGGTCCCGCTGGGTGAGGCGGGGGAAGCCGCCGGCCCAGGGGCGCCCGTCGGGGCGCGGCGAGGCCGGACCGGTGCTGCCCTGGCAGCCGCCCAGCACGTTCGGCGCCACCACGAACCAGTGGTCGGTGTCGAGCGGGCGACCCGGCCCGACCAGGGCGTCCCACCAGCCGGGCGTGGGGTGACCGGGCTCGACCCCGCCGGCGACGTGGCTGTCGCCGGTGAGGGCGTGCAGGACGAGGACCGCGTTGGAACGGTCGGGTGCGAGCCGCCCCCACGTCTCGAACGCCAGCCTGACGCCCGGGAGTTCCCCGCCCGCCTCCAGCGGCAGCGGCCGGGCGAGGCGGTGCCACCGGCGGCGCCCGGGCGGGTCGCCCTCCCGCCAGGCGCCGGTGGCGGGCGGGGGACCGGCGGGGGCGTTCGCCCCGCCGGCGTTCAGGACGCCTCCTTCGCGGCGCGGAAGCCGGCCTCCAGGTCCGCCTTGAGGTCGGCGAGGTTCTCGATGCCGACCGAAAGGCGCACCAGCCCCGGTGAGGTGCCGGTGGCGGCCAGTTCCGCCGCGTCGAGCTGCCCGTGTGTGGTGGAGGCGGGGTGGATGACGAGGCTGCGGACATCGCCGATGTTGGCGAGGTGGCTGAAGAGTTCGACGCCGTCCACGAACCGCCGGCCCGCCTCGGCGCCGCCCCGCAGCTCGAAGGCGAGCACGGCCCCGGCCCCGTACGGCAGGTAGCGGCGGGCGGCCTCGTACCAGCGGTTGGAGGGCAGCCCGGGGTAGTGGACGGCCGCCACCTCGTCGCGCTGCTCCAGCCACTCCGCGAGTGCCAGCGCGTTGGACGAGTGGCGCTCCATGCGCAGGCTCAGCGTCTCCACGCCCTGCAGGAGCAGGAAGGCGGAGTGCGGGGCGATGGCCGGGCCGAGGTCGCGCAGCAGCTGGACGCGCAGCTTCACGGCGTACGCGCCCGGCCCGAGGGCCGGCCAGTAGCGCAGGCCGTGGTAGCTGGGGTCGGGCTCGCTGAAGTCGGGGAACCGCTCGGGGTGCGCGCCGAAGTCGAAGGTGCCGGCGTCGACGACGACGCCGCCGATGGTGGTGCCGTGGCCGCCGAGGAACTTCGTCGCGGAGTGCACGACGACGTCGGCGCCGTGCTCGATGGGGCGCAGCAGGTACGGGGTGGGCACGGTGTTGTCGACGACGAGGGGGAGCCCGGCGTCGTGGGCGGCATCGGCGACGGCGCGGACGTCGAGGACGTTGCCGCGCGGGTTTCCGAGGGTTTCCGCGAACAGGGCCTTGGTGGTGGGCCGGACGGCTGCCCGCCAGGCGTCGAGATCGTCCGGGTCCTCGACGAACGACACCTCGATCCCGAAGCGCGGCAGGGTGTGCCGGAACAGGTTGTACGTGCCGCCGTAGAGGGACGCGCTGGACACGATGTGGTCGCCGGAGCGGGCCACGTTCAGCAGTGCCAGGGTCTCGGCCGCCTGCCCGGAGGCCAGGGCCACGGCGGCGACTCCCCCTTCCAGGGCGGCGATCCGCTGCTCGAAGACGTCCTGGGTGGGGTTGTGGATGCGGGTGTAGATGTTCCCCGGCTCGGCGAGCGAGAAGAGGTCGGCCGCGTGCCGGGTGTCGCGGAAGACGAACGACGTGGTCTGGTAGATCGGGACCGCCCGCGCGCCGGTGGCCGGGTCCGGCGCGGCGCCGGCGTGCAGCTGCTTGGTCTCGAACGACCAGGCGGAGGTGTCGGATCCGGCGGCGGACGTGTCGGGTCCGCCGGCGGTGGCATCGTCGATCGGCTGGCTCATGCTGCTCCTTCGGTACGTGCGATGTCCGGAAGGCAGGGCAGGGCAGGTCGGGACGGATCAGGGCGAGACAACCACAACTGCCGGGCGAACACCCCGGATTCGACGGCATTGCCGAGGGCTGCGGCCGGGGCTGGCCGAGTACCGTCGCCCCCTGTCCGAGTACGTACACGACTCTGAGGACCCCGACGAGCGGTGGCCGCCGGGCAGCACGACGGCGCGGCCCCGGGGAGGGGCCGCGCCGTGGGCGTCCGGTCAGGTTAGGCCGGTCAGCGGGTGGCGAGGAGCTGGAGCGTGTCGATCACGCGGTTCGAGAAGCCCCACTCGTTGTCGTACCAGGCGACCACCTTGATGTGGCGGCCCTCGACGCGGGTGAGCTCCGAGTCGAAGATCGACGAGGCCGGGTTGCCCGTGATGTCGGACGACACGAGCGGGTCCTCGGAGTACTCCAGCACGCCGGCCAGCGGGCCCTCGGCGGCGGCGCGGTAGGCAGCCAGCACGTCCTCGCGGGTCACGTCGCGGGAGACGGTCGTGTTGAGCTCGACGATCGAGCCGACCGGAACGGGCACGCGGATCGAGTCGCCCGACAGCTTGCCCTCGAGGTTCGGCAGCACGAGGCCGATCGCCTTGGCGGCGCCCGTCGTGGTCGGCACGATGTTGACGCCGGCGGCGCGGGCGCGGCGCGGGTCGCGGTGCGGGCCGTCCTGCAGGTTCTGCTCCTGCGTGTACGCGTGCACCGTCGTCATGAAACCGTGCTCGATGCCGGCGAGGTCGTCGAGCACCGAGGCCAGCGGAGCGAGGGCGTTGGTCGTGCACGAGGCGTTCGAGACGATCGTGTGCACGGCCGGGTCGTACGCGTCGGTGTTGACCCCGTAGGCCAGCGTGACGTCGGCGCCGTCCGCGGGGGCGCTCACGAGGACCTTCTTCGCACCGGCGTCGAGGTGGGCGCGGGCGGCCTTCGCCGAGGTGAAGCGGCCGGTCGCCTCCAGGACGATGTCGACACCGAGCTCGGCCCACGGCAGCTGCGCGGGCTCCCGCTCGGCGAGCACCGCGATCCGGCGGCCGTCGACGACCAGGGTGTTCCCGTCCACGCTCACCGGGCGGCCCAGCCGGCCCGACGTCGTGTCGAAGGCGAGCAGCCGGGCGAGGGCGGTGGGCTCGGTGAGGTCGTTGATGGCGACCACCTCGAGGTCGCTGTCGCGCTCCAGCAGCGCGCGCAGCACGTTGCGTCCGATGCGGCCGAATCCGTTGATGGCGATGCGAGTCATGAGGCGTGTCCTTTCGGGTTCGCCCCCAGATTCGCCTGCCGCGCCCGCCCGTGACAGCGGCGAGATTGCCACGGTCCGCAAGGATCGCGCCAAACCTCGTGATCACCTCCGGCCCGGGCCGGCGCGGGGCGGCCGAGGAGGAGGCATGAGGAGGCATGAGGAGCAGGAGGAGACACGAGGAGCGGGCGGCTATTCCCCCTGCGTGAACGTGCGCCGGTACTCGCTCGGCGTGGTGCCGAGGATCCGCTGGAAGTGCATCCGCAGGTTCGCACCGGTGCCCAGCCCGACATCGGCGGCGATCTGCTCGACGCTCCGCTCGGAACGTTCCAGCAGCTCACGGGCCACGTCGATGCGGGCCCGCATCACCCACTGCATCGGCGTGTAGCCGGTGTCCTCGGCGAAACGCCGCGAGAAGGTGCGCGCCGACACCGCCGCGTGCCGGGCGAGCACCTCCAGGGTCAGGGGCTCGCCGAGCCGGCGCAGCGCCCATTCGCGGGTGGCGGCGAACCGCTCGCCGAGCGGCTCGGGCACGCTGCGCGGCACGTACTGGGCCTGGCCGCCACTGCGGTACGGGGCCGCGACCAGGCGCCGGGCGGTGTGGTTCGAGGCGGCCACCCCGAGGTCGCCGCGCAGGATGTGCAGGCACAGGTCGATGCCCGAGGCGGCCCCGGCCGAGGTCAGCACGCTGCCCTCGTCGACGAACAGGACGTTCTCGTCGACCCGGACGAGCGGCCATTTCGCCGCCAGCGCCCGGGCGTAGTGCCAGTGCGTCGTCGCGCGCCTGCCGTCGAGCAGGCCGGTGGCGGCGAGCGCGAAGGCGCCGGTCGAGATGGCGGCGAGCCGCGCGCCCCGCCGGTGGGCGGCGATCAGCGCGTCGACGACGGCCTGCGGCGGGTCCTCGCGGTCCGGGAACCGGTAGCCCGGGACGAAGACGATGTCGGCCCACTCCAGCGCGTCCAGGCCGTGCTCGACGTAGTACGACAGGCCGTCGCCGCCCGCCACGAGCCCGGGAGCCGCCCCGCACACCCGCACCTCGTACGGCATGCTCGCCCGGGTCGTGAACACCTGCGCGGGAATGCCGACGTCGAGGGGTTTCGCGCCTTCGAGCACGAGGACGGCGACGTGGTGGAGGGGTGAGGCGGGCACGGTTCGAGGGTACGCGGGCGGAGGAGTCGCCCGCGTACGTGCGCGCGGGGGTCGGCGGCCCCGGAGCACCTCGCCCGAGGGCCCGCACGTTCGGCACGTCTCGGGGAACCACGCGCGCCCGCCGTTCGTATGCTCGGGTACGGGCGCGCGATACGCGGCGCTCGGGGACGCGATGCTGCGGAAGTACCGGACGGGGAGCCCTGCATGACCACACCACAGGACCTGCTGATCGTCGCCATGGACACGGAGACCGGTCACCCCGTCGAACACGTCGAGCACGGTGACCTGTCGCTCGCGCTCGCGGGCGCCGAGGTGATCGACCTCCTCGCCGCCGGGGCCGTCGGGCTCGACGGCGACCTGATCGTGCCGGGCCCCAAGCCCGCCCCGGCGGACCGCCTGCTGGCCGAGGCGGCCGCCGCCCTCGTCCCGCAGGCGCCCCACGAGTCGGTGTCCGACTGGCTCTGGCGTCGCGGCCGCGGCCTGTCCGCCGCCTACCAGGCCGCGCTGGAGGCCGACGGGCAGCTCGTACGGCAGCGCCGGCGCGGACTCTCCTTCAAGGCCGGTCAGCTCGAGCCGGCCGACTCGCCCGCCCGCCGCCGGGCCGCGGCCCGCCTGACGTCGGACGAACCTGTGCTCGCCGCCCTCGCCGAAGCCGTCGGCGTCCGCGGCGACCGGACCGGCGAATCCCCGGACGTGGCCGACGACGCCGTGGCGACCGTACTGGCCGCCGTCAACGAGGCCGTGGTGGAACTGGGATCCGTCCGGCAGCGGCGTGCCATCGACGAGGCGGCCTTCGACAACATCTGGCGGGGCGGCGTCTGACGGCGCGGGGCGAGAACAGCCGCGCCGGCGGGGCCGGATCGGCAGGGTCAGCAGCTGGTGAGGACGACCAGCTGCCGGGTCGCGCGGGTCATCGCGACGTAGCGGTCCACGGCTCCTTCGACGCCCTCGCCGAACGACTCCGGGTCGACCAGCACGACCAGGTCGAATTCGAGTCCCTTCGACAGCTCCGGCGTCAGCGACCGGACGCGGGGCGTCGGCCGGAAGGACGGATCGCCGATGACGCAGGCGATCCCGTCGTCGTGCGCCGCGAGCCAGGCTTCCAGGATCGCGTCCCGTTCCGCGGTGGAACCGTGGACGACGGGGACGTTGCCGCTGCGGATGGAGGTCGGCACGTTGGCGTCCGGCAGCACGGCCCGGATGACCGGCTCCGCCTCCGTCATGATCTCCTCCGGCGTACGGTAGTTGACGGTCAGCGAGGCCAGGTTGATCCGGTCCAGCCCGACCCGCTCCAGCCGCTCCTGCCACGACTCCGTGAACCCGTGCCTGGCCTGGGCGCGGTCTCCGACGATGGTGAAGCTCCGCGACGGGCACCGCAGCAGCAGCATCTGCCATTCCGCGTCCGTCAGTTCCTGCGCCTCGTCCACGACGACGTGCGCGAACGGGCCTGCGAGCAGGTCCGGTTCGACGCCCGGACGCCCGGCGTCCGCGGCCAGGGTGTCCCGCAGGTCCTGCCCGCGCAGCATCGTCACGGCGCCCTCACCGTCGCTGTCGGCCTCCAGCAGGGCGTCGACGACCGAGGACATGCGCTCGCGCTCGGCGGCGACGGCGGCCCGGTGCCGGCGGTCGCGACGCGCCGCCTCCGGGTCGCCGAGCCGCTGCCGTGCCGCGTCCAGGATCGGCAGGTCGGACACCGTCCACGCCTGCGCGTCCGGGCGCTGGAGCCGTGCCACCTCGTCGCGGTCGAGCCAGGGCGCGCACATCCGCAGGAACGCCGGCACCGACCACAGGTCCGCGACGAGGTCGGCCGCCTCGAGCAGCGGCCACGCGCTGTTGAAGGCCGAGAGCAGCTCCCGGTCCTGCCGCAGCGACTTGCGCAGCTGGTCCTCGGGGGCTTCGCCGTCGTGCTTGTCCACCAGGATGGTGAGCAGCTCCTCCCAGACCTGGTCGCGCGCGTCGTTGTGCGGGGTGCCGGGCTCCGCTGCCTCGAAGGCCGCGGCCCAGTCGTCGGCGGTCAGCCGGATGTCGGACCAGTGGGTGGTGACCGTCATCCCCTTCGCGGGCGGCTCCTCGTAGAACCTGACGGCCGTCTCGACCGCCTTCACCAGCTCCGCCGACGACTTCAGGCGGGCGATATCCGGGTCGGCCTCGACCGCCGCCGCGGCTCCCTCGGCGACGAGGTTGCGCAGGGTGCAGGTCTGTACGCCCTCCTCGCCGAGGCTGGGCAGGACGTCGGCCACGTAGCCCAGGTAGGGCTCGTGCGGACCGACGAACAGGACGCCGCCGCGGCGGTGCCCGAGGCGAGGGTCGGAGTAGAGGAGGTAGGCGGAGCGGTGCAGGGCGACGACGGTCTTGCCGGTACCCGGCCCGCCGTCGACGACGAGAGCGCCACGGGACCCCGCGCGGATGATGGCGTCCTGGTCGGCCTGGATGGTGCCGAGCACGTCACGCATCCGGCTGGACCGGTTGCTGCCGAGGCTGGCGATGAAGGCGGACTGGTCGTCGAGCGCGGCGTGCCCGGCGAAACCGTCCGCGGTGAACACCTCGTCCCAGTAGTCGCCGACCCGGCCGCCGGTCCAGCGGTACCGGCGGCGGCTCGCCAGGCCCATCGGGTTGGCGTGCGTCGCCCCGAAGAACGGCTCGGCCGCGGGAGAGCGCCAGTCCAGCAGCAGCCGGCGCCCCGTGCTGTCGGTGAGGCCGAGCCGTCCGACGTACACGCGCTCGGAGCTGTCCGCGCCGACCATGTGGCCCAGGCACAGGTCCAGGCCGAACCGGCGCAGTGCGCGCAGCCGGGACGTCAGCCGGTGGATCTCCATGTCCCGGTCCATCGCCTGCCGTCCTATGCCGCCGGGCGCCCTGCGCTCGGCGTCGAGACGGTCGGACACCTCGGCGATCGACTGCGCGAGGCACTCCGAGATGGCCGCGAAGTGCTGCTCGTCGTCGGCGATCAGGGCCGGGTCGGCCTTGGGGGCCAGGCGCTCGGGGAGGTCGAACGCGCTGGTGGTCAGGGGATTCACGGCTTTGGCTCCGATCTGAGGCGGCCGATTGCGACCATCGCGTGCAGCAGGGTTGTCGTGTTCCGGGTCGTGCTGGGCCGACCCGGTCCGGGGTGGGGCCGACCGGGCCGCGGCCCGGCTCGGTCCTCCCGATTCAGTTCACGCGGATCCCCGATTCCTGCCGGATCCGGCCCGCATTCCGGCCTAGGCCGATGATTCTGCGTCACCACGGGGGCCTTGCCGCAAGCCCCCCAGTGCGGTATAAATTAAGCATGGCAAGGAGTGAGTTTTCCCCTTGCCTTTTTTCGTTCCCGAAAGAGGGACGCTCCCAGCAATCGCCCCACAGGATCCGTTGTCGGCGTCCGGTGACGGGCCGGGTTTCCCGTACGGGTTCAGGGGGTTGCGCGCCGGACGTGCAGGTGGCCGTCGAGGGGGAAGGCGGGGGGCAGCGCCGGCAGAATCCGCTCGAAGCCGTACCCGCACTTCTCCGCCACGCGGCAGGACGCCGGGTTGTCGACCTGGTGGAGGAGGTCGAGGCGTTCCAGGCCGCCGGACCGGAAGGCGTCGAACGACCAGGCGCCGAGGGCGTCGAGGGCGCGGGGGGCCACGCCCCGGCCGCGGGCACCCGCCGACGTCCAGTAGCCGACCTCGGCGGACGGCTTGCCGGGCGCGACCTCCTTGAGCACCACGCTGCCCACCAGCCGCGCCGGCGCCGTGTCGGCGGCCGCCTCCAGGACGGCGAAGCAGAACCGTCCGCCCGTGGCCCAGCCCTGTTCCTGGGCCCGGACCCAGCGCAGCCCCTCGTCCTCGCCGTCGATAGGTGCGGCGGCCCAACGGCGCAGGCCGGGATCCCGGTACGCCTCGACCAGTGCGGCGACGTCGTCCGGGTGCCAGGGGCGCAGCAGGAGGGCGGGAGCGGTCGCCGTCGCGGCGGCGTCGAGGGTGACGGGGGCGATGGGAATGACGGGGGCCGGGGGACGCGCGGGGGAGTCGGCGTTCATCGCATGATCATAAACAGCGGGGCGCCGGTTCAGGTGTCGAGAAGGCGCCATGCGCCGAGGGCGAGTCCGGCCCGCATCAGGCCCGTGGGGGTGGTGAGTTCGATGCCCAGGGTCTTCGTGATCTGTTCGAGCCGGCGGGCGACGCTGCTGTGGTGGAGGTGGAGGAGGTCGGCGGCCCGGCGGAGCGATCCGGTGGCGCAGAAGACCTCCAGCGTCTCCAGGTCCTCCGCACTGGCGGCCACCCGGGCGACCGCGGCCACGTCCGCGTTCGCGCGCGAGGCGTCCTGCGGTATCTCGGCGAGAAGGGCCAGCGCGCCCAAGTCCTCGTAACGGACGACGGCTTCGCGGGGGCCGGTGAAGCGCAGGGCGGTGCGGGCCTCCTGCCAGGACCGGGCCAGGTTCCCGGCGGACCCCGGGCCTGGCCCAGGGCCCGAGCCCGAGCCCGAGCCGGAACCCGGGCCGGATCCGGCGGCAGGTCGAGGGGCGGGGCCGGCGGCGATGCCCGCGCGTACGCCGGGCGGGAAGCGGGACGCGTCGATGGTGGTGGCCAGGATGACGCCCACGTCGGCCAGTGGCGCCGCCTTCACCGTCCGGCCCGCGCAGACCAGGCCGCCGATCCGGTCGAGCGGGAGCCGTGACCGTACCGCGGCGACGCGGACCGGCTGGTCGGCGGCGAAGCCCAGGAGCCGCAACGCCCGCGCTCTGGCCGCCTCGTCGCCGTCGGCGCTGACGACCAGTTCGACGAGGGCGGGGTCGGCCATGGTGGTGCGGGCCGGGCCGTACCGTTCCGCCACGGCCGCCGCGGCGATGGCGAGCCGGTCCAGGAGCACCTCGTCGAGCGGACCCGGCGGGGTGCCGCGCTCCAGCCACACCGTGCCGATCTCCTCCTCGTCGAGGGTGATCGGCGCCGTGCTGGACGCGGGCGCCGGCGGGGCCGACGCCTGCCTGCCGTCGGGCGCGACGCGGATCACCTGGCCCGTGCCGTGCAGCCGGATCCCGGCCACGCACTCGGCGAGGCCCGCGGAGGACCGGGCGAGCGCCGGCAGGTCCACCCGGCGGCGCATCAACGTGTCGTAGAACGCGACGACGCGTATCGCGCCTTCGACGTGCGAATCAAGGTGCGACAGCCGTTCGGCCAGGGCCTCCATGGCGCCAAGGATAGGCGCCGGCCGGTGCGCCGAACGGCGCGCGATCGGGGCGCGACGCCCGACGGACGGCGGACGATTCCGGGCGACGGCGACTGTGAGGATGACCGGCATGGATCCCGAACTGGAAGCATTCATCCCGTTGGTCCCGCGGATCGAGCTCGCCGACCCCGCCACCGACCGCAAGAACTACGCCGCGCGGGCCGCCGCTGCGCCCCTGCCCGACACCTCCGGCATGGAGATAGCGGACCGCACCGTGCCCGGTGACCTCGGCAGCCCCGGCGCCGGCAACCCGGACGTCCCGGTGCGGATCTACCGGCCGCACGGGCCGCACCGGCCGCAGGGCGCCGTCGTCTGGCTGCACGGCGGCTCCTGGGTCATGGGCGACCTGGACACCGAACACCCGTGGGCCGCCCGGGTCGCGGCCGCCTCCGGCGCGGTCGTGGTGTCGGTGGGCTACCGGGTGGCCCCCGAACACCCCTTCCCGGCCGCCCTCGACGACGCCTACGCGGCGCTGACCTGGACGGCCGCACACGCCGCCGAACTCGGCGTCGACCCGGCGCGCATCGCGGTCGGAGGCCACAGTTCCGGCGCCTCGATCGCGGCCGCCGTGGCGCTGCGGGCCCGGGACGAGCAGGGCCCGCCGATCCGCTTCCAACTGCTCAACCAGCCCGCACTCGACGACCGGCCGCAGACGTGGTCGACGGCGCCGCTCGCCAACACGATCGGCGGGGGCCGCGCGCACATGCTCGCCTCGTGGCGGCACTGGCTGGGCTCCGCGCCCGCGACACCGTACGCCGCCCCGGCGCGGGCCGCCGACCTGGCGGGGCTGCCGCCCGCCTACCTGGCCACCGCCGAGTTCTGCCCGTACCGCGACGTCGACATCACGTACGCGCTGCGCATGCTGCAGGCGGGCGTACCCGTCGAACTGCACCAGTGGGCCGGCACCTTCCACGGATCGCAGGCGATCCTCTCCGCCGACGTGTCCCAGCGGCAGATGACCGAACTCGGCGAAGCCCTGCGCCGCGCGCTGGCCGAGTAGGCGGCGGGCGTGGCAGCAGCCGCGCACGGTGCAGTACGGGGCGGCGATTGCCGTCGCCCCGACCCAACCCCGACGAAAGGACGCACGTCGTGAAGACACGAAGGATCCGACTGGTGTGGTGCGCGAGCGCGGCCGCGCTGAGCGTCGGCGCGGGCACGGTGGCAGCAGCCCCCGTCTCCGGCCCCGCCAGCGCACCTGTTCCCGTCCCCGCCGCCGCTTCCGCCCTCGACCCCGCGGGGCTGAAGGCCGCCATGGACGACGTGCACCGCGCGGGTGTGCCCGGGGTGTACGCGGAGGTGCGCGACGCCGGCCGGACGTGGCGCGGCGCCTCCGGGGTCGCCGACCTCGGGACCGGCCGGCCCGTCAGCCCCGGGCTGCGGCACCGCGTCGGCAGCATCACCAAGACCTTCACCGCCGCCGCCGTCATGCAGCAGGTCGAACAGGGGCGGATCCGTCTCGACGCGCCGATCGGCGACCACCTGCCGCACCTGGTGCCGGGCGAGCGCGGCCGGAAGATCACGGTCCGGATGCTGCTCAACCACACCAGCGGCATCCCGGACTACATCCCGTACGCGTTCCCGTCCCTCCAGGGACTGCCCTCCGGGCCGGACGCCTCGGGCAGGAGCCTGGACGACAACCGGTACCGGCGGTTCAGCCCGGTCGAGCTGATCGAACTGGGCCTCGCGGCGCCTCCGGCCGCCGAGCCCGGCGCCCCCGTCGGGGTGTACTCCAACACCAACACCCTGCTCCTCGGCGAACTCCTGGCGCGGGTGACCGGTACCACCGCCGAGGACTACATCACCCGCAACGTCATCGAGCGGGCCGGCCTGCGCCACACCGGATTCCCGACCGGTCCCCGCATCAAGGGCCCGCACTCCCGGATGTACGAGGGGCTGTACGGCCTGATCGATCCGCCGCGCGACTACAGCGTCTACGACATGTCCTGGACGGGCGTGGGCGCCGCCCTCGTGTCGACCATGGAGGACCTCAACCGCTTCTACGACAGGCTGCTCGCCGGCGGCATCGTCAACGAGTCGTCGCTGGCGGAGATGCAGCGCACGGTCCCCGTCCGCGCCCTGGACGGCTCGATGATCGAGTACGGCCTCGGCCTGCACAAGGTCGTCATCCCGGGGTGCGGAACCTTCTGGGGCCACGACGGCACGGTCTGGGGAGCCGGAACGCTCTCCCTGACCCGGGCCGACGGCGAACGCCGGCTGTCCGTCGCGGTCAACCTCCAGCGGTGGAACAAGCCGGACGCCTCGGGGCGGCCGCAGCGCCATCCCATCGACGACGCCCTGCTGACGTTCCGGCGCGAGGCCCTGTGCGGCGACGCGCCCCCCGCACCGGCCCCGACCGGCTGACGGGCGGGCAGGACCTGCTCTGACCTGACCGGCGCGCGGCGACGCGCGCCGGTCCGCTCGGCGAAGCGGGCCGGCGCGCGCCGGAGGGTCCGGGCCGGGGTCAGCGCTGGAAGGACACGTCGTAATAGGTGTCCGTCGGTGCACCGGTGACGGTGAAGCAGCGGATCTGCACGCCCGTGCTCGGCGTCCAGAAGTCCACCTTGCAGTACGTGGAGTCGTGGCCGTAGGCCGTCACCTGCACGTTGCCCCGGCCGAGCGGCATGTTGGCGGGGTGGAAGCGGTAGACGCCCCGGCTGACCCGGGCGATCCGGTTCACGACCCCCGAGGAGTTGTACGCGTACGAGGGGGCCGGGTTGTAGCCGGCGGTGGTCGGCTGGTTGGCCCACGCGTACGCGGCGGGCGTGGTGCGCAGCAGCCCGGTCGCGCGCGTGTACGTGAGCGTGAACCGGTGGTCCTTGTTGCCGCCCGCCGCGTTGGTGCAGCGGACGTTGATCAGCTGGGCGGTACCGGAGGCGTACCAGTTCCCGACCTTGCAGCGGGCCGCCATGTCACCGTAGGCAGTCACCTGGACGTGTCCGGCGTCGGAGCCGATCGAGGGCAGCCGAACCGTGTAACTTCCGGTGCCGGAGCGGGTGATGGTGTTGGCCGCGCCGGAGGAGTTGAACTGGTAGGAGGCCGCGGGGGTGTACGAGGGGCTGGTGGGCTGGTTGGCCCACACGTACCCGAACCGGGAGCCGCCGAGTGCGGCGGTGTTCTCGTAGCTCGCCGTGAAGACGGTGTTCACGCGGACGCCGGTGCGGGTGAAACAGCTGACGCGTACGTCGAGCCGACTGCCCGAGGGCGTCCAGTAGTTGACGCCGCAGGTGTGCGTGGTGGCGCCGTAGGCGGTCACGTGCACGGTCCCGCCGACGCGGCCGAGGTTGGGCATCCGGACCGTGTACTGGCCGGTTCCGGTGCGTACGACCGTGTTGGTCGCGCCGGTGGAGTTGTGACTGTAGGACGCGGACGGTGTGTACGGCGTGTTGAGCGTGTGGGCCGGGGAGTTGGCCCACACGTAGGCGCGCCCGAAGCTGGGCGCCGCGTGGGCGGCGGTGGAGGTCAGGGCCACCGTGCCGCCGGCGAGCGCCAGGGTGGTGGTCACGGCCAGCGCGCGGACGCGCCAGCGCTTGAGCAGGCTCGATACGTTCACGTACGTCTTCCCCCTCGTGGACGCCGCCGTGCGATCACCGTCACGGCCGACGATCGGAAACCTACACATCCGGCCACTGGCCGACTATGGACTCTTCGGGGTTGGGGGCGGAGTGCGGAGGCAGTCGGCGGCGCTCGTCACATCCGGAGCGCCTCCTCGGTCCCGACCTGCGCCCCGCGCCGCCCGCGACGCGGCGCCGGACACCGTGCGCGGTGTGTCGGCTGCGTCGAGGAGTCCGGCCGCAGCTGCCTCCCTCCTACGGCTCGGCCGCCCGGCGCAGAACGTCATCCTGCTGTGAGCGCACGGTGCAGGATGTCGTATCGTCCGTCTGGCGTGCCGAGTGGGATTCGTCTGGAGGAGACGTCATGGATGATGTGGACCGGAAGCTGCTCGACCTGCTGCAGGCGGACGCCACGCAGGCGTACGCGGCGCTGGGGAAGGCCGTCGGGCTCTCCGCCGGCGCGGCCCACGAGCGGGTGCGCAAGCTCCGCGACGCGGGCGTGATCCGGCGAACGACGGTCGATGTGGACCCGGCCGCGGTCGGCGGCGGGGTACTGGCCTTCGTGATGGTCGACTCGTCCGCGTGGATGGGCGACTCCGGTGAGCGGTTCGCCGCGATTCCCGAGCTGCAGGAGGCGCACATCATCGCGGGCAGCGCGTCGGTGCTGGTGAAGGTCAGGACCGAGACGACCGAGCAACTCCAGGACGTGCTGAGGAGGTTGTACGAGATCGAAGGCGTGAGCGGCACTCAGGCGACCGTGGCCCTGGAGACGTTCTTCGAACGGCCGGTCTCGACGCGGCCGCGCGCGTAGCGGATCGGCCCGCGTCGGCTCTTTGGCATGATGAGGTGATGATCGTTTCGATACCTCCCGTGGTTCCCGCCGGCAGCATGAGCGGCAGCGAGCAGCCGGTCTTCCGTCTTGAGAGCGGATTCGACCTGCGGCCCTGGGCGTACGGCGACGCCGAGGTGCTGGTGGAGTCCTGCCGCGATCCGGAGGTCCGGCAGTGGAACCGGCCCGGAACCCTGTCGCTGGAGGGCGCGCGCGAGAAGATCGCGAGCTGGCGGCAGCGGTGGGAAGCGGAGCAGGCGGCGATCTGGGCGATCTGCCGGTCGGACGGCGGCGGTCCGGTGGGCCTGATCGGGCTCGCGGACATGGACTTGCGGGGCGGCAGCGCCGAGTTCCTGTACTGGCTGCTGCCGGCGGGACGCGGGTGTGGAGCCGTGACGGACGCGACGGTCCGGGTGAGCCGGTGGGCCTTGGACGAACTGGGTCTGCACAGGCTCCGGATCACGCACTCCGTCGCCAATCCCGCCTCCTGCCGCGTGGCCGCGAAGGCCGGATTCGCGCTGGAAGGGACGATGCGCAGCGCTCTGCTGCACGCGGACGGATGGCACGACGAGCACCTCCACGCCCGCGTCCAAGGCGACCGGTGAGGGCCCGGCGGCCGGTGGTCGGCATCAGCGCTTGACGATGGGGCCGACGACCTGCGGTGGGCAGGCCGCGGCCCGGCCCGGTAAGGAGACGGCCGGGGCTCCCCGCCGTCCCCGCCGTCAATCCGTCGGGCAGCCGGGCGGTGTCGTCGCGCAGACGGGCGCGGCGGGGTCCTCGGGGCGGGGCCAGTGGCGGCCCTCCAGGGCTTCGGCGCTGCGGTTGAGGCGCACCAGTACGTCCTCCAGTGCGCGGATCTCGTCCGGGGACCAATCGGCCACCACGCGGGCCAGGCACGAGCGGTTGATCTCACGGTCGTCGGTGAGGCGGCGCCGGCCCTCGGCGGTGATCCGCAGCTTGCGGGCCATGCCGCCGTCCGGGTCCGCGACGCGTTCGGCCAGGCCGCAGCGGAGCAGGGCGGCGGTCTGCCGGTTGACGGTCGAGGCGTCGAGGCAGAAGGCCTCCGCCAGCTGTCCGATGGACATCGGGCCCTGGCTGTCGATCCGGCTGAGCAGCAGGTAGGCGGACCGGTCGAGGCGGTCGGGTTCGCGCTCCCGGCGGGCCAGCACCTGGTGCCGCGAGAGCAGCATCAGCTCCCGTTCCAGTCTTTCCAGCACTCTGCCTCGCCTCCCTGCTCGCTCCGGCGGCCCATTATCCCCGGCTCCGGGGCGCCCCGGAGCCGTAGGGGACGGCCGTTCCGCTTCCCCCGCCCGGCAATATGCATGATACATATCGTGTGTAGTATGCACTTCCCGCTGTCGGAACAGGCCGTGCCCATCGGCCGCCCCGGCCTCGGCCACGGGCAGGACCACGCCCGAGCCCCGGCCTGACCAGGAGGACCCGCATGACCATCACCACGTCCCCCACCTCCCGCGCGGCCGAGCTCCTGTCCCGGCCCATCGCGCTGAACGGCCTGACCGTCCCCAACCGCATCGCCATGGCGCCGATGACGCGCATGTTCTCCCCGGGCGGCGTGCCGGGCGAGGACGTGCGGTCGTACTACGGCAGCCGGGCCGCCGCGGGCGTGGGCCTGATCGTCACCGAGGGCACGTACGTCGGCCACGAGTCGGCCGGGCAGAGCGACCGGGTGCCCCGCTTCCACGGTGAGGAGCAGCTGGCCGGGTGGGAGAAGGTCGCCGCGGCGGTCCACGAGGCGGGCGGCACGATCGTCCCGCAGCTGTGGCACATCGGCATGGTCCGCAAGCAGGGCGAGGCGCCCTACGCCGACGCCCCCGCGGTCGGCCCCTCCGGCATCCGCGTCGACGGCACCGAGGGCGCCGGCAAGGCCATGACCCGCGGCGACCTGGACGACGTCATCGGCGCGTTCGCGGACGCCGCGGCCGCGGCCGAGCGCATCGGCTTCGACGGCGTCGAACTGCACGGCGCCCACGGCTACCTCATCGACCAGTTCCTGTGGGAGCGGACCAACCGCCGCACCGACGCGTACGGCGGCGACGCGGTGGCCCGTACCACCTTCGCGGCCGAGATCGTGGCCGCGGTCCGCGAGCGGGTCTCGGCGGAGTTCCCGGTGATCTTCCGCTACTCGCAGTGGAAGCAGGACGGCTACGACGCCAAGCTCGCCCGGACCCCGGAGGAGCTGGCGGCGATCCTGGACCCGCTCGCCGCGGCCGGCGTCGACGCGTTCCACGCCTCCACCCGCCGCTACTGGCTCCCGGAGTTCGAGGGCTCGGACCTGAACCTCGCGGGCTGGACCAAGAAGCTCACCGGCAAGCCGACCATCACCGTCGGCTCGGTCGGCCTCGACGGCGACTTCATCCGCGCGTTCGCGGGCGAGGGTGCCGCGCTCGGCGACATCGACAACCTCCTGGACCGCCTGGAGCGCGACGAGTTCGACATGGTCGCGGTGGGCCGCGCGCTGCTCCAGGACCCGCAGTGGGCGGCGAAGGTCCTCGGCGGCCGGTTCGACGAGCTGAAGCCGTACGACGCGGCGGCCCTGAAGTCGCTGAGCTGGTGACGCGCGCCCGCGCGGTGCCGTGCCCTCCGGGGGCGGGGCGCCGCGCGGGCCCAAGTCCCCCCGCCGGGGCGCCCCGACGGCCTCGCGCGCGAAACGGCCCCCCCTTGATCATCTACGAACACGCGGGTGCAGAATGACCCGTATGTCGATAACGAATACCCCGAAAACGGCAACGATCGACGACGCGGGGCTGGTCGGCCGCACCCTGGCCCGCGCCTTTGACGACGACCCGATGATGCGGTGGTTCTTCCCCGACGACGCCTCGCGCGAGGCGGGGCTGGGTCGCTACTTCACGACGATCTTCACCCGGCAGTACGTCCACCACGCGGTGTGCGAACGCACCGCGTCGGCGGCCGCGTTCTGGGTGCCGCCGGAGGCGCAGGCCAAGGCCGTGCCCGACGCGGAGACCATTCGGGAACTCCTCGACATCCTCGGGGACCGGGCACCGCTCTTCAAGGACGCCGTCGAGACCGCCGCGCAGCACGCGCCGCAGGAACCCCACTGGTACCTGGCGCTGGTCGGCGCCGACCCCGCCGCCCAGGGCCAGGGCCACGGCGCCGCCCTGCTGCGCTCGGGGCTGGCCAAGGCCGACGCGGCCGGCCTGCCCGCCTGCCTGGAGTCCTCCAAGCCGTCCAACCTGCCGTTCTACGAGCACTTCGGCTTCACCGTGCGCGAGGAGTTCCAGCTGCCCGGGGGCGGTCCGGTGCTCTGGTCGATGCGCCGCGAACCGCGCCACCCGGCCTAGCCGCACCCTTCCGCAGCCCGGCCGGTTCGACGGCTCGGACGCCGGGGCCGGTTCGCCGACACCTCCTGTCGGCGGACCGGCCGTTGCCGACACCGCCGCCCGGCTGCTGAGGGGGCACGGGCGTTCCCCCAGGTCAGCGGCGCCTGTTGGGGCTTTCGCCGAGGGCCGCCGGCGTCCTTGGTCGGGAAAGCGCATTGCCTGGGGCGGGGTTGGCGGATTCGACTTCCAAGGTCATGACGGCGGGAGGTTGCTCCTGAAACAGACGGAAGCGAGTGGCATCCATGCTCGACGGCTGCACGCCCTGGCCCGAGGAATTCGTCGACCGCTACTGGGCCGCCGGGCACTGGCGCGGCAACACGCTCGACAACCTGCTGCGCGGCTGGGCCCTGGCGTACGGACCCCGGACCGCGCTCGTGCACGGTGGCAGCCGCATCACGTACGCGGCCCTGAACCGGCGGGTGGACCGCACGGCCGCCGGATTCCGGCTGCGCGGCCTGCGGCCGGGGCAACGGGTCCTCGTCCAGCTGCCGAACGTCCCCGAGTTCGTCATCACCGTGTTCGCGCTCATGCGCATCGGTGTGGTCCCCGTACTGTGTCCGCTCCCGCAGCGCGCCTCCGACGTGGCGCACCTCGTGCGGGTCACCCAGGCCGTCGGCTACGTCGGCCCCTCGACCCACGACGGCTTCGACCACACGGCGATGGCAGCGGACATCGCCGCCCAAGGCCCCTTCCTGCGGCGGGTGTTCACCTACGAGGCGCCGGGCACCTCGTCCCCGTTCGGCGGCGGGCTCACCACCGACCCGGCGGGCTGCCACTACAGCCCCCTGGGATCCATCGACGCCCCGCCCGAGCGGGCGCTGACGCTGAGCGCCGACGACGTGGCGTTGCTCCTGCTCTCCGGCGACGACGGCGCGGAGCCCCGGATCGTTCCGCGCACCCACAACGACTACGCCTACCAGGCGCGGGCCGCCGCCGAGTCGGTGGCGCTCACCGAGAACGACGTCCTTCTCGCCGCGCTGCCCGCCGCGTCCCACCTCGCCTTCGGCTGCCCGGGCATCATCGGCGCGCTCTCCGTCGGCGGCGCCGTCGTCCTGGCCGAAGCCTCGGACCCGGCCGCATGCCTCGCGGCCATCGGACGGGAGCGGGTCACGGTCACCTCGGTGACCCCCGCCGTCGCCCGGCTGTGGCTCGACGCCCTTGCCGAGGCCCGGGCCGACCTGAGCAGCCTGCGGCTCGTGCAGGCCGGCGGCGCGCCCCCGGACCGGGCGACCGCCGGACGGATCGCCGCCGCCGGGGGCTGCCGCGTGCAGCAGGTGTTCGGCACGGCCGAGGGGCCGCTCGTGCTGACCCGGCCCGGCGATCCCGACGCGACGGTGCCCGCCACGCACGGCCGTCCGCTCTCGCCCGACGACGACATCCGGATCGTCGACGCCGAAGGGAACGACGTGCCCGACGGGGAGCCCGGCGAACTCCTCGGCCGCGGCCCCTACACCGTGCGCGGCTACTACCGGGAGCCCGAGCTCGACGCGCGCTCCTTCACCGCCGACGGCTACTTCCGCACCGGCACCCTCGCGCGGCGCACCCCCGACGGCGACCTGGTGGTGACCGGCCGAGGAGACCGCACCCCGGGGCCCGCGGCCGGGCCGCGCACGCGACCCTGACCCGACCGTGCGCCGCGCCGTCCCGGGAGCGTCAGGCCCGGCCCACCGCGCCGTCGGAGGGCCGGCCGCCGTCGTCCGCCAGGAGCTCGGCGACGATCTCCGTACCGAGCGCGTACGCCGGCACGCCCGAGGTGATCAGCGCGGTTTCGGCGACCCCGATGAGGTCGGCGACCGCCGCGCCGGCGTGGAGCGCACCCCGGGCGTGCAGGCGCGCGGGATGGTCCCGTCCCAGGGACAGGAGCTGTCCGAAGTGGACGAGCTGCTGCACCCGCGCACCCAGCGGATTGTCGGTCAGGACGATGTGGCGCAGGGCCGCGAGCGTTTCCTCGGTGGGGAGCCGGCCGAACTCCCGGGCCAGGCACAGCCGTTCCTCGACACCGCCGGGGACGGCCCCGAGCGTGGCGCGGTAGCGGTCCCGTACGGCCTCGGTGCGCGGCGCGAGCGCGTCGTTCGTCATGACGCCACCCGCGCGATCGAGGCGCGTACGGCGGCCAGGGCGCCGTCCGGGAAGTCCACCGCGCCACCGATCGCCGCGGCCGCGATCTCCGCCTCGGCGCTCTCCTCGATCGCGACCACCAGATGGGCGGTGGCGGCCGAGTCCGGCCCGAACACGAGCAGTCCGTGGTTGGCGAGCAGGACGGCAGCCGTCGACGGGCGCCGTTCCAGTACGTCGACGGTGCCGCGCACCGACACGTCCGACCCGCGCGGCCCCCACGGCACCACGGGGATCTCCTCGGCCTGCCCGAAGCGCAGCATCGGCTCGGTCCGGCACGGCAGCGGCCGGTGCGCCACGGCGAACGCGGTCGCCGACGGCGAGTGCGTGTGGATCACCGCGCCCACCTGCGGGCGGACCCGGTAGACGGCGCTGTGCATGGCGATGATCTCGGCGCTGACGGACGACAGTTCCCCGTCGAGGACCTGCCCGTCGAGGCTGACGGTCGCCAGCTGCTCGGGCCGCAGCCCGCGCACGAAACCGGGTGTCAGCAGGAAGCGGTCTCCGTCGAGCCTGGCGCTCAGGTTGGCGTGTCCGGAGTGGGCCATCACTCCCGCCGCGAACAGCATCTCGGCTGCCGCCACGAGCTGTTCGGCCCGCTCCGCCACTCCACGTACGTCTGTCATTCGGGGTCTCCGCACTGTGCTGCCAGCGGCCCGCTGATGCGCCGCTGTCCTCGTACGGCCACTGTTCAACTTGAACTAGGGTTCAAGTCAAATACCGGGCCCGGACGGCCCCTACGAGAGCGAGGAGGTGTGCGGCGCGTGCTCATGACGATCGGCCGGCTCGCCGAGATCACGGGGGTGCCCGCGTCGGCCATCCGCTACTGGGAACGCCACGGCCTGCTGCCGGCGCCGCAACGGCAGAGCGGTCAGCGGCGCTATCCGCAGGAGGCCGCCCAGCGGATCGTGGTGCTGCGCAAGTGCCAGCAGGCCGGGCTGACCTTGGCGGAGATCCGCGAGTTCCAGCAGGACCGGGCCCGCCGGCAGGCGATGATCCGGAGCAAGGTCGCCGAGATCGAGCAGCGCATGGTCGACCTCGAACACGCCCACCAGCTCCTGACCCACGCCCTCCAGTGCGGCGAGCACGACATCGTCCGATGCCCCAAGTTCCAGGAGCAGATGGCGACATGGCGCACGCCGGCCGCGCCGCCCGCGGGCCCGCCCGGAGAGCCGCATACGGTGGATCGCCGCCCGTGAGGCGCCCCTCCCGGGTCCGCCCGCGAACCGGCGGGGCGGACCAGGGAGGCGACCCGTCCGTCGGCGTCAGCCGGCGGTCAGGGTGCGGTCGAGGAGCGCCAGCAGGCGGTCCCAATGGCGTTGCAACGCTTCGGCGTTGAACGCGTCCGTGTCGGCCATGGTGAAGCCGTGGACGGTCCCCGGGTAGATCTCCGAGGTGTGCTCGACACCGGCCGCGTCCAGGATCCGGCCGAGCTCGGCGGCCGCCTCCGGCTCGAAGTCGCTTTCGGCGAGGCCCAGATGGACCTGTGCGGTCACCTTGGGTGCGAGCAGGTGCGGGCTGTCGGGCGCGTCGGTGACCAGGGCGCCGGGGTGGAACCCGGCGACCGCGGCCACCTCGCCGGGGTGGGCCGCCGCGGTACGGATCGCCAGGGCGGCGCCCATGCAGTAGCCGGCCACGGCCACCGGCCCGGCGCTGACCTCGGGCTGGGCGGTGAGGAAACCGAGGTAGGCGTCGGCGTCGCGCAGGGCGCGCTCGGTGGTGTGCGCCTCGTAGAAGGGCATCAGCCGGCCGAAGACCTCGGGCCGCGACTCGTGGGTGATGTGCTCGGGGAGGTCGACCACCGGTGCCGGGCCGTGCCGGTAGTAGAGGTTGGGGACGAGCACGTAGTAGCCGTGTCCGGCCAGTTCGCGGGCCATCCGCTCCAGCACGGGCCGCAGGCCGATGGCGTCCATGTACAGCAGCACCCCCGGGTGCCGTCCGGCACGGTCGGGGTAGGCGGCGAAGGCGTCGGCCTGGCCGTCCGCGGTGGGTATCTGCAGCGTCTCGGTGGGCAAGATCTACCTTCCTCAGGCTGATGCCGTGGTCCGGCGACGTTCATCGCCGACACCACGATCCTGCCTCAACGCAACTGCCGTACCACAGGAATTGGCGGCGGCCGGGGGGCGAACCGGCCGTGAAACGCCGGTGGCACCACCGCCCCGGGGTGTCGGGCGAGTGGTGCCGTCCTGAGGCGAGGAGGGGTGGGGCGCACCTGTGCGGCGGGTGCGCCCCGGTGCATCAGAACTCGGGAAACACGTCAGCAGGCGATGGTGACCTCGTGGACGACCGGATTGGCGGTCCACGGGTAGGAGGCCACGGCGAAGGTGCCGCGAATGGTCGAGCCGCAGGGAACGGTGCTGGTCGCACCGGGCACCTTGATGGTCGTAGCGGTGAAGATGACCCGGCCGTTGGTCGTCACGGGCGCGCCGCTGCCGAGGATCTCGGAGGTCACCGAGGTCATCAGGTCCTTGGGCGCGGGCGCCGGGCTGCCGGGGGAGGGCGGGCCGGCGAGGGAGACCTTGCCGTAGATCTGGACGGTGTTGCCGGTGACGTCGGCACACACCCGAGTGGCCAGGCCGGCCTGGAGGCCCAGGTTGCCGCAGGAGGTCACCGTCTCGGTGGCGCCCTGGGGAGCGGTGGCGGCACCGGCGGGGGCAACCGCTAAGACGGTCAGGCCGGCGACGGTGGCAGTGAGAAGGGCAAGACGGTTCATGAGATGGCTCCTTGTCATGGCGGACCGGCTCGGGCTTTTCCCGAGCGGCCTATGCCATGTGATATTTCACGTGTCATTAGAACACACGGTGGTCAGTTCCTTAACGGCTCGCTGACTCCGTACGACCTTCTGGGTACACGGATCTGACGTCCGGTCACCTCTGGCCCGCCGCTCGCGCCACCGGAATGTGAGGCGACGCACCGCCACCTCGCGTTCCGCCGCGGCCTCGCGTCGGACAGGGTGGATCCAGACGTGAACGAGGGAGCCGCCGAGACCATGACCACCCGATCCGAGCCCGTGATGCGGGCGCAGACGCGGACGCAGACGCGTACCGGCCGGCCGGCCGATCCCGGCCTGGGCGCGGTCATGGACGAGCGCCGGCAGCTGACCAACCTGGCCTACCGGCTTCTCGGTTCCCTCGCCGAGGCCGAGGACGCGGTGCAGGAGGCCTACCTCCGCTGGTACGCCATGTCGCGGGAGCAGCAGGAGGCCATCGAGTCTCCCGGCGCCTGGCTGACGAAGGTCGCCGGCCGCATCTGCCTCGACGTGCTCGGTTCGGCGCGGGCGCGGCGCGAGAGCTACGTCGGCGAGTGGATCCCGGAACCCCTGCCCGACCGTACGGAATGGCTGAACGGGCGCTCGGTCGACGACGGCGCCCCCGCCGACCCGGCCGACCGGGTCACCCTCGACGAGTCGGTCGACATGGCCTTGCTCGTGGTCCTCGAAACGATGACCCCGGCCGAACGGGTCGCCTTCATCCTGCACGACGTGTTCCGCTACCCCTTCGCCGAGGTGGCCGCGATCGTCGGCCGCACCCCCGCGGCCTGCCGGCAACTGGCGTCGTCGGCCCGCCGCCGCGTCGGCGCGGCACGGACTCCCGCCGGCCCGGCCGTCCAGCAAGCCGGTGTCATCAGGGACTTCAAGCAGGCGTGGGAGGCCAAGGACATCGCCGCCCTCGTCGGCCTGCTCGACCCCGACGCCACGATGGTCGCCGACGGCGGCGGCAAGGTCGGTGCGGTGCTGCGCCCGGTCGAGGGCGGCGAGCAGATCGCCCGCTACATCATCGAGATCGGTACGAGGGCGCCCGGCATGACACTGCTGGAGCGTTCGGTCAACGGCCGGCCCGGCCTGGTGGCCCAGCACGGCGGAGTCACCGTCACGGTGGCCGCATTCGGTCTCGCGGGCGACCGGATCACGCACATCTGGGCCGTGCGCAACCCCGAGAAGCTCCGCCCTTGGAGCGCGTAGCGCAGCCCCGGAGCGGGGACCGCTGCGGTACGGGGCGACCCGTCAGGGCTTGAGGAGGGCGGCGGCCTCCCGGGCGGCGTCGACGACCCCCGCGCGGACGGCCTGCCGGTTGTCGTCCGCGCGGGCGTAGGAGAGCGAGACCACCATGTTGCTGCGGCGGAAGACGACCTGCGCGGTGATGTGCTTTCCGGGCTCGGGCGGCTGGAAGCGGAGGAACGCCTCGTCGCCGATGCCGAGCAGGTCCTCCTGGGTGCTCCGCTCCCAGCCCAGTTCGCCGCCGGTGCGGTCCTCGCGCAAGTCCTTGCGGGCCAGTTCGACATTGAGCCGGCTGGCGAAGAGATGGACGCTCGCCCGGTACTTGCCCTTCTCGCGCGGGGCGGCCCAGGTGCAGGACGACACGTCCTCGCGTCCGCCGTACGCCGTGGGCACGAGCCGGTGGATCGTCTCCGGGGTGACGAGTCCGCAGAAGTGCGGATCGGCGCGGAACTCGCCTTCCTGCGCGCGGTCCCACCACCGCCACGCGCCGAAGGCGGCAAGAACCATGACGATCAGCGCGATCGCCGCTATGAGGGCGCCGCGCGAGGGCTGAGGTGCGGGAGTGGTCACCGCCGCAGCATAGGTGCACTCGTTCGCGTCGCGACGGCGGCGTCTTCGGGCCGACCGCGTACGGCGATTTTGCGTCAAGCGTCACGCCGTGCGCCGGCCGGTGCGGCTGGGGGAGCGGAGGGCGTGGCCTGCCTCGGGGGAGGGTGGGAGCGGGAACTCACCGGGGGTGTGGGAATCGTGAGTGGACTACGTGAAGACGTTCGCGAGCGGAAGGGCTAATTTCGGACTTTTATTGATCGAATATTTTTTCTACGGTCTGTCCTTGCAGGCGACTGCCGCAGCCGCGGCGCCGCCCAGTGGAACCATCGAGGGAGAGGATGCAGTGCGCATACTCCGAAAGACCCTGCTGACCGCATCGGCGGTCCTGCTGGCCGCGACCGGAGCGGGGACGGCCCAGGCGGCCGCTCCGCACGAGGCCGCTCGCGCCGCCACGCCGCCGCCGGTGGCGGGAGCGACCAGCGCCTTCAACGCCGTGGACAACAGCACTGACGCGGGCGCTGCTTCGACGGCCTACTGGACCCCCGAGCGCATGCGGAAGGCCATTCCGCTCGACTCGGTGCCGTCCGCCGCCCGTCCCGGCGCGGCCTCCCTGGACGCCGAAGTGGTCGGCCGCCCCTTCTCCGTCCCGCCGCTCCAGGCGGCGCCCGCCAAGGCCGCCGGCCCGGCCGCCGTCCCCTACGCGACGGTCAACGCGTCCGCCGCGGCCGGCAAGGTGTTCTTCAAGGACCCCAAGGACGGTCGCAACTACGTCTGTTCGGCGAGCGCGCTGAACAGCAGCTCCCGGCAGCTCGTCGTCACCGCCGGTCACTGCGTCCACGGGGGACGCGGTGGCAAGTGGATGACGAACTGGGTGTACGCCCCGAAGTACTCCAACGGCCGTGCGCCCTACGGTGTCTTCGCCGCGAAGCAGTTCCGCACGTTCAACTCGTGGATCACCAGCAGCAGTTTCGCGCGTGACGTCGCGATGGTCACCACCTGGCCGCTCAACGGCCGCAAGCTCGGCAACGTCACCGGCAGCCACGGCATCAGCGTGAACTACGACCGCACCCAGGCGGTCTACGTGCTCGGCTACCCGAGCAACCGCTACCAGGGCGAAGTCCAGATGTACTGCAACGGCGGGACCTCCGCCGAGCGCGGCTCCAAGCGCCTCCAGATCCGGTGCCGCTTCGGCCCCGGCTCCAGCGGCGGCCCCTGGCTGCGCAAGTACAACACCCGCACCGGTCTCGGCTACGTCAACACCGTGATGAGCACCTGGAACCCGAGCACGGGCTGGAACCAGGCGCCGTACTTCGACGAGTACGTCACCAAGCTGTACAAGGCGCAGGGCCCGGTCACCTGACCTGACGCCCCACCGTCCGCGCCCGACCGTGCGCGCCCGCGCCGCCGTTGCACGTCTCCACGTGCAGCGGCGGCGCCACGGTGAGCGGTTCAGCCGAAGTCGGGGAGCCCGGCCCCGCCCACCCCGGCGCGTCCCGACAGGTCAGCTGCCGGGCGGCGCGTCGACGACGTTGCCGTCCTCGTCGACCATGTGGGTGCGCCAGTACACGTCCCACTTGTCGTCGACGTGCTGCGGCACCTTGCCCTCCGGGTAGCGCGTGTAGCCCTTCGGGGGCTCCTCACCGTCGGCGACACACGCCGAACCCGTGCCGCCCACCGTCATGACCGGGTACTCACCGCCCCTGCAGATGTCCTCCTCGAGGCCGAGGGAGCACCCGGTGAGCGCCACCACCGCGGCCGCGCTCGCGAGAGCGGCCGCGGCGAGCCGCACCCTGCCGGGTCGGGAAGCTGCGGCGGGCCTGGAAGGGGTGGCGGGTCGGCTGGTCCTGCGGGACATGCGCACGGTCGTCTCCTCGTCCGGTTCTGCGGTCTGCCCCCACTCTGCCCCCACTCGACCCGCGAACCCTGAGTACCCGTACTCGGATCCGCCCGGCGCGGATGCTCACCGTTGTGCGCGTCGGCCGTCGAAGCGGCGGGCGGAAGGCTTCGACGTGCCGGTCGGCCTACCATGAGAAATGGCCCCGCGAAAGAATCTTGGTCCCGGTTCCGGAACCGTGTCGAGAACCCCCGCACGGCTCCGACGTCCCCTGTGAAAGCCGCCCGCCGCGGGCGGCCGATCCGGCCCCACAGAAGGAGCGGACTCATGAAGTACCTGGTCATGGTGCAGGGCGCGCAGGCGGACTACCACGCGATGCAGGGCAACGGTTCCGAGCACTCGCCCGCCTGGGGCAAGGCGGACGTAGAGGCCATGTTCGCCTTCATGAACGCGATCAACGACGACCTCGCCGAGAGCGGCGAGCTGGTCGACGCACAGGGACTGACCGAGCCGAACCGGACCCGGCTGGTCTCCCTGGACACGGACGGCAAGGCCGTCATCACCGACGGGCCCTACGGCGAGACCAAGGAGCTGCTCGCCGGCTACTGGGTGCTGGACTGCGCGAGCCTGGAACGGGTCACCGAGATCGCCGAGCGCGTCGCCCGGTGTCCGCAGCCCGCCGGGGCGCCGGAGTACCCGGTGGTGATCCGCCCCATCGACGAGGGCGGCGAGGAAGTCCGCGGGGGCTGAAGCACCCGTGAGAGGCCACGGCAGGCTCATGGAGCCGGTGGAGAGGCCGGAGAACGGCCCATGAGGCCGACGGTCACGACCGAGGACCTGCTGCGCGCGCACGCGCCGCAGGTCCTCGGCGCGCTGGTCAGGCGATACGGGCACTTCGACGCCGCCGAGGACGCCGTACAGGAGGCACTGCTCGCGGCGGTCGTGCAGTGGCCGCGGACCGGGGTCCCGGACAATCCGCGCGGCTGGCTGATCAAGGTCGCCTCGCGGCGCTTGACGGACGCCCTGCGCGGCGACGAGGCGCGCCGGCGGCGCGAGGAGCGGGCGGTGGCACTCGTCCCGCGCTGGGGAAACCTCCCGGGCCCGTCAGGGGCCGGTGGAGCCTTCACGGCTCCGCCGCCGGACACCGACCGGGGCCCGCGCGAGGACGACACGCTCCTGCTGCTGTTCCTCTGCTGCCATCCGGACCTGACACCGCCCGCCCAGATCGCGCTCACGCTGCGCGCGGTCGGCGGGCTCACGACCGCCGAGATCGCCCGCGCCTGCCTGGTCCCGGAGGCGACGATGGCGCAGCGCATCAGCAGGGCCAAGCAGAAGGTGCGGGGCGTGCGCTTCGGACGTCCCGACAACTGGGAGGAGCGCCTCCCCGCCGTACTGCACACCCTCTATCTGATCTTCAACGAGGGCTACTCGGCCACCTCGGGCGCCGCCCTGCAACGACGCGACCTGGCCACCGAGGCCATCAGGCTGACCCGCAGGGTCCACCGGCTGCTGCCCGGCGACCGCGAGGTGGCCGGCCTGCTCGCCCTGATGCTGCTCACCGACGCCCGCCGCGACGCGCGCACGGGCCCCGACGGCGCTCTCGTCCCGCTCGACGAACAGGACCGCGGCCGCTGGGACACGGCCGCCGTCGAGGAGGGCGTCGCGCTGGTGACCCGCGCACTGTCCGGCGGCCGCCCCGGCCCCTACCAGCTGCGCGCCGCGATCGCCGCCGTGCACGACGAGGCGCCGTCGGCCGAGGCCACGGACTGGCCGGAGATCCTGGGCCTGTACGACGTTCTCGTACGGCTGGTCCCCGGCCCCGTCGAACGCCTCAACCGGGCCGTCGCCGTCGCCATGGTCCACGGATCGCGCGCGGGACTGGCCGAACTGGACCGGCTGGAAGGGCAGTTGACGGGGCATCGGATGGACGCGGTGCGCGGCCACCTCCTGGAACGCACCGGCGAGACGGAGGCGGCCCGAGCCGCCTACGAAGCGGCGGCCGCCCGGACCCTGAGCCTGCCCGAACAGCAGTACCTCCGCGCCCGCGCGGCCCGCCTGAAACCCTGAGCGCGCCGTCGTCGCTGCGGCTGCCGCAGTGCGGCTCAGGCATGCTGCTGGTTGATGTTGACCATCCAGGTGATGCCGAACTTGTCGGTGCACATGCCGAACACATCACCCCACATCTGCTTCTCCAGGGGGACGGACACCGTGCCGCCGCCGGACAACTTGTCCCAGTAGCCGCGCAGTTCGTCGGCGTCCTCGCCGCTCAGGCTCACCGAGATGTTGTTCCCGGGCCGGTGGTCCATCCCGGGCGGAGTGTCCGCGCCCATCAGCGTGAACCCGCTGGGGGTCTCCAGCATGCCGTGCATGATCTTGTCGGCGTACCCGGGAGGCGCCTCGGCACCGAAGCCGGCGTACGTGTGGACGGCCAGGCTGCCGCCGAAGACTTCTTTGTAGAACTCCATGGCTTCCTGCGCGTCACCGGTGAAGCTGATGTACGGGTTGAGGCGAGAGCCCATATCCGATCCTTTCGTGATGAATGGTCGCTTCGGGCAGCCTACGGCGGGCAGGGGCAAATCCGGCCGACCCGATGGGCCGCGCGGCAGGGACGTGGGGCGGCGAGGTGCCGGCCGGCGGCGCCCTCCCGCGATGTGGTCTGCCGTCAGCTCGCCGGCGCCGGGGTCAGGAGCACGAAGTCGGCCTTCGACGGGTCGAGGCAGACCGCGAGTCGGCCGACGCCCTCGGCGTCCTCCGGGCCCATCTGGACGCTGCCGCCGTTCCCGGTGACCCGGGCGACCGCGGCGTCGCAGTCGGTGACGTGGAAGACCGGGTGCCAGTACGGCTTTCCGCCCGTCAGGTCGAGGTCCTCCTCGGACATCTCCATCAGGCCGCCGTGCATGCGCTCTTCGGGGAGTCCGGCGGGGGTGATGAGGGAGTACGTGCCCGCGCCTCCCGGCAGTTCCATGTCGCTGAACCACCAGCCGAGGACATGGCCGTAGAAGTCCTTCGCGGCCGCGGCATCGGTCGTGTAGAGCTCGGTCCAGGACAGCGAGCCCGGCTCGTCCACCAGGGCGAAGCCCTGGTCCTTGCCCGGCTGCCACACCGCGAACTGGCCCCCGAGCGGGTCGCTGAACTGGGCCATCCGGCCCCACTCGCCGTAGTCCCGCGGAGCCACCCGCACCGTGCCGCCCCGGGACTCGACGGCCTCCGCCGTGGCGCCCGCGTCGGTGACGCGGTAGTAGATCATCCAGGCCGACCGGGCGCCCTGCTCGGTGAGCTTGCCCAGCCCGGCGACGATCTTGCCGTCCTTGCGGAACATGCCGCCGTCCATGTCCTCGCCCTCGCCCATGGACTCGTAGTCCCACCCGAGCACCGCGCCGTAGAAGGCCGCGGCGGCCGCGACGTCGGGAGCGCCGAGGTCGAGCCAGCACGGGGATCCGGGGGCGAAATCAGTGGTGATCATGGCCATGGCCTTTCGCGCATCGGGTATGCATCCAGCCTGGCACCGGCCCCCGGATTGGGCATATCGGGCTAAGCGGCGGTGCGCCACCGGGGCATTGCCGGGCGGCGTCGCCATAGTCGTCCCTGGCAGCCGTCTGGTTGCTGCCCGTGCCGTACGTCGCGGCCGGGCGGATGTCTGCGCAGAGGAGCCGGCTCATGCTGAAGCCCACCAGGACCGTCCTCGGACTCGTCGCCGGGAGTCTGGTCCTCGGCCTGACCGGGGTGGGGGCCGCCGTCGCGGATGCGGGCCCGAAGCCCCACACGCCGTCGCACGACAGCACGGCGCGCGACGCCCACGACGGCAAGGGGCGGCCGTCGGACTCCGACAGCTACGACAAGGACCGGCACGCCCGCGGCGTGGTCGTGTCGCGCGGCGCGCTGACCGTGCGCAGCAAGCCCACCACCCACTCGCGCTCGCTGGGCTCCGTCCACCCGCACGAGAAGCTCGCCATCGAGTGCAAGCAGCGCGGCGAGCGCGTCGGCGGCAACAACCTCTGGTACCTGCTCGCGAAGGACAAGGGCGAGAACGGCGACCAGGGCGGGGACTGGGACCAGGACGAGAACGGCGGGGACTGGGACAAGGGCGAGAACGGCGGGGGCTGGGACAAGGGCGAGAACGGCGAGCAGGGCGGGGACTGGGACCAGGACGAGAACGGCGGGGACTGGGACAAGGGCGAGGACGGCAGTGACGGAGTGAACGGCCGGGACGACACGGACGAATCAGACAGTGAGGACAGGGTTGCGATCCGCAAGGAGCGCTCCGAGCGCTGGGTCGCCGCCCGCTACGTCAAGAACCTCACCCCGGTGAAGTACTGCCGCCGCTGACCTGGCCCGCAGTCCCTCCGGCGTGATCGTGCGCCCGGTTCCGTGGCCCGTCCGCTGCCGCAATCCGTCGGCCGCGCACGGGCCACGGCCGCGCCCGCGGCCGCGTGACGTCCGAGCCCGGATGCCCGAACGGGGGATCCGGACGCTCGTAGTGCGGCGGCGGAGACCTCACGGAGAGGCCTGCGCGCCGGGCTCGGTGGTGTCCGCGGCCACGCGGAAGCCGATGTTGCCCGTGGAACTGTCGGGCGTGTTGGAGCTGCGGGCCGCGACGCGGTAGCGGTTGCAGTACGAGTCGTGGCAGAGGTAGGAGCCGCCACGCATGACGCGGCTGGTTCCGGGCGTGAACCAGTCGCCGCACCATTCCCATACGTTGCCGACGGTGTTGTAGAGGCCGAAGCCGTTGGGACGGAAGGACTTCGCCGGGGCCGTGCCCTCGTAGCCGTCCTCCGCCGTGTTCAGGGTGGGGAAGTCGCCCCGCCAGATGTTGCACATGTGCCGGCCGCCCGGGGCGAGCTCGTCGCCCCACGGGTAGCGGCGCTGCTCGAGCCCGCCGCGGGCCGCGTACTCCCATTCGGCCTCGGTGGGCAGACGGGTGCCGGACCAGGCGCAGTAGGCCTGGGCGTCGTTCCACGAGACGTGGACGACGGGGTGGTTCTGGCGTGTGGCGATGGATGACCCGGCGCCTTCGGGGCGGCGCCAGCTCGCGCCGGTGACGGCACGCCACCAGGGAACGGCCGCGACGGTCGAGGACACGGCCGCGACCTCCTCGGACAGGAAACCGCCGAAGACGAAGGAGAAGCCGAAGTGTTCGGCTTCGGTGACGTGACCGGTGGCTTTGACGAAGGCGGCGAACTGGGCGTTGGTCACGGTCGTCGGGGCGATCCGGAACGGGCCGACCTCCGCCTCGCGCACCGGGCCTTCGCCGTCGGCCGGAAAGGCGTCCGGGGCGTCGGTGCCCATGAGGAAGCGCCCGCCCGGCAGGCCGATCAGCCGCCGGGCGGCCCGCTCGGGGTCGGCGACACGGTGCCGCGGCGCCGTGGAGAGCGCGAGCGCGACAGTGGCGGCGTCACCGTGTCCGGGGGTGCAGCAGGAGGGCATGGAGGCTCCGTCGGTGTGAAAGGGGGGCGGGTGCTCCCCGGGCGGCACCGGGGGAGCACCCGCCGGATGTCGCTATGCGGTGCGGTCCGCGGCCAGCGTCGCCGCCAGGGCGGGGATGCCCAGGGTCTGCTCGTCCTGCGGGGTGGCCTGGTAGAGCTTGTTCGTCAACTGGTACGGGTCGCCGGCGAGGTCGTAGTACTCGCGGAACTTCACCCGGCCCGTGCCCGACACGTTGCCGTTGCCGTCGGTGGTGAGTTCGTAGTACTCCGTGTACTGCTTGTCCTTGGCGACGTACGACGCCCAGGTCGGCGGGCCGCCCGCGTTCGCGCCCTGCTCCCACCACTCGACCAGCAGGTGGTCCCGGCTGTACGAGGAGAGCAGGGACCTGCCGTCCACCGAGTGGGTGGGCGTGATGCCGGCCGCGTCGAGGACCGTGGGGGCGATGTCGATGTTGGCGGTGATGCGGTGGTCGGTGGTGCCCGCGCCCAGGCCGCCGGCCGGCCAGGAGAGGTAGAACGGCACCTCGTGCGCCGGGCGGTAGGGCACGGACTTCTTGGTCCAGCCGTGGTCGGCCCAGCCGAAGCCGTTGTCGGCGATGTAGATGACCAGGGTGTTGTCGAGCTGCCCGAGCGCCTGGAGCTTGGCCTTGAACGCCTGGACGGTGTCGTCCACGGTCAGCAGGGTGCGCAGCTGTTCCTCACGGATCTGCTTCCCGTCGGCCAGTGCACCGGTCGCGTTGCGGATGTAGGCCGGTTTGTCGCTGCGGTCGTGCTCCGGGACGGAGGGCCTGCCGTTCCAGTCGGGGACGGCCGTGCCGGCGTACTTCGCCTCGGGCGTGCGCGGGCCGTGGGAGGCATAGGGGGTCACGTACGCGAACCAGGGCCGGGAGTCGGCCGCCGCCTTGTCGAGGAAGCCCAGGGCGCGGTTCTTGATGATGTTGGTGGTGTAGCCGTTGATCGTCTGGACCGTGCCGTTGACGTTCCACTGCGCGTCGACGTAGCCCGGCTGGAGCAGCGCGAAGTCCTCGAAGTGCGGCGGATTGTCTGCCAGCGTCCAGGAGTTGAGCCACTTGCCGAACAGGCCGGTGCGGTAGCCGGCCTGCTTCAGGTAGCGGGGCAGCGTGGTGCTCTGGTCGAGTTGGTAGGAGGCCTTGTTGTTGCGGACGCCGTGGTTGTGGGCGTAGCGGCCGGTGAGGACCGACGAGCGGGAGGGCGAGCACAAGGGAGTGGTGACGTGCCCGTTGGTGAACTTCACGCCCTGGTCGGCCAGCCAGGCCGTGGTCTTCGGCAGTGCCCATTCGGTGTGCTTGGGCTGGTCGTCGGTGACGATGAGCAGGATGTTGGGACGGGTCGCGGCGGCGGCCGGACTGCCGGCCGCCACCTGGGCGATCGCGGGAACCGCCGCGGCGGCCGCGGCGGCCGCCGTACCGGCGAGGAATCCGCGGCGGCTCACCCGCGGTCTGCTGTTGTCGCTCATGGGATGTCTTCTCCTGGTTCCGGTTCCGCAGCTCGTACGGGTACGGCAGAGCACCTGCCGTGAACGGGTGGAAGAGGGACGGCAATCAGGCGTCGACCGGCCGGACCCTCGGGGCGGGCCGGTGCGGGCGCCGGGTGGGGGATCCCGTGCGGAGGGGCGTGATTACCGTCGCGTCCGGGCGAACGGACACAGCGCGCTCGCCAGCCTGCCCAGATCGAGGTGGCGGCGCACAGTGAGAAGGCTTCCTGCTGCCATGCCCCTGAGGTTAGGGGCGGGGGAGGGGCCGGTCCATGTACGGCATGTGAAATGCGCAACTCCACTTGGCCGGCCGCCGGTTGGGCGAGGCGGTCCGCGAGGGAGCGGTGGCCCGGACCCCTGCCCCGTGGGTCAGGAGGCCGCGCGGGACGCGTAGGCGCGGATGTCGGCGTCAGGGTCGGTGGTGGCCGCGGCGAGGGCGGTGCGGGCTTCGGGGACGGAGCGGTGGGAGAGGAGGGAGAGGACGGCGGCCTTGCGGACATCCGCGTTCGGATCGGCCAGGGTCCTGGCGAGCGCGGGGACCGCCTCGGCGGACGGGGCGGAGCGGAGGGCGGTGGCGGCGCCGGCCCGTACCTGCCACGCGGGGTCGGCGAGCGCCGCCCTGGCCCGCGCGGCGTACGCGGGCGGGCATCCGGTGGTGGCCAGCGCACCCAGGGCGGCGGCCCGGACCAGCGGGTCGGGGTCGGCGATCAGCGGGTCGAGTGGTGCCGGCGCCGGGGCGTGCACGGCCGCGAGGCCGCGGGCCACCGCGGTCCGGACCTCGCGGGCCGGGTCGGCGGCCGCCGCCGCCAGTTCCGGCACCGCGTCCACGGAGACCAGGCCGCGTACGGCGGTGGCGCGGACGTCGATGTCGCGGTCGGCCAGCGCGGCGGCGTACACCCCGGCGTCGCCCAGCCGCAGCGTCCGGAGCACGTCGAGCGCGGCGGCGCGCACGGCCGGGTCGTCCACGCCCAGGGCCGCCCGCAGCCCGTCCCCCAGCTCCGCTCCGGCGGGCAGCACCTCGGCGAGCTCGCGCAGCGTGGCCGCGGCAGCGGCCCGGACCCGGGGTGCGGTGTCCCGCAGGCACGCGGCGAGCGCGGGGCCGGCGCCGGCCGGCAGGGTCTCGCCGAGGGCGGCGACGGCGGCGGCCCGCACCCCGGGATCGTCGTCCGCCAGGTAGGGACGGAGCGCGTCCAGGTCGGGGGACTCCTCGGCGAGGGTGAGCAGGCGGAGAAGGGCGGGGTGAGGCGCGGAGGGATCCGGAGTCCCGGCCGGCGTGGGCGTCGCCGGTGCGGTGGCGGGTGCGGCCGGGCGGGCGGCAGGCGCGGCGTCCCGGGGGCCGGCCGTGGCCACCGGTACCAGTGCGACCTCGCCCAGCAGGCGCTCCGGTCCCGGCGCCGGGGCGAACTCCGGCACCGGGACCGCGTACGGCTCGACGGGTCGCGCGGTGAACTCCATCGCTCCGGACGCGGATTTGCGCAGGTCGAGGTGGTGGAGCCAGTCGGCGTCAGCGCGCTCCGGGTGGTCCAGCCGCTCGTGGTACAGGCCCCACCGGGACTCGGTGCGGGCGAGCGAAGCCCGGGCGGCCATCTCCGCGCAGTCCCGGATGAAGCTCACCTCCGCGCACCGCATCAGCTCGTGCGGGGTCCGCGCCCCCATCCCGGCGATCTCCCCGGACATCCGCGTGAACGCCTCCACCGCCAGGGACAGCTTCGCCCCCGACTTCGGCGGCGCCACGTAGTCGTTGACGAACCGCCGCAGCTTGTACTCCACCTGCGGCTGCGGCGGCCCGTCCGGGTTGCGCAGCGGCCGGTAGACGAGCTCGTGGGCGGCGGCGAGCTGCTCCCGGGGCAGCTCGCCCCGGTACGCCCGGTACCGGGCCGCGTCCTCGCCGGCCAGGTCCCCGTAGACGAACGCGCCGATCATGTAGTTGTGCGGTACGCAGGCCAGGTCGCCGGCCGCGTACAGCCGGGGCACGGTGGTGCGGGCCTGCGCGTCCACCCGTACCCCGGAGGCGGAGTGGCCGCCGCACAGCCCGATCTCCGAGATGTGCATTTCGATGTCGTGGGTGCGGTAGTCGTGGCCCCGCCCCTGGTGGAACGTGCCGCGGGTGGGCCGCTCCGTCGTGTGCAGGATCGATTCGACGGCGGCGACGGTCTCCTCGGGCAGGTGGCTGACCTTGAGGTACACCGGGCCCCGGTCGGAGGCCAGTTCGGCCGCGAACTCGGCCATCATCTGCCCCGACCAGTAGTCCGACTCCACGAACCGCTCGCCGTGCCGGTTCACCTGGTACCCGCCGAACGGGTTCACGACGTACGCGCAGGCCGGCCCGTTGTAGTCCTTGATCAGCGGGTTGATCTGGAAGCACTCGATCCCGGTGAGCGCCGCCCCGGCGTGGTAGGCCATGGCGTAGCCGTCGCCCGCGTTCGTCGGGTTCTCGTACGTCCCGTACAGGTACCCGGAGGCGGGCAGCCCGAGCCGGCCGCACGCCCCCGTCGCAAGGACCACTGCACCCGCCCTCACCGTGACGAACTCCCCGGTGCGGGTGTTGAATCCGGCCGCCCCGATCGCCCGGCCGTCGTCCGGGTGGGTGAGCACCCGGACCGGCATGACCCGGTTCTCGATGCGGATCCGCTCGCGCATCTCGCGGCGCCGCAGCTGCCGGTAGAGGACCTTCTTGACGTCCTTGCCCTCCGGCATCGGCAGCACGTACGAGCCCGACCGGTGGACCTGGCGAACCGCGTACTCGCCGTGCTCGTCCTTCTCGAACTTCACCCCGTACGACTCCAGGCGCTGCACCATCGCGAAACCGCGGGTCGCCGTCTGCCGGACCGTGGACTGGTCGACGATCCCGTCGTTGGCGCGGGTGATCTCGGCCACGTAGTCGTCGGGTTCGGCCCGGCCCGGGATGATCGCGTTGTTGACCCCGTCCATGCCCATGGCCAGCGCGCCGGAGTGCCGTACGTGCGCCTTCTCCAGCAGCAGCACCTGCGCACCGCGCTCGGCCGCGGTCAGCGCGGCCATGGTGCCGGCGGTCCCGCCGCCGATGACGAGGACGTCACAGGACAGTTCGGTCGCGTCGGCGACGGCGGGAACGGTCAGGGGAGTGTCCACCGGGGTCTCCACAGGAGGTGCCTTTCAGAGGGATTCGAGGATGTGGCGGCGCAGCTCGGCGGTGCCGGGGGCGTGCTGTGCGTCGCGCTCGCGCGGGTGCGGTACGTCCAGCACCTCGCCGGTGCCCAGCAGCACGACCCGGTCTCCGAGGTGGAGCGCCTCGTCCACGTCGTGGGTGACGAAGACGACGGTCGCGCCCGTGCCGCGCAGGATGTCCACCAGGAGGTCCTGCATCTCGGCGCGGGTGTGCGCGTCGAGCGCGCCGAACGGTTCGTCCATCAGGACCGCGCGGGGCCGGCCGGCCAGGGCCCGGGCCAGTTGGACGCGCTGCCGCTGGCCGCCGGACAGTTGGTGCGGGAGCTTGTGGGCGTGGCCGGCCAGACCGACGCGGTCCAGCCAGTCGGCCGCGGACCGCCGCCGCTCGGCCCGGGGGACCCGGCGTATCGCCAGGGGAAGTTCCACGTTGGCGCGCACGGTGCGCCAGGGCAGCAGGGCGTCCTCCTGGAAGACCAGCGCGCGGTCGGCGGCGGGCCGGGCGATCGTCTCGCCGTCCTGAGTGACCTGGCCGTCCAGTGGGGGCAGCAGCCCGGCGATGGTGCGCAGCAGGGTGGACTTCCCGCAGCCGGACGGACCGACCACGGCCAGGAGTTCGCCCGGTGCGACGTGCAGGGTGACGGTGCCCGGCAGGGCGGCGCCGTCCGTGTGGCCGAGCCGTACGTCCTCCAGGGCGAGTGCGGCCCCGGTCGTCGGGGGCGCGGCGGGCAGGGTCGCGGTGGTCACGGGACCGGCTCCTTCCGGGCAACGGTGGTCAGGGGCGCAGCGTGCGTGGCCGCGGGCGTGGCGCCGCCGTGGGCCGAGGTGCGACGGCCGCCGCGGAGCGCCGTCGGACGCCGTGCCCCGACGGCTCCCCGCCCGGCCGGGCGCGGAAGCCAGGCGGTGGCGCGGCGGCCCAGGAGTTCCACCGCGGTCGAGGTGAGCCATCCGAGGGCTCCGATGGTGGCCATGCCGACGAAGACCCCCGGGTAGTCGACGATCGTGTAGTCCTGCCAGGTGCGGTAACCCACTCCGTACTCGCCGGAGATCATCTCCGCGGAGATCACGCAGATCCACGAGACGCCGATGCCGACCGAGAGGCCGCCGAAGATGCCCGGCAGGGCGCCCGGCAGCACCACGGAGAACAGCACCCGCAAGCGGCCGCCTCCCATGGTCAGCACCGCCTCCTCCCAGACCGGGGTGAGTGCCCGGACCGCGTGCCGGGTCGACACCACCACCGGGAAGAAGGCGGCGGTGAAGGTGATGAACACGATGCCCTGCTCGTTCGTCGGCAGGAGCAGGATGGCCACCGGGACCAGGGCGATGGCCGGCACCGGCCGCACCACCTCCACCAGCGGGCCCAGCAGGTCGGCCGCCCACCGGGACCGGGCGATCGCCGTGCCGGCCGCCACCCCGAGCACCGCGGCGAGCAGGAAGCCCACCACGATCCGGCGGAGGCTGTGGCCCAGGTCCTGCCGGTACGGGCCGGTGCCGACGCGGTCGGCGAAGGCGGGGGCCACCTCGCCCACCGTCGGGAACTGCTCGAACCGCAGCCACAGGTTGACGTCCATGGAGGTCAGCAGCTGCCAGAGCCCGAGGGCCGCGCCCAGCGAGGCGGCGCGCAGCAGCCGGCGGCCCGTGGTCATGACGCGAGACCCACGGCGTCCGCGTAGCGGATGATCCGTGCCCCGGCATGAGCGCCGACGTACCGCTGCGCACTCGCCGGGGTGACGAACGCGCGCAGCTCGGCGCCGTCCGCCACCCACACCGCTCTGTCGGCGAACCAGAGGGTGCCGGTCAGCGCATCGGGGACGTACGCGGCCCGTACGTCGGCGCCCTTGGCGGCCTTCAGCAGCTCCTTGGGGCTGTCGAAGGTGCGGGTGGTGCTCTGGCCCTTCAGCCACAGTTCGGGCTTGACCGCACCCGCCTTCGGGTAGGCCGGGGCCCGCACGGCCCGCTTCAGAGGTGCCGGGTCTACGAAGGCGTCCACGTCGACGTCGCCCAGCAGCGCGGCCGACTTGAGCACCGGAACGTCCTCCTTCAGCGCGGCGATGAGCTCCGGTCGGAGCTCCGGGTCGAAGGTGGCGATGCCGTTGGCGCCGTTGTAGAGGTAGACCACTTCGGCCGGCAGCCCCGTCTCCTCGGCCACCGACTCGGCGGCGGCGACCGGCTGCTCGCGGAGGTAGTCGGTGGCCCGCCGCTGCGCCTTGAGGAAGTCGTCGAGGACCCCGGCCCGTTCCTCGGCGAACTTCTCCCTGACCGTGACGCCGTGGAAGGTCGGCAGGTTCAGTTCCGCCCCGTCGTAGAGGGCCGTGGCGCGCCCTTCGAAGGCCAGCTGGCCGGGCCAGGCGACGAACTGGGAGAGCGCGTCCACACTGCCCGCCGCCAGGGCCGAAGCACCCACACTGGGCTGCTGGTTGAGCTTGTGGATGTCCTTGCCGGCGTCGACTCCCGCTCGTTGGAGGGCCCGGACCAGGGTGCCGTCGGCGGCCGAGCCGACGCTGGTGGACACCCGCTTGCCGCGCAGGTCGGCCAGCGACCGGATCGCCGAACCGGGGGCCGTCACCACGGTGTTCAGCCCGCCGCGCAGGTTGTAGCCGGTGATCGAGACCAGCCGGGTCGGCTGCTTGAGCTGCTTGCCGCGGACCGCGTTGATCAGCAGCGGGAAATCGCCCATCGAGCCGATGTCGACCTTCCCGGCGGTCATCTGGGCGGTGATCGGGGCGCCGGTCGCGTAGTCCTGCCACTCGACCTCGTAGGTGGTGCCGTCCTTCTTCCCGCGGGCCTTGAGCTCCTCCTCGAAGTAGCCGAGGGAGCGCAGCAGGGTGCCGGCGGTCACGGTGTTGATGGTCTTCGACTGGTAGCCGACGGTCACCGTGACCGTCTTGGGGGAGGACCCGCCGTCGGCGCCTGCCGAGGTGCCGCAGGCGGCGGTCAGCGTGAGCAGCACGGCGAGCGGGAGGAGCGGGCGAAGACGGAGTCTGTGGCTGTTCATGGGAGTTCGGCCTTTCACCGGAGCAGGTAGGGCATGTTGACGGTGACCGCGCCGGTGGGGCAGCGGGCCGCGCACGGGCCGCAGTACCAGCACTCGTCCACGTGCATGTACGCCTTGCCGTTGTCCTCGCGGATCGCGAGGGAGTCGAGCGGACACATGTCGACGCAGAGCGTGCACCCGTCGATGCACTTGGATTCGTCGATGGTCACGGGCACGTCGGCGCGCTGCGGAACAAGGGGCATGGTGGTCTCCAAGGGCCCGAGAGGGCGGGGAACACGAGGGGGGGAGGGCAGGGAAGGGCTCAGGAGCCCGGGGACTCAGGGGCCCGGGGACTCAGGGACCCCGGGACTCAGAGGGAGCGGTGCAGCACACCGCTCATCGTGATGCGGTCGCCTCGGAACCGGATGAATTCCAGGTCCACCGGCCGGCCGTCGGGCAGCCGGGTCAGCCGTTCCAGCATCAGTACGGCGGCCCCGCGGGGGGCCTCGAGCACGGCGGCGGAGTGCGCGTCGGCGTTGACGGCCTCCAGCGTGATCTCGGCATGGCCCAGAGGGCCACCGGTCAGTGACTCCAGGAGCCGGAACAGGTCCGTGTTCTCCAGGTCGCAGCCGAGAAGTTCGCCGCCCACGTCCATGGGCAGGTAGGACAGGTCGAGGGACAGGGGCAGACCGCCCAGGCGGCGCAGCCGCTCGATACAGAGCACATCGGTGTGCTCGGGCAGGCCGAGCCGGTGGGCGACCGGGCCCGGGGCGGTGACGGGTCCGACGGTACGGACCTCGTTCGTCACCCGGCCGTGCTCGTGCAGCGTTTCCGCCAGGCCCTGGAGGCGGTTCAGGCCGTGCGGGTACTTCTCGCACACCACCACGGTGCCGACGCCGGGCTGCCGGTCGATGAGCTGCTCGCCGCGCAGCAGGTCCAGTGCCTGCCGGACGGTGTTGCGGCTGGTCCGGTAGTCGGCGGCGATGGCGTTCTCCAGAGGGAGGACGCCGCCGGGGAAGCCGCCGGCCAGGATCTGGTGGCGCAGCAGGTCGGCGAGCTGCCGGGCCTGGTCCGCACGCAGCCGTCGGCGGCGCGCGGCGGCGACCGGTCGGGCGGCGGGGGCGGGTTCGGCTGGCATGGAAGGGAACGTACCGGCAGAGCGGTCCCGGTGGTGTTGCCACAGTATTGCGCCACCCACACGTCCCCGTTCACCGCTCTGACCTGCGGCTTCGCGGGTTGAGTGGCGAGATCCGCCACTGCGGCGCCCACATGCTGGACGACGAGGCGGCCATGAACGGCCCCCAGTCCCCAGCCCCCCGGCCCCCCGCCCCCGGCCCCCGGCCCGCGTGCCGGACGGTGCTCAGCTCACCGTGACGTGGGCCAGGGCCCAGGAGGTGTGGTCGAAGGACGTGCGGTTGTTGGCGTCCTCGACCACGAGCCGCAGGACACGCACCCCGCGGACGTCCAGGTCGACGCGGACCGGGCCGGTGGCCGCGGTGAGCGTGGGCGTGGTCAGCAGCAGGCGGTCGTCGCCGTAGACCTTGGCGCGGGTGGCACCCGCGCTGCTCTGCTTGGCGGAGAAGTCGTCGATGCCGACCAGAGAAGTGAACCGGACGGCGGCGCCGCCGAGGTGGTAGGCGATGTCGCTGGGCGCGTGGACCCCCAGGCCCTTGGGGTACGTCGTACCGCCGAAGGAGATCGGCGGGCCGTCGCCGGCGGCGTTCTTGCCGTTGGAGGCGTCGCGCTCCGCCGGTCCCCAGCCGTTGGCGGCGCTGATCCAGGTGAGGTCGGAGAGGTACGAGTCGCGGACGGGAGCGGCCGGCGGGGTCGGGAGGGTGGCCGTCGCCGGGTAGCGGACCGGCCCGGACGGCGTCTCGGCGGCGCCTTCCGCGGTCAGGGCCCACGTGGTGGCCGGGGCGGTGTGCGCGGGCGGGGTCACCTGCCAGGAGGTGGTGAGGCGACCGCCGGCGGCGAGCTGGTCCGCCGTGGCCGGGGAGGCGGGGGCCACGGTCCAGCCGGTGGGGGCGCGCAGGGCGAGCGAGGCGTTGGTCCAGGCCCGCGCGGAGCCGTTGTCCAGCGTGGCGGTCACGGTGAACGCCTCACCGGGGACGGCGAGCCCGGGCAGCGTGAGCCGCGTGCCGAACGGTGTGCGGGGATAGGCGTCCTGCCAGGAGGAGCGCATCAGCGCCACGAGTTCGCCGGCCTTGGACGCGTGCTTGTCGACGACGTTGCGCGTCTCGCCGGGATCGGTGGCCAAGTCGTACAGCTCCACCTGCCACTTGTCGTCGGGGAGGCCGTGGTCCCGCTCGGGGGCGAAGCGGACGGCCTTCCAGTTGTCCCGGCGGACCGCCTCGGCCAGCCACGTGGCGCGCTTGTTGTCCTGCGCGTTGGCCCGGCTGGTGACGCCCCACTCGTCGCGGAACCAGTACAGGTGTCCGTGGCGCGCCGAGTCGGCGCTGCCTGCGAGCAGCGGAGCGGCGGACAGGCCGTCCACATCGGTGGGGGAGGGGGCGCCGCCGAGCTCGGCCAGGGTGGGAAGCACGTCGGTGAGCGGCGTCGGGCGGTCGCTGGTGCCCTGCCTGACGCGGCCGGGGCCCCAGGCGATCAGCGGGACCCGTACCCCGCCCTCGTAGAGGTTGCGCTTGTAGCCGCGCAGCGGGCCGTTCGCGTCGAACAGGTCGGGGTTGACCCCTCCCTCCTCGTGGGGGCCGTTGTCGCTGGTGACGAGGACGACGGTGTCCTGCTCCAGCCCGCGGGCGCGGAGCCTGTCGACCACCTTGCCGACCAGTGCGTCGAAGTAGCTCACCTGGGCCGCGTGGCCCTTGTTCGCGGCCGTCCAGCCGGTGCCGGCGTACGCGCTGGTGTCGGGGACGTCGCTGGGTGCGTGCGGCACGTTCGGGGTGAGCAGCAGCAGGAACGGTTCGTCGGCGTGGGCGTCAATGAACTCCAGGGCGTGCTGCTCCAGCAGGTCCGGGGCGTAGACGGCCTTCGCGCCGCCGGCGTTGGCCGGGATGGGCTCCTTGGCGTCGTTGTGCCACAGGTACTCGGGGTAGTACTCGTGGGCGTGGCCGTGGGTGATGTAGCCGTGGAACTCCTCGAACCCACGGGCGGCCGGATGGCTGTCCTGACCGGCCGTCTCCGGTCCGAAGCCCCACTTGCCGATCACTGCGGTCCGGTAGCCGCGGGCCCGGAGCACCTGGGCGAAGGTGGTGTCGGCGGCGGTGAGTGAACCCTGGCCTCCGGACGAGGGGTTGGCGCGCACCGTGGCGTGGCCGGTGTGCAGTCCGGTCAGCAGGGAGCAACGGGAGGGTGCGCACACGGCGGCGGTGGAGTACGCGTCGGTGAAGCGCAGTCCCTCGGCGGCGAGCCGGTCCAGGCGGGGCGTGGTGATCAGCTTCTGTCCGTAGGCGCCGAGTTCACCGTAGCCGAGGTCGTCGGCGAGGACGACGACGAAGTTCGGCGGCCGGCCGACCTGGCCGTCCCCCGCCTCCGGGACCGCCACCGCGGCCGCCGCCCGCTCCGACCCGGTGACGGTGGCGGTGGCGGTGGTCAGACCGAGCACGGCGGTCGAACCGGCCAGGAAGGTACGGCGGCTGGACATGGGTGTCTGCTCCTTTGGAGGCGGCTGCGGGGGTTCAGCCGATCATCGGCAGGCGAACCGCACCCGGACCATGCACAGGGCATGAAGAACATGTGACGGCGCTCATGAGCGCGCGCCGGCCTGTGCCGCGGACGCCGTGCTGCGCCGGTACCTGCCATGCTGGGCAGGGTCGATTCGATCCTCACACCTCGGAGGTTTTGATGCGTGCAGGTGTCGTCGTGGCCGCGCAGCCCGGTGTGGAGGAACTCGCGGTGCGGGCCGAGGAGTTGGGCTTGGACAGCTTCTGGGTCAATGACACCCCGATGGTCCACGGCGACCCCTTCGTCGCCTTGAGCCTGTGCGCGAAGGCCACCAGCCGCATCAGGCTCGGCATCGGCGTGACCTCACCGGCGCTGCGCTCGGCCCCGGCCGCCGCGAGCGGGCTCGCCAGCCTCAACGCCCTGGCACCGGGCCGGATCATCTGCGGAGTCGGCACCGGAAACACCGCCCGGCGCGCCCTGGGCATGCGGCCGACCACGGCGGCCCGGCTCGAGGACTTCACCGTCGCACTGCAGGACCTGTGCGCGGGGCGTTCGTCCGAGTACCGCGAAGGTGACCGGGTCCGCGACATCCGGTTCCTGCACGCCGGGGCGCACGTGAACACCGCCGACCCGATCGAGTTCGTCGTGGCCGCGCTGCTCGGGCCCAAGGCCGCCGCCGTCGCCGGCCGCCTCGGCACCGGCCTCATCTCCTTCGGCCTGCTGGACCCCACCGCCTGGCGCGCGCTGCACGACACCCGCCGACGCGCCGCCCAGGACACGCCCCGCGATCCCGACTCCCGCACGGACTCCTACGTGGTCACCGCGCTCCACCTCCTCGACGGGAACGAGGACCCCCACGGCGACGCGGCCCGGGACGCGACGGGCCACCTCGTCCTGTCGCTGCTGGCCTTCGCCGCCGACACGGCCGCCGACACACCCGCCGTCGCCGAGCAACTCGGTCCCGAGGAACGCGAGGCGGTGCGGCGGCTCCTCGACCGGCGCGGCACCACCGCCACCGCCCCGGACCGGCACACCAAGCTCTACCCCAACTACCTCGGACGCATCGCACCGCAGGACCGGGACCTGGTGCTGCCCTCGCTGATGAACGCCCTGGCCCTGGTCGGCACCCGCGACGACCTCCTCGCACGCATCACCACCCTGGAACGGGCCGGCGTCGACGAACTCCTCATCCAGCCGGTGGTCGACCCGCCCACCGAGATGGCCCTGCTCGCGAAACTCCTCACCTGAGCCGGCCCGCCGGCCGCAGGCGGGCGTTGACGGCGTGGGCGGGCAGGTGCCGTTCGGCGTGGAGCAGGATCGCGGCGCCGGTGAGGACCAGGAAGGCCAGGACCGCCCACAGGTGCCACGGCCCGGCGTCGAGCAGGAAGCCGAGCAGTACGGGCGCGAGGGTTCGGCAGAGCGACCAGGACAGCTGGTAGACGGACAGGTACCGGCCGCGGAGGTGGTCGGGGGCGGCCTGGACCGACAGGCCCTGCGAGGGTGCGGAGTGGATGAGCTCGCCGGCGGTGTACAGCACCGCGGCGGCCAGTACGGCGGCGACGGCGCCGGCGCCGCCGTCGAGGTGCGGCAGGGTCGCGAACGCGGCGAAGGAGAGAGCGAAGACCAGTGCGCCGAACGCCGCCGTACGGGTGCGCCTGCCGCGCAGGGTCAGGCGGGTGGCGGGCACCCCGAGGGCCGCGACCAGCACCGTGTTCACCGCGAACACCGCCCCGGCCAGGGCGTCGGGCACGCCGACGTCGCGGGTGAGGAAGACCGGCAGGGCGATGGCCTGGGTGGTGTAACCGAAGGCGATCAGGAAGTTGGCGGCCGTGACGAGGAGGTAGGGCCGGTCGGCGAGCACCTGCCGGTACCCGCCCCGCGTCCCCACCGGCTGCCCGGCAGTGCCGGCGCGGACCGCCGGGATCCGCGCCACCAGCAGCGCGGCGCTCGCGAAGAGCACGGCGAGTGCGACGGCGGCGCTGACGAAACCGTCGCTGCCGTTCACCGCCAGCAGGCCCGCCGCCGCCAGGCTGCCCACCCCCATGCCGGCATTGCGCAGGCTGCGGTCCCACGCCAACAGCCGGTCGCGTTCCGCGCCTTGGGAGAGCTCGCCGATGAGCGCGTGCTGGCTCGGCGAGGAGGCCCACATCCCCACCGCGACCACCAAGGCGATCAGCAGGAAGCCGGGGTAGGAGCCGACGAACGGGTACGCGGCGAAACCGGCCGCCCGGATCGCGAGCACGCCGATGAGGACCCGCCGGCCGCCGAACCGGTCGATGAGGGCGCCCGCGGCCGGCATGAAGACCAGCGCGCAGAGCCCGGCGACCGTCAGGCCCGCGCCGATCGACGTCAGCGACAGGCCGGTCAGCGCGTGCACGAACAGCAGGGTGAGGGGCACGTAGATGCCGTCGCCGACGGAACCGACCAGACTCGCGCCGATGAGCCGCCGGCGGATGCGGACGCCCGGCTTGCCGGTGCCCGTACCGGTACCCGTGCCCGTACCGATGCCTGGAAGGGCGCCTGGATCGGGGCCGGTGCCGGGGTCCGGCCCGGTGCCCCTGTCGCCGCCCGTGCCGGGTTCAGCGGAGGTCGAGCGCACCGCGGCCCCGCTTCAGCTCGGCGAACGCACCCATGCCGGCCAGCGTCCGGGTGGCCTGGAACAGCCGGATCGCATCCTCGCCCCGCGGGACGGAGGTGAGGACGGGTCCGAAGAAGCCGGCGCCGTCGACGGTGACGACGGGCGTCCCGACCTCCTCGCCGACCGCGTCCTGTCCGCCTTGGTGGCTGGCGCGCAGGGCGGCATCGAACGCGTCGGTGTGCGCGGCCCCGGCCAGGGACGCGGGCAGCCCCACTTCCTCCAGGGCCCCGGCTATGACGGCGTCGTGGTCCTTGTTCCGCTCCACGTGCAGGCGGCTGCCGAGCGCGGTGTAGAGGTCGCGCAGGACCGCGTTGCCGTGGCGGGCCTCGGCGGCCGCGCACACCCGGGCGGGTCCCCAGGCGCGGTCGTTGAACTCCCGGTACCAGGGCTCCAGTTCGCGGTGCTCGTTGAGTACGGACAGGCTCATGACGCGAAAGCGCAGGTCGATCGGCTGGAGCCGCTCGACTTCGAGCAGCCAGCGGGAGGTGACCCAGACGAAGGGGCAGGTGGGGTCGAAGTAGCAGACGACCGGCAACGGGGCCTGGTCCCGGGCCTGGAGGGCAAGGATATCTTCCATGGAAGACATATATCATCCGCGGAAGATATAGTGGAAGCCATGCAGGCCGACGCGATCACCGCCATCGTTGAACAGTGGAAGCACGAGCGCCCTGACCTGGACGCGACACCGATGCTCGTCATCGGCCGGCTCTTCCGGCTCACGGACGCGCTCGACCAGCGACTGCGCCCGCCCTTCGGCGACGCGGGCCTCGGCAGCGGCGACTTCGACGTACTCGCGGCGCTCCGGCGGGCGGGCGATCCGTACGCGCTGTCCGCGGGCGAGCTCAGCCGTACCGTCCTCGTCACCACCGGCGCGATCACCAAGCGCGTCGACCGGCTCGAAGCCCGTGGCCTGGTCGGCCGGTCCGTCACCGAGGCCGATTCGCGCGGACGCCTCATCACCCTCACCGCCGAGGGCGTCGCCCTGACCGACCGGCTCATCGCCGTGCACCTCGACAACCAGGCCCGGCTGCTCGCCGGGCTCAGCGAGGACGAGCGGGCGCAGCTGGCCGGTCTGCTCGGTCGCCTCGCGTCCACACTGGCCGCGGACGGCGGGTGAGCCGTCCGGCAGCCGGTCGGCGGTCCTTCGCGGCCGTCGGCCTACGGTTCCGGGATGAAGGGCAGATAGTCCTGGAGGCCGGAAGGGATCACCGTGTAACTGGCCTCGGGGAGTTCGTTCCACACGCCGTGCAGGTCTCCCAGCGGCTCGGAGACCACGATGCGGGATTCGTCGGAGATCTCGCGGAGGTAGTCGAGGTCCGGGTGGAGGCGGCGGACGGCCCCGGGCCGGGTGCTGTAGAAGAGCGACCGCGACGCGCCTCCGCTGGAGTAGCGGAAGGCCCACAGCCGTACGCCGTCGCTGACCGCCACCGTCATCTGGAGCGGTTCCGGAACGCCGTGCTCCTTGCCGAGCCGCTCCACGAGCCCCGTCATCCTGGCCACGGCGCCCGGTACGTCCTGGTCCAGCCCGAAGGTGACCGCCAGGTAGAACATCACCTCGGAGTCGGTGGACCCTTCGATGTACGGGAAGAGGGCCGGGTCCACGGCCAGGCAGAGGTCCCGCTGGAGCCGGTTGAAGTCCGCGATGGCCCCGTTGTGCATCCACAGCCACCGGCCGTGCCGGAACGGGTGGCAGTTGGTCTGCTGCACGGCCGAGCCCGTCGAGGCGCGCACGTGCGCGAAGAACAGCGGCGAGCGTACGTGCGCGGCCAGCTCGCGCAGGTTGCGGTTGTTCCAGGCCGGCGCGATGTCCCGGAAGATCGCCGGGGTGCCGTCCCCGTCCCCGCTGTACCAGCCGATGCCGAAGCCGTCGCCGTTGGTCGTTTCGACGCCCATCCGGGCATGGAGGCTCTGGTTGATGAGTGAATGCTCGGGACGGTAGAGCAGGGCGTCGAGCAGCAGGGGCGATCCCGAGTAGGCGAGCCAGCGACACATGCGCACCATCTCCTTGCGGCTTGATCCGAGCCTAACCCCGTGATCGTCGCGCTTCGCGCGGGCCGCGGCCGTGCACGCCGCGCGGGGGCGGCCGAGGTCGTCGGACGGACGGCCGCGGCCGAGGCGCGTAAGGGCCCGCGCAGATCCCGGACGAACCGTGTGAACGGCGTCCGGGATCTGCGCGGGCTGGTGTCTGCGCGGGGTGCGTCGGCAGGCTGCGCCGGTCGGGCTCAGGCCGCGTGGGCGGCTACGCCGACCTGCCGGCCGGCGGCGGCGGGTCTTCGTGTCTCACCGGCAAGTGCCTCTCACCAGTAATGGCGCCGCCCTCCGACCGCGTGACCGACGGAGCCGAGGATCCACAAGACTGCGCCGATGACGAGAAGGATGATTCCGATGGTCCAGAGGATCGAAATTCCGAGGGCCCAGCCGAGGATCAGCAGGATGATTCCGAGTGCGATCATGTCTTTTTCTCCGTTCTCGTACCGCGCGTCTGCCCCGATTCGGCGCGGGAATGCGCGGGAATCGTCGGCCTGCGCGGGCCCTGTCCCGGGCGTGCTGCCGTCGGCACCCGTTCCCCCGGCTGCCTCCGCGCGGTCAGGCGGTGGTGCCCGTACGGACCGGGGACGCCCGGGCGAGCGCCTCGGCGAGCTGGTCGCGGGTCATGGTGGAGCGGCCGGGGAGTTTCGCCGCGGAGGCCTTCGCGTAGAGCTCGGCCTTGGTCGGCGTCCGGAGGTCGTCCTTCGCGCGGGAACCGGGACGCCGGCGTGCCGTTCCGCGCTGTGGTTACGCGCGGAACAACGGGGCAGGCGCGGCTGTGGAGGGGCGGCCGGTACGGCGCGCGGCGCCGGGAGCCGGTCGGACCCGCCGGAATTCTGTCCTCGTCACTACGAGCGGAACGGAGGCCACGACATGGCCGGCAAGGGCGGTATGGACAAGGCAAAGGGCAAGGCCAAGGAAGCCGTCGGCAAGGCCACCGACGACCATCGGCTGACCGCCGAAGGCAAGATGGACCAGGCCAAGGGCAACGCCAAGCAGGCGATGGCGGAGATCGACGAATCGCTGAAGCGGCGCAAGGCCTGACCCCGCGACGCTCCCGCGGTTCCCGCCCGATCCCGCGGAGCCGGCGCGCCGGGCCGTGCCAGTACGGCGCGGCCCGGCGCGGCGCGCCCGCGTCGGCGTCCACATCGGCTTCCGCCCCGCGCACCCGACGGCTTCTGCTTTCACACTCGGCTTCTGCTCCACAAGGGAGAACAGAATGAACGCCGGATCAGGCCCTTCCACCGCACAACTCGCCGACGAGGCGCGGGCCGCTCTCCAGGAGGTGACCGATCCCTCCGCCCGGGCGACCGTGCTCTGCGCGCTCGCGGCCATCACCGAGCTCCAGGCCCTTTCGCGCTGCACGCAAGGCATCGAGGCCCGGCTGAAACAGCTCAACCGGTACCTCGGTGCCATGGCCAACAAGCCTTAGCGGCCCCCTTCCGCACCCGCCCGGAGAGCCGCGGGCCGGCCGGTCCGGGAAGGCCGTGGCCGCGCAGCGGCCCGTACCCGGTCCCGGAAGACGTGGCGCCGTGAGGAATCACGGGGGCCCGGCCGGGTAGGCGCCGGGCGGCACGTGTGAGGAGGTCCGATGGACGTACTGACCGTGGGGGTGGAGGAGGAATACCACCTCGTCGACCGGGAGAGCCGGGCGCCGGTGAACCGAGGCCCGCAGGTCATCGCCGCGATCGCGGACGAGCTCGGCGAGCAGGTGCAGCGCGAGTTCTACAACGCGCAGGTCGAGGTCTGCACGCGGCCGACCGCGGACCGCGAGGACCTGCGGAGGCAGCTGCTCCGGCTACGGCGGACGGTGACGGAGGCGGCGGACCGGGCCGGCTGCCTGACGGCCGCTTCCGGCACCCCCGTGATCCCTCCCTCCGATCCCCTGACGGTCACCGACACCGACCGGTACCGCCGGATGGCCTGCCGGTACGCCGCGCTGGTCGGCCCGCACGGCCTCGTCTGCGGCTGCCATGTGCACGTCGGCGCGCTGGAGCGGGGCCGGGCCCTGGCGCTCGCGAACCACATCCGACCGTGGCTGCCCGTGATCCAGTCGATCACCGCCAACTCGCCGTTCGTGTGCGGCCGGGACACCGGCCGCGCGAGCTGGCGCTCGGTCTCCTTCGCCTGCTGGCCCACCGTCGGACCGCCACCGCTGCTCGACGACGAGCGCCAGTACCTCGCGTACGTGGACGGGCTGGTCGGCGCCGGAATCCTGCTCGACCGGCGGATGCTGTACTGGCACGCCCGGCCCTCCGAGCACGTGCCGACCCTGGAGATCCGGGTCTCCGACGTCAACGCCGACCTCGACACCGTCGTGCTGACCGCCGTACTCGTACGAGGCCTCGCCGGAGCCCTGCTCGCCGAGGCGGACGCGGGCGCGCCGCCGCCGCGGCCTTCGACGGCCAGGCTGCTCAGAGCGCACGAGCTGGCCGCGACGTACGGGCTCGACGGGCCCGGCCTCGACCCGGTGAGCGGGCGCGAACGGCACGCGGCCCATCTCGTCGAACGGCTTCTGGAACGGGCGGCGCCCGGGCTGGCGGCGGCCGGGGACCGGGACGCCGCGCACACCCTGTGGGACGAGCTGCGCCGACGGGGCACCGGCGCGCGTCGCCAGCGTGCGGTCCACGCGGCCACGGGCAGTCTGGCCGCCGTCGTCGACAGCCTGATCGTGGCCCCGGCGGCGCGGCCGTTGTCCGTCTGAGCGGGGCAGGGCGGGGTAGGCGCCGATGAGGGGGCAAGGTCGGGTCCGGGACCGGATCAGGGACAGGGCCAGACAAGCAGGTGCCAAGGACGAGCGGGGCCAGGAAGGGATGAGCCATGAACGACCAAGGCGGAGCCGGAGGCGTACCACTGCACGGCCACGGCCACGGCCACGATGAGGGCCACGGCGACGACGCCGAGCGTCGCGCCCCACACGTCAGGCCGCGCGCCTCCCGTGCGGCCGGTGAACCCGGAGGTACGCGAGCCGCGGACACGGACGAAGCCAGCCGTCTCGACCGGCCGGTCGAACGTCCGGCGGAGCGGTCGGCCGAATCCGATGAGCAGGGCGAACAGGCGACCCGGTGGAAGGGACCGGCCGAATACAAGGCGAACGAATGAGCACGGGCAGGACGGGCGCGGGCCGCACGGGAGCGGTCCGGCGCGCAGCAGACAGGCACTGTCACCGCACGACGGGAACCTCCATGACGCACATGCACCTGAACGCACCCATGGCATCGACCCCCGGGACCCCTGATCCTCCGCATACGCCGCGGCCGGTCCCGACGCCCGTTCCCCGGCCCGATCCCGTACCCGGGCCGGAGCCGGTGCCCCGGCCCGCGCCGCCCCGCACGCCGCGGCCGCCGGACGAGTTCCGACGGCCCGCAGCGGACATGGGCACCCCTCCCAACGACCCCGTACCGCCCAGTCCCACTCCGCCGCCCGGTCCGGGGCCCGGCCCCCAGCCCGGACCGGTACCGGGGCCGGTGCCCGCTCCGGGACCCGACCCGGTGCCGCCGGCGCCCCCGCAGCCCGAACCCGATCCTCAGCCCTCACCGCCGCCGGGACCGGATCCGCACCCGCAGCCGGGGCCGCTGCCCGGGCCCGTACCGGCCCCCGAGCCGGTGACCTGAGCGAGCGGGGCGAGCAGGGCAAGCACGCCGAGCACGGCATCGCCGAGTGCCCTTGACCTCAAGCGCACTTGAGTTCCTACGGTCGATCTCGAACCGCTCAACGGCCAATCCGTTCATCGCTTGTCCGTTTGTCCGCTCGTCGACCGACCGAAAGGGACCGGCCATGTCCTCGGCTTTCTCGTACACCCACAGCGACACGGAACTCGTCCAGCAGCCCATCGGGTACTGGAGCTGGGCCGCGTGCAAGGCCACCGTCGACCGCACCCGCGCCGCGCTCGCCGACATCGGGACCACCCAGCCGCAGTGGTGGGTGCTCGCCCAGGCAGCCCGCGCCGACACGCCCAAGCCGCGGGCCGAGGTGTCGCGCATCCTCCGGAACTACCTCGACACCGGGCGTGAGGCGCTGGAGGAGGAGATCGACACGACCGTCGCCCGGGGCTGGATCACCGAGGACGAGACCGGCCTCCTGCACCTCACCGCGGAGGGCACGCGCTTCTACGAGAAGGCCGCCGCGGTCCAGACGGACCTGTGGGCGGAACGGCACGAGGGGATCTCGGACGAGGAGTACCTGACCACCGTCAAGGTCCTCCAGCGCTTCATCCACAACACGGGCGGCAAGGCCTGGCACCACTGACGGGCGCTCGTGGTGCCGGGCGGCGCGGGCGGATCTACGGTGGACGGGTGCGCTACCGCTTCGCAGCCGTGGCCCTGACCCTGACGGCCGCGGTCTGCGTGTACGTGCCGCCCAGCGGCGTGCCGGAGGCAGCAGCACCGAGGTCCCTGGCGGTGGCCGGGGACCCGGTGGTGGAACTCGCCGCCCGCGTGTCGGCCGTCCCGGCCGCGAAACTGGGGGCCAGCCACCGGCCCGGCTGTCCCGTGCCGCCCGGGCTGCTCAGACTGGTCCGGATGAACCACTGGGGCTTCGACGGCAAGATCCACCAGGGGGAGCTGATCGCCCACCGCGACGCGGTCGACCCCCTGATCCACGTCTTCGGGAAGGCCTTCGAGGCCCGGTTCCCGATCCGCCGGATGCGCGTCACGGCCGAGTACGACGGCAGCGACCACAGGTCCATGGCCGACGACAACACGTCCGCCTTCAACTGCCGCCCGGTCACGGGCGACGAGCGCCGCGTCTCCCGGCACTCCTGGGGCGACGCGGTGGACATCAACCCCGTCGAGAACCCGTACGTCGACAGCAACGGCACGTGCCACCCTCCGCACGGGCGGGCCCACCTCGACCGCGACCGGGGCGCCCCCGGAATGATCCGCCCCGGCGACGCCGTGACCAGGGCCTTCGAGGAGGTCGGCTGGCAGTGGGGCGCCCGCTGGTCCGATCCGGACTACCAGCACTTCTCCGCGAACGGCGACTGACGGCCGCCGGCTCCGACGGTGCCTCGAGCGCTGGTTGCCCCAGCGCCCCAGAGCGGTGGATCCCGCGGACGATTGCGGGTAGGCGCGCGTCGTGAGCTACGTGAGCGCAGGCAAGGGGTACACCCGCGACAGCCGGTACATCACCACACGGATCACCGCCGACGGGAGTGACGACCACCGCGTGGAGCCGGGACGCTACCGCCTGGTGGTCAGCCGGGCCTGTCCGTGGGCGAGCCGGGCGGTGATCGTACGGCGCCTCCTCGGGCTGGAGGAGGCCCTGCCGATGGCCGTCGCGGGGCCCGTGCACGACGAACGCAGCTGGACCTTCGACCTCGACCCCGGCGGACGCGACCCGGTGCTCGGGATCGAGCGGCTCCGGGACGCCTACCTCGCGCGCGACCCCGGCTACGACCGGGGGATCACGGTGCCGGCGATCGTGGACGTCGCGAGCGGGCAGGTCGTGACCAACGACTTCCCGCGGATCACACTGGACATGTCACTGGAATGGACGCGGTACCACCGCCCCGGGGCGCCCGCGCTGTACCCGACCGCCTTGCGGCCGCAGATCGACGCCGTGAACGACAGGGTCTACCGGGACGTCAACAACGCCGTCTACGAGGCCGGATTCGCCGGCAGCCAGGAGGCGTACGAGGACGCGTACGCGCGGCTGTTCGCCGCCCTCGACTGGCTCTCCGCCCGCCTCGAACGGTCCCGCTACCTGGTCGGCGACACCCTCACCGAGGCGGACGTACGCCTGTTCACCACGCTCGTACGCTTCGACGCCGTCTACCACGGCCACTTCAAGTGCAACCGGCAGAAGCTCACCGAGATGCCGGTGCTCTGGGCGTACGCGCGGGACCTCTTCCAGACGCCCGGCTTCGGCGACACCGTCGACTTCGCGCACGTCAAACGGCACTACTACGTCGTGCACGACGACATCAACCCCACCGGGATCGTGCCGGACGGCCCCGACCCGACCGGCTGGCTCGCGCCGCACGGCCGGGCCGCCCTGGGCGGCCGCCCCTTCGGCGCCGACGGCACCCCGCCCGGGCCGGTCGGCCGCGGCGAAGCGGTTCCTCCCGGCCACAACCCGCTGTCCTGAGCTCGCGCTTGCGGAACCCGCGGTACGGCCGCGGGGCGCGCGGCGCGCCGGGGGTCAGCCGGGGTCGAGGACGAGATCGGCGCGGTCGCGGCCGCGGGCGACGAGGCGGGCGTTGGGCTCGTCCGACCGGGCCACCCAGGCGCGTGCGTACGCCGGGTCCTTGCCGTGGCGCACGTGTCGTTCGACGAGCCGGCCCACGCGCAGGCCCTCGTCCGGCGCGAGGTACCAGGCCTCGTCCAGGAGCGGCCGTACCGGCGCCCACTCCGCCGCGTCGTGCAGCAGGTAGTTCCCTTCGGTGATCACCAGCGGTACCGACGGGGCGACGGGAATGCTGCCGGCGATCGGCTCCTCCAGGGACCGGTCGAAGGCGGGCGCGTACACCGTGGTCCCGGGCCGTTCGTTCGCTCCGTCCGGCCGCGCCGGGCCTCGCGGTGCTGCCGGTCCGTCCGGCCCGCCCGTTGCGCGCAGCCGGCGCAGCAGTGCTGCGTACCCGGCCGCGTCGAAGGTGTCCGGGGCTCCCTTGCGGTCGGCGCGTCCCAGCCGGGACAGCTCTGCTTGGGCGAGGTGGAAGCCGTCCATCGGGACCACCACGGCCCGCTCCGGCCCGAGCGCGTCGGCGATCCGCGCGGCCAGTGTCGACTTTCCGGCCCCGGGCGGCCCGGCGATGCCGAGGATCTGCCGGGGGCCGCGGGCGGCCAGCGCGCCCGCTCTCATGATCAGTTCCGTCGCCTGCACGTGCGTATCCTGCCCGAGGCCGCTTCCCGTCGGGTAGGGAGCCGTCGGCGGCGTTCCGCCGCTCTCAGCGCCCGCGCGTGCGGTAGGCGCGCATCGCCAACGGCATGAAGACCGCCGCGATGCCCGCCGCCCACAGCAGGGACCACATGATCGGCCCGCTCACCGGGTTGCCGAGCAGCAGGCCGCGGAAGGCGTCCGACAGGTGGGTCACCGGGTTGACCTCGACCCACGCCTGGAGCCAGCCGGGCATGGTGCTGACCTCCGCGAACGCGCTGCTGGTGAAGGTGATCGGGAAGATCACCGTGAAGGCGTAGACCTGCACCTTCTCGGCGTCCCCGGCCACCATGCCTATGAGCACCGCCGTCCACGACACGGCGGCCGCGAACACCAGGAGCAGGAGCGCCGCCGCCGCGAAGCCCGCCGGGCCGCCGGTGACCTCGAAGCCCAGCAGCATGCCCAGCGCGACCATCAGGATCATGGCCCACAGCTGCTTGGCCAGGTCCGCGGCGATGCGTCCGAAGAGCGGCGCCGAACGGGCGATGGGCAGGCTCCGCAGGCGGTCGAACACGCCCTTCGTGAGGTCGGTGTTCAACGACATGGCGGTGTACATGCTCATGAAGAGCGTGTTCTGCACGATGATCCCGGCGAGCGCGTACTGCAGGTACTCGCGGGGCGAGCCCGCCATCTGCCCGCCGAAGACGTAGGTGAACAGGAACACGAACATGATCGGCGTGATGCTGTAGTCGACCAGTTCCAAGGGGTTGTGCTTCACCGAGACCAGGCTGCGCCACGCCATGGTCGCGGTCTGCCGCAGGGCCGCCAGGGGGCGCACCCGGCCGCCGTGGCTCATGCTGCCGGTGACCGTCGTGGCCGTCATGACGGGCTCCCCGCGTTCACGTGCTGGTCGTCGGCTGCCGCGCCGGTCCCGGCGCCGCTCTCCCGCCCCCTGGGCGCGTCCCCGTCCGCGCCTCCGTCCCCGTCGGTGGTCGGGGCGGCGGGCTCCGCACGGTGGCCGGTCAGCACCATGAACACCTCGTCGAGGGACGAGCGCCGCAGCGTGAGTTCGCCGACCTCGATGCCCACCTGGTCCAGCCTGCGCACGATGCTCGGCATGAGCGCCGCGTCGTTGACGGGAGCGATGATCCCCTCGCCCTCGATCTTGGCCTGGGGCCCCGCTTCCTCGGCGACCAGTGCGTGCGCCGCCGCGAGATCGGCCGTGCGGGTCGGCCGCAGCTCCAGTACCTGGCCCCCGACCTGCGACTTCAGCTGGTCCGGCGTGCCGTCGGCGATCACCGTGCCCTTGTCGATCACCACGATGTTGTCGGCGAGCCGGTCCGCCTCGTCCAGGTACTGCGTGGTCAGCAGGGTGGTCATGCCTTCCGAGACCAGGGCGCGCAGCATGTCCCACACCTCGCCGCGACTGTGCGGGTCGAGGCCGGTGGTCGGCTCGTCGAGGAAGAGGACCTGGGGGCGGCCGACCAGGCTGGCCGCGAGGTCCAGGCGCCGCCTCATGCCTCCCGAGTACGCCTTGGCGGCGCGGCCCGCCGCGTCGGTCAGGTGGAAGCGGTCGAGGAGTTCGGCCGCCCGGGCCCGTGCTTCCGCACGCGGCAGGCCGAGCAGCCTGCCGATCATCAGCAGGTTCTCCGTGCCGGTCAGGTTCTCGTCGACGGCCGCGTACTGACCCGTGAGCCCGATCAGCGACCTGACCAGCCCCGACTCGCGTACGACGTCGTAACCGCCGACCTCCGCCCGCCCTTCGTCCGGCCGCAGGAGCGTGGCGAAGATGCGCACCGCGGTCGTCTTGCCGGCGCCGTTGGGACCCAGCAGGCCGCAGACGGTGCCCGCCGGGACCTGGAGATCCACCCCGGCCAGCGCGCGGGTCTCCTTGTACCGCTTTGCCAGACCCTCGGCCTGGATCGCGTGCGCCATGAGATCGCCTCGATTCCACGCGGGAAGCGCAGTGAGTCCTCGGTCCTCGTCCGTCGGCCATTTCAGCGTTATGGCCTTTTCAACTGTGCCCCACGCCACTGACAGTCCGCCTGCCGGCGAGGACCGTGCCGCAGGCGGCACCGCCCGGAGCGACGGAACGTGACGGGGGAGCCCCGGTCCGGCGTCACCGCGGACGGAAATGGGGTGGCGCGCCCCGATCCGCGCAAGCGATCATGCGACGCATGATCGAGCACCCCGAGCGGTGGACCCAGGCGACCGTGTACGCCGACATGTGGGCCGACCCGGACGAAGACCCCCGCAACAACGAGGACACTCCCGAGGGGGAGCTCGCGACGCTGCAGGACTTCCTGACGAACTACCGCAAGACCCTGCGGATGAAATGTGACGGCCTGGACCCGGAGCAACTGGCCCGCCGGTCGGTTCCCCCGTCGACGATGTCGCTGCTCGGCCTGATCCGGCACCTGGCCGAGGTGGAACGGGACTGGCGCAACTGGATCGTCGAGGGCGACCCGCTCCCGAAGCTGTACGGCAAGCGCGACGCGGACTTCCACGGAGCCGTCGCCGAGCAGAGCGTGGTCGACTCCGCGTACGCCGACCTGGAACGCGAACAGGCCGAGACCGACGCCGCACTGGCCGAGCACCCCGACCTGGCCGAGCGCGTGGGCAAGGACGGCATCGCCATCCGCGAGCTCATGGTCCACCGCGTCGAGGAATACGCCCGCCACTGCGGCCACGCGGACCTGCTGCGCGAGTGCGTCGACGGCCGGGTCGGCCAATGACGCCCCACGCCCGGCGCCCGCGCGCGACGCCGGCCGCCTGACCCCGGGCCGCGCCACGCCCCTGCCCGCGCAACGTGTGCGGGCCGGGGCGCAGGATCGGTCACGCGGAGGCGGCAGCCACAGCACCGGTCACGCGGCGGCGGCAGCCACGCAGAACTCGTTGCCCTCCGGGTCCGCCATCACCACGTGGTGCCCGTCGAACTCGTCGAGGACGCGCCCGCCCGCCCGCACCAGCCGCTCGGCCTCGGCCCTGATCCGTGCCCACCGTTCGTCGGCGCTGCCGTGCCCCGGCACGCGGATGTCGATGTGGAGCCGGTTCTTCGCCGTCTTCGGCTCCGGGACCTTGAGGATGCACAACCGCGGTCCGACACCGTCGGGATCGCAAAGCCATGCGCCGTCGTCCTCGGTGTCGTCCTCCGGCAGATCGAACTGCGCGAGCCACTCCTCGCGCGTGGCGAAGGGAGCGGGCGGCGGCTCGTCGACGTATCCGAGGGCCGTCTTCCAGAAGACGGCGAGGGTCTGTGCGTCCGCACCATCGAGCGTGAGATCGATCCTGGCTGCCATGGACGGACCGTACCGCCCGCCTCTGACAGACGGGTTCGCGTGCTGCCGTGTCGGTGAGACGTGTACGGGGTGCGTGTCGGTGCGTGCATGGCGCCGTACCCCGTCGCCTGCCCGCTGCACTCGCCGTGCCGGATCCGGTGCGTGGATCTACGGTGGTCCCATGAGTGATCTTGAGCGGAACAAGGCCACGGCCGAGGCGTTCTACGACCTGATGTTCAACCAGTGCCGGCCCGCCGAGGCGATCGAGAAGTACGCCGGCGACACCTACATCCAGCACAATCCGCACGTCGCCGACGGCAAGCAGGCGTTCATCGACTACTTCGAGCGCATGGCCGCCGAGTACCCGGGCAAGCGCGTCGAGTTCAAGCGGGCCGTGGCCGACGGCGAGCACGTCGTCCTGCACTGCCACCAGACCTGGCCCGACGAGGAGTACGCGGGTATCGACATCTTCCGCTTCGACGGCCGCGGCAAGATCGTCGAGCACTGGGACGTCCTTCAGGTCATCCCGCCCACGTCGCAGAACGACAACACCATGTTCTGACCGAACCGGGGGGCGCCCGGGCCCGGCCGTGGGCTCCCGACCCGTCCGGCCTCAGGTCGCCGCCCCGCCTCCGCGTACCTCCAACGCGGTGCGCCAGCCCGGGGGTTCGGCGATCGGCTCGGGGGTGGCGCGGCGGCCGCCCGTCGCGAAGAAGGCGGACAGGGGCAGCGTGGCCGCGCCCACCGTGACCGCGTCCGGGCCGAGTGAGCCGAGGCCGATGGTCACCCGGTCGGCCGGGTGCCGCAGGGAGTACCGCGTCGCGTGTTCGCGCACCGACGGGAGGAGGTGGGGGCCCAGCATCAGGCCCGCCCAGCCGCCGATCAGGATCCGCTCCGGCCGGAACAGGTTGATCAGGTCCGAGAGCCCCGCACCCAGGTACTCCGCGGTCTCCTCCAGGACCGCCAGAGCGACCTCGTCCCCGCGCTCGGCTGCCGCCAGCAGCCCCGAAAGGGCCTCCTCCTCGTCCACCGGCTCCAGCGGGCCCGGCGCGTGCATCGACTGCGTTGCCTCCGCCGACGCACTCGACCGCGCCGACGCCTTCGACCGCGCCGAGTCCCCAGCCCCGGCCGAGCCCGTGCCGCCCGCCGGGCCCCCGGCCCCCACGCCCCCCGCCCCACCCCGTTCCGCCCACCGTGCCAGCAGGGATTCCGCCCCCGTGTACGCCTCCAGGCAGCCCAGCGCGCCGCACCGGCAGCGGCGGCCGCGTACGGAGACGGTGAGGTGGCCCCACTCCAGGGGGGTGCCCTCGGTCGCGCCGCCGTCCGGGGAGCCGTCGGTGACCAGGCTCGCGCCGACGCCCGACCCGAAGAGCACGACGACCGCCTCTCGGGCACCGCGGCCCGCGCCGAACCACATCTCCGCCTGGCCGAGCGTGCGGGCGCCGTTGTCGATGATGTACGGGACCTCCTCGGGCAGCGCCTTGGTCGCACGGAGCAGCTGCTCCAGCGGGACCGCGTCCCAGCCGATGGTCTGGCCGTGCACGACGGCTCCGCCCGGTGCCTCGCGGTCCACGATGCCCGGTACGCCGACGCCCACGCCGAGCAGCCGTTCCGTCCCCACCCCCGCCTCGGCGAGGACCGCGGCGATGCCGTCCTTGACGTGGTCGACGATCGGGCCGACGTCGTAGCAGCCGCGCGGCAGCAACGGCAGCTCGGTGCGGGCGAGTTCGGTGAGGGTCAGGTCGAACAGCTCGACCCTGACCCGGGTTTCGCCCACGTCCACGCCGATCATGTGGGCGCTGCCCGGCGCGACGCGCAGCAGGGTGCGGGGCCGGCCGCCGTCCGAGTCGACGACGCCGGCCTCCTCCAGGAGCCCGTCCGCGACGAGCTCGCCGACGACGTTGCTGACGGATCCGGAGCTCAGCCCGGTGGCGGGTCCCAGTTCCTGGCGGCTCAACGGACCGCCGAAATACAGCTGTTGGAGCACGGCGCTCCGGTTGCCCCGTCGCAGGTCCCGCACCGTTCGTCCGCTACGCCCCGTGGTCATCCGGTCCCTTCCGTCGTGACTTCGTCCGCAACATACCCCTGCGGGACCTCTTGACGCGACCCTTTCGCGAGGCTTAACTCACGTCCTAAATTAAGGCCCGGACGGAGCGCTTCGCGTCGGCCTTCCCCCTCTGACCCCGCCGAAAGGGACCGAGCCGCCATGCGCAGAATCAGAGCCGCCTCCGCCGCCGTCACCGCTTCCCTCCTCGCCGCCGCCACCGCCTGTGGCGGCGGAAACGCGAACGGCGGGGGCGGCTCCAACACCGCCCCCAGGGAGCTCACGTACTGGGCCTCCAACCAGGGCCCCGACATCCCGGCCGACCAGGCCACGCTCGCACCGGAGTTGAAGAAGTTCGAGCAGCGGACCGGCATCAAGGTCAAACTGGAGGTCGTTCCCTGGTCGGACCTGCTCAACCGGATCCTCGCGGCCACCGCCTCCGGGCAGGGCCCGGACGTACTCAACATCGGCAACACCTGGTCCGCTTCGCTCCAGGCCACCGGCGCCCTGCTCCCCTGGGACGCGAAGAACTTCGCGGCCATCGGCGGGAAGGACCGCTTCGTCGAATCCGCGATCGGCTCGGCCGGCGCCGCCGGCAAGGACCCGGCCGCCGTCCCCCTGTACTCGATGTCGTACGCGCTCTACTACAACAAGAAGATGTTCAAGGATGCCGGCGTCGCCAAGCCCCCGGCCACCTGGGACGAGATGGTGACCATCGGCCGGAGGCTGTCCAGGGGCGGAAAGTGGGCGCTGGGCGCGGAGGGCGCGAACCCCTCCAACAACATCCACCAGGCCTTCGTCTTCTCCCACCAGCACGGCGCCGCGTTCTTCGACGCCGCCGGCAAGCCCACGTTCGACACCCCCGCCAACGTGGCGGCCGTCAAGCAGTACGTCGACCTGATGGCCAAGGACAAGATCATCGCGCCCGGCAACGCCGAGTACGACAAGAACCAGTCCCTCCAGGACTTCGCCAACGGCAAGACCGCCATGGTCCTTTGGCAGAGCGCGGCGAGCAGTTTCAAGGCGCACGGGATGAAGGAGGGCGACTGGGGCGTGGCGCCCGTACCGGTCCCCGCGGGCGGCACCCCCGGCGCCGGCCGCAACGTCAACTCGATGGTCGCCGGCATCAACCTGGCCGTCTTCAAGAACACCGACAACCTCGACGGCGCCCTGAAGTTCGTGGAGTTCATGACCGGCGACGAGGAGCAGAAGCTCCTCAACGCGACGTACGGCTCCATCCCCCCGGTCAAGGCCGCCCAGAGCGATCCGGCCTTCGCCGGAGAGGACTCGACCGTGCTCCGGACCACCCTCGCCACCAGCGCCGCCCCGCTCCCGCAGGTTCCCGAGGAGTCGCAGTTCGAGACGGCGGTCGGCACCGCCGTCAAGGAACTCTTCGCCGACGCCGCGGCCGGAAAGCCGGTGACCACCGAATCGGTCCGGGCCAAGCTCACCAAGGCCCAGCAGCAGATGTCGAGTTGAGCCCTCCAGTGACCAACGTACCCCCGGCACCTTCCTCACTCACCCCGGCGCCGCCCGGCGGGACGGCCGGGCCGGGCCGCCGGGGCGCCGGCCGCGCGCGCCCGCCCGGCCGCCGACGCCGCATCGCCCTGCCCTACCTGCTGCTCCTGCCCGCGCTCCTGCTCGAACTGCTCGTCCACCTGGTCCCCATGGTCATGGGCATCGTGGCGAGCTTCAGCGAGCTGACCCAGTTCCACATCCGAGACTGGACGGGGGCGCCCTGGGCGGGCTTCGACAACTACGAGCTCGCCGTCGACCTCAACCGCCCCGTCGGTGAAGCACTCCTCACGTCCTTCCTCACCACCTGCCGGTTCACACTGCTCTCGGTCGGGCTGTGCTGGCTGATCGGCACGGCCGCCGCCGTGTTCATGCAGGAGGCCTTCCGCGGCCGCGGCTTCCTGCGGGCGCTCTTCCTGGTCCCGTACGCGCTCCCCGTGTACGCGGCGGTCATCACCTGGTCGTTCATGTTCCAGCGGGACAACGGCCTGGTGAACCACGTCGTCCACGACCAACTCGGCCTGGGCGGCGCCGATCACACCTTCTGGCTGCTCGGCGACAACAGCTTCTGGGCGCTGCTGACCGTATCGGTGTGGAAGGGCTGGCCGTTCGCCTTCCTCATCGTGACGGCGGCCCTCCAGAACATCCCCAAGGAGCTGTACGAGGCGGCCGCCCTGGACGGGGCCGGTACGTGGCAGCAGATCCGCCGGATCACCCTGCCGTCGGTCGGCCCGGTCAACCAGGTCCTGGTGCTCGTCCTGTTCCTGTGGACGTTCAACGACTTCAACACGCCGTTCGTGCTGTTCGGCAAGTCGGCGCCGGAAGCCGCCGACCTCATCTCCATCCACATCTACCAGTCCAGCTTCGTCACCTGGAACTTCGGCGCCGGATCGGCCATGTCCGTCCTCCTGCTGCTGTTCCTGCTGCTGGTCACCGCCGGGTACCTGCTCGTCACCCGCGGACGGAGGCACGACGATGCCCGCTAGCACCCACCCCGGCACCCACCCCGGCCCCAGCTCCCGCCCCCGACGCCGACCCAGTCCCCGTCCCCGCAGCGCCCTCGACCCGCCCGCGTCGTTCCGCGTGGTCCGGGCCGTCTTCCTGACGTTGCTCGCCGTGTTCGTCCTGGTGCCGGTCCACGTGATGGCCACCAGCTCCCTCAAGCCGCTGAAGGACGTCGCCGGCGAGTTCCGGTGGATCCCCAGCGGGCTCACCGTCCGCCCCTACATCGACATCTGGCACACGATCCCGCTCGCCGACTACTTCGTGAACTCCCTGATCGTGGCCGGAGCCGCCACCGTCTGCTCCGTCGTCATCGCCGTGTTCGCGGCGTACGCCGTCAGCCGCCACCGGTTCCGCGGCAAGCGCCTGTTCACCGTGACGGTGCTGTCCACCCAGATGTTCCCCGGGATCCTCTTCCTCCTGCCGCTGTTCCTGATCTTCGTGAACATCGGCAACACCACCGGCATCGCCCTCTACGGCTCGCGCGGCGGCCTGATCCTCACCTACCTGACCTTCTCCCTCCCCTTCTCCATCTGGATGCTCATCGGGTACTTCGACTCGGTGCCCCGCGACCTCGACGAAGCCGCCATGGTCGACGGCTGCGGCCCCCTCGGCGCCCTGTTCCGGGTCGTGATCCCGGCAGCGGTGCCCGGCATCGTCGCCGTCGCCGTGTACGCCTTCATGACCGCCTGGGGCGAGGTGCTGTTCGCGTCGGTCATGACGAACGACGCCACCCGCACCCTCGCCGTCGGACTGCAGGGCTACTCCACGCAGAACGACGTCTACTGGAACCAGATCATGGCCGCATCGCTCGTCGTCAGCATCCCCGTCGTCGCCGGTTTCCTGCTGCTGCAGAAGTACCTGGTGGCCGGACTCACGGCAGGAGCCGTCAAATGACCCTCTCGGAAAGCCTCCCCCCGACCGACGCGGCCGGCGCGGACCCGACCGTGCCCCGGGCGGCCGACGCGCACGCCGCCGCCGCGGCCCTCGACGCCACCGAGGCCGCCGCCCTGGACCTCGCAGCCCTGCCCGCCGACTTCGCCTGGGGCACCGCCACCTCCGCCTACCAGATCGAGGGCGCCGCCGACGAGGACGGCCGCGGCCCCTCCATCTGGGACACCTTCACCCGCGTCCCCGGCGCCATCGACGGCGGCCACAACGGCGACACCGCCTGCGACCACTACCACCGCTGGCCCGAGGACATCGCCCTGATGCGGCACCTCGGCACCAACGCCTACCGCTTCTCCATCTCCTGGCCCCGCGTGCTCCCGGCCGGCGACGGCCCGCTCAACGCCAAGGGCATCGACTTCTACGACCGCCTCACCGACGGCCTCCTCGCCGCCGGCATCGAGCCCTCCGTCACCCTCTACCACTGGGACCTGCCCCAGGCCCTCCAGGACCGCGGCGGCTGGCCCGAGCGCGACACCGCCGAGCACTTCGCCGCTTACGCGGCCGTCGTCGCCGAGCGCCTCGGTGACCGCGTCACCCAGTGGGCCACCCTGAACGAGCCGCTCTGCTCGGCCTGGATCGGGCACCTGGAGGGCAGGATGGCGCCCGGCAGCACCGACCTCACCGCCGCCGTCCGCGCCTCGTACCACCTGCTCCTGGGCCACGGTCTGGCCGCCCGGGCCGTCCGCGCGGCCGCCCCCGGCGCCCGGATCGGCATCGTCAACAACCTCTCCACCGTCGCACCCGCCACCGACGGCGACGCCGACCGGGCCGCCGCCCGCCGCATGGACGGCCACGTCAACCGCTGGTGGCTCGACCCCGTCCACGGCCGCGGCTTCCCCGCCGACATGCGCGAGGTCTACGGCGTGGACCTGCCCGAACGGCCCGGCGACAGCACGGCCATCGCCGCCCCCCTCGACTGGACCGGCCTCAACTACTACTTCCCCCAGGTGGTCACCGCCGACCCGGCCGGCCCCGCGCCGTACGCCCGCCAGATCGACCGCCCCACCGCGCCTCGGACCGGCATGGGCTGGGAGGTCGACGCCGACGGCCTGGAAGCGCTGATCGTGCGCCTCCACGAGGAGTACGGCGCCCGGCGCATCCACATCACCGAGAACGGCTCCTCCTACCCCGACACCGTCGCCCCCGACGGCACCGTCCACGACCCCGAGCGCACCGCTTACCTCACCTCCCACCTCGCCGCCTGCACCCGCGCGGCCCGCCGCGGAGCACCGGTGGCCGGCTACTACGCCTGGTCGCTGCTGGACAACTTCGAATGGGCGTACGGCTACGACAAGCGCTTCGGTCTCGTCCACGTCGACTACGCCACCCAGCGCCGCACCGTGAAGTCCAGCGGCCGCCGCTACGCCAGGATCATCGCCGCGCACCGCACCCCCTGACGGCGGAACCGCGCGCCGCCCTGCGGGTGGGGAGGGGCGGCGCGCGGACCACGGCGGGGCCGTCGGGCATGGACCCGGACGGACCCGCCGGGGTGCCGGGGGACCGGCGTGTCCGTCAGGGGAACGAGACGACGGTGGAGGGGACGGTCGACGTTCCCGAGGTCGGGGCGCCGATGCCGTTGATCACGTGCTCGTACTGGCCGTTGCCGCCGAGTGACACCACCAGGAGGTCGTGGAACCTGACCCCGGCCTTCACCGGGGCCTGGAAGCCGTGTTCCTGACGAATCGTCGGGTCGACGTTGTAGTAGCAGTAGCTGCCCAGACCCCAGCCCTCGTGGGTGTTCACCGAGTCGGCCACCTTGTAGGCCGCGTAGCCCTTGACGGAACCGTTCTGGATCGCGGCCTGGTTGGGCGCGTCGTACGCCTTCTCGTTCTGGTAGAAGATCGTGCGGCCCCGCTCGCCGTTCCACTCCACGTCGTACTTGTTGAAGTGCTCGACGAACAGCCCGGTGGCCAGGACGTCGTCCCCGTTGACCCGGAAGCCGTAGTCGGAGCGGTTGGTCTCCCAGCCCACCCCGTCACCGTGGTCGGCCCGCCAGATCCAGGTGTGGTCGACGATCGTGTCGTGGCTGTTGATCAGCATGCCCAGCGTCGCCTTGCCCGCGCCCGCGCCGCCGACGCGGACGAACACGTCCTGGACGGTCGTCGGGTTCGCCGCGTGGTCGGTGGCCGCGCCGGCCGGGCCGACCTCCAGCAGGGTGGGGGAGTTGACGGCGCCCGCGTCGACGAGGAAGCCGGCCAGCCGCACCCCGTCGACGTCGGCGACCTTCATCGCCGTCACGCCGTTGTCCGGGACGATCGTGGCGAGGCCGAGGCCCAGCACCACGGTGTCCGGGCGGTTGACCTGGATGGTCTGGTCGACGTGGTACACGCCCGGCGTGAAGAGCAGGTGCAGGCCCTGCGCCAGCGCCGCGTTGATCGTCGCCGCGCTCGCGCCCGGCTTGACCACGTAGAACCGGTCGAGGGGGAGCGAGGTGCCCTGCGGTGTCCCGTTGCCCCAGGAGGTGCCGCGGGCGTTGGTGCGCTTCGCCGGCACGAACACCTTGTAGGCGGAGCCGTCCAGGTACAGGAACGGCTTCTCCCGCGAGACGGGGGTCGTCTCCAGGGTGGTGTAGGGCGGGTTCGGGTACGACTGCGCCGGCGCGCCCTGCGTCCCGGAGAACACCTGGTTCCACACCGCGTTGGACCAGCCGCCGATCGAGCTGTCACGCGTGTACCACTGCTGCTGCGAGTAGTTGCCGATCTGTCCGTCGATCCTGGAGTCGGCGATGTAGCCGCCGGACGCCCAACCGAAGCCGTTGGGCGCCAGGTTCAGGCCGCCCTTGACGTGCATCCGGCGGAAGGGCGCGGCCTGCGATACGGCCCAGCGGTTGGTGCCGTTGACCGGGTTGACGGCCAGGTTCTCGGCCGAACGCCAGAAGTTCTGGGTGGCGTTGCCGCCGAACCAGCCCGCGTCGACGGTGATGTCACCGTTGATGGTGGTGTCGTCGGGGCTCATGCCGAGACCGGAGATCGACGTGTAGAAGCCGATCTGCGCGTTGAGGCCGTTGTACGTACCCGGCTTGAAGAGGAACTGGTAGCGCCCGGAGCCGAATTGGGCCGACTCCTGCTGGCGGAAGACCTCGTCCAGCCTGGCCTGGATGTTCGGCGTCGACGGATCGAAGACGATGACGTTCGGGCCGAGGTCTCCGCCACCCGGGATGACCGGGCCGGTGCCGGTGCCGTAGACCTGGAACTCCCAGAGCGAGTAGCCCCATCCGGTGGCCCGTTCGGTGCCGTACACGCGGACGTAGCGGGCCGTGCCGGTGAGGGCGTGCGTCTGGACGCCGCCGGTGCTCGCGGTGGCAGAGTGGCCGGTGGTCCAGTGGGTCCCGTCGGTCGACAGCTCGACGCGGTAGGTCCTTGCGTACGCGGTCTCCCAGCGCAGCACCACCTGGCTCAGCTGGGCCGGGGCGCCGAGGTCGACCTGTATCCACTGCGGGTCGGCGAACTGGCTCGACCAGCGGGTGCCGTTGTCGCCGTCGACGGCCGCGCCGGCCGGTGTGCCGGCGTTCTCCGTGCTGGAGGCGGTCGCGGGCTTGCCCTGCGAGAGCAGCACGGGCGCGGCGTGGGCCGCGGTGCCCGGCAGCAGCACGAGAAGGGCCGCGACCAGCGCGGCGGCGAGCGCCGCGACGCCCGGTCGTGGCGGTCGGTCGGAAAGGAGGGACATGCGGGGTGCTCCTCACGTCGTGGATCCGGGGGGATCGAAGCGTGAGTGAACTGCCCGCCCGGAAGGGCGTCAAGAGGTTCGGCCTTCATGAGTTGAAGGCCGATCGAGGTGTCAACACGGCGCCAGGCCTGTGAACTTGGGGTTTCTTCAATCCTTGTGAAAAGTATTGACGAAAAAAATCGGCAGGACTGTACTGATGCTCCTGCCACCTCCGGCCCGGCGGGCAGCCGCCGAGACGGACGCGCGCCGGGGTTCGAGAAGTGTCACTGATCCGTGCGCGGTCGCCCTTGTGCGTTCGCTACTCGTCGCCAAGGGCGCAGGAGCAGCCCGGCGACCGCGACCAGGCCGAGGGCCAGAATGCCGGCGGCACTGACGAGGAGCGTGCGGGTGGGACCGAGCACGGCCACGGCCGGACCGCCGAGGACGGTGCCGAGCGGCACGGGCAGGATGCGCACGGCGGAGACCGCGGCGAGCACCTGCGGAAGGAGGGCGGGCGAGGTGGAGCGCTGGAAGAGCGTGGTGGACATCGAGGAGTACGGCGGCCACAGCAGGCCGACCGCGGCGAAGCAGGCCATCGCCACGGGGGTCGGCGCGCCCAGCCCCAGCGGGAGCAGGGCCGCGCCCGAGAGGGCGACGATGCAGGCGGCGGCCGGGGCCAGTGGCAGGCGCCGCAGGTAACCGGTGAGCAGCGCCCCGGCGACCGCGCCCGCGCCGAAGAGGCTGTAGAAGGTCGCCAGCACGCCGACCGGTGCCGCCAGGTCGTCCGCCACGTGCAGGGGCAGCGCCACGTACACGGGGCCGAAGAAGAGGAAGAACCCGGCGCTGAGCAGCAGCAGGCCGGCGAGGCGGCGGTCGCGACGGATCACGCCGAAGCCGCTGGATTTCGCGGCGTGCCCGTCGGCGCCGTCGACGGAGTCCGGGCCGGCTTCCGCCGGCGCGCCCCGGTGGAGGGTGGCGGCCAGGAAGGCGAAGGTCGCGGCGTCGACGGCCAGCACGGTCGCCGCGCCGCCCCAGATGACCAGGGGCGCCGCCAGGAGCGGACCGGTCACGGTGGACAGCGAACCGATGGTGGAGAGCACGGCGTTGCCGGCGAGGTGGTGGCGTTCGGACAGCTGTCGGGCGATCAGGGTGTAGCAGCCGGCCTGGCCCCAGGAGTGCAGCACCGAGGACGCGCCGAGCAGTGCGACGTACAGCCAGACGGAGAGCACCCCGGTGGCGTGGGCGATCGGGATCGCCCCGAGTGCGAAGGCGCGCAGCAGCGCGTCCCAGGTGGCGAGGCGGGCCGGGCCGACTCCGCGCAGGAGGCGGTCGAGCAGCAGGGTGCCGGCCGCGCCGGGCAGCGTGTAGGCGGCCGCGGCGAGCGCCACCCACAGGCCGCGGTCGGCGGCGGGCGCCAGGTCGACTGCCAGCCAGCCGACCGCGACCACGGCCATCCCGTCGCCCAGCGAAGAGACGGCGTACCCCGGCAGGAGGCGCCGCAGCACCGGATGGGCGACCACCGGCCAGTAGGGGGAGGCCCGCACTGCGCGCGTCATCGATGTCTTCATGTGAACCCCCTGCGTGCCGACGGACTCGGACCTGGATCCTTGCCCAGGGATCCGGGACGTCCGTTCTTTTCTGCGCACGGCGTACGGGGGCGGGCCTTACGAGGCGGGATCGGTCCGGCGAGGGTGTTCCGGCGGCACGGGCGCGGGGCTGGCGAGCGGTTGTGCGCGGGGTGGCGGGGTGGGGCGCGGGAGGGGTGGTTGTCACGGTGCCTGCAATTGTGAAGCCGATTTTGACCGTGGCATATGCCATAAGCGCGCCACATTGCGTGACATTCAGCGGTTCGGAAGCGCTATCGGCGCATTATCCGACTGAAATCTTTCGCATCTGATCGAATGGTCGTTTGCTTTCTGGCATGCCAGCGAGGCGCGGCCGCGACGGGGGTTCTGGGCATCGATGGCCGCAGATTTGCTTGCGTAGCGTGATGTGATGGTCACGAAGTAGTGTTCGCGTCCTCGGGGCCGTGTCCCCGGGAAAGGCAAGGACCCTGGCGGGCGCCAAACCGTAGCCAGGGTCCTGTCGACCTGTATGACCACGTCCATGCACCGGCCTGATCATTCCTTGAAAGGGGATTTCTCATGCCTTCTGGCCGTAATCACCATCGGCGTCGCACCAATACGCCGCCGATGTCAGGTGCCGAAGCTATCATGCCGCCCGCGACCAGCAGCGAAACCAGTTTCCGCGATGACTTCACGGTCACGGCTCGCGGAAGCCTTTTCGCGGCCGTCGCCGTCGTGCCTTTCGTCTTGATCTCCGTGCCGCCGGAGACGGCCGGCGGGACGGTGTGGGGCGCGGCCCTGAGCCTGGTGGGGGCCGCCGCGTACGGCAGCGCCATGTCCTACCGGCGCATTCGTCACCACTGACCCGGCAGCATCCGGCCCGCCCGGCCGCGAGCCGTCCCCGCACCCACCGTGGGGCCGCTCCCGGCACCGGGCAGCCGGATGTCCGACTTTGTACGACTGCGGCCCGCGCGCTACGAGGGCCGCAGCCTGGTCACCGATGACCTGCGCCCGTCGACGGACTACAGCACCCTGCCGAAAGGCCCCCCAACATGCGCGCCGTCCCACGCCGATGCGACACATGCAAGCGGACCCTCCCCCTGCCCCGCCCCGGCCAGCCCGCACCGTACTGCCGTCCCTGCGCGGCGAAGAAGCCCAAGTCGGGTGCCTCGCGCCGGACTTCACCGCCGGGCCGGCCCGCGCACGCCGATCCGAAGGCGCTGCTCATCTACGCCGCCCAGGAACTGCAGCGGGCCGCCTCCGGCCTGATGGACGCCGCCCACGCCGACGTGCGCCCGGCGGACCTCCTCGAACTCAAGCAGGGCATCGCCCCGCTCTTCAGGGACGTCGAGGCCGCGATCGTGCACGCCGGGCGCCGCCGCGGCGACGACTGGCAGGTCCTGGGCGCGCCGCTGGAGGTCAGCGGCGAACGCCTGCGCAAGCGCTGGAACCCCGCCTCCCTCGACGAACGCCTGACCGCCATAACGGAGGCGAGGGAAGCGGCCCGGACCCGCCCCGCGGACTCCGACACCGCCGCCACGCCCCTCACTCCCGCACAGCAGCTCGCGGCGGCGCTGACGGTCCTCCACCGGGCCACCGGCCGCTCGATCGCCAGCATCGCCACCGATGTCGGAGTCCACCCCTCCCACCTGTCCCGGGTCTTCAAGGGCAAGAGCCGGCCGTCCTGGCACGTCGTCGAGCAGCTGGCCGCGGCCTGCGGCGGCCACGCGGCCGAACTCCGGGACCTGTGGGACGCCGCCGTCCACCCGGCCACGCCCGCCCCCGCACTGCCCGCCCCCGGACACGAAGCACAGGAGGCCTTCCACACCGCCCTGCGCGCCCTCTACCTCGCCGACGGCCTGCGCTCCCCGGACAAGGTCTGCCTCGCGATCGACGGCGCGCTGACGGTCGAGGAGATCCGAGACGTCCTCGCCGGCCGGGTGTGGCCCGAGTGGACGATCGCCTCCCGCCTCATCCTCGCCCTCGGCGGCCGACCCAGCGACCTCAACGCCCTCCACCTCGCGGCCGAACTCCCCGCCCCGGGCCCCCGCTTGCAGGCCAGCTCGTTCGGCTGACCGCGGCCGGACGAGGCCGCACCCGCGCACCCCGCAGGCGTGACGGCGGCTCGGCTGCCGTCACCCGCCGGTGCCGGCAGCCAGCTCCCGATCGGGAGCGGCGGCAAGGAAGTTGACGTGGATCGCGACGGCCGCAGACTGGTCCCATGACCGCATCCGATACCAAGGCCGACCTCCACTTCTATCTGCAGTCGGCCCGCGACGCCCTGCTGTGGAAGCTCGAAGGGCTCTCGGAGTACGACGTCCGCCGGCCGCTGACGCCGACCGGCACGAACCTCCTGGGCCTGGTGAAACACGCGGCCGGTGTGGAGCTGGGCTACTTCGGCGACACCTTCGGGCGGCCGTCCGGCGAGTCGCTGCCCTGGCTCGATGCCGGGGCCGAGGACAACGCGGACATGTGGGCCACCGCCGACGAGTCGCGCGAGTCCATCGTGGACCTGTACCGCCGGGCGTGGGCGCACGCGGACGCGACGATCGACGCGCTGGCGCTCGACACGACCGGCAGGGTGCCGTGGTGGCCCGACGGCAAGGACGAGGTGACGTTGCACCACGCCGTGGTACGGGTGATCGCCGACACGCACCGGCACGCCGGACACGCCGACATCCTCCGGGAACTCCTGGACGGGGCCGTCGGGATGAGCAAGGGCAACGACAGCATCCCGCCCTTGGACTCCGCGCGGTGGGAGAGCCACCGGAGCCGGCTGGAGCGTGCGGCCAGGGAAGCCGACCGGGACGCGTGACGTCACGCCGGACGAGCGGGACCGAGCCGGAGTGAGCCGGAGCCGGCCGCACCGCATCCGGCTCGGCCCGGCGGGTTCCGGAGGGCGACCCGCCGTCGGCACTACCGTGAGCGCGTGAACTCAGCGTCGGCCGCTCTGCTCCCGGTCAACGCGACCCTCGGATGGCTGTTGGCCGTACTGCTCGCCGGTGCCGTCGTGGTGGTCGCCGCATTCCGCCTGTCACCCGACCAGGACACCCGCAGGGCCCGGGAAGTCCTCCTCGCGGGGATGCGGGCCGCCGTGCAGCTCCTAGCGGTCGCCGCCGTCATCGGATGGGTCGCCGACTCGCCCGTGGGACTTCCCGCTTTCCTGCTCATGATGTCCGCGGTCGCCATGCGCACGGCAGGCCGCAGGATCACCACCGACGGGACCTGGTGGTGGGCGGCGGTACCCATCGCCGGGGGAGTGGCGCCGACCGTCGGGCTGCTGCTGGCCACAGGTCTCGTCCCGCCCCGCGGCATCGTGCTCATTCCCGTGACGGGGATCCTGATCGGCGGCGCGCTCACCGCGACCGTCCTCTGCGGCCGGCAGTGCCTGGCGGTGCTGCACCTGCGCCACGGCGAGGTAGAGGCGGCGCTCGCGCTCGGCATGCCCGACCGTGACGCGAGGCTCGAGATCGCCCGCCCGACAGCATCCGAGGCGCTGGTTCCCGGCCTCGACCAGACCCGCACCGTCGGACTGGTCACCCTGCCGGGGGCGTTCGTCGGCATGCTGCTCGGCGGCGCCGACCCCATGACGGCCGGCGCGGTCCAACTGTTCGTCCTCATCGCCCTGATGGCCGTCCAAGCCGTCGCGGTGGTCCTCACCCTGGAACTGATCGCGCGAGCACGTCTCACCGCCCCCGCAGCCCACGACCGGGAGCCGGTGCCGCGCCCGGCGTGGTCACGGTGGTTCGGGCGCCTCAGGTGGAGCCGTCCTGCGGCGCGCGCCCCGAAGCCTCGTCGCTGATCCCCGGGGCGGGGTCCGTCTGTGCGCCGCGCTTGAGGCGGAGATCCAGTCATCCACTGGCCGTCCTCCAATGGCACTTGACCTTCCGTAGTCTGATTTGGTTAGCCTTACCTAAGTGATGCATGGGGAGCTGGGGAAGAGGAGGGGGAGCAGTGTACGAACCGCTGGAGTCCGACGGTCAGGGGCAGGGTCACCGTCGACGTGGCCGACGACGCGCCGTGTTCCGTCAACAACACCGTCACGGTCACCCAGGGCGGAGGCGCGACGGTCTCGGACAGCGACCCGACGACGATCACCGGAGGCGACTGCGACGGCGGCAACGGAGGCGGTGGCGGCTCGATCCTGCCGATCAACCTGAACGGCCTCATCACCGCGTTCAACAACATCAGCATCAACAACAACATCAACAGCCCGCACGGCAGCAACACCAGCAACCAGGCCTTCGGGTTGAACGCGCCCTGACCCCGTGCCGAACGAGATGGCCTCTGAATGCCCGTGCCCGGAACGGCGCGGGCATCGAGGACGCTGCTACGTCGACGGGAGCACTGTGCCGGTGAGGCCGCTTGCGGTGATGCGGCCGGCGTCGATGAGGTGGACGGTGTCGGTGTAGCGGGCGATCAGGTGGGTTTCGTGGGAGACCACCACCAGGGTGGTCCGGTGCCGTTCGCGCAGCGTCGTGAGGAGGTCCATGACGCCCGCCGCCGTGTCGGCGTCGAGCGCCGAGGTGACCTCGTCGCAGAGCAGGACGTCCGGGCCGGCGGCGAGGGCGCGGGCGATGGAGACGCGTTGGCGCTGGCCGCCGGAGAGTTCGCCCGGGTAGCGGTCGGCGAAGTCGGCGGGGAGTTCGACCTGCCCGAGGAGGTCGGTGATCCGGTCGCGGATCGCGCTCTTGGACAGGTCGGTGTGCAGGCTCAGGGGCCGGGCCAGTTGGTGGCCCACGGTCCGCCGGGGGTTGAGGGCGGCGAGCGGGTTCTGCGGGACGAGCTGGATGCGGCGCTGCTGAGCGCGGGTCCGGCGCCGTGCGTGCGCGGCGAGGGGCGCGCCGTCGAGGGTGAGTTCCCCGCCGTCCGGGCGGTGCAGGCCGGCCAGGACGCGGAGCAGGGTGGTCTTGCCGGATCCGGACGGCCCGACGATGGCCGCGGCCGATCCCGGCGCGGCGGTGAAGTCCACACCGTTCAGTGCGGGGCGGCGCCGCCGGCCGTCGCGGAAGAACACGTCGATGCCGTGCGCGGCGACCCCTTCGCCCGAGGAGGCACCCGAGGAGGCACCCGGGGCGGTGGCGTGGGAGCCCTTCGAGGCGGGGCCGGAGCCGGCGGCCGCGGCAGGCGCTGTGGCGGAGGCGGGCGGGGTCGGTGCGGTGCGGGCGGCAGGGATCATCTGCCCGGGCGCGGTCAGCCGTACGGTGTGGTCGGCGCAGGCGTCCACGAGCTCGGGGTCGTGGGTGGCGATGACGACGGCGAGGTTCCGATTCCTGGCCAACTCGCGCAGCAGTCGGGCGATTTCGTCGCGCAGGGTCGCGTCGAGACCGGCGGTCGGCTCGTCGAGGAGGAGGACCTCCGGGGTCCGGGCCAGGGCGCGGGCGAGAGCGACGCGTCGCTGCTGCCCTCCCGACAGGGCGGTGGGCCTGCGGTCGGCGATACCCGCGCCGGTGGGCAGGCGGCATTCGGCCAGCAGGGCGAGGACGGCTTCGTCGCGGGTGTCGGTGGCGAGTTCGCGGACGAGCCGGCGGACCGTCATCCGCGGGTTGAGGGCGGAGCCGGGGTCCTGGCCGACGTACGCGACTCCGGTGCGGCGCAGTCGGCGCAGCGCGTCCGGGGCGAGCCGGTGGGGGGCGTGGCCGAGGACGTCGAGGGTGCCTTCGGAGATCACGGCGCCCGGCGGGAGGTGGCCGACGAGGGCGCGCAGCAGGGTGGTCTTGCCGGAGCCGGACGCGCCGGTGAGGGCGGTGACGCGGCCCGCGTGGATCGTGAGGGAGGTTTCGGTGAGGAGGGCGGGGCCGCCCGGTATCCCTATCCGGAGGCCGCTGACGGTCACGACCGGTGGGGGCGCGGCCGTGGTGCGGGGGGCGGCCGGCGTGTGGTGGTGCTGGGTGAGGTCGCTCACGAGCGGGTCGCCGCCTTCGGTGAGGTGTCGGGGGCCAGGGCCGTGGTGGCGAAGTTGACGGTGATGGCGATGAGGGCGATGGCCAGGCTCGGGGCGAGGACGGCCCAGGGGTTGAGGAGGATGCCGGGGGCGTTCTCGCGGACCATCAGGGACCAGTCGGAGGCGGGTGGTTGGGGGCCGATCTGGAGGAATCCGGCCATGGAGATGACGTAGACCGCTTCGACGAACCGGAGTCCGAACAGGGTCAGGACGGTGGAGCGGAGGTTGGGGAGGATCTCGCGCAGGGCGATGTAGGCCGTGGACTCGCCGCGGGTGACGGCCGCCTCGACGTATCCGGCGGCGGCGAGGGGCGATGCGGCGGCGGCCACGATCCGTACCGCGTAGGGGATGCCGAGGGCGATGGCCGCGAGGGTGACGGCCCCGCGCCCGCCGCTGGGCCAGGCGAGAGCGATCAGCATGATGCCGAGCAGGGAGGGCAGGAGGATCGCGACGTCGGCGCAGCGTTCGACCAGGCGGCCGAATGCGGGGCGCAGGACGGCGACGCAGCCGATCAGGGTGGCGCTGAGGGTGACCACGACGGCCACGAGCAGCGCGCTGCCGATGAGGAGGGTGCCGCCGTGCAGGAGGCGGCTGAGGACGTCCCGCCCGAGTTGGTCCCCGCCCAGCGCCGCGCCGCCGCCGGGAGTCGCGTACGGGGCGGTGACGGGGGTGTCGAGGGTGTGCGGCGCGAACAGCGGGCCGGTGAGGGCCAGCAGGAGGGGTAGCGCGGCGAGTGCGATCAGTACGGTGTTCCGCGCCTTGTGGGTGGCGCGGCGCTCGGCCTGGGGGAGGGCGGTGGTGCTCATGCGCGGTCTCCCAGGGTGGCGTTGCGGATGAGGTCGGCGGTGAGCAGGACGAGGCTGATGACGGCCCCGGCGCAGACGACGACTCCGGCGATGAGCGGTGTGTCGCGGTTGGCGACGGCGCCGGCCAGGAGGCTGCCGATTCCCGGGTAGTTGAAGAGGGTTTCCACCACGATGGCGCCGCCCAGGAGCATGCCGGTGGAGGTGGCGACGCCGGTGGCGATGGCCGGTATCGCGCCGGGCAGCTGGTGCCGCAGGAGGACGTGGGCGAGCGGCAGCCCGTCCAGGTGGGCCGCCTCGACGTGGGGTGTGGCGGCCTGGTCCGCGAGCGCGCCGCGGACGATCCGGGTGTTCCAGCCGGTCTGCGGAATGACCAGGGCCAGCACCGGCATGACCAGCATGGTCCAGCTGACCGGCCTGCCGTCGCCGCCGGTGACGGTGACCGCGGGCAGCCAGCCCGTCCAGAGGGAGAGGGTCGTCAACAGCACCACGGAGACGACGAATTCGGGTACCGCGAACGCCGCGGTGGCGCTGTGCCCGATGACGCGGTCGGTCGGACGGCCGGGCCGGGCGGCGGCCCAGCAGCCCAGCACCAGCGCCAGTACGACGGTGAGGACGAAGGCGCTCAGGCCCAGCACGAGGGTGTTGGGCAGCGGGTCCGCCAGCAGGTCGGTGACCTTCTGGCCGCGGGCGGAGGTGCCCAGGTCTCCGGTGGGCAGTGCGGTCATCCAGTCGAAGAACCGCTCCCACAGGGGCCGGTCGAGCCCCAGCAGATGCCTGCGGGTGTCGAGGTCGGCGGCGCTCTCGCCGCGCTCGGAGCTGGCGCTCGCCGCGTCTCCGGGCAGCACCTCGACGGCCGCGAACACCACGGCGAGCAGCGCGACCAGCATCAGTGCCCGGCGGGCCGCCGCGCCCGCGACCCGCAGGGCGAGGTGGGCGGCCCGGCGCGGGCCGGTGCCCGCCCCCACTGCGGGGGCGGGCACCGGTCCGGTCTCGGCCGTACGGCTCAACGCAGCCACACGCCTTCGAGCTGGACGCGGCCGTAGCCGGCGAGCTTGGGCAGGTTCTGCACCTTGGCGGCGGCGAGGTCGATGCCGTCGGCCATGCCCCACAGCAGGTAGCCGGACCGCTCGTGTTCGATCTGCTGGAGCTCCTTGAGGGCGGCGGCGCGCTGGGCGGGGTCGCCGGCGCCGATGGCCTTGCGGTAGGCGGCGTCGAAGCCGGGGTCGGCCCAGCCGGCCTCGTTCAGACCGGCCGCGGTGCCCATGGTCTTCGAGGCGAAGAAGACGACCGAGTCGTTGGTGCCCCAGTAGGTGGTGTAGAAATCGCCGGTCTTCCAGGTCTTCTCCCAGAAGGCGCCGGACTCCTGCTTGACGACCTCGACCTTGATGCCGGCCTCGCGGGCCTGGTTGGCGAAGAGCGTGGCGGACTCGGCGAGGCCGGGGATGTCCTCGGTGGTCACCAGGGAGTAGGTCTTGGACAGGTCGAACTTCGCCTCGGCGAGGAGCTTCTTGGCCTTCTCCAGGTCCCGCTTGCGCTGCGGGATGTCCTTGGCGTACGCGGGGTCGCCGGTGCCCATGACGTCGTTGGCGACGGCTCCGTAGCCGGACAGCACCTGCTTGACCATGGCGTCGCGGTCGACGACCAGGCGCATCGCCTCGCGGACGCGCGGGTCGGCGAAGGGGCTGCCCTTGGCGGCGCGCATGACGATGGGCATGGCCATGTCGTCGGGGCGGCGCACGACCTGGATGTCCTTGCGGGCCTCGGCGGTACGGGCGGCGACCGCGCCGACGTTGGAGGCGACGTCGATCTGCCCGGCGAGCAGGGCGTTGGCCATGGCCTGGGGGGTCTCGAACATGGTGACCTCGACGGCGTCGAGGTGCACGGCGCCGCCGTACCACTTGTCGTTGCGGACGAGGCGGGCGTTGCCGTTGCGGTACCAGTCGAGCTTGAAGGGGCCGGTGCCCGGGGCCTTGTCGAGCGCCTTGTCGGAGGTGCCCTTCTTCATGACGAAGGTGGTGAGCCGCGTCAGGAGCGGGAAGTCCGCGTTGGCGTAGTCGGAGACGATGACGACGGTGTCGGCGCCCTCGGCGGTGATGCTCTCGGGGCCCTTGACACCGGGCAGGCGGGCGGCGCCGGACGGGGTGCCGCGCAGGCGGCGCAGGGACCACACCACGTCTTCTGCGGTCACCGGGGTGCCGTCGTGGAAGACGGCACCCTTGGTGATCTTGAACTTCCAGGTCTTGAGGTCGGCCGAGGACTCCCACGAAGTGGCCAGACGGGGAACGGTGTTGGCCTTCGCGCCCGGCATCGTGAGGGTGTCGAAGGCGAGCGCGATGACGAGGTAGTCGCTCTCGTTGGCCTGGGAGCCGTGGGGGTCGCGGGTGATGGCGCCGGCGCGGCCGAGCGCGCCGATGCGCAGGGTTCCGCCGGCCTTGGGCTTGCCGTCACCCTGCGGGGCCTTGTCCGTCGCGCTGTCGCCGCTTCCCGAGGAGCAGGCGGCGAGCAGGGCCGCCGTGCCCATCGCTCCGCCGGCCCACAACACCTGGCGCCTGTTGAAGTTCACGTACGTCCTCGTTCCGCTGAAGCTACGGGGGTGGCAGGGGTGTCGGGCACGCGTCCGGATCTCTCCGTCGAACCGGTCGGGCCGAACCTGCCAAAGTGCTTAGGTTTGCCTATCCTAATGACAACCATTTCCGCAAGTCCCGTGCAAGTGTGGGTCGTACGTCCGAATCTCGCCACGTCACGTCTTATTGCTAAGGTTTGCCTTACCTGATTTCGGTGTTACGGTTCGGGACGTTCGCCTGTCCCCGCATCCCCCGACGGGAACCTCAACAACCCGTCGAATCCTGCCGGTTACGAAACTCCCGGACGTCCGGCCGCCGGAGACCGTACCGCAGAAGCGGGATTCCCCTGCCATCCGACGAAACGGACCACTCCGCCATGAGCACGGCAGCCGCACCTGTCCGCAAGCTCGACCCCCACACCGTGGGTGAACTCCGCCTGGCCGCGGAGAAGATCCTCGCCGAGTTCGGCACGTCCGCCACAAGCCCCCAGCTCCTGGCCCGCGTTGCCGAAACCGCCGCCGGCCTGAGCGACGAACTGCGCGCGCACTGCCGGCCGGTCGACACCGAGGACGGCCTGTACATCCTGCGCGGCATCGAAGTGGACGACGCCGCCATCGGGACCACGCCCTCCAGCTGGGCCACGGCCGGCGACAGCGGAGCGGTCCACGACATCGCCCTGCTCCTGCTCTCCACCGTGATGGGCAACCCCATCGCCTGGGAAGGCCAGCAGGACGGGCGTTTCGTACACAACATCGTCCCCTCGCCCGGCCACGAGACCGCACAGACCGGCGCCAGCAGCACGGTGCTTCTCAGCCCGCACACCGAGGACGCCTTCCACCCGGGCCGCGCCCACCTGTTGATCCTCGGCTGCATGCGCAACCACGACGACATCGCCACCACGGCGGCCAGCATCCGCAAGACCCGCCTCGCCGACGAGGACATCGACCTCCTCGTCCGGCCGGTCCTGCCGATCCTCCCCGACGACGCCTACGAAGAGGCCCAGGGCTTCGCCGAACAGGCCCCGCCCGCGGTTCCGGCGCTCTTCGCGACCGAAGACGGCATGACCCTGCGCTACGACCCCGCGTACACCCCCGTCGACCAGGCCGACGACGCCTACCGGGCCGCCTACGGTCGACTTTCGGCCGAACTGGCCCGCGTCTCCGTCGCCGTCAGCCTCACCCCGGGTGACGTCCTCGTCGTCGACAACGACCTCGTGGTCCACGGCCGCGTCCCCTTCCAAGCCCGCTACGACGGCACCGACCGCTGGCTCAAGCGCGCCTCCGTGCGCGTCCCGGGCCGCCGTACCCGCCCCGAGGCCGAAGCCGGCGAACACGGCTACGGCCAGGGCGCCCTCGAAGCGCACGCCAACTGACCGGCCTCGACGGCACGCGAACCGACCACCGCCGCTCCCGCACCGGAGGAACACCACCATGACCGAGACCGCGTCCGCCCACATATCCGGCGACGACAAGCACCTGCGCATCCTGTCCACCAGCGACCTCGCCGGGATCGACATCTCCCTGGCCGACGTGGTGGCCACGGTGGAGGGCGCCTACCGCACCCTCCAGGCCGGCCAGTCCGACAACCCCCGGAAACTGACCGTCAAGCCGCAGGACGGACACTCGGTCTCCTACGCGATGCTCGGCCGCGACGGCTCCCGCGAAGTCGTCGCCATCAAGACCTCCTACAAGCACGGCCTCGACAAGGGCCGCGAGGAGCAGCACTACTACACCGCTCTGACGATCTACGACGACGTCACCGGCCTGCCGGTCGCGATGATGGACTGCTCCCGCATCGGCTCCCTGCGCACCCCGGCCGTCTCCGCCCTGCTCGCCCGGGAACTGGCCGCCCCCGGAGCCCGAACGGCGCTCGTCATCGGCACCGGAACCCAGGGCCGGCTCGCGCTGCCGTTCCTCCTCACCACCCTCCCGGACCTCGACCGCCTCCTGCTGTCCGGCACCCACCCGGAGGGCATCGCCGCGGTCCGCGAGCAACTGCGCACCCACTTCCCCGACCGGGACGTGGAGATCGTCACCGACCTGCGGGCCGCCGCCGCGGACGCCGACGTCATCGTCGCCACCGCCGGCGGGCACACCGAGGCCGCCGTGGAAGCCTCCTGGCTGAAGCCCGGCGCGCTGTCGATCCTCGTCGGCCACGGCCTCGCGCCGTCCACCCTCCACGAGGCGGACCGGGTCATCGCCACGAGCGAGGCCCAAATGAACGTCACCGGCACCGACATGGCGGACGCCGAGGGCAAACTCCCCTCCGTCGACGCCGAGTTCCCGCCCGTCATCGCAGGTGCCGCCGCCGGCCGCACCGGCGCCGAGGAGCGGATCTTCGCATACAACAGCGGCCTCGTCGTCACCGACATCGCCCTCGGCCACCGCTTCGCCCAACTCGCCCTCGCGCAGGGCCTGGGCACCGAGGTCGCGCTGTGGCAGTGAACGGTCCCACCCTGCCCACCCTGCCGGTGCTGGCCGACCCCGCCGCCGAGCGGGTCCTGTCCAGTGGCCTGCTCCCCGAACTGGCCTACGCCTTCGGCGGCCCGTTCCACTTCCTGCTGCCCGACGCCTTCGACACCAACCTGAGGGCGATGCAGGACGCGGTGGCCACCGCCGGGGTCGACGGCTTCGTGTACTTCGCGAAGAAGGCCAACAAGGCCGCCGTCTTCGTCGAACGCGCGGCCGCCGGCGGCGCCGGTGTGGACGTGGCCTCCGTCGCCGAACTGCGCGAGGCCCTCGGCCACGGCGTGCGCGGCGAACACCTCGTCGTCACCGGCCCCGCCAAGGACCCGGCGCTGCTGCACCTGGCCGTCCTGCACGGCGCCCTGATCGCGGTCGACGCCCTCGACGAGCTCGACGCCGTCGTCACCACCGCCTCGACCGGCCGCGTCCGCCCCGCCCGCATCCTGCTGCGCGTCCTGCCCGCGGCCCAGCCCCACAGCCGCTTCGGACTCACCGGCGCCGAGCTGACCACGGCCCTGGACCGGTGCGTGGAGGCCGGGGACGCCGTACGCATGGAAGGGTTCTCCTTCCACCTGTCCGGCTACGCCCTCCAGCCGCGCGCCGACCTCGCCGCCCACCTGGTCGAACTGTGCCTCAAGGCCCGCGTCCAGGGCCTCGAAGCGAGCCGCATCAGCATCGGCGGGGGCCTGCCCGTCAGCTACAGCGACGCCGACAGCTGGCGCGCCTTCCTCGCCGAACAGCACAGCGGCCACTACCACGCGGGCAAGAAGTTCCACCCCGGCGACTTCTACCCCTACCACTCCCCGGTGGCCGGAGCCGAAGCCCTCGCCGCGCTCCTCGCCACCCGGCCCGCGAGCCGCGAACACCCCGTCGCGGACCTCCTCAAGGACGCCGGCGTCACCCTCCTCCTGGAGCCCGGCCGGGCCCTGCTCGACCAGGCCGGCGCCACGGTCTTCCGCATCCAGGGCGTCAAGGACCGCGACGGCTACCGGATCCTCACCGTCGACGGCACGAGCCTGAGCCTGTCCGAGCAGTGGTTCAACAGCGAGTACCTGCCCGACCCCGTCCTCCTTCCCCAGGACCCGGACCGCGCGGCGGGCACCTTCCCGGCGAGCGTCGGTGCGGCCACCTGCCTCGAGTCGGACATGCTCACCTGGCGCAAGGTCCCCCTGCGCCACCAACCCCGTACCGGAGACCTGCTGGTCTACCCGAACACGGCCGGCTACCAGATGGACTCCAACGAATCCCCCTTCCACGACCTGGCCCTGCCGCCCAAGGTCGTCATCGACCGGACCGACCGGCCGCGCCCCCGCTGGCGCCTGGACCGCCACTTCACCTGACGCCCGGCGCGCCCCTCACCGGCCTGCCGCCTCCCACGACCCTTCTGCCTTCTGGAGTTACCGATGCCCGGAGCCCTTCAGCGCCCCGCCGTGGTCTCCCGCGTATCCGATCTCATCGGCTACACCCCCCTGCTCGAACTCGCCGCCACCGAAACCGGCAGCCGCCTCCTGCTCAAGCTGGAGATGTTCAACCCCACCGGTACGGCGAAGATCCGCATGGCCCGCGCCATGATCGACGCCGCCGAGACCGCCGGCGAACTGCGCGAAGGCGGCCGGATCATCGAGTCGACCTCGGGCAACACAGGCCTCGGTCTCGCCGTCATCGCCGCCGAACGCGGCTACACCTTCACCGCCGTCGTCGACAACCACGCCTGCACCGACAAACTCCGCGGCATGAAGGCCCTCGGCACCGAACTCGTCTACGTAGTCGACGACGGCACCGAGGAGCTCGCCACCGCCGCCCGCGAGGAACTCGCCGAGGACATGGCGCGCGGCCAGGACAACACCGTCTTCACCGAGCAGCACAACAACCCCGCCAACGGAGTCGGCTACTTCCCCGTCGCCCACGAACTCCACGAGGCCCTCGAAGGGAAGATCGACGTCCTCATCGGCGCCGTCGGCACCGGCGGCGCGCTCTGCGGCACCAGCCGGGAGCTGACCAAGCTGATGTCCGGCTTCACCGTCATCGGCGTCGAGCCCAAGGGCTCCATCGCCTTCGGCGGCCCCGCCCACGACTACTACCAGTCCGGCACCGGCACCCCCGAAGGCGCCGAGATCGGCGCGCTCGTCGACTTCGACCTCATCGACGAAGGCGTCAAGGTCGGCGACGTCGAAGCGTTCGCCACCTGCCGCGCCGTCGCCCGTACGGGCCTCCTCATCGGCGGGTCCGCCGGCGGTGTCGTCTACGAGGCGCTGACCCGCCTGGCCTCCCTGCCCCCCGGTACGACTATGGTCGCCCTCATCAACGACGGCGGCGAAAAGTACATGGACACCGTCTTCAACGACGACTGGATGCAGGCCCGCGATCTCCTCAACGCCGAGGCCGAACGCGAAATCGACGAGTTGCTCACCAAACTCCGCGGGAACCGATAAACCCATGCTGACCACCCTCCTCCGCGACAGCCGCGCCCTCGGCGTGCTCGCCGTGCCGCTGATCCTCACCCAGCTCGCCCAAGTGGCCCTGACCACCACCGACACGGTGATGATGGGCCTCCTCGGCACCACCGAGCTGGCCGCCGGCGGCCTGGCCATCGTCATCTTCAACCAGCTGCGCACCATGGGCGTCGGCCTGGTCACCTCCGTCGGCAACCAGATCGCCGCCGCGGCCGCCCGAGCGGAACTGGCCGACGGAGCCGGCGGCAACGGCGCGGACCACGACGGAGCGGGCGCGGACGGGGGGAACGGGGACGGAACACGCGCCGGCCGAATACGCGGCGGCGCGTCCGCAGCAGGGCGGCAGGCCCACGACGAGGTCCGGGGCATCGTCCGCGCCAGCCTGGCGGTGGCCACCCTCGCCGGCATCGCCGGAGCCGTCCTGATGGTCCTCATCGGCCAGGCCCTGGCCTGGCTCGGCCAGGACGCCGACGTCGTCGACCTCACCCGGACCATGCTCTACGCGCTCGCCCCCGGCCTGCTGCCCTGCCTCTGGTTCCAGGCGATCCGTCAGTTCACCGTCGGCATGCGCCGCCCCCAGGCACTCCTCCAGATCACGATCGCCTCCGTCGCGATCAACGCGGGCCTCAACTGGGTCCTCATCCACGGCACCTTCGGCCTGCCCCGCCTCGGACTCACCGGCGTCGGCATCGCCACCTCCAGCGTCTACCTGCTCTCCTTCCTCGCCCTGTACGCGTCCGCGCGGAAGGACAAGGAGCTGGCCCCGCTCCTCAGCCTGGACATCACCAAGGCCGACCCGGCCACCGTCAAGCGCCTCGTCGGCCTCGGCATCCCGATCGCCGCCACCTACGGATCCGAGGCCGGCTTCTTCTCCCTCACCGCCCTCATGGCGGGTTCCTTCGGCCCCGACGCGCTCGCCGCCCACACCGCCGTCAACCAGCTCGTCTACATCGTCTTCCAGGTCGCCGTCGGCCTCTCCCACGCCGCGTCGATCAACGTCAGCCGCGAGCTCGCTCTCGGCAAGTACGAAGACGCCCGCCGCCTCAAGAACACCGCCCTGACCTGCGCCGCCGCCGTCATGGCCGTCGTCGGACTGCTCTACCTCACCCTCCCCAAGCTGGTCCTCGCGCCGTTCCTCGACTCCGGATCAGACCAGGCCCTCACCATCGCCACCCAGCTCCTGATCGTCACCGCCTTCCTCCAGTTCTTCGACTGTGCACAGAACATCGGCGTCGGACTCCTGCGCGGCCTCGACGACACCAAGAGCGGATTCCGCATCACCCTCATCGGCTACTGGGCCGTCGGCCTGCCCGCGTCCTGGCTGCTCGCCTACGCGCTCGGCCTCGACACCCTCGGCATCTGGCTCGGCCTCCTCACCGGCCTCGCCACCACCGCCGTCCTCCTCCTGCGCCGCTACACCCGGGCGCTCTCCGCCCGCGCGGCGCAGCCGGCGGCAGCGGCCGCCTGAACCCGCCCGCAGCCGGCCTCCGGAGCGTCGCCCACCGCGGCTCTCCGGAGCCCGCCCCGGCCGCCCCCCTCCCATTGGCCTCCCGGTCTCACCAGGTGACGGGGAGGGCCACGGGGCCCCGGATGAGTACGTCCTTCTGCCAGGCCACTTCGCCGGGATCGACGGCCAGGCGCAGGCCCGGGAGGCGGGAGACGAGGGTGCCGAGGAGCAGTTCGGCCTCCATGCGGGCCAGCATGGGCGCCAGGCAGTGGTGGGGGCCGTAGCCGAAGGCGAGATGGGGCGGGCCCGCTCGGTCGATGTCGATCCGGTGCGGCTCGGGGTAGTGCCGCTCATCCCAGTTGGCTGCCACGTAGGACACGTACACGGCCTCGCCGCGGCGGATCACGCTGCCTCCCACCTCGACGTCCTCGGTGGCGACGCGGGCCTGACCCACGCCGTGCTTGTGGGGGATCCAACGCAGCAGTTCCTCCACGGCCGCCGGGACGGAGTCCGGGTCGGACCGCAGCCGGTGCATCAGGGTGTCGTCGGTGAGCAGGAGGTAGACCATGTTGGAGGTGTGGTTGCGCACCGCGTGCCAGCCGTTGATCCCCATCAGCGTGGCCAGGGCGAGGAGTTCCTCCTCCTCGATCCTGCCGTTGTGGACCGCGGCTCCCAGGTCGCTGACGAGGTCGCGCCGCGGCCGGTCCCGGCGTTCGCGGGCCAGTTCGCGGAAGAAGGCGCGGACTTCGTCCTTGGCCCGCCGCGCCCGCTCGACCCCCGCCTCGTCCTTCGCCCGGGTCAGGATGCTGTCCGCCCACCCGGACAGGAGCGGCCGGTCGGCGTCCGGGATCCCCAGCAGGTCCCCGATGACGTGCAGGGGGAAGGGGGAGGTGACGTGCCGGACGAGGTCGGCGGGCGACCCGGCCGCCGTCATCGCGTCGATGCGCTCGTCCAGTACGGCCTGGGCGCGCGGGCGCAGGGCCGCCGTGCCGAAACGGTTGAACGCCGCGGAGACCACGGAGCGGACGCGGGTGTGGTCGGGCGGGTCGACGAAGCTGACCGCGCGGTCCAGCGGAACGAGGTACCTGTTCATGCTGGGCAGCGGGCGGCCGACGATGTCACGGCTGAACCGGGGATCGGAGGTGACGAACCGGACGATGTCGTGCCGGGCCGCCAGCCAGCACTCGCCGGGGGTGCCGTGCGCCAGCCGGATCCGTACGACCGGCCCGGCCCGCAACGCCTCGCGCAGGAACGGGTCGAAATCCAGCGCGGCCAGGTCCGACACCTCGTACAGGGGCGCGCCCCCGTCCCCCGTCACCGGCCCTCCGCCGGCCGGTCGTGGCGCAGCGGGGTGAGCTGCTCGATGTCGTAGCGGCGGCGCAGTGCGGCGATGGCCTCGTGGTCGGCGGGCCCGTCGGCGGGGGCGGCGGACAGGATCTCCAGCAGCTCCTCGAAGTACCGCTCGTGGTCCGGGGGAGGGGACGACTGGAAGAACATCCGAGCCGGGACGTCGGTGGGGTTGGCGAAGGCGTGCGGGCAGCCGGGCGGGACCAGGATGACCGTGCCGGGCGTGGCGCGGACCACGCGCTCCCCCTTCGGTGACCGCCAGCCCCGCCAGCCGTCCGGGGTGCGGACGCGCGGCTCGAAGGCGAGCACGTCGAGTTCGCCGTCGAGGACGTAGAACAGCTCCTCGCTGCGCGCGTGGACGTGCGCGCCGACGTCGAAGCCCGGGGGCACGAGCACCTCGAAGCTCGACGCGGTACGGGACTGCACGCCGGTCACCTTGAACGTCACCTGCTGGGCGGCGGTGCGCAGCGTACGGCCTCCACCCGGCGGCACGACCAGGCCGCTGTCCGGCGCCACCGAGGTCAGGGGACATGCGGTCATCGGGTCTCCTTCCACTGCCGTCACGGCGTACGGCTCCAGCGGCCCGGCGTCATCTCGGCCGTGATGCCCGGGCCGAATCCGGCCGGAAGGCCGCGCGCCCGCTCGGCGGCGCCGCCCTCGTCGAACAGGCGGCGCAGCGCGTCCAGTACGACGGCGCTCGCCATGCAGTCCTACCCCACCGGCACGCGCGTGCCTCCGCTGACCTCGACGCGTCCATAACGATCACTGTCGGTCGAGGTCACCCGTGAGGGCGCGGGCGTCCGCATGTGCGGCTCGGGGAGCCGGCGTGGCGGGGGTCGGCCCGTGCGGGAGGTCACTCGTCGGGTTCGGCCGCGAGGATGGCGAGCAGGCCGGGGAAGCGGCGCTCGATGTCGGCGCGGCGCAGGCCGGCCATCCGGCTGTTGCCCCGGTCGACCTGCCGGATCAGACCGGCTTCGCGCAGGGCGCGGAAGTGGTGCGTGACGGTCGCCTTGGAGACGGGCAGCCCGAAGGAGCTGCACGTCCGCGCCGTGCCGTCGGGTGCGGCGGCCAGTTCGCGCACCACGCGGCGGCGCAGGGGATCGGCGAGTGCGGAGAGGACCGGGCCGAGCTCGATCTCCTCGACGTCCGGGTGTCCTTCTTCGTCGGGCACGGGAACAACCTCTCCCAGGTCTCGTGAGGTACGGATTGCATCGTACCTTCCCGTTCGATAGCGTCCGGTAGGTACGAGATTGATGGTACCTACCAGGGGGAACCCGCATGACCCAGCCGTTCACGCTCGTCGGCACCGCCCGCCCCGTTCCCGAACGCGCCGAGGAACTCAAGGAGTTGCTGCTCTCGTTCGTCGAGCCGACCCGGCAGGAGCCCGGCTGCCTCGCGTACCACTTCCACGAGGATCGCGACGACCCCGGCGTCTTCGTGTTCTACGAGGCCTGGCGCTCCGAGGCCGATCTCGACGCCCACCTCGCCCTCCCGCACATGCGGGCCTTCTGGGAGCGGCGCATGGACTACCTGGAAACCGACCTCGACATCCGCTTCCTCACCATGCACAGCCCGTACCCCTCGGCCGTCGAGTAGCGCGGGGGACCGGCAGGGGGGCGCCCTCAAGGCCCCGCGCCCACGACCGACGCCGGCCCGGTGCGGGCCGGCGTCGGCGTCGGGTCACGTGGCAAGCCCCGGGACCCGAGCTGATCACGTGATCAACGGGTCACCTTGCGGAAGGGGCGGGTCAGGAGGACTGCTCCGTCAGGATCGCCGGGTCCGAGAAGCCGGCCGCGCCCGTCTCGACCTTGCCCGCGAAGCGCCGCTCGAAGTCCGGCGTCGCGGACGCGGTCACCGTCACGTCGTACCAGCGCCGCGTGTTCCGCAGCGGGACGCTGTACGTGACGGTCGCGCCCTTCGCGACCGTGAGGCGCTTGGGTCCGCCGCCGTACGCGTTGGTGACCGTGAGGGTCGCGGTCGACGCGCCGGCGTTGGTGAGCGTGAGGTCGAGGTTGCCGGTGGCCGCGTTGTGGCGGGCGGTGACCTCGGGGCCGGCGGTGGTGCCGGGGTTGCGGAAGCCGCGCAGGAAGCCGTTGGGGCCGTGCACGGTCAGGTCCGTGACCCCGGCCGAGTAGCGGGTGTTCCAGGTGTCCGCGATCGACTTGCCGGCCTCGGTGGTGTACGTCCACGGGGCGTCGGTGCGGTTGCCGGAGGTCACGTAGAACTGCGCGCCCAGGTCCGGGCCGCCGCTGAACGTCAGCCGGAACTTGCCCTCCGCGACGAGCGCCGCGCCGTCCACGTACGGGGCGTACTTCAGCGCACGGGTGGGGCGCAGGCCCTTCTCCTGGCGCGGCATGGAGCCTACGGCCGGGGCGGGAGCCACGAAGTCGGGGTGGCGCTCACGGTCCTGCGGCTCCCACGCGCCGGTGTCGGGCAGCTCGACCGCGCCCGTGTCCTTGCGCGCGAAGTCGAAGGCGGAGGTCAGGTCACCGCAGACGGCGCGGCGCCAGGGCGAGATGTTGGGCTCCGTCACGCCGAAGCGCTGCTCCATGAAGCGGATGACGGAGGTGTGGTCGAGGGTCTCCGAGCACGAGTAGCCACCGGTGCTCCACGGGGAGACGACGAGCATCGGCACGCGCGGGCCCAGACCGTACGGGCCGGCGACGTAACCGGGCTTGCCGGGGAAGACGTCCAGCGCGGTGGGCGTGGTCGACAGGCCCTCGTTGGCGTTGGCGGGGGCGTACGGCGGGACGACGTGGTCGAAGAAGCCGTCGTTCTCGTCGTACGTGATGAACAGCGCGGTACGGGCCCACACGTCCGGGTTGGAGGTGAGGGCGTCCAGGACCTGCGAGATGTACCAGGCGCCGTAGTTCGAGGGCCAGTTGGAGTGCTCGCTGAACGCCTCGGGGGACGCGATCCAGGAGACCTGGGGGAGGGTGCCCGCGGTGACGTCGGCGCGCAGCCGGTCGAAGTAGCCTTCGCCCGCCTTGGCGTCGGTGCCGGTGCGGGCCTTGTCGTAGAGCGGGTTGCCGGGCTGGGCGTTGCGGTACTTGTTGAAGTACAGCAGGGAGTTGTCGCCGTAGTTGCCGCGGTAGGCGTCGTTGATCCAGCCCCACGAGCCGGCCGCGTCGAGGCCGTCGCCTATGTCCTGGTAGACCTTCCAGGAGATGCCCGCCGCTTCAAGGCGCTCGGGATAGGTGGTCCAGTCGTAGCCGGCCTCGGCGTTGTTGAGGACCGGGCCGCCGCCCTTGCCGTCGTTGCCGGTGTGGCCCGACCAGAGGTAGTACCGGTTGGGGTCGGTGGAGCCGATGAACGAGCAGTGGTACGCGTCGCAGATGGTGAACGCGTCGGCGAGCGCGTAGTGGAACGGGATGTCGTCGCGCGTCAGGTACGCCATCGTGGTGGGCGTCTTGGCCGGCACCCAGTTGTCGTACTTGCCCTTGTTGAACGCGCTCTGGCCGCCCGCCCAGTCGTGGTTGAGGCCCTGGAGGAACTCCATGCCGAGGTCCTCGGACGGCGGCCGGAAGGGCAGCGTCTCCTTGACGCCGTCGGACTGGTGGAAGACGGACTTGCCGCTGGGCAGCGTCACCGGGCGGGGGTCGCCGAAGCCGCGGACGCCGCGCAGGGCGCCGAAGTAGTGGTCGAAGGACCGGTTCTCCTGCATGAGCACCACGATGTGCTCGACGTCGGCGATGGTGCCGGTGGTCCCCTGGGCGGGGATGGAGGCGGCGCGCGCGATGCTCTCGTTGAGCATGGTCAGCGCGGCGGCGCCGCCGGTGAGCTGCAGGAAGCGGCGGCGATTGAGTTCTGCCATGGTGAAGACGACCTCTGCGGGTTGAGGGGTGTTGTGCGTACCCAGGACAGCGGGCTCGGGGTACCGAAGGGGGAGCCTGGTGTGACGGCAGGGGATACACCAGGCGAACGGCAGCCGGATTCCGTCGGAGTTCGGCCAACTCCGCCGCCGGTGACCGCCGCTCGCCCCTCGTCCTCTCCCGCTGCTCGCCCCTCGTCTTCGCCTGCTCCTCGTCCCCCGTCCCTCGTCTTCGCCCTCGCTCTGGTCGCCCCCTTGGCCTTCTCCTCGGCCTTCGTCTTCGCTTTCGCTTTCGGGTCAGGCGTCCTGCGGGTCGTCCTCCTGCTGGTCCTGTGCGCGCTTGGTCACCACCGCGGCGGCCGCGGCGGCGCTCACGGCGAACGCCGACGCGAGCATCCACCGCTGGTCGAAGGTGTGGCCGGTGGCGTGGTCGAGGGAGTAGCGGCCGGCGCCGGCCAGGCCGATCGCGGCTGCGGTGAACCCGAGGAAGGCCGGGTACTCGAATCCGCCGCTCTGGGCGAAGAACCCGGCGGGGGCGTGGACGGCCACCGCGCCCGCCATGGCCCCCGCGGCCGCGGCGCCGGCGGCGGGGGTGGCGAGGCCCAGTACGAGCAGCGCCCCGCCCCCGGTCTCCCCGAGCCCCGCGGCGAGGGCGCTGCGCCGGCCGGGCGTGAAGCCCATCTGCTCCATCGCGGCCGCCGTCTTGTCCAGGCCGCCACCGCCGAACCACCCGAACAGCTTCTGCGTACCGTGCGCCATGAGCACCGCCCCGGTACCGGCCCGAAGGGCGAGCAGAGCGAGGTCGCGTCGATTGATGCAGCTCATGGTGGTCTCCCGGGATGCGGCAGGGCGTGGGCAGGGTGTGCCGGTCGCATCCGTATCCCGCCGGGCCGCCGGCGACCCCGTACCGGCCCCCACCTCCCCCGAACGGGCGCCATCGAGTGGCGGAGCGGGTGCCCGTGTGCCGCCCGGGGCGTCACCGGGAATCGGCTGGAACTCCGACGGCGGGCAGCCGAAGCGGACGGCGCCGGCGCCCGGCGGTCCGCCCGCGGTCACCGCCCCCGCCGCGCCACCGTCCTGCGTGAAGATCGAACAGCCTGCCGCGGGAGGGGACGGCCAGGCGGCCGGCCGCGTGCCGAAAAAAGTCCGCGGCGCGCGGCAACCTCCCGGCGGGTCGCACGTCGTGGGGGGTGAGGGGCACGGTTCCGTGCCCCTCACCCGACCCTGGAGAACCACGTGAAGAACCTCAGGCACGTTTACGGTGCGGCTCTCGCGGCCGGAGTGCTCGCCTCCCTCGCCGCAGCCCCGGCCACGGCCGCCTCCGCCGCTCCGGCGCCCGCCGTCGTGTCGGCGACCCCGGCTCCCGCGCCGGCCGCCAGCGTCCGGCCGAGCGCCGAGCCGACCGGCCCGTCCGAACCGGCCCCCGCGGTGCAGCCCTCCACCGCACCGTCGGCGGCGCCGTCCGCCGCTCCCGGCGTGGAGACCCCGGGCGACGCGACCCCGGAGAGCTCCGCCGCCCCCGCGCCCGCCCCCGCCGACGGCTCCGCGCCGGAGCTCGCGCATACTGGCTCGACCGCGACCACCGCCGCCCTCGGCGCCGGGGCCGCCGCGCTGATCGCCGCCGGCGCCGGATCCCTGTACGCCGTACGGCGGCGCGGCGCGCACCGCTGACGTGCTCCGCTCTAGGAATCCTGTGCTCCACCTCGCCCTACCGCACTTCGCGCCGCCGAGCGCGCCCGCACCGCACGGCCTCCGCCGTGCGGTGCGGGTCCTGCTGCCCGGGCTGCTGCGCCGCGAACGCCTCGTCGCCCCGCGGAACCCGGATACGGCCGTACCCGGGCAGCCGTACGCCGACGGCGGGGCCGGCCGTTTCTCGGACGGCCCTGCCACGGACGGCCGTTTCCCGGACGAGCGGCCCCCGGTGGAATGGCCCCCGGCCGACCGGCCCCCGACCGTCAGCGAGCTCTACCACGCGCACCGGCTGCGCATGGTGCGTCTGGCCGTGCTGCTGGTCGACGACCTGGCCACCGCCGAGGACGTCGTCCAGGACGCCTTCACCGCTCTCTACCGGCGCCACGGCGAGCACCCCCGCGAGGTCGACAACGCCCTGGCCTACCTGCGCATGGCCGTGGTCAACACGTCCCGTTCCGTGCTGCGGCGCCGCCGTACGGCTCGCGCCTGGATCCCGCCGGCCCCGGTGGACGTGCCCTCCGCCGCCGATCACGTCGTCCTCGACGAGGCCCACCGCGAGGTGCTCGCCGCCCTCGCACGGCTGACACCGCGCCGCCGCCAGGTGCTGGTCCTCCGGTACTGGGCCGACCTGAGCGAGGCCGAGATCGCCACGACCCTCGGCATCAGCCGGGGCGCGGTGAAATCCAACGCGAGCCGCGCCCTGGACGCGCTGGAAAAGCTTCTGGAGGGCCGGGTATGACCCACGATCACGACCACGACCACGACGACGTGCGCGGATACGGGTCCGGCCACGGCTCCGGCTACGGGCATGGGTCCGGGCCGGGTGCCGTTCCGCCGCGGCCCGTGGAGCGGCGGTTGCGCGAGGCGTTCGAGGCACGCGCCGAGGGCGTCACCGTCCGGGACCTGCGCCCCGCGGACCCGCCCGGCCCGCACCTCAGGCGGCTGCCCCTGGAGCGGCTGCGCCGGATGGGCCTTCCGCTGGCCGGACTGGCCACCGCCGCCGCCCTCGCGGCCGGCTACCTCGCGCTGGCCCCGCAGTCTCCGGCGCCCCGGCCGGTGCCTCCGGCCGCCCCGCCGGAGATCACCACCCCCGCCCCGGACCCGGGCCGGCCCCGGCAGGGGCTCTCGCCCACGCCGGAGCCGGAGCGGTCCGCGTCGGTGCGCCCGGGACCGTCCGCGGTTCCGCCCGGGTCCGTGCGCACGGGCCCGGGCGCGGTCGAGCGCCCCGGGCCGGGGCCGGGGCCGTCGTCAGGACCGTCCGGCTCACCGCGGCCGGGAGTCTCCTCGGAACCCCCGCCGTCCGCACCACCGTCATCGGCCCAGCCGACCCCGCGCTCCTGAGGGGCCCGCGCGGGCACCCCGCCCTTCGGGCCGGACCGGCGGGGCGCCCGTGCCCCGTCTCCGTACCGAAGGCGTGTCAGTGGTGGCCGGTCCGGCCCAGGGTCTCCTCGGGGGTCGCGCCGGGGCGGGTCCACTGCGGCACGGGCCGGCTGGTGGGGCCCCAGGTGGCGACGCCGTCGGCGTCCGTGCGCCAGTACCAGCACGCCTGGCGGCCCTCGGCGGGGTAGCCGTCCCGGACGTCGCCGATCACGGGCCAGCCCTCGGGGTTGTCCTCCCATCCCTCGCCGCGGCCGTAGGGCGTCATGTCGAGCAGGCCGAAGGTCCCGTTGGCCGACTCGTTGCCGCGGCCCGTCGTGGCGTAGGTGAGGAACACGCGGTCGCCGTCGCGCAGGAAGCACGTGATGTGGCCCATCTCCCCGCCGACCGGCGCCGCCACGTCCCTCACCGAGTACCAGGGCTGGGTGTACCCCATGAACGAGACGAAGTCGGCCACCTCGTCCCACCGGCCGGTGGTCACGACGGCGAACGAGACGCCCCGGGCATGGAGGTACACGGCGTCCCGCACGTGCCAGGCCACGGTGGTGCAGCCCTCGCACTGGCCCTGGTGCGGTGCCCCGTCGTGCCACATGTGCTTGTAGACGACGAGTTCGTCGCGGCCCTGGAACAGGTCGAGGAACGGGACCGGCCCGTCCGGCCCGGTGACTTCCGTCTTGCCGTCGAACTCGACCATCGGCAGCCGCCGCCGGGCCGCGGCGATCGCGTCGCCCTCACGGGTGTGCGCCTTCTCGCGGACCAGCAGTTCCGCGCGCGCCGCCTGCCAGGTGGCCAGGTCGACGACGGGCGGTTTGCCGGGGAGATCGCTGCTCGGCCCGGCGGGGGTGGTCGTCATGGGGTCCTCCCGTGGAATGTCGTGCTGGGCAGCGTCGCACGATGTCCCACGACGCTCACCGCAGATGAGCAACCCGGCCGGAAATCATCGCCGCGGGGGCCGCGGGAGAGGCCGCGCGCGGACCGCACCGGCCCGGCGGCTTCACGGCCGGGCCCGGCACGGAGGGCCGGGGCGTTCACGCCGGATTCACCTTCCCCGCCCATCCTCGGTGCCATGGCCCTCAGTAGACGAGCACTGCTGGCACAGGCAACCGTGGCGGCCACCGCCGCCACCCCCTCCGTCACGGCCGCGGCCGCGGAACCGGATCCGGACACCACCACGACGACCCTGAGCGGCACGATCCCGCCCGGCGCACCGGACTTCGTGTACGTCCCGCTGGACGTCCCGCCGGGCATACGCGAGTTACGCGTCTCCTACCGCTACGACAAGCCGCCCACCCCGCCGGGCACCCCGGGCAACGCCCTCGACATCGGCCTGTTCGACCAGCGCGGCACCGCGCTCGGCGGCCGCGGTTTCCGCGGCTGGTCCGGCGGCGCCCGCAGCGAGTTCTTCCTCCGGACCGACGACGCCACCCCCGGCTATCTGCCCGGCCCGCTGGAGCCCGGCCGCTGGTACATCGCGCTCGGCCCGTACGGCGTGGCCCCGCAGGGCCTGCCGTACGAGATCACCGCCACCTTCGCGTTCGGTGATGCGGCGCCCGTCGTCCCGGCGGCCTACCCGCCCGAGCGCGTGGCGGGCCGCGGCCGCGCCTGGTACCGCGGTGACTGCCACGTCCACTCCGTCCACTCCGACGGCCGCCGCACGCCCGCCGAGATCGCGGGGCTCGCCCGGGCCGCGGGCCTGGACTTCATCAACAGCTCCGAGCACAACACCCACAGCGCCCACACCGCCTGGTCCGGCGCCGCCGCGACCGGTCTGCTCGTCCTCACCGGGGAGGAGGTCACCACCCGCACCGGCCACGTCCTGGCCGTGGGCACCGACCCGGGCACGTTCGTCGACTGGCGCTACCGCGCGCGCGACGGCCGCTTCGAGCGCTTCGCCCGCGCCGTCCGGCGGGCCGGCGGGCTCGTCGTACCGGCCCACCCGCACGCCACCTGCGTGGGCTGCGCCTGGAAGTTCGGCTTCGGGGAGGCCGACGCCGTGGAGATATGGAACGGCGCCTGGACCCCCGACGACGAGGTGTCCCTGGCGTCCTGGGACGCCACCCTGCGCGGCTCCCACGGCGAACAGTGGCTGCCGGCGCTCGCACACAGCGACTACCACCGCGACCCGGACCGGATCGGCGGGCCGCAGACCGTGGTCCTGGCCGACGACCTGTCGCGCACGGCGATCCTGGCGGGCCTGCGCGCCGGACGTGCGTACGCCGCCGAGTCCTGCGCCGTCTCCGTCGACTTCAGCGCCGTCACCCCGCGCGGCGGCCACGCCGGCATTGGGGAGCGGCTGCGGTGCGCCGATCCCGGCACCGAGGTCCTCGTCCGGCTGTCGGTGACCGGAGCGGAGGGCTGTGACCTGCGGCTGGTCACCGACCAGGGCCTGGCCTTCACCGCGCCACAGGCGACGTCCCTGGAGTGGCGTACGACGCCGCAGCGGGCCGCGTACGTCCGCGCGGAGGTCCGCCACCCCTCCCCGACCCCGCCGCTGCCGGGCCCGCCGGCCGCCTTCACCAACCCGATCTGGCTGGCCGCCTGACGGAAGACCGGCTGCACGCGAACCCGGTGCCCGCGACGGCCCCGGCCAGTGCCATCACCGCGGTCGGCCGCAGGTGCCGGGCCAGCCGCGCCCCGAGCGGCCCGCTGAGCGCCACCAGCAGCGCCGGGGCGAGGAATACGGTGCCCGCCACGAGGGGGGAGAGGCCGCGGACGCCCTGGAGGTAGAGCGTGGCGAGGAAGACGGTGACGCCGTATCCCATGTTCGAGAGCGAGCCCATCCCGGTCACCACGACGTACGGGACGTTGCGGAACAGCCGCAGGTCGATCAGCGGGTGCCGGGCAAGTCGTTCCCGCACCAGGAACAGGCCGCCGGCCACCACGGCCGGTGCGAGGAAGCCCATGGTGCGGGGGCTGTCCCAGCCCCAGGCGTCGCCGCGCTCCACGGCCACGGTGAGCGCGGCCGGTGAGCAGACGACCAGGGCGCAGCCCGGAAGGTCGAGCGCGCGCGGCGCCGACGTGTCGCGCGAGTCCGGTACGCAGGCGAGGGCCGTGAGCAGGGAGAGCAGTCCCAGCGGCACCATCAGCCAGAAGATCCAGCGCCAGCCGGGCCCCTCGGTGAACCCGCCGCCCACGAACGGCCCGAGCGCGGGAGCATGTGGGCGGACAGGGTCCACTGCGCGGCCGACACCGTCACGCCGAACTCCGCCGCGATGCCGGGAACGGCGAGGTTGAGGGCGAAGAGTCGAGCTGGATGCAGAACAGCGCGACGGCGACCGCGATGAAGGCCCCTTTCCGCGTCGCGGCCGAAGACTCAGCGCGCATGGGGGCGGTCCTCTCAGCCGACGCCGTCAGGACACGGCCGATGGCCGCGCCCTCGTCCCAGTGTGGAGCCGCCTCCTGGGGCCCGCAGCCGGTGGCGGGCCGGCGGCAGAGCGTTCACGCTCATTTCATTGCAACGAATCAGGGCGAGGTTGTTGCATTAGATTCAAAACCATTGCAACGATTTCATGCTATCTACCTGCGGGAATGTCGATCCAGTGCACCAATGTTGTTGCTCGATCCGTGAATGCAACGTAGCGTTTCCGTCATAAGAAACGATGGCGAAGGGGTGGGGTCATGGAGACAGCACAGAACCGGCAGCAGGCAGCGACCGGCGCCGTCACCGCCTTCGCCCGATTCGCGCTCTGCGGCGGGGGAGTGGGGATCGCCTCCAGCTTCGCCGTGGCGGCCCTCGCCTCCTGGATTCCCTGGGTCCTGGCCAACGCCCTGATCACCGTGGTCTCCACGCTCCTCGCCACCGAGCTGCACGCCCGCTTCACCTTCGGCGCCGGCGGCCGCGCGACCTGGCGCCAGCACACCCAGTCGGCCGGATCCGCGGCGGCCGCGTACGCCGTGACCTGCGGGGCGATGCTCCTCCTCCAGCAACTGGCCGCGGAGCCCGGCGCGGTGCTCCAGCAGGTCGTCTACCTGTCCGCCTCCGCGCTCGCCGGTGTCGCCCGGTTCGCGGTGCTGCGCCTCGTCGTTTTCGCCCGCGGCCGCACCCAGGCCGAGGCCCCCGAGGCCACTGCCGCCGCCACCGTCCCCGCCGCCACCGACCTCGCCGCCGCCCCCGCCCGCCCGGCCCCCGCCCCGGCCCCCGCCGTCCCCGCGACCGTGGCCCGCGCCGCCGCCCCGCTCACCCCCGCCGGGCTGTGCCGCGCCGCCTGACCCGTGACCGACGGCACGGCCGGTTCTTCCCGGCCACGCCCCCGTCTTCGGCGGGAGAGCCGGTCCCGCGGACTAAACTGAAGGGTTGTTTGGCGCCGGACCGGAACAACCCGGGCATTCCCGGGCTCCGCCGGCGACCCCGGACGTTGCCGGGAACGAGACGCGAGGGCCGATGGCAGTCACACCAGAGCACGGTGAACTCACTCTGCTCGACAGCGGGGCAGCAGCCCCCGACAGCGGGGCGGCACCCGACGCTGAAACGCCCGAAGACTCCGGAAAATCCGCCCTGTTCGCCGCGGGCCCTGCCGCCCCGCCCCGCACCCTCGTCGACATCCTCGACGCCTCCGTACGGGAACACCCCGACGAGCCCGCCCTGGACGACGGCACCGCCCAACTGACCTACCGGGCACTGGCCGCCGAGGTCGAACGCAGGCGGCGCGCCCTCGCGGCCGCCGGAGTGGGACGCGGCGACCGCGTCGGCGTCCGCGTGCCCTCCGGCACCAACGAGCTGTACGTGGCCATCCTCGCGGTACTCGCCGCCGGCGCCGCCTACGTCCCGGTCGACGCCGAGGACCCGGACGAACGGGCCGAACTGGTCTTCGGCGAAGCCGGCGTACGAGCGGTCCTCGGCGCCGGACAGCGCATCGAGGTCACCGGACCCGCCGCCGGCGCCGCAGCGGCCGCCGCCCGCCCCGGCCCCGAGCACGACGCGTGGATCATCTTCACCTCCGGCTCCACCGGCAAGCCCAAGGGCGTCGCCGTCAGCCACCGCAGCGCCGCCGCCTTCGTCGACGCCGAAGCCGCGCTGTTCCTCGCCGAAGAGCCGATCGGCCCCGGCGACCGGGTCATGGCCGGACTGTCCGTCGCCTTCGACGCATCCTGCGAGGAGATGTGGCTGGCCTGGCGCTACGGCGCCTGCCTCGTCCCCGTCCCCCGCTCCCAGGTCCGCAGCGGCGCCGACCTCGGCCCCTGGCTGGTGGAACAGGAGATCACCGTGGTGTCCACGGTGCCGACCCTGGCCGCACTCTGGGAGCCCGAGACCCTCAACGAAGTCCGCCTGCTGATCTTCGGCGGCGAGGCCTGCCCGCCCGAACTCACCCAGCGCCTGGTAACCGAGGGCCGCGAGGTCTGGAACACGTACGGCCCCACCGAGGCCACCGTCGTCGCCTGCGCCTCCCTGCTCACCGGCGAGGAACCGATCCGCATCGGCCTCCCGCTGAACGGCTGGGAACTCGCCGTCGTCGACGAGTCCGGCGAGCCCGTCCCCATGGGCGGCAGCGGCCAGCTCGTCATCGGCGGCGTCGGCCTGGCACGCTACCTCGACCCCGAGAAGGACGCCGAGAAGTACGCCCCGCTGGACTCCCTCGGCTGGCAGCGCGCCTACCGCAGCGGCGACCTCGTCCGCGCCGAACCGGAAGGACTGGTCTTCCTCGGCCGCGGCGACGAACAGATCAAACTCGGCGGCCGCCGGATCGAACTCGGCGAGGTCGACGCCGCCCTCCAGGCCCTGCCCTGCGTCGCCGGCGCGGCCGCCGCCGTGCGCACCGCACGCAGCGGCAACCAGCTGCTCGTCGGCTACCTCGTCACCCAGGAGGGCTGGGACCACGCGGCAGCCGTCGCACGCCTGCGCACCGAACTGCCCGCGGCCCTCGTGCCGCTGCTCGCCCAGGTCGACGAACTGCCCACCCGCACCTCCGGCAAGGTCGACCGCAACGCCCTGCCCTGGCCGCTGCCCGAACAGGACACCGGCGGCCCCGCCGAGCAGCTCTACGGGACCGAGGCCTGGCTCGCCGAACAGTGGACCGAGACCCTCGGAGTCTCCGTCACCGGCGCCGCCGACGACTTCTTCGCCATCGGCGGCAACAGCCTCGCCGCCGCCCAGCTCACCACCCGGCTGCGCGCCCGCTACCCGAGCGCGGCCGTCCTCGACATCTACCAGCAGCCCACCCTGCGCAAGCTGGCCCGGCGGCTGGAGAAATCGGCGCAGGGCGACGGCGAGGCCCGCACCGTCACGCCGGTCCCGCTCCGCTCCCAGGCGATCCAGTCGCTGCTCCTGATCCCGCTGTTCACCCTGGTCGGCCTGCGCTGGACGGTCGCGCTGCTCGCCCTGGGCAACGTACTGCACCGGATCGGGGCCTACCCGTGGGCGCCGACCGCCTCGTGGTGGCTCGTCGCCGCGGGCGCGGCACTGCTCTTCAGCCCGCCGGGCCGCCTCGCGATCGCCGCGGGCGGCGCCCGCCTGCTGCTGCGCGGCGTGAAGGCCGGCCACTACCCGCGCGGCGGCAGCGTCCACCTCAGGCTGTGGACGGCCGAGCGGCTGGCCGAGTACGTCGGCGCGACCTCGCTGACCGGCTCCTGGCTGGAGCGCTACGCCCGGGCCCTCGGCGCCAAGATCGGCCCCGACGTGGACCTGCACTCCCTCCCGCCGGTCACCGGCATGCTCAAACTGGGCCGCGGCTGCGCCGTGGAGTCCGAGGTGGACCTCTCCGGACACTGGCTGGACGGGGACCGCCTGGAGATCGGCCCGGTCAAGGTCGGCGCGGGCGCCGTCGTCGGCACCCGCAGCATCCTCTTCCCCGGCGCCCGGGTCGGCAAGGGCGCCGAGGTGGCCCCCGGCTCCGCCGTCGTCGGACAGATCCCGACCGGCCAGCGCTGGGCCGGAGCGCCCGCAGGCAAACTCGGCAAGGCCAAGCGGAACTGGCCCAAGGAACGCCCGCCGCGCGGGCTCGCCTGGCGGACCATGTACGGGGCGACCGGCTTCTGCCTCACGGCCCTGCCCGTGGTCGCCACCGTGCCCGCCCTGCTCGTGGTGAGCCGGTTCGTGCCCGCCGACGCCGGGCTGGTCCCCGCCCTGCGCGGAGCGCTGCTCGCCGTGGTGCCCGGGGCGCTCGCGTACGGATTCGCGTACGCGCTGCTCCTGCTGGTCTCCGTACGCCTGCTCAGCCTCGGGCTGCGCACCGGCACCCACCCGACGCACAGCCGGATCGGCTGGCAGGCCTGGACGGTCACCCAGCTCATGGACCTGTCGCGCGAGACGCTCTTCCCCCTGTACGCCGGGCTGATCACCCCGGTGTGGCTGCGGCTGCTCGGCATGAAGATCGGCCGGGGTGCCGAGGTGTCCACGGTGCTCGCGCTGCCGAGCCTCACCACCGTCGGCGAAGGCGCCTTCCTCGCCGACGACACCCTCACCGCCCCCTACGAACTGGGCGGCGGCTGGATGCGGATCGGCGAGTCCGAGATCGGCCGCCGGGCGTTCCTCGGCAACTCCGGCATGACCGCGCCCGGCCGCACCGTCCCCGACGACGGCCTGGTCGGCGTGCTGTCCGCCACCCCGAAGAAGGCCAAGAAGGGCAGCTCCTACCTGGGCCTGCCGCCCGTCAAGCTGCCGAGGTCCGCCGCCGACGCCGACCAGAGCCGGACGTACGACCCGCCCGCGCGGCTGCTGTGGGCGCGCGGCCTGGTGGAGCTGTGCCGGCTCGTCCCGGTGTTCTCCTCGGCGGCGCTCGCCGTCCTGACCGTGGCGGCGTTCTGCGCGCTGATGACGGCCACCGGCCTGGGGAACTGGGGCACCGCCCTGCTGTCGGGAGCGGTCCTGCTCGCCGCCGGCCTGGCCGCGTGCCTGGTCTCGATCGCCGCGAAGTGGCTGCTGGTGGGCCGCCACCGGACGGGCGAGCACCCGCTGTGGAGCGGCTTCGTGTGGCGCAACGAACTGGCCGACACCTTCGTCGAGGTACTGGCCGTGCCGTGGCTGGCCGGATCGGTGCCCGGCACGCCCGCGCTGGCCCTGTGGCTGCGCGGACTCGGCGCCCGCGTCGGCCGCGGAGTGTGGTGCGAAAGCTACTGGCTGCCCGAAACGGACCTGGTGGTTCTGGGTGACGCGGTCAGCGTGAACCGGGGATGCGTGTTGCAGACACACCTCTTCCACGACCGGATCTTGAGGACGGATACTGTGGTCCTCCATGCGGGCGCCACCCTGGGCCCGGGCGGAATCGTCCTGCCCGGGAGCACGGTCGGGGCCCGCAGCACCCTGGGTCCCGCCTCCCTCGTGATGGCCGGGGAATCCGTGCCCGCCGACTCCCGGTGGCTGGGCAATCCGATCGAGGCGTGGCGGTCCTGACAGGGCCAGAACGGAAGCGGCAGTGAACGGCCAGCAGACACCGGCAGCGGACCCGTACTTCCCGGCCAACGGAGACTCCCGTTACCGCGTGCACCGGTACGAACTCGCCCTGGAATACCGTCCCGGCCCCAACCGGCTGGCCGGGACGGCCCGGCTCAGTGCCATAGCGGGACGGGCGCCGCTCTCCGAGTTCCACCTGAACCTGGCCGAGTTCAAGGTCGGCCGGGTCCTGGTCAACGGCCGCGCCCCGCAGTACACGCACCGCGGCGGCAAGCTCCGCCTGCGTCCCGCCAAACCGCTGCCGGCCGGCGCCGCCTTCACCGTGGAGGTCCACTGGGCGGGGAACCCCAAGCCGGTGCGCAGCCCCTGGGGCGGCCTCGGCTGGGAGGAGCTGACCGACGGCGCGCTGGTCGCCAGCCAGCCCGTCGGCGCCCCGTCGTGGTACCCGTGCAACGACCGCCCCGCCGACAAGGCCTCGTACCAGATCTCCGTCAACATCCCGTCCGCCTACACGGTCGTGGCCGGCGGCCGACTGCTCACCCGGACCACGAAGGCCAGCACGACGACCTGGGTGTACGAGCAGTCCGCGCCGACCTCCAGCTACCTCGTCGGCCTGGCCATCGGCATGTACCAGACGGTGCTCCTCGGCGACCCCGGGCTCAGCGGGGTCCCGCAGACCGCCCACGTCCCGGCGCACCTGCTGGCGGAGTTCTCCCGCGACTTCGCCCGGCAGCCCGCCATGATGCGGCTCTTCGAGGAGCTCTTCGGGCCGTACCCCTTCGGCGAGTACACGGTGGTCGTCGCCGACGAGGAGCTCGACGTCCCGGTGGAAGCCCAGGGCCTCTCCCTGTTCGGCGTCAACCACGTGGACGGCGTACGCGGTTCCGAGCGGCTCGTCGCCCACGAGCTGGCCCACCAATGGTTCGGCAACAGCGTGACCATCGCCGACTGGCGGCACATCTGGCTGAACGAGGGCTTCGCGAAGTACGCGGAATGGCTCTGGTCCGAGCGCTCCGGCGGCCGCACCGCGCACGAGCACGCCGCCGCCGCACACCGGCTGCTGGCCGCGCTCCCGCAGGACCTGCACCTGGCCGACCCGGGCCGCAAGCTGATGTTCGACGACCGGCTCTACCAGCGGGGCGGGCTCGTGCTGCACGCGATCCGCTGCGCCCTGGGCGACGCGGCGTTCTTCCCCATGCTGCGCGAGTGGGCCACCGTGCACCGGCACGGCGTGGTCACCACGAGTGCCTTCGCCGGGCACGTCGCCCGCCACGCGACCGGCCCGGTGGACGACCTCTTCGCGGCCTGGCTGCACGCCCCGCAGCTCCCGCCGCTGCCACAGCCGCACCCGGGCGCCGCGCCCGCGAAGGACACCTCCAAGGGCCGGGCCGGCGCACGCGCGAAGCGCGCCTGGTTCTGAGACCGGGGCGCCGGACGCGGCGGACGGCCGCCGCCCCCGGCGCGGCGGCTCAGGCCGTGAGCGGGGCGGGGGCGGGAGTGCCGTAGAAGGTGACCGGCAGCCAGCCGCGCTGCTGGGCGAGCTGGCTGAGCGCGTTGGCGATCTCCAGCGGCGCGACGCCGTGGGCGGGCGCGGCGTCCACCATCGCGACGCTGAACGTGATGGTCAGCTCCCCGCTGTAGTCGGGGAGGGAAACCCTGCCCTTGAACTCGGTCCCCGACGGGAACGCGGGCGCGGCCTGAGCCGCCTGGGCCTGGTCCACCGCCTGCGCCTCGGCGTCGGCCGCCTGCGCCGACCCGGCGCTGCTCAGTGCCGCGCCGGCCGCCGCGGTTCCCGAATACCCTAGTAGCGAGCGCCGTGAAATGCCTGACATGGTTTCCCCTCCGTGGTGATGCGTCGGTGTTCCCGTGCACGCACGTGGACGCGCTCGGGCATGTGATCGTATGAACCGATTCGCTCCGATGGGGCTGAATACGGTCTTCCGCAAGCATTCCTCCAGGGACTCCTCCAGGCGGTCCTCCAGGAGGGGCCGCGTCCGGCGCATCGATCAGGAATCAAGAAGCACCCCTGCCCGGCCCCTCACTAACGTGAAGGACATGGCAACCATCGACACCGTCACCCTCGAAGTGGCCGACACCACGGCCGCCCACCGCTTCTACACCGAGGCCTTCGGCCCGGACACGCCGCTGCGGCTGCGCGCCTCGCACGCACCCACGGACGGCTTCCGCGGATTCATCCTCGCGCTCACCGTCTCCCAGCCCGCCGACGTCGACCGGCTCGCCTCCGCGGCCCTCGCCGCCGGCGCCACCTCCCTCAAGCCCGTCACGAAGTCCTTCTGGGGCTACGGTGCCGTGATCCAGGCCCCCGACGGGACCATCTGGAAGATCGCGACGTCCGCGAAGAAGAACACCGGCCCCGCCACCGGGACCATCGACGAGTTCGTCATCCTGCTCGGCGTCGACGACATGGCCGCCACCAAGCGCTTCTACACGGCCCGCGGCCTCACGGTCTCGAAGAGCTTCAGCCGCATGTACGCCGAGTTCGACGCCGGGTCCGGCCCAGTCAAGCTCGCCCTGTACCGGCGCCGCGCCCTGGCCAAGGACGTCGGCGTCCCGCCCGAGGGCACGGGATCCCACCGCCTGCTCATCGGCGGCGGCGCCACCCCCTGCACCGACCCGGACGGCTTCGCCTGGGAGCCCGTCTCGCAGACCGTCGCCCCCTGACGCGGCGGCCCGGCGCAGCGCCCCCCGGTGCTGCGGGCCCTCGCGCGGCGCCCTCAGGAGGGCGTCCAGCTGAACTTGCCGCCTCCGACCCACCGGACCACGTCCAGGTCGTCCAGGTCGTGGATCGGGATCCCCATCTCCGCGGCGATCAACAGCACGTCGGTCATCGACGTGGCCCTGCCGACGAACTCGCCGTCGACCTCCACGATGCGGAACGGCGGATGGCCGGGTTGGACACCCAGGACGGTGATGCGCGCCGGCGAGATGTGTGGTGCAGAGCCTTCGGTCATGCGCAGACGTTTCCACGCCACCCCCGCCGACACCTTCGCCGACACGGCCCGAGCGGCCGATCGGGCGGCTGTCGACCTCGTGCTGTGACCGGTACGGTTCACCGGGTTGCGACGCTCTCCCCGCTCCCGCCGGGAGGTGCCCCCGGGCACGGCACCTCGTCGCGTTGTCGGACCGCGCGAGTACGTCCGGTACGAGCTGCGGCGTCTCCGCCTTGCGATGCACCGCACCGGAGGCCGCACCCCGGCGGGCCCTTCCGGCAGCAGTACTAGACGTGCCGTACCGAGCCGGGTACCGGGGAGCCCGCGGAGAGTTCCAGGCCGGGGCCGGTGAAGGCGGAGCGGAAGCGGGAGTCGTGGGAGACCGCGACCACCGCGCCCGGGAAGGCGGCCAGGGCCTCCTCCAACTCCTCCACCAGCGCGGGGGACACGTGGTTGGTCGGTTCGTCCAGTACGAGCAGCCCGGCGGGGCGGGTCACCAGGCGGGCCAGTTCCAGCCGCCGGCGCTGGCCGACCGAGAGCGCGGCAACCGGCACGTGCAGGTCCTCAGCGCGGAACAGGCCGAGGCCGAGGAGCTGGTCGGCGTACTCCTCAGGGTCGCCGGGGCGTCCGGCCGCGAAGCCGTGCAGCAGCGGGTGCCGGCCCGGGTCGAAGGCGACTTCCTGCGGGAGGTAGCCCACCGACGTCCCGCACCGCACCGTGCCCCGGTCCGGCGCGAGGTCGCCGGCGAGCACCCGCAGCAGGGTGGACTTGCCGGCCCCGTTCGGGCCGGAGACCAGCAGCCGCGCGCCCGGGCCGATCGCCAGCTCCGGCACGTTCAGCCGGCCGTCGACCCGGACCGCGGCGAGTTCCGCCACGTACGGGGTGTCCTCCGGCAGGGCGCTACCGTCCTCGTCGATGCGCGCGGTGAACCGGAGCGGCTCGGGCGGCGCCGCGACCGGCTCCCGCAGCAGCCGGTCCAGGTGCCGTCGCGCGGCCCGGACCTGCCCGGAGAGCTTGGCCTCGTGCGAGCGCCGGTGCTTGCCGAAGCCCTCGCGCGGGTCCTTGCCGGTGCCGGCCAGCCGGCTTCCGGCGGCGTCGACGAGCCGCCGGGTACGGGCGAGTTCGTCGAGGTACTCCCGGTGGCGCTGCTCGAGTCCCCGACGGGCCGCGGCCCGGGCGGCCCGGTAGCCCGCCCAGCCGTCCCCGTACCGCGTGACGGTCCGCAGGTCGCGGTCGACCTCCAGCACGGTAGTCGCCACGGCCTCCACGAACGCCCGGTCGTGCGTGATGACGACCAGCGTGCCCCGGTGCGCGCGCAGCCGCTCCGCCAGCCACGCCACGGCCGGTCCGTCGAGGTGGTTGGTCGGTTCGTCCAGCAGCAGCAGTTCCGGGGACGCGCCGAGTACGCAGGCCAGGGCGAGCCGGGACTGCTCGCCGCCGGACAGCGAGCCGAGGGTCCGCTCGCGGCCGATGTGCCCGATGCCGAGCCCGTGCAGGGCCGCGTCGGTGCGGGCGTCGGCGCAATAGCCGTCGCGGGCCTCGTACGCGCCGAGCAGGTCGCCGTACGCGTCGAGCTCGGCGGGCCCGGCGTCGGAGAGTGCGGCCTCGGCGGCCCGGATGCGGGCCTCCAGGGTCCGCAGCTCGTGCAGCGCGGAGTCGACGGCGTCCCGTACGGTGCGGTCCGGCCCGAGGCCGAGGGTCTGCGCGAGGTGGCCGGTGCCGCCGGGGAAGCTGCGGGTGATCCGGCCGTGGTCGGGTGCCTCGGCCCCCGCGATCAGCCGCATGAGGGTCGACTTGCCGGAGCCGTTCTCGCCGATGACGGCGGCCTTCTCGCCGGGGCGCAGCGTGAAGGAGACCTGGTCGAGCACGGTGCGGTCGCCGTAGGTCTTGGAGACGTCGGCGAGGGCGAGCTGCGAGACCGGGGCGGCCGGGTCGGCGGTGGCGGGGGCGGCGGTGGGACGGGCGGTGGGATGGGTGGTGCGCATGGGAATCCTCTACGGGCGTGGTACCTGCTTCCTGGCGGCGGGCAGCGCGAGCCGGCGACGCGGTGGCCGGGGTCCGGATCGCGCAGCTCGGTCAGAGGAAGAAGTAGTGCACGCACATGCGACCAGCCTACTGCGATCCGAACCGTCTCGTCTTGCGGATTTTCGGCGTCGCGGCGTCGCGGAGGGTGCGGCATGATACCCCGTCAGTGACGCCGTAAACGTTGGTGTGGACCAGCCCACACTGTCCGCCCGCGCCTCTTGGTTACCCCGGGTCACCCGCTGTAACTCGGGGGAGGGTGGACGGTCGGGCCGTTCGGAATCGGCCATTCCAAGTTACTGAGCGGTTCGATTCGGCCTCCCGCAACGTGAATTTGAGCCAAAGACTGGCGCTAAGTCGCCCAATACTCTGCCAAATCAGTGAGTGAGGGGACAGGAGCGGTCAATTCCACTTTGACTGGCCACTTTTCGATCTCCGAGACTGCGCCTCCGACCACCCGCACGCATCGGGAACTGCGTGCGGGGCCTAGCAGGGGGATCCAAAAGCAGAATGATGAAGAGTCACTCGAACTCCGCTCGTGTGCGGAGGGCTGTCTCGCGCGGGCTCGTGACCGCTACCGCTTTGGCTTCTGTCAGTGGTATGGCTGTGCCGTTGGTGGCTGTTGCGGCTCCGGCTGGGGCGGTGGCCGCGGCTTCAGGTATCGGGACTGATGACAGGCAGCGGGTGGATGCGGCTGCTGTGGTGCGTCTGGATCCGAGCCCGGACGTGCTGCTGTTGAGCGATCACGACTTCATCCATGCGTTGTGGCAGAAGGCCCGGGATGGCGGGGAGGCTTTCGAGGCCGTGCGGCTGGCCGCCGAGGCTGCGATGTCGAGTGAGCTGGCCGCTGACCACGTCCAGTTCATCGTCACGGGCATCCACGAGGCGTATGCGGTCGACAAGCAGCGTGAGAAGGACAAGGCGGATGCCGCCCGTGCGGCGCGCCTCGCGAAGTCGCAGGCGTTGATCACGATCGGTATTCCGAGCAGCCCTGAGCTGCTTGATCTCAGTGACGACAACTTCATCCGCGCCGTGATGCGGCACACCGCTTCGGGTCCTGAGGTCCGCGCGGCCGCTGCGAAGGCTCTGGCCGGTGACCCGGCGGCTTGGTTGGAGTTCATCGTCAATGGTGCCCGTGAGGCGCATCAGCGTGATGTGGCTGCGGAGATCAAGGAGTTGGAGGAGAGGAACCGGGCGGAGGCCGAGCGTCGTAAGGAGCTGGCTGCGCGCAGTAATACGGCTGCGTTGTTCCGGATCACGCCGTCCGAGGCGATGCTGGCTCTGAGTGATGACAACTTCATTCGTGAGCTGTTGCGTGCGGTGCCGGCTGATCTGAAGGAGAGCGAGCTGTATGCGGCGGGTCAGCGTGCGGTTCTGAGCCCGGATCCGGCGGTGTGGAAGGCGTACATCCACACGGGTGCGGAGGAGGCGTACAAGAAGGACGACGAGGCGCGTCGTAAGAAGATCGCTGACGCGAACCGGCGGCTTGCGCTGCAGATTCAGGCGGCTGCGGAGCAGACTGGTGTGCATCCGAACCTGGTGGCGTTGGCGAAGCAGGCGCTGGCGGGCAGTGACGAGGCGGTCGCGGGGTTCCTCAAGGAGGACAGTCAGTACCGTGCCCGGCGGCAGACGCTGGCGCCGGTGAGCGGCAAGGCGGGCTTCGTGGTCCGCCAGTCGAGCGTCGACGGCGGCGAAACCTTCCTCGCCCCGGTCTCTGCGAGCTCGAAGCAGAGTGACCGTGAGGACGGCACCTGGGTCATCGTGCCCGCGCTGGGCGGGCAGCCCGGCTGCTGGTCCTTCGAGTCCGCCCGCAAGCCCGGCCACTACCTGGCCCAGAAGGACCTGCGGGTCAAGCTGACGGCCAGTGACAACAGTGCGCAGTTCCGCAAGGACGCCTCCTGGTGCGCGAAGAAGGGCCTGTCCGGTACCGGTATCTCGTTCGAGTCGGCGGGGCAGCCCGGTCGTTTCCTGCGGCAGCACTGGGGCGACATGTACGCGGGCAACAAGGCCGGCGGCGCGAACCGTTTCGACACGGCGACGGAGTTCGTCCAGGACGCCACGTGGAAGATCGCCACTCCGCTGGCGCGCTGACCTGCGCCGCAGAGCCCTTCCCCTCTCAGACCTGACAGAACGGAAATCACCTCATGTCCCGGACCATTCGATCCGTCCTGGCTGTCGGCGCGGGTGCCGCGGCGATCGCTGCCAGTGTGACGTTCGCTGTCGCGGGCGAGCCCGCTCAGCGCGCCGAGCCGGTGGCTGCCGCGGCCCCGGCGGCTGTGCAGCTCCAGGCCCAGCACAGTGGCCAGTGCCTGACCGTTCCCTCGGGCAGTCTGCGTAATGGTGTCAACGCCGTGCAGTCGGCGTGCGCCGAGGGTGCGGAGAACCAGCAGTTCGATCTGAAGGCCACCGGCGCGGGCACCCTCGAGGTGCAGTTCAAGCATGCCGGCAAGTGCCTTGATGTGGAGGGCGCCGGCATCAAGACCGGCACCGTCGTGCAGCAGTGGTGGTGTGTGGGCCAGCAGCAGCAGCGCTGGCGTCTGATCATGGTCGACATCGCCAAGGAGCTGTACGAGCTGCGGCCCGCGCACCTGATCGGCAAGCCCGGCCGCTGCCTGGAGATCAAGTCCAGCGCCAAGGACGACGGCGCGATCGCGCAGCTGTATGCGTGCAACGGCACGAGCGCCCAGCAGTGGCGTATCAAGCCGGTTTCGGCCGCCTGAGCATCCTGAACACGCGAGAGGAAACGGATCCCATCATGTCCCGGATCATCAAGGCCGTTCTGGCGGTAGGCGCCACCGTTGCGGTGCTGGCCGGTACCGCGACCGCCGTTCAGGCTGACGACGCCGACGACGCGGCCCGCGCCGCGGCCGCCGCCCGTGCCGCCGCGGCCGCCCGTGCCGCCGCGGCTGCGCGTGCTGCCTCGGGTGACCCCGCGGAGGCTGCGGCGGAGGCTGCCATCACCGCGCAGGCCGCGGCGATGGAGGCGCGCAACCGTGCTGCCATGCCGCAGACGGTTCTTACGATCACGGCTGCGAACAGCGGCAAGTGCCTGGACCTCGAAGGCTCCAAGACCACTGACGGTGTGCCGGTTCAGCAGTACACCTGCACGGGTACCAACGCGCAGAAGTGGAAGGCCGTCGCCAAGGGCGGCGGCAGCTTCGAGCTGCGGTCCGCGGTCAGCGACAAGTGCATCGAGGTCGAGAACAGCGGTATCAAGCCGGGTGCGGTCATCCAGAGCTGGAAGTGCTCGGGCGGCGGCAACATGCGCTGGGAACTCCAGCTCGTCGACCCGGTCGAGAAGCTGTACGAGCTGCAGCCCAAGCACGTCGACGAGATGTGCCTGGACATCCCCAGCTCCAAGACCGACGACGGCGTCAACACCCAGCTGTGGACCTGCAACCGGTCCACCGCCCAGCTGTGGAAGGTCCAGCAGGCCAAGTGAGCCTGCCCGGCGGAGCGCGTAAAACGCACCCCGCCGAACGTCGAGGAGGGGCAGGGCCGGCCGTACGGCGCCCTGCCCCTCCACGGCTTCAGCACGTTTTCGACAACAGTTATTCGGTTTCAAAGGGGGGGTCTGAGTTGAGTCTTCAGTGTTGGGGTGCACGGGCGTTGACCGCCGGCGTGCTGGCCGGCGGAATCGCGGTCGCGGGCCTGGCCCCGGCCTGGGCGGATGCCCGCACGGCCGCTCCCTCGTCCGTGACGGCCGCCTCGTCCCTCGCTCCGGCCGACCAGCCGGGGCAGACGCTGTCGCCCGAGTTGGCCGAGGCGATCGCCGAGGCGCGCAAGCGGGTCACGCTGACGGCGAAGACGCACCCGGCCGCCGAGGTACGCACGTCGGCGTGGAACGCGCTGCGCAGCTCCCGCGGCGACGAGGCGCTCTTCGAGTGGCTCGCGCCCGGCGGCGGCTTCGACTACGCGAGGCAGCGAGCGCGCGAGACCCGCGCCCGCAACCGGGCGTTCTGCGAACGGGTGGCCGCGACGCACACGACGGGGTTCTCCCCGGAGGTGCGCGCTGCGGCGGCACGGGCGTTGAAGGGGAGCGCCGCCGAGCAGGCGGCTTTCGTGAAGACCGGGTACGCCGACGCGCAGCGGCGCGACCGTACGGCGCGCGAGGCGGGGGAGCAGCAGCGGCTGGAGGTCGCCGCCAAGGACCGCGAGTTCGTACGCGCGCTCGGTGAGCAGGACCCGGGCGAGCAGGTTCGGGTCGCGGCGCAGTGGGCCGTGCGGCCCGGTGCCGCGGAGCCGGACGTGGCGGAGTTCTTCGGCTACGGCTGGGCCACCGGCGCGGCACTGGACCTGGAGGCGTACCGGGTGCGTGTCGCCGACGCGGAAACGATGCGGCACCACGCGCTGACGCGTCTGATCCGCGAGGCCACGGCCGCCGAGGCGGCCGTCAAGGGCGCGGCCGACGCCGCGAAGGCCCGCGCCGAGGCGGAGCGCGCCTGGCAGGCGGTGTCGGAGCACGCCGGCGCGGCGCAGCGCGCCTGGCTGGCCGAACAGGCCGCCGCCACCGCGCAGGCGCAGAACTGGCGGGCTATCGCCGCGCTGTCCCGCGAGTCCGCCGAGCAGCTCTGGAAGGTCATCTCGGGCACCGCCGAGGGCAACCAGGACGCCTGGGCCGGGGAACAGGCCGGCGCCGAGGAAGCTGCGGCGTTCTGGCAGGCCATGTACGACCGCGCCCGGGAGGGCGAGGACCGTACCCGGGTCTGATCCCAGGTGGTCCGGCCGGCCCGTGACCGGGGCCGGCCGAACGGCATTTCGGCGGCGTGGGCAGGGCCTGCGCCCCATTCGACCACCCCGCCCGCTGACCTGGGCGGGGGTTTCTCGATCCATTCGTCTAGGGGGTTTCCCGTGTGGGGAAGGATCCGGCCCAGGGCCGGAGGGCTACGCGTGGGCGTGGCCGCGAACGTACGCAAGGCAGTGTCCGCGGCGGTGGTGGTGGCGGTGCTGGGCACCGCCACCGGCGAGGCCGCCGCCGCGACCGCCGCAGGTGACCAGAAGGCGTCGCTGACGCAGACCGTGGCGTCGCTGGACCGGCTGGCCGCGGCGCTGAAGCCGGCGCCCGGCGCCGCGCCTCCCGCCGCGCAGTCCGAGCTCGACCGCATCAGCGACGAGCGGGACCGGCAACTGGTGGAGGACTTCGCCGAGTTCGACGAGGAAGAAGAGGTCCGGGAAGCCGCCAAGAAGGCACTGGCGAGCGCCGACCCGAACGCGATCCGGGAGTTCCTGGAACGCGGCGAGGCCGAGGCCCGGCAGCGGGCGAAGGACAAGCGCGCCGGCGCCGACGTTGCCAACCGCGCGCAGATCGAGAAGCTCCGCGGGACGGGTGGCCCGTTCTTCAACGCGGAGGTCGAGCGGGTCCTGAAGGGCACGGCGCAGGACCGCGCCGACTTCCTCGCCTTCGGCGCCGACATCGCCAAGCAGCGCGACGAGGCGGACAAGCAGAACGCCGCCAAGCGCGCCGAAGAGAACCGCAAGCGCGTCGAGATGCTGGCGTCGGCCGGCGGTCCCGCGGTGAAGCGGGCCGCGCAGGCCGCCCTCGACTCCAAGGACGCCGCGGTCATCGCGTTGTTCCTGGAGAAGGGCTACCAGGTCGCGGCGCAGCAGGACGCCGACGACCGGGCCGCTTACGAGAAGGAGCAGAAGGAGGCCCAGGAAGCCGCGGAGAAGCTCCGCGAGCTGGCCCGCAAGGCGGCCGTCGCCGCCGAGGCCCGCACCAAGCTCATCGCCGCGCACGGCGACGCCGTCAAGGCGCTGAAGAAGGCCTCGAACGCGATGTCGTCGGCGGCTTCGGCCTCGCGTGAGGCCGACCGGATGCTGTCCGCGGACCGGGCGGGCAAGCGTCTGTCGGACTACGCCCAGGTCAAGGCAGAGGTCGCCCGTCAGGTCGGTTACGCCGAGGACGCCGCGAAGGCGGCCGGGGTCGCCGCCGCGCAGGCGAAGGTCCAGGCCGGTGTGCTGGTGGAGACCGGGCTGGAGCACGGGACCCAGTGGTCCGAGGTCGCCGCGGGCATCGCGGCCGCCGCGGACGCGGCGGTGAAGGCCACGCAGACCGCGCAGCACGCGGTGGACGCGACGGCCGCCGACGCGGCCGGACTGAACGCCAAGAACCAGGCCGAGCTGCACGAGGCGCAGGCCAAGAAGTGGCGTGCGAACGCCGAGGAGCACGCGAAGGCCGCGGCCCGTCTGGCGGAGGCCGCCGACAAGCAGGCGAAGATCGCCGCGACCGCTGCCGCCCGTGCGAAGGACGCGCGTCTTGCGGCCGAGCAGGCGGAGCGGGAGGCGTGGGAGCACGCCCGCAAGACCCGCGAGGCCCGCATCGAGGCGCAGCGCCAGGCGCAGATAGCCGCCGAGCAGCGCAAGATCGCCGAGCGTGAGCGGGACCTCGCAGCCGCCGCCCGGGCCCGCGCCGAGCGTGAGCGCGACATCGCCGCCGCGGCCCGTGCGCGCGCCGAGGCCGAGGCCCGGACCGCGTCCGCCGCCCGCGCGCAGGCCCAGGCCGCCGCCGCGACCGCCGCCTCGGCCCGCGCCAGCGCCCAGGCCCAGGACGGCATCGCCGCCGAGGCCGACCGCCGGGCGCAGACCGAGGAGGGCAACGCCCGCGAGGCCCGCAACGCCGCGTACGCGGCCGAGCAGCGGCACCAGGCGCAGGAGGCCCGTGCCAAGGCGACCGAGGCGATCGCCGCCTCCGGCCGCGGCACGATCGATGCGGGCGTGGCCCGGGCCGCGGCCGACGCGGCGCGCGCCGACGCCGACACCGCGGGTGTGGCGGCGGGTCAGGCTCGTGGCGCCGCCAACACCGCCAGCGGTGCGGCCGTACGCGCCCGGTCCGCGGCGACGGAAGCCGCCGGTGCCGCTGCCCGTGCGCGAGCCGCGGCGGCCGAGGCCACCGCGCACGCCGCCCGTGCGAACGCTGCCGCCAACAAGGCCGAGGCCGCTGCCGCCGCCGCCAACGCGGCGGCGAACAAGGCGGAGGCGGAGGCGGCGCTCACGCACGCGGCCGCCCAGCGCGCCATCCAGAAGGCCGCGGAGGCCACCGCCCAGGAGGCCCGTGCCGGCATCGCCGCGCACGAAGCCGCCCGGCTCGCCGGGCTCGCCGCCCGGGAGGCGAACAACTCGCTCCAGGCCGCGAACCGCACCAAGGAAGAGGCACAGGGCGCCGTCCGCGAGGCGGCCATGGCGCGGGTGCAGGCCGGCATCGCCGTCGCCGCGTCCGCCGCGGCCCGCAGCACGGCAGCCGGCATCGCCGAGCCCGCCAACACGGCCATCGTGCTGACCGCGCCGTTCGCCGGCAAGGACGTCGACGCGGACTTCGCTGCCGCGGTTGCCGCCGCCGCGCAGGACATGGGCGCGGAGCAGGTCGCCTCGGCCGAGGCGAAAGCCGCGGAGGCCGTGAAGGCCGCCGAAGCCGCGGAGGCCGCGGCCAAGCGGGCCAACGCCCAGGTCGCCCCGGCGTTCAAGGCCGCCGCGGACGCGGCGCGTTCGTCGGCGGACGCCGCGCGTTCGGCCGCGGCCGCGATGAAGTCGGCGGCGGAGGCCGCCGAGGAGGGTGCCAAGGCCCGCGCGGCCGCGGCCCGTGCCCAGCAGGCCGACGCGCAGGCCCAGGTCGACGCGCAGCTGGCCCGTCAGGCCGCCAACCAGGCCTACGCGGACGCGACCGCGGCCCGTAACGCCGCCAATCAGGCGGAGGCGGAAGCGTCCCGCGCCCGCGGAGCCGCCGCGGAGGCCGACAACCACGCGGTCGCCGCGAACAGCGCCGCCACCCTCGCCGAGAACGAGGCCAGCGTCGCCCAGGGCGCAGCCGCCCAGGCCGAGAAGGACGCCGCGGACGCGAACAAGTTCGCCGAGTCGGCGGAGGGCCACGCGAAGTCCGCGGAGGCTGCGGCGAAGAACGCCAACACGTACGCCCGCGAGGCGGACGAGGCGGCGAAGAAGGCCGAGGAGTACCAGCGCGAGCAGGAACGCAAGGCCCGCGAGGCGGCGGCGAAGGAGGCCGAGACCAAGGGCAACGCCCCGAAGCTGACCGAGGACGTGCTCGATGCGCTGAAGAGCGCGGGCATTTCGCCGGAGGAGTACGAGAAGGCCCGCCAGCTCGCGGAGAAGGACATCGTCGACTTCCTCATCGAGAACGGCGGTCAGATCATTGTCGACCTCCTCTTTGAGGACATCAAGAAGTGCTTCACCGAAGGCAACTTCGAAAGCTGCTTCTGGGCTGTGGTCGGCAGCCTGCCGTGGGGCAAGGCGCTCAAGGTCATCAAGGAGACGCCCGCGATCGCCAAGGCCATCGCTCGCATCGTCGGCGGCCTCGACGACTTCCTCGACAAGTCAGCCGCTGCGAAGAAGCTGATTGCGAAGAGCGAGGAGATCCTCGAAAAGATCCGCAAGACGCCCGGGTGCGAGGTGGGTGCGAAGCCCAAGAACAGCTTCGCGCCGGGCACCCCGGTTCTCATGGCCGACGGCACGCGCAAGCCGATCCAGGACGTGCGGGTCGGCGAACAGGTTCTGGCCACCGACCCGGAGACCGGCCGGACCACGGGCCGCGCCGTCATCGACCTGATCGTCGGCGAGGGCGAGAAGAGCCTGCGCGAGCTCACCATCGACACCGATGGTGCCGCCGGTGATGCCACGGGCGTCATCACGGCCACGGGCGGGCACCGGTTCTGGGTTGCCGATCGGCACGCCTGGGTGGACGCCGCCGACCTCAGGGCCGGCGACCGGTTGCGCACCCCGGAGGGTGAGCTCAAGGAGCTCGTCGGCACGCGCGCGTGGACCGAGCCGATGCGGGTGTACAACCTGACGGTCGGCGAGATCCACACCTACTACGTGCTCGCGGGCACGTCGCCGGTACTGGTCCACAACGAGTTCGCGTGCCCGATCGGAGTCCAGGACACCTGGCACCCGGCGAGCTTCGACACCCCCGAGGCCACGTTCAAGTACCACTTCGACAAGCACGGTCTGACGCTCGGGAAGACTCCCCAGCAGTACCAGGCCGACGCCAAGGCGTGGCTCGAATCGAACCCGGCCCGCAGTAGGGTGAATCAGGCGCGCGTCCAGATCGCGGACGGCTCCTGGGGTGTCAAGTTCACGGACCCGAACGGTGGCCCGGGGGGCATCATCGCGAACGGAAAGGTCGTCACCTTCTGGTACGACAACGACCACTAGAGCGGATGGGCAGATCATTGCTGAGCTTCATGGACGCTTACACGTTGTGGAGATCGCTGCCGTTCCCGCGAAGCGGACCCCTTGAGGAATCGATCACGATTCGCAGTGATCTGGCCCTCGCGGACGAATATGTGACGACAGTGATCCGCTTCGTCGAGCGCGGCATCTTCAAGCCGGCGGTTCCGGATGTTCTCGCGTTCCTTGAAGAGGTCCTGGAACGCATCGAGAGGCTGAGCGACAACGGCGGTCCGGAAACCCAGGAGATCGCTCGCTCCCAGCACGCGTACGCAGCGCTGATGCACGTGGTGTACAGCAAGTTCCTGGAGGCAGGGGCGGAGCAGGAGGGCTGACGGCACGTCATTCGCCGTGACATCCGTCAGACCCGAAACGGCGGGCACTCACACGAGTGCCCGCCGTTTCGTTTGCGTGGGGACCGGTCGCGAGGCGGTGGTGTGCTCGGGGTGCCGGGTCAGCCGCGCTGGGCCCGGTCGTACACCTTCTTCGCCGTGTCCCGCCAGATCTCCCCGTACATCTTGGTCGGGGTCAGGGAGTCCAGCGCGCTGTTGACCGAGATCAGGACGCCCTTGCCGGTGGCGGCGTCGAAGTCGGCCAGCCACGGGCCGCCGCTGGAGCCGCCGCTCATGTCGCAGGGGATGAACTGCGTGCCGTGCTCCTTCTTCGCGGTGCCGACGCAGTGCAGGAGCTCCTCGCCCCGCTGCGGGCGGGTGGCGGGGTAGCCGAAGGCGGAGACGGCGGCGCCGACGGGCCGGTGGAAGGCGATGGCCTGGCTTCCGACGACGTCGGTGAGCTTCTTCCCGTTCCGGCCGGCGTCGACGGTCAGCGCGGACATGTCGTTGGTGGAGTCCGTCTGCCAGGTGCGCGGGGTCGCGGCGGAGCGGACCGCGAACGCCCCGTACGGAACCTTGCCCTTGCCGTAGGCGGGGACGAACACCATCGAGGTGTTGGTGTTGAAGGGGGAGGAGCCCCGGCGCACACAGTGCGCCGCGGTCATCACGGTCGAACGGTTGGCGCTCCGCACGGCGGTGGCCGTGCACCAGGTGTCGGCGCCGCTCGCGTTGACGAAGAAGAGCCGCCCCACGCTCTTGAGGACGGTGCCCCGCCACGGCTTGGACTTCGGCCCGGTCGGGCCGAGGTCCACGGTCCTCCCGACGGCCTTCATCCGGGCGGGAGTCCAGTACGCGAGGGCTTCGCGGCGTTCCTTCGCGGTGTACTTCAGGACGGAGACCGGGTCGGCCGCGGCGGCACCGGCCCGGTCCGCCACCGGCACCGCCGCCGTCACGGCCGCCGCCGTCAGGGCCGTCGCCGGGACCGGGGCGGCGAGGGCGAGGACCGTACCGGCCACGGCGAGCCCCGTGGCGCGGCCGCGCAGGCGCCGGATCACGGACGTGGAGGTCTCGGGCATGTGGAGTGTCTCCTCAACAGGTGCACGGGGAAAGGGGAACGGGGCCGTCGGCCCCCCACGGTGAGAGGGGCGGACCCGCCCGTTCGGTTGGCACCGTTGACGAACTGTGACGATCACGGTGACCACCCGGGCCCGTCGCGCGGGCCGGGGATCAGGACGGTGTGAGTCCCGGGCCGGTGCGGCGGGCCAGGGGGTTGGCGCCTATCGAGTTGTGCACGCTGAAGCTCACCGCGTCGGAGCGGTACCGGTCGTCGGACCACTCGACGGGGCGGCCGGTCTGCGTGGTCGTGACCCGCCGCACCCGCAGCAGCGGGCTCGTGCGCCGTACGCCGAGGAGTTCGGCGTCGAGCGCGCCCGCTGCGACCGCGTCGATGAGGTGCTCGCCGTACGCGAAGACCAGTCCGTCGTCCTCGTACAGCCGCCGGGTGACGGACGGGCAGTCGGCGGGGATACGTGCCACGGAGGGCGCCACCCAGTCCGCGTACACGGTCCGTTCCAGCAGGACGTTCTCGCCGTCCAGGCCGCGCACGCGCAGGACGTGCAGGACGGGCACGCCCTCGGCCAGCTGGAGCCGGGTCGCGTCCTCGGACGAGGCGGGCAGGTACTCCGAGGAGACGACGGAGCCGGTGGCCTCGCGGCCCATCGCCTCGGCCCACTGGGCGAAGCTGCGCAGCTCGGCGAAACTCTGGCTGCGGCGGCCGGCCAGGACCACGTGGCGTGCGCCCTGGCGGGAGCCGATCATGCCGTCCGCGGTCAGGGTCGCCACGGCCTGCCGGACGGTGCCGCGGGAGACGCCGTACCGGGCCGCGAGCTGTGTCTCCGACGGGAGCTGCGCGCCGACCGGGAACTCCTCACGGGCGATCGCCCGCCTCAACTCGTCGGCGACCTGCTCGTGCCGCGGTGCCATGCTGCTGCCCCCTCCACCAGTTGCCGTGCACACAGTGTGCACCATGCACGCAGCTGTCGGCAGGGCTGTGGAGCCGCCGTCGGGCGACTGTCCGGATTGTGGTGAGCTGCGCGAAGAGTGCGGCTGGAACCCTTCGTTTCCTGGCTGATTGGCTATCTGGAGTGTTCATCGGGCACCGGCCCGACTTCGGCCGCCGTTCACCGGAAGGCCATCAGGGCCGGGCCTACTGGCGTCAACTTGTTCGGACAAGTTGATCGAAGCCACAGCTCGCCCGTTCCCTCGCGGGCGTCCCCTCAGGAGAGAACGTGACCGTGTCCCCTCGGCGGACCGCAGTCCTCGTCGGCAGCATCGCAGCCGCCACCCTCGCCCTCACCGCTTGCGGTGCCGCCGACACCGGCGCGGCCGGCACCGGGAAGAACGGCGGGGCCGGCAAGAACGCCGCCCAGGCCGTCTCGGCCGCCGACCTCGGCGGCATGGACGCCCTGGTCGCCGCCGCGAAGAAGGAGGGCGGACTCAACGCGATCGCCCTGCCCCGCGACTGGGCCAACTACGGCGCCCTGCTCGACGGCTTCGAGAAGAAGTACGGCATCAAGGTCACCGTCGAGAACCCCGACGGCAGCAGCCAGGACGAGATCAACGCCGTCACCTCCCGCAAGGGCCAGGGCCGCGCCCCCGACGTCCTCGACCTCGGCAGCTCCTTCGCGATCAGCGCCGCGCAGCAGGGCCTGCTCGCCCCGTACAAGGTCGCCTCGTACGACAAGCTGCCCGTCGGGCAGAAGGACCCGCAGGCACGCTGGTACAACGACTACGGCGGCTACGTCTCCATCGGCTGCGACGCCAAGCGCGTCAAGCACTGCCCGCAGACCTTCGCGGACCTGCTCAAGCCCGAGTACAAGGGGAAGGTAGCCCTCAACGGCAATCCGACCAAGTCCGGTTCGGCGTACGCCGGCGTCTTCGCCGCCGCGCTCGCCAAGGGCGGCTCCTACGACAGCATCCAGCCCGGCCTGGACTTCTTCGCCGAACTGAAGAAGGCCGGCAACTACACGCCCGTCGAGTCCTCGCCCGCGACGATCGAGAAGGGCGAGACCCCGATCTCGATCGACTGGGACTACCTGAACGCCGGCTATGCGCAGGAGTTCGCCAAGAAGGGCCTCGAATTCAAGGTCGTCGTCCCCGCCGACGGCAAGTTCGCCCAGTTCTACTCGCAGGCGATCAACAAGAACGCCCCGCACCCGGCCGCCGCCCGCCTGTGGCAGGAGTACGTGTACAGCGCCGAGGGCCAGAACCACTACCTCGCGGGCTACGCGCGCCCCGCGCTGATGGGCGCGATGCGCCAGGACGGCACCCTGAACAAGGAGGCCGCCGACAAGCTGCCCGCCGTCTCCGGCAACCCGACCTTCCCGACCGAGCAGCAGCAGGCCGAGGCGAAGAAGACGCTGGCCCAGGGCTGGGGCAAGGCCGTCTCCGGGTGAACGACGTACACACCGCACGCCGCGCAGACGCCTCCGCGGCCCTGCCGGACCCCGCCGCGACCGGGTCCGCCCCGGTCGCGGCGGGGGCCGCCGCCCGGCCCCGCCGGGCCGGACGGGCCGGGCGGGGCCGCGCCCTGGGCCTCCTGCCCCTGCTGCCGCTCTTCCTCTTCGTCGGCGTGGCCTTCGGCCTGCCGGCCGTCGCGATGCTCAACGGCGCCTTCACCGTCAAGGACCCCGCCACCGGAGCCACCGCCTACACCACCGCCAACCTGACCGCCTCCCTCCAGGGCGCCTACCTGACCGCCCTGATCGGAAGCGTCAAGCTGTCCGCGGTCTCCGCCGTCCTCGCCGCCGTACTCGGACTGCTGATCGCCCAGGCTGTCGTCGCGTCCCCGTTCCGCGCCCTGCGCGAAGCCGTCCTGACCGCCTCCGGCGTCCTCGCCAACTTCGGCGGCGTCCCCCTCGCCTTCGCCTTCGTCGCCACCCTCGGCAACGCGGGCGTGCTCACCACGCGATTCGGCCTCGCCGAGCGCGGCTGGAGCCTGTACAGCTTCTGGGGACTGACCCTCACCTACCTGTACTTCCTCATCCCGCTCATGGTGCTCACCATCACCCCTGCCCTGGACGGCCTGCGCACCCAGTGGCGCGAAGCCGCCCAGAACAACGGCGCCACCACCGTCCAGTACTGGCGCCACGTCGCCCTGCCGGTCCTCGCGCCCTCCCTCCTCGGCGGACTCGTCCTCCTCTTCGGCAGCGCCTTCGCCGCCTACGCCACCGCCGCCGCCATGGTCGGCAGCTCCGTTCCCCTGGTCACGCTCCAGATCGCCGACGCCATCTCGGGGAACGTGCTCGTCGGCCAGGAGAACGTGGCCCTCGCCCTCAGCCTCGACATGGTCGTCGTGGCGGGCCTGGTCATGGCCGTGTACCTGCCCCTGCAACGACGGAGCGCCCGATGGCTCGACTGACCGAAGCCGCCCCCGCCGCCGCGCCCGAAGCCGTACCCGCTCCCGTACGGACTCCGGCCCGCGCGGCCGCCGCCCCGGCCCGCCGGTTCCCCTGGCGCGGCCTGACCCTCGCCCTCGCCGGCCTCTACTTCCTCGTCCCGCTCGCCGCCTCGGTGATCTTCACCGTCGACGTGCCCGCCCAGGGCATCACCTTCGAGGCGTACGGGAAGATCCTCTCCGCGGACGGCTTCGCGACCAGCCTGCTGCTCTCCCTCGGCCTCGCCGCCGCCACCATCGCCCTCGTGCTGCTCCTGATGGTGCCCGCCATGGTCGCGCTGCGGCTCGGCGCGCCCCGGCTGCGCCCCGTCGTCGAAACCGTCTGCTCCCTGCCGCTGGTCGTCCCCCCGATCGCCTTCGTCGCCGGCATCGGCACCGTCCTGCGATGGGGCCCCGACCACCTGGCCGCCACACCGTTCTTCCAGACCTTCGTGGCCGTCCAGAACCCCGACTTCCCCGTGGTCCTCGTTCTCGCCTACACCGTGATGGCACTGCCCTTCGTGTACCGCGCGCTGGACGCCGGACTGCGCGCCGTCGACGTACGCACCCTCGTCGAAGCCGCCCGCAGCTGCGGAGCCGGACCCGTCCGCGCGCTGCTCCTGGCCGTCCTGCCCAACCTGCGCCGCGCCCTGATGAACGCGGCCTTCCTCACCCTCGCCCTGGTCCTGGGCGAGTTCACCGTCGCCCAACTGCTGGGATTCGGCCCCTTCGCCGTGTGGATCGTCGGCATCAGCGGCTCCCAGGCCCAGCTGTCCGTCGCCGTGTCCGTCCTCAGCCTGGTCCTCACCTGGATCCTGCTGCTCGCCCTGGCCTCCCTCGGCGGCCGTGACACCACCGCGTCCCCCACCGCACGCCAGCGCACCACCCTCCGGAAGTGACCGAGCCGATGCCCAAGACCCTCCACACGCCCGCGCCCACGGCCGCCGGCACCCAGGCCGCCACCGTGGAACTGCGCGCCCTGCGCCGCTCCTTCGGCACCACCACCGCCCTCGACGGCCTCGACCTGACCGTCCGTCCCGGCGAACTCCTCGCCCTCCTGGGCCCCTCCGGCTGCGGCAAGACCACCGCCCTGCGCGTGCTCGCCGGCTTCGAACACCCCGACTCCGGCCAGGTCCTCGTCGACGGCCAGGACATCACCGCCGTCCCGGCCCACCGCCGCGACGCCGGCATGGTCTTCCAGTCGTACAGCCTCTTCCCGCACCTCACCGCGGCCGACAACGTCGCCTTCGGCATGCGCATCCGCAAGGTGCGGCCCGCCGAGCGCCGCGCCCGGGCCGCCGAACTCCTGGACCTCGTCGGCCTGCCCGACCAGGGCGGCCGCTACCCCCACCAGCTCTCCGGCGGCCAGCAGCAGCGCGTCGCGCTCGCCCGAGCCCTGGCCCTGCGCCCGCGCGTCCTCCTCCTCGACGAGCCGCTGTCCGCGCTCGACGCCAAGGTCCGCACGAACCTGCGCGAGGAGATCCGCCGCCTCCAGCTCGAACTCGGCATCACCACCCTCTTCGTCACCCACGACCAGGAGGAGGCGCTCTCCATGGCCGACCGGGTCGCGGTCATGCGCGGTGGCCGACTGGAGCAGATCGCCGCCCCCGCCGAGCTGTACGAGCGCCCCGCCACCGCCTTCGTCGCCGAGTTCGTCGGCACCACCAGCCGCGTCCCCGGCCGCATCGCCGCCGACGGGCGCACGGTGGAGGTCCTCGGCCACCACCTGCCCGTCCAGGGCGAGCCCGCCGCCGGCGAGGGCGGCCGCGTCGACGTGCTGCTGCGGCCCGAGTCCGTACGCGTCGACGCCGATCCGTACGGCGCGTCCCACGTCACCGCGACCGCCTTCCTGGGCGCCACCACCCGGCTGACCGTCCGGCTCGCCGACGGCACCACCGTCAAGGCGGACCTGCCCACCCCGGCCGCCGCGGCCCTGCCCCCGGGAGCGGCCGTGTCCCTCGCGCTGCCCCACGGCCCGGTGCTGACCGCCCCGCGCCCCGCCTGACCCGGCCCCGCCCGGCAACCGTTCCACCAGCAGAAAGAGAACCCCGTGACCGCCCCCGTGACCGCTCCCGCCTCCGCCGCCGCGCCCGACCCGGTCCTGCCCAGAGCCGTCCTCTTCGACATGGACGGCACGCTCGTGGACACCGAGGGCCTGTGGTGGGACGCGGTCGGGGAGGTCGCGGCCGGACTCCCGTACACCGTCACCGACCGGGACCTGCCCGACGTGCTGGGCAGGCCCGTCGAACACACCGCCGCACACCTGCACACCGCGTCCGGCACCGGCCGTCCCGCGGCCGACGTCGCCGAAGAGCTCCACCAGGCCTTCGCCGCCCGTGTGTCGGCCCGCATCGAACCCCGGCCCGGCGCCCTCGCGCTCCTCGACGACCTGCACGCCCGGGGCATCCCGATCGCCCTGGTCTCGGCCTCGCCGCGGTCCGTCGTCGACCTCGTCGTACGGGCCCTGGGGGCCGGCCGGTTCACCGTCACCTTCGCGGCGGAGGACACCGAGCGCACCAAACCCGCCCCGGACCCGTACCGCGAGGCCGCCCGCGCGCTCGGCCTGCCGCCCGCCGCCTGCGTGGCCGTCGAAGACACCATGACCGGTGTCACCTCCGCCGAGGCCGCCGGCTGCCCGGTGCTCGCCGTGCCCTCCCTCGCGCCCATCGCCCACGCCCCGGGCCGGCTCGTACGCGCCTCCCTGACGGGCGTCACCCCGGCCCTGCTCGCCACACTCCAGCCCCGGCCGCACTTCCTCGTACGGGAGTTCCGGGCCCGCCCGGCCGTACCGGGACAGCCGTACCGCTGCGCGCTGGGCGGGCTGCTGCGGGGGGTCGCGGACGCCGACGCGGTGCGGTGGCGGATCAGCGAGGGGCCGGCGTGGGCGCGGATCACGCCCGGCGGTGAACTGACCGGCGTCCCGACGGGCGTGGGCGTGTCGGCAGCGGACCCGGCGGGCTCGGGGACCCGTATCACCGTGACCGCGGACGAGATGGCGACCGTGACGGTGCACATCCCCACGGTGGCCACGGCGGCTTCGGCAGCAGCCGAAGAGGTCGCAGGGGCGGCCGAGCTGCGGGTCATGACGTGGAACCTCTGGCTGGGCGGCGACCGCGTCGACGGCGCCCGCGACAAGCAGCTCATCACCCTGCTGGAGTCGGACGCCGACATCGTCGGCCTGCAGGAGACCGGCGCCCACGCCGCCCGGGAACTCGCCGACGCGCTCGGCTGGGACCACCACCAGGCCGGGCCGAACCTCGCCGTCCTCACCCGCCACACCATCACCGGGACCCTCGGAGACCCGGCCCCCGGCTTCTACGGCGGCATGGGTGCCCGCGTCCGGCTGCCCCACGGCCAGGAGGTCGCGGTCTGGAACGCCCACCTCAACCACACCCCGTACGGCCCGTACGACGCGCACTTCGCCGGGCTGCCGGCCGCCACCCTCCTCACCCGCGAGCACGAAGCGCACCGGGTCGCCGAGATCGAGGCCGTCCTCACCGACATGGCCGACGACCTGGCGCAGCGAGACACCACGCCCGTGCTGCTGCTCGGCGACTTCAACGCCCCCTCGCACCTGGACTGGACGGACGCCGCCGCGCCGCTGCACGCCGGCTACGGGCCGGTCGCCTGGCCCGTCTCGCGGGCCGTCGAGGCCGCCGGATTGCGCGACTCGTTCCGCGAGGCCCACCCGGACCCGGTGACCGAACCCGGCCCCACCTGGTCGCCCGTCCACCCGTTCCACGAGGACGGCAGCGGCCGCCCGGAGCCCCAGGACCGCATCGACCACGTCCTCTGCGCGGGCCGCGCCCTCACCGTCACCGGCTCGACCACGGTGACCGCCGGATCCCCCCGACCCTGGCCGGACGTCCGCCACAACGGCTGGCCCTCGGACCACGCCGCCGTCCTCACCACGTTCCGCCTCGCCCTGACCGGCACGCCGTAACGGCGCCGCCCCCGGGCCCTTGCCCCTGTCGAAAATTCCGTGCCGGGCCGTCTGCGGAGATGCAGACTCGCTGCATGGCGGACATACAAGCGTTCAGGGACGAGATCGCCCGCAGGGCTGCCGGTGGGCCCGACGGGCCGACGGCCGGTGAGCTGGCGGCGCGGCTGGGAGTGCGTACGGCGGTGCTGCTGGAGGGGCTGAGCGACCTCGCGGCGGTCGAGGCGCTCGCCGCTCGCCGTGGCCGCGACCTCGCCGCCGAGGGGGTGTGCGTGGTGTCGATGGGCGGGGCGATGAACGTCGCCCGCTACGCCGGTCTCCTCGGGCCGCCCGGTCTCGGCCTGCGCCTGGTGGGGCTGTGCGACGCGCGGGAACAGCCGTTCTTCGACCGCGGCCTGGCGCGGGCGGGGGCCTCGCACCGGGACGTGTTCGTGTGCGGGGCGGACCTGGAGGACGAGTTCATCCGCGCGCTGGGCACGGACCGGGTCGAGGAGGTCGTCAGTGCCGAGGGCGACCTCCGGGCCTGGCAGACCTTCCTGCGCCAGCCCGCCCAGCACGGCCGCCCCCGGCAGCAGCAGCTGCGCCGCTTCCTCGGCACGAAGAAGGGCCGCAAGATCCGCTACGGCCACCTCCTCGTCGAGGCCCTCGACGACGCACGGGTGCCGGCGCCCCTGGAGGACCTCTTCGCGAGCCTGTGATCCGGCCCGCGGGATCACGCTCCCGGCGGCTGCCGCTCCTCCTCGGCGGGCCGGGCGGCGACCGCGTCCGTCCCGTGGGCCCGCAGCACGTCCCCCACGCTGTCCGCCACCCGGGCTCCACCTCGGGCAAGTGTCGGCGACCACCGGCGTGATGACGATCCACCGCTGGAATACCAGCGCGATCCCTGCGTGGTCTGCCGGTCGGAGAACGGCGATGCCCAGGGGACGCCGGCCCGCGGGGAGGCGGTGGGTGGTGCCGGTGTCCAGGTCGAAAGGTCAGGGCCGGGTGACGGTTTCCGTGAACACCTCGTCGGGGTCACCCGGCAGGTCCGACGTGCCCGCCAGGTACCCCACGCCGAAGCCGATCGCGGCGAAGAAGAGCCCGACGCACGCGAAGACCGTGCAGAACGCCAGCCCGAGAACCGTCCCGATCCGCAGCCCGGGAGCGACCGGACCGAGGGCCACCGCCTGCTGCGGACGGTGGGCGAGGTAGCGGACCGGGACGAAGTCGCCGACCACGCGCGGCACGCCCGAGGTGTCCTCGAAGCGGATGTCCTGCCCGTCCTGGGTCCGGAAGCCGAGGATCACGTGGCGGGCGGTGCGGCGCCTGTGCTCGGTGTCCCGGTGCTGCGTCACGTACGTGTCCAGGCAGCGGGCCTCCGCGGTCAGCCCGCGCGCCAGAGTCCGGCTGCGCAGCACCGTCCGGCGCACCAGGACGACCGCCATGGTCACCCCGATGGCCGCGAACAGCAGCCCGATCATCCCGAAGACGACACCGAACGCGCCCCCGATTCCTTCCACGTCCAGCATCGTTGTCTTCCCCCCGAACCGGCCGCCCCGGCCGGGCGCCTGTGGAGAGAAGGATGCAGTACCCACGTGCCCGGTTCCGCCCCGGGGTCGCCCGCCCGGGCGAGCGACCCCCGTCGAGCGGCCCCGGGCCGTGCCGTCAGCCCAGCTTCTTGAGCTGGGCCTCCATGAGGGCGGTCGGGAGCTCGGTCTTGCCGGAGAAGTTGATCGCGTGCAGGGTCACCAGGGTGTTGCCCTTGCGGATGACCACCAGCTTGGTCTGCGCGGACTCGCCGTCGAGCTTCCGGGACACGGTCGCCGCCACGGCCTCGTCGCCGCCCGTGACCGTGGCCGGGGCGAGCCCGGTGACCTCGTTCTTCTCGCCCTTGGCGGTCACGGTGAAGCCGCCCGCGCAGGCCTGGCCGGCGTTCTTGAGCTGCGCGACGGCCTGCTCGGCGCCATCGCCCTCGTACGAGGCGATGAGCACCGAGGTGGCCGTGACGGACAGCAGGTCGCCCGGCTTCGTGGGCTCGCCCGCCGCGACCCGGGCGGCCGACGCGGCCGCCGTACCGACGGGGAGCAGCATCATCGCGTCGCCGATGGGCTTGCACTCGGCCTTGTCGGTCACGATGTCGGAGCTCTTGATCACTTCCTTCGACTTCGTGATCTGGTGCTTGGGGACGTCGCCCTGCGCCAGCACGAGCTTCTCCAGCTCGGCCGATGTCAGCGCCTTCGCCGCCGGGGCGGACGAGCCGTCCTTGGACGGGCTCTTGGCCCCGTCCTTCGCGGCGGGCTCGTCCGAGCCGCAGGCGGTGGCCACCAGGGCCAGGCACACGGCGGACGCGGTCATGACAGAACGGCGGACGAGGGTCGTACGCATGGGCTGGATCTCCCCTAGGACTCACAAGACGGCAGCCCGGGCGCGCGACGATGGGAAGGCGCTCACGGAGAACTGCGGTGATCAACAATCTACGGTCGTCACGGGGTCGGTCCTGCGCGAAAAGACCTTGGTGGGGAGATCGTGATTGCGGTGAGACCCGAGGGCGCCCCAATCGCAACACGGCCCCGTACAACCACAGAAGCCCCACAGCCACCAGTCACCAACCGGCCACCTGCGCTCCACATCGGAGCAGGCTGACGGCGGTGTCGCCGTCGTGGCCGCCGTCGTGGACGTGTCGTGGTCGTGGCCGTGGCCGTGGCCGTGGTCGCCGTTTCCGTCGAATTCCCGTGTCCCGGCGCCGGGACACCTCGCCCCACCGCCTACGTCCCGACCACCGAGGCCGCCGGCCGTGCTGCGCCTGTTTACCCCACCCGCCCCGGGCCCATGCCCTGCCGCTGCCGCTGCCGTACTTGTCTGGACATCACGCGCTATCGATACGTTAACTGCCTTCAGGGGGCTCCCTTCTGCTGCCCTCGCAGGGCGAGTGGAGGGCGGCCCGACACAGCCGCGAACCCCCTCGCCGACACCGCACCCGTCATCTGGGGGATGATCCCATTGCGTCCGTTAGGCGTTTCCGTCGCTCACGAAAGCCTCATGCCGGCCCGGCAGCGCGGCTCCGCCGATACGCCCGGCTTCGATACGCCCGGCTTCGATGCGTCCGGCTTCGAGCGGACCGGCGTCGAGCAGAGCGGCTTCGAGCACACCGGCCTGGAGCAGGTCGAGGTGGCGCTGGACGCGGCGGATGCCCGGGCTCTGCAACGCCGTGCCACCGAGCTCGGCGTGACCGTCAACACCCTGGTCCAGGGCGCCTGGGCGGTACTGCTCGCCGGGCTCACGGGCCGGGACGACGTGGTCTTCGGAGCCACCGTCTCCGGACGCCCGCCCGCCGTCGCCGGTGTCGAGTCGATGGTCGGCCTGTTCATCAACACCCTGCCGGTACGCGTACGGTGCGCCCCTGGCACCTCGTTCGCGCAGGTCCTGACCACGCTCCAGGAGCGGCAGGCCGCCCTGTTCGACCACCACCACTACAGCCTGTCCGCGATCCAGCAGGCCACCGGCCTCAAGGAACTCTTCGACACGCTCGTGGTGTTCGAGTCCTACCCGGTGGACGAGGACGAGGCCGCCGACGCGGCCACGGCGGCCGGGATCGCCATCACGGGCCTGCGCCCGTTCACCGGCACCCACTACACGCTCAGCCTGATGGCGGCTCTCGCCCCGCACCTGAGCCTGTCGCTCCAGTACCGGCCGTCCGCGCTCGACCGGGCCACGGTCGACCACATCGCCGCGTGCCTGCCCGACGTCCTGCGCCTGGTCCTGACCGCCGCCCACGAGCCGCTGGCCCGCGTCGACGTCCTGCCCCCGGCGGACCGCGACCACTTCCTCCGAGGCATCGGAGCCACCCAGGCAGAGGCTCAGACGCACACGCACACGCGGGCGCAGGCTCATGCTCATGCTCATGTCGAGGCTCACGCGCCTGCCCGGCCTCAGGCACAGGCCCCGACGGCGACGCTCCCCGAGCTCTTCGAGCGGCAGGCGGCGGCGACACCGGACGCGACCGCCCTCGTCTGCGACGGCGAAGCCCTCTCGTACGCGGAGCTCGACGCGCGCGCCGACCGCCTCGCCCGGGAACTGGCCGCCCACGGCGCCGGCCCGGAGACCGTGGTGGCCCTCGCGCTGCCGCGCTCGCCCGACCTGGTCGTCGCCCTGCTCGCGGTCCTCAAGGCGGGCGCCGCCTACCTGCCGATCGACCCCAAGTACCCGAGCGCACGCCTGGACTTCATCCTCGGCGACGCCGCCCCGGCCCTGATCCTCACCGACAGGGCGACGGCCGGCGTGCTGCCCGAAGCCACCGTCCCGGTCCTGTACCTGGGCGACCCCGACGCGCCCCGCGGGCCGGGCGCCGGCCCGGCCCCGGTCACCCCCGGCCGGCCGCCCGCGCCCGCCGGCGGCCGCCCGGACCCCCGCGCGCTGGCGTACGTGATGTACACCTCCGGCTCCACCGGCACCCCCAAGGGCGTCCTGCTCGACCACGCCACCCTCACCCACGGCATCCACCACCTCGCGCACCAGACCGGCATCCGAGCCGGTTCGCCCGTGCTGGCCTCCACCTCCATCAACTTCGACGTGTCCGTCTTCGAGACCTTCACCACCCTGTGCCACGGCGGCACCCTGGACCTCGCCCAGGACGTGCTCGAACTCGCCGAACGCGGCACCTGGAACGGCAGCCTCATCAGCACCGTGCCGTCCGCGTTCACCGAGCTCCTCGACCAGATCGCCCCCACCACCAGCGTCGACACCCTCGTCTTCGCGGGAGAGCACCTCCCTTCGACCCTCGTCCGGCGCGCGCGGAAGGCGTTCCCCGGCGTCCGGATCGTCAACGCCTACGGCCAGACGGAGTCCTTCTACGCCACCGCCTTCACCGCCGACGGCACCCGGAGCGGTGGGGGCAGCGCGCCCATCGGCACCCCGCTGCCCGGCATGCGCGCCTACGTGCTCGGTCCCTGGCTGAAGCCCGTTCCCGCCGGTGTCGTCGGCGAGTTGTACGTCGCGGGCCGCCTCGCCCGCGGCTATCTCGGCCGGTCGGCGCTGACCGCCGAACGCTTCGTCGCCGACCCCTACGGGCCGCCCGGCTCCCGGATGTACCGCACCGGCGACCTCGCCCGCCGCAACGGCGACGGGCAACTGGAGTACGCGGGACGCACCGACACCCAGATCAAGATCCGCGGCTTCCGCGTCGAACCCGGCGAGGTCGAGGCCGCCCTCGCCGCCCATCCCGCCGTGACCCGGGCCGCGGCCGTCGTGCGGGACGCGCCCACCGGGAAACAACTCGTGGCCTACACCACGGGGGAAGCCGTCGACGCCGGAGCGCTGCGCGCCTTCGTGGCGGCGCGGCTGCCCGACTTCATGGTCCCCTCGGCCTTCGTGGCCCTGGACCGGCTCCCGCTCACCCCCAACGGCAAGCTCGACCGCGCCGCGCTGCCCGCCCCGGACCCCACCACCGGCACCGGCGCGTACCGGGCCCCGCGCACGGCGCAGGAGGAGACCCTGTGCGCCCTGTTCGCGGAGGTGCTGGGCGCGGAACGGGTCGGCGTCGACGACGACTTCTTCGCCCTCGGCGGCCACTCCCTGCTGATCGTGCGGCTGCTCGCCCGCGTCGCCGCCGAACTCGGTGCCCGCATCGCCGTGCAGGACTTCCTCACCGCCCCGCGGCCCGCCGACCTCGCCGCCCTGCTCGCGGCCGGCGCGACGGGCCGCGCGTCCGGCGCGCCCTCGGTCGTGCCGCCGTCGGAGGCGCGGCTCGCGCCCGGCCTGCGGTTTCCGGACGCCGGCGGCTTCGCCGCACCCCCGCGCCACGTCCTGCTCACCGGCGCCACCGGATTCGTGGGAGCCTTCCTGCTCCGGGAACTCCTCGCGCAGACCGACGCCCAGGTGCACTGCCTGGTACGGGCCGACACGGAGCGGGCCGGGCGTGCCCGCCTGCACGCGGTATTGGACTCGTACGGCATCGACCTGGGCGTCGCCGCCGAGCGCGTGCGCCTCGTGCCCGGCGACCTCGCCCGCGAAGGCCTCGGCATCGACGCGGCGCACTGGCGCGGGCTGCGGGACGAGGTGGACACGATCGTCCACTCGGGCGCGTACGTGCACCACGTGTCGGCGTACGAGCGCCTGAAGGCGGCCAACGTCGAAGGCACGCGCACCCTGCTGCGGCTCGCGGCCGAGGGCCGGCCCAAGCGCTTCCACCACGTCTCCACGCTGGGCATCTTCGGCAGCGCGGCGACACCGAGGCTCCTCACCGAGGACTCCCCGGTCGAGGACGCGCGGCACGGCGCCGCCGACGGCTACCTCGCGAGCAAGTGGGTGGCCGACCTGATGGTCAAGGACGCCGTCGCCCGCGGTGCGTCCGCGCGGGTCTACCGGCTAGGCCGGATCTGGGCGGAGTCGGAGCGGGGCGCCATCAACCCGGACGACATGTTCTGCCGGCTGCTCCTCAGCTGCGCCGCCCTCGGCTGCTACCCGGAGGGCGACGCGCTGCGGGTCGACCTGCTGCCCGCCGACGTCGCGGCCCGCGCGCTGGTGGCCCTCGCCCTGGCGGGGGAGGGCCCGGAACCGGCCGCCGTGCACCACCTCCAGCACCCCCGGCAGACCGGTGTGGGCGCGTTCCTGCGGGTCTTCGACGCGTGGCGCGGGACGCGGTCGGAACCGGTCGGGCTCGACGTGTGGCTGCGCCGCCTCAGGCGGGCGAGCGAAGAGGGGCGCGACCTGCCGTTCCTGCCGTACCTGGACATGTTCCAGCAGCACGTCGAGGCCTCGGAGCACGCGCCGCGAGCCGCGGACGCGGCGGACGCCTCGGATGCCGGGGATGCCGGGGATGTCGAGGGCCTCCCGGCCGACACCTACCGCAACGACCGGACCGTGCGCGCCCTGGAACGGCTCGGCGTGGCCCTGCCCGATGTCGACGAGCGGATGATCCGGGACTTCTGGCAGCACCTGGAAGCAGTCGGAGAGCTCGACTGACACCCGGCCCGGCCCCGGCCGGACCGCCTCAGGTCCGGTCGCGGGTCTCGTCGATCACCGGGAGGGCGGGGACGCGGCGGCGGCGCAGGACGCTGCGGTAGACGCCGAGTCCGAGCAGTCCGGCGAGCATCATGATCACGCCCGCCACATCGAGGTTGACGTTGTCCACGTGCCAGTCGCTCGCGAAGGTGAGCACGGCCCCCACCACGATCAGGGCGATGCAACCGCTTATGCCGGCCATGAGTGTTGCCTCCTCGTCGGATGCGTCGTCTCTGGCCGCGCGGCTACCCCGGATGCCCCGGGCGAAACGGTTCGGCCCGGCGGAACCGGTTCGCGGACAAGGGCGTTGGGCCGCGCGGGAAGGCCGGACGCCGCCCCCGCCGCGACCGTGCGGAGCCAACGGGCCCCGCGCTAGCGGGCGTTGTCAGACCCGTGGCCGGCGTCCTCGGGTCCGGGGCCCTCGGGTCCGGCGTCTTCGGCTCCGTCGTCTTCGGGTCCGGCGTACGGCGCCTCGCCGTCCGTGCGTGGCGGAGCCGTAAGCGGCGCGGCGAGGTAGGCGAGGAGCCCGGTGATCTCGCGCCCGGACTCCGCGGGGTGGCGGAAGCGTGCCCCGGGCGCGATCTCGTAGCGGTTGCGCCGGCCGTCGCGCATCCGGGTGAGGTAGCCGTCCGCCTGCAGGTCCGTGACGATCGCCTGGACCGTGCGCTCCGTGAGGTCGCAGACCGCCGCGATGTCGCGCAGCCGGACACCCGGGTCGCGCGCGATCGCGATCAGGACCCGGGCGTGGTTCGTCAGGAACGTCCAGTTGCTCCGGCGCGATCCGGTGTGCTCAGTTTCCACGGCGCCATTCTTGAGTGCTGACTCGCGAAAGACAAATCCAGAACTGCTTTTCCGGTATCCCTTGACGTGTGTCCGTCATCCAGGCAGGGTGCAGGGCATGCGGAACCACTACTCCGCATGTCCACAGCGATCGCGCAACGCGCCGCAAGCATCCGTGCCCAAGGAGCGAAGACGATGTTTTCCACCGCCCCGACCGAGACGACCGACCAGGCCACGATCCCGGCCGCGACCTACGCGGAGACCGGAGCGGACACCGGAGCGGAGACCGAGGCCGGTCTCCCCGCGCGGGAGGTCGCACTCCCGACCCGCACCGCCGACACGCCCGCGCTGAGCGGGCTGCCGGACGTGCGCTGCCCCCGGGAACTGGCCCCCCGCGACGCCCGGCAGCTGACCCGGCTGTTCTTCGAACGGCTCCACAGCCTCGAAGAGGGCACCCGCGAGTACCAGTACGTACGCAACACACTGATCGAAATGAACATCTCGCTGGTGAACTTCGCCGCCCGCGGGTTCCGCAACCGCCCCGGCGGCCCGGAGAACGAGGACATCGTTCAGGTCGGCATCATCGGTCTGATCAAGGCGATCAACCGGTACGACCCGGACCGCAACACCCAGTTCACGACGCTCGCCCTGCCCTACATCACCGGCGAGATCAAACGCCACTTCCGGGACACCGCCTGGGCCGTACGGGTGCCCCGCCGCCTGCAGGAACTGCGCGTGGAACTGGCGAAGGCCACCGAGGAACTCACCGCCCTCCTCGACCACGCCCCCACCCACGCGGAACTGGCCGCGCGCCTGGACATCACCGAGGACGAGGTCCGCCAGGGCCTGGTGGCGGCCAACGGGTACTCGGCCCAGTCCCTCGACACCCCGCACGGCTCCGCCGGCGACGGCGCCCAGGCCGCAGCGGCCACCGATTCGGCGCACAGCCTCGCCGAGACCCTCGGTGACACCGACCCCGCCCTGGAAGCCGTCGAGGACTGGCACGCGCTGGCGCCGCTCCTGGCCGGCCTGGACGAACGCTCCAGCCGCGTCCTGCGGCTCCGCTTCGGCCAGGAGATGACCCAGGCGGAGATCGGCGCCGAGCTGGGCCTCTCCCAGATGCACGTCTCCCGCATCCTCTCCCGCACCCTGCGCGACCTGCGCGCACAGCTGCTGTCCGACGAGTGACGGGCCCACGGCCGCCCGGCCGGTGCATGGCTCGGGCCTCCGCGGGCAGGCGCGCAGCATGAGACGCGCAGGCGAGGGAGGGTCCATGGGGGCGTCCACAGGCAGGGGCCGGCAGCACCGCGGCACCCGTGACGTGGTGGCCGTGGCCGGCCGGTGCGGGCTGGCCACGCGCGGGGTGCTGTACGTGCTGGTGGGTGCGCTGGCGCTGCAGATCGCGTTCGGGGACACCGGAGAGGCCGCCGACCGTGCGGGCGCGCTCGACACGCTCGCCGACAGTGCGTCGGGACGGCTGCTCGTGTGGGCCGTCGGCATCGGTCTGGTGGCGATGGCGCTGTGGCGGCTGTCGGAAGCCGTCTTCGGCGCCGCCGGAGCCGACGGCCGCAAGCTCACCAAGCGCGCCGGGTCCGCCGCCCGCGCCGTCTTCTACGGCGTGATCGCCTTCTCGACGCTGTCCTTCGCCGCGGGGCACGGCGCCAACCGCTCCAGCGACGAGCAGTCGCGGGACGTGACGGCGAAGCTCCTGGACGTGCCGGCGGGCCAATGGCTCGTGGCCGCCGCGGGCATCGGCATCGCCATCGGCGGCATCGCGATCATGGTGGGCGCGGCCCGGCTCTCCTTCCGCGAGGACATGGACACCGGGCATCTGCCCGAGCGCGTTCGCCGGGGCGTGGACGTGCTGGGCGTCGTGGGCGGGATCGCGCGCGGCGCCGTGTTCACGACCGCCGGCGGATTCCTCGTCTACGCGTCCGTGTCGTACGACCCGGACAAGGCCAAGGGCGTGGACGACACGCTCCGCACCTTCGCGCAGACCTCCGCCGGACCCTGGCTGCTGGTCGCCGTCGCGATCGGACTGCTGCTGTTCGGCCTGTTCTCGTGGGCCCAGGCGGCCTGGCGGCGCGTGTGAGCACGAAACAGCACGAATAAGCACGAGAGACACGCACGAACAAGCACGAGAGACACGAAAGAGAACGAGAGAGGAGAGGAGTCGACACATGTCGAACGTGTCACGGCTGCCGGGCACGGCGGAGCACCACTGGATGTGGCAGGAGCGCGCCGCGTGTCGCAATCTCGGCACGGACAGGTTCTTCCACCCGGCGGGGGAGCGCGCCGAGGACCGCTCGGTCCGCGACGAGGCGGCCAAGCAGGTCTGCGCACTGTGTCCGGTACGGACCGAGTGCCTGCGACACGCACTGCGCGTGCAGGAGCCCTACGGGGTGTGGGGCGGCCTGACCCAGGAGGAGCGGCGCGCCCTGTCGATGCGCGCGGCGGGCTGAGCCGACCGCACCCAGCGCCGAGCGCCCAGCGCCGCGCACCGGCCGCCGGTCCGCCGCCCGCGTGCCGCGGTCCCCGGGCGGGTGAGGAGGCTCACCGGCGGGCCCGGTCCCGGCGGCCCGGCTTGGTTGCTAGATTGTCCGGCGGCCCGGTCCCGAGGCCCCGGACGAGATGCGCCGTACCCGGTTACGCACGACGACGCGCCAGGCACCGTCCCACCGGCAGTGCCGAAGCGCTGTCCGGCCCCGGGCAGTGTTCCCTCGTCGCACAGATGGGCTGCACACATGACCGTGCCCCTCACCAGCACCCTCTACCGGACCACCGCGCACGCCGACGGCGGCCGTACCGGATCGGTCGTCACCGACGACGGCCGGCTCGACGTCCGGCTGGCGCCGCCGCGCAAGAAGGTGCCGGGCACCACCAACCCCGAGCAGCTGTTCGCGGCGGGATTCGCCGCCTGCTTCACATCGGCGCTGGCCGAGGTCGCCGCCGAGTTCGGGGCGGACGCCGCAGCCGCGCGCGTCGCCTGCGAGGTCCGGCTCGGCACCACGGACACCCCCGCCGGCTACGGCCTCGCGGTCGGTCTCACCGTTTCCCTCCCGGGGTGGCGCCCGGCGGACCTGCTGCCCCTGCTCCACCGGGCGGACGAGGTCTGCCCCTACTCGCAGGCGGTACGGGGAAACATCGAGCTGTCCCTGTCGGCCGTGGAAGACACCGCAGCCGATGACTGAGCCGGCCGTCGGCCCGGAGAGCGCCCCGGTGGCGGGCGGGCCGGGCATTCCGGTGCCCGACCGGGGCGCTTGGCTGCGGCGCGGGATCAGCCGGAACGGCGGACCCCTGGTCGAGGACCGCGAGGTGGTGTGGCTCCAGGCCGGACCGTACTTCGCCGACAGCCGGGGCTTCGCCGGCGTCACGTCCTTCGACGGTTCCCGGGTGCGCTTCCACCACCTCACGGGAGAGCCCGGCGAGGACACGGGCACCTTCCGCCGCGAGGGCGCGAACCTCGTCGAGTGGGGCACCAACACCGACGGCAGCACGTTCCTGGAGGTCTGGACCCCGCTGCCCGTCGACGACGACGCCACCGGCTCCTGGTCCGGTACGGACCACCACGTGGTGCGGGTCGGCCGGCACCTGGTCCACGTGGATTCCCGGGCGGGCACGTACTGGCGGATGTGACCGGCGCGGCGCTTCCGAGCACCTCCCGCTAGCCGCTACCCCGAGCCCGCCCGCGGCTGCTCCCGGGCCGGTCCCGCGCGCTGGGCTTGCGCCGGTCCGTGCGTCCGCGCGCCCCCGCGCGGGGGATGGCCGTGGCCGGATCCGACCCCGACGATGAGCGGTCACGATCGGATGGTCGTACGAGCGTTTCGGACGTCATGGGGGAACGATGGGCAGACGCTGGCTGATCACGGGCTGCTCCTCCGGTCTCGGGCACGCGCTGGCCGCCGCGGCGGCCGGCGCGGGGCACGAACTGGTGGTCACCGCCCGGAAGACCGCCGACCTGGAGGAGCTGGCCGCCGCGTGGCCCGGCCGGATCGTCCCCGTCCCGCTGGAGCTGCGGGACGCGGGCTCCTGTGAGGAGGCCGTCCGGACGGCCGTCGACCGCCTCGGCGGCGTCGACATCCTCGTGAACAACGCCGCGGTCGGACTGTTCGGTGCGGTCGAGGAGGTCTCCGACGCCGAGCTGCGCGACCAGCTGGAGACCTTGGTCGTGGGCCCGTGGCGGCTGACCCGGCTGGTCCTGCCGCTGATGCGGGCCCAGGGACACGGCCACGTCGTCAACGTGTCCTCCGTCGCCGGCCGGATGGCCTTCCCGGGCCTGGCCGCGTACATCGCCGGGAAGCACGCCCTCGAAGGGATGAGCCAGGCCCTCGCCGCCGAGGCCGCCCCGCACAACATCCGCGTCACCGTCCTCGAACCGGGCATGTTCGCCACGCGCTACGGCACCTCCATGGCCGAAGCCCGCCACCGGGTCCCGGCGTACGACGTCACCAACCGCGAGATGCTCGAAGGCGCACGCGGCCTGGCGGACCACCCGGAGACCGGCCGCCCCGAGGACTTCGCGGCTCGGGTCCTCGACATCGTCGACGCCGGCCCGTCGGCGCCCGTGCGGATCCCGGTCGGCGACGACGCCTACGGCTACCTCGACGTGGCCGAAGAGGCGTCCCGCGCCGAACTCGCCGCCGCCCGGACCCTCGTACAGGGCCCGCCGCCCGTCGCCTGACGGCCCCGGCACCAGGCCCTCCGGACCGACGCCGGCGGCCCGACGCCGTGGCCGCGCGGGCGTTGCCTCAGCGGTGGATCCGGTTCGGCCAGTCCGCGGGGACGCGGCCGGCCGGACCGGGGGCGGGCTGGTCGGCCGGGTGGTCGGTCGGCGGGGCCAGCGCGGGTCCGGCGTCGTACGCGGCGTCGGTGGCGTAGTTCCAGAACCACTCCTCGCCCGGCTCGAAGCTCTGCACCAGCGGATGTCCGGTGGACTTCCAGTGCGCGGTGGCGTGCTGGGCCGGCGAGGAGTCGCAGCAGCCGACGTGGCCGCACTGGGCGCAGCGCCGCAGGTGGAACCACCAGCCGCCCACCGCGTCGCACTCCCCGCAGCCGGCGCCGCTGGGCGGGGCGCTCGGGTCGATCCCGTCGATCTCGGTCATCAGGTCTCCTCGGCGGCGTCGGTCTTCGTCTCGGTTACAGGTTCGGGTTCGGGTTCGGCCTGTGCTCCGGGCTCCGCGCCGCCATCGGCGCCGGTGTCGGGCGCGGTCAGCGGCAGCAGCACCTGGAACCGGGTGTCGCCCGGGACGGACTCGACGAGCAGGCTCCCGTGATGCTTGTCGACGACGATCCGCCAGGAGATGTCGAGGCCGAGACCGGTGCCCTCACCGACCGGTTTGGTGGTGAAGAACGGGTCGAAGATGCGGTTGCGGATGGCCTCGGGCACGCCGGGGCCGGTGTCGCGGAACTCCACGAGCAGCCGGTCGCCCTCCCGGGCCGTACGGACCGTCAGGGTGCCGTCGCCGCCGGTGCTCCCGATGGCGGCCACCGCGTTGTCGATGAGGTTGGTCCACACCTGGTTGAGCTCCGCCGGGTAGGCGGGCACGTCCGGGAGGGAGCGGTCGTAGTCCTTGACCACCCGCACGCCGGGGCCGATCTTGCCGGACAGCATCAGCAGCGTGCTGTCGAGCAGTCCGTGGATGTCGACGTCGCGGTGAGGGGCCCGGTCGAGCTGCGCGTACTGCTTGGCCGCGTCCACCAGGTGCGAGATGCGGGCCGTGGCGTCGCCGATCTCGTCCATCAGCAGCTCGGTCTCGACCGTGTAGTTGAGCCAGCCGACGGCCCCCGGCAGGACGTCCTCGGCGACGGTCGCCGCGACCTGCTCCAGCCAGTCCGTGTCCAGACCCGCCTGGACGAAGGTGGGCGCGATCCGCCAGCCCTCCGGGATGCCGTGGTCCTCCAGCCAGTCGGCCAGCGCGTCCTCCCGGTCCGATGCCTCCAGAGGGCTCAACACCGGGGCCTTGGCGACGCGTTCGGCGGTGCGCTCCTGGATCTCGATCAGTTCGCCGAGGGCCTCCCGCGAGTAGGGGCCCTTCGCGATGTGCGCCAACTTGTGCCGCATCTTGCCGACCCGCTCGCGCAGCGCCTCGGTGGCGCGCACGGCGGCGGCCGCCGGGTTGTTGAGCTCGTGGGTGAGACCGGCGGACAACGAGCCGAGCGCCAGCAGGCGTTCACGCTGTCCGACGGCCCGCTGGGTGTTCTGGGAGCCGAAGAAGAGCCCCTCCAGCAGGTGCGCCGCCATAGGGAACCACTCCCGCATGACGTCCGCGAACGACTGCGCCGGCAGGACGAAGAACCGGGTGGGCTCGGTCACCCGCATGGAGTTGACGTACGTCTGCGGCACCCGGTCACCCAGGTACGCCTGCATGGCGCCCGCGTACACGCCGCGCTGCGAGGTGCGGCTGACCTCCACGTCGTCGCCGCCGACCCGGCGGTACAGCACGACGGTCCCCTCGATCATCACGTAGAAGCAGGTGGCCGGTTCGCCCTCGGTGTAGACCGGACCGGGGTCGAAGCGCTGCTCCCGCCCCTCGGCGCACAGTCGCCCGAGCTGCTCCGGGGAGAGCTTCTCGAAGAGGAACAGCGAGCCGATCTCCTGCGGGTCGCAGGGCGTGACCTGCGCGTTCACGACTGCTCCAGGTAGCGGTGGACGAGCATCACGGCCATGGCCCCCTCGCCTACGGCGGACGCGACGCGCTTGGCGGACTGGGCGCGCGCGTCGCCCGCCACGAACACGCCGGGAACGCTGGTTTCCAAATGGTAGGGCGGCCGGTCCAGCTCCCATGCGGCCGGCGGCCGGCCGTCCGGTGTGAGGTCCGGTCCGGCCAGGATGAAGCCGTGTTCGTCGCGCAGCACGGTCCCCTCCAGCCAGTCGGTGAGCGGGGCGGCACCGATGAAGACGAACACCCACTGGGCGTCCACGACTTCGGTGGCGCCGGCCGATCCGTCCGATCCGGCCGAGGCGTCCCGGAGGGTCAGCTGCTCCAGGTGGTCCGTGCCGTGGGCCGCCTCCAGCACCGTCCCGAGCCGCACGGTGATGTTCGGCGTCTCCTCGATCTGCTGGATCAGGTAGTACGACATCGACGTGGTGAGGGACGCCCCGCGCACCAGCAGCGTCACCGACTTCGCGCCCCGCGCCAGGTACACCGCCGCCTGCCCGGCGGAGTTCGCGCCGCCGACGACGTACACGTCCTGGCCCTCGCAGGACGACGCCTCGGTGAGGGAGGAGCCGTAGTACACGCCGCGCCCGGTCAGGTCCGCGCAGCCCGGCGCCCGCAGCTGCCGGTACGACACGCCCGTCGCCAGGATGACGCTGTGCGCGGCGACCGCGGACCCGTCGGAGAACCGCACGACCCGTGCCGGACCGCCGACCTCCAGTCCCGTGACCTCCCGGGCGGTGAGGATCTCCGCGCCGAACCGGCCGGCCTGGCGGCGGGCGCGGTCGATGAGCTGCGCGCCGGACACGCCGTCCGGGAAGCCGAGGTAGTTCTCGATGCGGGAGCTCTGGCCGGCCTGCCCACCGGTCGCGGACCGCTCGACCAGTACGGTCCGCAGCCCCTCGGAGGCCCCGTACACCGCGGCGCCGAGGCCGGCCGGTCCGCCGCCGATGACGACGAGGTCGTAGAACTCGGCGGTGGGCGTGGTCGCGAGCCCCACGCGGGCGGCCAGCTCGGGCGCCTCCGGCTCGATCAGCACGGTGCAGTCCGGTGTGATCACCACCGGCAGCCGGCGGCCGTCGGTCCCCGCGGCCTCCAGCAGTCGCCGTCCCTCGGGCTCGTCGGAGGAGTACCAGCGGTACGGCACCTGGTTGCGGGCCAGGAATTCGCGGACCCGCGAGGAGCCGGCCGACCAGCGGTGCCCCACCACTTTGGTGGCGGGCACCGGCCGGTAGTCGCCGGTCCGCCAGACCGCGAGGAGATCGTCCAGGACCGGGTACAGCTTCTCCTCCGGCGGGTCCCACGGCTTGAGCAGGTAGTGGTCGAGGTCGACGACGTTGATCGCGTCGATGGCCGCGTCGGTGTCGGCGTACGCGGTCAGCAGGACGCGCCGCGCCCCCGGGTACACGCCGAGGGCCTGCTCCAGGAACTCGATGCCGTTCATCCGGGGCATGCGGTAGTCGGCGAGGATCACGGCGACCAGGTCGCCGCGCAGCTTCAGCTCGTGCAGTGCCTCCAGCGCGGACTCGCCCGATTCGGCGCGCACGATCCGGTACTCGCCGCCGTAGTGGCGCCGCAGGTCGCGGGCGATGGCCCGGGAGACTCCCGGGTCGTCGTCCACCGTCAGGATGACGGTCCGCGTCGCGTCGGTGGCCTGTGCCATGCTTCTCCGCCCTGCGTGCTCCGGACGGCCGGCACGTCGAGCTGCCCGCGCCGGCTCCCGCCCATCGTATGTTCGATCCCGCCGCCCCGCCCCGGGACGTGGCGCCCTGCGATGCCACGTGGCGGAACGCGGCGGAGCGTGCGCTCGGGGTGACGCGGCGGGCTGCTGGGTCGGGGTACGTGATCAGGCCACCGTTCCGTCACCTGATCGGCTCAGCACGCCCTAGAGTGTCCGCGTGACCGAGCACGACTTCGAACTCATCGCCGGCCGGTACCGGCTGGTCGAACGCATCGGCCAGGGCGGCATGGGCCGCGTCTGGCGGGGCGTCGACCAGCAGCTCTTCGACCGCGAGGTCGCCATCAAGGAGATCCTCTTCCCGCCGGGGCTCGACGACGGCGACCGCGCCACGCTGGTCGGGCGCTTCACCGGCGAGGCCCGCGCGGCGGTCACTCTCAGCCATCCCGGCATCATCACCATCCACGACGTCGTGGAGCACCGTGGTGCCCCCGTGATCGTCATGGAGTTCATCCGGGGCGAGTCCCTCGCCGCGGCCATCCACCGGCAGGGCCGGCTGCCCGTGCGGAGGGTGGCGGAGATCGGCTCCGCGATGCTCGACGCGCTCGCGGAGGCGCACGACGCGCGGATCGTCCACCGCGACATCAAGCCGGACAACGTGCTCCTGACCAAGGACCGCGTCGTCCTCACCGACTTCGGCATCGCCCATCTCGCCGACGCCACGACCAAGCTCAGTCACAGCGGGATCGTCATCGGCACCCCGCAGTACATGCCGCCGGAGCAGCTGGAGGGCAAGCGCCCGACGCCCGCCAACGACCTGTGGGCGCTCGGCGCCACCCTCTACCACGCCGTCGAGGGGCACCCGCCGTTCGAGGCCGAGGGGCTCCACGCCCTCGCCGTGGCCGTCTTCACCCGCCCCCACCGGCCGCCGGTCCACGCCGGCCCGCTGGCGCCGCTGCTGGACGCGCTCCTCACCAAGGACCCGGCCCGACGGGTCGGCGCCGCCGAGGCCGCCGAGCTGCTGGCGGCCGCGATGCGGGACTCCCGCGCCGGGACGGACCGAGCTACGACCGCCGACGGGCTGCGGCCCGGGACGGACGGAGCCGCGACCGCCGACGGGCTGCGGCCCGGGACGGATGGAGCCGCGACCGCCGACGGGCTGCCGCCCGTACCGCCCGTACCGTCCGTGCCGCCCCCGCCGTCCGTGCCGCCCCCGCCGTCCGTGCCGACGCCGACGGTCCCGGACTCCGTGGCCACCCCCGGCGCCGCCCACCGCCAACCCGTTCCGGACCGGCCGACCGCGCCACCCGCCCCCGTACCCGTGCCCACCCCCGTGCCCGACCCCGTCCCCACGGCCGAGGACCTGGTCTCGCTCGGCCGGACTCGCCAGGAGGGGAGCGCCGAAGGGGGATCCGGGCGTCGGCGCGCCCTCACCCGGCGCTCCGCCGTCCTCGGCGTCGCCGTGGCCACGCTCGCGGCCGGCTCCCTCCTGACGTGGACCCTCACCCGTGACGAAGAGCCCGGCGGCCGGGCGGCCGGCGGTGGTTCGGCGGCTTCCGCCGTCACCGTGGTGATCGGGGTGGACGCGCCGCTCAGCGGCGACCTGTCCGCGATGGGCCTCGGCATCAAGAACTCCGCCGAGCTGGCGGCCCAGACCGCCAACCGGACCCGGCACGTACCGGGCGTGAAGTTCGAGATCGAGCCCCTGGACGACGAGGCCGCTCCCGCGAAGGGCGGGCCGAACGCCGCTCGGTTCATCGCCGACGAGCGGGTCCTGGGCATCGTCGGGCCCCTCACCTCCGGCGTCGCCCGGACCATGGCGGCGCCTCTGGGACAGGCGGGCCTGGTCAACGTGTCACCGGCCAACACCGACCCGGTGCTGACGCTCGGGCCGAACTGGGCCGACGGCGCCAAGTCCCGCCCGTACCGCACCTACTTCCGCACCGTCGCCACGGACGTCGACCAGGGACCGTTCGCCGCCCGGTACCTCCACGAGCAGGCCGGGAAGACGAAGCTCTACGTCGTCGACGACGCCAGCGCCTACGGGACCGGTCTCGCCGCCGGGTTCAAGGCCGAGTTCACGAAGCTCGGCGGGTCCGTCGTCGGCACGGAGCAGGTCGATCCCGCGGAGAGCGCCTTCGCGGGCCTCGCCGCGAGGGTCCGCGGCTCCGGAGCCGACGCCGTGTACTTCGGCGGGTACTACACCACCGCCGGGCCGCTCTCCCGGCAGCTCAAGCAAGCGGGCGTGAACGTGCCGCTGATGGGCGGCGACGGCATCTTCGACCAGCAGTTCCTCACGGCCGGCCCGAAGGTCGAGGGCGACCTCGCCACCAACATCGGTATGCCCGCCGAAAGCCTGCCGGGGGGCGCGGACTTCCTCGCGCGGTACCGGGAGGCGGGGTACCGGGACGCGGCCGGCGCGTACGGCCCCTACGCGTACGACGCGGCCTGGGCCGTCATCGAGGCGGTGAAGGCGCTCGCGGCGGCCCACGGCGGTACCCTTCCGCCGGCCGCCCGGGCGAAGATGCCGCAGGCCGTGGCGGGGCTGGCGTTCGACGGCGTCACCGGGCGCGTGGCCTTCGACGAGTACGGCGACACCGTCAACCGGCGGCTGACGGTGTACGCGGTGCGGGACGGCAGCTGGACGGCCGCGCAGAGCTGACGCGGGATCAGTTGATGCCGGGTGTCACCGGTTTGGGGCCGGGGTACACGTGCTCGGGGGTCACGACACGGGTGACGGCCTGGCCGAGGATCGCGCTCGGCTCCTTGCCTTCCGTGAGGACGTCGGTGTTGAGGAGGATGACCATGGTCGCCTTCGCCTCGGGCAGGTACACGACCAGGCTTTCGTACCCGGGGTTCGAACCGTCGTGCCCGATCCAGCCGTTGACGTCGAAGATGCCCAGGCCGTAGCTCGCCCCGGGGATGCCGATCGGCAGCATCTTCACGCGCTCGGCCTGGGTCGCGGGCGTGAGCAGCGTCCCCTCGGCCAGGATCCCGGCCCAGCGGCGCAGGTCCCGGAGGTCGGAGATGATGGCCCCGGCGGCCCAGCCCCAGGACGGATTGAGGTCGGTCGCGTCCTCGATGCTGCCGGACGTGGTCTGGGCGGTGTAGCCGTGCGCGTGCGGCGCGGGGAACTCCTCCCCGGTCGGGAAGATCGTGTGGCGCAGCCCGGCCGGTTCGAGGACCTCGTCCCGCATGACGTCCTGGAACGGCCGGCCGGTGACCTTCTCGATCGCCAGGCCGATCAGGATCAGGTTGGTGTTGGAGTAGTCGAACTTCGCGCCCGGCTCGAACTGCACCGGGTGGGTGTAGGCGTAGTCGAGCAACTGCTGTGGCGTGAACGGGCTGGTGGGGAGCGTGTCGAGCTTCTTGTTGAAGGCGTCGTCGTTGGCATAGTTGAACAACCCGCTGCGCATGCCCGCCAGTTGGCGAAGAGTGATGCGGTCACCGTTCGGAACGCCCGACACGTAGGTGCCGATGGTGTCGTCCAGGTTCATCTTCTTCTGGTCGACGAGCCGCAGCAGGGCCGTCACGGTGAACGTCTTGGTCTCGCTGCCGATGCGCATGTAGAGATCGGGGGTCATGGGCGCGCCGGTCTGCTTGTCGGCCACGCCGAACGCCTTCACGTAACTCCCCTTGCCCGGGGCCCACAGTCCCACGATGACACCCGGCACGTTCGCCTTGCGCATGGTCTCGCGTACGGCGTCGTCCAGCCGGGCCGCGACGGCCGGGGTCAACTCGGGGAACGCCGAGTCGTCGGCGGACGGGGAGGGCGCGGGGGACGGGGCGGCGAGCACGCTCTGCGCCGCCGGGGCCGCGGCGAACGCCGGACCCGCCACGGCAGGCACGGCCAACACGCTCGCTGCCGCCGCGAGCGCACAGGCCCGGCGCAAGGACATCCGGCTGGGTTTCATGGACTGCCCTCCTGCCTCGTGCCGTCCCGCAGCCCTGCCTGCCGTCCTGCCGCACAGGGGGCCTGGGGGTCAGGAGGGGCCAGGGCGACGCCACCATCGTAGGTCCGCACCCCGCCATCCGCGCGGCGAGCGAAGGGGCGCACCCGCTCCGCCGCCGACCGCTCCCCGGAGCGGCTCATGACGCCGCGTCGGCCCGGTCCCTCTCCGCTCACGCATGACCCATCGTCAGGAGCGCCCGCGTAAGGCCCCGTTCCCGGGGTAGGCGCGCAGACATGACATGGCGGCGGTGGTACGAGCGGCAGCGGAAGCGGCGACACGACGAGCAACCGGCGGAACGGGGCGTACCCGCCCCGGGGAGGGCCGTACCCGCCTCAGGGAGGCACGGGGACCCCGAACGCCCGGTCGTACCCGATTCCGGGAGGCACGAGGGCCCGGCGGACCCGGCGGTACCCGCTTCCGGTAGGGGCGGGGACCCGGAACGCCCGGCCGTACCCGATTCCGGGAGGCGCAGGGGACCGGCTCATCCGGCCGTCCGGGCGCTGGCCATGGTGGCCGCCTTCATCGGGACCGTCCTGTTCAGCATGGTCCTGACCCGGCTCACCATGGAACCGTCCGCCGCCTCGGCGGCCCTCGTGCACAGCAACGTCCACCCCGGCCGTTCGATCAGCGCCTACCTGCACGGCACGTCGACCATCGACGCGGTGCGCCAGCTCGGCGGCAACCTGCTGCTGGGCCTGCCGTTCGGGGTGCTCCTGCCCGTCCTGCTGCCCCCGGCCCGCGGGCTGCTGCGGGTCGCCGCCGTGACGGTCTGCCTGATGACCCTGGTGGAGCTCACCCAGGGCGCCCTCGTCACCGGACGCGTCTTCGACATCGACGACGTCATCCTGAACACGGCCGGAGCGCTCCTCGGGTACTTGCTGATCGGCCTGCGCCTGGGGCGGGCCGTACACCCCCGCCGCACCCACTGGTGGCACCGCCGGACCCACCGCCCCACCTGACCCCGTGCTGGCCCGTGGAGCCGGTCTTCCCGCACCCGACGCCCCGCGCCTCCTGCCCCTGACGGCCTGCGCCCGCCGGCCGTCGTCGAGCGACTGCGGGTCCGAGCGCCGTGATCGGGGTGGCACCCTGGCCGTATGGCGGAACTCAACGGAGAGCCGGTCGGGCTCGGCCAGCTCCAGAACCTGGCGCTGACCAACTACGGCCACTTCACGACCATGCGCGTCGACGACGGGCGGGTGCGCGGTCTGGCCCTGCACATGGAGCGGCTTCGGAGGGACTGCCGGACGCTCTTCGGCGTCGACCTCGACCCGCGGCGGGTGCGCGAGCTCGCCCGTCGCGCCGTGCCCGGAACGGGATCCACCACGGTCCGCGTCACGGTCTTCGACCCCGGCCTCGACCTCGGGCACCCGGCGACGGCGAAGGACCCGCACGTCCTGGTGACGTCGAGGCCGGCCGGGGAGCTCCCGCTCCCACCGCTGCGGGTACGTTCGGTGACGTACGCGCGTGACGTACCGGAAGTGAAGAGCGTCGGTCTCTTCGCGAGCCTGCACCACCGGCGCCAGGCCCAGCTCGGCGGCTTCGACGACGCGCTCTTCGTCGACGCGGCCGGCGGCATCTCGGAGGGCGGCACCTGGAACATCGGCTTCTTCGACGGCAGCCAGGTCGTCTGGCCGGACGCCGACAGTCTCGCCGGCGTCACGAGGGAACTGCTGAAGGACGCACATGGCCACGTGACGAGGCCGGTGCGGCTGAGCGAGCTGGCGACCGTGCGGGCGGCCTTCGCCACCAACGCGGCCATCGGCGTCCGCGCCGTCAGCCGCATCGACGGCGTCGACCTGCCGGAGTCCCACGAGATCATCGACACCCTGCGCACCGCGTACGCGGGGATCGGCGGCGACGTGTTGTAGCCCGCGCCGCCAGCGCCCGGCCCTGCCGCGCCGCCGCCCCGCACCCGACCGAAACCCGCCACTTCCGGGTGGCGGGACGCACCGTTGTCTTCTCACCGGCGCGGGGTCTGCGCCATGCTGGGCGGATGAGTGACACTCCTTGCCAGCCGTGTGCCGGCTCCGGGTTGACGGAGCACACCGAGCACTCGGTGGAGACGGACGAGAAGGGTCATCAGCGGCCCGTCGTCCGGCAGTGGACGGGTTCGTGCAACAACTGCCACGGGTCTGGGAAGGCCGGCTAGGAGGAGCGCATGCGCACCATCTATGTGTGTCTCGGGTGTGCCAACTTGTATCTGCCGCCGGAGGCGATGACCTATCCGTCGCTCGGCGTGGCGGCGAGCCCGGTGCACTGCTCGCTGCCGTCGTGCCGACGGGCGGTCGAGGAATCGCTCCAGGTGATGGGCGTCTCGGAGGACGTGGCGGCCCGGATGGCCCGGCGCGCCGCCGGGCTGGAGGGTCCGGTACGGATGGGCCGGCCCGGTCGGCTCGCGCGCGGCCGCCGGTCGGCCGCGGGCCCGGGCGCGACACGGGACAAGCTGCGCTGACCGCTGACCGCTGACCGCTGACCGCTGACCGCTGACCGCTGACCTGGGCCTTCTGACGGCGAACGGCGAACGCCCCCGCCACCGACAGGTGGCGGGGGTTCCGTGCTGCCCGAGGCCGCCGTCCGCTATCGGCCGGCGTACGGGAGCAGGGCCATCTCGCGGGCGTTCTTGATCGCCAGGGCGAGTTGACGCTGCTGCTGCGCCGTGACGCGGGTGACCCGCCGGCCGCGGATCTTGCCGCGGTCGGAGACGAACTTCCGCAGCAGATCGGTGTCTTTGTAGTCGATGTACGTGACGCCCGCCGTGTCCAGCGGGTTGGGACGGGACCTCAGCGGCGTGCCGGGGGAGGGACGGCGGGGCATGGGGGCTCCTCGGGGTAGGGGACTCGGGGGTGCGGGTGAGTCAGGGGCGGATGGGTCGTACGGGTTCTACGGGGCGCCCGGGTCGTCCAAGTAGCCCGGTTCGTCCAAGTCCTACGGGTCGTACGGGTCAGGACACGGGGTCGAGCAGCGGGGCGAAGGCGGCGGGGAGCTCCTTCCACGCCTCCCGCCCGGCCGTGTACTCCGCCTCGGTCAACAGGCATGACTCCAGGAGCTGTTCGATCCCGTCGCGGTCGAGGCCGGGAGAGGTGAAGACCAGGTGCTGGCAGCAGTCGCCGTGCTCGGGGTCCCAGTCGAGGGCCGCCGCGGCCCGGCGCATGGCGGGGACCAGCTCCCAGGCGGCGTCGGGGAGCGAGGCCAGCCAGGGTCCCGCGTTCTCCACGCACAGCGCGCCACCGGCGGCGTCCCAGGCGAGGAGGGTGTCGGGGCGGTCGGCGAGCCAGAACCGGCCGCGGCTGCGGGCCGCGGCGCAGGTCAGGTCTTCCAGGGCCTGGTAGAGCCGCTCGGGGTGGAACGGCCGGCGGCGCTGCCAGACCAGCGTGGCGACGCCGGCCTCGTCGGCGTCCTGGGGGAGCAGCGCGCATGCGGGATGCTGGGCGGCGGCGGCCGTCTCCACGTCGAAGCCGGCGAAGGCCAGGCGCGTGAGTTCGCTGGAACCGGTCGGGACTTGACGGGCCGTCGGGTGGAGTTGGGCGAGGAGGGCGCGGTCCTCGTCGTCGGCCTCCTCGCTGTCGGCGACGGCGAGGACCGGCGCGTATTCGAGCTGCCGGGCCCACGTGTCGCCGACGGTCCGCCGGTCGGTGGCTGCCGCGGCGAGTCCGGCTTCGGCGAGGTCGTCTCCGTTGCCGAGGCAGGGCAGCGCGAGGGCCGGGTCAACGGCCGTGATGACATTGGTGAGTTCGAGATTGTCACCGGAGTGGGCGGCGACGACTTCGGCCATCGCCCGGGGCTCGACCGAGTCCCAGAGTTCGACCACGGCCAGGCGGGTGAGCCCGCCGGCCGCCAGCCGTTCCAGCTCCGGGACGAGGTCCTCGCGCAGGGCGCAGCAGGCGCAGTCGTTGACGAGCGGAGTCTCGTCGGCGGATATCGCGCCCCCGGAATCGCGCAGCGTGCGCAGCACGGCGCCGCCGGCGGCCGCGGACAGGTCGTGGTGCAGGGCGATGCTGCCCGGCACCGCGCGCAGCAGGTGCTCGACGGTCTCCTTGCGGGCGTCGCGGTGCATGCCGCCGACGATCACGACGGGGAGGGTCACCTGCGACCTCCGTAGCGGCGCTCGAAGCGCTCGACGCGGCCGGCGGTGTCCAGGACGCGGGCGGTGCCGGTGTAGAAGGGGTGGCTCGCGGAGGAGATCTCGACGTCGATGACCGGGTAGGTGTTGCCGTCCTCCCACTCGACGGTCTTGTCGCCGGTGGCGGTCGAGCGGGTCAGGAAGGCGAAGTCGGCGGCCTTGTCGCGGAAGACGACCGGCCCGTAGGCGGGGTGGATTCCAGGCTTCATGGGGTGGGGCGGCTTTCTCTGGGGGTGTTCTCGGGGGGACGGCGCGCGCAGCGCCGGCCGGGGGTCAGCGCTCTTCGCGGAAGTCCACGTGGCGCCGCACCACCGGGTCGAACTTCCGCAGCACCATGCGGTCGGGGTCGTTCCGCCGGTTCTTGCGGGTGACGTACGTGTAGCCGGTGCCGGCGGTGGAGCGGAGCTTGATGATCGGGCGTACTTCGTTACGTGCCATGGCCTCGGCCTTCGATGACGGGAAGCGTGTTCAACGGCTGTACGGGTGTCCTGCACGGCGGGGCCGGGCCGGACGGTGACCGGCAGGGGAGTGCGCGTTCGGGCGGCTCCGCCGGATCAGTCCTCGGCGTGCAGCAGGCCCCGCTCGTACGCCCTCACCAGTCGCTGCGGAACCCGGTGCACGACCCCGTCCACCGTGACCGCGACGAGCTGCGGGGTCGTGGCCTTCCACTGGGCCCGGCGGTGGCGGGTGTTGCTGCGGGACATCTTCCGCTTGGGGACGGCCATCGGAATCTCCTGGGGTGTCGGTGCGTTCGGCGTGAGCCTACATGAAAACGACCATCATTTTCAATAGTGAGGGGATGGTGGGGCTCGGCGGCCTTCTGCGGGGCCGGCCTTCCGTGGGGTTGGTCGCCCCCGGGCCGGCTGCCCGAGAGGGCGGCCGCCTGCCGGTACGGCCCAAGCGCCCCGCCGGATCCGTGCGGCGGGGCGCTTGGGCCCGGGCGGAGCGTCGGCCGGGCGGGCTACCAGGAGGACTTGGTGACGCCCGGGAGGAAGCCGGCGTGGGCCTGCTGCCTGGCGCGCACGCGGGAGAGTCCGAACTTCCGCAAGTAGCCGCGCGGGCGGCCGTCCACCGCGTCGCGATTGCGCACGCGCGTGGCGCTGGCGTCGCGCGGCTGGCCGCGCAGCTCCGTCAGCGCGCCGCGCCGCTCGGCCTCGGTGGACGAGGGGCGGCGGGTGACCTCCTTCAGCTCGGCCCGCCGTGCGGAGTACCGCGCGACGACCTCCTTGCGCTTCTCGTTCCGCGCGATCTTGCTCTTCTTCGCCATCAGACCTTCACTCCCCGCGCCCGGATCCGCGCCACGGCGGCCTCGATGCCGATGGCGTCGACCGTCTTGATCGCCCTGGCGCTCAACGTCAGGCGGACGTGGCGCCCCTCGCCGGCGAGCCAGTAGCGCTTGCGCTGGATGTTCGGGTCGAAGCGCCGCGACGTGCGCCGGTGGGAGTGGGAGATCGAGTTGCCGAACCCCGGCTCGGCGCCGGTCAGTTGACAGCGGGCTGCGGACATGGCGATTCCTGCCTTTCTCTGCTGCTCCATATCGATAATGGAAACCATTTCCATATACTAGCCCCACGGATGCCACGGTGGCGCTGCGCGACATCCACCGGGCCGGGCTCGTCCACCGGGACCTCAAGCCCGGCAACATCCTGCTGGCTGACGACGGCCCGCGGGTCATCGACTTCGGCATCTCCCGCGCCGCCGACTCGGACGCCCTCACGCGGACGGGTGTGGTCATCGGGACCCCGCCGTTCACGGCGCCCGAACAGTTCCGTACGCCGAAGGAGACCGGCCGGGCCGCCGACGTGTTCGCGCTCGGTTCGGTGCTCGCCTACGCGGCGACGGGCCGCAGCCCGTTCGAGGCCGAGTCCGGGTACGCGATCGCCTGGAACGTCGTACACGAGCCGCCGCCACCGGGCCGGACGTCCTGTGCGAGGGAGAGGCGGGCGTCCTGCGGTTCGACGGCGCCACCGGCAAGGTCGGATCCCTGGCGGCCGGAGGCAGCGGCGACGGCCACGAACTCATGGGGGTCGCGCCCGCCACCGGCCTCGCGTACCTCATGCGGCGGGACACGCCGACAGGGGGCGAGGAGCGTCCTTCGGGCACGCTGCTCGCCGTGGACACGAGTACCGGGAAGTTCCGCTGGCAGCGGCGCCGCACGGACGCCACCTTCAGCGGGGCTTCCGTGATGGGGGGACACCCTGTTCACGGCGACCGGTGACACGGGCAGCGGGCTGCGCGCGCGGCACGCACGGTCCGGAGACACCTTGTGGACCCGGCAGTTCACCGCATACGACACCCTTCGGGTGGTCCCCGAGTCGAACGCGTTGCTCGTCGAGGGCTACGTGGGCGGCGACGACTCCGTACTGGGACCGGGACGCGAAATCTGGCGCAGTGCCCGGCGCAGGGACCCGCAGAAGACCGTGGCCTGCGACCCCGGCTTCTGGAACACGCTGATCGTGCAGGACGGCACGGTGTACAGCACCTCGTCGAGGGGCACGGTCTTCGCGCTCGCACCACCCCGGTAGACCGCCGGCCGCCGCGATCCGCGCGGTGGCACCGGCGCACGGCCTACGGTCCGCCGAGGTGGTGCGCTATGCCGTCGGAAGCGCGGCTGCGGGGATCTCGAAGACGAACACGATCCCGTCGGTCTCGTTGCCCTGCTCGCCGACGCGGGTGAAACCGAAGCCCGCGATGGTGGCCAGGGAGGCGGCGTTGTCGGACCTTATGCGGGCCCGCACGGTGCTGACGCCGGGCTCGGAGGCGGCCCTGACGAGGAGTGCCCTCAGCATGCTGCGGGCGTACCCCCGGCGGCGGTGGCCGGGCACGACCGTGAAGCCGACCTCGACCATGCCCGACTCGTCCGGCGGACCGTGGAACCCGGCGTCGCCGACGACCGTCCCGTCCGGCTCCGACACCGCTGCCCGCGTGAGCCAGGGCGCGGCGGACGGGTCCGCGGCGAGCTGCTTGGCGCGGTAGTCGAAGATCCAGCGGGCCCGGTCGCTGACGAAGTGCTCGTCGAGGGCGACCCCGGCCTCGGCGCTGCCGCCGGCGAGGTCGCCGTCGGCAAGCGCCCGCAGGGCCTTCGCGTTGAGCTCGACGAAGCGGATGCGTCGGGGGGCGCAGAGAGTTTCGTTGTTCATCGCGGAGATGTTCGCCCAGCCCAGCCGCCCTGTCCACCGCTTTACGGCCTCGGCGGACGTGCCGGCCGACCGCGGCCTGGGTACGCGCTAGGCCCGCCACCGCACCGCTTCGCCGCCCACGAGGGACATCGGCCGCGCACCGCAGACGTCTTCAGTCCGCTGTGCAGACGGGGTCGCCGGACTGGCCCCGCAGATACGCCGTGCGTTCCGCCGGGGTGAGGTCGCGATCGACGGACTGGCAGATCTTCTTGATGGCCGCGGCGGGTGACGGGACGGCCACGTTCCACAGCCGGGCGGTCATGTCCATGCTGCCGGAGGCGATGGTGCGGCCGTTGGGGCTGAACACCACCGACCACACCTCATCGGAGTGTCCGATCAGCGTGGTGAGGGTCTTGCCCGAGCCGGTGTCCCAGAGCCGTACGGTCCCCTCGCTGCCACTGGTGGCCACCGTGCGGCCGTCGGGGCCGAACGTCACCGAGTCGACCTCGCTGTTGTGCCCGATCAGCGTGCCGCGGGTCTTGCCGGTCGTCGCGTCCCAGAGCCGCACGGTGCGGTCGTAACTGCCGGTGACCACGGTGTGTCCGTCCGGGCCGAAGGCCACCGAGGTCACCCGGTCGGTGTGCCCGGAGAGGGTTCTGAGGGCCTTGCCCGTTGCCACGTCCCACAGTCTCGCGGTGCGGTCGCCGCTGCCGGTGACCAGGGTGCGGCCGTCGGCGCTGATCGCCAGAGAGGTCAGGAAGGTGGTGTGCTCGCCCATCACGGTGGTGACCTTCCTGGTCGCGATGTTCCACAGTGCTGCGACCCCGTCGGAGTTGGCGGTCGCGAGGCTGTTCCCGTCGGGGGTGAACGCCACCGCGTTCACCTTGTCCGTGGGCACGTTCAACGTGGTGCGGACCGTGCCGCCGGCCACGTCCCACAGCTGCACGGCGCTGCCCCAGCCGCCGGTTGCGAGGGTCTTTCCGTCGGGACTGAAAGCCAACGCCAGCACAGTGCTGTCGAGCTTCAGCGTCCTGCGGGGTTTGCCGCCGGCCACGTCCCACAGCTTGATCGTCCCCTCGGCGCCGCCGGTGGCCAGAGTGCGGCTGTCGGGACTGAAGGCAACGGCCAGCACCGCGCCGGTGTGTCCCGTCAGAACGGTGCGGTCAGCCACGTCCCACAGCCGCGCGGTGCTGTCGTGACTGCCGGACGCTAGGGTGCGTCCGTCGGGGCTGAACGCCACCGATGTCACCTCGTTCGTGTGGCCGAGGAGAGTGGCGCGGACCGCTCCGGTCGTCACATCCCACACCTGCACGCTGTGCTCGGGACTGCCGGTGGCGAGCATCGTTCCGTCAGGGCTGAGCGCCATGGAGTTGACCCTCGCGTAGAACGTGCTGCGTGCCTTTCCGCTGGCCACGTCCCACAGCCCCAGCGACCCGTCGCCGTTCTCGGTGACGAGGGTGCGACCGTCGGGGCTGAACAGCACCGCCCCTACGCTGCCTTCCTGCTCGGGCAGTTTCCTGAGGCTGCTTCCGGAATCGGTGTCCCACAGGCGCGCGGTCGTGTCGTCGCCGCCGGTGGCGAGGGTCTGGCCGTCGGGGCTGAACGCCACCGTGCGGACGATGTCGGTGTGCTCGCGCAGGATGGCGCGGGACTTTCGCGTGGTCGTGTCCCACAGCCGCACGGTCGTGTCGTTGCTGCCGGTGGCCAGGGTGAGTCCGTCGGCGCTGAAGGCCACCGAATTCACCTGTTTGGTATGCCCGGTGAGCGTGGCGAGGGGCTTTCGGCCGGGCACGTCCCACAACCGGACGGGCCCCTCGTTGCTGCCGGTGGCGAGGATGCGGCCGTTAGGACTGAATGTCAGGGAGACCACGGCGAGATCCCCGTGGTCCAGTGTGGCGCGGGACTTTCCAGTGGTCGTGTCCCACAGCCGTACGGTGGCGTCGGAGCTCCCGCTGGCGAGAGTGCGTCCGTCGGGGCTGAACGCCACCGCGTACACGTTGTAGGCGTGGCCCGACAGGCGTCGGTGACGCGGAAGCATGGCGGCGTTGTTCACGCTTTCCACGGCTTCGGACGTGTGGCTGGTGCGATACGCCTGGACGGCCAGGAGCGAGGCGAGTTCGGGGTTCGAGGCAATGAGATTGCCGGATTGGGCGGCGAGTTGGCGGGACTGGGCCGCCTGACGTTCCGTGACCGCGGCCCGCCACTGCCAGAAGGCGCCGCCCGCCGCGACGAGGGCGAGGGCGAGCAGGGTGGCCAGGATCGTGTTGAGCCGTCTGCTGCGCCGAATGGCGGCCCGTTGGCGGTCTCGGCTGGCGGTGAGGAAGGCCGAGATGTCGCCCGGGAGGCGGTGTTTCTGCGACAGCTCGAGACCTTCTGCCAGGGCCGTGCCCCCGAGCAGGTCGCCCTGGTCGGCCTTGTCCGCCCACCGGACCTGCCGTTCCCTCGTCGCGTCCAGCCATTCGTGGAAACGTCGGTCTTGCCGCACCCAGTCGCGCAGCGTGCCCCAGTCGCGGATGAGTGCGTCATGGATCAGTTCGGCCACCGGCTCGCCGGGAGGTCCGTCGGGGGCCCGAGGGTCGCGGAGTGTCTGGGTGGTGATGATCCGGTGGCGCGTGAGCACGGCGAGGACGCCGTCGATGTCATTGCCGGCAGCCCCGTCGGGGTCCGCTGCCAGTTCGCGCAGTTCACCGAGCGGGACCTGCGCGCGGATGGGCGGAATACGGCGGCTGGGGTCGGCGGGGTGCACCAGCGAGGTCAGGATGCGGCGGGCGACCGGTCGTTGACCGGCGGAGAGTTCGTCAAGGGCGCTGTCGCACCAGGTGGTCAGGCTGCCGCTGACCGCTCCGATCTGCCGGTAGGCCTCGTGGGTGAGGTACCCGTCCTCTCGGCGGAGCCACAACTGGCTGAGGGTGAGCTCCAGCAGCGGGAGCACGGTCACGGACGCCTGCCGGGTGGGCTCCTCCTCCGGAGTGGAGGCAAGGACGTCGGTGACGATCTGCTCCGGCAGCCCCGGCTGGAATCGGAGGCCCACGTCACGGGCGGGGAGGGTGATGATGTCCTCCAGGTCCCGGTGGCTCAAGGTACCGGGCACGTTGAGGAGTCCCGGTGTTGCCCTTTCCAGCAGACCGGGGGCGAAGGCAGCCAGCTGGGGGTAGAAGTCGTCGCGCATGACCAGGATCACGCTGAGCCCGGTGTGGGAGTCGACCGCTTCGACGATCTGGTCCGTGAGGACCGTATGGTCGGCCCGCCGGCCGTCGACCGTCCGGTCGCCGTCGGCCGCCTGGGTGAAGAGCTCCTCGAACTGGTCGATGACCAGCAGGATGCGCTGGTGCTCGGATCCGCCCGCGAGCTGCCGGGAAACGGCCGCGCCGATCCCCTCCGCGCCGGCCCCGGCCAGCCCCGCACGCTCGATCTCCACCGCCAGGTCCTGTCGCGGCCGCGCGAGCACGGTCAGCCAGCTGTCACTGCCCGGTACCTTGCCCTCTGCCAGTGCGCGCAGTACCCCGGCCTGGATCAGCGACGACTTGCCCGATCCCGATGGCCCCAGGAGCAACGTCAGCCGCTGCTGGCGGGCCAGGTTGGTCACGACCTGCCGGACCGCGTCCTCCCGGCCCCGGAACCACCGGGCGTGCTCCTCGGTGAACGGCTCCAGGCCCCGGTACGGGCAGACGCCATGCTCCGTCAGCTCCGGCAGCACCTCTCGCAGCACCTGCGTCGGTGTGACGTACGCGACGCCCTGGCCCCGCTCGAACTGGTCGGGCGCGGCGATCTCGGTCACGATGCCGACGACCCGGGAGGTCATCTCGTCGAGAACGGGACCTCCGCTGAAGCCGGTGGTGAGGTCGTTCGCGGCGGTCAGCTGCAGGAGGGTACTCCGGCCCTGGGCGCCCGGCAGCAGATCGCCCGCGACACCGAAACCGAAGTGCCCCTCCGGCGGGGCCTGTGCGGGGAACCCGAAGGAGACCACCTGGTGGCCTCTGCACCCCTCCGCGGAACCGAGCGGCAGCGTCCGCGCACCGGCCGGCGCCCGGACGAGCCGGATGAATGCCACGTCCTCCCTCTCGACGGCACGCCACAGATCGACCGGGACGTGCCCCTCCAGGCGTTCAGCGCCCTCGACGTGGGGGAAATCCAGCAGAATAGTGCCACCAGGGCCGCTCCCTGCCGCCTCGACGACGTGCGCACACGTGACCACCACATTGTCTGCGACGAGGAAGCCCGCCCCGGTCACGGTGCCGTCCGGGGCGACGATCCGGGTCACCGCCGCGAGTAGATCCCACGAGGGACCGCCGCTGCCGTCCTTCCCCGTACCGGTCACCACGATCAACTCCCAGTCGGCTCTGTACGCCGGTGAACGGCGCTGTCACCGGTCCAGGACACGGTCACCCGCAAGTGGCAACCGGCCTGGCTCTTGGTGATCACCGCCCCGGCTTCGAATGCGAGGTCGATCCCGAACTCGATGGTGATCTGATCGGGGCAGGCCTTGCGCAACTGATCGAGGGCGGTGCGCGCGGCCGACGTGACCGGCTCCAGTGCGGCCTCCAGCGTCACCGGCAACTCGCGCACGGCATCGCCCATGCGGCCGGCCTTCACCGGGCCGTCCCACACGGCACCCGGTTGTTCGACCAGAATCGAGCCACCACCGGCCAGCGGAATCCGAGTCACTGGTGTCACCATGCCTCGTCCGCCTCTCGCGCCGACCCGCCACCGGGACGCCACCAGGCTTCACCGCACTGCCCCGCCCTGCATCCCGGGGCGGGCCGTACGCGTGAGACGGTGGGCCGGTCAGGCGGGGTTGCGGGCGAGGTGGACGGCGTCGGGGACGCCGCGGGCGACCGGCACCTCCTGCGTGTGTACGTCCTCGAACCCGGCTCGGCGCAGGGCGTCCTCGAAGGCGGGGGAGGGCTGCGCCGACCAGATGGCGAGGATCCCGCCGGGCGTCAGGCGGGTACGGCAGGCCGCGAGACCGGCCGGGGAGTACAGGCTGTCGTTGTCCTCGGTCACGGTCCAGTCGGGGCCGTTGTCGATGTCGAGGCAGAGCGCGTCGTACCGCTCGTCGGCCGTGTGCAGATGGACGTTGAGGTCGGTGTGCAGGACGGCGACCCGCGGATCGGCCAGGGCCGCCTCCGAGAATTCGCGCAGCGGCCCGGCGCGGTGCCAGTCGATGATGCCGCCCTCGCGTTCGGCGACGACGATCCGGGACCAGCGCGGCTGCGCGGCGGCATGGGCGAGGGAGAAGCCCACACCGAGCCCGCCGATCAGGACCGACGGCGCGGCGGCCGTCGTCCGGGCGAGGGCGGCGTCGATCAGGAGGCGTTCGGAACGCCCGTCGGAAGTGTCCATCAGGAAACAGCCGTTGACGATGATCTCGTACGTCCCCCCGCGGCGGCGCAGCACGACTTCTCCGTGCGGTCCGGTACGGCGGTCGAGGGTCAGCGGCGTTTCGGGTGCGGCGGCTTGGCGCGGCATGGGTGGTCCTTGTCCCTTCCTGTGATTGGACGATCACTCGTCTCTCCCCAACGACGTCGACTGCCCCCGGGTTCCACCCCGCCTCGGCCCGGCCACCCGTCGTCACCGTCGGGCGGGGGCGAAGCGGCCGCAGCGGGAGTGGTTCACGCCGGTGCCGCGGAAAACCTCTGGTTCGGGTGGGGCGGACGGGGTGCGGGTGCGGGGGACGGGACCGTCATCGTCCGGCTCGGGGCCCGCAGCCGGCTGTTGCTGGAAGTGGCCGAGGGACCGGACGGCTTCGGCCTGGTCTCCGTACGGAGCGCCACCGCGACCGCTCAGGGCGGTGACGGCTCCGCGCTGCCGGTCCTGCCCGATGCCGCGACCTGGGTGCTGCCCGACCTGGAACTGCTCCGAGCCGCGCAGATCGAGCCCGGACAACTGCATCCGCTCGTCGCCGCCGCGCTCGTACCGGACCGTGCACCGGGCCGACCGGCCCGACGGCCGGACCGGGCGGGGCAGCCGCACGTGGTGGAGTGCCGGGGAGACCGGCACCGGATCGGTCTGGTCGACGGCGTCCTCGCGGCCCTGGACCACGATCCGGTCGAGATCCGCCGCGAGGAGCTGCTGGCGGAGCTGACCGGCACCCCGCTCCCCTGCCTCCAGGCCATCGACACGGCCCACCGCGAGCCGGAGTGTCTCGACGGCATCCGCGAACGCCTGCGTCACGGAGACACCTCCGGCGCGCTGGACGTCGTGGAGGGGCTGTTGGGGCCCGCCGCCCTCCTGCGCAGCGGCGCTCTGCGGGACGCGCTGGAGGCGGCCGCGCAACAGCGCATCGCCTACGGGCTGTTCCGCGCCGGGCTCGACGCGGGTCCGCCCGGACCCGGATCCAACGGTGCGGACCGCGGCCGGGTCCGCTCTCGCCACGGCCGCCGGGGTCGCGACTCCGGTCGTGACCGTGACGGCCACCGGAGTGCGCGCCCGCGCCACGCGGTCATCAGCTGACCACCCCAGGGGCTCGCCGCTCGCGTACCCCTGCCTCCCCACTCCCGCACCGCAGCACCCTCCCCTCGCCATCGCCGCAACCTCCTCGAGGAGGATCCGCACTACGTCCCCGACCGGCCGCCGGCGTGGGCCCGCGTGGTGGAGATCGGCTGACGCCGGCCCGGGCGGTCCGCAGCGACGGCGGCGGTGTCGTCGCGGCGGCACTCTGGCACGATCCGGCCCCGCCTGCGAGGCTGAACCCGCGCCGGGTGAGCCCGTGGTCTGCCGTTCGGCCCGCGTTCACACGACGACGTGTCCGGCGCTCACCGGCGTTCGGTGGCGGCCGGGACGCTCGTGTCTCCCGCCACTCCTCTCAGGACGGACACCCGTGTTCGAAGCATGCGCCCCCCGGGGGCGTCGTCGCCTCGCCCTCCGCCGCGCCGCCGTCGCCGGCTCCACGCTGGCCGCCGCCGCGGCACTGCTCGTGCCGGCCGCCCACGCGGCCCCCGCCGACGACATCCGGATCAACGAGGTGGTGACGACCGGCAGCGTCGACGACTCGATCGAGCTGTACAACAAGGGCGCGGCCACGGTCGACATCTCGGGCTGGATCCTCAAGGACGACAACGCGAGCTCCAAGTTCACGGTCCCGGCCGGCACGACGCTCGCCCCGGGCGCGGTCCGCGCGTTCGACGTGGACGCGGCGTTCGGCCTCGGCTCCAGCGACAAGGCCCGCCTCTACCTGCCGAACGGCAGCACCCTGGTCGACAGCCACACCTGGACCAGCCACTCCGCCCCCTCCTGGTCACGCTGTCCGGACGGCACCGGCGCCTTCGGCAAGGCGGCCCTCACGCTCGGCGCGCCCAACAACTGCGGATCCGGGGGCGGGACGAACCCCGTGGCCTGGCCCGGCGGCAGCTCGGTGGCGACGGCCGACGGCACCGACGTCTTCGGCGAGGACCTCAGCGGCCTGTACCAGGAAGGCGCCGTCCTGTGGGGCGCCCAGAACACCGGCAAGCTGTGGCGGCTGGTCCGCGACGGCTCCGGCGGCTGGCGTCCGGACACGGCGAACGGCTGGACCTCCGGCAAGACCCTGCGCTACCCCGGCGGCTCGGGCAGCCCCGACAGCGAGGCCGTGACCCTCACCGAAGCGGGCGCCGCGGGTGGCGCGTACGTCGCGACCGAGCGCAACGGCGACGCCTCCGGGACGAGCCGCCTGTCGGTCCTGCGCTACGACGTCGCCACCGGCACCGGCGGCAGCCTGACCGCCGCCAAGGAGTGGAACCTGACCGCCGGACTGCCCGCGGTGGGGTCCAACCTCGGCTTCGAGGCGATCACCCGGATCCCGGACGCCGCCCTCGTCGCGGCGGGCTTCAAGGACGAGTCGACCGGCGCCGCGTACGACCCCGGCCGGTACGGCGCGCACACCGGCGGGGTCTTCTTCCTCGGGCTGGAGGGCACCGGCACGGTCTACGGGTTCGTGCTCCAGGACAGCGGCGCCGCCACCCGGGTCGCCACGATCGGCAGCGGCATGGCGGGCGTGATGGAGCTGCAGTGGGAGCCGCAGGCCGCGCGGCTGTGGGTGCTCTGCGACGACACGTGCGGGGGCCAGCACCGCACCATGAAGATCGGCACCGCCGGCACCTTCGGCATCGCCGCCGTCCTCAACCGTCCGACCGGCATGGCCGACCTCAACAACGAGGGCTTCGCTCTCGCCGGGGCGGACGAATGCGTCGCCGGCACCAAGCCCGTGTACTGGGCCGACGACAGCAACACCGGCGGCCACGCCCTCCGCAGGGGCACCATCGCCTGCTGAGCCCTCCCACCGATCCGGGTGCCCTCCCGCACCGATCCGGGTGCCCGGCCGATGACGGGCCGGGCACCCGGCCCGTCGATGTCCAGGGCACGCCGCGGTGGCGGTCCAGGGCACGCCGCAGTGGCCGGGAGGCGGACAACGGCAGCCTCGTTCCGGCCTCCGCCTCCCGTACGCGGCGCCTTTCCGTTCAGCCCGCCCCCAAACCCCCGGGGCGCCGGCCGGGCCCCCGAGCCGAGCCCGGCCCGCCCGACCGCTCGCCGCGGTCCGCCCCGCCCGCCACGGTGCGTGCGCCGCCCCGGCGCGGGTAGGCGCCACGGAGCAGCACGACCGAGCGAGGCGAGCAGCCATGACGAACGCAGACATCTGGGGCTACCGGGCCGAGTCCGGCTACGAGACGGGCACCGACCTGATCGGATACAAGGTCGAGGCGACCGACGGGAGCATCGGCAAGGTCGACGAACACACCGACGAAGCGGGCGCCGGCTACCTCGTCGTCGACACCGGCGTATGGATCTTCGGCAAGCACGTCCTGCTCCCGGCCAGCACCATCGGGAGCGTCGACCGCGAGAACGAAACCGTCCACGTCAACCGTACGAAGGACCAGATCAAGGACGCGCCCGAGTTCGAGCGCGAAACGCAGCCCCGGGACTCCGGCTACCTGGAGCAGTTCGCCAAGTACTACGGCATGCCGCACATGTGAATCCCGGGGGGTCCGGGGGGCCGTGGTCAGGAGGGGCCGGTAGGAGGGGCCGGTTTCACCCGGTCGGGTCAGGGGAGGCCGAACGGCTGCCGCGTATGGCCCAGCACAGGGGCTCCGGACAGGCCGTGAGGGGGATGAGCTGTCTAACGTCGCTCCCGGACACATCGGGTTCGCGAAGCGTCTGGAGAGGTCATGCCCCATCGACGCCGCCGGCTGGCGGGCGCCTGCATCGGTACGGTCGTGGCCGGCCTGATCGCCACCGGGGGTTCCCTCGCCCCGCCGCCGCAAGAGACCACCGGCAGGACGGCCACCGGCAGCACGGCGGCCGGCACCACCGGCGCCGGGAGCACCGGTGTCGGGACCCGGACCGCGGTGGGTGCCTACCTGCACTACGGCTCGCCCGGAGTCGCCCGGATGCGGGACCTCTCGCACTGGCTCGGAGGCGCCGAGCTGCGGGCCGGGCACACCTACCTGCCCGGCGACACCTGGACGAACATCGAGGGGGCACCCGCCTCCCTGAGCAGCTGGGCACGGTGGCGCACGGCGCGAGCCGATCGGCTGTTCGTCCTGAACGTGCCCATGCTGGCGCGGAACGAGGCCGGCGTCCCCGACCACCAGGTCGCCGAGCTGCTGCGTGCCGGCGCGGAAGGCGCGTACGACCACCACTTCCGGCGGCTGGCCCGGCGGCTGGTCGCCCTCGGGGTGCCGGACACGGTGATCGTGCTCGGCTGGGAGATGAACGGCTTCCAGTACACCCACCGGTGCAAGCCCGACCCCGAGAGCTGGAAGGAGTACTGGCGGCGCATCGTGACCGCCATGCGCACGGTCCGGGGGCAGCGGTTCCGGTTCGACTTCGCGCCCAACCGCGGCATTGACGCGATCGCCTGGACCAGGTGCTACCCCGGTGACGACGTGGTCGACATCGTCGGCATGGACTCCTACGACCAGCCGCCCGGACACAGCTTCCACGAGCAGGTCACCCAGCGGTACGGGCTCCGGCAGCACGTCGACTTCGCGAGGGCGCACGGCAAGCGGATCTCGTACCCCGAGTGGGGGCTGTTCCGCAACGGCGACAACCCCGCGTACATGCGGGACATGCTGGAATGGATCGCCGAGCACAAGCCGCTGTACCACAGCATCACCGACTACTGCCCGCACGGCGTGTGGCAGTGCACCGAGAACCCGCGCTCCGCACGGGTGTTCCGTGACTTCCTGTCCACCCGGCCTAGATCTCGGGAAGTGACGGGTCGGGCGTCCAGGGAGTGGGCGCGGTGATGGCCCACCGCTCGTGGTCGCGCCAGGCCCCGTCGATGTAGAGATAGGCGGGCGACAGACCTTCGTAACGGAAGCCCAGGCGCCGGACCAGGCCCAGGGACGCCTTGTTCGCAGGCTGGACGTTCGCCTCCAGCCGGTGGAGCCGCAGGTCGTCGAAGGCGTGCCGCAGGGTGGCGGCGAGCCCTTCGGCCATGTAACCCCGCCCCGCGGACGGGGCGAAGGCCGCGTAGCCGAGGGATGCGCCCTGGTAGCGGCCCCTGATGATCGAGTTGATGTTGATCGTGCCGGCCGCCGCACCGGTCTCCCGGACACGTATCAGGAAGCCCCGGTTGGTGCCGTCCGCGAAGCGGCCCATCCAGTCCTGGAAGGCGTCCGCGGTCGCCGGCAACTGCATCCACGGCAAATGGAGTGCGGTGCTGGCCCTGACCAGCGAGCAGAACTCGTCCTGGTCGGCGAGGGTGAGCGGGCAGAGTTCGACGCGTGAGGGCGTGGAGGACATGGGCCCCATAGTAGGACGCTCTGATCAGGGCCGAGGCCCCGTACCCGGCCGGTGGGGCACGGGTACGGGGCCTCGGAGCCGGCTGCCGCGGAGGGCCGGCCGGCGAGCGGGTGTCAGTACCGCTCGATCCTGTTGTTGTTGATGTCGTCCAGCACGCCGATGATCCTGCTGTACCGCTGCGCGTTGGCGGGGTTCGACGGCAGGAGCAGGGTGTCCTGCGCGTAGATCACGGCGTCGCGCACGGTGTGCAGGCCGAGCAGTTGCGTCGTCCTCGACGAGATGGCCGTGCCGGCGTTGATGCGCCGGCCCGCGAGGTTGAAGTAGACGCCGATGAGCTGCTTGCCCAGGATGCTCTTCGGCGCGTTGCTGTCGGTGAACGCCCCGGCGACCTCGGCGGGCGACAGGGCCCCGTTCCCGTCGGTGTCGTACCGCTGGTCGGTCGCCTGGATGCGGGCCAGGAACTCGGCGGTCCACAGCGCCTCGTGGGTCCTCCAGAAGCCCTGGGACAACGGGTCGCGGGTGGGTGGCACGACCGTGATGGTGGTGGTGGCCGAGTCCGTGACCGGTGCGAACGTGCACGCCCCGGCGGCGTTCCGGTAGCTCACGGACACGGTGTCGGTGTACGTGGTGCCCGCCAGTGCGAGGAGCGTCGGCCGCGCAGTGAAGACGATCTGCCCGCCGGACGAGGCCGGCAGGCTGCCCGCGTTCCAGACGAGGGTCCGGGTGCCGTCGTTGTTGAGCGTCACCGAACTCGGCTTGGGGCCGGAGCCCAGGTCGAGCGCCGGGCTGTAGTACACGCCGGCCGGCAGCGTGTCGGTGAGGGTGACCCCGGAGGCACCGCCGCTGCCGGTGTTCGCGTAGGTGAGGGTGTACGTGATGGCCTGGCCCGCGTTGACGGTGCCGGTGGCCGTCTTGTCCACGGTCAGGACCGGGGCGTGCACGGTGGTGGTGGCCCGCGCCGTGTTGTCGTCGGTGTACGGGTCGGGCACGCCGTCGGTGTCGGTGCCGGTGACCGTGACGCGGTTGGTGAGGACCGTGCCGTCGGCCGTGGTGCACGGCACCAGGTAGCTGAAGGCCGGCGTGACGGCGACGGAGGCGCCGTTCGGCAGGTCGGCCGGCGAGCGCTGCTCGGTGCTGCCGTCGGGCAGGGTGTCGTCGACGTGGATGTGGGTGGCGGTGCCGGGTCCGAGGTTGGTCACGGTGGTCGTGTAGTGCACGGTGTCGCCGCCGGCCGCGTCGGCGCGGTCGGCGGACTTGGCGATCGCCAGGTCGGCCTTCTGCGACTTGGCGAGCATCTCCTGCTCCGTCAGCTCCGAAGGCACGTCCGGCCGTGCGCCGTCGGCGAAGAACGCGGCGTTGAGACGCGGGTCGTACTGGATGTTGGCCCAGTCGTCGTGCCCGTCCAGGGACTCGCTGGGCTTGACGTCCTTGCAGTCATTGACGGACGTGATGCGGTTGATGTCCGCGGGGGCGCTGGTTTCCGTGGTGCTGCCGTTCCCGTTCCAGTCGATCGGGCCGTTCGTGGCGGGTGCGACCCGGACCTTGCCGCCCACCCCGTAGATCGTGCTGCGGGCGGGGTTGGCGGGCGTCCCGTACACGCCGTTGTTCTCGTTGAGGCCGGCCTCGTTGAGCACCGTGGCCGGTGTGGTCCCGAGGGCCGTGCCCTTGGCCGTGCTGCTGTAGTCGAGGGGTCGGGAGGGGTCGTCGTCCGCGAACTGGAGCGTGTAGTTCATCACGCTGAGGTAGTTGGGCTTGCAGTTGGTGGCGTCGTCGCCGCCGTGACCCAGGCCGAGCGTGTGCCCGAGCTCGTGCATGAAGGTGGCGGCTTCGGCGTTCCTCCGTCCCCCGGCGTTGGCGATCGCCCCGGTGCCCCAGGTGCCGAGCGTCACGATGAAGTCGTTGCCGCCCCGGGGCGCGGTGGCGGTCCACTCCGAACTGCCGGACGATTTGGGCGCCTCGGAGAAACTGTTCCCGAAGATCATGTAGCGGAATGACGCGCGCTTGGCGCCGAGGATGTTCGCGCAGTTCGGGCTGGAACGGTCGGCTGCCGCGCCGAAGAACCCGTCACAAGGAGCGGTCGGATTACCGCTCTTGAGGTCGTTGAAGTCGTCCAGCGCGCCGGGGCCGTTGGTGCGCCACAGGAAGGACGCCACGGTCGTGACGGCTTCGCCTTCCATGGCGTGGAGGCTCACGCCCCGGAATTTGGTCTTGCTCGCATCCGACGGATCGGGATACGAGTCGACCGGCGCCTCGGCGAACGCCTTCACGACGTCGGCGAGAGCCCCGGCCTGCGGCTTGGTCGCGGTCATGTAGTCCGCTTCGACGAACAGGTCCTTGCGGTACGGGACGGCACCGTACGGCGCGTCCCCCAGCGGCAGGTCGACGTTTCCGTCACCGTCGAAGTCGTAGCCCCGGCCGGCGACCTCCCACGTGTTCATGAGGCCGTCGCCGTCGCTGTCCGCGCTGTTCGCCAGGTTGATGCAGGACGGTGTGGTGATGGAGAAGTACCCCCGGGCCGTGTCCTCCCCGGTGCCCTCGCTCTCCCCGGCGAGGGTCGGTACTTCCGCTCCCTGTTGGCGGGTCAGACCACCACCGGTGAACGTGCAGGTGGTCAGATCGAATTTCAGGTCCAGGGAATTGCCGGAGCCGACCCACCTGATGGGGTCGTCGGCACTCAGGTCGTCCTGGTCCCACAGCTCCATGTGGATGTCGACGGGGTTGTGACTGGTGTCCACGGTCGCCGTCCGGACCCAATTGGTCCTGAAGTCGCCGCCGTGGGCACAGCAGTAGTCGTCCTTTCCGTCGAACAGCCCCTGATGGTCGATTTCGAATTTCGGATAGTAGTCGTTTCCGCACGCCTCACCGGCTCCCTCGTCACACGAGAGCTCGACAACCCGGTACAGGCGTACGGTGATTTCCTCGGTGGCGGCGTGGGCGGAAGTGGTGCCGGCAGCCACCCCCACCAGCATGAGCAGCAGTGCGGCCAGCAAGCGGGCGCACAGACCAACCTTCGACATTCGATGGTCCTCCTCAAGGCCTCACGGCCAGAGCGATAGAGGAGCGGATGTTTTGCCGATGCTTTCACCGACCATCCGGGGCGGAAAGGCCAACACGCTTTGACCGTCGGGACGGCTTTCGGCCGGGGCGCATTCGGGTCGAAATCCCGAGGATCATCGGATCGTTGGCTGATGTGGCGAGGCGGCCGCGGTCGGCGGCCGGGGTCCGGCGGGGACGGCGGTGGCGGAAGGATCCTGTTGATCCACGGCTGGTTGTCGGGGAGAGTCCGGCTCATGGAATTCTTCTGCTATCACCGCGACCGCCCGGGATCGATGTCTCTGCGCATGGAGCTGCTGGAACGGCACTGGTCGTACATGGACCGGTACGAGGAAGAGCTGATCGCCCGGGGCCCGACCTTCGTCTCCGGCGGCGAAGCACCCAGCGGCAGCGTGCACATCGTCGACCTGCCCGATGCCGCCGCCGCGCGCGCGTTCGCGTTCGACGAGCCCGGCTACCAGGCCGGCGTGTACCGGGACGTGCTCCTGCACCGGTGGCGCAACCTGCTCGGGCGGACCATGTGGGACTTCCCCGGCGGCCGGACCGACGGCGACCGGTGGCTGGTCCTCGGCCTCGGCACGGGGAAGGCGGCAGACCTCGAAGTGCCGCCCGGCCGGGACGACCTGATCGCGTACGGGCCGCTGCTGTCCGACGACGGCGCCACCTGGCTGGGTACGGCCGCGCTGGTCCGGGCCCCGGACCCCGACACTGCGCGCGCCGCCCTGACCCCGGACGCGTACGCCGAAGTCGAGCTGCACGCGTGGGAGTTCGGCGGACGCAGGTGAGCCCGGGCCGATCCCGCGGATCCGGTGCCGGTCCTGCACCGGTCCGGTGAGGGCAGGGGGATCCGGGCGTCGGGGCTCTGTCGGGTTCATTGACAGACGATGGCCGGAGCCGGACTCTGAGAGCGCTCTCAGGATCCCCCCACCCAAGGAGGAGAGCCGTGCTCCGCTTATCGAAAGTGGTTGCTTCCGGCATCTCGGGGCTGGTGATCGCGGCCGGCCTGACACTGCTCGGTCCGTCGCCCTCCGCCGAGGCCGTACCCGCGACCATCCCGCTCACGATCAAGAACAGCTCGGGGCGCGCCGAGCCGGTCTACATCTACAACCTGGGCACGCTGCTCACGACGGGCCAACAGGGCTGGGCCGACGCCAACGGCACCTTCCACCCCTGGCCCGCGGGCGGCAATCCCCCCACCCCCGCGCCCGACGCCTCGATCACGGGTCCCGCCAACGGACAGAGCAAGACGATCCGGATGCCCAAGTTCTCCGGACGCGTCTACTTCTCCATCGGCCAGAAGATCGTCTTCAAGCTGACCACGGGCGGCCTGGTGCAGCCCGCCGTGCAGAACCCCTCCGACCCCAACCGCAACATCCTGTTCAACTGGTCCGAGTACACGCTCAACGACGCCGGCCTGTGGATCAACAGCACCCAGGTCGACATGTTCTCGGCTCCCTACGCGGTGGGTGTGAAGGCGGCCAACGGTACGGTCGCCACCACCGGACGGCTCAAGCCGGGCGGCTACAACGCCGTCTTCGGCCAGCTGCGTTCGGCGGGATGGGGCGGGTTGATCCAGAACCGCCCCGACGGCACGCCGCTGCGCGCGCTCTCGCCCGGCCACGGCATCGAGGCGGGCGGCATCCCGGCCGGCGTCATGGACGACTACATCAACCGGGTCTGGAGCACGTACGGCTCCGGCACGCTCACCGTGACGCCGTTCGCGAACCAGCCGAACACCAAGTACTTCGGCCGCGTCTCGGGCAACGTCATGAACTTCACCAACAGCTCGGGAGCGGTCGTCACCAGCTTCCAGAAACCGGACTCCGACAGCGTCTTCGGCTGCTACAAGCTCCTGGACGCGCCCAACGACCTCGTGCGCGGTCCGATCTCCCGCACGCTGTGCGCGGGGTACAACCGGTCGACGCTCCTGACCAACCCCCACCAGCCCGACCCGAACGGCGCCGGCTTCTACCGCGATGCCGTCACCAACCACTACTCCCGCATCATCCACGGGCAGATGGCCGACGGTAAGGCCTACGGCTTCGCCTTCGACGACGTGGGCGCCCACGAGTCGCTGGTCCACGACGGCAACCCGCAAGAGGCCTTCATGACCCTCGAGCCGTTCAACTAGACCCCTCCTCCGGGTCGTCGCGCCCGGTCACGCCTGGCCCGCGTCCGTACACTGGCGGGCATGGCATGCCGCATCAGCGAACTGGTCATCGACTGCGCAGACCCCGAACGGCTGGCCGTCTTCTGGAGCGGGGTACTCGGCTACGTCGAACTCGGCCGGGAGGACGACGGAAGCATCGAGATCGGGCCGCCCGACGCCGGCTTCGGCGGCCCTCAGCCCACCCTCGTCCTCAGCCCCGGCGGCGCCCCCCGGGCCGGGAAGCTCCGCCTGCACATCGACGTCAACCCCACCGACCGCGATCAGGACGCCGAGCTGGCGCGTCTGCTCGACCTCGGCGCCAGGCCCGCCGACGTCGGCCAGAACGGCACGGAGGGCTGGCACGTCCTGGCCGACCCGGAAGGCAACGAGTTCTGCCTCCTGCGGAGGCGTCTCCAGCCGCTGTGACCCGGTGCCTCCCGCCCCGACCGCCGGGCCCGCGCACACCCCCGTTGGAGTGCGCGGGCCCGGCGCCCCGGGGGAGGGAGCGGCCGCGGCCCGGGCGGCCAGGGGTTGTGGAACGCGACCTCCGGGTTGGCGGTCGCTTTTCGGCCGGTGGCCCGCCATCGCTGTACCGGTGTGCCATCGGCCGCCGTACACGGGTGGTCACCTCCCGTCCGCGGGGTAAGACGGACGGACAGCCGACCGAGCCTCTGGAGCATGTCCCCGGCGCGCCGCCTCCGGTGTGATGGGGACATGGAAAACAAAGTCACCTTCTCCCTGGTCCTGCTCTCCGCCCTGGCCGCGGGGCTCGTCGCAGGAGTCTTCTACGCGTTCTCCACCGGCGTGATGCGCGCCCTCGGGGCACTGCCCCCGAAGGACGGGATCGCGGCGATGCAGCAGATCAACCTCGCCGTGATCAACCCGCTGTTCCTCGGTGCCTTCATGGGCGCGGCGGCCCTCGCCCTCGCGTCCGGCGTCCACTCGGTCACGCACTGGAGACAGCCGGGGTCGGGCTGGCTGCTTGCCGGGGCACTGGCGTACCTCATCGGTTCCTTCCTCTGGACCGTCGCCTTCCACATCCCCCGCAACGACGCCCTCGCCGCCCTGGATCCGTCCGCGCCGGGCAGCGTTCAGCCGTGGCTGGACTACGTGCGGGTCTGGACGGCGGGCAACCACGTCCGCGCCGCGGCCGCGCTGGTCTCCTCGGCCTGCTTCATCATGGCCTTGGCCACGCGCCGGGCGGTCTGAGCCTGTTAGTTTCGCGTCATGCGCGTACTGGTGATTGGCGGTTCGGGGTATGTGGCCGGTCTGATGACACCGGCTCTGGCGGAGCGGCACGAGGTGCGCGTACTGGACCCGCGACCTCCCGAGGGCCCCTGCGAGCACGTGCCGGGAACTGCCGACGATCCGGCGGCACTGGCCCGTGCCATGGACGGCGTCGACGTGGTCGTCCACGCCGCGATCGCCCCCGTCGGCGACGACGGATTCGCCTACGCGGCGCGGGCGTTCGACGTCAACGTGTCCTCGGTGCACCTGGCGCTGCTGGCCGCGCACCAGGCCGGGGTCCGGCACGTCGTGTTCCTCAGCAGCCTGTCCGTCTACCGGGACTTCGTCGACCGCCCCCTGGACGAGTCCGTACCGGCCGACGCCACCGATCTCTACGGGCTCACGAAACGCCTGGCGGAGCAGGTGTGCGAGGCCGCGACCCGCGAATGGGACCTTTCGGTGACCGTGCTCCGGCTGGCCTGGCCCACCACGGACGAGGCCTGGCCGCTGTGGGCACTGCCCGGCGCCTCGACCTCGGTACACCGGGCGGCCGACGGCACACCGCTGCCCGCGCTCGCGGCGGGCGACCTCGCGCGGGCCGTACTCGCCGCGCTGGAGCACCGCGCCGGCTACGACCTCTTCCACATCACCGGTGACGACTCCGGCCGGTGCTGGAACCAGGCCAAGGCCCGCGACCGCCTCGGCTGGAAGCCCGTACGACACTGAACCCACGCCGGTCGCGACCGCCGGGGCGTACGGCCCAAGCTCTGAACTCGCTCAAGTCGGGTTCCGCCGACGGCCCGCGGCGGGCATCGTCCCCCCAACACGCACGTGACCGCACGCGTGACCGACACCTCTGGGGGCACACATGCCGGACTTCCTGATCATGGCCGGGGTCCTCGCGATCGGCTTGCTCGGCGCCGCGACGGGCGGCCAGAAGCGGAAGGGCGGGGGCGGCTTCTGGAGCGGCGGCAGTGGCGGTGGCAGCAGCTTCTGGGGCGGCGACGACTCGTCCTCGTGCGGCGGCGGAGGAGGATCGTGCGGGGGCGGCGGAGGCTGCGGCGGCGGTGGCGGCGGCGACTGACCGAGACCGCGACGCCGGCCGGCCCGGCCGGGGCGCCCCGGGCCCGCTCTCGGCCACACCGCCCTCCGCTGCCCCCCGCTGCTACAAGGAGAGCGATTCGGCCGGCCGCTCCCGGTGCGTCCGATCCGCGACGGCCAGCGTGCACTGGCCGTCCTCGCAGCTCCGCTGCAACCGGCCCCGCGAGACGGTCTGGATCAGCCCGATGGTCCAGCACATCGGGCAGCCGCGCAGAGCCAGTACGCCGACCGGCAGGAGGAGCAGGCTGACCGGTCCGGTGAGCGGAAGGAGCGCCACCGAGCCGATCAGGCCGCCGAAGCCGACCAGGCCCCGGACGAGGTGGCGGGGCAAGGACGCACTCGCGAAGTCAGGGCCGTCGGCCTTGGTCGTTGTCATGGCTGCCTCCAAACGCAGGTTCGGGTGTGACACGGAGGGACTGCTGAACCGCCGTACGGGCGCGGTGCAGACGCGATTTCATGGCGGCGGTACTGAGGCCGAGCGCGTCGGCGACCATGCGTCCGCTGTGGCCCTGGATGTCCCGCATGATCAGTACGCGGCGCTGCTCGGCCGGCAGAGCGGCGATGGCGGCCGCCACCGCCCCCGCCTCGATGCGCTCCAGCACCACGTCCTCGGCCGAGCGCTCGGCGGTATCCGGCAGCGGCGCGTGGACCCGCGACGTCCGTGCGCGCCGCAGGCACTCGTTGCGGACGATGCGGAACATCCACGACGCGAGCGCGCCGGACGCCCGTAGCATCCCGATCTTGCGATAGAGGATGATCAGGGCTTCCTGGGCCGCGTCCTCGGCATCCTCCGGAGTGGCGCAGAGCGAGCGGGCGAACCGCCGCACGTTCGGGTGCGAGCCCGACACCAGCGCGGTGATCGAATCGACGTCGCCCCGCTGGGCGGCGACCACCAGCTGTTCACCCGGCCACGACGACTCAGCCACGGGCGTGCTTTCGCTTGCGCAGGACGACGTAGCTGCACGTGCAGAGCAACACGGCTCCGGCGGCGATGGCGATGACTATGAGCACGAGGACCTCCTGAATCCCGTCCCGACGTTCGTCGGCACATGTATAGGAGATCCGGACCCGCCGAAAGGATTCGCCCCGCGCCCACAAAAGTTGACCGACTTGCGCGGGGCCGTTGCCGGGCGCGCCGTCAGTCCACCCGACGGGCCAGTACCTGTCCCGGCCAGGACCCGGACAGGAACGGCTCGGTGGGGGTGAAACCGTTGCGCTCGTAGAAGGCGACCAGCTCGCCCCCGCCGCCTGCCCAGCAGTCCACTCGCAGGAGTGCGACGCCGGCCTTTCGGGTTTCCTCGGCGGCGTGGGCCAGAAGGGCCGCGCCGATCCCGAGGCCGGCGTACCGCCGGTGGGACACCAGCAGGCGGACGTACCGTTCGGGTTCCCCGGCGGGGGCGATGGGCATCTGCGGGCTGGGCCCGGAGTCCAGCACCAGGGCTCCGACGGGTGTGCCGTCCCACTCCGCCACGTACGGGGTGTTCTCGGTCGTGTACCGCTCCACCCGTGTCACCCCGCCGGGCTTCTGCGAGTACGGAGTCGTGCCCCATTGCTCGGTGTTGCCGCGAGCGTTCATCCAGGCCACCGCGGAGTCGAGCATGTCGAGAATGGCCGGTGCGTCGGCCGGGCCGCCTGGTCTGATCCGTATGTCGTGCGTGCTGTCGTTCACGGCGGCAGCATAAGCAGGGCCCGACGCATCGCACTTCGCCCCTTCTTCAACGAGCGCCGCCGCGCCCTCGCACGGCGGGCGGTCGACGCGCCCTGGCCGGCGCGGCCCCGCGCCCGTCAGGCCGTGTTCCTCATCCCGTGTTCCTCATCCCGTGTTCCTCTGACCGTGGTCCTCAGACCGTGTTCATCAGGATGATGGCCGCGAGGTCGAGGAGGATCACGGCGATCACGATCCCCACCGCCACCCAGGCCCTGCGCGATTCGTCCATGCGTAGGAGCCACCTCCCGGCTCGGGCGCGCTGCCGCGCGCGGGCCCGACGGCCTCACGCGAGGCTCGCCGGCCCTCCCGCCATGATGACGCGCTTGCCCGCGGGCCACATCTCGACGCCCGCGGGCCGCCGTCATCGGCGCGTCAGGTCATCAGCAGGAGGCGCGTGCTCGGGACCAGCTTCCGGTTCACGCTGGTGCTCTGCACGAAGATCGTGAAGTCGTCGTTGTGGTCCGGCTTGACCCGGACCTCGGTGTCCGGCAGGCCGAGCAGTGCCCGGGCCTCCGGGCCCGAGTACACCCGGTCCGTCTTCTTCTCCAGCACCGCGATCTGCTTCCGCGCCTGGATCTTCTCCGACTTGCTCAGCTGATAAAACGCGCAACCGGTGCGGTACGTGTGCCCGCATTCGACGATCCAGTCCCGGATCGCCGCTTCGCGGGCGACGGGAAGCAGCTGGTATTCCGAAGAATTCACCGGGGTGAGACCGGCCGCCTTGATGGTGTCCTTGTTGATCGCGTCCGCGCCCGTGGAGAACACCGCGCGCGATCCCCGGATTCCCTTGGTGCGGCCCACCATGAATTTCTCGGTGGCCTCACGGATGACCTGCCCGGCCTCTTCCAGACCCTGCGTGCTCGTGGCGTCCCAAATGGCGATGTTGTCCTTCGGGAAACCGCACTGCATGGCTTCGCGCTTGCCCATCTGGTCCGGCACGAGGACGGCCAGGGTCCAGTTGTCGTCCTGAGTGTCGATCATCGTCGAGACGGCCTGCACCAGTTCGGCCGGGTTCCTGGCGGGGGCGCCCGGGCAGCGGTGACTCGCGTTCTCCTGCCCGTCGGTCAGCACGAACGTCAGGAAGCTGTGGTCGCCGTACAGTTGAGCCGTCTGCGCCAGCTCCCGCTGCGACTTCAGCGTGGCCGCGAGCAGGGCCGTCATGCCGCCGACCCGGTACATCTGCCGGAGGGACGGCATGCGCAGCACGTCCTTGTCGTAGATGACGCATTCCACCTTGTCGGCGAAGACGTACACCGTGACGCGCGTTTCCTGGTCCAATTCCTGCGAACGCCGAGCCAGATATGCGATCTGCTGATCGGCGACGTCGACGACCTTACGGCTCAGGTGCGACATCGACGAACTGGCATCCAGCACAAGAGCAACGTGATTGATGTAGTTCTGGTTTCCGGACATGGCCGCTCCCCGTCGTTCCGACTTGATACTCCTACCTTCGCACCCACCACTGACAATCGATCCTGGCCGCAGGACCGGCCGGTCCCGGCAATCGCGGAGGAGGCTGACAACGCCTCAGGATCCGGCCGCTCCTGCCTCCGATCCGGCTCCTGCTCCGGCTCCTGCTCCGGCCCGGGCGAGGGCGAAAACCCCGGCCGCTACCAGGGCGACGCCCAGCAGTTGGGGAGCCAGCCACCAGCCCGCCCGTACGTGTTCCTCGTACAGCAGCACGCCCAGCAGCAAGCTGACGCCCGCGTCGCCGAGGGTGAGCGCGGGCTGGGAGGCGACCAGCGGGCCGCCCTGCATCGCGTGCTCGAGCAGGAGCAGCGCACAGACGCCCGTCGCGCCGAACGCGTACGTCTGCCAGGTCGTCAGGAAGGCGCCGAGCCCGCCCTCGTCGAGGATGTGCATCGAGGACTTCATCAGGCCGGCGGTTAGCGCGTAGCAGATCGCGGTCGCCGCGCCCAGGCACCCGGCCCGGGCCCGGCCGGGGGGCCGCCGCAGCCCCGCCAGCGCCAGGGCCGCCACGGCCGCGGCGCACAGGACGAGTGCGGGAACCCAGCGGTCCACGGGCACGTGCGTACGGTTGCCCGCGGGCGAGGCCGCCACCAGCGCCAGGCCGAGCCCGGCCACCACCGACGCCACCGCCGCCCACGAGGCCGCGCCCAGTCGCTGCCGCACCAGCAGCGACGCGATCAACAGCGCCAGGGGCAGTTCCAGGACGAACAGCGGCTGCACGAGGGACAGCGGGCCGGTCGCCAGCGCCACCGCCTGCCCCACCCCGGCCGCGATCACCGCCAGGATGCCCGCGACCCACACCGGCCGGCGCATCAGGTCCAGGATCAGACCCGGACGGAATCCCGAGGACTGCGGGACCGTCAGGGCGGCACGCTGCTGCAGCACCGTGGCCAGCGCGTTGCTGAGCGCGGCGAACAGCGCGCACACGACCGGCAGCACCATGCCCATGCCCCGATCCTCGCCCGGTGCCCACCCGATCCGCGCCCCGGCGCGCGCGACACGCCTCGCAGGTGACGCTGCCTACGCTGCGGGGATGATCAATCCGACGGAACTCGTGATATTCGACTGCGACGGCGTGCTCGTCGACAGTGAGCGCATCTTCGTGCGCCTCCAGGTCGCGCTCGGCGCGGAGCTCGGCTGGCCGCTCACGCACGGCGAGGCGATCGATCGCTTCGTCGGCCGCTCCAGACGGTCGATCACCGAGCAGATCGCCGCGCGGCTCGGTGACGAGACCGCCGGCATCTGGTGGGACCGGCTCGTCCACGGGCACCGGGAAGCGGTCGAAGCGGAGCTCGCTCCGGTCGAAGGGATCTTCGAAGCGCTGGAAGGCCTGGCGGCGATGGCGCTGCCGATCTGTGTGGCGTCCAACGGTCGTCACGAGAAGGTGCGTCAGTCGCTGCGCCGCACCGGCCTGTACGAGCGTTTCGCCGGCCGGGTCTTCAGCGCCACGGACGTCGCACGGGGCAAGCCGGCCCCCGACCTCTTCCTCCACGCCGCCGAGCGGATGGGCGTGGATCCGGCGGCGTGCGCGGTGATCGAGGACAGTCGGTCCGGCGTGGCTGCGGCCCGCTCCGCCGGCATGCGGGCCTTCGGCTACGCCGGCGGCCTGACGCCCGCCGAGTGGCTGGCCGGGCCCGGGACGGTCGTCTTCGACGACATGAGGGAACTGCCCGTACTGCTCGTGCGGTAGGCCGGGACGGCATCCCCGCATCCCCGCATCGCGGCGTCACGGCCCCTCGGGACCACAGCAGGCGCGGCGGCCCGAATCCGTTCACCAAAGGACTTGCATCGGCCATACCTCATCCTGCAATACTCATGATCAGCAAGATGTTGTTCAGGGACGCGCAGCACGACCGAAGGAGTACGGACATGGCCACCGGCCGCCCCGAGCTGTACGAAGTGCTCGACGACAGGTTCCGCACGGAGAAGTGCGCCGCGGGCGATCTGCAACTGGAGACCATCCACGTGGGTTCCCGCTGGGCGGAGGGGCCGCTGTACATACCGGCCTGGCGCCAGCTGATCTGGAGTGACATCCCGAACGACCGGATGCTGCGCTGGGACGAGACGACCGGCGCGGTCAGCGTCTTCCGCTCGCCCGCCGGGCACCCCAACGGCAACACCATGGACCGTCAAGGCCGTCTGATCACCTGTGAGCAGGGAAACCGCCGGGTCACCCGCACCGAACACGACGGCTCGATCACCGTGCTCGCCGACCGCTACCAGGGCAAGCGCCTCAACAGCCCGAACGACTCGACCGTCAAGTCCGACGGCTCGATCTGGTTCTCGGACCCGGACTTCGGGCTCGGCAGCGACTACGAGGGCGTACGCGGCGAGCCCGAGATCGGATCCACCAACGTCTACCGGATCGACCCCGACACCGCCGAGGTCCGGCTCGTGGCCGACGGCTTCAGCGGGCCCAACGGCCTGGTCTTCTCCGCCGACGAGCGCGAGCTCTACGTCTCCGACAGCCGGGCCAACCGCATCCGGGTCTTCGCCGTACACGAGGACGGCACCCTCTCGGACGGCAAGGTGTTCGCCGAAGGGAGCGGGGAGAGCCGCTTCGACAACATCCGCTTCGACGACCGCGGTCACCTCTGGGCCGCCGCCATGAACGGCGGCGTGCACTGCTACGCCTCCGACGGGACCCTGCTCGGCCGCATCCTGGTGCCCAACATGGTCTCCAACATCCGCTTCGGCGGACCGCGCGCCAACCGCCTCTTCATCACCGCGAACGACACGCTCTACTCGCTGGTCATGGGCGTCAAGGCGGCCCCGGTACCGGCCTGACCACCACGGACGCGGGGGCCGGGCCGGCGGTGCCGGACGGGTGGGTGCCGGACCGATGGTCCGGCGCGGGGTGCGGTCAGGGGCAGCTGATGCGGGTGTCGCCCGGGTCGGTGGTGCAGGTGTCGGAGTTCATGCCGCCGTTGGCGGTGTCGTTGGCGCTGATGCCGTCGGTGGTGGTCAGGCGGTCACTGCCGTAGTAGCCGGTGAGGGTGTCGTTGCCCGGGCCGCCGGTCAGCGTGTCGTCGCCGAAGCCGCCGTCGATGTTGTCGTTGCCGGGCCCGCCGTGGACGGTGTCGTTGCCGTAGCTCGCGCGGACGGTGTCGTTGCCGCTGAGGGCGCAGATGACGTCGTTGCCGAAGCCGCCGTTCAGGGTGTCCGCGCCGCTGCTGCCGATGATCGTGCAGCCGCGGGAGTTGTTCACCGAAGTCGACGCGCCGGCGCTGTTGTCGGCGGGGTTCGGGTCCTGCGGTGTGGCGGTGACGGACGCGCTGTTCGTCAGGGTGCCGGTGGCGCGTGGTTCGGCCGTCACCGTCACCGTGGCGCTCGTGCCCCGCGCGAGGCTGCCGAGGGAGCAGGACGCCCCCGTGGCCGTGGTCGTGCAGGTGCCCTGCGACGGGACCGCCGACAGGAGGGTGCCGCCCGCTCCCGAGAGGGTGTCGGTGAGGGTGACGCCCGTAGCGGTCGCGGTGGACGTCGCGGCGTTGGAGACCCGCACGGTGTACGACGCCTGGTCGCCGATGCTCACGGTCGTGGTGCCGGTGTTCGTCACCGACAGGTCCGCCGCCGGCGGGGGCGGCGGCGGGGTGCCGGCGCCGCCTTCGTAGCGGGCGATGCCGAAGGCGCCGAGCCCGGCCAGGCCCGCGGCCACGATCTTCCCGTCGGGCTGCGTCAGCAGGCCCCGGATCTCCTCGCCGCCCAGCATGCCGGTGTACACCCGGCCGTCACCGCCGCCGAAGCCGGTGTCCAGGCTGCCGCTCGGCAGGTACCGGGCGAGGGCGAAGTCGGAGGCCTCCTGGCTGTCCGGGTCGTCGGCCGTCCCGCCTACGAGGATCCTGCCGTCCTGCTGGAGCGTCATGTCGTACGCCACGGCCGTGCTGAGGGGCCACACGGTGGTGACCCGTCCTCCGGTGCCGAAGGCGGGGTCGGGGGCGCCGCCGGAGGTGAACCGGGCGAGGGCGAAACCGGTGTCGGTCGACCCGGCGGCGACCACCGCGCCGTCGGACTGGACCGCCACGGCCCGCCCGAAGTCCGTGCCGCCGAAGTTCGCGGTCGCCATGCCGTCGCCGCTGAAGGACGTGTCGAGGCTGCCGTCGGACAGGTAGCGGGCCACCCCGAAGTCGAAGGCGGTGTTGCCCACGTAGCCGACGGCGACGAACCTGCCGTCCGGCTGGAGCGCCAGGCCGGTGGCCTGGCCGCCCGCGTCGCCGGGGAAGGCGGGCGGGAAGCCCGCCACCACCGTGCCGTCCCCGCCGAAGGACGCGTCGGGACTGCCGTCCGGGTTGAGGCGGGCCAGCGCGAAGCCCGCCCCTCCGCTGAGGCCCACCGCGAGGATCCTGCCGTCCGGCTGGACGGCCAGGTCGGCGGCGCCCGAGGCCCCGCCGAACGCCTCGACGCGCGCCAGCCCGCCCGAGCCGAAGCCCTGGTCGAGGGTGCCGTCGGGGAGGTAGCGGGCGACGGAGAAGAAGCAGCAGCCGCCGCCTTCGTCCACCACCTCGGTACGGCCGGCGACCACGATCTTCCCGTCGGAGGGCTGTACGGCCACCGCCTCGGCCTCGTCGTCGCCCCCGAAGTCACTGGTCACCCGGCCGTCGCCGCCGCCGAATCCGGTGTCGAGGCTGCCGTCGGCGTGGTACCGGATCAGCGCGATGTCGAACGGTACGCCCGGTCCCGTGACCCGGCCGGCCACGACCAGCTTGCCGTCGTTCTGCCGGGCGACATCGAGCCCCTCGGCGTAGTCCCACGGCCCGGGGTCGTCGGGGAAGTACGTCTGGACCTTGCCGCTGCCACCGGCGAAGGCGGGGTCCGGGTCGCCCGGGGCCGCCAGCGCGGTGCCGGGCAGTGCCAGGACGAGCGCCAGGGCGCCGGCGGTCGCGGCAGCCAGGACCGTGGCGGCCCTCCCGCCGCCTCGTACGCGGCGGCGCCGCTCCGGTGGTCTGGGGTGCGAGCGGATCATGGGCGTACGTACCTCCGATGCGCGACGGGCAACGAGCAGGCAGTAGCTTCGGGCCGGACCCGCGCCGGGCCGCCGCGGCACGGGCCGCGATGCGCCCTCCGAGGGCGCGGATCCACCCCGGTGGGCGAACTGCGGGCGGTCGCAGGGCCGCGGACGGGGCCCATGTCCGCGGCCCGGGATCCGTCGCCCGCGGCGGGACCTCGTCCGCGGTCCGGGACCGCTGCCCGCGGCCGCGGGACGGTGGCCGGTGGAGCTCCCTCGTGCTTGAGGCGCCGGATGCCGGGGACGGCCCCGCGCAACCGAACGTGAAGCCATGAGCGCGTAGCCCGGACGGTGCTCTTCCGCGTGGTCAGCCGACGGTAGGGGTGCCGGGTTCCGGGCGGAGGGTGTCCTCGACCGCGTCGGCGAGGCAGGTGACGCGGTCGTGGTTGTGCAGGCCGCGCGTGACGTAGGCGAGCGAGTAGCCGTGCGCGGGGGAGTACCAGGCGCAGCTGCCTCCGATGCCTCCCATGCCCGTGTCGCCGTTCTCGTCGATCTTGAATCCGAGGGACCAGCGGACGTGATCGCGCAGGAAGGCGTCCGTGCCGGTGGCGGCGGGGGTGAAGAGGTGGGACCGGAGTTCCGGGCCGAGGAGTCGCGCGATGTGGCCGTCGGGCCGGCCGAGGTCGTCGTAGAGGCGCGCGAGCGAGGCGGCGTCGGTGATGAGTCCGGTCGCGCCGAACGGGGTCTGGTGCCACGTCGGGCTGCGCAGGGTCTCGGTGTCGAGGAGGGCGGCGGGGCGCAGCAGGGCGGCGCGGCCGAGCTCGTGTCCGAGGTAGGGGTCGGTCCACGTGGTGCCCATGGGCTCGGGTTCGGCGACCAGGGGGAGTTCGTGCGGGTGGACGCCGAACCTGAGGCGTGCGCCGAGGAGGCCGGACAGGGTCTCCGTGTACGCGCGGACCGAGGGGGCGCCGGCCGCGGCGAGGAGGCCGTCGACGAGATGGCCGTACGTGGAGGCGTGTTCGACGATGTCCCGGCCCGGCGCGGTCAGGGGTTCCATGGCTTCGAGGTCGTGCACGAGCGCGGCGTGGTCGCGGGGGTCGAGGCCGGCAGCGGCGGGCGAGAACGTGTGCTTGCCCGAACGATGGCTGAGGATCATGCGCAGGGTCGTGGCGTGGTCCGGCGCGTCGCGATAGGCCGGCCAGTGTGCGGTGACCGGGTCGTCGAGACCGAGGTGGCCGTCGGCGACGGCCCCCAGCGCGGCGAGCGCGACCAGCGGCTTCCCGGTGGAGAAGACCTGGACGAGGGTGTCCGCGGTCCAGGGGGCCGTTCGTCCGAGGTCGGCGCTGCCGCCGTGCACCACGAGGCTGGGCTCCCCGTGGCGCCATATCGCCAAGGAGCCGCCGGGCTCGCGTTGCGTGGCGACGAGCTCCCGGAAGAGTGCGACGACCGGCTCCCAGTCCCGGTTGGCGTGTTCGATACGGACGGCAGTGGGCATGGGGGTGTCCCGCATCTGTGAAGGGGGCGCGCGGCTCCGGGCGGAGCCCCTCTGGCCAGCGATCTTGACATGATCTCCGGGCCCGCGCCCGGCCTTTTCTCCCGGCCTTCCCGTTCCCGGCTGCCGCAGCCTCGCGGAATACCCCTGGGGGGTATATGGTTTTCGGTGTGGGGCTCCGGCAGCGGGGTCACACTGGACGGGAATGGGGATGACGGTCATGGATCACAGCGCACACCACACCGGCACCGCGCACGACCACGCAGGGCACGGGTCGCACGAAGGCGGTGCGGCGCACCAGGCGAACGAAGGCCCTGAGGTGCGTGAGGCGCACGAAGGACACCACGGCCACGCCGTCCACCGGATGGGCCCCGTGACCTGGGGGTCCGCCGCGAAGGCGACGCTGCACTGCCTGACCGGGTGCGCGATCGGCGAGATCCTCGGCATGGCCATCGGCACCGCGCTGCTGTGGGGCAACGTCCAGACGATGGTCCTGGCGGTCACCCTGGCCTTCGTCTTCGGCTATTCGTTCACCCTGTTCGCGGTCCGCAAGGCCGGCCTGGACTGGAAGGGCGCGATCAAGGTGGCGCTGGCCGCGGACACGGTCTCGATCGCGGTGATGGAGCTCGTGGACAACGGCATCATCGCCCTGGTCCCCGGTGCGATGGACGCCCATCTGTCCGACGCGCTGTTCTGGTCCGCACTGCTGGGCGGCTTCGCCGTCGCCTTCGTGATCACCATGCCGGTCAACAAGTGGATGATCGGCCGCGGCAAGGGCCACGCCGTCGTCCACGCCTATCACTGACCGTGCAGGGCGGAAGGGGAAGCCGCCCGGACGCGCCGCCCGGACGCACCGCGTGGACGTCCGGGCGGCCGTATCCGGACAAGCTGGGTGGCCGTTCGGTGAACCGCGTGCAGCGGAGGGCAGGTCAGCGGGGTCGGACGCGCAGGTCGCGGCCGGCCCCGCCCGCGTTCGCGCCGCGCCGGGCGGCGGCGGAACCCCTGCTGAGCTGGTCGAACGGCCATTTGATATCCGGTATCTGAACGCTCTGTCCGTAAAGCGGCCCTGGATATGCGGTGCGCCTTCGGCTCGGCCAGTCTGAGCTCGTCAGGACGCGGTATCGAAACCAAGTCCCGCGTTCCACCTTTGAATCGAAAGTGAGTTTTGTCGTGCGTCACCGCATCGCAGCCGTCTCCGCCACCGCACTCCTCTGCCTGACCGGCGCCACCGGCGTGGCCGCGGCCCAGCCCGCCAGCCTGTACGCACCGTCGGCCATGGTGTTCACCGTCGCGCAGGGCGATGACGCGGCCACGTCCACGGTCGTCCGGGCCACGACCCTCAGCTGCGCGCCGACCGCCCTGGGCACCCACCCCGACCCCGCCGCCGCCTGCGCCGCGCTGAACTCCACCGGCGGAGCGTTCGACCTGCTGGTGGCCTCCCCGAACCCGGACCGGGCGTGTCCGATGCACTACGACCCGGTCACCGTCACCGCCGACGGCGTGTGGCAGGGCTCCCGCGTGTCCTGGAAGTACACCTTCTCCAACGGCTGCGTCATGTCCGCGACCCTCAACGGCAGCGCCGTCTTCGCGTTCTGAGCCCACCGCGGCCCGCCCGCCGAAGCCCGCGCGCCGAGCCCGCCCACCGCAGCCCGCGCGCCGAGCCCGTACGCCGGGGCCGGGCCGCAGCGCCGGCCGGGAGGCGGTGCCACCCCGACCGGCAGACGATGGATCCGTACGGACGCGCAGTCCGTACGGTCCACCCGAGTGCCCCGAGCCCTGACGCGACCGCACCACGCAGGGGGCGACGAGGCCACGGCGGCGGGTACAGGTGCCAGATGAACGAGCGCATGCCGGTCGACGAACTGATCAGCGGGGCCGCGCAGGCTGCCGGCGGATGGCTCGGCGCCCTGCCGGTCGCGCTGATCGCCACCAGCGCGGACGGAACGGTCGTGCGCTGGAACCAGGTCGCGCAGGAACTGCTCGGCTACGCCCCGCCGCAGATCCTGGGCCGCAACATCGCCGACCTCCTCCATCCCGGAGCCGACCGCAGTCTGGGCCGCTCCCTCTGGGAGGCCGCGGCCACCGGGCGGGGCGTGATGGGCACGGTGACCGCCTGGCACCGCGACGGGCATCCCCTCGAAGTGGAGATCTGGGCCTCCCCGGTGTCCGACCGGCAGCACGGCACGGCGACCGTCCTGGTCTTCGCCGCCGACGCCCACGCGGCACGGCGCATCCGGGGGTCCTCGGCGGTGTGGGACGGCCTGTTCGCCCGCTCGCCCGTCGGCATCGCGATCCTCGACACGCAACTGCGGTTCCTCCAGGTCAACGCCGCTCTCGAAGCCATGAACGGGCTGCCGGAGTCGGCGCACGTGGGACGCCGCCTGGCCGAGATCCTCCCGGAGGTGAACGCCCACGAGATGGAGGAGGCCATGCTGCAGGTGCTGGCGACCGGACGGCCGGTCCTGGACCGCCGCCGGGTCGGCAGGACACCTGCCGCGCCCGACCGCGACCGGGTGTGGTCGTGCTCCTACGTACGGGTGGAGGACCCCGCCCGCATGCCGATCGGCGTCATCGCCTCCCTCGTCGACATCACCGAGCAGCAGCGCGACCAGGTCGAAGCCGAAGCGGCGCGGCGCCGCGTCGCGATGCTCAGCGAGGCCAGCATCCGCGTCGGCTCCAGCCTCGACCTGGAACGCACCGCGCAGGAACTGGCCGACCTCTCCGTGCCGCGCCTCGCCGATGCCGTCACCGTCGACGTCCTGGACGTGCTCGCGCAGGGCGACGAGCCGGGTAGCGGCCTGGCCGGCGGGGTCTCCCTGCGGCGCCTGGGCAAGGCCCCGCTGTCGGGATCCGCCGTGACCGACGTCCTCGCCCCGCTCGGCCGGACGCTCACCTTCCCCGCGAACGCCCCGTACACGCAGACCCTCGCGGACCGGCAGCCCTTCGTGGTCGCCCGGCTCGACGGGCAGAGCGTCGCCGCTGCCGCCCGGCACACCTCCAAGCCGGCCGAGCTGGTCGCCGTGGGGGTGCACTCGTTCGTGATGGCCCCCCTCGTGGCCCGGGAAACGGCGCTCGGCGTCGCCACCTTCTACCGCACCCGCCCGGCAGAACCCTTCGGCTCCGAAGACGTCACCCTCGCCGGCGAGCTCGCCGCCCGCGCCGCGCTCAGCATCGACAACGCCCGGCTCTACCACCGGGAGCACGAAACCGCCGTCATCCTCCAGCGCAGCATGCTCCCGCAGCACATCACCCCGCCGCCCGGCATCGAGGTCAGCCACCGCTACCTCCCCGCGAGCGACGTCAACGAGGTCGGCGGCGACTGGTACGACGTCCTGCCCCTGGCCGGCGGCAAGGCGGGCCTGCTCATCGGCGACGTCATGGGGCACGGCATCGGCGCGGCCGCGGTCATGGGCCGGCTGTCCGCCTCCGTCCGGGCGCTCGCGCGCCTGGACCTCCCGCCCGTACGCCTGCTGAACCAGCTGGAGGCCGCCCTCGACGACCTGGCCGAGCCGATGCTCGCCACCTTCCTGTACATCGTCTGCGACCCGGCCGCCGGACACTGCACCGTCACCCGGGCCGGACACCCGCCGCCCGCACACGTCCTCCCCGACGGCCGGGTCAGGCTCCTGGACACCCCGCCCGGCGTACCCCTGGGCGTCGGCGGCGTCCCCTTCACCCCGACCGAGTTCACGGTGCCTCCCGGCAGCCTCCTCGTGCTCTACACCGACGGCCTGATCGAAGCCCGCGACCGCGACCTCGACGCGCGGCTGGCCGAGCTGACGCACCTGCTCGCCGATCCGCAGCGGCAGCTGGACCACCTCTGCGACTCGCTGATCACCCACCTCGTCCCGGCGGCGGCCGACGACGACGTGGCGCTCCTGGTCGCCCGCATCGGCGGCTGAGCCGGGGAACTCGGTCGTGCACGCTCGTACTCGTGGCGCCATGGCCGACGTCACGTACCCGACCCCTTTTGTGCGAAAAGCGGCTCGGCTACCGTCGTTTTGCCCGATAGGTGCCGACCTCCAGGCCGCGGTACGACCGCCTGGCCCTCACTCTGGACTGCCATGCTGAGTCACCGAACCTTCTCCGCCGTGTTCGCCGCCGCCGTCGTGGCCGCGCTGGTCGGCTGTTCCACCGGGGCCGACGCGGCGAGTGGCGGCGGCGGTGCCAAGCCCGCCGCAGCCGTCTCCGCCACGGGGAAGACGGCCCCGGCCGTCGCCTCCCCGCCGGCTCCGCCCCACGCCGCTTCGTCCGCGAGCGTGAGCACCGGCTCGAGCGCGAGCACGAGCGCGAGTACGGGCGCGGCCCCGGCCGTCGCGAGCCATCGGCCCGCTGTGCTCGCCATCCCCGAGATCGGCCTGAAGGACCTGCGCGTCGTCCCGTACGAGGGCATCACCGACGACCGGGCCGGCACGCGCATCCAGGACCAGGGCTTCGCCGCCAGCCCGTACGGCGGCCAGGGCGCGGTGGGCCCCGGCGAGATCGGCAACTACCTCGTCACGGCGCACCGGCTCTCCGCGGGCGGGCCGCTGCGCGACCTTCCCTCCCTCGACGCCGGCGACTCCGTCTTCGTCACGGCGGACGGCGTCGTGTACGAGTACCGGATCACCGAAACCAGGAAGACCTCGTTCCGGTCGGAGCGCTCGCTGAGCGAGCAGCGGGCCGCGGTCCCGGGCAAGCCGGGGGTGAAACCCACCCGGGCGATGATCACGATCTCCACCTGCGCGACCCCCGAGGACAACGCGGCGGGCAACTTCTGGCGCGACGACCGCGGCAACCCCGAGCACCGCATCGACAAGGTGGGCGCCCTCGTCTCCACCCGCCCGGCCGCCGACGCGGCGAACGCCCCCTCCGGATCGTGACATGGATCACCCAGAGTGACCGCGTCACGGAAGGATTACGGCCGCTGGGCCCGTACGGCTATGTCGTGACATGGGTGCCGGGGCGGGCATTCCCCTTGCCCCCGAAATGACCGTCTCGGCAGCTGAGACGCCGAAGCGGAATCCCCTGATGGCGCCGCTTTCTGACGGATGATCAGCCGTCTCGGGTGCTCGCGTCCGCCACCGCCCTGCATGTCGACGCGTCCATTTCAAGCCGGGCCCAGCGCGGCGCGCGGCCCGCAGACTGCCGTGACTTGCCAGCTCGTTGAGGCGGTTCTAAGAATGGCGGCCCCGTCGGGCTCCAGCCGCTGGGGCGCCGATGCTTCGCGAACACCGAACGAGGTCACGCATGCAGAAGCACCGCAAGAACCCGCACTACAAGAAGATAGCCATCGGCGCCGTCACCCTCGGTGTCGTGGGCATACCCACCGCCATGGCGGGCCTGGGTACCCAGGAAGCGGGCGCTGCCCCTGTCGCCGCCCAGGCGGCCGCCTCCGCGACGCCCGCCCCCACCGCCGCCGAGCGCGTCGTGATCCTCGTCAACAAGGAGCGCGCCAAGGTCGGTTGCAGGGCGGTGAAGGTCAACAAGAAGCTGACGACGGCCGCCCGTAACCACAGCAAGGACATGGCCGCCCACCGCACGATGTCGCACACCGGATCCGACGGTTCCGATCCGGGTCAGCGCATCACCCGCGCCGGCTACCGCTGGCGCACCTACGGCGAGAACGTCGCCTACGGCTACACCACGTCGTCGAAGGTGATGGCCGGCTGGATGCACAGCCCGGGCCACAAGCGGAACATCCTGAACTGCGCGTTCAAGGAGATCGGCGTCGCCCGCGCCCAGCCGGGCAACTACTGGACCCAGGTCTTCGCCACGCGCCTCTGACCGGGCGCCGGGCCGGCCGGCAGCTCGACGGCGGCCCGCGCGGATCGGCTCAGGCGCCGCCGGAAGCGCGACGGACCGCGTCGAGCGTGCGGGTCACGTCCTCGTCGGTCGTCGACCAGTTGCTCACCGAGATGCGCATGACGCGTCGCCCGTGCCAGGTGGATCCGCTGATCCACGCCGTGCCGTCGTCGAGCAGCGCTGCCAGGACCCGTTCCGTCCGCGCGTCGTCGCCGAATTCTGCGCAGACCTGTGTGAACACCACGTCGTTGAGGACGGTCGCGCCGTCGATCCCGGCGATGCCGGCGGCGAACGCGGAGGCGTGGCGGCACAGCCGCTCGACGAGGTCGGCCACACCTGACCGGCCGAGCGACCTGAGCGCGGCCCATACGGTGAACGCCCGGCCGCGCCGCGAGAGTTCGGGGACCTTGTCGGAGGGGTCGCCGTGCTCGTGCAGGATGAGGTAATCACCGTGCAGGCCCATCGCCGCCCGGCCCGCGGACCGGTCGCGCACGATGGCGAGGCCGCAGTCGTAGGGGACGTTCAGGGTCTTGTGGGCGTCCGTCGCCCAGGAGTCGGCGCCGGCGCAGCCCGCCGTGAGGTGCGCGTACGCCGGGGAGGCGGCCGCCCACAGCCCGAACGCGCCGTCGACGTGCACCCACGCGTCCGCCTCACGGGCGGCGCGGATCGCCTCGGCGAAGGGATCGAAGGCGCCGGAGTGGATGTCTCCGGCCTGGAGGACCACGATCGTGGGACCCGGCCCGCCGGCCGCCAGCGCGTGCCGCAGGGCCTCGGGCTCGATGCGTCCTTGACCGTCCGCCTTGACCAGTTCGGGCTCGCCGAGCCCCAGGTAGCGCAGCGCCAGGTCGATGGACATGTGGCGGTCCTGCCCGGCGACGACGCGTAGGGGCGGCCCGCCCGCCAGGCCGTCGCGGGCGACGTTCCAGCCGGCCCGCCGCAGCACCGCGTCGCGCCCGGCGGCGAGGCAGGTGAAGTTCGCCATGGTCGCGCCCGTCGTGAAGCCCACGGCGCTGTCGCCCGGCAGGCCGAGCAGATCGAGCAGCCACGCGCCGGCGACCTCTTCCACCGCCGCGTACGCGGGCGAGGCCGCGCGCAGCACGCAGTTCTGGTCCCAGGCGCTGACCAGCCAGTCCGCGGCCAGCGCGGCGGGCTCGGTGCCGCCGATCACGAAACCGTAGAAGCGGCCGCCGGGAAACGCGGTCAGTCCGGGCTCACACGCCGTGGCGAGCAGGTCGACGACGTCGGCGGGCTCGCTGGGACCGTCGGGCAGCTCGACACCGAGCGCGCGCACGATCTCCTCGACCGAAGCGCGGGCGGGAACCCGGCGGTCGGACAGGCTCTCCAGCCAGTGGACGGCATGGCCGTAAGCCTGCCGGAGCGCTCTCTCGCGCGCGTCCATACTTCGGACTATGCGGGAGCCCCCGCCACCCCGCAACCCGCGACGCCCACGACTTCGCGCGGGCCGCGGCGGTCACGTCATTGATCAATCGAGCATGGGGGCGCCCCTCGGTGATCGCATGCGGACCGTTCGTACGTGGTCCGCCCTCAGGGGGCTTCATCCTGGTTTGCCAGACCCGCCGTTGATCGGGCGGCTAGCGTGGGAACGGGCCGCACCGCCTGCGCGGTCCCACGAGGAGGATCCGTGTCATCGCCCTGTGACCCCGCCTGCGCTCCCGCCGGCGACGTGGGTGCCGCGCTCATGCTGACCGACTCCCGGCTCAAGGCCGTCTACGACGGCACGCCCGACAATGACGCCGAACAGCAGCTGCTGACCGCCCAGTTCGCCGCCTCCTTGAGTCCCGGGGAGGCGCAGGACCTGCTGGACGGCGCGTGCACGCTCATCTACATGTTCATGCAGTGGCTGCGCATGGCGTACGAGAGCCACGACAAGGACGTCATCGAGTACGTCGTCCCCAGTCTGGTGGCCACGATGCGCATGATGCCCAGGAGCATTCGCCCCGAGGCCATCCCCACCATGGCAGGCCTGGTCATCGCCGCCGGTACCGACCTGAGCCCCAACCTCTGGCGCAAGCAGTACGGGGACTGGACCGAGGGCGAGATGAACCCCCTGGAAGCCACCGCCTTCCTGCTCGCGGAGCACATCAACCGGCTCACCGACGACCGCGCGTTCGCCACCCGCCTGATCACCGAGGCCCTGTCCAGCGCGGAACAGGACTGACGGCGCGCTGATCAGCGCAACCGGGCGGCCTCCGCCAGGGCGATGAGGACGCGCCGGGTCTTGCTCTCGGACTGCTCGGAGAGCGTCACTCCGCGGTCCCGCACGGCTTCCGTCAGCTTCCGCTGTTTGCGTTCGGCCCGCGCCGTGAATTCGTCGGCGTCCTCCCCGTCCTTGGGTTTCACCCGGACCGAGACCTCCAGGAACTCCAGACCGGCGGCCGACCACGCCTCCAGGTTCACGTCGAGGCCGTCGAGCGGGACGTCGTCGGCCTTGGTCGAGACGACCGGCCCCAGCGCGACCAGCTCGTCCGGCCCGTCCAGCCGGAGGGGAGGCGCGCACGCGTGCACGAACTGGTCCTGCACCGCGTCGATCGGCTCGCCGGGATCGGCCCCGGGCGCCACCGCTCCCAGCAGGGCCCCCGGCCGGTGAGCGTGCACCAGAGAGGCGGCCGCGACCCGCCCGGCCGCCGACCAGTCCTCCTCGATCCGGTAGGTGAACGGCTCCTCCTCGAAGGGGGCGGAGAACCGTCCGACCAGTTGCTCCCGCTCGCAGGGACGCAGCTTGACGGTCAGGTCGTCCGGACCGCCACCGGTCCTGAACCGTACGATCACCCCGCCCTCCAGGAGCGGCAACCGCCCCTGGGCGACGCCGTCGCGGACCTCCGCGAACCAGATACGGCGTGTCCGCAGGGCGCCGTTCGACCCGCGGAGGGCCGACAGCGCCGCCGCCACACCGCCTTCCACGTTGACCTTGATCTCGACCGGCAACAGGTCCATCGCGTCGCTCCCTCGCCCTTCCGAGTCGTGCCCCGACCCTGCGGCCACCTTCCGCGCCTCCGCCCGCCACCACGCGCGGCCCCGACATCGGACACGCGCTTTTCACCCGTCCGCCCGGCCGGACGGGGGAGCGCGGACGGGCCGTGCGGCATGGCGCCCACCGCCGCGAGCCGCGCGGCGGGCGAGGTGTGGCCCACCCGGCGCCGGAGTGGTCCGTGAGCGGTCCCCGCCCCCGAGCGACCCCGAGGCCGGCCTCTGCCGCCCCGGACGAGGACGTTCCGGGCGTACTGCGGCCGCGATCGGCCATCGGCTCCGCCCGCCGTTTGCGTCACGTTCACCGAGATTTCCGCTGTGCGGAGTGAACCCTTTTCGTCCCTCATCGCTCCAATGAGCCACTGTTACGCATGTTTTGAGAAGCTGTGGGGCTGTTCAAGCCAGTTTCCATGCAGAAAGGACTAATGCTGCGATGTCCCGATTAGGTTCTGTGCATCCGGGTCGCAAATGCGGCTCAACGGACAATGGAGGCTCAGTCATGCGACGAACCATCACCAAGGCCGGCGGTCTTACGGCGGCCGCGATGTTCACCCTTGCGTTGGCCCAGCCCGCCCAGGCGGCGCAGCTCGGGAGTGGCGCGGAAGTGCGCCCGGCGGCGTCGGCGGCCTACTTCGAGTTCACCGACGGCACGGACACCTTCGTCTTCAAGCTGACCGACGCGGCGAAGATACAGCAGGCCAGGAACATGCTCAGCGGTGTCGACACCGAGAACGTCGGCGTCATGGGGACGATCATCAAGACGCCCGCCGCGTACAACAAGCCGTGGAAGTTCCAGCTCGACCCGAATTCGGTGCGGTTCTTCGGCATGGCCATGGAGGTGTGCGACGCGAGCATCGACTACGTCGACGACCACCTGGCCGAGGTCGGCGGTGCGCTCCTGCCCCGGTCGGTCTGGTGTCCCTGGCAGTCGAAGCTGACGCGCGAGGTCACCAAGCCGTAAGGCGACCGGAAGCGTCACCTTGAGAGTCGAAATTCGGCCATATCAAGGAGTGTTGTTTCAGCCGTCATTGGCGTAGCGTGACGGCACCCCCTGGGAGGAGCCGGCGCCCTCCCGTCCGCTCTCCCGCGCGCCGGACACAGGTACCCCGCCCCCCGCCCCCGCGGGGCGGGGTACCGCCGTTTCCACCGGAGCCGGAGCCGGAGCCGGAGCCGAGCCGAACCGGCAGGGCCCGCAGCTCGCGAACTCGCGGGAGGGGCACGGGAAGTGGCCGCGGCGGCCATCCCGCCCACCGGGACTCGATGCGTGTGGTTCACCCAAGGGACACCTGGGCAACCTCGTCGCATCATCGGGGCGCATCGTCGAGCCCATACGTTCCGTGGCGCCCACGTACCCGCAAGCGAAAGGTTTCGCATGCCCAGTCGCAAGACCACCACGGTGGCTCTCGTCGGCGTCCTCGCTTCGGCCGCCCTCGCGGCCACCGCCCTGACCGCCCTGGCGCCCAGCGCCTCGGCGGCGGGCATCACGTTCTCGCCGACCGCCGACACCTACGTCGACAACCAGTTCGCCAGCACGAACTACGGCACCTCGCAGCAGCTCGGCGTGGACAACAGCCCCGTCAAGCAGATGTTCCTGAAGTTCGACGTCACGGGCCTCACGCAGCCAGTGACGAGAGCGACGCTCCGGATGCACGTCGACGACATATCGGGGGCGGAGAGCAGCACCGGCGGCACGTTCCGCGCGATGTCCAACACCTCGTGGTCCGAGACGTCCGTCACGTACGGAAACCGTCCCTCCATCGACGGCGCCGTCCTCGGCACCCTCGGCTCGGTCTCCCGCAACACCTGGTACGAGGTCGACGTGACCTCGTACGTCAAGGCCAACGGCACCTTCGGCATCGGCGTGACCTCGTCGAGCAGCAACGGGGCGGACTACGACGCGCGCGAGAGCGGCGCCACCGCACCGCAGTTGGTGGTCGAGACGGGCAGCGGCCCGACGCCGACCCCGTCGGGCTCCACCACCCCGCCGAGCGGCGACCCCGTGCTCGTCGGCGCGGGTGACATCGCCACCTCGGGCTCCGGCGACACCGCGACCGCGAACCTCCTCGACAACATCTCCGGCACGGTGTTCACCGTCGGCGACAACGCCTACCCGAACGGCACCGCGTCGGACTTCTCCACGTACTACGAGCCGACCTGGGGCCGCCACAAGGCGCGCACCCGGCCGGCGCCGGGCAACCACGACTACCTGACCTCGGGCGCCTCCGCGTACTACAACTACTTCGGCGCCAACGCGGGGACGGCCGGCAAGGGTTACTACTCGTACGACCTCGGCAACTGGCACGTCGTCTCGCTGAACTCCGAGACCGGCATGTCGGCGGGCTCTGCCCAGGAGCAGTGGCTGCGCGCCGACCTCGCCGCCAGCACCAAGCCGTGCACGGTGGCCTACTGGCACAAGCCGCGGTGGACGTCGAGCTCCAGCCACGGCCCCGACCCGGCGACGGGGCCGCTCGTGCAGGCCCTGTACGACAACAACGCCGAGGTCATCCTGACCGGCCACAACCACCAGTACGAGCGGTTCGCCCCGCAGAACCCGAGCGGCCAGCTCGACACGTCGCGCGGCCTGCGGCAGTTCGTCGCCGGCATGGGCGGCGCGAGCCTCTACGGCTTCGGCACCATCCAGCCCAACAGCGAGGCCCGCAACAACAACACGTTCGGCGTCCTCAAGCTGACGCTGCACGCCAACAGCTACGACTGGCAGTTCGTCCCCGAGGCGGGCAAGACGTACAACGACAGCGGCACCGGCACCTGCCACTGATCCCGTCCGCTCCGCTCGCCGCTCCGGCTCTGCCTGCTGCCTGCTGCCTTCCACCGCTCCGGGCCCCTGCCCGACCGGGCCGGATGCCGCCCGCGCCACCGCTCCGGCGGCGCGCGGGCGGCATCCGGCCCCCCGCCGCCGTCATCCCCTTTCATCCCCCCTCGTCCCCATCCGGAGGTCGCAACCCCGTGTATCTCTCCACGATCGGCAGGAAGGAGCTGCCCGCCGACCCGACCGACTCGCCGGGGACCGGCCGGCGCGGCAGGTGGACCCTGGTCGGGGGCAACGTCCTCGCGCTCGGCTCCGTCAGCCTGATCACCGACGTCTCCGCGGAGATGGTCAGCGCCGTCCTGCCCCTGTACCTCGTCCTCGGCCTGCAGCTCAGCCCGGCGGCCTACGGAGTCCTCGACGGGCTCAACACCGGGGCCACCGCCCTGCTCAGGCTCGCCGGCGGATACGTGGCCGACCGGACCAGCCGGCGCAAGGCGGTCGCCGGCGCCGGCTACGGCCTCTCCGCCCTGGCCAAGCTCGGCCTGGTGGCGGTCGGCAACTCCGCGTCGTCGATCGGGCTGGTGCTGACCGCCGACCGGGCGGGCAAGGGGCTGCGCACCGCCCCGCGCGACGCGCTCATCACCCTGTCCGCGCCCGGCGACGCGCTCGGCCGGGCATTCGGCGTGCACCGCGCCATGGACAGCATCGGGGCCTTCGCCGGCCCCCTGGTGGCGCTGGCCGTGCTGACGGCCGCCGGCCAGTCGTTCGACGCGGTCTTCGTCACCAGCTTCTGCATCGCGGCCCTGGGCGTGCTGGTCCTCGTCCTCTTCGTACGGGACCACCGGGAGTCCCGGCCCCCGACGGGCACCGTCTCACCGCGGGCCGTCGGTCGGCTGCTGCGTACCGGGCCCGTCCGGCGGCTGGTGGCCGCCGCCTGCGTGCTGGGACTCGCCACCATCGGCGACGGCTTCGTGTACCTGCTGCTCCAGCGGCGCGAGTCGCTCTCCATCGGCTGGTTCCCGCTGCTCGCCGTCGGCACCAGCCTCTCCTACCTGCTCCTCGCCGCCCCGCTGGGCGCTCTCGCGGACCGCGTCGGCAGGCTGCCCGTGATGCTGGGCGGCTACGGCGTGCTGGCGCTGGTCTACCTGCTGCTGCACGGCCCGCTCGACGGCCCCCTGCTCATGGTCCTGGTCGTCGGCCTGAACGGGGTCTTCTACGCCGCCACCGAGGGCGTGCTGATGGCACTCGCCGCCCCCGTCCTGCCGGAACGACTGCGGACGACCGGCATCGCCGTCATCCAGAGCGGTCAGGCGCTGGCCTACCTGGGCTCGTCCGTGCTGTTCGGGCTGGCGTGGCAGGCGTGGGGCGAGGCGGCGGCGAGCCGGGGCGCGGCCCTGTGCGTGGTCGTCGGCGCGGTGGCGACGGCGTACCTGCTGGCGCCCGGGGCCGCCCGGACCGCGACCCCCACGGCAGGACCCGCCGTGCCCACGACCCGGGAACCGGAAGCGAAACGGAACCCGGACGAAAGGACTGGTACGTCAGAATGAACGCCCCCACCCAGCGAGTCAGGATCATGGTGACCGTGCTCGCCGCCGTCCTGCTCGCGGCCGTGGCGACCACCACCGTCGTCCTGGCCCGCCGGCACGCCGCCGACGCCGGGGCCGCCCCCGGCCACGGCCCCGGTCCGGTCGCCGCGGCCTCCCCGGACGGCGGGCGTGCGCCCGGTCCCCGGCTCCAGGTGCTGAGCAACGGCCTGCTGTCCACGGTGTCCCTCGCCGACCCGGCGGGCCCGCGGACCGTCACCTCGCAGCGCTGCGACCGCGCGTACACCGCGGGCGGCACCACCGCCTGCCTCACCCCCACCGGGGCACTGAGCGGCCCCCGGCTCCTGGTCCTCGACGCCACCCAGCGGGTCCGGCGCACGGTCAGCCTGACCGGCCTGCCGAACCGGACCCGGGTCTCCCCGGACGGCCGGATGGTCGCCTGGACGCTGTTCGTGGGCGGGGACTCGTACGCGGGCGGCGGCTTCTCGACCCGCACCGGAATCCTCGACACGCGTACGGGCCGGATCACCCGCTCCCTGGAGGAGTTCGCGGTGTACCGGCAGGGGCGCCGCCACCGGGCGGCGGACATCAACGTCTGGGGCGTCACCTTCGCCGCCGACGGCAACCGCTTCTACGCGACGGTCTCCAGCGCGGGCACCCGCTCGCTGGTGGAGGGCGACCTCGCGGCCCGGACCCTGCGCAGCCTGGCGGACAACGTGGAGTGCCCGTCGCTGTCCCCGGACGGCACCCGGGTCGCCTTCAAACAGGCCGTCGACGCCGACCCGGCCAAGGGCTGGCGGCTGACCGTCCTCGACCTCGCCACCCTGCGGCGCACCGAGTCGGCCGAGACCCGGACGGTGGACGACCAGGCGGCCTGGATCGACGACAGCACCCTCGCGTACGGGCTCCAGCGCGGGGACGGCACGAACGACGTGTGGACGGTGCCGGCGGACGGCAGCGGCACGCCGCGCGTGCTCGTCTCCGGCGCCAACTCGCCCGCGGTGATGCCGGCGACGCGCTGACGCGGGGCCGGCCGCAGCCGGTGGGACGCCGCGCGGCCGCGCGGCGTCCCGGGGGAGGGGGAGCCGGTCACGACCCCGTGCGCGACAGGTGGGCGGGTGGTGCGGTCGGCCCGCGGTGCTTGAGGTTGACGGCTGCGGCCCTGGCGACCGCCACGGGGTTGAGGAACCGAAGCGGACCGAACAGGCGGTTGGCGAACCGGTGCATGTGCCGCGCCACCGCATCGTCGCGCGCCGCCGCCGAGAACATCAGTCGCTCCACGGGGTTGAACGGACGGCCCGTGGCGAAGTCGGCGGCCAGGTACTGGTGGCCTTGCAGCCGGCGGCGGTGCCTACGCGCGTACAGGGCGAGCGATTTGTCGAGGTCGCCCCGGCCGGCCGCGGCCGCGGCGACGGCCTCGGTCAGCCATTGCGCGGACTGCAGGGCCCACCCGCATCCCACGCCCCACAGGGGATCGCCGGTCAGGGCGGCGTCGCCGATGAGCGCGACGCCCGGTGCGGCCGGCTTGCGGCTGTGCAGCGGGTAGTCGACGAATCCGGTGATCTTCGAGATGCGCTCGGCGGCGTCGATCGGCGGCGCCTCGGGCAGGGCGCGGACGAACGCGAGGAAGCTGCCCTCCAGGTCCTCCCGGAAGGCCGGGAGCCGCTTCTTGTCCGGCACCACCGCGATGACCGTCACGCCGTCGTCGTTGGGGAACGTGTACGCCATGTCGGGCTCGAGGAACCAGGTGTGACTGATCCCGCCGTGGAGCGGGAGGTCGCGGAAGTGCGCGAGATAGGCGAACCGCGCGTTCTCGTACTGCCGGGCGGCGACCCCGGCGTGCTTGGCCACGGCCGAGTCCTTGCCGTCGGCGCCGACCACCAGGCGGGCCCGGATCTCGCGCTCGCCCTGCGGTGTCGACGCGCGGACCCCCACGGTCCGCCCGGCATCCCGGACCAGCCCGGTCACCTGGTGCCCGAGGAGCAGATCGACGCCGGGGGTCTGTTCGGCACGGGATCTGAGCAACGGGTCGAGGGTGCTGCGCCTGACGTTCCACGAGTAGGGCAGTCCGGGCCCGTCCGGCGCCTCCTTCGGCTCGATCCATCCCCATCGGGTGTACCAGCGGGCCCCGCTGCGGACGGCTCCGGCCTTTTCGAGGGCGGGGAGGAGGCCGAGTTCGTCCAGCACCGGGTCGGCGCTGAACTGGATGGAATGGGTGCAGAGCGCCTTGTACGCTTCGGGATCCGAGCGGCGTTCGAGCAGCGCGACGCGGACACCGCGTCGAGCGAGCAGGATCGCCGCGGCGCTGCCGGCGAGGCCGCCCCCGCTGATGACGACGTCGTAGTCGTATCCCGCGCTCTCAGGCTTGGTCATGCGCTGATCGCCCCCTTCGGTGTGTGGTGCCGTGCGTGGGTGGGAAAGCCGAGAAGCCACTCCTGTCAGGAGCATGACTGGTTGTCAAGGGTCTGCCCGGCCGGTGTGCAGGCGTGATCCTTGCGGTCCGGCCCAGCGAGACTCAGGCACCGCTCAAGACGCACCTGTTGCTCTCTGGTGAGAGGCGATTCCACCGTGTAGCGTCACTCCCAGCTGTCGTGGTTCGCAGTACCTGCCCGCGCCCTGGCGTGGGCGTTTTGCTGTGCAGTGCCGGACCAGGGCGATCACCTCCGGGTCCGCACGGTGCGGATCCCGGCAACGGACTGGGAGGCAACATCATGGCCAGCGGAACCGTGAAGTGGTTCAACGCCGAAAAGGGCTTCGGCTTCATCGCGCAGGACGGCGGCGGCCCCGACGTCTTCGCGCACTACTCGAACATCAACTCGACCGGCTACCGGGAGCTCCAGGAAGGCCAGGCCGTGACGTTCGACATCACGCAGGGCCAGAAGGGCCCGCAGGCCGAGAACATCACTGCGGCCTGACCTCCGTAGTCCGTCACCGCCCCGGAGCCCCACCGCTCCGGGGCGGTGCGCGTTCCGGAGGAGTCGTGTTCCGGAGATGCGCGTTCCGGGCGGTGCGCGCAGGGAGGCCGCCGCGCCCACCCGGCCGCTCCCGGCGGTCACCGCCCCGGCGGATCGGGGGTTATCCCCCCACTTGGGACGGAGGGCGCCCCCATCGCGGCCCGCTCCCGGACCGGGCCATGATCGTTTCTCCCAGTGGAACACCGCACGAGGAGTACTCAGCATGGCCCCGCACGACAAGCCGGCGATCGGCCGACGGACGCTTCTCACCGCGACGGCAGGCCTCACGGCAGGCCTCGCGGCCACGATCCTCCCGGAGTCGGCCGCCTCCGCCGCACCTGCCCCCACCCCCCGTCCCGCCGCGACCGGCATGCCCGCCGCCGCGACGCACCGCCGCCGGGCCGAAGCGCTGCGCGCGCTGGAGCGCGCCGCCCACCCGCTGCGGTCGACCGAACCCGGCGGCCGCACCGCCGACCTGCGGGCGCTGGCGGCCATGATCGGCGACGCGAAGGTGGTCGGACTGGGAGAGGCCACCCACGGCTCGCACGAGTTCTTCGCGATGAAGGAGCGCGTCTTCCGGCACCTCGTCGAGGGAGAGGGCTTCACCACCTTCGCCCTGGAGATGAGCTGGACCGCGGGCCTGCGCATCGACGAATACCTCCAGGGCGGCGCCGGCGACGCCCGCCGGATCGCCCAGGAGACGCTGATCGGATCCCCCTGGGAGCGCGAGGAGTTCGTCAGCCTCATCGCCTGGATGCGGCGCCACAACGACCGCCACCCCGGCCGCAAGGTCCACTTCATGGGCAACGACGTCGGCGCGCCCAGGCTCGGCGACGACATCTTCGACCGGGTCGTGTCGTACGTCCGCGCGAGCCGTCCCCAGGACCTCGCGCGCCTCGAATCGCTGTACGCGGGCCTGCGCCCCCTCGACGACGCCTTCGGCTACCTCCGCAGGCCCCTCGCGGAACGCCGCGGCAACGCCACCACCGCCCAGCGGGCATACGACCTGGTCGCCGCGCACAAGGGCGGCGACGAGTCCGGCGCGTGGGCCGAACAGCACGCCCGCAACATCGCCCAGACCTTCGCCTTCCTCGCCCTCGACCTGTCCGATCCCGAGTCGGTCTCCGCCGCCGAACACCTCCGCGACCGTGTCATGGCCGACAACACCGCCTGGTGGCACCACCGCACCGGCGACAAGGTGCTGCTCTCGGCGCACAACGGCCACGTGGGATACCTGGCCACCGACCCGTTCATGTACCCCACGACGCAGGGCGCCTTCCTGCGCAACGCCCTCGGCCGGGGCTACGCGGCGATCGGCTTCACCTTCAACCGTGGGTCCTTCCTCACGGCGACCGCCCTCGGCGGGGCGTGGGGCGAGGTCACCGTCCCCGCGGCCACCCCGGACATGCAGGAGCACACCCTCGACCGGGTCCGCGACCGCGACTACTACCTCGACCTGCGGACCCTGCCCGCAGCCGGCCGCAACTGGCTGAACACCCCGCGCCCGGTCTACGAGGCCGGCTCGGTCTTCAAGAAGGACCCGCTCCCCACCCTCGCCATCGGCCGGGCCTACGACATCCTCATCCACCTGAACCGGGTCCACGCGGCCACGAAACTCTGACCCCCGCGCACCTGACGCCGCGTCATTGCGTGTCCTGGTGGCGGACGAGGGCGAGGCGGTGGTTGTACTGGATCACGTCGTACGTCTCGCTTCCGGTGACGACGGTTTCGGCGCGCGTGGGGGTGGCGCGGAAGAAGTCGTCGGTCTGCTGCGGGGGCGCGGTGGAGACGTACGCCTGACCTTGGGGGAGGGTGTAGAAGCCCAGCGGCTTCTGGGTGGACGGCGTCAGGCCGCCCGGGTACTCGTCGGGCCGGGGGTAGGCGGTCGAGTAGACGGGGACGGCCGCGGATCCCGGCTTCGGGCGGATGATGCGGGCGCCCGGTGCCGGCTCGGTGTTGAGTCCCTGCGGGTCGTGGAACCAAGCCTTCCGGCCGGCGTACCAGATGGCGGTCCACTCCCCGTCCTGGTCCGCGACGACGAACTGCTGGCCGGTGACGACGCTGCTGCCCCAGTCGCTGATCCCGTCGCTGCCCGGTGCGCCGCCGGAGTGGAGGGCGGGGTCGGGGAACAGCGGTGCGTCGTGCCGCGGCGCGGTGCGCACGAAGAGGAAGTTCGAGGGCTGGGTCCGCGGCGCGCACTCGACCGCGGCTCCGCCACCGGCCGCCGCGGACCGGCCCGCGGCGCCGCCGGCCGTGGGCCGGCCGGCACCGGCGGCGAGTTTGGTGCCGCACACCTGGACGGTCTGGACGTTGCGGTCGAAGGCGGGGGCGATGGTGACCGCCTCGCCGGGCCGGACCGTGTCGCGGCGGTGCCACCGGTCCTTGCCGTCAGGCTTCTCCTGCTTCTCCTGCTTTTCCGGCTTCTCCGGTGCGGAGAGCAGGGCCATGAACCGGTTCCAGTCCCAGTACGGGCCGGGGTCCCAGTGGGCTCCGGGTACGGACGTGGCGCTGGCGGTGAGGACGTTCTCGTGGCCGATGACGTGCTGCCGGTCCAGCGGTACCTCGAACCTCTGCGCGAGGTACCGGACCAGCTCGGCGGTCGCCTGGTAGGTGGCCGGGGTGAACCACGTGGCGCCCCGCGCGGCGAAGCCCTCGTGCTCGATGCCGACGGAGTGCATGTTGACCCAGTAGTTGCCGGCGTGGAAGGCGATGTCCTTGTCGGCGACCATCTGCGTGGTCTGGCTGCCGTCGGACTTCATGACGTAGTGGGCCGACACACCGCTGGCGGGGTCCTGGAAGGTGCTGACGCCCGCCTGGTAGCTGCCCTCGATGTCGTGGATGACGATCGTGTTGATCTTGATCTTGTTTCCGGGCCGGGAGGCAACCTGGTAGTTCGTGGCCGCTGCCGGCACGAACCGGCAGGCGAGCGTCTTCGGGCACTCGGCCTGCGCGGCGCGCGGAATGCCGCGGCGCAGCCGGAGCATCGACAGCTGGCCCTTCTCCGGTGCGACCGCGGGGTCGGCCGGCAGTACGACGCGCCGGCCGTCCTTGCGGGTGCGCACCAGCCCGGTGCGGATCGACCGGTAGACGGCGTCGGCGTACGCGGCCGCCCCTGCCCGGTCGCCGGCCTGGCTGTAGCGGGCGACCGCCGCGTACCAGCGGCCGGGGTCCTCCGGTCGTGTCCCCGTCGCCTCCTTCTGATAGGAGGCCAGGAGGGCCGCGCCGGCCCGGACGTTGTCCCTCTCGTCCGTACGCACCCTGTCGGGCCGGACGTGGATCAGCTCGGCCGCGGCGTTGAGGGTGTGCTCGGAGGGGTCCGCGGTGCCCGTCGAGTCGACGGGGCCCTCACCGGCGCGGTGGGGGTAGGCCCGGCCCGCCGTGGTGTCGGTGAGGTGCATCGGGCCGTAGCCGCCCAACGTGCTGGGCCGCCCCCCGTTCCCCTCCCACCAGGAGGCCTGGTGGCTGACGCCGAGCAGCACCGCCTCCGGCACCTGGAACTCGTCGGCGGCGTCGGCCACGACCTGCTGGAAGTCCGTCGCCCCGGCCGGCGACGCCGCCTGCGCCGGCCCGGCCGCGCCGGCCAGCAGGATGGCGACGCCGGCGTGCACGCCGGCCAGAGAGCGAACACATCTGAACTTGACCACGGATCAGGTCTCCCTCGGTGGCTGCGCGGAACTGTCTCCACGGCCACCTTGACCCGGGCCGCCCCGGCCGGCACCCCGCTGTAGGCCCCTTGGCCCACCGCCCCGCCCGTTCAGTCCACGAGCACGCCGGGATTGAGGATCCCCCGCGGGTCGAGCGCCCCCTTCGCGGCCCGCAGCGCGAGGGCGAACGGCTCGGGGCGCTGGCGGTCGTAGCCCGGCCGGTGGTCCCGGCCCACGGCGTGGTGGTGGGTGATGGTGGCCCGGTGGCGGTGCAGGACCTCGACGGCAACGGCCTTGAGGTCGTCCCAGAGGGCGTCCTCGGCTCCGGGGCGGCCGGCGGCGAGGACGGTGAAGTAGGGCGCCGCGCCGTCCGGATACACGTGGGTGAGCCGGCAGTTGACGGTCGCGGGATGGCCGGTGGCCTTGCGCGCGGCCTCGCCGACCTCGGTGCGCACCGCGTCGATCAGGCCGGGGATCCGGTCCCAGGTGGCCGCCGTCTCGAAGGTCTCGGCGACGGCGCCCATCCTGGCGAGGCCGTCGCGGAGGTAGGGCATCCGCAGGAACGCAGAGCGCCAGGCGTTCACGGCCGCGTCGCCCGCCGGTCCCGGGCCCGGGTGGTGCCGGCTGCCCGGGTCCTCGCCCCGGTCGCCGGTCCCGGCCGTACCGCCCCCGGTGCCGTTCCCCGTACCCCCGGTCCCGTCGTACCGGCCGCCGTGCGAGCGGGCCAGGTCCACGGCCCGTTCGAGCAGTGCGGTCACCGGTGCGTGCGCGGACTCGAACCCCAGGACCAGCACGGCGCGCCCGTCGTGCGCCGCGCCCGCCAGCGCGGCCTCACCGGCGTCCAGCAGACGGCAGTTGGCGGGGGACAGGTCCGACTGGGCCAGGGCGCGCACCGCCCGGAGCGCAGCGTGGAAGTCGGCGAAGGCGACCGCGGCGGACGCCTTGTGGCGGGGGCGTTCCTGCAGGCGTACCCAGGCCTCCGTGATGACTCCGAGCGCTCCTTCGGATCCCAGGAAGAGGCGGTCGGGGGAGGGGCCCGCGCCGGAGGCGGGAAGCCGCCAGGAGCCGCTCGTGCCGGCCGGGGTGACGACGCGCATCGACTGGACGAAGTCGTCGATGTGCGTGCGGCCGGTGGCGTAGTGACCGCCCGCCCGGGTGGCGAGCCAGCCTCCCAGGGTCGAGAACTCGAAGCTCTGCGGGAAGTGCCGCAAGGTGAGGCCGTGCGGCCGCAGCTGGCCCTCCAGGCTCGGCCCGAGCGTGCCGGCCTGGATCCGTGCCGCCCGGCCCTCGGTGTCGACCTCCAGGACGCGGCCCATGGCGGTCAGGTCGAGGGACAGCACCGCCCGGTGGGCGTCGCCGCGGTACTCGACTCCACCGGTGACCGAGGAACCCCCGCCGTACGGGACGACGGCGATCTGCCGGTCCCCGGCCCACTCCAGCAGGTCGGCCACGCCCTGCTCGTCCACCGGACGGGCGACGAGGTCGGGGACGCGGCCGGGGCGCCCGCGCAGCGCCCGTACGACGTCGCGGTACGCCTTCCCCATGGCGTGGGCGGCGCGGTCCGCCGGGTCCGCGGTCACGAGGGCGGCGAGGCTCCGCGGCGGTTCGACGGCGGGCCTCCCGATGCCCAGGTCGCGGACGCGCGGCACGGGCAGCGGGCGGCCGAGGGTGCCGGGGAGCAGGGCGCCCAGCGCGGTGCACTCCGCGTCGTCGGGATGCGCGTCCGTCCAGCCCCAGCCCCACCAGGAGCGGGTGCGGGACGTCGGCTGTGCGGTGGTGCCGGCCATGGGTGCTCCGGAGGTCGAGGTAATTTACCTTGCGGTAAATTACCTACTGATAATATCGCCGCATGGCAACCCCTCCTTCGAAAGCCGGCACCAAGGGCGTCCCCCGGCACCACCGCCGACAGCAGATGTTGGACGCCGCCACGGAGGAGTTCGGCACCCGCGGCTACGCGGCCGCGTCCCTCCCCGCGATCGCCGCGCGCGTCGGCGTCACCAAGACGCTGCTGCACCAGTACTTCGGCACCAAAGAGGACCTCTACATCGCCTGCCTCGTCCCCGTCGGAGACCGGCTCCTCGACACGATCCGCACCGCGATGGGCACGGACGGGACCACCCCCCAGACCCCGCTGCGTGTACTCGACAACATCTTCACGGCGCTGGAGGGGCGGCGGGAGGCGTGGTTCGTGCTGTACGACACCTCCCTGCCGGCCGACGGCGAGGCCGCGCGCCGGGCCGCGGAGTACTGGTCGGCCATCGACCGGCTCGCCGCCGGCGGCACTGCCGAACTCCTGCGCACGACCGGCTCCACCGACCCGCTGGACGCCGACGCGCTCACGTACGTCTGGCGGGACCTCGTCGCCACGCTCGTCCGCTGGTGGGTGAAGCATCCGGAGCAGACGCCGGCCGCCATGACGCGGCGCTGCGCCCGCCTGTTCGCGGCCGCCGCCAACCTCGCCGACGACGCCCTCGCCTCCGACGCCCTCACCGACGACGGCCGGACCGGCTGACGCGGGGCGCCCCACCGCCCCGCCGTCTCTCGGGCGCGGCCCGGCAGGCGCCGTGACTCGACGGCGTGGACGCGGGGCTCGGACGGCGCGGGTGCCGGCCGGAGACACCCGCAGGTTCGGCACCCCCTAGAGGGCGGTGGCCGCCAGGGTCGCCGGGGCGGCGTGCGCCGACGTTGCTTCCACGGGCGAGCGGCCCAGGAGTGCGAACGCCGAGTCCAGGCAGGCAGCGGCCTGCGCCGGGTCGGGGTCGACCTTGCGCATGATCTGGATCCCCTGGACCAGGTTCTGGAGCAGCCGGGCGCCGTCGCGCGGCGTGATCGCGGGGGACAGCTCCCCGTCCCGCGCGGCCCGCTCCAGTTGCGCGGTGAACGCCTCCTCGGCGCTCGCCATGCTGCGCCGGGCCAGTTCACCGACCTCCGCGTCGTGCGGCAGCAGTTCGGCGATGCTGTTGACGCTGAAGCACCCGGCGTTGCCGCAGGCCGCGTCGGCGGCGAGGAGCCGGTCGAGGACGGCGCGGAGCCGGGGGAGGACCGGTCCCTCCTCGTCGAGCGCCGTGGTGAGCAGACCGGTCTGGTGCTCCAGGTAGCGGCCGAGGGCCCGCACGAACAGCTGGTGCTTGTCGCCGAAGGCCGCGTAGATCGAGCCCCGCCCCAGCCCCAGCTCCTCCACCAGGTCGCTCATGGCGGTGGCCTCGTAGCCCTTGCGCCAGAACAGGAGCATCGCGCGGTTCAGCACCGCTTCCTCGTCGAACGTGCGTGGTCTCGCCATGCACCCCACGGTAGCGAACCCGGGGGCCGGAAGCAGCACGTATTTGACTGCTCGTTCCAGAACGGGCTAAGTTATGGAACGAGCGGTCCGGAATTGCCGATGGCAGGGCCACCGCCCACGGCCCCGCCCGTCATCAGGACGGCCCGGCAGCAACCCGATCAAGGAGTTCACCGTGAAGGCAGCAGTCATCCACCAGTACGGCCAGGTCGCCGACGTGGTGCAGGTCACCGACATCCCCGTCCCCGCGGTCGGACCCCAGGACGTGCTGATCGAGGTCCGCGCCGCGGGCGTCAACCCGGTGGACCACCTGATCGTCAAGGGCTTCATGGCCGCCGGCGAGCTGCCCGGCCCCCTCGCCATCGGCAGCGAGGTCGCCGGCGTGGTCAGCGCGGTCGGCGACGAGGTGACCGGGTTCTCCGTCGGCGACGAGGTCTTCTCCCGGGTCGACCCGCGCGTCGGCGGGGGCTTCGCCGAGTACGTGGCGGTGAACCGCGCCCTGGTCGCCGCCAAGCCGTCGAACCTGTCCTTCGAGGAGGCGGCCTCCCTGCCGCTGGTCGCCCTGACGGCCTGGCAGGCCCTGACCGAGCAGTCCGACGTACGGGCCGGCAGCCGGGTGCTGATCCACGGCGGCGCCGGCGGCGTCGGCTCCGCGGCCGTCCAGATCGCCAAGCAGCTCGGCGCCGAGGTCGTGGCCACCGCGAGCACCGGCAGCACGGAACTCGTCCGGGAGCTCGGCGCCGACCAGGTGATCGACTACCGGAACGAGAAGTTCGACGAAGTCCTCTCCGGCATCGACGTCGTCCTCGACACGATCGGCGGGGACACCCAGGAGCGCTCCCTGCGCGTACTCAAGCCCGGCGGCAGCCTGGTGTCGATCGTCCCCGTCCCGGACGCCGACGCGATGAAGGCGCAGTGGAACGTCGACGTCCGCAGCTTCCTCATGCGCCCGCACGGCGAGCAGCTGGCCCGGCTGGCCGACCTCGCCGAGTCCGGCCGGCTCCGGCCGATCGTCGAGACGGTCTTCCCGCTCGACGAGACCCCGGCGGCCCTGCTGAAGGTCGAACGCGGCGGCGCCCGCGGCAAGACCGTCATCGGCGTCCGGTCCTGAACGCACCCGCCCCGCGCGGCCGGGCGGCCACCTTCCCGCCGCCCGGCCGCGAAGCCCTCAGGAGGCGCCCCGCTCCAGCACGCCCCGTACGAACGCGGCCTGACCGGCGTGCTGGAGATCGTCGGACAGCACGCTGACCAGGCGCACGCCCAGGGTGACCGGCGGATCCCAGCGCTCGTCGACCACCCGGTCCAGGTCGGTGGCGGCGAGCCCCCGCACGAAGCGCAGGGTCTGTTCGTGGACCGCGTCGAAGTACCCCAGCAGCAGCTCGCCGGAGTCGACCCGGACCGTGCCGACCTGGCGGGCGCTGTGCCCGTACCCGGTCGCCGCGGCGGGCAGCGGCAGGGCGAACCGGTCCGCCCAGCCCCCGGCCCGCCACACCTGTTCCAGCTCCCCGGCGTCCGCCACGTGGTCGTCCTGGATCCGCGCGAGGTGCCAGACCAGCCAGGTGATCGAGTTCGCCGCCGGGTCGACGCGCGCGTTGAGCCGCTCCGCCGCGAGCCCGTCCACGGCCTCGTGCACGACCTCCCGAACGCGTCCGAACCCGTCGGCGATGATGTCCGTAGCCTTCATGCACCCACCATGCGGCGCCCCGCGCCTCCGCGCACGACGTCACGTGGGCGGTTCGGCGTCCGGGGCTTCGTCGTCTCGGCGCCCACGCCGTCCGAACCCGCGCCGGGCGCCGGTCCCCAGGGTGCTTGGTCCCAGAGGACGCCGGGACTGCCGCCGAGAAGCTTGGCGTCGGGGTCGGGCACCAGGGCGCGGGCGGCCCGGATGATCTCCGGGAGTGGCCGCGGCGAGGTGTCCGCCAACCCGACTGCGGGTGTGGGCGGCGGCTGCGCTCTCGCGCAGAGTCACCCCGCGTGCCCACCGCGCGGCATCCGGCCTTTGTCGGACACCTCGGGGCAGAATGCGCCTGCGGGCTGACGAGTCATGTTTCGGTACAGGCGTTGTCGGAGTCGCATCTCGCTGGAGGTGTGACCGGGCGGCCGGATCGGCGGGCCCCGTCTCGGGGCGCGAGGACGTGTGCTGGTCCGGATCTCGGTCCGGATGGTTCCCCAGGCGCACCCTGATGTTCCCTTCCTGTCGCACGCCGCCACGGCTCCAACGACGACGGGAGATTCTTGTGAGCGCCTATCCGGCGATCGCCGATCACGGGATGGTGGGTGACCTCCAGACAGCCGCGCTGGTGTCCTCTGACGGGACGATCGACTGGTGGTGCACGCCCCGGTTCGATTCCCCCAGCGTGTTCGCCTCGCTCCTCGACAGCGAACGCGGAGGGTACTGCCGGCTGTCCGCGCACCTCCCCGGCGGGCAGGAGCCGGTGGTCCGCCAGCTCTACCTTTCCGACACCGCCGTCCTGGTCACCCGCTTCATGGCGCCGGGCGGCGTCGGCGAGGTCGCCGACTTCATGACCCCCCTGACCACCGGGACCCCGACGGACCGGCACCGCCTGGTGAGGGTGGTGAGGGTGGTGCGGGGCAGCATGGACTTCCGCCTGACCTGCCGGCCCCGGTTCGACTACGGCCGCGCCTCGCACACCCTGGAGCGGACCGGTGAGGCGGCCGCGGTTTTCCACGGCCCCGGCACCGACCTGCACCTGCAGGTCACCGGCCCCTTCGTGCTCCACCCCGATGACGACGACCTCACTGCCCGCTGCACCCTCACCGCCGGGCAGACCGCCGCCGTGGTCCTGACCTCCGATGCGAGCGGCGCCGCCGCCCCGGCGGAGCTGGTACCCGACGACGTCCGGGCGGAGCTGGAGGCGTGCCGGAGGTTCTGGCACGGGTGGTTGCGCTCCTCCACCTACCGCGGCCGGTGGCGCGACATCGTCAACCGCTCTGCGATCACCCTCAAGCTGCTCACCTACGCCCCCACCGGCGCTCCGATCGCCGCCGCGACCATGGGTCTGCCCGAGCAGATCGGCGGCGAACGCAACTGGGACTACCGCTACACGTGGGTCCGTGACTCCTCGCTGGCGGTCAGGGCGCTGTCCGATATCGGGTTCACCGAGGAGGCCGCGGCCTTCCGCCTGTGGCTGCGCGATCGCCTGGAGGCCGGCGGCACCGCCTCGGGCGAGCCCCTTCAGATCATGTACCGCATCGACGGGGAGCCCCACCTGACCGAGGAAGTCCTGGACCACTTGGAGGGCTACGAGGGCTCGGCCCCGGTACGGGCGGGCAACGCGGCCGCCGACCAGATCCAGCTCGACATCTACGGCGAGGCCGCCGACGCCCTGGCCCAGGCCGGCGAGATGGGCGGAATCCGCGGCTGGAAGACGTTCGCCGACGTGCTGGACTGGCTCGCCGACCACTGGGACCGGCCCGACGAGGGCATCTGGGAGACCCGCGGGGGGCAGCAGGAATTCACCTACAGCCGCCTCATGACCTGGGTCGCCTTCGACCGCGGCATCAAACTTGCCACCCTCCACTCCCGGCCCGCCGACACCGCCCGCTGGGCGCAGGCGCGCGACGCCGTGTTCCGGCAGATCGTCGAACGCGGCTGGAACGAGGAGCGGCAGGCCTTCGTCCAGCACTACGCCACGGACGTCCTGGACGCCTCCCTGCTGCTGATGCCCCGTGTCGGATTCCTCTCCCCCACGGACCCGGCCTGGCTCAGCACCCTCGACGCCATGGAGCAGGAACTCGTCAGCGACAGCCTCGTCTACCGGTACAACCCCGAAGCCTCCCCGGACGGACTGCGCGGCTCCGAGGGCACCTTCAACCTCTGCAGTTTCCTCTACGTCGAGGCACTGGCCCGCTCGGGCCGCCTCCACCAGGCCCGCTACGCCTTCGACAAGATGCTGACCTACGCCAACCACGTCGGCCTGTTCGCCGAGGAGATCGGCCCGTCCGGCGAACAGATCGGCAACTTCCCCCAAGCGTTCACACACCTCGCGCTGGTGGCCGCGGCCATCGCCCTCGACGAGCAACTCGACAAGGCGGAACGCGGCGGCACCGATGGCTGACCCCACCCCGGCCACACCTGCCGCCCTGCGGCGGGTCATCGCCCCGCTCGCCCTCGCCCAGTTCATCTGCAGCTTCGCCGGCTCCAACATGAACGTGATGATCAACGACATCAGCGAGGACCTCGACACGACCGTGCAGGGCGTCCAGGTCGCCATCACCATCTTCCTGCTGGTCATGGCCGCCCTGATGATCCCCGGCGGCAAACTGACCGACCGCTACGGCCGCAAACAGTGCCTGCTCACCGGCCTCGTCATCTACGGCGTCGGCGCACTGCTCAGCGCCGCCGCACCAGGCCTGGGCGTCCTCATCCTGGGCAACTCGATCCTCGAAGGCGTCGGCACGGCGCTGCTCATCCCGCCCGTCTACATCCTCACCACGCTGCTCTTCACGGACATGACCTCACGCGCCCGCGCATTCGGAACGATCATGGCGCTCGGAGGCATCGGCGCTGCGGCCGGCCCGCTGATCGGCGGACTCATCACCTCCGCGATCAGCTGGCGGGCCGCCTTCGTGTTCCAGGCCCTGGTGATCGTGGTGATCATCGTCCTCAGCCGCCGCATCGAGGACCCCCTCCCGCCGGACCCGACCCGCCCCTTCGACACCGTCGGCACCGTCCTGTCCGCCGTCGGCCTCGTCCTGGTCGTCACCGGAATCCTGGCCGCCGACGACAACGGCTGGCTGATGCTCGCCCTCCTCGCCCTCGGCGCGATCTTCCTGGCCGCCTTCTTCCGCTGGGTCCGCGCCCGGGAACGCGCAGGCAAGGAACCACTGCTCTCCACCAGCCTGTTCCGCATCCGCACCTCCAACCTCGGACTGGTCACCCAGAACACCCAGTGGCTGCTCCTGATGGGGGTGTCCTTCACCGTCGCCTCCTACCTGCAGGTCGTCCGCGGGTACGACGCGATCCAGACCGGCGTGATCTTCACCGCGGCCACCCTCGGAATCCTCGTCTCCTCCCTCGCGGCAGAACGCCTCGCCAAACGCCGCGCCCAGCGCACCCTCATCCTCACGGGATTCCTCACCACGATCGCCGGCATCGTCCTCCTGACCGTGATGGTCGGCGGATCACCCAGCCCCTGGGCCTTCACGCCCGGACTGCTCCTCATCGGCCTCGGGCTCGGCGTGATGCTCACCCCCTCGGTCAACATCGTCCAGTCGAGCTTCGCCGAGGACCAGCAGGGCGAGATCTCCGGCCTGTCCCGCAGCGTGTCCAACCTCGGATCCTCCCTCGGAACGGCGGTCGCCGGCACCATCCTCGTCGCCGGCCTCACCAGCCACGCGTACGCAGCCGCCATGATCACCCTGGCAGCCGTCGGGCTCATCGGCCTCACCGCCGCCGCGCTTCTCCCTCACCACTCGCCCCACACCCCGGCCCGGCCAGGCCCACCCAACCCGGCCGGCGGCAAGTGAGATCAGCCCGCCCATGGGCCAAGGCACCCCACGCCGCACTGCATCAGCACGCAAGGACGCACCAGGCCAACGCCGTCACCGCCGCCCACTGGTCACTGGAGATCACCGACAATTCGTGAAGAACAGCGTCCTCGCCTGCCGGACCACCGATCTGTGGCGGTGCGCTCGGCCCGCAGCGAATACCGCGCCGTTCGAATGACGCTCCCCGCCAGCTGTGCCGCGCGGCGCCGGCCGGCCTGCGGCACGCCTCGCTGGGGGAGTCAGCGGGAATCCGGGGCCCGGCCGAGCTTCACCCATTTCGCCGTGCTGGGGACGCCCTTCGCGTTGAGCAGGAACAGCATGTAGTAGCCGGGCGGGGCGTCGGCCGCGCTGGGCGGTGTCCGCAGCCCGATGGTGTTGCCGCGGACGCCGGTGCGCCGGAGCTCCAGGTGCCGCTGGCTGGTGTTCACCGAATGGGTCACGGTCGTCGGCGCCAGCAGCACGGCGCGTGCGACGTCGCCCGGCGTGGTGCTCGACACCTGGAAGTCGGCGTCGTGGGCGAGTTCGCCGGCCGGCACCCGGTCGAGCGCCGGGCGGGCACCGCGGTGCAGGTATGCGGGCTCGTAGAGTTCGATGCTGCCGTCCATCCCGTCCCCGATGTCGGGGTCGTTGGCGATCTGCTGGAGCTCGTCCCCGGTGACCAGCATCCGCCCGTCGGGCAGCACCAGGGCGTTGGAGTGGTAGCCGCGCGGCAGCCGCTGCGCCGGCCCGAGCCTCCAGTGCCCGCGCGCGTCGCGCAGCTCGATCTGCCGGTACTTCGGATCGGCCGTGGGATTGAACGGCCCGTTGCCGTAGTCCCGGGTGTCGAAGGCGCCGTTGACGGTCAGCAGGGTGCCGTCGGGCAGGATCAGCGTGTCGTCCTGCGTACGCCCGAAGGCCCGCGGCCCCTCGATGGTCCAGCGGCCGCCGGACAGCCGGTACGTGAGCGGATCGCGCGGGTCGCCGCCGAGCACCAGCACCGAGTCCGGCCCGCGGAACCCGGCGGGCAGCGGAACGGCCGAGCCGTACCCCCGGAAGTCGGCCGGCCGCCGCGGCAGGTCCTTGCGCACCTCCTTGACCGGGTCGAACAGCCACTGCTGATCGGCGTCGCGGCCCAGCCCGTAGATCATCCCGTCGCGCAGCGAGAAGAGGTGCGGATAGTCGTTGCGGAAGGGGGCGTCGGTCCGCAGCCGCTGCGACGCGAGGTCCAGCGGGATGTCGAACGGACGCCAGGGCACGGGGTGCCGCAGCGAGGGGAAGCGCTCCACGACCGGGGTGGGGGTGCCCGTACCGCGTTCGGACTGGCCGGACATGATGATCTGACGGCCGTCCGGCCCGGTCACGGCCGAGGGGTACCAGCGGCCCACGGCCATGTCCCGGTTGCGGTACCAGTGCTCGGTCCACGGGTCGAACACGAAGGACAGCTTGGCGCCGCTGCCGCCCTTCCCGCCGACGTTCCCGCCGAAGACGCCGACCATTCCGTTGGGGAGGTAGGCGTGCCCGGCGCAGAAGAACGGCGCCGGGCGCGGCGCGTAGCGCCCGTCCGGCATCAGGACCACGGGCGGGGGCACGTTCTTGAATGCCTGCGGGCCGGTGCCGCGGGCCGGGTCCCACAGGTAGGCGCGGCCGGCGTTGGTCACGCCGACCGTGTTGGTGGGCCCGGTCTCCTTGGTGGGGTCGGCCTCCACGCGTTCGAACGAGAAGAGCAGCACCTTGCCGGTCGGCAGCAGGGCCACGTGGACGCCGAAGTCGGGCGACGGGAAGAACTCTGTGAACCTGCCGAACCGGGCCGCCGGCAGACCCGCGTTGGCCTTGAGCTGGGACTCGCGGAGTGCGGCCAGGCTCGCCGTGCGCTTCGTCTGCGGATAGCCCTGGGTGCCCTTGGCGGCCTCCCGGAGCCGCGCGTGCGCCCGGGCGTGCTCCTCACCGATCACGGCGGCCTCGCCGGCCCGGACGTCGCCGGCCCGGACGTCGCCGGCCCGGACGTCGCCGGCCCGGACGTCGCCTGCCCTGAGCTCCCCTGCCCTGAGCTCGCCGGCCCTGGTCTCGGGCCCGCTCGCGGGTCTGCCGACGGGGTCGGCGTGGCGGCGTTCGGCGTGCGGGGACCGGTCGAGGGCGGGGGTCGGGGTGGAGGCCGTGGCCGGGCTCACCGCGGTGAGGGTCGCGGCGGCGATCACCCAGGCCGACACGGCGGCGATCCGGCGGGCGCGGGACAGGGGAGTCCTCATGCCGCAGACATTATGCGCAAAACGGGCAAATGTGATGATTTGGCGCGACGGAGAGACCAAGACGGCTCTCCGCCCCCTCCTGACCCCACGCCGACCCTCCGAAGCTCACCCGGCCCCGCCGCCGGAAGCCTGCCGAAGGCCGGCGCACTGCCTCAATCCAGGCAGAATTCGTTGCCCTCCGGGTCGGCCATCACGATGATCCCCTCGTCGATGCCGTCGGGCTCCAGCCGGTACAGCCGCTTCGCTCCCAGCCCCTCCAGCCTGGTCGCCTCCACCTCAAGCCTGGCCATCCGCTCGGCCCCGGCCAGGCCGGGCGCCGAGCGCACGTCCAGGTGCAAGCGGTTCTTCACCGTCTTGCCCTCCGGGACCTTCTGGAAGAACACCCGCGGTCCCTTCCCGTCCGGATCGGTGATGGCCGACCGGTCGTTGTGCCGCTCGGGCGGCACGCCCCACGCCGTCAGCGCCGCCGGCCAGTCGGGGAAGCCCTCGGGCGGCGGCTGGACGCGATAGCCCAGCGCCTCGGCCCAGAACGCCGCCTGCGCGCCCGGATCGGCGCAGTCGTACGTGACTTGGAATTCCTTGGCCATGACGCCTCCGAGCATTCGAAACCTGTCCACGTCCACGCTCCGGCCGTCGCCCGGAACGCACCGCCATCCTCGCACCGCCCTCTGACAATCGCCCACCGATCCCGGTGCCGGCAGCGGTGTCAAGACCGAAGGCCACAAGAAGCCGGGCACATCCTGCGTGACGCACTGTCACGAACCCTCCCCGGCCCCGTGGATACGATCTTGGAGGGGCCCGGCCGGCCGCGCGGGACCGCGGATCCGGACGCACACCCAGACCGCCTCGTACCGACGCCTCGTACCGACCGGAACGGACCCATCGTGAGCCTTCGCCAGATCGAGCCCAAGCAACGCGGATTCCTCATAGTCAACTCCCACCCCGAAGGGGCCGCGCAGACCGTACGCCGGACGTGGGACGGCATCGAGGCCCGCACCGACGGCCGCAGGCCCGTCGCCCTCATCCTGGGACACTCCGCCGGGTACGGGCTCGCCACGCTCCTGGCCGGACTGCGCCGGCACGGCATCCGCGGGGTCGGGGTCGCGTTCGAGTCCGCCGACACCGGACGCCGGACCGCGACCGCGGGCTGGTACCGGACCGCGGAGGCCGCCCGGCTCGCGGCCGAGGACGGCCACGACATCCGGTTCGTCAACGCCGACGCCTTCTCCACTGACGCCAAGTCGCACGTCTTGGACCTGCTGGAGGAGCACTACGGACCGGTCGACCACCTCGTCTACAGCCTCGCCGCGCCCCGCCGTACCGACCCGGCCACGGGCGCGGTCCACCACTCGGTCATCAAGCCGCTGGGCGCCGCGTACGAGGCGCCCGCACTGGACTTCTCCGGCGCGGACCCGAAGGTGTCCCGGGCCCGGATCGAACCCGGCACCGACGACGAAGTGCGGGCGACGGTCGCGGTGATGGGCGGCGACGACTGGGCCCTGTGGGTGCAGGCCCTGGCCGCCCGCGAGCTCCTCGCGGACGGGTTCACGACCGCGGCCCTGACGTACGTCGGGTCGGAGGTGACCGCGCCCGTGTACCGACAGGGCACCATCGGCGCGGCCAAGGAGCACCTGGAGCGGACCGCCCACGCACTGAGGGCCTCGGCCGCGCTCAAGGAGAAGGAGGGCCGGGCGTTCACGGTCGTGGCCGGCGCGGCCGTCACCCAGGCATCCAGCGCGATCCCTTCCATCGCGCTCTACACCGCCTTCCTCCGCACCGTCGTGGGCGAGGACGGCTTCCGCGGCACGGCCGAACAGGCCGTGGACCTCTGGGACCAGCTGGAAGGCCGTACTCCGCTCGTCCTCGACGAGGCGGGGCGGATCCGGCTGGACGGCTGGGAACTCGACGCGCGGGTCCAGGACCGCGTACGCGAGCTGTGGGCGGACCCCGAGCGGGGACTCGCGGCCGCGCGGGCCGGTGCGGACTGGTTCATGAGCCAGGTCCAGGACCTGTACGGCTGGGAGGTCGGGGGCGTGACCTACGGCCACCCGGTGGAGACCGACGTACCGTGGCCCGCACCGCGTTAGAGGCCTCCTCCCGGCCCGACCGGGCGGACTTCTGCGGCGGCCGCCGCGCACCGCCGGTCAGCTGCGCACGGCCGGTCAGCTGCGCACGGCCGGTCAGTCGCGCACGGCCCGTCAGTCGGCGGCGACGACCTTCGTGGCGACCGGCGTCCCGGCCTCCACGGTGCGGCTGACCGTGCAGAGCTTGTCGTGGGATGTCTTCACGGCGCGCGGCAGGATCGCCCGGGCACGGTCGCCGCTCTCGCCCGCGGGGAAGCCGACGGTGAAGGCGACCTCCAGGTCCGTCATGCGGTTGCCCTCCTCGTCCGCGACCTTGTGGCCGCTGACGGTGAGGGAGAACGCGGTGGGCTCCGCGTGCCGGGTGGTCGCGACGTCCACGTCCGCCGCGGAGCAGCCGCCGATCGCGGCGAGCAGCAGCTCGACGGGGGTGAAGCCCTCGCCGGAGCCGGTGGCGAAGGTGATCGTGCCACCGCGGGAGTTGGTCGCGGTGAAGAGGCCCGGACCGGTCCGCTCGACGGTGACGGAGCGCAGGGAGTCAGCAGTCATGGCACCGACCCTAACCCCACCTCCCGGCGCCACCCGGGCGCGCCGCCGCCCGGAGCCGGGGCGCGCACAGTGGCAGGGGAATCCAGCGCACGATGTGGGGCAGCCGCAGGCCCGGCAGCACGGTCAGCGCGATCACGGCGAGAAGGCAGACGGCAGGGAGTCGACGTACCGCGCCGACGAGCGCTGCGCCTACGCCTCCACGTTCAAGGCGCTCGCCGCTGGCGGCCGTGCTCCGTACGCACACGCCGGGCGACATGGACAAGGTGGTCGGGTGCTCCGAGGACGACCTGATCGCGAACTCTCCCGGGACCGAGCGCCACGTCCGGTCCGTGATGACCCCGCGCGAGCTGTGCGACGCGGCCGTCCGCTACGGCGACGACACCGCGGCCAACCTGCTGTTCGACGCGCTGGGCGAGCCGGCGAGCGGCCTCCTGAAGTCGTGAGCCGTGAGCCGTGAGCCGTGAGCCGTGAGCCGGTCGACCGGCCGGCCCGGTCGACCGGCATGGGGCGCCCCGGGGCCGTCCCCTCCGCTACTACTCGAAGCGGAGGGCGTCGCCGGCACCGCGGCGAACGACCTCGGCGGTGCCGCCGGAGAAGTCGATCACGGTGGTGGGCTCGGTGCCGCAGTCCCCGGAGTCCACGACGACGTCCACGACGTGCTCCAGCCGTTCCTTGATCTCCCAGCCCTGCGTCAGCGGCTCGGCCTCGTCGGGCAGGAGGAGGGTGCTGGAGAGCAGGGGTTCACCCAGTTCGGCGAGCAGGGCCTGCGTGACGCCGTGGTCGGGGATGCGGACGCCGACCGTCTTCTTCTTGGGGTGCTGCAACTGGCGCGGCACCTCCTTCGTCGCGGGCAGGATGAAGGTGTAACTGCCGGGGGTGGCCGCCTTGATGGAGCGGAACACGTCGTTGTCGATCTGCACGAACTGACCCAGCTGCGCGAAGTTCTGGCAGACGAGGGTGAAGTGGTGGCGATCGTCGAGGTTGCGGATCGACCGGATGCGGCTGAGGCCGTCGCGGTTGCCCAGCTGGCAGCCCAGCGCGTAACAGGAGTCCGTCGGGTACGCGACGAGCCCGCCGGACCGGATGGTGTCCACGATGGTGCTGATGGTGCGCGGCTGGGGGTTCTCGGGGTGCACGTCAAAATACTTCGCCATTGGTCGAGCCTATGGGATCAGGACACCCCCGACGGCAACGCGCCCGCTTCATGTGTGCCTGAACTCCTCATCGATTTGCCTAAATGAGTTAGGCAGATCCATAATCGAATTCGTCAGGATGGCAGACGAGACGGAGGATCGGGATGGCACAGGGAGGCCGGGTGGGACTGACCACCGAGCGCCTGGTCCGCGCCGGCGCGGAGCTGGCCGACGAGATCGGCTTCGAGCAGGCGACCCCCGCCGAACTCGCCCGGCGGTTCGGGGTCAAGACGGCGAGCCTCTACTCGCACGTGAAGAACGCCCACGACCTCAAGACCAGGATCGCCCTGCTCGCCCTGGAAGAACTCGCCGACCGGGTCTCCGCCGCGGTGGCCGGTCGCTCGGGCAAGGACGCGCTGACCGCCTTCGCGGACGCCTACCGCGACTACGCCCTGGAGCACCCGGGCCGCTTCACCGCCGCCCGGTTCCCGCTCGACCCCGAGACGGCGGCCGCCAGTGCCGGCGTCCGGCACGCCCGCATGATGCGTGCGATGCTGCGCGGCTACGACCTCGCCGAACCACAGCAGACGCACGCGGTGCGGCTGCTCGGCAGCGTCTTCAGCGGTTACGTCACGCTGGAGAGCGCCGGAGGATTCAGCCACAGTGCCCCCGACGCCCAGGAGAGCTGGACCGACATCCTCAACGCGCTCGACGCCCTGCTGCGTGCCTGGCCCGCCGCGTCCTCCTGACGGACCCACCGCCCACGTCGCGTGACCACCTGCCCGAGCAGCCGATCGGAACCCGCGAGAAGATGAACGCCGACCACGACTGGACCGCCACCCCCATCACCGCCGACCTCCTGCGCGGCGCCCTCGACCTGGAGCACACCGAGCGGGGCGTGCTCCCGCACCGGCTGCCCGCACGTGCCCGGCAGCAGATCCCCGACGGCCAACTGGCCATGGCCCAGTCGCAGCCGTCCGGCGTCCGCCTCGTCTTCCGCACCCGGGCCACCGCCGTCGAACTGGACGTCGTGGCAACCAAGCGGGTCTACCCCGGAGCGCCGCCGCGCCCGGACGGGGTGTACGAGCTCCTCGTCGACGGGCGGCCGATGGGCCGGGCCGTCGCGCCCGAGGGCGACGTCCTCACCCTCGACATGGCGTCGGGGACGGCGCAGACCCGCCCCGGGCCGGTCCGGACCCTGCGCTTCGGCGGGCTGCCGGGCCGCGAGAAGGACGTCGAGATCTGGCTGCCGTACGACGAGACCACGCTGCTGGCCGGGTTGCGTGCCAACGCGCCCGTCCACACGCCGCCGCCCAGTGGACGGAAAGTCTGGCTGCACCACGGCAGTTCGATCAGCCACGGCTCCAACGCCGCCACCCCGACCGGGATCTGGCCCGCCCTGGCGGCTCGCCTGGGCGAGGTGGAGCTGGTGAACCTGGGGTTCGGCGGCAGCGCCCTCCTCGACCCGTTCACCGCCCGCACCCTGCGCGACGCTCCGGCCGACCTGATCAGCGTCAAGATCGGCATCAACATCGTCAACACCGACGTGATGCGGTTGCGCGCCTTCGGCCCGGCCGTCCACGGCTTCCTCGACACCATCCGTGACGGCCACCCCGACACGCCGCTGCTGGTCGTCTCCCCGTTGTACTGCGCCATCCACGAGACCACGCCCGGTCCCAGCGCCCCCGACCCCGGCGCGCTGCGCGAGGGCCGGCTGCGCTTCGCGGCCACCGGCGATCCCGCGGACGCGGCGGCCGGGAAACTGACCCTGACCGTGATCCGGGACGAGCTGGCCCGGATCGTCCGGCAGCGTGCCGCCACCGACCCGAACCTCCACCACCTGAGCGGCCTCGACCTCTACGGCGGAGCCGACCACGCCGAACTGCCCCTGCCCGACGCCCTGCACCCGGACCCCGCCACCCACCGGCGCATCGGCGAACGCTTCGCCCGCCTCGCCTTCGGCAGCGGCGGCCCGTTCGCAGCCTGAGGGGCGGGTCGCGGACCGGCGGAGGTCGCCCCGAAGGCTCCCCGCCGGCCCGCGGGCCGGTGTCAGCGCACGAGTCGGGCGCCGGCCCAGTCGGCGTGGTCGCTGTTGATGCCGTCGCCGGTGTCGGCCACCTTCAGTACGAGGGTGTTCACGCCGGTGATGTCGACGTCGACGGCCCGGGTGGCGCTGGCCGGTGTCATGGCTGTGGGGCTCTCGTACAGCTTGACGCCGTCGCCCCAGACCTCGAACTTGACCGTTGCGTTGGCGTTGACCTCGTCGTCGACTCCGATGTCCGACCGGAAGCGCGTGTACGCGCCGTTCAGGGTGTACGTGACGGCGCCGTTGGCGTGCGTGCCGATGCCCTTGGCGTAGGCGGTGCCGTTCAGCCGGATCGGGTTCCCGTCGACGCTCTTGTCCTTGCGCACGGATCCGAAGTCGCTTCTGGCGTCGCTCCAGGTGAGATCGCTGAGATCGACCGTCCGGCCGTCCACCGGCGTCCCCGCCGTAGCGGTCACGGACGCGCCGGCGGCCACCGGTACGGTCACGTACGACACCGTCCTGCCGTACAGCGTCTTGGTCTGAGGCGTCTGCGGGGCGCCGTTCACGGTGATGGTGGTGGGGGTCCCGTAGAACTGGGCCTCCCAGTTGACGGTGCCGCCGGAGGTGTTGGTCAGCGTGGAGCCCGTCGTGCCGGTGTGCTTGAGCTTCAGGTCGTTGTCACCGACCTTGAGGTGGTCGATCTCCACCCACGGCGTCTCGGACGTCAGCCGGGAGACGGTGGCCACCTTGTCGTGCGGGGCGTCCGGCTGGACTCCCATCATGCCGTCGATGACGCTGCTGACCGCCAGGAACGAGATCTCCGGGTAGCCGTTCTTGCCGGTCATGAGCTTCTTGAGCCACGCCCAGCCCTCCGTGGACCGGTTGTACTGGTAGTACATCTCCGGCAGGTAGGAGGTCGCCTCGACATTCAGATCGTCGTCGTTGGCGGCGATGAAGTCCAGGTAACTGCTGGTCCGGGCGCCGTGGTCGCCCAGCCCGGTCAGCATCATCAGGAAGCTGGCCTCGTGCCCCCAGCTGCTGTAGCCGGTGCCTGCGGCGTCCTTGCCCCGGACGTACCGGTTGGCCGACGCATCCCACCAGTTCGCCTCGAAGTGGCTGCGCACCCGCTTCGCGCGCTCCGTCCACTTCGCGCTGTTGGCGGTGTCACCCTTGGCCTTGAGGATCTCCGCGTAGGCGAGCATCGACTGGTACTGGTACCCGAGCGAATCGGCCGCGGAGACGAGGTTCTCGTTCGGGAACTCGAAGAACGTCGCCGTGTATTCCCCCGGCTGCTTCCTCGAAACCGGCTGCTCGGCGGACGGGTTGGCGTCGTTCCACTTCACCTCGTGGCCGGCCAGGAACGAACCCATCGTCGAGTCGTAGAACGCGGAAAGGCTCGGATCGTTGATCCATTCCGACGAACCGGTCCACTGGTACTGCTTGTACGCCTTCGTCATGAGGTTGAACGGCGACGGCAGTTCACGGAAGCCGGTGCCGTCGATGTAGTACATGGCGCCGGAGGAACTGTGCGCCCACAGCGGCCAGCCGTTCTGACCCGGATCGTCGGCGTCGGCGGCGAACGTCTTCATCATGTGGAGCGTCTCGGCGTCCAGGCCGAGCGCGTGCGCGCCGTCCGACTGGTGGGCGATGTCCCGGTTGTAGTACGACTCCCGGTTGGTGTACGCGCCCCAGTAGCCGGGCTCCACCGTCGGGTGCGCGGCATTCTTGAGGCGCCACCACTCGGGTTCGTGACCCATCATCGGGTTCCCCGGGTAGAACGTCATGCCCAGGGCCCGGTTCTTGCCCCAGTTGAAGCCGTCGTTCAGTGTCGTGTTCGGGGAGTTGATGGACAGCGTGCTGGTCGGCGGCCCCACGTGCTGCTGGATCGTGATCTTGTCGACGCGCGGGACCTCGCCGGTGGACGTGGCCGTCAGCTCGACGACGTCACCGGCCTTGAGCGCCACCTTGCTCGACGTACGGGTGTCGATGCTCATCGGGTCGGTGTGGTCATGACCGTACCGCTGGGACGTGGCCCAGGAATCCACGGGGGTGGAGTTCACGGAGACCGCGTACCTCACGCCGTTCGCGGTCTTGCCGTTGTAGCGCGTGATGAGGTCGTAGGTTCCGGCAGACCCGTTGAAGGTCGTTCGGGCGGTGCTCGTCTGACCCGATGCACCCCGGGCGTAGGTGACGTTGTCGACGGTGGCGCCGTTCCAGGTGTGATTCACGGTCTCTGTCGCGAAGTTGGTCAGCGACATGTTCTCGACTTCGATCACGTAGGGCCCTGCCATCGCCCCCGGCACGGCCGCTGCGGGCGTGCCGGGAACGGCGATCACGGTGCCGACCGTCGCGAGGAGGACGGTCAGCGCACAAGCAGAACGATGCATGGGCAGTGGATCCTTTCGGGTGGGGGGCTCCCCGCACGAGGGCGGTCGGTCGCGACCGCCCGGCCGTGAGGGTGTGGAACATGCGGGAAGGCCGCGGTCCCTGCGGTGGGACGGCGGCCCGAGATCGTGCCGACGACGGCGCGCGACCGGCTGAGCTGCTGAGGTGCTGAGCTGTCGTACTGGCGTGCTGGCGTGCTGTTGGAAGTTGTTGAACTGTGTTGCCTATTGATGCTTTGACGCGGAGTGGTGTCAATAGTTGCGTTCAGTTCGATCGCGCCGGGTTCGCTTGGGCGGGGCTCGAGGTGCTCTGGTCCGACTGGGCCGCTCCGGTGTGCTCGGGCCGGTGCGGGACGGCCTCTCCGACGCCGTGAACTGGCAGGTCAGCGGCTTGATTCGGGCGCAGCCGGCCTGGTTCGGGTGGTCGGCCGGGGGTGGGGTGGGTGTGTCTGGAGAAGTCTGCGAGTGTGCTTCCAACTTCGGCCTTGCGGCGAATGATTGACGCACATTCAGAAAGTTTTCATCAATGGTTGCGGGATGCGGCACGCGTGGGTAGGGTCCTCGCCGTAACGCTCACCTTTGAACCGCGCAGGATCGATCACCGCTGCCGTCGCGGCGGTGGCTGTGCCGCGCGGATTATGACCGGACCGTCACAAGATCCCGTCGGGGGAACACATCCGGCGCGGTGCGCATCTTGGGATGCGGCAGGGGCCTTCGAGCCCAGGCGGAACGTATCTGCGAACAAGGCTGGGCTGGGATGACGACGGTAGCGATGACGGGTGGTTCGGAGGCGGGCGCGGAGACCGAGGCGGAGGCCGAAGTCGGCGCTGAGGCTGGGGCCGAGGCTGAGGCGGAATCTGGCGCCGCGGCTGGGGTCGGGGCTGAGGTCGAGGCTGAATCCGGCGCTGAGGCTGAGGTCGGGGCGGAGGGCGAGGCGGAAGCCAGCGCTGAGGCCGAGGTCGAGGCGGAGGGGGAAGTCGAGACCGGGCTGGCCGACGGTCCGGAGGCGGAGATGTCTGCCGATGGCCGCGCAGAGGAACCGAGCGCAGAGGAATCGAGCGCAGAGGAATCGAGCGCGGAGGAGCCGAGCGCGAGTCTCCCCGAGGAACCGGCGGAGGATGTGCCGGGCGACCCTGACCCGCGCGTGTCCTACTCTTCCGGAATCACCGACGAGGTCCCCGAATCGCCGGAAGTGGAGGAGCCCGAAGCCGCCGCCCCGGCCGCACCGCGATCCGGAACCGCCGTCCCGGACGAAGAGCCCCAGGCAGCCGGCCCGCTCCAGCCCGTGCCCTCGTGGGCGCGCGCCGAGAGCGACGCCGAGCGCACCAGCACGTTCGTCGCCCTGAAGAGCCTCGACGCCCCCACGACCAAGGTCGCCGTTCCCGCACCCGCCCCGGCCTCGGCCCCGGCGGCACCCGGAACGGCCGACGTACCCGCCCCGGCGGCACCCGCGCTCCTATCCGCCGCCCCGGCCGGCGCGCCGACAGCCGGGACACCGGCGGCGCCCGCGACCGCGCCCGCCGTTCCCCCCGCGGCCCCCCTCGACCTGCTCGCCCAGCTGACCAACACCCCGCCCCCGCCCGAGACCCTCCGCCGCACGGCGCTGCGCCGCGCCAAGGTGTGGGCGCCGGTCCTGCTGCTCCTCGCCGGCGCGTTCACCGGCGGCCAGATGCTGCGCCCGCTGCCCGAGGCGCGGCTCGTCGCGTCCGAGCAGGTGCACACCGTGGCGGGCCGCTTCGACATCCCGTGGCCCGCGAAGGGCCAGGGGGCCGCACGCATCCCCGGTTCCGGGACCATCGGCACGTTCGGCGAGCAGAAGCCGGTGCCGACGGCCAGCGTCGCGAAGGTGATGACGGCCTACGTGGTGCTCAAGGACCACCCGCTGCGCAAGGGCGAGGCCGGCCCCTCCATCGAGATCGACGCGAAGACCGTCGCGCAGGGCGGTTCCGAAAACGAGTCCCGCATCGAGGGGCTCACCGAGGGCAGTAAGTACAGCCAGCTGGACATGCTGAAGATGCTGATGATCCCCTCGGGCAACAACGTGGCCCGGCTGCTGGCCCGCTGGGACACCGGTGGCGACTCCGAGGCCGCGTTCGTGCAGAGGATGAACGCCGCCGCCCGGGAACTGGGCATGAAGGACACCAGGTACACCGATCCCAGCGGGCTCGACGCGGGCACGGTCAGCACCGCCGTCGATCAGCTCAAGCTCGCCGAAGCGGTGATGAAGAACGACGCCTTCCGCTCCGTGGTCATGCTGCCGGAAGCCGAGATCGAGAACCTCTCCCAGCGGCTGATCAACAACAACTCGCTGCTCAGCGCACCCGAACTGAGCATCCGCGGCATCAAGACCGGGTCGAGCACCCCGGCCGGCGGCGCCCTCGTATGGGCCGGGTACAAGTCCGTCGGCGGCGAGACCCCGTTGGTCCTGGGCGCGCTCATGGACCAGCACGTGGACGGGGCGGACCCGAACGCGACCCGCAGCCTGGCCCTGGTGCTGGCCAACAGCAAGAAGGTCATCGAGGCGGTCCGTGGAGCACTGGCCGCCGCGCCGGTGGTCCACAAGGGTCAGACGGTCGGATACGTCGACGACGGCCTCGGCGGCCGCACGCCCCTGGTGGCGACGAAGGACCTGAACCTCGTCGGTACGCCCGGCCAGCGCTTCCGCATCTCGCTCCGCAACGCCGCGAAGGGCGGAGCGGTGCCGCACTCGGCCGCGGCCGGGACCGAAGTCGGCGTGCTCACCGTGGGGGAGGGCGCCGGGGCCAAGGCCGTACCGGTGGCGGTCGGCGCGACCCTGGCCGAGCCTTCCTTCGGCACCCGCCTGACCCGCCTCCGCTGACGACAGGCGACACCGGTACTCCCACCCCGGCCCACCCCGACCCGACCCGGCGCGAAGCGGTGCGCCGGGTCCGGGTGGCTGATTCATTGCGCTGAGCCGGATCGCCCGGAGGGCACAAATACCTTGCCGATCTCGTTGAGTGGCGAATTTTCGCCGCACCCGCATTTTGGTTGAAAGTCGCCGCAATTCGCGATCACTTTCGCGTTCGGCTTTCGCGCCGAAGCTGCTTGAGCCGCCGAACTGCCGAAGTGCGGAATTCCACTTCGTGCGGCCTTCGATATGCGGATTCACGGGTTCCTGAACCGGCAAGATCCGTTGTCGGGCCCGCCCGAGCCGCGGAGTCCCCACAGTCGCACTCACCCGTCCGGGGTGGGCCAGGAAAGCCTGGCCTATTCGAGGGACATGGCGTAATCATGGCTCTCGGAAATTGCACGCCCCCATCTCGTGACCCAGAGGGAGTGACGCAATATGGCCCCCGATCGATTACGGCGGGACATCCTCAAGACCGGTGGCGTACTGGCCGGCGGACTACTGCTCTCCGGCGCGCCCGGCACAGGTCAGGGACCGGCGCGGGCCGACGCACCGACGCCCCCGCCCCCGCCTTTCGTCGACCTGCCCGCAGGCCGGCTGCGCGGCGCCGTGGAGGGAGGCGTCGCCGTGTTCAAGGGCGTGCCCTACGCCGCACCGCCGGTCGGCGCCCTTCGGTGGCGGCCCGCCCAGCCCCACCCCGGCTGGGACGGAACGCGGGACGCGACCGCCTTCGGACCGAGCGCACCCCAGCTGTACCTGGAAGAGGGCGACCAGATCCTCGGCCACCACGGTTCGCCGCCCTTCTCCGAGGACTGCCTGACGCTGAACGTCTGGACCCCGGGTGCCGACGACTCCAAGCGTCCGGTGCTGCTCTGGATCCACGGCGGCGGCTTCATCTCGGGATCCGGCGCCCTGCCCCACTACTCCGGCGAAACCTTCGCGCGCAACGGCGACCTGGTGGCGGTCACCGTCAACTACCGCCTCGGGCCGCTGGGGTACCTCTACTTCGGCGAGGACGACGCCGGTGGAAACTTCTGGCTGACCGACCAGCGCGCCGCCCTCCAATGGGTACGGGACAACATCGCCGCCTTCGGCGGGGACCCGGACAACATCACCGTCGCCGGTCACTCCGGCGGCGCGCTCTCGGCGGCGGCCCTCGCCGGCCAGTCCAAGGGCCGCCCGCTCTTTCGCCGCGCCATCCTGCAGAGCCCGCCGCTGGGCCTGCGGATCCCCACCCGCGCCGAATCGCTCCAGCGCACCGCCACCTACCTCGACATCGTGGGTGCCGGGAACGTCGCCGAGCTACGGACCGTGCCGTGGCCCCGGCTGATCGGCGCCATACCGGAGATGTTCGGACGCACGGCACGGTGGGGGTACTGGCCCACCCCGTTCCTGCCGGTGATCGACGGCGTGACCCTGGACGCCCACCCCGCCGAACTCCTGCTCAGCGGTTCGGGCGAGGGCATCGACGTCCTCATCGGCTGGACGCGGGAGGAGGCCAACTTCGCCTTCGGGCTCGACGAGGGATACGCGGCGGCGACCAGGGACCAGGTGGTCGCCAGAGTGCGCGACACCTTCGGGAGACAGGCCGACGAGGCGTACACCGCCTACGCGGAAGTCCGGCCCGGAGCCCGTCCGGTGGACGTGCTCATGGACCTGATCGGCGACGACCTGTTCCGCATGCCGAGCCTGGCACTGGCCGAACGGCGGGCGTCGCGGGGGCGCCCCGTCTGGGCCTACCAGTTCGGCCTCCCCACACCCGCGCACAACGGCCGACTGGCCGCCGCGCACTGCCTGGAACTGCCGTTCGTGTTCAACAACTTCGACAAGTGGGCACCCGCGCCGTTCCTCGCCGGGCTCCATCCCCGAGTCCGCGACGGCCTCGCCGCGACCATGCACCAGTCCTGGATCTCCTTCATCCGCACCGGCGACCCCAACCACCACCCGATGCCGAACTGGCAGCGCTACGACCGCAAGACCCGCACCACCATGAACCTGGACGCCGTCACCACCGCGGCCGGTGACCTCGTCGGGTACTGGCGGCAACTGCGCCGTCCGGCAGCCGGATAGCTTCGGTCATCGACGCCGCTCCGCACCGTGGTGCGGCTTCGGGGGGTTCCGGCGGAGTCAGCTCGGCCGTTTCCGGTCGTCGTCTTCGTGCGGGGGCGGGGGCGGCGCGGACCGCTTGGCGGTACCGGGCACCACGTGCGGGGTTTCCGGCGTCTGCGGCATCGGGCCGCGCAGGACCTCGTGCTGCGGAGGAGCGGACCGCTTGGCCGCCTCGGGCGGTGTGTGGGTGGTCGCAGGCCCGGAGTGCGGCACGGCCGGCTGGGACGGCGCGGCCATCCGCCCGGCGACGCCGGGCGGATGCTCGCCCCGGTCCGTTGCCTTCTCGTCCTTCTGTGCCTTCTGGTGCTTGAGGAAGTCGAAGATTCCCATGGTGGTGCGCCTCCGCCTGCTGGTGGTCCTCCGGGCCGGGTGCCTTCCCCCACTCTCGGCCACGCCGGCCCCCGCCGCCCCCTGACGGCCTCCTCCCGGGTGGCCTCGACCCGGTTCCGTCCGAGGCGGGGACCGTCCCGGGGACGGCCCCCGCCTCACGCCGCTGCGGAGCGCGCTGCTCCCGACTTCACGGCAGACGGGTCAGAGCGCGCCCCCGTAGCCGTCCTCCGCGGCCGCGGCGGCGCGCTGCGCGCGGAAGTTGTCGCGGTAGGCGTCGTGGACCGCGGCGTCCTCGTACTTCAGCAGGGTCTCGTCGTTGGCGGTGAGGGCCAGGCCGGTGAACGTGTGGCTGCCGGTGAAGGTGATCTTCTGGTCCTTGAGGCCCTTGTAGGCGCCCTCGACCAGCAGGTACTTGGTGTGGCTGGCGGTGCCGGCCGCCCCCGAGAGGGGGTCCTTGTGGTCGTTGTTGTTCAGGCGGTGCAGGGTGATCCGGCCGAGGGCCGTGGACCTGGTCAGCCAGTAGGCCGTCTCCCGGTGCTCGCCGGTGGCCTCGTAGTCGGACAGCTTGCCGTACACGACGTCGATGAAGCAGCCCGCGTCGGCCAGCTCCCACAGCTTGCGGGCCACCGCGGGGCGGGAGACGTGGCCGTTGGCGATGCGGATCACGGTGCGGCCGTCCGCGGTGCCGTGGCCCGGGGTGTTGCCGTGGCAGACGGGGGTGGTGGGGGTGACCGGGGTGGCGACGGTGGTGAGGATGTTGACGATCACGTCCTCGGGCGTCCGCGGGAAGAAGTACGCCTTCGCGGGCCCGGCCTGCACGTCCTGGTCCAGGTCCGCGGTACGCAGCGGATCCGTCGGACCCGTCTGCGAGGCGGCGGACAGCCGGTCGAAGTAGGAGACGTAACCGGCGTGCAGGGCGCTGTTGCCCACCACGGTCATGGCGTCGTTCCACAGCTCGTTCGAGTCGGTGGCCGTCAGGTTGCCCGAGGACTGCACGACCACGTCGTCCACCGGGACGCCCGTCGTGGGGGTGCCGCTGCCGGTGGTGCGGGAGAACAGGAAGAACTTGTTGTGGTTGACCCCGCCGGTGCCCTTGGCCAGGCACGCCTGTCCGGCCGCGCACTTCTTGAACCAGGACGTCCCGAACTGCTGCCCCGCGGCCGGCGCCTTCGCGAAGGCCGTCTCCAGTTTGCTCTGCACCAGCTTGCCCGAGGAGCCCATCCAGGCGGCGTTGACGGAATCGTCGTCCACGAGCACCTGCACGCTGACGTTCCGCTGGTGCGCGGCCACCAGCTGGTCCGCGAGCCAGCTCGAACCGAAGGCGTACAACGATATCCGGATGGTCGAGCCCTCGGTGGCGCCGCCGACGAGGCGGCCGAGGTGGCTCAGGATCGCCCGCTGCTTGACGCCGCCCGGGTCCTTGGGGTCGTTGAACACGGGGCCGGTGCTCACGTACGTCGTCGGCTCGGCCGAGGCCGAAGGGGCGGCCACCGCCAGCGCGGCCCCGACGAGGAGGGCCGGCAGGAGTTTCTTTTTGAACATGTGCACACGATAGAAGGGCCCTGAACTGCGCTGATGCCCCACCCATCCCCTTCGCGTCCGGACACGGCCCGGACGGCGCCGGACCCGGCCGTTCGGGTGGAACAAGGCGGCCGCCCCATGGGCACCCGCGGCCGGCTCTGCGCCCCCGCCCACGGTCCGGGCGATCGGTGATCGGGCGGTTGGCCGGCTCTTGCCGTGGTGGTGCCGGCGCCGTCGCCCTACGGGTGGTAGAGCCTCTGGGCGCGGGCGGTGTCGAGGGGCCCGTCCTTGGACCCGTCCTCGGGCACGTGCAGGAAGTAGTCCAGCTGCCACGCCTGCGCCCTGCCGGCCTGGTCGTTGGTGGTGGTCACCCAGGGCGGGTAGACGCGGAAGGCCCGTTTCCCACCGGAACCGTTCGTCGACACGACACCGTGCCGGCGGAGCGCGTCCACGGTAAGGACGAACTGGCCGAAGTGGTGCCGGTCGCGGGTGCTGATCACGAAGAGGTCGACGGGGTCCGCCGCGTCGAAGGGCTGGATGGGCCCGCCCGGGGACCTCTTCCACACGGTGACGAACTGTCCGACCTTGGTGGGCGTCGTCCTGGCCGCACGGAATCGGACGGAGAGCCCGTCAAGGGTGAACGCGTGGGCGGCGTACGCGGCGCTCTCGGCTTCGGGGACCGGCTGCGAGCAGGTGAACCCGCAGGGGGTGTAGACGAGGGCTTTCGCCGCGAGGAGATCGCCGTGGACGGGGGCGGCGTCCGTCCACGGCGGGAAGTCGGCGGGGTGGAGGTCGGATGGGCGTTCGCGTTTGGTCACCATTCACACACCCTGTCACGCATGATCACCGGTCGCGTTTCGTGCGCCTTGGGGATCTGATCGACGTTCAGCGGGCCCGCCCGGAGCTGTCGTTGCCCTCGGGATGTGACTCTACGGATAGGGTATTTGCGATTCGTCCCGTTTCGCGTGGTTGTTGAGACAGAAGGAAGATCGCATGTACGTCGTGAAGAGCCCGCTGCCCGACACGGATCTCAAGACGGTTTCCGAGGCGCTTCAGGGGGCCCTGGTCGACCTGATCAACCTCACCCTGCTGGCCAAGCAGATCCACTGGAACGTGGTCGGCCCCCGCTTCCGCTCCGTACACCTCCAGCTCGACGAGGTGGTGGACACCACGCGGGTGCACTCCGACGCCGTCGCCGAACGCGCCGCCACCCTCGGCGTGTCCCCCGACGGCCGCGCCGCGACGGTGGCGCAGAGCCCGGCCACCGGGACCGTGGCCGCGGGCTGGATCAAGGACACCGACGCCGTCGCCACGCTCGTGGACGCGCTCGCGGCCGTGATCATCCGGATGCGGGAGCGCATCACGGCGACCGCGGACGCGGACGCGGTGAGCCAGGACCTCCTCATCGGCATCACGGCCGACCTCGAAAAGCACCACTGGATGTTCCAGGCCGAGAACGGCTGAGCGGGTCGGCGGGTGATCGGCGTGGTCTGCTGCGGCAGATCGAGCGGCGCCGGCGGCGACGTGGGCGGCGAGGCGTGCTCCGTCCCCTGATGTGAGAACGGCAACCGCGGTGCGCCGAGTCGCAGTTCACTGTCGTTGTGCCCCGGGGTGTCCGCTGTGCCCCGGGCGGCTCCCCGGGGTGATGCCGGGGTGTAACCGGCGGTACAGCGGGGCTCCAGTCCCGCGATATCCCGCGCTCCCAGTCTGTGAGGCACGCCCGCGCCGGTACCGTTCCGGCGCTCCTCTCCTGGGAGTTCACGCATGCGCCGTCACCTCGCCACCGTCCTGGCCGCCTCCGCCGCAGCGCTCCTGGCGCTCGCCAACCCGGCCGCCGCCGCCCCGGCCGACAAGCCCCAGGTGCTGAGCAGTTGGACCCAGACCAGCGCGGCCAGCTACAACGCCTGGGTGTCGGCCAACAACAACAAGGGCGCCTGGTCGGCGTACGGCTTCGACTGGACGACCGACTACTGCTCCACCTCCCCCGACAACCCCTTCGGCTTCCCGTTCCAGACGGCCTGTGCCCGCCACGACTTCGCCTACCGCAACTACAAGGCGGCCGGCAGCTTCAGTTCCAACAAGTCCCGTCTCGACGACGCCTTCTACGCCGACCTCAAGCGCGTCTGCGGCGCCTACTCCGGCCTGAAGAAGACCTCCTGCGACTCCACCGCCTGGACCTACTACCAGGCCGTCAAGGCCTTCGGCTTCAGCGCCGCCGTCGACGGGACCGCCGACACCACCGCCGGCCGCTAGCCTCCGGACCGAAGGCCCGTACCACGGACCCGGCGGCGAGGACGGTGGAACCCACCGCACCGCACCGCGCCGTCGGGCCCGGCGGTCGTGGACGAGATCAGCCGACCGGCGGCTGGTCGGCCAGGGCGGTCCGCAGGCGCCGGGCCTGTGTGGCGAGCTGGCTGGTGCCCTTGCGGGCGGCGGCCTCGGCGAGGCCTTCGGGGAGCGGCCCCGTGGCGCCGCTGTGCTCCGCGCAGTCCGCGGCCACGGCGAGCAGTTCTCCCGCGCCGCGGACCGCGCCGTCGGCGAGTACGGCGGGCAGGGCTCCGGCCAGGATCGCCCAGGTGGTCGCCCAGGCGCCGGTCGCGGCGGCCGTCCGGGCGGCGTCCGCCAACCGGTTGGGTTTCACGGTGCCGAGGGACAGCAGTTCGGCCAGGTCCCGGCCGACGCGGTGGGTGTCCAGCTCACCCCGCCCGGCGAGGACCAGCAGCGCGTCGACCGCGGCGAGGCGGTCCTCGGCGTGGCGGGCGCCCAGCCCGGTGGCCACGGCGAGGTGCAGTACGGGCCCGGCCGTGCCACCCAACTCGGCCAGCAGCGAAAGCAGTTCACCGGCACCGCGTTCGTCCACGGTCGCGCAGGCCGTCACGTCGGGCAGCAGCCACAGCGCCTGGGTCTCGCGGTCCTCGGGGAGAGCCGCGAGGCGCGCGGACCGGCCCCCGCGCCAGTGCCAACAACGCGAGCCGCGGCCGTCGAACGGGCGGCCGAACTCGTGGAACACCCGCGGAAAGCCCTGCTGGAGCGCCGGGCGTTCCGCGGCGTCCACGACGATGCGCCGTACGGTCTCCCGCCGGTCGACCCACCAGTGCCGGGGCGCGGCGCCGCCCTCGTGGACGGTACGGGTGTACTTCACCGGTCCGCTGTCGACGCCGGCGGTGGTGAGCCAGGACGCGAGGCGCTCGCCCCAGGGGGTGCCGAGGGCCGCCGCGGCCGGCGCGGCCTGCGGGTCGAGGCGCACCCGGAGCAGCGCCTGGGCGAAGTCCACGGCGGCGGGGGAGGCGCCCGACTTCCCGTATTCGGCGAGGCGTTCGACGAGGTCCCCGGGCTCCAGCGACCCCGAGTCCCAGCTGGGCATGGCGAGCAGGAACGGCAGCGGGTCATCGCGCAGTATGCGCAGCGCTGCCTCATGCATGCGTGCGACGGTGATCCGGTCCAAGGCGTCGTGGATGCACCGGCGTTCGGAGCCGGCACCGCCGTCGTTCCGGTCCGCCGCCCGCAGGCTGCGCGGGTCGAGGCGGCCGAGGACGGCTGCCGCGACGACCTCCACGCCGTCCAGGTGATCGGGATCCGTCCACCCTGACCCGCCCTCAGGGTTCTCCGAGACCCAGTGGCGGTCCGCCAGGGCCGGGCGCAGGGCTTCGGCCAGTGCGGCCCGGTCCCGGTACGCGTGCCGGACCAGCAGGTCCAGGGCCGTCTCGGTTTCGACCATGTCGGGCGCGGAGGAGTTGACCAGGGCGGCCACCAGCTCGACCGTCTCCGCCACCGACCTCCCACCGCTGCCGCCCCCGTCGCCGCCGCTGCTCCCGGCGCCACCGCCGAGGCGGCGGCGGACGGGCGCGGCCGGCAGGGTCTCCTCGTACGCGGCAGCCGCGCCGAGGGTCCCCTCGCCGTCCCCGTCGCCCTCGGCGCCGTCGCGCATGTCGTCTCCGAGCAGCTCGCGGGCGGCGCGCCGCAGGGCCGGACTGAGCTGTTGCGCCTCGAAGGCGAGCTCCTCGCGCAACGCGCCGTCCTCGGGCCGCAGATGGGAGGCGACGAGCTTGAAGGCTCGCTCCTGGATGCCGGTGTCCGCGTGGCCGAAGGCCGACGCGACGGCGGGCAGCAGGACGAAGCGGTCGCCGCGCTCGCGCCGCAGGGCCTTGCCCAGCAGCACGAGCTGGGCGCGTACGAGCTTCTTCTCGGGGCGGAAGAGCACCGCGGTGGACATCTCGGCGAGGCGGTCGGCCGGCAGGCGGCCCTCTGCGAAGAGTCCGGACAGGATCAGTTGCGCGCGGCCCGCTATGGGCGACTCCGCGTCGGCGGCCACCGCGATCCAGTCGGCCGTGTGCTCCGCCCTTTCGTCCCCGGTGAGTTCGAGGACGTCGAGCAGGTCGGCGTAGAAGGCCAGTTGGTTCGCCCGGCCGCCGCGCAGCAGCCGGGCCACGCTGCCGTCGACGAGGCAGCGGCGTTCGACGACGCCCTCGGCGGCGAGGTCCGCCAGTTCCGCGGGCCAGTGGTCGGGTGCCTTGGGGTCGTCGTACCAGCCGAGCGAGGGCGCGGGTTCGGCCGTCTCGAAGAGCATCGGTACGAGTTCCCGTACGGCGGGATCCTCGCGCAGCACCACCCGCAGGGGCCGGGGACGGCGGCGGCCGCGGAGGACGTCCCGCCCGCCGGCGCCACCGCTGGTGCTGCGACCGCCGGCGGCGGCGTCGAGAGCCCAGGCGTGTACGAACGCGTCGTCGGTGGGGGAGGGAGCCGCGGTGTCCTCAAGGAGGGCGCGGATCAGAGGGTAGTCCTCCTGGACGGTCGTCGTACGGGCCGCGAGCCGGTGGGCGACGTCGGCGCGCCACGCGGGCTCGCGGTCGGCCAGGAGCACGGCCAGCGCCTCGATGTCGGGGCCGCCGCGTCCGTCGCGCAGGTCGCGGGCGCCGATCCAGGAGGCGGCGGCCGCCGCGCCGGTGTGGCAGACGGCTCCGGCGAGGTGCAGGGCACGCAGTACGTGTTCCTCGTCCCAGCGGCGGCTCCACCCCCAGCCGCGGATCTCCTTGCGCAGGGCGGTCAGTTCGGGGACGAGCTCCCGGCGGTCGGCTTCGCTGAGCGGCGGGAGCAGGCCGGCGACCGAGGTGTGGCGTCCCGCGCGGACGGCGTCGAGGAGGGCGTTCATCGGGTCTCTCCGGGGGTGCGGGTGCCGACGGCGGTTGCGGTGGTCGCGATGGGTGAGGCGGCGGGCGCGGGCCCGCTGGAATCGGCAGGTCCGGGCAGTCCGGTGGCGGGCGTTCCGGTGGTGGACGAGCTTGTGCTGGACCAGCTGGTGGTGGCCGGGTCAATGGTGGACAGGCCGGTGGGGGACGAGCTGGTGGTGGCCGAGCCGGTGGTGGACCGGTCGGTGGCGGACCGGCCGGTGGCCGCGCGCCGTGCGGTGCGGACGGCGAGGGCGTGCTTGCACGGGCCGCGCCGGCCCCGGTAGTCGGCCCACCACTGGCAGGTGCAGCCGAGCACACCGCCGGCGCTCTCGCGGACCTGGTAGGTGCGCTCGCCGGACCGGACGGTGGCGGTGGCGTCGGCGCGCAGAGTGACCGCGCCGTCGGCGACCAGGGCGCGGGCGGCCACCAGGCGGGGGTTGTGCCGTTCCGCGCGCCGGGTGTCGTAGGGGAGCTCGCGGTGGAAGTAGGCGGCCTCCGCGGTGTCGTAGCCGACCCGGCCCGCGGTGCCGAGCCGGACGAGCGCGGCACGGACCCGCTCCGGGCTCAGACCGCCCTGGGCGGCGAGATCGGCGATGTCGACACGCGGCTCCCACGCCAGCAGTACGGACACGAGTTCGGCATCGGCGGCCGCCTCGTCCGTGGCGAGGGCCTCCAGGACGCCGCCCTCCCCGGAGAACCCGCGGGACGAGTCCGGGGACAGGGTCAGGGTGAGCCGCATCCCCGGCAGGGTGACCTCCCAGGCGGTCGCGGTGGCGGCTCCGTCGTGGCCGGCGGGACCGTACACGCGCAGGCCGGTCGCGTCCCGCAGGACCCGCTGGAAGGCGGCCAGGCGCTCCGGGCCGGGCAGGCAGACGGCACCGGCCCCGGGGCGGGTCGTGGGTCGCAGGGTCCGGCCGGCGGGCACCACCCACAGGGGGCCGCCGGTGCCGGCGCTGCGCGGGAGGGAGCGCACGAAGCGTACGGCTTCGGCCGCGGACAGCTCGGCGCGCAGGTCGAACCCGGCGGTGGCCACCTGCGATTCGGCGAAACCGCGCAGCCAGCGGTCGGGCAGCGGCACCTTCTTCTCCACCACCGGACCGTCCAGGGTGGTGACCGCCAGCTCGTCCGGGCCGACCCGCAGGTGCAGGGGCTCGTGGCCCGCCAGCCGGGAAAGGGCCTGGCGCAGGGGGTTGTTGACGTCGACATTGGTGGTGCCGTGCCCCGTGTCCGCGCCGTCGAGCCCGTCCGGGAGCACGTCGAGCCGGGCGTACACCCCGCAGCACCCGGAGAACGACTCGAAGCGCAGCCGGTCCCCGTTGGCCGTGACGACCGGGTCCAGGGAAGCACGCAGCGTCCGCTGGTAGTAGCGCGCGGCGGCGACGTCCGCGACGGCGAGCAGTCCCCGGGCAGCCGCCTGAGGGGAAGTCAGAAACCCTGCGAAGAACTGCGGATGGGCCTCGGGGCCGACGGGAGTCAGCCCGCCGGCCGTCTCCAGACCGAGGAGACGGCCGTCCCCTGCGGAGGTAAGTGCGGACGGGCGTACGTAGGCGAGTGCCTGAACGGATCGGCTCATGAACGGCAACGTAGGCGCCTCCACTGACAACGCTCCGCCCCGCCCGTCACCCATGCCCCGCGCGAACCCGTTCCGACGCCGAACGGACAGCACCGGACCCGCAGCCCGCAACGGGCAGCCCGCAACCCGCAGCCCGCAATCGGCAGTGCTCAACCGGCAGGGCCAGCGAGCAGTGCTCGACCGGCAGCGCTCAACGGGCGGCAGCGGTGAGGCGGTTCTCCAGCGCCGGAGGCAACGGGTAGACGCGCTCCGCCGGGAACAGCCGTCTGGCCTTCGCGGCGTCCCCGTTCTGCATCAGGGAGGCGGCCTTGCGGACCTGCGGGGTGAGGTCGGTGAGGCCGACGACCCACTCGTCGGCGAACGTACGGATCAGGTGGCGGCCGATGCCGACCTGGATGCTGTAGTGGTTGAGGGCCGCCCCGCGAGGAGAGCGCTCCGGGTCCCACTGCACGTGCACGGCCGCCCGGGCCACGGCCTCCGGGTCGGAGGTGGTCAACACCCCCTGGGACAGGGCCTCTTCCCAGCCCGCGCGCGTGATGCGCACCGCGAGCACCCGCTCCTGACCGGGCTTGCGGGCCCAGTTGCTGCGGTGCATGAGCCACATGAACGACGGCTTGATCCACGTCATCCGGTGGAACGAGAACGGCGCCACGAAGCGGCCCGCCCGCAGCGCTGCGTCGGCGATGGCAGGCGCGTACGCCTGGTAGACCACGACCGTGTCGGCGTCGTGGTCCGCACGGATCTGATACCGGGGTGCCATGCCCCGCACCCTGCCATCCGCCCGACCGGCGCCGCGAGCCGTTTTCCCGCGGCGCTTTCCGCACGACTGCCGGCGGGGAGGTCGCCGGACGCGTCGGGCCCCCCGGAAAGCCCGGGTGCGTCTCGTCGGCGTCCAGGCCCAGGAAATCTCGGCGGTACCAAGCGCCCGGGGCCGCCGGGCCCGCCCTCGCCGCCTCGCGCCCGTCTCGGGCGGGGTGTGCTGACCGAACGGGCTAAGCGGCGCGTGTCGCGACCCCATGGGCGGGGGCGGCGGCGCCGGCGGCGACATGCTCGGGCGCATGCGTCCGATCACTGGCTGGTTGTTGGCAGGCACGGTGGGCCTGGGCGCCTCGGGGTGCGCGACGGTCGGCGAACGGGCCGTGGCGGCCGAGGCGGCGGCCCGGAGTTTCGAGCGGGCGCTGACGGCCTCCGACAGCGTACGGGTGTGTGACGCGCTCGCGCCCGCGACGCGGGAGGAGTTGGAGGCCGACGCGCCGTGCGGCCCGGCCCTGGACGCGTTGCGGCTGCCGTCCGAGACCGGTCCGGTCGAGCGGGTGGACGTCTACGGCTCGCAGGCCAGAGTGGTCTTCGAACACGACAGCGTCTTCCTGGCCTCGTTCCCGAACGGCTGGCGGGTCACGGCCGCCGGCTGTACCCCGCGGTCGGGGCGCCCGTACCGCTGCGAGCTGAAGGGGGACTGAGTGGCTCAGGTGCGCGTGCTGTTCGTACTGTTCCTGGCCGGGGTGTTCGGAGGGCTCGGCTACGCCTTCACGGTGGGGCTGGCGCACCGGTGAGCGCGACCGGACGGTTCCTTCGCGACAACGGGCTGACGCTGGCGTTCGGGCTGGGGTTCCTGCTCTCCCTGGTGGGCCAGGCCATCGCCGGCCACGCGGAGCTCAACAGCGTCCTGGAGGCGCAGAGCCTGCACCCGCTGCCTTTCGTCGACTACCTCCTCACCTCGGACTTCACGGTCGACGTCACCGAGAACTGGCAGTCGGAGTTCCTCCAGTTCTCCCTCTACATCGTCGGCACGGTGTGGCTGGTGCAGCGCGGATCCCCCGAGTCCAAGCCGCTGGACGACGTGGGGACGGGATCGGACGAGCGGCAGCGGGTCGGCGCCCACGCGCGTGCCGACTCCCCCCGGTGGGCCGCGGCCGGCGGCTGGCGCCAGGCCCTCTACTCGCGCTCGCTCGGTCTGCTGATGGGCCTGGTCTTCCTGCTGTCGTGGCTGGCCCAGTCGGTCACCGGGAACATCGCGTTCAACGAGGAACAACTGCGGGAGCTCCAGGAGCCCGTCGGGTGGACGACGTACGTGAGGTCCGCCGAGTTCTGGAACCGCACGCTACAGAACTGGCAGTCCGAGCTGCTGGCCGTGACGGCCATGGTGCTCCTCTCGGTCTACCTGCGCCAGCGCGGTTCGCCGGAGTCGAAGCCGGTGGGCGCCGCCCACGCCGCAACCGGGGTCGAAGGCTGACCGCATGCCGCATGCCGCATGCCGCTGACCGCTGCCCCCTGACCGCCGGCCGCTTCCGTGTCCGGGGGAGCGGCGGCCGGCACTGCCGGGCACAGCATCAACCGACGCTGATGTACTGGAGGGCGTCGGCTACCGCTACGTCGGGGCGGGGCTGGGACATCAGCACGCACAGGGTGTAGACGGCGTCCTCCAGGGCGCGCCGTGCTTCCTCGTCCGCGGGCGCGGACCGCAGGCGGATCCTGGCGTCGAAGAACCGGCCCAGGGCATGTTCCGTTTCGGCGAGGGCCGGAAGCAGGAGGTCGCTCGCCGGCGGTGCGGGACGGGCCGCGGACGAGCGGCCCGCTGCCACGCTCTGGCGCAGGCAGCGGTCGAGGCGGGTGGGCAGGGGTGCGCCGCCGGAGGCGGAGGCGGCGACGAGGGCGCGCGCGAACTCGGCGACCGTGGTGCAGGCCAGGGCCGCCGCGCAGGCCAGGATCCGTTCGGCGTCGTCGGCGAGGCAGGGTGTCCCGGCCATCACCATCCCGACGGCCTGGGGAACGACGGGCTCGGGCGCAACCGGTCCGGCTCCCCAAGGGCTCGCGGACGCGCCGACAGCCCCTCGGGGGCGGCCACAGTGAAGAGGTGCAGCGTGTCGGTCAGCTCCAGGAGGCGGCTGACCCGGGGGCCGAGGGCGGTGAGCACGAGGGTCTTGCCGGTGCCGGCGGCGAGCGCGTCCATGTCGAGCAGGACGCGCAGTCCCGACGCGTCACAGAAGGTGACGTCCGAGAGATCGAGGTCGAGGCCGGTACGGGCGGCGTCCAGGGCCGCGGAGAGGTCCTGGTGGAGGTCCTCCGCCTGGTCCAGGTCGATTTCGCCGGCGACGCGGGCCAGCGCGCGGTCCTTCCGGGTTTCCACGAGCACGGTCAGGAGGGCGGGCCCGGGCGGGCGGATGGCCGGGGGTTCTCCGGCGCCAAGGGCGGGTGACTCAGGAGCCCAGGTCATGGCCGTTCTCCTTTCAGTGCCGTGCCGGTGCGTCGACGTCCTCGCGGTCCGTGGCGGAACGGTCCGTGGCGGCGTGGTCGCCGGAGCCCTTCGGCGGGCCGAGTCGGGCCAGCAGGCTCAGGAGGTCGGCGACTTCGTGGTGTCCTTCCGCGGGGTGGCGGAAGGAGGTCCCGGGGGTGATGTTGTAGTGATTGCGCCGCCCCTGGCGGACCCGGCTCAGGTAGCCGGCGGCCTCCAGGTCGGTGACGATGGCCTGTGCTGCGCGTTCGGTCACGCCGCAGGCGGCCGCCATGTCCCTCAGTCGCACCCCGGGGTCCCGCTGGATCATGGCGAGGATCCGGGCGTGGTTCGTGATGAACGTCCAGGTGGTACGAGGCTCGACCGTTCCCATGGACCAAATCATACGATCAGGAATTCCGGTTTCGCCAGAGCGGAATCCGTGATCCGGATTTGGTGATCCGGATTCGAAGATCCGGATTCGGAGATCCGGTGAAGCCGTCGTCGACACCGTCCGCGGCCCCCGCGGACGGGGGCGGCCGGGGTGACGGCCGCAAGGCGTGATCATGGGGTGCCGGGGTAGCCGCACGATGTGATCACCGTCGGAGTGGAAGAAGAGTATTTGCTGGTCGACCCGCTCACGGCCGTCCCCGCATCGCGCGTGGAAGAGGTCAGCCGTACGGCAGGCCTCGGCCGCCTCGCCGAGCGGGGCGAAGTCCAGGACGAGCTGCTCCAGGCCCAGATCGAGGTGGCCACTCCCGTGTGCTCCACCTTGGCGGAGGTCGGCGGCCACCTGCTGCGCCTGCGTCACGCCCTGGCCTCGGCGGCGGAGGCCAACGGCTGCCGGATCGCTGCCACGGGCGCGGCTCCGCTGCCCGGCGACCGGCCGGTGCCGGTGACGCCGATGCCGCGCTACCGCAGGCTGGAGGGCGCGGCGCGGCAGCTGGTGGACGAGCAGCTGATCTGCGGCATGCACGTGCACGTGGGGGTTCCCGACCCGGAGACCGGCGTGGCGGTGCTGAACAGGATCCGGCCCTGGCTCCCCACGCTGCTGGCGATGTCGGTCAACTCGCCGCTGTGGGACGGCCGGGACACCGGCTTCGCGAGCTGGCGCACCATCGTGTTCGGGCGGTGGCCGGTGAGCGGTCCGCCGCCTGCGTTCGACGGGTTCGCCGACTACGAACGGCGCCTGGACGCGCTGGTGGCGTCCGGGGTGGTCGCCGACCGGGCCCAGGCGTACTGGCAGGCGAGGCTGTCCGACCGGTACCCCACCGTCGAGGTGCGGTGCCCGGACGTGCAGCTCCGGGCCGACGACGCCGTCATGATCGCCGGCATCGTCCGGGCGCTGGTCGCCACGGCCGTCGCCGAGACGGAGGCGGGCGTGGCACCGGACCCGTGCGCGCCGGAGCTCCTGCACGCCGCCAACTGGCACGCCGCCCGGCACGGTCTGAACAGCACCCTGGTGGGCCGGGACGGCCTCCCGTGCAGCAGTGGCGACCTGCTGAGCGCCCTGTTCCGCCACCTCACGACCGCGCTGGAGGAGTCCGGGGACTTCCGGGAGGTGAGCGCCCTCGTCCACCGGATGCTGCGCGAGGGCACCCCCGCCGACCGCCAGCGCCGCGCACTGGCCGACGGCGGGCTACGGGGATTGATCGACCTGATCACCGGAACCACGGCGTCCGACTGAGGCCGCGTCCGGCCGCTCCGGCCGCTCCGGCTGTGCCCGGCTCTCGCCTGCTCCGCCCCACCACCGCCCCGCGAGCGTCCCGGCTCCGGGGTGGATCGGATTGAAGCGCGATGCGCCGGGCAGGCGCCGCGTAGCCGGCACGGCGTCGGTTTGATCGCAGGGAGGCGAGATCCCGTGAGCATGGTGAAGGAATCCATCGACATCGATGTTCCGGTGGGCAGTGCGTACAACCAGTGGACGCAGTTCGAGGAGTTTCCCCGTTTCATGGAGGGCGTCGAGGAGGTTCGCCAGATCGACGACCGACGTTGTCACTGGAAGACCAAGGTGGCGGGCGCGGAGCGCGAGTTCGACACGGAGATCGTGGACCAGCTGCCCGATGAACGGATCGCGTGGCGGTCGGTGAGCGGCGATGTCCGCCAGCGGGGTGTCGTGTCCTTCCAGCGTCTGGACGACGCGCACACGCGGGTCAGTCTGGCGATGGACTTCGAACCCCAGGGCATGGCCGAGAAGGCCGGAGACCTGTTGGGCGTCCTGGACCGCCGGGTGAAGGGCGACCTCAAGCGGTTCAAGGGCTTCATCGAGGAGCGTGACCACGAGAGCGGTGCCTGGCGCGGCCGGATCGCGCCCACGCAGGAGGGCATGAGCCACGGCATGGGGACCCGGGGGCCCGGCGACACCTCGCCGCGCGTGACCCCGGACTCTCCCGGACCGATGGGTGCGGCGGGCTCGGGCACGGGCACGGGCACGGGTGCGGCCCCTGGCGCGGGCCGAGACTCCGGACCGTCCCTCGTCGACCCGGACGACATGCGGCACGGCTGACCCACGGGCAGTCGTGTTGCCCCGGGGCGGCACGAAGGCGGCCCCGGGGCAGCCGCATGCGGTGGGGCGGGGGCCCGTGGCGGGGCCGGGGGAGTGCCCATGGGCATGGAAAGGACAGAAGGGCAGGGCGCCGACATGGTGCGAATCGGGTACACGATGATGACCGAACAGGCCGGGCCGCGTGAGCTGGTTTCCCACGTCGTGGGAGCGGAGGAGACCGGGTTCGACTTCTCCGTCATCTCCGACCACTCCTACCCCTGGCTGGCATCGCAGGGGCACGCGCCGTACGCGTGGAGCATCCTCGGCGCGGCCGCGCAGGCCACGTCGAGGATCCCGCTCATGACGTACGTGACCTGCCCTACGTACCGCTACCATCCGGCGGTCGTCGCGCAGAAGGCGGCGACGGTGCAGATCCTCTCCCAGGGCAGGTTCCGCCTGGGGCTGGGCTCCGGCGAGAACCTCAACGAGCACATCGTCGGCGCCGGCTGGCCCGCGGCCCACGTGCGCCTGGAGATGCTGGAGGAAGCCGTCGGCATCATCCGGCGGATGTTCACCGGCGAGTGCGTGAGCCATCACGGCGCCCACTTCGACGTCGAGAACGCCAGGCTCTGGGACCTCCCCGAAGAGTCGCCCCCGATCGGGATCGCCGTCTCGGGGCCGCGCTCCTGCGAACTGGCGGGCCGCAGCGCCGACCTCCTGATCGCCACCGAACCGGAGCAGGAGTTCCTGCAGCACTTCGATGCCCATGGTGGCGCGGGCAAGCCCCGTATCGGACAACTGCCCGTCTGCTACGACCGCGACCGCGACGCGGCCGTGGCCCGCGCGCACGACCAGTTCCGGTGGGCGCTGGGCGGCTGGAAGGTGAACGCCGAACTCCCCGGCCCCGCCGGGTTCGAGCAGGCATCGCAGCACACCCGTCCCGAGGACGTCGCCAAGGCGATTGCGTGCGGCGACGACGTGGAGGCCGTCGTCGAAGCCGTACGGCCGTACGCGGAGGCGGGATTCACGGAGGTCGCCCTCGTCCAGATCGGTGGCGACCAGCAGGAGCCGTTCCTCGAATGGGCCGGGGCCGAACTGCTGCCCGCGCTCCGCGATCTGTGAGCGCCACGCCCCACACTGCGACGGTGAGTGACAATCGGCCCCCGGCCGGTCACTTTGTGTAGCGCACGGGTGACGCCTGTCGCCGAAGTGGTGGTGCCGGAGTGCGAATTCCTCCGGGAGATCCCAGGATGGGCACGATCCACCCACCCAGTTCTGCCGTCAGGAGCCCTCCCATGCTGGAGCGCAAGCTGCGCAAGGACCGCACTGAAGTGACGTTCATCCTTCCCGCCGACCGGCCACCGGGCCCGGTCAGCGTGGTGGGCGACTTCAACGACTGGAAGCCCGGAGCGCACACCCTCCAGCCCCGCGACGACGGCAAGCGGGCCGTCACCGTCGAGCTGCCGAAGTCGAGCACGCACTCCTTCCGGTACCTGGCCGCGGGTGACTACTGGTTCAACGACGAGAGCGCCGGTGACCAGGACGGCCCCAACAGCCGCCTGCACACCTGAGTTTCGTCGACCTACATGGGATCCATGGTTCCGCTGCCCGGGCCGTTCTCCTGCTCGCTCTTCTCGCGGATGTGCATGGCCTTGTCCTTCAGCCGCTGCCGCTCCGCCGGATCGGTGGCGTGCTGTGCCGCCTGCTCCAGTTCTTGAGCCTTGTCGCGCATCTGCCGGGCTCGCTCGCTCGGCCCGCTGTCGCCGCTCATGATCACTCCTGGGCTCGTGGTTTCGGGTCCTCCCAGGCAAACAGCTGGAGGGCCGACCCGCCACCGCAGTCCCTTTAGGGTCCGGCGCGTCCCGCCGGACCCGAAGGGACTGCGGTGGCGGAGGGCACCCGGGACCCGCCCGAGGGGGTCCGGGTGCATGCGCCGGATGCCTCCGGGGGAGCAGGATGGGTCCATGCCCGACCGATTCGCCAGCCGCGTCCTCGACCTCACCACCGGCCGTACGGAGACCGTCACCGATCTGACCCGCCACTGCGAGAGCTTCCTGTCCGAGGCGGCAGCCGGGCGGGACGGGCTGCTCAACGTGTTCGTCCCGCACGCCACCGCCGGTATCGCCGTCATCGAGACGGGTGCGGGCAGCGACGACGACCTGCTCGCCGCCCTCCACTCGTTGCTGCCGTCCGACGACCGGTGGCAGCACCGCCACGGCTCGCCGGGTCACGGCCGCGACCACGTCCTGCCGGCGTTCGTACCTCCGCACGCCACCCTGCCGGTCCTCGGCGGCCGGCTGCAATTGGGGACCTGGCAGTCGGTCTGCCTGGTCGACACCAACAAGGACAACCCCCAGCGCCAGGTACGGCTGTCCTTCCTCGGCTGATCGTCGGCGGCCGCCCGGCGGGGCCCGGTGGCCGTGGTGCCGGTTCCGTCAGTTCCGGGCGAGGAAGTCGCTGATCAGCCGGAGCCATTCCTGCGGGCGTTCGGCGAAAGGCAGGTGGCCCGTGGGGAGTTCCGCGACCTCGGCGGTGGGGAGAGCGGCGGCGAGCTCCCGCTGGAGGGACGGCGAGATGAGCGGGTCGGCGGTGGTGACGACCACGAGGGCGGGTACCGCTATCCCGGCGAGGTCCGCACGTACGTCGATGCGGCGGACCAGGTCGACGTGGTCCCCGGTGCCGGTCGGGATGACGGGCGCGATCTGTTCGACGGCGTCCTGGACCTGTGCGGGAGTGAGGGAGTTGAGGACGCCCTCGCCGAGGGCCATGAGGTTCACGTACTCGGCCAGCAGCGTGTGCTGACCGGACTCGAACAGCTGCTGCCAGATCGAGGCGGCCGTGTCCGTACGCGTGTCGGCGTGGGCGAACGTCGCGCTCAGCACGAGTGAGCTGACCCGGTCCGGATGGCGGGCGGCGAGGCGGATCGCGACGGGCCCGCCGAGCGAGTACCCGCTGACCGCGAACGTGCCGAGCCCTTCGGCGTCGGCCGCCGCGACCAGATGGTCCACCAGTTCGTCCACGTCCAGGGGGGCCTCGGACTTCGGGGTCGCGCCGGCCCCCGGAAAGTCGACGCCGACGACGGTGTGCGCCGCGGCCAGGCCCTCCATGATCGGCCCGTAATTGGCCTCGATGCCGCCGCCCGCGCCGTGGACGAGCAGGAGGCCGGGGCCGGAGCCGCGAGCGGTGCGGGCGAACGCGGCGAGCGCGGGTGCGGTGGTGGACGTGGGTGCGGTGGTCATGACGGTCCCCTCGTGGCATCGGCCGTGCGGCCGGATGGATGCTTCTGTAGCGATCGCTAAAGCAGCTGACGTCCAGGACCGTAGCAGGGATCTTGTAGCGATCGCTACAGCGGTCGCTATGCTTCTTCCGTGAGCAGCAATGAGGCGACCCCCGCGGATCCGGCGATGCCCGCGATGCCCGCCAAATCAGCGAAGTCGGCGAGCCCCGCGGCCGGACGTGCCCGGCGGGCCTTCGACCGCGACAAAGCGCTGGCCATCGCGCTGGAGCAGTTCTGGACGCACGGCTACGACACGACGTCGGTCGCCTCGCTCACCAAGGCGATGGGCATCAATCCGCCGAGCCTGTACGCCGCTTTCGGCGACAAGCGGCAGTTGTTCGACGAAGCCGTCGGACTGTACGTACGCAGTTACGCGAGCCCGTTGCAGGGTGGCGACGCCCGCTCTGCCATCGCGGCGATGCTCCGGCGCCTCGCCGCCGACTACACCGACCCGAGCCACCCGCCCGGCTGCTTCATCATCACCGGCGCGACCAACTGCGGCCCCGGCTCGCAGGAGGTGAAGGCGATGCTGCGCGCCATGCGCGAGGAATCCAAGGCGGCGATCGCCGCCCGCATCCGCGCCGACATCGACGCGGAACGGCTCCCCGCGGACACGGACGCCGACGGGCTGGCCGCCTTCTACGCGGTGGTCGTCCAGGGCATGAACCAGCAGGCATGGGACGGCACCGGGCGCGAGACGCTCGACCGGGTGGCCGACGCGGCGATGGCGGCCTGGCCGGAGCCCGCGCACCCGCCCCTGCGCCGTCTGCCGGACGGCGGGCCCGCCCGACATGCCTGACGCGCCTGACCCGCCAGGCCGGGCCGCCCTCGTACCCTGAGGCGATGCGGCAATACGATCTTGTGGTCATCGGTGCGGGATCCGGCAACGCCGTCATCGACGATTCGTTCGCCGATCTGGACGTGGCGATCGTCGAGGAGCGGTGGTTCGGCGGCACCTGCCTGAACGCGGGCTGCATCCCGAGCAAGATGTTCGTCCACACCGCGCACGTGGCCCGTACGGTCGCCGAAGCCGGCAGGTACGACGTGGACGCGGAGCTGCGCGCCGTACGCTGGCGGGCGATGCGCGACCGGGTCTTCGGACGCTTGGACGCCGAACGCGACGAGGGCCGTCAGGGGCGCTTGGACGCCGACCACATCACCGTGTACGAGGGAACGGCACGGTTCACGGGCCCCCGGCAGCTGCGGATCGACCTCGCCGACGGCCACGGCACCGTCGACATCGGCGCCCGGCAGGTCGTCATCGCCGCCGGCGGCCGCCCGCTGGTGCCCCCGCCCGTCGCCGAGTCCGGGCTGCCGTACGAGACGTCCGACACGGTCATGCGGACCGACGCCCCGCCCCGCCGCCTGGCCGTCCTCGGCGGCGGCTACATCGCGGCCGAGCTGGCGGAGGTGTTCGCCGCGGCGGGCAGTGACGTCGTCATCGTCGAGAAGGAGGAGCGCCTGCTCGGGCCGGTGGACGAGACGGTCGCCGAACGGTTCACCGAGCTGGCGCGTTCCCGCTACGACCTCAGACTCGGCCGCGAGGTCACCGGGGTCACCGCCGTCGCCGGCCGTCCCGGCGTGCTGCGGCTCACCCTCGACGACGCTTCGACGGTCGAGGCGGACATGCTGCTGGTCGCCGCGGGCCGCGTGCCCAACAGCGACCGGCTGAACCTCGACGCCGCGGGCGTCGACACCCGCGAAGACGGCCGCATCGTCGTCGACGCCCACCAGCGCACCACCGCGGAAGGCGTCTTCGCGCTCGGCGACATCTGCACACCGGTCCCGCTCAAGCACGTCGCCAACCGTGAGGCGCAGGTCGTCGCCCACAACCTCCGCCACCCCGACGACCTGACCTCGGCGGATCACGAGCGGGTGCCCGCGGCGATCTTCACCCGCCCCCAGATCGCCTCGATCGGCGCCACCGGGCAGGACTGCCGCGACCGGGTCCTGGACCCGCTGGTGGGCGAGGCCCGGTACGCGGACGTCGCCTACGGCTGGGCGATGGAGGACACCACCGGCTTCTGCAAGGTGCTCGCCGAGCGCGGCACGGGCCGGCTGCTCGGCGCCCACGTCATGGGCCCCCAGGCCGCCGACCTCATCCAGCCGCTCGTCCTCGCGATGACCCTCGACATCGACGCGGCCACCCTCGCCAAGTCCCCGTACTGGATCCACCCGGCACTCACGGAAGTCGTCGAACAGGCCCTCCTCGACCTCGACCTGTGACGAAGCCCCGGTGACGAAGCCCAGCGGCGAAGCCCCTCGGCGGACCGCCTCCGGAATTCCACCCCGGGTGAATGAACTGCCGGGCGCGGGGCAGGCGAAAGTCGAGGCGGGGAACGAACGCCGCCGCGCACGACGCGTACGGAAGAGGACGGACGACAGGCATTCGGCTCTCCGTCCTCGGTTTACCGGAGGAGTTGTTTTCGCGTGACTGAGCATGTGTGGAGTTACAAGTCGACCGCCGGCCCGCTGGCCGGTACCGATCTGACCGGCTTCGAGGTCGTGGCGACCGACGGCGGCATCGGCAAGGTGGACGAGCACTCCGACGAGGTCGGTGACGCCTACCTGGTCGTGGACACCGGCGTGTGGATCTTCGGCAAGGAGGTCCTGCTCCCGGCGAGCACCGTCGTCAGCATCGACCCGGAGGAGCGGAAGATCTTCGTCGACCGGACCATGGGCCAGATCAAACACGCCCCCGAGTTCCACCGGGACAAGCACCTCGCAGACGCCGGGTACCGCAAGGAACTGGGCACCTATTACGGCACCGTCCCGTTCGGCATCCCGCCGGCCTGACCGGATCGAGGCCTGACCGGATCGAGGCCTGACCGGATCGAGGCCACACCGGATCGAGGCCAGTCGGATCGAAGGCAGTGGGCCCGAACTCCTGTGGTTCGGGCCCACTGCCCTGTCCGCTCCCGATCGGTCCGCGACCTGGGCACGTGAACGGACGGCCGATTGGCGGGCGGACTTCGGGACACAAGCGTGTTGTGCTGAAATCACTCGCAGTCGCCCTCCTCGGTGCCCTGGCGGCGGGAACCTCCTGCGCGGCGGTGCTGGTCTCGCCCTGGTGGGCGGCCGCGGCCGTCCCGTTGCTCCTGCTCGCGCCGGTGGCCGTCCACGACCTCGTGCAGCGACGGCATTCCCTCCTGCGCAACTACCCGTTGCTCGGGCACCTCCGCTACGCGATGGAGGCGCTGCGGCCGGAGCTCCAGCAGTACTTCATCGAGCGGAACTTCGACGGCCGCCCCTTCGACCGCGACACGCGCAGCATCGTCTACGAGCGCGCCAAGGGCACCGACGCGGAGGAACCGTTCGGCACCGAACTCGACCTCTACCGCGCGGGCAGCGAGTACCTCGTCCCCTCGATGGCCCCGCGGCCGGTGCGCGGCGATCCGCCCCGGGTCCGGATCGGCGGGCCCGAGTGCACCCGGCCCTACGACATGGCCCTGCTCAACGTCTCGGCGATGAGCTTCGGCTCTCTGTCGGCCAACGCCGTACTCGCCCTCAACACGGGTGCGCGACGGGGCGGTTTCGCCCACGACACCGGTGAGGGCGGCCTGTCCGAGTACCACCTACGGCCGGGCGGGGACCTCGTCTGGGAGATCGGCACCGGATACTTCGGGTGCCGGACGCGGGACGGGGGCTTCGACGAGCGGGAGTTCGCCGGGAAAGCGGCGCGCGAGCAGGTCAAATGCGTGTCCCTGAAGATCAGCCAAGGGGCCAAGCCCGGCATCGGCGGCGTGCTGCCCGGTGCCAAGGTGACCGCGGAGATCGCGAAGGTGCGCGGGGTTCGGCAGGGGGAGACCGTGATCTCGCCGCCGTTCCACCGGGTCTACTCCACACCGCGCGAGCTGGTCCGTTTCCTGGCCCGGATGCGCGAACTGGCCGGCGGCAAGCCGGTCGGGTTCAAACTGTGCGTCGGATCCCGCCGCGAGTTCCTCGCCGTGTGCAAGGCCATGCTGGAGGAGGGGACCACACCGGACTTCATCGTCGTCGACGGCGCGGAGGGCGGTACGGGCGCGGCGCCGCTGGAGTTCGCGGACAACGTCGGCCTGCCGCTCGGCGAGGGGCTGATGGCCGTCCACAACGCGCTCGTGGGCGTCGGGCTGCGCGACCGCGTCCGGATCGGAGCCGCCGGCAAGATCGCCACCGGCGGCGACCTCGTCAAACGTCTGCTCCAGGGCGCCGACTACGCCAACGCCGCCCGCTCCATGATGTTCGCGATCGGCTGCATCCAGGCCCAGCGGTGCCACACCAACACCTGTCCCGTCGGCGTCGCCACCCAGGACGAGCGGCGCGCCCGCGCCCTCGACGTCGGCGACAAGTCGCAGCGCGTACGGCGCTACCAGCAGGCCACCGTCAGCAGCGCCCTGCAGATCATGGCGGCGATGGGGATCGACGACCCGTCCGGGCTGCGCCCCCACATGCTCCTCCAGCGCGTGGACCCGCACACGGTCCGCTCCTACGCCGACATCCACACCTGGCTCACCCCCGGGCAACTGCTCGCGTCACCACCGGCCGACTGGGCATCCGACTGGCGGGCGGCCGACCCGGACCGCTTCACCCGCTGACACCGGCACCCGCACCCGCACCCGCACCCGAGAGAAGGGCACTTCCGTGGCACGCACCGTGGCCCGCGTCATCGTCGACGCACTGAAGGAACTCGGCGTCCAGCACGTCTTCGGAGTCGTCGGAGACGCGCTGAACCCACTGACCGATGCGATCCGCACCACGGACGGCGTGGACTGGATCGGCTGCCGGCACGAGGAGGCGGCGGCCTTCGCCGCCGGCGCGCAGGCCCAGCTGTCGGGCACCCTCGGCGTGTGCACGGGCACGGTGGGACCGGGCTCCGTCCACCTCCTCAACGGGCTCTACGACGCGGCCAAGAGCCGAGCGCCCGTGCTCGCGATCTGCGGCCAGGTGCCCGTCGCGGAGATCGGCAGCGACTACTTCCAGGAGGTCGACAACGACCTGCTCTTCCGTGACGTGGCGGTCTACCGTGCCACCGTCACCTCCCCGGACCAGATGCCCCGCATGCTGGAGTCCGCCGTACGCGCTGCCGTCGGTCAGGGCGGCGTGGCCGTCCTGACCGTGCCCGGGGACCTGGGCGATCAGGAGGCGGGCGACGACCGTCCGGCCCGCTTCGCCCTCGACCGCGCCGTCACCCGCCCCGACGACCCCGCCCTCGCCGAGGCCGCCGACCTCCTCAACTCGGCCTCCCGGGTCACCATGCTCGTCGGCTGCGGCGCCCGGCCGGCCCGCGCCGAGGTCCTGCGTACCGCCGAACTCCTCGCCGCTCCCATGGTCCTCACCCTCAAGGCGAAGGAGGGGTTCGAGGACGACAACCCGTTCGAGGTGGGGCAGACCGGACTGATCGGCAACCCGGCAGCCGCCCATGCGCTCGACCACGGCGACGCACTCCTCATGCTGGGCACCGACTTCCCCTACCGCGACTGGTACCCGAAGGACTGCAAGGTCGTCCAGATCGACGCCCGTGAGGAGAACCTGGGCCGCCGGGTGCCCGTGGACGTGGGCCTGGCCGGCGACGCGGGGGCCACGTTGCGCGCCCTGCTGCCGCTCCTGAAGGAGGCACCGGACCGGGCCCACCTGGAAGACGCGCGCACCCGGTTCGCGCGCTGGAAGGAAGGCCAGCAGCGCCTGGCCGACCCGGCTCACGAACACCGCTGGACCGGCAGGCTCCGGGCGGCCCTGGACAACCGGAGCCACCAGATCCGACCCGAAGCCCTCGCCGCGGCCGTCGACACCTACGCCGCCGAGGACGCCGTGTTCACCTCCGACACCGGCATGGCAACCGTCTGGCTCTCCCGCTTCGTCACCATGCGCGGCAGCAGGCGACTGATCGGCTCGTACAACCTCGGCTCCATGGCCAACGCCATGCCCCAGGCCCTCGGAGCCCAACTCTGGGACCCCGACCGCCAGATCGTCGCCCTCTGCGGCGACGGCGGCCTGAGCATGCTGCTGGGTGACCTCATGACGATCAGGACGTACCGGCTGCCGGTGAAACTCGTCGTCTTCGACAACCACAGCCTGGGCATGGTCAAGCTCGAACAGGAGCAGGCGGGCCTGCCCGAGTTCGGGACGGAACTCGACAACCCCGATTTCGCGGCGGTCGCCACCGCGCTCGGCCTCACCGGCATCCGCGTCACTGACCCCGGCGATCTCCACGACGGCGTGCGCCGGGCGTTCGAGACGCCCGGTCCGGTCCTGCTGGACGTCGTGACCAACCCCGACGAGGTGGCGGTGCCGGGCAGGCCGACCGCGCGGCAGGGATGGGGGTTCGCCGTCGCGAAGGTCAAGGAGATCCTTCCGGGCGGCGCGCGCTGAAGGCCCCGCGGCGCTGGAAGAGATCCGGCCGGTGCATGCCGTTCCGCAGGCGGGGCAGGCGAGTTGGAGCGGGGCACGGACGCCGCCGCGTGCGACACGGAGCGACAGAGAAGGAGTTGTATTCGCGTGACTGAGCATGTGTGGAGCTACCGGCCGACCGCCGGCCACCTGGTCGGTGCCGACCTCACCGGCTACAAGGTCGAGGCCACCGACGGCAGCATCGGCAAGGTGGACAAGCACTCCGGCGAGGCCGGTGACGCCTACCTGGTCGTGGACACCGGCGTGTGGATCTTCGGCAAGGAGGTTCTGCTCCCGGCGAGCACCGTGATCAGGATCGACGAGGTCGAGGAGACGGTCTACGTCGACGGCACGAAGGAGCAGATCAAGAACGCCCCGGAATTCCACCGTGAGAAGCACCTCGGTGACCTCGGGTACCGCGAGGAACTCGGCACGTACTACACCAACGGAGGCCCCTTCGGCGGCCGCATCGTCTGACCCGGACACGGCAAGACCCGGACGCGCAAGACCCGGACACGGCAAGACCCGGCCACGGGAAGGGGCCCGGACTCATCGAGTCCGGGCCCCTTCCCTACGCCCGTCCCGTCCCGTCCCGTCCCGTCCCGTCGCGTTCGGCCCGGCGCAGGGCGAGTCGATGGCAGGGTGTCCGGACCTCGCGGCGATCAGGTGTCCCGGCGATCAGGCCGGGCATACGCGAAAGCGGGAGGACGGTTACGGGCCGGCCGGCCCGGACGACCCGCAGGCGGAGCCGTCCCCTTCCGTCCCAAGAACGGCAGCGTCAACGGTCGGGGTGAGGCATCAGTGAACACGACGGGAGCGGCCCCCAACGGTCTGCCAGGGTTTACGCCGGTCATGTGCCGGCGCCGCCGGCTGGCCCTGCGCGGTGTCGCGGGCGCGGTCGCCAAGAGCCGGGACTTCACCCGGCAGGCCCTGCGGGACTGGGGCTGGGACGGCCGCGAGAGCTCCGAGGACGCCCTGCTCGTCGTGTCCGAGCTGGTGACCAACGCGACCCTGCACGCGCGCGGCTGCCAAGAGCTCGTACTGACCGCCGGCGAGGCCCTGCACATCGACGTCGTCGACGGCGGGGCCGTACCGCCACATCCCCGGCCCGTACGCCGGCCGGGCGGCCATGGCGGCCACGGCCTGCACATCGTGCAGCGGGTCTGCGACCGGTGGGGCTCCTGCGCCCACGGATCCGGCAAGGTCGTATGGGCGGAGATCCAGGCCTCCCGACTGGCCACCGGACGGTGAGGTCCGGTCCCGGCCGGCGACGCTCAGCCCGCGGCGGCCGGTGAGACCAGACCCCGCGCGCCGCCCGGGGCCCGCTCCCGCGCCCGTTCGGCGTGGAGCGGGCCCCGGTGCCCCTGGCGCCCCGGCGGTCAGACCTCGCCGCGCCAGGCGCCCGTCTCGACCCCGCGCGATTCGATGAACAGCTTGAACCGCTTCAGGTCACCCGTGACCTGGCGCTTGACGAAGCCGAGCTTGTCGGCGGCCGTCTCGGCCAGGCCGTCGGGCACCCAGTTCATGTGCAGCACCACCTTGGTGGTCGTCGCGTCGATCGGCTGGAAGGTGACGAGCCCGGCCTGGCGGGCCTCCCCGTCGACCGTCATCCACGCGACGCGCCGGTCCGGGAGCTGCTCGGTGATCTGCGCGTCGAACTCGCGCTGGACGCCGTTCACGTTCGTCACCCAGTGAGTGAGCGTGTCCGTGCGCTGGTCGACGCGTTCGACCCCCTCCATGAAGGCGGGGAACTCCTCGAACTGCGTCCACTGGTTGTAGGCCGTGCGTACGGGGACGTTGACCTCGACGTACTCCTCGACGTGCGACATGCGCACCCCTTTCCGTGTCATCGGAAGCCCGGAACCCGGGGTCCGGGTCCGCTCTCAGGACGTCTCGCGGCGCGGCTACCCACGCGCGGACGCCCCAAGCGCGGGCCCTGGTGTGAGCTCCCACCGCCGGGGCAGGCGCGTGCCAGTCCATGCCGCCTCCACCCGATGGGAAGTTATGAACAGCGCTCTTCTCCTGCCGACCGTCCTGGGGGGCTCGATCCTGCTGACCGTCGCGGCCGGATGGGCCGCCGACCTGCTGCTGCGCCGAGCCGACGCACGACACCCCGAAACGCCCTTGTGGGGCCTGCTCAGGCGCTGCCGCCCCGCCCTGTGCATCGTCCTGCTCGCGGCCCTCCTCAGGGGTGCCCTCCGGCACGTCGACGGGCCGCCGCTCGACGGGAACGCGGGCGCCGTGGGCCGCGTCCTGTCGCTCGTCCTGATCGGCGCGGGAGCCTGGCTGGTCGTGGCGGTGGCCTCCGCCGTCGTGGAATCGGGGTACGCCCGCTACGCCGCCGGCACCCGCGACCCGGCCCGGGTGCGCCGGGTCCGCACCCAAGTGACGCTGATCATGCGGGTCGTGACGGTCCTCGTGGCCGTCGTCGCGGCCGCCGCGATGCTGCTCACGTTCCCGACCTTCCGCGCGCTCGGCACCTCGCTGCTCGCGTCCGCCGGCATCATCGGCATCGTGGCCGGCATCGCGGCCCAGTCCACCCTCGGGAACCTCTTCGCCGGCTTCCAGATCGCCTTCGGCGACATGGTGCGCATCGGCGACACGGTCGTGGTCGCGGGCGAGTGGGGGGTGGTCGAGGACATCACCCTCACCTTCCTCGCCGTACGCACCTGGGACGAACGCCGGATCACCATGCCCGTCTCGTACTTCACCACCCGCCCCTTCGAGAACTGGTCCCGCGGCGGCGCCCAGATGACGGGCACCGTCTTCCTGCACTGCGACCACGGCGCGCCCGTCGACCTCATGCGGGAGAAGGTCCACGAGATCCTGCGGAACTGCCGGGAGTGGGACGGCCGCGGCTGGGACCTCGCCGTCACCGAGACGACGCCCTCCACCATCGTGGTGCGCGCCATCGTCACGGCCAAGGACGCCGACGACGTGTGGGCGGTGCGCTGCGCGGTACGGGAACAACTGGTCGCCTGGCTCGCGGAGAAGCACCCGGCCGCCCTGCCGCGCGTCGCCGTGGGCCAGGCACCCGGTGAGGAAGGCCCCGCCGCCGAGCGCCCCTGCTGACGGAGCGCTCCGGCGGTCGCAGGACCGGCAGGACACGGCCGATGGCCCCCCTCCGCAGCCGAGCCCGCCCGCACGGTCCGCATGCGGCCCGCGTACGGTCCGTGTACGCCCGGCGACACCGGGCACACGCGGGGCATGACCGTAACCAAGACAAGCGTTCTCGTCCTGGACTGCGCCGAACCCGAGACGCTGGCCCGTTTCTACGCCGAACTGCTCGGAGGGACGGCGGGCCCGGCCCCGGGCGACGGGGAGCTCTTCCTCGTCACCGGCCGCAGCGGGGTCGTGGTCGGGGTCCGCCGCGATCCCTCGTACCTGCCGCCGAGCTGGCCGGTGCCGGAGGACGCCCAGCAGACCCACCTGCGGATCCTGGTCGCCGCGGACTCCCTCGACGAAGCCGAGCGCGAGGCCGTGGCCCTCGGGGCGCGCCCGGTGGCGGCGGGGGAGTCCGGGAGCCGGCCGGAGAGCGACCGCACGACGCTGCGCCGGTTCGCGGACCCGGCGGGGCACTCCTTCGTCCTCGCCGCCGTCCGGGAAGGCCTCACCGCGGGCAGCGCCGACGGGTGAGGCCGCGGGCGGGGCCGGACCGGCGGAAACCGTTCGTTCGTCAGGGTCCGGAGGTCCGGGTGCGTGCCGGACCGGTCATCGCTGCGGGGGGTTGTCGGACACCAGCCGGGCGGCCTCGATCTCGGCCCAGACGGCCTTGCCGTGTTCGTGTGTGCGGGCGCCCCAGCGATCGGCCACGTGTTCCACGATGTGCAGGCCGTGGCCGCCCGGGATGCCGCGCTGCGGAGCCGGGTGGCGGATGGGCAGCGCCGTCGTGCCGTCGTACACGTCGATGCGCAGGAGGTCCGTGGCCGTCAGGACGAGTTCGTGGCAACCGCCCGCGTGCAGTGCCGCGTTGGTCAGCAGCTCGGACACGAGGAGCAGGGCGTCCTCGGCGGTCTCGGTCCCGTCCCAGCCCCAGTCCCGCAGGGCCTGGCGCGTGAAGTCGCGTCCTTTGGCCACGGGGCCCGGGACCCCGTTCAGAATGAGCCGACGGCGCTGTCCCCGGAAGGGACCGGTGCTCACCGGATCACCCGCTTCGGGTCCGATGGTCTCCACTGCGGCCTCTCACCCCCATATCGCGACACGGCCGTGTCAGTTTAAGGGGCGCCCGGCTTCAGGGCACTGGCCCTGTGAAGCCGCGGGTCGAGGCGGAGGAGTGCGGCCGCGCTTCAGGCGGCGTGCCGGCCGTGGCGGTGGCCGAGGCCTCGCAGTGCGTGGCGCCACCCGGTCCGGGGGGCCGCGTCCTGCTCGTGCGGGGTGAACATGTACTCCTCGTAGCGGCCGAGAGCCAGCACGGCGCACAGGAGAAGGGGCGGTACGAGAAGCACGGCGAAGATCACGGCGGTCCCTCCCGGGCAGTAGTCGGATGGCGCAGATCCGGGTGCTGTGCTCTGCTCGTGACGAGCCGGTCCCTTCCTGTCGGGGTACTGATGTTCACCATGCAGCCGCAACGACCAGCCTGCAATTTGTACCGGAATGCCCCAGCTCATCCACCCGGACGGCGGCGCAAACCCCGCCACGAAGGCCGAACGGAACCGCGCCTCTTCCAGGCGGTGACGGGCGCGCCCGTCACCACCCGCACACCTCGCGCCTGCCCGGCCGGCCGTGACTCAACCAGCTGTCTCTTCACCGCTCCATCGGTTCCTCGTCCTCGATCACGTGCATGGCGGCCTCCTCCGCCGAGGCGGCGCCGCCGTCGATCCCGGTGTCCCGGGCCCTGACCGGGCCCGCCTCGTCGGGCGGAGCCAGCCGGCCGGCCCGCTCCCGGCCCGCCGTGGACGTGTCGCCACCCGGGTCGCGGGTGATGTCCTCGCCGCCGTCGCCGTCCCGGTCCCCGTCGGCGGCCCCGCTCCAGTCGTCGCCCGGGTCCGTCTCCGACCTCGGCTCGTCCTCGAACACGGCGGTGGGGTCCGGCTCCTGCTGGGCGAGCCGCTGGTCGAGGGTCTCGCCGGCGTGCTGTTCCGCGGCCGTGGTGCCGTACCGTGCGGCCACCAGGGGCCGGTCGGGGGGCGAGTAACCGGTGTCCAGGGTGTCGTCCTGGTCCGGCTCCCCGAGGGCGTTCTGCATGTCCGGCTGGGACTCGCCGGGCTCCGCCTCCGCCTGCGGCTGATAGACGTCGTCGCCTTGGTTCTCGCTGCTGCGCATCGCCGTAGCCTCCTCGGGGCGTGGTGCGGCCGGGACGGCAGGCCGTCCCGTGCCCTCGAATCGAGCATGTGCCTTTCCACGGGCGCAGGCCAAACCGGCCCCACCGGCGGCCGGCCGAGCCCGGCGTCCCCTCCGAAGCGTGACGCCCGGCCGCCGGTCGGGGCATGCCCCGCACGCCTGCGGCCGCCCGGCGGGATTGGGCCCTACCGTGCGAGAAACCCGCCCGCACGCCGGACGCGGCAACCCCGCTCCGGCGCTCCCCTGGAGGTCATGATGCCCAGTCCGTCCCAGCCGTTCGGCACCGTCGTCAGCACCGCCGGCGTCAACCTGCGCAAATACCCGAGCACGGACTCGTCCGTCGTCGGCGAGCTGAGCCACGGCGCGCAGGTGGGTCTGCACAGCAAGGTGCACGCCCAGGCCGTCGACGGCAACAGCATCTGGTACCTGCTGCGCGACAAGGCCGCATGGGTTTCCGCCCGGCACGTCGACAACACCGGGACGGTGCCGCTCTCCAAGGACGTCGAACCGGCCGCTCCGCAGGGCTGACGGCCGAAGCCGGCTCTTCCGCGATCCGAAAGCCGGCCCGGGGCGGTGGCCGTCAGCCGCCGGGGTCCGGTGGCGGGCGGCGCATCGCCCAGCGGATGGTGCCGGTGACGGCCGCGCCGGCGGGCCGTACGCACCAGTGCTCGGCCCGCGGGAGCAGGGGAAGGCCCAGGGGCTCGCGGGCCCAGGGCGGCAGCAGGGCCGCCGAGGCCGCCGCCAGCATCGCGTACGGCACGCGCGCCGGCCACGGCAGCGGCGGCCGGAGCATGAGGAAGCGGGTCGCCGCACGGGCCTCCTCGGTCCCGCGCAGCTCGGGCCGGTAGCCGTCGATGCGCTCGGCGAGCTCGCCCGTGGTGAGGGGCGGGCTGAAGACGCCCAGCGCCCGCCCGACCCGGGCCGCGGCGGCGACGTACGCGTCGCACTCGTCCGCGGCCAGGGGTGCGGCGCCGTACTGCCGGTAGGCCCGCAGGAAGCTGTCCACCTCCGCGATGTGCACCCATTCGAGGAGGTGCGGGTCGTCGGCGCGGTACGGCTCCCCGTCCGGGGTGCGGCCGCGCACGCGTGCGTGGACGGCCCGTACGTGGTCCACCGCCCGCTGCGCGTCCTCGGCCGTACCGAACGTGGTGAACGCGAGGAAGGTGCTGGTGCGCTGGAGGCGGCCCCACGGATCCCCGCGGTAGCCGGAGTGCGCCGCGACCGCGGCCATCGCCCGCGGGTGCAGCGACTGCAGGAGCAGGGCGCTCAGCCCGCCGACGAACATCGAGGCGTCGCCGTGCACCCGGCGGATGGGCTCGTCGGGGGCGAACCATCTGGGGCCGGGGGTGTCGTGGATCCGGGTCCGGTTCTCCGGGCCGTGCGGGCCGGCGACGCGCCGGAAGAGCGCGTCGCCGAGGCGGTCACGGGCCCGCAGCGTCACCAGTCCGTCCAGCTTTCCCGACCGGTTCACGATTCAAGTGTCACTCCGGCGGGCCGTTCGGGACAGTCGCCGTCGGCGACCGGGACCGCACGTCCCCTCGTCGGCGGGTCCGCGCGGATGCCCGCGACCGGATCCACCGCCCGCCTCCAGGCAGTCAAGGACTCCCTGCGCGGCCGCGGCCGGGCACCCTGACCCGGGCTGTTCCGCCGACGGCCCCCGGCGCATCGCGCGCCGGGGGCCGCCGCATCGAGGCCTTCCACGGATCGGTTCTGCCGCCGACGCGCCGGTCGGGCGACAGGGGCTGCGTCAGGCGCCCTCCTCCAGGACGGCCCTGATCAACTGCCTCTGGTTCTCGGTGAGATACGGGTCGTGTAACTCCATGACCTTCCCGTCGACGTGCACGACGTAGTGGTAGCCGTCGGCCACCGGCGGCTGGTCGACCGACCGGTCGTCGCTGAGGGCCCGCTCGGCCAACAGCTCCAACTCGGCGCGGTCGGCCCGGCATTCCGTGGTCACGGCGCCCTGGCGCTCCTGGCCCGCGAACCCGCCGGTGCGTGTCACGGTGATCAGCATGCTGGAACCTCCTTGTCGTCGCCGTGCCGCCCGGTCGGCTGACCCGGCGGCCGCGGCGCGGCTGTGTCGGACACCGACTCGCCTGCCCCGCCGTCTCGTTCACGGACACCGGGTCGGCTCCTCGGTGTGAAGACGGCCGAAAACCGTCGCCTCGCGGCGCGAGGGCGGTCCGGCGCGGAGGGCTGCCCGTCACTCGGCAACCCTCGCTGCTGGGCCGCTCGGCCCGGCAACGGGGGTCGACGGCTGCCGTCGGGGTCCGCGGCCCGAGGGTGGTGGTCCGAGCACCGCCGCCGGGGGCTTGCCGGGATCGCGGCCCGTTGCCCCGGCTGGGGAGGGAGCCGGGGTCCGGGCGCCCGGGCGCCGCGCGGATCCCGAGCGGCAGTCGTTCCGGGGCCGACCGCCTCGGCCGCGTCGGTGATCGTGCCGCCGCGCGGCTCCGGCCGGCAGGAGCCCGGCCGCGTACGATCGCGGGCTCCGCTGTCCACGCGTGTGACCCGTTCGCGCGCGGGCAAACATCCCGCGGGCCGATCGTTCTGAAGCTCCGTCAAAAAGCGCTCAGCGAACAGCCGATACGGTGCCGCCCGGCAACCCCGGGGTGCGTGCGGACGGCCCTGGCTCCCGCGGCGTCGGGGTTTCCGGCATGTCCTCGCCGCACGACCCCCACAGATCCGGCCCGCCCGACCGCCCGGCCGGATTCCGGGCGGCGACGGCCGGGGCTCCCCGCTGGCCGGTCATGCCCGCGATCACTGGCCGTTTCGGGCGTATTCTCACCATATGAGCGCCGGGAGCCGTGTGCGGGAGAGGAACCCCCTCCCCCCGCTCTTCGCAACCGTTGCCGTGCGCAGCCGACACCGTACTCCTCCCCCCGCGACCCTCGGGACGGCCGTCACCGGAGGAGCCCCGCGGGATCGGTCCGCGCCCGGCCGGACGGGGAGGTGTGGTGGCCGACAGGGGTGACGAGCCCGGTCCCGCAGGACTGCTGGACGCAGCCCTCGCCGACACGGTCCGCCGCACCGGGGCCTCGGCCGGCGGCCTCTACCTGCTCGACGAGGCCGCGGGCGTCCTGGGCCTCCTGGTGCTGTCCGGAGTCCCGGCGGAGGTGATCTGGCCCTGGCGTCGGGTGCCACTGAGCGTGTCGGTCCCCGTGAGCGACGCGGTCCGCGAGGACCGGCTGGTGTGGGTGGGATCCCAGGACGAGCTGGCCCGCGCCTATCCGCGCGCCGCAGCCAGCCTGCCGTACCGGTTCGCGGTCGCGGCGGCCCCGCTCCCGGGCCGGAACCGGTGCTGGGGAGCCCTGCTCCTGCTGTGGCCCGCCAGCCATCCGGCCGACGCCACGGCCCGCGAGCGGAGCCACATCCGCTCCGCCGCCCGGCGCATCGCCCGCGACCTGGACGACACCGCCGTCCTGCCGGCCCTCCCCGACGAGCCCCGCATCGTTCCCGCCGGCGCACCCGCGCACACGCGAACCGGGCTGCCCCAGGCCGCGGCGGACTACGCCGAGCGCCTCCCCGAGGGCGCTCTCGCCCTCGACCTGGAGGGCCGGATCACCTTCCTGACCGCCACGGCCGCATCGCTGCTCGGCGCCGACGCCACCCGGCTGCTCGGAACCCGCCCCTGGCAGTCCCTGCCCTGGCTGGACAACGGAATCGTCGAAGACCACTACCGCACGGCCGTCATCAGCCGCGACCCGGTCGCCTTCACCACCCTGCGCCCCCCGGACACCGTCCTGCACCTCCAGCTCTACCCCGACGCCAGCGGCATCAGCGTCCGCATCACCCGCGCCCCGGCCCGCGACGACGACCGGAGCGGGACCACTCGCCCGCACCCGCCCCCGTCGGCGCACCCGCAGCCGGCCGGCCCCGGCAGCCCCCCGAGCTCCGGGACCGCGCAGGCCGGACGGCTGTACCAGCTGGTCCACCTGGCGGCCGCGCTGACCGAGACCGTCGCCGTCCGCGACGTCGTCGAACTCGTCGCCGACCAGATCCTTCCCGCGTTCGGCGCCGACGGCCTGGTCCTGTCCGCCGCGGAAGCGGGCCGCCTCCAGATCACCGGCTACCACGGCTACACCCAGGAGACCATCGACCGCCTCGACGGCCTGCCCCTGGACACCGACCTCACCCCCGCCGGGCAGGTGCTCGCCGACGGCACCCCGTCGTTCTTCTCCAGCCCCGAGGAGATGGCCCGCCGCTACCCCGGCGCGCCGCGGATCAGCGGCAAAGAGGCATGGGCCTTCCTGCCGCTGATCGTCTCCGGCCGACCCGTCGGATGCTGCATCCTCTCCTACGACCGGCCCCGCGACTTCAGCGCCGACGAACGCGCCGTCCTGACCTCGCTCGCCGGGCTGATCGCCCAAGCCCTGGACCGCGCCCGCCTCTACGACGCCACCCGCGACCTCGCCCACGGCCTCCAGCAGGCGCTGCTGCCGCGGAACCTGCCGGACCTGCCGGGGCTGGAGACCGCCGCACGCTACCTGCCCGCCAGCCACGGCATGGAGATCGGCGGCGACTTCTACGACGTCATCCGCATCGACTCCACGACCGCCGCGGCCGTCATCGGCGACGTCCAAGGGCACAACGTCGCCGCCGCGGCCCTCATGGGCCAGGTCCGCACCGCCATCCACGCCACCGCGGGCGCACCGCCCGACCAGGTCCTCGCCCGCACCAACCGCGTCCTGGCCGACCTGGAGAGCGACCTCCTCGTCTCCTGCCTCTACGCCCACATCGACCTCGCCCGCAACGAGGTGACCCTGGCCAGCGCCGGTCACCCGCCGCCGCTCCTGCACCAGGCGGGCCGGCGGCCCGGCGTCGTACGGCTCGAACCCGGACCCCTGCTGGGCATCGACCCCGGCCACTCGTATCCGGTCACCGTCCTGCCGCTCGTTCCGGGGACCACCCTCGCCCTGTACACCGACGGTCTGGTCGAGGCACCCGGCACCGACCCCGGGCAGACCGCCGACGACCTCGCCCACCACCTCGCCCGGCACGGCGGGCAGGAACTCGAAGCCCTCATGGACGCGCTCCTGCGTCGCGCGCGACCCACCGGCCACTACACCGACGACATCGCCATGCTCCTCCTGCGCACCACCACCCCGCCGCCCGAATGACCGCGGGGAGACGGCCGGCCGGGCATCAACCCGCTCTGGACACCAGCTCCTGGTACTCGAGTTCGGAGTGCTCCGTCGCCTCGACGAACACCTCGACGCCGTCGAGGGCGTCCTTGAGCGCGCTGTAACCGGCGGCGCTCGCCGCCCGCTGCGCGGCATCGGCACGTGCGGGACACCAGGAGATCATCACCACGGTGTTCCGCCGCGTCCCGTCCGGATCGGCAAAGGGCAGGTCGTACACCACGAACACCGGATCGGAGACCGGTACGGCGGCCAGCAACTCGTCGTGGGTCACGTTCCCTTGGAAAGCGACGACGAGTGCGTCCATCGCGTCGGTGAACCGGTAGATCACCGTGTTGATTTCCCGCTTGGCCTTCAGATCCTGGAACGCGCTGACGCAGCTGTCGTCCACGGCGATGTTCACGGCGGTCCCTTCCGATCTCATGTCCGGAGCCGGCTGTTGACGCCGTCGTGACCGTCGGCGCTCTCGTCGTCGAACCAGTAGTCGCCGGCGGCCAGGTACCGGAAGGAGTGCTCGCCCTTGCCCGGCAGGGTGACGGTGGCCGCGCGAGTGCCGTCCGTACGGGGAACCAGGGGGTGGGTCCCGGGCCGCCACTCGTTGAAGTCGCCGACCACGCTGACCGGACCGGGCGGTGTGTCGGCGGGGAGGACGAAGGTGATCTCGGTGCGGTCCTCGCGCGGCTTTCGTTCCAGCATGGACGGGCTCCTGGACGCTTGTGGGGAGTGAAGGTGACCGGACCATCCTCGGCACCGGGCGGTCCCGCCGCATTCCGAAGCGGCCACCCGGGCCTGCACGCCCCTCATCGACGAACACTGTCCGTAGTCGAAATGGTGCGAACTGTGACCACATGTGTCAGCGTGGTGACGGAGGAACCGATTCGTCCCAGCAAAGGAGTTGCCGTCATGGGCGGTATGCAGGACAAGCGCCAGGAACCGGGCAAGGGCCGCGAGGAACAGCGGCGTCCGCAGCGCCCCGGCCAGGACCCCGTGCACGCCGAGCCCGGCCGGCCGTCCCGTCAGCCGCAGCCCGGCGAGAAGACGAGCCGCCGCGAGGAGGACCTCCTGCGCGAACAGGACCTGAGCGACGAGAACATGTAACCCACGCAGCACCCCACGCACCCAGAGCCCGGCCGGGGCACGTAGTCACCCCGGCCGGGCTCTGTCGGCTCCCGGGCGCTCCCGAGGCCGGCGGTGCTGCCGAGGTCATGGGGGCGCGTGCTCACACTCCGACCGCATCTCACGATCCCCGAGCATGTGCTCCTACCGGCACACCAGCCGGTCGCGCGGATCGACCGCGGTGTCCGGCCGGGCCGGGGCGGACGGATCCGGGGCGCCGGCCCCCTCGGTGACGGCGAAGGAGAGGTGCCGTGCGTCCGGGACGGCGGTGCCCACGTCAAGGCACGCGCCGAGGCGTCCCGTGACCGGGTCCTCGTCCAGTCCGAAGCGCATGAGGCGGGTCACGCCCCGGAGGTGGACCCACTCCCTGCCGTCCGCGGGGCGGAACGCCCGCTCGAACGCGTCGCGAAGCCAGTGGCTGAACTCCTGAACGGCCTCGCCCAGTACGGGGAGGTCCGGCGGGAGGCCGCGGCGCACCCGGGCCAGTTCCTGCACCATGGCGTTCCTGGCCGGCTGCGCCACGGTCTCCAGGACGAGGTCCACGGGCAGGCGGGAGAGCAGGAAGGGGTCGAGCAGGGCCGCGGGGAGCGCGTCCTGGGTGAGCAGCCGCCGACTCTCGCGCGCGGGCAGGTCGCGCCCTTCCCGCGGTCTGGCCACCCCCGTGCCCAGGACGAGGGGCAGCGCACCGCGGTACGCGTCGATGGCCCAGTCGTCCAGGGACTGAAGCGCCAGAACGACACCCGTGTGCTGCTGCCGTGTCCCCGCGGAGCGGTAGGACGCGATCCACGAGCGCAGCTCGATGTGCAGGAGCTGCGGCTGCTCCGCCACCCACTGCCGGGCGTCGGACAACGCGGACCGGACGGGTCCCGTCGCGCCGTCGAGGGCGGCACCGATGCGGGACAGCACACCCCCGCGGAACGCCTCGCCGACCTCCGCGACGTCGTACGGGACGGCATGCGCCGAAGCGAGGGCGTCCAGGTGACTGACGTACGCCCGGGGCGGAACGTTGTTGACCTGCCTGCGGGCGTGTTCGTCGCGAATGCCGAGCAGGGTGCTCCCCTTGCGCTGCGCCACCCTGACGCGGCCCTCCCGCAACAGCGGCGCGAGGTCCGAGAGCACCGCGTCCCGCTGGAGCCGCGGTGCTCCACTTCCGTCGTCGTGCTCTCCCGGCGAGATCAGGCACCGGAAGTACTTGTTGTTGAGGCTCTGCGAGTCCCCGACCAGCAGGGCGTCGGCGAGGAGTACGTGCAGCAGCACTCTGGAGCGCAGATCCGCGGCGTAGGCCAGCGGCCCGACGGGGTTCGGCTCGACATCGGAGAGGTAGATCCGTTCCACATGGCCGTCAGGCACGTCCGGGCCCATCGTTTCCCCCTTCGTTCAGAGCGGATGGCGCCCCGGGCCGGCACGCGGTCTGCCGCACGGCGGTGCGACCACGGCTCACTCCGCGGCGCCCGGAGCGCCGGCGGTCTCCGGAACACGCGCGGTTTCGGCCGCGCCGGCGGGCTCTGCGGTCTCGGCGGGCTCCGGGGTCTCCGCGGACTCGGCGGACTGTGCTGAGGCGACCGCGTCGCCGTTCCTGCGCCACGTGGCGGACACCTTCAGGGTCGCCTTTCCCCCCGATGCCGTCACGACGCTCACGAGGAGGCCGGACTTCAGGGACAGCTCGATGCCGAACTCGAGCGTCAGCTCGTCCGGAGCGGCGCTCCTCAACCCGGACCGCACCGTGGCGACGACCGTCGCCAACGTCTCCGGAAGGTCGTCCAGACGGTGCCGGACGCCGGTGAACGAGGTGTCCCGGGGGCCTCCCTCGTCCTCGACGCGCACCCACAACGTCCCGCCGTCCGGGGTCTGGACCTCGACAATCTCCGACATGGCTCTCCCTCGTGCGCTAGGGTCCCCCGGCAGGGGGTGGACGGCGTGAACGATCGCTTGGTGGAGAACGTCTATCTGTCGGATGTGGAGCCCCATTCCGCCGCGCCGATCGACGGCGCAGCGGATCTGCGGGCCCGGATTCTCCTGCACGTGCTGTTCTGCGACACACTACTTATCGGCGATTCGCAGAGTCTCAACAATCGTTATTTCCGAACCCTGGTGACGGATCATCAGGTAAATGTCCAGGCTGATGCCCACGTCGAAGGGCCGGGACTGCGCGATCTGGCACCACTCCTGACGGAGGGTCATATCCGTGTGGCGCTGCGCACGGGGTCGACGTTCCACGACATCCGGAACGCGCACGCGGCCAAGAACGTCGACAACGTACCGAGCCCGGCCTACGTGGACGAGCTACAGGCGATGACGAGCGGACGGGTGCTGCCGTACGACGGTGCGGTCGTCTCGGCCGCCTTCAAGTCGGGTGTGCTGGAGCGGATCGAGCGGGCGCTGGAACACGCCCGAGGCGAGGCGCGCCCCACGCTCCGGGCCGCCCTCGAATGGGGCCGCGGGCAAGAGCCGCTGGAGTACAAGGCGATCCGCGACTGGCTGTCCGAGCACCGCACCGGCCGCCCGCACGCCAGCGCCGACGTCGTGCTCGCCCTGCAGTCGATTGACCAATGGGCGGGGGAGTCCTATCGGCAAGCGCTCCCGCGGGCGCTCGGGGCCGCCGTGGCCGGCCCGCGCGACGAGGCGGATCTCATCCCGACGGCCCGGCGCCAACCACTGCTGGAACGAACCGGGTTGGCTCCGGCCCTGCTCGACGGCCTGCTGCTGTCCCTGCTCCCGGTGGACGTGCTCCTCGATGCGGTCGCGCAGCACGCGCGCAACGCGCTGCTGGGAGAACTCGCCCGGATGCGCCGGGGGCAGCGGCCGGACGCGGCCGTTCTCGGCGCCGCGACCGAAGAGTTCAGTGCCTGGATGGCCGCGGCCTGCCGACGCGTGTTCCGCGACCGGGGCGGCCGGGCCTGGGCGCACCTCCAGGGAGAGGACCGCCTCATGCGCTTCGGCCTGGAGGAGGATCCCGCGGAGGGTCGACTGGGCGCCGGCCTGGAAGTGGCGCACTCTTCCGGCGGCCGGACGGGGGCGCTCTCGTTCCACGTCCTCAGCAGTGCAGCGGGCGGCCCCGGAGCAGCGGGTACGGGGCCGGCCGGCGTGCCCCGGCCCCGGCGCCCGCACCAGGACCTGGACCCGCTGCACCGGTTGGTCACCCTCTGACGGCGCCGGGCGCGCAGGGAACGTCCGGAGAGGGTTGGCCAGCGACGGCGGGGGCCCCCTCGGGGAAGGAGGCTCCCGTCCCGGCCGTCGCGACGGCGAAGGCGGCGATGGTGATGCCACAGGTGATGCGGCCCTCCCGGAGCCACTCGGCCATCGTGTCCCGTGACGCCCACACCGGACCGGCCACCGACTCCGACGCCTCGGGCCGCGCGGAGGACCGCCGCACCGGGTGCACCTCCGCCAGACAGACGTGCGTGTGCGTTCCGATCAGCCCGGTGTCGGCGTGCAGCCTGCCGATGCTCCGCACCGAGACCGCAACCAGCCCCGACTCCTCCTCCAGTTCCCGGGCGGCCGCGGCCTCCGGGGCCTCCCCCGGGGCACAGCCGCCACGGGGGAACTCCAGGGACACCGCCCCCACCGGATACCGGTACATGGGCAGGAGAGCCATCCCCTGTGGTCCCACGGGTACGACGACGACCCCCTGCTGGCTCCACTGCCACCGCAGGTACCGGCCCTCGGTCCCGCCGGGGAAGACGACCTCGTCGTCGTACAGGTGGCCGAAGCGATTGGCGTAGACCTCGACGGCGCGGTCCTGTCGGATCGGTGCCGGCGTGCCGGGTGCCGGGTGTTCGATGGGCATGGCTCTCCTGGAAGTCGTCCGGGCGGGCGGACGGGCGATCCCCGTCCGCCCGCTGCGCATGTGGTGCCGCCGCCCGCGCTCTCACGGGCTGTCGTGCCAGATCATGGTGCCTGGTGCGTGAGGGACTCCAACTGCGTCACCCATGTGACGCGCTCGTGGGAGAACTCGGCCAGCTCGGTGCAGAGTTCGGCCAGTGCCCGGAGCGAGCGCAGCCGCGTCTCCCGGTGGAGCGATCCCTTGCCCGGGAGCCCTCCGAGCAGCACCGCGGCTTCCCGCAGTACCAGATAGGCCTCACGGTACGCACCCGCCCTGATCAGGCCGCGGGCGTGCCGGTAGAGCGCGGTCGGCAGCCTGTCGAGGTAGCGCTCCGGCTGGCGTTCGGCGAGGTCCCTCACGAGCACGACCGCCTCGCCCCCCGTGTGCACCGCCTCACCGACCATTCCCGTGCGCTGCCGGCATTCCGCGAGCACTTCGAGACAGGTGAGGAGGACGTCCTGCTGGCGCACGCCCGGCAACGCCGCCCGGCACAGGTCCACGCTCCGGTGCGCCTCGTCCGCGGCCGCGTGGACCTGACCGTCCGTCAGTCGCAGCAGGGCGAGCGTGCTGAGCGCGGCCGCGGTGTTCAAGAGGAACACCTGGCGTGCGGCGGCGACCTGGCCGGTTCCGGGCGGCGTCTGCCCGAGCAGCTGCTCGTACAACGTGACCGCCGTCCTGCTCTCGGCGAGTGCGGCCGCGGTGCTGCCGGCACGGTGCAGCAGCAGGCTCAGGTTGTTGAGCGCCGTCGCGTACTCGGCCAGGTGCCGTCCGGTCCGCTGGACGAGGTCACGGCTGAGGTCGACCGCCTCGCGGGCGGCCCCCAGAGCGGTGTCGCGGCTGCCGACGTCGTCGTTGCGGAGGCTGTACCGGACGAGCCTGCGCAGCCGCAGGAGCTGCCGGTCCTCGGTGAAGTCGGCGTCTGCCGAGGCCAGCAGGCGGCCGAGGACCGCCACGGCGACCCCCGACAGGCCGGAAGGATAGTCCGGGAGGTGGCCGTCCACCGACTCGAGGAGTTCCCGGCCGGCGTCCGCCACGAACGGCAGGGCGAGCGAGGCGAGCGGCTCGGCGTGGGGGACCAGCCCACCGGTGATCGTCAGGGCGGGCAGCAGCACGTCCGGCCGCGCGGCGATCGCCTCTCGCAGGGCGCTGTCCAGTGCCCCGTGCGACGGGTGGGACTCGATCCGGCCCACGGCCGTGCAGCCGCGGGCACGGGCCAGGGTTTCCATCGTGTCCGCCGCTGCCGAAATCCGCACGGCCTGGGAACCGGAGGTGCTCGCGTCCAGGAGCTCCCCGAGGTATGCCGAGGCCCGGCCCGAACTCTCCGGCCGGTGCAGCACCCGGCGCACCAGGATCTCGCCGATCCGGTCCGGCTCCAGCGGAGCGACGCGGCCGTCCGGGGCGGGGTACAGCGCCCGGAGGCATGCGTGGACCCCGACCATGTGGACGGGCGGCATGCCGGGAAAGGCGGCGGCGTGGACACGGTGGAGCAGGTCGACGAGCGCGGGGCCGGCGAGCCCCTGGGCCAGGGTGGGGACGAGCAACAGCCCCTCGGACAGACGCGCACCGGTCGGGCCCGCCAACGCCGCCTGCCCCGGAAGTTCCGCGGCGACCAGGGCGTGCCAGCCGCGCAGTTCGTGGTCGCAGACGCGCTCCAGCGGGTCTCCCCGGTCGGGCCAGGTGTGCCCCTCGCGCAGGGTGAGTACGGCGTCCAGGGCGAGCGCGAGCACGTCCAGAACGGAGTCCTGCCACTCGGCGCGTGCTCCCAGGCGTCCCGGTGGGGAAAGCCATCCGCAGCCGAGGCGGTCGGCGAACACGGCGAACGCCCGCCGGGCCAGGGAAGCGTTGCCTTCCGTGTCGATGGTTCTGGGCAGGGCGACCACACTGGTCTCGGGCAGTACCGGGTCGTCGACCCGGCTGCGCAGGGCCTCGAAGAGCGGTTCGTCGGAACGTGCGAGGAGGAGCAGCCGCAGGCGCATGCGTTCGGGGCCGTACCGGTCCACGTGCTCCAGCAGCGCGACGATCTCCTCGATCCTGGCCTGGGCGTAGTCGAACACGACGAGCGCACTCAGCCCGACGTCCAGGGCCTCGCCCAGCTCCTCCAGCCACTGCCGACGCACGGGAGCGTCCTTCTGGACGAACCCGGCGATCCACCCCCGCCCCGTGAGGGCGCCGCACACCTCCGCGGCGAGCCTCGTCTTGCCGGCCCCACCCGGTGCGTGGAGCAGACGGAGCCGGTGCTCCGCGTCGCCCTCGCACCACGCCAGCAGATCCGCCAGCTCGGGGCGGTCCACGAAGGGCATGGTGCCGTGCGCGAGCAATTGGGCCGGGGTCGCCTGCGCGGCAGTGCCGCGCGGGTTCCGCCGGGCCCCGCGCGACGCCCCGAAGAGCACGCTCTGCCGACGGGCGCGGCCGAGGGCCGCGTCACACCATGGCGTACCCGGCACGTGAGCTCGGCCGTTGCGTTCGGCGAGGTCGGGGAAGTGCTCTCGGACGGCTCCCACCGGAACCAGCCAGCCGCCCTGGGGGCTGCGCTCGTCGCGGGATGCCTTGAGGACGCCGCAGACCCGGCCGGTGCGCAGGTCCAGCACCGGACCCCCGCTGAAGCCCTGGACGACGACGTCCCATTGCAGCCGCACGAAACGACTGCTCTGTCCGGCGACGACCAGGTGCAGGGTGTCGGGCTGCTCACCCGGCTCCAGGGTGTGCCTGCTGAAGCCGTGCACCACCACCTCGTGGCCGGGAAGCGGGGTCTCGTCGCCGAGCCAGACCCCGATGCCGGGCGCAGGGGTCCGCAGGCGCAGACACGCGAGGTCGGGGAAGCCGTGCACGGCTCCGGTGCCACGGCTCTCCGGCGCGGTCGCGATCACCTCGGCCTCGAGCGTCTCCGCACCGGTCAGCACCTGCGCGGAGGTCTGCCCGTGGACGACGTGTGCACACGTCAGCACCGTGTCCCCGGACACGAGGAACCCGGTGCCGAACCCCCCGCCCTCCGTGCGCACCATGACCACCTGCTCGCCGATCAGCCGGATCAGCTCACGCCTCCGCTCCGGCTCCTCGTCGGTCCCCATACCCCCACCCGCGTTGTGACGACGTGAGGACCCATGGCCGCCGGGCACTTGGGGCCGCGATCGTGCCCGCCCCCACCCGCCCGGCAGGCCGGTCCCCGTACTCGTCCGACCCTGCCCAACTCCGCCGCGTCCGAACCGGCACGCACTGCGCCGCGGGGCGAGAAGAGAGGACGCGGCGCACCCGGCACGACGAAAGGGCCCGGATCCTTGAGGATCCGGGCCCTTCCGGTGAGTAGCGGGGACAGGATTTGAACCTGCGACCTCTGGGTTATGAGCCCAGCGAGCTACCGAGCTGCTCCACCCCGCGTCGGTGAACCCAACCTTACGGCACTGCGGGACCGCCCGTGACCAGCCGCGGTCCGCTAGGGCGCCCTGCCGGCCTCTTCGCCTCCCCACGAACGTATTGGGAGCGCTCCCAATCGGGCGCGATCCGGCGTATCCTGTCCGGCGTCGACGGGAAGGGCCCCGCCCCGTCCCGCCCGATCGGCCGCGACCGGACCGGTGCGGAACGAGGTGTCGCACGAGGGGAGTCCGAGCGTCGTGAGCGGACCGCGGAACGGCAGACCCACCCTGGACGAGGTCGCGGCCCTGGCCGGCGTCGGCCGGGGCACGGTCTCCCGGGCGATCAACGGCTCGCCGGGGGTGAGCGCGCGGGCCCGGGCCGCCGTCGCCCGAGCCGTGAGCGACCTGGGGTACGTACCCAACCAGGCGGCCAGGGCGCTGGCCGGCAGCCGGACCGACGCGGTCGCGCTCGTCATCCCGGAGACCGAGGCCAGGCTGTTCGCGGAGCCGTACTTCCTCGGCCTGATCCGCGGCGTCAGCGCCGAACTCGCCATGTCCGACAAGCAGTTGTTGCTCACGCTGGTGCGGAGCGACCAGGAGCGGCAGCGCTTCGAGCAGTACCTGGCCGCCCGCCGGGTCGACGGCGTGCTCCTGGCATCCGTCCACGGCGACGATCCGCTGCCCGATCGGATCAGGGAGCTCGGGTTGCCCGTGGTCATGAACGGCCGACGCTCGGAGGCGGAACCCGTCGCCTACGTCGACTCCGACAACATCGGTGCGGGGCGGTCCGCCGTCGCCCACCTGGTGGGGCGCGGCCGGACGAGGATCGCGACCATCAGCGGGCCGTCGGACATGTACGTGGCCCGCGCCCGGCTGGGCGGCTACTTCGCGGGCCTCGCCGAGGGCGGGCTCGCGCTCGACCAAGCTCTCGTGGCCACCGGGGACTTCACCGAGGAGGGCGGCAGGGCGGCGATGCGCGAACTGCTGGAGCGCAGCCCCGACGTGGACGCGGTGTTCGCCGCCTCCGACGTGATGGCCGCGGGCGCGCTCGGCGTGTTGCGCGAGGCCGGGCGGCGGGTGCCCGACGACGTCGCCGTCGTCGGGGTCGACGACTCGACGGTTGCCCGCCTGGCGGACCCGCCGCTGACGAGCGTGCGCCAGCCGATCGAGGAGATGGGGCGCACGATGACCCGGCTGCTGTTGCGGAAGATCGCGCGGACGTCCGGGGAGGACGGCTCCGCGGCGGCGCGGGAGCCGCGCCGGATCCTTCCGACGGAACTGATCGTGCGCGACTCCTCGTGAGGACCGGGCCGGCGTGAGGGCCGGCTCGCGTGAGGACCGGGCCGCGTGAGGACCGGGCCCGCGTGAGGATGGGGCGGAGGCGTGGTCGGCGGTGTCGTGGGCGGTGTCGTCGGGGGAGTGGTCGGGTCGGTGGCGCCGTGGCAGGTGACGCCCTTCAGCTTGAACGTCGCGGGCACGGCGTTCGTGCCGCTGCGCGAGCCGTTGAAGCCGAAGGACGTCGAACCGCCCGTGGCCAGCGACCCGTTGTACGAGACGCTTCTGGAGGTCACGTCCTTGCCCTGCGGCTCACCTGGTGGATGCCTTTCAGTTCAGGGAGCGCAGGCGGTCGCGCAGCCCGATGCCGAATGAGGTGGGGGTGCCGTCGTACGAGGTGATCAGAGCGGGACCGGAGTTGCAGTTCCAGGTGTTCCAGGTCCAGCCCAGATACGAGAGGGCCCGGGCGTCGAACCAGTTCATGACGCGGTCGATGAACCCGTGTCCGCAGGTGTTCTCGCCGATCTCGCCGGCCACCAGGGGGACCCGGGCGGCAATCGGGGCGAGGGTCGAGTCCCAACAGGCTTCGTTGGAACAGGCGTTGAAGTTGTAGACGTGCCAGGCCGCGGCCAGATTGCCCGTCGGGTCGGTGGGGGAGTGGGTGAGCCACTGGCTCAGGTCGTTGGAGTACGCGATGCCGGGGACCAGCACGAGGTTGCGGGCGCCGGTCGCGCGGACGGCGTCCACCAGGTCCTGCATGCCGGCGACCTCGTAGCCGATGCCCTGGCACGTGCCGCCGTCGCGCCAGCAGGCCCAGGCCTGGCCGGTGGTGGATGTCGCGCGGTCGGGATACGGCTCGTTGAACAGATCGAAGACGACCCGCCGGTCGTTCTTGAAGGTGTTCGCCACCGAGGTCCAGAACTGCGGGGCGTACCGGGCGTCGGGCATCGGTTTCTGGCAGGAGGCGTGGACGTCGGCGCACCCCGAGGAATTGCCGGTGTACTGGCCGTACGTCCAGTGCAGTTCGACGACCGGGGTCATGCCCCGGGCGAGGACCCGGCCGACCAGGCCCTTGACGGCTTCGGCGTAAGCGGCGCCCCGGTACTCGGGTTTGATGTTGTCGAGGCCGAGCCAGCACTCCTCGTTGAGGGGGATGCGGACGGTGTTGGCCTTCCAGTCCGCGATGGCACGCACCGAGGCGTCGTCGACGGGGCCGTCGAAGATGCCGTTTCCCTGGACGCACATGAACTCGCCGCCGGAGCGGTTGACTCCGAGCAGGCGGCGGGTCGCGCCGTTCTGGTCGGTGAGGCGGTTTCCGATGACGCTCAGTTCGGGCGCTCCGGGGACCGGGTCGGTGGGATCGGTCGGCCCGGTGGGTGTGGGCGTGGGTGTGGACGTGGGCGTGGGCGTGGGTGTGGGTGCGGGTGCGGTGGGTGTGGGGTCGGGGCCCGGGCCGGTGTCGCAGGGCGTTCCGTTGAGGGTGAAGCCGCGGGGTGCCGTGTTGGCGCCCGACCACGAGGCGATGAAACCGGCCGTCACGCTCGCGCCGGTGCCGAGCGTGGCGTTCCAGCTCTCGTTGGCGGCCGTGACGGCCGCCCCGGTCTGGGACCACTTGGCGCCCCAGCCCTGGGCGACGGTCTGACCCGCGGGGAAGTCGAAGCCGAGGCTCCAGCCGGTCAGCGCGGCACCGTTGTTGGTGACGGTGAGCGCACCCTGGAATCCGCCGGCCCACTGGCCGGCGACCGAGTACTGCACCGTGCACGAGGGCGCGGCGGCTCCTGAGGCCGTACCCATGGCGGCGAACGCACTGCTCGCCAGGACGAGCGCTGCCCCTGAGAGCAGCGCGAAAAGACGCGGGGGATGTCGCATGAGCGACTCCTTGCAGCGAGGGCGCGCTCTCACGGCGCGCCGACTGACGGAATCGCTCCCACTGGTTGGGCCCGACCGTAGCGGCAACCGGCGCCAAGGAAAAGAGGAGTTGGCGGATTCGGTCGTGGTATGCCTTCAACTCTTCGCGCATCTTGACGCGGGTCCGTCCCGTCTGCACAGTGGGAGCGCTCCCACTGGTTCAAGGATCGTGCTCAAGCTCTTCGCACGCCGCACGCCGCACGCCGCACGCCGCACGCCGCACGCCGCCGACCGAATCGAACGCGAGCGGGAACGTTTTAGCACGTCAAATTGGCCGTCGGGGCCCGGATGGTCCTGAGTTTCGAACGCGGAAGGCCGGAATCCTCCTCGCATGGGTGATCATTTGTGGGCCGCTCGGCCCTAATCCGACCGCCGCCGCTCGTCACGGTGCGTGAACGGTCGCTAAGGGTGGGCCATGACATACGCATCCCCCGTCCCTTCGCCCGGCCCCGGACGCCGTGCGGTCCTCGGCACCGCCGTCGGCGCGGCACTGGCCGGCACCGCCGCTCTGCCGGCCGCGAAGGCGGCCGTCGCCCGCGCCGCTCTCCCCGGCGCGGACCTGCCCGACGAGGTCGAGTACCTCGTGATCGGATCGGGCCCGGGAGGCGGCAGCGTCGCCGCGAACCTCGCCGAAGCCGGACACTCGGTCCTGGTCCTGGAAGCGGGCCCGCCCCAGGGCAACCAGACGTACTACGAGGTCCCTTCGTTCAACCTCAAGGCCGCCCGCGATCCCGAGGTCAGCTGGGACATGTGGGTGCGCCACTACACCGACGACGCCGCACACGGCAGCCAGTGGGTCCCGGGCAGGGGCGTCCTCTACCCGCGTGCCGCGACCCTCGGCGGCTGCACCGCACACAACGCCATGATCCTCATGTACCCCGAGCACTCGGACTGGGCGTACATCCGGGACCTGACCGGGGACCGGGGATGGGACCCGCAGACCATGTGGGACGTGCACTGGAAGAAGGTGCTGTCCTGGCAACACGTCGAACGGTCGAGCCCGTTGCTGGCCCTGCGCGACCCGTTCCTCGACGCCATGGCGCTGGGAGCGAACACCGAGCCGCTGCCCGCGGGGGCGGTGGCCTCCCCGTTCGACCCCGACGTGAACTCCAAGGCGAACGTCGACCGCAGCGCCCAAGGCGTGTTCGCGACCCCGATGACCGCGCTCGCCGGGCGTCGCCACGCCGTCCGAGAGCGCCTGCTCGACGTCCAGGCCCGCCATCCCACCCGCCTGACCCTGGCCACCGACGCCCTCGCCGAACGGATCGTGTGCGAGGACGCGGGCGGGGCCCTGCGGGCCACCGCGGTGGAGTTCCTGGTCGGCCGGCACCTCTACGGCGCGTTCGCGGACGCCCGACCGCTCGGCGAGGCCGAGCGCGCGTCCCTGCGCCGCACCGTGCGCGTCACCCGTGAAGTGGTGGTCGCGGGCGGCGCCTTCAACACCCCCCAGCTGCTGATGCTGTCGGGGATCGGCCCCCGCGACCACCTCACGGCCCGTGGCATCACACCCGTCCTCGACCTGCCCGGTGTGGGCGGCAACCTGCAGGACCGGTACGAGGTCTCCGTGGTCTCCGAGCTCCGGCACGACCTCGCGGCCATCGCCGCGTGCGAGTTCCGCGACCGGGACGATCCCTGCCTGACGGAGTGGCGCGACCCGCTGAGGCGGCGTGCCGCCCCGTACGCCTCCAACGGGATCGCCACCGGGATCAAGCGGCGGTACTCGCGCGGCTCGGCCCACCCGGAGCTGTTCGTCTTCGCCGCACCCGGCAACTTCGCCGGATACGTACCGGGCTTCGACACCAAGGCGGTCAAGGACAAGCGGCACGTCAGCTGGCTGGTCCTCAAGGGCTACGCGGCCAACCGCTCCGGGACCGTACGACTGGCCTCGGCCGACGCGACGGTCCAGCCGGACATCAACTTCCGCTCCATGGACGACGGCCGGGCCGGCGACGAGGACGTGGCGGCGATGATCGAAGCGGTCCGTTCGATCCGCAGCATGAACCGCAAGGTCGGCCTCGCCGATCCGATGACCGAGGTCGTCCCCGGCCCCCGCGTCGCGACGGACGCCCAGCTCGCCGCCTGGATCCGGCGTGAGGCCTGGGGCCACCACGCCTCGTGCACCACGGCCATCGGTCCGGCCGGCCGCGCCGGTTCGGTCCTGGACAGCCGGCTGCGCGTGCACGGCACGTCGAACCTCCGGGTCGTCGACGCCTCCGCCTTCCCCCGCATCCCGGGCCTGTTCCTGATGGCCTCCGTCCTCCTCCTGGCGGAGAAGGCCAGCCAGGACATCCTGACCGGCACCGCCTGAACCCGCCACCGCTCCGATCGAACCGGGGTACACGCTGCGGTGCGGTCGGTCACCGAGCGAAGGTCCCCTCCTGTCGGCATGCGGCGGACGCTCTCCCGGAGCACCCTGGTCGTGGAGCTGCCCGTCTCCTGACCGGTGGCCGGCAGGGAAGGACCGTCAGCCATGTTCGCGAGACTGAGCACCTACCAGGGATCACCCGTTCCTGCAGGGGGAGACATGACCGCGAATTCGGAAGCAGTGGTCGGTCAAGTCCGGGAGCTTCCGGGCTTCCGGGGCGTCTACTACCTGATCGACCGGGCTTCCGGCACGGCCGTATCGCTGACCCTGTGGGAGGACGAGCAGGCCATGCGGGCGAGCGAGGACCACGCCGCCCGCATCCGGGAGGAATCCGCACGGCGCGAAGGCCAGCAGATCGTCTCGGTCGAACACTTCGAGGTGGGGTTCAGCCACCTGGAGCCGTGACGGCGAAAGCGCGGCCGTCGGCTCCTTCCGGCACGGCCGGTCGTTGATGACGTCCCGGTCGGCCGACGCGCCGCGGCTGACGGGCGGCGGCCGACCGGGACATCGGGCTAGGGGTCGGGTCGGGTCGGGCTCAGGCGAGGTCGAACCGGTCGAGGTTCATCACCTTGTCCCACGCCCTGACGAAGTCGCGCACGAACTTCTCGCCCCCGTCCTTGGCGGCGTAGACCTCCGCGACGGCCCGGAGCTGGGAGTGCGCGCCGAAGACGAGGTCGACGGCGGTGGCGGTCCACTTGACCTCACCCGTGGCGCGGTCCCGGCCCTCGAAGACGTTCTCGGCCGAGGCCGACGCCTTCCACTCCGTGCCCATGTCGAGCAGGTTGACGAAGAAGTCGTTGGTCAGCGCCTGCGGCCGGTCGGTGAGGACGCCGTGCCGGGACTTCCCGTAGCCGGTGTCCAGGGCCCGCATGCCGCCGATCAGGACCGTCATCTCGGGCGCGGTCAGCGTCAGCAGGTTGGCCCGGTCGAGCAGGAGCGTCTCCGGCGACATCTTCTCGCCCGCCCGGAGGTAGTTGCGGAACCCGTCCGCCCGCGGTTCGAGTACCGCGAACGACTCCACGTCGGTCTGCTCCTGGGAGGCGTCCGTGCGCCCCGGCGCGAACGGCACCGTGATCGCGTGCCCGGCGTCCTTCGCGGCCTGCTCGACGGCCGCGCACCCGCCCAGGACGATCAGATCGGCGAGCGAAACCTTCGTGCCGCCGGCCTGCGACCCGTTGAAGTCCTGCCGGATCCGGTCGAGGACCTCCAGCGTCCCGGCCACTTCCGGCCCGTCGTTGACGGCCCAGTCCTTCTGCGGCGCGAGCCGGATCCGTGCCCCGTTGGCCCCGCCGCGCATGTCGGTGCCGCGGAAGCTCGCCGCCGCCGCCCACGCGGTGGTCACCAGCTGCGAGACGGGCAGCCCCGAGGCGAGGATCCGGTCCTTGAGGGCGGCGACGTCCGCGTCCGAGACGAGCGCGTGATCGACGTCGGGGACGGGGTCCTGCCACAGCTGAGGCTCGGGGATCCACGGGCCGAGGTAGCGCGAGATCGGCCCCATGTCGCGGTGCAACAGCTTGTACCACGCCTTGGCGAAGGCGTCCGCGAGCTTGTCCGGGTTCGCGTGGAAGTCCCTCGCGATGGGCCCGTAGACCGGATCCACCTTCAGCGCGAGGTCCGTCGTCAGCATCATGGGAGCGTGCCTCTTCGACGGATCGTGGGCGTCGGGCACGGTGCCCTCGGCCGCGGGATCCGTGGGAGTCCACTGCTGCGCCCCGGCCGGGCTCGTCGTCAGCTTCCAGTCGTAGCGGAACAGGTTGTCCAGGTAGCCGTTGTCCCACTTCGTCGGCTCGGAGGTCCACGCGCCCTCAAGCCCACTGGTGAGCGTGTCGGCGCCGCTTCCGGTGCCGTACGTGTTCCGCCATCCGAGGCCCTGCTGCTCGATCGGGCAGCCCTCGGGTTCCGGACCGATGTACTCGGAATCGACGGCGCCGTGGCATTTTCCGAACGTGTGACCGCCGATGATGAGCGCGGCCGTCTCCTCGTCGTTCATCGCCATGCGCCCGAACGTCTCGCGAATGTCCTTGGCCGCGGCCAAGGGGTCCGGATTGCCGTTGGGCCCCTCCGGATTGACGTAGATCAGGCCCATCTGGACTGCACCGAAAGGACCGGTGAGTTCCCTGTCGCCGCTGTAGCGCTCGTCTCCGAGCCAGGTGTCCTCGGGCCCCCAGAAGATTTCCTCCGGCTCCCAGATGTCCTCCCGACCGAAACCGAACCCGAACGTCTTGAAGCCCATGGATTCCATGGCGCAGTTTCCGGCGAAGACGAGAAGGTCGGCCCAGGAGATCTTCCGCCCGTACTTCTCCTTGACCGGCCACAGCAAACGGCGCGCCTTGTCGAGGCTCGCGTTGTCCGGCCAGCTGTTCAGCGGGGCGAAGCGCTGGGCGCCGGAGCCGCCACCGCCCCGGCCGTCGGCGATGCGGTACGTACCGGCCGCATGCCAGCTCATCCGGATGAAGAGCGGCCCGTAATGGCCGTAGTCGGCGGGCCACCAGTCCTGCGACGCCGTCATCACGGCGAAGACGTCCCGTTTCAGCGCATCGACGTCGAGGCCGGCGAATTCCGCCGCGTAGTCGAAGTCCTCATCCATCGGATTTGACCGCGGCGAGTGTTGATGGAGGACCTGGAGGTCGAGCTGATTCGGCCACCAGTCGCGATTGCTCCTGGGGCGAGTCGGCGCGACGGTCGGGGAGGGGATCGCTGGGTTCTCACTTTCGCTGCCGGACACGTCCGTCCTTCTTCCTGTCGCGGTGCTTCCGTCTTTTGGACGCTGGGGGCGCCGATAAACGCGCGTGCATCGGCGTCCGTATGGTCGCGCACCGCGGACGCCACTGCTACGCGAACACGCAGAGGTCAACGTCGTTCGGGTCCTGACCGAATGATCGATCCCTCTCCCGGCCCCCTGGTCCGGTCCCCTGGTCCGGCAGGCGGAGCCCTGAGACGGGTGAGTGGGAGCGGAGCCTCGTGACGTGTGAGTAATGCACACCCCATCGGTGACAGCCGTGACTGTCGCCGGATCCGCCGGGCGTGACACCTTCGAGTCTGCCGCCGACCGAGGGAGCAGGTGTGAACAAGGGGTACGCAGCATTCTGCGACGCCGACCGCTGGTTCTACGACGCGCCGTACCGGCGGGCGGGGCAGAGCTACCCGGAGGCCCTCGCCCCCGTCCCGTCCGGGTGGCGCTCGCACCGGGTCGGCGACTGGCTCGCACTGCGTCCCGCCGACGCCGAACTGCCCGCCCAGGGATGGAAGATCCACGTCTCGGCCACGCTCGACAACGCCGAGCAGCTGCTGACGACGGTGTACGCGTACTGCACCGCCCGGCGCATCGCCTTCAAGTTCATACCGAGCCGGTACCTGCTGCACCTGCGCAACGCCAAGTACGCCGACCGGGCCGCGAGCGGGAAGTTCATCACCGTGTACCCGGCCGACGAGCAGCAGTGCCGCCGCATCGCGGAAGACCTCGACGCCGCGCTGGCGGGGGCGGCCGGCCCGTACATCCTCAGCGACCTGCGATGGGGCGCCGGCCCCGTCCACCTGCGCTACGGCAGCTTCACCCTCCGGCACTGCTACGACGAGCACGGCGAGCTGGTCCCGGCGATCGAGACGCCGGACGGACGGCTCGTACCGGAGCGGCGCGGACCCGTCTTCCAGCCGCCCGAGTGGCTCGACCTGCCCGGATTCCTGGAGCCGCACCTCGCGGCGCGCTCCGCGGTCAACCTGACCGACGTCCCCTTCACGGTGGAGCGGGCGCTGCACTTCTCCAACGGCGGTGGCGTCTACGTCGGCAAGGACCGCCGCACCGGCGAGACCGTGGTCCTGAAGGAGGCCCGGCCGCACGCCGGGCTGGCGGCCGACGGCGCCGACGCCGTGACCCGGCTGCACCGCGAACAGGCGGCACTCGAAAGGCTGGCGGGCCTGGACTGCGTGCCCGCGGTGCGCGGCACGTTCGCCGTCGGCGACCACCGCTTCCTGGTACTCGAACACCTCGCCGGCAAGCCGCTCAACACCTACTTCGCCCGCCGCCACCCGCTGATCGAAGCGGACCCCGACCCCGCGGACCTCGCCTCGTACGCCCAGTGGGCCCTCACGATCCACCGGAAGGTCACCGAGGCCGTCGACGCCGTGCACGCCCGCGGCGTGGTCTTCAACGACCTGCACCTCTTCAACATCATGGTGGCGGAGGACGAGACGGGCGAACCGACCGTCGCACTGCTCGACTTCGAAGCAGCCGCGCACGTCGACGAAGGCCTGCGGCAGACCGTGGCCAACCCGGCCTTCGTCGCCCCGGCCGAGCGGCGCGGGTTCTCCGTGGACCGCTACGCCCTGGCCTGCCTGCGGCTCGCCCTGTTCCTCCCGCTGACCAGCCTGCTCGTCATGGACCGGGCCAAGGCCGTGCATCTGGCCGCCATCGCGGCCGAACAGTTCCCCGTACCGCGGCGGTTCTTCGACGAGGCCGTCGAGGAGATCCTGTCCGGAGTCCCGCAGGACGCACCGGGCGACCGCACGCCTCCGGCGGACGAGCCGTACCTGCCCGTCGAACCACGGCAATGGCCGGCCGCCCGTACGTCGATGTCCGCGGCGCTGCGCGCGAGCGCCACACCGGACCGCGAGGACCGCTTCGTCCCGGGCGACATCGCCCAGTTCGCGACCACCGGGGGAGGCATCGGCTTCGGCTACGGGATCTGCGGCGTACTCCACGCCCTGGCCGAAACCGGCGCCGGACCCTGGCCCGAGGCCGAGGAATGGCTGCTCGAACGGACCGGAGAACCGGCCTCGGGCACTCCGCTCGGCTTCTACGACGGCCTGGCCGGCACGGCCTGGACGCTGCACCGCCTCGGACACCACGACCGAGCCCTCGCCCTCGCCGACCGGCTGCTGCACCAGCCGTGGGAGAGCGCGGGCCCCGACCTGCACAGCGGACTCGCCGGCATCGGCCTGGCCCTGGACGCGCTCGGCACAGCGAGCGGCGACAGCACGCTGCACGCCGCGGCCCTGCGCTGCGCCGAACTGGTCGCCGCCCCCGAGCGGCAGCCCGCCCGCGCGGGACTGCTCCACGGCAACTCGGGCCCCGCCCTGCTCCTCGTGAGACTGTACGAGCGCACCGGCGACAAGGAACTCCTGGCCCAGGCCTCGCACGCGCTCCACCGCGACCTCGACCGCTGCGTCACCAGCGCCTACGGCACCCTCCAGGTGAACGAGGGCTGGCGCACGATGCCCTACCTCGGCGAGGGCAGCGTCGGCATCGGCATGGTGCTCGACGACTGGCTGGAGCACGGTCCGGACGACCGCTTCGAACAGGCCCGGCGCGAGATCGTACGGGCGGCGCAGGCCACCTTCTACGCCCAGCCCGGGCTGCTGCGCGGCGCCGCCGGGATGATCCTCCACCTGGCCCGGACCACCACACCCGGCCCCGGCACCGGGCCCGCGGCCATCGCCCGCCAGATCGACGCACTGGCCCGGCACGCCGTGCCCTACCAGGGGCATCTGGCCTTCCCCGGCGAGCAGATGATGCGGCTGTCCATGGACCTCGCCACGGGCACGGCCGGCGCTCTCCTCGCCCTCGGCAGCGCGGCGCCCGGCGGGCGCGCGCACCTGCCGTTCCTCCCGCCGCTGCGCGAGCGCGCGGCGGCCCCAGAGCCGGTCCCGTCCGGGGCCGTGACCCATCGCACCACTCGACAGAAGAAGAGGAATCAGACATGACGCTTCTTGACCTCCAGTCGATGGAGACCCCGAAGGAAGAGATCACCGAGGGCGCGATGTACGGCGGTGGCGGCGGCAGCCGGGCCAGCCTGCTGCTCTGCGGTGACAGCAGCCTGAGCATCACGACCTGTAACTGATCTAGGTCACCTCGGGCCCGGGCGCTCAGGCGCCCGGGCCCGCACCCCATCCCTGGAGGCATCCGCCGATGAGTCACCCCGAGGCGGCCGCCGACCCGGCGCGGGCAACGGCCGTGGCGCGCACCGCCGACCGGGCCCTGGTGGCGGCGGCCCGGCACAGCGCCGGGCGGACCGCCGCCGTCCTCGGATGCGCGGTGGCCGCCGCCGCGGCGGCGCTCGCCGAACCCGCGCTCCTCGGCCACACCCTGGACCTGCTGCTGCGCCGGGACCCGTCCGGCCCCGCCTGGACCCTGCTGTGCGCCGCGGTCATCGCGGCCGAAGTGGCGCTGGACGCGGCCGCCGCCCAGCTGACCGGAGTGGTGGACGGCCGCTCCACCGCCCTGCTGCGCAGGCTCGGGCTGTCCCGGCTGCTGCGGACGGCCCCGCACCACGCGGCCCGTCACGCCCCGGGCGAGACCGCCGCACGGCTGACCGCGCACGCCGCCGAGGCCGGGAAGGTGCCGGCCGCCGTCGCGCACGCCCTCGCCGCACTGCTGCCGCCCCTCGGTGCGGTCGCCGCGCTCTTCCTCATCGACCTGTGGACGGCGCTCGCCTTCCTCGCGGGCGTTCCGCTGCTGCTGCTCCTGCTCAGGGCCTTCGCCCGCGACACCCGCACCATCGTCGGCCGCTACCAACAGGTCCAGCTCGCGACCGCCGGCCGCCTCGTCGAGGCCCTGGCCGGGGCGCGCACGATCGCCGCCGCCGGTACCGCGGAGCGCGAACGCGCCCGGATCCTGGCCCGGTTGCCGGAGCTGGCGGCCGTGGGCAGGCGCATGTGGCAGGTCTACGGCGGCACCACGGCCCGGTCCGCCGTCCTCATGCCGACGCTCCTCTACGCGGTCCTCGCCGTCGGCGGCATCCGCCTGTCGGCCGGGGCCATCGGGGTCGGCGAACTCCTCGCCGTCGTGAGGTACGCGGGACTCGCGGCCGGAATCGGCGCCGTCACCGGCGGGCTGGCGGCCGTGGTGCGCGGCCGGGCCGCCGCCGGCCGCACCGCCGCCCTCATGGGACTGCCCGTACTCGCCCACGGCGCCGCGGAGTTCCCCGACGGCGGCCCCGGCACCCTGGAACTGCGCGGCGTGCGGGTGGTGCGCGGCGGATCGGCGGTGCTGCGGGACATCAGCCTGGTGATTCCCGGAGGCTCCACGGTGGCGGTGGTGGGGCGGTCCGGCGCCGGAAAGACGCTGTTCGCCGCCGCGGCAGGCCGGCTCACCGACCCGGACGCGGGCCAGGTGCTGCTGGACGGCGTGTCCCTGCGGGACGTGACCGCGCTGGCCCTGCGCCGCGAGGTCGGGTACGCCTTCGACCGGCCCGTGCTCTTCGGGGACACGGTCGACGACGCGATCGGCTTCGGCGCGGGCCCCGACCCCGGCCCGGACGCGGTACGTGCCGCGTCCCGTGCGGCCGGCGCCGACGTGTTCGTACGCCGCCTCCCCCACGGGTACGCGACCCGTCTCACCGACGCCCCCATGTCCGGGGGCGAGCTCCAACGCCTCGGTCTGGCCCGGGCGTTCTGCCGCGCCGGCCGACTGCTCGTGCTGGACGACGCCACTTCCAGCCTCGACACCGTCACCGCCCGCGAGGTCGAGCGGGCGCTCACCCACGAGGTCCGGCCCGGCACCCGGATCGTGGTCGCGCACCGCCTCTCGTCCGCGGCCCGCGCCGATCTCGTCGTATGGCTGGAGGACGGGCGGATACGGGCGGCCGGCGCCCACGACGAGCTGTGGCGGCACGACCCCGCCTACCGGGCGGTGTTCGCCGCGGACGCCCTGCCGGGAGCCGAAGACGCCCTCACCGGAACCGATGACGCCCTGACGGGAACCGAAGGCGTCCTGACGGGAGCCGAAGCGGAAGCCTCGGCCGGGACGGCCGACGCCCCGGCCGCGGACGATCGCGGAACGCCCCCAGGGAAACAGGAGGCGGCCCGGTGACCGAGGGCGAGACCTGGCGCCGGGTGGCCCCCGAGGCCCGGCGGTTCCTGCGCGGGCACAAGGGCGCCGTGGGACGCCTCGCGGCGTGGTCGCTCCTCGAATCCGCGCACACGTTCCTCGGCGGCTACGCGGTGGCCCGGGCCCTCGACGACGGTTTCCTCGCCGGCCGTACCGCCACCGGTCTCGCCTGGCTGACCGCCGCCGCGGTGGGCGCGCTGCTCGGCGGGTTCGCGCTGCGCGGCGTGTTCGCGGGACTCGCCGGCCTCGTGGAGCCGCTCCGGGACGGCCTGGTCCGGCGGGCCGTGCGGCAGGCACTGGACAGCGCGGTCGCCGCCCCGGCGCACGCCCCCGACACGGGGGCGGTGTCACGGCTGACCCAGCAGACGGAGATGGCCAGGGACTCGTTCGCGGGGCTGTTGCTGACGACCCGCTCGTTCGTGTTCACCGCCGTGGGCGCCTTCGCGGGCATGGCCGCCCTCGCCCCCGTCCTGCTGCTGATCGTGGTGCCCCCGCTGATGCTGGGCACGCTCGCCTTCCTGGCCACGCTCCGCCCCATGGCCTCCGTACAGCGCCGCTGCCTGGACACCGACGAAGCGCTGTCGGGCCGGGTGGGGGCGGTGGCGGAGGGCCTGCGCGACATCGTCGCCTGCGGGGGCGGGACGCAGGCGCGGGCGCGGGTGGAGCCCCTGATCGCCGCCCAGGAACGGTGGTCGCGCACGCTCGCGCGCTGGGCCGCCCTGCGCACCCTGTCCCTGGGCGCGGCCGGCCGGCTGCCGGTGATCGCACTGCTCGCCGCGACGCCCTGGCTGCTCGGTCGCGGCATCACCGCCGGCGCGCTCGCCGGCGGCTTCCTGTACGTGGTGCAGGCGCTGCTGCCCGCCGTCGACTCGCTGATGACGGCCTTGGGGTCGGCCGGCACCCGCCTGCTGGTGGTCGTCGAGCGCTTCTGCCGGCCGTTGCCGCCCGGCCCGGACGGGAGCCGGGCGACGGAGCCGCATGCGCTCGTCCAAGCGGGCCGACAGGACGCCGCGGCCGAGCTGCGGGGGGCCACCTTCGCCTACGGCCCCGGCGCGGTTCCCGTGATCGACGCCCTCGACCTGGTGGTGCGGCCGGGGGAGCACCTCGCCGTCGTCGGGCCCAGCGGCATCGGCAAGTCCACGCTCACCGCCCTGCTCGCCGGGATGCTGTCACCCGACGCGGGCGCCGTCCTCGTCGCCGGCACGGCCGCCCGCCGCACGAACGGTCCCACCGGACCGGACCCGCGACGGACCCTGCTGCCGCAGCAGGCCTACGTGTTCACCGGCACCGTGCGGGAGAACCTGACCCACCTGTCCCCGTCCCCGGGCGCCGGCACGCCGGGGGACGCCGAGGTGCGGCGGGCCGTCCGCGCCCTGGCGATGGAAGACCTCGTGGAGCGGCTCGGCGGCCTGGACGGCGAGGTGTCCCCCCGGCTGCTGTCCCGAGGAGAGAGCCAGCTCCTCGCGCTCGCCGCCGCCTACCTCTCGTCGGCACCGCTGCTGCTGCTCGACGAGGCCACCTGCCACCTGGACCCGCGAGCGGAGGAGCGTGCCGAACGGGCCCTCGCCGCCCGTCCCGGCACCCTCGTCGTCGTCGCCCACCGCGTGTCCTCGGCGGCCCGCGCCGACCGGGTCCTCGTCCTCGACGGGACCCGCGCCGTGTGCGGCACGCACGAGGAACTCACGACCCGGTCGGCCCTGTACCGCGACCTGGTGGGGAAGTGGAACCGGTCCGCGGACGGATGACGCGTCGCGCGCGCCGTCCGCGGCGGCGACCGCGGATCACACCCAGCCCGCCCGCCGGGAAATCCGGATCGCGTCGATGAGGTTGCGCGCGCCGGTCTTGCGGGTCGCGGCGGCCATGTAGTTGCGCACCGTTCCGCTCGCCAGGTGCAGGGCGCGGGCGATCTCGACGGTGGAGTCGCCCTCCGCGGCCCGTGCCAGCACGCTCAGTTCTCGCGGGCTGAGCGGTACCGGGTCGGCCTCCATGAAGGCGGTGGCCAGCGAGGCGTCGATGAACCGTTCTCCGGCGGCGACCTTCCGCACGGCCCGCACGAGGCGCCCCGGCGAGCCGGCCTTGTCGACGTACCCGCGGGCCTCGGCCCGGAAGGCCCGGTGCAGGGAACCGGGCGCGCCGGTCGACGCGAGCACCAGGACCGAGGACGGGGACCCGAGGACCTGGCGGTCCGGGCCCGCGCTGCCGGCCAGCACGGCCGTCGTCCCCGGACAGTCGAGGTCGACGACCGTCACGTCCGGTCGTAAGGACTCCGCCTGGCGGGCCGCGGTCCGCCAGCCCGCCGAGGTGACTTCGAACGACCCTTCGGATCTCAGCAGGGAGGCCAGTGCCGACCGGACCAGACGGGCGCTGTGCAGGACCAGGACCTTCGTCATCGTGCGCTCTCCTCGGTAGACGAACGAACAGCACCACGCGGCTGCCCCGGGCAGGGGATGATGGAACGTCACTTCGGGGGGCGCGCAGGGGCGCACGCGAAACTTGGCCGAGACCCCGGTAAATTCCGCTTTCGTTGGCGGGTAACCGCCTTGAAGAGCCGACGCGGCGGGACAACGCACGGTCGACCGTGCGGACGCGACCGGTCAGCGCAGCCCCGCGCCCGCCACCACGACGAGCGCCACATCGGCGCCCGCGATCACGAGCGTCGCGTGGAACGGAACCCGGCCCGCCGGCCGAGCGGCCGCGAACAGCCCCGCGCCGGTCGTGACCGCCAGCAGCCCCCAGCCGTACGGGCTCACCCGCCCCGGCGGTCCGGCCACGAGCGCCAGGGCAGAGCCGAGGACGAGGAACGCGGCCAGCGCCCCCGAACGGCGGGCCCCGAGCCGCTGCGGCAGCCCGCGAACCCCGGTGGCCAGGTCGTCCCCGATGTCGGGCAATACGTTGGCGACGTGCGCCCCCGCGCCGAGCAGGGCGGCGCCGGCCATCAGCCACAGCGGCGGCCACGGCGCGCCGGGCAGGGCGAGCGTGACGAACGCGGGCAGCAGGCCGAAGGCCAGGCAGTAGGGGAGCCACGAGGCCGCGGTGGCCTTCAGCCTGAGGTTGTACGCCCAGGCCGCCGCCACCCCGCACAGGTGCGCGGCCCCCGCGAGCGGCCCGCAGGCCAGCGAGAGCACCGTGCACAGCAGCAGCGCCCCGAGCGCGGCGGCGGTCACCGCGCCGGGCCGTACGAGGCCCGCGACCAGCGGCTTGTCAGACCGGCGCGTCGCGGTGTCGCGGTGCATGTCGACCCGGTCGTTGCACCAGCCCACCGAGAGCTGGCCGGCCGCCACCGCGCCGCCGGTGAGGGCCGCTCCGGCGGGGCCCCGGCCCACCGCCACGGCCAGCGCGATCGCCAACAGGGTCACCGCGGCGGCCGGAACCGGATGGCAGGCCGCCAGCAGCCCCGCCACGGCCCGCCCGCGCCGGCCGAACCGGGGGGCGATGGTCTCCTTCGTCGCGACGGACACGGCGCCACCCTAGGTCCGGCGGCGCGCCCGGCAGGCACCATTCCTCAAGCGGCGCCGGTTGTTCCCTATGTTGGGCCAATGACGCGTGTCCTGTCAGTGAGCAGCGTGTTCCCGCCCCACCGCCACCCGCAGTCGGAGATCACCGAAGCCCTCGCCCGCTGCCTGCCGCCGGGTTCGGACACCGGCCCGCTGCGCCGCATCCACGCCTCTGTCCGGGTCGACCACCGCAACCTGGCGCTGCCGCTGGACGGTTACGGGCCGTCGAGCGACTTCGGCGCCACGAACGCCGTCTTCGTCGAGACGGCTCTGGAACTCGGCGCGCACGCCGTCGCGGCGGCCCTCACCGAAGCCGGCTGCGCGCCGCACGACGTCGACCTCATCATGTCGACCACGGTCACGGGCCTCGCGACGCCCTCACTGGAGGCCCGGCTCGCCCACCGGGCAGGGCTGCGCCCCGACGTGAAGCGGATGCCGCTCTTCGGTCTCGGCTGTGCGGCGGGCGCCGCCGGCCTCGGCCACCTCCACGACCACCTGACCGGTCGACCCGGCCACGCCGCGCTCCTGCTGTCCACTGAGCTGTGCTCGCTCACCCTCCAGCCCACGGACACCTCGATGGCGAACCTGGTCGCGGGCGCCCTGTTCGGCGACGGCGCGGGAGCCCTGCTGGCGGTGGGGCCCGGGCACCCCCTGCACGACACGGGCACCGGACCGTCGGTGGTGGCCTCGCGCAGCCGGCTGTATCCGGGCACCGAGGGGCTCCTCGGATGGGACATCGGCCAGTGGGGCTTCCGGATGGTGCTGGGCCGCGAACTCCCGGAGCTGGTACGGCTGCACGTGGCCGAGGAGATCGAGACGTTCCTCGCCGGGCACGACCTCAAGCCCCTCGACGTCGACGCGTGGATCTGCCATCCGGGCGGGCCGAGGATCCTGGACGTGCTCGCGCAGTCCCTGGGCCTTCCCGACGCGGCGTTCGCGGCGAGCCGCCGCTCGCTGGCCGACGCGGGGAACCTCTCCTCCGCCTCGGTCCTGCACATCCTCGGCGGGATCCAGGCCGCCGGACCGCCCGCGCCCGGCTCGGTGGGGCTGATGGTCGCCTTCGGGCCGGGGTTCGCCTCCGAACTCGTCCTGCTGAGGTGGTGACTCCCATGTCCCTCTCCGTCTCCCTGTACCTGGTGTTGGTGGGCCTCGTCGCGGTCGAGCGGCTCGTGGAACTGGCCGTCGCCCGCCGCAATGCGGTCTGGAGCCTGGCCCGGGGCGGTCGGGAGTACGGCCGCGGTCACTACCCCGCCATGGTGGTGCTGCACACCGCGCTGCTCGTGGCCTGCGCGGTGGAACCCTGGGCCGCCGGCCGCCCGTTCCTGCCGCTGCTGGGCTGGACCGCGCTCGCCCTGGCGCTGGCCGCCCAGGGCCTGCGCTGGTGGTGCGTCGCGGCGCTCGGCCCGCGCTGGAACACCCGGGTGCTCGTCGTGCCCGGGCTGCCCCTGGTCACGGGCGGGCCGTACCGCTTCGTACGGCACCCGAACTACGTCGCGGTGGTCGTGGAGGGCGCCGCGCTGCCGCTGGTGCACTCGGCCTGGGTGACCGCGGCCTGCTTCACCGCGCTGAACGCGCTGCTGCTGCGCGTACGCGTCCGCTGCGAGGACGCCGCCCTGGCCGACGCGCCGGCCGACGGAGCCCCGGCCCGTGACGTCCCGCCCCACGGCACCGTCGCGCCGGCGCCGGCCGGACCCGCGTCGTGATCGACCTGCTGATCGTGGGCGGAGGGCCCGCCGGGCTGGCGACGGCCATCCGCGGCGCGCTGGCCGGCCTGGAGACCGTGGTGCTGGAACCCCGCCCCACGCCCGTCGACAAGGCGTGCGGCGAGGGCTTGATGCCGGGCGGGGTACGCCGCCTGCGGGAGCTGGGCGTGACGGTGCCCGGCCGGCCGTTCCACGGCATCCGCTACCTCGACGGCGTCACCGGCCGGAAGGCCGAGGGCCTCTTCCGCGCCGGCCCCGGCCTCGGCATCCCGCGCACCGACCTCCAGGCCGCCCTGGCCGAACGGGCGGCGCGGCTGGGCGTACGGGTGGTGCCGCGCCGCGTGACGGAGGTCCGGCAGGACGAACACGCGGTCACGGCGGCCGGGCTGACCGCCCGCCACCTGGTCGCGGCGGACGGCCTGCACTCCCCGCTCCGGCGCGCGCTCGGCCTGTCGGCGCCGCCCGCCCCGGGCCGGCCGGCGCGCTACGGCCTGCGCCGCCACTACACCGCCGAGCCCTGGAGCGACCTGGTGGAGGTGTACTGGTCCGCGCACGGCGAGGCGTACGTGACGCCGCTGGCGCCCGACCGGATCGGGGTGGCCGTACTGACCTCGGAGCGAGCCCCCTTCGACGTACAGCTCGCCCGGTTCCCGCAGCTGACCGCGCGGTTGCCGGCCGTGCCCGGCGGCGCGGTGCGCGGTGCGGGACCGCTGCGACAGGGGTCCCGCAGCCGGGTGGCGGGGCGGGTGCTGTTCGTCGGGGACGCCGCCGGATACGTCGACGCTCTGACCGGCGAGGGCCTCACGCTGGCCCTGACCGCGGCCGAGGCCCTCGTGCGGTGCGTGGCGGCGGGGCGGCCGCAGGCGTACGAGCAGGCCTGGCGGGACCTCTCCCGCGGCTACCGCACGCTCACCGGCTCCCTGCTCTGGGCCCGGGAACAGCGACGCCTCGCCGGACGGATCGTCCCCCTGGCCGCCCGCCTGCCCGCCCTGTTCACCCGTGCCGTCAACCTGCTCGCGTAGGGTGACGCGCCGTCACGGCGCGGTTCCGGCGCGACGCAGCGTGACGCCGGTGGAGCGTGCCCGGCCTGTGTCCGGACCCCCCGCCTACGGGTCCCGCGGTGTCAGCTGTAGTAGGTGTCGAAGGAGGCGACCCAAAGAGCCGACAGCGGCAGGACGGACAACTGGACGACCGCCGTGGTCCAGCACCGCGCGAGGAGCGCGGCGGAGGCGCTCCACCAGGCCGTCGTGCGCAGCAGGCTCACCGCGTCCGCCTGGTAGCCCCGGCCGCCGGGATCCATCATGCCGGGGTAGCCCATCCACTCTTCGGTGAAGATGCCGTCCGCGCCGAGCACGATGACCGCCGACACGAGCCACACGTCGGCCACCAGCACCGCCACGGCGAGGGCCCGGTCGAAGCGGAGGTACGCGGGGGCCGGGAGCAGCAGGCGTGCGAAGGGATGCCCGTGGCTGCGCAGCCATTGCTGCCCCCGGCTGCGCCACAGCACCGAGGACGCGTACCCCAGCCCACCCAGGGCGGCGACCCAGCCGACGATGGAGAACAGCCCGAAGAACAAGATCACGACGCCCATGCCCGACCAGATGCCCCGACTCCCCGGAGCGGTTCCCTCCGCCCCGACGGGCTCCCGGAACCCTCCGGCCGCGTCGGCGCGGTGGGGAACCGTCAGTTCCCGTTCGGCGACGGTCCGCAAGACGCCGCACGCCCGTGGCGCGGGGGTCCGCGGGGACGGTCGGTTCGGACGGGGGCGTCCCGCGCCCCGTAGAATACGGACCGCGGGTCCGCTTCGCTGGTACGGGCCCGCGGTCGCTTCGCCCAGGGGAGGAACCGGCGTGTCCGTGCCCGAACGCAAGCTGCGCAAGGACGCCGCGCGCAACCGGCGGGCGGTCCTCGAAGCCGCCGACGCCCTCTTCGCCCGCTGCGAGAGCCCCCGGGACCTCACCATGGCGGACATCGCGGCAGCGGCGGGCGTCGGCAAGGGGACGCTCTTCCGTGCCTTCGGCGACCGCGCCGGGCTGCTGCGCGCGCTGTACGAGGCGCGGCTCGAACCCGTCAGGCAGGCCGTGCTCGCGGGCCCGCCGCCGCTGGGGCCCGCCACCCCGCCGCAGCAGCGCGCAGCGGCCCTGCTCGACTCCGTCCTCTGCTTCAAGATCGACAACCGCCGGCTCGCGCTGGCCCTGGAGGAGAGCGGCGGCGGCCCCTACCGGGCCGAGCACTACGAGCGGTGGCACGGTCTGCTGCGGGCCGTCCTGGCGGAGATCCCCGGCCTGACCGACGGCGACTTCACCGCCCATGCCCTGCTCGCCGCCACCCGTGCCGACCTCGTCGAGCGGCTGACCGGTCAGGAGGGCGTACCGCGCGAGCGGCTGCGGGCCGAACTGGCGGGCTACGTCGCCAAAGTCGCCGCCGCCCGCCCGGGACCGGCCCCCGAGGCCTGACCGGCGCCCCGCGGGGCGGCCGGCTGTCCGGTGCTCCGGCTCCGGCCGCATCGCCGCCACGGGATGCGGGCCGGCCGGGACGGGGGGAGTGGCCGGGCCGGGGCCCCGCCGGTAGGGGACGCGGCGGGGCTCGGTCAGTCGGCTGCCAGGACTTCCACGCCCAGCGCCTCGAGCTGCTCGACGACCGCGTCGTGCGGGTCGGCATCGGTGATCAGGCCGGTGACCTTCGACCACGGCAGGACGCGGAACCGCGAAGCCGTGCCGATCTTCTCGGAGGAGGCGAGGACGTACGTGTCCGCGGCCCGCGCGGACAACGCGCGCTTCATCGCCGCCTCCTCGGCGTCCCCGGTGGTCAGTCCCGCCTCGGGGTGCACGCCGGTGACGCCGAGCAGGCAGAGGTCGGCGGAGACGTTCTGCGCCGCCTCGACCGCGGCGGCCCCGCAGGCCACCGCCGAATGCTTGAAGACGCGCCCCCCGAGCAGGAAGAGCTCCGCCCGCGGATGGTCGAGCATGGCCGCGGCGATCGTCGGACTGTGGGTGATCACCGTGCAGTCGAGATCCCGGGGGAGCGCACGGGCGACGGCGAGGGCGGTGGTGCCGCCGTCGAGGATCAGCGCACTGCCCGGCCGTACGAGGGCGGCGGCCACCGAAGCGACCTTCTGCTTGCCGTCCGGGGCGACCGTCTGGCGGGCCGCATAGTCGACCACCGCGGGCGAAACGGGCAGCGCGCCGCCGTAGACCCGCTGGCACAGCCCCTCGGCGGCGAGATCGCGCAGGTCCCGCCGGACGCTGTCCTCGGAGATCCCCAGTGCGGCGGCGACGTCCTTGGCGACGATCTTGCCCTGGCGGGCGAGCAGACCGAGCAGGTGGTCGCGCCGTTCAGCAGCCAGCATGCACGTTCTCTCCTGTTCTTGCACGTTCCTGCATGTACTGTAGCGGGCGTGACCGAGACCCCGCACCGCATCCAGCAGGAAGGCCGGGGCGCATGACGGCCCGCCCCGGCATCGACACCCCCGACCACCGCGGCCGCACCGGGCTCGACCGGGCCGGACGCGACCTGGACCGCAACCCCGGCGTCGTGGTCCGCGACGTCGAACTCACCTCCCAGGGCTGGCACGTCCTGCGGCGCACCACCTTCGACTACCGCCGCCGCGACGGACGCTGGGAGACCCAGCAGCGCGAGACGTACGACCGCGGCAACGGCGCCGTCGTCCTGCCCTACGACACCGCACGCGGCCGCGTGCTGCTCACCCGCCAGTTCCGCTACCCGGCCTACGTCAACGGCCACCCCGACGGCATGCTCGTCGAAGCGGCCGCAGGACTGCTCGACGCGGACGACCCGCAGACCGCCATCCGACGCGAGAGCGCCGAAGAGCTCGGCGTCACCCTCGGCCCCCTCACCCGCGTCCTCGACGCCTACATGAGCCCCGGCTCCGTCACCGAACGCCTCCACTTCTTCGCCGCCCCCTACACCCCGGCCGACCGGACCGGAAGCGGTGGCGGGCTCGCCGAGGAGGGCGAGGACATCGAGGTTCTCGAAATGCCGTTCGCCGAGGCCCTCGCCATGACCCGCGACGGGCGCATCACCGACGGCAAGACCGTCCTGCTCCTGCAATGGGCGGCCCTGGACGGCCCCTTCGCCCCCGCCGCGGGCAGCCGCTGACCGCGCCGCCCCTACCGGGTCCCGTCGCGCTGATCGGGGAAGTCCCCGTAGTGGGCGGCCATCGCGGCGGCACGGTCGCGCAAGGAGGCGCGCAACGACTGCGGGGCCAGGGCCTCCGCGTCCGTGCCGAGCTGCCACAGCGCCCATTCGGCGTGCCGGGCGTCCTGGAACGTCACCTCCAGCCGCAGCCGGCCGTCCGCGTCGGGTTCCTCCGTGCGGACCGCCAGCGCGCTGTCCAGCAGTTCCTCCCGCCGCGCCGGGTTCACCCGTACCAGCACGGCGATGTGGTCGTCGGCGAGGAACCGCGCGGACCGGTCCCGCCAGATCCGGTCCAGATCGACCCGGTTCGGCCGCTGTGCCGCCTCGGGGAGTTCCTCGGCGGCCAGCACCCGCGACAGCCGGTAGGTGCGGTCCGCGCCGTCCCTCGTGGCCAGCAGATAGCCCCGGTCCCGTACGGTGACCAGGCCGATCGGATCCACCGTGCGCCACGTCGGGGCCTGGCCCGTGGCCGCGTAGTGGATCCGCAGCTTGTGCCCGGCGAGCACCGCACGCCTGACCTCGATCATCGCGCTGTCGGGTACGTCCTCCACGGCCGGACGGCGTGAGAGCAGGTCCGACTCGGGGTCGACCAAGAACCGCTGGGCCGCGTCGCTCGCGGAGGCCCGGTGGCCTTCGGGCAGCGCGTCGACCACCTTCCGCATGGCCGAGGCGAGTGCCGAGCGGAGACCGAACACCTGCTCGCCGCGCCCCGATCCGGCGGCCAGCAAGGCGATGGCCTCGTCGTGGTTCAGCCCGATGAGCTCGGTCTGGAAACCGGGCAGGAGCGTGAAACCGCCGTGCCTGCCGCGTTCGGCGTAGACCGGGACGCCGGCCGCGGACAGTGCCTCGATGTCGCGCAGCACGGTGCGGGTCGACACCTCCAGCTCGCGGGCCAGCGTGTCCGCTGTCAGCCGCCCGCGCCGGCGCAGCAGCAGCACCAGTGAAACCAACCGGTCGGCACGCATGGCGAAAACTCTAACGGAATACATGACAGGAGGTGTCGTGATGTGTTGGCAGGGTCGTTGACGCGACGTCACAGCCGGCGGTTGCCGAGCCGAGGGACGGACGTACTACCGATGAATCGAATGGAGCTGACGTGGCAGTGGAACGAACAGCGGTCAACCCGGTGACGTGGTCGAAGGAGCTGGGATTCAACCAGGGCGAGGTCGTCTCCGGGCCCACACGGACCCTGTACATCTCCGGTCAGACCGCGATGAGCGGCGACGGCAAGCCCCGGCACGACGGGGACCTCGCGGCTCAGTTGGAGCTCAGCATCGACAACCTGGAGGCCGTGCTCGGCGAGGCCGGCATGTCTCTGGCCAACCTGGTCCGGCTCAACGTCTACACGACCGACGTCGACCTGCTCTTCCGGCACTACGGCGTACTGGCGGCCCGGCTCGGCGCCGCAGGCGTGGCGCCGACCTCGACGATGCTCGGCGTGACCCGGCTGGCGATCCCCGGCCAACTGGTGGAGCTGGAAGGCACCGCCGTCGCCTGACGCGCCCGTCGCTCCCTGCTCCCCGTGCCGGCCGAACCGGCACGAGGAGCAGGCGGCAGCCGACGGCGGGCGAGGGCTGACGGTGGGGAGGCCGATTGCCGAGACGGTGTCGTCGACTTGGCGCACGGCCCGGGCCGGGCGCTCACCTGCGGGAGCGGAGGGAGGGGGACGCCGAGGCGGCGATGAGCACGATCAATACGGGTACGGCCAGGCCGAGGGTGAGGCCGTAGGCGTCGGCGACGGCGCCGATCAGCGCGGGGCCGGTGAAGAACCCCAGGTAGCCGAGGATCGAGACAGTGGCGATCGCCCGCGTCGGAGACCGCCCCGGCGCCGAGCCGGTCGCGGCGAGGATCAGCGGCAGCGTGTAGGAAATGCCGAAGCCGAACAGGGCCAGTCCGAGCAGACCCGCCACCGTGCTGCCGGCGGGCAGGGCCGCGCCCAGGCAGACTCCTGCCGTGAGCGTGCCGGCCAGGAACGGCCGGATCGGCCCGAACCGGGCAACGAGCCGGTCGCCGACCAGGCGGCCCAGGAACATCGCCCCGGCGAAGACCGCGAAACCGGCCGCGGCCAGGGCGGCGGTGGCCCCCGTCTCGTCACGGAGGTAGACAGCGGCCCAGTCGTTGGCGGCGCCCTCGGCCAGAGCCACGCAGAAGGCCAGCAGACCCAGGACGACGAGTCTGGCCGTCGGGCGGGCGCCCGCGCCGCGCACGGTCCGTGCTCCGGGCGGTGCCGGGCGTTCCGCCGTCCATGCCGTCCGTTCCCCCCTTCCTGTTTCCGTCGGCGGTTCCCCCGCCCCCGCCGGGCGGACCGGGTCGGCCGGGGAGAGCGGGTCGGTCGGCTGCGGCAGCAGCCGCCGGGTGCCGCAGGCCGCCGCAGCGGCCACGAGCACGCTGACGACGGCGAAGTGCGCGGCGAGCGGCACCCCGTTGTGCTCGGCGACCGCGCCGATCAGCGAACCGCTGATCATCCCGAGGCTGTGGCGTGCGTGAATGCCGGACAGAAGGGCCCGCCCGGTCGTCCGCTCGACCGCCACCCCATGGGCGTTCATCGCCACGTCCACCACGCTGTTGGCCAAGGCGAAGGCCGCCACGGCGACCGTCAGCCCGGTGAGGTCGCCTGCGGTCAGGAGGCCGGACAGGGACACGGCGAACAGCGGCACCGTGACGCGCAGCGTCCGGCGGCTGCCGAAGACCGTCGTGACCAGGCCGCCGAGCAGCAGGCCGAGCACCGCACCGAGATTCAGTCCGCAGAAGGCGACCGCCAGGCCGGCGTCGTCCAGCTCGAGTTGGTCCTTGACCGTCGGGATCCTCGCGGCCCAGCTCGCGAACAGCGTGCCGGTGAGGAAGAACACCAGCCGCACCGACCGCAGGGCTCCGCGATGAGTCGCGTGCAGTCCGGAGACGGGCGAGAAGGTCGTCAGCGGCATGGCTTCCCCTGGTGTGTCTGTCCGTGGGTGATCCCGGGTGCTGGACCACCCTCAGGCGTCGTGGTCCGGGGAGAAGCCCGGCCACCACGTGCCGATGCTCCGCAGGGTGGCGCCGAAGGCCCGTCGGGCCTCGGCGTGCGCGTCGGTGTCGCTCACGCCCGAACGGCGTTGCGGCGCCCGGGCGTTGCGCAGTGCCTCGGCCAGGCTGTCTTCGGCGGCCTGGAGCGTGAGCGCGATGTCGTCGGTGGACGTCGCGGCAGAGATCATGTGCACCCCGCGGTACTCCATCAGTACCCCGCGCCGCAGCAGCCCGGCGTAGAACGCCTCGCCGATCCCGTCATCCGTGAAGAGCACGCGGAACATCGACGGCCACGAGAACGCGACGGCGGGGACCGAGGACCGTTCGAAGATCCCGTTGAATCCGTCGATCAGTGCCGCGCCCACCGCGTGCATCGCCCCGATGGGATCGTCCGAGCGGAAGGCGCGCAGGCTCGCCGCTGCGGCCGCGAACGGGGTGACCTCCCGCTGGTAGGTGTAGCCGAGGTAGGCGGCCTCCGCGCCGTCGAAGATCTCGCCGGAGCCGACCACCGCGGACAGTGCCATGCCGTTGGCGAGCCCCTTGCTCAACGTGATCAGGTCGGGCCGGATCCCGGCGGCCGCCGCGTAGCCTCCCAGGCGGTAGCGGAACCCGCTCATCACCTCGTCCAGTACCAGCAGGCACCCGTGGCCGCGCACCAGTTGGGCGAGTTCCACGTGGAACGAGTGCGGGAAGAAGTTGACCTCCGGCGTGACGAACACGCAGGCGACCTCCCGCCACCGCTCGGCGAGCAGCTCGGCCAGCCTGTCCAGGTCGTAGCCGAAATCCACGGTTTCCGCGTCGCGGCCCGGCAACCCGCCGAAGGCCGACTGGAGATGCCAGTCGTGCCACCCGTGGAACCCGCTGGTCAGCACCAGCCGCCGCCCGGTGTGCACCCGGCAGATCCGTGCGGCTGCGGTGGTCGCGCACGAGCCGGTCCGGAAGAACCGGACCCGGTCGGCGAACGGGAAGAAGGACAGCAGCAGTTCGGCCGTCTCGATGCGGGCCGCCGACAGGGTGCTCGGCACGATTCCGCCTCTGCGGAGGGTGTCGATCGCGGCTTCCACGACGGCCGGGTGCCCGATGCCCAGGGGCGCGGCGCCGCTGCACGAGGTGTAGTCGATGTAGCGGTTGCCGTCGGCGTCCCAGATGTGGCAGCCCTCGGCCCGGTCGGCCACCACGGGGAAGCGCTTCTCCAGGTCCCAGCGCGGGCTCGCGGTCACCGCCCGGGCGCGGACGATCAGTTCGGACATGTTCGACATGGCTGGATCACTTCCAACGGGTGGGAGCGTGCGGGTGGGACGGGGCGGCGAGGCCGCTGCCGGCGGACGGCCGCCGGCCGGCCAGCCGGCGTGCGATGCGCAGCGCGTTGGCCTGGATGGTGAGGACGGGATTGACTCCGCCGGCGAACGGGAACACGCCGGCGTCGGCCACGTAGACGTTGTCGAGGTCGTGCAGCCGGCCGTCCGGTGTGGTCACCGAGGTGCGCGGATCGCCTCCGGCACGGCACGTGCCGTGGAGATGCCGGCTGCCGCGCTGGAATCCGGTCGGCTCGAACCGGACCTGCCCGACGTTCGCCGCGTGCAGGATGTCGGCGGCGCGCTCGGCGAGGAACCGGAGGCGCTGGGAGTCCCTGGGGTGGATGCGGTAGTCCATCACCACCCGGGGCACGCCGAACTCGTCGCGCGTACGGGCGAGGACCACTCGGTTGCGTTCCATCGGCTGGTCGCCCGCCAGGACGTGCAGCCGCAGGGAGCCCGCGTCTCCGCCGAACACCGGGTTGGCCTGGTAGATGATGCCTCCGAGCATCCCGGGGACGTCGGTGTGCAGGTAGTAGTCGGTGAACGCGACGGTGGAGTGCGGTCCGCCCGGAGCGGGGCCCGTGACGCCGTCGACCTGGCCGCCGACGTAGCCGCTCAGCTTGACCGACAGCCCGGCACCCAGCAGCCCGGAGCTGTTGCCCAGACCGTTCGGCGCCCAGCGCGTCGACGACGCCAGCAGGAGCCTCGCCGTCTGCACGGCGTTGGCCGTCAGGACGAAGCGGTGGGCCCGGGTCGTCCTGCGGCGGGCGGTGGCGGTGTCGATCCACTCGACCGCGTCGACCCGGTCGGGCCGGTCGCCGGTCAACGCGACCGCCCGGGCGCCGGTGCGTACGGTCAGGGCGGTGCGGGCGCCTTCCAGCACGCGGTGTACGACGTCGCCCTTCGCTCCCACCGGGCAGGCGTACTCGGTACAGCCGCTGCACTTCGTGCAGGCCGGACGCCCGTCGTAGGGGCGGGAGTTGATCGCGAGCGGAGTGGGGAAGGGATGGAGTCCCAACCGCGTCCCGGCGTCCGCGATCAGCCGTGCGCGATCGTCGTGGTCGTGCGGCGGCAGCCGGGCCGGGGCGGACGGCGGTTGCCACGGGTCCCCGGTGTCGGAGCGCGCCACGCCGAGCCGGCGTTCGATCTCGTCGTAGCAGGTGCGAAGGTCTTCGTACTCCAGTGGCCACTGCGCGGGCAGCGCGTCCCGGCTGAGGTACGGATGCGCCCGGAAGTCCAGTTCGCGGTAGCGGAACGCGATGGCGGCGAAGAACATCGTGCCGCCGCCGAGCGCGCGTGCCGCCCACGGATTGGCCGTCCGCGCCGGATCGCCGGTGGCCAGTGCCCGTTCCCAGGTCCTCTCGGCCGTGCGCAGATGGGTGCCGGGGGTCACCGGATGGCCTTCTTCGAGGAGCAGCACGCGGTGTCCGGCACCCGCCAGCTCGGTGGCGGCGACCACACCGCTGGCGCCCCCGCCGATCACGCAGTAGTCGTAAAGATCACGTACGGCATCGGCCGCGGGAAGCGGGCCGTTGTGCTGCCTTTTGTGCGGCCTTGTGTGGTGCTTCTTGTGGTGGCTCACGAGATCTCCTCGATGGCTGGATCCTGCGAGGCGGCGCGCTCCGGTACGGACGGACGGCCGGAGCGAGGGCCCGTGCCGTCCCGGGAGGTGCGGCTTCGATGTGCCTCATGCTCGTCCGGCCGGCGTCCCGGGAGCCTGAGGCTGCGGTCCCGGTCCGGTCACGCCCGGGGCGTCGCCGGCCGGCGGGCGAAGCGGTCGCCTCGGGCCACCAACTGGGCCTCCGGACAGGGGAGTCGACCCCGAGGGGGGCTCCTCCGCTGTCGGTGGCACGGCATACCCTGCACGGACGGAAGTGGGGAACCGTTCACGCACCGATGCGTGTTCCCGGTCACACGGCAGGACGTGTCCGGGCGGGCCTCCACGGCTCGATCCTCAGGGGGGATCTTGACTTCACCACACCGCGGACGCCTGCGCGCCCTGGCCGCCGGGGGCGTACTCGCCCTGGCCGCCGGCTCCCTCGCCGCCGCCCCGAGCACCGCCGCCCCGCGGCACCCCGCACCCGGCTCCACCGTCGCGCGGCCCGTGACCGCCCTGGCGCCGGAGCCGGCCTCCGATGCCGCGCCGCGCCGCGCCGGCGGGCACCCGACCGTCGTCATGCCCCGCCTCGCCGCACCGTCGTCGCGGGTGGCCGCTGCGGCCAAGCCGCGGCACGACCTCGACGGCGACGGCCGCAGCGACATGATCACGATGGAATACGACCAGGTCACGGCCGTCTACCTGTCGTCGCTCCAGACCTGGGTCGAGTACACGATCGACAAGGTCGACCCCGATTCCTCGTTCAAGGACCTGCTGCCGGTGGGAGATGTGGGTGGGACGACCCAGCCCGAGCTGCTCTCCCTGACCTTCGACGGCGTCCTCACGCTCTACGAGGCCGGTGTGAAGAGCACGTCCGCGCCCAAGTGGTCGGGCAGCGGCTGGCAGACCTACAACCGCGTCATGGCCACCGGCGACCTGACCGGCGACCGCCGCCCCGACCTGCTGGCCCGCGACCACACCGGCGGCCTGTGGCTGTACACGGGCACCGGAAGCGTCAGCAAGCCCTTCAACTCGCGGGTCAAGGTCGGCTCCGGCTGGAGCATCTACGACCAGATCGTCGGCGCCAACGACGTCGACGGCGACGGCCTCGGCGACGTCATGGCCCGCAACCTCGCCGGCGAGCTGTACTTCTACAAGGGCGCCGGCAGCGCCACCGCCCCGCTCAAGCCCCGCGTCAAGGTCGGCACCGGCTGGAACGCGTACAACATGATCACCGGCTCGGACGACGGCAACGGCGACGGCCGCAGCGACCTGCTCGCCCGCAAGTACGACGGCGTGCAGTACTGGTTCAAGTCGATCGGCGGCGGCAAGTTCGGTGGTCCCGAGTACTTCGGCGACGGCTACGAAGAAAACAGGTTCATCGTCGGCGCGGGCACCACGCAGCTCTACGGCAAGGGTCAGAACCTCATGACCCAGTCCGCGGACAACGTCATGGCGAAGTGGTACGCCCTGGCCAACGGCGACTACCTGTCGCCGCCGATCAACGTCGGCAAGGAGACGCCCGGCTCCCGCAACGCGTACGCCACCGCGCTCAACAGCCACAACCACGCCGCCTACGTGCAGAACATCGGCAGCGACCTGTACATCCGCGGCCAGAAGGTCAGCTCGTCGTGGAACTACAACATGATGGTCGGCCCCGGCGACCTCACCGGTGACGGCAAGGGCGACCTGCTCAGCCGCGACTCCGGCGGCACCCTGTGGCTGCACCCCGGCGACGGCATGCTGTACACCAAGCTCGGCGCGCGCATCAAGATCGGCACCGGCTGGAACACGTACAACTCCCTCGTCGGCTCCGGCGACTACTCCGGCGACGGGCGCCCCGACCTGCTCGCCCGGGACACCACCGGCCGGCTCTTCCTCTACAAGGGCACCGGGACGTCCACCGCGCCCTTCGCCGCCCGGGAACAGATCGCCAGCAACTGGAACATCTACGACGCGCTGGTCGTGCCGGGTGACATCAACGGTGACAGCAAGGGCGACGTGCTCGCCCGCCTCCCCGACGGCGTGATGTACCTGTACACCTCGACGGGCAACGCCGGCACCGCGACCTTCGCCCCCCGGGTGAAGTTCGGCACCGGCTGGAACATCTACAAGAGCATGATCTGACCTCCCGCGGCCGCCCGGCCGCGACGAGCGACGACGCCTGCCGCGCCGGCCCGTTTCGGCCGGCGCGGCAGGCCCTTGCGGCCGTCGGGCTCAGTTGGGCAGCTGCTTCACCGGGCTGTCGAGGTCGCCGGTGACGACCAGTGCGTAGTCCTGCGGACCGGCGAGGAGGTTGCGGGCGAAGACCTGGATCAGGTAGTTGCCCGCGGGCGGCGAGTCGAGCCGGACGACCTCGACGTTGTTGGTGCAGTCGCTCCGCAGGAGCAGACCGGGCAGTCCCGCGTTCCCGGCGTGCTTGGTGCCGTCGGGTGCCTGCACGATCACGCTGAGGTCGTTCTGGAGGCCGCGGCCGGGCAGGTCCGTGTACGCCAGACACAGCCTGAAGGGTCCCGCCGCTCCCACCGTCACCTGGAACCGCTTGCGTTCCCCCGTGCGTTGGAACTGCTTGGCCGGCTTCTGCCACGTGTCGACGAATTCGAGCCCGAAGTCGGCCGTGCCGTCGTGGGGGAGGGTGGTCGGCATGTGGATGGCGCCGAACCCCTGGTGGTAGTGCGGGTCGTTGGCCGACGAGTCGGCTCCCGAGAGGGTGCGGGCCCCGTTGATCAGTGTCGCCTTGACGAGGGCGGCGCTGGGTTCCGCCGCCCGCTTGTCGACGTAGTACTGCCGCACGAGCGCGGCGCAGCCCGCCACGAGCGGGGTGGCCATGCTGGTGCCGCCCATGTAGGCGTACCGGGGGTTCTGGTGCAGTCCCCAGAAGTGGTTCGCGGGGGCGAGGGAGGACCTGGCGGAGAGGATGTCGGTGCCCGGCGCCACCAGGTCCGGCTTGCCGCGGAAGTCGTCGCAGGGGCCCCGGCTGCTGAACGCGGCGAGGCACTCGGGGTCTCCGGAGACGCGCTCGGCGCCGATGGGCGGGTCCGGGAAGTCGTTCGGCCACGCGCTGCCGTAGGTGCGCTCGGAGAGGCCGCCGCTGGTCCGGTCGCTGCGGGCGGCGCCCACGGTGAGGGCGTTCTTGCAGGACCCGGGCGAACCGATGGACGCCCAGTCCACGAAGCCCTTGTCCGAGTTGATGCGGACGCCCGCGGTTCCCTCGTTGCCGGCGGCCATGATGACGAGCATGTCGCGCCGCTTCTGCACGAACGAGTCGACGTCGTCGGAGTCGACGGTGTACGCGGATTCGGTCGCCGCGCCCCAGCTGTTGCTGTGGATGCGCGCACCGGCCTGGTAGGCGGGCTCGAAGAGGCCGTCGGACAGGGAGAGGGGCAGCCCGCCGAGCTGCCCCGCGGCGTCCATCACCGACTGGAAGTAGAGGCGTGCCTCGGGGGCCGCGCCGCGGATCTTGCCCTGGGAGGCGGAGCCGTCACCCAGCACCGAGCCCGCGACGTGGGTGCCGTGGCCGGCGGGATCGTCGCTGTCGCCGGGACGGCCGAGCGCGACGACTTCCACGATCCGGCCCTGGAAGTCGGGATGCCCCTGGTCGAGGCCGGTGTCGGCCACCGCGACGATCTGCCCCTTGCCGGTGAACGGAACGCCGTCGGAGGCTCCGTTGGAGGTGACGCCCATCAGGCGGATCGCCTGGTCGTTGAACAGCTTCGGAGGGACGTACTCGACCATGTCGAGCACCTCGGGGAGCTGGGGAATCTCCGTTTCCAGCGGCGACCCTTCGGGGAGCTTCAGCCGGATGCGGTGGGCGGCGGCGGCGATGAGCCGTACGTCGGTGGAGTCGGCGTGCTCGTCCAGCCAGGCCATGACCGTGTCCCGGGCGGCCGGATCCGTCAGCCGCAGGTCCCAGATGCGGCCGTCGGGGGCCGTCCTGGATTCCGTCGCGGTGGGCGGGGCGGGGGCGTGGCCGGCCCGCAGCCGGGCGGGGGCCGAGAGCTGGGGCCCGTAACGCTCCACGGACACCACGAAGTCGAGGTTGCTGAGCTGGCCGGCCTGCGATTCGCTGGCGACCGCGACGTACGCGTTGACCGGCACGCTGCGCTGGAGTTCGACGCCGGTGGCGTTGATCTCCTCCCGGAACTCCTCCAGCAGCGGCTGGCCGAGCTGGACGAGCCAGGAGGCGCGGTCACCGGGCGCGACGGGCAGCGGTTCCGTGTTCTCGAGCCCCTCGGGCAGGGCGGACCTGCCGGTCACCCGGGCGCGGGCCATGGCCGATGTCTCGGCGCTGCTGACGGAGTCCAGCGAGTCGACGGTGAGGCCCGCGCCCTCGAGATCCGCGACGGCGCTCTCGGCGATGTCCCCGATGACGTAGCTGTCGGTCCGGGTGGCGTTGCCGAGCATGCTCAGCGCCGCCTGTTCTTCGCTCTCGTGCATGAAATAGGCGATCACTCGCATGGCGGCTCCGATTCCAGGGCGCACTCGCACACCTGAGAGGGGGAAGGTGAGTGAAGGAGAACGGCGCGGATCCACGCGGAGGACGAAACGGCTGCCACGGCCACCGCGCACCCACCGTCACCATAACTGCGGAGAGTGACGGGATGTCGCGGGACACGCCGCACGGAAGGCGTCCTCGCCGGCCGGGCTCCGGCCCCGACTCCGGCCCGACTCCGGCCCGGCCCCGGACGGTGCCTCGGACTGCGGCTCGGGGGGCGCGGACCTACGCTGATCGGGTGACCGGTTCGCCGGAGGGAAACCGCAGGGAGGTGGCCCGATGTCCGTGTCACGGGCAGTGGCTGTGGCCGTGGCGGCGCGCGCTGCGGCCGCCGGCGCCGTCGGTGTGCTCCTCCTGACGGCCGTCGGCGCGGGCGCTGCCGGAGCGGACGACAACGGCATCGCCGACAAGAGCGCCCAAGCCATCGCGGACGCCTCCCGTGCGGCGATGTCCGCGACCACGTCGATGCACATGGTGGCCGAGGTCACCGACCCGACCGGCACCACCGCCCTGGACCTCCGCTTCGACGTGCAGGGCAACTGCGTCGGCACCGTCACACCGGCCGGCGGCTCCGGCCACGCCGACATCATCAAGCGCGGCACGGACGTGTGGATGAAACTCGACGACGCCCTGCTGCGCGCCCAAGTGCCCGGCGGCGCGGCCGAGGACGCCATCGCACTCATCAACGGCCGCTACCTGCACGGCACCACCGGCAGCGTGATGCTGCGCGACTTCGCCGAGTTCTGCGACCTGGACACCTACAAGAAGGACTTCGCCTCGAAGCCGGTCGGCGAACGGCTGGCCAAGGGCTCCCGGACCACCGTCGACGGGCGTCCGGCCATCACGGTCACCAGCCGGCACGACGGCGAGACCACCACCTTCCAGGTGTCCACCGAGGACAAGCCGTACCTGCTGCGGCTCCAGGGCGCCGGAACGGGCGACGACGACCGGAAGCAGGCCGTGTTCTCCGACTTCGACGAGCCCGTCCGGGCCGTCCCGCCGAAGCCCGCCGACTCGGTCGACCTCTCGAAGCTGCAGTGACGCGTCGGAGGGGCGGAGACGGGCGGGTACGGCGGCGGGGGCGGCTGGCCGGGGCGGTCGGGGCGGGGGTCAGGCCGCGAGTTCCGGGGTGCGGGCCGCGATCTTGCGCCGGTCGGCGAGCCGCGCCGCCAGCAGGCAGAACACCGGCGTGAACACGAGCTCGGCCACGAGGGCCTCCCAGGGGGCGTCGGCCGCGGTGCTCTGGTCGGAGAGCTCCCCGAAGACGGCGGAGAGCGAGAAGGCGATCAGGTTGTTGACCGTGTGGGCGGCGATGACGGCCTCCAGGCCGCCGGTACGGATGGTGAGCCAGCCCCACCAGGCCGCCGAATAGCACAGCAGCAGGAACCCCGACAACTGCCCGAAGCCGTGGGCGAGGGCGAACAGCACCGAGGCCACGGCGACCCCGGGCCAGGGTGATCGCAGGAACCCGCCGAAGAGCTGGGCCAGCCAGCCGCGGAAGACGAATTCCTCGGCCGCCGCCTGGAAGGGCACGAGCGCCCACAGCACGGCCAGGCTCAACAGCAGTGCGGGCCAGCCGGGAAAGTCCCCGGCCACCGCCTCGGAGCCGTCCTGGAACAGGCTCCAGACGACCAGTACGAGGTTCTGGAGGACGAGGACGGCCGCCGCCAGGCCGAAGCACCGGCCCAGCCACCCCCACCGCAGCCGTCCGGTGACGGACGCGAGCGTGCCGGCGGGCCGTCCGCCGCACGCGCGGACCGCGATCAGCACGGCCGGGGTCCACAGGGCGAGGGCCACCAGCATGACGGCGTTGTCGAGCAGCGGGTCGGCGAAGAAGCGCTCGCTGTCGTCCGGGGCGGAATCGAGCCCGAGGACCGCACCGATGACGGCGGACCCGCCGAGCGCCAACACCAGCCCGGCGACCATGAGCGCGACGGCGAGGAAGAACTCACCGACCCGCGCCCCACCGCGCTGCCGCCCGTTGCGCCCCTGCTCGTGGTACGCGGCCCCCGGCGGCGCGGCCACCGGCCCGGGCGCCGGTACGGGCAGCCCCCACCCGTACGGCGGGGCGGGCGGCGGCGGCCCGGGCAGGACGGGTCCGTACGGGCCCTGCTGCGGGACGGGCCACCGGCCCTGCTCCCGCCCCTGCTCCGGTCCCGCCTCCGGACGGGCGGGCCGGGTCGCATCCTGCGACGGAGGCGCCCAGGGGTTGTGGGCGTGCTGCGGAGGGCCCGGTATCGGCTCGGACATCATCGGCTGCTTTCTCGGGTCACGCGTGCGCGCGGCGTGGACGGTCCCCCCGAGTCTGCCAAGCCCCGCTCCGACGACGAAGCCCGCCGCCTCGGGCGATGCCCGGGATCAACGCCCGGGATCAACGCCCCTCGTGCCGGCGCGCGGCCTGGTCGCGGAGGGTGTGGACGAGTGTGGTGACGTGGGGGCGGTCGGCGCGGGGGATGGCGGCGACGCCGATGTGCCGGACCGGACCCGGCGCCCTGATCGGGACGGTGCACAGGCCCGGGATCTCCGGGGCGAGCGCGATGGAGGGGACCAGGGAGACTCCCATGCCCGCGGCGACGAGCGAGCGGGCGAAGAAGTAGTCGGTGGTGCTCCCGCGCACGTCCGGATCGAAGCCGGCGCGCTCGGCGTAGCGGCGCAGGTACGCCTCGGACTTCAGGCAGCCGAGCACCCACGGTTCGGCCGCCAGCTCCGTGAGGTCGAGTTCCTCGCGGCCGGCGAACCGGTGCCGGTGCGGCAGGACGACGTGCAGGGGGTCTTCCAGCAGCGGCGTCCACTCCAGGCTGGAGCCGGGGCCCGGCCCCGCGGGCAGCGGGCCGTCGAAGTGGTAGGCGAGGGCGAGGTCCACGGCGCCCTGGCGCACGAGTGGCAGGGTGTCCTCGGGTTCGCCCTCTCTGATGTGGAGCACGGTGCCGGGATGGACCGCCGTGAGCCGGGTGAGCGCGGCGGGCAGCAGGAGCCTGCCGCCGCTGGTGAAGGTGGCGACGGTGAGTTGGGTGCGGCCGGTGCTGAGCCGGGCGACCTGCTGTCGTGCGTGTTCGAGCTCCGCCGCGACGGACTCGGCGGCGCCGACCATGATCCGCCCGGCCGCCGTGAGGGTGACGCCGCGCGTGCTGCGGGCGACGACCCGGGCGCCGAGGCTGCGCTCCAGGGCGGCCATCTGCTGGGAGACGGCCGAGGGCGTGAGACGCAGCGCCGCGGCAGCCCGGTTGAAGCTGCCGTGCTCCGCCACCGCTCGCAGGACACGGAGCCGCTGCACATCGATCAACAGTTTTCCTTAACACGCAACCAGTAGGTCGGGACTTCTGCTGATGACCCTAGGTGCCCAGGATGGGGGCATGCAAAGGATCTGCGTCATCGGCGGTAGCCGCTACTTCGGAAGGCTCCTGGTGGAGCGCCTGCACGGCGCGGGGCATGAGGTGACCGTGATCAACCGCGGCTCCGGCCTGCCGCCCGCCGGCGTGGAGCACCTCGTGGTGGACCGGAACGACGAGACCGCCCTGACGGCCGCCCTCGGCTCCCGCACCTTCGACGTCGTGGTGGACCAGGTCTGCTACACCCCGGTGCAGGCCGCCGTCGCCGCCCGCGCCTTCGACGGCCGCACCGGGCGCTACGTCATGACCTCCACGATCGAGGTGTACGACCCCGCGACCGCCGCGCTCCCGGCCGTCCCTCCGGGCACGCCGGTGCCGGAGGACCACGTGGACCCGGCCGCCTGGCCGGTCGCCCTGGACCTGCCCTGGCACGACGACGCGTACCGGGAGGCGCATTACGCCGAGGGCAAGCGCCAGGCGGAGGCGGTCCTCGCCCGCGCCGGCGGGTTCGCGTTCGCCAGTGTGCGCAGCGCCCACGTGCTCGGCGGCGGCGCGCGGGAGTTCACCGGCCGACTGGCGCACTACGCCGGGCGCATCGCCCGGGGCGAAGCGATCGCCGTGCACGCCGACGCGCTGCCCACGGTCTTCATCCACTACGAGGAACTGGCGGACCTGCTGCTGTGGGCGGCCACCTCCCGCTTCACCGGCCCGGTCAACGCCTGCTCCGACGGCCCGCTCGACGTCGTCCAATTCACCGCGGTCGTCGCCGGACAGGCCGGCCGGGAGGCCGTCCACCGGACCGTCCCAGCCGGCGAGGAGGCGTCGGCGTTCTCCTTCGACCGCCACTACGCCATGAGCAACGCCCGCGCGAAGGAACTGGGCTTCTCCTTCCTGCACACCACCGACTGGCTCCCCGGCGCCGTCGCCGAAACCCTCACCGCCGACGGCGCGAGCGCGGCCGCTCCCGGGGCGCCGCCGGGGACAGGCCGAAGGTCACCGCGACGTGGGCGCCGCCCAGCGGGCCGCGGGTGATGCGGACACCGCCCCGCGCGGCGAGCGCGGCCCGGCGCGCGATGTCCAGGCCGAGCCCGGTGGAGCCCGTACTGCCGCCGCGGGCGACGGCTCCGTCCGGGTCGGCGATGCCGGGGCCGGCGTCGTCGACTGCCAGTTCCACGGTGTGCGCGGTACGGCTCACCGAGATCGACAGGGCCGCGCCCCACGCGGTGTGGCGGAAGACGTTGCCCACGAGCGCGTCCACGACGGCGGTGATGTCCGATTCCGGGAGGCAGACGGGTGTCGGCTCGTCGGTGACGTGCACCGCGCAGGGGCGCCCCTGCTGGCCGGCGAGCACGGACCAGAACGCGGCCCGGGTCCGTACGACGTCGGCGAGCTCGCAGCGCTCCGCGTCGCCGGGCGGCCCGTCGTGCGCCTCGTCACCGCGCAGCACCCGCCCCATGGGACCCACGGCCAGCGGGGTGCGGGCCTCGGCGATGATCGCGCCCAGTTCCTTCTCCAGCTCGGCGACCGCCGCGTGGATGCGGCCGGTTTCGGGGCCCGGGGCGATCCGCTCCACGGCCAGGTGCAGCGCGGTGAGCGGCGTCCGGAGGCGGTGGGACAGGTCGGCGACCAGTTCGCGTTCCACCGCGAGCAGGTCGGACATCCGGTCGGCCATCGTGTTGAACGCCGTACCGGCCTCCTTGAGCTCGGGCGGACCCTTCGGCTGCACCCGGGAGTCCAGGTTCCCCGCGCCGAGTCGGCGCGACGCCTCGGCCAGCCGCTTCGCGGCGGTGACCACCGCGGACCCCAGCCGGTCCGCCACGAGGACGGAGCCCGCGAGCAGGACGACGGCGAGACCGGCCATGACGCTCCAGGAGAGGGACACGCCGCGTGTCAGGTCGTCGTCGGGCACGAAGTTCTCCACCACCGCGACGCGGTCCTGGGGGAGGACCACCGGCTGCAGGTAGATCCATCCGCCGGGTACGTCCCGCGAGATGGACTCGCGTTCACCCGAGGCCCGGCCCAGCAGGTCGGGCGGCGCGTGCCCGGGCCCTCCGACGGTACGGCGGTCCGGCAGGTGGATGACCAGGTGTTCGGCCGCCCGCAGGCCGGCGCCGGCCTCGCGCAGCTCGGCCGGGTCGGTGGTGAGGGTGAGGATCGGCGCCATCGCCGCGGCGCTCTGCTCGGCCGCGGTGACGCTCTGCTCGCGGGCGAGCGACATCACCAGCAGGCCCAGGGGGATGAGGAACGACAGGGCGACCATCGAGGTGACCGCGAGGGCCACCCCCGCCAGGGAACGCCTCACCGCGGCGCCCCGCGTTCGTCGCCGGCTCTTCGGGGCCCTCGGGTCACGGGAACAGCGCTCCAACGGGGTCGGCCGCGCGGCGGCGGCACGGGCGGGGTGGCGGCGCAGCAGCGGGTGCCGCGGGCAGCCCCCCGGGTCCGGCACGGGATGCGGCGCGGCCGGCCGCCACCGTCCGGCCGCCGCCACCGTCCGGCCGTGGGCGACGAACCGTCAGCCGGTGGTGAAGGACAGGTGGTCCGCGGTGGTGTGGACGGTCACGACCCGGTCGGCCACGGGGATCGTACACCCCTCCGTCGCACTACAGCTCGCATAGCTGACCAGCAGTTCCGCCCGGCCCGACGCGGTCGCCCGGACCGGCAGCGTGGCCGTCACGGGTCCGTCGGGATACACCGGCACGGCGCCGTTCACACCGGGCACCTTGATCGTCTTGACGGGTGCGTCCACGGTCAGCTTCCCCGCGGCGGCGACGGAGTCAGCGGGGCGGACCCGGGTGGGGCGGCCCACCCCCTCGACGCCCTGGGCGGGGAGATCGGTGGGGTACAGGTGGAAGCCGGCCTCGTCGGGAGTGAAGGTGGCGACCACGGTGCCCGCCGAGGACTCCCAGTCGGAGACGGTCAGCCGGACGGTGACACCGTTCTCGTTGAACTGCGTGACCGCGGCGGCGCGCTGCGGCTCCGGATCCGGCTCCTCCCCGCAGCCGGTGACCGCGGTGACCGCCAGCAGCGCGGCCGCGGCCCAGGCCCGGCGGGTCCGGGCGGCCCGGGCGGTCCGGCGTCTGCTCGTGCGGCCGACCGCGGCGGCCGGGAGCCCCTCGGGTGCGTGTCGTCTCATGGTGTGCTGTCGTCCTTCTTTCGTACGGTGTGATGCTCGGGTGGTGCGCGGGCGCGGGGGCGCCGTTCCTTGGCGAGCGGTCGGCGGCGCCGGGTTCACAGCGCTCGGCTCACGGCTCACAGCGCCGGGCCCGTGTCGGCGAGCCGCAGCTGGAGGGCGTACACCAGGTCGGACCACAGTCCGGTCGCCAGCAGGATCCCCACCAGCACCAGCAGGGCGCCGCCGGCCCGCATGACGGCGCGGTGGTGGCTGCGGACCCAGCGGAACGCGCCCAGCGCCCGCCGGAACGCGAGGGCGGTGAGCAGGAACGGAGCACCGAGCCCGACGCAGTAGCAGACCATCAGCAGGGCGCCCCGTCCGGCGCTCGCCTCGTTCCAGGCCAGCGCCTGCACGGCGGCCAGGGTCGGCCCGATGCACGGGGTCCAGCCCACGCCGAACACGAGGCCCAGCAGCGGGGCGCCCAGCAGCCCGAAGGCGGGCCGGTGCCGGCTGCGCAGCTCACGCTGGGTGAAGCCGGGCAGCCACCCCGCGAAGGCCAGGCCCATGGCCACGGTGAACAGCCCGAGCACCAGCGAGATCGTGTCCTGGTGGGCGATCAGGTTCCGTCCGACGTACCCGAACAGGGCGCCGCCGGACACCAGGACGGTGCTGAAGCCGAGGACGAACAGCGCGGCCCCGGCGAGCATCCGGCCCCGGCGCCCGCCCCCGGCCCCGGCGAGGTCGGCCACCGACAGGCTGGTGACGTAGCTGAGGTAGCCCGGCACCAGGGGCAGGACGCACGGAGAGAGGAACGACACCAGGCCCGCGGCCACGGCCACCGGCACGGCCAGCAGCAGGGTGCCCGACACGGCGCCGGAGTCCAGGCCCGCCGCGAGGGCCGGCCACGCGTGGCCGGTCATGTCCGCTCCCCGGCGACACGGGCCACCAGCGGCTCCAGCTGCGCCCGGGTGACCGGGCCGGAGAGGGCCGCGGCGATCCGGCCCCGCCGGTCCACGACCAGGGTCGAGGGGATGGCCTGCGGGTTGAGCAGCGCCGGCGGGTAGGCCAGGAGCAGTTTCCCGGCGGGGTCGTGGATGCTCGCGTAGTGCAGGCCGTACGTCTTCTCGAACTGCCGGGCGGGCCCGGTCGAGCGGTCGCGGACGTTGATGCCCAGCACCCGGACGCCGCGCGGTGCGAGGGCGCCGCGCAGCGCCTCCAGCTCCCGGGCCTCGGCCCGGCAGGGGGCGCACCAGGAGCCCCACACGTTGAGCACCACGACCTTGCCGCGGTACGCGTCGAGCCCGAGCTCCCGGCCGGAGAGGTCCCGGCCCGCGGTGCGGGGGGCCGCCGGGCGCTGCGCTGCCGGGACGACGCTGGGGCTCGAGCCCGAGCCGTCGCCCGGACGGGGGTCGGCTTCGGTCCCGGCCGTCGCGGCCCCGGTGGTTGCAGCCCCGGTGGTTGCGCCGCAGCCCACGGCCGCCAGGGACAGGAGGAGCAGGGCGGCCGCGGCCGGTCCGCGGCGCCTCCGGTGGTGCGCCCCGCGGTGCGCCCGGTGGTGCGCGGCCATCAGGCCCACTGCCGCAGGAACGCGCCCAGGCCGTCGGCGGTGAGGCTGGGGTTGCCGGTCGAATGCGTCTCGGTCAGGACCCTGCCGTTGCCGTCCAGGACGACCAGCACCGGCATCTTGTACGCGCCTTCGCCGGAGCAGTAGCCGCGCAGCAGGTCGAAGTTGTCGGAGTTCTGGCTGCCGATGTCGACCTTGACCACGTGGTAGGAGGCGTCGAGCTGCTTGCCCACCGCGCTGCTGCCGAAGACCTTGTCCGCGGCCTTGCAGTTGCCGCACCAGTTGGCGCCGAAGTCGATGAGCACCTTCTTCCCGTCGGCCTTGGCCGCGGCGACGGCCGCCTTGACGGCCTGCCGGGCGCCGCCGGACGGGTATCCGGTGGTGAAGCCCGAGTCGCCGGACCCCGAACCGCCGCCGGTCTTCGTGGGGGTGACGACCGGCTTCGTGGTCGGTTCGGCGGGGCGCGGTGCCGCCTCGGGCTCGGAGGTGTCCTTGCCGCCGGTCGCGGGAGCCGTGGAGGCGGCCGGCCGGGCCGCGGGTACGGCGGCCTCCACCGCTGCGGAAGCAGACGCGGAGGGCGTGGCGGACGCGGACGCAGGGGCGGAGGCCGACGCGGAGGCGCGGCCGGCCGTGGGAAGGGCGGCGGCCCCGGTCCGGGCGGCGGCCGCGTCCGGGGCCGTGGCGGCGGAAAGGCTCTGCGCGTCCTCGCCCTTCGCGTCGGAGCCGCCGCAGGCCGTGGCCAGGGCAGCGGTCGCGACGGTGAGGGAGACGGCCGAGAAACGGACGAGGCCCGATATGCGGGAGGTGCGTGCGCGCCGGTGTGCGGCCATGGCGAATCAACCCCTTGAGTCGGTACGGGATCTCCGCGGCCTGGAGACGGCCGGTGCGGAGCGGGCCGGAACGCCCTTCCGGCGGCATGCCCGCCGGAGGGAGAGATCCGTTCTGACCGAGCGTGAGCCTAGGGGCCGTCAGGGCCCCCGGAGCCGTCCTGACGGGTCCCCTCAGGGACGCTTAAGGAACTGCTCAGGTTGGCGGCCGTCAGGGATCGCCGTGCAGGTCGTGCGGGGTGGGGGCGGGGCGGGGACCGGGCGGAAGGGGCCGGTTCGGAAGGGCTCGCGGCGGCCGGGCTTCTCCGGAGGAGGAGCGCAGGGGGTGTGCCCGGAACGGCTCACACTCGGGTTTCGCGGACGCTGGCCCTCGCCGTCGGCACGACGGTCGCCGTGATCTGCGAGCGGTGGTCGTCGCTGGTGAAGACGACCACCAGGGTGTCCGGACCGGTCTGCTGCGTACCGGTCCGGAATCCCGGGGCGGGTACCGCGGAGACGAAGCACACGCGGGTCCGCCCGTACTGGACGGTGACCTTCCCGCCCTGCGACGGGACGGTGTGCAGTCCCGGACCGCCGCTGCACTGCGGCGACGGCCGGGGCGCGGGCGTGGTGGCGGCCGGCAGCCGGCTGGGCGTGGGCGAAGGCGTCCGCGGAGCCGGGGACGCCTGCACCGAAGGGCGGGCGGGGGACGCGGTCGGCGTCCGCGGCGGGTCCGCCACGGCCGAGGCCGGGGCTCCCACGAGCACCGACGGGGAGGGGTACACCGCCTGGACCGACCGCGCGGAGGGCGGTGTCGGGCGGGTCAGGCCGATCACGAAGTACACGGTGAGCATGACCGCGGTGACGCTGGCCGTGGTGCACGACAGCCATATGAGGAGGTAGCGCGTGAGGCGGGGCACGGCATCAGTGTGTCCGACGGCCGACGGGCCCACCGCGCTGGCCCCCCACGGCCTCTCGCCCTGCCCGGGGCCGCCCGAGTCGGGCCGGCCGCCGGCGGCCGGAGCGCGGCCCGCGGCCGGGTGGGGGCCGAGCCGGCGGGCCGTGGTCATCCGCCGTCGCGGTGTGAGCTTCGGCACGGAAGCGGTGCCTCCGCCCGGCCGGGAGCGGGGGACCGGGCGACTGCGCCGGGACGGCACGAGCGGTGCCCCGAGGGAGACCTGAAGGGGTTTCGGCAACCCGAGGAGCGCCTCGCCACCTCCTGTGCGGTTCCCGCGGCCGGTGTTCCGGCGCCCGTGGCCCGCCTACGATCCGGTCGTGACGGGCGGCGGGCCGCATTCCGCCGCGCTCCTGCCGGGGTGCTGCTCGTCCGCCAGGGTGCTGCGCTCCTCCCGGGGGTGCGTGCCCGCCCGCGCCCGACCCTGCCCACCCCTGGAGGTTCCGAGATGAGTCCCCGTGTCGCCGCCCGCAGCCGAGGCGGGCACCGTGCTCCCCGGCCCCCGCGCGTCAAGGTGGCCGTGGCGGCCGCGGGAGTCCTCGCTCTCGCTGCGGCCTTCGTGGCGGGCGCCGAGCTGACCGGCTCCCCGGCCGGCACGGCAGGTACCACCGTCGCCCTCGACGGCGGTACGCCGAGCGCGACCGCCCTCGCCGCCTCGTCCTCCGCTCCCGCTCCCGCACCGGCGACGTCCGCTCCGGCCGCCCCGACGGCCTCCGCCACCCCCACGCCGTCGGCCACGAAGCCCCCGTCCACCCCCGCGAAGACTCCGAAGGCCACCCCGTCCCGCGCCGCCAGGCCGTCGCCGGCCGCCGCAGCCAGGTCCGCCACCAGGAGGCCGGCGGCGCCGAAGCCCGCCGCCCCGCGGCCCGCGGGAGGCGGCCAGGCCCAGGAGGTCGTCCGCCTGGTGAACGTCGAGCGTGCGGCGGCGGGCTGCAGCGCCCTCACCGTGGACTCGGACCTGACCGAAGCCGCCCAGCGCTACAGCGACACCATGGCCGCCACCGGGAACTTCTCCCACACCGGCGCGGACGGCTCCCAGCCGCGGGACCGCATCGAGGCGGCCGGATACGACTGGTCCGGGTACGGCGAGAACATAGCGATGGGCCAGGCCGACGCGGCCGCGGTGGTCGACGCCTGGATGGACAGCCCCGGCCACCGCGAGAACATCCTCAACTGCCGCTTCACCGAGATCGGCGTCGGCGTCAGCACCGCCGGCGGCCCCTGGTGGACCCAGGACTTCGGCACGCCTGCCTGATCCGAAGCGGCCTGCGCGCGGCTGCCGCCACCCCGTTGACCTGTTGTTTCCCGTAGCCGGGCGCCCCGCGGCGCACCCGGGAACGTACCGGCCGGGCCGTGGCAGGGCGACTGTAGGGTGTCCGCCATGCCGTGCGTACTCGTGGTCGAAGACGACCCCAGCATCCGTGCCTCCCTCATGGACATCCTCTCGGAGCACGGCCACACGGTGCGCAGCACGGGAGACGGATTCGGGGCCCTGCGCGAGGTGACTCAGGGCGCGCTGGACGCCGTCGTGCTCGACCTCGGCCTGCCCGACCTGGACGGGGGAGACGCCCTCCGCATGATCCGGGGCATATCGAACGTGCCGGTGGTGGTGGCCACCGCCCGCGACGACGAGAACGAGATCGTCAAACTGCTGAACGCGGGCGCCGACGACTACCTGGTCAAACCGTTCTCCGGGGCCCAGCTCGTCGCCCGCCTCGCGGCGGTCCTCCGACGCACCGCCCCCTGCCCGGCCGCCGGACAGGCCGCGGCCGCCGACCCGATGCGCCCGGTCACGGTCGGGGAGCTCACCGTGGACCCGCTGGCCCGCTCGGCCCACCTGGCGGGTCGTGAACTGCCCCTCACCCGGCGGGAGTTCGACCTCCTGGCCTTCCTGGCCCGGCACGCCGGCACGGTGGTGTCCCGGCGCCGGCTGCTCGCCGACGTGTGGCGGGAGGCCTACATCGAGGACCAGACCATCGACGTGCACGTCTCCGCGCTGCGCCGCAAACTCGGCGAACGGGCCTCCGCGCCGCGCTACCTGCGCACCGTGCGGGGCGTCGGCATCAAGCTGGTGGCGCCGCACTGACGACGGACGGCGGCCCCTGCCATCCGTGATCGGATGGCGGGGACCGCCGTACCGCCGTCGTGGGTCAGGCCCCGGCGGGCCGGCTCACTTGGACTGCGTGGAGACGCTCACGCCGCTGAAGTCCTGCGCGGCGGCGAGGCTGAAGTAGACCCAGCCGGACGGCGGGTCGGCGATCGTCAGGGTCTCGCCGTTGCCGGCGTTGGTGGACTTCGCCCGGTAGTTGCCGGTGGTGGCCCAGCTGCCGCCGCCGTAGTACAGGTCGGCGTTGCCGGTGCCGCCGCTGCTGGTGATGGTCAGCTCCTTGAGCCCGGCCGGCAGGTACACGAAGTGGTAGCTGTAGTTGCCGGCGGCGGCCGCGAGGTTGTCCCGGCGGCAGTTCTTGTCGAACTGGCGGGGGTCGCTGATGGTGCACAGCGGGGTGGACGGGGCCTCCGGCAGGGGTCCGCAGTCGTCGGTCGCGCAGGCGGTCGTCAGCCAGGTGGCGAAGCCGGCGTCGTAGCCGGTGCCGATGGTCTGCTTCAGGAAGGTGCGGGCACCGTTCCAGTCACCGGAGCGGTACTTGCCGAGGACGGTCTGGACGTCGGCGGGGTGCGCCTGGAGCATGTAGCGGACCGCGAGGAAGCCCCAGCGGTAGACCCGGCTCGAGTTGACCTCGGGGTCCTCGTCCTGGCCGTACACGGTGTCGAACAGCTCGCTGAGCCTGTACGTCTTCTTGTCGGCCTCGGCGATCGCGTCGGCGTTGCGCTGGTTGCGGTAGCCGAACGAGATGTTCTCGGCGATGCCCTCGACCCACCAGATGGTCGGCGTGGTCAGGCTCGCGTCGAAGTCGCCGTACATGTTGTAGCGGCCGTCGAGGTAGTGGGTGTACTCGTGGTTGAGGTTCCAGATCTGGAAGTCCGGGCGCAGCCAGTGGGCCTCGTGGGCGATGAAGCGGGCCTGGTTGCCGGCGGCGGCCGGGTTGCCCTCCTCGTACATGCCGCCGTTGTCGACGTCGATGTTGTAGATGGCCCAGGCGTACAGCGAGTACTGGGTGTAGTCGTCGAAGACGACGACCTCCAGGTTGGTGTTCACGTCACCGGGGATCGCGCCCTTGTCGCCGATGACCCGGTGGAAGTAGGCGTCCTGGTTGACCAGGCTGGTGCAGGTGCCGGCCAGCTGTCCGGGGGACATGTCCTGGGCGCGGATCTTCAGGTCCGGGGTGCACGTGTGCTGGATCGGCAGGATCGCCGGGAGCACGCGGTCGCCCAGGTCGCAGATGGCGTAGGCCGCGCAGTTGTTCCTGTCGTACTGGCGCGTGTACCAGCCCAGGTTCATGGTGATCGGCGCGGTGGGGCCGACGTTCGGGTAGCGGTTGATCAGGTCCTTCAGCAGCGGCCGGACCCGGTCCTTGAGCTCGGGGACGTCGAGGGCGTAGCCGAGGAAGCGGCCGACGTTGCTGACCACGTCAAGGCGGTTCAGCTGCGCGCTGTTGCGGGTGATGAAGCCGGCCCAGGTGGTGAGGATGGCGGGGTCGGCCTTGAGGGCGGCCCGCCAGCCGCGGTCGTCGTTCTTGGCCTTGAAGCCGTTCTCGACGACCCACTCGACGTGCTGCATGGCGAGGTTCATCTGGGCGGGCCAGGTGCCGTCGTAGCTGCCGAGCATCCACTTGACGACGCCGGCGTACCGGCCGGCCGCGTGGGTGCTGTCGATCAGCGTGACGACCTCGTTGAGGATCTCGCCGTTGGCGTCGGTGACGTCCTTGCTGCGCGGGGAGGCGAAGAAGGCGTCCAGCGCGCCGCGGGCCGCGCCGTCCAGCGCGGTGCCGTAGTCGCCGACGACGTCCGCGTTGTTGTCCTGCACGTAGTAGCCGGCGCGCAGGAACAGCACCAGCTGCCCGATGGCGGCGCTGTTGCCGCCCGAGTAGGTGGCGGAGGCGTCGCGCAGCGCGTTGGCGACGGTCACCATCTGGGGTTCGCGGAAGGCCTTGCGGGCGTTGTCACCGGTGAGGTTGAACAGCGGGTACGTACAGGTGATCCGGGGGAGGGCCTTGAGCTGCTGGACCAGTGCGCTGCCCGAGGCGTTGATCACGCCGGAGAGGTCGCCGCACTCGTCGGCGGCGGCCGCCGTGGACTGCTTGGAGCCCTTGGTGGGCTTGACGGGCTTGACGGCGGGGGCGGGCGCCGGGGCGGACTCCTCGGCACTGTCCTGCGAGGAGATCCGGAAACGGGAGCCGTTGCTCATCGCATCGGGCGACTTGGGGACCGGGATCGACCGCGGCGCCGAGGCCGCGGCTGCTCGTGCGTTCGAGCCCGCCGGGGCAGGGGCCGTGGCGCCGGCGGAGGCGGCCTGGCTCGGTGGCGTGAACAGGCCGAGCGTGATGAAGACGGCCGCGCCGAGCGCCGGAAGTCTCTGCGCGTTGGCCTTCGATATCCGGAACGGATGCATCTGTGGGGGCCTCCGGGGCCGTTGTGCCGCGTGCTGGGGACACGAAGCGTTGACGTGTGACATGTAAAATTTCACATGTCGCAGCATGCTGGAAGTCTTTCGGCCACATTTCCGGCCCACTGAAGCTGAAACGTTGTCAACTTCCGGCCCGGGGCGTGCTGCTGAGGCCCGCGGCCGGCCTCGACGCCGCCATCGCACTCCCCTGAACGACGCGGAAAAAGAGTCTCCGCGTGCCGTCACACTCTCCGCGCCCGGTCCGTCAGTGCTGTGAAGGCGCCGATCAGGCCGACCGAAGGAGAGCAGCAGCCATGACGCACAGCACCCCCATCTCGCGGATGCCGAACCCGGGCGAGTTCGTTCCGGAGCTGAACGACATCAGCGCGGCGCTCTTCCGCGCCACCGGGAACCGTTCCGTGCCGCGCGCCACGATGAGCCTGGTGCACCTGCGTGCCGGGCAGATCGTCGGCAACACCTACCTGACCGTTCTCAACACCGCTTTCCTGCGCAAGGCGGGGGAGTCCGAGGAGCGCATCACCGCGGTCTCCTCCTGGCAGGACGCCCCGTACTTCACCGACGCCGAACGCGCCGCGCTCGCCCTGGTGGAGGCGACCCTCCAGCCGGCCCCGCACGGCCGGGAGCGGGTCGGGGACGAGCTGTACGCGGAGGTGGCGAAGCACTACGACGACAAGGCGCTCGCCACCCTCACGATCGCGATCGGCCAGATCAACTTCTTCATCGCGGTGGCCGTCATCGGCAAGCCCCAGCCGGTCACCTCCCTCGCCGACGAGCAGTGGGACTGACCCGACATCCGCCTGCGGCCCGCCCGCCCGAACCGATCCGGGGGCTCAACCGGACGGCGTGCCGGCGGGCCGCACGCCGAACCACTGCTCGGCGCCGTACTCCTCGAACCGCTCCACCTCGGTGAACCCCAGCTTCACCGCGAGGCGCATCGAGCGGTCGTTGGCCGTCTGGGTGCAGAGCACCACCGGCTCGCCGGGCAGCGCGGCGGCGCACCAGTCGAGCGCCGCCGCGCACGCTTCGGCGGCGTACCCGCGTCCCCACGCGTGCGGCAGGAGCATGTAGCCGAGTTCGACCTCCCCCACATCCGGAAGGACGTGCCCCGGACGCTCCGCGTCGCGCCGATCGAGCGAGACCGTGCCGATCATCGCTCCGTCGAGATCGATCACGAAGACGCCGGGGCGCCGGCCGGGCACCTCGGGCACCGCGCGTTCGAGTTCGGCACGAGGCCGAGGGCCTCCGAGGTACGTGTGCACGTCCGGCGAGGAGAACAGCTCGATGAACGCCGCGCGGTCCCGGGCCTCGGACTCGCGGAGCACGAGCCGTTCGGTCCTTATCGGGGCAGTCGGCCAGGTGACGTGTCCGAGTTCAGTCATGGCTGCAACCTATCGGGTGCCCGTTCGCAGCCGGCCGTCTGCCAGGCTCGCGGAATCGTCGCGACGACGGCGTGTGAGCCCGGGGTGGCGGGCGCGGCGGTGTTTGCTGGCGGCAGGAGGCCGGCCCGCGCCGTGGGCCGCCCGCGCCAGGAGGAGCCGGCACATGAAGTTCGCGCAGATCATCGATTTCGAGACCGAGCGCATCGACGAGGTGCGCGAGCTTCTGCGCGCGTACGAGGAGCAGGCCCGCTCGCAGGGCCGGACGGGTGCCCCCGCCGCCCGTTCCCTGCTCAAGGACCGGGCCAACCCCAACCGCTACCTGGCCGTGGTCGAGTTCGACTCGTACGAGACGGCCATGGCCAACAGCGACGCGCCCGAGACCGGCGAACTGGCCCGGCAGCTCTCGGCGCTCATGACCCGGCCGACGGTCTACACCGACTGCGACATCCAGGACCAGGAGCGCCTCGGCTGACCCGCGCCGGGCCGGACGAACCGGGGGACCACCCACTCATGAGGAGTATGCCTTGGGCATGATCCACATCGAGCTGTTCGCCACCCTCGACCTCGTCGGGCAGGCGCCCGGCGGCCCCGACGAGGACCCGGCGGGTTTCCCGTTCGGCGGCTGGCAGGCGCCCCTGCTGGACGAGGCGGCAGGGGAGCAGATCGGCGCCGCGTACGAGGGCACGGACGCCCTCCTCCTGGGCCGGCGGACGTACGACATCTTCGCCGCCTACTGGCCGCACCAGGAGGGCGGCGAGGACAACGAGATCGCCACGCTCTTCAACGGCGTCCCGAAGTACGTGGCCTCCCGCGGCACGCCCGACCTCTCGTGGGCCGGGTCCACGCACCTCGGCCCGGATCTGGCGCGCGCGGTGCGCGAGGTCCGTGACCGGCACGAGCACGTGAAGGTCGTCGGGAGTCTGAACCTGGTGCAGAGCCTCCTGCGCGAGAAGCTCTTCGACCGCCTCGACCTCTGGGTGTACCCGATCGTGCTCGGCACCGGGAAGAAGGTGTTCGACCAGGGCGCGGTTCCCACGAACCTCACGCTCCTCGAACCGCCGGCGGCCGGCCCGAAGGGCGCGGTGTACCTGCGCTACGGGCTCGCCGACGGCACGCCCGCGACCGGGGACATGAGCGCGCCCGATCGCGGTACCGGGCGCGCGGACTGAAGCGCGCCCCGAGACGCCGGGGCCGTCCGGCCCCGCGCAAGACGTGCGGGGGGCCGATGTCGCGCACGGTGGCGTGCGCGACATCGGCCCACCCCGCCCCGCCCCTCGCTCGAACGGGACGGAGGGGCCTTCGGCGCGTCCGAACACCTGTGGCACGGCCTGGACACGGGAGATTACGCTCGCACTCGTTCACCGCAGCGGCACGTCGGGACGGGTGCCGAACGCCCTGCCCAGCCGCTCGCCGCTCCCACGCTAAGGAAGTCGCATGTCCAAGCATTTCGACGTCGTCGTACTCGGAGCCGGCCCCGGCGGCTACGTCGCCGCCATCCGCGCCGCCCAACTGGGCAAGCAGGTCGCGGTGGTCGAGGAGAAGTACTGGGGCGGCGTCTGCCTGAACGTCGGCTGCATCCCGACCAAGGCGCTGCTGCGCAACGCCGAGCTCGCGCACATCTTCCAGCACGAGGCCAAGACCTTCGGCATCAAGGTCGACGGCACCGTCTCCTTCGACTACGGCGAGGCGTACCGGCGCAGCCGCACGGTGGCGGACGGCCGGGTCAAGGGCGTCCACTACCTGATGAAGAAGAACGGGATCACCGAGTTCGACGGCCGGGGCAACTTCGTCGACGCGCACACCCTCCAGGTGAACCTGGCCGACGGCACCTCGGAGGCGATCACCTTCGACCACTGCATCATCGCCACCGGGGCCACCCCGCGTCTGCTGCCCGGCACCGCACGCAGCGAGCGCGTCGTGACGTACGAGGAGCAGATCCTCGCCGAGGACGTGCCGCAGTCGATCGTGATCGCCGGCGCCGGAGCCATCGGCATCGAGTTCGCGTACGTGCTGCACAACTACGGGGTGAAGGTCACCATCGTCGAGTTCCTGGACCGCGTCGCCCCCCTGGAGGACGAGGACGTCTCCAAGGAACTCGCCAAGCAGTACCGCAAGCTCGGCATCGACGTGCTCACCTCCACCCGCGTCGAGTCGATCGACGAGTCCGGCCCGCAGGTCCGTGTCACCGTCACCGGCGCGGACGGCGTACAGAAGGTCCTGGAGGCCGACAAGGTCCTGCAGGCCATCGGCTTCGCACCGAACGTCGCCGGCTACGGCCTGGAGAACACCGGGGTCGCTCTCACCGAGCGGGGTGCGATCGACGTCGACGGTCGCTGCCGCACCTCCGTGCCGCACATCCACGCCATCGGCGACGTCACGGCGAAGCTGATGCTCGCCCACACCGCCGAGGCCATGGGCGTCATCGCCGCCGAGACCATCGCCGGCGCCGAGACGATGGAACTCGACTACCCGATGATCCCGCGCGCCACCTACTGCCAGCCGCAGATCGCGAGCTTCGGCTGGACCGAGAAGCAGGCCCGCGAGAAGGGCTTCGACGTCAAGGTCGCGAAGTTCCCGTTCACCGCGAACGGCAAGGCGCACGGCCTCGGCGACCCCACCGGCTTCGTGAAGATCATCGCCGATGCGAAGTACGGCGAGATCATCGGCGCCCACCTCATCGGCCCGGACGTGACCGAGCTGCTGCCCGAACTGACCCTGGCCCAGCAGTGGGACCTCACGGTCCACGAGGTGGCCCGCAACGTCCACGCGCACCCCACACTGGGCGAGGCCGTGAAGGAAGCGATCCACGGCATCGCCGGACACATGATCAATTTCTGATTCCCTTCCCGAACCCCGCTCTTCCGGGGCCGGCCGCGCTCCCGCCGCACGGTGCGAGCGCAACCGGCCGGCCCCGCTTCGCCCGGTGGTCAGTGGGAGCGGAGCCGGAAGGAGAGCCAGGTGGCAGCGCCTGCTGCACCTCGACCTGCACCCGGAGAACGTCATCCTCACGGACCGCGGTCCGAGGGCCATCGACTGGACCACCGCCCGCGTCGGCCGCCCCGAGGTCGATGTGGCCATGACCTTCGTCATCCTCCGCGGCATCGTGCTGCGACCGCACGAGCGGCTGCTGATCCGGGGCTTCCTGCGGGCCGTGGCCCGCTCCTGCGGGACCGACCCGCGCACGGGCATGCCGGTCGCCACCGAGCGGCGGCTGGGGGATCCCCACCTCACTGAAACCGAGGCCGGCCTGGTCCGCGGTCCGCAGCGCCGCTACGCCTGAGCCGGTTGCGCGGGCGCCCTCAAAAAAACCCATTCCTTGATCAGGAACCCCATTCGAACGTGGGTGTTGTGACGGGTGTACGTGTTCGCTACGATCGCAACCCTCAACAACCGTAAGTCCGCCTATTACAGGGGGCATTGTGGGTGCGTTCGCGTCGGCAATTCCCTCCGGGCGGGATAGTTGATGGGCGAGGCCGAGGAGAAGTTAAGACCCTCCGGCCCTGAATTATCGAAAGCACCGCCCTCGTCTCCGTTCCGAATACGTGATTTCTCGCTCTTCTGGGCGGCGGGCGCCGTCGACGGTCTCGGCACCTGCGCGTCCTCCCTCTTTCTTCCGCTGATCCTGCTGGGCGCCGGACATTCGGCCGGGCTCGCCGGACTCGTCGCGTCGGTCGCACTGGTCAGCGGACTGGTGGTCTCACCGGTCGCGGGCGTGTTCGCCGACCGGTGGCCGCGCAAGCCGATGATGTACACGGCGGCCCTGGTCGCGGCGGGCGCCATGGGATCGGTGTTCGCGGCCGTGGCCCTCGGTCACGTCGTCCTCGTCCACGTGCTGGCCGCGGCCGTGGTCGAGCAGGCGGCAAGCGCCGCCTACGGCGCGGCGGCCTCCGGGACCATCCGGCGGCTGGTGCCGCCCGACGGGTACGCCCGGGCGATCGGATATCTACAGGCCCGCGACCAGGCGGTGCAGATCGTCGGGCCGACCCTGGGCGGCGTGCTGTACCAGCTGGCGCGGTGGGTGCCACTGCTCGCGGACGCGGCCTCGTTCCTGCTGGTGGCGGTGTTGACCAAGGCGATCCGCGCGGACCTGACACCCGAACGGGAGGGTCCGGCCGCCTCCTTCACCCGTGACCTCGCCGAAGGGCTGCGCTTCGTGTGCGCCGAGCCCTTCCTGCGCTTCGTGGTGGTGTGGACCGCAGGGATCAACGCACTGCTCGGCGCGCTGTACTTCCACGCGGTGTTCGCCTCCCACGCGCAGGGCGCCAGCCCCTCCTCGATCGGGCTCATCCTCACCCTGGCGGGCGTCGGGGGCCTGCTGGGCTCGCTCGCCGCGCCGTGGCTCGTACGGCGGGTGCCGGCCGCGCGGATCGTGACGGCCGCCTCGTGGGCCATGGTGCCGACGGCGGCCGGGCTCGCGTTCGCGTCCCGCACGTGGGTGTACGGGCTGCTGCTGAGCGGGGTGTCGCTGATCGTGCCGTCTGTGGTGGTGGTGCTGCAGACCCGGGCGGTGCTGGTCACCCCCGACCGGCTGCTGGCCCGGATGGGGACGGTACTGGGCACCGCCGGCCAGGGCGTCGCGGTGCTCGCGCCGGTGGCGGCAGGCGTGCTGGTCGCGGCGTACGGGGGCCGTACGGTGGCGTTGGGCTGTGCGGGCGCGTTCGCCGGCCTCGCGCTGTACGCGACCGTCCGGGCCGGGCTCGTGGTCCGGGAGGCGCCGTGACCCCGGCCCCGCCGAAGGCGGCCCCGCGCACCTACGGCGTCTACCGGCCGGTGCTGCCGGTGACCAGCCCCCGCAACCCGGACCGGATGGTCTACACCGGGGACGCGGAGGGCCGCTGCGAGATCTTCACGTGGGACCGCTCCACCGGCACCGGACGGCAGTTGACGGACCGCCCGCACGGCACCCTGCTGTGCGCCATCGACGCCGACGACGCCGTCTGGTGGTTCGACGAGGACCGCGGCGGCAGTGGCGCCTGGCGCACCCAGCCCTTCGACGGCGGCCCGGACCGTCCGGCGCTCGCCGGCCTGCCGTACGGGCGGCCCGCCGGACTGGCGCTGACGGACGGCGGCCCGGTGGCCGTCGGCATCCGCAGCCCGGAGGGACTCAGCGTCCACATGGGACGGCGCGGCGGCACCGGCACACCCGTCTTCCACACGACGGATTCCGGCACGCTGTGCGACCTGGCGCCGGACGGCGGGCTGCTGGCGGTGTCCGGACCCGCGCACTCCGCCCGCGCCGTCACCCTGCTGGCCCCGGACGGAACCACCGTCGCGGTGCTCTCCGGCACCACGGAACGCACCTGGGCCCTCGGCTTCGCGCCCGGGCACGCGCCGCTGCCCGCAGGGTCGTTGCCCGCCGCGTCCTCACCCGGTCCGGCGGCGTCCCCCGCTCCGGCGCCCGGCAGCACCCTCCTGCTGGTGATGCGCGAGCGGGCCGGCCGCTACCACCTCGGCACCTGGGCCCCCGGCCGCGGACTGGAGCTGCTGCCCTGGTGCTCGTTCGACACCGAGACGACCGCCCGCTGGTACCCCGGCGCGGGCGGCCCGCGGGTCCTGCTCCGGCAGGACCGGCACGGCCGCAGCCGGCTGTTCACCGCCGACCTCGACCGCCGCGAGCTGACCCCGGTGCCCACCCCGGAGGGCAGCATCCTGGACGCCTCACCGGCCGCCGACGGCGACGTGCACTTCATCTGGACCGACGCGGTGAACGTGCCGCGCGCGCTGTCCCTGTCGGGCGGGCAGCTGCCCGGGCAGAGCCAGTGGCGCCTGCCCCGGTTCGGCCACCGCCAGGACCTGTGGACGCCCGGGCCCGACGGACCGGTGCACACCTTCGTCACCACACCCGCCGACCGTCCCGCCCCGCACCCGCTGGTCTTCCTCGTCCACGGCGGCCCGGCCGACCACGACCGCGACGCCTACGACCCCATGGTGCAGGCCCTCGTCGGTTCGGGTTACGCCGTGGCCCGCGTCAACTACCGGGGCTCGACCGGCTACGGGCCGCGCTGGCGCGCCGCCTTCTCCGAGGGCGTCGGCCACACCCAGGTCGCCGACCTGGCACGGGCCCGGGCCGAACTCCTGGAACGGGGCATCGGCCGCGAGGGCGCCGTCGGCCTGTGCGGCACGTCGTGGGGCGGCTACCTGACGCTGCTGGCCATGGGAACCCGCCCCGACCTGTGGAACGCAGGGGTGGCCGTCAAGCCGCTCGCCGACTGCGTCACGGCCTTCCGGCACTCCACGCCCGCCCTCCAGGCGCTGGACACCGCACTGTTCGGCGGCACACCGGACGAGGTGCCCGAGGCCTACGCGCACGCCTCCCCGTCCACGTACGCGGCCGCCATCCGCTCCCCGCTGCTGGTCGTCGCCGCGCGGCGGGACGCCAAGTGCCCGCCCGAACAGGTCGAGGCGTACCTGGACGTGCTGCGCGCGGGCGGTGTGGCCCACGAGCTGATGTGGCTGGACTCGGGCCACGACGGCTACGACGGGGCCGACCACATGGCCGTGATCCGGCGGTCCCTCAGATTTCTCGGCCGCGGGCTGCCTCCGGCGCCCGCGCAGGCCGAGCCGTCCCCGCAGCCGGAGAGGAGGTGAACAACATGCAGAAGGACATCATCCACGGCGACCCGCTCGAGGGCGACGAGGAGAGCCGCAAGCCGGGCGTCGGCGTCGTCATCTACCTCCGTTCCACGGAAGAGATGGAGGACGAGGACAAGTAGTGCCAAGGGGCCGGCCCCGCACCTCGTGCGTGACCGGCCCCGATCACACCGGCCGACCGCACCCGGCCGGAAGCCCGACACCCGGCCGCCCGCCAGCCGTCCGGCAGACGCCCGACTGCCGTCCGGCACATGACCGGCTCCGTGCATTGACGACGCATTGATCACATGAGAAGAGGCCAGCCGTGCGCGTACTCCTGGTGAACATGCCCTGGGCCCCGATCGACCTTCCGTCGCTGGCTCTCGGAATTCTCAAGCGCAGTGTCGACGAACGCGTCCCGGACGCCACAGCGGACGTTCTCCACGCCAATATCGAATACGTGGACTGGATCACCAAGAACACGGAATTCACCCTGGAGGACTACTCCTACTACGCGCTCGGCTCATATTTCCTGGGATGCGGCGACTGGGTGTTCTCCTCCGCCCTTTACGACGACCCCCAGTGGCGGGTTCCCGAGTTCACCGAAGCGATGAAAAGCCAGGTGCGCGGGGAACGGATGGAGATGACGAAGGCGCTGCACGTGACCGCGCCCGATTTCGTCCGGCACATCGCCGAGCGCATCGTCGAACTCGCCCCGGACGTGGTCGGCTTCACCTCGACCTTCCAGCAGAACACCGCCGCCCTGGCCGCCGCCAAGTACGTCAAGCGCCTCGCCCCGCACATCGCGACGGCCATGGGCGGCGCCAACTGCGACGGCAAGCAGGGCGAAGCCGTCCACCGCAACTTCCCCTTCGTCGACTACGTCCTGCGCGGCGAGGGCGAGGTGTCGTTCCCTGCGCTGCTCAGCGCACTGGACGCCGGCGAGGCGCTGTCCGACGTACCCGGGCTGTGCTGGCGCGGCGCGGACGGCGCCTCCGTGGTCAACGCCATGAGCACCAAGCCGCTGCCGCCCGCCTCGATCCTGCCGCCGGACTACTCCGGGTACTTCGAGCGGCTCGCCGCCTCCCACGCGCGGAACTGGGTCGAGCCCAAGCTGGTCGTCGAGGGCGCGCGCGGCTGCTGGTGGGGCGAGAAGCACCACTGCACCTTCTGCGGGCTGAACGGCTCGTTCATGGAGTTCCGCAGCAAGAGCCCGGACGTGTTCTACGACGAGATCATCGAACTGGCCCGCAAGCACCGGATCCTGGACATGTACGTCGTCGACAACATCCTGGACATGGGGTACGTGAACACGGTGCTCCCGCGCATCATCGACAGCGGGTTCGACCTGCGGATGCACATCGAGATCAAGTCCAACATGCGCCGGGGACAGCTCCAGACCCTCGCCGATGCCGGCCTGATCTTCGTCCAGCCCGGCATCGAGAACCTCAACAGCCGGGTGCTGACCCTGATGGACAAGGGTGTGACCGGCGGCCAGAACGTCCGCATGCTCCGCGACGCCGCCACCGTCGGCCTCTCGGTGGCCTGGAACTACCTGCACGGCTTCCCCGGCGAGGACGCCGAGGACTACGACGACGTGGTGGCCCAACTGGCCGCCCTGGAACACCTCAACCCGCCCGTCGGCGCGTCCTCCCGGATCGCGATCGAGCGGTTCAGCCCGTACTTCAACAAGCCCGAGCTCGGCTTCTCCGAGCTGCGCCCCGCCCAGCCGTACCGGCTCACCTACGACCTTCCCGAGGCCGAGATGTTCGACCTCGCCTACGTCTTCGACGTGCCGCCGCGCGGGATCGGCGAGGACGTCGTCAAGCGCCTCGACCGGGGCCTCTCGCGCTGGAAGCGGAACTACCCCGGCAGCCGCCTCACACACTGCGACCTGGAGGACCGGATCGTCCTGGTCAGCAAGCGCCGGGCCTTCGACTGGACGTACCTGGAACTGACCGACCCGTTCGAACTGGCCCTGTTCCGGCTGCTCGACCAGCCGCACACCGTGAAGGCGGCCACCCGCAAGCTGGGCGGGGACCACCAGGTGGGCGAGGAGGCCCTGCGGGAGGTCCTCAAGCGGTGGCGGGAGCTCGGGCTGGTCTTCGAGGACAGCGGGCAGTTCGTGCAGATCGCGCCGCCCGCGCTCAACGAGGAGTTCCTGCGGATCGACTTCATGCGGCACACCTCTGCCCGCGACACCGAACTCGCCGCGACGACGGCCTGACGACCGCCCGACAGAGAGACGACGATGACCCCAGCACTCACCGGCACCGCACCCTTCCTCGTGACCGCCTCCCGGGACTACGACCCCGCGGTCGGCACGCTGCCCGCCATGTCCCTGGGCCGCTACGAGATCGACATCACCGGCGGCGAGGCCGCGCGGCGGCTCTTCGCCGCCGGAGCCCGGCACGTCACCCTCCCGCGGCCTGTCGACGTCACGGACACCGCCGACGCGGCCTGGTCGGTCCGGGCGCTGAGCTTCGTGGGCGACCTGTCCAGCCTGGCCATCTCGGTCGACTGGCAGATCCACACCGGCCCGGACCCGGACGCCTGGCGGCACTACGGCCACCTCCACCCGCCGACCGCCGTCCTCGGCACCGCCGACCCGGCCGCGACGGCCCTCGCGTGGCGCAACGCGTACTACATCTGCAAATGCGTCTTCCGGTACGGCCCCGGGTTCATCCAGGTCCGCGACCGGCGCTACGGCGAACTGCGCCGCTTCACCATCGACGAACCGGAGTACCACGAGGCCATCGAAGCCCTCACCGACGGCGCCCGCACCGACGCGATCCCGCGGCCGATCCTGGACGACCTCATGGCCGAGACCCTCGTCCTCCGCTTCGGCGACCACCTGTGGTGGGCCCCGTACCGGGTCCGCCGCTGGTCGGAAGCCCCCCTGGTGATCTGACCCCCGCCGCCCCTGGGTACCGGCCGTGAAAGATGCGCGCGCGTACTCAGGTCTCCGGGGCTCCCGCGGGCGACGATGAACATCAACATTGTCGAGCTCGGGAGAACGAACCGTGCTGAGCCGCCTCGCCGACGTCCTGGTGCCCGCGTTCGGGCGCCTCACGATCACCACCGACGCGGGCGCCGAACTCGCCCCGGGCAGCGTCGTCGCCGCGAACCACACCTCGCTCGCCGACCCCGCGATCGTGCTGGCCGCCCTGCACCGCCTCGGGGTACGTCCGGTGGTCATGGCGACCGCCGGACTGTGGCGCGTCCCGGCCCTGGGCCGGGCGCTCGCCCGGGAAGGGCACATCCCCGTCCACCGCGGCGACCGGCGCGCGGCGAACGCCCTGGACGGCGCCGCCGAGGCGATCGAACGCGGACGCCTGGTGCTGATCTACGCGGAGGGCGGTCTCCCGGACCGAGTGGACGCCGCGGAAGCGGCGCCCGGGACCTTCCGCAGCGGCTTGTCCCGGCTCGTGCAGCGAACCGGGGCTCCCGTGGTGCCCGTGGGCCAGGCCGGCGCCCGCCGGGTCACCTCGGGCAGCACGACCAAGCAGGTCCTGGGCCTGTGCACGGCACCGCTGCGCCGCCCCGAACTCCACGTGCACGTGGGCGAACCGCTCGAGCCGACGGCGGACGAGGCCGCCCTGACCGAACGGGCCCGCACCGCGGTGACCGCAGCCTGGCGCACGGCCGCCGCCCGGCTCGCGGAACCCGCCGCGCTCGTCCCGTAGGCCTCCGGCGTCCGCCGCCCGCGCCCTCCCCTCCGAGGACCGGAACCGGTCCTGGGAAGCGACGGCCAGTAGGAGTCCGCCGGGCGCGGGCCTCTCCGCGGCCCGGCACGACTGCCGGGCCGCGGCACGGGCACGGCGCTGCTCTCTAATGCGGTTGTCGATGCGTGACGGTGTACATAGGGTCGGCGCCATGGCGACACGGCTTGTTCAAATTGCGATGAATGCCCGGGACGACTCCGCGGTCGGTGGGTTCTGGGCGGAGGTGCTCGGCTGGGGCGTGTCCAGCGAGGGGCCCGGCGTGACCAACATCGAACCCGTGGGCATCGCCTACCCCGACCCCGCGGCCGTCTTCGTCGACGTCCTGCGCGTCCCGGAACCCAAGACGGTCAAGAACCGTGTGCACATCGATCTCGCCACCACCTCCGCGGCCCATCAGGCCGAGCTGGTGGCGCGCGTCCAGGCCCTCGGAGCGACGCCCGTCGACATCGGCCAGGGTGACGTCCCCTGGACGGTCCTCGCCGACCCCGAGGGCAACGAGTTCTGCGTACTGGAACCCCGGGAGATCTACCGGGACACCGGGCCGATGGCCGCGGTGGTGGTCGACTGCGCGGATCCGCGGGCCATGGCCCGGTTCTGGGGCGAGGCGATGGACTGGACCCTGCACGAGGTGACCGACGACCAAGCGGTGCTGCGCTCCGCCAAGGGCGTCGGCCCGTACCTTGAGTTCCTGCGTTCACCCGACGCGAAGACCGTCAAGAACCGCATCCATCTCGACCTCCGCCCGTACCTCGGTGACGACCACGCGGCCGAGGCGGACCGGCTGCGCGCGCTCGGCGCCACCGACGTCGACCTCGGACAGGGCGACGTGCCGTGGACCGTCCTCGGCGACCCGGAGGGCAACGAATTCTGCCTCCTCACCCCGCGCTGACCCGGAGCCGCGACAACACCCTTACGCCTCCACGCGGCAGGCGGTCGGCCCGCCGGCCCCGACCGCCTGCCCGCCGCGCATCCGTCCGATAATCGGTTGCCCGGTCGGGGTGCCTCCCCGAAGGTGTGGCAGTGATCAAAACCGACGACGACAGGCCGCCGATCGACGCGGCCCGCTGGCTGTACCTCTACGAGAACGACTGCCCCGCCCCGGCGGCGGCCGAACTGCCCGCCCTCGCCGCCGAACTGGCCGAGGCCCTCCGCCACCCCGACCCGGACATCCGCGACGGCGCTCCGTACGTGGTGCTGCGGACGTGGATCCAGCGGGACGTCATCGACGGGCCGCTGCGCGCCCGGCTGGGCGCCGTGATGGCCGACCGGTTCGACCATCCCGAGATCCAGGCGCGCACCTTCGCCCCGCTCGTGCTCGACATGATCGTCGGTCGCGGCGACTTCGACCCGGCGTGGCTCGCCGCCTTCCGGCGCTGGTTCCCGGCCGAGACGGACGTGCGCGGGTACGATCCCCGGCTCGGCTGGCTCCACGCCGTCGCGCACGGCGCCGACCTGCTGGGCACCTTCGGACTCCATCCGGAGGTCGACCCGAAGGGGATGCTCGCGCTGGCGGCGCAGCGGCTCGTGGCGCCGACCGACGCGCTCTTCGCCCAGCAGGAGGACGACCGGCTCGCCCAGGGCGTCGCCCGCACGCTCACGCGGCCGGAACTCTCCGAGGCCGAGGCCGTCGGCTGGCTGGACGCGATCGAGACGGACTTCGCCGCCGGCCGGCGCGGCGCCCCCACCGTGGCCGCGCAGACCTCCAACGCCATGCGCACGCTGCGGATGCTGTACCTTCTCGCCGACACCGGCGTCCGCATCGACGGCGCCCCCGCTCCCGTGCGCCCGCCGCACGCACAGGCGCTGAAGCGGCGCCTGACGGAGGTCCTGGCCCTGGTCTTCCGAGTGGCGTGACGGGCGGGCGAGTTGTGCCGGCACGCACATGGGCGCGGCTACGCCGCCGAGGCGGCCGGTGCGGTGCTCGACGCCGCTGTCGCGACCGGACGGAAACGGCTCCGGGCGACCGTCGGCGCGTGGTCGCGGCTTCCTGCCCGCAGCCCGTATCGGCCACGCAGCAGAGTGGCAGCTGCTGGGGCGTAGGCGCAGGTGGTGGTTGGAGGCGGAGGTTGCCGGTATGGCGGCTGCCGGGTGTCCGTCATAGGAACTCGACCCCCTCGACCTCGTCCAGCGACGGCTGCGCCGGGATCAGGAACCGGCTCGACTTTTCGGCCAGCACGTCGGCGAAGAACTCGGCGGCGTCGTCGGGCCGCATGCGGGCCAGGGCGACGAGCGCCGTGATCGCGGTATCCGCGACCTCGGCGTGCACGTCCTCCCACGAATGCGACGTGCCCTTCCGGGGGTTCGTGCCGTGTACGCCGATCACGGCCTGAGCGGCCTCCCCGAACTCCTCTCCGATCTTCAGGACCTGGAGGGTCCACTGCTGCTCGGTGGGCACCCTCCGTTCGTCATCGCGCCCCGCGAAGCGCTGCGCGAGCTCGCCGATGGTCTTCCACACGGCATCCATGGATTCCTGCCTCGATTCCGATCGGGTGCTTCAGGTCAGGTCAGGTCAGGTACGGCGGTCAGCCGGATCAGTGGGATCGGCCGGAACGGCCGGATCGGCGGGATCGCTCGGGTCGAAGGCCATCGCGTACTCCTTTGCTGCTGTTCCCAAAATGCCGAAGCCGCCCCGGCGGGGAGCCGGCTTCACAGACAGACCACTCGTTCGGGGCCGGCCCCGCCCCGGCGCGCGCCCGGCCCCCGCCCCCTGGCCGGCAGCGGGACGAAACAGGCCATGGCGGGCCGCCGGCCACCGCCGGTCAACGGGATCGGCGCCCCCCGTTCCCGTCTACTTGCCTCACCAGGTATCTTGCATCGCATGGAACCAGGTGATTCGGCCAGGCAGGCCTGGGCAGCCGCGCAGCTGCGCAAGGGTGTCCTGGAGTACTGCGTGCTCGCCCTGATGCGGGACCGCCCCCGCTACGGCGTGGAACTCGTGAACGCCTTGGGGGACTCCGGTGCCCTGGCCACGAGCCAGGGGACGGTCTACCCGCTGCTCTCCCGACTCCGCCGCGACGACCTGGTCACCACCACCTGGCAGGAGTCCGCCTCCGGCCCACCCCGTCGCTACTACGCGCTCACCGACGGCGGCCGGGCCGCGCTCGACGAGTTCGCCCGCGTCTGGCCCGGCTTCCGCAACGCCGTCGACGCCTTCCTGACCTCCCCGCACCCCGTTACCGGAGACCTCGCATGAAGACCTCTGCCGATCGTGTAAGCGACTACCTCTCCGCCGTCGAGCGCGAGGCCTCCGCACTCCCCGCCGACCGCCGCCAGGAACTCCTCGCCGACCTCGCCGAACACATAGAGGTGACGCGCGCCGAACACCCCGACGTCGCGATCAGCGAGGTCCTGGCGGGACTGGGGGACCCCCGTACGATCGCCGCGACCGCGCTGGCCGAGGCGGGTAACGGGGCCGCCTGGGCCCCGACCCGCAGCGGTGCCGGTGCACCCGCCCGGAGCGGCAAGGTGCACCCCCTGGTCCCGCTCCTGATGCTCACCCTCCCGTTCCTTCTCGCGGTGCTCCTCCCCGACGTCCCCGCCGCGCAGTTCTGCAGCACCCTGTTCCGCGTCGTCGGCGCGGTGCTGCTCTGCACCTCGGTGCACTGGACCGCCGTCCAGAAGACCACCGGCGTGCTGCTCACCGCCGTCGTGCCCACGGTCGCCATCAGCATCTGGCTCCTGGCCGGCGCCGCCGAGACGGGCGACACCCCGGTCCTCCTGGCCAACCTCGCGACGCTCACCCTGCTGGCCGCCACGACGGCATGGCTCTGGCGGACCCGCCGCGCCTGAGCCGTTCCTCGCATCTGGGCCGACCACCAGCTCGACACCGGGCGAACCGAGCCGCTCGGCACGAGCTGACACCGGTCGACACCAACAGGGCGGCCCCCGGCAGAGTGTCTGCCGGGGGCCGCCCCTTCGGGGTGCTGCGGGTGCTGCGGGTGGGGTGAGCTGCGAGCGGGTCAGCGGGTGGCCGCGCCGGCGGGGGCCGGTCGGCGGACGGTCAGGCGTGCTTCCAGACCGGGGCGGTCTGGCGGGCGATGCCGTAGACGAAGTTGGAGAGGGTGCCGTTCGCGTTCAGGACCACGATGGTGTTGTCGGACTGGAGGATCAGGGACTTGCCCTGGGCGAAGTACGTCCAGTTGCTCCACGTGCCGCGCGAGGTCATCTGGACGCCGTACAGGCCGTCCTTCTTCACCAGGCGGACCTTCGTACCGCCCGCGACCTTGTAGACGCCGAGCTTCGGGGAGACGGTGGTGGCGCCGGTCCAGCTGTGGATCTCGCCGTCGATGGTGAGGCGGACGTAGCGCTGGCCGACCTTGCGGACGTCCTGGTACGCGGTGGGCGCCGGGCTCAGGAAGCCGACGCGCTTGCCGTTCTCGATGATGTGCGAGCTGAAGACCTGCGGGCCGGCCTTGTAGGTCTTGACGGTCAGGCTGCCGTACTTCGTCGTGGAGTGGAGGCGGCCCACGGTGAAGCAGTGCTTGGACAGCTTCGGGAACGCGGTGGCGGTCCACGGGGTGGAGCCGCCCTGGGTGCGCTGCTTGAAGACGGGCGCCTCGGACAGCACGCCGTCGATCCGCAGGCCCGCGGCCAGGTCCAGCGGCTTGGTCTGGTCGACCGTGCCCAGCACCTTGCCGCTCTCGTCGCGCAGCTGCGCCTTGGCGCCGGTGTGCGCGCTGTTGGTCAGCTTGACGGTCAGGCCGTCGAACAGGGACGGGATGACCTTGCTCTTGATGCAGTTCTCGGCGACCACGAGGGTGCGCGCGGGGGCAGCCTGCTCGGCCGGGGAAGAGGCCGCGAAGGCCGCGGTGGGGGCGGTGATCGCCGCGCCGAAGAGGGCGAGGGCGGCGGTGGTGGCGCGGAGGGCGGAACGCATGACGACTCCTTGGAGCGGTGCTGTGGGTGAAGGAGAGCCGTATGCCGTGGTCTCTTCCGGTGGAGGCCGTTGAGTTCGGGCTGCTGGCTGCAGACAGAAACTTAGTGATCTTGTTGGGTGGAATGGTCCGGTCCGCGTCACAGGCGTGTGACAGAGCGTCGGGAAGGGAGCCGGTCGGCGCGCGCCTGCGGGAAAAGTCGCGCGGACCGGCCGACCCCGTCCTGCGCCACCGAGAACCGTTACGGCTTCCGGGCGGTAGCGGCCGGGGCGCCCGCGGACGCCCCGGCGCCCGCGCAGCTGATGCGGTCTCCGGTCACGGGAGCGCCTTCGGCGACGTTGCGGTCGTAGGTGACGGTCTTCACCCGGACGGGCCGGGTGCCGACGGTGACCTCGAAGGCCGTGTCGTGACCGGGGACGGCCACCAGCCGTGAGCCGGGCAGGGCCGCGGCCAGCGTGGCCGCGTGCTCCTCCAGGCCGGGTGCGTACCGGATGACCGGCGGGCCGGAGGGGCGGACGGCCGGCGCGGACGCCGAGGTGTCCGTGACCTTGAACTTGTTCTTGCGCAGCGCCTCGGCCACGTCCGCGTCGTCGACGCGCACCGTGATCCCCGCCGGGTTGGTGGGGGCCGCGGTCTCGGGGACGGGCTGGATGCGCGGGTCGCCCTTGATGGGCCGGTCCGCCGCCAGCGCCGCCCACAGCGCGGCCGAGCGGGCCTCGTGCCACAGCAGGGTGGAGCCGACGCCGGGCACCCGGTGGTCGAACTCCCGGATCGGCACGGTGGCGAACTCCGCCTGGTTCGCGCGGAGCGCGCCGAGGGTCCGGCCGATGCGGACCAGGTCGAGCAGGTCCGTGCCGGCGTCGGTGCGTACGGACTTCAGCAGCGCGCGGGCGGTACGGGCCGTGTTCACCGGGCCCGACAGGGCGTCGCGGGAGACGAGGCGGGCCAGCAGGTCCGCCACCACGCGCTGCTGGCGCCGGACGCGGCCGAGGTCGCCGGGCCGGTTGATGTGGCGGGCGCGGACGTAGCGCAGCGTGTTGTTCCCGTTGGTCTGGTGGACGCCGGCGGTGATGTCGAGGCCGGAGTTCTCGTCCTTGAGGGGCTTGTCCGTGCAGACCACCGCACCGCCGAGGTTGTCGACGGCCTGCTCGAAGCCGGTGAAGCCGGTCTCCAGGTAGTGGTCGATGTGCAGGCCGGTGACCTTCTCGACGGTTTTGACCGTCAGCGCGCCGCCGCCGAGCGCGTACGCCCCGTTGATCTTGCCGCGCCGGCCGGTGCCGTTCGCGTACTCGACGTAGGAGTCGCGCGGGAGGGAGACGACGCTCGCCCGGCGTCCGTCCTGCGACAGGTGGAGGAGCATCATCACGTCCGTGCAGTTGCACCCCTTGCCGCCCACGTGGAGGCGCCGCTTCTCGGCGGCGGACAGGCCCGTGCGGCTGTCGTGCCCGACCACCAGGATGTTCGTACCGCGGCCACCGGGTGGCGTGCCGTCCGTGCGGCTGTCGGCGTCCGCCAGCCAGGCGCCGGAAGCGAGTGTGGTGGCGAGCACGGTGGTGGCAACGACGAGACGACGCAAGGCAGACCCCCACGAATAGGGCAATTCGGACAGGCCTGGACCGTAGTGGTTCAGGTCCGCGGCGGCCGCCTACACGCCGGACGCTACGCCGCAAGGCGCAGCGCCCTCCCCGCAATGGGCGATCAGATTGTCCTGTGCGGGCCGCGCCCGCCCGGCGGGCCCCTGCGCGAATGCCCGCAGGACGTTCTCCGTCACGACGCGGGTGAACCGGCCGGCGTCCGCTCCGAGGCCGTGGTTCGCCTTACCGCCCGCCGGGCCCTTCGCGTCCAGGGCCTCCACCCACCGCATCGTGCCCGTCGCGAACACCCCCGCGCCGCCCGGCAGCGACAGGTACGCCGTATCCGCGTAGGACGCCCGGCCCTTGCACACCACCGGCGAGCGCGCGATGATCTCGACCGGCCGCGGGGTCGGATGGGCGGGGTTCACCCGGTCGAACTCCACGCCCACCAGATGGGCGAAGGAGTCACCGCGCCGAGCGCCGGTACCCGCCAGCAGCCAGTGGTCGGGATGCGATACCACGTACGGGGCGTCCACCGGGTAGCCGTCGTAGATGACGCCGAACAGCGAACTCTCCGGGTCGGGCGCCGGCTTGCGGCGGAAGTCGTTCGTCGGTGGACGGCCCCGGCGGAAGCCGGGATCGGCGGCGTAGTCGTCCTTGTAGCAGACCACGACCCGGTCCGCCCCCACCGGCGAAGGCTCGTAACGGACCCGCCGGTAGCAGCAGTTGGCGCCGAACACGGCAAGGTTCATGCCGGCGTCCCGAGCCGCCGTGACATGCGTGCGCTGCTCCGGGCTCCAGTACTCGTCGTGCCCCAGCGACAGCATGGCCACCGCCCCGTCCAGCAGCCCGGGCTCGCGGGCCACGTCCACCCCGGTGGCGTACGCCAGCGGCAGCCCCATCCGCTCGGCGAGCGCCACCAGCGGCGCCTCGTACACGAAGAACTGGCCGGCGCCCCGCCCGCTGCCGTACGGCCGGTCGAAGCTCACGGCCAGCGAGCGGGACCCCTTCTTGCCCGTCGTGCCCTTGTACAGGTCGGATCCGCCCCACCGGTTGTACGCCTGCCAGGTGGCCACGGAAGAGACCACCACCATCCGGCCCCGCACCGGCCCGCCCCGCACGGTCACCGGCACGAAGCGCTGCCCGGCCCCGTCGCAGGTGTCCAGCCGCAGCAGATAACTGCCCTCCGGCCAGCCGGCGGTGTCCACGACCGCCGTCCGCCGCCACGCGGTACGCACCATCCGCGTCGCCGCCTCGGTGAGCGCCGCGCCCTGACGTTCGCCGGGCAGCGCCTCCGAGCGCCACACCAGCCGCGCCCGCGTGCCGCCGTACCAGCCCATCCGGTACGCGGAGACGGTGTAGGACGGGGACGCCGTCGACACGTGCAGGCCGAACGTCTCGCCGGAGCACACGCTGACGCGGTCCGCGAAGCCCTCGATGGCGCCCGCCGCCCCGGTACGGGTGATCCGCCAGTCGGCGGCCCCGGGCAGCGCGTTCTCGGCCCGCACGTCGAGCCGGCAGCCCTCCGGCGCCGTCGAGCCGCGAGCCGGGGCCGTGGCCGTGCCCGGTGCGGCACCGGGATCCGCGGCCGTGCGCGCCGTGCCTTCCGGCACGGGAGAGGCCGCTGCCGGGGCCGCCCACGGCTGCGACGACGCGAAGGCGGCTGCCGAAGCCAGCCCCATCCCCAGCACCTTCCTGCGCGCCGGGCCGCCGTCCCGCCGATGCCCGCCGGCACCCCCAGGAGCATCCACCACCACGTCACCTCCGCCGTACCGGGGCCGCTTCGCCGCGGAAGCGGGTCCCCCTTGTGTAGCCGAACGGCACCCGCCATCCCCGCAGCCACGCTCCACGGGCGCGCCGCCCACCCCGCCCGGCGGCGCGCCCCGGCCTACGGGCGTACGGGTCTACCGACGGGCCGTACGGTCTTCGGCGTCCTCCCGATCACGGAAGGACCGCGTGATGAGCGAACGTGACCGCCTCCTCGCAGGGACCACCTCCCGACGCCGGCTGCCCACCCGGCGCGCGGCGGGGGACATCTCGATCACAGCCAGCCGCGGCGCTGGGCCTGGAGGGCGAGCTGGAAGCGGGTCGTGGCGCCCAGGCGGGTCATCAGGACTTCCAGACGGCGGAACAGGGTGCGGCGGCTGATGCCGAGTTCGCGTGCGATGTCCTCGTCCGGCACGCCGCCCGCGAGGAGGGCGAGCATGCGGCGGTCGGCGGGCAGCGGGCGCTGCGGTGGGGCGGCGGCGCCCTGCGGGGGCGGTGTGCGGGAGTCGTACAGCGGCAGCGCGTTCTGCCAGGTCTGCTCGAACAGCGCCACCAGCGCCGAGAACAGCCCGCACGGGCGGACGACGAGCAGGGTGTGGTGAACGTCGACCTCGTGGATCGACAGGGAGACCAGCGCGCACGCGTCGTCGACGATGATCAGTTTCACGGGGACCGCGTGCACGACCCTGGCCTGCTCGCCCGCGGCGATGCACGGCTCGATGCTGCGCCTGAAGTTGCCGGGGTACTCCAGTGACTCCCGGGAGTACACCACCCGCTGGGTCACGCCCCGGGTGAGGGTGGCGAGGGCCTCGTCGGTGGCGGTGGGGATCGGGAAGTACGGAGGGGAGTCGAACTGGCGGATCTGGTCGCAGGCGCCCGCCCAGGTCTGACGCAGGCGGGGGCCGATGTCCTCGCCCGTGACCACTTCGACCAGGTCGTTCTTGAACGCGGCCGGCCGGCGGCGGCGGAGGGTGTCGAAGGCCCCGGCGACGGTGATGCACGAGGCGTCGAGTTCGGCGGCCCGGAGGCGGCCGAGGAACTGCAGGCCGGCGGCGGGTGGCAGCGGGGCGACCGCCTCGCCGTCGCCGGTCGCGGCGCTGCTCAACCTTGCTTCGACCAACTCCGCGTAGGCGGCGGCCAGTTCGTCCTCATCCAGGCCGGTGGCCGCGCCGAGCTCGGGCAGTGGTACGGGCGCCAGCTCCAGCAGGGCCAGATAGAGCCGGACCGCTGTGACGCCGATGCCCAGTCTTCGCAGGGCTTCGCCGACTTCCCCCGTCGCCATGGACGGAAGGTACCAACGCGGAGCGGCGGCCGCACCACCCAAGGCCGGAGAAGGCCGGGCGGTGCGGCCGCGCGGGTCAGTAGTCGATCGTGTTGTGGTACAGGCAGGACAGGGCGCCCGCACCCACGTCGTGGCCGTCGGCGGCGCGGTGGCTCCAGAACTGGCTGAAGCTGCCGGAGACATGGCCGAGGAAGGTGCTCCACAGCGGCCCCGCCGGGTTCTCCGCGCAGGTGTCTCCGGGCTCGTTCGCCGTGTCCGACAGGTCGATCATCGCGCCGAGGGCGCGGCCCTCGACCGTGTCGCCGTTGTCCCAGCCGGAGGTCCCCCAGGTCGGCCCCTCCAGGTCCTGGGTGCGGCCGCCGGGCCAGCGGAAGGTGGGATCGCCGAGCGCCACGACGCCGAACCAGGTGGCGAAGCCCTCGGTCCAGGCGCAGCCCGCCGAGCTGGTCTTGGTGATGTAGTGCGGGCTGCAGTTGGGCGAGGAGGGGAAGGCGTCCTCGTAGACGTCGTCCATCATCGCGTGGCCGAACTCGTGCAGGACGAGCACGGGGGCGTCGGGGTCCTCGGCGGCGAGGTGTACGGCGTTGTCCTGGAGCGAGTAGTACGTGCCGTCGGTGGAGTCCGGCGCCCAGTTGACCAGGCCGCGGCGGCAGGTGGTGTCCCGGGCGTCCCAGCAGCTGCCGGGCTTCCAGTTCCAGCCGGTGTTGACCGTGTCGAAGGCCTCGACCCCGCGCATCAGGGCGGCGTCGGCGGGCTGGAAGGCGCCGATGCCGGCGGTGGAGCCGGTGGGTACGTTGGCGCGGACCGGGGAGGCGAAACGATACGGCTGGCGGGACTTGCCGTTGCGTATCACCCAGTGCTGGTTCTCGGTGGCGAACTGGACGTAGACGTCCTGGCCGCCGCCCTCCTCGTCCGTGTTGTCGAAGCAGAGCGTGAAGCCGCCGTCGGCGCCCGTGACACCGGTGGTGAGGAGATCGTCCGCGCCGCGGGCGTCGTCGTCGTAGACGGCCACCCGGGCGTTGGCGGAAACCCGGGTGGCGCCACCGTGGTCGACGTAGTTCCACGAGCCCGTCGCACAGGCCGTACCCGCCGCGGTCGCCGGCGCCGCCGGTCCGGGAGCCGGCTCGGCGGGGCGGTGGGCGAGGCCGGTGCGGGCGCGGGTCGCGCCGGCGGCCACCGGGGCCGCGGCGCTGACGCTCCCGACCGGGATGCCGAGGGCCGACCGGCGCGCGCCGACCGTGAGGAAGACGCTGCTCGCGTCGGAGTCCGCCGGGTCCGCCGCCGAGGTGGCGGTGGCCCGGATGCCGGCCGGCCCCTCGGCGACCGCGCGTACGGTGCCGCTGAGCCGCCACGGGCGCTGCTGCCCCGTCCTGCCGGAACCCGCGGCCCGGTGCACGCGGCCGCCCTGGACGGGGACGAGCGAGGCAGTCGTGGAGGTGCTGAGCCCGGAGGGCGCGGTCACCCATTCCAGACCGGCGGGGAGCCGGACGTCCAGGCGTACGTCCGTGTCGCCGCCGACGGTGCCCACCTCGATGTCGAGCCGCGCCGAACCGCCGAGGACGGGGGCCTCGGACAGGTGCAGCGTGACGGCCAGGCAGTGGCCGCGCTCGTCCGTGCGGTCCGCGTACGTCTGCGCGGCCGGCCGGCATCCGGCGGCGCCGACGGGCGCGGCCGCGGCCGCGGCCGGACTCCCGCCGGGCGCTCCGGCGAGCACCAGCAGCAGCCCGCACGCGGCGGCGCGCACCGCGGCGCGGCCGGGGCTCCGTCGGCGGTGGTGTTCACGACTCGGGTGCATGGGGGGTCCTCTCCAGTCGGGGAACTCGCTGGGCAGCGCGTTCTACCGGATCCGGACCCCGCGCGGTGGCCGATCAGTGTCACCGGCGCGGATCGGCACACCCCACAAGTCACAAGCACGCCAACTTGGTTGGCGCGGCCGTGGAACCACCGGCCGGCGGCGGACCCCTGGCGAGCCGCGGGGCGTCCCACGCCGACTACGGCCGCGACGGCCGCATTCGGGCGCACCACCGAGGGCCGTGACCGCTCAAGGACGAGTCGTCGCGCGGTGACGCAGAAGCCCCGCGAAGCCGTCACCCGGCCCGCCCGACTCCTGCCGTCCACCCACGGAACACGAACCGCCGGACAGTCCTCAATGGATGCCGGTGTACGCCTGCCAGCCGGTGGCGATCTTCGACCGGCTGCCGAAGGTGCCGCGGCCCGTGCCGTTGTAGCGCCACAGGGCGCCCGCGGTGTCCCGGGCGACCAGGTCGGCCCGGCCGTCACCGGTGAGGTCGCCCACGCCCACGACGGCGTTGAAGGATCCGCCCCAGTTGCCCGCCATCAGGGTGCGCGATCCGAACGCGCCGGCGCCCGTGCCGTAGCTGCGCCACAGCTGGTCGAGCTTGTCCTGGAGGATCAGGTCGCCGACGCCGTCACCGTTGAGGTCGCCCGTGCCGACGATCTTCTTGTAGGCCTTGAAGGTGCCGCTCAGGCCGACGCGCGGGGCCAGGGTGGCCGTCTTGGTGGTGGTGTAGAGGTACAGGCCGCCGGACTTGGGGTCCCTGGCGATCAGGTCGGGGCGGCCGTCCTTGGTGACGTCCCCGGGCGAGGTGAGGACGTCGTACGCGTTCCAGCCCTTGCCCAGCACCTTGTACGGGCTGGTGGGCTTGAGGGCGGCGCCGCAGGCGGGCGTGTAGACGCGCATCTCGCCGGTCGCGAGCCGTACCAGGGTGTCGTTGCAGCGGTCGCCGTTCATGTCGCCCATGGGGACCGGGCGGAAGCCCTTCGGCCAGCCCTTGGTGGTGACGCTGCCGCTGAAGTTCCCCGTGCCCGTGTACCCGTAGGCGGTGCGCAGGCTCGTGGGGGTGGTCTGGAAGAGGTCGCCCAGGCCGTCGGGCCGGCCCGCGCGGCTGCCGAAGTCCCGCGGGGCGGCGGCGCCGCCGGTGACCGCGACCGTGCCCGAGGCCAGCTCGGACGCCTTGGGCGCGTTGACGGCGGTGCCCTTGAGGGTCCAGGTCAGCCGGCCGTTCACGGGCAGCGCCCCGGTGTGCGTACGGCCCTTCCAGGCGGCGGCGACCTTGCGGGTGGTGCCGGTGCCGGTCAGGGTCGCGACGGTCTTGCCGGCGGAGTCGGCGAGGGTCACGGACCAGCCGGACACGGGCCGGGTGAGGTTCCAGACCGGCGCCCACACGGTGTTCGCGCCGGTGCTCCCGGCGAGCGGGGCGGTCGCGGGCACGGTGGCGGAGCCGACGCCGAGCGGGGGCTCGGTGGTGGCCCGGGAGGAGTGGAGGGTGCTGTACTCCTCGCCGTGGTTGATGTTGGTGAGCGTGGTGGCCGAGCCGGCCGGGCCCGCCGACACGACTCCGCGGAGCCTGTTCCCGGTGGTACCGGGCACCTCCTCGGCCCCGGTCCACTCGTCGTCGGAAGGGGTCCGGGCGGTGTGCACCAGGTGCCGTCCCTCGCCGGGCTCGTACTCGGACCACATCACGCGCACGGTGCCGTCGGGGCCGATGGAGGCGTCGGCGCTCCAAGGGTCCTGGCCTCCCCCGGACAAGTACTGCTGCTGCCAGGTGCCGGTGCCCGCGCGGAGGGTCCGGGCGAGGTTGACGGTGCTCAGGCCGTTCGACCCTCCGAGGTCCTGGAGTTCCGACCAGACGACGGTCACGTCACCGTCGGGGGTGACCAGCGGCTCGGGCGACTCCACCCAGCCTTCCGAGGAACCGGAGGTCTTGGCCGGAGTTCCCCAGCCGGCCGCCGCGGACGGGCGGACGGAGACGCTGACGGATTCGAGCGCCTCGTCGTCCTCCACGCACTTCGACCAGGTCAGGGCCATGATCCCGGTCGGACCCGCGGCGATACGGGGCGCCCTGATGCCCATGGTCTGCGGGGTGTGGGCGACCGGTGCCGCCCAGGCCGCGCCGGGGGCGGTACGGGTGACGGTCTCGACCGCCGACACGTCTTCGTGATCGCGGCCGGGTTCCCCCTTCACGGTGGTGCGCAGGAAGCTCACGACGGCAGTGCCCCGGCCGTCCACGGCCACGTCGGGGCCGCTGACGGCGCCGCCGCCCACGGCCCCGGTGGCGACCGTGACGGGCTGGGACCAGGTGCCGTCCGCGGCGCGGTCGGCGGTGCTGACCTTCCACTCGTCGGCCTCGGCGGGGCGCGAGGACCAGACGGCGGTGGCGGTGCCCCGCGGGCCGGCCGCGATCTGCACGGCACCGACGTACTCGCCCGCCGCGGTGTCGAGGAGGGTCGCCGGCTTCGACCAGACGCCGCCGGCGACCGTGGCGGACAGCAGGCGCGATGCGGTCGGGGGAGAGTCCGACCCCTGGTCGGAGGGGTACTCCGGCCAGATGGCGGTGACCCTGCCGTCCGTGTCCGGGATCAGCCTGAGCGTGTGCTCCCCGCGGTTGGTGGGTACGCGGGAGAGCTTGTGGGCCGGCCCCCAGTGGTCGGTCCCGGCAGGCCGCACGGCCGCGTGGAGCTCTTGCCCCATGCCCGCGAGCACCCACCACGCGGCGACCGCGCTGCCGTCGGAGGCCGTGGTCACCCGCAGGGCGCCGAAATCGCCCCGGGGGCCGACCTCGACCGGATCCTGCCAGCTCGGCAGCGGGGCGGCGACGGCCGTCCCCGCGGCGAACAGCGGTGTGACGGCCCCGCCGGACACGACGAGTGCGGCGGTGGCCACGGCGGCGGCCAGGCCGCGTTGCGAACGGGCACGCTTGCCCATGTGGTGATGTCCCTTCCCCGTCGAGCGTGTTGCTCGCACTGATGATCAATTGCCGGTCGGGGGTTTGACACCACAGGCGCACCAACGGTTGTACGGCCGGGGGAAATACCGATCACGGCCGAACGCCCTGACGGCAGCGGGCCTATTCCTCGACGGCTCCGCCGATGGAACGCAGGTGCTCGCGGAACGTCGTGCCGTCCCGGTCACGCGCGGCCCGGTAGTCGGCGAAGCGGACCTGGTCGCGGAGGCTGGTACCGAACCGCATCCGGGCGGCTTGGTGGCGTTCGGTGTCGCGGATCCGGGTCGCCTGCGCGGCGATCTCGGCGGCACGGTCGAGGGGCAGGAAGAGCACGCCGTCCTCGTCACCGAACACGAAGTCGCCGCGGGTGACTTCCGCGCTGCCGAACCGGGCGGTGGCAAGGGAGTCGGGTCCCTGCGGATCGAGCCGTTGCGGGCCGGCGGGCAAGGCGCCCTGGCTGAACACGGGCAGGCGGATGCCGCGCAGCTCGTGGGTGTCGCGGTGCAGTCCCCAGATCACGATGCCGGCGAGCCCGGCGCGTTCGGCTTCGAGGGTGACGAGATCCCCCACGCACGCCTCGTCGTCACGTCCGGCGTTGTCGACCACGAGGACGTCACCGGCTTCGGCGTGCTCGATGGCCTCCAGGAACACGTCCACGCTGCCGTGGTGGCGTGCGGGCAGAGCCCGGCCGACCACGTGCACCCCCTCCCACAACGGCCGTACGGTCGAGGGTGCCTGCCGGACGGGTAGGCCCAGGCGCAGGAGCGCGTCCGCCACGTGGGGGGTCGTGAGATCGAGGTACGCGAGGTGCAGCTTCAGCGAGTCCATCGGTCGGGTTCTCCTTGCCTTGCAGGTCGTGCGGGGGAGAGGTGCCGGGGCGTCACGCGAGCGAGTATGCCGACCGCCGGCGTGCCCGGGTAGAGCGCCGCGTCCGGCCGCGTCGGACGTCTCGGGGTCGCCGACCACCGCAAGGCCAGGCGGCGAGGACCGGCTCCGGGGGCTTCCCCCGACCGGCACGCCCCCGACCGGCGTGCCGCCGCGGGCTCACCACCAGCAAGCGGGGTACTTCGGCGCGGCGCGGCGCACGCGCGAGGCGGCGTGTCCCGTCAGCACCAGCAGCACCGTGGAGGCGAAGAGGAGGGGGGCGAAACGGGACGGGTCCGGCCGGTGTACGGCGCCCCTCCACGAGGGAGGTGGGGAGGGGCGCCGCTCCGGGCGGAGGTGTCCGGTGCCGCCACGGTAGACCCGGCGGGGGCACAGCGGCAGGCATATGACACAGGAATCTTGAGACCGTCTCCGGGCCGGGGCCCGAAGCGGTGTCAGCCGGCCGCGGGCGCAGCGGTCTCGACGAGGCGGAACGTCAGACACACCACGGCGGTCCCGTCCTCGACCGGGGTGCCGCCCTCGGCCCAGAAGCGCTGGTGGCCGGCGCGCCACTCCGCGAGCGAGGCGTCACCCTCGCCTTCGGCCGCCGCGTGCGCCCACGTCACCTCGCCGAAGGAAGTGACCTCCACCCCGGTGATCTCGACGGTCGCGGTCCACTCGCCCGAGTTGTCCAGGAGCGCCAGCTGCTCCCCGACGTACTCCAGGCCTTCGGTCTCCGTCCGGTACTCCTCGAAGAGCCCGGTCGTCGCCAACTTCTCGCCGGCCAGGACGAGCGAGTTCAGCCGCTCGCGCATCGCCCCGACCGACCCGAGCTCCAGCGCCCGCATGCCCTTCACCCGTGGCCACATCGACGTGTTCCCCCTTGCTCCGGCGCAGGCCGCACCCCCTGTGCGGACGACGTACGCGCTGCCGGTGATCGTACGGAACCTCCTCCGGAGCGGTGGGCCTCGGTCTCCGGCAACGGCGCGCGCCGCAGCGGCCGGACGCGCTACGGCCGGGGTGCGGGGAGCCCGTACACCTCGGCCAGTGCCGCGACCGCCTGCCCGACGGCCGTGCGGAGCCCGGGCGGACGGAGCACCTCGACCTCGGGTCCGAGGCGGAGGAGGTCGCCGACCGCGACCTGGTCGTGTTCCACCTCCAGCTCCGCCTCCACCCACCCGTCCGCGTCCGGACCGCCGGCCCCGGCCAGTGCCCGGGCGCCCGCCGAGCCGAACTGCATCGGCAGGAGCTGCTGCGCTCGCGGTGACAGGCGCAACAGTGCCGTCTGGTGCAGGCACGCGGCCTCCATGCGCCGAGCGGACTCCTGCCAGTACACCGCCAGATCGAACCCCTCCGGACGGTCGAACGCAGCGGGCAGCACGTCCACCGTCCGGAAGCGGGAGACCCGGTAGGTGCGCGGGTCTTCGGCGCCGTCGGCCCGCGCCACCAGGTACCAGGAGCCGCCCTTGAGGACGAGCCCCAGCGGGTGGAGCTCGCGCCGCACCTCGCCGCGCCACCGCCGGTAGTCCGTCCGTACCGCGCGCTGGTCCCACACCGCCTGCGCGATCGCGGCGAGGTGGGGGACCGGGTCGGCTTCCCGGAACCAGGCCGGGGCGTCGAGGTGGAACCGGTCCTGGACCCGGCGTACCCGCCCCGCCAGTGCCGCCGGGAGCGCCGCCTCCAGCTTGAGCCGCGCCGTGGCGAGGTCGGCCCCGAGCCCCAGGTCCGTCGCCGGGCCGGGTGCCCCGACGAACAGCAGTGAGTCCGCCTCCGTGCCGGTGAGCCCGGTCAGCCGGGTCCGGTAGCCGTCCAGCAGCCGGTACCCGCCCGCCGGCCCGCGGTCCGCGCACACCGGGATGCCCGCGGCGCCCAGCGCCTCGACGTCCCGGTGCACCGTACGCACGGACACCTCCAGCTCGGCGGCCAGTTCACGCGCCGTCAGCCGGCCGCGGTTCTGGAGCAGCAGGAGAAGGGTGAGGAGTCGGTCGGCACGCATGCTCTATATATGACACAAGGTGGCAGGTACCGGTTCGAGGATGGGTGCCCTCGACCCCGCCCACCAAGGAGGCACCCATGAGCAGCGTGCAGACGACCGGCCGGTTCCGGTTCGCGGACTGGACGGAGGGGCCGGTCGGCCCGGCCGACGCCCTGCCCCGGCTGGCCGAGGCCTCGGTCCGGAACACGTTCACCGGCGGCATCGAGGCCGTCGGCACCCACTGCCGCTACACCCTGACCTACCTCGGCGAGACCTCGGGCGCCTTCGCCGGCCTGGAACTCCTCGCCGGCACCCTCGACGGCCGCAAGGGCGCCTTCGTGCTCTCCGAGCACGGCACCTTCGACGCGCAGGGCACCCACTGCACCATCGAGGTCGTACCGGGCTCCGGCACCGGCGAGTTGACCGGCCTGCGCGGCACCGGCCACTTCTTCTCCCCGCACAGCCCCGAGTCGGTCGCGTACACCTTCGAGTACGAGTTCCCGGAGGGCTGACGACCGCCCGCCGGGGCGTGGGCGGTTGAAAGAATATGTAGATCGGTCTAGTCTCGCTCCATGGGACAGAAGGGCACCGAGACGCGGGACCGACTGCTGGACGCGACGCAGGAGTTGGTCGAGACCGGGGGGTACTTCAGTGCCGGACTCAACCAGGTGATCGCGGCCAGCGGCGCGCCCCGCGGCTCGCTCTACTTCCACTTTCCCGGCGGCAAGGACCAGTTGGTGGGGGAGTCCGTCCGCCGGGCCGGGCAGGCGATAGGGGATGCCCTGGGGGGCCTGTCCGACTCGAGTGCGTCCGTCGCGGAGTTCGTCGACGGGGTGCTGCGGCACCTGGGCGACCGGCTGGAGGAGTCGGGCTGGCGCAAGGGGTGCCCGGTGGCCACCGTGGCGCTGGAGATGGCCGCCACCAGCGACCCGCTCCAGGAGGCGTGCTCGGAGGTCTATGCCTCGTGGCAGGAGGCCCTGCGTGCGCGACTGGACGGCCGTCCGGACGCCGAGGACCTCGCGGTCACGATCCTGGCCCTGGTGGAGGGGGCGCTGCTGCTGGCCCGCGCGCACCGCAGCAGGGGGCCGCTGGACAGCGTCTCCCGCCAGATCGGCACCCTGCTGAGCTGACACGGCCCGCCGGACCGGCGGGCCTCTTTTCGGCCCTAAAAATATGTAGACCGATCTATTAAGGAGTCTCCGTGGACGCGATCGTCTTCGGCGCGACCGGCTTCATCGGCCGCTCCCTCGTCGCCGAACTGCTCGCCCGGGGCCAACGGGTGGCGGCGGCAGTACGCAACGACACCCTCACCCCCTGGCTGACCTCGCAGGGAGTGGACACCCGCCGGCTGGAGATCGTCACCGCCGACATCACCCGACCGCTTTCAGGGCTGCCCGAGGTACGCGACGTCTACAACGCCGCCGCCCGCTTCGCCTTCGGCCTCGGCGTGGAGGAGGCGCGGGCGACCAACGTCACGGGCGCCCTCAACGTGCTCGAATGGGCGGCCGCGCTCCCCGGTCTGCGGCGGCTGGTGCACATCAGCGGGTACCGGGTGAGCGGGACCGAAGGCGACCCCGACTACGCCGGGCTGGGCGCCTACGAGGCCTCGAAGACTGAGGGTGATCTCGCGGTGCGCGCCCGGGCCCGCGCACTGGACGTCCCGCTGACCATCGCCAACCCCAGCACCGTGATCGGGCCGGGCCAGTACATCGGCCTGGGCGCCCTCGTCGAGGACCTGTGGAAGGGCCGGCTCCCCGCGCTGCCCGGCGGCCCCGACACCTTCCTGCCGATCGCCTCCATCGACTACTTCGTGCGGTTCCTGGCAGAGGTCCCCGAAGCGCCCGCGGGCGAGCACTACTGGGTCCTCGACGACAACACGCCCCTCCTGCCCGAGCTGATCCGTACGATCGCCGACCACACGGGCGTACGCGCACCCCGCCGGACCGTCCCCGTCGGCCTGCTGCGGCGCCTGCCGCGCAAGCTGACCGGCGCCGATCCCGAAACGCTGGCCTTCCTGTCGTCCGACCGCTACCCGACCGCCTCCGCCCACGCCTTCGCCGCGCGCGCCGGTCTGGACATGCCCCCGGCCGCCGACGTCCTGCGCGCGTGGGCCGACGACCTCGTGGCCGCCCGCTTCGGCGCCGCATCGCCCTGGCTGAGCCCGTACGGCTTCCACGCCGTGGCGGGCAGCCGCACCTGGGTGAGCGGGGAGCGGCACCGCCCCGACCACGTCCTGCTGCACGGCCTGCCGATGAACGCCGACCTCTGGGCACCCCTCGCCGCCCACCTCACCGGCCCGGTCCTCGCCCCCGACCTGCCGGGCCTGGGCCGCTCGGCCCCCACGACCCGGCCGGCGGATGCATGGCTGGCCGACCTGCTGAGCCCGGTGAAGAGCCGCCCCACGCTGATCGCGCACTCCCTGGCCTGCGGACCCGCGCTGCGCTTCGCCGTCGATCATCCGGACCGCATCGGCGGTCTCGTCCTCATTTCCCCGGCGTTCCTCCAGGCCCCCGCCCCCCGGCTCACCCGCTCGGCCCTGGCCGCGCCGATGATGCGCCGCATGTCCGCCGCGCAGCTGGCGCGGGTGCTCGGTGTCCCCGAGGGGCCCGAGGTGGAGAGCGCCGCAGCGGACCTGCGCCGTCGCGGAGTGGCGCGCCGGGTGACCGCGGCCGTGCGCACCGACGTCGCCGAACGACGAAAGACGCGGGCGCTGCTGGACCGGGTGACCGTCCCGGTGCGCATCGTCGTGGGCTCGGCCGACCCGCTGGTCGAACCCGTCGACCACCCGGTCGCCGAGATCGCCGGCGCCGGGCACTACCCCCAACTGACCCACCCCTCCCAGCTCGCCCGACGCCTCGGCGCTGCCCCCGCTCCGACCGGCGGATGACCGGGGCCCGCAAGCACGCGTCCGCTGTGAGCCCGGCCGGGGAAGGAGCGGTTCGCCCGGGTGGCACGAGCGGTGGAGCCACTGCGGGCCCGCCCGGTCGGCCCCCGATAAGCCGGTACGGCGCCCCGCCGGGAGCGGCGGGACGCCGTACTCGCCGGCCCCGTGCGCGGTGGCACGAGGCGCGGCGTGGCGACGGCCCGGGGGCCGTCGTGGGACTGACGGGTGCTCGGCGTCCGGTGGAAGACCAGTGGTTCTTGTCCTTGGCGGCCTGCAGGAAGTGGATCACCCCGTAGGTCTTGCCCACCGCGATGAGCTTGGTGTTCAGGCCGGTGCGCGGGGTGGTCGTGATCTTCACGCGCGTACCGGTCTTGTCGGTGATCGTGATGCTGGGCGCGGTCCACGTGGTGGTCATGTCGATCGCGAGGCGCGGAGTGTGCAGGGTGTGGAGCGACGGCGCCACCTTGTTCGTCCTGTCGATGCCGAGGGCGGTGACCAGCCGGGAGGCGGCGGCGACGGATGCGGCGGAGTCGAACGTGCCGTTCGCGTCGGTGTGCTGCCAGCAGATGTCGACCGCCGACTGGCCCGTGGCGGGCTTGAAGGCGGGCACCTTGTCGGCGGACAGCTCCTTCTTCAGACCCGCCAGGCGTAGTGCATCATGTCGAGGAGACCCGCACCGGCCCCCAGGTCGACGCCGACGTCCCCACCGCGACCGCCATCCTCCGCCAGGGCCTCGAATCATGGCTGAGCGACCTGAAGCGCACCGCCGAGTCCCACGCCCACGCACGCCCGTACCGCGGCCGTTGAGCCCCTGCTGCGACCACGCAGGGGCGCTGCGCGTGCCCGCCCAAGGCCGCAGATGGGGAGGGGAGGGATGCGGCTGCAGGGCGTCCGGGGCCCCTGAAGATCACGGGTGCGGGCACGGGCAAGCCCTGCGGCGCCGCGGAGAGCGGTGTCGGGGCGCGGCCCCCGTCGCGGCCCTGATGGCCAAGGCCGCGCCCCGTACCCTCGAACCTACTCTGCGCCGGGTGGCGATCGCACCCGGGTTGCGTGAGAGCAGCCACGGGCTGCGGATCCTCCCCGACGTGAAGCCGCAGCCCATCTGCCGTCTCAGCCCTTGCCTTGCCTATCGACAATCGATAGATTTCCATCGCGAATCGATGGAAGGGTGGACATGGGAAAGCTGACAGTGGCGGCGCTGCGCGCCGTGCTCGTGGTGGTGCTCGCCGGCACCGTGTTCGTGCAGGTGATGATGGTGTGGGCGTTGGCCACCGACCCGGAGGACGGGTCGCTCCCGCTGACCCCGCTGCGCGTGATCACGATGCTGGGCATGGTGGCGGCCCAGGTCGCCCTGGTCTCCGTGTGGCGACTGGTGACGATGGTGCGACGCGGAACCGTGTTCTCCCACGCCGCCTTCCGGTACGTGGACGCGGTGATCGGCGCGATCGTGGCGGCCGCCCTCCTGTGGTTCGCGGTCACGGCCGTCAACGCGCCCGGCCAGCGGGAAGACCCGGGTGTCACCGTCATCATGGGCGGGGTCGGTCTGGCCATCCTGGGGGTCGCGCTCATCGTGCTCGTGCTGCGCATGCTGCTCGCCCAGGCCGTCGCGCGCGACGTCGAAGCGGCGCAGATGCAGGCCGAGCTGGACGAGGTGATCTGATGCCGATCGCCGTCGACATCGACGTGATGCTGGCCAGGCGGAAGATGTCCGTGGGCGAGCTCGCGGACCGCGTCGGGATCACTCCCGCCAACCTGGCGGTACTCAAGAACGGCCGCGCCAAGGCCGTACGCTTCGCGACGCTCGCCGCGCTGTGCGAGGTGCTCGAGTGCCAGCCGGGTGACCTGCTGCGCTGGGAGGTCGAGGACGTGGCGGCCGGATGACAGGCTTTAGGGCGGGGCGCCCCAGGGCGGGGCCGGAAACGCCCGGCCGGCGGATGTCGTGGGTGCTTCCTCCCCGTCTGCGCCGGTCTCGACGGACACGCTGATCAGGCTCGGCGCCGTCCCGGCGGGGGAGCACCTGCTGTGCACGCCGACGTTGGCGCCCAACGGGGCCCTCGGCGGCCTGCAGATGTCCGTGGTGCGCCGAGTGCCCAGCTGCGTACCGGAGTCCGACAGCGGAATCGGCGCGGGTTACGTCGCCCCGGGTGCCCCGGCCCCGGCGGACGTCCATCCCCGCTGGTGAAGCTTCTCCAGGCCGTCCAGGATGAGGTCCAGCGCGAACTCGAATTCGAACTGGTCGTCGCAGCTCCGGCCGACGGTCGACGTCGAGTCGTGGGCGGCCCCCGCGGCCAGTTCGGCGATCCGCGGGTACCTCGCCGCCATGGCCGCCCCGGCCGCGAGCTCCTCGGCCCCGCCGCTCGGGGCGGCGTTCCCCGAGTCGTCGAACAACTCCTGGCTGAAACCCAGCAGCCGGCTGCCCATGGCGTGCATCGCGTGATGGGTGAGGTCGACGGAGAAGCCGCCGTCCCGGAACGCCCCGATCATCGAATCCAGGTACTCCAGCACGGCCGGGGTCGGCCCGGTTCGCGACTCGATCACCTGTGCGGCCCAGCGGTGGCGCAGGAGGGCCCGGCGGGCCGAGAGGACACGCCGACGGACCACGTCCTTCCAGCCGGTACCGCCCTCCGGCACGTCGATCCGGGCGATGACCGTGTCGACCATGCCGTCCAGGAGCTGCTCCTTGTTGGGGACGTGCTTGTAGAGGGCCATCGGCACGACGCCCAGCTCCTGGGCGAGTCTGCGCATGCTGAGCGACTCGATGCCGTTTTCGTCCGCGAGGGCGACGGCCGCCCGCAGTACGCGCTCCCTGTTGAGCGGCGCCCGGCGCCCGGCCTCCGGCTGCTGTGCCATCTCGTCTCTCCTCGCGATCGGGCACCGGTCGGTACCCCTTGACGAGTGTACGCCGTACACATACGGTGAGCGCGAGCGAAGGTGTACGGCGTACACCTTCCTGGTCGAAAGGACCGAAGATGAGCTCAGACAGAAGGACCGCGGTGGCCGCGGGCGTGCTGTTCCTGGTGACCGAGGTCGCCGCGATCGCAGGGCTGGCCCTCTACCGACCCGTTCTGGACGGGGTGGCGGGAACCCTCGGTTCCGGAGCCGCCACCTCGGCGTTCCTCGGGGCACTGTGCGAACTGACCCTCGTGGCCGCCGTCATCGGCACCGGGATCGTGCTGTTCCCCGTCCTCAGGAGGCGGCACGAGGGGATGGCGCTCGGGTACGCCTGCCTCCGCCTCCTGGAAGCCGCCGTCATCACCGTCGGCGTCCTCAGCGTCCTGACGCTCGTGACGCTGCGGCAGGAGACGGCGGGGCTCCCGGGCACCGTGCAGGCCACCGGCACCGCGGGCGTCGACCGGGCCCTCGTGGTCCTGCACGACTGGACGTTCCTGGTCGGGCCGAACGTCGCGCTGGGTTTGAACACGGTGCTGCTGGCGTACGTGATGTACCGCGCCCGGCTCGTACCGCGGTTCATCGCCGTGCTGGGGCTGATCGGAGGCCCACTGATATGCGCCTCCGCGGTGGCCGTGATGTTCGGGGTCTACGAGCAGATCTCGGTCACGGGCTCTGCCTTGGCCGTACCGGTCTTCGCATGGGAGGTGGCGCTGGCCGTCCGGCTCATCGCCAAGGGTTTCGACCCGGCCCGCACCGGCACGGCCGGCGCCCCGCAGTCAACTCCCGTACCCGCCGGGGGGAACGCGGGCGCCCTTCTGGTCTGAAACTCCGCGAGCGCGAGGCTCGGCATGCCGGCCCCGGGCCGCGAACCGTACGTCGGTCAGGAGCTCGGCGGCCCGGCGGTCCATGGCGGCCCACCGCGCTGTCCGCCATCGCCGCTTCCTCCTCGCGTCCTCGTCGCGCAGGACGGCGGTGCTTCTCTCGGTTGCCGTGACTGCCTCAGTTGACGGCCGCGCGTGCCGTCGCCACCAGCAGGGCCAGCAGGATGGCGGTCGCCCGGCCGTAGCGCCGGCCGCGGAGCAGGACATCGGCCGCCGAGCCTGCGAGCAGCGGCATGAACAAGGCCTGGGCGGTGTCCCAGTCCAGCTCGACGTGCCGGTCGGTGAGCAGCTCTCCGGCCGCGAAGCCGACGAGGGTGGCGGCGAGGACGGGGAGCGAGAATTCGAGTTCTGCCCGCCGGATCCGCCGGGCGTCGCGCGAGCGGACCGCGCGGACGTACCGGAAGACGCCGGCGGCCACGGTCAGCGTGCTGACGACCGTGGCGAGGAGTGCGGCGATCTCCCAGGGAGTGGGGTCCATGGTGGTGCGGGTCCTTTCGGAGCGGGGGAACGGCGGGTGGGGGTGTTGGTCCGGGGGGCTCCTTGGCGGAGCCCCCCGGACCCGGCGAGCGGTGTCACACGCTGCCGGTCACGCGTTCACGACAGCGGGTACTAGAAGAGTGCGCCGCAGTCGTCCTTGATCGACCTGATGCCCATGAAGGTGGAGATGGCGCCGCCGAGGGCACCGCCGATACGCTTCCAGCTCCACTTGGACCGTCCCCGCAGGGACTTGAGGATGTTGTACGTACGCCGTACGCCGGCCTTGCGGATCACCTTGTAGGCCTTGTAGAACTTCATCGCCCAGCCGACGAACGAGAAGCCGGCGAAGAACTCGAAGAGAGCCCAGGCGCAGTCCCACAGGGCCCAGGCACTGTTCCACCAGCTCTTGCCGTTCAGGTCGTACATGGTGATCGGGTCCGGCGGGTAGCCGTACGCGTTGGCACCTCCGTTGGGCACCGGGTCGCTCTGCAGGAACCGGCCGGTGGCCGGGTCGTACAGGCGCGCGCCCATCAGGGTCAGCCCGGACAGCGTATCGCCGGAGCGCTGCTGCGAGCCGAGCCAGCTGTAGCGGGCGTCCGGAGTGCCGGCGCGGGTGTTGCCGTACTCGTCGGTGTCGAGGACGACCGGCGGCTGGCCCGCGGTCAGCGGAAGCTGGACCGCGACGTCGCCGTGGATGTCGCTGAGCTGCAGGACGGTGTCGCCCGTCTTGCCGGTGGTGGCGGCGATGCCGCCGCCCGCGGAGTCGACGTAGCGGGTCACGGCGCCGGCCGTGTCCTCGGAGACCCAGCTCGGCTTGTCGCACGCGCAGTCGTAGTGGTTGGTCTTCGACTCCTGCGTGGTCCAGGTGGAACCGCTGCCGGTCTCCACCGTCCACGAGCGGATGCGCTTGGTGCCGTCGACGGCCCAGGTCTGGCGCTGGGTGCCCAGCGTCTCCTGGCGGACCATGTCGTTGGCGTAGTAGCCGAGCGTGACACCGCCGGGCTTGGCGGTGGTGCGGCCGAACGCGTCGTACACGTAGCCCGCGTCGACCTGGCGGTCGGCGCTGTCGTAGGTGTACGCCGTGGAGGTGCCGCCGGGTGCCGGGCAGTCGGCGCCGGAGACGCCGGTGGCCGACGTGCGGGTCTTGCGGTTGGAACGCGCGTCGAAGGTGTAGGCGCGCGTGGTGCAGATGCCGTCGGCGGTGTCCTGCACCGAGGTCAGCCGGCCGATGGCGTCGTACCCGAAGCGCTGCGCCGTGTTCTGCGCGTCCGCCGTGATCTGCCCGTGGACGGAGCGGGTCACGTTGTCGGACTGCACGAGGGTGCCGTCGCTGTCACGGGTGTAGGTGCGGGCGAGGACCTTGGCGTCGGCGTCCACCGTCTGGCTGAGGGTGAAGCCGCCGGGCAGGCGCTCCTTGGTGACCGTGCCGTCCGCGTCGTACTCGGTGCCGAACGCGCCGGCGACGGAGTCCGTCGTGGTGGTGACCAGGCCGCGCGGCTCGGCCGCGTGGTCGTAGGTGTAGGTCACCGAGGACGGGATGCTGTTGCTCTTCTTGACCGGGCGGTCGAGCAGGTCGTACTCGGTGGTGGTGGCACCGCCGTCCGCGTCGGTGTACGAGACGGTCCGGCCGAGCTTGTCGTAGCCCGTGGTGATCGTGCCACCGGTGGGCGAGACGGTCTTGGTCGGACGGCCCGTGGACGCGTCGTACTCGAAGGTGTTCTCGGGCGCGGCCGTGCCGACCCCACCGGTGATCTTGACGTTGCTCGGGCGGCCCGCCGCGTCCACGGTGTACGTGGTGGTGCGGGTCGAGCCGTTCGCCGTCTCGGCGAGCTTGGAGACGTTGCCCCACCAGTCGTACTCGGTCGTGACGACCGGCAGCTGGGCGGGGTTGGAGCCGCCGCCCGTGATGGCTCCGCCGGGGCCGGTGGAGCACAGCAGGTCGGCCCACTCGGGGCGGCCCTGGCAGGTGCCGGTGCCGGTCGCGGACCAGTACGTCTTCACGGTGGTGGTGGCGTCGCCGGCCGCAGCTCCGGGCGCGATCCGCTTGGTCTCGCGGCCCTGGGCGTCGTACTCGGTCGTGGTGGTGATCGCCAGGCCCGACGGGTCCTCGATCGTCTTGACGGGCAGGCCCCGCGTCCAGTCGTAGACGGTCTGGACGGTGCGGGTCTCGCCCTGGACGCCCGGGTACTCGCGCACCTGGGCGCCGGTGGCGACCTTGGTGAGCTGGTCCTTCGCCACGGCGCTGCCGTCGGTGGGACGGCCCTCGTCGTAGCTGTTGACCGTCCAGGAACGGGCGGTGACGGAGTTGCCCGCGGCGACGAGGGTGGTGGCCCCCGACTTCAGGTCCGCGGTCAGCTCGATGCGGCGCAGCGGCCCGAACTCGTCGGTCTCACGCGTGCCCTTGTCGTCGAAGACGCTCCGGCTGGACAGCAGCTCGGCGCGCTCGGCGGTGGTGAGGGCTCCGATGCCCAGCTCGGCGCGGGCGGCGGACGCGGCGGCCGAGGAGCCGACTGCGACATCGCGGTTGCGCGCGGTCAGCTTGCGCACGGTGTTGCCGAAGCGGTCGTACTCCGTGGTGGTGATGCCACCGCCGGGGGCGGCCGTGTTGACCTCGCGGCCGGAGCTGTCGAGGTACTGGATGGTGGCACGTCCGTAGTCGCCGGAGCCGAGGCCGCTGCCCGCGTTCGACGCGGGAACGGAGTCCGCCGGGAAGACGGCGGCGGCGTCGGTCGGGGCGTCGGTCTGACCCCAGGCGAGCACGTTCGCCGCGCCCATCGCGTGCGGGGCGTTCGCGCCGGTGAGCGGGACGTCGTACACCACGGAGGTGGTGGCCGTGCCCTCCTCCACGTCGGTGGTGCCCTGCTTGAGGCCGGAGCGCGAGGCCTTCAGCAGCATGCCGTCATTGGCGGCGCTGCCGGAGCCGGCCTTGCCGTAGGTGAAGTTCCAGGGCAGCTCGGCGCCGGGCACGAGCTGGGTGACCCGGCCCGCCGCGTCGTAGGAGTACTGCGTCTGGGTGGCCTGCGACAGGTTGGGGTTCCACTGCTGGCGCAGCTTGCCGCTCAGGTCGTAGCGGTACGTCGAGACGGTCTTGGCGGTGGCCGAGGCCGCGCCCGGCGCGGTCGACCAGACCCGCAGCTCCTTCACCTGGCCGGCGTAGTCGCCGAACTCCGACCCGGTGCTGTTGCCCGTGGCCGTGGTGGAGGTCGCGTAGACGAATTCGAGCAGGCGGCAGCCCTTGGTGGCGGGCGCCGACTTGCACTGGGCGAGCGTCACGCCCGACGTGGGCGCGAAGATGCGCACCGGGCGGGCCACGGTCTTGCCGCCGACCGTCACGGTCTCCGACTCGGTGGAGGTGGTGGAGTCGGCCGTGCCGTTGTTCTTGCTGCTGCTGACCTGCCACGTGGTGGCACCGGCGGGCTTGGTGAAGTCCGTGGAGCTGCCCTCGGCGTCGGTCAGGGTGAAGCTTCCGGTGACGGAGCCGGTGAGCGTGAGCTCCTCGGCGCCGGGCTCCGGGAGCCAGCCGTTGCGCGCGGCGTTGGCGGTGAAGTGGAGGGAGGTGCCGTCGGCGCCCACGACGTCCACGGCGGTGTCGGACACCTTGCGGACGTGGTTGTACGAGGAGCCGGACGCCTCGGCGGTGACGCCGCTGGTCCACTCCTTACCGAAGATCGGCGCCTGACCTTCGAGGCTGCCGCCCTTGCCCGGGGTGCGGGACGAGGCGGTGCGCTCCACGGTCAGGCCGAACGCGTTGTTGTCGGTGGCGGAGAGCGTGTAGTCACCGGTCAGCAGGTTGACCGAGCCGGGGCCGATGTCGCGGCCCGCCGCGCTGTCGGCGTTGCGGTCGACGACGACGGCGAGCGGCTGGGTGCTGCCCGCGGCCGAGTTCGGTCCGGTGAAGTCGGCCTTGATCTGCACGTTGCCGTCGGGGTCGACGGTGTCGGTGGCGTTCCACACCAGCGCGGCGTTCTTGCCGTTCGTCAGCGGGGCGGGCCACGCGGTCAGCGGGGTGCCGCCGGCGGTGACGTCACCGGCCGGGATGGTGGTCCAGGCGTCGGCCTCGGAGCGGCGCCACGAGAACGACACCTTGTCGTACTTGCTGCCGTCGGCCTCGGCGACCAGGGGCAGGCGGCGGGCGGTGCGCTCGCCGTCGGCGGGCTGCACGAAGCCGCCGGGGCCCGCGTGGAAGGTGTACTCCACGGCCTCGGACTTGTTGTCGGCCTTGTCGACGGCGCGCACCTGGAGGGTGTGGGTGCCGTTCTTGGGCGGGGTGACGGAGATCGTCTTCGCGCCCGCGACGCCGTTGGTGGCGACCTTGGTCCACGTGGTGCCGTCGAGGGACCACTCAAGCCAGTTGTGGTCGGCGGCGGGCGGGGTGACGGTGAAGTTGCCCGCCTGGCCCGCGCCCTTGACCCAGGCGCTGGACGGGTAGTCCGTCGAGCTCAGGGCGGTGGGGGCGGAGGGGGCGGCGGTGTCGACCGTGAAGGTCTTCAAGGCCGACCAGCCCAGGTTGTAGTGCGTGCCGTCGTACGGGCTGGTGCGGAACTCGTACGTCTTGCCGTTGGTGAGCACCCCGGCCGGCACGGTCACGGAGGCGACCTGCCCGGAGGGCACGAACGACGAGCGCAGGACGTCGCCGACCTGGGTGTCGGTGACGGAGTCGAAGATCTGGAAGGCGCCCTGGACCTTGTCGCCGTTGGCGTCGACGAAGGTGTCGCGCAGGGTCGGGGTGGTCGAGTTGACCACGTAGGCCCCGCCGTAGGAGAAGAACGGCGCGCCCGCCTCCTGCTTGGTGCCGGTGCGCGGACGGTAGTTGTAGGTCACCGTCAGCTTGGGCGGGTTCGAGGCGGCGTTGGCGGAGTTGACCCGCTTCCACTGCTTGATGTTGTTCTCGTCGGTGGCGCGCAGGCCCATGCCCGCGTACGCCCACTTGTTGTTCGACCAGTGCTGCACCAGGCTCGTGGCGTTGGCGTTGATCCAGCCGTCGGGCGCGGCGGGGCAGGACGGGCTGCCCTTGGTCTCCGTCGAGGTGACCATCTTGGTGACCATCGACGGCTGGTTCGTCCAGCGCGAGGCCGTGGACGCGTTGTTCGCGGTCCACAGCTCCCAGGGCTGGGCGGTGCAGTCGGTGTTGCCCGAGTGGAAGTTCCACAGCGACAGCGTCGCGGAGGAGATCAGCGCGTCCGCGACCGGAGCCGTGTTCCACGTGATGAAGGAACGCGCGGTACGGAAGGTGCCGTCGGCGTTCTTCGTGCCCGGGTTGCCCAGGTCCAGCTCGGTGTCGTTCGACCAGTCGACCGTCTCGCCCTGCTGGACGTACGTGTCGAAGAGGTTGCCCAGCGTCGACGTCGACGGGTCGACGGTCACCGGGTACTTCGTGGCGGGGTCCGCGAGGAACTTCGCGTCCGGCGTGATGACCAGGTCCACGCCGCCCTTGGCCTTGACGACCTTCAGGCCGACCCTCGCCCGGTGGGTGTGCTCACCCGAGACCTTGTCGACGGTCGCGTCCCACATGACCGGCGCGGGCATGGTGGCCGTCTTCTTGGACTTCTTGTCCGTGAAGAGGACACTGCCGTCGGCCTGCTGCGTGACCTTCAGACCCTTGGTCCGCAGCGGCAGCGTGTAGGAGAACCCGGCCGCCGGCTTCGCCTTGACCTCGACGAACTGCTCGAAACCGGTACGCGTGGCCTCCACGACCACGTCCGCGCCCGGCACGGCGTTCTCGTAGGTGGCACGGGTGCCGTCCAGCACCGGCTTCGGCAGACCACCACGCCACTGGAGGGTGATCGCCTGATCGCCCTCGCCCAGCGTCACCAGATCGGTGGCGGGCGCGGACTTCGCCGCCGCCAACGATGCGGCCTTCTTCCCGGACTTGCCCGCGAGCCTCAGCCCACGCGGGTGCGCCTTCGAGGAGACCGAACCGTCGGCCTCCTCGGCGAGCCGCACATCGACGTCGCGCCACTCACCGAGGACGTCGCGGAACCGGATCGGTCCCGCCGACAGCTCGCTGGTGAGCGACCCGTCCTTGTTGACCCACGTCGTCGAGGTCTCCGTACGCTCCGACAGCGCCTCGACCCGCTTGCCCGACAGTCGGGCGGCCACACGCGCGGACGCGAGGTCTGCGGCCTGGGCCACCGCTCCCGCCGTCTCCTTCGCCGCGGCCTTCTCGGCTGCCTTGACCTCATTGCGGAGGGCGCTGGCCGATGCCATCCCCTCCAAGGCGGTGAGCGACAGCGCCAATACGAGTCCGCTTGATATCCAACGCAAACTACTGCGCGGAGCGGATCCCCCCAGATTCAGTCTCACGTGTGTTTCTCCAGACAGGAACAGCAGATGCTCGCAGGACCGTATACGGCCTTTTGATCTCCAGAAATGTGCCCTGATACGGCAAACCGGACAAGCGTCACCTGTCGCGCCGGTGATCTGTGCCACACCGGAATATTGCGTTCCGTAAATTAGCAATTGACTGTGCGTCAGCAAATAACGAAACGGTGTCCGATGGCGTGCCGACGGTCAGGGGCCCGGGTTCGTCGGGGTTGTTCCCCGGGTGGGGCCGTGGGAGCGGCCCTGTCCACCCTTGAACGTGTGGGCCTCGAGGGTCACAGAGCGGTCGCAGTGCCCATATAGCGGATGTACTCCGGTGAATATGGCGCTATGCGCACACATCGCACCAACCCGAAGGTCGAAGTGGCGCTGTCAGGCCGGCCCCGCCGGCGCACCGGTCGCCCCTGCGGACAGGCGACCCGTATGGCCGTCTCGTCATGACGGAGAGCGGCGGCGGCCCGGGCCCATGCTGAAACAGTGATCCACACCAACCCCGCCCCCCTCGCCCTCGGCCGTGTGCCGCGCATGCTGGCGATGGCGCCCGACGGGCAGCACCTGTACGTCTCCTGCGAAGGCGGGACGTTCTGCGTGGTCGACCCCTTCGCCCGCAAGGTGGTGGCCACGTTCGCCTGCACGGCGGTCCACCACGTCGAGGCCACCCCCGACGGCAAGCGGCTGTACGCCCTCGACTTCAACGAGGGCAGAGCATCCGTCATCGACACCACGACGAACACGGTCATCCGGACGATCAGTACGCCCGGGGGCGCGCGGGCCCTCGGGGTCACCCCCGACAGCCGGCGCGTCTACGTGGCGCTGCGGGACGCCCCGGGCGTCGCCGTGATCGACACCGGCTCCGACACGGTGATCCGCACCATCCCGGTCGGCGGCCATCCGTTCTACCTGGCGGTGGCGCAGACCGGAAACCGCGCCTACGTGGCCGACGCGGCCGGGGACACGGTCTCGGTCATCGACACGACCACGGACACGGTGATCGGCACCCCCATCCCCGTCGCCAAGACTCCCATGACCCTGACGGTCTCCCCGGACGGCCGCCGGGTGTTCGTCCCGGGAACGAACGGCAACGCCGTGTCGGTCATCGACACCGAGAGCCGCACGGTGATCCGTACCATCCCGGTCGGCGGCGTCCCCTCGCACGCCGCGGTGACGCCCGACGGCCGGCATGCGCTCGTCGCCAGTCTCCAGTCGGAGACGGTCTCGGTCATCGACACCGGCTCACTGACGGTCAGTCGGACCATCGGCGTGGCCGGTGCACCCCTCCGGCTGGCCGTCAGCCGCGACGGGCAGTGGGCGTTCGGCTCCGCCTTCAAGGGCCAGTCCCTGCTGGTCGTTCCCACCCGTTCGCTGACGACCGACGCGGGGACCCGCCCGGAGTCGGTCGCGGTATCACCCGACGGGCGGCGGGCGTACGTCACCGCCGCCGGAGCGGACGCGGTGACGGTGGTGGACACCCGTGACATCGAGATCCCCACCGGCGCCGCACCGAACGCGGCGGCCGTCACCCCCGACGGGCTGCACGCCTACATCGCCGACTCGGGCGCGGCGAAGGTCAGCGTGCTGGACCTGCGCGCCGAGGCGGTCCTGGCTTCCGTGACCGTGGCCGGAGCCCAGTCCCTCGCCATGTCCCGCGACGGCAGGGCCGTGTACGCGGTCGGGGCGGGCGTGCTCTCGGCCATCGACACCGCCACCCGCAAGGTCACCGGCACCCTGCCGGTGCGGGAGGCATCCCAGGGGGTGGCGGTGTCACCGGACGGATCGCGCGTCTACGTCACGAACGCGGACACGGACACCGTGTCCGTGATCTCCACCCGGCCGCTGGCCACGGTGGGCCAGCCGATCCCGGTGGGCGACCGGCCCCTGGGGGTGATCGTCACTCCCGACGGCCGCCACGTCTACGTGGCCAACACCAACGCGCACACGGTGTCGGTACTGGACACCGTCTCCCTTCAGGCGGTCGCCACCGTGCCGGTCGGCTCATTCCCCGAAGCGCTGACCGTCAGCCCCGACGAGCGCCGCGTGTACGTCACCAACACGGACCCGGGGGCCAACAGCGTGTCGGTCATCGACACCAACACGCAGACGGTGACCGGCGATCCGATCCCGGTCCGGCACCGCCCCCGCGGAGTCGTCGTGAGCCCCGAGGGGACGCGGCTGTACGTCACCGCGGCAGACTCCGGCACCGTGTGCGTGGTCGACCTCGCCACCCGGTCGGTGGTCGCGCGGATCCCGGTGGGCCGTACCCCCACCGGAATCGCGCTGACCGCGGACGGCCTCAGACTGATCGTCGCCAACTCCGGCTCGGGCCACGTGTCGCTGATCGAAACGCGCGCTCGGTCGGTCCCGGTGGGGAGCGCCCCGTCCGGTGTGGCCCTGTCGCCCGACGGCAAGCGCGTCTACGTCGCCAACTCCGGGTCCGGCACCGTCTCGGTGATCGACACCGCCACCGGGACGGTGACGGGCCAGCCGGTCGTCGTCGGCGGTCAGCCCCGGATGGCGGCTTTGACCCCCGACGGGAAGCGCCTGTACGTGACCGACCCAGCCAACGGGGCCGTGCACGTACTCGGCACGGCCGGCCCCTCCGTCTCCGGCCCGCCCATCGCGGTCGGCGGCACCCCACTCGGCCTGGGCGTGTCGCCGGACGGCAGCCGGGTCTACGTGGCCGACTCCGGGACGGCCGCCGTGCTGGTGATCGACACCGTCACCAACACCCTGACCGGTTCCCCCATCGGCGCGGGCGTCGCCCCCTTCGGCCTGGCCGTGTCTCCCGACGGCACCCGCGTGTACGTGGCCGACGCGGGCGCCGACGAGGTCCTTGTGATCGACACCGCAGCTCGGAAGGTGACGCACACCGTCGCGTTGCCCGGGGCCCCGCACGGACTTGCCGTCACCCGGGACGGCCGTCGCCTGCTGGTGACCGTGCCGGCCGAGAAGTGCCTGGTGGCGGTCGACACCGTCACCCTCACGGCGGTGGGCGCCCCCTTCCCGGTGGGCAGCGCGCCGCACGGCGTCGCCCTGACCGAGGACGGCCGCCACGCCTGCGTGGCGAACGCGGGCTCCAACACCCTGGCGTTCGTGGAGGTGTGAGGGCTTCGCAGCGGTGATCAGACGATCGTGACGGGCGCGGTCAGTTCCGTGGACCGCGCCCCGGAGACCGGCTGCGATTCGGTGGTGACCAGGTCCCCCGGTTCCAGGACGCCGCTGCCGGTGCGGTCCACGTGGACCCGTAGGGAGTACAGGGCCCCCGGGGCCGGACCGACGGTCACCTCGACGCGGAAGGGGATCCGGCCGCCGGGGCCGATCGGCACGTCCGTCTGGACCTGGGCGCCCACGACGGTGGAGCCGCCGTCGGCCCGCGAGACGTCCCGGACCTCCACCAGCACCAGGGCGGCGGTGCCCGCCGGCGTGCCTGCGGGCAGTGCGACGGCACCGGTGACCACGTACGTCACGGCATGCCCGCCGGCGTGACGGGCGCGGGATGACGCCGTTCGCCGCCGCCCTCGTCGAGGCGTGTGAGCAGGGCGACGAGCTCGTCGGTGATGGGCAGGCCGGTGCGGCGTTCCACGAACAGCCATTGGCCGCCCGGGTTGACCTCGAAGAAGACGTACTCTCCGTCGGGGCGGCGGCGCAGGTCGATCGCGCCGTAGACCAGGCCCAGTCGGCGCATCAGTGTCAGGAGCCGGTCTTCCAGGGCGGGGGGCAGGGTCACGGGCCGTACCTTCGACTCGCCGACCACCATCCGCATGTCCACGGGGTAGTCGGTGGCGGTGGCGTCGATTTCCGCGGCGAGGATCCGCTCGCCCACCACGGTCACGCGCAGGTCGGGGCCCGGCACGAATTCCTGGAAGATCACCGGGGCGTGGCGGACGGTGTCCAGGTGGTCCAGGTCCTCCCGGCGCACCAACCGGGTCTCCCGCCAGGCTTCGGGCCCGGCGAGGAACGCCTTGAACACGGTCCGGCCCAGGCCCGTTTCCTCGATGAACCGCAGGGCTCGCTCGGGCCGGTTGGTGACCAGGGTGCGGGGGAGCGTGAGGCCGGCCCGGCGTGCTGCCTCCCACTGGTGGGGTTTGTACTGGGCGATGGAGTCGAGTGCGGGCGGGTTGACCCAGGTGCAGTCGAGCGAGTGCAGCAGGCCGCCCATGGCCTGTCCGGTCTCGCTCGCCGCGAAGCCCTGGTCGCGGGGGCTGGTGAGGCGGGCGTCGAGGGTGAAGGGGCGTACCCGACGCCACCACACCACGCGGCAGTCGGCCAGCTCCGTGTCGACGGTGGGGCTGCTCAGTGCACGGCGGGGCGGTCCCGCGGCCGGGTATTCCAGGTCGATCGTGCCGTGTGCGGGGAAGTCGGCGAGGTCGATCCGCACCGTGTCCCGGCCGGCCGCGGTCAGCCCGTCCATGACGGCCAGGGTGTGGTCCTCGTCGTAGGAGACGACGAGGATCATCGCGGCGGCAGCGGCGGAGCGACGCCCGTCGGGCCGATCCGGGCCACCAGGCTGTTGTGGTCGGTGACCAGGGCGGTGAGGGTCTGCTGGAGCGAGACCACCGTCGTGGTCAGTCGCTGCACCTGCTCGGCGAGCCCGTCCTGTTGCCCCGCGGCGGTCGCGGCAGCGGTCGCCTGGTGCGGGGTGGCCAGCACGAACGGAACGGAGGTCGGCGACATGGGGTCCTGCGGAGGCTTGGGGGGATCCGAGGACGCCTCCTTGACCGCCTCCTTGGTGACGGATTCCGAGAACACGGGCTTGGGCTCGGGGAAGTGGTACATGGCGCGAACCGCGGCCCGGTCGCCCTCCGACAGGCCGGTCCCCTCGCCCAGCACCACACCCGGCGGAAGCGGCCGGCGGGGGATCACGGTCGGCCTGTTCCGGTCGATGGCGAAGGCACGCGCCGGATAATGCATGATCGAGGCGTAGTCGTACGGGCCGAAGTCGTCGCCGTCGGCGATGTGCTGGTTGAAGTTGTGGTGACGTTCCGTCGGGATGTTGGCGAAGTCGATGGCGACGAACTGGTCGCGGTCCTCGCGGCTCTGCTCGTGCCAGAGGCCGACCGCGTGCCCGATCTCGTGGATCACCGCGGACATGCCGCAGCCGGGAGCCAGGTTGATCAGCTGTTCGCCGCCGACGCGTCCGATCCGGGAGTCGCACCCGTTGCTGGGTGTGAACCGGACGAAGTCCGGGAAGCGGGGCGCGTTGAAGGGGGTCCGCTTCTCGAAACGGATCCGCGAGAACGTTTCCCAGTGCTCGATGGCGCCGGTGACCCGGTCCTGCTGCGGCAGCGCGGGATCGATGACATAGGGAACCACGCCGTCCGGCCACCGCCGGTGCTCACCCGGAGCGATCAGTCCGCGGATCCCCTCTTCTCCCACGCGGGCCGCGGCGGCCTCCACCTCCTCGACGGTGCCGAGCACGATGTCGCCCTCGAACACGGCCATCCCGTTCACGTCGGCGTACTGAACGCCCTTGCCACGGAAGGTCACCCCGTCCACCAGCGCGGTCCCGGCAACCGGCCCTGAGGCGTACCTGCTGCATCCGTACGGATCGCGTCCGTCGCCGGCGCTTCTCCGGCGGTGCCGGAAGAGCGAGCTCTGGGATTTCTTCACGACGCACACCTCGCAGGTCGGGTCCGGGACACGCCGCCCTATGCCTTCCACCCGGTCCGGGAAACCGGCTACGCCGTCCGGGTCGGACTCGTCGGGGCCACCCGCGCGGAGGAACGGGGCCCGAGAGAGGCAGCGCGCCATGTGTGGAACCGCCGACTCGGCCTGCGCGTCGAAGGGCCATGACTGAGAGAGCCGGACGGATCATCTTCGCCCTCACGCTGGCTGCCGGGGTGCTCACGGGCTGTGCCCAGGCCGACGAGCGCGCAGACGTCGGCCCGGTGACACCGTCCAGCCGGACGATTCCCTTCGAGCTGTACACGCATTGCGGAATCGACGAAGCCCGTATCGGCTCGACGTACTTCGAAGCGCACACCCCCCTCTACGGCGGCTCGGGAAACCCGCCCGAGGGGTGGGACAACCCCACCCAGCGCGGCACGATGACCTTGAAGTCCGAGACGGAGGCCGTCTTCACCGACGATGCCGGGCACGAGGTGAAGTTCCGTGCACGGCCGGGTGCGAGTGCATTCAAGCGCATCTGCGCTTAGCGTTCCCGCTCCGGACCGGTTCCTCATGCCCCATCGTGATCCACGGCCGGAGCATCAGGCCTTCAGGACCTTGACCCAGTTCACGGATTTCCCCGTGATGTGCAGGGTGCTGGCAATTGCGACCGTGCCCGCCAGTAGAATCACCGGGCTCCATACGTTCGCCTCGTACCCGCAGAACGTCCGCAGTGGCGTACTCGGGAGCGATGACGCCCAAATGGCAAAACCTGCCAGTCCGGCAATGACCTCAACGTAGGGGAAGTTGAAGACCCCTTCCTTTTCGTTGCCTTCCTTTTTGTTGCCCCTGACTCCCTGCTGACTGCTCCTCAATTCTTGCTGTTTCCTGTAGCTCAGGCCGGAGATCAGAGCGGCGGTGGCGACGAGCAACGCCAGGGACCACCACCAGTGACCGTTCCAATCGGCCGTGCACAGGGGCTTGCCCGAAGCGGGAGTGGGATCCGCCAGCGCCGTCATCGCGGCGACGTACACGGCCAATGTCTCCGTGGGGATGAAACTCGTCAGCTGGCTGAGGACATTCGCGTTGTCCACCAGGGCCAGTTGCTGGTTGCCGGTCACTCCGGCCGCAGCCTTAGCCTTTGCCGCGTCCGACTGCGGGACATTCAAGGCCCGGTCGCCGACTGGTGGAACAACGGGCTCGACCAGTCTGAGAACGCTCGAATCTGCAAGAGAGGAACAGCTCATGGCCGACTCCGGTCACACTCGACTGTGAGGCGGCCAGGGTAGCTTGAAATGTGGGACAGTTCGATCTGAAACACCATGGAAACGCTCAAAAAGCGCAAGGAAAAGACGGCCGCCATGAACTCGTCGGTGACGGAGGCCGAGTGGGATCGGATGCGTCGGCCGACGGTGCCGAAGGGCGCCTGCGGTGGGCTGCGGGGTGGCGGATAGCGTGCGGGGCATGGCGATGACGGGGAAGCGACGGGTCCTGTACCGGCAGGGCAGCGGGTTCTGGCGGATGACGGCGAAGTGGGTCGGGGCGTTCGGGGTCCTGTACCTGCTGGACGGCGGCGTGCTCCGGTCGTGGGGCGACGCTCTGGTCTGGCCGATGATCGGGATCCTGCTGTGGGTGCCGTTCGGAATCGGAGTCGTCTGGTATCCGAAGAAGGACCAGCGCGTCGAACTGACGGCACGTGAACTGCGGGTGCGGCGCAAGCAGCTGCCGATGGAGAAGGTGAACCTGCTGCACGTGGCGCGGCTGTGGCTGGAGGGGCGGTCGACCGCGGACGACCAGCCGGTGCCGGAGTGGACACGCCGCGACCGGGTGGTGTGGGTGCCGCTGCGGGACGGCCGCGCCTTCGGGGTGGAGTTCCGCGACCCGGCCGCGTTCGCCAAGGTGTTCGGCGCTTTCGCGGTCGCGGCGTGCGGCGGCCCCGACATCGTCCGCGCGCGGGCCGCGGCGGAGACCTACCCGGATCCGCTCCCGATGCGGCCCCGCCCCGCCGCCGACGACGGCTCCTGGCTCGACCTCCTGGACGTCTTCAACTGACAGCCGGGAATGCCGGCATGGGGCAGCGCTCCGTGAACGGGCGGCATGCGGCCCACGGCTCTTGCCGACCGCAGTGCTCGCCCGGCCGGTGGGCCCCTTCCCGTGGCGCGCTTGCAGTGCGTTGCCAGGGAACACCAACGGGTGAGGGGCCGCTGGACCGTAACCGGTGGTGGGCCCTCAGGCTTCGACCGGTACCGCGTCGGGCGCCGCGGTGGCCGTCTTGGCCGCCGTGTCGCGCCGTGCAGCAGTGGTTGCGGGCTTGGTGAAGAGGACCACCCCGCGCTGGTTCTCCTTCTCGATGCTGCCCTTCTTGGCGAGGTTCTCCAGGGTGTTGCGCACGACCTGGTCGGAGGTCGAGCGCTCGGGGTGGGCGGCCCCGAGCTCGGTGCGTACCTCGCTGACCTTGAACGGCTCACCGGCGCGCTTGTTCAGGATGACTTCGACGAGCGCGCCGAGCGTGGGCTTCGCGGTCTTCTTCGCTGCGGCCGGCGCGGGCGCGGGCGCCGGCGCAGGCGTAGGTGCGGTGGTGGTGGAGGCCTTGGCCGTCCTGGTTGCCCTGGTCGCCTTGGTCGCCTTCGGGCGAGGGGTCCGCTTCGCCGGCGTCTTCGTGGGTGCCTTACCGGCCGCGGCCGGAGTCTTGGACACCGACTTCTTGATGGGCTTCTTGGCTGCGGTCTTGGCCGGGGCCGGGGCCGGGGCCGGTGTGCTCGTGGGCTCCTCCTGCCTGGGCTGGGGCAGGGCTGCCTGAACCTGCCCGGTGGCGGGTGCGGGCACGGATGCAGGTGCGGAGTCTTCCGCTTCGGCGGTTGCCTCCTCGCTCGCGGGCTGCGGCACCGGCGGAGCCGGCATCGCTCCCTGCATCCGGGTCAGCCACGTCTCCTCCGACCGGAGTTGGTCCAGCCGCGTCTGGAGCTCGGCGAGCTGTCCGACGATGTGGTCCTGCTCGCTGAGGTTCTTCTCCAGGTCAGCGGCAAACCGCTGCTCGTACATGCTCTGGATGGGGGTGTTCGCTTCGCCTTCGTCTGCCATGGCAGGTCACGCTCCCTTGTGTGTTGCTGCCGGATGGTACCCACCACAACGCCCTTGCGTCTGCTGCCCGGTCATCGCAACCCTTACACCGACACGGCCGGAAAGACCGCGTCCTGTCCGGCGAGGCGGACGAGTCGCTTGCGACAACAGCGTTGCGGCGAGGCGGAGAAGGGCCACCTGACTGCCGCTCCAGAGCAGGCGTCACCCCCTCCGCCATCCGGTAGCAGCGGCGCGAACCCGGCAGACTCCTTCGCCGAGGGCGGCCGGGAACGCTAGGCACTTACGCCGTACACCCGGCGGGCTCGTCGCTACACGGCACCCGCCGCCGTCAGGAGCGCGACCGGCAGGAGAAGAATCCACTGCGGCAGCCGGAGCAGGGGCTTCGGCCAGCCGACCGACAGCGTGACGACCAGGAAGGCGACTGCGTACGCGGCGAAGTGCGCGGCCACGAACCACGCCATCGGGCCGGTCGCTGACCTATCGTCCGCCAGCGCGAGGTAGACCAAGGCGGCTGCGGAGAGCACCAGGTCGACGCTCACCATGTGCCACACGGCATGCAGGACGCGCTTGGGTTCGTCTGCGAGTCCGCAGGACAGCAGCGGGCGCACGACGTCCCGGTGCCCGCCGACGATGTGCGCCACGGCCACACCGAACGCGGTGATGCCCGCTGCGAGGAGCCAGCCGTTCATCGGATCTCGATTCCTTTGGCTATGACAGCGGCCAGCCGGCCGGCCAGCCGGCGGTCGGGGTGTTCCCCGACCAGACCGACGTGGAAGAACACGGCTCCTGCCAACGTGTCCAGGACCAGGTCCACGGGTGTGCCGGCCGCGATCTCCCCGCGCGCCACGGCACGTTCGAAGACGATCTGCAACCGCTCCTTCGAGGGGGCCAGGAAGTCGCCGCGGATGCGGGCCTTCAGCACCGGATCGGCGGCGAAGTCGGCGAGCAGCCCCGGGAGCGCCGCCGCGGCGGCAGGTGCGTGGAACTCGTCGATCAGGCCCCCCAGCAGTGCGGTCATGTCCCCGTCCAGCGTTCCGGTGTCCGGGACCGGTGCGTGGTCGGTGGTCGTGAACACGGCCTCGAACACCAGCTCCGGCTTGCCCCGCCACCGCCGGTAGACCGTGTCCTTGCCGACACCTGCGCGGGAGGCCACCGCCCCGATCGATGTCGCGGCGTAACCGACTTCGATCAGCAGCTCGGTGGCCGCGCCGACGATCGCCTCGTGCGAGCGGGGATCCCTGGGACGTCCCCTGGAGGACGGAACGGAGCTCATACCGATTTACGATACGGGTCGACCCGTTTGATAAACAACCCCGGGTGACGCGCGAATAGTTGGCTCCGACCGCCCTTCCGGACGGCGCGGGCGCTCTTCGGCGCGAGCTGCGGTTCGCGTTCCCGCAGGTGCGGGCCGCGCGGGGGACCGGGTGTGCCCCGTGCCGGCCGACGCAGGCACGAGGGCACACCCACGGTTGCCGGCGGGCCGCCGCCGACTCGGGCGCGGACGTGGTGGTGAGCGCGACACCGGACATCGTCCCGGTGGCAGTGCTCACGTCGGTCGGCGCGGCCGTGCCGCCGCGAAGGTGCTGCTCGCCGCGCCGAGGTCGCCCTGGTGTGGACGCTAGCGGCAGTCGCGCACCGGGTTGTCCTGGGTGATGGCGCACGCCATGCGCTCTCCCCGGGCGGTGCCGTACCGGGCGATGAGGGTGCTGCGGAAGCCGGTCCACTGGGAGCGGGTGTCGGCGATGGCCGCCTGGACGGCAGCGTTGAAGTTGCCGGCGACCTGCCCCCGGGGCGTGGTCGGGGACGTGGCCTCCCCGGTGGCGGCGTTGATGATCCCGTTGTCCTTGTTCAGCACGCCGTGCGTGATCCGCTTCCCGCAGCCCCACGGATTGAGGCTGAAACAGCCCGTCGTGAGGTCACCGGGGATGTCGGAGGCCGAAGGCGCCGCGGCGTCCATCCGGAGGAACGGCGCCGCGCCGGTACGGGCCAGGCCCGGCGGGTTGTTGATGCCGAGGGCGGACCTGCTGTCCGACTGGTCCGCCCAGTTGCTGTGTGAGTAGAAGTCCTGGGTCCCGTGCAGAGCCCGGCCGAACCCCTCGATGGCATTGCACTTGCCGCGGCCCGCAACGCCCAGCACGAAGGTGCAGTCGGAGGAGAGGTCGGTGTCGGAGGAGCTGACGGTGCCCGCGGTGTTCACGAGCGCGGCCGCACGGTCCACCCCGTGGTTGAACTGGCCCTTGAGGTGCGCGATGCACGTCAGCAGCACCGATGTGGCCTGCGCCCGCGTCCGGGGGTAGCCGGCCGCGTTGAGGTAGTCGGCGCCGTCGCAGTGCGCTGCTTCGGTGAGCGTCTCGTCCATGTCCGGCGCACCGATGGCGCCGGTCGTCCCGTTCGCTCCTGCCAGCTGGCGAAGAGAGCCGGGCTGGAAGCACGTACCGGCCGCGCCGGGACCGGTGCCGGGCGCGCAGGCGAGCGCCGCGCGGGTGATCCGCTCGTGCTCGGCGTTCTGCCCGAAGCTGTTGATGGTGCCGAAATAGAAGATCGGCGGTATGTCCCGTCCGGGCTTCACCTTCGGCGCCGAGACGGTGGGCGCCGGCTTCACTCCGGCCCTCGCCGTACTCGGGAGCTGAGCGGCACCGGCCGACGTGGCCAGCCCAAAGACGAGAGCGGTGGCCGCCATCCCCGCGGTCAGCCCCGACAGCAAGGATCCGCCTCGACGGTGTGTCAATTTCATGCTGCATTCCCATGGTTGAGGCCCGCGCACCCCACTCGACGAGTGAGCTGGGCCGCTCAAAATATAACTACCCTTCGGTAGGCAGGGAGGCGCTGCGCCCGTCAACCGGCCGGTGGATCCCGGCTACCGGTCCGATCGGGTCCAGAAGTGACGCGGCGAGAACCCCTCGCGCCGCAGCCAGTGCTCGGTGTAGACGATCCGCTCGGCCTCGATCACGACGAGCGGCCCCACCGGCGGTTCGTCGAGAGAGCGCGACCGCTCGACGTGGTCGGACTGCCATCGGAACGCCGGCGGTTCGCGTGGCGGCCTCAGGGTCGTGCCCCTCGGCGGCACGGCGGCGGTGTGGCCGGTCAGTGGGCAAGTACGTGGCCGTCGTGGGGGCGGTGGTCGCGGGAGCGGCGCAGGTCGGTGGTGACGTACGTGCGTTGCAGCCAGCGGTCTGCTCCGTCGTAACGGGGGTGGAATGCGGTGCGGCCATGGACCGCGACGCGGTTGTCGATGACGACCAGGTCGCCTGGATTCAGGCGAAGGGTGCGCGCGGTCGCCTCGCAGGCGCGGCCGAATTCGGTCAGCGCCGCGGCGGCCCGAGGGGTGAGCGGGGTGGTGACGAGTTGGGCCATCCGTATGTCGGGATCCTCGGCTGCTCCCGACAGCACGGGCCGGGGCTTGACATCGGTCTCCGTCGCGGCAGCGTCGGGGCCGAAGGAGGGCGGTGGTGTGGTGATGAACTCCGGTGCGAACAGGGCGTCGCGGCCGGCCGGGGTGAGGAGCGGCAGTGCTCGGCGGATGCCGGCGATGCGCATGCCCGCGATCCGGTCGTGGTCGGCGCGCAGGCACAGGAAGACCACGAAGTCGGGCGGGTGGGGGTGGAAGCCGTTCTCGGTGTGGAAGGACAACGGCACCGAACCGGCGTTGCCGTGGAAGCTCTCCTGCCCGGGCACGGGCACGACGTCCTGCACGAGGGCGCCGGATTTCTCAGCCCGGTAGGCGAGAGGCTCGCCGAGCCCGCAGGCCACCATGGTGAGCACCGCGGCCGAGACGGTGGCCCGGCGCTGGACCGAGCCGGGAACGGTTGGTGTCGCGGGCAGGGCCGCCTGATCGACGGGCAGGCCGCCGATCACCAAGGTGCCGTGCGGGCCGGAATGCCTTCGGAACCGGCGCACCTCACGGCGCAGCGGTAGCGGAAGGCCTTCCCAGGCGTCCCGGGCCCGGGCCACCCACTCGGGGCTGTCGACCTGGTCGTGCCCGCGGCTGCACAGGGTGCGGGCCAGGCGGTCACACGCGTCGGCATCGGCGGGGTCCAGTTTCCGGTCTGCGGCGAGGACGGTGCTACGGGTGGTGTCGGGCGTCGTCTCGGGCATGGGAGTCTCCTGCCGGGGGTGTGGGCGGCGGACGCGCGGACTCACGAGTGGCGAAGGCCGGCCACGGCATCGGCGATGTAGTGGTCCCCGAATCGGATCAGCGAGGCGTACTGGGCCGCGCGGCGATGGCGCATGAGCCGTAGTTCGGCGACGGCGTTGTCGGGGCCTTCGGGTTTCTGAGCGATGGAACGACGCAGGTGCACCATCGAGTACGCGAGGGTGACGTGGCGTTCACCGTCCACGAGGTCGGCTTCCAGGAGAGCGTCCCGTGCCTCGGCCAGCTCCGGGGCGCGGGCCGCCAAGTGCTCGTGGGAATCGGGAACCACGGACAGCAGGTCCTTCATCGCCGCCCGGAACAGCTTGTATCCGCGGTGCTGGCGCCCGCTCAACGGGACGTCCACCGACGGAGGTGCCATGGTGTGGCGTATCGCCGCCATGTAGTAGTCGGCCGGGATCGAACTGGCGTGGGCCATCGCCGCGGGGAAGCCGCGCACGTAGACCGTCGCATCGGCCAGCCGCGTGAGCGCGGCATCGCCGTCGCCGAGCCGCAGAGAGTCGGTGGCGTCGGCCACGGCGACCGCGGCGCAGATGTTGAACAGGACATGGACCTGGTGCCCGATGAGCCACCGAGCACTCCACACACTCTCCGACGACGGTCCCGCACCGGCCTCGGGGACGGCCACCGGCTGGACGGAGCCATGGTCTGCGCCCGGTGCTGCGCCGGTGAGGTCGAGCACCGACTGCCGCATCCCGGTCACCTCCAGCGCCAGGTCGGAACCCGACAGCGGAGCATCACACAGATCCTCCAGACCGCGGTGGACGACCAGGACACCGTGCAGGGCAGCCTGCTGATCCGACAGTTCCCCCTCGCGGACCCGGAAGAACGACTGACTGGTCGACTCCGCCGGCAGTCCCTCACCGACCAAGGCCGGGGCCAGATCCGACAGCGCGGCCGCCAACTCACCGGCGGCCGTGGCAGCCTGCCGCAGTGCGACGGTGCGCTCGACAGGTCTGCCATGGGTCGACACCGCGGCCAGCACGCGCGCGGTCCGCTTCGCCTCGCGGTCGACCCGTGGACCCAAGAGCGGGACGGGCCGCCCGCCTCGGGGCTCTCGGAATACAGCGACAGCAGGATGGCCGGCAACCGGCGATAAGCCCATGGTTGAAGTATTTCGCCATGAACACTCCACACGAAACCCGATCGGCAAGACAATTCCCGTGCAGTGCAGCGGAGTTGGCGGTACAGCCGTCGGCAGCGCCGGGTCGGCGGTTGCACGGGCCTCAGGTGCCTCCGAGGCGACGCACCACCCCACCACCAGTACTCCGAGCCACCTACCGGGCGGCGTCACCAGGCAGGGGCCCCGCGGTTCGAACGGCGAGCCGGAAGACGGCTTCGGCGGTGGGGTCGTCGGGATCGGGTTGGTAGACGACGAGTTGTTGGCCCGGGGCGGCGCGCACGTCGAAGGACTGGTAGGTCACGGTCAGGGGGCCGACCGTCGGGTGGTGCAGGTGTTTGGTGTCCTGGGTCTTGCTCAGGACGTCATGGGTGGTCCACAGGCGTGCGAAGTCAGGGCTGCGGGCGGTCAGGGTGTGGACGAGGGACCGCAGGCGCGGGTCGTCCGGTGTGATGCGTAGTAGTCCGTGTTCATTCCGGCCAGGGCGGCGACCTCTTCGCGGCGCAGACCGGCGACCCTGCGTACGCCGTGGCTCGCCACGCCGACGTCCTGCGGCCCCAGGGCCGCCCTGCGCGCGCGGAGGAACTCTCCGAGGAGGTTGCCGGTCACCGTCATGGCGACAGGCTAAGGGGTGGGGGAGGCGTGCTGCCTGGGTGTGGTGCGTCCTGGTTGGCCGGCTTCTGCTTGCACAGACTCGTCGGGCGGAGCCATCCGTTTCGAACGAGGAGTGGGGCAGGTATGAGGAACGAAGCCAAGGTCGTGGCCATTACCGGAGCCAGCAGCGGGATCGGGGAGGCGACGGCTCGGCGGCTCGCTGCCGACGGCCACCGGTTGTTCCTGGGCGCACGGCGCACCGATCGGCTCGATGCGCTGAGCCGGGAGATCGAGGAGGCGGGTGGCACCGCGGCCTTCCGGCGGCTGGACGTCACCGACGCCGCCGATGTACGGGCCTTCGTGGCCGCCGCCCGGGAGCATTGCGGCCGAGTGGACGTGGTGGTCAACAACGCCGGGGTGATGCCGCTCTCGCCGCTGGAAGCGCTGAAGGTCGACGAATGGGACCGGATGATCGACGTGAACGTGCGAGGCGTGCTGCACGGGATCGCCGCTGCCCTGCCCGTGATGCGCGCCCAGGGCGGCGGGCACTTCGTGAACGTCGCCTCCGTCGGTGCGTACGAGGTGTCGCCCACCGCGGCTGTCTACTGCGCCACCAAGTTCGCCGTCCGCGCGGTATCCGAAGGCCTGCGCCAGGAGTCGGACGGCTCGGTCCGCGTCACTCTGGTCTCTCCGGGCGTGACCGAGTCCGAGCTGGCCGAGGGGATCTCCGATCCTGTCGCCAGGGAGGCCATGAAGGCCTATCGCGCCGTGGCGCTGCCGGCGTCCGCCATCGCCGAGGCCATTGCCTACGCCGTCGCTCAGCCGGCCGGGGCCGACGTCAACGAGATCGTCGTGCGTCCCGCCGCGAGCGCCCGGTGACCTCCGGGAAGTACGAGGACCCGCTGCGCCGACTGAGGGTCCTGCGGGACGCCCCATTTGCCCCGTTGGGAGCCGTGCTAGAGCGAAGGTTCGGATAGGGCGGTCGTCGTATTCCCGCGCGCGTCGGCCGTCCGGTCACCGAGGATGGGTCCTGTCATGACGGCGCGCGTCCATCAGTGCCCCTCGCCTTCCCTTCCCCGTTCGACCACGGGGTCCGGAAGAGGCGTCGCGCGCGCTGCCGCGTTCGCCGTGGTGGCGGCCGCGCTGGCGGCCGTGGGGAACCGGCTGGTGTTCGGGGGCATGCTGTCGGCGACCGCGTGCCTGGTCGCCGTACCGGTGCTGTTCGCCGTGGCGCTGCCGCGGGCCGGGCGACAGCGCTCGCTGAGCACCGGCCTGAGCGCCATGGTCCTCGCCCAGGCGGCCACCTGCTGGTGGCTCGGGCACCTCGGCGACGCCCCGACCCCCTCCGTGGCCCTCGCTCACGACGGCCCGTGGGGCGTGTCGTACGCCGCGCTGACCCTCGTCGTCGGCTGGGCCCTGCACGCCGCCGAGATCTCCTGCTCGTGGCTGGGGACCGCGGTACACGACCGGCTCGATCACCTGGCCGTACGCCTGCGGTCCCTCTTCGTCCCGTGGACCGCGGCGAACGGCCCGCAGGACCCGCGGCCCCCCGTCGGCCGCGAGCGGCGGGACGGGGGCGCGTCACCGCACGAGGTACTGCTGGCCGATGCGGTGGTACGCCGGGGCCCGCCCGGCTGGTCCGCCGGCCCGAGCCGGTCCGGGGAACCGGCCGTCGCCGGGCCGTAGCCGCCCGCCCCGGCCCTCCGGAATCCGCCCTCACAGCCCCGGCGCCCGCCCCGGCCCCCGCCGGATTCCCCCCTCACAGCCCCGGCGCCCGCCCCGAGCGGGGACCCGGCAGGGACAGCGCCCTGCCCGTGCGCCCACGACCCGCCGCGCGCCGCCCCGCCGGGTCACGGCACGCCAGCCGCGCGCCGCGACCCGGCGGGCCCTCAGACAACCCAGGAGCTGCAGTGACCGCACAGCGCATCGACGTGATGCACCCCGCCGACATGAGTGCGGCCGACGTGGCGCTGTGGGGCGAGCTGCGGGCCGGCACGGCAGCCGTCGCCAACCCCTTCATGAGCCCGGAGTTCTGCCGGGCCGTCGGCAGCGTCCGGCCGGGCGCCCGCGTCGCGGTCGTGCGCCAGGACGGCGAACCGGCCGGATTCTTCCCCTTCGAGCGCGGCCGGTGGGGCCGCGGCCGCGCCATCGGCCTGGGCGTGTCCGACTGCCAGGGCGCCGTGCTGCGCCCCGGCGTGAGCGTCGACCCGCACGCGCTGCTGCGCGCCAGCTCGCTGTCCGTCTGGGAGTTCAACCACCTGGAGAGCGGCCAGGACCTGTTCCTGCCGTTCGCGACGGGCCGGTTCGCCTCGCCCGTCGTCGACCTCGCGGACGGGTACGCCGCTTACGAGAGCCGGCTGCGGGCGGGTTCCCGTACGTTCCTGAAGTCGGCCCGGGCGCAGGAACGCCGCCTGGCACGGCAGGTGGGGCCGCTGCGCTTCGTCTTCGACGAGCGGGACCAGGCGGTCCTGCGGGCGCTCATGGGGTGGAAGTCCGCCCAGTACCGCCGTACGGGACGGCGCGACCGGTTCGCCCAGGAGTGGATCAGCGGGCTGGTGCGCACGCTCGCCGGCACGGACGCACCCGCCTGCTCGGGCCTGCTGTCGGTGCTCTACGCGGGCGAGCGGCCCGTCGCCGCGCACTTCGGTCTGCGTTCGCGCACCGTCCTGTCGTACTGGTTCCCCGCCTACGACCGGCGCTTCGACACGTTCTCCCCGGGACGGCTGCTCGCCCTCCGCCTGATCGAGGCGGCCGCCGACGCCGGCATCGGCCTGCTCGACCTCGGCCGGGGCGACGCCGCGTACAAGGACTCCCTCAAGACCGGCGACCTGACCGTCCACGAAGGTGCGGTCCTGCTCAGGGCCCGGCCCGGCGCGGCTCTGCACTGGCTCAGCCGCGAACCGTCGAGTGCCGTTCGGAGGTTCGTACGAGAGCGGCCGGGGCTCAAGGCCGCGGCCGTACGGACCCTCCAGTCGGTCGGGAGGATGCGCGACCGCCGCTCGTGACGCAGGGCGGTGCACGCGAGGGGCGCAGCAGCGCTGCCGCCCCGGGAGCGCCCGCGCGGGCACTCGCCGGAGGCCCGGCCGACGCCGGTCCGGCGAAGAACCTGGTGTGCGGGGCCGACGGAGTCGGGTAACGTCGTGGTCATGTTCTTCCAGAGGCCGATTTACGAGTGAGAGCGTGACGGGCCCTGCTGACGCCCTTCGACGTCGCCGCCCGTCCCCCACCGATGAATCCGTAGATCACTTCACATCATTCCGGGAGAACCAATGACCGTGAGCAAGAACATCAACAACCCCGTCGGCCAGGGCGGCGGCCAGCGCAAGAAGCAGTCCCGCGCCGAGCGGCAGAACAACGGTCCGCACCGCAACCTCGACCGCCAGAGTGCGGCCGACCAGAAGGCGGAGCTGGTGCGCAAGATGCGCGAGAAGGCGGGCGCGGCCGGCGACGCCGCACAGACCGGCGACGACACCGCACAGAGCTGACGCACCGCCGCCGCAGGGCGGCACCGCACGGGGCAGGGCCCGGACCGCGACGCGCGGTCCGGGCCCTGCTGCCGTACCGGGGGCGCGGCTGTGATGTGCGGGGGCCCGGCACCGGCCGGGCCCGGCGGGCGGGCCCGAGAATCACACCTCGATGCCGTTGCGCCCCGGCGCCGCAGCGGCCGGCGCCCCGGCCCGCTCCGCCTCGGACCCGGACCCGGCCGCGGGCAGACCGCGCGGCATCCGGCTCGCGCCGAGCGTGATGAACAGGGCGACGCCGATCGCCGTGGCGATCCCGGTGCGCAGCGAGGTGGCCTCGGCGACGAAGCCGATGAGGACCGGGCCGACGAGCAGCCCGGCATAGCCGATCGCCGACACCTGGGCGATGGCGGCGTCCGAGCGGCCCGGGACGAGGGCTCCGGCCAGCGACATGCACAGCGGCACCACGATGCACACGGCCAGTCCCGTCAGGCCGAACCCGGCGATGGCCCAGCCCGCGGAAGGCGCCACGACCACCAGGAGCACTCCGGCCGCGGTCGCTGCGCCCGCGGCCGCGAGGAGCGAGCGGCTGCCGAAGCGCAGGCGCAGCCGGTCGCCGAAGAGCCGCCCGGTGAACGTGGCGACCTCGTAGAGCGGGTAGGCGAGGGCGGCGACGGCCTCGGTCGTGTGCAGCTCCCGCGTCAGCAGGAGGCCGCTCCAGTCCGCCACCAGCCCTTCGAGGAGGAGCGCCATGAAGGCCACGGCGCCGATCAGGTAGACGATGCCGGGCAGCTTGCGCCGCTCGTCGGCTTCCTCCTCCTCGGCCGGCTCGTCGAGGTACGTCCAGCCCACCGCCAGGGCGAGGGGGAAGGCGACGGCGGCGACCCCCAACACCGAGGCGGTGTACGGGACGTCGAGTGCGGCCAGCAGCACGGCGAGGAGCCCGCCGGCGACCGCACCGGCGCTCCACCCGGCATGGAAGCCGTTCATCAGGGGGCGCCCGGCGCGCCGTTCGACCAGGCTGCCCTGGGCGTTCATCATCGCCTCGGCGATGCCGGAGGTCACTCCGAAGCCGGCCGCCGCGGTGAGTAGCACCGGAAACGAGGGGCTGAGGCCGATCAGACCGACGGAGACGGTGACCAACGGCGTGCCCACGCGCAGCAACAGCCGGTTCCCCAGGGCCGCGACGAGCCACCGCATGCACTGCATGGTCACCGTGGCCGCGACGCCCCAGGAGAGGATGACCAGCCCCACATCGCCGGTGTCCAGGCCCAGTTTGGCGGCCAGGCCGGGCAGTCTGGCCGCCAGGATCCCGTTCACCACGCCGACGAGGGCGAACGTGGCGATGACTCCTCTGTGGGCACGCCTGAGGGTGATTGCCGGGTCACTGTGCATGGTCAGTCTTCCTGTGCGCGCTCCGCCCAACTGCCGGGCACTGCACGCCGGCACGGCAGGCATTCCTTCTTGATCAGAAGTGTGCCGGAAGACTTGCGCTGATTACTAGATCATCTCGTAGGATCTTCGCATCGGCGGGTCGGGGGGAGTGGGACAGGTACGGCTGCGATCAGCAGTCTTTGACACCTTGCACATCGCATCCCCCCGCTTTCCCGTGATCCAGCCGACACCGCGGCGCCCCGACTAGGCCTGCCGCGCGAGTGAAGGACGAAGGATTGAACTCCCCACTGAACGACCCCGCGTCGCGGGGCTCCGCGAGCGACGACGACCACGCAGGAACACCCCCGGACGCCCTGGCCGACGGCCTCACCAACGCCGACCGGGACCACAGCGGACAGCCCCTCCCCGCCCGGGTGCGGCGCGCCCCCTTCAAGGGCGACCGCGCCGTCGAAGCCGGACTGACCTGGAGCCAGCAGGAAATCTGGGCGCTGATCGAAAAGGCGGCACCCCACGACCACGTCTACAACGTCGTCGAAGAGTTCCGCGTGCCGCCCGGCGTCCGCCCCACCGAGGACGAATGCCTCGACGCCCTCTCCTTCCTCCTCTCGCGCCACGAATCCCTGCGCTCGGTGTTCCCCGCGAAGCCGGGCGGCCGGGTCGTGCAAAGAGTGCTGACCGAAGGGGAACTGCCCGTCGAGTTCGTCGACACCCCGACGACCACGGGCGAGGAAATCGCCGCACTCAAGGCCTACTTCGCCACCCGGCGGTTCGCGTTCGCCGACGAACTCCCCCTGCGCCTGGTCCTTCTGGTCACCGACGGCCGGGTGTGGGGCGGCGTGTACGTGTTCTCGCACATGGCGGTCGACTGGTACGCCCTGCAACACCTGGCCGTCGAGGTGACCGAGTACTTCCGCAACGGCCGCACGCTGCCACCGCTGCCGCCGGACGCGATGACCTCGGCAGGGCTGGCCGCGTGGCAGGAGTCGCCCCCGGGCATCCGCAAGCGCGACCGCACCCTGGCCCACGTGGCCTCCCTCTACCGGGACCGGCCACCCCTCGCGCTGCCTCCCGCGGTGGCGGACCTGCCCGAGGAGTCGGCGTACCGACAGGCCTCCCTCCGCTCACGCGCCGCCCACCACGCGGCCACCCGCATCGCGGAACGCACCGGCCAGAGCGTGGCGGCGGTCATCGTCGGCGCCACGGCCCTGCTGCTGCGGGACCTCACCGGAAGCAACCGCGTCGACCTGCACCTCACGAGCTCGCAGCGGTTCGGCCGGGACAGCCGCACCACGATCGCCACCCTGATGCAGGAGACCTACTTCTCGGTGGACCTCGTGGGCGCCGACCTGCTCCAGGCGGTCAAACGCTCCTGGCTGGCCGCCATCACCGCCTTCCAGAACTCAGGATGCGACGCCGACAGCATGAACCGGCTGCTCGCCGACCTGGGCGGCGGCCCGGACGCACCGCTGACGTTTTCGTACTGCATCAACGACCGGCGCACCCTGCCCGCGGACACGGCCGTACGGCGGGACGTGTCCGCTGCGGATCTGCTGCCCCACACCGCCTTCACGTGGCTCCCGGTCACCGAGGAGGAACCCTTCTACCTCATCGTCGACGACGGCGAGGACGAGGGCCTGGACGGCGGCGAGGGCGGCGGTGCTCACCTGGAGTTCTCGCTGACCTGCGACGTCCGGCACGTCCCCGAGGCGGTCATGGAGACCTTCCTCCGTGATCTGGAGCGCTCGCTCGTCGCGTTGGCCGACTCCGACTCCGGCTCCGGCATCGGCGCCGACGCCGGCAGCGACACGGGCTCCGGCTCCGACGCATGACCGCGGCCGCCGAACCGGCGGCCGCCAAGCACCACCACCAGTACCAGTACCAGTACCAAGCGAAAGATCGCATTACGATGGACGATTCCGGCTTCAGCACCATGCTCGCGCGACTCTCCGAGAAGTCGCGCGACGACTACTACAACCCGTACACCAAGTTCTCCTGGCCCGACACCGTGCCCGAGGACCAGTGGTGGATGAACCCCGACTACCTCACCGTCTCCGGCACGGGTCTGATCGACGACGAGAAGACGCTGAAGGCCCTCGCACGGTACGAGACGGTCAACTTCTTCAGCCTGCACGTGCACGGCATCCGCGAGCTGATGATCGAAGTCGCGAAGCGCATCCACACGCCCGACTTCGCCGACTACAACGAGTACCTGCACCACTTCATCGGCGAAGAGAACGCCCACATGTGGTTCTTCGCCGAGTTCTGCTACCGGTACACCGGCGGGATCTACCCCGAGGCCGCGTCCCCGCTCCGCCGTGAGGGGTTCGGCGACCTGTGGGACGACGTGATCGTCTTCTCCCGGATCCTCATCTTCGAAGAGATCTTCGACTACTACAACAGCCGCATGGGCAAGGACCCGTTGATCCCGGACATCCTCCGCGAGATCCACTCGGCACACCACCACGACGAGAGCCGCCACGTCGCCTTCGGCAAGCAGCTCGTCAAGCGCCTCTACGACCGCGCCCTGGCCGCCGACCCGGGCCGTCGCGACGAGATCGAGAAGTACGTCAAGGACTACATGACGTACTCCGTGCGCAGCCTCTACAACCCGCAGATCTTCCGTGACTGCGGCGCCGAGAACCCCCTCGCCCTCCGCAGGCAGGCAATGTCGCACCCCGTGCGCGAGGCCTTCCACGTCAAGCTCATGGCGCGCGTCGACCGGTTCTTCGTCGCCAGTGAAATGTTCAGCACGTCTTGGGGGACCGACCATGTCAGCGCTTGAGAACGCCGAGTCCACGAACGCGTCGGCCGCAACGCACGCGTCGGCCGCAACGCACGCATCGATGGAAACCGTCCTCGACTTCCTCCGGAAGCTCAACGCCTCCGTTGACACCATCGCCTGGGACCGCGACCTCATCGAGGCCCGGATCCTCGACTCGCTGGCCTTCGTCGAGTTCCTGCTGCTCATCGAGGAACTGACCGGCGAGCCCGTCGACCTCGCCACGACGGACGTCAACAACTTCCGCACCCTGGAACGCATCAACGCACTGCTCACGGAGGCCGGCCATGCGCACGTCTGATCCCGGCCTCCGCGCGCCCGTCGACGTCACCGACGGCCTGGTCACCCTCGGCCCCGAGGCGGTCCGCCTCCGGACCGCACTGGACGCGGTGTTCACCGGCTGGGCCGCTGCCGCCGACGCCGCCGAGGTCCTCTACCCGCCGCTCATCCCGGTCGCCGACCTGGCCCGCTTCGACTACTTCACCAACTTCCCGCACCTGGTCCTGGCCGCAGCGCCGGTCAACACGGACGCGGCCGCCGACCTGCCCACGCACCCGGCGGAGCCCGGCACCACCCTCGGCGGCCACCAGCTCGCCGAGGCCGGCCTCGTGCTGCCCTCGGCCGCCTGCTACAACGCCTACCTGTCCCTGTCCGGCGCCCGGCTGGACGAGCCGGTCAGGTTCACCACCATCGCCCAGTGCTTCCGGCGCGAGACGCACTACGAGGGCCTGCGCCGCCTGCACGGCTTCACCATGCGCGAGATCATCGCCGTCGGCGACGCCGGAACCGTCAAGGACCACCTCACCGCCCACAAGGCCCTGATCCTCGACTTCGCCGCCCACGTGGGCCTGGACCTGACGACCGAGGTCGCGACGGACCCGTTCTTCGACGCAAACGGTTCCCGGGCCGTCATGCAGCGCCTCTTCCCCACCAAGGAGGAGTTCGTCGCCGACGGCGGCCTGGCGATCGCCTCGGTCAACTACCACCGCAACTTCTTCGGCGACCGCGCCGACATCGCGTACGCCGGCGAGCAAGCCCACACCTCCTGCGTGGCCTTCGGCATCGAGCGCTGGCTGCACGTCCTCGCCGCCCGCTTCGACGGCGACTGGGACGCCGCCGAGGAGGCCGTGAGGTCGTACCCCGCGGGGAGGCAGGCGCCGTGACCGGGCTCCTGATGCCGGCCGAGTGGGAACCGCACGAGGCCTGCATGCTCGCCTGGCCGCCCCACGCGTCGCTGTGGGGCGAGAGCTTCGCCGACGTCGAGCGGGAGTACGCCGCGATCGTCCGGGCCATCGCCGCCTTCGAACCGGTGACCGTACTCGTCCTGCCCGGCCAGGCCGAACGCGTACGGGCCCTGTGCGAGGTCGACATCACCACGGTGGACATCCCCATGGACGACGCCTGGCTCCGTGCGACCGGACCGATCGTCGTCCACGGCCCGGAAGGCCGCATCGGTGTGGACTTCCGCTACAACTCCTTCGGCGAGCGGTTCCACCCGTACGCCCAGGACGACCGGATCACCGAGCGTCTGCTGCCCGTCCTGGGCATCGACCGCCGGGCCACCATGACGGTCCTCGAAGGCGGAGCCATCAGCGTGGACGGCGAAGGGACCCTGATCGCCACCGAGCAGTGCGTCCTGAACGCCAACCGCAACCCCAGGCTCGGCCGCGCCGACGTCGAGGCCGAGTTCGAGGCCCTGCTCGGTGCCACCAAGGTGATCTGGCTGCCCTACGGCCACCTCGCCGGCGACACCGACGGGCACGTCGACCACGTGTGCCAGTTCATCGCACCGGGCCGCGTCCTGGTCGAGGCGTGCGGCGACGCCGCCCGCCCCGACCACGCCCGGCTGAAGGCCAACCGCGCCGTACTGGAAGCCGCCACCGACGCGGCCGGACGCAGCCTGGAGATCCTCGAACTGCCTCCCCAGCAGCCGGTTCGGGTCCACGGCCAGGACGCGGTCGTGAACTACATGAACTTCTACATCGCCAACGGCGCAGTGGTCATGCCGCTGGCGGGCACGAGCAGGGACGACGAGGCGCTGGAAGCGGCCGCCAAGGCGTTCCCCGACCACCGCGTCGTCGGCGTCGAGGCAACCACCCTGGCCACCGGCGACGCCGGCATCCACTGCATCACCCAGCAGCTCCCCGCCCCGCGCCCCGCGGCAGGGGCGACCGGCCGCTGAACACCCGCACCGGCCGGAGCCGAGCCGCCCCCGGGCAGCCCGGCTCCGGCCGGTGCGGGCCGAGGCCCGGCTGCTCTCCTCGGCGCGCCCGCGGCCGGTGGACAGCCCTACGGCCGCCACAGCCCTACGGCACGAGCTTGCCGACGCCGCCCAGGGCCTGGGCGGCGCGCTGGTTGATCTGCCACAACTGGCCTTCGACGTTGCTGACGTAGATCCAGCCGTTGACGGTGTCCAGCGCGAGCCCCGCGCAGGTGCCCAGGCCGGAGGCCACCACGCGCTGGGCGCCGTCGGCGAGGGTGATCTCGTACAGACGGCCGTTCGCGTGGTCGATGGCGTACGCCCGGCCGGCGCCGTCGAGCTCCACGCGGATGGTGGTCGCACCGGTGAGGGCGGTCACGACGCGGTGGGTGCCGTCGGCCAGGTTGATCTCGTAGAGCTTGCCGCTGCCGTCCTTCTGGCCGGCGTAGGCCTTGCCCTTCCCGTCCAGTGCGATGCCGCCGAGGCCCGAGCCCAGGCCCGTGGCGATCGTGACGTTCTGTCCGCCCGCCAGGCCGACCTCGACCACCTGCCCGGTGCTCCAGCTGGCCACGTAGGCCTTGCCGGCTCCGGTCAGCGCCACGCCGTACGCGCCCGGGATGTCGGCGATCTTGTGGGAGGAGCCGCTGGACAGGTCCACCGCGAGCAGGCGCCCACCGGTGTAGTCGGTGGTGTACGCCGTGCCCTGCCGGTCCACCTCCACATCGCCGATGTCGCCCAGGGCGCTCGCGGCCACGCGCGTGGCGCCGGTGCCGACCTTCACCGCGGTCAGCTTCTTGCCGCTCCGGTCGGCGACGTACGCGGTGTCCCGTGCCGGGTCGACCGCCAGGCCCTCGGACGCTCCCAGACCCGTCGCGAGGAGGGTGTGGCTCCTCTTGTTGCCGATGAGCTTCGCCACGTCTTCGAGCTTCGGCATGTCCTCGTCGCTGATGCTCACCTTCGGTGGTCCGAACGCCTTCGTGGTCGACGAGGCCATGGTGGACGTGGCGCTCGGGTCCTCCGAGACCTGGCGCTGCGCGGCGGCCATGCCCTGGGCGTTGTGGAAGAGCGGATCGAGGAAGCCCATGACGTCGAAGGCCCCGTGCGCGGTCTGGCGCACGAGCCACGGGTCGCGCTCGCTCTCCATCTTGCGCACGGCCTCCGAGACGTCCCCGGCCCCCGGCGTCCCGTCGTTGAGCTTCTGGGCGGACTGCTCGGCGGAACCGGCCTCGTCCCCGCCGTTGTCGAAAATGTTCTTGAAGGACATGGGCTTCACTCCTAGAGCGGCTGCTTCTGGTTCTGGTAATCGAGCACTTCCGGCTGGAACACCCTGTGTTCGCCGGCGCGGACGGCGACGGTCTCGGCCGTCCCCTTCTGCATGAACCGCTTTTTGTCGTCGGCCAGGTCGAAGCGGCTGTTGTCGAGGGCGGATTCGCCGAGTTTCCATGCGATGACCTTGGAATGCTTCGGCTCGGCGCCCTGCTTGGCGGGTTCTTTGACCTCGACCGGGACGGGATAGTACAAGGCGACCCAGCCGCCGAAGGTGACGGGGAATTCGTAGTCGAACTGGCGGATCTGACGCCGCGTCGTGGCCATGACGTCCGCCCGGCTCATGACGTCGAAGCTGACCGACGAGATGTGCTTCCATTCGGTGGTCAGCGAACCGCTGATGGATCCGGTGATTCCGAGCGCCAGTTCTCCCCACAGCTCTCCGGTGCCGGTGACGGAGCTGGTGGCCTTGGTGGCGCTCGTCGCCTCCGTCTGGGACTCCGTGTTGACGCCCTGGTTGTCCTTGCTGTTGAGCAGGGTGGTCTTCTGGTACTGCTTCATCTCCATGCTCTTCTCCAGCTGTTGCTGGAGCGATGCGATGGATTTCGCCCCGAAGGTGAGTTTCACCTCTCCCTGGAGCGACCAGCTGATCGTGTTCGAGATCGAGAACTCGACCGTGTCCGTCACCGTGATTTTGATCGGGTCGGTTCCGTTGATGTACGTCTGCTTGGAAATCATGTCGGGGGGAGGCTGCTGGATGTCGCTCCGCTCCTCGATCACGGGTACGCCGACGTTCATGAAGGCCCGCCAGCCGCGCTCGCGCGCGGTCTGCTCGTCCTGCGGAAAGCCGCCGTAGCGCACCGTGTTCAGGGAGAACCCGATGGGGTCGATCTGCTTGCCCCCTCCCTGGGGCGTCCGCTTGAACAGGTTCCTGAGCCGGTTCCGCTCCAGGATGCCCACGGCCCTGGCGGCGATGTCGAGTTCCTCTTGGTTCCGGCTGGTCAGCGGGTGCCGCATGAATACGTCGTTGATGTAGGCCGTGCCCACATCGTTCTTCGCGCTGCTTTCGCCCATGGCTTCATCCCTCCCTGCGTCGCAGGTCGGTGACGCTACGCATCAGTAGGCAGGGTGCGCAGCGAGGGGTACCGGCCACCTGTTCACAACCGGACAGATGTCGCTGACCAGGCACATGATCACATTCGGGCATGGCGCGTTCTCGGGCCTGCCTGCCGCCCGAGGTGCGGTGTTGCTTGATCACTTGAGGTCAAGATCGCGGACGCGGCGCGGCGGCGGAGGGAGCGGTCGGGTGTACGAGGTGTCCGGATCCGTGGCCCTGCCGGTGCCTCGGCGTAGTCGGGCCGTCACTTCCGGCTCGATTTGATCTAGGTCGAATGTTCGACTCCGCCACTCGGCGGCCCGGCCCGGCGAGACCTTCCGAGGAACCTGCACGACAGGGCCCCAAACGGCTTCAAGGCCACCGCCTGGCAAGCGGTGGCCTTGAGCGCCGGGGATCACCCGAGGGCGGTGCGTGCGACCTGTGCGGGTCGCGGTGGCGCGGTGGCGTGGTGTCGTGGTGTCAGCCCGCGAAGCGGGCCATCCAGGCCTCGACCTCGTTCGAGGTGCGCGGCAGGCCGGCCGACAGGTTCTCGTGGCCGTCGTCGGTGACCAGGAGGTCGTCCTCGATCCGGACGCCGATGCCGCGCCACTCCTCGGGCACGGTCAGGTCGTCGGGCTGGAAGTACAGGCCGGGCTCGACCGTGAGCACCATGCCCGGTTCGAGGACGCCGTCGACGTACTCCTCGGTGCGGGCCTGGGCGCAGTCGTGGACGTCCAGGCCGAGCATGTGGCCGGTGCCCGCCATGGTGAAGCGGCGCTGGAGGCCGAGCTCGTACGCGCGGTCGACGGGGCCCTCGATGAAGCCCCACTCGACCAGTCGCGCCGTCAGGTGGCGCTGGGCGGCCTCGTGGAAGTCGCGGTACGGGGCGCCGGGCTTCACCGCGGCCATGCCGGCTTCCTGGGCCTCGTACACCGCGTCGTACACGGTGCGCTGCACGGGGGTGAAGGTGCCGTTGATGGGGAGGGTGCGGGTGACGTCGGCGGTGTAGAGGGAGTGGGTCTCCACGCCGGCGTCGAGGAGCAGCAGGTCACCGGGGCGCACCGGGCCGTCGTTGTCCGTCCAGTGCATGATCGTGGCGTGGTCGCCGGCGGCGCAGATCGAGCCGTAGCCGACGTGGTTGCCCTCCAGGCGGGCCCGGCGGAAGAAGGTGCCCTCGATCCACCGCTCGGACGAGGCGACCGCGCGGGAGAGCTCGCCGACGCAGTCGGTGAACCCGCGGACGGTCGAGTCGACCGCCTTGCGCATCTCGCCGATCTCCCAGGCGTCCTTGACGAGTCGGAGGTCGCTCAGTGCCTGCTCCAGCTCGGCGTCGCGCTCCTCGTCGGTGGTGACGGCGGCTTCGAGGGCCGGGTCGATCCCGCGGACGATCCGGGTCGGCACGCCGGAGCCGGCGGCCAGGTCCTCGGTGACGGTGCGGACGTCACGGCAGGGCAGTCCGAGGACCACCTCGGACTCCGCGAGGGAGCGGCGGCGCCCCATCCACAGCTCGGCCGTGTAGCCCATCCAGAACTCGTCGTCGTCCCGGCTGTCGCGGGGGAGCTGATAGCAGTACGCGTCGTGGCCGCCGTCCGCGCGGGGTTCGAGGACGAGCGCGCCGTCGCGGGCCTGGTCGCCGGCCATGTGCACGTAGCCCGAGTACGGACGGAACGGGTACGTGTCGTCGTTGGAGCGGTACTTGAGGTTCCCGGAGGGGACCACCAGGCGCTCGCCGGGGAAGAGCGCGGAGAGCGCGGCGCGGCGGCGGGCCGCGTACGGGGCCTGCTCGGAGGGCTCGAGCCCGTGCCGCTCGGTGTCCGCCCATCCCGTCCGCATGAGGGCGGAAAGCTCTTCGGAGACGCCTCCGTAGAGGCCGTTCTTGCGACCCTGCGCCACGTCCTGCACCTTCTTCCGGGTGAGTTCTGGTGAATTCTGGTGAGTTCTCCGCCACCGGTCGTCGGCGGCAACCGGACGTTACTGCGCCGCGGGCCCGCCGGGTGCCGAGATCGGACAGTGGCACGAATCGGCCACCCCTGGTCGGCGAGGGCGGACCGGAGGGGCCGATAATGCGGTTCATGGCGAACGCGAAGCTCAGTGAGGCACTCCGACTTCTGGGGGTCGGCGATGAGGCCCGCCGGGTCTACATCCGGCTCCTGGACCTCGGCCCCGCACCGCTGAGCGCCATCGGTTCCGCGGCGGGTCTCGGGGGCGCGGAGCTCTCCGCGGCGTACGGCCAGCTCGTCGACGCGGGCCTGGCGAGCGCGGCCGCGGGGGAGCGGGACGTGGTGGCCCCGGTGCCGCCCGCCGCAGGCCTGGAGATCCTGGGCCGGCACCGGGCCGCCGAGCTCGACGAGTCGCGGATCACCGTCGGGGGCGCGTTCGAATCGTTCCGGCGGCAGCGGCTCACCGCGTACACCGACGACCTCGTCGAGGTCGTCACCGGCGACGCCATCGGCCCCCGGAGCCGGCAGGCCTGGGCCAGCGCCCGCGAGCAGATCAGGCAGTTCGACTCGCCCCCGTACACCCTCATCCCCGGCGCCACCGAGGACGCGCTGGCCACGCTGGCCCGGGGGGTGACGCAGCGCGTCATCTACTCCCAGGCGTCGCTGGAGCACCCCGACATGATGAGGACGGTCATCGAGCCGTGCATCGAGGCGGGCGAGCAGGCCAGGGTGCTGCCGTCGGTCCCGGTCAAGCTCCTGATCATCGACGAGGCGTACGCCCTGGTGTCGCTGTCGATCCGGGAGGCGGACGTGCACAACAGCATGCTGGTCGTGCAGCCGTGCGGGCTGCTCTCGGCCCTCGTGGCCCTCTTCGAGCAGGCCTGGCAGAGCGCGCTGCCCTTTCACGGCCGGACCGCGCGGCCGGCCGGACTCCTGCCTGCCGACCGGCGCCTGCTGCGGCTGCTCGCGGGCGGTGCGAGCGACGAGGTCATCGCCCGCGAGCTCGACGTCAGCCGCCGTACGCTCTTCCGCCGGATCCAGGTCCTGATGGCTCGCCTCGGCGCCACGAGCCGGTTCCAGATGGCGCTCCAGGCCCAGCGCTCGGGCTGGCTGTGACCCGGTCCCCCGGGGCCGGCCAGGTCGAGTGGAACGCGGGCACGACATCAGCCACCGGCCGGACGTGGGTGGGCATGTTCAGGTCAAGTTGCAGGTCAAGTGGCGTCTTCACGACCCTGACACAGGACATCCGCAGGACCTCCCCACTAGCGTGATGCCCGCTTCACCGCTTGAGCCCCCCGACCAGCGGGCACCGAAGCATGCCCGCCGCCAGGACTGGAGTGAATCACCATGCACCTCCGCCACGTGTGGAAGCGCCTGACCGGTGCGGTCGTCCGCCGCGGTACGGGCGCCACCATCGGCGCGCTCGCGCTCATAGCCGGATTCGTCTTCGCGGGCACCGCCGCGGGCACGTCGGACGCGGCCGCCCAGCCGGCCGGCCGGGCCGCCGCCGGCCAGTGGGCGTGCGCCGGCGCCGCCATCCCGAACGGATGGGTCCTCACCGCGTACGACAAGAACGGCTGTAGCGGCTGGGGCTCGTGGTACCAGCAGCCGGCCGCGGACGGGCTGTACACCTGCGGCGGCTCGCCGATCGTCTCGGGGTACGTCGTCACCGACTACGTCCGCCTGGGTTGCAACGGGGTCGGCTCCTGGCGGCACAACCTCCCCAAGGACGGGATCTGGACCTGCGGCGGCTCACCGATCGTCTCGGGCTACGTCGTGACCAACTACCTTTCCTACGGCTGCAACGGGGTGGGCGCCTGGCAGCACAGCATCGCGCGGGCCGGCCTGTACACCTGCCCCGGCTCACCCATCCCGTCGGGCTTCCGCTCGACCAGCTACATCGCCTACGGCTGCAACAACCAGGGCGCCTGGCTCCTCGTCCGCGCCTGACCTCCGCCGCGCGCCGGAGGTGCCGCACCACGTGCGGTGCCTCCGGACGACGTGCTGCGCGAACGCTCAGCGCCCGGCGGGTGACGAACGCGGGTGTACGGCAGTGTTCAGCGTCTGATGGGGCACGGGCGCGGGAACGGGCAGCACGGGCCGTGCCGATCGTTTCGGAATCAGATCCAGCCGCGGCGGGCCGCGACGACGCCGGCCTGGAAGCGGTTCACCGCGCCGAGGAGTTCGTGGAGGCGGCTCATGCGCCGGCGCATGGTGCGGACCGACCAACCGAGCTGACGGGCGATGGCCTCGTCCTTGAGACCACTGACCAGCAGGGTGAGCACCAGGCGATCCTCCTCACCGAGCGGGTCCTCGGCCGGGACGTCGAGCGGCAGGGCCTGTTTCCAGCACAGCTCCCAGTAGTCGGTGAGGGCGTCCAGCAGGGTGGACGGGCGGATGACCGCAGCGCGCACGCCGTCGAGGTCCAGGGAGAGCGGCATCAGCGCCAGCCGGCGGTCCGCGATGGCCAGTTTGATCCGCAGGCCCGGCATCACCCGGGCCTGCTCGCCGTGGCGCACGAGTCCGCGGATGTCCTCGAGCACCCCCGGCCACTCCAGCGCCTCGGGGGCGTAGACCGCGCGGTAGCGCACGCCGCGCCCCAGCGCCGTGCTCTCCACCGGGTTGGAGGTGGTCAGTGCGTACGGCGGCCGGTCCAGCGTCATGACGTCCTCGCGCGCCTCCTGTTGGAGGCGGACGAACCAGCGGCCGAGCGCCTCGCGGCCGGTGGCGATCTCCACCTCGTCCTCCCCGGCGGTGCCGGACTGGGCCGCCGCGAAGAGGCGGGACAGCTCACCCGCCGCCGAACGGACCCGGTCCAACTCCGCGGCCCTGGTGCGCACCAGGGACTCGACCGCCGCTCCCGGCTCGATCGCCGCGTACCGGCGGCGGACGCCCGCGAGTCGCCCGACCAGGCCTTGGTCGTGCAGCCGGTCCAGCGCCCTGGCGGCGCGGAGGGGGGAGCAGCCGAGGTCGGCGGCGAGCTCGGTCGGGGCCGCCGTACGCCGGGTCAACACGGCCCGGTAGACGCTCTCGTCGAACGGATCGATGCCTGCGGCGGTGAGATCGTTCGTCATATGCGGATACTGGCCCACTTGTGCCAGCGGCAGCAATGGGCCGCCGGGATTTGTTGTACGGAGAGTGACTTCGGGGCTAGGACTTCTCCCCATGGCCAAGAACGCACGTAGAAGCCGACGCCTGGTGGCCGTCACGGTCACCACCGTCGCGGTCGCCGGGACGCTCACCGCGATGCCCGGCACCGCGACCGCGAAGTCACCCGACCCGAACCAGAGGGTCATCGTCGAACTGTCCGGGGAGGCCGCCGTCGCAGCCGCCCCCGGCGGCTCGCTCACCTCCACGGCCGCCGGCACCACCTCCGCCGTCGGCGACGCCCGGCGGGCCCTGGCGGCACGGCAGGACGCCTTCGTCGGGACGGTGCGCAAAGCCGGACTGCACCCCGCCTCACCCCGCAGACTCGGCCTGCTCGTCAACGCCGTGGCGATGACGGTGCCCGCCTCCGAGACGGCGCGGCTGGCCGCGCTGCCGGGCGTCATCGCCGTCCGGCCCGACACCCGGATGCAGGTGCGCACGGACACCAGCGTGCCGCTGACCGGCGCGCCCGAGGTCTGGAAGCGCAAGGACCCGGCCGGGGTGAGGGCCACCGGCAAGGGCACCGTCGTGGCGGTCCTGGACAGCGGCGTGGACTACGGCCACCCCGACCTGGGCGGCGGCTTCGGCAAGGGCCACAAGGTCGTCGGCGGCTTCGACTTCGCCAACGACGACAACGACCCGATGGACGACAACGGTCACGGCACCCACGTCGCGGGCATCATCGCGGGCAAGGCGGCCAAGAAGGGAGGCGTCACCGGCATGGCGCCCGGCGCTCGCCTGCTGGCCTACAAGGTCGTCGGCGCCGACGGCAGCGGCTACACCTCCGACATCATCGCCGGCATCGAGGCGGCGGCCGACCCGGCCAACCCCCACCCTGCCGACGTCATCAACATGAGCCTCGGCGGCCCCGGTGACGGCACCGACCCGCTGGGCCGCGCGGCGACCGCCGCCGTACGGGCCGGAGTGGTCGTCGTCGCGGCGGCGGGCAACGAAGGGCCCGGCAGCGGCACCGTCAACACTCCGGCGTCGGCCGACGGCGTCATCGCGGTCGGCGCCTCCACCAGCGGGGTGCGGATACCCAGCGCCTACCTGGCGGGCAAGGAACCCGAACTGATCCAGACGTACCGGGGCATCCTGTCCGCGAACCCGCCCCGGAAACCGGTCACCGCGCCGCTCGTGGACGTCGGCGAGGGCACCGCCGAGGACTGGAAGCGGGTCGGTGACGTACGGGGCAAGATCCTGCGGGCCGACCTTCTCGTCGCGCCCAGCACGGACGTGCTGAGCCAGAGGGACATCGACTGGGCACGCGAGGCCGAGAAGCGCGGCGCGCTCGCCGTCCTCGGCGGCCTCGCGGCCCACGACGGACCCGTGCTCGCCGCCACCCCGGGCACGGTCGAGGCCCCGGCGACCCCCGCCCGCCCCGACTTCACCCGGACCGCCGCCTCCGGCGACTCGCTGCGCATGGACCGCCTGGTCGTCATGGGCATCGACACGACCCAGTACGCCCAGCTGAGCCGTGAACTGGCCGCCGGCAAGGTGTCCGTGACCCTGCGCGGCACCGACTCCACCGACGAGATCGCCTCGTTCTCCTCGCGCGGACCCGGCACCGGCTTCGGCCTCAAGCCCGACCTGGTCGCACCCGGCGTGGAGATCCGCTCCGCGATCCCCACCTCGATGTACGGGCCCGGCGTCTACCGCATGTCGGGCACCTCGATGGCGAGCCCGCACGTCGCCGGAGCCGCCGCCCTGCTGCGCCAACTGCGCCCGGACCAGGACCCCGACGCGATCAGGTCCGCACTGGTCGGCACCGCGAAGCAGCTCGCCGGCACCGGCCCCACCGTCCAGGGCAACGGACGGCTCGACGTGGCCGCCGCGGCGTCGGCCACCCTCAGCGCCTCCCCGACGACCGTGTCGTTCGGCCTCGCCGACCTGACCGACAGGAAGGTCGGCGGCACCGCGAAGGTACGCCTGGCCAACCCCGGCAAGAAGCCGCTGACCGTCAACCTCGCCAGCACCGGACCCACCACCGTCTCCCCGGCGCGGGTCACCGTCCCCGCCAGGCGGTCCGCGACCGTCACCGTCACCCTGCGCGCCGACCGCCCGGCCACCGACACGGAGATCAGCGGCCGGATCACCGCCACCCCCGCGCGCGGCCCGGCCCTCCGGGTGCCGTACCTGCTCGTCGTCCGGCACCTCGTCGTCCAGGCGTCCCCCGACCCGAGCGACGGCCGCTCCACCGTGCACGTCGCCGCCCCGGCCGCCCTGAACGCGCCGCCGGAGATCAGGGTCACGCCGCCGCACGGCAAGCCCTTCACGCTTCCCACCACCATGAACGGCGCCGGCTACTACCAGGCCGACGTGACCGGGAAGGCGGCCGGCGCCTACCGGCTGGCCGTGCGGGCCACGACCACCGACGGCCGGCGGATCACCGGAAGCGGCGCCTTCGAGGTCACCCCCGCCGGCAGCCGCGGCAACCGCTGGGAGCCCATCGGCCCGAACAGCGAGGCCGGCCACGTCGCGCTCTCGCCCGCCCGGCCCAAGCAGGCCGTCGTGACCCAGTTCCGAAAGGCCGCCCCCTGGCTGACCACCGACGGCGGCGCCAACTGGCGCCAGGTGGGCAGGCTGCCGATCGCCGACGGCAACGGCACCGGAGCGCTCGTCGTCGACGCCCACCGCCCCGACCGCTGGTGGTACGCCGTGAACGCGGCCGCCGACCCCACCCGCCGGGGCACGATCCTGCGCACCGACGACAACGGCCGCACCTGGCGCAAGCTCGACGTGCCCGACGCGCACATCGACGAGTTCGTCGCGGACGAGCGGACCCGGACCCTCGCCGCGATGGTCGACGGCACGCTGCTCGTCAGCACGGACGCGGGCGACACCTGGGCGACGTACCCCACCGGCGTGACCGGTGACGTCCGCGACGCCACCCTCGTCGGCGACACCCTGTACCTGGCGACCTTCGACGGCGTCTGGCGGATCGACGGGGTCGGCAAGGGCGACCCCGGTACGGCGCACCTCCTCCTCGACGAGCCGGTGAACAGCATCCGCGGCATGGCGGCCGACTCCACCGTGGTGGCGGCCTACGTCCCCGGCACGGGCATCCGCGGCTCCTACGACAAGGGCCGCACCTGGTCCACCCTGCTGCCCCTGGCGGAAGGCGGCAACGGACTGTCCGCCTCCGGCGGCGACCTGTACCTGCGCGCACTGTTCGGCGCCGGGCAGGTGAGCCGTGACCACGGCAAGACCTGGAAGCCCGTGCGCGCCCCCTCGAAGGCCGCCATCGCGATGGACTACGACCGCTGGGCCGACGGCTCGGTGACCGTGTCCAGCGAGCAGGACGGCCTGTACCGCGGCTCGGCCGACGGCACCGGCTACCGGAGGATCGGCGTCCAGGGCCTGACCACCCTCGCCCTCGCGGCCAGCGGCGACCAGCTGCTCGCCGGAACGGTGAGCGGCACCTACCGCACCACGATCCCCGTCGCCGGCCCGGAGTGGGGCCAGTCCGGGGGAGAGGGCATGACCGGTCGTCTCACCTCGCACATCGCCGTCTCGCCCAAGGACACCAAGGTGGTGTGGCAGGTCCGGCGCACCGCGACCGGCCTCTTCGTGGTCTCCCGCAGCGGTGACGCCGGCCGGACCTGGAAGGTGAAGGGCACGTCGTCGGAGATACCGACCTCGATCCTGGTCCACCCGGCCGACCCGAACCGGGTGGCGATCAGCTTCAGGAGCATCTTCGGGGACGGGCTGTTCTCGACGTCCGACGGCGGCACGACATGGAAGAACCTCTTCCACGAGAGGTCCTTCGGTGCCATGGCCGGTGACCCGCGCGATCCGCGGCGCCTGTGGCTCGGCAACGCCTCGGGCCTCTACCGGTCGGACGACGGCGGCGTCACCAAGACCAAGGTCGCCGAGGGCCCCGTCTCCGCGATCGTGATGGACGGCCGGCGCCTGGTCGTCGGCGGTTCGTCGGTCCGGGTCAGCACCGATGACGGCAAGACCTTCCGCACCGCCGACACCGGCCCGCTCGCGGTCCACGTCTCGGACCTGCTGCGGGTCGGCGGAGCGCTCTACGCGGCCACCACCGGCTCGACCGCGTCCGGACTCGTCCAAGGCGGCCGGGGCGTACTGCGCAGCACCGACAACGGCCTGACGTGGGAGAACATCTCGAGCGGTCTGCAGAACACCGACACCACCAAGCTGGCCGCCGCCCCCGACGGCCGCACGCTCTACGTCGGCACGGTCGACGGCGGGGTACACCGCCTGAAGCTGCGCCGCTGACCCACCCGCGCATGACGAATGCCGCCGTGTGACCGGCACGTCCGTATCACCGGCACGTCCGTACGGCCGGAGCAGGGACGTGACCGGCGCCGGCATGCGACCGGAACGAGCGCCGACCGGTCCCGGAATTCCCGGGCCCGGTCGGCGCTCGTTCGCGTGGTCGGGTCGAGGGCGCGCTGCGCGACGGCTCCCAGGCGCCGGAGGGCACGTTCGTCTACGCGCTGAGCGGGAAGCCGCTGACGGGCGGTCCCGGCGGGGCCCGGTCCGCCGGAACCGCCGGCCATTGACCGGCGTCGCGCCGGAACCGTGGGACAAGCCGAGTCTGCGGTCAGGGGGTTAGACCTGGTGGGGCCGATGCCGTGCTGGTTGAGGCATCGCGGCGATCGCCGCGGCGACTGCTTCGCTGCGCCATACGAGCATCTGTATGCCGGACATGTAGGAGTGGGTGCCGCTGGTGAGGTGGCCCAGGGCAAGGAGCGATGGCTGGGGCCTGCCGTTCCGGTCGACGAGCCGTCCGGTCCGGTTGGCGGTGACGCGGCATCAGCCCGCGCGTTCCGGCATCAGACGGGCGGCTTGAAAATGGCGGACCAGGGGAATCGCAGCCGGCGTTGCCGCGTCATGGTCCGGTTGCCGAAATCGTCCTCCCGGTGTTGGCCGTGAGCCCCGTCGCCTGCTGCGCCGGTGTTCGGAAGGGCGGGCCTGGTGGCTGTCCGGGCCTCGCGCCGATGGCCGCGATCACTGCGCGGGCCCAGTCGACGGGTGGGGCGGCGTCGAGCAGGTGAATCAGGTGGGCCGTGTTCGCCATGCGATGAGACGGGGCCATTGTCAGCGCGGTGTGCAGGGCGTCGACGAGGTCCTGCGGGTCGTGGGGGTCGGTGAGCAGTGCCGCGTTCCCGAGCTGCTGAGCGATACCGGTGTGCCGGGAGAGGACGAGGACGCCTGCACGTTCGGAGGCGGCTTGAGCGGTGAGGTATTCCTGGGCGGTGAGGTTCATCCCGTCCGCCAGGGAGGTCACCCAGAAGACGTGGGCTGCCAGGTAGTGGTCCATGACCTCGGCGAAGGGGAGCGATCGGGGGATGTATTCCACCGGCTGCCATTCACCGGTGCTCCATCGGGCATTGAGGGTGTCGATGGCCTGCTCGAGTTCGATGCGGGTCGTCTCGTAGGCACGGATGCCGGGCTCGGGTGGCGGGCACACGAGCCGCAAGCGCAGTCGGCCGCGCAGCTCTGGTTGCCGCTCGAGGAGGGTCGCGAGGGCGCGGACCTTGTGAACGGGCGCTTTGGCGTAGTCCAGGCGTTCCACGGACAGGACCAGCAGGCTGTCGTCAGCGGTGACGCGGGGGGTGCGGGAGCGCGCCAAGGCTGCGACGACTGCCTGGTCGATGCCCAGGGGATGGACACCGGTGCGCGGCACGGTGGTGCTGTCTTGCAGGAGCTGGTGGAAGTGGTCGGCGAAGGCGGCCGTGTGGAAGCCCGCCCAGTCCAGTTGGACGAGGGAGGTGCGCAGCTGTTCGGCGACGGGCAGGGCACGGAAGACGTCGGGTGGGGGGAACGGGGTGTGGTGGAACAGGCCGATGGTCAGGTCCGGCCGGGCGCGCTTGAGGAGGCCGGGGACGAGCCAGAGGTTGTAGTCGTGCAGCCACACGGTTGCGCCGTGGGCGGCGTGGACGCTGATGTGGTCCGCGAAGGCGGCGTTGACGTGCTCGTAGTCGGCCCAGTGGGCCGGGTCGTGATGGATGAGGTGGGGCTGGGACATCAGCGCCGGCCACAGCGTTTCTTTGCAGGCCCGGTGGAAGTACCCGGCCCAGCGGGACGCCGGCACGGGCAGAAGCGCCATGGGCAGGCGGTCGGGGAAAGAGGCGGGCCAGGAGTCGTGGCCTTCTGCGGTGACCGCGGCGGCCCACACGGCGTGCAGGTCGCCGTCCTTGTTCGTGCTGCCGAGGATGGATGTCAGGGTGGGCATGATGCCGTTGGGGCTGGAGGGTTGTTCCCATCGTCCTTCGCTCCAGCGAGCAGGCGCGCGGTGGTAGCCGATGACGACAGGTGAGGACGGCTCGACCCAGTTGAGGTGCTGCAGCGTTGAGAGGATGGCGGCGGCCCCGTCGAGGTGGGAGCGGTGGATCAGGGGGCCTTCGGGGGCTCGCTCGGTGAGGGCCGCCTCGGCGTTGCCCACGATGACGCCGTGGGAGCGGAGGTGGAACAGCGACAGGTCATTGAGCGAGTCACCTGCAACGAGCAGGCCGGACAAGGGCCATTGGTGCTTGTGGATGAGCTGCCGAACGGCTGGTCCCTTGCCCGCGCGCGGAGGCAGGACGTCGAAGTAGCGTTCTTCGCTGTAGGACCAGGAGCATCCCATGTTCTCCACTGCCGACGTGAGGGCGCCGGTCAGCCCTTCGGGAGCCAGAAAGAACGAGCAGCGCCCATCCTGCGCGACGTTCTGGTACGCGAGTTGAGGAAAGCCGCGCAGCGCTTCCCGGACGGCTGCGTGCCCGGGCCATCCCATCCGCAGGGGGCGTTCCAGCGCGTCGATGTGGCTCATGTCGGTGGCGTCGATGACGCTGGCACCGACGTCCGCGACGATCCACCGGGGTGAGGGGAGCAGCGGGTCCTGCCGCAGCAGCGCCCGTACAGAGTTCAGGCTGCGGCCCGTGGCGAAGACGACGGTGATCTCCGGGTGACGCTCCAGGGCCCGGCGCAGCTGCAGACGGCTGTCCTGGTCGCCGCCCAGCAATGTGCCGTCGAGGTCGGCGACCAGGACTCTTTGGCCCGCAGGGACGTGTCCGCCACGGGCCCGGCTTTCGCGGTAGTTCATGACAGCCTCGGTTTTCCTGATTCCACGTTCAGTGCGGCAGCCGTGTGAGCCAGGTCGTGAGCTCGGGGGCGTGGAGCGCGTTGCTGGAGCCCGGTCCGGTAACGGCGGCGGCTCCGCAGGCCACGCCCGCTGCCAGGCAGTCGTTCAGGGGGCTGCCGTCGATCCACCGGTGCACGAAGCCCACGTTGAAGCAGTCTCCGGCTCCCGTCGTGTCCACCACCGGCACCGTAGGAGAGACCTGAGCTGCTCGAAGCCCGTTCGTTGCGGCCATCGCGCCTGCCGGACCGCGTTTGATCACCACTGTGGGCACCAGCTCGCAGAGCAGCGCCAACGCCTCTTCGACCGTGCCGGCCCCGGTCACCCGCAGCGCTTCTGATTCGTTGGGCGCGAACACGTCCACCTGCCCCAGGGCCGTGCGTACGTCGTCCATGCCGAGGTGGCCGGGATAGTCCTGGCAGTCCATGAATACCCGGGTCCCGTGCTGGGCGGCCATCTCCAGCGCGTCCGTGGTGTCCGGGCCGAACTGGAGGAAGGGGAGCATCACCACTGACGGGCGGAAAGCATCGATCAACTCTGCGAGAGGGCGGGCCGCGATGGGGTCCTCGTGGGCGATCATTGCCCGGTCCTTCGCATCGGACAGGGCCACCGTCACATTGCGCACAGGGCGTGGGTGGTGGCGGAAGCCCGTCTCGTCCATGCCTTCTTGTCGCGCTGCGGCAAGGACCTCACGGCTGAAGACGTCCGTGCCGAAATCGGCCGCCCACACTGTCTGCCGCCCCAGCCGGTGCAGCCCCATCGCCAACGTGAACGCCCCTCCGGGCACCATGTCCAGTCCATCGGCCCACACCTCGGTCCCCGCGCTCACCGGTCCGCGCAGATCCGTGAGGACCAGGTCGACCGCGTAGGCCCCGGCGATGAGAACCGCGTCTTTCGCTCGCTGAGACGACATGGGCGTTACCGGCTCAGCCGGTGGGCGATGTGCTCCACCGGTCGGCCGTCGCGCTCGCGCCGCAGCCGGTCCACCACCGTGCGCCGTAGTCCGCCGCGGTCCACCAGCGACCGGGCGAAAGCCGGATCGCCGCTCGCCGCCTCCTGCCGGGCAGTCTCATAACCCAGTTCGTGCCACGCGCGAATCAAGTCGGTCTCCTCCTGCGGCAACTGCGGCACGTGCTGCGGATCAGGCGTGACCAGAAAAGTAAGCGAACGATGGTGTCCCATCGTGACGTTGCCGAAGGAAGTGTCCGTATACCGACTCTGCATTGCTCAAAAGGGCCCTCCGCGGCGAGCGGAGCCTGGTCCGGCGGTCGGCGAACGCAGCCGAGGGGTGAACTCCGGCCCTGAAGCCTTGCCGGATTTTCGCTCTGACTGTTCCCGCGACCCGCATGACGCTAGCGTCAAGTCCATGATCGTATGGCTCAACGGCACCCACGGCGCAGGCAAGACGACGACCAGCGCGCTCGTGCAGCAACTGATCCCGGACTCACGGGTGTTCGATGCCGAGAAGGTCGGTGAGACGCTCATGGACGTCACGCCCGGGCTGCCCGCGACGGACAACTTTCAGCACTGGCCGCCATGGCGGCCGCTCGTGGTCGAGACCGCGCGGCGCATCCTCGACTACACCGGCGGCACCCTGGTGGTGCCCATGACCGTCCTGGTCGAGCAGTACTGGCGCGAGATCAGCACGGGCCTCGCCGAGCATGCGATTCCGGTCCGGCACTTCGTCCTCCACGCCGACCAGGACACCCTCCGCGGGCGCATCGCGGGCGACACCGTTGTCGGCCCCGACTCCCCGTTCCGGCTTCAGTACCTCGAGCCCTACGCGCAGGCGGCCCGCACGTGGCTGCACGCCGAGGCCGAGGTCGTCGACACCACGCACCGCACACCCGCCCAGGCCGCCCGGCAGATCGCAGACGCCGTCAAGGGCTGAGAGATCGCCCGCCCTTCCGGCGTCGAATCGTCCACGTCGGGCAGTGCCACTCGCGCGCGGACACCCTGCCGGGCGGATCTCGTGGCCGTCCCGGCCGCAGGGGCTGTCGTCTCCGCTGTCGCCGTGCCGGCCGTCGCGGAACACGGAGTCCTGGGGCCGCGGCGGGCCGTCACCACCGCTGAACTCGAGGGCTCGGTCGGCCGCTGCGGTGGGCAGTAGCGGCTGATCCACCTGCGGGGACCGTGTGCCGGGCAGAGGCGACGCTGCCCGGCACACCCGTGCCCTGGCGGAAGGCTGTCAGACGCCCCGGAGAGCGGGTTCGCGGTCGGGCTCGACCGCCGACGGCTGGGGGGTGTCGTGACGCCTGAACAGTTTGCTGGGCCACCACATCAACCGACCGACGTCCAGGGTCAGCGCGGTGACCAGCACCGAGCGGACGATCATGGTGTCCAGCAGCACGCCGAACGCCACCGCGAACCCGAGCTCGGCCGCGAACACCAGCGGCAGCGAGGCCATCGCCGCGAAGGTGCCGGCCAGCACCAGACCCGCTGAGGTGATCACGCCCCCGGTGGTGGACAGACCCGTCAGCGCGCCGCGCCGGGTGCCGTGCAGCAGGGCGACTTCGCGTACCCGGGTGACCAGGAAGATGTTGTAGTCGATGCCCAGCGCGACCAGGAACACGAACGTCAGGAGCGGGAAGGAGGCTTCCGCGCCGGCGAAGTGGAACACGTGATTGAAGATCAGACTGCTCACGCCGAGGGCCGCTCCGAACGACAGCACCACCGTCGCCATGAGCAACAGCGGCGCGACGATCGCCCGCAGCAGCAGCGCGAGGATCAGGAGAACCACGACCAGCACGATGGGGATGATCACCTTGGAGTCGCGGGCGGCCGCTTCCTGCGTGTCGAGCATGATCGCCGTGCTGCCGCCGACCTGGGCATCCGCACCCTCGACCGCGTGGACCGCGGTTCTGGCCTGCTCGACGGTGCGCATCGCGGTCTTGCTGCTGGGGTCGTCCTTGAGTTCCCCGAGCATGATGGCCTCGCCGCCCTTGACCATCGGCGTGGAGACGCCGACGACTCCCGGTACGCCGGACAGCGCGGTCCGCACCTGCTCCGCCGAGGCGGCCTCGGCCACGACGAGGACGGGGTCGCCCGACCCGGCCGGGAAGTGTTCGGACTGGATCTTCTCGCCGACGGCCATCTGCGGTGTGCTGGTGAACTGGTCCTTGTTGGACAGTCCGTCGGCCTTGAGCCCGAACACGCCGATCGCCATGATGCCGAGCACGAGCGTGGTGCCGATCCACACGATGCGCGGTCGGCGCGAGACACCGGTGCCCACCCGGGTCCAGATGCCTTCCTTGACCGCCTCGGCCGATCCGTAGGCCGGCTTCACCGGCCAGAAGATCCAGCGGCCGCAGATGACCAACAGGGCCGGCATCAGGGTGACCATGGCGAGCAGCCCGACGAGGATGCCGACGGCGCAGGCCGGCCCGAGCCCCTGGGTGGAGCTGAGGGTGGCCAGCATCAGCAGCATCAGGCTGACCGCGACGGTCGCGGCGCTGGCGATGATCGCGGGACTGGAGCGGTACAGGGCCTCTGCCATCGCCTCGTGCCGGTCCTCGTGCCGCAACAGCTCTTCTCGGTACCGCGAGATGAGCAGGAGCGCGTAGTCGGTGGCGGCGCCGAACACCAACACGGTCAGGATGAAACTGGTCTGCTTGTTGACGACGAGTCCGGCGTTCTTCGCCAACAGGTAGATCACCGCCTCCGACGTGGCCAGGGCGACGCCCACGGTCAGCAGCGGCAGCAGTGGCAGCACAGGGCTGCGGTAGGTGAGCAGCAGGATCACGACGACCACCAACGCGGTGATCGTCGTCAGGGCGCCCCCTCCGCTGAACGCCTTGATCGAGTCGGACGCGTGACCGGCCGGTCCGGTGATGTGGAAGCCGAGACCGTTGGCGTTCTCCTCGCCGACCTCGGTCATCGCGTCGACGGTCTTGCCGATCCCTTCCCAGCCCGTCTTGTCCTTTTGGAGCTGGACCACCGTCTGGATGGCCTTGCCGTCCTGGGACTTCAACGGTCCCTGTGGCTGCCCCGCAACGTTCTCTATGCTCTTGAAGGCTTCGCTGTCGGCTCGGGCCTCGGCCATGTCGGCAGCGGTGACGCCCTCGGGCCGGTCGTAGATCACAATCGCGGGCAGGGTGTCGGCACGCTGGAAGTTCTCGGCCCGGGCGACGACCTTGGTCGACTCCGAGTTACCGGGCAGCCAAGCCGAGTTGTCGTTCTTCTCGACGTCGCCGAGCCGGCCGGCCAGCATCAGGACCGGGACCAGCAGGGTCGCCCAGAGCGCCAGGACGACCCACTTCCCGACTCTTCCACTGGGCAACGAAGCGATTCTTCGCATCATGGTGATTCCCCTGCTTCCTGACGGTGGTTCCTCGTGCCTTGTGCTCGACGTCCCATCAGTCCGACGACGCAGCCACCGGGAATGTGAGGTGGCGTACCCACATCCGGTTCACCGAGGCGCGGCGAGGGCGGCACCCCCACCGGTCCGGAAGCCGGGATCTCACGGATCCAGGAGTTCGGCCGACCGGTCGAAGAGGGCACTGCACACAGCGGGCAGGGCCCGACGGCAGCTCCGCACCACCGGATGGACAGCGACGACATCCAGACCGGCTGTCGGCGTACAAGTGAACGTGACTCTGGCTGCTTGACCTTGCCACTGGCGGCAGGGTTGCACGATGGCCGGCATGAACAGCACCGCAACGCACAGCAGCAGGGTCGTCGCCGTCACCGGAGCGGGTACCGGGATCGGCCGGGCCACCGCCCGCGCCTTCGCCGCCGAGGGCGCCCACGTGGTCGCCATCGGGCGGCGGGCCGAACCGCTCGAGGAGACCGCTGCCGGGCACGACCGGATCATGCCGCTGGCAGCCGACATCACCGCCGGGGGCGAGCCCGACCGGATCGTCCAGACCGTGCTCGGGACGCACGGCCGGCTGGACGTGCTGGTCAACAACGCCGGCATAGTGCGCAGCGGCGCCCTCGGCACGCTGACGCCAGAGACGATCGAGGTTCAGCTCGCCACCAACCTCGTCGCCCCCATCCTGCTGACCCAGGCCGCGCTGCCGCCCCTGGAGAAGTCGGGCGGGGTGATCGTCAATGTCAGTACGTCGGTGGGGCAGCGGGCCTGGCCCGGCAGCTCGGTCTAGGCGGCGACCAAGAGCGCCCTGGAGCTGCTGACCCGCAGCTGGGCGGTCGAGTTGGCACCCCGCGGGATCCGGGTGGCGGCGGTCGCCCCCGGCGCGATCGACACCCCCATCGGCGAGCACCAGGGCCTGACGCCGGAGCGGATGGCCGCGGTACGGGAGTGGCAGCTGGCGCACACCCCGCTGGGCCGGATCGGCCGGCCCGAGGAGGTGGCCTGGGCGGTCACCCAGCTTGCCGCACCGGCAGCGTCGTTCGTCACCGGAGTGGTGCTCCCCGTCGACGGCGGGGCAGTCGTCGCGTGATAGGAGTAGCCCGGGAGGTGGGATGGGTGCGCATCGGTGAACTGGCCAAGGCGACCGGGACGTCCGCCCGTGCGCTGCGCCACTACGAGCAGGCCGGACTGATCTCCTCGGAGCGGGCCCCCAACGGCTACCGCGTCTACGAGGAGCGGGCCGCGGTGCGGGTTCGCAACATCCGCCACCTGCTGGCCGCCGGGCTCACCCTGGACGACGTACGCGTGTTCCTGCCGTGCCTGGACGGCGATGTGGCCGCCGCACCGCCTTCGGACAAGGGCCTGCGGGTCGCGCTGGAACGACTGGCGGTCCTCAACGAACGGATCGCCGCCCAGACCGAGGCCCGCGACCGGCTGGCAGCGGCACTCCGGGAGAAGACCGGCAACCGGCACGACCGTCCGGGCCCGTCAGGACACGCACGGTCACTCGAGCGGCTCAGGGCGGGCGAGAGCGCGGCGACGCCCCAAGGGGCGCAGACGTTCGGCGCCCTGATCGGTCAGGTGGGTCAGACCGAGCGGGTCGATCCAGGTGTCCCACCGGTGGGCGTGCTCCAGACGCGGAGCAGGTCCACGACGAAGATCAGTGTCGAGCCCGCCGGGATCAACGGGGACGGCGACTGCTTTCCGTAGCCGAGACGCGGGGGAACAGTGATCTCACGCCGACCGCCGACCTTCATTCCCCTCACGCCCCGGTCCCAGCCCTTGATGACTTTGCCCCCGCCCACAGCGAACTTGAACGGCTGATCCCGCTCCCAGGAGGAGTCGAACTCCCTCCCGGTCTCGAACGTGACCCCGACGTAGTGCACCTGGACGACCCGGCCCGGCTTCGCCTCGTCCCCGTCCCCGACCACGAGGTCCCGGGTCGTCAGCTCGGTGGGTGCGTCACCCTCCGGAACATCGATCTCGGGCTTCGTCAGTTCAGTCGTCACGGCCGGCCCCTCCCTCTCTGCCGGAAGGCCCTCGCGCGGACCAGCCGGGACACATGGACGCTCCATGCAGCAGATGATCACGCTACCGGCAATGTTCGAGACTTCTACGCGGAGCCCTCGTGGCGGGCCTCGCGGGCGCTACTCGACCGCCCTCTTGAAGACGGCCGCCTGAAAGTCCGGTACCCGGTCCGGGGCCGGAACCAGACCCTGGCCCCGGGCCCGGCCCCGTCCCCAGCGCGGGGACCAACCCCTTGCGGTGCTTGTTGCCGTTGTCGTTGCCGCCAGCCGCCGGTCCGGCCGCAGCGCGACCGTGAAGGGGGTGTACGGGAGCACCACGGTCCGGATCTCGGGGTCCGCCGGGAGCGGCAACGGCACCTGCGGGCCGAGGAAGGCGGGGTCGTAGCCGGTGCGGTCGGCCAGCACGTTCCGGCGGGCCTCGTCGGTGTGGGCGCCGCCGGCGGCCGTTCACCATCTGACGGCCGGCGGGCCCCGCCGCGCCCGGTCGGTCACGGCCGCCTCGCCTCCTGCGGGCGTACGGTCCGCGGTCAGGGCCAGCCGCGCACCTCGCACAGCAGCGCCAGGCGCGCCTTGGCGCAGACGGGACGGCACGCACCGATGGCGGCCGCAGACGCGGGACGCGGCCGTCACCCGGCGGCACCATGGGCGTTTCGCGGGGGAGTGCCTACGGGCCTGACACCGAGCCGGTCAGCGGCCGGACGTCGTACTCCTGCAGCACATCGGGCGGGCCGTCGAGCACGTCACGGAACTGCCTGGTGATGACCGCCACACCGGTCACCTCGGACTCGGTCGTGGCCCCGGGGAGCACCTCCGGCAACAGCACCCTCAAGGTGATCTTGGTGCCGTTGCGACTCGAGGACAGAATGACGGCGGTGATCTCGGTCCCCATCTCGGTCGCCACCGCGGTGAGGTTCTCGCCGTCCACGAAGTGCTGGCGCCCCAGTGGAAGGTCGTCCCCGTCGATGGTGAGATCACCACGGCGGTATCTGATCTCGATACCGGGCCCGCTGAGGTCGTACGTGATCGGCACGCTCATCTCTGCCTCCCGTGATCCTTCCCGAGGGGCGCTCATCTCCAGTCTGTGGCGGTACAGCCAGTCGGACAACCCGGACACGCGCGTGGCAGGTGTACGGCTGAGGCCCTGCCCACGCCCCCGTGTCGTTCCCGGAGCCCGTTGATCACCCGTTTATCACCCATTGACCGGCCGTTGAACACCGTGCCGTGACATGACCGCATGAACCTCAGAAGAACTGTGGTGGGCGTCGCGCTCGCCGCGATCGCGCTCACTGCCACCGCTGTACCGACGGCCTCCGGGGCCGAGGCGCCGGCGCACGTCGGCCGTTCGCAACCGGCCTCGCACACGACTGTCGACACGCCCCACCCGGGTCCCGACAAGTCCGACCGGCCGAAGAAGGGGACCGCGGAGGTCCCCACGCTGCCGTCCGCACCCCTCAAGGGCCTTCCGACCTTGCGAGAAGCCCGGCAGAAGGGTCTCCTCTCGCAGCCGATGACGGCCGCGGGCGGTGCGACGACGCAGGCGTTCCCCGGTGACGGCTGCACCACGCCCCCGCAGGGCTGGGGGTACCACGACTACCTCAGCCCCGGAGAGTGCCTCACGCCGAACACGTACATCGCCGTCAACATCATCTTCAACCGCTGGTACGAACTGTGGGTCCAGGACGACGGGAACGTCGTCCTCTACGACCACAACGGCAGCCCGTACAAGGCCGTGTGGCAGACCGGAACCCGGGCCTCGCACGCGTCGCTGTGGATGCAGCGGGACGGCAACGTCGTCCTCTACGACGGCGTGGGCAACCCGATGTGGGCCACGGGCACCAACGGGTGCGGCGGTCAAGGGGCCTGGCTGCGGATCCAGACCGACGCCAACCTCGTCCTGTACACCCGCGACTGGACGCCGATCTGGGCGCGGTTCAACGGCCCCTCCTCCCGCCCCTGCTGAGCCGCCCCGGAGCCCGCGCACAGCGGGCCGCGGAACGGTGAACCATCCGAGGTGAGGAGTCGGGGAAAGCACGGGGCCCGCCCCGGACCGGAACCCCGGGCCACCTCGCCGCCCGAGAAGGAGGCGGACGGGCAGCCTGGTCCAGCGACAGGCACTGCCTGCGGGGACCGCGCGGGCCGCGCGCGGGTGTACGGCAGATGGTGGACCGGGCTTGTGGAGCGGGTGCGCCCCGCAGCACGCTTGCTGCATGAGCACATCCGTCACCGGTCCCGTGGCAGGGCCTGCCGGGGCGGCCCGTCCGGCCGACGCGCGCCGGGCGCTGGTGGCGGGTTCCGTCGGCAACTTCATCGAGTGGTACGAGTTCGGCGTCTACGGCTGCTTCGCCACTGTCATCGCCGGCCACTTCTTCACCCCCGAGGGCGGCAGCGCGGCGGAGGGGTTGGTCAGGACGTACGCGTCGTTCGCCCTCGCCTTCTTCTTCCGGCCCGTCGGGGCGGCGGTGTTCGGGCGCCTGGGTGACCGGGTCGGCCGCCGGCCCGCGCTCGTCCTGGTCGTCTGCCTGATGACCGGCGCCACGACTCTGATCGGCGCGCTGCCGACGTACGCCTCGATCGGAGCGGCGGCGCCGTGGCTGCTGACGCTGCTGCGGATCCTGCAGGGGCTCTCGGCGGGCGGGGAGTTCGGCGGGGCGGTGTCGCTGATGACCGAGTCCGCGCCGCCGGGGCGCCGGGGCCGGTACGGGGCGTGGCAGTCGTTCACGGTGGCGCTGGGGCTGCTCGCGGGCGCCGGTGCGGCGGCGGTACTGGCGAGCGTGCTGACCCCGTCACAACTGGAAGGCTGGGGCTGGCGGGTGCCCTTCCTGCTGGCGCTGCCGATGGGGCTCGCCGCCCTGGGTCTGCGGCTGCGACTGGACGAGCCGCCCGTCGTGGTCGCGGCGGCCGGCGGGGGAGAGACGGCCTGCGGGGGAGAGACGGTCGGCGGGAAGGCGCCGGCCGAGGCCTACGGGGAAGGACCGGCCGGTGCCACGGCGTGCGGTGGCCCGGCGGGGCGGGGCAGCGGGGGGACGGTCCGGGCCGTGGTGCTCGGGGTCGGCCGGGTGATGGGGTGGTCGGCGGCCGGCTACACCTTCCTGGTGGTGCTCCCGTCGTACCTGCAGAGCACACTGAACGCGACGTTCCAACAGGCGCTGGTCGCCACCGCCCTGGCGAACCTGGGGTTCGCGTCCTCGATCCTGCCCGCCGGCGCCGTGAGCGACAGGATCGGCCGCCGGACGGTGATGGTTGCGGGGGCGCTGCTGGTCGCCGTGTTCGCACTGCCGCTGCTGAACCTGGTGCAGGACGTCGGCGGGTCACCGTACGTCAAGGGAGCGGCGCTCCTCGCTGCGGGGGCCGTCGTCGGGCTGATGGGCGGGCCGGGGCCCGCCATGCTGGCCGAGATGTTCCCGACCCGCGTGCGCTGCACCGGACTCGGACTGGCGTACGCGCTGGCCAACGCCCTGTTCTCGGGCTGCGCGGGGCTGATCATCACCGAGGCCGTCGCGCGGACCGGGGACGTCGACATGCCCGCCCACTACGCGGCCGCGGCCTGCGCGGTCAGTGCCCTCGCGCTGCTGACCCTGCGCGGCGACGACCACCTGCGACCGCTGCGGTGAGCGCCCTGCGCGTGGTCGGGCTGATGTCCGGCACCTCGTACGACGCCATCGACGCGGCCGCCGCCGACATCGCCCTCGACGGGGACGCGCTGGTGCTCACACCGCTCGGAATGGTCAGTACGGCCTACGACGACGACCTGCGGGAGGAACTGGCCCGGGCACTGCCGCCGGCGCGGACGGACCTGGCCGCTGTGTGCCGGCTCGACACGCGCATCGGGCAGGCCTTCGCCGCGGCGGCGGTACGGGCCGACGCCGAACTGTGCGCGGGGCGGGCCGACCTGGTGGCGTCGCACGGGCAGACCGTCTACCACTGGGCCGAGGCCGGCCGGGTGCACGGCACGCTCCAGATCGGCGAGCCGGCGTGGATCGCCGAGGCGACCGGCCGCCCCGTCGTCTCGGGCTTCCGCACCCGGGACGTGGCCGCCGGCGGGCAGGGAGCGCCCTTGGTGAGCGCGGTCGACGTGCTGTGGCTGCGGGGGCGGCCGGGGGTGTCCGCGGCCCTCAACCTGGGCGGGATCGCGAACGTGACGGTCGTGTCGTCGGACCGGGCGGGCGGCGGACCGCTGGCTTTCGACACCGGGCCCGCCAATGCGCTGATCGACGCCGCGGTACGGGAGTCGGCCGGGCTCGACGCCTCGGGGCGGGCGTACGCGATGGACGTGGACGGTCTGCTCGCCGCGCGGGGGCGCGTACACCCGCCGCTGCTGCGACGCCTGCTGGCCGACCCTTACTACGCGCTGCCCGCCCCGAAGACCACGGGCAAGGAGCTCTTCCACCTGCCGTACCTGCGCGCGGCGCTGGAGGGGTGCGGGCCGCTGCCCGCCGAGGACGTGGTCGCCACACTGACCCGGCTCACGGCGCGGACCGTCGCCGACGCCGTCCGGCCGTTCGGGGCGACCGAGGTCATCGCATCGGGCGGCGGGACCCGCAACCCGGTGCTGATGCGCCTGCTGCGGGAGGAACTGGGCGGCGCGGACGGGCCCGTGGCCGTGCGGACCTCGGACGAACTGGGCCTGCCGTCGGCCGCCAAGGAGGCGTACGCCTTCGCCGTCCTGGGCTGGCTCACCGTGCACGGCCTGGCCGGTACCGTCCCCTCCTGCACCGGCGCCCGGCACGCCAGCGTCCTCGGCTCGGTCACCCCCGGCGGCCCCGGGCGCCCGCCCCTGCCCCTGCCGGCGTCGCCGGCGACCCCACCCACCCGTCTCACGATCGGTGCCGCGGCCACGGCCGCCTCCGCCGGGTGCCCGTGACCCGTTGGCTAGGACACGACGTCGAGCGGCCGCAGGAAGCGACGCTCGTACCGCTTGATGCAGCCGGTGCGTCGGGCCAGTTCGAAGGCGGCCTGGCACTCCGGGTCTGTGGCGCTGTCCGTACGGTACTGCTCGTAGGTGGCGAGACTGGGAAACGAGAAGAGGGCGTAGGCGATGTCGCTGTCGCCCTCGCTCGGCAGGAAGTAGCCGTGGTGTGTGCCACCGAACCGGTTGACGAGCCCGACCCAGCGGCGGCCGTATTCCTCGAAATCCTCAAGCTTGTCCGCGTCGATCTCGTACTTCAGATGAATGGTGATCATCCCCACATGATGCTGCATGGCGGCGGGTTGGAGAGGGGGACGGCCGCCACCGCGCGAGGGCAGGTGGACGACGGCCGCACCGTTGTGGCCCGTTCACGTGATCAGGAGCACCAGGCCCCCCGGCCGGGGCAACGCTCCAGGCCGGTACGGCCGTCCGTCAGCGGCAGTGCCCGGGAGCGGAGCTCGTGTGAATAGGGTGACCCCATGTCTGTCACATTGAGCTCCACAAGAGCCGCTGCCGCACTCCGTACCTCGGCACGGGTCTGCGCCGAGTTGCTGGTGGTCCTGGTCATGGCGGCAGTGACCTTGTGGATCCTCGGCCGGATGTGGTCGGTCGTCTGGCCGCTCATAGTCGCCCTCCTCCTCACCACCCTGACCTGGCCACTGACTGCGTTCCTGCGCCGACGGGGGTGGCGGCCCGCGCTGGCCGCTGCGGTGGTGACCGTGCTGTTCCTCCTGGTGGGCGCGGGCACCGTGGCGCTGATCGCCGTGCCCGTCGCCTCCCAGTCGGGTGAGCTGGTCGACGGCGTGTCCGAGGGCATCCAACGGTTGCGCGAGTGGGCGGCCGGACCACCCCTGAACATCGGCGACGACCAGATCACCGGAGCCTTCGACGCTGCGACGGACCGCCTCCAGAACAGTGTCGGCAGTGCGGTCTCCACCGTGGTCACGGGGGTGGGCACCGTCTTCAACGGCCTGGTCACCGCCGTCCTGGCGCTCTTCCTGATGTTCTTCTTCCTCAAGGACGGCCCCCGCTTCCTGCCGTGGCTCACCCGCCAGCTCCCCGGCCGCCTCGCCACCGACATCCCGGTCGTGGCCCGGCGGAGCTGGGAGACCCTGGGCTCGTTCGTCCGGTCCCAGGCCTTCGTCGGCCTCCTCGACGCCTTGTTCATCGGCCTGGGGCTGTGGATCGTCGGCGTACCCCTGGTGCTGCCGCTGGCAGTTCTGACCTTCGTCTCCGCGTTCGTGCCGATCGTGGGAGCCCTGTTCGCCGGTCTGGTCGCGGTCCTCATCGCGCTGGTGTCGAACGGCTTGAGGGACGCGCTGATCGTGCTGGCGATCATCGTCGTGGTGCAGCAGCTCGAAGGCAACGTGTTCCAGCCCATGATCCAGAGCCGCGGCCTCGGTCTCCACGCGGCGGTGATTCTGCTGGCGATCACGCTGGGCGGCAGCCTGGCCGGCGTCGTGGGCAGTCTGCTGGCCGTACCGGCGGCCGCGCTCGTCGCCGTGGTCTGGAACTATCTTCGCGACCAGCTCGGCGAACCACCCCAGGAACCGGAGGCCGGCGAACAGCTTCCCACTGCTCCCGCCCCTTCGTAGGAACGCCGGCGGGCGCGCGCAGCGCCGCCATGTCCGATCGGCACGCCGGGAGCCGCGCTACCCGGCGGGCGGCGGGCGGTGGCGGTGGAAGCGGCAAGGGTCACCTGCGCCGCAACCGGAACGGCGACTCGAACCGGGGTGGGTCACGCCGCACCAACGCGTCGAAGGGCCGGACCGGTCGGCGGTTGCCGTCGGGCCCGGCCCTTCGGTGCGCGGCGTCAGTTCTTGACGGGGTTCATGCAGAGCACGAACTTGTACGACTCCAGCTGCTGCGCGAGCGCAACCTCCGCCACCGTGCCGCACTTGTCGACGTCGAAGGTGTCGTCGATGACCTTGACGACCTTGTACAGGTCGGCCACCTTCTCGGTGCAGCCCTTGCTCGTGACGTCGGGGTCGTTCTCCGGGCCGGTCACGGTGACGCAGTCGCCGACCTCGGCGCGCACCGGGGCGTCTCCCGTGATGTAAGGGAGGCCGAGCTTCCAGAACAGGGCGAGGGCGATCGCTATGACGATGCCGAGGGCCTTCTTGCCGATGTTGCTCTTCTTCTTGGCGGGTTCGGCGGTCGGGACGGGCTCAGCGGGCGCGAGGGGCTGCTCGGGGGCGGGAGGCGGAGGCGTGGTCATGGGTGATTCCTTGGGGACGAGTACAAGATCGAGCGCGAACGCTACATGCAGCCGAACACCCAAAACGGACTTGTCCCCTCCGTTCCTCGATCGGATACGCAGTCGTGATCCTGTCGCCCCGTCAGGCGGCCGGCGGCGGCGACCGCGCCGCCCCGAACCGGCCCGGCGGCGTCTCGGTGGACACGCCCTGACGCGCGGTGGACGGGGACGGAGCTGCGGTGTTGGCTGACGGCCGACCGGGCTGCCCGTGTCCGCCATCACGCCTGCGCGCCCGTCCAAGTGACCAGGTCCCCGACGGCCTCTACCTTGGTGCCATGGGAGGGATCAACACGAGGAGACAGGTCGAGTTGACGCACGAGGACGTCCATGCCGGTGAGTACGGCACGCGCGCGCAGTGCCTGCCCGAGCCGTGGATGTGCGAGGTCTTCCATCTCGACGGCAGCCTCAGGGACATCCGGGTCCTCGACGTGACCCGCGTCGAGTGGATCGCGGTCCTCGAACGCCTGCGTGTCGTGGCCGACGAGACCGAAGTGGAGCACCCCTACCCCCGGCTCGATTCCGTGCGTCCGGCCTTCGCCGATCTCTTCCGCATCTGGGCGGACGAGTCGGAGGACCAGGGGACGAGTTTCGCCTTCCGGGCCCGCTTCGGCGCCGTGTGGTTCTTCGCTCTGCCCTGCGACGAGGAGGAGATCGAGTTCTCCGTCTGGCCCGAGGACGTGCTCGACGGTGCGGGGGTGTCAGCCGTACTGCGGTTCCTGGTCGAGGTCGCGACGGCCAGTCAACGGCCGGCCCTGCTGACCGCCGAGGTCGTCCGCTACGACCCGGGGCTACGGACGCTGCTCTCTCACGACCCTGTTACCGGCCGCACTTCCCACATCTGAAGGGTGTGGTGGTCGGAAGTGGCCGACGAAGAGCTCGTGCATGGCGCTGAACAGGTGGTTCACCACGGCGCTCTCGATGTCCTCGGGCGTCACGCCGCTCTTGGGGTGGAGTTCCAGTGCGATCACGGTGCGCTCCCCGGATGCCATGGATTGACTCCGTCCTATGGATGGGAGCGAGGCCAGAGAAGCCGATGCGAGGCGACCTTGCCGTCCCGTACTCCGGTCAGGCTCGCGCCTTGGGCACTCAGCTCCTGCGGCCGAATCTCGCCCTGCCGGTCGATGAAGGTGTGGATCTTCGACTCGCCCGTCGCCTGCCAGACCGTCCACACGGCGTGGTCCTCGACGAACATCCGATCGATCGTGAACTTCAGATCGCGGTAGAGCGATTCGTACAGCTTCAGGTCCGCCGCGAGGATGTCGAGTCCGGGAAGCCCGGCGAAGGTCTGCCCCTCGGGCGACTCGTAGTCCTCGTGGACGATCTCCCTCGCCGCTTCGAGATCGTTCCGATTCCACACCTCCTCGAAGAATCGACGGACGAGTGCCTTGTCGGACTCCGCTGTCATGGGGCGCTCCTCTGTGGGATGACAGGAGCGAATCTATGGTCGCGTCCATCGCGCCGCTCGGCGGCCGGCCGGTGGTGCCCGCCATCTGGAGGACGCCGTACCGGACTTCTCTGGCGCGGTCCGCGGTCCGCGGTCCGCGGTCCGCGGTCCGCAGTGCGCAGTGCGCGGCCCCGGCTCCGTGGCCGGTCGGGCGCCGCGCCGGGAGCGTCTGCGGAGACGGTCCGGGGTCTCCTCTCCGTAGTGGAGATGGCCCGAGGTCCCCCGAGGTCACCTCTTCGTGCGTGATCCTGCTCGATTCCCCGGAGTTTCGAGCATCTATTGACATGTCTCCGTCAATTGCGCTGCACTGGTGCGCGCCCGGAACCGGTGGCCGGACGCCCCGCGGCCCGGCCGAGCGCCGCCCTCCCAACCGTCAGAGGGGAACCCATGCGACTGTTCAGGCTCCTGCTCGCCGCGGTGTGCGCCGCGGCGGCGCTCACCCTGCCCGCCCAGGGCACGGCCCAAGCCGCCGCGCAGGCCCCCGGCCGAGCCGCGCCCGCGACCGTGGCGGCCGCCGCCGGCGCGCCGCAGACCGTACCCGCCCTGCGCCAGTGGACGGCCGGCACCGGCACCGGATACGCCTTCGGCGCCGCCTCCCGCATCGTCGTCGACCCGGCGTACGCCGACCGGCTGGCGGGGGAGGCGGCCACCTTCGCCGAGGACCTCGGCGCCCTGGCCGGCCGTACCGTCGCCGTCGTGACCGGCGCACCGGCCGCCGGGGACATCGCGCTGTCCCTCGGGGACGCCACCCTGCCCGCCGAGGGCTACCGGATGACCGCCGGCAGCGCCCTCACCGTCCGGGCCGGCACGCCCGCCGGCGCCTTCTACGGCACCCGCACGGTCCTCCAACTGCTTCACCAGGCGCCCACCGTCCCCGCGGGCACCGCCGCGGACTGGCCCGCCAAGCCCGAGCGGGGCCTGATGATCGACCAGGGGCGGAAGTTCTTCACCGTCGACTGGATCAGGAAGCACATCCGCGAGCTGGCCTACCTCAAGCTCAACTACTTCCACTTCCACCTGTCGGACACCTTCGGCTTCCGCATGGAGAGCGCCACCCACCCGGAGGTGGTCTCCGCCGACCACTACACGAAGCAGGACATCGCCGACCTGGTCGCCCTCGGCAAGCGCTACCACGTGACGATCGTCCCGGAGATCGACACCCCCGGCCACATGAACGCCGTGCTGGCCGCCCACCCCGAGCTCAGGCTCAAAAACAAGTCCGGCGCCGCCAGCGCCGAGTTCATCGACCTCTCCCTGCCCGGCACGTACGCCCTGATCAAGGACCTCGTCACCGAGTACCTGCCGCTCTTCCCCGCCCCCTACTGGCACATCGGAGCGGACGAATACGTCACCGACTACAGCCAGTACCCGCAACTGCTGGCCTACGCCCGCGCCCACTACGGCGCGAACGCCACCGCCAAGGACACCTACTACGGCTTCGTCAACTGGTCCGACTCCCTGGTCACCGCGGCCGGCAAGACCACCCGCATGTGGAACGACGGCATCAAGGCCGGTGACGGCACCGTCGCCCCCAACGCCGGCATCCTCGTCGAGTACTGGTACAACTACGGTCTCACCCCTCAGCAGTTGACCGCGGCCGGCCACACCGTCGCCAACGAGTCCTGGACGCCCACCTACTACGTGCTGGGCGGCGCCAAGCCCGACACCAAGTGGATGTACGAGTCCTGGAACCCCGACCTCTTCCAGGGCGGCAACACCCTCACCGACCCGTCGCGCAACCGCGGTTCGCTGATCCACGTCTGGTGCGACAACCCGGGCGCCGAGACCGAGGACCAGATCGCGGCCGGCATCATGTACCCGCTGCGCGGCCTCGCCCAGCAGACCTGGGGATCCCCCAAGCCCGTCGCCACGTACGCCGCCTTCACCCCGATCGTCACCGCCGTGGGCCACAATCCGGCCTGGCCGGGCGGCGGCCAGAGCGGCGACCTCGCGCAGAACCGCCCCACCAGCGCCTCCAGCACCGAGACCGCCGACTTCCCGGCCGCCGCGGCCACCGACGGGGACCCCGCCACCCGCTGGTCCAGCGCCTACGCCGATCCCCAGTGGCTCCAGGTCGACCTCGGCGCCGCCCAGGCCGTGACCCGCGTGGTGCTCCGCTGGGAGGCCGCGTACGGCAAGGCGTACCAGATCCAGGTCTCGGACGACGCGAGCACCTGGCGCACCCTGCGCTCCACCACCGCCGGTACCGGCGGCACCGAGACCCTGACCGGCCTGGCCGGCTCGGGCCGCTACGTCCGGCTCTACGCCACCCAGCGCGGCACGGCATACGGCTACTCGCTCTACGCCTTCGAGGTCTACGGGGAACAGCTCGGCGGTCCGCACACGCTGACCGCCGCGGGCAAGGCCCTGGACAACCCGGGCAGTTCCCGCACCGCCGGCACCCAGCTCATCACCTGGACCACGCACGGCGGCGCCAACCAGCAGTGGCAGCTGGGCGCCAACCCCGACGGCAGCTACACCCTGACCAACGGCGCCTCGGGCCTGTGCGTCGACGTCTCCGGCGGATCCACCGCCGCCGGGGCCGCCGTCATCCAGTGGACCTGCACGGGCAGCGACAACCAGCACTGGCTCCTCGCCCCGGTACCGGGCGGCGCCTACACCGTCACCGCGAAGAAGAGCGGCCTCCTCCTCACCACCGCCTCCACCCAGGACGGCGCCCGCACCACCCAACAGCCGGACACCGGGTCCGCACTCCAGCACTGGCAGCTGGGCTGAGCAGTCCCGCAGGACCTTCACCGGAGTCCGGGGGAGGCGGGGCGTACATGGCGGGCCGTCAGGCGACCGTCCGCCAGGCCGCGATCCCGCCGCCCGCGGACCGGGATGCCCCCGGGGTCAGTCCTGGAGCAGCTTGTCGCGGACCGGGATCCATTCCAGGGCGGAGCGGATGCCGTCTTCCAGGGACAGCTTCGGTGTCCATCCGAGCAGTTCGGCTGCGCGGTCGCTCTTGGTGTAGCCGCCGGCGACGTCACCGGGGCGCGGGTCGGTGTCCACGGTGGCCAGGGGTGTGGTGACGACGTTGTTGAAGGCGTCGCACAGTTCCCGGACGGTGGTGCCGGAACCGGTGCCCAGGTTGATCGCGATCGAGCGCTTGGAGTCGGTGAGGATGGAGTCGAAGCGTTCGATCGCGGCGATGTGGGCTGCGGCGAGGTCCCACACGTGCACGTAGTCCCGGATGCCCGTGCCGTCGCGGGTGGGGTAGTTCGTGCCGGTGATCGGGAACGGGCGGGCTTCCCGGTGCGCCTGGATGAGGACGCCCAGGGCGTGGCTGGGCCGCTTGAGTTGGAGACCGGTGCGCAGTTCGGGGTCGGCTCCGACGGGGTTGAAGTACCGCAGGGACAGGACGCGCGGCCCGGCCACGGAGATGTCGGCGAACATCTCCTCGCACACGGCCTTGGTCCGGGCGTAGGGGCTCTGTGGGGCCAGCGGAGAGTCTTCGTTGACGGCAGAGCCGTCCTCGGCCTGGTAGATGGAGGCCGAACTGCTGAAGATGATGCGGTCGCACCCGTTGCGGTGCAGGTGGCCGACGAAGGCCAGGGACTTCGCGACGTTCGCGTCGTAGTACCCGATCGGGTCCGCGACGGAGTCCGGCACGACGATCAGGGCCGCGCAGTGCACCACGGCGGAGATGTCGGGGTGCTCGGCGAAGATCCGGTCGATCAGCGGGCCGTCGGAGATGTCGCCCTCGTAGAAGGTGCGGCCCTCGGTGAACTCCCTCCGCCCTCGAACGAGGTTGTCGAGGATCACGGGGGTGATGCCCGCGTCCAGGCAGGCCGAGGCCACGGTGCTGCCGATGTAGCCGGCTCCCCCGGCGATGAGGACGGTTGTCACGATGATCTCTTCCCGGTCGTTTGGGGCTCGGTGGGCAACAGCCGCCCAGGCTAGTGGACCCGAAGGTGGCTCGCCGACAATGCCGGACAGCCCCTCGGGGGGATCCGCCTCCCGCCGTGCCGGCGGGCGGCTCCGCCCTCGGTGCCGACCCGGGAGTCGGCGCCTCCGCCGATCACCGGTGAAGAGGATCAAGATTCGTGCAGCGGCGGGGGAGTCGATAGGGTGCCAGGTCACGACCACACCCGGTTCGAACACGGGCAGGTCAGGGCTCTGCCGCAGTTCGTGGCACCTCCACAGCTGCCGTGCCGGCACCTGCCTGCCTGCCCGGTTCTGGGACACGGGTCGGTCTTCACGGCCGGGCAGTCGGGTTCCGGTCGACGGGTCAGGAGGAACGAGTGGCACAGGTCATCGCCGAGGTCTCAAGGACGTTCAACGAGTTTCTTCTCTTGCCCAACCGGACCCGGACCGACTGCTCGCCCGCGACGGTCAACCTGCGCACGCCCCTGGTGCGGCACGCCGTCGGAGAGTCGTCGGCGATCGAACTCGGCTCCCCGTTCACGTCCGCGATCATGCAGGCCGTCAGCACACCGGAACTCGCCATCGCACTCGCACGCAACGGCGGTCTGAGCTTCCTGCACCACAATCAGTCGATCCAGGACCAGGCCGCGGCCGTCCGACAGGTGAAGAACTTCAAGGCCGGATTCGTCACCAGCGACACCAACGTCCGCCCCGACGACAGCCTGAGCCACCTGGTCGCCGTCATGCAACGCACCGGCCACAGCACCGCCGCGGTCACCCACGACGGCAGCGCCACCGGCCGCCTGCTCGGCCTGGTGACCTCCCGCGACTTCCACCCCCAGCGCCACGACCTCGACGGACCGGTGAGCGGTCGGATGACCGCCATCGCCGAACTCCCGCACGCCGCAGCCGACACCACGCTCTCCGAAGCCAACGCCCGACTGTGGGACCAACGGCTCGACTGCCTCCCCGTGCTCGACGCCGAGGGCCACCTGCAGTACCTGGTCTTCCGATCCGACTACGCGGACAACAAGCGCTTCCCGAACCAAGCCGTCGACAGCGCCAAGCGCCTGCGCGTGGGCGCCGGCATCAACACCCACGACTACCGGGAGCGCGTTCCCGCCCTGCTGGAGGCCGGTGCCGACGCCCTGTGCTTCGACTCCTCCGACGGCTACAGCGACTGGCAGGCGCAAGCCCTGACCTGGGTGAAGAAGCACTACCCGGAGATCCCGACCGGTGGCGGGAACGTGGTCGACGGCGAGGCGTTCACCTTCCTCGCCGAGGCCGGTGCGGACTTCGTCAAGGTCGGCGTGGGCGGCGGCTCCATCTGCATCACCCGCGATCAGAAGGGCATAGGCCGCGGCCAGGCCAGCGCGGTCCTGGACGTCGCCGCCGCCCGGGACGCCTTCCGCGATCGCACCGGCGCGTACGTACCGATCTGCTCTGACGGCGGGCTGGTCCACGACTACCACGTGGCCCTGGCACTGGCGATGGGAGCCGACTTCGTCATGATGGGGCGTTACTTCGCCCGCTTCGACCAGGCGGCCGGCGCGAAGCTCCCCACCCGGGACGGCTTCGTGAAGGAGTACTGGGGCGAGGGCTCGAACCGCGCCCGCAACTGGCAGCGCTACGGACAAGGAGGCCAGGGCCTGATCTTCGAAGAAGGCGTCGACGGCTACGTCCCCTACGCCGGAGACCTCAACGAAGGGCTCGCCGTGACCATCGCCAAACTCAAGACCACGATGGTGTCCTGCGGCTCCACCACCCTTCCGGAGTTCCAGTCCACGGCCCGGCTGACCCTGGTCTCAGACCAGAGCTTCCAGGAGAGCCACGCCAACGTCACCCTGCGGGACACCCCGCCGACCGTCGCCTGACAGGCTCCCAAGAGCCGCGAACCGCTTGCGTGGGTGAAGGGCGGGCATCGGCCCGGGACGGCCGGGCCCGCCTCTCAGCTGCCGCTCAGCGGAGACGCCCACGTGGGGTCGTGCCGGGACCTCCTCGTGAGGTGGGCCAGCAGATGCTCCGCCGTGATGCAGGCAGTGTCCTGCGGCGCGCCGATGGCGGTCAGGGCGGCGATCAGCCTTGCCGATGCTGTTTCCGGCACGTCCGGGTCGGTGAGGAGGGGAAGCAGCAGCAGGAAGCGGGCGGCCGTTCCCTGGACGCCTTCGGCCGCACAGGACGGGCTGTCGGCGATCCGGATCAGGTCGAGCCATGTCAGCCCAGTGCCCGAGAAGTCTCCGCCGTCCCAACTGGCGATCTGTTCGACGCAGTTCCTTCCTGGATGGGCAAGGAGGTAGTCGGTGCCGCAGTCGCCGTCCAGGTTGCGGTAGACCACCACGGCTGCGGGGCCGTCTTCAGCCGGCACCCTGAACACCGGCCAGCGTTCAGGATCGAAGAGGACTTCGGACAGCTCATCGACATCGGCGCAGTCGTCCCCGAACCACTCCGGCACCGGGTGCTCGGCACACCCTCCGTCGCTGCACATCGCCAGCAGGTGGTTCGACCAGAAGCCCGGCCGGACCAGCAATGACTCGCCCGGCACCAGCGGGCTGACGTCGTATCCCTTGATCAGCACCCCTCGATCCTGCCACCAGCCACTGACATCGTCCGGTCCGGGATCGGCAAGGGGGCGCTGCCCGGTCACGCGAAAGGCCTTGACCGTCGGCAAACCCTGCCATCAGCCATCGTCGGATCTGATGGGATCGGCGCCGCAGGGCTCCGGATAGCCCGCGTTCATTGGACGCCCGCGGCGCCTGTCGACTCGCCGGGTCCTCCCCCGTTTTCCCGAGCGCGGCAAAACATCGCCGACATCCAAGGGCGGGATCGCCATAAGGCAGGCGGGCATAGGGAGCGCGATTGGCGATATGCGGAACGACGGAATGCGCGATACGCCATACCGTTCAGCCGCCATGGATTCAGCCAGTCGTAAGGCCATGGCTCGTCAAGCAAGTCAAGACTTATCTTCACGAAACTTTGACCGTATGGTGTGGCTCGAATCGAAGGAGCCCCCTGTTGTCGCAAATGAACGACCCCGCTGCGCGTGCGATTGAATCGGAGCGGGATTACGTTTCCTCCTTATACGAGTTGCTCACCGAGCGGCTTTCCGAGGCGCGAACACACCGAGCGAGTGTGCTGAAGGCCCCGGCGGAAAGCGCGGGTGAGGCATACGAGAGAGAAATCGCCGCCGAGCGTCTGGCCAAGGAAATCGGCCGGCTGGAGGGCGCCGAAAAAGGGCTGGTCTTCGGGCGCATCGACCGGACGGACGGCACGGCCCTGCGCATCGGGCGGATCGGACTGCATACGGAGGAGGACGACCTGCCTCTGCTCGTGGACTGGCGCGCGAACGCGGCGCGGCCCTTCTACGAGGCGACACCGGTCCACCCGATGGACCTGAGGCGGCGCCGGCACCTGCGCCTCGAGGAACGCACGGTCATCTCGGTGAGCGACGAACTGCTGGACGGGACCGCCCCGACCGACGAGGACGTCGTGGGGGACGGCCCGTTGACCGAGGCTCTGTCGGCACGGCGTACGGGCAGGATGCACGCGGCCGTCGCGACGCTGCAAACCGAGCAGGACGAGGTCGTCCGCTCCGCCCACCGCGGGGTGACCGTGGTGCAGGGCGGGCCCGGCACCGGCAAGACGGTGGTCGCCCTGCACCGGGCGGCCTATGTCCTGTACGCGTTCCCGCGCGCCGCGGAGGAGGGCGTCCTGGTGGTGGGCCCGAACGCCCGGTTCCTCGACTACATCTCCCGGGTCCTTCCCTCGCTCGGAGAGAACGACGTCGTTCTGGCGACCTGCCGGGAACTGGCCGGAGTGTCCACGGACACGGTGGACCCGTTCGATACGGCGCGTCTCAAGGGCGGTTCCGACCTCGCCGACGCCTTGGCCGCCCTGCTGCGCGCCCACCAAGCCCCCGCCGGTGACTTCACCGTGCGGGTCGGAAGGGACCTGGTTCACCTGTCCGGAGAGGAAGTCGCCAGGGCACGCGACGCCGCCGTGGCAGCCGCACCCGGACACAACCCCGCGCGCCAGGTGTTCAAGGAGCTCTTGGTCGACTCCGTCACCGACGCGATGCAACGGGACATGGGCGACCTCCTGGAGCAGATCGACGCCGATTCCGAAAGGATGACGGGCATCGACCTCGACCGGTTCACGGGAGCCGCCCAGCACCGTGCCGAAGGTGCGGCCGACTCGGGCCCCGTCCACGAGCTGGACCTGGACGCCATCCGCGCCGATCTCCTCGACGACGCCGGCGTCGACCGAGCGGTTGAGGTGTTGTGGCCGCGACTGGTACCCGGTGACCTCGTGAAGGCGCTCCTGACGGACGCCGGCGCTCTCGCCGAGCACCTGCCCCGCATGACCGCGCAGGAGCGGTCCCTTCTGCTGCGCGGTCCGGACGACCCGTGGACCGATGCCGATGTGCCGTTGCTGGACGAGGCGGCGAGCCTGGTCGACGGCCCACCCGAGCAGACGTACGGGCACGTCGTCGTCGACGAGGCGCAGGAACTGACCGCCATGCAGTGGCGGATGATCGTCCGCCGCTGCCCGGCACGGGCGATGACGCTGGTGGGCGACTTCGCCCAGGCCGGCCCGGTCGCGACAGCACGCGACTGGAAGGAAGCACTGAGCCCCCACGTCGGACCGCGGTTCAAACTGCACCACCTGACCGTCAGCTACCGCACCACGCAGGAGATCCTGGAGAGCGTCCGGGACCTGCTCACGCGGATCGCTCCCGACCAGAAGCCCACACGGTCCCTGCGCAGCGGCGAGCGCCCCCGCACCGTGACCACACCCCCGGACGGGTCGGCCGCCGCCGTCGTCCAGGAACTCCGCGCCCAGAGCACCGCGCACCCGGGCGAGCTCCTGGGAGTGATCTGCGCGGACACCAGAGTGAACGAGCTGACGGCCCGAGGCATTGCCCACCACGCCCGCATCGTGCCGGCGTCCGAAGCGCGCGGCCTGGAATTCGACGGGGTCGTCGTCATGTACCCCGAGGAAATCATCACGGCCCGCCCCGGTGGGGAGAGGGACTTGTACGTAGCCCTGACCCGGGCCACCAAGCGCCTGTGCACCATCACCGTCCAGCCCGCCTGACTACTCGGCGCCCGCGTCGTCGCCGCGGGCACACCCGGCGCGGTACGGACACCGGCCCGCGCGGGGGACTGCTCACCGCCCCACCGCGCGTGGCCGCGCCCGGCATCACGCGGCCCGGTCCAAGCCGACGACGCTCGGAGCCCCTTCGCGCAGCAGGGTGAAGTCGACGTCGAGCGTCCGCCGCCTTCATCCGGTCGGCGAGGTGGTCCGAACGAAACGGCTCAGCGGCCCGCGATGTACTGGATCTCCGGATGGCGCGGTGAGGCCCCCATGAGCAGGTTTGCGGTGTCGGGACGTCCGCGCAGCTGCGCGTCGAAGAAGGTCCGCACGGTCGCGCGTACGGCAGTGACCGCTCGCTCGGCCGGGATCGTGCCCAGCTGCAAGGGCAGGGGCATCCCCAGCTGCGGGCCGATGGCCACCAGGCGCTCGACAGCCTGAAGGAGACCCCGATCGACCGGCCTTGTGATCGTCAACTCCTCTGCATGCTAGATCATTTAGCCCGAGCCCTCGGCGCCACCCCCGCCGTGCCCGACCGTGCTGCCCCCCCGCTCGGCGAGCGGAAGATCAGAGGAAGTGGCGGACGAAGACGTCCGCCTTGCCGTTGGTGTCGCCCGGCACGATGCCGTCGACCGTGGACCGGAAGACGACGTCGTGCCCGCCGGCGCTGACCGCGTCGGTCCCCGCTGTCGCGGGCTGGACCGAGACGACCTCGTCGGTGCCCGCCTGCAGGTCGCGGAGCACGAGCGAGGGTCCGCTCGTGTCCTGCGGCGCGTACAGCAGGTAGCGGCCGGTGGGGTCGATGGCCACGCCCCGTGCGTTCGCCACTAGTTGGGCGGTCCCCGAGGCCACGTCATGGACGTAGGTGTCGGAGCCCGAAAGATAGACGATCTTGCTGCTGTCGTCGCTGAGCTGGACGAGCGCTGCGGCCTTGGACGGGCCCTCGACCGGGCCGGAGGTGGTGCCGGTGGTGCGGTCCCAGAGAAAGACGTCCCGCGTCTGGCCGTCCTCGTACGCGACATGCAGGCCGTCACCGCTGATGGACGGCCGGGAGGGAAGGGTGTGGCCGAGGTTAGCGACGGTCTGCTTGGTGCTCCAGTCCTGAACCTCGATGGTCTGACGGTTGAGCGTCGGGGTCCTCATGAGGATGGCGAGGGCGATGGAGTGGCCGTCCGAGCTCAAGGTCGGCTGGTTGCAGCTGTAGGCCGAGCAGTTCGCGGAGATCGCCTGGCCCGTGCTCACCCAATCCTGGCGAATGCGTACGTTCCTCATCCACTGGTGCGCGAACGCGATGAAGTCCCCGTTGCCGCTGATCACCGGCGGTTCGAGCGGGCTCTGAGAGCCGATCCGCTTGGTCTGCCCCGTCTGCTGGTCGCGGATGAACGCCCGGTCGCCTCCCGTCGCGGTGTCGGGCGTGAGGTTCGCAGCCGACGACGAGAAGACGACGTAGCGGCCGTCGGGAGTGATCGAGCCCCCGGCAGAGTTGCCGTCGGCCGGGCTTCCGTCGGCCGCGACGCTGATCCTTTCGACGGCGGTCGGGCGGTCGTCCGCGGCGCCCGCCACTTCCGTGGGCTCGGCCCATGCGGCTCCGGGCAGCGCCGCGGTGACCGCGCAGACCACGACCGCCGCGCTCAGGGCGGCCCGTACCCGTCTGGTGGTGCTGCTCTTCCCGCTTCCGCTCATTTTCCCCCCAGGCAAGACGCGGATTCTCCTCCGGTTCCCCACCAGAGGGACACGAGCATGCAACCGTCACGGCTCTGTGGGGTCAATGGGTCCCATGCCCCGGAGACACGGATTCGGCCATGCGGGAGCGGTCCGCTCCCATCGGCCGCAGCCGACGGTGACGCCCGCCCGCCGCCCGCCGCCCGCCGGGCCGGCTCCACCGGTGCCCCGAGCTGTGCCGTCGGCCCGACCGCGCAGCGTCCTCCCCGCCGACGCCCCGCGCCGAGGAGTCCCCACCGGCAAGTACGACGAAGGCCGTACGCCACCGGTAGGAACGTCAGCGCACGGAGGCCGGGAGGCCGCGCACGCCCTTGAGCGTGGCGCCGTCGAGCCGGGCGCCCGTGAGGTCGGCGCCCGTCACATTCGCGCCCGTGAGGTCGGCTTTGGAAAGGTTGGCCTTGGCGAGGTGGGCCCGCGTGAGGTCGACGTCGGTGAGATCCGCCCCGGACAGGTCCACGCCGGTGAGATCAACTCCCGAGAGGTTCGCACCGATGAGGTTGGCGCCCCGCAGGTCGGCACACGTGGCCACGGGCTGGGGCTCCTCGGTGCTGCCAATGGGAAGAAGGGAAAATTCCCCGCAGAACGTCGCCTTCCTGAGATCCGCGCCCGCCAGGAAAGCGCGGGTCAGGTCCGCGCAGGTCCCGGTCATCCCCTCATTGGCACACGCCGGGGCAGAACGGCCCGCCCGCCACACCGCACCTCCCCCCTATGGAGCCGCGCCGCGCGGCGGGTGTGGGTGCCGGAGTGACGGGTGGTCGGGGCGCAGGGACTGCTCGCCGTTCGCCTCGCGCACTTGTCGTGGGAGGGCGAGCGCGGGCTGTACGTCTCCGGACCACGCACCCGGGAAGAGGCCTCCCGTGCCTCGGCTGGCGGGTCCGGTGGCGTTGTCAGTGCGGGGCACGATGATGACCTTCATGACGGAAAACAGTGCCCTGCTCTCTCCTGCCGCCTACGCGGAGGCCGTGACCACCGCCCTGGCGGCGTCGGCCGCGTACTACGGCGACGGGACCACCCCGCTCGGTGACGACGAGTACGACGGGCTGCTGCGCGCCATCACGGCCTACGAGGAATCCCACCCGGACGAGGTGCTTGCCGAGTCGCCGACCGGGAAGGTGGCGGGCGGCGCCGTACAGGGTGACGTGCCGCACTCGGTGCCGATGCTCTCCCTCGACAACGTCTTCGACGCCGACGGGCTCGCCGAGTGGGCCGCAGGGCTGGAACGGCGTCTCGGGCACCCCGTGGCCGGGTGGTGCGTGGAGCCGAAGCTCGACGGCCTCGCGGTGGCCGCCCGGTACCGGGGCGGTCGTCTCGTTCAGGTCCTCACCCGCGGCGACGGCCTGGCCGGCGAGGACATCACCCACGCCGCCGACGCCGTCCTCGGCCTGCCCCCGGTGCTCACCCGGCCGATCGACGTCGAGTTGGGCGGCGAGGTGCTGCTGACGACCACGCAGTTCGAGGAGGCCAACCGGATCCGGCTCGACCACGATGCCACGCCCTTCGCACACCCGCGCAGCGGAGCGGCCGGCACCCTGCGGGCCAAGGACCGCCCCTACCGGATCGAGTTGACCTTCTTCGCGTACGGTGCGATCGGCCTGGGCGAGATCGGCCACGTCGCTCTGCTGGAGAACCTGGCCGTGCTCGGCGCGAACACGGCCGCCAGCACGGCCGCCGCTCCGATGCGGTGCGAGACCTTGGAGCAGGCGCAGGAACGCATCGACGTGATCGCAGGTCTGCGCGCAGAGCTGCCGTTCGGGATCGACGGTGTCGTCGTCAAGGCCGACACGGCCGAGGACCAGCGGCAGGCCGGCAACGGCTCGCGCGCCCCGAGGTGGGCGGTGGCCCGGAAACTGGCGGCCGAGCACAAGGTGACGCGCCTGCTGGCGGTGGAGTGGAACGTCGGCAGGACCGGGATCATCGCCCCGCGCGCCGTCCTGGAGCCCGTGGTCATCGACGGGGTGACGGTCACCTACGCCACGCTTCACAATCCGTCGGACATCACCCGTCGCGGGCTCATGATCGGCGACCAGGTGTTCGTGTACCGGGCCGGCGACGTGATCCCCCGGGTCGAGGCACCGCTGGTCGACCAGCGCACCGGTGCCGAGAGCCCGATCGTCTTCCCCGAGGCGTGCCCCCGCTGTGGCGACGCGATCGACGCCTCCGAGCAGCGGTGGCGGTGCGTGCGCGGCCGGAGCTGTCAGGCCGTGGCCTCGGTGATCTACGCGGCCGGCCGGGACCAGCTCGACATCGAAGGGCTCGGCGGCACGCGCGCGATCCAGCTGGTGGAGACCGGTCTGGTCAAGGACGTCGCCGACCTGTTCACGCTGACCCGCGAGCAGCTCCTCGGTCTGGAGCGGATGGGCGAGACCAGCGCCGCCAACCTCCTGGCCGCGATCGAGACGGCACGCGGGGCCGCATTGAGCCGCGTGTTCTGCGCCCTCGGTGTCCGCGGCACCGGGCGTACGATGTCCCGCCGGATCGCCGCGCACTTCGGCTCGATGGCCGCGATCCGGGCCGCCGACGCGGACATGCTGGCCGGGGTCGACGGGATCGGCACCGAGAAGGCCCGCGTCATCGCGGCCGAACTCGTCGAACTCGCCCCGCTCCTCGACAAGCTCCAGGCCCAGCGGGTCGGCACGCAGGTCACCGAGCCGGAGAAGCCCGCGACCGAAGGAGACGATGGCGAGGGCTCGGCGGGCGGCCCGCTGGCCGGACAGGCCGTCGTGGTGACCGGCTCCATGACCGGCCCCCTCGCGGTGTTGTCCCGGAACGAGATGAACGAGCTGATCGAGCGGGCGGGCGGAAAGGCATCGTCGTCGGTGTCGAAGCGCACCACCCTCGTGGTGGCGGGCGAGAAGGCCGGCTCCAAACGCACCAAGGCCGAGGAGCTGGGCATCCGCATCCTCGACCCCGAGGAATTCGCCGACCTCGTCGCCGGCCTCCTCCCCACCTCTTAGGTCGTCTCTTTCGGATCTCGCCGGTCAAGTCAAGCCCGCGGCGTCTGACACGGTGCATCACAAGGCGGAGCGTCGCAGCTCGTGCTTCTCGACACCGGCCGCGGGCCGCCCGGAGCGGGGCGTCGACTCGGCCTCGCCGAAATGTCGTGGTGGGACAGGGGTGTTGACCCTGACGTGGGATCAGGGTGGGCTCAGGGTCGGGCGGGGGATGTCCCCGGTGACGCGGGGTGGCGGCCGGCGGCACTGTGGGAGCCATGCAGACCACCATGCTCCGCCGCTCGGCAGCCGCAGCGCTCGCCCTGTCCGCCACCCTCACCGGTCTGGCGGTCACCCCCGCGCTGGCCGCCCCCACCCCCTCGTACGACTTCGGAGACTGCCCGGCCATCCCGGCCGGGGTCGACGCCGCCCGCTGGAAGTGCGAAGTGCTCACCGCCACCGGGTCCATGCAACTCGGGAACCGCTACATCCCCGAGCTGACCCCGATGACCATCACTCACGCCGAGGGCCCTTTGCCCGACGGAACCAAGGGCCAGGTGTGGGGAGCCCTGCGCGGCGGCCCGACACCCGTCCCCGGAGGGGTGACCGGCCACCCGTCCTCCGACCGCAGCCGCCTGCTTTCCCTCGCACTCCAGCCGGAGTACGGCGGCCGCTCCGACTTCTACTCGGTCGGTGAGAACATGGGCCTCTTCACTCTCCGCTACCGCGCAGTGAGCCCGCTCCTGCCCCAGAGCTGCGTCATAGGCGGGGGAGACACCCCCATCGAGATCCGCCTCAAGCGAATAGGCAGCTCGGAGTGGGTCTCGAAGAACCCGCCGGTGATCAAGTTCGCCGCGACCGACACTGCCTTCACCGTCCCGGCCGCCACCGGCTGCGGCCCTCTCGGAAGGCTGCTCAACGACCGCCTCGACCTCCCGGCGCAGACCGGCAACACCATCACCCTGTCCGCGCTGTACACCTTCAAGACCTACGATCAGCTCCCCGCACGCTGACCCCGCGTGCCGCGCCCGGACGGACCACGGGCCGGAGGCAACGGGGCCCGGGAGGCTGCCCATGACGAGTCCACGGCGGAAGCGGGTCGGCCGGGGGCCGGACCGGCGGGCGGCGGTGGCTGGATCAAGTCGCGGCTCGGAAGCAGAGCTTGGCCGGCCTGCGGGCGAGAGATCATCATGTGGGCATGACTGCGAACCACGCCTCCCCGGAACCGAGCGCCGTACGGCTCCCCTCGTACACGAGGGCGGATCAGGACGAGATCCTCGGAGGTGGCGACGATCCGTTCGGTGTTGCCGCGGTCGGCTTGACCTGGCTACCCAAGGAGGAACACTTCGGCATCCGACACGGCGACCGGCTCGTGGCGCACGCCGGGCTGCGCCGGCTGCCGGTCGCGCTCGGCACGGCCGAGACCGAGATGATCGGCGTCGGCGGAGTGGCCGTCGCGCCCGACGTACGAGGCCGGGGCCTGGCCCGGCTCGTGGTCGCAGCGGCACTCGACCACGCCCGCACGATGGGCCCCGAGCACGCGCTCCTGTTCTGCCGACCCGTTCTCGTGCCGCTGTACCAGCGCCTCGGATGGCACCCGCTCGGCCGGGACGTACGCGTCGAGCAACCCGAAGACCGTGTGGTGACCATGCCGTTGCACACCATGACCACGCCCCTGCGCGACGACGCGCACTGGCCTCCAGGCCCGGTCCGTCTGCTCTCCCTCCCCATGTGACCGGCGCCCATGCGCCGTGGGCTGCAAGGCCTTCCGCACCCACGGCTCCGCAGCGTGCTCGCCCCGATCGAGCCACCTACGGCCTGGGAGACGCTCGGCAGGTCAGGTCCTCGGCCGGGAGCCTGCCCGTGGTCAGGTAGACCGTGGCGCTCTTGTCCGCACAGGAGTTGGTGCCGTTGACGATGTGCCCCTCTCCGCCGGCGACGGTGACCATCCGGGAACCGCGCAGGGCCCGGTGCATGGCCCGGGCGCCGGCCAGGGGCGTCTGGGAGTCCCACTCGTTCTGCACGATCAGCACTCTGCTGCTGTTGTCCACCGTGGTCGCGGGCTCGCTGCCCGGCGTCCAGAAGGCGCACGGCTTGATGGTGGACGCGAAGTCGCCGTACAGCGGATACCGGGCCCTGTCGCGGATGGCGTCACCGCGGTACTGCTCGGTATCGCGCGGCCACGATCCGCGGGTGTCGGCGCACAGGACAGTCCAGGCGCTCGCGGCCTCGTTGTCCGGGGGAACGTCACGGCCGAAAGCCGACGCGGTCGGGGCCGGGGGCGGGGCCGGGGCCGGGGTCGGAGTCGGGGCCGGGGCCGGGGTCGGGGTCGGGGTCGGCCGAGGTGTGCCGGACGGGTCCGGCTTTCCGCTCCCGGCCGTCCGCTTCAGCCCGGCGACCCATTCGGCGGCCTTCCGGACGCGGAAGAACGTGGCGCGCCCGGCGCGGATGCCGTCCCCGGTGAGGAGGGTCCCGTTGTCGTCGATGGGCCTGCGGTCGGCCCGGGCGACCAGGTCCCAGAAGGTCTTGCGGACCTCGGCCGGGGTGCGGCCCAGGCGGTACGTCGCGTGCCGCCGGGCGGCCCATGCGCTCCACCGCACGAAGGCGGGCTCGGTCGCCTGCGCCATGCTCCGGAACATGCCCCGCCCGTACCCCGCCGGGTCCACCGCACTGTCCAGTACGAACCGGTCGGCGCGCCGCGGGAACATCTGCGCGTAGACGGCGCCGAGGTAGGTGCCGTACGAGAAGCCGAGGTAGGAGATCTTCTCCTCGCCCAGCACGGCACGGATGACGTCCATGTCCCGAGCGGTGTTGCGGGTGGTGAGGTGCCGCAGCCTGTCGCCCTCCCGGGCCCGGCACTTGGCGGCCACCGCGCGTGCCCGCCGCACGTCCTTCGCGAAGGTCTCGGCCCGGTACGCGGGCTCCGCGTCCTGCTCGTCGCGCGTCAGACCGCAGCCGACGGGGGAGCTCTGCCCGACACCCCGCGGGTCGAATCCGATGAGGTCGTACTGCCTCTTCACCGCCGGGGGGATGCTCAGCTCCGGTCCGACCGGCAGATTCAGTCCCGGCCCGCCGGGGCCGCCGGGGTTGAGCAGCAGAACACCGCGACGCTCCTTCACGCTGCCTGCCCTCAGCCGGGATATCGCGATGTGGGTCTGCTTGCCTCCGGGATCGCCGTAGTCCAGCGGCACCTTGAGCGTCGCGCACTGATGGGTGGCGGGGTTCTTCGCGTCGCATCGCTGCCACCGTGGCGTCTGTTGCGCGTACTGCCACAGAGGGTCCTTGGCCGTCGAGGCCTCGGACACAGAAGAATCGGGTACGGAAGAGGCAGTTGCAGGTGTCAGTGCCGACAGGAAAGTTGCCACGGCGCCGGCGGCCATGAGAGATGCCATGCGTGTGTTTCGCACAGTGCTGCTCGTCCTTGCTCGGTAGGGGCTGACCGGTCCTTCCGCCCTCATGGGTGCGGAACGTCGGCGAGGTGGTCGAGGACGTGACGCCGCCCGTCGCCGGTCAATTCCCGGTGAGCTGCTGGCGCACGCACTGCGTGTACTGCCGGACGCCGTCGGGCCGGTAGCACTCCTGCGTCTCGTTGGCGTACCAGACGAGGAAGACGGCGACCAGGACGGACACCACGATCGCGATGGCCGACGTCACCACGCCGGTGAGCGCCTTGGCCCGGCCGGTACCGGTCCGCTTGGCCGTCGTCAGGGCGACGACGCCCAGGATCAGGCCGACGCCGCCGAACAGGCCACCGATGAAGACGACCGACGTGCTCAAGCCGATGACGCCCAACACCATGGCGGCCCCGGCCAGGCCGTTGTTGCCGCCCGGAGGCCGCATGCCGTAGCCGAGGCCCTGAGGGCCGCGGGAATACGGGTCCGCCTCAGCGGCCCCAGTCGATGCCGTGTGATTCGGCGACATCGCCACTCCTTGCGTGTTCATCGGACGTCCTCCGGTCGACTGTTCAGGGCACGATCCTGGCTTCCGGGGTCGCGGATGCGCATCGCGGGAAGGCGGGAGAAGCTGCTCCCTCGATCGGGGGAGGCCATCGGTGAGCCGCCCGGTCATACTGGGCCGATCATGATCAAGGGACTCCGGCCGCTGCTGCGCGGCTCCACGTACTCGGGCATGCTGTTCGCCTATTGCGGCGCGTTGGCGAGCCTTCCACTGGTGCCTTTCGCACTGCTGCCGGCACTGGCGTGGCCCTCCGCTCCCTACGGAGTGCAGGCCGTCCTGGTCCTCCTGGTCTGGGCGGCACTGATCGGTCTGGTCGGGCTGGCCCGCACCACGCGGCGGGCGCTGATCGCGTTCGCCCGCCGACTTCTGCGGGTGCCGTTGCCGGACCCTGTGACCACACGCCGGCCCACGAGCTCCCGCGGCACCCGGCCGACTCCTCCCACTCCGGCCCCTGCCGTGCCGTCCGGCGCCGACCATTGGCGGACTCCCCTCTGGCTGCTGCTGCACGTAGCACTGGGGTGGACCGGGGCACTGGCGAGCGGTGTGCTGATCCTCATGGGCATGGCCCTCCCCGGGGGTTGGCTCGGCGCCGAAGCCGGGCTGAGTCTGTTCGGCCGGTCGCTGCGGTCCGACGGCGGAGGATGGCGGAGCTGGGTGGTGGCCCTCGGCTGCCTGCTGCTGGCGGCGGTCGTGTGCGCGGTGGTGACGAGCGCGCTGCGCTGGCTGGCGCCGAGGCTCTTGGGTCCTTCGGCGGCCGAACAGCTCGCGCTGATGGCCGAGCGGGAGCAGCGGCTTGCCGAACGCAACAGGCTGGCCCACGAGCTGCACGACTCGATCGGGCACACGCTGACCGCGACCACGATCCAGGCGGCGGTGGCGGGCGAGGTGCTCTCCGCCGACCCGGTGGCGGCGCGAGCCGCGCTGCGCAGCATCGAGGAGTCGGCCAGGGCCGCGCTGGAGGACCTGGATTACGTACTGGGCGTACTGCGCGAGGAGAAGGCGGAGACGGCACCGACCCGGACCCTGGCCGACCTGCCCGAGCTGCTCGACCGGTTGCGGCACGCGGGCGCGGTGCTGGAGGTGGAGCTGTCGGGCGAGACGGCGCAGGTGCGGGGGGCGCTCTCCCGGGCCGCGTACCGGATTCTCCAGGAAGGGCTGACGAACGCGTTGCGGCACGGGACGGGCGGTCCGATCGGGGTCCGGGTGGCGGTCGCGCCGGACCTGCTGGAACTCGGTGTGGTCAACGGGGCGGGCGCGGGCATGCGTACGGGCGCGGATGTCTTCCGAACGTCCGGGCACGGCCTGCCCGGGCTGGCCGAGCGCGTGCGGCTGCTGCACGGTGAGATCGAGGCCGGCCCGGACGGACCGCAGCACTGGCGGCTGGCGGTCCGGCTGCCGGTACGGGTGTCGGCATGACCGGCTCCGAGGCGGAATCGCCGGTTATGACGGGCGCGGGCTCCGGCCACACCGCCACCAGCCCCGCCCGTACCCCCGTCACGCTCTTGATCGCGGACGACGACGCGGTGACCCGCAGCGGTCTGCGCACACTGCTCTCGGCGCAGCCGGGAATCACGGTGGTCGGGGAGGCGTCCGACGGGGTCGAGGCCGTCGAGCAGGTGCGGCTGCTGCGGCCGGACGTGGTCCTGACGGATGTGCGGATGCCCCGGTGTGACGGGATCGAGGCCACCCGGCGGCTGCTCGCCGAGTCGGCCGGACCGCCGAAGGTCGTGGTGATCACCACCTTCGAGAACGACGGCTACGTGACCGCCGCGCTCAGCGCAGGGGCCAGCGGGTTCGTGCTCAAGCGGCTCCCGGTCCCGCAGATCGCCGAGGCGGTACGGGTAGTGGCGGCGGGGGAGGCGATCCTCTTCCCCGCGGCCCTGCGCCGGATGGTCGCCGCCCGCCCGCTGGACGGTGCCGAGGCGTTGCCGAAGGCGGCGCTGACGGAGCGGGAGGAGCAGGTGCTGCGGTCGATGGCCACGGGCCTGTCCAACCCGGAGATCGCACGGTCGCTCATGGTGAGCCTGGAGACGGTGAAGACGCACGTCGGGAACGTGCTGACCAAGCTCGGTGCGCAGAACCGGACCCACGCGGTGGTGATGGCCTACGAATCAGGTCTGGTGGTGCCGGGATTCCCCGGCTGACGCGCGACACGGCCCGCGTGATCGCCACCGTTCCGGGTGCCGCTCGGTCCGAGCAGCGTCTGCCCGTCGAACCGACCCGAGAGGAGGCGGTGCCGGGCCGTCGGGAGATACGCTCGATGCAGGTGTCGAACACTGCGAGGCCGTGAAGCCCATGGGAGTGCATCCCGCCGCAGAAGGCCGGTTCCGTCATCGAGGGGCGGAGTTCGTGTACGACGATGCCGGTCACGGCCCGCTCGCCGTGTACGCGCACGGCGGGTTCGCGAGCCAGGCCCAAGAGGACCGGATGGGCCTCTTCGACTGGGCGCCCGTCCTGGACGCCGGGCGGCGCCTGGTCCGCTACGACGCCCGGGCGCACGGCCGGTCCACCGGCCGCCCGATCGCCGCCGACTACACCTACGCCTCCCTTGCCGACGACCTCCTCGCCCTGCTCGACCACCTGGGCGCCGCGGAACCGGCCGTGGGCATCGGCGCCTCCATGGGGTGCGGTACCGTCCTGCACGCCGCCGTCCGGGCGCCCGACCGGTTCTCCCGGCTGGTCCTGCTGGTCCCGCCCACGGCGTGGGCGACCCGTGCGGCGTACGCGCGCGCCAACACGGCTGCGGCCGACGCCGTTGAACAGCAGGGGGCGGAGGCCTTCCGGGCCGCTGAGGGGCGGGACGTCCGCCCTGCGGTCGTAGCCGACGTCCCCGATCTCCCGCCGACACCCGACGAGCGGGTCCTGCCCGCCGTGCTGCGCGGCCTCGCGCTGTCGGACCTGCCCGCGCCCGCCGAGATCGCCGGGCTGCGCCATCCGGCCCTGATCCTGGCCTGGGCAGGTGACCGCGGCCATCCGTTGGCCACGGCGGACGCCCTCGCGGCCTGCTTGCCCGACGCGCAGCTGCGCGTGGCGCGGACGCGCGGCGACATCCGGACGTGGGGAGAGCACATCGCGGAATTCCTCAGGCCGAGGCGGTCGCCGGCCGCAGACGAGGAGGGCGATCCCGTCCCTCCGAACTAGAGCCGAACTAGAACCGAACCAGAGTCCGTCTCTTGCCGGGACAACGATGATCGATCCGCTCCACGGCTGGATCCACGGCGGACGCCGGGGCGGCGGGCGTGGCGTCGGGATTTGTGCGGGTTGTCGGGTGATGATGGCGCAGTGCGACTTGATCACGTGTCCTATGCGGTGGCCCGCGACAGCTTCGTCTCGACTGTCCAGTGGATCGGATCGGCCCTCGGCGCCGGGTTCGTCGACGGGGGCGTGCACCCACGATTCGGCACCCGCAATTTCATTCTCCCGCTGAGCGGCGGCACCTACGTCGAGGTCGTCACCACACTCGACCACCCCGCCGCCGACCGCGCACCCTTCGGCCAAGCGGTCGCGCGCCGCGCCGCCGAGGGCGGCGGCTGGCTCGGTTGGGTGGTCTCCGTCGACGACATCGCCCCGGTCGAGGCCCGCCTCGGCCGCACCTCGGCCGAGGGCCACCGTGTCCGCCCCGACGGGCTCGACCTGAGGTGGAAGCAGATCGGCCTGCTGGAACTGCTGGAGGACCCGCAACTGCCCTACTTCCTTCAGTGGCTGGTCCCCATCGAAGAGCGCCCGAGCGCCGACCCGCGCACCTCCACCACCATCCACGGGGTCTCCATCGCCGGCGACGCCGCCTCCATCGCCGAATTCCTCGGCGAACCGGCCGACCACCCCCTCGACCAGATCGACGTCACCTGGGTCGAGGATGAGGAACCGGGCCTGGTCTCGGTCGAGTTCGCCACCGCCCACGGCCCTGTCACGATCTGACCAGGCCCGACTGCCCCGCGGGAGCAGCCGACTGGGGTCTCCTGGCCGGCGCGTGTCTATTTTGGGCCGGCGACGGTACCTAGTCGGGCGGCTCCTGGCCGGGGGCATTGCCGGGGCCCGCGGGTTCGCCGGTGTCCTCGGGTTCGCCGGTGTCCTTGGCCTTGGGCTGCGGCTCGGGCTCGTCCGGGACGGCGGGTGCGGCGGGCTGGTCCGGAGCCTTCGGGTCGGGGGGCGGAAGGTCCGGGGTCACGGCATCGGGGTTCTCGGGGACCGGGCGCGGGGCGCCGGGGGCCGGGGTACTGGTCATCGCGGTCCTCCTCCGGTGCGCGGCGGGTCGCCGCGCGTCGTGGCGTACCGGTCGCCTACCCCGGTTCGCCCGAGCGACTCGCCTGCACCGGTGGTACGCGTAGTGCGTACTGCCGGTGGCGATCGCGGGGCGTTCCGTCACAGGGTGCTCCCCCGATCGGTGAGGCGGCGGGGCCCGGGGTCAGCCGCCGAGGTGGCGGGTCCGGCGCAGCGGCGACAGCAGCAGGGGCAGTACGGCGCACAGCTCGGCCGCCGCGCCGGCCCACAACGTCGGCCGCGTGCCGTAGTGGCGGCCGAGCAGACCTCCGATGAGCGCACCCACCGGCATCACGCCCCACACCACGAAGCGGACCGTCGCCGTCACCCGCCCCAGCAGTTCGGGCGGGCACGACCGCTGGCGCAGCACCACCGCGGTGATCTTGAACGGCATGAAGGCGGCCCAGCCCAGGCCCTGGAGCGCCACGGCCACCGCGAGCCGCCAGTCGGCCTGGAAGAACGGCACCGCCGTGAGCCACAGCAGCCCGCTGAGCAGGACGGCTCCGCACATCGCAGGCCCCTCGCCCAGCCGCGCCGCCACGCGCGCGGTGAGCAGGCTGCCGAGCAGCCCGCCGATCGCCTCGGCCGTGAACACCAGCCCGCACCAGAGCGGTGACAGGCCCAGCTCGCCCGCGAGCAGCACCATCAGCACGGCCGCACCGACCGTGCCGCACAGGTTCGACACCGCGGCGGCGAGGGTCACGGCCCGCAGCAGCCGGTCCCCGAACACGAACCGCAGACCGGCCACGACCTCCGCACGGAGGCCCGCCGCGGCAGGAGCGCGGTCCACCCCGGCCGGCGCCGGCCCGGGCACCGTGCCCGGACCGCCACCGGCTCCCCGTATGCGGGAGAGCAGAACGGCGGAAGTCAGGTAGCTGAGCGCGTCGAGGGCCAGGACGAAGGGCGCCGCCAGGACGGCCAGCAGCAGCCCGCCCGCGCCGGGGCCACCGGCCTGGACGATGTTGCGGGTGGTCTCCAGCCGTACGTTCGCCGCCACCAGCTGCCCGCCGTCGACGAGCCGGGGCAGTGCGCTCTGGGCGGCCACGTCGAAGAACACGGTGCAGCAGGACAGCCCGAAGGCGACCACGTACAACTGGGGCAGCGTCAGGACACCGAGCAGCGCCGCCACCGGGACCGAGGCGAGCAGCGCGGCACGGCCGAGATCGCCCGCGATCATCACCCGGCGCAGGCGCGACCGGTCCACCCAGGCGCCCGCGGGCAGCCCGAAGACGAGGAAGGCCAGGTACTCGCAGGCCAGCAGCAGGCCCGTCTGGAACGGGCCCGCCCCGAGCGCGCCGATGGCGAGGAGCGGCAGTGCCGGCAGAGTGACGGCGGTGCCGACCTGGCTCACGGTGTCGGCGGCCCACAGGCGGCGGAAATCGGACGGGACCGCGGCGCGCCGCGTACCGACGTCGGGGCGAAGGTGAAAGAGGGTCATGACCCGTGAGACCACCACCCACGGGGATCCCGGACCATTGTTTTAGTCTGGGCGAAAACATTGTGCCGGGCAGTGCGGGGGAAAGGCGGGCAGGTCCGTGGGAGAGGTGCGTTTCGCGGTGGACGACATGGTGAACCTGAGGTTCGCCGTCTCGCCCCTGTGGGAGACCGTCGCGGCGCTCGGCGCGGTGACCGATCCGGGGCGGCACGCCGTGCACCTGCCGTGGATCAAGCAGGCCCTGGCGGCCGGCGGACCGCCGCCCGCCCCGGGCTTCGGCATCGGCCTGCACCCGGACACCGTGCCGCCCCCGCGTTGCCCGCTGGCCGAGATCGAGGAGGAACTGGCCACCGTGGCCACCGAGTTCCCCACGAACACCGCGTCCGGCCGCGCAGCCGCCGGCCCCGACGTCGAGCCCGTGCTGCGCTGGTGGCGTGCGGCGGTGCGGCCGCACTGGCCGCGGATCCGGGCCGTACTGGAGGCCGACATCGCCCACCGCACCCGGCAACTGGCCGAAGACGGCATCGGCGAGGTGCTCACGCGGCTGCACCCCGCCCTCGCCTGGACGGGGGACCGGCTCGTCTCCCGCGACCTGCCCGCCGGCGAACACGCTCTGGCCGGGTCCGGAGTGACCCTCGTCCCCAGCGCCTTCGCCGACCGCTGCCGGCTGGTGGCCGGCCGCGGCCCGGTACCGCCGTGCGTGATCTACCCCGCCCGCGGCATCGGAACGCTCTGGGAGCGGGCGAGCACCGGCGACGGCCTGCCCCGGCTGCTCGGCCGCAGCCGGGCGGGCCTCCTCGCGGAAGTCGCCGCCCCGGCCACCACCACCCAGCTCGCCGCCCGTACCGGCCTGAGCCCCGGCGCGGTCTCGCAGCACCTCACGGTCCTCCGGGACGCGGGCCTGGTCACCGGACACCGCTACGGCCGAGAGGTCCACTACGTCGCCGGCCCCCTCGGCCACGCCCTCCTCGGCGGCGCCGGACCGCAGCCCGCCGGCTGACCCGTTCCGGCGATCGCCGGCCGCGGCATCGCAACCCGGTGAACCGTGCCGCTCGCAGCACTAGGGGAGCGTGCCCGGACCGGACGGCTGCCCGACGCGGTGCCGTCGCAGAGACAGGACCAGCCCGCCGGCCGTCACGAGCCACATGCCGAGCGCGATCCACAGCAGCACCAGCCCGGTGGAGTGCATCCAGTCGAGGCCTGCGACCGCCGCCGCGGACAGGCAGGCCACGGCGGTCATGCCCAGGGGGAACACGGTGGCCCAGCGGCGGATGTCGTACGACGGGCGGGGCCAGCGGGCCTCGGCCGTCAGCAGGACGACGTACCACGCCAGGGCGAGCACGATGAGGGTCACCGTCACGGCCCGCAGCGCGGTGTGCCCGCTGCCCGCCCACTGGGGCAGGGCGAGGAGCTTGGACCCGGCCAGCGCCGAGATCGCCAGTGCACCGCCCGCGATCCACTGGTCCCCGCCGCCCTCCCGGATCTGCCGGAAGTCGAAGCGCACCAGCGCCTCGGCGTAGAGGAGCAGCCCCAGGACGAACGCGGCGAGGGCGGCGTCCCCGAGCCAGGGGACGCCCCCGGTGAACGCGGGTGCGGGACCGGCGGCCAGGGTCGCGGCGAGGACGGCGGGGCCCTGCGTGGCCACGCACACCAGGAAGGCGGACCCGGGCATGCGCCGGTGCCAGCCGCGGACCACGGTGTAGAGGAGCACCGGCCAGATGAACGTGGCCACCGCGAGCAGCGCGTACGCCACGCCCGTCCAGCCGAACTGCGAGCAGCGGACGCCCACCACGGTGGTGGCGGCCACGGCCGTCAGCGCCGGCGGGGTGTCGGCGTCCGAGCGCCACCGCCGCCGGTTGCCGAGCAGGCGGACCAGGAATTCGCCCGCCAGCAGCACCCAGCCCAGTCCGGACAGGGCGAACAGGACCAGGGAGACGGCCTCGTGCCCGGCCAGCCGCAGGCCGATCGACAGGGTGCAGGTGGCCATGACCGCGGCGCCCGCGGCGGGCGGCAGCTCAGCCCACCACGGGCCGGTACGGTCGTACATCCCCCCAGCGGACCCCACCGCACCGGCCTGCGCCACCCGAGCGCCGCCCCCGACCCGCGCACCCCCCGGTAGGCTCGGCCCATGGTGCGGAGCGAGAGCGTGGACGTCGACGGCTACCTCGCCGAGGCGGCCGGACAGCGGCAGCCGGCCCTGGCACGGCTGCGCGACCTGTGCAGGGGTGAGCTGGCCGGGTTCACCGAGGTGATGAGGTACGGCATGCCGGTGTACGAGCGGAACGGCACGGCCGAGATCGCCTTCGCCGCCCAGAAGCAGTACATCTCGTTCTACCTGATGCGCACCGACGTCCGGGACGCCTTCGCCGAGCGGCTCGCCGGACACGACATGGGCAAGGGCTGCCTGCGGTTCAGGAAGCCGGAACAGATCGACTTCGACCTGGTGCGCGACCTCCTCAGGGCGACCGCCGCCGCCCCGGGGAACAGCTGCTGACGGTCACCCTCCCGCCGGAGAGCAACGACAAGAGGGCCTGCCGGCGCAGTGGCTCCGCGCCAGTCCACCTTTCGCGAATTGGCCTTGGTAGGGCGTGCCGGTGCATCCCTACGGTCCTGACATGCGTATTCATGTCGTCGATGCCTTCACCGACCGTCCTTTCGCAGGGAACCCGGCGGCCGTGTGTCTCCTGCCGGCCGGGGAGTGGCCGCAGGACTCCTGGATGCTCCGGATCGCGGCCGAGATGAACCAGTCGGAGACCGCGTTCGCTCTCCCGCTGCCCCCGGCAGCCGATGCCGCCGCCGAGTGGGCCATCCGATGGTTCACCCCGCTCGTCGAGTCCCGACTGTGCGGCCATGCCACGTTGGCCACGGCACACGTGCTGCGCGTTGAGCGCGGAATCATCGGCACCGTGCGGTTCATGAGCCGGCAGCACGGCGTCCTCGTCACGCACGCCGACGAACGCGGCAGCATCACGCTGGACTTTCCCGCAGGGCCCAGAACCGCCGTGCCCGTGCCGACCGGGCTGTTCGAGGCGCTGGGAACCACCCCCGAGGCCACGTTTCGTTCCGATGGAGTCGGCGATCTGCTGACCGTCCTGTCCGATGAGGCCGCTGTCCGAGCCGTGACTCCCGACATGGACGCGGTGGCGGCTCTGACGCGCCGCGAGGGCCTGCGCGGCGTCATCATCACGGCTCCGGCGGCCGAGGGGGGTGGGGAGTACGACTTCGTCTCCCGCTTCTTCGCGCCGGCCAGAGGCATCCCCGAGGACCCGGTCACGGGCAGCGCCCACACCGTGCTCGCCCCCTTCTGGTCGGCGCGGCTCGGCCGCAACGAGCTCACCGGCCTCCAGGCGTCCGCGCGTACGGGCCTGGTCCGCACGGCCGTGCACGGCGACCGCGTGCACCTCACCGGCAGCGCTGTCACGGTGCTGGACGGCACCCTGCACGCCCACCAGGGCTGGCGCTCCGGATCATGAACGAAGCTGCCTCGGGTGGTCGAGCACGGTCCTCGTCGCACGCGCCGGCCGGGGCAGCAGCCGGGCGGGCACGCCGGTCGGCGCGACCGCCCCGCTCCGGGTCGTGGGGTCAGCTTCCGGGGCCGTCCGCCTCGCCGTTGGAACCGCCGATCAGCCAGGCGAGCATCGCGGGGGTGGCGTCGAAGTGGCCGCCGTGCCCGGCATCGGCCTGTCGGGTCAGCGTTGCCGTCGGCATGCGTGCGGCGAGCCACTCGCCGTGCGCAGGGGGCACCAGGGTGTCGAGGCCGCCGTGCCAGATCCGCGCCGGGACCGTGATGTCCGCCGGGTCGAATCCCCATTCCGTGCCGAAGAGCGCGGTGACGTCGTCCACCCAGCCGTCCAGTCCCGGCCGGACCGCTTCGGCGAACGCCGGGCCGATCATCGCGCTGATCTCCGGTCGGGAGAGGACTGCCTGTTCGATCTCGGGCAGCGGCGGAAAATCGGCCGTTCCGAGGTTCGCCAGGTGCTCGTTGACGGCTCGCCTCCCGGTCAGTGCCACGGCGGCGCTGTGGCGGTTCCCCTCGCTCATGTCGGCGGTCCAGTCCAGCCCGGCCGCGTCACGCGGCGCCAGGCTCGCCAGCGCCCCCAGCCGTGTCACTCGTTCGGGATACCGGGCAGCGACGGCCAAGGCGTGCGGGCCGCCCCCGGACACCCCGAACACCGCGAAGCGCTGCATGCCGAGTGCGGCCGTGATGGTGGCCACATCGGCGGCGGCGTCGACGACCCGGCGCCCCGGCCTCGGCGTGGAACCTCCGAACCCGGGCCGGTCATAGGTGATCAGCCGGATGCCGAGCTCGTGGAACAGGGAATCGTCCGGGTACCGGGCCAGTCGGCTCATCGGGCTGCCGTGCAGGTAGACGACCGGTATCCCGGTGGGGTCGCCCCATTCCTCCACCGCCAGTGTCCGACCGTCGTCGGTGATCAACTCGTGCATGGCGGCAAAGCTAGCCTCGGCGCTGATCGACGGCCAACGCATTTCATCCACAGCGCAACATCCCCGGACCGCACTGCCGTTGGGACGTCAGCGCAGTCCACCGTAGGCGGCCATGATGATCTCCATGCCGCGGTCGTCCTCCCGCCGTTCCCTGTCGATCATCTGGTTCATGACGTAGGCCACCGTCATGCGTGAGTCGGGATCGCTCATGACCAGAGAGCCGCCCCAGCCGCCCCAGCCGAAGGTGTTGCCGAACTTGCCGAAGCCCATGGTCCAGGACATGGGCGTCCGCAGGACGCGGTCGTCGCCGCGGAACACCTCCTGCCACGCGGGCTCGCAGCCCTGCGGGGACAGCAGTCGCACACCGCCGGCCGATCCCCGGTTGGCCAGTACCGAGTGGGCGAGGGCGACCGACCGGGCGTTGCCGAAGCCGTTCACCGCAGGGATCTGGGCGCGACGCCAGGCCACGGAGTTCACGTCCCCGACGCTGATCGCGGCGCCGGTGTACTCCCGGCGAGCGCCGTCCGGTCCGGGCGGCGCGCTGGAGGCGTACTCGGAGGTCAGTGACGGCGGCGGGATCAGCGGCGCGACGCGGTGGTCGTGCTCCGCGGGGAGCCCGACGTGGAAGTCCGCGCCCAGCGGCTCGGCCACCTCTTCGGCGAGGAACTCGCCGAGACTGCGCCCGGTGACGCGGCGGACGATCTCACCGACGAGGAACCCGAAGGTGAGCGCGTGGTAGCCGGCGGCCGTTCCCGGTTCCCATTCGGGGGCCTGCGCGGCCAGCCGTGCCGTCACGCTCTCCCAGTCGTACAGCTCCTCGACCGCCGTCAGCCCGGACAGGTCCGGCAGTCCCGCGGTGTGCGACAGGGCGTGCCGCACCAGCACGTTCTCCTTGCCGGCCGCGGCGAACTCGGGCCAATAGGCGGCGACCGGCGCGGACAGGTCGAGCCGGCCCCGGTCGGCCAGGATCAGCGCACACAGGGCGATCATGTTCTTGGTCGTCGAGTTCACACAGGCGAGGGTGTCGCGCTCCCAGCTGACGGAACGGTCCGCGTCGGCGTACCCGCCCCAGATGTCGACCACCGGCTCGCCGTCGACGAACACGGCCACCGAGGCACCCACATCGTCCTTGTCGAGCAAAGCCGCGAGTACCTCGCGGACTGCGGCAAACCGCGGCTCGCACACTCCTGCAATATCAGTCATGGGTGTAAGCCTCGGGCAACGCGGGGCTTCCGGCCCGACAGTTCCCGCACCGGTTTTGTCGGGTGGGGCGCGATCGAATTCTGCCGACTCCGTCAAGGACGGCCCCGTTGCGGCTCCTGCGGCTCTGCGATTGCGGCCGGTCGGCAGGGTGGGCGTTCATGTGGTGGAGACACGAGGAAGAAGGACGGATACCCGTGCTGGAGCGGCTGAATCAAGCGCTAGACAACCTGGAGACCTGCCTCGACCGGGAGGTCGACATGGCCGAGGTGGCCCGGATCGCCGGGGTCTCGGAGTACCACTTCCGGCGGCTGTTCTCCGCGCTCGCCGGGATGACGCTCCCGGTCTACGTGCGGCGCCGGCGGATGACGCTCGCCGGGGCCGAGGTGCTGGCCGGGGAGCGGACGCTGCTCGATGTCGCGGTGCGGTACGGGTACGGCTCCGGCGAGGCGTTCGCCCGGGCGTTCCGGTCGGTCCACGGCATCGGGCCGGGCGAGGCCCGGCGCACGGGTGCGGCGCTCACCTCACAGCCGCGCATGTCCTTCCGTGTCGTCGTCGAAGGGGGCACGACCATGCGGTACCGGATCGTGGAGAAGGAGTCGTTCCGCGTCGTCGGCAGGAGGGCCCGGGTCCCCCTCGTGCACGAGGGGGTCAACGCGGCTGCCGCGGAGCACCTGGCGAGCCTGGACGAGCGGGCGATCGTACGGATGAAGGAGCTGGTCCACCGCGAGCCGGAGGGGGTCCTGTCAGCGGTGGTGTACCTGACGGACAGCCGGGAGGAGGGCGCCGAGGTGGACTACTGGATCGGCGTGGTGACCGGTCCCGAGGCGGCCGCCGAGGAGCTCGACGCCCTCGACGTGCCGGCCGGGACCTGGGCGGTCTTCGACAACCACGGGCCCTATCCGAGCGCCCTCCAGGACCTGTGGCGAGACGTGTTCACGCAGTGGTTCCCCTCGAACCCGTACACGAGCCGGCCGGGTCCGGAGCTCCTGCGGACCCAGCCGGTGGAGATCGGCGCGGAGACCGGCTCCCAGCTGTGGATCCCGGTCGAGCGGGGCGCCAGCGGCAGCGCCGGGGCGTGAACTCCGCCACCCGGACGTCGGCTCCCGCAGCGCCTTCTCTGTCCGGCCCTACCCGGCTCCGCCCGCTTCAGGAGAGCGGCGGCAGGGTGTCGTGGATCTCGCGGACGGTCTCGTCGAGCCCGTGGGTCTGCGTCTGCCCCGATGCGCCGCCGCCGCGGTTTCTCATGGCCCTGAGATAGCGGGCCGCGGCCCAGTCACCGGTGTCGGGCGTCGACTCCGCGAACACCCGGAGCGGTACGTCCGGGATGTCCGTGTCATAGGGGGAGCCGGGGTGCTTGAGGTAGAGGGTGACATCGAGCGTGTACCTGTCCGCCGCGGGGTCCGCCTCGGTCCAGGTGGGCTGGGTGATCCTGATGGACTTGATCTGGTCGAGGCCGGTGGCTTCGAGTGAGTACGTCGCGCTGTTCGCGGGGACGGCGCAACTGGCCCCGTGGTAATCGGCGCCGCTGTACAGGGTGATCTCTCCCGGCTTTCCCGGCTGCTGCATCGTGCGTCCGTTCCCTCGGTGTCTCTTCTTGCGCGTCTCTTCGTGTGGTTGTCCCGTGCGTCCGTCCATCTGATCGCGTCCGGACGGATCCGAGGGCCGTCGTGTTCCGCACGGGCGGATGGCTCACCCGATCTGATGAGCGCGGCGGAGCCCACGGCCCAGCGCGCCCCGGGCCGCGTCGCGCGGGGGCACCGGCCCCCGCGCGACGGAGGTCAGGCCGGCGGGCACTCCCGCCAGGCCAGGTGGTACACGGTGCTGATGTCGCCGTCCGTGGAGTCCATCGTCATGTAACTGACGGAGCCGGGGGCCGAAGTGCCCGGACGGACGCGCAGTTCGGTGTTGATGTTGAAGTTCCGTTGGACCCCGCACGGCGCCCACACCAGCTGCGCCCAGTCGGTCGAGTCGGTGGCCTGCCAGTTGTCGTCGTACGGTCCGCCGAACGGGTGCTCGCGGGACGCCGTCTGCGGGGAGCCCTGGAAGTAGTACGAGGCCTTCGCCGTGCCGTTCGCGCCGCGCGCGAGGGAGGCGTAACCGCGGTAGTCGGCGCTGGCGATCGCGTAGGTGAAGCCGTGCGGTACGTGAACGACGAGGTTGAGCTGGCAGTTCCGGCGCGCGGCGGTGGCCGGGACCCCGCCGCCGACCTGGGCGAGGTACTGGCTGTACGTGACCGTGAAGGCGGTGTTGTCCTGGGAGACGGCCACGGCCGCGGTGTCCCTCGGACAGCCGGATCCGTTGACGGTCGCGATGTCGATGACGATCCGGTCCGTCGGCGGGTCCGTGATCGCCTCCGGGCCGTGCTGCGTGGGCAGGGCCGCTGTGAGCAGCACGGCGATCGCGCCGCTCACCATCAGTCCTCCGGCCATGATTCTCCAATCCGCTGCTGTGGGAAGCCGGGTGCGGCGATGTACCGCGTCCGGCTTTTGATGCGGGGTGGGGGGAACCAGCCGGCGGGAGCTGGCGGAGCTGCGGGTGGTGGGGAGCGAGGTACGGGGGAGCCGGGGCAGAAGGTCGTACGCGCACCACGCGGGCCGGCCCGCCGATGACGGGCACGTTGCGGAATCGGTGGGTCCGAACAGGGGGAAGCGTAGGAGCCGGTGGGTGGCCGGGGCAGCTCGCGGTCCGGCCATTCGTGCGGCACGGGTCTCGGCCGCGCTGACCGGAAGACCGCTCCGCCGGGGCGTCGACGTGCCCCTCGTCCGCGGGCCGTTTCCGCAGCTCCGCGCCGGCATCCCGGCCCGCGTGCCCGGCCCGGGTCCCGCGTACCGCTGCCGGGGTACGCCGGACTCGGCCTCGCCGACGCCCTTTCGGACACCGGCGCGGATGACCGGAGTCCGTCCGGCACCCGCCCTCCCGATGCCGCGGGTGTCGCCCCCTCGCCCGGCCGGGGCCTGCACACCAGCGTGCCCGCCTACGCGGACCGGATCCGGAAGACGAGCAGGCGCAACGCCTGACCGCTGACCGCCGCCACGTCGTACCGCGCCCTGTGCGACGTGGCGGCGACCACGCCGGATTCCACGGACCCGGCAACCTCCGGACCCGTCGGACGTCTGTCGGATCGAAGCCGTCGTCCGGCGCCCGCCGGCGCGACCACCCACCGCTCATGGAGACCGTCCTTGAAGCACCACGACACGCCCACACCCACGGCTGCTCGCCGCCGCTCGCTCCGAGCCTGCACACTCGCCGCGTCCGCGGTGGCCCTCCTCCTGCCGCAGGCCCTGCCGGGGGGCACCGCCTCCGCCGCGACCCCCGACGCCGGGGCCCGCGAGCTAGGAGCCCGGGAGTCGCAGGGCGTCGCCGCCGTCACCTACAACCTGGGCGACCAGGCCTACCGGCTGCCGGGAACCGGGGAGCCGGTCGAGATCGCCGCGATCGTGCACTACCCGAAGGACCTCGGTGCCGCGCCGCGGCCACTCGTCGTCCAGCTCCACGGCTGGCACGAGACCTGCGCGGACCGGGCGGCAGCGGCGGCCCGCAGCGCCGCCGAACGGGCCCAGGACTGGGAACGCGTACGAGGCCGCCAGCCGGAAGCTGTTCAGCTGGCCCTGCGCCCCCGGCACCCGTCCCATCGCCAACGAGCGCGGCTACGACTACCTCGGCAGGCAACTGGCCGCCCGCGGCTTCATCGTGGTGTCCATCCGTGCCAACGGCATCAACGCCGCGTCGGTGTGGGGCGACGAGAACGCTTCCGCACGGTCCGACCTGATCAACAAGCACCTCGCCCTGTGGCAGCGGCTCAGCACCGCGGGCCGTGGCGGTCTAGTCGGCGCGTTCCGCGACGCGGCCACGGGCAAGCCGCAGCCTGTCGACTTCAGGCGCCGCGTCGACCTGAACAAGGTCGGGACCATGGGCCACTCCCGCGGCGGCGCGGGCGTGACATGGCAGGCGGCCGACCGCCACAAGGCCCAGTGGCCCGCCGGGGTCAAGGTCAGGGCGGTCATGGCGCTGGCCCCCGCGTACAACGTCATGACCGAGGACGTGTCCGCGTACGAGATCACCCGGACGCCCGTGGCCGTGATGCGCGGGACCTGCGACGGGCAGGTCGGCCGTGAAGCCCTCTCCTTCGCCGCCGACGCGACCGCCAAGAGCACCGCCGGGTTCCACCAGGTCGAGATACACGGTGCGAACCACAACTACTTCAACACGCGGTGGTCGCCCGCCGGCGGAGAGGTCGCCGCCCGCGACGATGCCGGTCACGACGCCGACCACCCCGGCCAGTGCGCCGAACCCGGTGGCTCCGCCTACGAGCCCCAGCTGACCGAAGCCGGTCAACGGCGGGTCGGCGCGGCCTACATCGACGCCTTCTTCCGTCGGTACCTCACCGGCGACGAGCGGTTCGACGGAGTACTGACCGGCAAGCGCCACCCCATGGCGCACATCGCCCGTGTGGACGTGACGGCCCGCCGTCGCTGATCGCGCGGCGTCCCTGCCACCGCCGGGGCGCGGCGAAGTCCGCGCCGCGCCCCGGCCGGCGCGGCACCCTCCGATGTGGGGAGCCGGCGGCCTCCTTGGACGTCCGTGAGTCACCGCCCGCGGGGGAGACCGGCGACGAAGAGGGCCCCCGACGGGTTGGCGGCCGCGTGCAGGCTGCCACCGTGCCGGGCTGCGATCTCACGGGCGATGGCCAGGCCCAGCCCGGTGCCGCCGGTGCCGCGGGCTCGGGCGCCGTCCAGCCGGGTGAAGCGTTCGAAGACCCGCTCGCGGTCGGCGGGCGGGATGCCGGGGCCGTCGTCCCGTACCTCCACCCGGGCCAGGCCGTCGGCGCCGCAGGTGACGGAGATGTCCGTGACCGTGCGGGCGTGCCGCGCCGCGTTGTCGAGGAGGTTGCGCAGCAGCCGCTCCAACTGCACGGCGCTGCCGTGCACGACGACCGGGTCGTCGGCGTGGAAGGTGAAGCGCAGCGATTGGTGGATGCGGAGGTGGCGGAACTCCTCGACCAGGTCGTGGGCGAGCGAGGCGAGGTCGACGGGAGTGCCGGCCGGCGGGGCGGCGCCGTCCAGCCGGGCGAGCAGGAGCAGGTCGTCGGTGAGGTGCTGGAGCCGCTCGATGTCGGTGAGCGCGTCCCGTACGGTCTCGGGCCAGTCCACCCTCTCGGGGTGGGCGAGGGAAGCTTCGAGGGAGGTGCGGAGGTTGGCGATGGGGCTGCGCAGTTCGTGGGAGGCGTCGGCGATGAAGCGCTGCTGGCGGGCGACGCCGGCGAAGACGCGGTCGAGCGTGACGTTGATGGTGCGGGCCAGCCAGGGGACCAGCGCGCCGATCTCGGGGACCGTGATGCGCCGGTCGAGGGCGCGGCTGGTGGTGATCTCCTGCAGTTCGCGGTTGAGGGTCTCGACCGGGCGCAGCGCGATACGGGTCGCGACCCGGGCGGTGGCGCCGACGGCGAGTCCGCCGCCGATGGTGACGAGCCAGCGGGTGAGCGCGCCCGTGGAGTTCCACCACCAGGGGTGGGGCTCTCCGATGAGGACGATGAACCAAGCGGCCGCGGCCACCAGGGCCGTTGCCGCGGCACCGGTGACCAGGAGCCGGAAGGGGCGGTCCCGGTCCGTGGCCGGTGCGCTCTCCTGCCGCGGCGGCGCGGTCGCCCAGGCGGTGGCGCCGACGAGCAGTGCGGGAACCGGGACGGCGACGCTCAGGGCCAGCCACGGCAGGTAGGAGTACGCCCGGTCGGTGCCGGACATGACGACGCCGGGAAGCCAGCGCGCGTTGGCGAAGGTCACCAGCAGCGCGGTCGCGGCGGCGGCCGTCACCGCGCCCCGGCTGCGCGCGCTCCCGCCCAGCCTCCAGGTGGCGGTGGCCACGAAGGAGGCGGCCAGCAGCGCGCAGGTCGCCGACGCCTCTTCGATGAGCGCGAGAACGCGGTCGAGGAGACCGGAGTCCGAGTGCGCACCGGTCGGCGACGGCAGCATGCAGCTGATCAGCAGGAGGGCCGCGAGGCCCGCGCCGAGCACGGCGAGGGTGGCGAGGCCCGCTACGGCGGCGAGGCGGTCCCGGCCCGCGCGGGTGTCACCCACCGTCGGCCGCCAGCCGGTAGCCGCCGCCGCGCACCGTCTCGATCGCCGTGCGCCGGAAGGGCGCGTCGATCTTGCGCCGCAGGGCGCTGACGTAGACCTCGACGATGTTGAGGTCGCCGTCGTACGACACGTCCCACACGTCGTCCACGATGTCGATCTTGGGGACGACCTCGCCCGCCCGCCGGGCCAGGCACTCCAACACGGCGAACTCCTTGGCGGTGAGGGAGATCCGGTCGTCGCCGCGTCCGCAGATCCGCGCGGCGGGATCGAGCCACAGGTCGCCCAGGCGCAGCCGGGCGCGCACCCGCGGGCCGCCGCGGCGCAGCAGGGCACGGAGCCGGGCTTCCAGGACGACGTAGGAGAAGGGCTTGGCCAGGTAGTCGTCGGCGCCGGTGTCCAGCGCCTCGGCCTCGTCGTACTCACCGTTCTTGGCAGTGAGCATGAGGATCGGGGTGTCGACGCCGTCGGCGCGCAGGCGGGCGCAGACCCGGTAACCGTTGAGGCCGGGCAGCATGATGTCGAGGATGACCGCGCTGTACGCGTGCTCGCGGGCCATCCACAGGCCGATCCTGCCGTCGTGGGCAACGTCGACCGCGTACCCGGCGGCCTCCAGGCCGCGCTTGAGGGACGCGGCCAGCCGCTCCTCGTCTTCGATCACCAGCACTCGCATGGTCGCCAGTATCCACGGGCCGCGACGACCTCCCTGAAACGATCTTCAGGGAGCTTCAGCCTCTTCTCAGCAGGTCAAGGGCACTGTCAGGGCGTGATCATCACGACCCGTACCTCTCCCGACGTCTCGGACCCGACACGAGGTCCCCTGGGTGACCGCCGCGGCGGCCGGGGCCGGCAGCGCGTTCCCGCGCGTGGGCCGACCAGGGCGCGCACCTCCGAGGCGGGGCTGCTGGTCCTGGCCGTGAGCATCACCTTGTACGGCTACGCGTACCAGTCGCTCGCCGTCACGGGGTCGGTACCGGATGGCATGGCGGTGTTCTCCGTGAGCGTGGCGGGCGCCGCCCTCGTCGCGCATCTGGCGGTGCGGCGTTTCGCGGCGCACGCGGATCCGCTGCTCCTGCCCGTCACCGTCTTGCTGTCCGGTATCGGGCTGGTGCTGCTGCACCGTCTCGACGCGGCGTACGCGGTCGCGTACAACGCGCCGGCCGTGGCGCCGGGGCAGCGGATGTGGTGCGGGGTGGGAGTGGCCGCGTGCGCCGCGGTCGTCGCGCTGCTCAAGGACTACCGGCGCCTGCAGCGCTACCTCTATCTGACGATGGCGGCGGCGCTGGTGCTGCTGGCCGCTCCGGCGTTCTCGTCCGGAGACACGTACGGCGCCAAGCGGTGGATCGTGCTGGGGACGCTGTCGCTCCAGCCGGGCGAGTTCGTGAAGATCATGATGGCGGTGTGCTTCGCGGGCTACCTCGTCACCCACCGGGACGCGCTGGCGCTGACGGGGCGCCGGTTCCTGGGGGTCCGGTTCCCCAGCGGGCGGCAGCTGGGCCCGATCGCGCTGGTGTGGGTGGCATGCCTGTTCGTCCTGGTCTTCGAGCGCGATCTGGGCACCGCGCTCATCTTCTTCGGGCTCTTCGTCATCACGCTGTACGTCGCCACCCGGCGGACCGGGTGGGTCGTCTGCGGCCTGCTCATGGCATCGGTCGGGGCTGCCGTGGTGGGGTCCTTCGAACCGTACGTCCAGAGCCGCGTCGTGGCGTGGCTGCATCCGTTCGACTTCTTCCTGCCCGAAGAGCAGCGTCCGGAGGGGCTCGTCTCCGGCCAGTTGGCCCAGGCGCTGTTCAGCTTCGGCTCCGGCGGGCTGACGGGCACCGGCCTGGGGATCGGCCACCCCGAGCTGATCGGATTCGCCGGGCGCAGCGACTTCGTTCTCACCACCGTCGGCGAAGAGCTGGGGCTCGCCGGGGTCATGGCGGTCCTGCTGCTCTACACCCTGCTGGTGCAGCGGGGACTGCGGACCGCGCTGGTGGCCCGCGACCCGTTCGGCAAGCTGCTCGCGACGGGGCTGGCCGCGGTGATGGCCCTCCAGGTGTTCGTGGTCGCGGGAGGCGTCACCGGGCTCATTCCACTCACCGGCAAAGCGCTGCCGTTCCTGGCGCAGGGCGGCACCTCGCTGGTGGCGAACTGGCTGCTCGTCGCGCTGCTGATCAGGATCAGTGACGCGGCGCGCCGCCCGCCGGCCGAGGAAACCCATGCCCCTCAATGCCGCTAGTCGGGGAACTCCCTCCATGGGGCCGTGTCCAGGACGGTAGAGGTGCTCGCCCGCCTGCCGTGCACGAAGAATAAATTGAACGCGTTCAGCGCGGCTGGCAGAATGGATCCACACCGCCGGCCGGGCGGACGCGTTCATCTCGCCGTGCCACGAGGGGGGTTGGCCGTGCATCAGAAGCGGTCGTACGTCCGGATGCTGCTGGTCTCGGTGCTGGTGGGCTGCCTGGAGGTCGCGCTCGCCGTCGTGGTGGTCCTCCTGTACGTCCGGACCCAGCCGCCGCCGGACACCCCGGTCGACCACACTGCCCTGGTGGCGGGCCTGCTCTCCTTCGGCGTGATCGTCGGCGTGATCGCGTTCCCGCTGTCCCTGGTCTTCGTGCTGCCGGCGGTGGCGCTGGCCGACCTGCTCGGCCGCCGGATCGGCGGCCGCGAGGCGTGGTGGTGGGTGCCGCTGACGGTGGCGGCGCTGGTGGCCCCGCCGATCGCGGCATACGCGGCGTACAACCACGTGGAGACGCGGCGCGGGCTCGTCTTCTGGGCGGTGGCCACGGCCGCGCTCTCGGTGGGCGGCCTGGTTGCCCGGCCCCGACGCCCGGGGCTGGCCCGGCAAGTGGCCTTGTGGGGCACGGCGGTGGTGGCGGGGACGGGCCTCTTGGGCGCACTCGGGCTCTCCGTCGGCCTGCTGCCTGCGTACGCGCCGCCGGCGATCGGTCCGGCGACGGTGGCCGGCACCTGGGTCGACCACACGAGCGGAACGCTGGTCTTCACATCGGACGGCCGGGTCACGGCCTCCGGCGTCGGCCGGCACCGCCCCGACGACCACCCCAGCGGCCCGTCCCTTCGGTGCTCGGGCTCCGGTACCTGGTCGTACGAGCCGGGGCGGGACGTCTGGACCCAGGAGGTCCGCATCAGCGTCCCCGGGTGTTCCTGGCCGGCGTGGAGCGTCGGCGGCACCGACCGGACGCCCCGGATCTACCAGCACGTCGGTCACCCGGATTCCGGGAAGCTGTACCAGCTGCGGAAAGTCGCCGACGGCTCCTGACACCGGAACGCCGCGTCAGCGTCGCCGAGATGAGGCCCGCCTGAACCCGGCCCTGGACGGAACGGGCCGCCACGCTGTTCGCGGCGGCTCAGGATCGATCCTGGGAGCGGGTGTCGCGGGTGCCGACCGGGGCCAGGGCGTTCATCAGCGAGAGCAGCACCAGGTCCGGGTCGGCTTGAGGCCCTGTGCCGGGAGTGCGCGCGGCTACTTGTAGGCCGCCTTGCAGGCGGCCACCGCGGTCGCCCTGGTGACATCGTTCTCCGTCAGACCGGACACGCAGTGATCCTGCTCGCCGATCACCCCGAGGTAACAGGCTGCCCGGACTTCCTCCGGGGCATCGCCACCGCGCAGTTCCCGCTCGACCAGGTTGATGCAGGCCGAGACGTCCGCGTGGGCAGCGGGAGCCGCGAGGGCCGCGCCACCGAGTGCGAGGGTCAGTCCGGTGAGGACGCTTGCGATACGGGTCGTCATGCGCATGGGACGTACCTGCTCTCCGGGATCGCTGCGCGGTCCGGTCCAGGAGGAGGGTGCGTGCCGGACCTGCGCGGGACCGGCGCCTGCGTACGGTGCGGTCCTACGGCCGTGCCGCCAGACCGGGTCTTCGAGCCGGACCGGCTCGGCAGGGTCTTCCCTCACCTTTGACGCTAGATCAGCCGGCTGCCGCGCGCACCTGCGGCGGGCGGCAGCCATGCCGGGGGAGGAACCACTCGACGTCGGGTCGCTCCGATTCGAGGGTTGGAGGGTGGGGGAGCCGTCGCTACCTCCCTGCATGGGCACCGCCGGTCGGTTCATCCACGCCGGGCCCGACGGCCGGGTGCGCACGGCCACTGGTAGACGCCTTGCGGGGCTGTGGCGGGCGGTTGGGAAAGCGGTGTTCGATGCGTCGGTTTCCTTCGATTCTGGGGGCGGAAGTGGGCCGGGACACACCCCTGAAAGGGGTACGGGCGGTCACTCGGGGTGAGATCGGGGGCCTGTGGCGGTGAGGCGGCCCACAGGACCCACGTCACATACGAGCCGCGGTAGTAGCCCCCCGGCCCGCCGCCGGACCCCCCTTCACGCCGGTGCCGACCTGCGCGGATGCGGCCCCGGCCCGCGGGGGGCCGTTGGGCGGCGGCTGCGATCGGGGCTAGTACCGGGCGTCGTTGCCAGGCCGCCGGCGGCCTGGCTAACTGGTTGATGTCGCCAGCCGGCCCGGGTGCAACACCCGCCGCGGACGAACCCCTCTCCTTTGCGTGAGTGGCTCACGCATGTCTTCGGCATGCGGCGACCGCCCTTGTTCCCGATGGAAGGCTTTCCGTGTCCCACGCCGTCATCCGCCGTATCGCCGCTTCCAAGAAGGCCCTCGCGGGCACCGTCGTCGCTCTCGGCGCCGCCGGTTCCCTGCTTGCCGCCGTTCCGGCGCAGGCGGCTCCCATGGACGCCAAGGCGATCGCGCACCGGATGATCCCGGACGCGGCCCAGTTCCAGGCCTTCAGCAACATCGTGTCCCACGAGAGCGGCTGGAACCACACCGCCACCAACTCCGCCTCCGGCGCGTACGGCCTGGTCCAGGCCCTCCCGGCCTCCAAGATGGCCTCCGCCGGTTCGGACTGGAAGACCAACCCCGCCACCCAGATCAAGTGGGGCCTGGACTACATGAACGACCGCTACGGCAGCCCCGTCGGCGCCTGGAACTTCTGGCAGCAGAACCACTGGTACTAAACCACCAGCGGCAGCAGCCACCACACGAAAACGCCCGGCCGGGGCTTCCCCGGCCGGGCGTTTTCGCGTACCCGGCCGGTGACACACGTACGAAAACGCTCGGCCGCTTCCCGGCCGGGCGTTTGTGCGTATCTGGCCGGATCCACCCACGGGCGGCCCCTCGTTCACGGGCGGGGAGGCAAGGCAATCGGGCCTGGTCACCGGCCCCGCTGTCGGCGGATCTTTCGCATCGCCACGCCGTGCTGCTCGTGGTGTGATGAAAGGGGGGCCGAGAAGGAGAGAGCGATGTCCTCACCGGCAGCGGAGCGGAAGACCGTCACGGGCCCGGTGTCAGTCCGCCCGTTGGCCGAGGCGGACCTGGATCGGGCCGACGAGATCTTCCGGGTCGCCTTCGGGACGTTCCTCGGGGTCCCCGATCCGAAGACGTTCTTCGAGACCGCCGATTACGTCCGCACACGCTGGGCGGCCGATCCGCACGCGGCCTTCGCTGCGACGATCGAGGGTGAACTCGTCGGATCGAACTTCGCCGCCAACTGGGGCAGCGTCGGGTTCTTCGGACCGTTGACCGTGCGTCCGGACCTGTGGGACCAGGGCGTCGGCAAGCGCCTCATGGATCCGGTCATGGACTGCTTCGACACCTGGGGGAACCGCCACCTGGGCCTGTTCACCTTCTCGCACAGCCCCAAGCACCTCGAGCTCTATCGCAGGTACGGCTTCTGGCCCCGGTTCCTGACGGCCATCATGAAGAAGCAAGGGGGCGCCGCGGACAACTCCGCGGTCCCCGGCCGGGTGATGTACAGCGAGCTGCCCGCCGCCGAGCAGCCCGCCTGCCTCGGTGCCTGTCGCGCACTGACCGGGGCCGTGTACGAGGGCCTGGACCTGGAACGCGAGATCGTCGCCGTGCACGCGCAGGGACTCGGTGACACCATCCTGCTCCAGGGCGGCTCCGAGCTCGACGGCCTGGCCGTCTGCCACTGCGGAGCGGGATCGGAGGCCGGCGAGGACGTGTGCTTCGTCAAATTCGGCGCCGTACGCCCTGGCCCGCAGGCCGCCGACCGCTTCGAGCGGCTGCTCGACGCGTGTGAGCAACTGGCGGCGGAGCGCGGGCTGAGTCAGCTGGACGCCGGGATGAACCTGGGCCGCCCGGATGCCTATCGGCGCATGATCGACCGCGGTTTCCGCACGGGGTTGCAGGGCGTCACGATGCACCGGCCCAACGAGCCCGGTTACAGCCACCCCGACGCCTATGTGATCGACGACTGGCGCTGAGACCACCGCCCGGCCTGGTCACCCGGGGGGTCCGGGCGCTCCCACGACGGAAACTCGGATGCGGGTGTCGCACGGCCGTCCTACGCTGCGCCCGCGGGGACGGCGGGCGCCGTATCGACCGCCGGTGGATCGGAGATGCACGCGGTATGACCAGTCAACTGTTCGCGATCTGCTTCAATGCGACCCGGCCGTCGGGCCTGGCACGGTTCTGGTCCGGGGTCCTGGGCTGGGAGTTCGCCGACGGGCCGGACGACGACGTCGCGATCCTGCCCCCTGATAACGCCGGGTTCCGCATCCGTTTCCTGCCGAGCCGGGAGCCGAAGACCGGTCGGAACCGGGCGCACTTCGACCTGACGAGCACCTCCCCGGAGGATCAGGTGCAGACGGTGGCCAGGGCGCTGGAATTCGGCGGGAGACACATCGACGTGGGCCAACTCCCGGAAGACGGGCATGTGGTGCTCGCGGATCCGGACGGCAACGAGTTCTGCGTCATCGAGGCGGGCAACGAGTTCCTCGCCGACACCGGCTTCATCGGAGCGCTGGCCTGCGACGGTACTCAGGCGGTCGGTTACTTCTGGAGCGAGGCTCTCCGGTGGCCGCTGGTCTGGGATCAGGACCAGGAGACCGCGATCCAATCGCCGAACGGCGGCACGAAGATCACGTGGGGTGGTCCTCCGGTGGCGCCGAAGACGGGCGAGAACAGGCTGTACCTAGAGCTGGTGCTGCCCGCCGGCGCCGACTGGGAGGCGGAGGTCGACCGCCTGATCTCCCTCGGCGCGACACGCACCGACATCGGCGAGGGCGACGGCGGCCGGGCGCTGATGCTCGACCCCGACGGCAACGAGTTCTCTGTACAGATCCCCCGGTAGCGGGCTGTTGCCGGATGGTCCTGAAACCCATGGCGGCCACTGACCGGCGCTGGCGCCGACGGGGCGGCCGGGCGGATCAGCGGATCGGCTGCTTGTTGTACTTGCCGCCTTTGCAGGTCCACTGGCCGGTGTCGGAGTCGTATTCGACGGTGCCGCCGCCGGTGACGCACTGCTGGGCGTCCGTGGTCGAGCTCGGCTTCGGTGACGGGGCGGCCTGGGCCGCGGGGGCGGTGAAAGCCAGGGAGGCCGCGAGGAGGGCGGCGGCCAGGCCCGGAAGGCGGGTGCGCATACGGACTCCTGAGGGTCGGTCCGGGGCGGGTCCCCTTCCATTACCGCGCGGGGGCCGCGGTTCGGCCACTCCGGAGGCGAGCAGCGGACGGCGGCAGCAGACTGGGGGCATGGAGCACACCCCCACGGTCGCCGTGGGGCCGCCGGATGACCTCGGCTTGCGGAAGGTCTCCGTCGAGGGGAAGACGCTGGGCACGGTGATGTCCGCCGGCGAGCTGCAGAGGCTGCTCCGGCGTCACGGTCTGGCCTTCGAGCACGACGTGCAATGGCACGGCGGAGACAGCACCGTCTGGCCGGATCGCGCGTGGCCTCGCCGCGTCACCGGCGCCTTCATGGCACTCGGCCTCCTGGCGACCGCAGCACTGCTCATCAGGTTCGGCATGGCGGACGCCTCCGGCGCCCTCACCTACGCCGGGCGCCTCGCGGGAGCGAGCTTCGTGGCCGCGGGTGGCGTGGAGGCGCTCGGCGCCGTCGCCGCCTTCGACTACTGGACCAAACGGCAGTCGCGGTTCTCGGGCGGCGTCGTCCTCCTCGCGGTCTCGATCTCGCTGGTCATCAATGTGGCGCTGCTGGTCGTACAGATCGCCGGCGGCATCTACACCCGGTACCTGTGGGTCTGGATCACGCTCATCGTCTGGTCGGTGTGGGGGCTGTGCGTGCTCGTCCGCGCCCGCGCCTGGAAGGGGCTTCACCATCCGCAGCGCATCGCGGTAGGAGCCGTGCTCTCCGGTGTCCTCGCGGGCGCGAACCTGCTGTATTCGCAGGTATACGTTCCACAGGCGACCAAGCCCATGGTGGAGAGCAACGCCGCATTCCAGCCGACCAGCTTCAGCCAGGACGGGAAGAGGCTGTACATGCCGGTGCACCTCACCGTGCGGAACTCCGGGAACATCCCGGTCTACGTGCTCGGCAGCATCTACTGGATCCACGGCAAGCTCAGGAACAGCTCCGAGTACAAGCTGATCACGTCCCTCGAATTCATCGCGCCGCCGGGACGGGCCCTCAACCCCGGAGAGGAGTTCTCCGGGGACGCCGTCGTGCCCATCAACGACCCCGTCCACGCCCCGTACGAAACCGTGCGCGCCCAGACCGAGGTGTACATGGTGAGGCAGGACCGGACGACCATCGACCCCGCGTTCGAGACCTCCAAGCGCTTTGCCGGAGGGCTGAGGGAACAGGGCCTGGACAAGGACCCCGAAGGGCCTCCCGGAGACTACTTCCGCTATCAGGCCACGGTGTCGAACAGCAACGAGATCCTCAACGCGACCCGCGGCCGACACCGGGTGACCCTGTGGTGGATGTACAACGCCAAGAGTCCGTACCTGTACGTGCACGTGGGGCCGTCCGGGGAGAAGAAGGCGTTCGACCCCGACCACCCCAACGCGAACAAGGAGGAGAACGACCGTTACGGGCTCACGCGGGTCCGCGGCTCGAGGGCCGAGAAGCCTCTCGCGGAACTCCTCGACCACGCACAGGACGAGCGGCAGCGCTGATGACCGGCGCCCCCGGCCGGGCGCGTTCTCGGAGGTCGGAGCTGCCCACAAGCTGCGATCATTGCCTGCATGGACCACTCCGTTCCCCTCAGCAGTTTCGGACTGCGGGTCGTCGTACCGCACGCTCAGGCGATGGAGCAGTGGGCGGAGGTACGTCCGTTGGTCGAAGGCCGGGACCTGCTGGCGGACGTCCACCCGGGCGGCACGTCGAGCTGCTCGCGCCGGCACTTGCTCGGCCCCGCCGAGACGTGGCCGTTCGCGGCCTCCGGCGAACCGCGCCGGGTCGAGCTGTCCAACAACGACTGCGTCACCGCCTGCTGCGGAGGCATCTTCGTCACCATCCGACGCCACGGCGACCGGGTGCTCTGGACGTCCTGGGAGAACACGCACGACATCCGGGTTCCGGTCCCCGCCGACGTGCACTTCGACGCGGACCGGTACGACGCCGAACTGGCCAGGGCAGCGTCGGACGTCAGCTGGGAGCAGCCTGTGGACACCGCTGCCCGACTGCTGGCGGAGGAACTCGCCGCCCACACGGGCACGGAGCACGGGGCCCGCGTAGTGATCGCCGTCACGCCCGAGCGCACGGAGCCCGCACGCGTGACGGTGCGTTTCGGCCGCCGCGGTGTTCCCTCGGCGCCGGGGGAGCGTTTGGTCCGTGAACTGCTCGTGGCCGGTGAGGAACCCGTTCGGGAACTCGTCCGGCGGTTCGCCCTCCGGATCCTGGCCGAGGACCTCGGCGCCACGCTCGGCTCGCGGTGAGTACCGGGTGGCCCCGGCCCGAGCCCGGCCCGAACCCGGCCCGAACCCGGGCCGCGGCTGTCGGCAGTGCTGCCGGCGACCGTGAACGACCTGTTCCGCCCCTCGCCTTTGGTGCGCGCCCGGACTTCGCTGCTCAGCTCTTGCGGGCCAACGGTTGTCCGGCGAAGCGCACGCCCGCGAGGCCATGGGCCATGAGGTTGCGAATGTTGCCGTGATCAGTGTCGTTCGGCGTCGCCAGCACACTGCGATAGTGCTCACCGAATGCCAGCAGCGCCTCTTGGTCGCTCAGCCCTTCGAGGAGGGCCAGTCCCAGCGTCTTGCAGGAACCCTCGTTCTCACCTGCGGCATTTTCCAGTTCGCCGTTGCGGAACGCCTGCGGCCGATACGCGTAATGCGCGGCAATGAAGGCCAAGGTGTCGGCGAACTCGTGCTCACCCGACGCAAGGCTTGCCCGCAGCGAGTCCAGATCAGTCATGTCGGGTCCCCCGGGTTGGACAGACGATCCGATTGCCGTCCGTGACCGGACGACGATACCCCCTGTGTCAGCCGGTGATCGCGCCACACGTCCGAACGGTCGGCGCCGCCGCCGTACCGACCCCTCGGCCGCCCGACCCCGCCTTGCCGCGGGGCGCAACCGAGCCGCCGTGCGGTGCAGAGAACGCCACGACCGCCCCGGTGGGCGTGGCCGTCGACGGCCGGGACGATTCACTCCCGCCGGGCAACCGCCCGGCACTGGTGCGGACGTATCTCCGGTGCAGGCCCTTCAGGCTGCCGGGCGGTGGGGGAGGGCGGCTTCGGCGGTGGCGTAGGTGACGGCGTGGTCGGCCAGGGTCTCCGCTACCGGGCTCGGGCGGGAGATCAGGGCCAGGAGCAGGTGTTCGGTGCCGATGTGGCGGTCGCCGCGGCCCAGGGCGATGCGGAGCGACTGTTCCAGGATCTTCTTCGCGCCGGGGGTGAAGGGGCGGTGGTTCGTCCAGCGGCGCCGGCGAGAGCCGCGTGCGGGTGCCAGGGCGCCTTCGCCGTGGGTCTCCTCGATGCGGGAGACGATCTGGGCCAGATCGATGCCGATGCCGGCCAGGGCTTCCTGGTCGGCCTTGGACAGCCCGCCGCGGCGGCGGGCGGCAGCGAGGTCGGCGGTCAGCCGCACCGGGTCCACCCCGAGAGGGGACAGGGTGCCCAGATTCAGCAGGGAGAGCAGAAGGTGCTGCTCGTCCACCGTGTCGGCGCCCGCCAGCCGAGCCTGGTCGACCGCGCCCTTGACCGCGTCCCGAGCAGTGGTCGTGAACCTCTCGAACATCAATGCCTCCCGTATTTCTTGTGCACGGCCTGCCGGCTCACGCCCAGTTCGGCCGCGATCTCCTGCCAGGGCCAGCCGTGCGCCCGGGCGCTGCGTACCTGTACTGCTTCGAGTTGTTCCAGCAGCCGGCGCAGGGCCGCGACCGCGCGGAGTCCCACCCGCGGGTCGCGGTCGCCGGCGGCGGCAGCGAGGTCGGTTGCTTCCGTCATGATGTCAACTTAGGTTGACGCGTCGATTCTGTCAACCGTGGTTGACATCAGAAGGTGGCCGCCTTGCGGGAGCGCTCTGCGGACTCCGGGTTCCGCCGCCTCTGCTAGTGCCTCCACCAGGCGCCGGAGGTGTCGCGCAAGGTGTTCGTGCCGCAGTGCACCTCGCCCATGCCGAGGTGGTACGTGTCCCAGTCGTCGATGTACGAGACCTTCAGGCCCTCGCGCGTGTAGGCCCTGCTGACGGCGGCGGTGAAGATGTCCTTGCCGCCGATCACCGGACCCCACTGGCGGGGTGCGAGGTAGCGGTCGCGGCCGAGCAGGATGCCGTTGACCGCGCCGGGGACGTACGCGCTCGTCATGACCCTGCCCCGGACCCGCCCCGCGGTCTCCGGAGCGCTGCAGCTCTTTCTGCTGGCCGTACTCGCGCACCGCGTCCGGCACCGGCAGGTCACCGGCGCCCATCCGCGACAGCCGCGGTACGCGCGTGCCCTGCTCGCCCTGCTCCGCACCGCGGGTGTACAGCGCGGGGATCCGTACGACCTCGGCGTCCGTCGCGCCGGTCTCGCGCTGGAGGACCGCCAGGTTCGCCTTGATCCGCCGGGCGGCCAGGGCGTTGTCGGCCACCAGCCACCGGGAGGCGAGCGCCTGCTCGACGGTCTCCTTCGGCGCCGGCGTCCCCGGCCTGTCCGGCACCGAGAACATCCGCGCCCGGCCGTGGCCCGCCGCCTTCGCGTCCCGCAGCAGCTTCAGCCCCGCCTCGGGGTCCGCGATCCCGATCTTCCAGCCGCGCGGCGTGTCCGCCGGCAGGAACTGCACGAACTCGTCCACGTGGCCCACGTGCAGCCACGACGTGTCCAGCAGCAGCGGGTCCTGGAAGCCCTGGGACTTCAGCAGCGTCCGCATCGCCTGCGCGGGCCTGGAGCCGCTGTCCCGCCGCTCGCCCATGATGATGCGCCCGGCCGGGAAGGACCGGCCGCCCCGGGCGTACGGCGGGAGGGTCTCCAGGTTGCCCATCGAGTTCAGCGTCCACTCCTCCGAGTCGCGGACCCCGGACACCTGCACCACGCCCACGCCGTTGCCGCGCAGCTTCTCGAACAGCTCCCGCCCGGCCGGGCGGTCCGCCTGCGCGGAGCGCAGCATCACACGGATCACCTGACGGCGGCCGCCGGGCCCGGACATGCTGACGTAGCCGGGCTCGACGAAATCCTGCGCCCAGACGTCCCCGTACTTCTCGAAGGTGATCAGCGGCTCGTCGATGCCCGCCGACTTCGCCTCCGCGGCCAGGCCCTTGACGAACGCCTGCTGGCGCCGCGCGTGAGGGGCGGTGCCGGGCACCTTGGTCACCATCACCTGCTGGGCCTTCTGCAGGTGATGGTGGGTCAGCAGCGGGGCGACCCGCAGGGTGACCTCGTCGGAGGCGCTCTTCCCGCGGTCGGTCACCGTCAGCCGTACGACGGTACGGCCGCTCCAGGTCTTTGTGTCGCGTATGACGTCGGTGCCCTCGACGCCCAGCTCCACCCCGGAGCGGAGCTCCGCGGCCGTCAGTCGGGTCCGGGCCGTGACGTGCGTCCAGCCGTCGCCGCGCTTGAGGAAGACCCGGGACTTCCTGCCCCCGGCCACCAGGCTCAGCGAACCCTTGGCGGATGCGGAGACGCCCGCCATGGGCACGGAGCGCACCCGGGCCAGGTCGGCGGCGTCCGCGGCGCCGTTCACCACGGCGTCGGCCGCGTCGTTGCAGGCCGCCAGCTTGGCGTCCGGCAGCGGCCGGCCGTCCGGGCCGGCGGCCTTGCAGCGCTTCGTGTCGTCGTCGATGTTCGGCAGGAACACCGCTCCGCGTCCCGCGCTCCAGCCGTCCTCGCCGGCCGTGTCGCTCGCCCCGGCGAGGTCCACGCGCCCGTCCCGGTTCACGTCCGCCCGCAGGTCCACCGGGGGCGGCCCGGCGGCGAGCACCGGGGCGGCGGGGGTCAGTACGGCGCCGATCGCGGTGATCGCCAGCGTCGCGCGCCTCGCCTGGTTTGCGCGTTTCGTCTTGTTCGTACGTTCTGTTCGGTTGTTCTGGCTCGTACCCAACGGGGTCCCTTTCGTGGGTTGGGCTGTCGGGCCGGAAGAGGGTGCGCGCGCAGGATGCGTTGCCTGCCGGACCCCGGATCATCCCGCGGTCGGGAGCCGCTGCGCCCCGAGAACGAGACGGCCTCGCCCCCGGGTGTGATGACGCGACGGGGCGGGTTGCGCTATGGCGGGCCGGGTTGCCGTCGAGTGGGGCAAAGGCTCTTTTCGGCCATCCCCTGGCCGTGGTTCGGTCATCCGTTATGCGGTACGCGACGCCCTCGGGCGGTGATGGCGCGTCCGGCAGGATGGCCGAAAATCAGGCGTCTGATCCTCTTTGATCATCTCTTACGTTGATAATGTCCGTGTAGGTGGCTTGACCAACCATCTTGAGGCGGCGGGGTGTTACTGGTTCCACCGCGCCGCGCAGACCGTCGTTCATCGGGTTCCGGGGGAGCCTGCCACAGGGGGAAGTCGTCGCGCTGCCGCGCGTTCCGGCGCCCGCCGTGCGCGCCGTCGTGCCGCACGGGCGGGCCGGTTCGCCGTACGCCCGTCACGACCCCCGCCGGTTCCCCGCAGGACCGTGCGGCCTCCGTGAGGCCGCGGCGCCGGTTCACGATCCGGACCATTCCTGACGGGGGATTTCACAGCACCATGCCCAGTAGAAGACAGCGGGCCGCCGTCCGTCGCGCCTTCGCCGCGACCGATGCGGCCGCCTCCGCCGCCCGCGCCATCTGAACCGGAGCGTCGCCTCCACGCGGTGCGAGCCGCCGCCCTCTCGCGGGAGTTCCCGCACCGGTAGGCAACGGGCAGACCTGCACCGGGAGTCGACCGGCCCGGCGGAGTGACCTCCGCCGGGCCTGCTGACGCACCCGGCGTCCCGGCCTGCCCTCCTGCCGGCATCCCATCACCTCATCACCCCATCACCCACCAGATTTTTCATCTCTTCAGGGGAATTACTCATGAATGACGTATTCCGGCCGGGGGCCGGAAGACGCCTGCCCGGCCTGCGCGCACGTAAGGCCGTCAGAGCCGTGTCCACGGCGGTGGCCGTGGCCCTGCTCACGGGCCTGGTCGGACAGGCATCCGCAGCCGGCGCCGAGCGGCCCGCCGCCGCGGTCCTCGACCCTCAGGTCCTGGAGCTCGTACAGCGCGGGAACGCGGCCGTCGCCCGGGCGCGGGCCGCGGCCCCGCCCGCGCCCGGCCGCTCCGAGCTGGACCGGATCAGTGACGAGCGCGACCGGCAACTCGTCGAGGACTATGCCGAGTTCGACCAGGAAGAAGAGGTACGCGAGGCCGCCCGCAAGGCGCTGGAGAGCACCGACCCGAACGCGATCCGGGAGTTCCTGGAACGCGGCGAGGCCGAGGCGCGCCAGCGGGCGAAGGACAAGCGGAACGCGGCCGACGTCGAGAACCGGCGCACCATCGAGGCCCTGCGCGGCACCGGCGGCACGCACTTCAACGCCGAGGTCGAGCGCGTGCTCGGCGGCACCCCGCAGGACCGCGCGGACTTCCTGGCCTTCGGTGCGGACATCGCCCGTCAGCGCGACAAGGCCGCGGAGCAGAACGACCAGCAGCGCGCGGCCGAGAACCGCAAGCGCGTGGAGACGCTCGCTGCGATCGGCGGACCGGAGGTCAAGCGCGCCGCGCAGGCGGCACTCGCCACCGGCGACGACAAGGCGATCGCCGAGTTCCTGGACAAGGGCTACCTGGTCGCCGCGCAGCAGGACGCCGACGACCGGGCCGCGCACGAGAAGGCACAGAAGGAGGCCCTGGAGGCGGCGGAGCGGCTGCGCACGCTCGCCGCGAACACCGCCCGCGCCGCCGAGGCCCGTACCAAGCTGATCGCCGCGCACGGGGACGCGGTCCGCGCCCTCAAGAACGCCTCCAACGCCATGAGCATGGCGGCCGCCTCCTCGCGGGAGGCCGACCGGCTGCTGGCGGGGGACCGGGCGGGCAAGCGCCTGTCGGACTACTCCCAGGTGAAGAAGGCCGTCGCGCTCCAGGTGGGCTTCGCCGACACCGCCGCCAAGCAGGCCCAGGTGGCCGCGGGGCAGGCCAAGGTGCAGGCCGACGTCCTGGTGGAGACCGGCCTGCCCCACGGGGTGCAGTGGGCCGAGGTCGCCGCCGGCATCGCCGCGGCCTCCGACGCCGCGTCACGGGCCGCACAGACCGCCCGGCACGCCATCGACGCCTCCGCCGCGGACGCGGCCGGCCTCAACGCGCAGAACCGGGCGGAACTGCACGAGCAGCAGGCCAAGGCGTGGCGGGCCAACGCCGCGCAGCACGCGAAGGCCGCGGCCGAACTCGCCCGCCAGGCCGACAAGCAGGCCAAGATCGCCGCGGACGCGGCGGCCAAGACCCGGCAGGCCCGGATCGAGGCGGAGCAGGCCGAGAAGGCTGCCTGGGAGCACGCGAAGAAGACCCGCGACGCCCGGCTGGAGGCCGAGCGCCAGGCGAAGATCGCCGCCGAGCAGCGCGCGATCGCCGAGCGCGAGCGCGCACTGGCCGCGGCCGCACGTGCGCGCGCCGAACGGGAGAAGGAAATCGCGGCGCAGGCGCGGGCCCGCGCCGACGCGGAGGCCCGTACCGCCTCGGCCATGCGGGCCGAGGCGCAGGCAGCCGCGGCCACCGCGGCCGAGATGCGCGGACGCGCCGCCGTCCAGGAGGGCAACGCCTCCCGCGCGGCGAAGAACGCCGGTGACGAGGAGACGAAGGCCCGCAACGCCCGCAACGACGCCTTCGAGGCGGAGCGGCAGCACAAGGCCGACGAGGCCCGCGCCAAGGCCACCGAGGCGCTCGCCGCCGCGGTCAGGGGCACCTCCGAGGAAGGGCTGGCCCGCCAGGCCGCGAACCAGGCGCGCTCGGACGCGAACGCCTCCGGCCAGGCGGCCGGGGCCTCCCGCAGTGCCGCCGACGCGTCCTCCGGTGCCGCGCAGCGTTCGCGCGCCGCGGCCATCGAGGCCTCCGGCGCCGCCGCCCGTGCGCGGGCAGCGGCCAACGAGGCGACGGCGCACGCCGCCCGCGCCAACGCCGCCGCCAACAAGGCGGAGGCGGCGGCCCACGCGGCCAACGCCGCGGCGAACAAGGCCGAACGCGAGGCCGCGCTGACACGGGCCGCCGCCCACCGCGCCCTCACCAAGGCCGCCGAGGCCACCGCGCAGGAAGGCCGGGCGGGCATCGCCGCCCACGAGGCCTCCCGGCTCGCCGGTCTCGCCGCCATGCACGCCAACCAGGCCTTCCAGGCAGCCGGCCGTACCCGTGACGAGGCCGAGGGCGCCGTCCGCGAGGCGGCCATGGCCCAGCTCCAGGCCGTCACGGCGGTCCAGGCCGCCACCGCGGCCCGTACGACCGCAGCCGGCATCGCCGACCCTGCGAACAACGCCATCGCGCTGGTCGCGCCGTTCGCCGGTACGGACGTCGACGCGGACTTCGCACTCGCGGTGGCCAACGCCGCGGTCAAGACGGGCCAGGAGCAGGTCGCTTCGGCCCAGGCCAAGGCGGCGGAGGCCCTGAAGGCGGCGGAAGCCGCCGAGGCGGCCGCGAAGAGCGCCAACGCCCAGGTGGCCCCGGCCTTCGCGGAGGCCGCGGCAGCGGCACGCTCCTCGGCCGACGCCGCACGCTCCTCCGCGGCCGCGATGGTCTCGGCGGCGCAGGCGGCGCAGGACGGCGCGAAGGCCCGTGCGGCCGCGGGCCGCGCCCTGCAGGCCGACGCCCAGGCGCAGGCCGATGCCAAGCAGGCCCGTCAGGCCGCGAGCGCCGCGTTCGCGGACGCGGCGGCGGCCCGCAATGCCGCCACCGCGGCCGAGGGCGAGGCGCAGCGCGCCCGTGGCGCGGCCACCGAAGCGGAGAACCACGCCGCGGCCGCAGCCGCCTCCGCCACCCACGCGGAGCGGGAGGCGAGCACGGCCCAGGCCGCCGCCGCCCAGGCGGAGAAGGACGCCGCCGACGCCGCCAAGCTCGCCGACTCCGCCGAGCAGCACGCCAAGTCCGCGGAGGCCGCGGCCGCCAACGCCCGGCAGTACGCCGGCGAGGCCGACGCCGCCGCCAAGAGGGCGGAGGAGTACCAGCGGGAGCAGCAGCGCAAGGAGCGCGAGGAGGCCGGAAAGCCGCAGCAGGGCGATCCCGCCCTCGACGACCAGGTGAAGAAGGCCCTCGCGGAGGCGGGCCTGTCGCCCGAGCAGTTCAAGGAGATCCAGGCCCTCGCGGAGAAGGACCTGATCGACTACCTGCTGGAGAACGGCGGGGAGATCCTCGTCGAGCTCTTCCTGGAGGACATCAAGGCCTGCATCGACGACCCGGACATCGGGACCTGCCTGTGGGCCGTCATCCAGAACATCGGCCCGGGCAAGGCCCTCAAGCTCGCCAGCAAGATGCCGAAGATCGCGAAGGCCATCGCCGGCATCAACTCCTTCCTCGACAAGGTCGCGGACGCGCGCAAGAACCTCAAGAAGTACGAGAAGGCGCTGGACCGCCTCAAGTCGGCCGCCACCTGCCTGGTGGGCGGCTCGGGGGGCAAGAAGTCGAGCGCCCGGCGCGTCTCCGCGGCGTCGTTCGCCGTGCCGGCCGTCTGGTCCGGCTCCGGCAACGCCAAGGCCCACCAGTGGAAGCCGACCCGGGCCGCCTCCGGCCTTCCCGTCAACGACCGGCGTACGTACGCCGTGCCCGCCGGCGTCATGGCGGTTCCGGCCGCCGACCCCGGCAAGACCGAGGGCTGCTTCCTCAACGACGGCGACCACCTGGTGCTGGGCGTCAACGGGGAGGGCAGCGGCGACAAGCTCGCCGCGGCGCTCAAGAAGGAGCTCGGCAAGGAGTACTTCACGCTGAACGGCGGTGTGTGGGGCAACGAGAGCTCGGCCGACAAGAACAAGCCGCTGTGGATGGTCGCGGTCGAAGAGGCCGCGAAGAAGAAGGGCGTCAAGGTCACCTTCTCGCTGGACCACCTGACGAAGGCCGACGGATCGGCGTTCGAGACGGCCGAGGAGGCCCTCCGGTACACCGTGGCGCGGGGCAGGACGTACAACACCCCGCAGGTGGTCCGGCAGTCGGGCAACCAGACCGCCTGGGAGCTGGCGACCATCGTCAAGTCCTCCGTACTGGACGAAGTACGGGACCTGAAGGACATCGACTGGTACTGGAACGGAAAGAAGCTGGACGGCCCTCCGGCGTTCGACTGGATGAAGACCTTCAGCATCGAGAACTAGCCGCGACCTAGCCGAGAACCACGAGACTGGACGCGACACCCCCTGCCGGGGCAGCCTGACCGGGCTGCCCCGGCAGTCCCTTCCCACAGCAGCGCTCACCACGCCCAACACCCACGGAAGACCCATGCACCCCGAGCCCGCCGCCCCCAGCGCCGCACTGGACCCCCGCACCTACCCGGAACTCGCGCCCGACGCCGGCGACCCCCTCGTCGGCCTCGACCGCATCGCCGCCGCCGAAGGCGTCACCCTCGCCCCCACCCGCCCCTGGGGACACTGGGACGCCGCACAGGACCCGCTCTCCGTAGCCGTGGACAGCGACCGCGGAACCTGCGTCGTCGAATTCGAACGCCAACAGCACGCCATCCGGGTCCGCTTCACCAGGCCCTGGATCGGCGACGCCGCCACGGCCGCGAACCCCACCCTCCACGACACCGTCGCCCTGCTCGACGCCTGGCACCGGCACCTGCCGCTCGAGGACATGGCCCGCCGGTGGCCCGCCCTCGCCGTCGCGCCCTTCGCCCTGGCACTGGAACAGGGCCGAGCCCTCTCCTACCGGTGGCAGGAGGTCCGCTCGCTGCCCGACCACACGATCGACAGGAACCTCATCGAAGCGGTGTACGCGGCCCCCCGCCTGCGCGCCCTCTACCCGCTCGTCTCCCACGGCTCCCTCACCTTCAGCGACACCCCCCTCCCTCCCCACCCCCACCACTTCCCCCGGGCCAACCCGCACGGCGAACACGGCTGGCTCGTCGGCGACCCGCGGCAACCCGCCTCCGCCCACACCCCCGCCGCCACCGCCGAAGCGGCCGTCGCCGCCCTCATCCGCCTCCTGCCGGACGCCGGCGACGAGCACGGCGCCCCGGAAGGGAACCGCTGAGGCGAGTCCCCCGCACGGGCGGCGAGGAGCACGCGCACGCGGGCCCGGGGCGGTTCCCGGGGACCGGCGTGCTCCGGGATTCCCCGAAACCCCGTACAACCATCCGCCCCGACCGGCAGTCCAATTCCTTGATCCAACGCTGAGATCCGCAGCTCGGATCGACGAACGAGTCACGGGGAAAGGGATTCCGCCTGATGGGCGCACGTACAAGCACGCACAGCCGACTGGCCGCCGCGGTCGCCACGGCCGCGATGGTCGTTTCCGGGGGCTTCGCGGCCCCGCTGCTCACCTCCGGCACGGCGCACGCCTCCGCCCTGCCGATCTGGAACCTCCCCGTCCAGGTCGGCGGCGGACAGGACCGACAGGCCGCGGAACTCACCGCGCTGGCCGACGGTTCCTCACTCGCCCTCTGGCGCGAGCAGGACAAGCTGACCGCCACGGTCCAGGCCGCCGACAGCGACGGATGGAAGGACTCCGGCTTCTCGGCTTCCGGCGTGGCCTCGCGCCTGCCCGTACGCGTGGCCGCCGACCCGGCCGGCGGGGCCACCGTGACGTGGGCGGAGTCCGCCGATCCGGCGGCCGGGGAGCCCGCTCCGGCCACCCGGCTCCTGACCGCGACCCTGCGGGGCGGGGTGTGGTCGGCACCGAAGGAGCTCCTCGCCGCGGCCGACGGCCGTGTCGTCGACGCCTTCCAGGTGGCCGCGGGTCCGCAGGGCACCGCGGTGGCGGTCTGGTCCGCCGCGTCCGCGGACGGCGCGTCCTCCGCCGTGTACACCGCTTCCCGCGGCACGGACGGCAGTTGGTCCGAGCCGGCGCCGGTGGCGACCGCCTCGACCACCGACCCGGCCGGAGCCGGCAAGGTCGACGGGGCCGACGTCGCCGTCACCGCCGCCGGGCACGCGGTCGTCGCGTTCCGCCGCACCGCCCAGGACGGGACCGCCGGCATCCTGACCTCCGAGCGCACGGCCACCGCCGGCGCCTGGAGCACGCCCGCCCCGGCAGCCGCCCCGGCCGCCGGTACGGAGGTCCCGAACGCCGGCGCGGGCCCGGACGGCACGCTCGCGGTGACCTGGTCGCTGACGCACCAGGATCCTCGGTACCCGTTCACCTCGAAGGTGTTCGCGTCCGTCAAGCAGCCCGGCGGCTCGTGGACCGTACCGGCACCGGTGCCGTACTACGGCTTCGAGACGGACGTCTCGGCACCGGAGCCGCTGATCGCCCCGGACGGCGACGTGACGCTGGCCTGGGAGGAGCACTGGGAGGGCGACGACCAGGTCGAGGACCCCGTGTTCTCGGGGGTCGTCACCGCCACCCTGGCCAAGGGCGGCTCCGGCTGGCAGCACAAGCAGCTCAGCACCCAGGAGGTCGGCGCCGGCTTCGACGCCGCCATCGGCGCCGACGGCACCGTCCGCGTGTCCTGGTCCGAGGTGCGATGGTTCGGGAACGACGCGCGCTACAACGTGTTCACGGCCGCCCGCACCACGGACGACAACGCCTGGACCGGGCCCCGCCGTCTGCTGCACGCCGACGGCTCGGGGCCGCGCACGGGCGCCGTCCAGACCGCGGCGGGCGCCGCCCGCTCGGCGGCGGTCCTGTGGACCGCCGCGGAGGGACCGCTGTCCACCCGTACGGCCTTCAGCACCCCCAAGGTCGCCTCGGCCTCCGTCCCGGCCACGGCCGTACTGGCGAAGAGCACCTCCGCCAGCGTGGTGTGGGCCCCGGTGTGGAAGTTGGACCGCCCGGCCGACGCGTGGCGCCTCACGCTCACGGACCGGCGCGGCAAGGTCTTCCACAACCTCACGGGCGTCGCTTCCGGAACCGGCAGCGCCACCATCGCCCCGAAGTGGAACGGGCGCAGCGAGCAGGACCAGACCGTCCTGGCCGCCAACGGCCCGCTCTCCTGGCGCCTGTCGGTCGCCGGCCGGAACGCCTCCGAGCAGACCTTCCTGGCCTCCGGCACGGTCACCGTGCAGGGCGGCGCCGCGGTCCACCGCGACTTCGGCTCCCGTGCCGGCACCCCGGACGGCACCGGAGACTTCTTCCAGACCACGACCTCCGGCTCCCTGCGCATCGCCTACGGCAACCCGGCCACCGGCAACTTCAGCGGCAGCAGCACGACCACCGGCTGGCCGAAGGGCTTCCGCCCGATCCCGTTCGGGGACACCAACGGCGACCGCTGCAACGACACCCTGGTCCGCCTCGCCACCGGCGAGATGCGCCTCTACACCCCCGCCTGCGGCGAGGCCCTCAAGCCCACCACCAAGCACAAGGTCCTCGGCAAGGGCTGGAACGCGTATGACGTCCTCACGTCGTCCGGCGACGTGACGAAGGACGGCCGCCCCGACCTGATCGCCCGCGACCCGAAGACCGGCGATCTCTACCTCTACACCACCACCGGCACCGGCATCCTCGCCCCGCGCGTACGCATCAGCGCCGCCTACGTGGACTACAAGAAGGTCGTCGGCGCGGGCGACCTGAACGGCGATGGCGTCGGAGACCTCCTGCTCCACAGCGACACCAACAAGCTGTGGCGCAGCTACGGCCTCGGCAACGGCAAGTTCGGCCCCCGCACCCTCCTCTTCGACGACTTCAGCCCCTCCTACTCCACCCTCGTGGGCCCCGGCGACCTGACCGGCGACAACCGCCCCGACCTCCTCGCCCGCGACACCGCCGGGAACATCTGGCGCTGGACCGGCACCGCCCGGGGCACCTTCACCGCCAAGAAGAAGATCGCCACCGGCTGGAAGGTCTACAACGGCGTCCACTGACGGATGTCCCTGAGGCTCGGCCCGCAGCGTTCCGCCCGCACGGGCGAACGCTGCGGGCCGAGCCGCTGCTGCGGTGCCGTGACCGGCGCGGAGTGGCAGTCTCCACGATCGTGAAACGGCCGGGCCCGTCGCGGGCACGGACCTGATCCGTACCCGGATGCGAGATCGTCCGTGTGGGTAGGGTGACGCGTATGACTGCTGAGGAACTGGTGACGATCCGGGCTGCCGAAGTCATGGACGCGGCGGACATCGCGCGCACCCACATGGCATCGCGGGCGGCGTCCATGCCGTATCTCCCGCCCCAGAAACGCAACCACGAGCAAGTGACCCAGTGGGCGGAGAACGTCCTGCTGAAGGAGTGCCGTACGTGGGTGGCGGTCAGGGACGGGGAGTTACTCGGCTACGCCGCCCTCGACGGTGACATGCTCGAGCACCTGTACCTGCGACCGGACGTCCGCCGCCAGGGGGTGGGGACGCTGCTCCTGAACCAGGTGAAGCGGCACAGCGCCGGCCGGCTGCGCCTGCACGTGTTCCAACTGAACGTCGATGCGCGGGAGTTCTACAGGCGTCATGGCTTCACCGTCCTGGAGAGCACCGACGGGAGCCGCAACATGGAGAATCTGCCCGACCAGACGTTGGAATGGACCGCTCCCGCAGGGGAGTAGAGACCTCTCTGCCAGCGGCCGGAACTCAGGAGTGGGGAAAATCCCTTGTGCGGAATCGCCGCGATCATCGCCCCATGGATCGCTGATGAAACTCCCCGGGCCGTCGCGCACCGGGATGCGCAGTTGGTCGACATGCTCGAACGGATCAGACACCGAGGCGACCAGGAATGCTTCGCGGAGCGGGTGTCGGAGCCCGGTGTGTCGCTCGGTACCAACCGGCTGGCGATCGTGGATCGTGACCACGGCCGGCAGCCGCAGTCGGATGTCGACGGGTTCGTCGAAGTGGTGTTCAACGGCGAGCTGTATGAACACCACCTACTGCGGGACGAGTTGGAAGGGTTGGGTCGCAAGTTCCGTACGGGATCCGACACCGAGGTCCTGATCCACGCCTATCTGGAGTGGGGGGAGACGTTCGTCGGCCGGCTCGACGGGATGTACGCCTTCGTGCTGTACGACCGGCGTACGCGGACGTTTCTCGCGGCGCGTGATCACATCGGTGTCAAGCCGCTGTACCACGCGGTGCGGGACGCGGTTCACTACTTCGCCTCCGAGCAGAAGTGCCTGCTCGGCAAGGCGGATCACGTCGATGAGATCCCGCCCGGCACGTACACGGTCGACGGCGGAGAGCCCGTACGACACTTCGACCTGGGTACGGAGCCGCCCGGCGGCTCGGACCGGGACGCCGTGGCCCGTTACCGGGATCTGTTCGACGCCGCCGTACGCAAGCAGACCGACTCCGACCTGCCGATCGCGGTGCTGTTCAGCGGAGGGATCGACAGTGCGGCCGTGCTGGAGGCGGCCCGGCGCTTCCATCCGGCGGTGACGGCGTTCACCGTGGGGTACGAAGGCGCGGCCGACATCGAGGTGGCGAAACGCTACTGCGCCGAGATGGGCATACCTCATGTGGTCGAGTACCTCGACCACATCGCCGTGGCGGACGCCATACCCGAGGTGATCCGGGGCGGTGAACTCTTCGAGGCGATCGACGTGATGGATTCGTGCGTCGCCTACTTCGCCTACCGGGCCGTGCGGGAGCACGGCTTCAAAATCGCCCTGTGCGGTGAGGGCAGCGACGAAGTGCTCGCGGGATACGCCCTGTTCAAGACGCACCCCGACCCCGCCGAGCTGATGAGCTACCGCGTGCGCAACCTGTACCGCACGGACCTCCAGCGCGTGGACAGGATGAGCATGCTCCACTCGGTGGAGACCAGGGTGCCCTTCATGGACCGGTTCGTCCTCGAATTCGGCTACCGGCTGCCGATGTCCCTGAAGCTCCGCGACGGGGTGGAGAAGTGGGTGCTGCGCGAGGCGTGCCGGGACCGGCTGCCGGCCTACATCACGGACAGGACGAAGAGCCGGATGTCGGACGGCAGCGGTCTGACGGACGCGGTCATGGAGCGGGCGCGTCGCGCCGCCGTGGCCGACCGGGGGCCCGCGCACGACCTGGGCATCGACACCGCGGGCGGTGTGTACTTCCTGAGCGAGTACGTGAAGGCGGGCTTTCCCGCTCCGCGGGAGCGGTACAAGCGGGCCGGGTTCGACTACCCGCACGAGGACTACTTCGAGTTCACTCCCTGACGGCCTCGGACTCGTCAGGCACCCGCGGAACGAGCCGTCGCGGGTGCCTGGCGAGCAGATCGGCCGCGCCGAGGGGCGAGGCCCAACTGACTCGCGCCGTCAGTCCTGTTCGGCGGCGACCGTCGAACAGGACCGAGCCCGCCCCGTTGCCGTCGTGCCGAGATTCGACGGGCACCGGGGCGGGCAGGATGCCGCCGTCACGCCAGAGGGGCCGGCTCCTGGGAACTCTTCATCCAGTGCATGCCGTCCGCCGACTCCACGAGGCCGCTCTCGCGCAGGGGGACGTCACCGACGACTTCGCCGAAGGTGGCCTGCAGCTGGATCCGCTGTCCTTCCCAGTGCATCTGGGGCACGTGGTCGAGCAGGTCGGCCCTGCGCTGTGCCTGGTACGCCTCCGAGATGAGGGCGCCCTCGTCGGACGCGCCACCACCGACCAGTTCGACGAAGGACACGGCCTCGGACGCCGCGCCCTTGGAGACCCGCTTGGCCTCGCCGAAGTACTCCTGCTCATCGCGGTTGACGTCGTAGAACGCCGTCAGGAAGTCGTGGAAGAGGCCGTACTCCTTGCGGTACCGCGCCTCGTACTCCGTGAAGCATTCCCTCTCGTCGATGTCGCCCCGCAGGGAGGTGTTGATGGAGCGCGCCGCCAACAGCGCGCTGTAGGTGGCGAGATGGACACCGGAGGAGAACAACGGGTCGATGAAGCAAGCGGCGTCGCCGATGAGCACCATGCCCGGACGCCAGAACGTGTCATGGAGGTAGGAGTAGTCCTTGCGGATGCGGACCTCGCCGTACGGGCCGCTCCGTACGCGCCGCGCCTCGCACAGGAAGTCCGACAGCAGCGGGCACTCCTTGATCAGCGCGGCCAGGGCCTCGGCCCGGTCGCCGCGCACCCGGTGCGCCTGGTCCCGGCGCAGTACCACGCCGACGCTGGTGAGGCTGTCGCTGAGCGGGATGTACCAGAACCAGCCCGATCCGAAGGCGACGCAGGTGATGTTGCCCGAGTTGGGTGAGGGCATCCGCTTGCCGCCCTCGTAGTAGCCGAAGAGCGCGATGTTCTGGAAGAACTCCGAGTACTCGCGGCGGCCGCCGATCCGGCCCTGGAGCCGGCTCTGATTGCCGGAGGCGTCGACGACGAACGAGGCGCGTACCGAGTGCCGGACACCGTGCTCGTCGTCGTAGGTGACCCCTCGGACGCGACCCTCCTCCTGCACGACGTCGAGGACGGTGCTGCGCTCCCTCACGTCGACACCTTTGGCGCGGGCGTTGTCGAGGAGGAGCTTGTCGAACTTCATGCGTTCGACCTGGTACGCGAAGGACGTCGGGCCGGCGAACTTGGGAGAGAGGGCGAAGTCGAACGACCACGGCTCCGCGTTGGACCCCCAGCGGAAGGTGCCGCCGTGCTTCACCATGAAGCCTGCCTGGCTCATTGCCTCCGAAACGCCCAGTAGTTTGCAGATTCCGTGCACGGTGGACGGCAGCAGCGACTCGCCGATCTGGTGCCGGGGAAACTCCTCTTTCTCCAGCAGGAGGACCCGGTGGCCCTGCATCGCGACGAATGACGCCACCGTCGACCCGCCGGGCCCGCCGCCGACCACAATCACATCGAAGTCGGAATCAACGGTATGTGTCATAGCAGGAAGGCCTTCCGTGTGTGTGGATCAAGGACCGTTCATGTATGTGAATGGGAAGTCGGATCGACTCACGGGTATCCGAAGCCATCAGTTTCTGGCAGTCATGGTCAAGGGTCAACCGGGCTTCACGTTAATTGTCGATCACGTCAAAAACGCGTGATGCGTGGTGGTTAAACGTCTTGTATCGGCCATAAATCTTCGTCCACTGCGGGGGTGTGTGCCGTCGGAGAGCCGGTAATCCGAAATGCATAGGCGCACGTGAACTGGGCTGCGGGGGAGCCGGATCGCGTAGTGGACGGGATCATTCACTGGTGTCTGAAAATAACCCTATAGCCGAATGACGCGATCTTGATAGCGTGATCAATTGCTGCCGGTGTGCGGTTCATTCAGCGGGCTGAATGTCAGTTGCGTGTGGTCTGGCAAGCCCGCTTTGGTGATCCACCCAGAGCGTTCTCTTGTTCTCGTTTTTCTACGGCGTCTGCTGAAAGTAGGGGAATCCGCAGAATGCGCACGTCGGGTATGTCGTTCGAACCGGGAAAACGGGCGATCCCGCCGCGCCCGGAACCCAACCGGGCCCCACTGTCGTACATACAGCGATCGATCTGGCGTGCCGAACAGGTGCTTCCCGGCAGCGCCCTGCACAACGAGAGCGCGGCCTTCCGGCTGCACGGCCCCCTCGACGCCGACCGTCTCGTGCGTGCCGTGGACGAGGTGACCGGCCGTCACGAGGCACTGCGCTGTCGCATCTCCGAGGGAGCCGGCGGCGAGCCCGTGCAGGTGTTCCCCGACACCGCAGGCTCCTCGGTCGAACGGATCGACCTCACGGGGCTGCCCGAACACGAGCGCGACGGCCGCGTCGCCGAACTGTTCGCCACGGCCACCACCGCGCCCTTCGAGCTGAGCCGGGTGCCGCCGGTCCGCATCCTGCTGGTCCGGCTGGGCGCGGACGAGCACGCGCTGCTCCTGGTGGCGCACCACATCGCGGTCGACGCCTGGGGGTTCGGCGTGTTCCTCGACGAGGTCACCGCCGCCTTCACAGAGCACGCGCACGACACGCAACACACGGAACCCACGGAACCCGCGGAACAGACCGGCGGCCCGGCCGAGACGCCGGAGGCGGCGCCCGGCTTCGGTGACTTCGCGGCCTGGCAGCAGACCCGGTTCGACGCCGAGGAGCACCTGGGCTACTGGCGCGGCCGCCTCTCCGGTGACCTGCCCGCGGTGGACTTCCCCGCGGCACCGGGCCCGACGTCCGCCTCGGGAACCGACAACGGCAGCCAAGTCGCCGGCCGACTCCACCACTTCACGGTGCCCGCGGAACTGGCGGCGGACCTCGCGGCGTTGGGCCGTACGGAACTGTCCAGCCTGTCCACCGTGTTGCTCACGGCCTTCTGCGCCGTCGTCAAGCGTCGCACCGGACAGGACGTCCTGAACCTGGGCATGCCGGTGGCCACCAGGAACGCACACGGTCTGAGCGGCGTGGTCGGCCCGCTGCTGAACGTGATGGTCCACCGGGCCGACCTCAGCGGCGATCCGACCTTCCGAGAAGCCCTGCAGCGCACCAGAACGGCCCTGAAGAACGATCTTCGGCACCGTGACACGCCGCTCGACCTCATCCTCCAGGACCTCGGCATCGGAGCTCCGTCGCTGTTCCGGCTGATGTACGCCTTCCACAGCGGACCGGCCACCACCTTGCGGCTGCCGGGAGTGGACACCGTCCCGATGCCGTCGCACAGCGGCACCGCCAAGCACGACCTGTCGCTCTTCGTGCGCCCCCGGCCGTCCGGTCGACTGGACCTCAGCCTGGAATACCGCACCGCCGTGCTCGACGACGCGGCAGCATCCGACCTCGCCCGGTCACTGGTGTGCCTGCTGCGGGCCGTGGTCGAGGACGCCGGACGCCCCCTCGGGGAACTGCCGTTGCTGACGCAGGCGGAGCGCCGGCGCGTCGTGGTCGACTTCAACGTCGGCTCGCAGGACCGACCGTGGTGGCCGGCCGTGCCCGCGGTGCTGCGGGACCTGGCCCGGCGGAACGGGACCGCGGGCGCCGTGAGCTCCGGGGCGACCCGTCTGAGCCGGGCCGATGCCGATGCCGCGGCCGACCGGGTCGCCGCCCGCCTGGCGGCGCAGCACGCGGTCGGACCCGGAGACCGGGTGGCCCTGCGGGTGACGCGCGATGCCGCGCTCGTCCCGCTCATGGTGGGGGTGTGGCGCGCGGGCGCCGTGCTCGTCCCCCTCGACGAGGCGCTGCCGCCCGAGCGCGTCGCCCACATGGTGGACGACAGCGGCGCGAGGGCAGTGATCGTCGACGTGCCGGCGGACGAGGACCGGGGGGCCGCGCAGATCCGCGCCGACGCTCTCCTCGCGGAGGGCGAGACGGAGGACGGATCCGGCCCTGTCCCGTTCCCCGACGGGCCCGCTCCGGCGGACCTGGCGTACCTCATGTACACCTCCGGCTCCACGGGAGCGCCCAAGGGCGTCGCCGTGACCCACGGCAATCTGGCCAACCTGCTGCACAGCGTGATCCGCGAGCCCGGCATGTCCGAGGACGATGTGCTGCTCGCCGTCACGTCCATCGGCTTCGACATCTGCATGCTGGAGCTCTTCGCGCCGCTGGCGGCCGGGGGGCAGGTCGTGATCGCACCCCGGGAGGCGGTGCTCGACGTCGATGCCCTCGCGGCGCTACCGGCGGACTGCGGCGCCACACTGATGCAGGCCACCCCTTCGCTGTGGCGCGCGCTGACGGATGACGAACGCCCGCCGCTGCGACCGGGACTGCGCGTACTCAGCGGTGGCGAGCCGTTGGACGCACACCTCGCCGACCGGTTGCTCAGCCGGTACGAGGAGGTGTGGAACCTCTACGGCCCCACCGAGACCACCGTCTGGTCCACGGCGGGCCGCGTCCACCGGGGCGAGCCCGTCACGGTGGGCCGCCCGATCGGGCGCACCAGGTGCTATCTGCTGGGCCGCGACGACCGGCCCGTACGCCCCGGCAGCGTCGGCGAGTTGGTGATCGGCGGCGCCGGGGTGAGCGCGGGCTACTGGAACCGGCCGGAGCTCACCGGATCCGCCTTCGTTCCGGATCCGGTGGACCCCGCGGCCGGGCCGGTCTACCGGACGGGCGACCTGGGCCGGTACCTCCCGGACGGACGGATCGTGATCCTCGGGCGGGCCGACGCCCAGGTGAAGATCCTCGGACACCGCATCGAACCGGGCGAGATCGAGGCCGTCCTGCTCGACCACCCGGCCGTGCGGAACGCGGCCGTGGTGGCGGACCGGTCGTCGGAAGGCGCGCCACGGCTGGCGGCCTTCGTGGTGACCGACGGCGACACGGACGGGAGAGAGCCGCACACCGCGCTGCGGGCCTGGCTGCGCCGTCGGCTGCCGGCCGCGGTGGTGCCCGCCGCGCTCTTCGTGCTGCCCGCGCTGCCACTGAACACGAGCGGCAAGGTGGACCGTCCGGCCCTGGTCCGTATCGCACGCCGGCCGGCTCCCGAGCCGTCCGGCGCCGAGCCCGGCAGCCCGCTGGAGCGGACCGTGGCGGGTCTCTGGGCCGAGGCGCTGGACGTGGACCCCCACCGCGTGCGCATGGCGGACGACTTCCTCACCGCGGGCGGAAACTCGCTGAGCGCGACCCGGCTGCTGGCCCGGGCGCGCCGGACCGTGGGCGCCGCACCGTCACTCGCCGACTTCTATCAGGACCCCACTCCCGCGGCCCTGGCCCGGTCGGCCGCCGGTGCGGGTGCCGCGATGGCCGAAACGGAAGCGACCGATACGGCAGCGGCCGGGACCTCGGTGGCCGACGCCGCGCCGGTCGGGCCGGTCCCGCTCACCGACCAGCAGCGCCAACTGTGGCTGCTGCACCGCCTCGCGCCCGCTTCCCCCGCCTACAATCTGGCAGCCTCCGTCCACCTGGGCGGCCCGGTGGACATCGCAGCGCTCGAAGCCGCTCTCGCGGAACTCGCCGCACGGCACGAGATCCTCACGGCACGCTGTGAACTGCACGACGGGCGGCCGGTGTTCTGGCGCCAGGACCACCTCCCCGTGCCCCTGGACGTGCTGGACGCGGACGGGGACGGGGACGGCAGCGGGGCGGACGACGCGGTGACCGCACTGGCCGCGGCGGAGGCCGCCCGCCCGTTCGACCTGGCGGCCGGACCGCTGATGCGCGCGACCGTGGTGCGGACCCGCGACCGGGGCTGGCACCTGCTGCTCAGCGCGCACCACATCGCACTGGACGGATGGTCCGCGGGCGTGGTCCTGCGCGACCTCGGCGCCCTGTACGCGCATCGGACCGGAGCCGCCGAACCGCCGCCGCGCATCCGATCCGGATTCTCGCGGTACGCGGCCGAGGCCGCCGGGCCCCGCGGAGAGGCGGTGCGGACGGACCAGCTCGCCTACTGGGCCGATCGGCTCGACGGCTGCTCGGGGGTGCTGCAGTTGCCCAGCGACGCCGCGGGCGTCGTGGGGGGCGAGGACGGGACCCTGCCGGTCGCCGTACCCGAGGAGCTCACCGCCCGGCTGCGCCAGACGGCCGTGGACCTGCGGACCACCCCCTTCACGGTCCTGCTCACCGTGTTCGGATCGCTGCTGGGGCGGTACGCCGGGACCGACGACGTGGTGGTGGGAGTGCCGGTCGCCAACCGCGACCGGCCCGAACTCGACACCGTCGTCGGTTCGTTGGTCAACATGCTGCCGGTGCGGATCGACCTGTCCGGCTCCGCGACCTTCGCCGGGCTGGCAGCCAGGACCGCCGGCGTACTCGCCCGTGACCTGGACCACGCGCTCGTTCCCCTGGACCACCTGGTGTCCCGGCTGCGCCTGGACCGCTCATCGGCCCGGACTCCGCTGGTCCAGGCGACGCTGACGCTCCAGGACGCACCGCCCGGTGAACTCGGGCTGGGCGGCGCATCGGGGCGACTGCGTCCGCTGAGCCCGGGGGCGGCGAAATACGACATCGCTCTCTCCCTGGACGAGCACGCCGGCCGGCTGGACGGACGCCTGGAGTACAGCGGCACCCGGTTCGGCCCGGCGTCGGCCGCCCGCGTCCTCACCCACCTGTTCACCCTGCTGCGAGCCGCCCTCGACGACCCCGACCGGTCCCTGGACACGGTCGATCTGACGGATGACGTACAGCCGTCGCCCCGCCCGGTGCGGCGGCGCGGTGAGGCGCGCCGCGACCACTCCCTGCCCGTGCACGAGGTGTTCCGGCGGCGCGCCGCGGAGAACAGGGACGCCGTGGCCGTCCGCCACGAAGGTGTCGCGGTCGGCTACGGGAGCCTCGACGACTGGAGCGATCGCATCGCGGGCCGGCTCGGAGCGCTGGGCGCAGCTCCCGGACGGTTCGTCTCGGTCCTGGTGCACACCGGTCCGGTGCAGGTCGCCGCGGCGCTGGGCGTGGCCAAGGCGGGGGCGGCCTTCTGCGTCCTGGCCCCCGGCGACCCGGACCACCGGCTGACCGAACTGCTCGCGGACGCCGATCCGCTCTGCCTGCTCGCGGAGGAGGCGGCGCTGACCGCGCATCCCGGTCTGTGGGACCCGGCCGGCCGGCGCTTCGCCGGTGTGCCGGTCGAGGTCGTGGAGCCGGACTGCCCCGGCGCGCCCCCCACGGGTCCGCCCCCGACCCCGGCCGCCGTCAGCGGCGCCGACCCGCTGTGCCTGGTGTACACCTCGGGGTCCACCGGCACCCCCAAGGGCATCGTGCTGCCGCATGCGACCTTCTCCCAACTGGCGGACTGGGAAAGGGAGTACTACGGCATCCGGCCGGGCGGCCGCATCGCCCAGTGGGCCCCCTTCACCTACGACGCCGCCTACTCCGACATGTTTGCGGCGCTGTGCGCCGGGGCGACGCTGTGCGTGGTGCCCGAGGACCGGCGGCGCGACCCACTGGCGGTGGCCGCATGGCTGCGGACGGAGCGGATCACCCGGCTCGGCACGGTCCCGGCCTTCTTCCAGCTGATCACCGAGGCACTGGAGGCGACCGGGGCGCACCTGCCCGATCTGGAGCATGTGCAACTCGCGGGAGAGGCCGTTCCCGTGCGGCTCGTCGAGGCGTGGGCGCACCGCCCCGACCGGCCCCGACTGCACAATCTGTACGGTCCCACCGAATGCGTGATCGCCACGTACCGCGAGCTGCTGCCCGAGGAGACCTTCCCGTCGTCGGTGCCCGTCGGAGTGCCGATCCCGGGGCGGGAGGTACTGGTCCTGGACCACCGGGGCAGGCCGTGCCCGGTCGGTGTACCGGGGGAAATCCTGCTGCGCAGCGACTTCCTGGCCGGTTCCTACCACCGGAGGCCGCAGGAGAGCGCCCGCGCCTACGTTCCCGACCCGTGGGAGCCGGAGGGGAAGCTGTACCGCACCGGCGACCTCGGCTGCCATCTGCCCGACGGGCAGCTCGGCTTCGTCGGAAGGCTGGGCAGCCAGGTCAAGATCCGGGGCAACCGGGTCGAGCTGGAAGGCATCGAGGCCGTTCTCGAAAGCCACCCGTCGGTCCGCGAGGCCGCCGCGACCGTGCACCACGTCGGCGGCGTCCAGAGACTCGTCGGATACGCCGTCGTGGCCCCCGGTGTCGACGGCGCGCAGCTGCGCGACCACCTCGCCGCGCGGCTGCCCGCCCCGGCCGTCCCCGACACCGTGATGCTGCTGGACGCCCTGCCCCGGACGCGCACCAACAAACGCGACCGGACCCGGCTTCCGCTGCCCGCACCGCCGGCGGCCGCGACCGCCTCGCCGCTGGCGGGCGTGGAGCAGCTCGTCGCCGACGCGTGGCGCCAGGTCCTGGGCGGCGGCCCGGTCGGACGGCACACCAACTTCTTCGAGGCGGGCGGTGATTCGCTGCGCGCGGCTCAGCTTCAGCTGGAACTGAGCCGTGTGCTGGGACGGGAGATCCCGCTGGTGGACCTCTTTGCCCGCCCGACCGTCGCGGAGTTCGCCGGGGGACTCGTCCCGGTCGCCGCCGACCGGATGGACACGGACACCACCGAGGAGCGCGGAAGTCGGCGGCGGGCCGCCGTCCGGGGCCGGGCCGCGGCCCGCCGCCGGGCCCGCGGCCCGGTCGACGACGACGCAGACACCCGGGCGGAAACCGCACGGGACACGGACGCACCGACCCGAGTACCGAGAGGAAGTTCCTGACGTGGATATCGATGAGGTGCTGGCGGAGCTGCGACGGACGCTCGACGCCGACGGCCTGGAGCGCGTCGAGGAATGCCTGCGCATCCTCGTCGGGCAGCGGGCCCCGCAGTATCTGCACGACGACCAGGAACCCACCCGGCTGTTCTTCCCCGGCATCAGCGCGCTGCCCTGGCACGACACCGCCGACCTGGCCTGGGTGGCCGAGATGGAGCAGGCCTATCCGCGCATCCGGGAGGAGTTCCTGGCGCTGCGCGCCGAGCGGGCCGCGTTCGCTCCGTTCGAGGACCACTACACGAAGGAACTCGGCTGGCAGGGCTGGGACACGTACCAGCTCTACCGCAACGGTGCCTGGCGCGAGGAGGCCCGCGAGCGCTGCCCCGCCACTCGGCGCGCCCTGGACCTCACCCCGCACGGCCCGCGGGACGCCATGTTCACCGTGCTCAATCCCGGCGTCCACATCACCCCGCACACCGGCGGCGTCAACCTTCTGCTCACCGCGCACCTGCCCCTGGTCGTTCCGCCGGGATGCCGGATCAAGGTCGGCGACGAGGAACGCGGCTGGCAGGAGGGCAAGGTGATCCTCTTCGACGACAGCTTCATCCACGAGGCGTGGAACCGCGGCAGCGACCAGCGAGCGGTCCTGCTCTGGGACATCTGGCACCCGGAGCTGACACCCGTCGAGATCGAAGCCCTGGAGATCCTGATGCCCCGCTTCCAGCGCTACCTGATGGCCGTCTGACAGCCCACCACCATGGAGCGGATCTTGAACGCACACCAGACCGGCCCGGACGGCACGGACGGCCCGGACGAACCGGACGGCCGCATCGCGATCATCGGCATGGCCGGGCGATTTCCCGGAGCGGAGTCACCGGACGAGCTGTGGGACCTGCTCGTCTCCGGCCGCGAGGCGCTGAGCCGGTTCACACCGGAGGAACTGCGCGCGTCCGGTGTGCCCGACGCGGAGGCGGCGCAGCCGGGCTACGTACCGGTGAAGGGCATTCTCGACGACATCGCCGGATTCGACTCCCAGCTGTTCGGCTACAGCGGACTCGAGGCCTCCGTCATCGATCCGCAGCAGCGGATCTTCCTGGAGAGCGCCTGGGCAGCGCTGGAGGACGCCGGGTGTGATCCGGAGCGGTTCACCGGATCCGCCGCGGTCTTCGCGGGCTCCATGCTCAGCACGTATCTGATCCACAATCTGCTGCCCCGCACCGATCTGAAGGCCTCGCTCGGCGTCCCGCTGATCTTCCAGGGCAATGCTCCGGACGGGCTCGCGCCCCGGGTCGCGTACAAGTTCAACCTGCGCGGCCCCGCGGTGAACGTGCAGACCGCCTGCTCCACTTCGCTCGTCGCCGTCCACCTGGCAGCGCAGAGCCTCCTGTCGCAGGAGTGCGACCTGGCTCTGGCCGGGGGAGTCTCGGTCACCGTGCCCCACCGCTCGGGCTACCTGCCCGCCGCGAGCGGCATCGAGTCGCCCGACGGGCACTGCAGGCCCTTCTCGGCCGACGCCAACGGCACGGTCTTCAGCAACGGGGCGGGCGTCGTCGTCCTCAAACGGCTCTCCGACGCCCTCGCCGACGGCGACCGGGTGCACGCCGTGCTGCTCGGCTCCGCGATCAACAACGACGGTGCCGCAAGGGCCGGTTACACGGCACCGGGAGTCGCGGGACAGACCGCGGTCATCCGCGAGGCGCTGTCGATGGCGGGGGTGAGCCCGCGGTCCATCGGGTACGTCGAGGCCCATGGCACCGGCACTCCCATCGGCGACCCCATCGAGACGGCCGCACTCACCGCCGTCTACGGTGCGGCCGCGACCGGCGAGGACGAGCGGGCCTGGTGCGCGCTGGGGTCGGCCAAGGCGCACATCGGCCACCTGGACGCGGCGGCCGGGGTCACCGGTCTGATCAAGACGGTGCTGATGCTCCGGCACCGGCGGATTCCGGCGTCTCCGCACCCGGTCCGAACCCACTCCGGATCAGGCCTGGACGGGAGCCCGTTCTTCGTCCCCGAAGGACTCGCCGAATGGCCGCCCGCCGAAGGGCCCCGGCGCGCCGCGGTCAGCTCGTTCGGCATCGGCGGCACCAATGCCCACGTCATCCTCGAACAGGCCCCCGACCCCGCTCCCCGCGCCGCCGCGCACGCCCCCGTCCTGCCGGTGGCGCTGCCGCTCTCCGCTCGTACCGAAACCGCCCTGGGCACCCTGGCGGTCCGGCTCTCGGACCACCTGACCGCCCACCCGGGGCAGCGGATCGACGACATCGCCCGCACCCTGCGCACGGGACGCAGGCAACTGCGCCGCCGCCGCGTCGTCGTGGCCGGCGACACCGCCGAGGCCGCCGAGGCGCTCCGCGCGGCGGGCCGGCACACCACGGTGGAGGCGACCACCGCCCGGGACGACGCACCCGTCGGCTTCATGCTGCCGGGGCAGGGCGCGCAGTTCCCCACCATGGCGGTCGGGCTGCACCGCGACCATCCGGTGTTCAGGGCCGCCCTCGACGAGTGCGCCCGCCTGCTGACGCCCGACCTCGGCCACAACCTGGTCGAACTGCTGCGCGCCGGTAGCGCGGACGTACTGCGCCGTACGTCCGTCACCCAGCCCGCGGTGGTGGCCGTCAGCTGGGCCCTGAGCCGCCTGTGGGAGCACTGGGGCGTACGGCCGCGGGCCCTGCTCGGGCACAGCCTGGGCGAGTACACCGCGGCGCTGCTCTCCGGCGTACTCGAACTCCCCGACGCACTGGCCCTGACGTCCGCCCGGGGCCGACTGCTGGAACAGACCGGGCCCGGGGCCATGTTCGCGGTGTCGCTGACGGAATCGGACGCCCTGGAGGCCGCGGAGCGGTACGGGCTCGACCTCGCCGCCGTCAACGGGCCGCGGGCGACGGTGCTGTCCGGTACGGAGCAGGCGGTGGACCGGGCGACGGCTGCACTCGCCGGGAACGGGCTGCGGCCGGTGCGGCTGCCGGTCGACCGTGCGTTCCACAGCGCCCTGTGCGAGGGCGCCGCCGAGCGGTTCGCCGACCAGTTCTCCGGTCTCACCCTGCGCTCGCCCCGGACGCCCTTCGTCTCCAACCTGACCGGAGACTGGATCACCGACGAACAGGCAACCGACCCCGGCTACTGGGTGCGGCAGATGAGGGCCCCGGTCCGCTTCCACGACGGCGTGCACCGCATGACGTCGCTGGACGACGACCTGGTCCTCGTGGAGAGCGGTCCGGGCGGCGTCCTCACCGACCTGGTCAGAGGGGCCGGCGACAGCGGCTCCGCGCGGCCCCGGACCGCCCGGCCCCCGCTGCCGTCGCGCGGCCGGCGATCGGACCGGGACGAGGCCCGCGCCGCCGTGCTCTCGCTGGCGGACCTGTGGACCCGCGGGGTCGACGTCCGCTGGGAACCGCTCGGCACCGACGCCCGGGTGACCGGCCTGCCCGGCTACCCGTTCGAGCGCCGACCGCACTGGATCGAGCCGTATCCGTCGGGCGGGCCCGCCGCCCCCACCGCAGCCCTCGCACAGGCCGAGGCGGCCCCCGCGCAGGCCGAGGCGGTGGTCCCCGCGCAGGCCGAGGCGGTGGTCCCCGCGCAGGCCGAGGCGGCCCACGCACAGGTCGCCTGGCGCCCGCTGCGCGTCGACGACGGCGCCGACCCCCTCGACGGCCGCCGGTGGACCTGGCTCGTCCTGCTCGACCGGCAAGGGCTGGCCCAGCCGCTCGCCGACCTGCTCACCAGCCGCGGTCAGATCGTCACCGTCGTGCGGCCCGGCACCGGCTACCGACGGGTCCGACGCGGTGTGTACGAGATCGACCCCACCGATCAGGCCCAGTACACCAAGCTCCTGGCGGAGCTGCGGTCGCTGGTGCGCACCCCCACCGCGGTCCTGCACGCCTGGGGCCTGGGCCCCGTAGGGGCGGACGAGACCGAAGGGTACTTCGGGCTCATCCGGCTCGCCCGCGCCATGGCCGCCGAAAGCGTCGTCCACGAGGTCCGGCTCGGCGTCCTCACCGCCGGCGCGTTCCGCACCGGGCCCGGCGAACGGCCCGACCCCGCGGCCGCCCTCATGAGCGGACCCGTGCAGGTGCTGCCCGAGGAGTATCCGAATCTCCACTGCACCCAGCTCGACCTGGCGCCAGGCGAGATCCCCGACGAGACCCGCGCCGCGGACCTGGTGCGCACGGTGCTCACCGCCCCCGCCCGGCTGATGGCCCTGCGCGAGGGGCAGTGGCTCGGCCGCGCGGTCGAGCCCGTGGACCGCCCGGTGCCCGCCACCCCCTCCCGGCTGCGCCGCGGCGGAACGTATCTGATCACCGGCGGGCTCGGCGGGATCGGACTCGTCCTCGCCGGTCAGCTGGCGCGGACCTGCGACGCCCGGCTCGTGCTCGTCGGCCGCCGGGCAACACCCGACGAGGGCGACGGGTCGGCAGCCGCCCTGCGCGAACTGCGGGCCTCCGGAACCGAAGTCCTCACCGTTCGGGCGGACGTCACCGACCGCAGCGAGCTGGCCCGGGCACTCGACGCCGCCCGCGACCGCTTCGGGTCCATCGACGGTGTCGTCCACTGCGCCGGGATCCCCGGCGGGGGCTCCGTCGAACTGCGTAGCGACGACGAGATGCGCGCCGTCCTCGCCCCCAAGACGGCAGGAGTGCGCCATCTGCTCGCCGAGCTGCGGCCGGGCGAGGCCGGGCTCCTCGTCCTGTGCTCCTCCCTGGCCACCCTCGTGCCCACCTACGGTCAGGCCGACTACACGGCCGCCAACTCTTATCTCGTGGCCGTGGCGGAGGCGGAGAACACCCGCGGCGAGCGCCACGCCGTCGCCGTGGACTGGGACATGTGGGCCCGGGTCGGCATGGCCAGCAGGGCACAAGTCCCCGCCGACCTGCGGGACTTCCAGCAGACCATGATCGCCGGCGCCCTGAGCCCCGAGCAGGGTGCGCGCGCCTTCACCGCGCTCGTCGAAGGGCCTGGGGGCCGGGCCGTCGTGGCCCGCGCCGGGACCGGCACGGGCCCGGACGGAACGGTCGCCTTCACGCCGGCCCTGGCACCGCGTCCCTCGGCCCTCCAGCCGAGGCCCGAACTGGCCACGGAGTACGTCGCTCCACGCACCGCGACCGAGGAGCGCCTGGCCGCGGTCTACGCCGAACTGCTCGGCCTGGAACGGGTCGGCGTCACCGACGACTTCCTGGAACTCGGCGGGCATTCGCTGCTCGCCGCCAGGGTCGTGGCCAGGCTGCGCACCGAGTTCGACGTCGAGGTGCCCGCCCGGCTGTTCTTCGAGGGCGGACGCGTCGCGGACCTCGCCCTGGAAGTCGAAGAGTTGATCCTCACCGAACTGGAGGGCCAGTGAGCGCCACACCGGACCGGCCGCCCGGCAGCGGCCGGCAGGACCGAAACGACCGGCTGGCCCGGCTGAGCCCCCGGCAGCGCGCCCTCTTCGAGGAACGCGTCGGCGGTCGCGGCAGCGCCGGCCGCGAGCCCGGGGCGCCGGTGCCACCGCGCGACCGGGACGCGCCCGCCCCGCTGTCCCCGGGCCAGGAACGGCTGTGGTTCCTGGAACAGCTGGCGCCCGGCCACGCCATGTACAACGAGTACGTGGCGCTGAGCCTGACCGGACCGCTCGACGTGGCCGCACTGGACACGGCCCTGCGTGAACTGACGGTCCGCCATGAGGCGCTGCGCACCGTGGTCGCCATGGCCGGCCAGACCCCCGTGCAGAGGGTTCTGGAACCCGCCGCTTCGGTCCTGCGGATCGTGGAACTGGACGAAGACCCGGCAGGCGGCCTCGACGACGCCGAGCGGGAACTCGCCCGCCATGAGGCCGCCGCCCCTTTCGACCTGGAGCGGGGCCCGCTGTTCCGCGCCCTGCTGATCCGCTCGGGCCCCCGGCGCGCGCTGCTCGTGGTGGTGAACCACCACATGGTGGGCGACGCCTGGTCCAGGAGCGTCCTGGTGGACGATCTGTGCGCGTTCTACCGTCCGCATCCCGGCCTGCACCCGGCACCCGAGCCGCTCGCCCTCCAGTACGCGGACTGGGCCGCCTGGCAGCGCGACCGCACCGACGACGAGTCGCTGTCGGCCTCACTGGCCTACTGGCGTCGGCAACTGGACGGCGCACCGGGCCTGCTGGACCTGGCGACGGACCGCCCGCGGCCGCCCGTGCGCTCGTACCGCGGCGGACAGGTGCGCTTCACCCTCGACGAGGCGCTCACCGCAGCGGTCGAGGAGACCGCCCGGGCGGCACGGGCCACCCCCTTCATGGTGACCCTGGCGGCCTGGCAGGCCGTGCTGATGCGCCACTCCGGACAGGAGGACGTGGTCGTCGGCGTGCCCACGGCCGGCCGCGACAGGCCCGAACTGGAGCCGCTCGTCGGCATGTTCGTCAACAGCGTGGTGCTGCGCACGGACCTGTCGGGCAACCCCGCGTTCGGAGACCTGATCGCACGGGTACGGGAGGGCGCGCTGGGCGCCCTGGCGCATGCCCAGGTGCCCTTCGAGCGCATCGTCCGCGAACTGCAGCCCGAGCGCGACCTCAGCCACGACCCGCTCTACCAAGTGCAGTTCGGCTACCGCAACGTCCCCGCGCACGCGTTCTCGCTGACCGGCCTGACGGTCGAGCCGGTCGACCTCGACAACGGAACCTGCCGCACCGACCTCGGTCTGGAACTCGGGCTGCACGGCGCGACCACCGAGGGAATCTGCGAGTACAGCGGCGACCTCTTCGACGAGGCGACCGTGCGGGGCTTCACCGACACCCTGGTCCGCGTCCTGCGCAGGGGGACGGCCGACCCCGGCCTCCCCCTGTCCGAGCTGCTCGCGCTCACCGACGCGGAGCGCGACGCGATCGACGCCGCCGGCGAAGGGCCGCCGCTCCCCGCCGACGCGGCGGACATCGTGGAGACGTTCGCCGCGACCGTACGCAACCGTCCGGACGACGAAGCGCTGATCACCGTGGACGGCGCCGAGCGCCCGGTGCTGACCTACCGCGAGCTGGACCGACTGGTGGACCGGGTGCTGCGGCAGCTGCGCGCGGCAGGAGTGGGACCGGGGGACCGGGTGGGACTGTGCCTGCGGCGGGGAGCCGAACTCCCCGCCGCCATGCTCGCGGTCCTGCGGGCCGGAGCGGCCTACCTGCCACTGGATCCGGACTATCCGGCCGCCCGCATCCAGTACGTGATCGACGACGCGGCCCCCGCCGTCGTGGTGACGCACGCCGCCACCCAGGGCGTCGTCGCCGGCGACGTACCCCAACTGGACCTGGACGCGGCCCCGGAGCGTGACGGCCGCGCCGGACCGGTCGAACCGGCGGCGCCCGATCCCGAGAGCGCCGCCTACGTGATCCACACGTCGGGGTCCACCGGAGAACCCAAGGGCGTGGTGGTCAGGCGCCGCAACCTCACCGCCTTCCTGGCCGCGATGGACGAGACGGTCGGCGACGACGGGGAGCGCACCAGCTGGCTCGCCGTGACCAGTACGTCCTTCGACATCTCGGTACTCGAACTGCTGTGGACCCTGAGCAGGGGACACCGCGTCGTACTCGGCCCGGACGGCGGCGCCGCCCCGACGCACACCGGGGAGCCGTCCGCGGCACCGGACTTCAGCCTCTTCTACTTCGCCAGTGACACGGCCGAAACGGCGGCCGGGCCCGACAGGTACCGGCTGCTGATGGACGGCGCGCGGTTCGCCGACACCCATGACTTCAGCGCCGTCTGGCTCCCCGAGCGGCACTTCCACGCCTTCGGCGGTTCCTATCCCGCCCCCTCGGTCCTCGCCGCGGCTGTCGCCCAGGTCACCGAGCGGATCGGGATCAGGGCCGGCAGCGTGGTCATGCCCCTGCACCACCCGGTGCGCGTCGCCGAGGAATGGGCGGTGGTCGACAACCTCTCCGCGGGCCGGGTCGGGCTCTCCTTCGCCTCAGGCTGGCACGTCGACGACTTCGTCCTGGCGAAGGACGCCTACGACGACCGCCAGGCCCGCACCCTGGAGGGCCTGGACCAGGTGCGCAGGCTGTGGCGCGGCGAGAAGGTCGCGTTCGAAGCGCCCGGCGGCCGCGTCCTGGACACCGCGGTGCTGCCCACTCCCGTCCAGGCCGAACTGCCGTACTGGCTCACGTCCTCCGGCAGCCCGGACACCTGCCGACGGGCCGGTGAGGCCGGGGCAGGACTGCTGACCCATCTGCTCGGCCAGGACACGGACACGCTCGCGCAGCGGATCGCAGAGTACCGGGCGGCCTGGAAGCAGGCCGGGCACCCGGGTGACCCGCACGTCACCGTGATGCTGCACACCTACGTGGGGGCCGACGCGGACGACGTGCGCGCGGTCGCGTGGCAGCCGTTCCGCGCCTACCTGCGGTCTTCGGTCGGGCTGATCGCGAACCTGGCCCGCGGGCTCGGCATGGACGTCAAGGCCGCCGATTTCACCCCCGAGGACGAGGAGGCCCTGCTCGACCACGCCTGCTCCCGCTATCTGGGCGAGGGCTCGCTGATCGGCACCGTCGACCAGTGCCTGCCCCTGGTGCGACGGCTCGGCGCGATGGGCGTGGACGAGATCGCCTGCCTGCTGGACTTCGGGATCCCCGCCGAGGCCGCCCTCACCGGGCTGTCCCGGCTGGACGAACTGCGCCGCGCCGCCGGGCGGCATCCCGTCACCACCCCCGCCGCGACCACTGCCCCGAGCACCTTCGAGACCCCGCTGACGAGCCTGATCGACACCCACGGGATCACCCACCTCCAGTGCACCCCCTCGCGAGCGCGCACCCTGCTCGACGAACCCGCCCCCGGGGCCCTGCGGTCGCTGCGCCGCATCCTGCTCGGAGGCGAGCCGCTGGACGCCGAACTGGTACGGGAGCTGGCCCGGCACACCGGCGCGGAACTGCGGAACATGTACGGACCGACCGAGACGACCGTCTGGTCCACCACCGATGTCCTCGACCCGGACGGTGCCGTCACCATCGGGCGCCCCATCGCCGGAACCGCCGTGAGGGTTCTCGACCGGTACGGGCGCCGGACACCGGTCGGCGTGCCGGGAGAGCTGTACATCATGGGTGCCGGGGTCACCGCCGGATACCTCGGCAGGCCCGAACTCACCGAGGAGCGGTTCGTCCCCGGCCCCCGCGGCCGTCCCGACCTCCTGGGCCCGGATCGCACGATGTACCGGACCGGCGACATCGTCCGCACCCGCGGAGACGGCCGGCTCGAATACCTCGCGCGCAACGACCAGCAGATCAAGATCCGTGGATTCCGTGTGGAGACGGGCGAGGTCGAGGCGGCCCTGGCCGGGGCGCCCGGCGTCCGCCAGGCCGCGGTCACGGTATGGGACGCCGGTCCCGGAGACCGGCGGCTGGCGGGCTACCTCGTACCCCAGCCCGGCGCCGCACCCGATGTCGCCGACGTACGACGCCATGTCGCCGCCCGGCTGCCGGGCTACATGGTCCCCACGGTCCTGACGGTGGTCGAGGCGCTGCCGCTGACGGCCAACGGCAAGCTGGACCGGGCCGCGCTGCCCGAGCCCTCCGCCCCGGCACCGCGACCGACGGGCGGGCGAGGGGCGAGGACCACGCGGGAGCAGATCCTGCAAGGGCTGTTCGCCGAGACCCTCGGCCTGCCCGACGTGGGAATCGACGACGACTTCTTCGCGCTGGGCGGTCACTCGCTGCTCGCCATGCGCCTGATCAACCGCATCAGGACCGTACTGGACGCCGAGGTCGACGTGCGGGCGCTGTTCGAAGCGACCACCGTGGCGGCCCTGGCCGGACGGCTGGGAGACGGAACCGTCCGCAAGCGCCCCGAGCTCAAGCCGTTCACCCCCCGCCCCGAGCACCTGCCGCTGTCACCGGGGCAGTGGCGCCTGTGGTTCCTGGACCAGCTCGAAGGCGCCGGCGCGGTCTGGAACGACCCCATGGTCACCCGGATCGAGGGCGAACTCGACCAGGCGGCCCTCCGTGCGGCGGCGCGCGATCTCGTCGCCCGCCACGAAAGCCTGCGCACGGTGTTCGACGAGCACGACGGCGAGCCGGTGCAACGCGTCCTGTCCCCCGAGGAAGCGGGAGCGGACGTGCGGGTCACCCGCTGCGCCCCCGACGAGGTGGCCGCCGTGGTGGCCGCCGAGAGCGGCCGTCCCTTCCGGCTGGCCCGGGACGTCCCCATCCGGTGGCACCTCATCGAGTACGGAGCCGACACCTACACGCTGGTGATGGTCGTGCACCACATCGCCATGGACGGTTCGTCCATACGGCCGCTCCACCGCGACCTGTCCCAGGCCTACGCCGCGCGCCGCGAGGGCCGGGCTCCCGACTGGGAGCCGCTGCCGGTGCAGTACGGGGACTACACGCTGTGGCAGCGGGAACTGCTGGGCGAGGAATCGGAACCCGACAGCGAGGCCGCACGCCAACTCGCCTACTGGCGCGAGACCTTGGCGGGCAGCCCCGACGAGCTCAACCTGCCCGCCGACCGGCCCCGTCCGGACCGCGCCTCGCACCGCGGCGACGCACTCGAACTCGCGATCACCGCCGCCACGCACCAGGGCATGCGGGAACTGGCGCGGCGGCACGGCGCCACCGCGTTCATGGTGGTGCAGGCCGCAATCGCGGTGACGCTGACGCGGCTGGGCGCCGGCACGGACCTCCCGCTGGGCACCGTCGCCGCGGGACGCGCCGACGAGTCACTGCGCGATCTGGTCGGCTACTTCTCCAACACCCTGGTCCTGCGCGCCGATACATCGGGCGACCCGGCCTTCACCGAGCTGCTCGCCAGGATCCGGGACACCAACCTGGCCGCCTACGACCACGCGGACCTCCCGTTCGACCGCCTGGTGGAAGCCCTCCGGCCGGTACGTACGCTGTCCCGCAATCCGCTGTTCCAGGTCGTGCTGTCCTGGGCGGGGGACAGCGGAGGCGACCTCGGTCTGCCGGGCCTGCGGTGCACTCCCACACCCACCCGCTCCCAGGTGGCCAAGGTGGACCTGGGATTCCAGGTCGACGACCAGCCGTCGGACGGGGACGACGCGGGCGGTCTGAGCCTGCTGGTGCGCTACGCCGTCGACCTGTTCGACCAGGACACGGCCCGTGCGCTGGGGGAGCGGGTGATCCGCGTGCTGGAGCAGGCCGTGGCCGAAGAGCACCGGCGGGTCGGCGAGTTCGACCTCCTGTCGCCCGAAGAGCGTCGGCACGTCCTCGTGGACTGGAACGAGACCGTCGCCGCCACCGTGCCGGGCACCGTGGTCTCCGTGTTCGCCCGGCAGGTCGCCGCGCGCCCCGACGAGATCGCGGTCGAAGCAGCCGACACGGCGCTGACGTACCGGCAACTGGACGCGTACGCCGACCGGTTGGCCGACGTCCTCGCCGGTGCCGGAGTGGGCCCCGGTTCGGTGGTGCCGATCCTGATGGAGCGCTCGACGGACGTCGTGGCCGCCTTCCTGGGGGTGCTCAAGGCAGGAGGCGCGTACCTGCCGCTGCACACCGCACACCCTCCCGCCCATCTGGCGCTCACCCTCGCGCAGAGCACGCCCGAGGTCCTGCTCGTCGACCGGGCGCTGGCCGGACACGACCTCGTGGCCGAGCAGGAGCGGGCCGGCCGGCGCATCGTTCTGGTCGAGCCCGGCCCGACCGGTGCCCGGGCGGAGGCCGGGGAGCCGGCCGCCCGGCCCGCCGTGCGCCCCGGGGACCTCGCCTATGTGATGTACACGTCCGGGTCGACCGGAGTGCCGAAGGGGATCGAGATCACCCACGAGGACGTGGTGGGCCTGGCGCTCGACCCGTGCTGGGAGGTGGACCGCACCGACCGGATCCTGTTCCAGGCTCCGCACGCCTTCGACGGCTCCACCTACGAGATCTGGGCGCCCCTGCTGGCAGGCGGCCGCGTGGTGGTCGCCCCGCCCGGCGGGCTGAACGCCGCCCGCCTGCAGGACCTCGTCGAGCAGCACGGCATCACCCGGCTGAGCCTGACCGCCGGCCTGTTCCGGGTGATCGCGGAGGACGCCCCGGAGGCGTTCCGGGGCCTGGCGGAGGTGACCACGGGCGGGGACGTGATCTCTCCCGCCTCCGTCTCACGCGTGCTCGACGCCTGCCCGGAGACCGTGGTCAGAACCACGTACGGTCCGACCGAGATGACGCTGTGCGTCACCCAACGACCCTGGCGGGCCGGGGACCGGATCGGCTCGACGGTGCCGCTCGGCCGCCCGTTGGACGACACCCGCCTGTACGTCGTCGACGCATGGCGGCGACCGGTGCCACCGGGCGTGGCGGGGGAACTGTGCGTCGCCGGTGCGGGCACGGCCCGCGGCTACCGCGGCCGCAGCGACCTGACGGCCGAGCGGTTCGTCGCGAACCCCTTCGGCAAACCGGGCGAGCGCATGTACCGCACCGGTGACCTGGTGCGCTGGTCGCACGAGGGCGAACTGGTCTTTCTCGGCAGGATGGACGACCAGGTCAAGATCAGCGGATACCGCATCGAGATCGGTGAGGTGGAGGCCGCCCTGGCCGACGCACCGGGTGTGCGCGAGGCCACCGTGACCGTCAGCGAGGACCGCCACGGGAACAAGCGGCTGATCGGCTACATCGTTCCGCAGGGCGACCCGGCGCCGGACACGGCCGCGGTGGCGCGCGGCCTGACCGGCCGACTGCCCGCGTACATGGTGCCGTCGGCGCTGGTCGTGCTCGACGCACTCCCGCTGACCGCCAACGGCAAACTCGACCGGGCCGCGCTGCCCCCGGCCCCGGACAGGCTGCCACCGCAGGGCCCCGCGCGGCCGGCCCCGATCGGTGACGGCCCCGAGCCGACACCCGCCCCCACGTCGGCACCCGGCCGACTGATCCATCGCATCCGCACCGCCGCCGGTCGCAACCGGCGCGGTCGGCCCGGCACATGAAACAGAGGGAGGACAAGGTGAAGATCCGCGGGTTCCGCATCGATACCGCCGCGGTCGAGGCCGCGCTGACCCGAGCGCCCGGAGTACGACAGGCCTTCGTGGACGCCCGGGAGGCCCGGAGCGGAGAGCTCCGCCTGGTCGGCTACCTGGTGCCGCACCGCGGCGCGGCCGTCGATCCGGTCGAGGTGAAGACGTACGTCCGCGACCGGCTGCCGGAGTACGCGGTTCCGTCCGCGCTGGTGGAAATGGAGGCTTTCCCGCTCGTCCCCAACGGCAAGCTCTGCCGTCACCGGCTGCCCGCCCCCGACTTCACCGCGGTCGCGAACCGTCCTGCGAGGACACCGGGCGAGCAGACCCTGTGCGCGCTGTTCTCCGAGGTGCTGCACCGCCCGGCCGTGGGCATCGACCACGACTTCTTCGACCTGGGCGGGAGCCCGGATTCGGTGGCGGAGCTGGTACGGAGGATCCAGGCCGAACTGGGGACGGAGCTGCGCACCGGCATGCGGCCCGAGCTGCTGTCCCGGGCTCCCACCGTCGCGCAACTGGCCCAGCTCCTCGGAGTGGGCAAGCCGGTCCGGCCCCCGCTGGGACCCAGCCGCTGGCGCAGCAAGGTGAAGATCGGCGGCCACGCGATCGCGCCCTGCGAGGTCGCGGCAACCGTGATGGCCACGCCCGGCGTGAAGCAGGCGGTGGTCGCCGTGCGGGAGGACCGCCCGGGGGAGCGCACCCTGGTCGGCTACCTCGTCCCCACGGACGACACCACCACGCTCGACGTGGCGGCCGTGCGGAGCCATCTGAGCGGTCAACTGCCGGACCACATGGTGCCGTCGGCATTCGTGTTCCTCGACACCATCCCGCTGACCGAGCAGGGCACCCTCGACCGCCCGGCGCTTCCGGCTCCCGACTACCAGGGGACCGCCGCCGGCTCCCCCCGGGCGGCCCGTACCGCCGGAGAGGAACTGCTGTGCGGGCTGTTCGCCGAGGTCCTGGACCTGCCCGAGATCGGCGTCGACCAGGACTTCTTCGAGCTGGGCGGAAACTCCCTGCTGGCGATCCGGCTGACGAACCGGGTACGCGCCACCTACGGCGTCACCATGGAGGTCAAAGAGGTGTTCGAGGACCGTACCGCGGCCGCCCTGGCACGCCGACTCGCCGGCGCGACGCCCGTGGTAGCGCCCGCGCAGGGCACACCGACGGCGGAGTCGGGGGGCCGGCGTTGAAAGCGGACGCGGCAGAGCTGGACCTGACGGAGCTGCACGGCTCCCTGCGGTCGCCCATCAGCGAGTCCATGAACTTCCTCAACGAGGTCGCGCACCGGTACCCCGATGCGATCTCCTTCGCGGCGGGGCGCCCCTACGAGGGCTTCTTCGACCTCGACGCGGTGCACCGCCACCTGGAGACGTACCGCGAGCACCTGCTGACCACGACCGGATCCGACGAGACCCGCGTCCTGCGCACCCTCCTGCAGTACGGGAGGACCAAGGGGATCATCCACGAGCTGATCGCCCGGAACCTCCTCGTGGACGAGGACATCACCGTCGACCCCGAATCCATCGTGGTCACGGTCGGCTGCCAGGAGGCCCTGTACCTCACACTGCGCGCCCTGCGCAGCACGGACCGGGACGCCCTGCTCGTCGTACCGCCCACCTACATCGGTGCCTACGGGGCCGCGCAGCTGGCCGACATGGCGCTGTTGCCGGTCAAGTCGGCCCCGGGCGGTGTCGACTTCGACGATCTGAGGTCGGTCGTGGAGCGCGCCCGGGGCCGTGGGCTGCGGCCGCGCGCCTGCTATCTGACCCCCGACTTCACCAACCCCACCGGGGTCAGCCTCGACCTGGAGGCGCGGCGGACCCTGCTGCGGCTGGCGTCGGAACTGGACTTCCTGCTCCTGGAGGACAACCCGTACGGGATCTTCCACGGCGACGCGGAGCGGCTCCCGACGCTGAAGGCGCTGGACCGCCGGCGCAGCGTCGTCTACCTGGGGTCCTACGCCAAGTCCGGAGTGCCGGGAGCACGGGTCGGGTTCGCCGTCGCCGACCAGCGGGTGGCGGGGCCGGACGGCGGCACGACCGTGCTGGCCGACGAGCTGGCGAAGATCAAAAGTGTGCTGAGCGTCAACACCTCCCCGCTCGCGCAGGCGGTCATCGGCGGGAAGCTGCTGGAGCACGGGTGCAGCATGCGCCGCGCCAACGTCCGGGAAGCCGAGGTGTACCGCGGGAACCTGCACGCGGTGCTCGCCGGGCTCACGGCCCGGTTCCCCCCGGGCACGGACCCTCCGGTGCGCTGGAACACCCCCACGGGGGGCTTCTTCCTGTGCCTCACCCTTCCCTTCGCAGCGGATGACCGTCTGCTGGAGCACTGCGCCCGAACCCACCGGGTGCTCTTCACCCCGATGCACCATTTCTACGGCGATGACGAGCCGCGCCGCCGGATACGGCTGTCCTTCAGCCATCTGTCGCACGACGAGATCGAGGACGGCCTGGACCGGCTGGCGGCCTTCGTCGCCGAACAGAGCGGGCGGGCGGCACAGTGATCCCCACCGCATCCGGGCACGGGGCCGCGGACCCCGCGCCGCTGACACGGCTCGTCGGAGTCGGCACCGCCGTCCCCGCGACGTCCTACACGCAGACCGAACTCCTCGACGCCTTCCGCATCGACGATCCCCGGATCCGCTCGGTGTTCCTCAACAGTGCGATCCAGCGCAGACATCTCACCCTGCCCCCCGAGGGCTCCGACGGCCGGCGCGTTCCGGAGCGCCAGGGCGAACTGCTGGGCAAGCACCGGCAGCAGGCCGTGGACATGGCGGTACGAGCCGTGACCGAGTGCCTCAAGGAGTCCGGCGCGGCGCCCGGCGACATCCGCTATCTCTGCTGCGTCACCTCCACGGGCTTCCTCACACCGGGCCTGAGCGCGCTGGTCCTGCGTGAGCTCGGCATCGAACGGCATTGCGGCCGACTCGACATCGTGGGCATGGGCTGCAACGCGGGGCTCAACGCGCTCAACGCCGTCTCCGGCTGGGCGCGGGCCAACCCCGGACAGCTCGCCGTGATGGTCTGTGCCGAGGCGTGCTCGGCGGCCTACGTCTTCGACGGCACGATGCGGACTTCGGTGGTCAACAGCCTCTTCGGCGACGGGGCCGCGGCGATCGCCGCCGTCGCGCACGAAGGGATCGAGGCCCGTGCGGGCCGCACGGGCCCGGAGGTCGTCAAGTTCGCCAGCGTCATCATCCCCGAGGCCATGGACGCCATGCGCTTCGACTGGGACGGCGCCCAGGACAGGTTCAGCTTCTTCCTCGATCCCGAAGTGCCCTATGTGGTGGGCGCCCACGCCGAGGAGGTCGTCACCCGGCTCCTGGCCGGAACGGGCCTGCGCCGGAGCGGGATCGACCACTGGCTGATCCATTCGGGAGGCAAGAAGGTGATCGACGCAGTGATGATCAACCTCGGGCTGAGCCGTCACGACGTGCGCCATACGACCGCTGTCCTGCGTGACTTCGGAAATCTGTCCAGCGGTTCCTTCCTCTTCTCCTACCAGCGGCTGCTCGACGAGGGCGTGATCCGCCCGGGCGAACACGGAGTCCTCATGACGATGGGCCCCGGATCGACCATCGAGACCGCATTGGTCCGCTGGTAGCGGCAACAGACGTGACGAACAACGGAGACCTCATGACGACCGCGGACCTCGAAACCGCCATGGATACCGAACTGCTGCTACGAGTGGACGGCACGCTGCCGCCCTCGGCCGAAGCGGCGGCCGCGCTGAACGCGCTGTGCGACCGGGCCGAGGCCTCCTCCCCGGCCCTCGTGGTACTGCGTGCGACGGGAGCGCCCGTGGCTCCGTGGCCCGGCGGCACCGGAGTGCGGGCAGTGAACAAGTGGGAGCGGGCCGTTCGCCGACTGGAGCGTCTGGACACGGTGACGGTCACGGTCGCCGAGGGCGACTGCGGCGGCCTCGCGCTGGACGTCCTGCTCGCTGCCGACCTCCGTCTGGCGACCGCGGACGTACGACTCCTGATGGCCGGTCAGGACGCCGACGCCTGGCCCGGAATGGGCCTGTACCGGCTGGTGCAGCAGATCGGAGTGGCCAGAGCCCGTCGCCCCGTCCTGTTCGGCGAGCCGATCCCGGCCGGCGAAGCCCTGGAACTGCGTCTGATCGACGAGATCGTCCGCGACCTGCCGAACGGAACGGAACGCGCCCACGAGATGGCCGGATCCCGCGAGGGGACGGAGTTCGCGATCCGGCGCCGGCTCCTGCACGAGGCGCAGACAGCCACCTTCGACGATGCGCTCGGCCGGCACCTCGCCGCCTGCGACCGGTTGTTGCGGCGCCGGACCTCGCAGGAGGGCACGCTGTGAACACCACGGCCGTCGAACAGCTGGTGCGGTGCGCCGGGAAGCCGGTCGGGGACGACCCGTGGATAGCCGCCCGGTCGCTCGCCGACACCGCGGACCGGTGCGACGAACTGCTGGCGAAGCTCCCCGATCCCACCGGGCGCACCCCGGAGGAACGGGCCGTCGCCGGGGACGCGAAGAACGCCGTACGCGCCCTGCGCAGCCGCTACCTGGCCGTGCACGCCGACGCGGTCTACGACCGGCTCACCGAGGGGCACGCGGTGGAACGCCGGCTCCCGGGGCTGGCCGGCCTCGCGGCGCAGGAGTTCCCCGGGCTCGTTCCCACGGCGGAGCAGATCCGGGCGGAACGGGCCAGGCCCCAAGCGGACAAGGAGGGACGGGAGATCGACCAGGGCATCCTCTTCCGCGCGCTGCTGCGCTCCCCGAGGTCCGGGCCGCACCTGGTGGATTCCATGCTGAGGCCGACGCAGCGGGCGCTGGAGCTGCTGCCGGAGTTCGAGCGCACCGGTGAACTGGACCTCGGCTCCGTACGGATCGAACGGCGGGGCGGGGCCGCCCATCTGACGATGTGCAGGGACGACTGCCTCAATGCCGAGGACGAGGCTCAGGTGGAGGACATGGAGACCGCCGTCGACCTCGCCCTGCTGGACCCCGGAGTGCGGGTCGGTCTGCTGCGAGGAGGGCCCATGAGCCACCCGCGCTATCTCCACCGGCGGGTCTTCAGCGCGGGAATCAACCTGAAGAGCCTCCAGGCGGGTCAGATCTCCCTGGTCGACTTCCTGCTGCGGCGTGAACTCGGCTACATCAACAAGCTGGTCAGGGGCCTGCTGGTGGACCACGACAGGTCCTGGCTGTCCCGCACCGTGGAAAAGCCCTGGGTCGCGGCGGTCGACACCTTCGCCATCGGCGGCGGAGCACAGCTCCTCCTCGTCTTCGACCGGGTGGTGGCGGGGGAGGACGCATACGTGAGCCTGCCGGCGGCCCAGGAGGGCATCGTCCCGGGCGCGGCCAACTTCCGGCTGGGGCGGTTCGCGGGGGGACGCAACGCACGGCAGCTCATTCTGTGGGGTCGCCGGATCCGGGCCGGCGAGCCGGACGCCCGGCTGTTCATCGACGAGGTGGCCGATCCGCGGGAGCTGGGCGCCCTGGCCGAGCGGAGCGTCGACCGCCTCGACAGCCAGGCGGTCGTCACCAATCGGCGGATGCTGAACCTGGCGGAGGAACCCGTGGAGGGGTTCCGCACCTACATGGCCGAGTTCGCGCTGCAGCAGGCCGTGCGGCTCTACAGCGAGGACGTGCTGGGCAAGGTAGGGCGTTTCACGGCGGCCAGGACCTGATGGGCCCGGTCGAGGAGCCGACGACGCACGGCCCCGACCGCCGGTCGCCGGGCGACGGCCGTGCACACCGGCAGAGACACCGCGTGCCCGATGTCCGCGGCGCGCAGGGTGCCGAACGCGCAGCGAAAGGTTTCAGCGCTATGGGAGCGCGTATGCAGAGGATGGGTGGAGTTTTCTGATGCTGACGTCCGCACTCGAACCGGTTCAGTCGGCGAGGTTCCTTGCCCGTGGCCCACGCCAGATCGACGAGATAGCTGCTCGTTTCGGACTTTCCGATGAGATCCGGGAGACCGTGCGCAGACTGTCCCTGGTGCTGCCGTTCCGGGTCAATGATTACGTGCTGTCCCACCTCGTGGACTGGCGGGACGTTCCAGGAGACCCCATCTTCCAGATGGTCTTCCCGCAGCGCGGGATGCTCGCGGCCGAGGACGAGCGGCAGCTGGCGAACCTCCTCGACGAAGGGGCGCCGAAATCCCGGATCGCCGGTGTCGTCCAGGGGATCCGGGCACGGCTCAACCCCCACCCGTCCGGGCAGAAGGAACTGAACGTCCCCCACCTCGACGGCGTACCGTTGGCCGGCGTCCAGCACAAGTACCGGGAGACCGTCCTGTACTTCCCGGCGAACGGCCAGAGCTGTCACGCCTACTGCACGTACTGCTTCCGCTGGGCTCAGTTCGTCGGAGACGCCGACCTGCGTTTCGCCGCACCCGGCCCCGAGCAGCTGATCGCCTACCTTCGCCGGCACCCGGAAGTCGGCGATGTCCTGGTCACCGGTGGCGACCCCATGGTGATGTCCACCGCCAGGCTGCGCGACCACCTCATGCCCATGCTGCGGGTGGACTCGATCCGCACCCTTCGCATCGGCACCAAGTCCCTCGCCTACTGGCCGCAGCGCTTCACCACCGACAAGGACGCCGAGGACGTGCTCCGCCTCTTCGAGGACATCGTGGCCTCCGGCCGGAACCTCGCCCTGATGGCGCACTTCAGCCACCCCCGGGAACTCGAAACCGACCTCGTCCGCCGGGCTCTGGCCCGCATTCGCTCCACCGGCGCGCTCGTCTACGGCCAGGCGCCCTTGATCGCTCACGTCAATGACGATGCCCGCACCTGGGCCGAGTTGTGGCGTGCCGAACTTTCGGCCGGAGTCGTTCCCTACTACCTGTTCGTTGAACGCGACACCGGCCCTCACGACTACTTCAAGGTCCCGCTCGCCCAGGCATTCGACATCTTCCGGAACGCCTACGCCAACCTCCCCGGTCTCGCCCGCACCGTTCGTGGACCGGTGATGTCCGCCACTGCGGGCAAAGTGGTCGTGGACGGAATCGAGCACGCGGAACGCGACACGTACTTCCAGCTCCGCCTGCTTCAGGCCCGCGACCCTCTGCTGGTCGGACGTCCGTTCCGCGCACATTATTCGAGCACCGCCTCCTGGATCGACCAGCTCAGACTCGAAGCCGGTACTCCCGCCGATATCGCCGCCGCGCTCCTCGCGCCTGACGGAAAGTGAAGCGGAGACCAGCGAGTACGAGGGTGAAGAGGAGCCGAACGAGCGCTGCCTCGCGTCTTGGCTTCCCGGTTTTCCGGGCCCAGTCGGCGCTCGCCCCGGGAGGCACGTCGGAGGCGCTCCCGCCCGGCTCAGCCACCGCCCAGGGGTCGACCCCCGATGTCGGGCGCCCCGGCCAGCACGTCCCGCCACCAACTCTCGGCGCGGCCGGGGCTCATCGCGGCCCAGTCGGGGGTCTGTTCCACCTGGGCGTGCCCGAGGCGGCGGGCGAGGGCCACCAGTTCGTGGCCGGCCGGGCCCCGGGCGGCCTGGTAGTCCGATACGAGGCGGTCCCAGGACGGGGCGGTACGCCAGGCCGCCCCGAACGCGGTCGCGTCCTGGAGAGCTTTGGCCACACCGCTCGTGTTGTGCGGGCGGACCACGGAGGCGGCGTCGCCCGCGAGCAGTACGCGTCCGGCGGCCGTGCGGGGCGTCCGGAGGTCGTAGATGGGCTGGACGAAGGTGTCCTCGGGCGGGGTGAGCGCGAGCAGCCGGCCCCAGTACGGGGGGAACTCGCGGTCGAGCAGCTCCGACAGGCCTGCCGCGAGGCCCGGGGTGACGTGGCCGGCCGGGAAGCTGGTGGGGTCGTCGAAGCGCAGCGTGCCGTCCTGCGGGGGGACGGCGTACAGGACCCAGTTCACGCGGGTGCCCCCCGGGCCGGGGATGCGGTAGATGACGCAGCTGCCGCCCGGGAAGCAGACGGTGGTGACCGCGTCCGCGGGCGAGACGTCCGTCCCGGGCCCGCCCCTCCCGAGCCCTTCCATGCGCCGGGCATCGAAGTGGCCGCGCCAGCAGACGTATCCGGCGTACTGGGGGCGGGAGCCCGCGGCGACGGCCTCGCGGACCACGGACCGGTAGCCGTCGGCGCCGATGACCAGGTCGTGGTGGTCGGACGTGCCGTCGGCGAGCCGCAGCTCGGGCCGGTCGGCGGCGCCGGTCACCGCCGTGACCGCGGCGCCCTGCCGGTAGGCCACGGAGTCAGGCATCGCCCCCCGTAGCCCCTGCCAGAGCAGGCCCCAGTGATAGGAGTGGAAGGGGAACGGCTGCTCCCAGAAGAGTGTGCCCGCGGCCGTGTCGCCGTCGCGCACCACCCATCGGCGCCGGGTCAGCGGGTGGGCGGCGATGCCCGGGGGCAGCGTGCCGACCGCCGAGAGTTCGGCGGCCCGGTCGTCGTGGATGCACAGGCCGAAGCCCCGGTCCGCCAACCGGCCGCCGGTGCGTTCGAGGACCACGACGCGGTCGGCCCCCGCGCGCGCCGCCACCGAAGCGAACGCGCAGCCCGCAATGCTCCCGCCGACCACCGCGATCGAACCGCCGCTGCGCATCCCCGCCCCTTTCGTCCGGACCGACATCCTGCCGGACCTGTCCTGATCGGGCTGGAGAACACACAGAACGGCCGGATTCCGCCTGTGGACAGCCCGGGGAGGCGCGTTGCGGAGTGCGGAGTGCGGAGTGCGGAGTGCGGAGTGCGGAGTGCGACGTGCGGCGTGCGGGCGTTCGGTGTCGCGTGCGACTCGCGCACGCCGTGCGGATGTTCACTCGTGTTGCGAAGTCTTGTGTCATTCGTGTCGGCGCGTATCGGGATCTTGTCCTTCCTGTGAAGAGGTGGGTCGCAAATCCGGCATGGGCGTCCGAACCCCCTTTTGTGCCGGGTGACATGTGCGCGACGGACTGGTTGTGTCCCTGCCCAGCAAGGCAGTTCCTTGCACAGGTGGGCGGCAACGCCGTCCGACTCCCCACGTACCTCTGGAGAAACCGCATGTCTCCGCTTTCCCCCACCGCCGGCCGGGCGCGCCGTCTCGCCCTCACGTCCGGCGCCGTCGTCCTCACCGGCACCCTGCTCGCCACCGGTGCCGCCACCGCGTCGGCGGGTGCAGCCACGGAGCGCCACGAGGGCACCTCCGTCGCGGCCACCGCCCGGTCGCTCGGTCTCGGCGCCAAGGAGAGGCTGGTCGTCAAGGACGTCGTCAAGGACGCCGACGGCACGGTCCACACCCGCTACGAGCGCACCTACGCGGGCCTTCCGGTCCTGGGCGGCGACCTCATAGTCCACCGTGCCGCCGACGGCGCCGTCGCCGACGTCACCAAGGCCGTCAAGACCACCATCAAGGTCGCCTCTGTCACCCCGAAGCTGACCCCGACCGCCGCCAAGTCCGCCGCGTTCAAGGCCGCCAAGGCCGCGAAGACCACGGGTGCTGCCGACGCCGAGGCCCCCCGCAAGGTCATCTGGGCCGCCAAGGGCAAGCCCGTCCTCGCCTACGAGACGGTCGTCACCGGCACCCGGCACGACGGTGTCACCCCGAGCCGCCTGCGCGTCATCACGGACGCCAACACCGGCAGGAAGCTGTTCGAGATCCAGCTGATCAACGACATAGCCGGCGGCATCACCCCCGGGGTCGGCTCGGGGGCCGCCGGGCCGGTGGGCTCCCGGGCCGCCGCGGCCGGCACCGGCCTCAGCCAGTACAGCGGTACCGTCGGCCTGAACACCACGACGTCGTCGACGGGTTACACCCTCGTCGACAGTGTGCGCGGCGGATCCAGCACCGTCGACCTCAAGCACCGTACGAGCGGCAAGGGCGCGGTCTTCACCGACGCGGACAACAAGTGGGGCACCGGCAGCCCCGCCGACAACCAGACGGCCGCCGTGGACGCGGCCTACGGCGCCGCCCAGACCTGGGACTTCTACAAGAACGTCCTGCGCCGCAACGGCATCAAGAACGACGGCCGGGCCCCGGTCTCCCGGGTCCACTACGGCAAGGCGTACCAGAACGCCTTCTGGGACGACCAGTCCTTCACCATCACCTACGGCGACGGCGCGAACAACCAGCACCCGCTGACCCAACTCGACGTGGCCGGCCACGAGTTCAGCCACGGCGTCACCTCCGCCACCGCGAACCTGCAGTACTCCGGCGAGTCCGGCGGCCTGAACGAGGCCACCTCGGACATCTTCGGCACCGCGGTGGAGTGGAACGCGAAGAACGCCCAGGACCAGGGCGACTACCTGCTCGGCGAGAAGATCGACATCTTCGGCAACGGAAAGCCGCTGCGCTACCAGGACAAGCCGAGCAAGGACGGCCGCGGTTCGGCCGACTACTGGAGCGCCGGCGTCGGCAACCTCGACGTCCACTACTCGTCAGGTGTCGCCAACCACTTCTTCTACCTGCTGTCCGAGGGAAGCGGCGCGAAGGACATCAATGGCGTGCACTACGACAGCCCGACCGTGGACGGCTCCACGGTCGCCGGCATCGGCCGCGACAAGGCGGTGCAGATCTGGTACAGGGCGCTGACCACGTACTTCACCTCCACCACCGACTACCGCGGTGCCCGTGAGGGCACCCTGAAGGCAGCCGCCGACCTCTACGGCGCGAACAGCGCCGAGGCCCAGGCCGTTGCCGCCGCGTGGGCGGGGGTGAACGTCAAGGCCTGACCCCCGCGGCGCTGAACGAGGGTGCGCGAAGAGGCGGTGACCGGGTGGCCGGTCACCGCCTCTTGTGCGTCGGCCGCGTCATCGTGCTCCCGGCCACGCCGACGGCCGGTTCAGGAGCGGGCGGTGGTGGCGCCGCGGCCGCTCTGCCGGGGGACGCGGGTGGCGCCGGACGGGCGGGAGAGTGCCGCGGCGAGTTCGGCGGCCTCGGCGGGAGTGGACACCGACGGCGGGGAGCCGGGCAGCGGGCGGCCCGCCGTCTCCGCCATCAGCACCGCCGCGATCAAGCCGACCAGACCGGCCAGCATGGTGTAGTACGCGGGCATCAGGTCCTCGCCGGTGGCGTCGATCAGGGCGGCCACGACCAGCGGGGTGGTGCCGCCGAACAGCGAGACCGAGACGTTGAATCCGAAGGAGAGCGAGGCGTAGCGGGTCCGGGTCGGGAAGAGCGCCGGCAGCGTGGAGCTCATCGCCCCCAGGTAGGTGACCAAGGCCAGGCCGAGGACGAGCAGGCCGGTGAACACGGCGACCGGGCTGCCCTGGCGGATGAGGAGGAAGCAGGGGAGGGCCAGGACCACGAACGCGGCGGAGCCGCCGATGAGCACCGGACGGCGACCCACACGGTCCGAGAGCCGGCCCACCAGGTTGACCAGGGCGAGCAGCACCAGCATGACGGCGACGATCGACAACAGGCCGCCGGTCTCGTCGAAGCCGAGAGTGGACAGGTACGTCGGCATGTACGACAGCAGCATGTAGTCGGTGATGTTGAACGCGGCGACCAGCGCCACGCACAGCGCCAGCGCCCGGGGATCGGCGAACAGGACCTTGCGCAGCGGCACCTTCTCGACCGGCGCGCCGGCCGTGCGGCCCTCCAGTTCCCGGAACGCGGGCGACTCGTCCAGCTTGAGTCGCAGGTACAGGCCGACGAGCCCCAGCGGACCCGCGATCAGGAACGGCAGCCGCCAGCCCCATTCCAGCATGACGGCGTCGCCGAGCAGCAGCGTCAGCCCGGTGACCAGGCCGGCCGCGGCGATGTAGCCGACGAGCGTGCCGAATTCCAGGAAGCTGCCCCAGAAGCCGCGGCGGCGGTCAGGGGCGTACTCGGCGATGAACGTTGCGGCACCGCCGTACTCGCCGCCCGTGGAGAAGCCCTGCACCATGCGGCACAGCACCAGCAGGGCCGGCGCCCACACGCCGATCGTGGCGTAGCCGGGGATCAGGCCGATGGCGAGCGTCGCCGCCGCCATCATGATCATGGTGAGGGCGAGGATCTTCTTCCGGCCCACGCGGTCACCGAGCGGGCCGAAGAACATGCCGCCCAGCGGCCGGACCAGGAAGGCCGCGGCGAAGGCCGCCAAGGACGCGAGGATTTGCGCTGTGGCGTTCCCCGATGGGAAGAACACCTTTCCGATAGTGACGGCGAGGTAGCTGTACACCCCGAAATCGAACCACTCCATCGCGTTTCCGAGGGCTGTGGCCTTGACGGCACGCTTCACCGCCCGTTCGTCGGTCACCGTGATATTGGCGGGGTCCACGAGGTTACCTTTCGTGACGACTGCAAAGAGGCTCCGTACACCAAAGCCTCTCGGCGCGGGGTCGCCGACCGCCGAAGGTCCCGCATGGCAGGACTTCCGGCCCTGTCGTCCACAGGGTCTTTGGTCCCGGTACGGGCATGCCGGACACCGGGCGTGACGAGCGCCCCCGAGCCCGGTAGCCTCCGCCCTCACCGGCGCATGTCCCGACCACCGCTCACGCACCGTGACCGTCGGCCGGGCCGGCGAGACCCACCCCGCAGCCGGTCCCCGCTCCCGAGGAGTGCGTACGGCGCCGGCGGCGAACGGGGGCGCCAGCGGAGCGCAACAGCGAAGACACGGGCGCCGCCTCCCCGGCATAGCGTTCACGCTCAGCTCATTGCAACGTATGGACGTCTTCGTTGCATTAGTCGCCAGAGTTGTTGCAACGATTTGTGGGCTCTGAGCTGCCTTAATTGTGATTCTGCGCAACGCGAGCATTGAATATTTAGTGAATGCAACGTAGCGTTTTGCCCATCGGAAACGTGGAATCGAAGGAGAGTCCGATGCAGAAGGTCGCTGCCACGGCCCCGGTCACCGACGTGCTCGATGTCGCCGCGGGGTGGGCTCCGTTGACTGCCGCCGCCCGGGACGACAGCGGATGGAGGTCCCGCCCGTGACGCCTCGGACAGCCGGGGCGTTCCTGTCCGCGGTGTCGGCCCGTGCTGAGGCCAGGAGGCCGACCGGGCCCGGCCACGGGGTCCACGGCTCCAGGGCGCTCCAGGTGCCGTCGACCGCAGCGAAGACCAATTCGGAATCCTTGAAGACTTCCTGCGCATTTTCGGGGTGCAGGCTGCCGAAGCGCTCGGCGCACAGGTCGACCTGCAACAGCCCGTCGAAGCGGGTGAACTGCGGGGGGTCCTGAAGGGCGGCCGGCCCAGGCGTACTCCCACCGCCGGCGAGGTCGCCGAGGAGCTCGACCGGGGACTGGTCGCGCTACCGCCGCGGAGTCCAACTGCACGCGCTGTTGGGCTGCTTGGGGCGTGGGCGTGGGCGGGTGCGCGGGCGGCGCGGGGTGGCAGGCGGAAACGCGCGGGAGGGCGGTGGGCGGTGGAGCGGGCTCGGCGCTCACGAGTCTGCGGCAGGGCGCGACCGAGTGCCTCACCGCTGCCACCGCCAACGATGCCGCCCAGGTCACCAAAGCCCAGACCGCCCTCATGAAGGGTGACACCGACTACTCCGCTGTCGTGGCCCGGCTGGGCAGCGCCCTCGGCGTCGCCCCCACCCCCACATCCAGCTGAAGCCACTCGGGGCCACAGCGGGACCGCTGCACCGGGGGGGCGACGTCACGATGGACGACGGCCTCCGTGCGGCTTCGGGCGATCATCATCGCCACCAGTCGAAGCAGAGGAAGACCTGATGGAGTCGAAGAACGCGGGGCCCTTCTGGCGCCGCGACAACGGCTTCCTCTTCCTCGACGCTGGCCTCCGGCTCCGCAACAGCGGCGACCAGGGCATCGGCACCCGGACCATCGCCCGGTCACCCTTCCGCGCACCTTGCTGCTGGTCCCCTCGTGGGGAGGGTCTCCTGGCGCCGGGAATCATCGCAGTGGCCCCGGCCGAGACAGCCGCCGTGGCCGTGGCCGTGGCCGGAGGAACCGTCGTCGGTGCGGGTTCCGGGATGTTCGCCTGCCATATCGGTCCTCTGGTGCTGACCGATTTCCCGGACACCCACCTGGCCAGGATGCAGGCGTTGCTGGTGCTCGTTCAGAGTCTGGCGCTGGTGGTGGGCAACAACGCGCTCGGCGCACTCGCCGACGCCCAAGGGGCCACGCTCGCCGCGGCGGTGTGCGCGGTGGGTAGCTGCGTTGCGGGGATCACGGGTCTCGCCCTGAAACCGATCCGGCGCCTGCGTCAGCAATGAAACGGGGGTTCCTGCGTACCTCCCCCTGAAGGCTCGGGACCGTCCTATTGGATTACATGTTTGATTACGGGGTCGAGGCGACGTGGAGGGCATTGTCGCCCGCTGTGATGGAGCGCGCCAGTGGGCCGGACCGGCCAACTGGCGCGTTCAGGGGTAGCAGCGTGAGCTCTTCTACGGAAGCGGGTAGTCGTAGGTTTTCAGAATGGATTCCAGACCTCGTGCGCCGGGGCGGGGCTGGATCGAGGGCGCTGCGACGTGGGTTGCGAGGAGGTTCCCGTCGGTGTCCACAACGGCGAGCTGTTCGAGAAATGGAGACCAGCCGTATGACTGAACGGACTGAACGAGGCATGGCCCGTGCAGAGAGCGACCGCCGCGGGTTTTTGAGGGAGGCCGCGGCCGCAGCCGCGATGGTGGGTACCGGAGTGCTGCTCTCGGGCAGCGCCTATGCGGCCGCACCGCACTCGAGGGCGGGGAGGACGCCGTCGGTCCCTCTGCCACCGGTGGGGACGAACATCCTCTGCACCATGTACGCCGCCAACGTGCCGCTGAAGCTGAAGCCCCTGGGAGTCCTCACGCTCGACTTCAAGGGTGGCATCACCTTCATGGTGCAGTCGAGCAACGCTAATGGCTGCGTCCTGGAGGTCCAGGGGTTCAGGATGGAGGCGGACATGAGCCCGTCGACCCCCGACAGCGGCACTCTCCTCGCTCTGACCATGTCGAACTCCAAGTGGACGCCGCTCAGCACCCTGACCTCAGCCGGACTGCTGCTCGTCCACATGGCCCTCACCGTCTCGCACCACGACAAGGCGGCCAAAGAGGAGATCGACCTCGGGGCCACATATCCGACACGGTACGTCACGCTGAGGTCGGAGAACATCAAGGCGTTCCCCCCGGTCAACCAGCCCTGGACACTGCAGAAGCCGGTCACCATGTATACGCCGGGTGGCAGCGCCACAGCGGACGTAGCCGGGACGCTGGGTCGGTTCGACGCACTCGTCGATCACGCGGCATAACGGTCGGCCCGGGGACAGACGAACGTCGCGCAGCGGACGAGTGCGCCGTGTCACGAGATGCTCGCCGTCACCGCTTCCTCAGCATGCGCAGTTCACCGCGTCCACGCCCCGACCCCGCCACCGCTTCGCCGACGCCATCCGTGTAGGGGAACGGCCTTGGGGACCATCGGGTCAGCCGTCAGCGCCAACGGCTGACCCGATGGAAGGGCTTCTGCGGACCGGTGCCACATCGGTGGAACCGGCGCCCGCGACAACGACGCGCAGGTCCTTCGCCCTGCGGGGCGCGGTCAGTTCGCGTGGACCCCCCACCACTTCTGGAAGTTCATCCCGTTGCAGTCGAACGCCCGCAACCCGTACGCGAAGCTGTCATCGATGCAGCGGCCGGTGGCCCGGTTCTTGAAGGTCGTCCCGCCGGTGGTGTTGCTGACCGACCACTGCTGGTAGCTCATGCTGTTGCAGTCGAAGGCCCGCAGCCCGTACGCGAAGCTGTCGTCGATACACCGGCCGGTCACCTTGTTCCGCAGCTCGTGGTAGTACGTGCCGTCGCCGAACCGGAACTGCTGGAAGTCCGTCCTGTTGCAGTCGAAGGCCCGGAGCCCGTACGCGAAGCTGTCGTCCATGCAGCGGCGGGTCGCGTTGTTCTGACCGTCGAAGTGGAAGACCTCCGCACGGGCATGCGCGGGCGTGGCAACCGACAGCGCGGCGATTGCGGCGGTCGCGGCGACGACGGCCCATCGGCGTACAGCGAGTATCTGCATGACCCCTCCAGATGAATGAGGAACGACGGCCGAGGGATTGTCCCTGGACGGCCGGCGCGTGACCCTCCCCAGGCCCGCGCCGTGCAGACGACACTAGGCACCGCCTGAACGGGAGGGCAGTGCTCCGCCAGGGTCCGCCCAGAAGCCGACCAGCTCCGGCTTCGCGCACGTCCGACGAGTCCCCACAGCCCACCGTGCGGTAACCGCGCCCCACGACGTCACCCGAAACCAACGTGACCGGCCGGCCCGGGACTCGGTCATGCACAGGGTCGTCCCTGCCCAGGGGCCCGCGGCTGGGGTGTCAGTGGGCCGGGCTATCCTTCCGGGCACCGCACACCGATCGTGAGGACCACCAGAAGTGACCGGCCTGTCAGCCTTCCCGCTGCCCTTCCAGACCTCCCGTTCCCCGGCGTTCGCGACGCCCCGGACGCTGCGGGAGTTGCAGATCATGCAGTGCAGCTCGCACCTGCGCGCCAAGCCCGCGTGGTTCGACAAGATGAACGACGCCGACATCGTCGCCCGGTGGACGCAGGAAGCGATGGCGCAGGGCCTGACCGAAGCGCAGGTGCGCTACGTTCTCGCCGAGCTGGGGCACTACGCCGCGTTGCGGGACGCGCGCACCGGCATCGAGGTGTCCGCGGTCGACGGGGTCTGGCAGTCGGACACCCTCGTCGACGAGCAGCTCAGGTCCCGGTTGCGTGAGGCGGCCCGGGTCTTGGAAGAGGTCCCCGAAGCGGAGCGCGACTGGCATCCCGGATCCGACGGCCAGGTGTTGGACCTCGTGCACCCCTCGCTGTTCTGCCTGGTGAGGGAGGTGAGTGGAGGGCCCGAGCGGGCCTGGCACAACCCGACGAACCACTACGCGAAGTACGAGTTCTCGGAGAGGTTCCAGTGGCTGCCCACGGACGTCGACGTCAGTGACGACGGCGCCGTCGCCTTCCGCTCCTACGTCAACAACGTCCACCCCGAGGCGCATCGCGCACTTGAGTCCGTCCTGCCGGACGTGTTCGCGCGCCTGCGCCCCCTGTTCGAGAACGTGCTCACCGACCTGAGGCACCCGCGGCCCCTGCGGATCAAGGCCGATCCCTACGGCTGGTACGACTCGGAACCGGAGTACCCGCACAAGTCGTCCTACCCTGACAACGACACCTACATGGAGGCCCGCGCCGCCTGGGACGAGGCGTACGAGGCCTGGTTCGAGAACCGCCACCCGATCATCCCGGACGCCCCGGACTTCAGCCCGCCCGCCCTGCCCGACGCCTCCCGGGTCGACCTGCGCGGCCGCCGGCTCCAGGTCATCGTCAAGCTCGCCAACGTCCACCTCACCCCGGACCAGCCCGAGTACCCCGGTGGTTCCTGGCACGTCGAGGGGATGCTGAACGAGCGGATCGTCTCGACCGGCATCTACTACTGGGACAGCGAGAACATCACCGAGAGCCGGCTGGGATTCCGGGCCGCACTCGACGACCCGGACTATCAGCAGAACGACGACGCCGGGCTGCGCGAGGTCTACGGCCTTCAGGACGAAGACGCGCTGAACCAGGCGCTGGGCTCGGTACCGACCCCGGCGGGCCGCTGCCTGGCGTTCCCCAACGTCCTGCAGCACCGCGTGGACGCGTTCCGCCTCGCGGACCCCACCCGCCCGGGACACCGCAAGATCCTCGCGTTCTTCCTGGTCGACCCGGCGGAGCAGATCGTCTCGACCTCCGACGTGCCGCCGCAGCAGCCCTGGTCCGACACATCGACCATGACGCTCGAGCAGGCCAAGACGTACCGCGAGGAACTCATGCAGGAACGGAAGTTCTTCGTCGACGAACACAATGAGCAGCTCTACGAAAGGGAGTTCTCCCTCTGCGAGCACTGAACCGCGGGTAGCGGTGGGGGTGCCAACCGTACGCGTGGCACAAGGCCGATGTGTTCGCGGACCCGCCGGCCGGGCCCATACGGCGGCGGCCCGGCGGGTTGAGCCCGCCGAGCCGCGGGCCATCCCGGTCGTGGACTGATCTGCTGGCGACGTCTGAACTCCCGATAGGAGTTCCCAGACAGGTACGGCCCACATTGACAGCCCGGTGGGCGACCTCAGGTTGGCTTGCGCCAGACGGAGATGTGCTTCGCGGAGTCCTGCGTGAACGGAGCCCCGTCCCAGTCCGCGACGCGACGTTCCAGCTCGAGCCCAGCGATCCGCGCCATCAGGTCGAGCTCTGCCGGCCAGGCGTACCGGTGCCGGGAGTTGTCGCGGCGGTAGCGGCCGTCGTCGCCGTCGCGGGTGAAGTGGTGCGAGACGAGGATCTGCTCGACCAGATCGAAGGTGTCGAAGCCGAGATGCTGCTCGGAGACATCGAACGGCACCGCGACCTGGCCGGGCGGCAGGAACCGCAGCGGCGGCACGCCCAGTTCGATGACGAATCGGCCGCCGGGCTCCAGATGTCGTGCGGCGTTGCGGAAGCACTCGACCTGCTCGTCCTGCGTGAGCAGGTTCGTGATGGTGTTGTAGACGAGATAGACCAGGGTGAACTCGCCGGGAACGACGGTGGTGGCCATGTCCCCGATGACTACCGGGAGCGTGTCCTCGTCGATCTTGCGCCGCAGCACCGCTGCCATGTGCTCGGACAGTTCGATGCCCACCACCGGCACGCCGCGTTCCCTGAGCGGGACTCCCACCCGTCCGGTTCCGATGGCGAACTCCAGTGCCCGGCCGTCTCCGGCGAGCTCCGCGAGGAAGGCGAGGGTCGGTCCGAGAACGGCGGCCGAGGACGCTTCGACCTCTTCGGCGTCGTAGCGGTCGGCGGTCGCACGGGTCCACAGTTCACTGCTCGTCACGGACGGCCACTTTGCCGGGTACCGAGGGGAGCTGTCGACGCATTTACGTTCTCCGCGGCCCAGCGTGCACCGCCCACAACTCCTCGACGCCTTCCAGGGCTTCGGCGTCGCTGCCGATGCGCGACACCCCGTACCGCGGCACCGCCCCGCTCGGTAGCGTGCGCGTCATGCACATGATGAAGATCAGCAGAGTTCTCGGGGCATCGGCCGTCGCCGCGGTCCTCACGGCCGGGTTAACGGCCGCCCCCTCCCGGGCCGAGACGCCGGTCGCCCCCGTCGCGGCCGCGGCCCCGAAGGCCGTGCGGGGCGATCTGACCGGCGACGGCAAAGCAGACCTCGCCGTCTACGGCGGCTTCTACGGGGGTGGCCAGGAGATCCAGCTCATCCCGGGCGGGGCGGTCGGCACGCTCGGCCGCGGGGCGGCAGCCGTCAACCAGAACGACCCCGGCATCCCGCTCAGGAACGATCCCGCCCGCTTCGAGGAGTTCGGCACGGCCCTCGCGTACGGGGACTTCAACGCCGACGGCCGCACCGACCTCGCCGTCGGCGCCCCCTTCGCCACCGTCGGCGGTGTCGTCTCGGCGGGCGCCGTGACCGTCCTGTACGGCAGGGCGGGCGCCCCGTACTACACGCGGGCGAAGGTCTTCACGCAGAACACCCCCGGGGTCCCCGACCTGGCCGAGGCCTCCGACCGTTTCTCCGACGTACTGGCCGCCGGCGACTTCGACGGCGACGGCTACGCCGACCTCGCCGTCGGCGCCCCGCTCGAAGACGTCGGCAGCAAGGCCGACGCCGGATCCGTGACGGTCCTGCGCGGCGGCGCGAGCGGTCTCACCGCCACCGGCGCGAGGGTCCTCACCCAGGACACCGGGGGCGTACCCGGCACGGCGGGCCTCAGGAGCCGCTTCGGCGAGCGGCTCGCCACCGGCAACCTGGCCGGCACTCCCGCGGACGAGCTGGTCGTCGTCGCCCCGTACGACCCCGCGCCCGCCGGCACGCCCGAGTTCATCTGCACCGGCCCGGGCGGGACGAGTCAGAGGTCCAGGCCCGCGGGCTCGGTGACGGTGCTGCGCGGCGGTACGGGCGGCCCGCTCACGCGCACCGGGGCGCAGTACCTGACCTCCGCGAAGTTGGCCCTCGGGAGCATCACCGGCGGCTTGTCCTACTCCGCCACCACGGCCGTCACGGGCCGGCTGTACGGCGGCACGTACGCGGACCTGGCCGTCTCCGGCAAGTACGCGAACGGCGGGAAGTGCAACGAGGGGGCCGTGGCCGTCGTGCGCGGCGGCAAGAACGGCCTCCCCGCGACGGCGACGACCGTGCTCACCGCCGCCAACGCCGGCCGCCCGCGGGTGGAGGGAACCCTCTTCGGGGCCGACCTGGCGGTCGGCGACGTGGACGGCAGCGGCATCCCCGACCTGCTCGCGATCTCCCGCCGCACCTCTGACGGCGAACACGACACCCCCGGCTACGCGGCGCTCCTGTTCGGTTCCACCCGCGGCCCCGCCACTGCCGGCCGGTTCACCTGGGCGGCCGCGCAGGACACCGACCCCCACCTCACCGGCGGGGCACTGCTGGACGTGGACGGCGACCGCACGGCCGAGCTCGTCCTCACCGCTCCCATCGCAACGACCGAATCGGACCGCGACACGGGCATCCTGTACGTCCTGAAGCTGAAGAAGACGGGCACCTCCGCCGGCATCACCGCCTGGCAGCGCGTGCGGCGCGGATCCCTCGGCACGGCGGGCCACAACGGCCCCGTCGGCCCGATCGCCCACTAGGCGTAATCGTCCCGCGGCGACCCAAGCGGATCCCTGGCCGGCGCCCCCAGCGCCCAGAACGACACTTCATCACCCGTTCGCGAGGGAATGTTGAGAGGCGGTCGGTGGTGTGAACAGTGCCTGGACGGCTTCGGTGGCCAGTTCTCGCAGCCAGGCGTGGGCGCGGTCGTCGTCGTAGCGCTGGTGCCACAGCAGGTAGAGGGGGACGTCGGGCAGCGGGAGTGGCGGCGGCAGTGTGGTCAGGCCGAGTTGTTCCCGGGCCGTTCGGGTGACCGCGTCGGGGAGGGTGACGACCAGGTCGGTGTCGAGGGCGAGTTGGAGGGCGAAGGCGGCGGTGGGCCCGGCGGCGACGACGCGTCGTTCGAGGCCGCGTGTGGACAGGGCGTCATCGATGGGGTCGCGCAGGTTTCCGCGCCGCGAAACGGTGAGGTGTTCGGCGGCTGCGTAACGCTCAACGCTCAGCGGCCCTTCGGTGAGCGGGTGGCCCGGTCGGACGGCGACGATCAGCCGGTCCCTGCCGACGAGGTGGTGGCGGATGTCGGGGAGCGTCGGAGTGCTGGAGCTCGATTCGAGGTCGACCTCGCCCCGGCGCAGCTCGGCGTCGTCCGTCCCGGGTTCGGCGGACAGGCGCAGCCGGACGCCGGGGGCCTGTTGGTGGACGGTCGTGGTCAAGGCGGTCCCGCAGGCTGCGGTCAGGGTGTCGTGCCAGCGCACGGTGAACACCCGGTCGAGAGCTGCCAGGTCGAGTTCCTGCTGCGCGGACAGAAGTCGGTGGGCCTGCTGCACGACGGCGTGAACCTCGGCGCGCATGGCCAGCGCGCGGGTGGTGGGGACCATGCTGCGGCCGGTGCGGACCAGGATCTGATCACCGGTGGCCTTGCGGATGCGGCCCAGGGAGCGGCTCATCGCCGGTGCGGTGACGTGGAGGCGCGCTGCCGCGCCGGCGACGCTGCCCTCTTCCAGCAGGGCGTCCAGGGCGGTGAGCAGGTTCAGATCCAGTTGCATGGCGGTAACTCTACAAGTGACAAGCATGCACTTGTTGTTAATCACCGTGCGGCCTACCTTCGAAGTGCGGGAGCGAGACAACTGCCCCGCTTCGACCCACCCCAGGGAGCCCGCCATGAGCACAGCCATGCCTTTCGACGCCGGTACGACGCTCCTGTCCGACGTGACAGCTGCGGTGAAGACCGCCGGAGTCACGCTGCGCGACCGCCACACCCCGCACGCCCGCGGCGTGAGCCTGGACGAGGTCGTGGGCGAGATCCACGCCAACGACGACGCGGTGCTGGACGTGCTGCGGGAACCGCTGCTGCGGGCCCGGCCGGGGTCGCAGTGGGCCGAGGACGAGCTGGCCGGCGGCGCCCTCCCGTCGGGGGAGTGGTGGGTCGTCGACCCCGCCGAGGGCAACATCAACCACGTCCACGGCATGGACGACTGGGCCGTCACCGCCACCCTGGTCCGCGACAACCAGCCGGTACTCACCGTCGTCCACCTGCCGCTGAACGGCGACACCTACACCGCGGTCGCCGGCGGCGGTGCCCGCCTGAACGACCGGCCCCTGAAGGTGTCCGCCAAGACCGACCTGGGCGCCGCGCTCGTCGGCACCGGCCAGGCCAAGCCCGGCGAGGACGAGCGCACCTTCCGGCGGATCGGTGACTCCGTCACCGCGATGCTCATCAACGGCCTGGTGGTGCGCGTGTCCGTTCCCGCCACGATGCAGCTCATCCACGTCGCCGCCGGACGCATGGACGCGTTCTGGCAGTTCTCCGACGTCCGCTCCGGTCTGGTCGCCGGCGCCCTGCTGGTATCCGAGGCCGGAGGCACCGTCACCGATCTGACGGGCGAACCCTGGAACACCGGAAGCCGCGACTTCCTGGCCGCCGCCCCCGGCATCCACACCACCGCCCTCAAGGTCCTCACACCGATCGCCTGACCGGACTTCCCCCCGATACCCAAAGGAGCAACACCCCATGACCAGCATCGGCATCCTGGGCGCCGGCCGCGTCGGAACCAACCTCGCCGGCAAGCTCTCCGCAGCCGGACACCACGTCACCCTCGGCGGCCGCAGCACCGGAGACACCGCCACCCGCACCGCCGGGCTCGCCCCGCGGATCGCCTTCGCCGACCAGCGCACCACCGCGCGCACCGCGGACATCGTGATCAACGCAACGCCCGGCGACAGCACCCTGGACCGCCTCACCGACCTGCGCACCGAACTCGCCGGCAAGATCCTCATCGACGTCGCCAACGCCACCCGCGACGACGGGGACGGCCTGCCCGGCGACCTGTGCTATCCCGGCAGCAGCCTCGCCGAGAAGCTCCAGGCCGCGCTCCCCGACACCCGTGTGGTCAAGACCCTCAACACCATGCTCTTCATGGTCATGACCGCCCCCGACACCCTGGCCGTCCCACCGACCGCCTACCTCTCGGGCGACGACGAAGACGCGAAGAGGACCGTCACCGGCCTGCTCGGCGACCTGGGCTGGCAGCCCGAACGGATCGAGGACCTCGGCGACATCACCACCGCCCGCGCCACCGAGGCCATGATCCTGGTCGTGCCCCACATCCTGCGCCGGCACGGCTTCAAGCCCTTCGCCGTCTCCCTCGCCCGCTGAACCCCCCAATACCCGGTGGCAGCGGCCCGTCAGTGGTCGGGACAGCTGAAGTAGCCCACGATCCAGGCCCTGACCAGCAGCCGGTCCCTGTTACCGGGCACGACCCAGGGCTTCCTCCGCGCCCTCGGAGAGGCCCGCCTCATCACCCCGCTCCGCTCCGACGGCGGCCACCGGCGCTACTCTGGGCGGCAGCGTTCGACACCGGTCGCCGTCTGCGGTTTCGACGCCACTCGTGTCGGGCGACGACTGCGGCCGACCGGCTCCCCCTCGGGACGGCCGGAGAGTGATCGGTCCGTTCGCCCGCTACGTCTCACTCGCCGTGCGGACGCTGCTGGACCTCGGTGTCCGGCGCTTGGGGGTTCGGGCCCCGGAAGCGGGCGAGCGTCTTCGTGAGGGTCTTCCACGGTGAGGGGTCCGCCTTGGCCGACGTCGGCGATGCCGCCCGGGGGGCGCCGTCGCCGCCGGTCGCCTCGGCGAGGGCGTCGAGCGCCGACTCGGCGGCTTCCCGGTACAGGTCGCAGGATGCTGTCATGGCTTCGAGGGCCTTGGCGTACCTGGTGACCATGGCCCGTGCGTGGACCAGTTCCTCGGCGGGGGTGAGCAGGTGCCAGCCTTGGCGCAGCCGTGTCAGGATCTGTTCGGCGTCGTCCGGCATCGGCTGGGGCAGTGAGGCGAACTCCTTGATCTTGTCCAGGAGTTCGGTGGGTTCCGTGCCGTCCAGGAAGACATTGCGTATCGTGAAGTGCTCCGCGTCGTAATCGAGGGCCTGCGGTGTCGGGGGCAGGATGACGGCGCCGCCGCGCGGCATCCCCACACCCAGCTCACGCTTCATCACGAAGTCGGCGATCCGCGCCTGCTCCGGTGTGGCTCGGTGTTCGACCACCCGGTGCCGCAGGCTCGGTGGCAGGAACGCCGTGATCGGCCGGCGTCCCAGGGCGTCCGGCGTCATCGCCTCGTGCACCACGACATGGATGAACCAGCTCTGTCGGGTGCAGGCCCGCAGCAGGCGGCGCAACTCGTCGTCGTCCTTCGGCAGGTGGTTCGTCGTCCGCAGGCGCACGCCCGGCACCGTCTCGTGGTCCCACGCGACCTGCTCGCTGTCGGGCCAGAACACGGTGGCTGGTGAGGGCCAGCCCGCCTCCCACGCCCGCTCGGCCTCGGCGGCGAGGACCCAGGTGACACCCTCGCTCTTCATGCGGCGGGACTCGGGCTCGTACGTGGTCAGTTGTGCGCGCACCGTGACGCCGTCGGCCACGCACCAGCGGGCTTCGAAGAGGCGGCGGGCGGACGGGCCGGGGTCGGCGGACTCGTCCCGGGGGTACAGGTCGGTGGAGCGCGCCGCCTCGACGGGGTCGAGGTCCAGGAAGTCGTCGATCACCCGGGCCGCCTTGAGGGCGAGCAGGTTGCGCCGGACGTCCCGCTCGGGCTCGGGCCCGAGGTGACGCCCGCGCCCGAGCCAGGCGGTGTCGGGGACGGTGGTCGATGAAGTGCTGTTCTTGGCCATGGAACCGTTCAGTGGGCGATCAGGGCCCGACCAGTATGGTCCGCGGCCCGGGCGAGGGAAGCGGTACTCGGTCCGCGCCGTCGTGGATCGAATGCCGGGTCGACGCGTAAGCCTATCGACCAACAGGCTGCACGGGACACCGTCGAGTCGACGGTGACGCTCCGGCGCTTCCGGAAGGCGGCCGGAAAAGGGATGAGCCCGTAGCCGGCGTGTCCGTTGATCGGTTGTTGATCAACCGTCTATCGGCGGATGACCTACTACGAGTCGGTTTCCGGTTCACGAGTGGGCTTCGAACAGCAGGGGCGAGAGAAGCAGTACCCGGCGCTACGTGGCATCCACGCCGACGTCCTGCTGTTCCCGATGTCGGCTGAGCACCTGCGCCACCCCTCGTGAACCCGCCGGGGACCAGCCGCGTTCCCGCGGCGACCACCGAGCGCACGCACGCGCGATCACAACAGGAGGACAGCATGGACGGAGCCCGTCCGGGAGACCGTATCGCGCCGATCGATGAGCACGACATCGGCATCGACGCCGTGGACACACCGAGTCAGCCGGACGAGTCGGACGACCCGCAGGAGCTCGAGGCATAGCCCTCGTCTCGTCCGCAGCGCGCTCCCGTCGAAGACCGCCGCCTTCGACGGGAGCAACACCTGCGCCCACGTCCCCTTGACGCATCACGCGGACGGAGGAAACCACCGATGTCGATGAACGGTTCGGCGCCGGCCGGGCGGAACGAGCGACGGCGTGTTCCGGGGCGGGCCAGGGGAGGGTGGTCATGCAAGGGTTGACGGAGGCACAGGAACGATCGCGGCCCCTCGCGGTGCGGCTCCTCGGACCGGTGGGTGCCCGGCTGGGCGACGAGCGGATCGCGCTCGGACCGCCGCTGCAACAGGCGGTGTTCGCGATGTTGGTGCTGCGGCGTGGCCACGTCGTCGGGGTCGGGCAGCTGGTGGAGGGGGTGTGGGGACCGGCTGCCGCACCACGTAGTGCGTCCTCGGCGGTCCGCACGTACGTCTCGCAGTTGCGCGCGGCCCTGGAGCCGGACCGGCCGGTGCGGTCGGGAAGCCGGCTGATCGTCACCGCGGAAGGCGGCTATCGGTTCCCGACGCGGGCGGTTGTCGTGGACGCCGAGGTGTTCGCGCGCGAGACCGCGGACCGGGGCGGGACGGCCGAGGCCGTGTACGAGCGGCTGACGCGTGCGGTCGGGCGCTGGCAGGGCGTCCCCCTGGCCGGGGTTCCGGGGCCCTGGGCGGAGCGCCGCCGCGAACAGCTGACCGAGTCCCTCGCGGCGGCACGCGAAGACCTGTACGCCACGGCCGTCGAGCTGGGGCGATACGGGGAGGTGGTCACCGAACTGCGCTCGATGGTCAGGGAGTTCCCACTGCGGGAGCGCTCGCACGGGCTGCTGATGCTGGCTCTGCAGCGCACCGGGCGCCAAGTGGAGGCGGCCCGGGTGTTCGACGAGGCGTGCGAGGTGCTGGCGCGGGAACTGGGGACGCATCCGTCGGCGGAGCTCAGGGACCTGCATCGTGGGCTGCGTACGGGACGGAGCGTGCATTCCCTCGCGTGGCCCGGCGGCACCGGCGTCCGTCCGTTGCCCCCGTCCCGCCCGGCCGCCACGGACGATCGCCGGTCGGGAGCACCCGATGGGGGCGGCTCAGCAGCCCCGTACCTGTCCGCGCACCGATCGGCCGGTGCCATGGGCCACCAGCGGCAGCCGTCCACGGGGGCGGACCGGCGGCCCGGAGCTCCTGCGGCCGCAGGCACCGCGCAGGACGGCACGAGGAGGACCGCGTCGCCGCTCCCCTCCGACATCGGGTACTTCACCGGGCGCAACCGACTCATCGGCGAAATAAGGGACCACCTCCTCCGGGCCCGTCCCGGGCACAGCCCGGCGATGGCCATCGCGACCGTCACCGGCATCGGAGGCGTCGGCAAGACCGCGCTCGCCGTGCACGTGGCACACGGCCTGCGTGCGGCCTTCCCCGACGGGCAGTTGTACGTCGGTCTGCGTGCCGGCGCCACTCCCGCGGACCCGGCCGGTGTGCTCGCCGATCTCCTCTCCGTGCTCGGCACCCCGCCCGACCGGCTGCCGCTGGACGTGGAAGAGCGGGCCGCGTTGCTGCGCACCCTGCTCGCCGACCGGCGGGTGCTGCTGGTCCTGGACGACGCCCGGGACGCCGCCCAGGTGCGCCCCCTCCTGCCCGGAACGGCCGGCTCTGCGGTGCTCGTCACCACCCGGGCTCCTCATATCGCGGTCCCCGGCGCCCGTTCCTTTGCCGTGGACGTCTTCGCCGAGGCCGAGGCGGTGACGCTGCTCGGCGCCCTCGCGGGCTCCGCACGAGTGGCCGCCGAGCCCGAAGCCGCACGGGCCTTGGCCGCCTCCTGCGGCCGTCTGCCGCTCGCCGTGCGCATCGTCGGGGCCCGCCTCGCCGCCCTGCCGGGCCACAGCCTGCGCGCCTTCGGAGCGCGGCTGACCGACACCCGCACGCTGCTCGGCGAGCTGAGCCACGGCGGCCACGCGGTGGAGTCCGCCTTCCAACTCGGCTACCGGGCCCTGATGCCCGATCAGGCCAGGGCGTTTCGTCTCCTGTCTCTCCTCGACGCTCCCGACGTGCCGCTGCCCGTCGCCGCCGCTCTGCTCGGCGTCGAGGAGGACGTGGCCGAGGGCCTCGCGGAGGGCCTGGTCGACGCCGGAATGCTGGAGTCCCCCGCTCCGGGCCGCTATCGCCTGCACGACCTGCTCCGGCTCTACGGCCGACGCCGTGCCGAATCCGCCGAACGCGCCGAGGACCGGGCGGCGGCGCTGCGCCGGGTCCTGGCCCTCCTCTACGGCAGCGCGGTGCGTGTGGCGAGGACGGCTCTGCCCGACGACGTCCCCTCGCCCCCCTGGCTCCACGCAGCGGGCCATCCGGGCATCGCCTTCGAAGGTACCGAGCAGGCCCGTGCCTGGTTCCGCGCGGAGCACGCCGTGCTGACCTCCGCCGTGGAGCAATCGCTGGCGTCGGTCCCCGACGCCCTGCGCTCGGCCGTGGAACTGCTGACGCTGATCGCGGTCTGCAGCCTGTTTCCGAGCCGTGGTCACTACGAGGACGCCTGTCGGCTCGCCGGATCGGCCGCTCGGCGGGCGGCGGAGGCCGGCGAACTCGAGTACCGGGCCCGAGCGCTGCACACGCGGGCCTGGCTTTCGTGTCTGGTGGGCGAGTACGCGGCGGCGGAGACGGACCTGCGCGAGGCGCTCGACTGGGCGGAGGCGACGGGCAGTGCCCGGCGCCTTCACATGTCGGGGGTGCTGCTGGCGCTCGTCCTGCGCGCCACCGGACGCGTCGGGGAGTCGGAGGCTGCCATGGCCAGGGCCGAGCGTTTCGCGGGCGATCCGGACGACCCGGCGAGCCCTGCCGGCTTCGCCCGGTTCGTAGCGCGCCTGCACGTCGCCGTGGGCGCGGACCAGCCGCCCTCCGGGCTGCCCTTGATGACACCACTGATGCGCCGAGTGGACGCCCACGGGACCTCGCTGGTCAAAGCACCGGGAGTGGTCCGCCTGGGGGCCGCACTGAGCGGGCTGGCCGCGTCGGACGACTGAGTCTGGGCAAACGTTTCGGCCCGGCGGATCAGAGCCGGTTCCGCCTCTGATCCGCCGGGCAGGTCCGCAGGACCGGCTCCCGCCCTACTCTGCTACGTCAGCTGCACCGAGCTGGCCCGGTCGTTCATCGCGTCGCCGACGTACGGCGTGGCATTCGTGTACAGCTGGTTCGTGCCGTTGTAGTAGATGTCCGAGTACAGCGCGACCCAGCAGTTGTTCGCGGGGAGGACGGAGCTGATCGCGTCGTTCCAGCCGCTGAGGTCGGTGTAGCCCCAGTCCCACGTCCCGTTGTCCTTGCACCTTTCGGGGATCTCCATCGTCCAGGACGCACCACCGTAGTTCCAGTCCCAGTAGAAGACGGCGCCGACGACGCCGCCGTCGGCGCTCGCCGCGACGCGTGCGCCGGCGGGGGCGTTGAGCTCGGCCACGAACGCCTTGTCCCTGGCGGCCTTCCCCGGCACCGCGGGGGCGTCGGTGACCCGGCCGTCGGTCGCGTCGGCGATCGCCTCACGGAAGGTGTCGTAACACGTGGTCGTGTGCGTGCTGACGTGGGCGACGCAGTGGGCGCCGGCCTTGGGCCCACGGGGCGTGGTCGGGGAGGCGGAGGCCGAGGCGGCGGTGCTCGCGATCGCCAGTCCCGCGGAGGCGATCACGATCGCCGCGCGTCGTACGTTTCGTGCTGAGGACAAAGGAATCTCCCGAGAACGGTCAACTGTCTGTTCCGGCTGTGCTGCCTGATGGCAGAGATCAGTGCACGTGCGCTCCGTCCACGATCCGTAAACGATGAATGAACGGCGCAGCGTGACGTTCTGCTCACGCAGCGGACGGGCATGTCCAACGCCCGGAAGCCCACCAGCGCTTCCGCCTGATCACGGACGGGGGCCATTTCCACGAAACCGGGGGTGTAAAGGGCTCAGCCGGATGCTGGGCCCCGCCTACGAGATCCGGTGATTGTCACCCGGCCGGCGGTCGACGGGGCCCGCCGCCGCCCGCGTCGACCTTGATGCCCCGAGTCCGACGACGTACCCGACGAGGTGCTCGATGAACTCTCCCGGCACCTGAACACCGCGCGGCCTGGCCACCCGCTCGAGACCGAGGGATTCCCGGCGCCCGTGCATGTCACACCAGTGCCGCGCCGCCGTCAATGGCGAGCGTGGTGCCGGTGACATAGGCGTTGGCCAAGACGAAGAGATAGGCCGCCGCGGCTTCCTCGGCAGTGCCGACACGCCGCGTGAGCAGCTCGGAACCGGCGTCCTGGAGGAAAGCCTCCGGGTCCGGGACGCTGCCGTCCCACAGCTCGGTACGGATCACACCGGGCTGGATCACGTTGACGCGCAGCGGGGCGAGTTCGACGGCGAGTGCCCGGGACAGGGCCTCGATGCCGCCGGTGATACCAGCCGTGAGCGCGGTTCCGGCCAGGGGGCGGACCGCGAGGACGCCGGAGCTGAAAGTGATCGAGCCGCCGTCCCGCAGTCGCGGGGCAGCGTACTTGGCGGAGAGGAACGCGCCCCAGAACCGGCGCTCGAAGACGGCCCTGGCCTCCTGCGGAGTGGTGTCGACCAGCGGCTTGATCAGCAGGGATTCGCCCGCGGTGTAGACGAGGTGGTCGAACTCCCCGACCTGCTCGAAGAACGCGGCGATGGCGTTTTCGTCGGCGACGTCCAGGCGGCGGCCTTCGGCCGGCTCGCCCAACCGCCTCGTCGCGGCGTCCACGCGGTCCTGATTGCTGGAGGCGACCACGACGTCCGCGCCGGCCGCCGCGGCCTGTCGGGCCACCGCGAAGCCGATGCCGGAGGTTCCACCGATGATCACGATCTTCTTGCCAACCAGAGACATGGGATCCGTTCCTTCGTCGATGCAGTGCGGGTTTCGCCCCCGCTAAGGCAAGAACGTACGCCTCCGCATCGAGACGTTGAATGACTCGAAGTCTCGATTCCCTGTCATATCGTCTCGCCGTACAGGCGCTAGAGTGGCGCTGTGGACATCCTGAGCGACACCCTCGAAGTCCTGCGTACGGGCCGCCCGATGGTGACTCGCACCGACGCGCACGCCCCGTGGGCCCTGAAGTTCCAACCCATCTCAGGAGCCGGATTCCACGTGGTGGTGGAAGGGCACTGCCACCTGCTGCCACCGAACGGGCAACCGCTCGCCCTCGGACCCGGCGACATCGTGTTCCTGCAGCGCGGCAGCGGACACATCCTGTGCGACGTGCCGGACCGCGAGCCGGTGGACTTCGTACCGGACCGCGTGGACCGCTCCTCGCCGATCGGCCAGGTCACCGTGGACGGGCCAGGGCCGCACACGGTGCTGGTGTGCGGCGCGTACGCGATCGACGTCGATCGCCCGCATCCGCTGTTCAGCGATCTACCGGAGGTCATCCACCTCCCCGCGGTTCCCGGCCGCCACCCGGCGCTGCGCTCGGCGGTCGATCAGCTGTGCGCCGAGTTCCACGCGCCGCAGCCGGGCTCGGACGCGGTCGTCACGGCGCTCATCGATCTGCTGCTGCTGTACATCCTCCGGTCGTGGTACGCCGAACTACCGAGGGAGCGGACCCGGGGCTGGGCGGCCGCGCTGACCGACCCGGTAATCGCCCCGGTCCTGAAGGCGATCCACGACGATCCCGGCCACCCCTGGACCGTGGAGTCTCTGGGCACCCGCGCCGGGCTGTCCCGCGCGGCGTTCGCCCGCCGCTTCGCCTCGGTGGTCGGCGAGCCGCCGTTGACCTACCTGACCAACTGGCGGATGGCCACCGCGGCGCGGTTGCTGCACCGATCGCCGACCCCGCTGAGCACCATCGCGCAGCACACGGGGTACACGTCGGAGTTCGCCTTCGCCAAAGCCTTCAAGCGACACTTCGGGTCGCCGCCGGGGGCCTACCGCAAGCAGGTCAAGACGGCAGGCGACGCACCGGGCGGATACGACTGACGGCGCCCGAGGCCGTGAGTGCGGACGCTCATGTGTCCTGCCCGGCGGTGCGCGCGGAGTCGAGGAACGCGGCGATCTGGGACGCGCCCGTGCGCTCCAGCCAGGTGCGAAGGTCCATAGTGCCGGGGTGGATCTTCCGGGTGCCGGGGATGTCGGCGCGGTAGCCGCGGACGTTGAGCCATTCGTTGGAGTAGGCGAAGTCCTCGCTCAGGGCCCGGATCGCATCGATCGGGACCTGGTCGTACGGCAACGGTATGCCGAGCGCCTCTCCGATGGCCGCGGCGATCTGAACCGGCGTGAGTTCGTCCCCGGCCAGGGAGACGGCGCGGCCGATCCACTCCTCGGGATGGGAGAACGCCAGTGCGGTGACGGCGCCGACGTCGTCGACGGCCATGATCTGCTGAGCTACGGTCGGCGCGAGGCCGGTGGAGAGGGTCCCGTTCCGCAGCGCGTATCCGCCGGTGAAGTTTTCCATGAAGGACACCGGCCGCAGGATCGTCGCGGGCAGGCCGAGGGCGGCGATGTGCTGCTCGATCCGCCACTTGCTGACCAGGTTCACCGGAAGTGTCTCCTCGAGGTGCCGGTCCGCTGCGGCGACCGAGGTGAACACGAAGTGCCCGATGCCGGCGGCGTGCGCGGCCTCGGCGACGTTCGCGCCCCAGCGCACCTCGTCCTCGGCGGTGAAGTCCGGCGCGGTGCCGGGTGAGCCGACGGTGGGCTGGACACTGAAAAGGCCCCAGGCACCCTCGGCCGCGGCGGTCAGGGAATCGACTTCCTCCATCCGCGCCCGCACCACCTGTGCGCCCGCCTTCGCCAGCGCGGTGGCCTGGAGCCCGTCCGGGTCGCGCGTCAGGGCGCGCACGTGCCAGCCGTCGCGGAGCAGGTGACGGGTTACGGCCCTGCCCTGCAGGCCGGTCGCACCCGCCACCACGACGGTCTTCTGCCGCGTCAGGTTCACGTTCTTCCTTCTCCATTGTGTCCGTGCGGAAGGCGAGCCACACCACTAAGTGGGGTGGCCCTCCATTTCTCGTTCGCTACAATATGGAGGGCCGCCCCACTTATCAAGCCGTCAGGAGTACACGTGCCGAAGGACAGCGACGTCCCGTCCCGCCGGCCGATGCGGGCCGATGCCCGCCGCAACGTCGAGAAGATCGTGGCCGCCGCCGGTGCCCTGATCGCCGAGCACGGCGCCGACGCCTCCCTGGAGGAGGTCGCTCGCCGGGCGGGGGTCGGTTCAGCCACCCTGCACCGCCACTTCCCCTCCCGGCAGGTACTCCTGGAGGCGGTCTTCAAGGACCGGGTCGAGGTTCTCTGCGCGAAGGCGGGGGATTTGCTCACTGAATCGGACCCCGGCCAGGCACTGTCCACCTGGCTTCACGCCGTCGGCGCGCACGCCGCAGCCCACCGGGGCCTGGGGGCGTCGCTGATGCAGGACGGAGATCCTGCACTGGGCGAGAGCTGCCACGACATGATCACCACCGCCGGAGACGCCCTCCTTTCGCGCGCTCAAGCGGCGGACCTCGTGCGCCCCGGCATCACGATCACCCAGCTGCTGAAGCTCGTCGGCGCGATCGCACTGGCCACCGAGCACGACGTCGACGGCCGTGCCGAGGCCGACCTCCTGCTGACGATCGCCATCGACGGCGTACGCACACGCTGACCCAGGCACTCACGACGACCGCTCGCGAGCAGCGGGGCGAGTGGTCCGGCAACCGCGGGATGCGGGGCGAACGTTGCGACCGCATGGATGCCCCGGGCCCGACGGCCAGGGCTGCCGATGAGGACGTCGGCCGCGACGCAGGCCGCTGACGCCTCCAATGCCGCGTGGGGGACAATGACGCCGTGGACTCGACCAGCCGGATCATCGTTGCCTTGGATTTCGACAACCGCCGAGAGGCTGTCGAAGTCGTCGACCGGCTTGGTGAGGAGTGTCGTTTCTACAAGGTCGGGATGGAGCTGCTCACGGCGGCCGGGCCGGACCTGATCGAGCACCTCGTAGCCAAGGGCAAGGAGGTCTTCCTGGACCTGAAGCTCTTCGAGATCCCGAACTCTGTGGCCGGCGCGGTCCGCGCCGCCGGCGCTCTGGGCGTCTCCATGGTGACCGTCCACAGTATGGGCGGCACCGGCATCATGTCCGCCGCCGTCGCCGCGGCCCGCGACTTCCCGCGCCTTCGCGTGCTGGCTCTGACCGTCGTCACCAGCATGACGAACTCCGACCTCACTGACATCGGCGTCACCGGCTCAACCTCCACCGAGGAGCAGGTGCTGCGGCTGGCCCGGCTGGCGGAAGCCGCCGGCTGCCACGGCGTGATCGCATCGCCGCAGGAAGCCGGGCCCCTGCGCAGTGCGCTGGGAGCCGGCACTTTGATCGTCACTCCGGGAGTCACGCTTCCCGGTGGAACCCCGGGTGACCACGCCCGGCCCGGCACACCGGGCGCTGCGGTTGCCGCCGGTGCGTCACATGTCGTCGTGGGCCGGGCGGTCACCCGTGCCGCAGACCCGACGGCCGCCTTCCGGCTCGTCCGCGCCAACCTGGACCTTGACGTGGAGCGAGACGTGGAACGATCACCGGAGTGGATTGGTCAGGCCACTGCTGCCACGCGTGTGGCGTCGTCGCCTACGAGATCCTCTGCTGCCTCCCCGGCCGCGGCGTCGAGACCCTGATCACCTGGGCTCCCCGCTCGCCTTGCGCAGCGTGCGCGACGGACTGCGCCCGGAGGCCCGCTCTCGCGCTCCCCGGCTGCCACCCGGCGTCACCAGCTGGGTGAACGTGGACGACCCGCACGATGCCGTGGCGTGTGCGGGGCCTGCGGCCTCACTGGACGGATGCCGTGGACCGCACGGTGGCCAACGGTGACGATCCGCACGAGATCCGTGCCTGCCTCGGCGAACGGGAGACCGGTGAGGCAGCAGGCGGAGTCGTCCCCGCCGGCCGTCCCACCGGTGCCGGTCTCCTGGCCCGGCGTGCGGAAGATTCCGGCCGGATCGGAGGAGCATCTATCGCAACGAGGCGTGCGCCGCGCGCTACGCCGCCGACAGCAGACGGCGCGGCAGCCGGACGCGAGGAGGAAGACTGTGATCGTCGACTGCGCACACTATCGAGACGGGCGCCGACAGCACGTGGGCCCGATGCCGCTGGAGGAGGCGGCCGCCCATTGCAAGCAGGGCGGATTCGTCTGGCTGGGCATGTTCGAACCAAGTCCCGAGGAATTGGCCGGCGTGCGCGAGAGCTTCGGACTGCACGAACTCGCCGTCGAGGACGCCCAGGCCTTCCACCTGCGGCCGAAGGCCGAGCAATACGAGGACGGCACGGAACTGATCATCCTGCGCACCGCGCGCTACGACGACGAGCGCGAGGAGATCGACACCGGCGAGATCAGTGTCTTCCTCGCCGAGCACTTCGTCATCACCGTTCGCCATGGCATCGCCAGCGAACTCACGGGCGCCCGCGTCAGACTCGAACGCCGACCCGAACTGCTGCGGACCGGCAGTACATCGACGCTGTGGGCGATCCTCGACCAGGTCGTCGACAGCTACGCGCCCGTGGTGGCGGAGCTCGAACGCGACATCGAGCAGATCGAGGCCACGGTGTTCTCCGGGACGGTCGCCCCCACCGAGCGGATCTACTCCCTGCGCCGTGAGGCCACCGACTTCTACCGCGCCGTGCACCCGCTGCTCTCCGTGGTCGCCCGACGGCTGCTACCCGGCAAGTCACCGACCGGGCTCCTGCCCTACTTCCGCGACGTGCACGACCACTTGCTGCTGGTCAACGAGGAGGTCGCCGCCCAACGAGACCTTCTGACCACCGTCCTGGAAGCGAACATCGCGGTGATCTCCGTCGAGCAGAACAAGATCAACCTCAGGCAGAGCGCAACGATGGAGCGGCTGACGATCGTCGCGACGGTGTTTCTCCCCCTGTCCTTCGTGGTCGGCTTCTTCGGCCAGAACTTCGAGTGGCTGGTCAGCCACATCAGCAGCTTCACCGCGTTCCTCGCCCTCAGCGTCTGCGGTGTGCTGCTGCCCTGCCTGGCGCTGTACGTCTGGCTGCGCCGGCAGCGACGCCCCTCGGCACCGCAGACGCAGGACGCGGGCCACGCCGCCCCGCACGTTCCGGCAGCCTGATGCGCCCTTCCCGGCGGGGGCTACCTGCCCGCCCCTGCCCTGCCCCGTCCCCGGCCGTGCGGCGAACCCGCCGGCCGGGCCCCCGACATACCGCACCTGCGGATTCCCCTGGCCCCGGCGTGCTGGCCTGGCGGCGGGGGCACAAATTCCATTGCCGTTCGCGGGGCTCGGCCAGAGGATTGCGGTGTGAGCAGCAGACTGCGTGAGATCGCACGGGAGAACGCGACGATCCTTGCGGCCGGTGGGTACCGGACGCGGACGGGACGGCACGTCTCCCTGGCCACCGCTCTGGCGGAAGCCAAGGCAGGAACCAGAACGTATGGCCCCACCCCTGCCATTCCAGATGGAGAGCCCCTCGACAGGGAGGGGAAGACCGCTTTCGAGGTCACGGGCGAGAGCAGTACCGTCGCCGCCCGCCGGCTCGCGGAGGACGCTCCGCGGGAGGCCCGGGTCGCCGTCCTGAACTTCGCCTCGGCCCGCAATCCCGGGGGCGGCTACGTCCGCGGGGCCAAGGCCCAGGAGGAAGCCCTGTGCCGCGCCTCGGCCCTGTACGAAACCCTGTTGGAAGCCCCGGACTACTACGAGATCCACCGCGCGGGGAAGAGCACGTTCTATACCGACCGGGTGATCTACTCGCCCGCGGTCCCCGTTTTCCGCGACGACCGGGGCCATCTCCTGGAGACCCCCTTCCGCGTGGCATTCCTCACCTCCCCGGCTCCCAACGCGGGCACCATCCGCCGCCAGGAACCGGAGCGCGCCCACGAGATCCCGGGCGCCCTGGCGCGCAGGGCCGAGCTGGTCCTGGAGGTTGCGGCGTTGCACGGCAACCGGCGGCTGGTGCTGGGTGCCTGGGGATGCGGGGTCTTCCGCAACGAGCCGGCGGTCGTGGCCGAGGCGTTCCGGGAACTGCTCACCGGCCGCTTCGACGGGGTCTTCGAGCGGGTCGTGTTCGGGGTGCTGGACCGTGCGCCCGAACCCCTTCAGGCCTTCGAGCGGGCGTTCGCGGGACTGTGCGCGGAGCCGGGGAACCCGGACCCCGGGCGCTGATTCGGCCACGGTCAAGATCTTCGGGTCCCGGAAGCGATGCCGGAGAGGAGCGGCACGATCGCGAGGGGCCGACTACCGGCTGCGCCCACGGCCTTCGTACTGGTCGTGCGCTTCGTTGGCCGGAGCGCGGGATCAGACGAAGGCCGTGTTCGCGTCCCCGGAATCCCCGTACGGGTGATCACGTTCGGGGTGTCGTTCGTGGTCAGACCGGTAGCAGCAAGCTCAACGGTGGCGGCGGTGGAGCTGCAGGGTGGTGACGACCGCCACGCCGAGGGTGATGTGCATGAGGGACAGGGCTGCGACGGTGCCGCCGTCGGCGCCGGACGAGAGCGGGCCGGCAGTCGACAACAGTGCCAGCCCACCGCCCACGAACTGCGCGATCCGCAGGAAGACCGGCTTCCACAAGGCCATCAAGAAGGCAGCGCCCGTCCCGACGACCAGCGGGACGACGGAGGCGCCGATGACGCCCCCGACCGTGATCGGATGCTCGGTGCCGCCGTCGACGATGACGAGCGAGGCATCGGCCAACTTGGCGACGGCGAGAACGATCAGATTGACCACGGCCGCGCCGACCGCGCCGGTGACCAGCAGCTTCCACCAGGCGAGGCGGGAACGGCGGACCGAGGGTGCGGCGGGCACAGCGGGGTCGGAGTGGGGAACGGTACTGCTCGACATGAGACTTCCTCCAACGTGTGAAGTGCTGCGCCGCCGTACGGCCAGCGGCATACGAAGAAGCCTCCAGCCTCAACCTCACTTGAGGTCAAGCCCTGTCCCGGTTCTGCGAGGTCGGACCGCAAGGATCTTCCCAACGCTGAGGTCACGTGGCCGTGGTGACGGATGGTGAGGCTGGTGGTGCCGGTGGTGCGCTCCGACGCCATCGACCGGCGCGTGGTCGGCGGGTCAGTCCTCCGCGGCCACCCGGCCGGCCCGCACCGAAAGGGGCCGACGCCGTGATCGACCGGCGGCGCGACCGGGACCACGGACTTCGACGCCCCCTTTCGCCGTCGGCCCGGCTGGCCGGGCGCCCGTTCCGCCGAGGCGATCACCGATTGCGACGGTGCGGCCGACAGGTCGTGTTCCTCAGGTGGCGGAGCCCGCTGCCGAACCCGTCGGGAGCTCGGTGCCCCAGTGTGTGATCGCGGCCTGCAGGTCGAGCGGTCCGGAGCGCAGATCCGAGTCCTCGGTCGGCCAGTCCTCGCGCGGGACGCGCCACATCACTTCGAACTCGTTGCCGTCCGGGTCCTTGGCGTAGAACGACTTCGAGACCAAGTGGTCCGTCGCGCCGACGAGCGCGCCGAGGTCGGTGAGCTTTTGGCCCAACTCCGCCAGCTCGCCGAGCGTGCCGACCTCCCACGCCAAGTGATAGAGGCCGACCCGACCCTGTTCCGGCCCCGGCGCGTCGGCGCCGATGGCGAACAGCCCGAGATCGTGGTCGTTGAGGCTGCCCGGGGCGCTCAGGAAGGCGGCCCGGCCGCGGGTCAGGTGGTCGACCTGGAATCCGAAGACGTCTGTGTAGAACGCGACCGAGCGTTCGACATCGCGGATCCAGAGCACGGCGTGGTTCAGACGGCGGACAGGCATGCGGCGACGCTCCCGGTGGGTCAATGGCTGCTCGAGGTGGTCGGCTCCAACATACCTTTCGAATTCGAACTATGTACGTGGCCTGTCGGCCTCCACCGCGAGGACGGGCCGCGGTGGAGCGGAGCCGAATGCTGGCGAGAGACCTGTCCCGCGGGTTCGGGGCGGCCCGCACGGCATGCCGAGTCCGAGTCCCGAGCCCCGTCCCGAGTCCCGAGTCCCGGGCCCCGAGGGTTCCCGCCCCTTCGGCTCGAGCGTGAGCGCGGCGTTCGGGTGTTGCGGATCGCGCCGCCCCGGTCACGTGCGAGGCTGAGGTCGTGAGCACGAGAGCCGAAGCCCGTCTGGTGTTGCTGCGCCACGCCAAGTCCGCCTGGCCGGACGTCGCGGATCATGAACGTCCGCTGGGGCCACGCGGCCTGCGGGACGCGCCGGCTGCCGGCCGCTGGCTCCGCGACACCGGCTGCCTGCCCGAACTGGTGATCTGCTCCACCGCTAGGCGCGCCCGCGAGACCTGGGCGCTGGCCGCCGAGCAGCTCGGCGGGCACGTCCCGGTGCGCTTCGACGAGCGCGTGTACGGCGCCGAGCCGGTGGAGCTGCTGGCCGTGGTGTCCGAGGTGCCCGAGGAGGTGCGGACCCTGCTGTTGGTGGGCCACAACCCGGGGCTCGCGGATCTCGCCGTCAGCCTCGCGGGGGAGGAGGCGGAGGAGGGGGCACTCGACCGCTTGGCGGAGAAGTTCCCGACCTCCGCGATCGCGGTGCTGGCCTGCCCCGGCCCCTGGCGCGGGCTCGCGCCGGGTACGGCCCGCCTGGCCGACTTCGCCGTCCCCCGCGGCGCCGCGCGCTGACTCACCTCATCGCTCGGGCCCGCCCCGTCCCGTGATGCGGCCTACGTCTCGGCGGGGGCGTCATGCAGGCCGAGGCGCAGGTGCTCGACGTGGAAAAGGGCCTGGTCGAGCAGCTCTGCGACGTGCCCGTCGTACAACGCGTAGACGATGGAGCGGCCCCGGCGCTCACCCGTGACCAGCCCGAGATTGCGCAGCAGTCGCAGCTGATGGGAGCAGGCCGACTGCTCCATGTCCACGGCCTCGGCGAGATCGCCGACGGAGCAGGGGCCCTCGTGCAGCCGGGCGAGGATGCGCAGCCGAGAGGGAGTGGCCAGGGCCTGGAGCGTCGCGGCGACATCGGAGGCGCCCACGGCGTCCAGGCGCTCGCGGGTGGTGGCGGCGTTCTTCGTATCGACTCCGTGACCCATGGGTGCCATCCTACCGGCGAGACATGAAGAGCTGTTCATGTATTCCTGTATGGTGAGGTCCCGCCCTCCCCGTGCCAGTGAAGGGTCTCTTCGTCGTGCCTTCCGCTCTCCTTGCCCGTCCCGCTGCCGCCTCCGCCGGGGCTCCTCCCCGGCGCCGGACGCGGGTGTTCGCCCTGGCCGAGGCCCGCTGGGCGGCCGCCGCCACCGTGGCCTTCCTGCTCGCCCTCCCGCTGCAACTGGCGGCGGCGCCGGCCTGGGCCTGGGGGCCGCTGTACGCGGTCGCGTATGTGACGGGGGGCTGGGAGCCGGCCTGGGCCGGTCTGCAGGCGCTGCGGGGCAAGGCTCTGGATGTGGACCTGCTGATGATCGTCGCCGCGCTCGGTGCCGCCTCGATCGGGCAGGTGATGGACGGTGCCCTGCTGATCGTCATCTTTTCGACGTCCGGCGCGCTGGAGGCGCTGGCCACCGCCCGCACGGCGGACTCGGTGCGCGGCCTGCTCGACCTCGCCCCTACCACCGCCACACGATTGCTCGACGACGGTAGTGAGGAGACGGTCACCACCGAGGGCCTGGCGGTCGGCGACACCATTCTGATCCGCCCCGGTGAGCGAGTCGGGGCGGACGGCCGGGTCCTGGCCGGGGCCGGCGAAGTCGACCAGGCCACCATCACCGGCGAGCCGCTGCCCGTGCTGAAGGAGGTCGGCGACGAGGTCTTCGCGGGCACGCTGAACGGTACGGGCGCACTGCGGGTCAAGGTCGAGCGGGATGCCTCGGACTCGGTGATCGCCCGCATCGTCGCCATGGTCGAGGAAGCCTCGCGGACCAAGGCTCCGACCCAGCTGTTCATCGAGAAGATCGAGCAGCGGTACTCCATCGGCATGGTGATCGCCACCCTCGCGGTCTTCGGTGTCCCGTTGGCCTTCGGCGCCGATCTGACCGGCTCGCTGCTGCGGGCGATGACCTTCATGATCGTTGCCTCTCCGTGCGCGGTGGTGCTGGCGACGATGCCGCCGCTGCTCTCGGCCATCGCCAACGCCGGCCGCCACGGCGTACTGGTGAAGTCGGCTGTGGTGATGGAGCGCCTGGGCCAGGTCGACGCGGTGGCACTGGACAAGACGGGCACTTTGACCGAAGGCACCCCTCAGGTCGTCGACGTCCTGCCCCTCGCCGGCAGCGGTCTCGACGGGCCCGGTCTGGTCGCCCTCGCGGCAGCGGCCGAGCACCCGAGCGAGCACCCCCTCGCCCGCGCGATCGTGGAGGCCGCCCGCCAACGCGGCCTCCACGTCCCCCTCGCCGAGGACTTCGTTTCCACCCCCGGCATCGGGGTGCGGGCCACCGTCGGCGGGCACGCTGTCGCGGTCGGCGCACCCGCCCGGCTGATCGATGCCCGCGAACGCGCGGAGTTCGCAGGAGCGTTGGCGGTGGCCGAAAGCCTTGAGAGCGACGGCCGGACCGCGGCACTGGTCCAGCGGGACGGGCTGCCGGTCGGGGTCCTCGGCATCGCCGACCGCCTGCGGCCGGACGCCGCCGCCACCGTCACCGCCCTGGCCGCGCTCACCGGCAGCGCCCCGGTGCTGCTGACCGGGGACAACCCGCGTGCTGCGGCCCGCCTCGCCGGCGAAGTGGGCATCACCGACGTGTGCGCCGGGCTACTGCCCCAGGACAAGGTCGCGGCCGTGAGGCAACAGGAGAACGCCGGCCGCCGGGTCCTGGTCATCGGCGACGGCGTCAACGACGCCCCCGCCCTCGCCGCCGCCCACGCCGGCGTTGCCATGGGCCGGGCCGGCTCCGACCTCGCTCGGGAGACCGCGGACGTCGTCATCGTCCGCGACGAACTCGCCGCCGTTCCCAGGGCGGTTGCCCTCTCCCGCGCGGCCCGGCGCTTGGTCGTGCAGAACCTGGTGATCGCTTCGGTGTTCATCTCCGCCCTGGTGATCTGGGACCTCGCCGGGCACCTGCCCCTCCCGCTCGGCGTCCTCGGCCACGAGGGCTCCACGGTCCTCGTCGGCCTCAACGGCCTGCGGTTGCTGCGCGAGGCCGCCTGGCAGCGGACCGACCCGGCGAACAGCCGGTAAGGAAAGCGCTCCCTTCGCATCGCCTCCACTGCCCGAGGCGGGGGACCGTAGGGCGCGTGACCGGCCACCGTCGCGAGGATGGTGCGCCGACGATCACCAAGGGCAGCGCATCCGCGTAGCCGGCCGACGGCACCGGTGACCCGCCGAGTCCCGACCCCGGGTGCAGCCCACGAGCACGCGGCACGGCCACGGGGGCGGGGCCCGGTCGGGTACCCCGGGGAACGGTCGCGCTCCGGGCTCCCCGGGTCCGTGCGTGGGTCTAGATGCGCGAGTTGCGCAGCGACTGCCAGGCAGCGCCGGCCAGTGCCCGGGTCGCTCGCGGGACGGACAGGTGCTCGTGTTCGCGGTACAGGGTCCAGTTGTATTGGACGAGCGAGAGCTTGTTGGAGGACAGTGATCCCGCCTGGTGGGCCCTGTACACCGCGAGCGGCTCGGTCAGGCCCCGGGCGTCAGCGCCGTCCCGCATGATCGACAGCCAGAGGGCGTAGTCCTGGCGCTTGCGCATTTCCGGCATCAGCCTCGTGCCCAGGACGTTGCGGTCGTACATGGCGGTGAGCGCTCCGATGTGGTCTCGGACCAGCATCGCGCGGTAGTCCACGTGCTCCCGCGCACGGACCACCCGGCCGTTCGGGACCCAGTCGGTGCTCTCGCCGTCGTAGTCGGCGTCCATCTTGAAGTACGAGGTGAACGTCAAGGGCGCAGTGGCCTGCGCAGCGAAGGCGAGCTGCTTCTCGGTCTTCTCCGGAAGCCACATGTCGTCGCTGTCGAGGAAGGCGATGTAGTCCCCGCGGGCCCGCTCGATCGCGAGGTTGCGGGCCCGGCCCGCACCGCCCTGTTCGGGTGCCGACTCCGGCAGGACGCGCTCGTCCTTCTCGGCGAACTCGCGGAGCAGGTCCATGGAGCCGTCGGAGGACCGATCGTCGGTGACCAGCAGCTCCAAGTCGCTGTGGGTCTGCGTGAGCACCGATCGGACGGCTGCGCCGAGGGTGGCTTCCGAGTTGTACACGGGCATCACGACAGACACCAGGGGCACAGCGCTTCTCCTTGCAAGACCATGAACGACGGTCCATTGAAGCACCACAATCGATGAGGACCGCCATGCGGATCCACGTTGCGCCACGGCTCGTCCGGGAGGCCCGGACCGCGGGTGCTCGACCCGAGCGCATCCGCCGAGCGGTTTCCAACCGCCGGTGGCAGCCTGGAAGGGGCGATGTGCGGCCGATCGGTCGCCGTTCCGCTCCAGCCAGACCAGACGACACCATTCATGTTCGCGGGAGGTGGATCCTCCGTGCACTGCTCCATGCCGCATGCCGGAAGACTGCTGGGTACTGCCGTGGCCGCCGCCCTGTCGGCCACGCTCTTCCCCATCGTCGCTACTCCGTCGGCCGCCGCTCCGACCTGTGATGCGACCGCCGCCAACCAGGCCCCTACGGCCGCGACGGCCGCACGGGCCAGGGAAGCCGTGGTGTGCCTGATCAACGTGCAACGCACCCAGCGCGGGCTGCCGCAGCTCACCGTCAATCAAGCCCTGACGAACGCGGCCCAGCAGCATGCCGTCGCGGCGGTCCAGCTGAAGTGGTGGGGGCCCGGCCAGGACTCGCACCGCAACCCGCAGAGCGGCTCGACGCCGCAGAGCCGCATCCAGGCGGCCGGGTACTGTCCGAACCCCCGGTCATGGGAGTTCAGCGAGATCACGTACACCGGGTGGGGCGGATCGGGAACCCCGCAGGCCGCCGTCAACTGGTGGATGAACAGCTCGGGCCACCGCGCCATCATCCTCAAGCCGACGCTGCGCGAGCTGGGCCCGTGGGCCCAGCCCGGCTCGGCGGACCGCGCCGGGGCCGCGTCGCCGACCGGCGGCACCTACGTGGTGACGTTCGGGCGCTGCCAGCAGTGAGGCCGGAGCAGGAGCCGGCCCCGGCAGGCTCCCGACACTCCGCCCGTCGTGCAGTGCCTTCGTTACGACGTGACGACGGTGATCTTTGCCCGGTCGTCCTTGGGGTTGGTGTCGCCCTCGGGGCGGCCCGAGCCGCTGCCCGGCATGTCCGGGTCGTCGAGGAGGAAGGAGCGGAAGACGCGGACCTCGCCCTTCGCGGCGGGGTCGATGCGGTCGATCTTCAACGTGAAGGCGTAGCGGAGCTTGTCGCCGGCCAGGAACTCGCGGGTGCCCTCGACGCAGTCGTACGCGTTGCCGCCGCGCCGGACGGCGTGGCAGTTCTCGGGCGTTGCGGTGGCGGTCACTCCCGCGGGCAGGGTCACCCGGGTGGTGAGTTCCGCCTCGGCTTCGGTGTAGCTGCGGCCGGGGCCGGCGAAGTCGAAGCCGAAGGAGGCGGTGACGGTCTGTCCGGAGCGGCCCCTGACGGCGCCGCCGACAGCGGTGAACTCCGACCTGTTCTTGATCTGGAGGCGCTCGCTGGTCCAGTTGTCGTGGTCGTCGAGGTCCCCGGAGAGCGGAGCGGTACTGTCCGCCGCCACCTTCAGCGCGGTGCCGGTGCCCCGGACCCAGTTGCTGCCGCCCCGGGTGAGCTGCCTGCGTTGTGCTTCGCTGTCCTGGAACACCCCGTAGTCGATCGTCTCGGCAGCCCCGTCCTGACGGGCCTTCAGGACGGGGGAGGTGGTCGTCCGGAAGTCGCCGTTCACGCCGAAGGTGCCGGGGACCGTGCACAGGGCCACCTTGCGGAAGTACTTCTTCTGCAGGCCGTACGTGCAGTTGTCGTACTTCGTGGTGAAGTCCAGGCCGTTGCTGGTGCGGAGCCAGAGCAGGACGTTCCTGGCGGGCGCGGTGCCGCCGTTGGAGAACGCCAGCGGCAGCCGGACGGCCGCTCCGACGGCAACGGTCCCGGGTACGGACAGGGGCTGGACGGCCAGGTCGGGCCCGCCGACGTTGACCTTGATGTTCCAGGGCTTGACGGTGGCGCCGGGGACCTCGCCGGTGACCTTGATGTCTCCGGTGAAGCCGGGCGCGGTGCCCTTGGCGGGGCTCAGCTTGACGATCGCCACCTTGAGGGCGTCGTACACGGAGGTGTGCGACTCGCAGACGGCCTTCTCGCCCGTCCGCTTGCAGCTGGGTCCGTACCAGACCTTCCAGTCGACCTTGCCCTTGAGGGCCGTGAGGTCGAAGGAGATCCGGTGCTTGACCAGGGGGTGGTGGCCCTTCACCTTGGCGCGGAGGCTGACGGAGAACGCCTTCTGGGCGGGCGCCTCCGCGCCTTCGGGAACCGGCATGGTCACCTCGCCGGCGGAGGTCAGGCGGAGCTCACGGGGCCCCGGGGCCTGTGCCGGGGCGCCCGGCGCGGCCTGGGCGTACGGGGCCGCGAGGCCCAGTATCGCCGCGGTGGCCACGGTGAGCAGGGAGATCTTCTTCATGCCCGGTTGGATCCGCGACTCGCGTCCGGAGTTGTAGCTTCCAAGATCACGAAAGGGTCAAGACGGGCGACGGGGAAGCGCAGGTCCGAGCCGGAACGGCTGCCTGTGACCTGCGGCCCGTGTGCGACGAACCGGAGCGCGGCGCACACGGATCGAAGGCCCCGCTCTGTCGCGGCTGTCGTCTACCACCAGGACTGGTTGTTGGGGCCGGTCTGCCACAGGCGGTCGTCGCTGGGGTAGGAGTAGTCCAGGCGGACGGTGTCCCATTGGTCGTTGTTGGTGTTCTGGAGGGCCATGGCGACGTTGACGTTCTTCAGTGGACGCCAGATCCACCAGCGCTCCGGGTTGCCGCCCTTGGTTTCCAGGCGCAGGCTCCACTTCTGCTGGTCCGAGCCGTCGCACGCGCGTACCACGATGCGGTTTCCCCGGACCGGGTTCGTCGACTCGGGCTCGATGCACCGGTTCGCGGCACGGTTGCGCAGCGTCGCGGTCCACAGCTGGTTGGTGCTGTCGTAGGTGCCTTCCCAGTCCCAGGCCTCCGTGATGTAGCTGTCCCAGCGGGTACCGCGGAGCGCGATCACCTCGGCCCCTTCCGCGGTGCTGTCCCCGCCCAGCGCCAGGCGGCTGCCGTGCATCTTGTTCACGAGATCTTGGTTGATGAGCGAATCCGCCGACGCCGGCGAGGCTCCGGCCAACACGAGCGGGACCGCCGCGCACACGGCGGCGAGCAGCGAGAACCTAGGTTTGCGCATGACAAGTCGTCCTTCCGGAAGGGGGCAGGGCAGCGGTAACGCCGCCTCCACCCGGGAACGGTCGGGACGCTTCCACACACCTTTGCGCGACTTCCCCCGCCACGCCCGAACAGGAATCGCAGAAACGATCCCCTGTACGCACAACAGCCCTACCGGCAGGGCATCTCGAATCCACCCGCTGCGGACCCTGGACCGCGCATGCCGGTCAACGGCGCCCCCGTCGTGTGGCTGCAGCCCCGACGTCGACCCGGTCCCGCCGCCCCGCGCTGCGCGGACGCATGAGGCGTTGCCTGGTGCGCCTGACCGCATCGGCGCGCGGTATGCCGGGGCGCGGGACACGGCCTGCGGAGACGTGACATGCCGTGGCATACAGACTGAAATACGATGATGTCATGGCCCATGGAGGTATGTGATGAGCCACGACACGGGGGTGGACGTGGCCCGGCTGCTGGGCATGTCGCGGCCGGCCCTCGATCAGCTGTTCCGCAGCAGCCCCGCCGGTGGGATCCCCACGGGTGAGGCGCACGGCACGGTCCTGCTGGCGCGCGGCGCCGGGCTGTCGGAGGCGGCCGCGGCCCTTGCCCGCGTCGCCGCCTGGAAGGGCAAGGTCTTCGATCCCGGCCGCGGTGAACTCCTCAACCGGATCACGCCGTTCGGCGTGGCCGCGGTCCGGGCGAAGGTCTATCGCGGCCCGAGCCGACTCGACGGCAAGGAATGCACGGTCCTGGACTACTCCCGTACGTCGTTCGTGGCGCGGCGGATCCGCGACGAGATCCGGGAGATCGCTCCCGGTGTCTATCTCGGCATCGTCTACTGGGGGCGGCACAAGGTCCTGAACTTCGCACTGAGCCTTCGCGGTTCACCCGGATCACCGGGAACGTACGGATCACCGGACCCGACGGCGTCACTCGCCGAGGCGGCCAGGGCCCCTCACCAGGTCGCCGTGACCATCAGGGCGGTCGTGCCCGAGGACCGGGTCGCCGAGGTCCGGCGGCGCCTGGACGAGGCCGGCCGCAAGGGGAGCGCGGGCGAGGTCGTCCCGTTCTCGGAGCTGGTCGGGGTCCACTTCGCGCGTCTGGTCCTGGTGCCCGCCGGGACCGACCTCGCGGGTGAGCCCGTCCCGGCGAGCATCGTCTACATGAGCGAGGTGGACGCCCCGCTGGACGCGCACCTCGCCGATCTGGTCCGCAAGGCCGGCAGCGGTGTCGGGGAGGTCTTCGGGCACTGCGAGGGCTATCCCGTGGCGGGCGCCCCCGACGCGGCACGCGTCGCCTGGCTGCGCGACCACTGCGTTCCCAGCGCCGCGTTCTACGTCAACACCGTCGGCCGGGGCCTGCGGCAGATCCTTCAGGAGGCCCGGCTGCGCGAGGCGATCGAGACCTTCCTCGACCAGCGTGCCGCGGGTCCCTCCGGTTCCGAACTGCCGCAGGACCCCGCCACGGTACGGGCCGAGATCCAGCGCTTCGTCACCGGACGTCCCGACCTGGCGTGGGCGGGTTCGCCGGCCGCCCGGCCCGGCCTGCGGTGGCGGGTCCGGCAGGCGGCGCACCGGGTCGCGGTGCCCCTGGCCGGGTTGGCGCTGCTGCCGGTGGCCGTGTTCGCCCTGCCGGTCTGGGCGGTGCTGCTGCGATGGCACGAGCGACGCGACGCACCCAACCGGGAGCGCCCCGACCCGGAGCACGTGGCCCGGCTGGCCGCCTGCGAGGACTTCGCCGCGCAGAACCCCTTCACCGCGGTCGGCTTCGTCAAGTCCGGCCGGTTCAGGCGGATGACGCTCACCGGGGTCCTGTTCGTCGTCGACTACGGGGTCCGTCACCTGTTCAACCGGGGCAGCCTCGCCGGCGTCAAGACCATCCACTTCGCCCGCTGGCTGTTCATCGACGACAAACGGCGAGTGGTCTTCGTGAGCAATTACGACGGCAGCCTCGAAAGCTACATGGACGATTTCGTCGACAAGGTCGCCTGGGGCCTGAACGCCGTCTTCAGCAACGGTCACGGCTATCCGCGCACTCGGTGGCTCGTCCGGGACGGCGCCGAGGACGAGCAGGCCTTCAAGTTCTTCCTGCGCTGCCACCAGGTGCCGACCGAGGTGTGGTACTCGGCCTACGACACGCTGACCACGCACCACATCGACACCAATGCCCGTATCCGCGCGGGCCTCTTCGGAGATCTCGGACCGGCAGAGACCCAGGCCTGGCTCGCCCTGTTCTGACCAGGGCGCTGCCGGAGGAGGGCGTGACGCGATGGCAGCAGCACCCGTACCCGCACCCCTGGAACTCGACGACATCCAGGGCATCCTCGCCCGTGGATACGGCAGCCTGACAGCTGCCTGCTTCCTGCTGCTGACGATCACCGGCCCCGCCGCCCGGCCCGCCCTGGGACGGCTCGCGCCGAAGGTGGCGAACGGCAGCGCAGAGCCGCCGCACACGGCGGTGAACCTCGCCTTCACCTCCGAGGGCATACGGCGCCTGGGCCTGGACACATCCGGAACCAGCGGATTCTCCCAGGAGTTCGTCACCGGCATGGCCGAACCCAACCGCTCCCGCCTCCTCGGCGACGTAGGGGAGAACGCGCCCCGGCACTGGCTCTGGGGCGGCCCCGACACCCCGCCGGTCCACGTCCTCGCGCTGCTCTACGCCCGGGACGAGCAACTGCTGGCGGCGCTGGAGGCGGAGGTGCGCCACGACGTGCTCGGCGCGGGCGGCCTCACGGAGATCGCCCGCCTGGGAACGGCCGAGCTGACCGACCGCGAGCCCTTCGGGTTCCGCGACGGCATCTCGCAGCCCCTCGTCGAGGGCCTGTCCAAGGCCTCCGGCGCAGGCGGCGACGACGTCGTCAAGGCCGGGGAATTCGTGCTCGGCTACCCCAACGAATACGGCCTGCTCACGGACCGGCCACTGCTGCCGGCCTCGCACGACGCCACGGGCCTGCTGCCCCGCGCCCACGACGGCTCCGGCGCCGACTTCGGGCGCAACGGCAGCTACCTGGTCCTGCGGCAGTTCCGCCAGGACCTCGACGGCTTCCGGCAGTACCTGGAGGACGCGACCCGGCGGCCCGACGGCGCCACCGACCCGCAGGCGGCGGGGGCCCTGGCGGCACGCATGATGGGGCGCTGGCCCAGCGGCGCACCCCTGGTGCGCGCGCCGCACCACGACGACCCGGCCCTGGCCACCGACAACGACTTCGGCTACTTCGCCACCGACCCCGAAGGCCTGAGCTGCCCGCTCGGCGCCCACATCCGCCGCGCCCACCCGCGCGACTCGCTGGACCCCGACCCCGGCTCGGCCCGCTCGATCGCGATCGGCCGACGCCACCGGATCCTGCGCCGCGGCCGCGCGTACGGGCCGGGCAGCCGCGCGTACGGGACCGCCGACGCAGCGGCACCCGGCACGGACGGCAGCGGACTGCACTTCCTCTGCCTCAACGCCAACATCTCCCGCCAGTTCGAGTTCATCCAGCACACCTGGCTCAACAATCCCGACTTCAACGGCCTCTACGACGGCCCGGACCCCGTCGTCGGGGCCCGCCAGGACCACCACTCGACCTTCACCGTGCAGGCCAGGCCGGTCCGCACCCGCTACCGAGACCTGCCGCAGTTCGTCTACGTCCGAGGCGGCGCCTACTTCTTCCTGCCCGGCCTGCGCGCCCTGCGCTACCTGTGCGAAGGCACCCGAACGGACGCCGGGCTGTGAGCGCGGCAAGGCGCCTCAACGACGTCCTCCTCGCACTGGTCCACCTCGAACGGCGCATCGACCCGTACGTCCGTCCCCTGCTCGACCGCACCCTGCGCGGGCCCGTGCAGGCGCTGGTGCAGTGGCTCGTCAACCTCCGGCGCCGCGACCAGCACCTCGGCATCGCCGAGGAACGCCCGCTCCCGGACGAGACGGAGGTCACCGAGGCCATCACCCGGCAGATGACCCGGTTCGTCCAGCGCGAGTACGGGCCGGGCACCGCCCGACGGGCCGGCAACACCAAGACGTACGGGGTCGTCCACGGCGAGTTCACCGTGCTGGAGGATCTGCCCGAGCGCCTGCGACACGGCGTGTTCCGCCGCCCCGCCACCTTCCGGGCCTGGGTCCGCTTCGCCGGTCCCGGCCCGCTGTCACCGCCCGACATCAAGGACAACGGCGTACTCAGCATCGCCGTCAAACTCCTGGGGGTCGAGGGCCCGACGCTGCTCGACGACGAGCGGGCCACGCAGGACTTCACCGGCATCAGCGCCCCGACGTTCACCACCCCGGACATCGCCGAGAACCTGCTGCTCCAGCAGCACGTCTACGCCGGCACGCCGCTGCTGTACTTCCTTGGCCCACGCCACCCGCACCTGTGCGACCTCGTCATGCAGGGCCTCTACGCCAAGACCCACACCAGCCCGCTGGAGACGCGCTACTGGAGCTGTGTGCCGTACCTGCTCGGCGAGGGCCAGGCCATGCAGTACTCCGTGGTGCCGCGTGAGCGGACGCGGAGCCGGGTCCCCCGGCACCCGCCCGACGACTACCTGCAGCAGGCCCTGGCCGGGGCGCTGCGCCGACGGGACGTCGTCCTCGACTTCCTCGTCCAACTCCAGACCGACCCACACCGGATGCCCGTCGAGAACGCCTCCGTCGTCTGGCCCGAGCGGCTGTCCCCGTCCGTCCCGGTCGCCGTACTCCGGCTGCCCAGGCAGGAGTTCGAGGAAGACGAACAGTTCGCACTGGCCGACCGGCTGACCTTCAACCCGTGGCACGCCCTGCCCGAACACCGGCCGCTGGGCAACCAGAACCGCGCGCGCCGTGAGATCTACCTGCACCTCTCACGCCTGCGGCAGTCCATGAACGGTACGTCGCACGAGGATCCGGGCAAGGCGGCCTGAGGCCCCGCGCCGGCACGGCGAGCGAGGCATCCCCCTGTCGACTATCGTCATATGTAGTACGAGATCTTCCCTTTGGAAGGGGTACTGGCCATGGACCCGCGCTCCCTCGCGCGTTACAGCCTGGCCGGGATCCGGCTGGTGAACGGAGTGGCGGCGCTGGCCGCCCCGCAGGTGGTGGCCCGCCGGCTCGGGGCGGACGAGCACCAGCCCGGCCTCGTCCACGTGCTGCGCATGTTCGGTGTGCGAACCGTGTTCATCGGCGCCGAGCTGCTGCTCCTCAAGGACGCCGACAGGATCGCCCGAGCGTTGCGCATCGGCACGCTCATCCACGCGAGCGACGCGCTGTCGGCGGCCGCGGCCGGCCGGCACGGCATGCTCCCGCCGCGCGCGGCGATGACCACCACCGCGATCTCGACGGTCAACGTCGTCCTCTCGCTGCTGGCCCAGCTGCCGGAAGGGACGCGTCGAGGCCACACCTGAGCCTCGCCGCCTCGCCGCACCGCAGCAGCGCCGTGCCACCGTACCGCCGTACCTTCGCGCCCGCCCCACACCGCCCCCCTGCCCGTCGACCGGCCGGACGCCGGAAGGAATCCACGATGCGCAAGACTCCCGATGGCTCCGCCACCGACAAGGCCGCCCCGCAGCCTGCGCGCGGCACCGGCTCGCCCTTCCTGCGCCTGTACGACGACCTGGCGCTGGCAACCGACCGCAAGCTGGGCTGGCAGAACCTGCCGACCCCGCTCGGCCTCGCCACGCTCATGGGCCTGCGCGCCAACCTGCGCCGCAAGAACCTCTTCGACACCGGCTCCTATCCCACGCAGGGCGCGCCCGACATCGAGCCGCCCGCCACGCGGCACCTCACCGAGCGCACCGCCGACGGTTCGTACAACGACCTGGACGAGCCCCGCATGGGCATGGCCGGCTCCCGCTTCGGCCGCAACGTGCCGCCCGAGGAGACCTACCCCGAGCCCCTGCCGGAACTGTTGTCGCCCAGCCCCCGCGAGGTCAGCCGGGCCCTGCTGACCCGCCACGAGTTCATCCCGGCCACATCCGTCAACGCCCTGGTCGCGTCCTGGCTGCAGTTCATGGTCCGCGACTGGGTCAGCCACGGCCAGGGTGCCGTCGACGACCCCTGGCGGATCGAGCTGCTGCCCGACGACCCCTGGCCGGAACGCCCCATGCTGGTGCCCCGCACCGTGCCCGACTCCACCCGCCCCGAGGGCGGCGACGGCCTGCCGCCGACGTACATCAACGAGCACTCGCACTGGTGGGACGCATCGCAGGTCTACGGCAGCGACCTGGCGACCCAGCGGCAGCTGCGCTCGGGCGCGGACGGCAAGTTGAAGGTCCCCCACAACGGCTCGTTCTTCCCGGACGGTCCGCAACCGGACCCCGCCGGCACCCCGGGCTTCTGGGTGGGCCTGCTGATGATGCACCACCTGTTCATCCTGGAGCACAACGCCATCTGCGACCGGCTGTCCGCGGAGTTCCCCGGCTGGAGCGACGAACAGCTCTTCCAGCGGGCACGGCTGATCAACGCGGCGCTCATCGCGAAGATCCACACCGTTGAATGGACCCCGGCCGTCATCAGCCACCCGACCACCGTGACCGCCATGCACGCCAACTGGTACGGGTTGCTCGGCAAGCGGATCCACCGACTGCTCGGCCGGGTCAGCCGGAACGAGGTGCTCAGCGGCATCATCGGCGGACGCCCCGACCACTTCGGCGTCCCGTACGCGCTCACCGAGGAGTTCGTGGCCGTCTATCGGATGCACCCCCTGGTGCCCGACGACTGGAGCTTCCGCTCGGCCGCGGACGACTCGACCCTCCAGGACGCCACGTTCGCAGAGCTGACCGGACCGCACGCCTACGAGATCTACCGGAAGCACAGCCCGACGGACCTGTTCTACTCCTTCGGCACCTCCCACCCGGGCCTCGTCACCCTGCACAACTACCCCAAGTTCCTCCAGAAGTTCGAGCGCCCGGACGGCAAGCTGATGGACCTGGCGGCAGTCGACGTGCTGCGCATCCGGGAAATGGGCGTACCCCGCTACAACGAGTTCCGGCGGCAGCTCCACCTCAAGCCCGCCGAGGACTTCGAATCCCTCACGGACAACCCTGCCTGGGCCGAGGAACTGCGCCGGACGTACGACGGCGACATCGAGCGCGTCGACCTGATGGTCGGGCTGTACGCCGAGCCCCGCCCCAAGGGCTTCGCCTTCAGCGACACGGCCTTCCGGATCTTCGTCCTGATGGCGTCCCGCCGCCTCAACAGCGACCGGTTCCTGACCACGGACTACACCCCGCAGGTGTACACGCAGACCGGCCTGGACTGGATCGAGGACAACACCATGACCAGCGTGCTGCTGCGCCACTTCCCGGAGCTGCGCGGGGCCCTGCGATCGGTGGAAAACGCCTTCGCCCCGTGGGCGCCGGCTCGCTAGTGCCGTGACCGGTGAACCTTCCCGGCCACAGCACCAGCGTCGAAGGCAGGATCCGACAACGCCCGAGACTCCCGGGCCGCGACGGTCGACGGCTGGACCGCCCCCTTGCCTCCTACCGCTTCGGTGCGCGCTGTTGGAGGGCGGTACGGCCGGCCACGGACGTGACGATCGCGAAGAAGAACAGGGGAATCGCGAGCGCGCTGAACAGGGCGCTGCGCCACAGCACCAGCGCCAAAGGCGCGTGGAGGATGAGCAGCGCGATGGGGAGCGCCATCCCGAGGACCGGTCGGCAGCCGCGCGCCACCAGCAGGAGGGGGCGGCGCAGGTGGGGCGGGATCCGCCGGGTCTGCCACAGCAGCCAGCCTCCCCAGCTGCCGAGGAGCACGGCAGCGCACACCAGGTGGGTGACGAGGGCGTCGGCGCCTGCGGCGCCCGCACGCAGGTGGGCGGAGCCCAACGACACCGCGATGGTTCCGGCGAGGGCCACCCAGCGGGAGCCCGTGACGGTTCCCCAGGCCATGGTCTCCAGGTTGTACCGGGCCTGGCGGTCGTTCAGATCGAGGGCGGCGGACTGGACGAAGCCCTCGGCCGCCCGGGTCCACGAGCCGCGGCGGAACCAGCGGCGCAGATGGAGCAGCGCGAGGTTGTTGTGGGCCGCGCTGTTGTCCGGGTTGAGGCGCAGCGCCGTCTCGTAGGCCTCCCGGGCGACGCGGTGGTTGCCGGTGTGGTGGGCGGTCACGCCCACGAGGACGTACGCGTCGCTCTCCTCGGGGGCGAGGGCGACGGCCCTGCGGGCCGACTCGTACGCGGCCCGCTTGCGCTTCCTGCGGGCGCCGTGGCCGAGGACGATGCCGAGGTTGTAGTGGCTCGCCCAGTGCTGCGGGGCGAGTTCGACCGCGCGCCGGGCCGAGACCTCGGCCTGCTGGTACCTCTTCAGGGCGAGCAGGACGTGGGTGTGCGTCAGCCATGCGGTCACCGACTCGGGTGCGACGCGCAGGGCCTGTTCGGCGGTGGTGAGCGCCTGTCGGCCGTCGCCGAGGTGCTGCCGGCAGCGGGCGAGCAGTACGAGTGCGGTGACGTCGTCGGGGCTGTCGGCGAGGTGCCGGGCGGCGAGTGCGGTGGCCTGCTCGTAGCGGCCCAGGTCGAAGAGGGCGTCGGCCTGTTGCAGGGCGCGGCTCATCAGGCCTTGTCCCGGTCGTGGGTGGTGCTGAGCAGACCGCTGTGGTGGGTACGCGAGCGCTCGGCGCCGAGCGCGTCCAGCTCGTCGACGAAGACCACACAGGGCGCTTGGCGCCGGGCGGCGGCGTCCGTGGCGGGTGAGGGTGCCGCGGACGCGGCGGCCCGGGGTGGGGTCGCGGTGGGTGCGGTCGGGGCCCGCAGGCTGCGCGGTAGGGGTGGCTCGTCGGACATGGGGTCAGCCTAGAAAGCCGCCCGCCGCTCCCGTTCACCGGGTGCGGTCGAGAGCGACAGGCGCGGGCAGCGCGTTGGTTGGGCCCTTTTCGCGGGTGACCGGCGCTCAGAAGAAGAACGTGTAGACGTTCCAGCCGTGGCCGACGATCGCTTCACTGCGGGGCGCGGACTCGTCGGAGCCGACCTTCGCAGGGTGGCCGGGGAAGGCCACCATCGTGCCGCCGCCGCGCCGCTCCAGGACGAGCAGGCCCCGGTTGGTCTGTGGTGGGGCCCTCCGTCCCGGCAGGGGGATGCCGCAGCCGTGCTCCGATGGCCGCTTCCCGGCGGAAACGGCCACGGTCCTGGCTGCTCTCGACGCCGTCGCGCAGGGCCTTCACGGTCACGGGGCGCTGGAGTTCGTTCGGCAGTCGGTGTCAGGCGCCGAAGTGAACGTGCGCGGCCCAGTGCGTCGGATCGTCGGCGAAGCGTTCGCGGAGCAGCCGGGTCGCCCTGTGGGCCGCGTGCGCCGAGTGTGCGAGCCTGAGGTTCCGGTCCCAGGTGGACAACGCGTCGTAGAACCAGAACGCGAAGCACGCCGCGGCTCCGTCGCCGACGTTCCAAAGCGTTCCGACGACGTAGGGGTAGCCCACCAGTTGGAAGGCCGCGGTCAGGTGCAGTGACTCGTCCAGGAGGGACAGCTTCGCCATGAACGAGGTCCGGCAGGCGGACAGGAAGGCCATCTGTGCGTCACACAGATCGAGCGGCAGCAGGCTTCCGACCGTGAGCGGATCGGTCTCGTGGTCGGCGAGAAAGAGCCGACTCTGCACGGGGTCCTGCGCGTCGACGCCACCGTGACACGCGAAGTGAGCGATCGTGGAGCGCCGGAGGTGCCGCAGCACGCTGTCCTTCTCCGGCCGTTCGCCCGCCGGATCACCGGAGTCGAGCAGTAGGTGGTGCGGAATCATTCGCGCGATCACCCGTGCCTCGGCCGCCACGCCGGGCAGATCGTCCAAAGGTCCCGGGGTCTGCGGCAACGCGACGATCAGGCCGACGTGCGCGGCGGGACGCCGTCGCCGTTGCCGGGCATGGCAGAGCGCGGTCAGGCTCGGGGTGTAGGACGACACCACGCGATCGAGCACCGAACGGCCGGCCGAGGTGTGGTCGCCCGCCGCGTGCAGCGGAAGCAGGGCGAGCAGGCCGGTCGGGACCCACCAGATCCGCGGCCACTCCCTCTCGTCGTCCTCATGTACGGGCCCGAGGCCGAGGGCGTCGAGCACGGGTCCGGTCGCGGCCTCGTACAGCCAGGTGAGCACGTCACTCATGCCCTGGGCCGGCTCCGGCTCCGGCATGTCCGGCCATCCTGGTTGCGTGCGAAGAAGGCTCAAGAACTTCTCGGCTGTGGCCTTCCTCGTGAGGCGCGGAAGCTCCAGGGAGCGAATCCCGTGCCCGGTCACGAGGATCGCGTCGCTGCCGTACGAGCTGATGTTGAAAACGACGACGGGGCCGTCCGAAGCCTGGCGTCTCAGTTCGGCGAGGCTGGGCCGACGGCCGAACTCGCTGAAGCCGTCGACGGCACGGATCTCGACCAGCGTCTCGCGGAGCCGCGCGTCGAGTCGTCGCAGGTCCGCGGCTGACGCGTTCGCACGGCCGAGTTCGGCACGCAGTTCTTCGAGTCGTCCGGCCAGGTGCGGATCGGCGTCCCGAAGCCTTGTCAGGTCGCGCCTGAGCTCCAGGCCCTGGCCCAGCAGAACGCCCCGGCCGGTCTCCAGCAGGACCAGTGCCCTGGCGGCGCGCTCCTCGGGCGAGATCCTGGAGTCCCGCAGCGCGAGCGCCGCGGCGTCAGCAGCGAGGCTGCTGTAATCACTGAGCATGCGTTGCCGGTCTTTGAGGGCCAACCGGCGCAGTGCGACGGTCTCCAGCAGCGGAACGACCTCTTCCAGGAAGTCGGCGGCACGGCCGGGATCGTGTTCCGCGGTGAGTTCCGCCGCGGCCTGCGCCGCGCGGATTCGCACCACCGCGATGGCGTCGGCTCGTTCCACGACCTTGGCGAACTCGGCTACCGCCGCGTCCCGGTGGGCGGGTTCACCGGTGGTCTTGAACCGATCCTGCAACGCGGTGGCATAAGTCGACTGGTCCTTCGCCCACCCCGGGACACCGGGATCGCTCAGGTCGATCGCACGCCGATGCGCGTCGATGGACGCGTCCAGGTCGCCCGGATCGCCCTGGCGCCGGAAGCGTCGTCGCAGTGCCACGCCCAGGTTGTTGAGGTACATGGCCCGGTCTTCGTCCGAGGCCTCCGGAAACTCCGAGGCCGACCGCAGCACGGTGATCGCCCGGTCGATGTCGGCCGGGTCGGCGGTCAGCTTGAACCGTTTTCGCAACGCGTTGCCGAGGCCGTTGCTGAAGTGCCCGTGAGCAGGACTCGCGGGATCGGCGCCGGCCACGGCCTCCGTCAGCGCGCCGACAGCGATGTCGAGGTCGTCGGGATCGTTGCTCAGCGAGAACCGCTCCATCCTGAAGATCCCGCGGTTGGAGAGCAGGGTCCCTCGTTCTGGGTGGTCGGGCCGCGCCGACCCGACGGCCACGTCGTTGGCCAGGATCGCGGATTCCAGGTCTTCCGAAGCGCCCTGCGCCTCGTAGCGCATCTTGAGTGTGACGGCGAGATTGGCGTGGCAGGAGACCTGGAGGGTGTCGTTCGCGGGGGCTTGCTCGAGGGCCCGCCGGAATGAATCCTCCGACCGGTCCAGGTCCGCCACGTCCCCGGTCCGCCGGTATCTGTCGCCCAGCCACTGGCCCAGTACATTGTGGAAAGCCGCGCGTTCCGTGCTGCCGCCGACGATCTGGGCGGCGACGTCCATGTTCTCGATGGCGGCGTCGAGATCGTGGACTTCGGCTTGGCGGAATGCAAGGCCCACCAGCTCTTCCGTCAGCTGCCGACGAACCTGTTCGTCAAGGTTCTCCGCCGCGCCCGGCTCCCGCCGGATGATGGCCAGCGCCGCCTGGAACCGTTCCTCGTCATCGTGCAGCTGTGCGGCCACGGCGAGGAGCGTCGCCAGCAGGCCGAGAACCGGCAGACGCGAGTCCCGCTCGTGTTCGGGAAGCAGCTCGGTTGCTCTGCTCAACGCTTCGATCGGGCCGTCCAGGTCCATCGAGCGACGGCGGCGGCATCGAGTCCAGAGGGCGATTCCGAGGTTGCTCCAAGCCGCCGCGAGATCTCGGCTCCCGTCACGGGATCCGGGGTCGGGATCGGAGGCCACCACGACGCGGAACAGGTCGATCGCCTCGTCGAGGTCCTCCGGGTGATTGCGTTGGAGGAGAGCGCCACCGAGCTGGACCCGGACCGCCGTGAGGTCCTCCTGCGGCAGGGACGCGAGCGCTGCCCGGAAGTGCCTCACCGCCGTCTCGACGTCGGCGCGGTCGCGTGCGCCGTTCCGGGTGAAGCGCTGCATCATGCCCACGCCCGCGGCCCAGTGCCTCAGCCCGGCGTCCGCGTCGTGCGGCGGGGAAGCGTCGGCTTGCTGTGAGGCATGGGGGGCACTCTCGGCGAGATCGACGGCACTGCGGATGACGAAGAGGACGCCGTGCCGCTCCCGTAGGTCCTTCAGGAACGCCGACAGGCTCGCCCGGTCGCCTCCCTCCGGACCCGGGAGCTCATCGATCCGGGACGCCCACAGCTGTACCGAGGTGAACAGCTCGCGGGCCGCCTCCTGCCCTTGCTTGGACTGAGGTGGAACCGCCTCGAGGGCTCTCCGGCCATGGTCGAGCGCACGCATCAGATCGGCAGGTACTCCAGTGAGTTTGAAGCGCGCTCGCTCGTGCATGCCCAGATCGCTGAGCAGCGCCGCCCGCTGGACGTCTCCCGGCCCCGTGAGCGGGACGGCTTCCTCGCACGCTTCGATGGCTCGCTCCAGGTCGGCCAACTCATGTGCCAGTTCGAAGCGGTGCGCCAGCAGGTTCTCCAACTGGAGGAGACCCGGCACCCGATGTTCGGACCCGGGCGGGAGCACCGTCAGAGCCGCACGACTCATGCCGAGCGCCTCTTCGAGGTGATCGCGGCGGAAGGTGGCCAGATAGCGGGTGTGCAGGGCGCTGGCCAGGCCCAGCAGCACCTCGCCCCGATTCGGGGCCTCCCCGGATGTGCGCTCCGCGATGCGCTGCCAGCCGTCCACGAGGCCGGGGATGACTTCCGTCCTGAGCTCCTCCGGCAGGCAATCCCCGTCCTGCTGCAGCACGGTCTGGAGCAGGAACTGGGCCCGATGGAAGTCCGGCTCCCCGCGCTCGAAGCCGAGAACCTTGAAGCGGCGCCAGTGGAACTCGCCGAGGACGGCGATCGCCCGCTCCTCGACCTCGCCCCGCTCCGACAGATCGAGAAGAGCCTGCGCAACCTCCAGCGCGGGTGCGTCAAGGAGTTCGCTGAGCCCCCTGTTGCCCTGGTGCCGGTCCAGTACTGCGCGCAGCCGTCCTGCCAAGTGCGTTGCTTCCACCAGAACCCCCGGATCGGCTGAAGTAGGTCACGCCAAGGAACTTGATCTGCCGTGCGCTGATGACGACTCGGTGGGTGTCCGTGAGGTCCCGCTGTTCGCCGTCCGGAGCCGGCCGGTACTCGAACGGCGGCCCGAGCGCGAGTTCGCGGTCGCCGGTCTCCTCCGGATTCGAGGAGTAGTGATGAACCCGTCCGGCCAGGTGGGAGCCGTCGATCAGCTCGCATTCCACCCGGATCCATTCGGTCCCGTTGGCCCGGGCGTTCATGTCGAAGAGAACCCACCAGGCGGAGGACTCCGGATTGACCGCGAACCTCCGGCGCGGAAGGAACCGCGCGACGAGCACTGCGAACAGGACCGCGAGGAGCAGCACCGCCGCCGTCCACATGAGGGTCTCGGCGTAGTGCGCGCGAACGTAGGGATCACGCTCGCGGACGAGCCGACCCACGTCCGGGGTCCGGTCGGGCGCGCTGATCCGTACGCAGGCGAAGGAGATCAGCGCGGCGGCGTTGAACCCGACGCTCGCGAGCACCACGCGCGAGGTCTCCCGAAACGCCGTCGAGGTCCGCTCCGGACGGTGGCGGTCCCGGACCGCCGCGTAGGTGAACCCGGGTGCGAGCAGGACGATGAGCAACAGCAGGCTCGTGAAGGTCGCCGGCATCGATCAGGAGCTCTCGTCCGTGATCGAATCGTCTTCCTGGGGTCCCTGTACGTCGTCCGAGACCTCGATCGGTCGGGGGATCTCTGCTCCCGGCGCGAACGCTTGCCCGCGAAGGTCGTCGTCGCCGAGCAACGTCTCCAGATCGTCCGGCAGATCACTCATGCGTCTCTTCATCCCCCCACTACCCCAGGCCGTGGCTCACAGCCTCGCACCACCACCGCGTCAGACTGGCAGGGGCCGCCGCTACACGACAAGCCCCTCGTCCGCCTCTGTGCGGCAAGCGCACCGCCTGGAGCAGCTCGCCCGGATGCCGTTGTGGGGGCGAGCAGCATGAGCACCCTCTGACCCGCCCCGGCACAGCCCCGCACGCTGAGCGCGCTCGGGCGGCGGGGTGGAGCCGGACTCCACCGGAGACCTCCGCACCCGGTCCGCTGCCGGGGGACCGGGTGCGGCCCGTCCTCGTTCAGTCGCAGCAGTCGCAGCAGCACTTGCACGGGTTGCAGCAGCCGCCGCCGCCACCGCCACCGCAGCCGTCGCCCGAGCCGCCGGAGCCGCCGGAGCCGCCGGAACCACCTGAGCCATGACCGCCGCCCGAACCGCCGGAGGACCCGCCCGAGTTGCCTCCGCCATGGCCGCCGAACCAGCCGTCACCCCCGGAACCGTCCCTGCCGGAACCATCCCGGTTCGAACCGCCGCTGCGGTTGTTGTCGCCGAACTGCCAGGGTTCTCCGTCATCGACGTTGCAGCGGCAGCAGCCGAAGCACACCCTGCAACCGGCGCACAACTGGCGCCACTCGCGGCACCGTTGACACTGCTCCTCCGGCGGTCGGCCCGATGCCGTCAATCCGCCCTCGGGGGAGGCCGCGCCCGCAAGCGCCCCGACGCCGCAGGCCGTGCCGGTCCCGTTCCCCGAGGGCGCTTGCGTCGCCGTACGGCGTCCCAGCCAGGGCAGCATGCGCAGACCCCGCGCCTGGGGGCGGTGCTGATGGCCACGATGGCCGGGGTCGAAGACGCGATCGACGGCACGCTCCAACTCGCCGCCCAGAAGTGCCCCTACCAACCGCCCGTCGACGAACGCGGCGTCGGACAGCGCGAGTCGGATTCCATGGACGGCGTCGTCGCAGAGGCGGCGCACCTCGGCGAGGTCCGCACCGGTCACGGCGATCGGGTTCCACGCGCCCGACGCCTCGTCCGCGGCCAGATCCTCCACCGCGTCCAGCAGATGCGCCAGCCGACCGAACAGCCGGCCGGCTTCCGCCAGCGGTTCGGCGTTGCCCGGGCGATCCGTGAGCACGGCGGTGTACGCGAAGGCGGCTGCGGTCGCCGTCTCCGTGGGCTCCCTGACAGTCAGCAGCGAGCCACCGGGCCCGGTCGACCGCTCGACCTCCGGCTGGCGCTCGACCGCCCCGATCAGCACGGCGGTGTCGAAGCCGAGTCGTTCGCCGCCCGCGGCGCCCGCGCGGTCCCAGCCGTGGGCGATCCGGCGGGCCGCCAGCGCCACCGGGCGGCGCCCCACCAAGCCGTCGCCGTCGGCCACATGGTCACGTATCTTCGCCGCGGCCAGCACCAGCGACACCGTCGCCGCCAGCCGAGCACCCTCACCCTGCGCCACGTCCGCCGAACGCATCCCGCGCAGCGGGCACGGACCGGCACCCCGCCGCCAGTCCCCGGTACGCTCCGACTGCGCCTCGGTCAACACCGAGACGATCAGGCCGTCGTAGTTCGTGGCCACCCTCGCGAACTGTCCGTACTCGCTGCGCAAAGCGAGGCACAGCCCGCACAGATGCGCCATCCACTCGGTACGCAGACCCTCGCCCAGGCGATGACGGCATGGCCTGATGATTCCGAACACCGAAGTTCTCCCCCCGTTGGAACAGTTACCCGGACACATCCAGTCGGACGGATCACGGACGCCAGACTGCACATGAGCCGCGACGGCGCGTGACGTCAACCGCACGTGACATCAACGCGCGGCCGACATCCTAATTGGGCTTGGTGAGGTCCAGTCGTTGGTGGCGTGTCCAGAACGCCGCCACGCGAGGCGGCCCCGGCGGGCCGGGCGCGCCCCGTCCACGATCGCCGTCCACGTCGACGCCCTCGCCCGGAACGGCTGTGCGATGCGGTCGCGGAGGCGCTTGCCGCGCGGACGACGGTGCACGGGCCGGGGGTCTGGGCGGGAAATGCGGTCGTGGGCGTGCTGCCGGGCAGGCATGATCCCTCCCGTGGAACGTGTGATCGATCTCGACGAGCTGGCCGGTCTCCTGACCCGGCGCACCGCGTACTGGCGGGCGTCCGGCCTCGACGTGGGGCGGACGACCTGGCGGGATGCCGGAGCGGCATGGCCTCAGCCGCTGGTCGCGGACCGGGCGGGGGTGCCCGACCCCGACTCGCTCGGGCTGGTCGTGCGTGGTCCGGCGGAGGCCGAGCTGTCGGTCGTCGTGTTCCGCGGCGGCTGGGCCGACGTGGACTTCATGGCGGACCCCGACGACGCCGGTGTGCTGCCGGCCTCGGAGATCTCCGGCGCACCGGACTTCGCACGGCGGATGGACGGCTGGGTCCATCGGGTCTTCGGAGTGCCCGGGAGCGGTACGTGAGCGCCGGCCGCGGCTGGTGGGGCTACCTGGAGGAACGGACCCGCCGGGAGGTCGACGCCGACGTGCTGCGGGACCGCCGGATATCGGCCGTCCGGACCGTGTGGGAGGCACTGCGGCCCCTGGAGGTCGGCCTGCACGAGGCGGAGCGGGTGGTGCACGCGCGCTACGAGGTCCTGGGCGACCGGGTGCGGCGGACACCACCGGATCCGCTCGACCTCGCCTCGCTGGCGGCCCGTGCCGCCGCCCTTCCCGGCCGGGTGGCTGCGGTAGAGGCGCTGTGGGACGGCGACACCGTCCACGACTGGTTCGTCCTGCTGGTCGCGGTGCTCGACGACCCGGACGGCGAAGGCCACTTGGCGACGGTCCACCACCGCCCCGACGGCAACGCCCCGGGCCCGGCCGCCGCCGAAGCGGGCCAGCGCCTGGCCACCCACCTCGCCGTCCCGTTCCACTTCCCCTCACCCCACGCCCCCGGCTACGACGCCCCCCGCTGGCGGACCCTCGCCACCCCGAACCGACTGCCCGGACAGCGCGGCCGCGCGCGTCGGGCGCGTCGGGCGAAGTGAGCGGACGGCCCGACCGGGACGTATCCGCCCCAAGTGGACCAAGCCCCATGGATGACTCATGAGGCGCTTTCCCGGCAGAGGTGACCGGTCTCCTTCGGGTCCTGCCCGGCGGTGCGAGTCGGGCAGCCTCCTCTGCCCTTGTGTGCGCCGCCGTTCCACGACACGGGCTCTTCGGCGCGGAGGGTTCGCCCCCGGCGAATCCGCCGGGATCGCGGGCATGGGCTCGGGCTCCGCCGCGGGGTGGACGTCGAGTTCCTGCTCCAGCGGTCCAGCAGGCGGCCGCAGCCCCACCGGCAGATGCTCCGGCCGCCCGGCGCCCCGCATCCCCGTATGCCCGTTCGGTTAGGGTGTCCTTGCTTGGCGTCTGGGTATGGGGCGTACGGGTTCGGGTTGCGTGGCCGCAGGTGGCATCCGATGGGACGGAACGGACAGAGGCAGGGCGCAGTGAGTGATGGTGACCGGCCTCGTGCCCGCTGGGGCGGGACGCGCGTGTGGGTGACGGGCGCCCCGGGTTCCGGCCCGGAGCTCGGGACGAGGCGTCGTGGATAGGATCGCGCTGACGGCCGGAGCCCTGTACGCCATCGTCCTGCTCCGCGCCGGAGGGACGTTCGCCGTCGGGTGGCTCGCCGGTGCCGGTGCCCGGCGCAGCAGGTTCGCCGAGCGGATCTCCTCGGCGAAGTTCCGGCGTGTCGAGCGGGCGATCCAGCGGTGGGGCTCGCCGGTGGTCGCCGTCTCGTTCCTGACCGTCGGTTTCCAGACCGCCGCCAACTTCCTCGCGGGCAGCATGCGCATGCCGTTGCCACGCTACCTCCCCGCCCTGTTCGTGGGCGGAGCGGCCTGGGCGCTGCTCTACGCGACTGCGGGCATCGGCGTGCTCGAAGTGCTGGGGCGCCTCTTCGCCGAGCACACGGCCCTCGGGCTGTCGTCCGTGGCCGTCCTCCTCTTCGCGGTGTGCGGGGCGGTGGCGTACCGCAGGAGAAGGGCGGCCCGGTCCGCCGGTGACACGGCGGCGGAGGAATCGTGACCGCTCGGCAGCCTGGGCCGCCATGCCGTGGTGATCCACTTGATCGACTGGCAGGCCGAAGCCGGCAGCCAGGACGAGGCGGGGCGGCCCGTTCCGGGAGCCCTGCCGGACCGTCGTCGACCCGGCACGGGCCGACGGTGGCAGCGGGCCTGCTCGCGGGCCGCTACTTGCCAGGAGCCCGGTACCGGACTTGCTCTGCCTTGCGCAGGGCGTCCAGCGTTTCCTCGACGCTCAGGAGAACGGTCGTCTCGAACGAGCCAAGCGCGCCACCCCCGCTGATCGCCAGCGCAACCGCGGCCATGGACACGTTGTCCGGAGCTTCCCAGAGGTTGTAGCCGTCGTGCGTGCCGAAGGCGTACCAGAAGCCGTGGAGCTTCCCACCGACGGATTCGATGTACGACTGAGCGGCCTTTGCGCGGTCCTCGGGGTGGCCGATCAGCCTCGCCCACGTCTCCGGCGTGTAGCTGAACCTCGATAGATAGAGCGGCATCGTGTCTCCCTTTCGTTTCACCCATGGATGCCCGCCCCGGGTGGGAGAAGGGCCGGGGCGGACTGCGGTTCGCCCGAACAGCCGGGGACGATGACCGCCACGGCCCAGGCAGCTCGGTCGGCAGCGCGGCGACGCTGGTCAGCCTGTTCTGCGCCTGCCGGGCGGCGCGACAAGCGCCGGTGACGCTTGCCGTCTGCGCAATCCTGGCCACGCTGGAGACCCCCGGGCGAGGAGCCGCAGACGAGAAACCGGTGCCCCCGCGCGATGCGAATCGCGCGGGGGCACGGCCCCCGGCTCGACGACCGCCAGGCTGAGGCAATCCCCGTCCGAGGCCGGTTCGGCCTCCCGGGCCATCCGCTCCACCGCCCCCCGGACAGCTTCCGGTCCGCGCGGTTCCCACCGCATGAACCGGGCGACGTCGGGCCGGCGCTGGTAGTCGCGGACGTCCTCGGCGTCCCCAGGCCGGAACGGACGGAGTCTCAGCCGGGCGGTGGCGAGGGGCGAGTCGATGCGCAGCATCGGGCGACCGTACCCGGGGCTGCCCGGCCCCCAGTCCCGGTCGGCACCGACGGCTTCTCGGCGGCCTGGTGCCGGAGTACACGTTCATGTGCCCTGACAGACCCAGAACCGACCGCCCCTCCCTGAACACGTCTCGGGAGTCACATAGAGTGAGTTGCCCGACGACTCGGCGAGGGTACGCACATGGAGACCACCCTTCAGTGGATACGGACGTCCTGGACGAAGGAGTCCCGGGGAGCAGAGGCCGCCTCGCGCAGGAACGCGGCCCCGGTCGGCTTCACTCTCCCGCATGATGCGGCCTCCTTCGCGCATGTGATCCGCATGCATGAGCGTGACGGCTTCGAGCCGAATGACAGCCGGGAAGACCTGAGCAAGGTCGATGTCCAGCTCCGTGAGGCAGACGGTCGGCTGCGCGTGTTTCCCCGAGTGCAGCCCTTGTTCGCCCTGCCGCCTCGACAGCGGCGGCCCCCGGCTGTCCGGCTCGTCCCCGGCCAGTGGGTGCGCTGGCAGCTCAACTACCGCTTCAGCAGTGCACTGGGGATCCGGGGCTGGTCGTACTGGTTGGACACGTTCAACATCGCTTACGGCCCCGTGGACGCAGACGTGTTCCTGTCCACGCCCACCGTGTTCATCGACGAACAAGGACCGCTCCGATGAGCCCGTCCTGAACGCCGACGGGGTGCCACCCCGGTGTCAGACCCTCCCCCCTCGCAGGTCGCGCAGGACGAGCGGGGATCCGCGGTCAACACCCTTGTGCACGGGTCGTGTTCAGCCGGATTCGGCCCGCCGCCGCTGGGCTCCCGAAGCGGGCGGTGCGCACGGCCCGTGCGGGATGCCGAGCGGTGTGGTGAGCCGGGACTGCCAGCCTTCCTCCGTCAGCTCCACCAGTTGGACGGCTGCCGCGCGGGTGCGCAGCGGCAGCAGGCTGTCGACCGCGGTGCGGACCCGGGCGGTGGCCGTCGGGTCGTCCGTGCCCATCGCGACCGTGACATGGGCGCCGGGCCGTGTCCCGAAACGGCCCCCGTACGGGCGCAACCGCGGCCAATGGGCGTGGAACGCGTCCACGATCGGCTGGAGTCCCGGAACGGTGACGGCGACGAAGCCGGACGCCGTCACGACCTCCTCCAGGAGCAGATCGGCTCGCGGGAAACCCGCGGCCAGGGAACGGACGCTCTCCTCGTCCCCGGCCGTCAGAGCGGCCTGCGGTACGAACGGGTAGAACAGCGAGACGTGCGCCGGCACCCCGCGACGCACCAGGGCCGGGTCGATGCGCCACGCCGCATCCAGCAGCGGCGCGGCATCGGGCAGGACGATGACGACGGCAGTGGTTCCCGGCTCTGGCACGCCGCCATCATCGCAGGCCGGGCCGGGCCGCTACCGCTCCCGTACGTACGGGAGGCGCTCCACGCGGGACCCGGGCGCGTAGTCGGACCCGGGCGCGTACTCGGACCCGGGCGCGATGTCGGAAGCGGCCTTCGATCAGGGCGTGGTCCTGGCCCTGTCGAGCCGTTCGACGCGCGCGATGTTCTCCCGGTCCTCGGCCTCCGCGCTCGCCTCGGCGGCGAACCAGGCGTCGAGGATCTCCTTGAGCAGCGGTTCCGAGGTCAGGCGCAGGCTGAGCGCGAGCACGTTGGCGTCGTTCCAGCGCCGCGCACCGTCCGCCGTGTAGGCATCCGTACACAGGGCCGCGCGTACGCCGGGAACCTTGTTCGCGGCGATCGATGCGCCCGTACCGGTCCAGCAGCACACGACCGCCTGGTCGGCGTTCCCGGCGGCGACCTCGCGGGCCGCCGTCTCCGAGCAGGCTGCCCACTGCGGATCGTCGCCGGGGCTCAGCGCCCCGTACGCCACCACTTCGTGCCCGCGGTCGCGCAGTTGCCCCAGGAGCGCGCGAGCCACGGGTTCGTCCATGTCCGAGGAAACGCAGATCCGCATGTCCCGAGACTAACCGGCCGTGGCACGGACGGCCTCGCGAGCCGCGGAACGGCCCCGGCTGATCCGCTCGGTTGCGGACGGAGCCGACCGGATTCGAACCGGCGTCCTCGCGATTTTGGAGACCGCGCGCGTCGACCCCCTGCGCTACGGCTCCGCCCACCCCGGCATCCTAGGCGGCCTTGGCTCTCACGTCAGCACCGTGCTCACGTCAGCAGGCGCCCGGTTCTCGAACCCCCGGAGCCGTGCGGATCCGAACGACACGAGCGCCCCTCCGGGCGGGAGGGACGCGCTCCGGGCGGGTGCGTCCACGCCGACCGGATGGGCGCCGGGTGCCCTCCCTTGGCAGGTCGCGCCGGCGTGCCCGCCTAGAATCCGGGCGTGAAGAACACTTTCCGGTGCACGCAGTGCGGCACCGTCGGTCTGGAGTCCGGCTTCGTCGAAGACGCCGGCGAGCACTCCCCGGGTTTCGCCCGCTGGATAGCAGGCACCCTCGAACGCGGCCTCTTCGGCGGTGCGAGACGCTGGGGCAAACCGAAGTGGCAGATAGACGCCTTCCGATGCCCCCAGTGCTCCCACCTCGAACTCTTCGCGGGCCATCCGGCCTGAGAGCCCACCGGGACAAGGGTGGTGACCCACGTCACAGCGCATCCGTGTCACAACTCGCCCGCCCACACTGTCAAAGGGGTGTAACCGCCGGGCAACGACAACGGAGCGCATCATGGAAGCACGCCTGAACCCCTTCACCAACCCCGTCCTGGGCAAGGTCCTCAAGCACGTCATAGCCGCGGGCAAGGCCCTTGAGGGCACGACCCTGCCGGCCGCGACCCAGGAGCTGGTGAAGCTCCGCGCCAGCCAGATCAACGGCTGTGGCTTCTGCACCGACATGCACTTCAAGGACGCCGTGCACGCCGGCGAGTCGGCGGAGCGCCTCAACCTCGTCGCGGTCTGGCGCGAGGCCACGGTGTTCACGGAGGCCGAGCGTGCCGCGCTGGAGCTGGCGGAGGAAGCCACCCGCATCGCCGATGCGGCCGGCGGAGTCCCGGACCGGGTGTGGGAGAACGCCGCCAAGCACTACGACGAGGACCAGCTGGGCGCCCTGGTGGGCGTCATCACCGTCATCAACGCCTTCAACCGCGCGAACGTCATGCTCCAGACCCCCGCCGGCGACTACCGGCCCGGCCAGTTCGCGTAACCACACGTACGTCGGCGTCGAACGGGTCCGCTCGGACCCGTTCGACGGACCACCCCACGGGCGGCAGTCGCCCCCGCGTCAGGTCCGTTCCGTCGTTGCCGGCCGTCGCAGCAGGTAGGCGCCGGCCGCGGAGACGAGCAGCAGCATGCAGCCGATGAAGGCGAGGCCCGCGCGCTCCAGGTCCAACGCGTCGGAGAGCAGGCCCACGCCGATCACCGGGAGCGAGATGCCCGTGTACGCCACGACGAACAGGGCCGAGAGCACCGCGGCCCGCCGGTCGGCCGGTGCGGCCGCGGCCACTGCGGTCAAGGCCGCGCGAAACGTCAGGCCTTGACCGGTTCCCCCGACCAGGGCGGACAGGACGACGAGGGCGAGGAGGTCCGTCCACAGCGCCGCGGCCAGCAGAGCCAGCGCGGCGAACAGGACGGCGCAGCCCACGGGCAGGGAGCGCGCCACGCCGACGCGGTCGACGCCCAGTTGACCGAGCGTCGAGGCGAAGAAGGCCAGGGCCACCACCAGGCCGCTCACCGCACGGTTGTCGACGCCGAGGTAGCCGGAGAGGAAGGCGGGGCTGACCGAGGCGAACACACCGAACAGGGCGAAGCCCACGAAGGAGGCGATCGCCGCCGGTGCGAACACCGCCCGGACCTGCGGCGGGAGTGCGAGGCCGGAGGGCCGTACGGTCGCCGCGGGCCGCCGCTCCGCCACGGTTTCCGGAAGCCGCACCAGGACGACGGCCGACACGGCCACCAGCGCGAGGTGGAGGGCGAAGGGCAGCACCAGGGGTTCGGGAGCGTACTGCGCCAGCACGCCGGCCACCAGGGGCCCGCACCCCAGACCGCCCATGTTGGCGGCCGTCGCCACGAACGTCGCCCGCGCCCGGCCGTCCGGTGGTGCGAGCTCCATCACGTACGCCGTGGCCGCTCCGGTGAACAGGCCTGCGGACAGCCCCGACAGCAGTCGGCCGGCGTAGAGCCAGCCGAGCGCGTCCGCGGACAGGAAGCACACGGCGCTGGCCGCCGCGAAGCCGAGGCCCCACAGCAGGGCCGGCTTGCGGCCGACGGCGTCCGAGACGTTGCCGGCGAGCAGCAGCACGGCCATGACCCCGAAGGCGTACACCGCGTACACGACGGTCACGGTCAGCTGGGAGAAGCCGAACTTCTCCTCGTAGAGCAGATACAGCGGCGTCGGGAGGGTGGTACCGGCCATGCACACGGCGAACACCGCGCCCGCGAGCAGGGACTGCGACCAACCCCGGCGATCTTCCATGCCACCGACCGTACCTCCCGCCGACGACTCCCCCCGGCGATCTCCGCGCGCATCGCTGCGGGGCGGGAATTCTGGATCGGCCGATCTGACGAAAGCCCCGCACTTCGCGGTGCGGGGCTTTCTGCCACGGCACGGGCCGAGCCGGTCTGGTGGCGACCGGTGAGGTCAGGCCTTGCGGATGTTGTAGCCGAGGGTCGTGCCGACGCAGTTGGTGGCCCGGAACGAGTTGCTCACGACCCATCCGGAGGGGATGGGGGAGTAGGAGCACACGGTGGCGTAGCTCTGGCCGGCGGTGTTGCCGATGTTGTAGGCGACGCCGGTACCGGTGCAGTTGCTCGTGCTCGACGCGCTGGTGACGACCCACCCCGCCGGGATGGGGGAGTGGGAGCACACGACCGCGAAGTTCTGGCCGGCGGTGTTGCCGATGTTGTAACCCACGCCGGTGCCCCTGCAGTTGCTCGTGCTGTACGAGCTGGTGATGACCCATCCGGTGGGGATGGGGGACTGCGAGCACACGGTGGCGAAGTTCTGGCCCGCGGTGTTGCCGATGTTGTAGGCGACGCCGGTACCGATGCAGTTGCTCGTGCTGTACGAGCCGGTGACGACCCACCCGGTGGGGATCGGGGACTGCGAGCACACGACGGCGAAGCTCTGGCCCGCGGTGTTGCCGATGTAGTAGCCGACCCCGGTGCCGGCGCAGTTGCTCGTGCTGTACGAGCTGGTGACGACCCACCCGGTCGGGATGGGCGACTGGGAGCACACGGAGGCGGAGTTGAGCCCGCTCGTATCGGCGATGGTGTACCAGACACCGGTGGTACAGCCGCTGCCCTGGTACGAGCTGGTGATGACCCAGCCCGCCGGAACGGGGGTGTTGGAACAGACGTTCGCGCTGCCCGCGACCCGCTGCGGGGCGGCCTGCGCCTGCGCGGTCGCTGCGGTCATCACGCCCAGCAGCAGCAACACGGCCGTCAGCAGGTGCGGTATGCGGGTACGTAAGGTCTTCAAGGTCGGCCTCAGATCTTCTCAGTGCTCTACGACGGCGTCGATGCGGTCGATGCAGGTGAGACGGATCAAACCCCAAGCTTGATCATCTCGGCTGAGATGGTGCCAGAGTTGCTCCAGGGGCACCAGCGCCGCCAAGCGCGCCCTCCAGCGCCGGACGTCACTGCCCCCCGAGCGGGCCCGCACCGGCGCCGCGCCCCGCCAGGCCGAGCCGGCGGAGCCTGCTGTGCCCGCGCACCGGCAGCAGGCGTCCCCGCCAGGACCTCGGGGCGCAGCCGGGGCACATGAGCCCTCATTGGCGTGAGCGCCGTCACCCTGGCCCGGATGCAGATGTCCGTCATCTACTTCCAGTCGTGCCTGGCCAAACTCCCGCACGCCGAGTGGGCCGACTGGCGGCGGAAACCCCGCACCACCCACCCGGGACCCGCGGTACCCGACGGGCCCTGAGCCGGCCTGGACACCTGCGGGAAGCGACGGATGGTACACCGCTGGTACCGGTCGCGATCATTGATGTGTACTGAACCACATTTCACCTTCACGCGGCCTTTACGGAGCGGAGGGGTGTCCGGTGGGACGTGCCCCGATCCCTTGTGCCCTCGGGCGGGGAGGGGCTGCGGGGACGGTGGCCGGTGGTGGCACGCCAGGGCGTTCGCCTGCGGAATGAGCCGTTCCTTGTTACTCATCGGTCCGGATTCCGCCTCCGCGTGGCTGGTTGCCGTCGAAAAATGGCGGAGATCGGCCCAATACTCCGTCAAATCAGTCTCTGGGTGCATAGGACTGGTCAATTCCACTTTGACTGTTCTTTAACGATCTTCAAGACTGCGCCTCCGACCGCCCCGCACCCATCGGGACCGCGTGCGGGATCTAGCAGGGGGAACCGAAAAAAGAATGATGAAGAGTCACTCGAACTCCGCTCGTGTGCGGAGGGCTGTCTCGCGCGGGCTCGTGACCGCTACCGCTTTGGCTTCTGTCAGTGGTATGGCTGTGCCGTTGGTGGCTGTTGCGGCTCCGGCTGGGGCGGTGGCCGCGGCTTCAGGTATCGGGACTGATGACAGGCAGCGGGTGGATGCGGCTGCTGTGGTGCGTCTGGATCCGAGCCCGGACGTGCTGCTGTTGAGCGATCACGACTTCATCCATGCGTTGTGGCAGAAGGCCCGGGATGGCGGGGAGGCTTTCGAGGCCGTGCGGCTGGCCGCCGAGGCTGCGATGTCGAGTGAGCTGGCCGCTGACCACGTCCAGTTCATCGTCACGGGCATCCACGAGGCGTATGCGGTCGACAAGCAGCGTGAGAAGGACAAGGCGGATGCCGCCCGTGCGGCGCGCCTCGCGAAGTCGCAGGCGTTGATCACGATCGGTATTCCGAGCAGCCCTGAGCTGCTTGATCTCAGTGACGACAACTTCATCCGCGCCGTGATGCGGCACACCGCTTCGGGTCCTGAGGTCCGCGCGGCCGCTGCGAAGGCTCTGGCGGGTGACCCGGCGGCTTGGTTGGAGTTCATCGTCAATGGTGCCCGTGAGGCGCATCAGCGTGATGTGGCTGCGGAGATCAAGGAGTTGGAGGAGAGGAACCGGGCGGAGGCCGAGCGTCGTAAGGAGCTGGCTGCGCGCAGTAATACGGCTGCGTTGTTCCGGATCACGCCGTCCGAGGCGATGCTGGCTCTGAGTGATGACAACTTCATTCGTGAGCTGTTGCGTGCGGTGCCGGCTGATCTGAAGGAGAGCGAGCTGTATGCGGCGGGTCAGCGTGCGGTTCTGAGCCCGGATCCGGCGGTGTGGAAGGCGTACATCCACACGGGTGCGGAGGAGGCGTACAAGAAGGACGACGAGGCGCGTCGTAAGAAGATCGCTGACGCGAACCGGCGGCTTGCGCTGCAGATTCAGGCGGCTGCGGAGCAGACTGGTGTGCATCCGAACCTGGTGGCGTTGGCGAAGCAGGCGCTGGCGGGCAGTGACGAGGCGGTCGCGGGGTTCCTCAAGGAGGACAGTCAGTACCGTGCCCGGCGGCAGACGCTGGCGCCGGTGAGCGGCAAGGCGGGCTTCGTGGTCCGCCAGTCGAGCGTCGACGGCGGCGAAACCTTCCTCGCCCCGGTCTCTGCGAGCTCGAAGCAGAGTGACCGTGAGGACGGCACCTGGGTCATCGTGCCCGCGCTGGGCGGGCAGCCCGGCTGCTGGTCCTTCGAGTCCGCCCGCAAGCCCGGCCACTACCTGGCCCAGAAGGACCTGCGGGTCAAGCTGACGGCCAGTGACAACAGTGCGCAGTTCCGCAAGGACGCCTCCTGGTGCGCGAAGAAGGGCCTGTCCGGTACCGGTATCTCGTTCGAGTCGGCGGGGCAGCCCGGTCGTTTCCTGCGGCAGCACTGGGGCGACATGTATGCGGGCAACAAGGCCGGCGGCGCGAACCGTTTCGACACGCCGAACGAGTTCGCCCAGGACGCCACGTGGAAGATCGCCACTCCGCTGGCGCGCTGACCTGCGCCGCAGAGCCCTTCCCCTCTCAGACCTGACAGAACGGAAATCACCTCATGTCCCGGATCATCCGATCCGTCCTGGCTGTCGGCGCGGGTGCCGCGGCGATCGCTGCCAGTGTGACGTTCGCCGTCGCGGGCGAGCCCGCCCAGCGCGCCGAGCCGGTGGCTGCCGCGGCCCCGGCTGCCGTGCAGCTCCAGGCCCAGCACAGTGGCCAGTGCCTGACCGTTCCCTCGGGCAGTCTGCGTAATGGCGTCAACGCCGTGCAGTCGGCGTGCGCCGAGGGCGCGGAGAACCAGCAGTTCGATCTGAAGGCCACCGGCGCGGGCACCCTCGAGGTGCAGTTCAAGCATGCCGGCAAGTGCCTTGATGTGGAGGGCGCCGGCATCAAGACCGGCACGGTCGTGCAGCAGTGGTGGTGTGTGGGCCAGCAGCAGCAGCGCTGGCGTCTGATCATGGTCGACATCGCCAAGGAGCTGTACGAGCTGCGGCCCGCGCACCTGATCGGCAAGCCGGGCCGCTGCCTGGAGATCAAGTCCAGCGCCAAGGACGACGGCGCGATCGCGCAGCTGTATGCGTGCAACGGCACGAGCGCCCAGCAGTGGCGTATCAAGCCGGTTTCGGCCGTCTGAGCATCCTGAACACGCGAGAGGAAACGGATCCCATCATGTCCCGGATCATCAAGGCCGTTCTGGCGGTAGGTGCCACCGTTGCGGTGCTGGCCGGTACCGCGACCGCCGTTCAGGCTGACGACGCCGACGACGCGGCCCGCGCCGCGGCCGCCGCCCGTGCCGCCGCGGCCGCCCGTGCCGCCGCGGCTGCGCGTGCTGCCTCGGGTGACCCTGCGGAGGCGGCGGCGGAGGCTGCCATCACCGCGCAGGCCGCGGCGATGGAGGCGCGCAACCGTGCTGCCATGCCGCAGACGGTTCTTACGATCACGGCTGCGAACAGCGGCAAGTGCCTGGACCTCGAAGGCTCCAAGACCACCGATGGCGTGCCGGTTCAGCAGTACACCTGCACGGGTACCAACGCGCAGAAGTGGAAGGCCGTCGCCAAGGGCGGCGGCAGCTTCGAGTTGCGGTCCGCGGTCAGTGACAAGTGCATCGAGGTCGAGAACAGCGGTATCAAGCCGGGTGCGGTCATCCAGAGCTGGAAGTGCTCGGGCGGCGGCAACATGCGCTGGGAACTCCAGCTCGTCGACCCGGTCGAGAAGCTGTACGAGCTGCAGCCCAAGCACGTCGACGAGATGTGCCTGGACATCCCCAGCTCCAAGACCGACGACGGCGTCAACACCCAGCTGTGGACCTGCAACCGGTCCACCGCCCAGCTGTGGAAGGTCCAGCAGGCCAAGTGAGCCTGCCCGGCGGAGCGCGTAAAACGCACCCCGCCGAACGTCGAGGAGGGGCAGGGCCGGCCACACGGCCCTGCCCCTCCACGGCTTGAACACATTCTTCATTCTTCAAGGGGGTCTGAGTTGAGTCTTCAGTGTTGGGGTGCACGGGCGTTGACCGCCGGCGTGCTGGCCGGTGGAATCGCGGTCGCGGGCCTGGCCCCGGCCTGGGCGGATGCCCGCACGGCCGCTCCCTCGTCCGTGACGGCCGCCTCGTCCCTCGCTCCGGCCGACCAGCCGGGGCAGACGCTCTCGCCCGAGCTGGCCGAGGCGATCGCCGAGGCGCGCAAGCGGGTCACGCTGACGGCGAAGACGCACCCGGCCGCCGAGGTACGCACGTCCGCGTGGAACGCGCTGCGCAGCTCCCGCGGCGACGAGGCGCTCTTTGAGTGGCTCGCGCCCGGCGGCGGCTTCGACTACGCGAGGCAGCGGGCGCGTGAGACCCGCGCCCGCAACCGGGCGTTCTGCGAACGAGTGGCCGCCACCCACACGACGGGGTTCTCCCCCGAGGTACGGGCTGCCGCACTGCGTGCGCTGAAGGGCGGCGTCACCGAGCAGGCGGCGTTCGTCAAGACCGGCTACGCCGACGCGCAGCGCCGCGACCGTACGGCGCGCGAGGCGGGGGAGCAGCAGCGGCTGGAAGTCGCCGCCAAGGACCGCGAGTTCGTACGCGCCCTCGGTGAGCAGGACCCGGGCGAGCAGGTTCGGGTCGCGGCGCAGTGGGCCGTGCGGCCCGGTGCCGCGGAGCCGGACGTGGCGGAGTTCTTCGGCTACGGCTGGGCCACCGGCGCGGCACTGGACCTGGAGGCGTACCGGACGCGTGTCGCCGACGCGGAAACGATGCGGCACCACGCGCTGACCCGCCTCATCCGGGAAGCGACCGCGGCCGAGGCGGCCGTCAAGGGCGCGGCCGACGCCGCGAAGGCCCGCGCCGAGGCGGAACGCGCCTGGCAGGCGGTGTCGGAGCACGCCGGCGCGGCGCAGCGCGCCTGGCTGGCCGAACAGGCCGCCGCCACCGCGCAGGCGCAGAACTGGCGGGCCATCGCCGCGCTGTCCCGCGAGTCCGCCGAGCAGCTCTGGAAGGTCATCTCGGGCACCGCCGAGGGCAACCAGGACGCCTGGGCCGGGGAACAGGCCGGCGCCGAGGAAGCTGCGGCGTTCTGGCAGGCCATGTACGACCGCGCCCGGGACGGCGAGAACCGCACCCGGGGCTGATCCCAGGTGGTCCGGCCGGCCCGTGACCGGGGCCGGCCGGACGTCGTCAGACCACCCCGCCCGATGACCTGGGCGGGGTCTCTTGAACATTCGTCTAGGGGGATTCCCATGTGGGAAAGGTTCCGGCCCAGGGCCGGAAGGCCACGCGCACGCGTGGCCGGGAACGTTCGCAAGGCCGTGTCGACGGCGGTGGTGGTGGCGGTGCTGGGCACCGCCACGGGTGAGGCCGCCGCGGCGACACCGGTGCGCGAGCAGAAGCCGTCGCTGACGCAGGCCATGGCGTCGCTCGACCAGCTCGCCGCCGCGCTCAAGCCCCGGTCCGGCGCTCCGGCGCCGGCCGCGAAGTCGGAACTCCAGCGGCTCAGCGACGAGCGGGACCGGCAGCTCGTCGAGGACTTCGCGGAGTTCGACGAGGAGGAAGAGGTCCGCGAGGCCGCGAAGAAGGCCCTCGCGAGCACCGACCCGAACGCGATCCGGGAGTTCCTCGACCGTGGCGTGGCCGAGGCCCGCCAGCGGGCGAAGGACAAGCGGGCGGCCGTCGACGTCGCCAACCGCGCGCAGATCGAGAAGCTCCGCGGGACGGGTGGCCCGTTCTTCAACGCGGAGGTCGAGCGGGTCCTGAAGGGCACGGCGCAGGACCGCGCCGACTTCCTCGCCTTCGGCGCCGACATCGCCAAGCAGCGCGACGAGGCGGACAAGCAGAACGCCGCCAAGCGCGCCGAAGAGAACCGCAAGCGCGTCGAGATGCTGGCGTCGGTGGGCGGTCCCGCGGTGAAGCGGGCCGCGCAGGCCGCCCTCGACTCCAAGGACGCCGCGGTGATCGCGCAGTTCCTGGAGACCGGCTACCAGGCCGCCGCCCGCCAGGACGCGGACGACCGCGCCGCGCAGGAGAAGGCGCAGAAAGAAGCCCTCGACGCCGCGGAGAAGCTCCGCGAACTCGCGAAGAAGTCCGCGGTCGCCGCCGAGGCCCGCACCAAGCTCATCACCGCGCACGGCGACGCCGTCAAGGCGCTGAAGAAGGCCTCCAACGCCATGTCGTCGGCGGCTTCGGCCTCGCGCGAGGCCGACCGGATGCTGTCCGCGGACCGCGCGGGCAAGCGCCTGTCGGACTACGCCCAGGTCAAGGCCGAGGTCGCCCGTCAGGTCGGTTACGCCGAGGACGCCGCGAAGGCGGCCGGGGTCGCCGCCGCGCAGGCGAAGGTCCAGGCCGGTGTGCTGGTGGAGACCGGGCTGGAGCACGGGACCCAGTGGTCCGAGGTCGCCGCGGGCATCGCGGCCGCTGCGGACGCGGCGGTGAAGGCCACGCAGACCGCGCAGCACGCGGTGGACGCGACGGCCGCCGACGCGGCCGGACTGAACGCCAAGAACCAGGCCGAGCTGCACGAGGCGCAGGCCAAGAAGTGGCGTGCGAACGCCGAGGAGCACGCGAAGGCCGCGGCCCGTCTGGCGGAGGCCGCGGACAAGCAGGCGAAGATCGCCGCGACCGCTGCCGCGCGTGCGAAGGACGCGCGTCTGGCGGCCGAGCAGGCGGAGCGGGAGGCGTGGGAGCACGCCCGCAAGACCCGCGAGGCCCGCATCGAGGCGCAGCGCCAGGCGCAGATAGCCGCCGAGCAGCGCAAGATCGCCGAGCGTGAGCGGGACCTCGCAGCCGCTGCCCGCGCCCGCGCCGAGCGTGAGCGCGACATCGCCGCCGCGGCCCGTGCGCGCGCCGAGGCCGAGGCCCGGACCGCGTCCGCCGCCCGCGCGCAGGCCCAGGCCGCCGCCGCGACGGCAGCGGCCGCGCGGGCGAGCGCTCAGACGCAGGACGGGATCGCCGCGGAGGCGGACCGTCGTGCCCAGGGTGAGGAGACCAACGCCCGCAACGCCCGCAACGCCGCCTTCGCGGCCGAGCAGAACCACCAGGCGAAGGAAGCCCGCGCCAAGGCCACCGAGGCGATCGCCGCCTCCGGTCGCGGCACCATCGACGCCGGAGTGGCCCGCGCGGCCGCCGATCAGGCGCGTACCGACGCCGACACCGCGGGTGCGGCCGCCGGCCAGGCCCGTAGCGCCGCCAACACCGCCAGCGGTGCGGCCGTACGCGCCCGGTCCGCGGCGACGGAGGCCGCCGGTGCGGCTGCCCGTGCGCGTGCCGCGGCGGCCGAGGCCACCGCGCACGCCGCCCGTGCGAACGCTGCCGCCAACAAGGCCGAGGCAGCCGCTGCGGCAGCCAACGCCGCTGCGAACAAGGCGGAGGCGGAAGCGGCCCTGACCCGGGCTGCCGCCGCACGCGCGAACCAGAAGGCGGCGGAGGCCACGGCCCAGGAGGCCCGCGCCGGTATCGCCGCGCACGAGGCCGCCCGCTACGCCGGACTCGCCGCCATGCAGGCCGCGAACTCCCTCCAGGCCGCCAACCGGACCAAGGAAGAGGCACAGGGCGCCGTCCGCGAGGCCGCGATGGCCCGCGTGCAGTCCACGATCGCCGTCCAGGCGGCGGCTTCCGCCCGCAGCACCGCGGCGGGTATCGCCGAGCCCGCGAACACGGCGATTGCGCTGACCGCGCCGTTCGCCGGCAAGGACCTGGACGCGGACTTCGCTGCCGCGGTTGCCGCTGCGGCGGAGCAGATGGGCGCGGAGCAGGTCGCCTCCGCCGAGGCGAAGGCGGCCGAGGCCGTCAAGGCGGCCGAGGCGGCCGAGGCCGCGGCCAAGCGCGCCAACGCGCAGGTCGCCCCGGCGTTCAAGGCCGCCGCGGACGCGGCGCGTTCGTCGGCGGACGCCGCGCGTTCGGCCGCGGCCGCGATGAAGTCGGCGGCCCAGGCCGCCGAGGAGGGTGCCAAGGCCCGCGCGGCCGCGGCGCGCGCGAACCAGGCCGACGCGCAGGCGCAGGCCGACGCGACGCTGGCCCGTCAGGCCGCCAACCAGGCCTACGCGGACGCGACCGCGGCCCGCAACGCCGCCAACCAGGCCGAGGCGGAAGCCTCCCGCGCCCGCGGAGCCGCAGCCGAGGCCGACAACCACGCCGTCGCCGCGAACAGCGCCGCCACCCTCGCCGAGAACGAGGCCAGCGTCGCCCAGGGCGCTGCCGCCCAGGCGGAGAAGGACGCCGCGGACGCGAACAAGTTCGCCGAGTCGGCAGAAGGCCACGCCAAGTCGGCGGAGACCGCGGCCAAGAACGCCAACACGTACGCCCGTGAGGCGGACGAGGCGGCGAAGAAGGCCGAGGAGTACCAGCGCGAACAGGAACGCAAGGCCCGCGAGGCCGCGGCCAAGGCGGCGCAGGACTCCGGCTACTCCACGGAGCTGCAGGAGGACGAGCTCCAGGCGCTGAAGGACGCCGGGATCTCGCCCGAGGCGCTCAAGGCTGCCCGTGAGCTGGCGGACAAGGGGGTCCTCGACTTCCTCCTCGAGAACGGCGGCGAGATCATCGTCGACCTCCTCTTCGAGGACATCAAGAAGTGCTTCAGCGAAGGCAACTTCGAGAGCTGCTTCTGGGCCGTGGTCGGCGCCCTGCCCTGGGGCAAGGCGCTCAAGATCATCAAGGAGATGCCGAAGATCGCCAAGGCGCTGACCCGCATCGTCGGCGGCCTGAACGAGTTCCTCGACAAGAACGCCGCCGCCAAGAAGCTGGTCAAGCAGAGCGAGGAGATCCTCGAAAAGGTCGGCGCGGCCTGCGAGATCGTCACGAAGCCCCTGGGCGGCCCTGCCGCGCGGTCGATGTTCAAGGCGTCAGCGCGGGCCCAGGGTGCGGAACCGCCGAAGAAGTACTGCGGCGCAGTCGGCCAGCACCCCGATGTGAAGCAGGCCCTGAAGGACACCCTCGAGATGCTGAAGGCGAACAAGAACAACCCGGGCAGCCTGGGCAAGCTCGGCCAGGACGGCAATCCCATCCAGCTGTGGCAGCGGCAGGACGGCAGCCTCGAGGACCGGTTCAAGACGCCCGAGCAGATCGCCAACGTCAAGAAGTACTTCAGCCGCGAGGAACTCAAGGTGATCCAGAAGTACTTCGACAAGGTGGACGACGTGTCGACCCACCGGGAGGGCGGAAACCCGAGTCCGAGTGCCCAGCAGCGTTCTGCGGCCATCCAGTACTACCTGGACAATTGGTAGGATGAATCGGTGAAAATCACCCTCAGGAACGGCGGCGACCAGCCGCTCAACGTGATGTTCGAGCCCGCCGCCATGGAGATCGACATCCCTCCGCGCGACTACATCGTCGTGGAATGGCCGGCCCATGACGACGAGGAGCACCTCGGGAGCATCGACTACACGGCCGAGGGCATCGTCCTCTGCCCGCCGTGGGCCGAACCGCTACAGGCGTGGGACTCGCAGGGCAACGAGCTGGACGTCTGACCGGCCGAGGCGTGACCACCGCGTAGCCCGCGGCGGTCCCCGCTGACCCGGCCGAAGGCCCACGAGGGGCCGGTACCCGTACGGGTACCGGCCCCTTCGCGGTTCCCCGAACCGGGACCCGTGCCATGTGCCGGCCTGGCCGACGTATCCCGCTCGACGAGGACCTCCCGGTACCCGAGCGGACGGTACGCGCCGCCTTCACAGCAGCGGTGGGACGCGATGGCCGCCCCGGTCTCTCGCCTGCCCGGTCGGCCACCGTATGCGTGCTGAGGTGAGGCTTCTGCTCGGCCTGTCGGACCGTCATGCAGCGGAGGTGGCCCCTGCCGCAGCGATTGCAAGTACGCCCTGGCCATGGATGATGCTCGGCCCTGGTGGCGATGTGCCGGTTTGGGGCCCTGTGAACGACGCTCGTGACCAATGCACCTAGGGGAGGGCCGGTGGAGCCGGTGGCGGGGCGGGGCGGCCGACGACCAGTTCCATGTGCATCGAGTCGGTGCTCTCCCCACCCCAGGCCACGCCGCCGTCGAAGCCGTGCCGGGCCAGCTCCATCAGGAACTCCACGTCGAAGTGCTCGGAACCGGCGGCGCGGGGGCGGGGGTTGTAGAAGCCGTGCTCGACGAGCTGGGCCATGGACGGCGCGTTCGGCACCAGAGTGGTGGTGGGACGGCCCCCGCGGGTCCCCGCCCGGCGCTCGCCGAACAGGAAGCCGTGCTGGGCCAGCAGGCCGCGCAGGCTGCTCAGCGCTGCCGCGCGTTCCCGCGCACCCGAGAGCGGCGACAGCAGCGCATGGGTCCCGTTCGCCGCCCGGATCACGGCGTCCAGCCGATCGACGTACGCCGCACCGGCCGCGGGAGCCAGCCGCAGATCGGCCTCCCACCGGGCCAGCCGGCGCACCGGCGCGCTCGTGGCCGCGGGCTCGGCGCGCCGTACGGCCTGGCGGGCCCGGACGGCACCGGTCTTGATGTCGGCCAGGCGGGCCAGTTGGGCACCCAGGGCGCGCTGGGTCGGGAGGTCCGCCGGATCGAGGTGCGCCGCCGTCGCCGCGGACGTGACGTGCTGTTCCGCGGCGGTGATCGCGGCGGTCCAGGGCTGGATCAGCTCGGGCACCCGGGCGAGTGCTGCGGCGCGTTCGGCGTCGGTGGTGGCCTCGAAGTAGCGGGTGCGCAGATCCAGGAAGGCGTCCCGGTGGGGGCCGAGCGAGGCTTGGAAGAGGGCCGAGGTGTCGGCGAGGCGGGCCGATTCGGTGCGTAGGGCGTTGAAGAACAACAGCGCCTCGGGGGACGGTGGCGCGGGGGCGGGCGCCGCCTCCCCGCCCTCGCCCGGAGCCGTCTCGCTGCGCGCGGTGGCGTCCCCCATCGTGCGGATCAGGGCGCGGCGCCGGGTGTACTCGCCGAGTTCGGCGTGGCTCCCGCGGCCGGTGACGGCCTCGATGAGGGCGGCGGTCTCGATGTGTCCGATGCGCGGCATGAGGGTGGCGTCGTAGTCGATGGCGTAGCCGAGGGCGTGCATGGACATGCCGGTGAAGTGGCTGCGGGGGCCGAAGTGTTCGCGGAACGCGAAGGCGGTGCCGGAGGAGGGCATCGGTCCCTGCAGGGCCGCTTGGACCGCCTGCAGCCGGGCACCGGCGTCGCGGTGCATCAGGGGGCTGCCGGGTACGGGGCACGGCTCGATCGCACGGAAGTGGTTCAGCAGGGCGTCCAGGGTGCCGAACCATTCGAGGCCGGCGCGCAGGAAGTGCCCCCGCTCGGCCGGCCTCACCGGCTTTCCGCCGTGACCGCCGTGCACGACGTGCGGCGGCAGGCCGTCGACCTGGGCAAGTGCCTCCGGGTCGGTGACCGGCTCCGGGTCAGGCGTGCGCGGGTTCCGCGGCGGGTCGCGCTGGACGGTGAGGACGGCGGTGGTGGCCGCGTTGCCGGCCGTGCGCTGGAGCGCGAGCAGGGCGGCGTGCGGGGCGTACCCCTGGGCGGGCGTGCGGGTGGCCGGGCGGGTGGCACGGTCGGTGGCGGCGGTCGGCCGCTCCTCCCCGGGCTTGAGCCTCATGGCAATCCAGGGTAACCGGCCGTGACCGGCAGGGAGTTGACTTCCGGGGTGGTGCCCGATGGGGCATCCCTCCACCGTGGCCGCCAAGCAGGCCAGGAGTGTGCGCGATGCTGTGGGTCCGTGATGGGCGGCTGTTGCTGCGCAGGGGTGCACCGGGGACCGCCGGGTGCTCGACACCACCTGTGAGGAGGCATGAGCGTCAGCGCCGGGCGCCGGGATCGTTGCCTGGCCCCGGTCCGGCCCCGTGTGCGTGCGGGGCCGGACCGGGAGGCAGCGGGCAGTGAAGGGGCGGGCGGGTTCAGGTGATCTTGCCGGTCGTGTCGTAGCCGAAGCCGGGGGCCAGGGCGCGCGCCGAGAAGGGGGCGCGCCAGTTGCCGGTGCCCCAGTAGACGTAGGTCTGGCCGCCTCCGAAGGCCAGGGTGTCCGACCAGCCGTCCTTGTTGTAGTCGCCCGCGGCGACGAGGGCCGTGTACGCCTTCCAGCCCGTGCCGATGCGGGTCCGGGCGGTGAAGGTGCCGTTGCCCTTGCCGGTGTAGAGCCACAGGGTTCCGGAGCCGTCGCGGGCGACGAGATCGCCGGCCGGGCCGCCGGCGATGTTGCCGGCGGCGGTGATCCGGTCGTAGCCGTTCCAGCCGCCGCCCACGCGGGCGCGGGTCGTGTACGGCTTGGTGAGGCTGCCCGTGCCCTTGTACAGCCACAGGACGCCGGATCGGTCGCGGGCGAGCAGGTCGGCGCGGCCGTCGCCGGTGAAGTCGGAGCCGCCGGTGAGTGCGGTGTAGGTGTTCCAGCCGCTGCCGACCTTGGTGCGGGGTGCGAAGGTGCCGGCGGCTCCCTTGCCCGCGTACAGCCAGAGCGTTCCCACGCGGTCACGGGCGAGCAGGTCGCCCACTGTGTGGCCGCCGAGGTTCCCGGCGGCGACGAGTTCGTCGTAGGCGTTCCAGCCGCCGCCGACGCGGGCCATGTCGCCCGAGGTGACGTGGGCGGTGCCGCGGGACCGGTAGCCGAATGTGTCCGTGCGCCACAGGCCGCCGTCCGTGTCGCGTGTCAGGACGTCCGTGGTGCCGTTGTCGTTGAAGTCGTGGCCGGAGGCGGGGGCGGTCCGCTTGAGGGTGAAGGCGCCGGTGGCTTTGACGGTGGGGCCGATGCCGTTGACGGGCTCGAAGCTCACTGCCCACGTGTACGCCCCGTTGGGCGCCTCGACGTTGCTCATGTTGAGCCAGCCGCTCCACTGGTGCTCGATCCAGCCGGCGTCGTCGCGGGGCGGGGGAACGTAGCCGGATGCCTCCATGCCCGTCGCCTTGTGGGTGATGGTCAGGTGCGGCCGGACGTTGCGGCGGCTGAGGTTCCAGCGGATGCGCCACGGGCCCTTGTCCGGTTCGGCCACCGCGGGTGCTTCCGTGCCCAGGAGCACGACCTGGGTCGGTTCGCCGGTGGTGGCGATCTTCTTCACCACGGGGCTTCCGGAGACGAGTGTGATGCGGAACAGGCCCTGGCCCTGCGCCAGCGTGCCGCCCCGCACGATGAGAGAGCCGTCCGGGGCCGGCAACACCTGGCTGGCGTGGTCGAGGAGTGTGCGCGGGGTGCCGCCGGCGACCGGTACGGCCTTGAGGGCGGCCATGGGGGCCTCCCAGGAGGAATGGGCTTCGCCCGAGGTGCCGTAGACCGCGGTGGTGCCGAGCAGGGCCACGACGGGCTTGGACTGCGCCGCCAGCGGAATCTGCCGGGAGGCCCCGGTGGCCCGGTCCAGCACGGTCAGGGCGGCGGACTCGGAACCGCCGGGGGAGGTCAGGCGCGCGGTGTGCGTGGCGGACACCGCGGCGGCGCGGTCGGAGAAGCCGGTGCCAGGGACGGGCTGCCGGGTGACGACCGCTGCCTTCGCCAGGTCCACCACCACCGCCGTCCCACCCTGGACGCCGCGGCCCAGGTCCTGTTCCATCGTCAGCAGGCCCGGCGCGGAGCCGGTGACGACCCAGCTCTTCGCCGAGGACAGCCCGTCTATCGTCCGCTCGGCGCGCACCCCGTCGCGCATCCCGACCAGGCGGAACTCCGCTCCGCCCGCGGCCAAGGGCTTCCTCCCGAGGACGGCCCCGCCGTACGTGCCCACGTACTCCAGCCCGGCGAGGCCGATGGCCTGCGAGGTACCGGCGACGGGGTCGAACAGCGTGACCGCCTGGAGGACCCAGTTTTCGTCGTACTCCACCCGGGCGACGAGGTCGGAGGAGTCCGCGTCCCACTCGAAGAGGCTCCCCGGCACCAGCCGCGAGGAGCCGAGGTCTACGGTCCGGCCGTCGTCGTAGGCGGTCCACCGGATCCGCTCGGCCTGCATGTCGGTCCAGGAGAAACCGCGGGCGCCGACACCCAGGAGCTTGCCCCGGGGCGCGATCCGGACCTGCGCGGAAGCGGCGGGCGAAGGTGACAGGCCGGACGAAGGTGACGCGGTGGACGTCGCAGCGGTGGTGGCAGGGTGGGGCGGAGCCGCCTCCGCCGGGATGGCCAGCGGCCCGGCGGCGGCCGCCACGCCGAAGGCCACGGAGCCTGCCAGCACCCCTCGAGTGATCTGCGAACCGGACATGGCGCTACCCCCAGTGGATCCGTACCGACCGGGGCTCCGTACACGACGGCGAAGGCGCGACGGCGTCCGCGGAATGGCGGATCCCCACCCCGCCCCGAGTTTCCGGAAGACGCTAACAGCCCCCTCACCAGCGGGAACGACCACCCCAGGCCCCTGGGCGAAGTCGGCCGCCGTGCACGGAATGCCCGACTCCGTCAGCGGCCCGCTCGCCGGCTACGCGTACGACCGCACCGAGGTGCACCGGCACGTCGTCCTCGAGGTCGAATGGCGCCTCCACCCTGACGGCCGGGCGGCGAGCGTCTGGCGACGACGCGGACCGTCCGGGACGAGGCGTACTCGTCCCGGACGGTCGCGGAGTCGCAGGCGGGTGTTACCTGGGGCAGGTGTCGTGGGTCACCTTGCCGCCCGCCGTGGAGGCGGTGGCCGGGTCCATCGACAGGCACAGGCCCGTCCAGTTGTTGATGAAGTAGTACGCCGGACGGGATCCGGTCGCGGTGGCGAGCTTGGTCGGCATGACGTTCCACATCTGGCTGCCCGAGAACCAGCGGGTCTCACAGGGCCACCAGAACAGCTGGGTGCCGGCGGCCGGCGCGACGCCGTTGTTGTAGGGCATGGTCAGGCACTTGCCGTTGCTCGCCTTGATCCAGAAGTAGCCCTTGCCGTCGAACGTGTCCGGCTTCGTGGCCGTCCACTGGTGGCTGCTCGGCGGGCTCGACTGGCACGGGCGCTGGGTGACCAGGCCGCCCTCCTTGGAGGCGTCGAACTCCGGACCGCGGACCATGCAGCGGCCCTGGTGCAGGCTGTTCGCGTACGTCTTGTCGGGGTTGACCAGCCAGATCGACCGGTGGCCGCCCTTGACCATGTTGTTGGCGTTGTGGTCGATGATCGCGTTCACCAGGCCCCAGCCGGGGAAGTCCGCCATCACGATGCCGACGCGGCCGGAGCTGCTGTTGAGGTACTTCATCAGGTGGTAGTTGACGCCGGGCAGGTACGGGGCGCCACCGGCGACCTCGTACGGGTTGATGAGGGGGGCGGTGGAAGCGGACGCGTAGGTCAGGTAGGTGTCGGCGGCGCTGCCGGCCATCGCCTTGTCGATGTTGCTCTTGACCAAGCCCCACTTGTCACTGATGACAGCCTCGTTCCAGGTGTCTTCCTTGTGGTTGTTGAAGCCCTTGATCCCGTAGCTGCCGTCCGCGTCGACGTTGTCGAAGCTGCCCAGGACCACCTTGCCGCGGACCGCGCCCAGCTTGGGGACGTCCGCCTGCCCGGTGCCCGCGGAACCGGCGTCGTAGAAGAGGCCGGAGTACTTGTTCCGGTAGTCGGTGAAGATCTCCCGGATCCGCGTCGAGCTCACCGAGTCCGGGTCGTTCGAGCAGTCGGTGATGCTCCCTCCGCCGCGCGGGCACTCGGCCCGCAGGCGCATCACGATCGCCTCGGTGGGGTGCTGGCGGAGGAACGACTGCGCCTTGCTCAGGACGTCGTCGAAGTTGGCCTGCTGGTAGTACTTGGCGTGGTGCACCGTGAAGTACTTGTTCTCGGTGACGCGGACCCGGATGTCGATCGCCCGGATGCCCCGGTCCAGCTGCGCTGCGAGCGTGTTCGCGCTGTCGCCCCAGTCCTCCTGCGTCTCCACCATGACCCCGCCGTGGATGGAGAGAGTGTCGTGGGTGCCGGGGATGGACATGTTCGAGAGCAGGGTGTCGCTCGCGATGCCCCACATCCATTCCGCCCGGTCCGCCTGCCCGATGTTGCGGTAGGCGTCCTCGTTGGTCGACCCGGCCGCCCCTGCGGTCCCCGGCGCGAGCAGGGCGGCCCCCAGGGCGACGCAGGCCGTCACGAGACTGGCCAGCCGGCGGGACCGCCGGGGGGAGGGGACGCCGGCGGCGTGGGGGGTGGTGCGGGACATGTCACTCCTGTGCGAGTACGGGTGGCGGTGCGGGCCCCAGCCTGACCGCCACCCCTGGCGTTCCGCTGACGTTCCGCTTACGTCGACGCCCGGCCCCGCCGGGGCGGCCCGTCAGCGGCCCGTTGCTGAGGCGTGGGACCTCGGCCCGCGTGGTGCGCAGCTCGGCACCCCCGAGCGTGGCCAGGGGGTGGGGTTCACCGCGTTGTGGCGCAGCCGGGGCGTGTTGGACGCGGTGCTGGTGCTGCGACACGGCACGTCGGCCAGACCTCCGAGACCCCCGACAGGTTTTCTCCGCGCCAGGGGTGAGAAGTCGGGGCGAACGGGGTATGGCAGGGCCACGGATCCAGTGGTCTGGCCTGGCTTGGGGGACGCCATGGACGCTGCGCGGCATGCCGACGACGGACTGGACGGTCCGCCGCACGGTCCTGAGATCGTCGGTGTCGGGGCGCTGAACGTGGACTACATAGCGAGTGCCTCACGGTTGTCGGCACGCATCGCCGGGCAAGTCACCGAGTCCACCGCGCGTTTCGAGTGGAACACCGAGGGACCCGTCGACGAAATCGCGATCTCGAAGGCGATCGGCCGGCTCGGTACCTCTTCACTGGACGCCTCGCTGGGCGGCTCCGCCTGGTTGACGATCTTCACGCTCGCCCAGATGCGACTGGGCCTGTCGTTGGGATACGTGGGGGTGGCGGGACGTATCGAGACACCGGGGCTGTCCTTCGTACGACAGATGGACCTGCTCGGCATCGACCGGCGATGGGTGGCGCGCAAGCCGCAGCGCCTCGCGGGTGCCTGTCTCTCGTACCTGGAGGACGTCGAGCGGGTGATGCTCACCCATCCCGGCGCGAACTTCCTCATGGCCGAGCACCTGGAGCAGCACGGCGACCAGATCGTGCGGTACCTGGCGCAGGCGCGGATCGTGCATGTGACCTCGTTCCTCGACGAGCGCACCCCGCAGGTTCTGCTCGACGTGCTGAAGCGGGCCCGCCGCCTCAACCCGGCCCTGTTCGTGAGCTTCGACCCGGGGTTCGCCTGGGCCGAAAGCCGCAGCGAGGCGGTGGACGGCATCCTGATGCTCAGCGACTTCCTCTTCGTCAACCACCGGGAGTTCAAGGCACTGGGCGAGTACGCGCTCGGCGAATCGGACCACGTGCTCTCCCAGCGGGTGCTGGCCCGGTGCCGGCCGAGCTGCGCCGTGTTCGTCACCAAGCGGTACGACAGCGTGGAGGTGTTCCGAGCCGGACAGGCGGGGGTGGCCCACGCCGAGCGGTTCCAGCTGCGGCGCCCGGTCCGGGAAACGGCCATCGAGGATGCCACCGGGGCCGGTGACGTCTTCTCCGCCGCGGTCATCGCGGCACTCGCCTCGGCCCGGCTCCACGTCGAACTCGGAGCGTTCCTCGGGCTGAGCCTGTCACGACTGCGGGCCGTACAGGCAGCCCATACGGGTGCGGCCACGGCCACATTGCCGGTGCTGGGAGGTGAGGGCTTCCTCCAGTCGGCCGAGGCGCCGAGCCGGCCCGGCACCCGTCCCGGAGCCGTCCTCGTCGCCCACGACGAGGACGCCGAGTGGGACGCGCTGCGCACCTTCCTCGAAGACGACTGCCGGCTGCGGGTGCACACCCTGAGCCACCCGCGCGGCAACGACGCGCCCAGTCCGCAGCTGATGCGGGAGCAGCTGGGCCGCTGCGCCTTCGCGATCTGCGTCCTGTCCGCCACCCGGGTGATGGCGGCGGGCCAGAGGCGCGCGAGCGAGAGCACCGTTCACCAGGTCGGTGTCTTCCAGGGGTACTACGGCTTCGGAAGGGTCGCCATTCTGGCGGAGGAGGGGTGCGAGGCGTTCTCCAACAACGCAGGCCTGATCCGGATGGACTTCCCGCCCGGCCGGATCAGCATCACTTTCGTGGAACTGGAACGCATGCTGGTCCGGGAGGAAATCCTGGCCCGGGGAGGACACCCGCATGACCGCTGACCCGACGCCCCGACCGCGGGCCGACTTCGCTCTGGACGTCGTGGGGATCGGCGCACTCAACCTCGACTACATCACCCACGCCGACAGCACCGCAGGCCAGGAGGACCAGCGCCCGCTCACCGCGCAGATCGCCGAACTGCTCGACGGCGAGGTACCCGTGCCCGAGTGGGGCACGGAGACGGCGGTGGACGAAGCCACCGTCTTCGCGGCGCTTGAGGCGATCAACACGTCCACGCTGCAGACCTCGCTCGGGGGTTCCGCCTACAACGCGGTGAACGTCCTCGCGCAGCTCCAGCTGGGCCTGCGCCTGGGGTACGTCGGGGTCGCCGGCCGCGTACCGGGTCCCGGGCTCTCGGCCGTCCACCAGCTGGAGGCGCTCGGCATCGACCACCCGTTCGTGTTCCGGGACGACGAGCACCTGTGCGGGATCTGCTTCTCGCTGACCGAGGACGGCGACCGCACCCTGCTCACCCATGCCGGCGCCAACACTGCGATGGCCGACCACCTGGCGCGTTCCTTCGACGAGGTCGTGGCGTACCTGACCACCGCCCGGGTCGTGCACGTGACCTCGTTCCTCGACGAGCGCACGCCGGCCGTGCTGCTCGCCGTCCTGCGCGCGGTCAAGGAGACCAACCCCGGCACGCTGATCAGCTTCGACCCCGGGCACGTCTGGTGCACCGAGCCCACCGAGGAGATCCTCGGGCTCTGCGCCCTGTCGGACTACCTCCTGCTCAACCACCGCGAGTTCCACGAGTTCGGGCAGCTGAGCGAGAGCGATACGGACGAGGAGGTGGCCGGGCGCCTGCTCCCGCGGCTCGCCGGCCCCCGCGGTGTGATCATCGTCAAGAGGCGTACCGGGATCCACGTGTGGCGCAGCGAGAACCGCAAGGCGGTGGAGGACTTCTACCCGCAGGTCGTTCTCGCCGACGACCAGATCGAGGACGCGACCGGGGCGGGTGACGTGTTCGCCGCCGGTCTCCTGGCGGTGCTGACCAGCGACCGGCTCCAGGTGGAGCTCGGTTCGCTGCTCGGGATGACGCTGGCGCGGCACAAGCTGCAGTACGTCGGCAGCCACGGACACGGCCGACTCGCCTCCGTCACCAAGGACTTCATCCGCTCCCACGACGCCGCCCGGCGGGCCGCAGCCCTGCCCGCGGGGGTGTTCATCGCCCATGGCCGCAGCCCCGAATGGCTCGCTGTGAAGGCGTTCGTGGAGATGCGTTTCGGACTGCCTGTCTACTCCTTCGAATCGGACTCCTGGGGCAGCCGGCCCGTCACCGAGGCCCTCACCGACTATCTGCAGCGGTGCAGTTTCGCGATCTGCGTGCTGACCGCCGAGGACGCGACGCGGGACGGTCAGCTCGTGGCGCGCCAGAACGTGATCCACGAGATCGGGCTGTTCCAGGGCCATTACGGATTCGACCGGGTGCTCGTGCTGGCCGAGGAAGGGTGCGAGTCGGTTCCGCTCCCGGCCGTCCCGTACACGAGCACCTTCCCCCGGCATGCGATCAACCGCGCCTTCTGGTACCTGGACCGGGCCCTCCAGCACCAGGGGTTCTCCCACCTCTGAGTGGGGGACGGACCGGAACGGGGGGATCGGCCCCGTACGGCTGGGCCGATCCGGCCGATCCGGCCGTACATCAGGGCACGACCGTCCACTTGCTCCATGTGTCGCACCACGCCGGTCCGGTCGCCGACCGCGACGTCCGTTACCTGGGTGAGGACGGCAGTGGCGCCCGGGGCACCACCGGCTGGTTCGCCCCTGTGGAAGGCTTCCCTCACGCTCGCGGACCTCGACGACCGGGACCTGCTGGTCAATGAGACCGAGGCGGCCGAGGTGACCGTCCCGCTCACGCAGGGGCCGCTGCTCGCCCTGGTCGAGGCGGAAGGGCCGTGGTCCGCGGAGGGCCGGGGGCTCCCGCAGTACCCGTAGGGCCCTGCCCCGGGGGCTCCCCGTAACTTCAAGAGGGCGAAGCTTCACTGGTCGTCGTCGGTGGCGAGGTCGGGGAGATCGGTGGAGAGCAGGTCTTCGGCGCGGCCGTCGAGCAGGTGCTGCATGTCGATGGAGCGGGGCAGCATGGTCTTCTCGTAGGCGTGGACGGCGCCGTCGATGGTCTCGTGGTTCGCGAGGGCGAGGGCGAGTTCGCAGGCGTCGAGCATGGCGAGATTGACGCCGACGCCGAGCGGGGGCATGAGGTGCGCGGCGTCGCCGAGCAGGGTGATGGCGGGGTCGTGCTCCCAGGTGTGGGGGACGGGCAGCGCGTGGATGGGGCGGTGGACGTAGAGGCCGTCGTTGTCGGCGATCAGCCGCCGCAGGCGGGGCGACCAGTTGCGGAAGCGGTCCATGAGGAGGGCGCGGATGGCGTCGGTGTCCTGGTTCGTGAGGCCGGCCGCGGTGATCCAGTCGTGGGGCAGGCGCTGGATGATGTAGACGCGGATGTGGTCGCCGCCGTTGCGCTGGGCGAACAGGCCGCGCTCGCCGTCGGCTGCGGCGGCGCTGCCGGGGCCGACGAGTTCGGCGATGTCGGGGTGCCGGTTGTCGACGTCGTGGAACCAGGCTTCGAGGAAGCTGACCCCGGTGTACCGCGGGGTGGCCGGGGAGATGGCGCGGCGGACCTCGGACCAGGCACCGTCGGCGCCGATGACGAGATCGGCCTCGACGGTGGTGCCGTCGGAGAAATGCAGTTGCCGGGGGCCTTCCGCGGGGCCGTCGACGGTCTTCAGGGCGTGGCCCCAGTGCACAGTGCCGGGCTGGAGCGAGTTGAGGAGGAGGTCGCGCAGCCGGCCGCGGTCGATCTCGGGCTTGAAACGCTCCCCCTCTTCGGGGATGCGGTGGATGAGGATCGTGCCTGACGGGTCCATCTGACGCATCTCCTGCCCCTCGGGGCGGGAGATGCGGAAGAAGTCTTCCAGCAGTCCGGCTTCGCGCAGGGCGACCTGGCCGTTTTCCTCGTGCAGGTCGAGGGTGCCGCCCTGGTCGCGGACTTCAGGTCCGGTTTCGTGGTCGTAGACGGTGGCGGCGATGCCGTGCCGCTGCAGGATGCGCGCGCAGGTCAGGCCGCCGGGGCCGGCGCCGATGATGGCGATGCGGGGGGTGGGCGTGGTGTTCACGGTGGTGCTCCGTTCATGTCCCGGCACGGCGGCGCGTGGGTGGTCTGCCGGCTCATGCGGCTGGAGTGATCGTGCTGTTCGTGGTGGGTGGCGGGCCGGCCTCGGCCGTGGCTGCTCGCTCTTTTCCGGCGGAAGGGGAGCAGCGAGGAGGGTCGGGCCGGGGCGCGTCTCAGGCCGCTGCTCCAGAAGAGCACACCAACCCAATAAGTGCAACGGCTCAACTTTTGAAGCTGTGCCACTGAAGGGATAGGATGTTGGGCATGACCGACACCGATACCGGGAGCGGCGCTGCGCCCGCGCCGATGGGGCGCCGCGAGCGCAAGAAGGCCGCCACCCGCCAGGCCATCGCCGACGCCGCGCTCCGCCTGTTCCTGGAGCGCGGATACGACGACGTGGGGATCCGCGAGATCGCGGAGGCGGCCGACGTGTCCACCACCACGCTGTTCAAGCACTTCCCGGTCAAGGAGGCACTCGTCTTCGACGAGGACGCCGAAAACGAGGCCCGTCTGCTCGCCGCCGTACGCGAACGCCCTGCGGGCCAGTCCATTCCCGCGGCCCTGCGTGAGCACGCGCTGCGTTACCGCATCGCCGCAGCCGGCGGCGACGCCCGCTTCACCGCCTTCGCCGACCTCGTCGACAGCACCCCTGCCCTGCGCGACTACGTGCAGGCCATGTGGCTGCGCCACACCGATGCCCTGGCCCGGGCCATCGCCGAGGCGAGCGGCAAGGCCGACGATGACCCGACGTGCGCTGCCCTTGCTCACTTCGCTCTCGAAGCCCCACGCGCCGCCCGCGGCCACGGCGATCCCCACCAGGCCATCACTCGCGCCTTCGACCTCCTCGAAGACGGGTGGCGCGCCCTCACCTCTGAAGGGTGACCATCACGGCCACCGCGAACGGGACTCCGCAGGACACGGAGCCCGCGCCCGAGCTGTCCCTCGACCTGGGCCCACCTCGAAGGCCGGCGCATTCTCACCACGTCCCGCACCGGGCTGGCCTTGTGTGCACGCTGGTCAACACGGAGGAGGCCCGGCGCCCCAACGCCAGATGACCGCGCGCTGGGGAACGTCCCAGTAGGAGACGCGGCCGAGGATCTGAGCGGCGTCGTTGACCGTCAGCGCCCCGGAGCCCTTCGACACCCGGCCCGGCGTCTCGTCAGGAGGAAGTGGCTTTCCCGGTGGCGTCCCAGATGGCGGCGCGCTGGTCGGAGCCGCCGACGGCCGGACTCGCGTCGTTGAGCGCGTTCACATCGGCGGCCGCTTTGACCGCACGGTGATGCCTGCGCTCGTGCGTTCGGTTCAGTGCAGGATGTCGGGTTCCTGTTCGCAGACGAGGTCGGCGAGGAGTTTGAAGTTGTGGCGTGCCATGTTGCCGTTGCTGAACTGCCGGTGAGCTACGTCGGCTTGTTCGTGGCTCATGTGGCGGGGGTTGCCTGCGGACTCGGCGAGGAGTTGCATTTGGCAGGCGCGGTCCATGGCGATGAACCACCAGGCGGCTTCTGCGACTGACTGCCCGACGGTGAGCAGGCCGTGGTGTCGCAGGATGAGGTCCAGCCCGGGTGCGTCTTCTTGGCGCTGGTCGTTCAGTAGCTGCAGTGCGGACGTGGTCGTCATGGCGGAGGTGACGCCCTTCGAGTGTGGACGGCTGGTGGGCTGGGGTGCACGCTGATCCGGTCGAGCACCCAGCGTCGTCCACGGCGTGTCATGGCAGCAAGCAGTCCTCGCCGGTACGAGACAGCCGCGAGAGCACTTCCACAGCGGCCCTCAAGCGCCCCGAGTCCGTACTCGCCCGCCCGGCCTGGCCGGCGGCGGGAGACGCGCGCACCGTTCTCGGTTGAACCAGCCACGCGCCCGCCGGGCCGTCGACCGAGCGCCACGTTGACTGCTGGAGGTGAGCATTTCGGGCAAATGACCTATTGCCTAATTGAAGCGACCGGAAACGGGGTCCTGGGTGATCGATCTCGCGCGCCTACGTGGTATTTGACCAAGGGCCACCTGGGAGGGCGCCAGACGTCCTCTCAGCCCGACCGATAACCCGGGAGGTCGCGTGGCGTCGGGGCGGGGGAGTGGTCCGACCTCGTGGGCCCAGGCCGCGGGACGTGGTGTCACCGAGCGTCAGGCCGGAAGGACGCGCGCCTGCCCGACTGGGGCGCCATCCGTGTCTCCGTACGAAGTTGATGCAGCCCCCTTGCGCGGAAGACGCGCGTCAGGAGCTGCCGCCGCTGACGCCAGGGGCGACGAAGCGCCGGTGCAGGGGGTGGAACTTCGGCTCGGGGTCGCTCTGGACGCCCAGTTCACCCTTGAGGACGGGGGCGATCCTGGCCTCGATGAACCGGTTGAAGTGGTCCTCCGACTCCCAGATGTCCATCACGTTGAGGCCGCCGTCGACGAACCAGGCGGTGTGCAGCACGCACCCGTCCGGTGCATCCTCTTCCCAGCGCACCTTCCGACGCACCGCGTCGTACACATCGGGTGTGATCTCGGGCCAGGAAAAGGTCATCACGACTGCCATGGAGTGTCCTCTCGACCGCGTGGACGCCCGCGGCCGGACGGCACACGGGATCGCACTGCGAAGCTAAGCCGCCGGCATCGCCGGTGCACTCCAGGGCGTCCATCCGAGAAGGGCCAGATGCCGGCGCGCAGAACGATCTCGGGCAGCCGGCCGGCCCGGCGCCCAAGCCGCCGGTGGCGGTGTGGCCGCAGTTGGCCCATGTGGGTGAGGTCGGATTGAAGCGACGCATCGTAGCGAGTCGCGCCCCGTTTGCGGAGGCCGTCCGGTGGGCCAGTCTGGAAGGGAAGGATCCGGGCAAGACCGCACCGTCATTTTGGAGTTGAACCGCTCATGCCCGAGGAAGACTCCCCGCAACGCGACACCGTGCGACAGGACTCGCAGCAGCACGACACCGTGCGGCAGGAGACCCCGCACGGCCCCTCGCACGGCACCCCGAAGGAAGACCCGCCGCCGCTCCCGGCGATCCCGGTGGCGGGGGAGCCGTGGCGGCTGGTGTTCGCCCCCGACGGGAGCCACGCCTACGTGGCCGTGTCGGCACCGGCGGGCGGCGGTGGCGGTGCCGGCGGCGGCGGTGGCAGCGAGGGCCGGGTGGCCGTGATCGACACGGCCGCCGGCGTGGCCGTCGCCGACATCCCCCTGGGCAACCTGTTCCTCGGACTGCTCGGAGGCGACCTTGCCGTGACCCCGGACGGCCGTCATCTCTACGTGACGGGCGGCCGGGACACGGTGACGGTGGTCGACACCGCCACACGCCAGGTGGCGGCGAGGATCCCCCTGCCGGCGGGCTTCGCGCTCGCGACGGGCGTGGCTGTCGGCCCCGACGGGCGGCAGGCATACGTACTGGCGCAGGAGAACGAGGGGGGTGCCGGGGTGATGTGCGTGATCGACACGGCCTCCCGGACGGTCGACCGTCTGATCCGAGGCCTGTCCTTCGAACCCTTCGGGGTGGACCTCACCCCCGACGGCCACCATGCGTACGTGAGCCACTTCGGTGATTCCGGCATGCTCGTGGACCTCGCCACCGGCTCGGCCGAGGTTCTTCCGTTTCCCTTCGAGGGTGCGTTCCGGCTGGCCGTCACCCCGGACGGCACACGCGGGTACGTGGGCAGGGACCACAACGACGACCTGTTCGCGACGGACCTGAAGACCCACGCCGTGACCGCCGTCGTCCCCACCACGCGCAACGTCGCCGACGTGATCGTCACACTCGACGGGCGACTCGTCTACGCCTCACAGTCCGGGGGCCACGGGCCCGGACCCAACATGATGGTGATCGACGCGGCCACGGCCCGGCCCGCGTGCTGTCCCGCCTCCTGGGACAACGCACAGCCGCGCGGCATGGCGGTCACCCCGGACGGGAAGAGCGTGTACGTGACCGACTCGCGCCTCCACAAGGTCCTCGTCGTGCCCGTTCCGGATCCAGTTCCGGATTCCGTTGGGAATCCCGTTCCGGATGTCCTTCCCGACGCGCCGTCCGGGCGAGGTGATCGCTGATGGTGACCGACCGGTACGGCAACCCCCTGCACGAGTGCACCCGGGAGACGGCCGGCCACCTCGACCGTGCCGTCGACGCGCTGCTCCATTTCCGCCCCGGGGTGGAGCCGGCCGTCGCGGACGCCCTCGGCAGCGGGCCCGCCACCCCCGTAGCCCACTCCTTCGCCGCCTACCTCGGAATGCTGGGGACCGAGCCCGCCGAGGCCGTCACGGCCCGGCGGCGGTTCGACGGGTACGTGGCCGGCGTGGACGTGGCCGCCCTGCCCGTGCGGGAGCGCCTGCACGTCGCCGCGGCCGGGGCCTGGCTGGCCGGAGATCTGCGGCGGGCCGCCGGGCTGCTGGAGGAGTTGTCCCTGGCGTGCCCGAGGGACCCGCTCGCCCTGGCTGTCGGGCACCAGCTGGACTTCTTCACCGGGGACGCCGTCCGGCTGCGCGACCGCATCGGGGGAGCCCTGTCCGCCTGGGACACCGCCGACCCCCACCGGAGCCTGCTGCTGGGCATGTACGCCTTCGGACTGGAGGAGTCGGGCCACTACCGGCGGGCCGAGGAAGCGGGGCTCGCCGCAGTCGAACAGGACCCCCACGACGTCTGGGCCATCCACGCCGTGGTCCACACGTACGAGATGCAGGGACGCGTGTCCGAAGGCATCGGCTACCTCGACGCCCGCCGTGAGCACTGGGCGCGGGACAACTACCTGGACGTCCACAACTGGTGGCACTACGCGCTGTACGCCCTGGAAGCCGAGGACACCGACGCCGCGCTGCGCATCCACGACGCCTCCCTCCACCACGACGCATCAGCCGGACTGGCCATGGAACTGCTGGACGCCGCAGCCCTGTTGTGGCGGATCCGGCTCGCCGGGGTGCAGACCGCCGCCCGCTGGGAGGCACTGGCCGACGCGTGGGCCGCGCGCGCCGACCCTCCCTTCTACGCGTTCAACGACGTGCACGCCGTCATGTCCTACGCCGGCGCCGGCCGGTTCGGCGAGGCCGCGCGGCTCATCGCCGACCGGCGGCGCTGGCTGGAGCGGGAAGGCCACGAGACGGTCACCAACCGGCGGATGACCGCCGAGATCGGCCTGCCCGCGTGCGAGGCGCTGCTCGCGCACGCCCGGGGCGATCACACCACCGTCGTGGACCTGCTGTGGCCACTGCGCCGCAGGCTGCACGAGTTCGGAGGCAGCCACGCACAGCGCGACGCCCTCCAGCAGACCCTCATCGACTCCGCCCTCCGCTCCGGGCGGCACGACCTGGCCCGCGTACTCATCAGCGAACGGACCGGCCTGCGGCCCGACAGCTCGTACAACCGGACGGCCCGGGCCCGCCTCGCCGACGTCCTGGGCGAGGCCCCCCATGCCGGAACCCGCTGACCTCGCCACTCCACGGGTACGGGCGGGGCCCACCGGGCCGGGCTCCGCTCAGCACGAGGCGGGCGGGGGACGGGCGCAGGACGGCGGAGCCGGCACAGCGGTGGGGGTCGACCCTCGACTCGGCTGAGCCCCCGCGGCGGCGCCCCGGGTACCGGGGTGCGGGTCAGCGCAGTGCGGCCTCGCCCTCGCGGACGGCGCGCAAGGCACGCTCGACGCTCTCCGCGTTCTCGCCGACCGGGGCCACGTAGCCGATGACGTCACGTGCGGCCCGGCGCCGCCAACCGACCCTGTTCCTCTGTGAGGACGCGGTGCAGGGCGCCTACGCGGAGTGCAGTGCGGCGGGCTCTCCGGGGGAGGAGAAGGAGGCTTTTCCCTCCTTCTTCGAGCCCGTCGTCCGCTCGGGGTCCGGCTTCTGCTGCGGGTCCTGGGCGGGCTTTTCGAAGGTGAACGTGGCGACGAACTCGGTGCCGCTCAGCACGAGCGGCTCGCCGCCTCCGGCGGCGGTGTCCTCGGCCTTCCGGGACTTGTTCGCCTCCTTGAGCGTGAAGGAGATCGTTCCCTTCCCGGGGGTGGCGAACACGCCGGCGGTATAGGTGAAGGTCGCCTTGAGTGTCTTCTCGATGTCCTCCGGCAGGCAGGCGGCGCGACCGCCCACCCGGACGTGCGGGCTCGATCCCGTCACCCGCAGCGGCGGATCGGGGGGCACGACGGTGTACGTCGCCACGGGGGGGACCTCGGGCGGTTTTACGGTCACCAGATCCCCGTCGAGGACCACGGGTTCGGCCATGGGTCACCTCCCAGCGGTGCACTGACAAATCAAAGGTCCACCATCGACAGCGTGTCCGAGCCGGTGTTGGCCACGTACGCCCGGCGGCCGTCGGAGGCAAAAGCGACCCCGTGCGGGGCGTTGCCCACCGGGACCGGCTCGCCGACCGTCCGCAGGGCCGCGGTGTCGACCAGGACCAGGCACTTCGCGGCAGGGACGGTGACGAGCAGGAGCTTCCCGTCCCCCGAGAGAGCCAGTCCGTGCGGCGGGCCGGGCAAGGACACGGTGGCGGTGACGGCGAGCGCGTCGGGGTCGGCCACGAGCAACTGGTCTGCGCCCGCGTCGGCCACGAACAGCCGGGTGCCGTCGGCGCTGACGGCCACCGCTGCCGGGGCGACCCCGACCGGGGTGGGCGTACCGACGACCGTGGCGGTGTCCGTGTCGACGACGGTGACGGTGGCGGAGTCGGAGGCGGCCACGTAGAGCCGTTTGCCGTCGGGGGAGACGGCCGCGCCCAGCGGGGTGCTGCCGACGGGGACGGGGTCGCCGATCACGGTCCGGGTGGCCGTGTCCACGATGGACGCCGTCCCCGCGCCGTTGTCGGTGACGTAGAGGCGGCTGCCGCCGGGGCCGAGGGCCAGGGCGTGCGGCTGGCCGCCCACGGGGATCGGGGTCCCGGTCAGGGTGTTGGTCCGGGTGTCGATCACCGAGACCGTGCCGGATCCGGAGTCGGCCACGTACGCGAGTCCGTTGGCGGCCACCAGGCCCACGGGGCGTTTGCCCACCCGGATGCGGGCCGGGCCCGCGTCCACCACGCAGAGGTGGTTGAAGCCGGAGACGGCGACGCAGGCGCTCCGCCCGTCGGGGGTCAGAGCCACGTCCTCGGGCTGGAAGCCGACCGTGGTCGTGCCGGTGACCTTCCGCGTCTGGGTGTCCACGGTGACCAGGGTTCCGGAACCGGCCGCGGCGACGTACAGCCGGCGTCCGTCCGCGCTCACCGCCATGCCCATGGGCCGGCGCCCGACCCGGGGGACCTGCTCGCCGGTCACCTTGCGGGTGGCCGCGTCGATGACGGTCACATTGCCGGAGTCCCGGTGGGAGACGTACACGCGCTGCCCGTCCGGTGCCACGGCCACGCCCCACGGGAACTTCGCCACCGCGATGGTGCCCAAGGCCGTGCGGCTGCCGGTGTCGATCACGCTCACACTGGCCGATTCGAGGTTCGCCACGTACAGGTGTCCGCCGGGCGTCAGGGCGAGGCCGTGAGGAAGGCGTCCCGTCGGGAAGGACTCGACGATCCCGCCCGGTCCGCTCGGGTCGATCACCAAAACGGCGTCCGCCCGCCCATCGGTGACGAACAACCGCGACCCGTCCGGGGTGGTGGCGACGCCCCCGACCGATCCGGCGAATCCGGCCACGCTCGTGGTCAGAGTGATCGGGGGGCCGGGGGTCATCCGGAACCAGCTGTCGTCGCCGACCGCAAAGAGGCTCTTCCCGTCCGCGGTCATGGCCATCGCGGCGACCGCACGGGACAGGAGGACCTCCCCGACGACCGTGTTGGTCTTGAGGTCCACCACCTGGACGGATTTCGCGATCCGGTTGCCCACGTACGCGCGGCTGCCGTCGGGTGCCACGACCACCGCGCTCGGTTCGCGACGGCAGGCGATGCGGGTGTCCGCGGTGGCGACGACGGAGACGGAGTCGTCACCGGAGGCGGTGACGTACACACGACGCCCGTCCGGTGCCGCCACGCCCTCCGGCCGCGTGCCGACCGCGACGCGCATCGAGTCGGTGAGGAAGGGCACCACCGCGCGCGCCTCGCGGTCGGTGGCGTAGCCGCGGCGGCCGTCGGCCGTCAGGACGATCCGGAAGGGGGCGCCACCGATCGGCACCGTACGGACGATCTTCAGGCTGGCGGTGTCCAGGGACGTGATCCCGTCGAAGGCGATCGGGCACACGTACAGGCGCCTGCCGTCCGGTGACAGCCGGAGGTCCTTGGGGAAACCGGCCACCGCGACCGTCGCGATGACGCCGAGCGTGACGGAGTTGATCACGGAGATCTTGTGGTCTTCCAGAGCGGCGACGAAGACCCGGCTGCCATCGGGGGAGACGGCCAAGGCGCTCGGAGCGTCTCCCACCGGGACGGGCCCGGCGAACGCGATGTCGGCGCCGGTGTCGATCACCGTCACGGTGCCCCCGCCGGCGTTGGCGACGTAGACGCGCAGGCCGTCGGGGGAGACGACCAGCCGGGAGGGCTTGGAGCCCACCGGGATCTCGCGGATCTTCTTGCCCAGGTCGGTGTCGATCACGACCACGGCGTCCAGGGATTCGACCGCCGCGTAGATGCGGCGTCCGTCCGGGGTGACGGCGAGGGATCCGGGCTTCCCCCCGACGTCGATGGTCCGGGTCCTCTTCTGCGTGGCGATGTCCATCTCGGACACGCCCGCCGTGCCGTTGAGGATGTACAGACGCTTGCCGTCGGGATGGGCCACGAGGTCGCCGGGCGTTCCGACGAACGTCCCCAGCAAGCGGTCGTCGGCGGTGTCGATCACGGAGACCGTGGAGGTTCCGCCGGTGACGAAGAGCGTGCGTCCGTCCGTGGACAGCGCCAGGAAGAGGGACGACTGGCCGAGCGGAATGGGAGCGGTGCCGGTGTTCACCACCCGTCCAGGATGGAGCGCCTTCCGACGCTCGGCAATTTCAGTGTGATCGGGCGTGGCCACCCCGGGCGCTCCCGCCCGCGGGGAGGCGCTGCTCAGCAATCGACCACCGAGACCGTGTCCGACGCGGCGTTCGCGACGTACGCCCGGCGGCCGTCCGGGTCGAGCGCGACCCCGTGCGGGGAACTGCCGACCGGGATCGGGGGCTCGGACGGGGCGAGGGTGGCGGTGTCGACCAGGACCAGGCACTTCTCCGCGGGGACGGTGACGAGGAGGCGTTTCCCGTCTGAGGAGAGAGCCAGTCCGTGCGGGGGGCCGGGCAGCGTGACGGTGGCGGTGACGGCGAGCGTGGCGGCGTCGGCCACGAGCAGCTGCTCCTTGCCCGCGTCGGCCACGAACAGCCGGGCGCCGTCGGCGCTGACGGCCACCGCTGCCGGGGCGACCCCGACCGTGGCGGGCGTACCGACCACGGTGCCGGAGTCCGTGTTGACGACGGTGACCGTGGCTGCGTCGGAGGCGGCCACGTAGAGCCGTTTGCCGTCGGGGGACACCGCCGCGCCCAGCGGGGCGCTGCCCACCGGGACGGGCGTACCGACCACCGCCCGGGTGGCCGTGTCCACGATGGACACCTGCCCCGAACCGGAGTCGGTGACGTAGAGGCGGCTGCCGCCGGGGCCCAGTGCCAGGGCGTGAGGCTGGCCGCCCACGGGGATCGGGGTCCCGGCCAGGGAGTTGGTCCGGGTGTCGATCACCGAAACCGTCCCGGACCCGGAGTCGGCCACGTACACGAGCCCGTTGCCGGCCACCAGGCCCACGGGGCGTTCGCCCACCCGGATGCGGGCCGGGCCCAGGCCCACCACGCAGAGCTCGTCCGATCCGGAGGCGGCGACGCAGGCGCTCCGGCCGTCGGGGGTCAGGGCCACGTCCACGGGCCGGAAGCCGACCGCGGTCCGGCCGATGACCGCCCGCGTCTGCGTGTCCACGGTCACGAGGAGTCCGGAGACGGATGCGGCGACGTACAGCCGGCGTCCGTCCTCGCTCACCGCCATGCCCTTGGGCTTGCGGCCGACCCGGATGGGCTGGCCGATCACTTTGCGGGTGGCGGTGTCGATGACGGTCACGGTGCCGGAGTCCCGGTGGGAGACGTACACGCGCTGCCCGTCCGGCGAGGCGGCCACGCCCCACGGGAACTTCGCCACCGCGATGGTGCCCAGGACGGTGCGGCTGCCGGCGTCGATGACCGTCACGCTCGCCGATTCGAGGTTCGCCACGTACAGGTGCCCGCCGGGCGTCAGCGCGAGTGCCTCCGCATCGACACCCACCGGGATGGGCGGGAGGGAGTCCGTGAACGCGGCCAGGTCGAACACGGCCACGTTGGCCGTGCCGGCCTGGGCGATGAAGATGTGTCTCCCGTCGGGGGCCACGGCCACGTCCTGGGCGCCGTCCACCACTCCGCCCGCGCTCAGGAACTCCGACACCTGGGGGCCGAGGCCCAGCACGGAGAAGCCGTCGTCGCCGGCCGCGCAGAGCAGCTCGCCGTCCGGGGTCATGGACATCCCGCTGATCTGACGGGACAGGGAGACCTCCTCCACCACCGTGTTCGTTTCGAGGTCCACCACCGACACGGTCTTCGCGGTCCGGTTGCCCACGTACGCGCGGCTGCCGTCCGGTGCCACGACCACGGCGTTCGGCTCGCCGCGGCAGGGGATGCGGGTGTCCGCGGCGGTGACCGCGGAGACGGAGTCGTCACCGGAGGCGGTGACGTACACGCGGCCTCCGCCGAGTGCCGCCACCGCCTCCGGCCGGGTGCCGGCCGGGACGGGCACGGAGCTGGCGAGGAAGGGCACCACCGTGCGCGCCTCGTGGTCGGTGGCGTAGCCGCGGCGGCCGTCGGCGGTCAGCACGATCCGGAACGGGGCGCCGCCGATCGGCACCGTACGGAGGACCTTGAGGCTCGCGGTGTCGACGACGGTGATCCCGTCGATGTCGCTGGGGCACACGTACAGCCGCCTGCCGTCCGGTGACAGCCGGAGGTCCTGGGGGAAGCCGGCCACCGGGACCGTGCCGACGACCCCGAGGGTGGCGGCGTCGATCACGGAGACCTTGTTGTCGAGCAGGGAGGCGGCGAAGACCCGCCTGTTGTCGGGGGAGACGGCCACGGCGAGGGGGAACTTCCCCACCGGCACGGGGCTGTCGACGACGGTGTCGGTGCCCGTGTCGATAACCGTCACGCTGCCCGCCTCGACATCGCACACGTACGCGCGCAGCCCGTCGGGGGAGACGGCCACCCGGGAGGGCTCGGGGCCCACCCCGATCTGGCGGATCTTCTTCCCGAGCCCGGTGTCGACCACGGCCACGGCGCGCAGGGAGTCGACGGTCGCGTAGATGCGGCGCCCGTCCGGGGTGATGGCGAGGGATCCTGCTCTCCCCCCGACGTCGATGGTCCGGCTCACCGTCTGCGTCGCGACGGCCACCTCGATCACGCCCGCCGCCGCGTCGGCGATGTACAGACGCTTGCCGTCGGGATGGACCACGATGTCGCCGGGAGCCCCGTTGAACGTGCCCAGCAGCCGGTCGTCGGCGGTGTCGATCACGGAGACGGTGGACGGTACGCCGGTGACGTAGAGCGTGCGTCCGTCCGTGGACAGCGCCAGGCTGACGGGCGACTGGCCGAGCGGAATGGGATCGGTGCCGGTGTTCACCACCCGTCCAGGATGGAGCGCTCACCAGGGGTCGGCAATTTCACCGGTCCACCACCGAGACCGTGTCCGAAGCCGCGTTCATGACGTACGCACGGCCGCCCTCCGGGGCGAGGACGACGCCGTGGGGTGAGTCGCCGACCGGGACCGCGGGGCCCCGGACCGGGGTCGGTCATGCCGGTTCCGTGTACGTCACCTTGAAGCCGGTGAGGGCCATGGTGTCGCCCGTCGCCGCCCCGTCGGTCTGGGCGAGGATGAAATAGCCCGCCTTGGCGTCGACCACGGCGTTCGCCGGATCGGGGGCCTTCTCCAGGGTGAAACTGCCGCTGGGCTGTGCGACGAGCTGGACGACCTTCACCTCGCCGCCGCCGGCGAGGTTGCGCCGGACGAGATCGAGCTTCAGCCGACCCACACCGGAGCAGGTGCCGAACGCATGGAACCGCGTGATCGTGCCCCCGGCCGGCAAGGACACCGGCACCGCCCCCTTCGCCACCTCGGCCGCGGCCCCCTTGCGCGCCTCACCAGGGGTGGAATGGTCCCATCCGACGGATCCGACCGTGGTGAGCAGGGGGGCGATGGCCACGCTCCGGGCCGCCCCGCCGACCGCCACGAGCGAGTCCAGCGCCGTGCTGACCGCCGCGAAGCGGCTGCCGATGGTGTCGAGGTCCGCCTCCAGCATCTGGAACCGGACGTTGAAGCCGTTGTCCCCAGCCGCCGCGACCCGGTCCACCGCGTCGATCCACGGTCGGTGCTTGAAGGTCCGCTGGAACGAGATCCCGAAAGCCATGGCACCCAGGGTGCTCCGGCCCCCCACGGCCTGCCACCGGAACACCCCGGCCTTGCTCCACCTGCGTCAGCCCCCGTCCCCCGGGTGCCCCGTCAACCGTCGTCCCCCACCTTCCGCGGCCTCCGGTAGCGGTGGTACGTACGGGATGCGCCCAGGGCCCCGGCCGTACCGCCGGTCTCCGTTCCGAAATCGAGGTGGCTGCGGCGCAGCTCCACCGTGTCGATCTCGATGCCCAGCGGGCACAGGGTCTCCAGCAGGTTCATCACGTAGCCGTACTGGTTCCGGTCGAGCCGCACCCCCTCCGGCAGGTCCACCTTCACCCCGTACGGCTCCGCCAGCCCCCGGCGCGCACGTGCCAGGCACACCAGCAGTGCCAGCCCTCCGTCCGCGCCCGCGGCCACCCCGGCCCGGCCGCCCGTGGCCGCCGTCAGTGTCAGCGGCTCCTCGGACGCCGGCAGGCCGGTGGCGTACCAGCGGAACTCCGCCGGCGGCGCCTCCCCCTGCTTCGGCGGCCTGCCCGGCATCAGAGCGACCGCCGCCAGAAGCAGCATCCGGTTCCCCGGCCCGTCCCACACCCCCTGCACACTGTAGAAACCGCCGTCCAGGAGGGCCTGCGCCCGCCGCTCCACTTGGGCGCGCAGCGCCTCCCCGGTGCCCAGACCGGTCAGCTGGGCCTTCGTGAACGGATACGCGACCACCTGGTCCGGTACGACGAGGTCCAGCAGCTCGCGCGCGAAGGCCGAGCCGCGCCCGGCCAGCAGCCCGCCGGCCACCAGCGGGGCCGCCTCGGGCGGCGGGACCGTGCCTTCCGCCGCGGCCACCGCCCGTACCACCGTCTCCAGTGCGGCGCCGGTCAGCGGGGTCGGCACCTGGCCCAGCTGCCGCTGCGGGAACAGCTCCGCGGCCCGCCGCACCGCCTCCGCAGCCAGGACGTGGAGTCCGCCCGTACGCGTGTCCCCGCTGTGGCGGGCCTCGAACACGGCGGACCCGCGCGCGGCCAGCTCCGGCGGCCCGGTCACGGTCAGCCCCGACATCGGCAGGGGTGACACGAACACGGCCCCCTCGCCGAACGCGTGGACGGTCTGCAGACCGCAGGGCGCCGCGAGCCAGCGCCCGACCGGATCCTGGGCGAACGGCCGCGGAACCAGGCTGCGGGCCAGCGCCCCCAGTTCGGTGCCCTGCTGGGCCAGGGCCCCGACCTTCGAGGCCATCGCCGCCAGCCGCTGCTCCCCGAACGCGTCGAGCGTGGCACCCAGCCCCAGTTCGTGCAGGGGGTCGGGCTCCTCCACGTAGGCCCGGCGCAGCGTCACCGGCTTGGTGTCGCCCAGCGCCCGTACGAGCCGCACCAGGCGGGCCAGCGCCTCCGCGAGCCCAGGCGCCAGATGGCGGACGGCCGGCGGCCCGGCCGGACGGACGACCTGGGCCGGGTCCGCCAGCACCTTCCGGGCCTCGTCCAGCCGGCGCCGCCGCCCGGGCGGCAGCTCCTCGGGCACCGGGGCGTTCAGGTCGAGCAGGTGCAGGCTGCGCAGCATCTGGTGGAACCGGGACCGGCGGGCCGCGCCCTGCGCACCCACGTGGACCAGCCGGGTCGCCAGGGCGAGGGGGTTCTGTTCCTCCACCACCCGGAAGCGCGCGGTGACCCCGACCCGGGAGGGCAGTCCGGTATTGGGCGCACCGTCCGGACCCGGCCCGTTGAGGGCCTCCACCACCGTGGGCCGGGTGGGCAGCCGCCACGAGGTGAAGATCGCCAGTCGGCTGCGGTAGGGCGCGTCCTCCTCGCCGGGGAGCCGCGGGACGGCGAGGTCCCGGCCGAGGGAGTCGAGGGCCCCGGAGAAGGCAAGTCCGGCGTGCCGGCAGGCGCCGATCTCCCTGGCCTGCCGGATGATGCGCTGCTTCTCCAGGGTGGCCAGAAACGCGAGCCGGGCCAGCAGCCCTTCGAGCAGCACTCCCTCGACGAGCTCGCCCGCCTCCTGCGCGGACAGCTCGGAGCCGCGGACGGCCTCGGCGGGCACCTCCGCGTGGCAGGCCGGGGCCGGCACGCGGTGCACCTTCACCGCCACCTTGAACGGACCGCCCGACGGCGGGAGGAAGGCGGGCAGCAGGGTGCCGGCTCCGGAGAAGGGGGCGAAGACCACCACCGGCAGTTCTTCCGCGGCCCCCTCCGGCCGGCACCGGACCACCACGGCCTCGTCGGCCAGCGGCCGCCGCAGCCGCAGCAGGAGCACCGGTTCGTGCAGGGGCGGTGCCCCGGGGGCAGGGAGCACCCCGGCGGCGGTGGTCAGCACGCCCCCGGTCAGCGGGAGCGTACGCTGCCCGGCACCCGCGGCGTACACCGGCGGAAGGGCGGCGAGCCCGCTCTCCAGCCCGGAGGCGACGAGCAGCCGTTCGTCGGGTCGCAAGCTCATGTGATCACGATCTCCACCAGTGCGTCGACGAGTTGGGCGACCTCCTTGGGGCTGACGGTCACGTCCTCCTCGGCCGCCAGCTCCTGGAACTTCGGCGGGGGGCCGGCCGGATCGAAGGGCAGCTGGGGCGGGAAGCGGCGCAGCCGCAGCCCGCGGGCGTCGACGACACCCGATTCCTCCATGGCCGACCAGAGGATCTCGCTGTAGCGCACCGGCTCGCCCATGCCCAGGGCCTGGACCCGCCGCCGTACCCGGTCCAGGATCCGGCCCTTGAGGGCGGCCGCCTCGGGGGAGGCGACGGCGTCGGGGCGGCCGGCGGGGATCGGCAGCCCTTCCACCGAGATCTTGCAGGTGAATCCCACGGACACCTCGCCGGCCCGGTCGATGTTGGGCGCGACGCCGACGGGCCGGACCTGGTCGATCGCGGCCGCCACCCGTTCGGCCAGCTGCCCCGGGCCGTCCCAGAGCGCGCCTTCTTCCGGTGCGACGAGCACGGTGAAGAAGTGCGGGTTGCCGAGGCTGCGCTCCTGCGAGAACAGCCGTTCCAGGAAGGTGAAACTGCCGAAGATCGGTTTGTCGATGTCCAGTCCGCCGTACAGGTCGTGCACCAGGGCCTGGCGGACCCCCGGGACCAGGGACACCACGATCCGGACCGCCTCCGGGGTCCACAGGTTGCGCGGGTAGGCGAGCAGCAGTTCGCGGTAGCGGGAGTCGCTCCAGTACGTGCCCCCGCCGTCGGTGGCGGTGGTGTGCGTGACGGTCACCAGCGGTGGGCCGCCCGCCGACAGCTTCCGCACGAGGTCCGTACGCGGGTCCAGCGGATTGAAACCGCCCACTTCCTTCGCCGCCGCATCGTGGCCGGGACCGGGTTCGAAGGCGCGGACGGCCACCGTGGCCACCCGGCCGGTGTTGGTGAGCGTGGCCGGCTCGTCGGTGAAGTAGTCGTGTCGGTTCGCGGTCAGCAGCCGGGTCCCGCGGGGCAGCACCAGCGCCGGCACCTCGGGCGGCAGGGTGCCCACGAGGTCGAAGGCGACCTGCCCGCCGGCCCGGTGGTGCGGCCGGGGCAGCCCCAGTTCGGCGCCCAGCCGGGTCAGCGCGTCGCCCGTGGCCGTGCTGACGCGGGTGTCCTCGTAGGCGAGGGCGAGGTGGACCCAGGAGCGGGCCTCCTCCAGGGCGATGATCTCCAGGATCTTGCGCAGGGCGCTGCCCGCCGTCAGGTCCACGTCGGAGCCGAACAGCACCTGGGCGGCGGCCTTCTTCTCCTCCAGCAGCCGGGCCAGTGGTTTGGGCACGAACCCTTCGGGAGTGATCCCGAAGGGTTTCCCGGAGCCGCTGATCCGCACCAGCTCCTGCAGATCGGTGACCTGTACGTCCTCAGGCATCGGCGGTGACCTCCCCGATCACGGTGTGCAGTGCGCTGCCGAGGACCGTGCGCAGGACGGCGTTCACCTGCCAGCGGCGACTGCCCTCCTTCTCCTCGGCAAGGGTGAGTTCGACGACCTCGGCCACCCGGGCGTCCGCGGCGAGGGTGCGCAGCACGGACAGCCGCAGCAGCTCCAGCGTCATCGGCGGGGTCAGCCCCCGGGTGAGCACCCGGAGCCCGTCGAAGCCGAAGTCCACGTGGAAGGGATCGGTGCCGGGGGCGGTGAGCAGGGCGATGCCCAGGCACTGCGCCAGGTTCTCGGCGCCCTCGACCACGGCGAGGTCCCGACCGCCCGCGCTGCTGGTGAACACCAGGTCGTGGCCGATGCTGCCGGCCCCGACCGGGGCGAGGGCGATCCCGTGGCCGAGCACGCGCCGCTCCAGAGCGGCGCCCTCGCGGGAGGAGGAGACACCGGAGGCCATCAGACCACCTCCACCGTGGTCTGCGTACGGAGGGTGATCTTGTTCGCGGCCAGGGTGAGGTCCTCGTCCGTGCCGATCTCGATGTTGCCCTTGTCGTCGATGCAGATCCGGGCGTTCCCCTTGGCGCTTTCGATCACCACCCGGTTGGCGTCGGCATCGTCCGGGCGCTCGCCCACCGGCTTCATCAGCGCCTCGCCGATGCTGATCCGCAGGCCGCGGACCTGGATCACCCGGCCGCCCGTCCCGTCGATCAGGTCGTGGCTGGCCGCACCGCTGGGGCGGGGCGCCGTCGCCGGGTCCCCGGCCGATTCGCCCGAATCCCCGGTACCCGCCAGGTTGGTGGGCAGGCTCAGCCACCAGTCGCCCAGGTGCGAGCGCGGCGCCGCGCCCGCCTCCCACAGCGCCCCGCTGACCACCGCGTTCTGCCGGTCCCCCCGGTAGTGCAAGCTGATCACGCGCATCCCGGGGTAGTGGGGGACCACCAGGCCCGTCCCGCCGAACGCGTACGGGGTCAGGTACGGCTTGTCCGCCAGCCGGGCGGGCGTCTCGGCAGGCTGCGCCCGGGCCGGCACGTTCGGCGCCGGGGTCTCGGCCAGCCCCTCGTCCAGCACCAGGGTCTGTGCCGCCACCTCGTGGCCGTCGCGGACCGTGGGCGCGACGTCCTGCCGGCGGATCAGGCCCACCTCGTGGAACCGCTGCTCCGCACCGGCCCGGCGGCGCTGCCCGGCCATGGCCGATGCGAGGCGGGTGACCTCGTCGCCGCTGCCGGAGCGGGGATGCACCGCCGGCCGCTCGTCCTCGAAGCGGAGTTCGACGGTGAGCCGGGTGACGAACCCCTCCGCCGGGCTCAGCCGGTGGTGCACGCCGATCACCCCGTACTCCTTGAGGTCCGGCGGTGCGGCCGCCTTGAAACCGGCCGCCACCCCCGCCACGGCGTCGCCCAGCGGCCCGAGCGCGGAAGTGGCGAGGGTCCCCGTCATCGCGGCGGGCGAGGGGTTGGGCAGGTCCGCCCGCACCACGTCCCCCACGCCGATGTCGGGCCGCCCCAGCAGGGTCAGGTCGAACCTCCGCACGGGCGGCGCGGCGAAGGGCGAGTCCTCGGGGACTCCATCCGGGTCCGGTTCCACCACCGGACGGCTCTCCACCAGCCCGGTCGCCGGGGTCAGCTCCCAGCTCCGGCCGCCTTCCACGGGCTCGCGCCAGTACCCCACGTGGAGCTCCCCGGCGCGCAGGAACATCGGCACCTCCAGCGTGCCGCTCCCGCCGTGGGACAGCCGCGCCAGCTCCCGCAGCGCCTGGACCACCGAGCCGTCCGCGCCGATGTCGAACTCCCCGTCGAGGTCGATGTCCGCGCCCGCGCCCCGGACCGGCACGTTCACCTTCCGGTTCTCCGTGCAGAGCCCGGTGGCGTAGCCGACCACGGTCCGCGCCGCCTGTTCGGTGTCCAGCTTGGGCTTCTGCACCTGCATCCGGTGGTAGGCGGCATCGATGCCGGAGAAGCGGGCGCGGTACGTGAACTCGCCGTGGGTGCGCTCCACCGACAGCACCCGGCCCTCCAGCACCGCGTGGAAGCCGTCGTCCTTGCCGTCGAGCCCGCCCGGCGGCGGGGCCCCCAGCGCGGCGAGCGCCGAGCGCACGAACCCCCGTTTGAGGTCCCACCAGCCCAGCCGGATCTCCACGTGCACGTAGTTGCCGGCCGCGATGGCCGCGTACTCCTTGTCGGGCAGCCCGTCGAGGACGATCTCGAACGTCGCGCCCCGCAGCGTGTCGTCGGCGTCGACCTTCACCTCCAGCCGGTGGCCGACGTGCGTCAGCAGCAGCGGCTCGGAGGTGCGGTCGGGGAAGCCCTCGTCGTCCTTGTGGAAGACCAGGGCCCACCCGGCCTGGAATCCGATGACCGGCTCGCTCGCCGCCCCGGCCGCCGACATGGCACCGGAGGTGACGCTAGACAAGGAGGTCATAGGGGCTCCCTTCGTCCGCCCGGCCGGGCCGGGGCGGCGGGGGACTGCCGCCGCCGCGTTCGCGGAAGCCCGCCAGGATGCGGCTTCCCACCTCGGCCGGCTCCACCAGTGCCCGGGCGGCGAGGACGAGTTCGGCCACGAGGATCTCGATCACGAGGGCGTGCTCCGCCGAGCTGCCGAAGGCCATCGGCCGCCCGACCACCACCGGCGCCGACCCGATCAGGCGGCCCGCCTCCAGCACCACGAGGTACGGGCGGACCGCCGCGGAATCCAGAGCGTCCGGTACGGGCGCGGTCAGCCCGGCACGGGTTCCTTCCCGCAGCCGTGCCCAGACTTCCGGCGAGGTTCCCCGGGGCGGGCCCGGCCGGGGGGCGGACTCCGCGCGCCCGTCCACGACGGTCCGCGCGGGCTCGGCGGTCAGCGCCCCCACGAGGTCGGCGGTCAGCGCGACCAGAGTGACCGTCAGGGCCCGCCGTCCCGCCCGGACGTGCACCCGCTGGGGCATCCCCAGCGCCGCGTTGAAGGGCAGGGGCTCGAAGCCTGCCGGGAGTACGAGGGTGGTCAAAGGAACTCCGTCGCCGTCGAGGCCGCGAGCATCCCCGCGTCGGTCAGCAGGTCGACCGGGCCCGGGGGTGCCACGTGCTGGAGTTCGATGTTCACCTCGATGGTGTCGAGCCGCTGCGAGGACGCGGCGAAACCGAGGCTGGTGACGTGCATGTTCATCCGGACGGTCATGCGCGTGGCCAGGATCAGCCCGGAGACCTTCCCGCCGGTGAAGCGGCCGATCGCCCCGCCCCGCTTGGCGAAGTCGGCCATCAGCTCCAGCCCCTGCTTCCAGGCGTGCCGCTGCGGCCCCACCAGCAGGGCCGTGAGGCTGGCGGTCTCGCTGGCGTTGCCCACGGCCGCCCGGAACGAGGGCGTGCCGATCGGCGGGAGCGTGTAGCGCGAGCTGACGGCGAGCCGCTGCACCGCGAACAGCGGCACCACCAGCAGCCCGTCGGTGATGATCGCCGAGGGCAGGCTCTGGAACTCGTCGAGGGTCGATGCGGAGCTCATGTCACTCTTACTCCTTCACCCGGATCTCCATGGTCAGGTCCGCGCCCAGGGGGATCTGTACATCGGCCTGCAGGACGTCCTGGAAGGCCTTCTGCAGTTCTTTGGAGTTGGTCACCCACACCACGCCGCGCAGCCCGTTCTCCCTGGCGAACGCCAGCTGCCGTTCCATCTGGCCGACCACCGAGATCCCCACCCTCTCCTCGTAGACGGCGATCAGTTCGCGCGAGGTGACCGGCACCGGCGGGCGCATTTCCCTGGCCACGTCCTCGGTGGTGTCGCGCAGCCAGGGGGTCTCCCGGAACGGCAGACCGCCCTGGATCTCGTCAGGCACGGGCTTTTCCTTCTTCTTCGCGGTCTTCCCAGGGTCCCCTTCCGCAGGCTTGGTCTCCGCGGGCTTGGCCTCCGACGGCTTGGTCTCCGGTGCTTTGGTCTCCGGCGCCTTCTTCGCCGGCGCCTCTTCCTTTCCGGCCGCGCCGGACTTCCCCTCGGCGGCCGGTTTCTCCTTCTTCACGTTTCCCGGCGATTCCCGGCCCTTGAAGTGATGGGACTTGGACGGCGCGACGTGCGTGTGCTTGGCGTCGTAGACGTAACCGTCCACGATCCCGTCGATGCCGACCGTGGGGTGACCGCGCACCTCGCTCTTGAGGTTGGCCGTCCATTCGAACGAAGAACCCGTCACCTCGGCCTGGAAGACGCCTGCTTCGACGTTCGGACCGCTCTTGGGGACCACCGACCCGGGCTTGAGCTTCCCTTTCGCCACGAGGATCGCGATGGCCATGCGGTTGCGGGCAGCCAGATTGTCCTGCCCGGCCAGCACCGACCTCACGGCGGAGAGGACCGGATCTGGAGCCCCTCGTTCGAACAACGCCACGTAACTCTGGGCCGCCGCGGTCACCACGTGCGACTGGCGGCCGTAGTCTTGCGCCTCGAGCGGCTCGTTGGGCGCATACTTGCCTGTCCCGGTGCGTTGCGGCACCACCGGTTCCGGCGGTGCGGTCTCGATCGCCTTGAAGAGCCGTTCCGCGCCCGACGCGACGGCTGCGCTGGTGCCCGCGGCCGGGCGCGGCGGGCCGATCGCGGGGGGCCCGCCCTTGCCGATCGGAGCGTAGGAGCGGGGCAGCCCGCTGAGGGCCTCCATTTCGTTGCGCATCAGCGTCTGCAGGCCGTGCTCATCGGTCTTGAGCATGAACAGCAGCTCGTCCCGGAAGGTGGCGAGTTCGTCGAGGGCACCGATCAGCGTGCTCAGGTCCACTGACTGTGCGGGGCTCGGCCGGGAGGTCTGCGGCTCCTTGGAGTGCAGGGCGTCGAGGTCGTCCAGGAGGTTGTTGAGCGCTTGTTCCATCTTGTTGCGCGTGGCGGTGAGCCTGGTCACGTGCGCCCCGACCACCCGGAGCATGACGCGTTCGATCATGTTGTTGAGGGTGCGCTGGGAGAGGGTGGCTCCGTGCACGACCGCGAGAATGCCGACGGCCGTCCTCACTCCGGAGTGGTTCTGGGCGCACTGGCGGATCTGTTGCACCAGCTGCGGTCGGTCGATCGTGTAGGTCATCAGTTCTTCCCGTCCGGTTCCCAGGTGCCGTGCATGACGCCCTTGTCACGGGCCCAGGCCTCGACGGCGGGTCCCACCAGCCGGGACATGGCCTCGTCGATCACCTGCATCACCACGGCCTGTGTGACGGCCTGCTTCAGGGCGTGTTCGAGCAGCTCGTCCGCCATGTTTTTCACCAGCTGGCGCCGCACGCTCGCCGCCGCCATCCGCGCACCGGCCCGCCGGCCCACCTTCCACACCTGCGCGGCCCGGCCCACGATCGCCTTGGCGCCCCCGCCGATCTGATGGAGGTCGAACACGGAGAACGCGAGCCCGATGGCGGCCGACAGCTGCTCGGCCTGGACCTCCTGCCAGTGCAGCAGCGCCTCCGGGTCCATCACGGACTGGTAGAGCCGGCCCTTCTCCTGGGCCCCCAGATAGTCCGAGACCGCCAGTGACACGGACACCGCCCCGGTGATCAGGCCCGCCGCCGCGGCCCCCAGCGGGGCGCAAAGCAGGCCCAGCACGAGCACGCCCACCGAGGCGAAGGCCTTGACGGCCACATCGACCTGGTACTTGCGGCCGAGCGCCAGGTTCACCCCGTCGACGTACTCCTGGAGCGCTCGGGCGTGCGGCCTCAGTTCCTCGTCGGCCATGGCGTGGATGCCGGACAGCTTGAACCACAGGCCGCGCGCGTCGCGGTGCCTCTCTCCCTCGACCCTGCGGGAGACCTCCAGGGCGAAGAAGGCGCCGCCTTCCGGCTCGCCCGCCTTCTGCGTCATCTCCGTGTTGGCCTGTTCCATCTGGGCGAGGAGGCCCTTGAGGAACCTGCCGACCGAGGCGGGATCATGCTGGGCGGAGACGAAGACGTCCTCCAGGTTCCCGATCTGGAGGAAGAGCGGGTCCACTTGGTTGGCGAGGCCCCGCCGGGCGTTGATCCCGGTCTCCAGGTCCGGTGCCGTCCAGTTGCGCCCGCCGTGCACCGCCAGGTACACCACCCCGCCGCGTTCGATCCGGCTGTCGGCGAGCTCGGTCAGTGTGCGGGCGCTGACGTGGTCGATGGGAGCGGGGAGCAGGACCTCGGTTTCGTTCACGTACCGGCGCTCACGTACGGACAGCACCGAGTGCACCGGCCCCGTCGTGCCCGTCCGTTCGGCGTGCCGCAGGGCCGTGAGCAGCACCATCAGTTTCACGACGCTGCCGCCCAGCACGTCCAGCACCTTCGTGAAGTGCTGCACCGACTGCTCGGCGTGCGGCCCCTTGCGCTGCTCGATGGCGGAGCGGGAGGAGCGCAGTTGCTGGAGCAGCAGCACCCGGCAGGTTTCGGCGTACAGGTGCGTGCAGCCGTCCTTGAGGGTGGAGTGGACCTCCTTCAGGAAGTTCAGGCTCCAGCCGGCCGCGTGCGTGAGCGGCTGGCCGGCGCTCGGCCGGACCCTCTGGGCGTTGTCCGGCAGCTGGTAGACGAGCGCCACCTCGTCGGCCAGCTCGCGGACCGTACGGGCGGCCTCGGCCAGCCGGTGCATGAGGCCCAGTTCGGGGGCCTGTCCCGGCCGCAGGTGGAGGTAGCCGTTGTTGCCCTTGCCGTCGCTGCGGACCGACACCTGGGTGGTGACGGTGCTCTTCAGCGAGGCCAGGCCGACGGCGCGGGCCCGGGCGGAGATCACCTGGGCGCAGTTCAGTGTGAACATGCCCGCGTACGCGCATTCGGGCACGTCCAGGAGGCGGGCAAGGTGCCGCATCCCCGCGCCCAGCCGCTCCCCGGAGCGGGGCAGCGACCGCCACTCCGGTTCCCCCTCGTACGGGCTACACCCCAGGGTCTTGCCCGTGAGGCTCCTGGGCCAGGAGGGCTTGGGCGGCTTCGCTTCCTGCCGGGCCGACCCCGTGCCGGCCTGTGCGGGCTGTGCGGCCGCCGCGGCGGGCCGCGGGACGGCGGTCACGAAGCGGACCCGGGCCGGGACGATGTCCTTCATCACCGCCAGCAGCTTCCGGTCGGCGAACACCTCGCACAGCACACTGGGCCCCTTGGCCCCTTCCAGGAGCCGTTCGGCGTACCGGCGCCGGGCTTCCGCCCCGCGGAGCACATGACCCGCCGGCTCCCGGGCCTCGTCGAGGAGTTCCAGGAGCCGCTTCTCGATGGAATCCACCGTCCCGGGCCGGTCGGTCCGGATCAGGTCGTAGTACGGCGCGAGCCCGCCGGCCGAGGACAGCACCGACCGGGCATCGGCCCCGCCCTGCTCCAGGCCCAGCAGCGGGAACGCGTGACATTCCGTGCCGTAGGTGCCCTCGAGCGTTCCGTCCTTCAGGACTTGGGTCACGTTGGTGATCCAGGCGAGGGCCGGGATGACCTTGCCGTCGTACCTGACCAGCCCGGCATAGCCCGGGTGGCCGTGCTCCTCCGGCTTCCACACCGCCCCGTGCCGGTCCAGGTGCGCCACCCACGCGGCGTGCAGGGCCTCCTTTTCGGACAGGATCTCACCCACGTACGGCCGGTACACCCAGTCCTTCCGGTCGCCCTGCCGGTGCCACAGCGGAACTGCCACCTCCGCCCCGCCGTGGTCGTACGAGGGGATCCGGTACGTGGCCTCCGGCGCCCCGCCCCCGCTCGCGTCCGCGCCCACGCGCCGCGAATCCAGCGGCTCTTCCGCCGGAACACCGCTCCGCGGCGCGGGGGTTCCGCGCCGGCGCAGCAGGCCCGAGGCGGACACCGCGTACTCCAGCCCGCGCCGTACGGCCTCGGCGGCGTGCTCCCGCACCCCCTCGGCAGGCGTCAGGCCCGTGAACACCAGGGGCTCGCGGTGCACCACGACCGGTCGGCCGGTCCCCCGGACGTCGACCACCTCACGGCGGGCGGTCTCCAGGGCACGCCGGCAGGCATCGCCCACCGCCTGCTCCAGCAGCACCAGTTCGCGGGCCGTGACCGGCTCCACCAGCCGGACGTGCAGCGGGACGTGCACATGAACGGGCACCCCTCAACTCCACTCGGCATGGGCGTGCAAGGCGTGCCGCACCCGGCGCAGCGCCTCGTCGACCGCCTCCTGCACCACCCGGGCGTGCGGGGCCCCGACCACCTCGACCGTCACCGGCAGGTGCACGTGGATGTCCAGCCGGGCGTCCTGCTCGGCCAGTACGAGCTCGGCCTCGCTCCCCTCGGCGGGCATCACCAGTTCGCCCCGCCGGACCGCCACGAGTCCGTCGCGGCGCACACGTGCGGCCCACGGCCGGGCCCCGCCGCTCTCCGGCCACGGACCCGGGTGCCCTGTGCCGTCGGTCATCGCCACTCCTCAGTGCAGTGCCGGTCCGCACTGCGCCGGCCGCAGTGCCCCTCTGTGCGCGGTGCGCGGTGTGCCGGTCGCAGTGCCTCTGTGCGCGGTGCGCGGTGCGCGGTGCGGGGTGTGCCGGTCCGCGCCCGCCGCCGTCAGGCCATGACCTTCGGCAGCTTCGTCTCGCCGCCGCCGTCGTCCACCACGGCCTCGCGCGCCACCCCGCTGAACGTGGCCGCAGGTGCGCCGTTCACCACGGCGTTGGACGGATTCGCCGAGGTGATCAGACACTTGTTGAACAGCAGTTTCTGGAAGTCCCACTCGTCGGTGCTGCTCCCCTTCGCCTGGTACAGGCCGATGGAGAACTCCTTGCCGGTCATGGCCAGCCGGGTCAGCTCCGCGGCGGCGCCGCCGATGGCCTTCACCGTCATCTGGAAGGTGAAACTCGCCGGCTGCGCGATGTAGCCGACGTGGGTGGCCTCCAGCGAATGGATCACCTCCGCGTTGAGGGCGAAAGTCGGCGTGAAGGTGTCCACGGGGGTCAGCGGCTTGTCGGACTTGCCGTCCAGCACGACGGCGAGGCGCGAACTCATCCAGGTGGTGAGGGGAGTGGTCACGGGAGGTCCTCCGATGGCGGGTGCGGGGGGCGGTTCAGGCCGCCTTGAAGGCGAGGTTGACGTCGAGGAAGTGGACGGCCCCGGCATAGGTGACCGACAGCAGCACCTCGACCGTGCGCTGCGTACGGGCCGTGGTCAGCGTGTTGACCTGGCCAGGGGTCCGGCCGGCTTCCTCCGCTTCGAGGATGGACAGCAGCGGGATGCCGATGGTGAAGGCGGTGATCACCCCGGAGGTGACCAGCGGGCTGAGGATCCCGTCGATGCGTGAGCGCAGCGCCTGCATGCCCAACCGGTCGATCCGGGTTTCGCCGATCGAGCCGATCAGCCCCGCCTTCAGCAGGAACTCGATGTGGTCGAGCACCCGGACCACGTCCACGTACAGCCGGTCCGTCTTGGTGGTGTAGCTGCGCCCGGAGCCGAGGTACAGGCCCTCGCCCGGGATCAGCTCCGGGTCGATCACCGGGATGATGAACTTCTGCGTCAGCTCGTGGATCTCGGTGCCCGTGAACTGGGCGCCCAGCGGGATCTTCACTTCGTTGACCGGCTTCAGCAGCACACTGGCGTGCGGCGGGTGCCCGGCGATGGCCCCGGTGACGGCCGCGGCCACGTCCGGCGTGGGCTCGCCCTGCTTCTTCTCCACCCGCGCCGCCACCAGGATCATCCGGCTGGAGTCGCTCTTGAGGCTGCCGTACGTGCTATCGGCGGCCTCGGCGAAGCTCTTGCCCCCGAGGGGCAGCGCCGGATCGACCATGGCCACGCCCATCCGGGTGTTCCCGGCGGCGCTGACGTCCTCCACGTGCTTCTTGAGGTCCTTCAGCCGGTTGACGTCGGTCTCGCCCGCCAGGCAGACGAGTTGTACGGGCAGCGCCGCGGCCACGGCCAGCGCAGCCGCGTATCCGGGCACCGGAGGACTGCCCGCCGCGCCTCCGGCGGCGGGCGCGTCCGCCGTTCTCACGGCAAACAGCCGGGACGGCGCGGGGTCCTGGAGCAGGGCCGTGCGGACGGCGTGGTAGAGCGGTCCGCCCACGAACTCGCCGGCGTCGTTCTTGGTGGTGAACTTCTCGCGGGCCTCGGAGACGCTCCCGATCTGCAGGGGCACGTTGGGAGCGGCCGTGCCGAAGGTGCCCGCGGACCCGACGATGGCCACGTTGCCCACCGCACGGCGGGCCTGCGGCTGCATCCCGCTCGTGTTGATCCTGACTTTGATGAACGGGAACTCGGCTGCGGTCTCGGTCATGTTGTCACTCCTGGCGGTCAGGGCACCGCGACGGGCACGATGCCGATGTGCCGGAGCCGGGTGGCGAGTTCGGTGAGGCGGGCCCTGCGCAGGGCCGCGGTGTCCCCCGGGTTGGCGCCGGAGGGCAGCCCGGGCAGGTCGGCCTCGTCGAGGGCGGCCTCCGGGAACATCAGCAGTGCGGGCGCAGCAGTCCGTACGGCCATGCCCGTCGGCGGCCGGGGCCGGTCCGCGCTGTCGGCCACCCGGGCCATCCCGACCTGTACGTCGGCCAGCCGCGCGGCGAGGTCGTCGAAGGGCCGGTCGACCACGAAGGCCACGCACACCAGCTTGAAGGCCGTCTCCGACAGCTCCGGCGCGGGCTCCTCGACCATCTGGAGGTTCAGGCCGAGGGGGATCCGGCCCTGGGCGTCGGGGATTCCCGCCCCCACCGGATCCTTCCTGGTCACATCGGTGACCGTGGTCTCCACACCTCCGCGACCCGCCAGCAGCGTCAGATCGAGCCGGGCGTCCGCGTCCACCGCGGGGCCGGCCAGCGGCCACCGGGCCGACAGCCGCCACTGCCGGCCGCTCTGCATGTCGTACACCTGGGCGTCGAGCGGCTGGGCCGACACCGAGGTGGGCATGAGGGCGATCTGACGGGTCACCACGGCCGTCACGGGCCCGACCCTGGCCTCCTGGGCGGTGAACGCCGTCTCCAGCAGCCGGTCGCCCACCCCGGGGGTCAGCAGGGCACCGCACTCGGCCGCGTCGAGCAGACGCAGCAGGGTGCGGTCGCGGAACTGCATGCGTCGCCCTCCTTTCGGTCCTTCGCCGCTACGGTCCGGCAACGCTCGTCACCCGGCGAGTTCCCAGATACCAGGGGGCGTCCGGGTTGACGCCTGACGGGCCGACGGTTCACACGTCCTGGGCAATACGTCGGCCCGGGCGGCCGTACCCACCGCCGCGCCGACCGCAGCCGTGGCCGGGCAGGTTCCAGGGTGGGGGGATGGTCAACCAGAGCACCGCCCCGATCCCGCTCGACCTGCGGCCGTTCGACGTGGCGATGTCCGAGGACGGCAGCACGCTGTACGTGTGCAGCGGTGACGAGGCGGGCTGCGTCTTCCTCCTCGACACGGCCACCCACACGGTCCGCAAGAAGATCGACTGCCCCGACGCGAACACCATGGTGCTCGCCCCGGGCGGCCGCCGCCTCTACGTCACCAACCGGGAGGGGCAGGCCGTGACCGTGATCGACACCGCCCCCGGCGCCGAGAAGGTGACGGGCTCGATCGCGATGCCGGGCGTCCCCTTCGACCTGGCGGTCCTGTCCACCGGGACCCGCATCTACGCGGCCATCGACGAGCCCGCCTCGGTCGCCGTCATCGACACGGCGACGGCCAAGGTGATCCGCAGCATCCGGGTGGGCGACTCGGTCTTCGGCCTGGCCGTCTCCCCGGACGACTCACGGGTGTACGTGACGGACTTCGGAGGCGGCAACGACGGCGCGCTCCACGTGATCAGGACCGCCACCGACACCGTGGACGGGACACCGGTCCCCGTGCGGCCGTTCGCCCGGGCGGCGGCCGTCACCCCCGACGGCTCGCGGATCTTCGTGCTGGAGGGGCAGGACGGCACCGTCTCGGTGGTCGACGCCGCGAGTCGCACGGTGATCGACAGCATCCGCGTGGGGAGCTTCCCCAAGAACTTCCGCATGGACCCCGGGGGCAGGCGCCTCTACACGGGGAATGCGGAGGACAACACCGTTTCCGTCATCGACACCGGCACCCTCCGGGTGACCAGGACCCTGCTGGTCGACGGCCCCCCGGCCAACCTCGTCGCGACCCCCGACGGCCACCGCCTCTACGCCGCGGCCTTCCGCGAAAGGTCCGTGCTGCCCGTCGACGCCCGTACGGTCACCCTGCGCACGGGCAAGCGCCCCGAGGCGGCCCTGTTCACCGGCAACGGCCGGCTCTGCGTGACCAACCCCGGGGACGGCACGGTGACGGTGCTCCGCACGGAGCCGGTCGCGGTCACGGTCGGGCCCGAACCGGTGGCCGTCGCCGTGGCCGCCGACGGCAGGACGGCCTACGTGGCCAACGCGCTGTCGAACGACGTCTCCGTCATCGACACCGCCACCGACCGGGTGACCGCGACCATCGGGTCCGTCCCGGTCGGCCCCGCCGGCGTCATCGCCCTCGCCCCCGACGGCCGCAGGCTCTACGTGGCCGGCCCGGACCGGGTCACGGCCGTCGACACCACCACCCGCACCGTCGCCGCAACCGTGCCCGTACCGGGGCTGACCGGGATGGCCATGAGCCCGGACGGGCTGCGGCTGTACGTCACCGACGGGGACCGCCACATGTTCGTCCTGAGCACGAACCCCTTCGGGCTGCTCCCCGGCACGCCCTCGGTCCTCGGGGACAACCCGCTGTCCGGGGCCACGGACGTGGCCGTGACCAACGACGGCAGGCACGTCTACGTCCCGGACACCGCCGTGGACCGGGTCATGGTGATGGACACCACCACCCTCGCCCTCACCACGATCTTCCCGCTGGCGGGCGGACCCCGGTCCGTTGCCATGAGCCCGGTGGAGCGCCGGGCCTACATCGCCTGCGAGAACGCGGGCACGGTGGTGACCGTGGACACGAACAGCCACACCGTGGTGGGCCAACCCCTGCCGCTGCCCTTCGCCATCGGGGACCTCGCGATCAGCCGGGACGGCACCCGGCTGTACGCCCTCGCCATGTCCGGCCCGGCCGTCGTGGTCGTGGACACCGCCACCCACACCAGGCTGGAGGCCCTCCCGACGGGAAACGACCCCTTCGCCTTGGCCCTCGCCCTCACCCCCGACGGACGCCGCGCCTACGTGCCCCACGTGGACTCTTCCACCGTCACCGTGGTGGACACCAACACCACCCGGATCCGCCTCGGCGGGGACCCGACCGGCCTCGCCGCCACCTCCGGCGGCGACCTCGCGTACGTGGCCGTCCCCGCCTCGGGCACGGTGGCCGTGATCGACACCGTCACCGGAGCCACCGCCGGCCCCGCCATCCCCGTCGGCGGCCGCCCCAAGGCCCTCGCCCTCACCGCCGACGACAAGACCCTGTACGTGGCCGGCCCCGGCGCGGTCACCGTCGTCGACACCGCCACCCGCACGGTGCGGGGCGCCCCCATCCCGGTCGGCGACCTCCCCGAGGGCCTGGCCCTCACCACCGACGGCTCACGGCTGTACGTGGCGGACTCCGGGGCCGGCACGATCACCGTGATCGACACCGCCACCGCGGCGGTCACCGCCGTCATGCCGGCCGGAGTGGCCCCCCTGGACCTGGCCCTCACCTCCGACGGCGCCCGCCTCTACGCCGCCGACACCGGCGCCGACGCCGTCCTCGTCGTGGACACCGCCCAGCGCACGGTGGTCACCACCATCGCGCTGCCCGGCAGCCCCCACGGCCTGTCCCTCACCCCCGACAACCACACCCTCCTGGTCACGATCCCCTCGACGAAATCCCTGGCCGAGATCGACACCGCCACCCTCACCGTGCGGGGCACCCCCGTCCGGGTGGGCGGCTCCCCGCACGGCGTCACGGTCACCCCCGACGGCAGCCGCGCCTACGTCGCCAACGCGGCGTCCGACACGATCTCCGCCGTCGACCTGTGACACGGGCGACGGACCTCCTTCACCATGGTCGTTGGCAGGCGACTTGCGTCGCGCCGAGCCGGAAGCCGCCGCGGCTCGACTGCTCGGGTGATGGCCCCCGCGCACATCACCAGGGCACTTCGCCGGTGTCTGCGAAGAACCGGCCGGTCGGGCCGTCGTCGGGCAGGGTCGCGAGTTCGATGGCGATCGCCGCGCCCTGTTGGGGCGTGCGCACTCCGCGGAAGCCGTTGAGGTCGGTCGCGACGTAGCCTGGGCAGCCGGCGTTGATCAGGATGTTCGTGCCGCTCAGCTCGCGGGCGTATTGGAGGGTGACGGCGTTCAGGAACGTCTTCGACGGCGCGTACGCCACGGCGATCGGGCCCGTCGTATGCTCTGCGGCGGGTCCTGACTGCCGGGTGAGGGAGCCGACACTGCTGGACATGTTCACGATCCGTGGTGAGGCGGAGCGGCGCAGCAGCGGCATCATCGCGTTGGTGACGCGGATGACGCCGATCACGTTGGTCTCCACGACCGTCCGGATGGTGGCGGGATCGACCCGGGTGGGCTCCTGCGGCCAATCGCCGGTGATGGCGGCGTTGTTGACGAGGACGTCGAGGCGCCCGGCCCGTTCCTCGACCAGCCGTGCGGCGGCGGTCGCGCTCGCGTCGTCGGTCACGGGCATGACGTTCCACATCTGGCTGCCCGAGAACCAGCGGGTCTCACAGGGCCACCAGAACAGCTGGGTGCCGGCGGCCGGCGCGACGCCGTTGTTGTAGGGCATGGTCAGGCACTTGCCGTTGCTGGCCTTGATCCAGAAGTAGCCCTTGCCGTCGAACGTGTCCGGCTTCGTGGCCGTCGGCGCACGTGCCGCATCCGAACCCGTCCAACTGGCCCGGCTCTGCCCCGTCGTGGTCGCCGCGGCGGCGGACGGCGACCACGTCGCGGAGCGGATCCTCGCCGAGGCCGCCGACCTGTTGGCCGAAACCGTGGCGGCCCTCAGCCCCCGCCGGGGCGAACCCCTCGTCACGGTGGGCGGCCTGCTCGGCCCCGAAGGCCCGCTCCTGCCCCGCCGCACCGCCCGCGTCGCGGCCTGGGACCTGAGCCCGTACCCCGTCGCCAACGGCCTGCCCGGTGCCGTCGCCCTTGCCTGCTCGGGCATCCTCCGCGAGTCCGGCAGCCGTGGGCCGCGCCCGTGAGCCCTCGCGGCGGCCGCGGCGCCGGCGACCGGCTTGATGATGACGTGGACGGGCCTCGGCGGCATGTCCTCTCCAAGGATTCCGGCAGGCCGCCTGCATCAAGGCGCTCGGTGTGTCCCGGGCGCCGACTGCCCGTCCAGGCAACGTGCATGGCCATCCGCCTGCCCGTGCGACCTTGTCCCGCCCGTCGCCGCAGGAGTTGACTGCCCCGGTCGGAGACCGATGCGGGGAGGAAGAGGCGATCATGGCGAGGAACGCGACACGGCGCACGGGCCCGGTCGCCGCGCTGCTGGCTCTGGGCGTGCTGACGGCCACGCTCACCGGCGCGCTGACGGGCGTGGCGCCGACGGGCGCCGAGGCCGCCACGCAGGCGCCGGACACCGCGTACATGGCGTGGCGGGGGACCGGCAACGACCCGAGGATCTACTGGTCCCGCCTGGTGAACGGGCGGTGGACCCTCCAGCAGGGGTTCCCGGCCAGCACCGCCAGGGAGCCCGACCTCGCCTACCTCAACGGCCGGGCCTACATGGTGTGGCGCGGCTACGGAGCCGACAACCACATCTGGTGGTCGCGGTACGACGGCCAGCGCTGGAGCAGCCCGCGGCAGCTGGCCGACCGGCGCACCACCTACGCGCCGGCGGTCGGCGTGGTGAACGGTAAGCTGCTGATGGCCTGGCGCGGGGCCCAGCCCGACAACCACATCTGGTGGTCCACCTTCAACGGCACCTCCTGGTCCGCCCAGCGGGTCCTCGACGACCGGCGCGCGGTGGGGGCGCCGGCCCTGGGCTCGGCCAACGGCAGGCTGGTGATGGCCTGGCGTGGCGCGGGGACCGACGACCGCATCTGGTGGTCCACGTTCAACGGCACCTCCTGGTCCGGCCAGAGGGTCCTCGACGACCGGCGCACCGCCGCCTGGCCCACCCTGGGAACCCACGGCCGGACCCTGGTGATGGCCTGGCGCGGCACCGGACCCGACGACCACATCTGGTGGTCCACGTTCAACGGCACCTCCTGGTCCCCCCAGATGGTGCTGGCGGACCGGCGCACCGCGAACTACCCGGCCCTGGGCAGCGGAGCCGGCCGCCTGTACATGGCCTGGCGCGGCGCGGGGACCGACGACCACATCTGGTGGTCCTCGTACAACGGCTCCTCCTGGTCGGGACAGCGCGGCCTCGCGGACCGGCGGACCAGCGGATCGCCCGGGATGAGCTGAGGCCCGGCCGGCCGGAATCTCCGTACGGGTGATCACGTTCGGGGTGTCGTTCGTGGTCAGACCGGTAGCAGCAAGCTCAGCGGTGGCGGCGGTGGAGCTGCAGGGTGGTGACGACCGCCACGGCGAGGGTGATGTGCATGAGGGACAGGGCTGCGACGGTGCCGCCGTCGGCGCCGGACGAGAGCGGGCCGGCAGTCGGCAACAGTGCCAGCCCACCGCCCACGAACTGCGCGATCCGCAGGAAGACCGGCTTCCACAAGGCCATCAAGAAGGCAGCGCCTGTCCCGACGACCAGCGGGACGACGGAGGCGCCGATGACGCCCCGGACCGTGATCGGATGCTCGGTGCCGCCGTCGACGATGACGAGCGAGGCCCCGCGCGGCCCGGCGCCTGGTCGTGCAGAACCTGGTGATCGCTTCGGTGTTCATCTCCGCCCTGGTGATCTGGGACCTCGCCGGGCACCTGCCCCTCCCGCTCGGCGTCCTCGGCCACGAGGGCTCCACGGTCCTCGTCGGCCTCAACGGCCTGCGGTTGCTGCGCGAGGCCGCCTGGCAGCGGGCCGACCCGGCCAAGAGCGGGTAAGGAAAGCGCTCCACTCGCCTCGCCCTGTGCCCCTGAAGCTCCGGCAGCAGGCCCGCACCCGGGCCGCACGCCGCGACACCGTCCGCGGCCGCGCCTAGCCTGGTGTCATGGCAACGATGCAGGTTGGCGGGGTCGAGGTCGCCTACGCGCGCGTGGGTCACGGGCCGCCCCTGGTTCTCGTGCACGGAGCGGGCGTGGACGGCCGCATGTGGCAGCCGCAACTCGCGGGCCTGGAAGATGAGTTCACCGTGGTGGCGTGGGACGAGCCGGGCGCGGGGCGTTCCTCCGATCTGCCGGCCGGCTTCGGCCTGGCGGACTTCGCGCACTGCCTCGCCGCCGTGATCGAGGCGCTGAGGCTTGGCCCGGCCCACGTTGCCGGGCTCTCCTGGGGCGGGACGGTCGCGCTGGAGCTGTATCGCCACCGCCCGGAGCTGGTCAGGACGCTGATCCTGGCCGACACCTACGCCGGGTGGAAGGGCTCGCTGCCGCCGGCGGAGGTGGCGGCCCGCGTTGAGGGGGTCAAGCAGATGCTCGCGGTGCCCCGGGAGCGGTTCGATCCGACCTTGCCAGGGCTGTTCGCCGGTGACCCTCCCGCCGCGTTCGTGCCGTTGCTCGACGCGATGGACGACGACGTGCGGCCGGAAACCCTGGGAGCGGAGCTGTTCATCATGGCCGAAGCCGACCAGCGCGACCTGCTTCCCGAGATCACGGTGCCGACCCTGCTCCTCTGGGGCGAGCTCGATGTGCGGTCACCCATGACTGTCGCCCATGCGTTCGAGGATGCGATTCCGGACACCGAGCTTGTGGTGCTCCCCGGCGTGGGGCATGTCAGCAACCTCGAGACACCGGAGCGGTTCAACCGCGCCATCCGAGAGTTCTGCCGCGCCCACGCGTGATCGGGTCGAGGACCCTCCGTACGACGCCTCCCTACGACGCGGCCCAGGCTTGACCTCAAGGGGACTTGAGGTTTTACGGTCTCCGTACGAGCTGCGCGGCGTGCAAACTCAGCACCCGAACAGCCATGAGGAGGACATGCCATGACCACCCAGCAGATCTCCGATGCCGACCTCGTCGGACAGCCCGCTGCCTACTGGACCGGCGTCGCCTACGAGGCGCTCATCGCCTACACCCGCGCCCGCCAGGCTGAGAAGGGTTACACGCAGCCCCAGTTCTGGCTGCTGCGCAACCTGTCGGAGAACGACATCTCCCCTGATGGCCGGGGGATGACGCTGTCCGAGCTGCAGAAGGCCATGAGCTCCTACATTCGGCCCGAGGACGACTTGGCGGCGGAGTCCGCAGTGCTCGTGGAGCGCGGCTGGCTGACCCTGGATGCCGAGCACCGGCTGTGGCTTACCGAGGAAGGCGAAAAGGCCCGCGTCGACCTCGCCCGCAATGCACCCGCGATCCGCGCTGCCTTGCACGAGGGCATCGACGACTCCGAGTACATCACCACGCTGAAGGTGCTCCAGCGGCTGATCCGCAACGCGGGCGGGCCGGCCGCCTGAAACACGATTTGTGTGACCGACACCGACCCCGTACTGCGCGCACTCGCCCACCCTCTGCGGCTCCGGATGCTCAGCCTCATGTGGCCCGGGCCCATGTCGACCGCCGAACTCTCACGAGAGCTGGACGTCTCGCACGCGTTGGCCAGCCAGCATCTGCGGCGCCTGGACGCGGTGGGCCTGGTCGAGCTGGCGGAGGAGCGCGTTCGTCGCGGCGGCGGGGAGCGCCGCTACCGCACCGTCCAGGGCACGCCGTTGTCCGACCAGCTCGGCGGGACCCCGATGCTGGCCGAGATCATGGCGAACGCGCTCCGCGAGCGTGCCGGTCGCCGGCTCGAGCGGAGCGAGGGCGTGACCGTCGACGCCGAGCTGTGGGTGGACCCCGAGACCTGGCAGGACGTCCGTCGACGCCTCACCGAACTCGCCGTCGAACTCCACGAGGCCGCACGACCACCGCACGCGCCGGGCACGAACCCCCTGGGCGTCAGCGTGATGGCCTTCCCCTTGGAGGACGCGGCACATCCGGAGAGTTGAGCCGCCGAGGAGGCGGTTGTGTGTGGCGGCGGCTCAACCAAGCCGAAGCTCCGCTGAGGCCGGGGGCGTTCCTCCGGCGCTGACCTCGACCGAGGCCCGGGCGCTTCGTCCGTCGGCCGCCGTGCCCTGCACCGTGTAGACGCCCTCGGTGGACACGGAGAGCGAGAACCGGCCGTCGGCGCCGGTCAGGGCGGCGATGTCGGGGAAGGGCCCGGGTCCGTCGGCGATGGCGACGGCGACACCCGGCACCGGATCACCGTGCGCGTCGAGCACCGTTCCAGTGATCCGGTAGGCACGGCCGCCGCCACCGTCTGCGCTCATGGGCCGGGGTCACGCCTTCCAGAGCTGCAGGTTGGTGAAGACTTCCTTGGTGATGCGGGTTCCGGAGTTGACCGAGGCGCCGCCGTAGGCGTGGACCGCGATGCCGTACCGGGCGCCGTTGTGGATGTGGTAGACGGCGCTGCCGCTCTGCCCGCCGAAGGAGTCGATGTCATAGAAGACCTTCAGGGGGTTCACCGAGCTGATGCCCCGGCCGTCGTACCACTGGCTGCCCGTGGGCTTGTCGCCCGGGTATCCGGAGATGTTGGCGGAGGTCTTGAGGAGATCGGCATCCGGCCAGGCGCCGAATCCGAACCAGCCGGTGGTGGAGCCGAGTTCGGTGGGGATGATGATGGCGCCGTAGTCGAAGTTCTCGTCACCGCTGTTGGTCCAGCCGGTGACAGAGCGGAAGTTCGTGCTGGTGACGGAGCCGAAGGGCAGGGCGGTGCCGTTGCGGCCCGGCATGACCTGGATGCTCTTCACCCAGCCGTCCTGCCCGGGTACGCCGCTGTTCTTGATGTGCACGACGTGTCCCGCGGTGATCAGCGTGTGCGGCCCGATGAACCAACCGGTGCCGATCCACTGGGTGTTGTCGGCTGCGGTGATGAGCAGCGAGGCGTGGGCCCGCCACGGGTAGCTCGTGGTGTCCGTGATCTGGACCCGGTCGTCGCGAGCGTGCACCGTCTCCAGCATGTCCGGGGGCCCGAAGGACGCCTCCCCGATGTCGCGCAGCGGCGCCATGGGCGCCACCCACGTCTCGGCCGGCAATTCCTCGAACAGGCTGCGGGTGTGACCTGCCACCTGTTCCAGGCCGTCGGAGGTGAAGGCCGTGGGGGTGCCCTGCACACCCTCGGAGGGCCCTTCGAAGATCGGCTGTTCCGCAACGACGGTGGTCAGCTCCTCCGGCTGGTTGGATACAGCCGTGTGGGGACCGTTCGCGTTCGGCATGAAGACTCCTTGGGTGAGTCGCCTGAAGGCACGTGAAGGCGTTCGCGAAGGGGTCCCCACGACGCATGCACCTCAACGACACACCAGGTCTGAGCGCGCACCGTCCGGAAGGCGCCCCCACGACCATGTAAAGCCGATCCGCCGTTGATCGCCACGCGACGACCTCCGCCGTGCTGGATTCCAGGGCAGGCCGGCGCCCGCGGAGCGGCTGCTCAGCCGGCGCCACGGTCGACGGAGTCGTGACGCGGCAGAACCGGCCCCTGGCTATGCGTCGCGTGTGCGGAGCAGCAGGCCACCGGCTGTGAGTGCGGCGGCGGCCCACCCCGCGGTCACTCCGAGGCCGGCCCAGGGGCTGAGGGGCAGGCCGCCGAGATCGGTGGTGGCCTGGACGGCGAGCCCGGCACTCATCGGCCCGACCTGCTGGAGCAGACGCTGCCAGTCCGGATCACCGACGGTCTGGGAGACGATGGGGAGGATGTAGAGCAGGCCGAGGACGCCCCCGATGCCGGTGGCCGAGTCCCGCACGGCGGTCGCGACGCCGAAGCTCAGAAGGCCGATCAGAATCAGGTAGAGGACCGTCCCGAAGACCGCGCGCAGCGTCGGCCCGTCGGCCAAGGACAGGGCCTGGTCGCCGAGGTCCGGCAGGACGAGCCGCCCGGCGAGCACCGACCCGAGGACGGCGAGCGTCCCGCCGACGGCCACGACGCCGGTGAGCGTGATGGCCTTGGCCGCGAAGACGGTGGCTCGCCGCGGCACCGCCGTCAGGGTGGTGCGGATCATGCCCGTGCTGTACTCGCCGCTGATGATCAGCACAGCCAGCATGGCGACCAGCGCCTGGCCGAGGTAGCTGCCCGTGAGGGCGAGCCTGGTCGTGTCACCGCCGCAGCCACCGGCCGAGCAGTGCACCACCGAGGTCGCCACGGCACTCAGGGCCACCGTCGCCGCGACGGCGCCGAGCAGCAGCCACAGCGGGCCGGCGACGGTCCGCATCTTCGTCCATTCCGCGTGCAAGGCCCGTCTCATGCGTCCCTCCTGTTGAGGAGGACACCGGCCACGGCCAGGCTCACCGTGGCGTAGCCGGCCAGGACCGCGAACCCGGCCCATGGCGCCAGCGGGTAGTAGCCGTAGTAGGGCGTGTAATTGCTTGCGACCTGGCCATACGGCATGAGCGTCTGCTGGACGGCGAACGCCGCGCCCGGTGTCACCGTGGCCACTGTCTTCGACACGCTTGCGGGCATGAACGGGATGGCGATCAGGATGTAGGGGAGCACGATGGCCAGGACGACGGTGGTGACCGCGGCCGCACTGTGCCGGAGGATGGCGCCGACGGCCAGGGCCAGGACCGAGGCGGTCGCGAGCAGCGCCGCGGTGCCGAGCGCCACCCGCAGTTCGGTCGAGGACGACACCGGGAAGATGTAGACGCCGTTGTCCCGGGCGAGCCGCTCACCGAGCGGAGTTGCGAGGATCGCCCCCGCCAGCCCGGCGGCGAAGGTGACGGCCCACAACACGATCGCCTTGGCTGCCAGTACCCGGCTCCGCCTCGGATGCGCGGCCAGGGTGAGGTGGATCATCTTGTTCCGGTACTCCTCGGTGACGAACAGCGCCCCCACGACGATCACTGCGATCAGCGCGGCGAACGTGCCGGCGAGGACGTCCCGGAGGTGGCCGCCGGTCGGCAGGCTGTCGCGGACGGCGGGCGCTATGTCGCCGGCACCGGTCACCGTGAACCGGGCGTCGGATCCCAGATGCGAACCCGAGGCGTTCTCCGGGTACCCGGCGAAGCTGGGGGATTCGGCTCCCACCTGACCGCCCGTCCAGTGGCCACCGGCCCAGCCCCCCTGGGTACGGAGATCCCCGAAGGTGGCCGTGGACACACTGCCTGCCGTGCCCCCGCCGCCCACGGCCGGCGGAGAGGCGACGAACAGCCCGACCTGCGCGGTCGATCCGAGCCCGCTCACCTGCGCGGTGCCCACCTCGGTCCAATGCGTGCCGTCGGTGGAGGCGTAACCGGTGATCGTGTCGCCCGAGCGGTCCAGCCGCAGCCGGCGGGGGGACTCGGCCGAGACCGGACCGGGAGGTCCGGCCGTGTCGTTGACGTAACCGTCCTGCATCCGCACACCGTGGCTGCCGGTGACCATGATCGCCGCGTACGGCGATCCCTGGCGGGTGCTCTGCTTGATGATGAGCCCGGCCTTCGCCCACGGCACGCTGCCGGGCCGCAGGTCCCCGGGGCCCTTGGGGATGCTGCTCTCGAGCGCGGAGACGGAGACGGTGATGCTGCCGTTTCCGGTGAGCGGCTGGTGCACGAAGTAGAAGCTGTCGGTGACCGGCCCGCCGCCCGGCCCGATCGGCACGGATGGTGAGCCCTTCTGGTCGCCGCCCACCCCGACGAGGAGGGCGAACAGCACCATCATCAGTGCCGCCGCCATCATGCCGGTCACCCAGCCCCGGACCGTCCGGAACTTGGTCCATTCCGCGTGCAGCAAGGGGAGGAATCCGTCCCTCCCGACCCGTTCGCCGGGCCGGTAGGTCGTAATGGCAGGGGCGGTCACCGTGGTACCTCCGTGGGTGTCGCGGCGCGGAACTCGACCGCCTCGCGGGTGAGTTCCTGGTAGACGTCCTCGAGGGTGGCGCGGTGCGGGGATACCTCGGAGAACGGCACCGCGCTCTCGCTGAGCAGCGCCACGATCCGATCCGCCGGCATGTCGGCGACGGTGATGGTGTCACGGCCGGCGGCCGCCACGGTCGCGCCCGCATGGGCGAGCACCCGCATCGCGTGCGTGCCGGCCGTGGTCCGCAGGGCCACCCGGCTCCCGGAGGCGGCCGCGATCAGGTCGGCCACGCCGGCGTCGGCGATGGCCTTGCCGCGCCCGGCCACCACGAGATGATCGGCGGTGTCCTGTACTTCGCTCATCAGGTGGCTGGACACCAGGACAGCGCGGCCCTGAGCGGCCAGCGACCGCAGGAAGCCGCGCATCCAGATGATGCCGTCGGGGTCCATGCCGTTGAACGGCTCATCGAGCATGATGACCGGCGGGTCCCCGAGCAGGGCCGCGGCGATCCCGAGCCGCTGGCGCATACCGAGCGAGAAGCCGCCGGCCTTGCGCCGGGCCGCCGAGGTCAGGCCGACCTGCTCGATGACCTGGTCCACCCGCCGCGCGGTCAGGCCCTGCGAATGCGCCAGCCAGAGCAGGTGGTTACGAGCACTCCGGCCGGGGTGCAGCGCCGCCGCGTCCAGCAGTGAACCGATGTGACTCAGCGGGTGCCGAAGATGGTGGTACGGCTTCCCCTCGATCAGCGCGGTGCCCTCATCTACCGCGTCCAGGCCCAGGATCACCCGCATCGTCGTGGACTTCCCGGCCCCGTTCGGCCCCACGAAGCCGGTCACCACACCGGGACGGACGGTAAAGGACATGCCGTCGAGGGCCAGGGCGGCCCCATAGCGCTTGCGCAGCCCGGCGACGACGATCCCCGGGGCGCTCATCGCGGCGACCTCGCGGTTCGAAATGGATTCATGCCGACGGTTGTACGCCGCACCCGGTTGCAGCCCGGTCTCCGCGGCTGCGACCGGGCTGCGACCCGGTATCTGGCATCGTTGACGGCATGACACCTCGACCCGGCGGCCGTTCCGCCCGCGCGACGACCGGCGGTGAGCGGCGGTGAGGGTCCTCGTCGTCGAGGACTTCGAGGTCCTTGCCCGCTCCATCGGCACCGGGCTGCGCCGCGAGGGCATGGCCGTCGACGTCGTCTTGGACGGGACCGACGCCCTCGACCGCCTGGCCGCCACCCGCTACGAAGTGGTCGTCCTCGACCGGGACCTGCCCGGTGTCCACGGGGACGAGATCTGCCGGCGAATCGTCAACGACCGCTCCGATACCCGCGTGCTGATGCTGACCGCCGCCGACACGATCGAGGACCGTGTCGACGGGCTCAGCCTCGGCGCGGACGACTACCTGCCCAAGCCGTTCGCCTTCGCCGAACTGGTCGCCCGCGTCCGTGCCCTGGCCCGCCGGGCCAGCCCGCCGCTTCCCCCCACCCTCTCCTGCGGGGACATCACCCTCGACCCGGCCCGCCGGGTGGCGTTCCGCGCCGGCCGTCGTCTCGAGCTCAGCCCGAAGGAGTTCGCGCTCCTCGAATGCCTGCTCGCCTCACCCGGCCTGGTTCTGTCCGCCGAGGAACTTCTCGAACGCGTCTGGGACGAAGCGGCCGACCCCTTCACGTCCGCGGTCAAGCACACCGTGCACCGGCTGCGAGTCAAACTCGGCGACCCGCCGGCCATCGAGACCATCCGCGAAGGCGGCTACCGGATCGGGCCGGCATGACCAGCCCCCGGCCGCTGCCCAGGCGGTCCTTGCAGGCCCGACTCGCGCTCTTCTACGCCGCAGGCATCTTCGTCGCGGGGATCGTGGTCCTCGCCATCGTCACCCTCCCCCTGGTCGGCATCCAGTCAACCACTCCCGTCCACAGCAATGCGCCGGGCACGCTCACCGGCACCGGGCGCGGCATCGGCCCGCACCAGCTCCTCGTCGGCTCCGCCGTCGCGCTCGCCATCCTCATCCCCATCGCCCTGGCTGCCGGCTGGTTCGTCGCCGGCCGCTTCCTCCGGCCCCTGCGGGCCATCACCGCCACCGCCAAAGCCATCTCCGCCGGAAACCTCCACCAACGTCTCGACCTCGGGGAACCCGCCGACGAGCTGACCGAACTGGGCTACATCCTCGACGACCTCTTCGCCCGCCTCCAAGCCTCCTTCGACGCCCACCGACACTTCGTCGCCAACGCCTCCCACGAGCTGCGCACCCCCCTCGCCGGCCTGCGCACCCTCCTCGAAGTCACCCTCGCCGACCCCGACGCCGACACCGACACCCTGCGCTCGGCCTGCCAGGAGGCCCTCGGCCTCGGCGGACACCAGGAACGGCTCGTCCAAGCACTGCTCGCCCTGGCCACCAGCGAGCGCGGCCCCACTCGCAGGGACACCCTCGACCTGGCCCAAGTCGTCAAACGGGTGCTCGCCTCCCGCCGCGACCAAGCAGCACAAGGAGGCATCGACCTCGCCGAACACCTCACGCCCTCAGTGACGGCCGGGGACCCGAGTCTGATCGAAAGCCTCATCGCCAACCTCGTCGACAACGCCATCCGCCACAACCACCCGGACGGGCACGTACAGATCACCACTCACACCTCCGGCACGCAGGCGACCCTCACGATCACCAACAGCGGGCCGGTCATCCCCGACAACCAGATCCAGCGCCTCTTCCAACCCTTCCAGAGACTGGCCCCCGACCGGCACGGCCGCCGCGACGGCTACGGCCTCGGCCTCGCCATCGTCACCGCCGTCGCCCAGGCACACCACGCCACCCTCACCACCACCGCCCGCCCCGAAGGCGGCCTGACCATCACCGTCCGCTTCACACACCCATCCCACCCAAACCCCCCACATCAGCAGGACAACTACGCAAAACTCGCGACCTGACGCATACCGAGGTTCCACCAACCCCCCATGCATGCGCGTTGGACCTGAGCCTGCTACTCCGGGGGTGATGACCTTGTGGCGTCACCCACCCATGACCATCTGAGAGAGTTCTCCGTAGCCGCTTGAGATACGGGCCGTACTCGCCGATCGGCAGGTTCGGCCGGATGAATTCTTTTTCCCCGTCCGTCAGTTGCACTCGCCCCCGTCGCAGGAAGGGCGGTATGGCCGGTCGACAGCGTGGTGGAGTTCGCGTTGCCTGGTAGGCATGCCAGAGAGGCGAACCGACCGTCTTCTGCTCCGCCGGTGGCGGGAGTCCGACCGCGAGCCGTGGGCGGCGATGAACGCCGATCCCGAAGTCCGAGAGCACCTGGGGCCACTGCTGACGTGGCATCAGAGCGACGCCGCGATGAGACTGATGCAGGCCGAGTTCGATCATCGGGGTTTCGGGTGGTGGGCGCTCGAAGTCCGGGAGACCGGTGAGTTCGTCGGCCGCGCCGGCCTGGATGAGGTGGACGAGAACATGCCGTTTGCCGGGGTGGACGTCGGATGGCGGCTGTTGCGGTCGGCGGTGGGGGCAGGGGTACGCGACCGAGGCCGCCCTGGCCTGCCTGTCCTTCGCCTTCGGCACGCTCGGGCTGCCGGAGGTGGTTGCGTCGACGACCATCGGCAACCTGCGTTCTCAGGCAGTGATGCGCCGGATCGGCATGACCCGCGACCCCGCCGACGACTTCGAGGATCCGAGCGTGCCGGAAGGACCGCTCCGCGCGTGTGTGCTGTACCGGACATCCACGGAGATGCCCGCGGGCTGCAAGACCAGGTAGGGCTGTCTCCAGCCCGGATGTACCGGCCGGCTGGTAGACAGGCAGGCCCCTGGAGACGCCGGAAAATCTTCTTTCGGGATTCCGGTCACGTCTGCGTGCGCGCATCCGTCAGTGCTGTGAAGACGCCAACCAGACCGACGCGAAGGAGCACGCCATGACGAACACCCCCACCCCCGCACCCGTCTCGCGGATGGCCAACCCGGCCGAGTTCGTGCCGGAGGTGAACGACATCAGTGCCGCCCTCTTCCGGGCCACGGGCAACCGCTCGGTGCCGCGCACCACCATGAGTCTCGTGCACCTGCGTGCCGGACAGATCGTCGGCAACACGTACCTGACCATCCTGAACACCTCCTTCCTGCGTAAGGCCGGCGAGACCGAGGACCGCATCACCGCCGTTGCCTCCTGGCAGGACGCCCTGTGCTTCACCGACGCGGAGCGCGCAGCCCTCGCCCTGGTCGAGGCCACTCTCCAGCCGGCACCGCACGGCCAGGAGCGCGTGTCCGACGCCCTGTACGCCAAGGTGGCGAAGCACTACGACGACAAGGCGCTGGCCACGCTCACCATCGCGATCGGCCAGATCGGCTTCTTCGTCGCCCTGGCTCTCATCGGCAAGCCGCAGCCGGTCACCTCCCTCGCGGACGTGCAGTGGACCTGACCTGATGTGACGGCCAGCTGGGGGCGGTATCGGCGGGCTGTCAAAACCGGCCCGTTCCCTCGCCAGTCGACCATCGGCAGCGGGGGAGCGGGCCGCCTGCTTGTGCCGGTGGCCCCCGTCTGCCGCCTTCCACACAGGTCACACCTGGCCGCGAGCGCACTACGACGCTCCACGATCATTGCGGACCGACATGCCTACGGACCGCTGCCGACCCACAATGGAAAGCGGAAGGGCCGTGCTGCGCTGTGTCGTGGGCGCGGAAGGAGTCAGTCATGGCGCTGCTTTCCTCTGCTCGGTTCCGGGACGATCCCGTTCTCGAACGCATCGCTGCCCGGGATACGAGCGCCTACCTGAGACAGGGCCACCAGGGCGAGCACGTCACCACGATCCAGTTCGCCCTGATCGACCTCGGCTACGAGATTCCCGACGGGGCGACCGGCTACTTCGGCGGTCAGACCGCCGACGCGGTGAAGCTGTTCCAGGAGAGCCACGAGCTGGACCACGATGCGATCGTCGGTGCGGACACGCTCGCCGTCCTCGATGACGCGTGGGCCCTCCCCTTCGCCGACCGCAACGAGTGGCTCTCCTGGCAGGAGCGGCCGATCCCCGAGTTCAACTTCACGCGCAAGAACGAACTCGACCGGCAGACGCTGGGCAGTCTCTATGCCTTCAACCCGCTGGGCGCACCCCTGCCGCTGGAGTTCCAGGACGGCCTGCTGCTGGGTCTCGAGTGGCTGCTGAACCCGCGCGGTTCACCGGACGGCATGTTCACGCCTCCCGCCTCGTGGGGCGCGGGCCCGCTCGACACCTACCACTGCCATGTGGTGCTGGCGAAAAATCCCACGCCGGATCCCGCCTGGGGCGCGGTTCGGAGCCTGGCCGCCGGCGTACGCAACCGAGCGAGGCTCATGCAGCTCGTGGCCAACACGTCGGCCCCCATAGGCACACCCGCCTGGACCGAGGCCTACCGTGAGCTCCTGCTCGACCCCACATCAGCCGGCACCACACTCTTCGCGGAGGCCTACGCCGACGTGCTGAAGGAGGTGCTCCTCGTCGGCCGTGCTACGGGACAGTTCGCCTGGCTTCTCTGGCACACCTTCGAGGAACCCAGGTGGCGCCCGCCGGGCCTGACGTCCGACAGCCCCCAACGCTCGTGGTGGAACGCCATCGCCCCCTATCCGACGGATCTGACGCGTACCCCGTTCTCCGCCACGGAGGACGATGTCATCGCGAACACCGTGCCTCTCATCGACCTGCAATTTTTCATCGACCGCCAGCAACTCATCACGGTCCTGGGCCCCAGCTACGCCGAACCGGGCGCGATCGTCCACCTGGAAACGAACCGCATCGACGCCGCCGCGAAGGGCCTGCCCTATCCGTGACCCGTTCCATCAGCGTGGACCGTCTTCCGCGGTCGTCGGCTGTCGGCGTGATGGTGGGGGAGTCGCCCGGTTCGGGTCGCGGAAAGCGAGTATGTGCCGAGGGCACGTTGTGCCGTATGGTCCGACCTCCCGGTCCGCGGCACGCGCGGCCTGCATGAGAGAGCGACGACGCACATGACCAGCCGGCAAGCAACGACGACCCTGTGGCGCCCGACCGGCCCCATGGAGCTGGACCTGGTCCGTGAGCTGAACTGGCGTGCGTGGCCGCCCCGGTTGCCCGAGCAGCCGATCTTCTACCCGGTCCTCAACGAGGACTACGCGATCAGGATCGCGCGGGACTGGAACGTGAAGCACGACGGCGCCGGCTTCGTCACCCGCTTCGAGATCGACGCGGAGTTCGTGAGCCGCTACCCCGTCCAGCAGGCCAGCGGGCGGACGATCCTCGAGCTCTGGGTTCCTGCCGAGGACCTCGACGACTTCAACGCGCACATCGTCGGCGAGATCCAGGTGATCCACGAGTTCCACTGAGCGGGGGAGCGAGCCGCGAGCAGCGGGGGGCAGTCGATCGAGCCCATCACCGACTGCCGACAATGGCGTTCCCCGGCAAAACATCCATCGCTACAGAAAACCGACCCGCGGAATGGGGCCTTGAGCGGCCGATCTCGCAGGCTTGCATGGGATTTGACCTTGAGTCACCTGAGAGGCTGCCAGGTGGGCGTACAGGGATTATACCTCTCGTCGGCCGCGGAAAATCGACGTTCTGGAGTGCCGGGGGAGCCTGAGGCTTAGCGTTCTGGTTGGCCCTTCAGCGTCGCAGCTGGCCTCGATGCGCGTTCAAGTGCTCTGGCTGAGAAGGTTCGCCGGGGTGGCGCTCGCGAGGCAGGTAGCGGTTGGATGTTGGCGGTTGGATGTTGGCGACATCGAACCGGTGCGGGAGGCGTGGTGGCGGAGCCGGTCAAGGTCGGCAGACCTGCTGAAGCAGTCGTGTGCGGCCCCGGCGGGTGCCGGGGCCGGACACGGCTGCTTCGATTGGCTGTCGGTTCAGATCAGAGCCGGAAGGGGTTTCCTCCCTTCGCGGCGACGACGTACCAGGCGGTCGCACCAGTGTGCCGGGAGGCGTAGTAGCGGTCACCCTGCCCGGTGTCGAGGCCGTCGTGCGAGGCAGCGACGATTCCCGCTCGGTCGGCGTTCGGAGCGTATGCCTGAGCCTTCTGCAGCGTGGTGATCAGTTTCGCGGCCTTGTCGGAGTCCCCGGGGGCCTTACGCGCCTGGTAGGCGGCCAGCAGGTGCGCGGTGCCCTCGAACCAGACGCCGGAGGTGTCGACGGCGCTGAAGCTGACTCCGCTGAACATCGGCCGGCCGGTGGTGGGGTCGGTCGGCCCGTCGGTGGCGGCCATGCGCCCGGCGGTCCAGTCGACGGCCCGTCCGTAGGCGGGGTCGAGGGTGGCCAGGTAACTCCAGGTCTGGACGTCCTCGGGGACGGCGTCCTCGTTGACAGTGACCCCGTCCAGCCCGGTGCCGGTCCACAGGTGGTTGCCGTCGGCGCTGAGCATGGTCTTGACGAACGCGAAGGCGCCGTCCGAGCGGTCCTTCCAGACCTGGTCCCCGGTGAGCTGGTTCAGCATGGCGAAGAAGGCGCCGACGTCGATGTTGTGCTCGGTGGCCTTCCAGGTCCGCTGGACCATGCCGCTGCCGTCCTCCGCCGCGGAGGTGTCGGCGTAGCCGCCGGTGTAGCCCCCGGCGCCGCGGGTGTCGGCGGAGTTGGTCTGAATCCAGTTCGCGGCCCGCAGCGCTCCGTCGAGGTACGTTCTGTCGCCGGTGGCCTTGTACAGGTGGGCGAACGCCATGCCGGCCCAGGCCATGTTCCCGGTGTAGACCGACCAGCCGCCGATGTAGGGGGTGCCGACGGGGTAGTCCCGGCCGAGGGTGGTGACGAACGGGTCCGGCAGGTAGGAGGCCCGTATCCGGCCGTCGTTCACCGGGTCGTGGTCCTGGGCGTACAGCAGGCTGTTGCCCAGGACCTTGGCGTGGTCGAGGCCGTCGCCGGTGCCGTGCTTGAGGAGCGCGTAGATGGTCACGGCGTTGTCGTAGGTGAACGACGACTGGTAGCCGGCCGGTCCGAACGCGCCTCCGGGCCCGAAGAAGCCGCCCGTGTAGCTCTGGGGCAGGCTCAGCCTCATCGCCTTGTGGGCGGGAATGGGCGGGAGAGGAAGCTGCGGGAGGCCCGGAAGGGACGGAGGCAGCGGGGGCTCTTCGGTGCCGTCGTCCACGCGCACGAGGGAGCTGAACCGGTCCTGGGTGGCGGTGAGGAAGCCGACGGCCCGGTTGACCGAGTCGCTGGAGTAGTTCGGGTCGGACGAGACCGTCTGCACGGCGGGCTTCGACGATCCGGCGGAGGCGGTGCACCGGAACTCCCGGCCGCCGCTGCTGATCTGGTTGTCCGCCTGGGTCAGGCAGTCGCTGAGTGCCTGCTGTCCGTAGGCGTTCGGATGGATGGCTTCCTGAGTGTTGCCCTGAGCCCCGAAGTACCCCGGGAACCAGCGTACCCATTCGGCTTGCGCCGCCGGGAGCGGGTTGGCCAGGGTGTTGGCCGAGGTGGCCTGCCCGGCGCCGCTGTGACAGAGCTCGTGCCCGGCGAGCGCGTCCTGCATGTCGAGGAAGAAGGCGTCTCCGCGCCGTGCGGCGCTCCTGAGCATCGTGCTGACGGCGGGAATGATCTCATCCCTGGCCCAGGTGGCGTCCTCGTTGTAGAACGGGCATCCGCCCGACGTGTAGCGCTCGTAGGTCTCCGCCGGGTAGCGGTAGTGGGCGGGGTCGGCGATCGGGCCCGGGTAGGACTGGGCCACCAGGCGGTAGCTCCTGCTGTCGTAGCCCTGGAAGCGCATGGCGGCGTGGATGGCGTTCATCGCGCCCACGACCTTGTCCTCGACTCCGGGGATTTTTTCCCGGATCAGGCCGTCAACCCCTGCCGCCTTGCAGGACTTCATGTTGGTCATGAAGTTGATCCCGCACTGCTGCATGGCCCCGACGAGGTTCAGGTCGTTGCCTCCCACCGACAGAACGATGGTCTTGATCTGGTAGAGCTTCGCCAGCTCCTTCAGCTGCTCGACCTGCGGCTTCTCCCCCTTGAAACCGCTCTGGACCACGTGGTCCGTGGTCGCCCCCGAGCACGCCAGGTTGAACCGCCGCTCGGGCGGGATGCCGTCGATCTCGGCGCCGGCGATCTCCGACACGTCGGAGCGGTCACACCCGCTTCCCCCGTCATAGCCGCTGTCCCGGTAGACCCCTTGGAGGTCGTGCCGGCAGTTGCTCTCATCGGCGTTGCAGGCGAACGCGGCCCGGTCCGTGCCCCAGGCGGAGCCGCCGTTCCCGGTGTTCGCGTTCCCGGCCCAGCGGCCGGCCTCGCCCGAGATGTAGCTGTCACCCATCGCCACGATGGCCGTCGGCTTCTGCCCGACAGTCCAGGTCACGACGGCATTGTTGCCGACGCCGCCCTCACGGTCGATCCTGAACGTGGAATAGTCGCTGCCGAGCTCGTCGTAGCCGTTGGAGCCGATGAACGGGTTGTCCCAGTGCAGCTGCACCTGGCGGTTGTCATCGCTCATGGTCGAGCAGTTCTGGGTGACGTACCGGACCCTGCCCTCCGTCCCGGTGCCGATCCCCGAGCTCTCCGAGCCCCATGCCGCACCCTGGTTCCGGGCGATGCGATCGGGCGGGGCCGCGGTCCACATGCCGTGCGGCAGCTGCAGCCCGAGCCGGTCCAACGTCAGATCACAACCGGTGTGGTTACTGAAACGCACCCCTGTGCTGCGCGCGGCCGTGGAGGGCGGCGGTACGCAGGGATCGCTGTTGTCCGTGACTCCGAACCCTGCGCACGGAGGCTGGACAGCAGGGGAATTGAACTCCACCGGCCAGTGGTCGGATTCCAGGTTGGCCATCCGCGACACGCGGATTCCCCCTGCCGGCGGACTGCTCGATACGGCGTAGTCCAGTTCACTGTTCTCGTTGAGGTTTCTATCGTGGTGAGTGTATTCACCCGACCTCATCAGGGTGTTTCCGGGCGGCAGTGTCGGGAATGCGCTGTCCGGACCTCCAGGACCCTGGAGATTGTAGTTGAAGTCCCCGGCCACCACCCATTCCCCATTGGGAAGAGAGCCGCGCTCGCGGACTGCAGCCAAGGCGCGCTGTCGATCGTTCCCGCTGCCTGAGAATCCGTGAACACTGTAGAACGAGTCGTTGCCGACACGCACACCGATCAGCGGTCTCGGCTTTCCGCCGTCCGACATCGTGTCCGGCTGGACCACGAGCGGTTCTGGAACATTTCCCTTGAGCTGGTCCCGCCTGACCATGATGGCCATGTTGACCCGGCCGCTACCCGGATTCGGGTTCGTGTCGGTATGGATCCAGTAGAGGGTGTGGGTGGGCCGACCGGAGGTCCCGAAGTTGCATGCATACAAATTGATTTGATCTATCGCCGCCCTCCCCACCCCGTTGACATATTGAGTGTAGTGAGCGTCGATGGTTTGCACAGTGGTGCGGCCGTCACAGGAAGGGGGCATCGCGCCCGCCTCCTGCATCATGAGAATGGCATTCCGCGGCCCATACAACGAGCGGTCTTCGAAGAATCCCATGATATTGTCCAGCCACTTCGCTCCCCCGGCTGAACCTTGCATGTTCCATGTTGCGAACCTGTAGTCGTTGACGGCCGCGCGGGCAGGGGGTGCTGCGACCGCCAGTTGGACAAGTGTCAGGATCAGGGCGAGCGCGCATGTCGCCGCTGTCCAGCGTCTGCATGCCTCAGGAATTCTGATGGGTTTCACGTTTCTGTTTTGGTCGGTGGATCCGAATGGGTCCGAATGGGTCAACGGGGATGGCGGTCCCCCGCAGGGGTCGCGCGTACGAGCCCTCGGAGGCCGGGTTCGGGCGCGTAGGCGCCGCATGCACCGGCGACGGGCTGAGCAGGACAAAGCCTCGAGGCGTTCACACGGCCACATCCTGGCCGACTGCCCTTACGTGCGGCATACGTTTCGCTGACGCTCGACTGCGGTCCGGTTCGCACGGCCGATCAACGGGACGATTCCCCGGCCTTCTTCGTGAAGTGAAGCCATGCGCTGAGAGCTGCCTGCAGGTCTACCACTGCCCGCCGGTCGAGCGTCTCGCCCGCCTGGCCGACGTGCAACCTCACGCCTTGGCCGGTGACCGTCCAGCCCACCGGAGGCCGCTGCGGAGAGGTGATCGGGGAACCATGGGCGAGGGTACGCAGCATCGCTGCGACTCTCGGTGGGATCTCCCGGTCGCGGGGCGCCCAAGGGATGTTCGCAGGCCGGGTCGGCAGGCCGAGGGCGCGTCGGAATTCGTTGATGGCGGCGTCGAGGGACCGTGGCGTGTTCGGGGCCGTGCCGATGAACGCCTGGATCAGCTCGCGGTGCGGTGCCAGGGCATCCAGCGGAAGTTCGTCCACGTCCAGGCGGACGACGGCCGGCGGGATGAGGGTGCGGGTGAAGCCCTTCTTTGCGGAGGAAGCGTGGCGTTCCCGGAGGTCGGCGAGGGGGCGGGCCAGCGGGTGCTCGCCTGCGAAGAACGGGCTCCGGGTGGTCAGGGCGATCGACGGCTCCGGCGTGGACAGCCTCGCGGGCTTCCCGTACAGGCCGTGAGCGCGGTGCATGACACCTCGCGCGGTCACCAGCACCGTCACCTGCCGGCCGGTGGTGTCATTGCCCAGCCGGAACCCCACGACCAGCGTCGCCATCAGCCCGCCTTCCTCCGCTGTTTACGCAGCGCTAGCGAGTGGAAGCCTTCCGTCAGGGTCGAACCGACCACATCCGGGACGGATCGTGCTGGAGGAGTCGTCGCCGGTCGGTCTACTGCCGGTCGTCCCAGGGCCCGGAGTCGGCGGACCCGCACCACACGTATTGGCGGTCCCGGCCGACCGTCATCCCGAAGTCGAACAGGTCTGGCGACCCGTATTCCTCCCAGTGGTCCCAGGCCGCTTCGATCTCGGCCAGGAGGGGGCGGGGGCCGCCGCCTCGGAACTCGCGGTCGTTTCCGGACCGTACGGCCCAGGAGTGGTGGCCGTCGTGGGCCTCCACCGTGAACCCGTCAGGGGCGGCGGAGACGTTGATGCGTACGTCGGGGAGCGAGACGCGCAGGGCGAAGAGCAGGTGGGGGTCGCCGAGGAGCCGGGGGTCGCGGCGCAGCGTCCCGAACCCGCGCCCGGCGCTGTCGACGCTGTCGGCGCGGACTTGGTGGAAGGCGCGGCCCTGGTCGGCGCCGCGGCGCGGCATGAACATCGCGAGGCCCTGCATCCAGCCCGTGGCGGAGCGGCCGTCGTCGGCGACGGTGAGCGCGACGTGCCCCAGGCGCCCCCACGGGGTGACGATCCGGCCGCCGGGCCGGGTCTGCTCGACCCAGGCCCAGGGGATCCGGTCGACGGCGTAGGTGGACACCAGCCGGTCGTACGGGGCCTCGCCCGGCCGGCCGGCGTTCCCGTCGCCGACGTGGATGGCGACGTCCAGCCCGGCGCGTTCGAGGCGGTGGCGTGCGGCGGACGCGAGGCGAGCGTCGACCTCGACGGTCGTGACGAGCCCGGGGCCCGCCCGTTCGGCGAGGAGAGCCGCGTTCCAGCCGGCCCCGGTGCCCAGCTCCAGGACGCGCTGGCCCGGCTCCACCTCGAGCGAGTCGAGCATGTCCGCGACGACGGAGACGCACGAGAGGCTCGAGCTGGGCAGGCCGTCGCGTACCTGGGTGATCGTCGAGTCGTACGGGCCGCCGTAGACGAGCGCCGCCCACTCCTCGGGGCGCTCCGCGCGCTCGACGGGGACGTAGGCGACGCCGTTCCACGCCCAGAGTGTGCCCGGGGCGAACGAGTGCCGGGGGAGGGCCTCCAGGATGGCCCGGCGGACCCAGTCGGATTCCGTCGGCCACAGTCCCTGAGCGTCCATGGCCGCCGCCAGCGCGCGGTGACGGTCCTCGAGTGTCATGGGATTCCGGCTACTTGCGGCGCTTGCCGGTGCCATTGCCGTTGTCCGGGTTCGGTACCTGCCCGTCGGAGTTTCCGGGCGGCGGCGTACCCCCCGACAGCGGTGCGTCCGGCTTGGCGTGACTGCCGCCTCCGCCACCGCTGTTGTCCGCGTTGCCGCCCTTGTCCTTGGCCATGCCCCTGCTCCCCTCACGGGTGCGATGGTGGAACGAACCGCGGTGTCGTCGTCACCTCTCGGCGCGAGCCGACGCGTCCACCTCACCACACGCGGGGCCGGCTCCAGCCTGTACTTCCGGTACCTGCGCCAATCTGGCCGGAAGACAACTCTCGCGCGCCGCCCCGGCCATCGCGCCGCTCGGGCCACGGAGCTATCCGTATGGTCCAAGCCACCTACCCGGCTTGGGGCCGCGGAGCGCTGGGCGCGGCCGCTATGCGACCACGCCCAGCGCTGCTGGGGAACGCGGCTGGTGCCGTGGCCGGACCTGAAGGCCGGAGGCCCCGTTCCGGAGCGAGGGAGACGGTCTGGGGGGAGTTACCGTCCTGCAGGCCCGGCGGGCCGTGCACCCACACACGTCTTTGACCTGCCCGGACATCGGAGTCGGGGTGTGCGAGATCGTGCGGGAAGTGGTCGGAGGGTCGATGAGGGGGCTCCGGAGCGCCTTTGATGGCGGCACGTCGCGGTGATCGTGACGGCGGGATCAGAGGAGAGGAAGCGTCATGCTCACGAAGTCGAACAGCGCGGGTGCCGTGGTGCGCAAGCGGGTCGTGCGGTCGGGGCTGGCCGTACTGGCCCTGGCGGCCGGGATGTTGCTGCCGACGAGCGGTACGGCCTCGGCCGCTGCCACGGCCGGTTGCTACAGCCACGGGTGCGATGGCAAGGACCCGCAGGCCATGGGCTGCACGGACGGCAGGACTCTCGACACGAAGAGGGCTCGGGGCGGATCGCTCGTGGTCGAGTTGAGGGCCTCCTACGCATGCAACGCCGCCTGGGTGCGGTACTCGAACTACCACGGGTTCTCCGGCGCCGTGTACATCAAGTCGCTGAGCACGGAGGGCCTGGCGGCCCGAACGGAGCTGAAGGCGTACCCGCAGGAAACCGGCTGGACCGGCATGGTGTCGTTCTCCGACAACGTGATCGGCTGCCACACCGCCTGGTTCCAGGACGGCGGCTGGTGGACGGAGTGCACCGGGAACTTCTGACCCGCCGCGCCCGGCGCGCCGCCGCCGGCTCCGGGACGTTCGCGTACGCCGTCCCGGGCGTGCTCCTCGCTTCTCGCACATCAACCTTGAAATGAGCCCGCATGTACAACTGGTTTGTCACGGGACGCCGACGCAGACGTCGTCCCCAGCCGGCCGCGCTCGCGGTGGCCGTGGCGATGGTGAGTTCCCTGGTCGCCGTCGCGCCGGCCGCGGCCCGTACCGCGGCCGCACCGGCCGCCACCCCGGTGGCGGGCGCCGCGGCCGCCCCCGCCGCCGAAGAGCGGACCGCCGTCGCCCCGGCACAACGGGACGCGATCCTGCCGCGCGGCTGGCGGCGTTCGCAGGACCGGGCGTGGACGACGGCCGGTGATCCCACCGGCCTCCACCTGATGGTCGCCGACGCCAGGTCCGGATACGTGTGGCGGACCGTTGCCACCCTCGCCGAGCCGGGATTCGAGACCGACCTGTGGCTCGGCAACATGTGCTTCACCGGTTCGGGGCGCCGGGCCGTGGTCGTGTACGCGCCGCGCCAGTTCACCAACCGCGAGGACTCGGGCGGTGGCAGCCAAGCGGGAAGCGCGGCTTCCGAGCCGGCGGGCGATCAGGTGACGGCTTCCGCTCGCCGACCGTGGTGGCGGAATCCGGCCCTGACCGTCCCGGCAGCCGCCACGGTGTTGGCCGCTGTCATCGGGGCTGTGGCAGCCAAATGGCCCGTCCCGGACACGCCTCGGGCCACGCCCTCCAGCGTCGCCCCGAGCACGCGTGTACCCGCATCCGGTGCGGCCGGCACACCCGGTCCGACACCTACGCCTACGTCCGTCCCGCCGCAGCCCGGGGCCGATTCGCCGACCGTGCGACGCGCGCAAGATGACCTGTTGATCCAGGGCGGCCACAGGATCGAACTGGACGAGCTGTACGAGGACGCGCCGGAGTGGGGCTACGAGGCGACCATCTTTCCCAGCGACGTGTACCTGTCGCACGACGGGACGTTGTGGGTCGACTACCTGAAGGTGCAGGCGGCGCCCACCAAGGCGGCGTGCGAACAGCCCGGCTATCTCAACGGCCAGATCGCCGACGACGACGTCACCCAGGGCATGGTCCTGTGCGTCAAGAGCAGCGAGGGACGCTACGTCCGGGTGACCGTCGCGCAGGTCGACCGGAAGCTGCACACCATCCGCATCGACGTCCTCGTCTGGAAGTAGGGAGCACCTTCGCCTTGTCCGGGACCGCGCGGTCGAAGCGGACGCGGCCGAGGAGATTCCGGAATCCCCATCGCAGTCCCTTCCCGCTACCGGCCCGGGACGACCCGTGGGCAAGTAGCCAGCCCAGCCCATGGGCCCAGAGGCGATGCGCACCCCTTGACCTTCCGGCCGCTGCACCATTGCACGGTGCCTGTAGCCGGGCGAGGCGGAGTGGGCGCGCCGGGCATCGGGAAGGGCCCGCTGGAAGTGATTCCAGCGGACCCTTCCTGCCGGTCGGCCGGCGTGTGGGGGGAGACTGTGCGCGTCAGCGGGGACGGGCGGGGGACAGGAGGTCAGGGGGCCAGTGGCGGGGACATGGTCCAGACCGCCAGGCGGACCTTCGGCGTGCCGGTGTTTCCACCCGATCCGAAGCCGGTCGCGGGGAACTTGAAGTCGGAGCGGGCGAAGACGTCCCGGGTCGTGGGCGACAGCCACTTCAGGCCCATGTCGGTGGCCTGCGTGAAGGACACTCCGCCGTTCTCGGGGAGCACGGGGGGCTGGCGGACGCACCAGTTGGCACTCTTACGGAATGCTTCGCTTCGGTCGTCGGCGGCGATCTCCACCCGCAGCGCGCCCTGTTCGACCTCGCCGCTCCTGAGGTAGTAGCCGGGCCTGCGCACGGACTCGAAGGAGTAGCAGCCGGGCTCGCTCGCAAGGGAAGGCACGACAACCCAGGTGGCGTCCTGACGGTCGTTCAGCGAGCTGCTGCCCGAGAGGCGGCTCAGGACCGCCCTGCCGCCGTCCGTGCCGGCCTGGCGGGCGTACTCCACGCCGTCCCGCACCCTGAGGGACTGGCGCTTGAGCAGCTCCTGGGTGTCCGGCTTGAGGAACAGCGCGACGTCCTCATCGCTGCCGGCCAGCGCCTTCATGGCTGCCTCGGCCAGATTGGGGTTGACCCCGCTCTTCTGCGCGGCGGCCTGGATCTGCAGGGCGAGCTTGCGGTTCGCCGCCGCGAGCTTCTTGCGCCGGTTCTCGGCATCGAGCTTGTACGCGGCCTCGGCACCGGTGTGGATGTAGGCCTTCCACGCGCCGGGGTCGGAGCTGAGGGTGGCGCGCTGCCCTTCCGCGTAGAGCTCGGTCCCCTGGAGGTCGGCGGGGGAGAGGCGCAGCAACTCGCGGATGAAATTGTCGTCGCTCAGCTCGAGCATGGCCTGGGAGGGCGTAAGGCGGAAGAGGGCCGCGGCGTTCTTCCGGGCCGCGAGTTCCTTGAGGCGTTCGGCCTCCTTACGATTCTTCTCCTCCAGTTCCTTCAGCTCGTTGGCGACGTCCCGCTTGTGGGCCTCGCGGGCGCCGTTGAGGATGAACTCCCGCCAGTCCGCGGGCTCGCCGAGCAGCGCCTTCAGCGCCGCGGCCCGTACCTCGGGGCCGGAGGCCGCGTGCTTGGCGACGGACCGGACGAAGTTGTCGTCGGCGAGGGCCAGCAGCTCCGGGGTGCTGGGGATGCCGATGACAAGCAGGACTTGGGACTTGGCCAGCCTGGCCGCCCGCTCGGCCTCGGCCTTGTCCCGCTCGCGCTGCTGGTCGAGCCTGTACGCCTCGTGGATGCCGGAGACGATGAACCGCACGTGGTCCTCGGCCGAGGTGCTGGCCATCGCCCTTTCGGAGGCGGTGCGCACCGCCTCCAGCTTCTCACCCGTGTCGCTGGCCTTCTGCCACAGCGCGTGGATGAAGTCGTAGTCGCTGAGCAGGAGCAGGTCGGGGGCCGGGTCGAGACGGACCACGGCCGCGGCCTCGACGCGCTGGACATCGGTCGTCCCGATGCCCGCGGCGCGGGCCACGGCGTCCGATGCCGCGGCCCCGGGGGTGTGGTCGGCGACCGCGCTCGGCGCGACGGCGCCGGTGACGGCGGCGAGGGCGGTGGCGGTCACCAGGCCCCGTGTGACGATCCGCCGCATGCGTATGGAAGTGGTGTGATGGGTGTGCATGGTGGTGCGAAGACTCCTCTGCCGCCGGGAAACCGGCGGCTGGGCATGAGTATGTGAAAGTGACGGCAGGCGCTCTGCGGGAGTCCGGCAGCCGCGCGGGGCAGGCACACAGAAGGTGCACCGCGGTTCGCACGGCGCAGCACCTGATCCACCGTCGGGGCCGGAGGGCGCAGAGCCGGAACACGAATGCGTTCAGGCCGAGAGGCCTGCCGGCACCTGACGAGTCAGAGTGAAGAAGGGTGAGAGGGCGAGCCGAGTGAGGCGTTCATCGTGACGGGCGTGCTGCCGCGCGCCGCGGTCCGGAGAATCGCTCGGCAGCTCGGAAAGCCGCCCGGAAACACAGAACGCGTAGGCCTACGCCTCACAAATCCCCCTGCTGCACACATGAACACCTTCAGCGCCCGGTCCGCCAGGGCATTGCTGCCCGATCGGTCCCCTCCGGCACACTGCCAGGTCAGATTGGTCATTGGGACCATAACTCGCATTTGCCGAACAGTGCAAAGCCGTTTCTGACGCGGTGACACATCATCCACATGGTGTGTGTGCTTCCGTTTCCCCGCCGGCAGTTGGGCTCGCCCACCGGGGAAGGGCCGGGCCCTGGAACAGGCGAGGCGGTACGCGGTTGTTCGGATCCCGGACGTCGTCAGAGCTTCATGCCGAAGACCGAGCAGGACAGCGGGACAGCAGGACAGCGGGCGGAAGTCACCCGGTCTTCCTGCGGTCGTACGCCATGGTCGAAAGCGGCACCACCAGACCGGCCCAGAAGAGGACCTGGGGCACACCCCGATCGGTCCACGGAATCTGGGATATCAGCAGTGCGCAGAGCATGGTGCACGCGGCCTGTGCCAGGACGATCGGGGCCCAGCGGCCACGGCGTACGAGGGAGCGGATGTTGAGCTGCACCCCGGTACGCAGCCGGCGGTAGCGCAGCAGCGCGCCGAAGCCCCAGATCGCGGCCATGATCATCAGCACCCAGATCCGGTTGCCGAGCGGGACGGGCAGCTCCCGCAGGATCGGGTCCTTGGCGGTGGCGAAGAGGTCGATCATCGTTCCCGCAGCTGCCAGGCAGACCAGCGCGAGCCAGCGTGTACCCCGCAGCAGGCGGTACGTCGCATGGTCGAGGCCGCTGTGCAGCATCGGGGACTGCGGTGCGCCCGCCAGGCCCGCGGAGTACATGTCCGCGGCCCGGGCGGCCGGAACGTCGGGGCCGCTGGCCATCGCGTCGGTGTACATGGCCTGGGCCGTCTTGTTGGACGGGTCGAGGCGCAGCCATTCGACCAGGGCCTGCTTCGCGACGTCCTGACGCTGCGTGCGTACGGCTGTGAAGCACAGGGCCTGGTGGGCGTCGGGTTCGTGCGGGGCGAGGCGCACCGCCTCGTGGGCCGCCTCGTACGCCCGTTCGTGGTCGGCGGGCGGGGCCGTCGCATGGGCGACCAGCACCTCGGACAGCGCGAAATGCGCGGGCCACTTGTCGGGCGCCCTGCGCACGGCCTCCTCTGCCGCCTCCCGGGCCTCGGACTGCCGGCCCAGTCGGAGCAGCACCCGGGACAGCAGGATGAGCGCGCCGACGTGCCCGGGCGCGATCCGCAGCATCTCGGTGGCCGCCCGCTCCGCGAGCTCGTACTCGCCGAGCTTCTCGTGGGCGACGGCGAGCACCTGCCACGCCCATTCGTCGTCCGGCTCCTCGGCGAGGTGGGGGGCCAGCACGGCCTTGGACTCCTCGTACCGGCCCGCCTCCTGCAGCATGGCGGCGCGCCCCAGCACCGGATTCCCGTTCACAGCTTCCGCCTCTTCTTCAGGTAGGTCACCAGGTCGTCGTACATGCCACCCTCGTTGGCGAACATCGCCACGTTCCGCGCCGCCGCGAACCACGGTTCGGTCGACGGGACCACCGACTTCGCGGCGCCGAGCAGGTCCTTCGTTCCGATCATGCGGATCTGGCCGGTGCGTACCGAGTCGAGCAGCGCGTTCTCGGCCGCCGACTCGCACACGTGGGCCAGGTCCGCACCCGAGAGGCCGTCCGTCGCCTTGACGAGACGTCCCAGGTCGACGGCCTCGATGGGACGTTCGCGCAGGTGGTAGCGGAGGATCGCCTCCCGGGCGGTGGCGTCGGGCGGCAGGACGAGCAGCGTGCGGTCGAGTCGTCCCGGACGCCGCAGCGCGATGTCCACGTCCCAGGGGACATTGGTGGCGGCGAGGACGAACACGCCTTCATTGGCGGCGGAGTCGATGCCGTCGAGCTCGGTGAGGAGCTGGTTGACGGTGTTGCGCATGCCGCTGTGCTGCGTACGGCTGCGCTTGGCGCCGAGCGCGTCCAGTTCGTCGAGGAAGACGACACAGGGCGCCTGACGGCGGGCGGTCTCGAAGACCTGGTGCATGTTGCGTTCGGAGTTGCCCATCCACATGTCGAGGACATCGCTGACGGACACGGACAGGAAGTTCGCGCCGAGTTCGCCGGCGACGGCACGGGCGATGAAGGTCTTGCCGCAGCCGGGCGGCCCGTAGAGGAGGAGCCCGCCGCGCAGGCTCTTGCCGTACAGCCTGCGCAGTTCGGGGTTGCGCATCGGCGCGAGGAACGCGGCTTCGAGCCGGTCCTTGACCTCCTGCATGCCGCCGACGTCCGCGAGCCGTACGACGCCGGGAGCGGACACCTCCCAGGCGTCGGCGTTTCCGGGGTCGCCGCTGCCGTCGGCGCTGAGCGGGGGCTCGACGAAGCGGGGCTCGACGATGCCGTCGACCTCCTGCTCGGCCGCCCGCCAGTCGAATCCGGAGCGACGGGACGACTCTTCGGGGGCGGCGGCCGCCGGCTCCGACGTATCGGCCGGTTCGGCGGACGTCGCCGGTTCGGCTGCCGCGGCCGGACCGAGGGATGCTGCCGACTCGACGGACGACGACGCAGGATCAGCGACCGTCGACGTGTTCCGGGCCGCGGGCGCGGCCGCGGGCGCGGAGGAGGCCGGCAGGCCCATCGCCCGCACCATCAACTCCCGCGCCGCTCCGTCCCCCGGAGCATGCTGCAAGGCCGCCGCGGCCTCCGTCACTGCAGCGTCGTGCAGACCTGCGGACAGCAGCAACTCCGCGAGGTGCAGCCGTAGAGGGACGTCCTCGGGGGCAGCGGCCACGGCTGTGCGCAGGCTCTGCACCAGCGGGGATTCAGGGGCGGGAGACTCTTCGGGCATGATCCATGTTTACGCGGGACCGCCGACGGGAGTCCAGCCGGGGTGGTGTGCGGTGGATCACCGAGGTGGCCGAGAGCCGGCTCCGAGGCCGCACTTGACCTCCTGCAGGTCACCTGGAGGAGGCCCGTGCGCCTGTCCCGCGCGAGGTTCTCGGCGATCTCGCGTAGCAGTCCGTAGCACGGCGGACCGGCGCGCAGCCCGTCGCAGATCTCCGCCACGAACGTCCGGTACGGCTCCGGGAGGACGATGCGGTGCTCCGCCTCGAAACAGCGTCGGCATAATGGTTCCGTGGGCGCTGCGATCAGCATCTTCAGACTTTTCACCTACCGGCCGTGCGGGCACGAGCTGCTGGTACGCGTGCTCCGGCCCGCCGCCTCCAACGCCGTCCAAGGGGCGCTGGACGACGCCGACCGCGCCGCCGACTCGGCGACGGAGCGGCTGCGTACGGAGTGGGAGCGGGACGGTCTGGCGCCCGAATGCCCGGAGCGGCACACCTCCGACCTGGTGGCCGAGATGCAGGAGGCCCCGGTCGGCGAGGCACTGTACGGACCGGGTGGCCGTCGGCTTGGGGTGTGGGCGGCGGCGACGGAGTACGGGTCGCCGTGGATGGTTCTCGGCACCGCACCGACGGAGGCGGAGTTCTGGCAGCAGGTCCGGGAGGACCCGGACCTGCTCGGGCTCGGCCCGCTGGCACCCGCTGAACTGCACCACGTCCATTTCCTCACCGACGAGGACCGGGACGAGGACGCCTGAGGACTTGCACCGGTTCGGCGTGCCCCTGGGTGTATTGACCGCACCGGTAGGGTGTTGTTGCGATACTTCTGCCTGTCCGCGTCGTCGATGCAGCGAAACATGGAATGCAGGATGCGGTGCACCGCCGACCGGCGGGTGACTTTTGCACCCGGCCTGGAGCGAAGGATGGTGCCGACGCTCAATTCCGCGAACTCGTCCATCCGCTCGCCGTTCAGTAGATGGACGCTGCGCCGCAGATCCTCCCGGACATCGTCGGGGACCCACAGGAGCGGTCCCGCCAGGGCGATGCTGCGTACCGCCTCGGGATAGGTCTGGGCATAGCGGTAGGCGATGCCCGACCCGTACGAAGCGCCGAGCACGTGCACCCGCCGGTGTCCGGCCACCCCCAGCAGGTCCTGTAGCGCGGCCGCGAGGAAGTCCACGCCGTAGGAGGCGGGCAGCGTGTCCGCACCACCCCACCCGGGCAGGTCCACGGTGAACACGTGAAATTTCTGGGCCAGCACCGCTTCGAAGCGGCCCCATGTCGTCTTGCGCTGGAGGGCCCCGCCGATCAGTACCACCGTCCCCGCCGCGGGGGCGCGGTGCCATAGCGTACGCCCCTCGGACTTGTATCCGCCGAAGGCTGACACCACGAGCTCTTCGAAGGACAAGACGCTCTCCTGGTCGTGCGTACCTCAACGGCCCCTGGTGGCACCGACCGTGACCTCCAAGCCATCAGTGCAACGATCACGGCGGGAGTACCGTCACGCGGCCGGCGTGGACAAACACCTCTCCCGCAACGAGAGATCGGGCCGGGCGCACTTGTCGGTGCGAACTGCATTGCGTGAACGGGCCGCAGCGGTGCTCGCCGGGCACTGGAAACCTCTGCAGGTCCGTCAGCTTCCGCTTGCCTGCCCGACACGGGTGGGTGCAGCGGCAACAGGGGTGTGGAGGGCGGACAGACGGGTCTTGATCTGGTCGCTGAGCCACAGAGGCGCCGCACACTGCAGGGCGGCACCCAGGTGGGCGTCGACGCCGACGGTGTATCTGCGACGCGGGCGCGGGACGACGAGGGCCTTGGTGATGGTGCGGGCCACCGGCTGAGGGCCGCCTGCCGACTGATGGATGCGGGAGAAGAGGTTCGAGGCTCGGTCAAGGACGTCGGCGTCGGCGAGTCCCGCGCTGAGGGAGGAAAGGTCCTCCTGGGCCCGGTCCCAGAACGGGGTCGCGACGGTGCCGGGTTCGACGAGGACCACCCGAACACCGTGGCGGCGGGTCTCCATGCGCAGGCTGTGCGTTGCCGCGCTGAGCGCGTGCTTGCTGGCCGTGTACCAACCGTTCATCGGTGAAGGGATCCGCGCGCCGGCGGAAGAGACGATCACGATCCACCCCCGGCCCCGCCTTCGCATGGCGGGCAGCACCAGCGTGCACATCCGCAGCGTTCCTACGACGTTGACTTCCAACACCTCGCGGATCCGGTCTTCCGGCAGATCGGTGATCCCACCCGTCAGCGGCATGCCGGCGTTGGCCACCAACGCGTGAGGGCCACCATTGGTGAGGCTGGCCGCTCTCGCGACGGCCTCCTGACACGACGCCGGGTCGGTGAGATCCATGACCACCGCGTCCAGCGTCAGGCCCTGAGCGTGGGCGTTGCGGACCAGCGCGTCAGCCTTCTCCTCGGAGCGGGCCGTCCCGATCACCTGTCGGCCCTCGCGGGCCAGCTGCAACGCAGTCGCCAGCCCGATCCCGCTGGCCGCACCCGTCACCAGCACACTGACCGGCCAAGCACTGCCGTGCGTCCGCTCCGACACAGCTGTCTCACTCCAGAGGTTTGCCAGTGGCCGTCCCACCGTGAACCGGCTTCTGAACAGTCCCCGGACCCGGCCGGGTCGGTGGTGGGGCGCGCCATCGGTGACAACGCACTCGTGCCCTCCCGGTCACGCCCCGCCCTCACCGAACTCGCCGCGGACACCAGCCGTCCGGCCCGTGCGTTCACCCTGCGCCGCCTGTACTGAGCGCCCCTCGTTCGGCTGGAGCGTGAGAGGCGGGGGAATGCTGGTGGGCCTCAGCGGGAGGCCTGTTGGTTCCTCCGGGCGGTCAGCTGGCCCTGGACATAGGCGTCGGTATCCGGCGTGTAGGGGCCGCCGTGGTCGTAGAGCAGGTCGGTGATGCGCTGCCATTCGGCGACTTCGGCGCGGACCCCTGTGTCCGTCTCCGGCTTGCCTGAGGTCTTCTCGGCCGCCTTGAGTGCCTCGGCGGTCTGGTGGTGTGTCATACCCGTCGCCCGCCGGCGTACCCGGTCCCGGGCCGCTCGCTCCTCGGAGGTCGGCACGTGCGGTTCGGCTGCCGGCGAGGTGTCGTCCTGGCTCATGGGTGGTTGGCCTCCCGTCAATGGTCCGGCTCACTCTGTCATTTACCTTTCGATACCCTCGCGCCGGCCCCCTATTACCCGTAGCGGGAGCGTGAGACACCCGGAGCCGGTTCGCAGACGTGGCATCCGCTGCACCATCCCGGACAAGGCCGACCAGGCCCGCAACCGAATGAAAATCGGCTCCCGCGGCGGCCGTCCGCCGAAGTTCGACCCGGAGGACTACCAGGCCAGGCACGCGGTCGAGTGCGGCATCAATCGCCGCAAGGGGCACCGCGCCGTGGCCCACGGGGTACGACAAGCTCGCTGTCCACTACGAGGCGACCGTCCTCGTCGCGGCCGTCAACGAGTGGCTGTGACCAAGCCGCTCAAGAAGGGCAGCACGCCCCGCAGGTCGTCGTCGTCCACCGTGACGGTCGCCGCCGCCCGCGCGCCTGCCGAGGCGTTGAACCCCACACTCAACCCGACGGATGCGAACAGCGGCAGGTCGGATCGGCTGTCCCCGACAGCCCCGCATGAGCGGGCAGCCACCCCCAGCTCTCGCGCCTGCTCGAGGGCGAGATCTCGCTTGTCGTACTCATCGAAATGACGGGCGACCCGACCCGTGAACCGGCCGTCGGTGGTCTCCAGCCGAGGCCCGCTGAACGCGTGGAACCCGAAGCGGTCGGTCAGGTAGCTGCCGACCGGTGACCAGGCGAGCGGTGCCAGTACGGGCACCAACCCGTTCTGCCGGCACCAGGCCACGGTCTCTGTGATGCCTGAGACCAAGGGAAGTTCGTCGAGCCAACCGGAGACCTGTTCTTCGAGCACGCCCGCCCAGCCCGCGGCATCCAGCTCGGAGACTTGCCGGTTGGGCGCAACCGATAGTCCCTGCGATGGCCGGACCGTCGTGGCGGTCCCAGCCGGACCGCCTCCTCGCTCCGTCCCCGGCTGGCTGCCGGGGACGGACCGAGGAGGCGGTCCGGGGTTGGGCTCAGTGGGTGCTCGCGCGCCGGCGCCGGCGGAGCACGACGGCTCCGCCCGCGAGGGCGAGTGCCGCGCCGGAACCGCTGGCCAGGAGCAGGGTCGAGGGCGAGGCGTCGTCCGCCTTGCGCGGGGTGCCGTAGCCGCTGGAGTAGCCCTTGGTGTCGTACTCCGAGCCGGGGAGCTTGTCGGCGTAGCGGGCCTTGACCAGTTTCTGGTAGTCGCTGAGCGACACCGATGCCTGGCCGCCCAGTCCTTCCCGGGCCTGGTCGTTGAGAGGTTCGACGGTGGTGAGCTTGAGCTGGTACCAGCCGCGGATCTGCGGCTCGGTGAAGACCAGCGTGCCCAGAGTGGCCTTGCTGGCGTATGCGGCGTCGCTGTCGCCGTCGCGTACGGCCGCCAGGTGCCAGCCGCCGCCCTGGGTGGGGGCGAGCATGACGGTGGCGTTGCGGCCGTTGACGGTGGTGCTCAGCGAGGAGACCAGCTGCGTCAGCCTGATCGCCTCGGTGGGCAGTGGCTGGGCAGTGCCCGCGACGAACCCGGGGGTGACCTCGTTCCGTGCCACCGGGTCCTTGATCGTGAAGACGGGGAGGCCCTGGCACGGCTCGGCCGTTTCGGGGATGGTCTGCACAGGCCCGCCCGCGCTGCCGGTGGGCACCGGAGTGCGCAGGAAGCGGCAGACGGCATTGCGGACGTCGGTGGACTTCACCGCGTCGAGGGCGGCCTGGTAGTCGGGGATGTCGGCCGGGAGAGGGTCCTTCGCCGGGGCCGCGTGCGTCGGACCGACGACGGACAGCAGTGCGGATGCACCCAGTGCGAGGACGATGGACAGGCGGGAGAAGCGAGAGGCCGCCCGCTTGCTGGACATTTCGGTGCCGCTGGTGTCGCGCATGTCGCCTGCCTTAGCGGGAGATACCGATGCGGGAATGGGTCCACTTGGACGAGCTGTTGCTCACGTAGTCGTTGTAGTTCCACCACGTGTACGTGGTGGTGTCCGGCCACGGGTCGGCCACGGCGATCGTGCTGTTCGACGTGTCGAAGCCGTAGACCACGTTCATGTGGCCGCCGCCGGACGTCCACCCGATGCGGGCACCGATCGGCCGGGCCGCCTTGACGTCGGTGTACACCTGGTTGAACGTGGCCGCGCTGCTCAGGCCCGAGCCGGTGTGGGCCAGGCCGAGGCTGCTCCAGCCCCTGGCCATGTCGTCGAGCGTGGCGGGCTGGTTGTTGCAGCCGTAGTAGGGCTGAGCCCGGTTGCAGAAGTCCGTCTGTGTTGAGCCGAAGCCCTGGAACTTGGCGATGGTCAGCCCGGAGGCGACCCAACACCACTGGGTCTTCTCCTGCTTCAGCATGCTGATGGTGTCCTGAGCCGCTTCCGCGTGAGCCGTGCCTCCCGCGGCCGCGAGCGATCCCAAGGCGGCCAGCGCGATCGCCGACGCCGTGGTTCCGTACCTGAACCTGCCCATTTTCCTGCCTTCCCCTGATTGGGTACAACGAGATGAACGGGGCAATCTGGCAGGAATATGACAGCGCATCATGTCCGAGGCACATAGGGGTCGTGCAGGAAATTGCCCCCTACGGACTATTCGTCGGGTAATCAGGCGATTCTGGCGCCTACGGCCCACGTCCACCTGCCGAAGCGGATTGTGATGCTCACAACCGGCCCGCCTTCGCTCGCCGTCGCCGCACCCGCCCGGCCTCTCACCGATACTGCGACAGCCCGCGCGAGCGTGCGAGGGCGGTGGATCTTCGCGGCGGCGGCCGCCGTCAGTCGCCCTGGGCCTCGCGGGAGGCGCTCGTTGCAGGCCCGCGCCCGCATCCGGGCGGAGCCGCCGGCCACCGACAGCACGAGGCCCCGGGCGTTGACGCCCGGGGCCTCTCAGTGCACTTCGCTTGACCATCCGGCTCAACGACCGACTGCCCCCGAGGTCACGCCCATTCCAGGCCCAGTGCGGAGGACTTCGGTGGGCGGCAACCTTCTTCGGGGCTGTGGCGACTCACAGGCGACACGAAGACGATCACACCCGCGGATCGTCCGATCACACCGCCGCATGCCGCTGCGCACCGCCGACCGAGCGGGTGCGCGAGGCAGGGCCGGAGCAAGGAGCCCCCCATGAACGAGACGGATCCCACCGCGCACCGTCGCGGTCGGCGCACGCACGCCGCCGGTGGCGAGCGACGTACGCGTGGACGCCACCGCCGGCGCTGGACATCGATGGGTCTGGTGCTGGGCGTACCCGGGGTGCTCGGCCCCTACCTGCTGTTCGTGCAGGCCGACTCGGAGGCCGCGACGTTCGATTCCGGCGGCTACTACGAGGTGGTGTCCGTGCGCAGCGGGAAGGTGCTGGGCGTGCCCGGGGCGGACACAGCGGACGGCGCCTGGACACGGCAGCAGAGCCGCGTGGCCGGTGCCGCGAGTCAGCAATGGCGGCTGAGGCCGACGCGGGACGGCTACTACGAGCTGGAGAACCGCAGCAGTAAGAAGGTCCTCGGTGTGCGAGGTGCCTCCAGGCAGTCGGCGGCGGCCGTCGAGCAGCAGTCCGACCTCGGCGCCTCCGCGCAGCAGTGGAAGATCGAGGAGGTCGGCGGCGCGGCGGTGAAGTTCGTCTCCCGGAGCAGCGGCTTGGTGCTGGACGTGTGGGGCGGCTCCACCGGCGACGGCGTGCCGCTCATCCAGTACGCGGACCGGGGCAGCACCAACCAGCGGTGGAAGCTCGTGAAGGTGGGTGGCCCGGGCAGGTACACCTGGCACAACGCGCAGATCGTCGGTGGCGGGTTCGTCACCGGGCTGGTCTTTAACCCCGCCCGCAAGGACCTGCTGTACGCGCGGACCGACATCGGCGGCGCGTACCGTTGGGACGCGACCGCCGCCCGGTGGACCTCCCTGACCGACTGGATCGGCGGAGGCGACTGGAACCTGCTGGGGATCGAGAGCGTGGCGACCGACCCGGTCGATCCGAACCGCCTGTACCTCGCGAGCGGCACCTACACCAACGACTGGGCGGGCAACGGCGCGATCCTGCGCTCCACCGACCAGGGCAGGACGTTCCAGCGCACCGACCTGCCGTTCAAACTGGGCGGCAACGAGGACGGCCGGTCCATGGGCGAGCGGCTGGCGCTGGACCCCTCCGACCACGGCACGCTCTACCTGGGTACCCGCAAGAACGGGCTCTGGCGGAGCACCGACTACGGCGTGACATGGAGTCAGGTCGGCAGCTTCCCCGTGAAGGACGGGGCGAGCAGCGGAGTCGGCCTCTCCTTCGTGACCTTCGGCCCGTCCGGCAGCCGGACGATCTACGTCGGGGTGGCCGACAAGACCACCTCGCTGTACCGATCCACCGACGGCGGCAGCACCTGGCAGGCCGTGCCCGGCCGGCCCACGGGGCAGCTGCCGCAGCACGGTGTGCTGTCCGGCGACGGCTCGCTCTACCTGACGTACACCAACGCGCCGGGCCCGAACGGCGTGACGGCCGGTTCGGTGTGGAAGCACACTCCGTCCACCGGGGGCTGGAAGAACATCTCGCCGTCCAGCGGCGGTTACGGCTTCGCCGGGCTGGCGGTCGATCCGCAGCGCCCGTCCACGGTCATGGTCACCACGCTGGACCGGTGGTGGCCCTCGGACGAGATCTACCGGTCGGCCGACGGCGGCGACTCCTGGAAGGCGCTCGGCGCGACCTCGGTCCGGGACAACTCCGCAGCGCCCTACGTGGGCACCGGCATCGGTCACTGGATGGGCGCCCTGGCCATCGACCCCTTCGATTCCGGGCGCGTGCTGTACGGCACCGGGTCGGGGATATGGGGCAGCAACGACGTGACCGCGGCGGACACCGGGCGGGCGACACACTGGACCATCCCGGCCAAGGGCCTGGAGGAGACCGCGACTCTCGGACTGATCAAGCCCCCCGGTCTTCCTCTGATCAGTGCGCTCGGCGATGTCAGCGGGTTCCGGCACGAGGACCTCACCAAGGTGCCCGCCAAGGCGCTGTCCGGACCGCTGTTCACCAACACCACGGGTATCGACTTCGCCCAGTCGAAGCCGCAGTTCATGGTGCGGGTCGGTCTCGGTGGTGAGCAGCACGGGGCCTACTCGACCGACGGCGGAGTCGACTGGACACCCTTCCCCGCAGCGCCGGTGCGCGACGCGGGCGGCGGTTCCGTTGCCGTCTCGGCGGACGGCGCCGCCGTGGTGTGGGCCCCCGATGGGCAGGTCCCGTATTCCTCGACCAACCGCGGTTCGGCCTGGACGGCGGCCTCCGGTCTGCCCAAGGGCACGGCCGTGGTGGCCGACCGTTCGGCGGCGAACACCTTCTACGCCCTCGGTGGCGGCACCCTGTACGCCAGCACCGACGGCGGGAAGAACTTCACCGCCCGGGCCACGGGCCTGGGCGGCGGGCAATTGAGGGCGGTTCCGGGCCTCGCAGGTGACCTGTGGATCGCCGGCGGGGGCAACGGACTCCTCCACTCCACCAACGGGGGGAGGAGCTTCGGCAAGCTCGGCGCCGTGGAGCGGGCGAGCGGCGTCGGCTTCGGCAAGGCGGCCCCGGGTGCCGGGTACCAGGCGCTCTACCTCTCCGGGCAGGTGAAGGGGGTCATCGGGCTGTTCCGTTCCACCGACGGCGGCTCGGTCTGGGTCCGGATCAACGACGACCGGCACCAGTTCGGTGGCAGCGCCATCAGCGTCATCAGTGGCGACCCCGACGTGTACGGGCGGGTGTACCTGGGCGGCTACGGCCGTGGCGTGGTGTACGGCGACCCGTCCTGATCGCTTCGGCCCGTGGGCGTGCGGCGGCCGGCGCCGTTCTGCCCACGGGCCGGGGGGAGCGGGGCCACGCGCCGCTCGGCGAGGGTCCGGCAGGCCGCGCGCAGGTGCGTGGGCGGTTTCCGACCCCGCTGCGCGCACGGCCTCATCGTGCCGGGGTGAAGCCGCCCCGGACCGAGAGGGCGCCGCGGGGACCGTTGGCGTCGATGCGGTAGCCGTCGTGCCCGGCCTCGCGCTCGCCGGCGGCGTGGTTGTACTGGCCGGCGAAGATGTGCTGCCCGGCCGGGACCGTACGGCCCGGCTTGAGGATCCAGCGGTAGACCAGGGCCGCACCTTCGTCACGGACGGCGACGGTGAAGTCGTCCGCGGGCAGTGTCCGCCAACTGCCGGTGTTCTGCACTCCGCCGGTCTGTGTGATGCGCAGTTCCACGGTGAGTGCGGTGAGCGGCTGGGTCGTCCTGAGGGTGATGTCGGCCTGCGCCCAGTAGGCGTTGCTGCTCGGGTTCACGGAGCCTGCCGACGACAGAGGGCCGTCCTGAACGTGCGCGCTGCCGGGCCGGGACGAGTCGGCGCTGCCTGACGGCGTGGGGCCGGGGCTCGTCGAGGGCGAGCGGTCCGGTGTGGTCGGGCCGCCGGCGGCGGGCGCCGACGGCGTCGGGCGGGCCGTCCCGGACGCGGACGGCGCGGACGATGCGGAGGGTGCGGAAGGTGTGGACGGTGCGGCGGGGGTGACCGAGACGGTCGGCCGGGCCGGCGGTGACCGGACGATGGCGGCGACGGCGAAACCACCGACCGCCAGGGTGCCGACCGCGGTGAGGGAGGCGAGCGCGACCCTGGGCCAGGGCCTCGCGCCGGACGGCTCGCGGCGGCGGCCGGGGGCGCCGGACATGCCGCGTTCCACGCGTGCCAGGATCCGGGCGCGGTCGGGCTGGTGGGCCTCGGCGGCTGCCCGCAGCCGCCCGTTGAGCTCCTCGTTCATCGGCTCCTCCTCCCCGCCAACAGTTCCCCGGCTGCTCCAGTGGTGCCCAGCATCCGTTCCAGTTCGGCCATTCCCTTCGAGGTCTGGCTCTTCACCGTACCGACCGATATTCCGAGTGCCAGCGCGGTGTCCTTCTCCGACAGGTCGAAGGCGTGCCGCAGGACCACGCACGTCCGCTTCCGGAACGGCAACCGGGCGAGAGCGGTCCGCACGTCCACCACGGCGGCCACGTCCGTACCGTGCGACGGCTCGGCACCGCGGGACCAGAACAAGGCGATCCGGCGGCGCTCGCGCACCGCGCTGCGGATCCGTGACCGTGCCAGGTTGGCGACCACGCCGCGGGCGTACGCGAGGGGGTGCTCGGCTTGGCGCAGCCGGTCCCAGCGCTGCCACAGCGCGATCAGGGCGTCCGCGGCCAGATCGTCGGCACCGTCTGCTTCGCCGGTCAGCAGGTGTGCGAACCGGGCGAGTTCGGCGTAGTGGCGTTCGAAGAAGTCGTGGAATTCCGCGGACGCGTCATCGAGGACCATGTCCGGCGGTCGCCCCTTTCGCAAATGTGTTCGTTAATTCGGGCGGCAGCGTATCAGCGCCCGGTACCACTCAGGACACTCCGATCCGCCGCACCGGAGCCGCCACCCGGCTGCGGCGCGGTTCAGTGCGCGGCGAACTGGACCCGGGTCGGTTGTGCGACGTTCGGCAGCAGCGCGGTGCCCTCGACGATCAGCCGCTCTCCGTGGATGTCGGTGATCCTCATCGCGCCGCCGCACCCCCTGCCGTCGGGGGAGAGGAAGTAGTTGTAGTCGGTGCGGGGCAGTCTCCGCCAGCCCTTGGCGGTGCGTACCTCAAGCCGTGCGACCGGGTTGCGGTGGTCGATCACCTGGATGCCGCACCAGTGGGGGCTGGACCCGGTCTTGTACCGGATGGAGATCGTGCCGGACGTCTTGGGGCTCAGCAGGCGCCAGGTGATGGGGATGCGGCCGACCTTGGGATCGGCCAGTTTCGCGAAGGCCTGTTGGCTGAGGTCCAGTTGCCCGGGTGCGCAGGGCAGTGGGCATTCGTTGGTGATCCGGACCGTGATCGAAGCGCCGTTCGCGGCGCGGACGCGCACGTACGCGCCGCACGCCCTGGACGACTCGTAGTCGGTGGTGTTCATCGCCGCGATCATGAGGTCGTCGCTCGGGCCGAACAGGCAGGCGCCGTTGCCGTCGCCGGCGGCGTAGGCGGTGGCGACACCCCTGTAGGTGGTCCCGGGCTGGATGCGTCCTGCCGACGGTGCCGGGGTGGACGCCGCCGGTGGGGTCGTCTTCGCCGAGGGCTGTGGCGTCCCCGCGGTGGTCGTCGCGGTGGCCGCGCTCGGGGTCGCCGCGGCATGCGGGCTGTCCGTGGGGGGCGCGGGGCTCGTCGGGGCCGAGTGCGGTGTGGCTTCCACCTGGGTGGCGGCGGGGGCGGCCGCCACGTCGGTCCGGGCCCCGGCCTTGGTGCCGGCCCCGGCCTTGGCCTCGGGGCCGGGGGACATGGCCGTCACCAGGCAGAAGAGGACGCCCGCGGCGGTCAGTGTCACTGTCGTACCCAGCATCAGCCTGTGTCGACGCCTGCGCTGCCGCGCGGCCTGCCGTGCAGTCTTCATGTCGGTCCGTTCGAAGATTCGAGTCGAGGTGCACTGCCTGGTCGCCGCAGGATGCGAAAAGGTTGCCGACGACGGGAAGCGGACGCGCGGCGGGGGAGGGGCGAGGACACCGTCAGGCTCCGGCCTTGCGCTTGTTGTAGACGTCGAAGCCGACGGCCGCCAGCAGGACCAGGCCCTTGATCACCTGCTGGTAGTCGGTACCCACGCCGACCAGCGACATGCCGTTGTTCAGCACGCCCAGCACCAGACCGCCGGTGAGCGCTCCGATGACGGTTCCCACACCGCCGCTCGCGGAGGCGCCGCCGATGAAGGCGGCGGCGATCGCCTCCAACTCGAAGTTGATGCCGGCCTGCGGCGTACCGGCGTTGAGCCGCGCGGCGAAGACCATCCCGGCCAGGGCCGCGAGGACGCCCATGTTCACGAAGGCCAGGAAGACGACCCGCTTGCTCTTCACCCCGGACAGCCGCGCCGCCGCCTCATTGCCGCCGATGGCGTAGGTGTGCCGGCCGAGGATCGAATTGCGCATCACGTACCCGAAGCCGACCAGCAGGACGCCGAGGATCAGCAGAACCACCGGCACCCCCTGGTAGCTGGCCAGCAGCAGCGTGAAGGCCACCACGGCCGCGCTGATCGCGCCGAGCTTCACGAGGAACAGCCCGGTCGGGAGCGGTTCCAGCCCGTACGAGGCGGCCCGCCGCCGTCCGCGCACCTCCTGGAGGATCGCGACGGCCAACACCGTGAAGCCCAGCAGGAGAGTGAGGTTGTGGTAGTCGGTGGCGGGGCCGACCGCGGGAAGGAAGCCACTGCTGATGTTCTGGAAGCCCTTGGGGAACGGCGCGACCGACTGGCCCTGCAGGAGGATCTGGGTGCCGCCGCGGAACAGCAGCATGCCGGCCAGCGTGACGATGAACGAGGGGATCCCGAGATAGGCGATCCAGAACCCCTGCCAGGCTCCGGCGAGAGCCCCGATCAGCAGTGCGGCCACCAGCGCCACCGGCCAGGCCATCTTGTGCTCGACCATCATCACCGCCGCGGCCGCCCCGACGAAGGCGGCGAGCGACCCGACCGACAGGTCGATGTGCCCGGCGATGATGACGATCATCATGCCGATGGCCAGGATGAGGATGTAGCCGTTCTGCTGGATCAGATTGGTGATGTTGAGCGGCTGGAGCAGGATGCCGTCCGTCCAGAACTGGAACAGCAGCACGATCAGCGCCAGCGCGAGCAGCATCCCGTACTGGCGCAGGTTGCCGCGCAACGCTCGGGCCAGTACGGCACCGGCCGACGGCCGTTGGCCGGTCCCCGGTGCGCGGGGCGTGGTGTCCGGGGTGGTCTTGGTCTGGGCCATGCCTCACACCTGCTTGTCGGGGGATGCCGCACTCATGGTCATGAGCCGCATGAGGGATTCCTGGGTGGCGTCCGCGCGGGTGACTTCACCGGTGATCCGGCCTGCGGCCATGGTGTAGATCCGGTCGCACAGGCCCAGGAGTTCGGGGAGTTCGGAGGAGATGACGAGTACCGCCTTGCCCTCGGCGGCGAGTTCGGCGATGACGGTGTAGATCTCCGCCTTGGCACCGATGTCGATGCCCCGGGTGGGCTCGTCGAGGATCAGCACCTGCGGCTCGGCGAAGATCCACTTGCTGAGGACGACCTTCTGCTGGTTGCCGCCGCTGAGCTTGCCGGTCTCCGCGAACACCGAGGGGGCCTTGATGTTCATGGTCCGCCGGAACGATTCGGCGATCCGTGCCTCCTCGTGCCGGTCGACCCAGCCCCGCCTGGCGACCTTGCCGAGGGCGCTCAGCGAGATGTTCCGGCTGATGTCGTCGTTGAGGTTGAGGCCGAGCTGCTTGCGGTCCTCGGTCACGTACGCGATGCCGTGTCCGATCGCCTCCGGTACCGTCCGGGTGCGGATCTCCCGGCCGTCCAGCCGCACCCGGCCGCCGGTCCACCGTCCGTACGAGCGGCCGAAGACGCTCATGGCCAGTTCGGTGCGGCCGGCGCCCATGAGGCCGGCGATGCCGACGATCTCGCCGCGACGGACGTTCAGCGAGACGCCGTCGACCACCTTGCGGCGGTGGTCGATCGGGTGCCGGACGCTCCAGTCCTCGATCTCGAAGGCGACCTCGCCGATCTCCGGTGCGCGCTCGGGGTAGCGGTGTTCCAGGTCGCGGCCGACCATGCCGCGGATGATCCGCTCCTCGGAGATGCCCTCGGGACCGATCGCGATGGTCTCGATGGTCCGCCCGTCGCGCAGGATGGTGACGCTGTCGGCGACCCGGGCGATCTCGTTCAGCTTGTGCGAGATGAGGATGCAGGAGATGCCCTGGGCTTTGAGTTCGAGGATCAGGTCGAGCAGCTTGCGGCTGTCCTCGTCGTTCAGAGCGGCAGTCGGCTCGTCCAGGATGAGGAGCTTGACCTTCTTGGCGAGCGCCTTGGCGATCTCGACCAACTGCTGTTTGCCCACGCCGAGATCGGCGATCCTGGTGTGCGGGCTCTCGGCGAGTCCGACCTGCCGGATCAGTGCGGCGGCGTGGGTCAGCGTCTTGTGCCAGCTGATGACGCCCCGGCTGGCGTGCTCGTTGCCGAGGAAGATGTTCTCGGCGATGGACAGGTAGGGAACCAGCGCGAGTTCCTGGTGGATGATCACGATGCCGCGCTGCTCGCTGGCCCGGATGTCCCGGAACCGGCAGGGCTCGCCCTCGAAGTAGATCTCGCCCTGGTAGCCGCCGTGCGGGTGGACCCCGCTGAGCACCTTCATCAGGGTGGACTTGCCGGCGCCGTTCTCACCGCAGACGGCGTGCACCTCGCCGGCCGCGACGGTCAGGTTGACCTCGGAGAGGGCCTTGACGCCGGGAAACGTCTTGCTGATCGACCGCATCTCGAGAACGGGTCGGGCCATGGTTGTGCATCCGTATCGTCGGGGCGGTGCGGTGCCGGGCGGTCTCCCGGGCGCCGCACCGCCGGTTCGGCGTCGCCGGACCCGTCGGGCGGGCCCCGTGGGCTACTTGAGCTGGTCCGCGGTGTACTGGCCGCTGTCCACCAGGACCTTCCGGTAGTTCTCCTTGTCGACGCTGACCGGCTGGAGCAGCTGCGCCGGTACGGTCTTGACGCCGTTGTCGTACTGACCGGTGTCGTTGACCTCGGGCTTGCCGCCGGTCAGCAGCGCGTCGCCCATCTGGACCGCGGCCTTGGCCAGTTGGCGGGTGTCCTTGTAGACGGTCTGGGTCTGCTCGCCCGCGATGATCGACTTCACCGAGGCCAGCTCGCCGTCCTGGCCCGTGACGACGGGCAGTGGCCGGCCGGCGCCGTAGCCGACGCCCTTGAGCGAGGAGATGATGCCGATCGAGATGCCGTCGTACGGCGAGAGCACGGCGTCGACGCGGGCGGCGGTGTACGACTTGCTCAGCAGGTTGTCCATCCGGGACTGGGCGAGACCGCCGTCCCAGCGCAGTGTGGCGATCTGGTTGAGGGAGGTCTGACCGCTCCGCACGACCAGCTTCTTGTTGTCGATGTACGGCTTGAGGACGCTCATCGCGCCGTTGTAGAAGAACGCGGCGTTGTTGTCGTCCGGTGAACCGGCGAACAGCTCGATGTTGAAGGGGCCCTTGCCGTTCTTGATGCCGAGCTTGTCGACGATGTAACTGCCCTGGAGGACACCGACCTTGTAGTTGTCGAAGGTCGCGTAGTAGTCGACGTTCCCGGTGCCGCGAATCAACCTGTCGTAGGAGATGACGGGGATGTGGGCGTCGGCGGCCTTCTGTAGCACGTTCGTGAGCGAGGAGCCGTCGATGGCGGCGATCACCAGTAGCTTGGCGCCCTTGGTGATCATGTTCTCCACCTGGGAGACCTGGTTCTCCACGACGTTGTCGCCGTACTGGAGGTCGGTCTTGTAACCCTTGGCCTGGAACTCCTTGACCATGTTGGTGCCGTCGTTGATCCAGCGCTCCGAGGACTTGGTCGGCATCGCGATGCCGATGAGGCCGCCCTTGGCGTTCCCGCCGGCCGCTCCGTCGCCGGCTCCGTCGCCCGCCGCCGTTCCGTTGGCGCTCTGGCCGCAGGCCGCCAGCGACAGCGTCAGACCCAGGGCGACAAGGCTCGCTGAAAGCTTCCGCACAGTTCCTCCAGTGGTGTTCCGCGACCGGCACGGTGCGACCCGGCTGGGACAACCGGAAGCGGTCGAGCGCGGTCGGCCGGGAGTCGTTTCCTCGCGCTGTGCGAAGTCCGGGTTCGCAGCGGCTCCGGCCTGGCGATACCTGAGTGTTAACGCTCACAAGAGTGTCGTCAAGAGTCTGTTCGGATCACTGTCGGGGCAACGGCGGTGCAGGGGATCGGCCTCCTCTGCGGGGCGCCTCCGCATCGGCACGTCAGGTCCGCCGTTGACTCGGCATGACGTTTGTTAACGCTCACACCGCTGCGCTTCGCCGAGAGAGGCCACCCGGGAACGGCGCGAGGCCAGGTCTCCTGGTGGTCGCCTCGTGGCAGAGCCGGCACGTGGAACGTCACGGCCCGGCGCCCGGGTGCTCCGGCTCAGCGGGCGCCGAGGAGGTGTTCGAGGGCGAGCTGGTCCAGCTGTTCGAAGGCCATGCCGCGGCGGGCGGCGGCATCGACGTCGAAGTCGTCGAAGGCGGACCGGTCGGCCAGGAGCCCGGCCAGGCCGTCCTCGGCCGTGGGGAGGGCGAGTTCGGGCAGCCTGGAGGCGGCGAGCGCGGCCTGGACCTCCGGATCGGACCGGAAGGCGCGGGAGCGCTGCGCCAGGAGCAGGTAGTTGCGCATGCACGCGGCCGCCGAGGCCCAGACGCCGGCCAAGTCCTCCGTGCGCGGCGGCTTGAAGTCGAAGTGGCGGGGGCCGTCGTAGCCCGCCGACTCGAGCAGGTCGACCAGCCAGAAGGCCTGGCGCAGGTCGCCCGCGCCGAAGCGCAGGTCCTGGTCGTACTTGATGCCGGTCTGGCCGTTGAGGTCGATGTGGAACAGTTTGCCGTGCCACAGCGCCTGGGCGATGCCGTGCGGAAAGTTCAGCCCGGCCATCTGTTCGTGGCCGACCTCCGGGTTGAGGCCGACCCGCTCGGGCCGCTCCAACTCGTTGATGAACGCCAGGGCGTGGCCGATCGTGGGCAGCAGGATGTCGCCGCGCGGCTCGTTGGGCTTGGGTTCGATCGCGAAGCGCAGGTCGTAGCCCTGGGTCTCGACGTACTCGCCCAGCAGGTCGAAGGCCTCCTTCAGTCGGTCGAGGGCGGTGCGCACGTCCTTGGCCGCGCCCGACTCCGCGCCCTCGCGGCCGCCCCACGCCACGTAGACCGAGGCGCCGAGTTCCACGGCCAGGTCGATGTTGCGGATCGTCTTGCGCAGCGCGTACCGGCGTACGTCCCGGTCGTTGGCGGTGAAGGCGCCGTCCTTGAACACCGGGTGGGTGAAGAGGTTGGTGGTGGCCATCGGCACCTTCAGCCCGGCCGTGTCGAGTGCGGTGCGGAAGCGCTTGACCGCCTGCTCGCGGGCGGCGTCGCCGGCGGCGAAGGGGATCAGGTCGTCGTCGTGGAACGTGACGCCGTAGGCGCCGAGCCAGGCCAGTCGCTCCACGGTCTCGACCGGGTCGAGGGCGGGCCGGGTGGCGTTGCCGAAGGGGTCCCGCCCCTGCCAGCCGACGGTCCACAGGCCGAAGGTGAACCTGTGCGCGGGGACGGGGACGAGCGGGTCGCTGGTCATGAGGCGCTCCGGATCAGGCCGAGGTCTATTTGTAATGGCGAAAAACAAATTAGTATGCCGAGACGCCAGAAGGAACCCCACCGGAGGAACGCATGTCCGCACAACGTGTCGTGATCGGTGTCGACAGCTCGACCCAGGCCACCAAGGCACTCGCCGTCGACCTGGAGACCGGCGCCGTCCTGGGCGAGGGCCGCGCCGCGCACGCCGTCAGCGCGGGCGCCGGCCGCGAGAGCGATCCCGAACAGTGGTGGCGGGCGTTCGGGAAGGCCGTGGCGGGCACCGGCTGGGCGGATCGCGCCGCCGCCTGCTCGATCGCCGGCCAGCAGCACGGCCTGGTCACCCTCGACACAGCCGGCGAACCGGTGCGCCCGGCGCTGCTGTGGAACGACGTCCGCTCCGCCCCGCAGGCCGCCGAACTCACCGCCGCCTTCGGCCCGGCAGAGCTCGCCCGCCGCACCGGCAGCGTCCCGACGGCCGCCTTCACCTCCGCCAAGTGGGCCTGGCTGCGCGCGAACGAGCCTGCCGCCGCCGACCGCGTCGCGGCCGTCCGCCTGCCCCACGACTTCCTGACGGAGCGGCTGACCGGCGAGGCGGCGACGGACCGCGGGGACGCCTCGGGAACCGGCTGGTGGGGCCCGGACGGCTACGACCAAGAGGTCCTCGGCCGGATCGGACTCGACGCCGAGCTGCTGCCAGAGGTCCTCCCGCCGGGCGCCCGGGCGGGCCTGGTCCGAACCGGGATGCCACTGCGCGAGGGCGCGCTGATGGCCACCGGGACCGGCGACAACATGGCCGCCGCCCTCGGGCTGGGCCTGACCCCCGGACGCCCGGTGCTGAGCCTCGGCACCTCCGGCACCGTCTACGCCGTCGGCCGGACCCGGCCCGCAGACCCCAGCGGAACCGTCGCCGGCTTCGCCGATGCCCTCGGCGGCTGGCTGCCGCTCGCCTGCACGCTCAACTGCACCGTCGCCGTCGACCGCTTCGCCGCCCTCGTCGGCCGCGACCGCGAGGACGTCGAGGCGGGCGGCACGGTGGTGGTCCTTCCCCATCTGGACGGCGAGCGCACTCCCGACCTCCCGCATGCTTCCGGCCTGGTCCACGGCCTGCGCCACGACACCACACCGGGACAGCTTCTCCAGGCCGCCTACGACGGCGCCGCCCACGCCCTGCTCGCGGCCCTGGACGACGTACTGCGCGCCGGAGGCGAGAACCCGGCCCCCGACGAACCCCTGCTGCTGATCGGCGGCGGAGCCCGCGGCCCGGCCTGGCAGCGGACCGTCCTGCGGCTGTCCGGCCGAGCCGTTCAGGTGCCCGCGGCCCGGGAACCGGTCGCGCTCGGGGCCGCCGCCCAGGCCGCCGCACTGCTCACCGGGGAGACCGCCGACGCCGTCGCCCGGCGCTGGCGGACCGCCGAGGGCCGGGTACTGGAGCCCGTACCCCGTGACGACGACGCGCTCGAACGGATCACCAGTACGCTGCGGCGGGCGCGTGCCTTGCAGGAGGTGCCGCCGGAAGCGCGACAGGGAGGACCGGGTCGATGACGGTGATCGGCAGGGCGGGCGGGGGTGTGGAGACCGCACCCGCCTCGCAGCAGGGGATGCGCCGGCAGAACCTCGCGGCGGTGATCGGCGCGGTCGCCGCGCACGGCCCGCTCTCGCGGGCGCACGTCGCCGGGCACACGGGCCTGACCAGGCCGGCCGTCTCCTCCCTGGTCGACGAGCTCATCGGCCGCGGCGCGCTGACCGAGACGGACACGACGCCCAGCGGACGCGTCGGCCGCCCCGGACGGGCACTGGCCTTGAACGACCGGGGTCCCGCGGGCCTCGGCCTGGAAATCGGTGTCACCCATCTCGCGGCGTGCATCGTGGACCTGCGCGGCGAACCCCGGGTGTGGCGCCGGGTGGAGCGGGCCAACGCGAGCCGGCCCGCCGGGCAGGTACTGGCGGAGGCCGCCGCGCTGGGCGCTGACGCGGAGGCCGAGGCCGCCACCCTCGGCCTGCACGTGGAGGGCCGCGTCCTGGCCGTGCCGGGGGTGGTACCGAACGACCCGGGTGGGCTGGTCGCGAACGCCCCCAATCTCGGCTGGCAGGCCGTCCGCCCCGCCGACCACTGGCCCGACCCCGACACCGTGCCCGTGCCGGAGAACGAGGCCAACCTCGGGGCGCTGGCCGAGCAGTGGCACGAGGGACACCCCGCCGAGACCTTCGTACACGTCTCCGCCGAGGCCGGAATCGGTGCCGCACTGGTCGTCGGCGGGCAGCTGTTCCGCGGCGCCCGCGGCTTCGCTGGCGAACTCGGCCACCTGCCCGTCCACCCGGAGGGCGCCCGCTGCGCCTGCGGGGCACGCGGCTGCCTGGAGCAGTACGCGGGCGAAGCGGCCGTGCTGCGCGAAGCCGGGCTCGCGCACGTCGGAGACCCGGTGGCCCTGCTGGCCGAGCGGGCAGACGCCGGGGACGCGGCGACCCTGCGCGCCCTGGACCGCGCAGGACGGGCCCTGGGTCTCGCCCTCACCTCGGCGGTGAACCTGATCGACCCGGACGGCGTCGTCCTGGGCGGCGCCTACGCCGAACTCGCCGACTGGCTCATCCCGTCCATCCGCGCCGAGCTCGCCGCCCGCATCACCGTCCGGCCCTGGACCCCGGAGGCGGTACGCCCCTCCGCCCTGGGGCGCCGCGGACCGGTGCTGGGTGCGGCATGGTCGACCGTCCGACAGATCATCGCCGACCCCACCCGCCTGGCCATCCGCTAGCGCCGTGGCGGGAGGGTCCCCGTGCCCGGCTACGCCTTCCCAGGAGCGTGCAGCTGTCCCGTCCGGGCCACGCGGGAGTACCAGTGCGCGCTCGATTTGGGAGTGCGCTTCAGGGTGTCGTAGTCGACGTGGATGGCGCCGAACCGTTTGGCGTATCCGTACGCCCACTCGAAGTTGTCGAGCAGCGACCAGAGGAAGTAGCCGCGCACGTCCGCCCCGGCGGCGATCGCCCGGTGCACGGCGTCGAGGTGGGCGTGGACGTAGGCGGCGCGCTCGGGGTCGTGGACCGTGCCGTCGGCACCGACCTCGTCCTCGTAGGCGGCGCCGTTCTCACTGACCACGAGCGGCAGCCCGGGGTACCGGGCGGCGGTCCGGGTCAGCAGGTCGTAGAGGGCGCTCGGGTCGACCGGCCAACCCATTGCCGTCCGTTCGCCCGGTGCCCGGTGGAAGGCGACGTCGTCCGCCCCTGGCCAGGGGGAGTACTCGCTGTTGCCGTGCCCGTCGTCCTGCGGTACCCCTTCGCCCTCCGCTGCGTGCGAGACGACCGTCGGGGTGTAGTAGTTCACGGCGAGCAGGTCCAGGGGCTGGTGCACCGTGGCGCTGTCGCCGTCGCGGACGAAGGACCAGTCGGTCAGGTGCGCGGTGTCCACCAGCAGGTCCTGGGGGTAGCCGCCCTCCAGCATCGGTCCCAGCCAGATCCGGTTGCCCACGGCGTCGATGCGGCGGGCCGCTTCCCGGTCCTCCGGTGAAGAGGTCAGGGGGCGGACCTCGTGGAGGTTGAGGGAGACCGCGAGCTGAGCATCGGCGGGCAGCGCTGCCCGCAGGGCCTGGACGGCGAGGCCGTGACCGAGGTTGAGGTGATGGGCCGCGCGCAGGGCGGCGACCGGGTTCGTGCGGCCAGGGGCGTGGACGCCGGAGGCGTAGCCGAGGAACGCGCTGCACCAGGGCTCGTTGAGCGTGATCCAATGCTTGACCCGGTCTCCGAGGGCATCGCCCACGAGGCCCGCGTACTCGGCGAACCGCTCGGCGGTCGAGCGCTCCGGCCAGCCGCCCGCGTCCTCCAGGTCCTGCGGCAGGTCCCAGTGGTAGAGGGTGAGCGCGGGTGTGACGCCCGCGGCGAGCAGCTCGTCGACGAGCCGGCGGTAGAAGTCCAGGCCCTTCTGGACGGCGGGGCCCCGGCCGGTCGGCTGTACGCGTGACCAGGACACGGAGAACCGGTAGGCCCCCAGGCCGAGTTCGGACATGAGACGGACGTCCTCGGGGAACCGGTGGTAGTGGTCCACGGCCACGTCACCGGTGTGGCCTTCGAAGACCTTGCCCGGGGTATGGGAGAAGGTGTCCCAGATGGACGGGGTCCGGCCGTCCTCACGGGCGGCGCCCTCGATCTGGTACGCGGCGGTGGCCGTGCCCCAGAGGAAGTCGGGCGGGAAGGTGCGGGTGGCGGTGAGGGGCCGGGTCTCGGACGCGGTCATAGGAGAGCGCTCCCAACGCAGGTTCGGATGAAGTCGTGCCGGATGTAGCGGTGCCGGAAGGCGGGGGGCGAACAGACCGACGGGTCGGCCGGTCCTCGACGGACGCCGTCAGTTCTTGACGGCGCCGGCGGTGATGCCGCCCACGATGTGCTTGCCGAGGACGGCGAAGACCAGCAGCAGGGGCACCGTGGATATCAGGGCGCCGGTCAGCACGACGGCCTGATCGACCGTGTGGTTTCCCGCGCCGAGGCCGGCCAGGGCGACTTGCAGGGTCGGATTCCCGTCCGGGGTCAGCGCGATGAACGGCCAGAAGAAGTCGTTCCAGGCCTGCACGAAGACCAGCATCCCGAGGACGGCCATCGCGGGGCGGGCCACCGGGAACACCACGTGCCAGATGATGCGCAGGCTGTGCGCGCCGTCGATGCGGGCCGCCTCCACCAGCTCGGCCGGCAGCGCCTCGATCAGGAACTGCCGCATGAAGAACACGCCGAAGGCCGCGACCAGCGAGGGCAGGACGACCGCCTGGAGCTGGTCGACCCAGCCGAGGTCGGTGATGATCTGGTACAGCGGGATCACGCTGAGCTGCGGCGGGATCGTCATGGTGGCCACCACCAGCGCCAGCATGGCGCCCCGACCCTTGAAGGGCAGCCTGGCGAAGGCGAAGCCGGCCAGGGTGGAGAACAGGACGGTGGACAGGGTCACGAGGCCGGCCACGATCGTGGTGTTGACCAGTGCCTCGCCCATGTCGACCTGGTTCCAGGCGAAGGAGAGGTTGTCGAACAGCCGGGGGCCGGGCAGCAGCGGCGCCGGGGCCTCGACCACGCGCTCGCCCGAATGGGAGGCGGCGACGAGGTTCCAGTACAGCGGGAACAGGGACATGAGGGCGGCCAGGCCGAGCAGGACGTAGGTCAGCGGTCCGGCGTGGTGCTGGCGGCCGGCCGACGGGCGAAGGCGCCCGGTGCGCGGCGCCGTGGAGGTGGTCGTGTCGAGTGTGCGGGTCACGGGTTCAGCTCCCCGCCTTCGTGCGGATGCGGCCGGCGCGGTTGCGGTTGCGGTTGCGGTTCGAGCGGGAGACGAGGGTCTGGAGGCCGCCGATGAGCAGGAGGAGCAGGAGCATGACCCAGGCGATGGCGGATGCCTGGCCCAGCGCGCCGGTCACCCACCCCTTCTCGTACATGAGCAGGCTCAGGGTCTGGAACTGGTTGCCGCTCCCGCCGCTGATGCCGACGCTGCCGCCGAACAGCATGGGCTCGCCGAAGAGTTGGCTGGCTCCGATGGTGGAGACGATGATCGTGAAGAGGATCGTCGGCCGGATGGAGGGGATGGTGACGCTGAGGAACTGGCGCCAGCGGGTGGCTCCGTCCAACGCGGCCGCCTCGTAGAGGTCCTGGGGTACGGCCTGCATGGCCGCGAGGTAGATCAGTGCGTTGTAGCCCGTCCACCGCCAGGTCACGATCGTCGAAATCGCGATCTGGGCGGGCCACTTGGAGGACTCCCAGGCGATCGGGTCGAAGCCCGCCCAGCCCAGGACCGTGTTGATCAGACCGTAGTCGGTGTTGAAGAGCTGGGCGAAGACGAGCGTGGCCGCGGCGATCGAGGTGGCGTACGGGGCGAGGATCGCCACGCGGAAGAAACCGCGCCCGCGGAGTTTGTAGTTGAGCAGATGCGCCAGGCCGAGGGCCATCAGCAGCTGGGGGACGGTCGAGATCACACCGATGGTGAAGGTGTTGGCGAGCGCGTTCCAGAAGAACTCGCTGGTCGCCAGTGAGCTGTAGTTCTCCGTTCCCTTCCACTGCGCGCTGCCGCCGAGTTCGACCCGGTGCAGGGAGAGCCAGCCCGTGTAGATCAGGGGGAAGAGGCCGAAGGCGGCGAAGGTGAGGAAGAAGGGGGCGATGAAGACGTACGGGACCGCCTTCAGGTCGAGGCGGTAGAGCGTGCTGCGCCAGCCGCTCCGGCCGGAGGGCCGCGGCCCGGGGGAGTCGGGGCCGGCGCCGGAGCCCGGGGCTTGTGCGGCGGGGGGCGCGGAGCCGCCACCCGTCGCCCGTACGGAGGTGGCCACGGGGGCTTCCTTCCAGGTCGATGCGTGCAGTGATGCGGTGACGCGATGGTGCGGACGGTCGGACGGCCCGCCGTCACCCGCGGGGGAGGCAGCGGGTGGCGGCGGGCCGTCACACTGCCCCCGTTACTGGTCGATCTTGTCGTCGACCAGCTTCTTGACGTTCTCCCAGGCCTTCGCCGGGTCGGTGCCGCGCTGCTCGATGTCGAGGATGCCGTTGTCGGTGAGGAAGGTCTTCACCTGGCCGTCCCAGCGGCTGATCGGGGCGGGCGTGATGCCGGCCGCGGCCTGCGAGTAGATCTTGCCGACCGGGGTGTCACCGAAGTACGGCAGCTTGGCGTCCTGAACCGCCGGCGAGGCGAGGGTGTCCTTGGAGGAGGGGATGTTGCCGTTCACACCGAAGACCTTGGCGTGCTGCGCCGGTGCGGTGAGCCAGGCGGCGAGTTCGGCCGCCTCCTTGGCGTGCTTGCCCGACTTCGGGACGGCGAGGAAGGAGCCGCCCCAGTTGCCGGCCACGGGCGGCGCGGCGATGTCCCACTTGCCCTGGTTCTCCGGGCCCGCCTGGTCCTTGATGATGCCCGTCATCCAGCTGGGGCAGGCGACGGTGGCGAACTTCGAGTTCTTGAAGGCCGCGTTCCAGGTGCCCTTCTCATCGAACTGGCGCAGCTTCGCCGTCAGTTCGCCCTTCGTGGCCGCCACGGCGGTGTCCCACGCCTTCTTCACGCCCGGACTGTTCTGGTAGTCCAGCTCGCCCTTGGCGTTCGCGTACTGCATCGGCTCGCTGGAGATCACGGCGTTGAAGAGACCGCTCGCGGAGTCGTGGAAGGCGGTCCCGGCGGGGGCGTTCTTCTTGTACGTCTCGCCGGTGGCGATGAACTTCGCCCAGTCGCCGGCCCACAGCTTGGCGACCTCGGTGCGATCGGTCGGCAGCTTGGCCGCGGCGAAGAGGTCCTTGTTGTAGCAGATGGCCATCGGGCCGATGTCGGTGCCGAGGCCGATGACCTTGCCGTCGCCCGTGGTGGCCTGCTTGACCTTCCAGTCGAGGAACGCGCCGACGTCCGCGCCGCCCGTCGTGCCGAGGTCGGCCCACTTGCCGGCCATGGCGGGCCCGGTGGCCTCCGCGATGTAGCCCACCTCCAGGGCTTGGATGTCCGAGAGGCCGCTGTTGCGGGAAAGCCGCAGCTTGAGCGTGTCCCAGTACTTCTGCCCGTCCGCGACGTTCGACTCTACGATCTTGATGTTCGGGTGGGTCTTCGTGTATTCGGCGTAGAGCTTGGCCCCGGTCGCGTCGTCGTAGCCGAAGGAACCGAAGGTACCGATCCGCAGCGTGATCTGCCCGCCGGCCGCGTCGTCGCCCTTGCCGTTGTCGTCGCCGCCGCAGCCGGTGAGCAGGGCCGTCCCGGTCGCTATGACGGCGACCGCGGCGACCGCTTTGCTCACGGTGCGGTGCCCGCGTCCGCGCCCCTGTCTGCTGCTGGAAGTACGCATGCCACTCTCCTCGTCCGAGGTGCTGCTCGTTGTGCGCCGTGGGGTCCGGCCGGCTGTTCGCGGCTCGGCCAAAGGGCCGCCCGGACCTGATGTGAAGCCGTTGTCGCACCCATGGGTGGGAGCGCTCCCACTTCGTTGCCGGAAGGTTGCTGCCTGGTGGGTGCGGGTGTCAAGAGATGAACGCAAATCCAGGGCAGGGGAGTTCGGCACGCGCGGCTGCGTTCTCTAGCTCGTTCGTGGTGAATGCGCCCATGGTGCCGGGAGGGGATCGAGAGTAATGTGGGAGCGCTCCCACTTCAGAGGGGCGCGTAGCGTGTTCCCCGGCTCCGGACGGGTGCACCGGCTTGCCTGACCAGCCGACCGGGCCTGCGCCCGGCGCAGAGTGCGTGGGCGCACGAGGGGAGTTCAAGAGCGTGAGCGGACGGCAGAACGGCAGGCCCACCCTGGAAGAGGTCGCGGCCCTGGCCGGCGTCGGCCGGGGTACGGTCTCCAGGGCCATCAACGGCTCGCCGCGGGTGAGCGAGCGGGCCAAGGTCGCCATAGCCCGGGCCGTCGCAGAGCTGGGGTACGTACCCAACCAGGCGGCCAGAGCCCTGGCCGGCAGCCGGACCGACGCGGTGGCCCTGGTCATTCCGGAGACCGAGGCCAGGCTGTTCTCGGAGCCCTACTTCCTCGACCTGATCCGCGGCGTGAGCGCCGAGCTGGCCGAAGCGGACAAGCAGTTGTTGCTCACGCTGGTCCGTACGGAGGCGGAGCGGCAGCGGTTCGAGCACTATCTGGCCGCGCGGCGGGTCGACGGTGTGCTGCTGGCATCGGTGCATGGTGATGACCCACTGCCCGACCGGATCGCGAGGCTGGGGGTGCCGCTCGTCATGAACGGGCGGCGTTCGGAGGCCGAGCCGGTGGCCTATGTGGACTCCGACAACATCGGTGCGGGACGGGCGGCCGTCGCCCACCTGGTGGGGCGGGGCCGGAGCAGGATCGCGACGATCAGTGGGTCGCCGGACATGTACGTGGCCCGGGCGCGTCTGGGCGGCTACCGTGCGGGACTCGCCGAGGCCGGGATCGTGCCCGATGAGTCGCTGGTTGCGGCCGGGGACTTCACCGAGGCGGGCGGCGGGCTGGCGATGCGTGAGCTCCTGGCGCGTGATCCCGGGCTGGATGCCGTCTTCGCCGCGTCGGATGTGATGGCGGCCGGTGCGCGCGGGGTGCTGCGTGAGGCGGGGCGGCGGGTCCCCGAGGACGTGGCGCTGGTCGGCGTGGACGATTCGGCGGTGGCCCGTCTGATGGATCCGCCGTTGACGAGCGTGCGCCAGCCGATCGAGGAGATGGCGCGCACGATGACCCGGCTGTTGCTCCAGAAGATCGGGGAGAGGACCGGGGCCGGTCCCGTGGCGGGGGAGGAGCCACGACGGATCCTTCCGACGGAGCTGATCGTGAGGGATTCCTCCTGAGTCCCGAGTGCTGTTTTTTGGAGTGCTGCTGAAGACTGAGGCACCTGGGTGGGGTACGGCCCGGAGCCGTACGGAACCAGACGGTTCCCTACGGCTCCGGGTCCTTCACCGGCGGTGCGTCACAGTGCCGGGTGGGCGTTCTTGAGGAGCTCCTGGAACTGGGCGGAGAACCACTGTCCGGCGAGCGGCGCGTTCGGGAGGGATCCCGACATGCTGTTCCCGTTGCGTACGTTGCCGGTGTAGGTCGGGTCGCACATCCGGTCGAAGCCCTTGCCCTCGTTGTTCGGGATCTCCTTGCTCGCGCCGTCCGACTCGCCCGGCGGCTTGATCCACACGTACGCGTCGATGCCGGCGGCCGGGGCCGCCTGCGGCCGCTCGCCGAGCCCGGCGCCCGACTGGTTGCACCAGTTGCCGAGGTGGATGCGCCGGTCGTAGCGCCCGCCGTTGACGTAGGTGTCGACGCTCGTCGACGCGCCGGGTCCGGTGGGCCTGGCGGTGCCGCCCCAGCCGTTGCGGGAGGTGTCGATGAGCATGCCGAGGTTGGCGTCGAAGCCCAGGGAGACCAGTTTCGCCCGCATGGCCTGGGCGTACGACAGCTCGTCCGTGTAGCGGTTCCAGTCGACCCACTTCGACTGGCGCACGGAGGTCCCGTTGACCGAGTCGTCGATCTTGAAGTGGTCTTCCTTGAGAGCGCTGTAGTTGGCCGTGTTCACGATGAAGCCGTGCACGTTGGAGAGCGTGGAGCCCTCGGCGGTCGCGGCCTGCTTGAACATCTCGGCGGAGGCGCCGAAGTTGTCGTCCCAGCCGAGCCAGCCGTGGTGGCCGGCGTCCACGTAGTTGTAGACGTTGGCGATCGAGCCCAGCTTGTTCAGCGCGTAGCCGACGCCCTTGATGTAGTTGCCGTTGGCCTTCATCACGTCGCAGTTGGCGGTGGCGGTGGGGCGGCCGGAGACGTTGGTGACGAGGTTGGGCAGGGAGTCGATCTCGACGGTAGTGACGATCCGGAGCGCCGCGTACTTGGGGTCGGCGAGGATGGCGGCGATGGGGTCGATGTACTGCGTCTTGTACCTGTCGATCTCGGTGGGGCCCAGTTCGCCGTTGGAGGCGAGCGCGGAGCAGTCCCGGCCGGGCAGGTTGTAGATCACCAGCTGGACGACGAGTTCGCCGCTGCCCTTCTGTGTCAGGGCCGCGTTGAGGTGGTCGCGCAGACCCATCGTGCCGCTCGTGCCCGTGACGAGGGCGATGCGGTCAAGCCAGACGGCGGTGGGCTGGTTGGACACCCTGGTGCCGCCCGGCTCGGCGGCGGCCCTCGCGGACCACTCGGGGTTCACGTACACCTTGGCGCCGGCGTACGGGTTGTCGACCTTGCCGCCGGAGGGCGGAGGAGTGGTCGGCGGCGTCGTGGGCGGGGTCGTCGGGGGTGTGGTCGGGTCGGTGGCGCCGTTGCAGGTGACGCCGTTCAGCTTGAACGTCGCGGGCACGGTGTTCGTGCCGGTGTGCGAACCGTTGAAGCCGAAGGACGTCGAACCGCCCGTGGCCAGCGACCCGTTGTAGGACATGCTCTGCGCGGTGACCGCGGCCCCGGACTGGGTGATGGTGGCGTTCCAGCCCTGGGTGACCTTCTGGCCGTCCGCGTAGGACCACTCGACGGTCCAGGAGGCCACCGGGTCACCGGTGTTGGTGACGACCACATTGGCGCCGAACCCGTTGTTCCACTGGTTCGAGATCTGGTACTCGACCTTGCAGCCGGCGGCGGTCGCGCCGGACGTGGTGCCGAACGCCGTGGCGGTGGCGCCGGCGGCCGTGACGAGACTGAGGGCCGCCAGTAAGGCGGTGCGGGGGACGGTACGGCTCATTTCGTGGGTGCCTTTCAGTCCAGGCTGCGCAGGGGGTCGCGCAGCCGATGCCGATGCGGGCAGTGCTGCTGTGCGGAGGTGTGCCGTCGTAGGGAGCGGGTGGCCTGTCCGTAGGTGTGTGCTCGCCGATCTCGCCCGCGACCTGGGGACCCGGGGCCGGGACCGAAGGTGAGGTGGGGGTGGGGGAATTCGTGAGCCCCTGGCCCGGGTCGTCGTGGACGATCCCGGGGACCGGCAGGTGCCGCCGTCGCGCTAGGCCAGCCCTGCTCCGCCGAGCAGCGCTGACAGGCGCGGGGTGTCAAGGAGCGAGTCCTTGCAGCAGGGGTGCGCACCCTGACGGTGCGTCGAGCGATGGGAACGCTCCCACTGGTTGGGGCCAGACCGTAGCGGCAACTGATGCCAAGCAAAAGGGGGCTTGAGTAAATTCCTCGCCGAAATGCTTTCGACTCTTCACGTGTCTTGACGCCGCCGGACCCCGTCTGCACAGTGGGAGCGCTCCCACTGGTTCAGAGCTTGTGCACGATCGTTTCGCCCATCCCGTCTCCCCGAGCCGCGAGGAGAACCATCGGCATGTCGGCACATCCCCCACCCAGACTGCACAAACGACGCAGGCTGCTGATCGCGTCGGCCACGGCCTTCTCCCTCTGCCTTCCCCTGGGCCTCACGGTCGTCGGCGCCGGCAGCGCCGCGGCCGCGGCGGTGCAGTGCAGCGTCGACTACAAGGCCAACGACTGGGGCTCGGGCTTCACCGCCGAGCTCACCCTCACCAACCGGTCCGCGGCCGCACTCGAGGGCTGGACCCTCACCTACGACTACTCCGGCAACCAGCAGCTGACCAACGGCTGGAACGGCACCTGGACCCAGTCCGGCAAGAGCGTCCGCGTGACGGCCCCGGACTGGAACAGGACCGTCGCTGCCGGCGCGGCCGTCACAGCCGGCGCCCAGTTCGCCTACAGCGGGACAAACGCTGCACCCACTTCCTTCGCCGTCAACGGCACCCCGTGCACCGGAGCCCACCAGCCCCCGGTCACCGTCCTGACCAGCCCCACCGCGGGCGCCGTCTACACGGCGGGAACTCCCGTCCCGCTCGCCGCCACCGCCGCCGCGGCCGACGGCGCCACCATCGGCAAGGTCGAGTTCTACAGCGACACCACCCTCCTGGGCACGGACACCTCCGCGCCCTTCACGTTCTCGGCCGCCGGCTTGGCCGCCGGCTCCCACTCCCTCTACGCCAAGGCCTACGACAGCCTCGGAGCCTCCGCCGAGTCGGCCCCCGTCGGCATCACCGTCGCCGCCGGGCCCGCGCTCGTCGCCACCCCCGCGCAGTTCTCCGTACGTCGCGGGGAGACGGGCACCTTCGACCTCAAGCTGTCCAAGCAGCCGGCCGCGAACGTCACGGTGGGCATCGCCCGCACCTCGGGCAACACCGACCTCGCCGCGACGCCCGCCGCCCTCACCTTCACCCCGGCGAACTGGAACGCCGCCCAGAAGGTGACGGTCACCGCCGGGACGACCGGCTCCGGCTCCGCCGTCTTCACCGCCACCGCACCCGGCCACGCCAAGGCCGAGGTGACGGTCGCCGAGCTGGCCGCCGACTCCACGTACGACGCACGCTTCCTCGACCTGCACGGGAAGATCACCAACCCGGCCAACGGGTACTTCTCGCCCGAGGGCATCCCCTACCACTCCGTCGAGACCCTGATCGTGGAGGCCCCGGACCACGGGCACGAGACGACCTCGGAGGCGTACAGCTACCTGATCTGGCTGCAGGCGATGTACGGGAAGATCACCGGGGACTGGACGAAGTTCAACGGCGCGTGGGAGACCATGGAGAAGTTCATGATCCCCACGCATGCCGACCAGCCGACGACCGGCTCGTACAACGCCTCCAAGCCCGCCACCTACGCCCCCGAGCACGACCTTCCCTCGCAGTACCCGGCCCGGCTCGACGGGGGAGTGGCCGCCGGTGCGGACCCGATCGCCGGTGAGCTGAAGAGCGCGTACGGCACGGACGACATCTACGGCATGCACTGGCTCCAGGACGTCGACAACGTCTACGGCTACGGCAACGAGCCCGGCAAGTGCTCCGCCGGACCGACCGCGACCGGACCCTCGTACATCAACACCTTCCAGCGCGGACCCCAGGAATCGGTCTGGGAGACCGTGCCGCACCCCACCTGCGACAACTTCACCTTCGGCGGGAAGAACGGCTACCTCGACCTCTTCACCGGCGACTCCTCCTACGCCAGGCAGTGGAAGTTCACCAACGCCCCGGACGCCGACGCGCGCGCCGTGCAGGCCGCCTACTGGGCCGACATCTGGGCCAAGGAACAGGGCAAGGGAACCCAGGTCACCGCGACCGTCGCCAAGGCGGCCAAGATGGGCGACTACCTGCGGTACGCCATGTTCGACAAGTACTTCAAGAAGTCCGGGAACTGCGTCGGACCGACCGCCTGCCCCGCCGGCACCGGCAAGGACAGCGCGCACTACCTGATGTCCTGGTACTACGCCTGGGGCGGCGCCACCGACACCTCGGCCGGCTGGTCCTGGCGGATCGGCTCCAGCCACGCCCACGGCGGATACCAGAACCCGCTCGCCGCCTACGCGCTCAGCGAGTACGCCCCGCTGAAGCCCAAGTCGCCGACCGGCGCGGCGGACTGGGCGACCAGCCTCGACCGGCAGTTGGAGTTCTACCGCTGGCTCCAATCCGACGAGGGCGCCATCGCGGGCGGCGCCACCAACAGCTGGCAGGGGCGGTACGCGCAGCCTCCGGCCGGGACCCCCACCTTCCACGGCCTCTTCTACGACGAGAAGCCGGTCTACCACGACCCCGCGTCCAACCAGTGGTTCGGCTTCCAGGCCTGGTCCATGGAGCGGGTGGCCGAGTACTACCGGCAGACCGGCGACGCAGGCGCCAAGACGGTGCTCGACAAGTGGGTCGGCTGGGCCCTGTCGAAGACCACGATCAACCCCGACGGCACGTACCGGATCCCCTCCACCCTCCAGTGGTCGGGCGCTCCGGACACCTGGAACGCGTCCGCGCCCGGCGCCAACGCGGGCCTGCACGTCACCGTCGCCGACTACACCGACGACGTCGGCGTGGCCGCCGCCTACGCCAAGACCCTGACGTACTACGCCGCGAAGTCCGGCGACGCCGAGGCCAAGAGGGTCGCGAAGGCCCTGCTCGACGGCATGTGGGCCCACCACCAGGACCCGCTGGGGGTCTCGGTACCGGAGACCCGGACCGACTACAGCCGCTTCGGCAACCCGGTATACGTACCCGGCACGTGGACCGGCACGATGCCGAACGGCGACAAGGTGAACTCCTCGTCCACCTTCGCCTCGATCCGCACCTTCTACCGGAACGACCCGGCCTGGCCGAAGATCGAGGCCTACCTCGCCGGCGGCGCCGCACCCGTCTTCACGTACCACCGGTTCTGGGCCCAGGCGGACATCGCCCTGGCCATGGGCTCATACGCGGAGCTGCTCGAATAGCACCCCGCCCCGCCTGGGGACGGCGACGCGTACGAGGAGGCCGGGCAGCCCGTGAGGGCCTGCCCGGCCTCTACGCGCCCATCCGTCACACGCTCTCCCGGAGCAGCAGTCAGAGTCCCTGCGCCAGCCGGTGGTACGCCTGGTTCCAGCGGAGGTCGCGCCGGAACTGCTTCGGAGTGGTGGTCTCCTCGATGAGGGCGAGTTCCAGGCGGAGCATCTCCGCCAGATCGTCGAGGTGGTCGGAGGTGAGGGCGGTACTGAGGACGGTGTGGTGCGGTCCTCCGGCCGTCAGCCAGGATTCGGTGGAGGTCCGCAGGTCGGGGTGGGGCCGCCAGACGGCGCGGGCAACCGGCAGGGCGGGCAGCGGGTGGGGCGGTGCCACCACGTCGATGTCGTTGGCGATCAGACGGAAGCGGTCGCCGAGGTCCGCGATGCCGACGACCACGGCCGCGCCGGGCGCGGCGTCGAAGACCAGGCGGACCGGGTCCTCGCGCCCGCCGATGCCGAGGGGGTGGATCTCGCAGCTGGGCCTGGCGGTCGCGAGGGTGGGACAGACTTCCAGCATGTGCGCGCCGAGGATGAGCTCGTTGCCGGGTGTCATGTCGTAGGTGTAGTCCTCCATGAAGGAGGTGCCGCCCGGGAGACCGGTCGCGGCCACCTTGAGGGCGCGCAACAGCACGGAGGTCTTCCAGTCGCCCTCTCCTCCGAAGCCGTACCCCTGGGCCATGAGCCGCTGGACGGCGAGGCCCGGCAGCTGGCGCAGCCCGCCCAGGTCCTCGAAGTTGGTGGTGAACGCCCCGAAGCCGCCCGTCTCGAGGAAGGTGCGCAGGCCGGCTTCGATGCGGGCCGCGTAGTGCAGCGAGTCGTGGCGTTCGCCTCCCGGTCGCAGTTCCGGCGCCAGGTGGTACAGGTCCGCGTACTCCTCGACGAGGGAAGCCACCTCGCTCTCGTCCGCGCCGTCGACGACCTCCACCAGGTCGTTGACGCCGTAGGTGTTGACGGAGACGCCGAAGCGCAGCTGGGCCTCGACCTTGTCGCCTTCGGTGACGGCCACGTCGCGCATGTTGTCGCCGAAGCGGGCGACCTTGAGGGTGGCCAGTTCGGATCGCGCGGCGGCCGCCCGCGCCCAGATCGCGACGCGTGCGGTCGTGACCGGATCGGTGACGTGGCCGGCCACGGTCTTGCGGGGCACGCCGAGGCGGGCCTGGATGTGCCCGAACTCGCGGTCTCCGTGGGCGGCTTGGTTGAGGTTCATGAAGTCCATGTCGATGGTGTCCCAGGGCAGGGACAGGTTCGACTGGGTGTGGAGATGGAGCAACGGCTTGCGCAGCGCGTCCAGTCCGGCGATCCACATCTTGGCCGGCGAGAAGGTGTGCATCCAGGCGATGAGCCCGATGCACGCGTCGTCGGCGTTGGCATCGAGGCACATCCGGCGGATGGCGTCGGCGTCGGTCAGTACCGGCTTCCACACGACACGTGCGGGGATGCCGGAGACGTCGGCCAGGGCGGTGGCGATCTGCCGCGACTGTTCGGCGACCTGCTTCAGCGTCTCCTCCCCGTACAGCCCTTGGCTGCCCGTGAGGAACCAGATTTCCTGGGCGGGAGATGTTCGGCTGGGCACATGGACTCCTGAAGGTGACGTCCCCGCAAGGGCGTTGGGGGCGGCGGGCGGGTGGGGTAGCTGGATTGGACGGCGGGGCGCGTCAGTCGGCGGTGTGGGTCATGTCGCGGATGCTCCTCAGGCGGTGCAGCAGGCCGTCGGCGGCGAAGTGGTCGTGCAGGAGCCGGTATTCGGCGAAGAGGGCGTCGTAGGCGTCGGCCCGCGAGGCGTCGGGCCGGTAGACGGAGGGCAGTCGGCGGCCCATGGCGGCGGTGGCCGTTCGTACGTCGCGGTGTGCGCCGGCGGCTACGGCGGCGTGGATGGCGGACCCGAGGGCGGGGCCCTGGTCGGACGCGGCGAGGGAGACGGGACGGCGCAGCACGTCGGAGTAGATCTGCATCAGCAGTTCGTTCTTGGCCAGTCCGCCGGCGACGATGAACTCGTGCACCGGTACGCCGCCGGTCTCGAGGGCCTCCACGATGACGCGGGTGCCGAACGCGGTGGCTTCGAGCAGCGCGCGGTAGACGTCCTCGGGGCGGGTCGCGAGGGTCAGACCCACGATGACTCCGGAGAGGTGGTGGTCGACGAGCACCGAACGGTTGCCGTTCAGCCAGTCGAGGGCGACCAGTCCGTGGCCGCCGACCGGCTGCGCGGCGGCTTTCCGGGTCAGCAGCGCGTGCAGGTCCTCGCCGCGCTCGGCGGCCTCGGCGAGGTAGTCCGGCGGGACGCCTTGGTCCAGCACCCAGGCGAAGATGTCGCCGACGGCGCTCTGGCCGGCCTCGTAGCCGTAGGCGCCCTCGACGATCCCGCCGCCGACGACACCGCAGATGCCGGGGACATCGGCGAGGACGGGAGCGTTCACGACGTGGCAGGTGGAGGTGCCCATGATGGCGAGCAGCTGACCGTTTCCGACGGCCCGGGCCGCCGCCGCGGTGACATGGGCGTCGACGTTGCCCGCGGCCACGGCGATGCCGGCGCGCAGCCCTGTCCAAGCCGCTGCCCGGGTACTGAGCGAGCCCACGCGTGAGCCCAGTGCGGAGAGGGGGAATTCGAGGCGGGTGCGTGCGAAGTCGGCGAACCCGGGGTTCAGCGCGGCCAGGTACTCCTCGCTCGGGTACGCGCCGTCCTGGTGGATGCCCTTGTATCCGGCGGTGCAGGCGTTGCGGGACTCGGTTCCGGTGAGCTGCCACACGATCCAGTCGGCTGCCTCGATCCACCGCGCGCAGGTGCGGTAGACGAGCGGATCCTCCTCCAGGACCTGGAGGGCCTTCGCGAACTGCCACTCCGCGGAGATCCGGCCGCCGTAGCGGGCGATCCACTTCTCCCCGCGGGCGTGGGCGAGTTCGTTGATGCGGTCGGCGTGCGACTGGGCCGCGTGGTGCTTCCACAGCTTGGGCCATGCGTGCGGCCGTCCGGCGAGCTCGGTCTCGGCGAGGGGAGTCCCGTCGGCCAGCGTGGGCAGGACGGTGCAGGCGGTGAAGTCGGTGGCGATGCCGATCACCGCGGCGGGATCGATCCCGGCCGCCTCCACGGCCTCCGGGACGGCGTGACGCAGTACGTCCCGCCAGTCCTGGGGGTGTTGCAGGGCCCAGTCAGGAGGCAGTTGCGCACCGCCGTGCGGCAGGTGCCGGTCGATGACGCCGTGACGGTAGGCGTGGACCGCCGCGGCCAGCTCCTGACCGTCGCGGACCCGCACCACCACGGCGCGGCCCGACAGCGTGCCGAAGTCGACGCCGACCGTGTACTGCTCCGATTCCTCGGAGGGCGGGGTGGGCGCGAGGGGGTGGGGTGACGTCAACAGAGTGCCTTTCGAGGGAGCCGTGGGGTCGGGGGCAGGCGGCGCGGCCGGCGGCCGGAGATGCCGTCCCGCGATCCTGGCGGTCGGCCGAGGGCCCGACGCCATGCAGTGTGAGCGCTAACAATGTCGATAGGCAAGAGGTCGGCGTGAATCCCGGCCCTTTCGCCGGCCCGGGCACGGTAACGGAGAGGTAACGCGCGCAAGGGGGTTGAGAACCAAGCTTGTTAGCGCTCACAATGCGACGGCGCCCGCTTCTCGAAGGCATCCCTCTCCAGCCGACCCCGGCCCCGCCCCTGCCCCTGACCCCGGGCACAGCCCTGCCCCGGCCGGGCGGAGCCTCCTCCGTACCCCCTGAAAGGACACCCGTCATGACGCGCAGAGCAGCTCTCGTCCTCACCGTCGCCCTTCTCGCCTCCTCGGCGTTGACCGCCTGCTCGACCGAGGGCCCCGACTCCGGGGTCTCCGCCGGAGCCAAGTCGGGCTCCGGCGGCTCGATCACCATGGGCTTCGCCCAGGTCGGCGCCGAGAGCGGTTGGCGTACCGCCAACACCAAGTCCGTCCAGGAGGCGGCGAAGAAGGCCGGGATCGACCTCAAGTTCTCCGACGCGCAGCAGAAGCAGGAGAACCAGATCAAGGCGATCCGTACCTTCATCCAGCAGAAGGTCGACGTGATCGCCTTCTCGCCGGTCGTGGAGTCCGGCTGGGACACGGTGCTGAAGGAGGCCAAGGACGCGGGCATCCCGGTCATCCTCACCGACCGCGCCGTGGCCACCGAGGACACCTCCCTCTACAAGACCTTCCTGGGCTCGGACTTCGTCAAGGAGGGAAAGTCCGCGGGCGAGTGGCTGACCGGCGCGTACGCGAAGGAGCGGGGCCCGGTCAACATCGTCGAGCTCCAGGGCACCACGGGGTCCGCACCCGCCAACGACCGCAAGGCCGGCTTCGCCGACGTCATCCGCAGCGACGGCAAGTTCAAGATCGTTGCCTCGCAGTCGGGCGACTTCACCCGCGCCAAGGGCAAGGAAGTCATGCAGGCGTTCCTGAAGTCCCAGAAGGACATCGACGTCCTCTACGCCCACAACGACGACATGGCCCTCGGCGCCATCCAGGCCATCGAGGAGTCCGGCAAGAAGCCCGGTACGGACATCAAGGTGATCTCGGTGGACGGAATCAAGGACGCCTTCGTCGCGATGACCGAGGGCAAGATCAACGTCGTGGTGGAGTGCAACCCCATGCTCGGTGACCAGCTGATGGAACTGGCCAAGAAGGTCGTGGCCGGGGAGAGCGTGCCGCCCCGCGTCGAGACCGAGGAGGGTGTCTTCCCACAGGACAAGGCCGCGGCCGCGCTGCCGTCCCGGAACTACTGACGCCGCCAGGTTCCGGTGCCGCAGGAGGCCCGGCTCACGTGCCTCCTCCACCATCCGGAGCCCGCTCCACCACCCCACCCATGAGAGGAGGGCGGATGGCATCACCGTCCACCCCGCCGCCCACGGGCGCCGGCGGCCCGCGGCCGGTCCTGGAAGCCCACGACATCCGCAAGCAGTTCCCGGGCGTGCTCGCCCTCGACGGAGTCGCGCTGCGGCTCTTCCCCGGTGAGGTGCACGCCCTGATGGGCGAGAACGGCGCCGGGAAGTCCACCCTGATCAAAGTGCTCACCGGTGTCCACCCCGCCGACGGCGGCACGATCGTCGTCGACGGTCGGCCGCACGCGTTCACGGATCCCCTCCAGGCACAGCAGGCCGGAATCAGCACCGTCTACCAGGAGGTGAACCTCTGCCCGAACATCTCGGTCGCCGAGAACATCCTCATCGGGCGCGAACCGCGCCGGTTCGGCCTCATCCACTGGTCCGCGATGCGGCAGCGGGCGGCCGAGCTGCTGACGGAACTGGACCTCGACCTGGACGTCACCAGCCTGCTCGACTCGCATTCCCTGGCGGTGCAGCAACTGGTCGCCATCGTCCGGGCGGTGGACGTCTCGGCGAAGGTGCTCGTGCTGGACGAACCGACCTCGAGCCTGGACCGCGAAGAGGTGGCCCAGCTCTTCACGCTGGTGCGGCGCCTACGGGACCGCGGTGCGGCCATCCTGTTCGTCACACACTTCCTCGACCAGGTATTCGATCTCTGCGACCGCGTCACCATCCTGCGCAACGGCCGGCTGGAGGGCGAGTACGCCATCGGCGAGCTCACTGCGGTGACACTGGTACAGCGCATGATCGGCGGAGAACTGGCCACCCTCGACCAGTTGTCGGGCCGTGCCCACGAGCAAGCGGCCGAACGGGTGTCCGGCGAGCCGTTCCTCCGGGCACGACAACTGACCCGCACGGGCTCGATCGAACCGTACGACCTCGACATCCACGCCGGCGAGGTCATCGGACTGGCCGGCCTCCTGGGTTCGGGCCGCACCGAAGTGGCGCGCCTCCTGTTCGGCGCGGACAGCGCGGACTCCGGAGAAGTCCGCATCGAGGGCAAGCAGGCAGTCCTGCGCACCCCCCGCCACGCCATCGCCCGGGGCATCGCCTTCTGCTCCGAGAACCGCAAGTCCGAGGGACTGGTGGGCGAGCTCACGGTCCGCGAGAACATCGTCCTCGCCCTGCAGGCCGCCCGCGGCTGGACCAGGCCGCTGGCCCGCGCGAAACAGGACGAACTGGCGCGGCACTGGATCGAAGCCCTGGACATCCGTCCCGCCGACCCCGAAGCACAGGTACGCCACCTCAGCGGAGGCAACCAGCAGAAGGTCCTTCTCGCGCGTTGGCTGCTGACCGCACCCCGGCTCCTGATCCTCGACGAACCCACCCGGGGCATCGACATCGGGGCCAAGGCGGAGATCCAGAAACTCGTGGCCCGCCTGGCCGGGGAGGGCACCGCCGTGCTGTTCATCTCGGCGGAACTCGAAGAGGTCCTGCGCCTGAGCCACCACATCGCCGTGCTCCGCGACCACCGCATGGTGGCGACCCTCAGGAACGACGACACCGTCACGCCCGAACGCATCCTCACGACCATCGCCACGGGATCGGACTCATGACCCCCCAGCCCGCCCATTCCACGTTCGAGGCGGCCGGCGCCATCGGGAGACGACTGACCGGCCACCGCCTGCTGTGGCCAACGCTCGTCCTGCTCGCCCTGCTCCTCGGCAACCTCGCGTTCCACCACGACTTCTTCGCCGTCCGCGTACGCGACGGCCACCTCTACGGCAGCCTCATCGACATCCTCCAGTTCGGCGCGCCCCTCATCCTGGTGGCGCTCGGCATGACCCTCGTCATCGCCACCCGCGGCATCGACCTCTCGGTGGGTTCCACCGTCGCCATCGCCGGCGCCCTCGCCTGTGGGCACATCTCCACCGCCGCACATCCCGGCAGCGTCGCCACGATGCTCACGGCCGTCGCCCTCGCGCTCGGCGTCGCACTCGTACTGGGCCTGGCCAACGGCTTCCTGGTGTCCGGTCTGGGGGTGCAGCCCATCGTGGCCACCTTGATCCTCATGGTCGCGGGCCGCGGCGTCGCCCAGCTGATCACCGGCGGCCAGATCGTCACGGTGACCAGCGCCCCCTACAAGATGATCGGGGGCGGCTACTGGCTGACCTTCCCGTTCGCCGTCCTCCTGGCAGCCGCCCTCGTCGCGCTCACCGCCTTCGTCACCCGTCGCAGCGCACTCGGGATGCTGATCGAGTCCGTGGGCGGCAACCCCGCCGCCAGCCGCCTGGTCGGCATCCGCGCCGGCGGTCTGCTCGCCCTGGTCTACGTCTTCAGCGCGCTGTGCGCCGCCGTCGCCGGGCTGATGATCAGCTCCAACGTCTCCAGCGCCGACGGCAACAACGCCGGCCTCTGGATCGAACTCGACGCGATCCTCGCGGTCGTCGTCGGCGGCACCGCCCTGACCGGAGGACGCTTCTCCCTCGGCGGCACCGTCCTGGGCGCCCTGATCATCCAGACCCTCTCCACCACCGTCTACACCCTCGGCGTCCCACCCGAGACGACCCTCGTCTTCAAGGCCTTCGTCGTCATCGTCGTCTGCCTCGTGCAGTCCCCGGTCTTCCGGGCCAAGGTCCTGCGCCGCCGCAGGACGATCACTCCCCGATCCCACACCACGGCGGGCGCCGCCCCGCAGCAGCAGGAGGTACGCGCATGAGCACCGGCATCGCGAGCGCCGCCGCGCACCTCACCCGCCCCTTCGCGGCCGTGTCCCCGCGCACCCGCACCCATATCCCGCTGATCGTCACGGCCGTTCTGCTGGCCGTCATGTTCAGCGTCGGATCGGTGCGCTACGAGGGCTTCCTCTCCACGCAGGTCGTACTCAACCTGCTGATCGACAACGGGTTCCTGCTGGTCGTCGCGGTCGGGGCGACCTTCGTCATCCTCACCGGCGGCATCGACCTGTCCGTCGGTTCCATGGTGGCCCTGTCGACCATGCTCACCGCCTGGCTGGTCGAGTCGCACGGCTGGCCCCTGGCCACCGTCATTCCCCTGGTCCTGCTGGTCGGCGCCGCGAGCGGGGCACTCATGGGCTGGATCATCCACACCTTCGAGATCCAGCCGTTCATCGTCACCCTGGCCGGCATGTTCCTCGCCCGCGGGCTCTGCTACACGATCAGCACCGAATCCATCACGATCACCGATCCCGCCACGACGGGAATCGCGCAGACCAGGCTGTACGGGCCGGGGGGACTGTTCGTCTCGATCCCGGTGGTCATCGCCCTGGCCGTGCTGGTGATGGCCTTCGTCGTACTGCACCACACGCGCTTCGGCCGCAACGTCTACGCGCTGGGCGGCAACGAATCCTCCGCACGCCTGATGGGTCTTCCGACGGGCTCCACCAAGATCGCCGTGTACGCCGTCAGCGGCCTGTGCTCCGCCCTCGGCGGCCTGTTGATGACCTTCTACATGCTCTCCGGCTACGCCCTCCACGCCATGGGCATGGAACTCGACGCGATCGCCGCCACCGTGATCGGCGGCACGCTGCTGACAGGAGGCTCCGGCTTCGTCCTGGGCACCGCCCTCGGCGTGCTCGTCCTCGGCATGATCCAGACGGTCGTCAACTTCCAGGGCACGCTCAGCTCCTGGTGGACCCGGATCGTCATCGGCGCCCTGCTGCTCGTGTTCATCGTGCTGCAACGTCTGATGAGCGGCCGCCGCCCCGCCGCCGACTGACACCCGGCCGCCGCGCCCCTCAGCCCCCTGCACAGCGTTCGAGTGCCGCGATTGCACCTTGCTTCCCGGCATGCCCTCCGATGGACCGACTTCCAGGGAACACCACCATGGAACACGTACACGAAAACACCGACCCGGCCACTGATCCCGGGCGGGCTTCCGCCTGTCCGCGGACGGAACGACCCCTGCGCATGCCCGATGAGGGAACGGGGGAGAGGTGGCGGTTCGGCTTCCCCGGCCGGGCCCGCGCGGAGGTCCACACGCTTGGCGCCCGTCTCCGTTCCCTGTTTCTGCCGGACCGCTGGGGCCACACCGCCGACGTGGTGCTCGCGGCCCGCGACCCCGCCGCCTGCGAGGGCTCCGCACGCTACTTCGGCGCGACGGTGGGCCGTTACGCCAACCGCGTCGCGCGCGGCCGGTTCGTCGTCGACGGAGTCACCCACCGGCTCGCCACCCAGGAGAACGGACACACGCTGCACGGCGGTCCCGACGGGTTCGACCAGCGCCTGTGGCGGTGCGAACCGTTCCACTCGGCGCACCGCACCGGTGTCCGGCTGTTCCTGCACAGCCCAGATGGCGATCAAGGATTTCCCGGTGCCCTGAACGTACGCCTCACCTACACGCTGGACCGCGACGACAACCTGACCATGTCGTACGAAGCGGTCACCGACGCGCCGACGATCGTCAACCTCACCAACCACGCCTACTGGAACCTCGAAGGGGAGGGGCGCGGCAACGTCCTGGCCCACCACCTCCAGGTGGCGGCCCCCCTCTACACCCCCGTCGACGCCGAGTTGATCCCCGACGGCCCTCACCGCCCGGTCAGCGGCACCCCGTTCGACCTTCGCCGGCACCGGCGGCTCTCCGACGTCCTGACCCATACGGATGCGCAACTGGCCCTCGCCGGCGGCGGCTTCGACCACAACTGGGTCCTCGACGGCGCCGTGCAGGCCCGACCTCGGAAGGCCGCCGTGTTGTACGCCCCGGCATCCGGCCGCCGCATGGACGTGTTCACCACCGAACCGGGCATCCAGGTCTACACCGCCCAGGGCCTGACCGGTGACATCACGGGCAAGGCAGGCAGGCAGTACCACGCCTACGCGGGGGTCGCGCTGGAGACCCAGCACTTCCCCAACTCCCCGAACCGCCCCGACTGCCCGACGGTCGTCCTGCGCCCGGGCGAGCTGTACCGGTCGACCACGATCCACAGTTTCACCACGGTCACCGCCTGAAAGGGGCGGGTCCGGCCGCATCCGCTGTCCGCCGACCGTATCCGCTGTCCGGTGCCCCTGCGGCACCGGACAGCGGCTTTGGTGCCCGCGCCGTCTCCGCCCGTACGAAGCGCCCTCGGGCCCCGGCTCCCCGTGGGGGGCCACAGGCCGGGCAGGGGTCATTCGGCCGGGGGAGCGATCCTGCGGGCCGTGCTGGCGCGCACGATGAGCTCGGGCGCCACCACCAGGTGTGTCGACTCGTCGGTCCTGCCCTCGATGTGGTCCAGGAGCAGCGCGATGCTGTCGCGGCCGAGCGAGGCGAAGTCCTGGCGGATCGTCGTCAGCGGGGGCGGGAAGAACTCGGCCTCGGGGATGTCGTCGAAGCCTGCGACCGCCACGTCCTCGGGCGTGCGCAGGCCCGCTTCCCGCAAGGCCCGCAGGACACCGAGGGCCATCTGGTCGTTGGCGACGAACACCGCGGTGAGGCCGGCTCCCCGCCCTCGTGACGCCAGGAACCGCCCCGCGAGCTGCTGGCCGGCCCGGTACCCCGACAGCGGACTCCAGTCGCCGCGCAGCAGGGGCGGCACCTCGGCGCCCGCATCGCGCAGTGCGTCCTCCCACCCCTGTGTGCGGGCCTCGCTCTCGAGCCAGTCGGGAGGGCCCGCCACGTGCCACACGGTGGCGTGGCCCGACGCGAGGAGATGCTCCGTGATCATGCGGGCGCCGAGGTTCTGGTCCAGCGACACCCCCGGCAGGTCGAGGGTGTGGCCGCCTTCCACGGTGACCACCGGGCACGGCGCTTCCAGCGCCGCCAGGGCGCGCACCGCTGCGCGTTGCGGAGTGACGGCGACGATCCCCTCCACGCCCCACCCGGCGAGGTGCTGCATGGCTTCGGCGAGGGCTGTCTGCGTGGCGGTCCGAAGCGTGACGGCGGACGTCAGGTAGCCGCGGTCCCGAGCCGCCTCCTGCACCCCCGCCACGGTGCTGGCGGGCCCGTGCAGAGTGGTGTTCACCGCGATGACGCCCAGCGTGTGGGTCCGGCGAGTGGCCAGAGCACGGGCCGCCGAGTTGCGGCGGTACCCCAGCTGCTCGATGACCTGTGTGACGGCGGCCCGGGTCTTGGCGCTGACGTTCGGGTGGTCGCTGAGCACTCGTGAAACGGTCTGATGGGACACGCCGGCGACGCGCGCGACGTCCGTCATCGTGGGCGCTCGCGAGACGTCTGGGAGCTGGGTCAACTCTCTTCCTTTCCTCATCGAGCGGCCTTCCCTCAAGGTACCGAACCAGCCGCGGCCCGCACACGTCTCGGACCGATCGGGAGATTGTCGGCTGGGAATTGATGTTTGCGTTCACATTATGCAGCGTTGGCCGCGTGATGCGGGCAGGAATCTTCTCGTACCTCTTGAGATTATCGCTTGTTAGCGCTCACAATCTGATGGGGGAAGCTGGGGTAGCGCAGCCGCGACGCCTGGCGCGGCCCCCGATCGGTCCAGTCCACTCATGCACGACTGCGGGGCCTGCCGAACGCCGGTTCCAAGGAAACCGCCGCCATGTCGGAGAGACGGTGAGAGCGCATTGACTCCTCCCCCTCCTGAAGGAGGGGGATTCCCAGCTCGCTTCGCCTGACGCCCAGCAGGTGGCAGGTCTTACAAGGTCAGCACCAGCCGGGTACGAGACCAGCCCGGACGAGCATCACGCGGGCGGAGTTCTTGCCCCTGGGGGACACGGTTCCGCAGGCGGTGCACGTATACGTTCTCATCGAAAGAGGTAGGCGGTGCTTGGCTCTCGTACCGCAGTGTGCGCAGTCCATGGCGGTGTGCGCGGGGTTGACCAGATGCACGGTCCGGCCGTGCTTGCGGGCCATGTCGAGCAGCGCCGCCTCGCGGCGGCCGTCTTGCCGTGGCCGGCGTGAGGCAGGTCGTGGGCGTCGGGCGTGGTGGTCGCCGTCCGGGACATCGCCACACACTCGTTCCATACCCAACGACACCGCCCCCACTCCGCTTCCAGAGCAGTGCGGGCGGTGGACGACAGGTGCAGCCGGTAGGTGTACCGAGCATGCCCGGACCCGTCGGCAATCGCTGCCGTCGTCACGATCGAAACCTAACCGTCGCCACTGACAACGAAAGAAAGTCCAGGTCAGAACAGATGCGCAGAGAACTCCGCCGTTACGCGGCTCCGCCCCAAGGACCCGTTCCTCCCCGCCGTAAAGGACGGGGCGTCCTGGGAGAAATCCGGTGAGCGAGACCAACCTCAAGGACCTCCGTCGCGAGGTCCTCGCGGCCAACCTGCGCATCCCGGAGGCCGGTCTGGCCACCCTCACCTGGGGAAACGTCAGCGGAGTAGATCGAGACGCCGGTGTCTTCGTCATCAAGCCGTCCGGGGTCTCCTACGCCGACCTCACCGAGGAGGACCTGGTGGCGGTGGCGCTGGAGGACGGACGGGTCGTCGACGGGCACCTCAGGCCGTCCACCGACACCGAAACCCATCGGTGCCTCTACCGCGCCTTCCCCTCCATCGGGGGCATCACCCACACGCACTCGGCGCACGCCGTCGCCTTCGCCCAGGCGCGCCGCCCGATCCCGGTGCTCGGCACGACACACGCCGACACCTTCAACGGGCCCGTCCCGGTGACCGCGGATCTCACCGCCGAGCAGTGCGCGCAGGACTACGAGTACAACACCGGACAGGTGATCGTCGCCCGGCTCGACGGTGACCCCCGGCGGGCCGACGAGGTCCCCGGAGCACTCGTCTCACGACACGGCCCCTTCACCTGGGGCGCCACCGCGAAGGCCGCACTGGAGAACGCCGTCATCTGCGAGGCCGTGGCGGAGATGGCGCTGCACACGCTGGCGCTGGGGTCCCGCCTCGGAGACACCTCCGAACCGCCGAGGCATCTGCTGGAACGGCACTTCACCCGCAAGCACGGACCGGACGCCTACTACGGCAACACCCCTCACGCTCCGGGCATCTGAGGCCGCGCGCCGCATCGCGGCGCGTGATCCGGCCAGACCGTCGGGCAGTCGCGGCTCGGAAGGCGCCGGGACGTCCCCGTGCATCCGATGGCGCGGTTCAGGTGCCCGGCGGGCCGGCCGGGAGGGAGGCCGCGGGTCGCCGCGGACGGTCGGCGCTGCAACCGGGAGGGAGGCCGCGGGTCGCCGCGGACGGTCGGCGCTGCAACGGCCGTGCGTCCCTCACCGTGAGCGACCGATGCGCGGACGGCACCCCGATCCCGGCCGACGGAGCGCAGGTCAACTACCGCTACGAACAAGAGACTTGACGGGGCCGTTCGGACGCTGGCTTCATTGGGAGCGCTCCCACACGTTGCCTCCCCACCCACCAAGGAAGGCTCCACCCGTGCCTCCTGTCACCTTCGCCCGCGGCGTGCCACGTCGCGCGGCCGCTGTCCTCACCGGCTTCGCCCTGGCTGTCGGCGGCCTGTCCACGACCGCCCTGACCGTTCCGGTCGCGGCTGCCGCCACCGCGGCCGCCGTTGCCGACACGCCCGTCCGGGTCAACCAGCTCGGCTACCTGCCCGACGGCCCCAAGCGGGCCACCGTGGCCGGCTCCGCGACCGCCCCGCTCGCCTGGCAACTGCGCGACGCCGGCGGCGCGGTGGCCGCCTCGGGCACCACCACGGTGCGCGGCGCCGACCAGGCGTCCGGCCAGTCCACGCACCTGGTGGACTTCGGCGCGTACACCGGCACCGGCACCGGCTACACCCTGGTCGTCGGCGGCCAGGCCAGTCACCCCTTCGACATATCCGCCTCGCTGTACGACGGACTGCGCGCCGACAGCATGTCGTTCTTCCATCAGCAGCGCAGCGGTATTGCGATCGACGCAGCCTTGGCGGGCGGCAGTGCCTACGCCCGCCCCGCCGGGCACCTGGGCGTCGCCCCGAACAAGGGCGACACCGGCGTCCCCTGTCAGGCCGGGGTGTGCGACTACCAACTGGACGTGCGCGGCGGCTGGTACGACGCCGGCGACCACGGCAAGTACGTGGTCAACGGCGGGATCTCCGTCTGGGAGATGGTCAACTCCTTCGAACGGGCCCGCAGTTCGGGCGGCGATGCGGCGCTCGGCGACGCCACGCTGCGGGTGCCGGAGCGTGGCAACGGGACGCCGGACGTGCTGGACGAAGCCCGCTGGGAGCTGGAGTTCCTGATGCGGATGCAGGTCCCGGCCGGGAAGCCGATGGCGGGCATGGCCTTCCACAAGATGCACGACGCCAAGTGGACGGCCCTGCCGACCCGTCCCGAACTCGACGCCGAACAGCGTGAGTTGCACAAGCCGTCGACCGCCGCGACGCTGAACCTGGCGGCCTCTGCCGCGCAGTGTGCGCGGGTGTACGCGCCGTACGACGCCGCGTTCGCCGCGCGCTGCATGGACGCGGCCCGCCGCGCCTGGACGGCCGCCAAGGCCAACCCGAACGTGCTTGCCCCGGCGACCGACAACACCGGCGGCGGTGCGTACGAGGACGCCGACGTCTCCGACGAGTTCTACTGGGCGGCGGCGGAGCTCCTGGCCACCACCGGTGAGTCGCAGTACCGGGACGCCGTCACCTCCTCTGCGCACCACACCAAGCCCGTCGACGCGTTCTGGTGGGGTGGCACCGCGACGCTCGGCCGCATCACCCTCGCCACCGTCCAAGGGGTGACCCTGCCTGCCGAGGACATGGCCCGGCTGCGCGGCCTGCTGACCACTGCCGCCGACGGCCACCTGTCCACCATGGCCGGACAGGGCTACGCGGTGCCGCTCCCCGCCACCGGGTACGGGTGGGGCTCCAACAGCTCCGTCGCCAACAACGCGATGGTGATGGCCGTCGCCTACGAGCTCACCGGTCAACAGCGGTACCGGGCAGGGGCGTTGGAGACCCTGGACTACTTGCTCGGTCGCAACGCGCTCGACCTCTCCTACGTCACCGGCTACGGCGACCGCTACTCCCAGAACCAGCACCACCGGTTCTGGGCGCACCAGAACGACGCCTCGCTGCCGCACCCGCCGGCCGGTTCCTTCGCGGGCGGGCCGAACGCGGGCCTGGAAGATCCCGTGGCCAAGGAGAAGCTCACGGGCTGCGCACCGGCGGCATGCTACGTGGACGACATCGGCTCGTACTCCACCAACGAGGTGGCCATCAACTGGAACGCCTCGCTGGCCTGGCTGGCGGCTTTCGCGGCTGAGCGGCGCAGCGCCCCGCCGGTGCCCGTGGTCCGGGTGGCGCCGGCGGCCGTGACCGTCCCCGAGGGCGGTTCGGTGCCGGTGGGCGTGCGGCTCTCCGCCGCGCCCGCGCAGAACGTCACGGTGACGGTGGCCCGGAACTCCGGTGACCAGGACCTGTCGGCGGCCGCGACCCTGGTGTTCACCCCGGCCGACTGGGCCACGGCGCAGCAGGTTCCGGTCTTCGCCGCGCAGGATGCCGACGCATCCCCGGGCAGCGCGACGTTCACGGTCGGTGGTCCTGGCGTGCAGGCGGCGACGTTCACGGCGACGGAGGCGGACGACGACGCGCCGGCGGCCTCGTGCACGGTGGCGTACCGGATCGACAACGCCTGGGGCAACGGCTTCACGGCGACGGTGACCGTGAAGAACACCGGATCCTCGGGGATCTCCGGGTGGACCCTCGGCTGGAGCTTCGCGGGTGATCAGCGGATCGGCAACGCCTGGAACGCCGCGGTGAGCCAGTCGGGCAGTACGGTCACCGCCCGGGACGCCGGGTGGAACGGCACGCTGGCGCCCGGCGGCAGTGCGAGCTTCGGCTTCCAGGCGACGTACTCGGGTACCAATGCCATCCCGGCGCGCTACACGCTCAACGGTGCACTCTGCTCCTGAACGCCCATCACGCCGCGCCCGCCCGCCGACCAGGTTCTCGGTTCGGCGGGCGGAGCGCGTTCGGGACGTGCTGGCGGGGCCGGCCGGGGCCGCCGCCGTCAGACGAGTACCGGCTTGTCGCTCTGGAGGACGTCCAGGTCTACTTCTTGGCGTCGATCTCGGCGATCAGGCCCTCGATGAGGCCCTTGATCTCGTCGCGGATGGGACGGACGGCCTCGACGCCCTGGCCGGCCGGGTCCTCGAGCTGCCAGTCGAGGTAGGTCTTGCCGGGGAAGTACGGGCAGGCGTCGCCGCAGCCCATCGTGATGATGTAGTCGGACGCCTGGGCGGCCTCGGTGGTGAGGACCTTCGGCTTCTGGTCGGAGATGTCGATGCCGAGCTCGGCCATCGCGGCGACGGCGGAGGGGTTGATCTGCTCACCGGGCACGGAGCCGGCGGAGCGGACCTCGACGCGGTCGCCGGCGAGGTGGCGCAGGAACCCGGCCGCCATCTGGGAGCGGCCCGCGTTGTGGACGCAGACGAACAACACGGACGCGAGCGGGGTGGATGACATCGGTTCTTCCTTCATCGGCAGGGTCAACGGGGGCCGTCCATCGCGCTCAGACGGCAATGACTCAGCCCGGACTGGTATCAGCCCTGAGTGATGTGACATTATCAGTCCATGATGACGTCAGTCGACACTGATCTGATCCGGGTACTGGCCGACCCGCTCAGGCTCCAGATCGTGACCCTGCTCGCGCGCGAGACCCTCTGCACCACCCACCTCGTGGAAGAGACGGGCGCCAAGCAGACGAACCTCTCCAACCACCTGAAGGTGCTGCGCGAGGCCGGGGTCGTCGAGACGGAGCCATGCGGGCGGTTCACCTACTACCGCCTGCGCCCGGAAGTCATCGAAGGCCTCGCCGGTCAGTTCGCCGACCTCGCCACGACCGCTCGTGCCACCGCCGACGCGAACCTCAAGCGGTCCTGCCCCTAGCCTTCAGCACCCCCGGGTGCTCTGCCTCACCTGCCCGAGGAGAACCTGCCTTGACCGCCACCGAGCCCGTCGGCACCGCCCCCACCGCGGACACCGTCATAGCCGCCGACAGCCCCCAGCCCGCACCCGGCGCGACCCCGCCCCACACCCCGCTGATCGCCCGCGCCGCCGCCGAGCTGGTCGGCACCGCGGCCCTCGTCGCCATCGTGGTCGGCTCGGGCATCCAGGCCACGAAGCTCACCGACGACGTGGCGCTCCAGCTGCTGGCCAACTCCACCGCCACCGTGTTCGGGCTCGGCGTGCTCATCGCGCTCCTCGGGCCGGTCTCCGGCGCGCACTTCAACCCGGCCGTCACGCTCGCCGAGTGGTGGACCGCCCGCCGCGGCGGAGCCGGCGTCAGTGTCCGCGAGGTGGCCGTGTACGTACCCTCCCAGATCGTCGGCGCCATCGCGGGCGCGATCCTGGCGGACGCGATGTTCGGCGAGCCGCTGGTGAAGTGGTCCACCCACGACCGCTCCGCCGGGAACCTCCTCCTCGGCGAGGTCGTCGCCACCGCAGGGCTGATCCTGCTGATCTTCGGCCTGGCCAGGACGGACCGGCTGCGCTTCGCGCCCGTCGCCGTCGCCTCGTACATCGGCGCCGCCTACTGGTTCACGTCCTCCACCTCCTTCGCCAACCCGGCGGTGACGATCGGCCGTGCCTTCACGGACACGTTCGCGGGCATCGCCCCTGCCTCCGTCGCCGGCTTCATCGGCATGCAGTTGATCGGCGTCGTGGTCGGTCTGGCCTTGGTGGCGGTCGTCTTCATGCCCGGCAAGACGGACACCGAGGCGCCCGCGGCATGACGCGGCGCACGGATGTGGTGGTGATCGGCGGCGGCCAGTCCGGGCTCGCCGCCGGCTACCACCTGCGCCGCCTGGGCATCGAGCACGTCATCCTCGACGCCCAGGCGACGCCGGGCGGGGCCTGGCAGCACACCTGGGATTCCCTGCGACTGTTCTCGCCCGCCGCGTATGCGTCGCTGCCCGGCCGTCTCATGCCCGTTCAAGCGGGCGAGGTCTACCCGGACGCAGCTCATGTCGTCGCCTACCTCGCCGACTACGAGAAGCGGTACGAGCTGCCGATCCAGCACGGGGTGTGGGTCGAGAGCGTGCGGCGCGACGGTCCGTTCCTGCGGGTCGAGACCGACTCGGGCTCCTGGCGGGCCCGAGCGGTCGTCAGCGCGACCGGCACCTGGACCCGCCCGTTCATCCCGGCCGTCGCGGGCCGCCGCGCGTACGAGGGCCGTCAGCTCCACACGGTCCAGTACGGGCGCCCCGAGGAGTTCGCCGGGCGGCAGGTGATCGTCGTGGGCGGCGGGAACTCCGGCGCCCAGATCGCCGCCGACCTCGCCGGCACCGCCGAGCTGACCTGGGTCACCCGGCGCCCGCCCCGCTACCTCGCCGACGACATCGACGGCCGCGCCCTCTTCGACCACGCGACCGCCCGCCGCCGCGCCCTCGACGAAGGCCGCACCGACACCGGCGGAGTCGCCTCCCTCGGCGACATCGTGGCCGTACCGCCGGTCCGTGCCGCCCGCGACGCCGGTCTCCTGCACACGAAACCGATGTTCACCCGCCTCACCCCGACCGGCGTGGAGTGGGCGGACGGCACCCGTGCAGAGGCCGACGCCGTCATCTGGTGCACGGGCTTCCGCCCCGCCCTCGCCCACTTCGCCGCCCTGCGCCTGCGCGGCGCCCGCGGCCACATCGCCACCGAAGGCACCCGCGCCCTCGACGAACCGCGCCTGCACCTGCTCGGATACGGCGACTGGACCGGCCCGGCCTCCGCCACCCTCATCGGCGTCGGCCGGCCCGCCCGCGACTGCGCCCGCGAGATCGCATCTCTGCTGTCCTGACCGCGGTGGGGATTCCGCTGGGCGCGTCAAGGCTCCACGCCGCAACCCAGCCCGCACGCTGACCGGCAGACGGCAGCGTCAGGTGACGGCGGCGCTGCGGCGCTCCAGCAGGACCACGTCGCGCCACATGCCGTGGTGGCGGCCGATGCGCTCGCGGGTCCCGATGATCCGGAAGCCGGCCCGCTGGTGGAGGGCCAGGCTCGCGCGGTTCTCGGGGAAGATGCCGGACTGGATCGTCCAGATCCCAGCCGATTCCGTGGACTCGATCAGGGCCTGGAGCAGGGCCAGGGCGACACCGCGCCCTCGGGCTGCGGGGTGGACGTAGACGGAGTGCTCGACCACGCCTGCGTATGCGCACCGGTCCGAAACGGCGCTCGCCGCGACCCAGCCGAGGACCTTGCCGTCCTCGCCGACGGCGGCGAAGCGGTGCTCCGGCAGCTTGCCCGCTTCGAATGCCTGCCAGGTGGGGGCTGTGGTTTCGAAGGTGGCGTTGCCTTCGTCGATCCCCGCTTGGTAGATCGCCAGGACCTGATCGGCGTGCGCTTCGGCCAGCGGCGCGATGGTGATGCTCATGCGGCAGCCGCGCGGGTCAGCAGCTGTCCCATGGCGGCGAGCACCGAGGGCTCGACCCGGTAGTACACCCAGGTGCCGCGCCGCTCGGAGGACAGCAGCCCGGCCTCCCGCAGCTTCTTCAGGTGATGGGAGACCGTCGGCTGGGAGACGCCCACGTCGGAGATGTCGCACACGCATGCCTCGCCGCCCTCGTGCGAGGCGACCAGCGAGAACAGCCTGAGGCGGACCGGGTCGCCCAGGGCCTTGAACATACCGGCGGTCCGCTCGGCCTCCTCGGCCGTCAGCGGGCGCTCGGACAGGGGCGGGCAGCACGCCGCCGCGTCCTGCGGCGCCAGCAGCGGCAACACCTTCGTAGTCATGTCCCCCATCATCCGACGAGTTTCGACAGATGTCTATGTTGACGAACGTCGATACAGGGTCCACTCTGGAGGCGTCAGGACATCGACAGACGTCGAATCAACTGGGGAGCCCGCCGTGAACGCATCCACCGAAGCCCTGCCCGTCGTCGTGATCGGCGCCGGCCCGATCGGACTCGCCGCGGCTGCCCGCCTCATCGAACGGGACATCGAGCCGCTGGTCCTGGAGGCCGGACCGGCCGCCGCGTCCGCCGTGCGCGACTGGTCGCACGTACGCCTCTTCTCCACCTGGTCCGAGGTCGTCGACCCCGAGGCCGAGAAGCTGCTCGCCCCTACCGGCTGGGTCAAGCCGGACGGTGCCACCTACCCGTCCGGTGGCGACTGGGCCGAGCGCTACCTCCAGCCCCTGGCCGACGTCCTCGGCGACCGAGTCCGCTACAACGCGACCGTCACCGGCGTCTCCCGGGCCGGCCGGGACCGCATCGTCGACGCCGACCGTGAGGCCCAGCCCTTCGTCATCCACCTCACCGGCCCCGGCGGCGAGGAGCGGATCTTCGCCCGCGCCGTGATCGACGCCTCGGGAACCTGGTCCACCCCCAGCCCGGCCGGAGGCAGCGGCCTCGCAGCTCTCGGCGAGAAGGCTGCGTCCGACCGGATCTCCTACCGCGTCCCCGACCTGAAGGACCCGGCCGTCCGCACCCGCTACGCCGGCAAGCGCACCGCCGTCATCGGCTCCGGAGCCTCGGCCTTCACCGCCCTCGCCTACCTCGCCGACCTCGCGAAGGACGAGCAGGGCACCCACGCGCAGTGGATCCTGCGCCGAGGCATCTCAGGCTCCACCTTCGGCGGCGGCAACGCGGACCAGCTCCCCGCCCGCGGCGCCCTCGGCCTCGCAGCCAAGGCCGCCGTCGACGACGGGTACGCGGACGCCGTCACCGGCTTCCGCACCGACGCCATCGAGAAGACCGGGGACGGCCGCCTGATCCTCGTGGGCGAGGACGGCCGCCGCCTGGACCCGGTCGACGAGGTCATCGTCCTCACCGGCCTCCGCCCCGACCTCACCTTCCTCGACGAGCTGCGTCTCGGCCTGGACGAGCGCCTCCAGGCCCCCATTGCCCTGGCCCCGCTGATCGACCCCAACCAGCACTCCTGCGGCACCGTCTACCCCCACGGCGTCAACGAGCTCTCCCACCCGGAGAAGGACGTCTACCTCGTCGGCATGAAGTCCTACGGCCGCGCCCCCACCTTCCTCGCCATGACCGGCTACGAGCAGGTCCGCTCCATCGTCGCCCACCTCGCCGGCGACCAGGAAGCCGCAGAGCGCGTCGAACTCACCCTCCCCGAGACCGGAGTCTGCGGCGGCGCCGGCCTCTTCGACCAGCCCGCCGCAGCCGAGGAAACCGGCGGAGGCTGCTGCGCCGCCCCCGCCACGCTCACCATCGGCGTCGGCGCCCCGGCCCGCACCGGCGGCTGCTGACCGAGGTGACCGACCTCCAAAGCAGCGGGGCCGCGACCGGTACGGGGGACCGGTCGCGGCCCCGCGCCGTGCTCCCCGCCCTCTGCGCCACCCAGATCACCAGCTGGGGCATCGTCTACTACGCCTTCCCCGTCCTGCTCCCACGCCTGACGGCCGACACCGGCTGGTCCGTCAACGCGGCCACCGCCGCCTTCTCCCTCGCCCTCCTCGTCTCGGCGCTCGCCGGCATCCCCATCGGTCGGATCCTCGACCGCCGGGGCCCGCGCGCGGTGATGACCTTCGGGTCCGTGATCGGCGCCCTGGCCCTCCTCCTGATCGCAGCGGCCCCGAACCTGACGGTCTTCACCTGCGGTTGGATCGTCGCGGGTGTCGCCATGGCCGCCACCTTCTACCCGCCGGCCTTCGCCGCCCTCACCCGCTGGTGGGGCCCCGACCGCGTCCGGGCCCTGACGATCGTCACTCTCGCGGGCGGCCTGGCCTCCACCGTCTTCGCACCGCTGACCGCCGCCCTCGCCGAACACCTCACCTGGCGGGCCACCTACGTCGTCCTGGCCGTGACCCTCGCCGCCGTCACCATCCCCGCCCACGCCCTCGCCCTGCGCGCGCCCTGGCCCCCCGCGCCGCCGGCCCTGCGCTCGATCGACCGCACCCCGGTAGCGCGCAGCCGACCCTTCCTCCTCCTGGCCGTCGCCTTCACGCTCTCCGGCTTCGCCATGTACGCCGTCGTGATGGGCATCATCCCGCTCCTCACCGCACGCGGCGCCGGCGCGACAACCGCCGCCTGGGCCCTCGGACTCGGCGGCGCCGGCCAGACCCTGGGCCGCACCCTCTACGCGGCTCTGGCAACCCGTACGTCCGTCACGACCCGCACCGTCACGCTCATCGCCCTCGGCGGCGCGACCACCGCATCCCTGGCCTTCGTCCCGGGCCCGCTGCCCCTGCTGGTCCTCCTCGCGATCCTGGCCGGAGTCGTACGCGGCAACCTGACCCTGCTCCAGGCCACCGCCGTCACCGACCGCTGGGGAACCACCCACTACGGCCGCCTCTCCGGCCTCCTCGGCGCACCCGCCCACATCGCCGCCGCCCTGGCCCCCTGGGCCGGCGCCGCCCTCGCAGGCCCACTCGGCGGCTACCCCCACCTCTTCGCAGCCCTGGCCGCACTCTCCGCCGTAGCCGCCTGCCTCGCCCTGGCGGCCTCCGGGAAAAGCCGCAGCCAGTGAGGCACTTCGCCCGGACCACCATGCGAGGGGCGACCGAACGCCACGACCGCCGGGCATGTCCTTCAACACGGGGCGGTCCAGCCGCCGCTCCACCGCGAAGAACATGCCGGGCCTCATCGGTTCGCCCCTGCGCTGTGGCAGACCGTCAGGTGCGGGTCCAGCGCTGGTTGCTGCCGCCCGAGCAGGAGTAGAGCTGGATCAGGGTGCCGTTGGCGGTGGCGTTGCCGGTGGCGTCGAGGCAGAGGCCGGACTGGACTCCGACGATGGATCCGTCGGAGTTGAGGCGCCATTTCTGGTTGTCGCCGCCCCAGCAGCCGTAGATCTGGACCTTGGTGCCGTTGCCGGTGCCGGCCGCGTCCAGGCACTTGTTGCCGTAGACCCTGAGCTCGCCTCCGGCGGTGTACGACCACTGCTGGTTGGTGCGGTTGTTGCAGTCCCACAGGTTGACCTGGGTGCCGTCGGTGGTGCTGGCACCGGGCACGTCCAGGCAGCGGCCCGACCCGACGCCCTTGATCTGTCCAGAACCGGGCGAAGGGGTCGGAGTGGGGGTGGAGGAACCGGCGTTGAGTGCGTTGAGCACGGAGGTGTAGGCGGGCTTCTTGCTGCCGTTGCCGTCGAACAGCAGCGGCGATTGCTCCGATCGCCAGGAATCGGTGTCGCGCACACCCCAGACGGTGATGCCGAGGCAGCGCGGGACGGCCAGGCAGTCGTTGGCCACGTTGGCGTAGGTCGCGGCCGAGGCGCCCTGGATGTCGAGTTCGGTGACGGCCACATCGACGCCGAGGGCGGCGAAACTCTGCAGGGTGGTGCGGAAGTTGCCGTTGTACGGGCTGTCGTTGTTGAAGTGGGACTGGAACCCGACGCAGTCGATCGGCACGCCGCGCTGCTTGAAGTCCCGGACCATGGCGTACATCGCCTGGGTTTTGGCCCACGTCCAGTTCTCGACGTTGTAGTCGTTGTAGCAGAGCTTGGCGGCCGGGTCGGCGGCGCGCGCGGTGCGGAAGGCGACCTCGATCCAGTCGTTGCCGGTGCGCTGCAGGTTGGAGTTCCGCCGGGCTCCCGAAGTGCCGTCTTCGAAGGCCTCGTTCACGACGTCCCACTGGACGATCTTGCCCTTGTAGTGGGCCATCACGCCGTTGATGTGGTTGGTCATCGCCTGGCGCAGCGCGCTGCCGCTGAGGTTCTGCATCCAGCCGGGCTGCTGGGAATGCCAGGCCAGGGTGTGGCCGCGTACCTGCTTGCCGTTCTGTACCGCCCAGTTGTAGACGCGGTCACCGGCGGCGAAGTTGAACTGGCCCTGCTGGGGTTCGGTGGCGTCGATCTTCATCTCGTTCTCGGGCGTCACCGAGTTGAACTCGCGGCCGGCGATCGTCGTGTACGCCGGGTCGCCCAGCCTGCCCGAGGCGATGGCGGTGCCGAAGTACCGGCCGCTCTGCGCCGCTGCACCACCGAGCGTGCTCTCGGCGGCGTGTGAGGTCAGCGGCGGCACCAGCACGGCGGCCGAACCGAGGATGCCGAGGACCAGGGCCGCACGAAGACCGCCGGTCTTCCGACGGACGGCGGGCGGGGGAATGACGTGTGAGCCCATGAAAGAGCCTCCAGGACAGAAATCACGGAAGGGTTGGAGTGCGGCGGAGTGAGTCCGCGTGAACGACGTCCGCGTCCATTGGCAAAAAGGACGCTCACGACCAGGACGTCACGATCAGAGGCTGGTATCCGGCACCCGGACGCAGGCGGGTGACATCACCTCGGACCTCAGTCTGGAAATACCGCCGAAACATGTCAAGAGTTTCGAAAGGATTTCGAGAATCCGCCCCCGGAACTATCCCAGTAACCGCTTTGAATTGAGCGAGCTTCATCGAAAGTATTTCGATGAAGCTCGCTCAGGCCGGGCTGTCGCTGAAAGGCTCAGGCAATTTCCTTCGGTTCGCATCTCGGGGGCGGCGATACGCGGCTGCCGACGCTAGTGTCCAGGCGGTTCCTGCCGGCTCGGGTACGTGATGTCGAACGACGTGAAGTGGGCTTGGTTCGTGGAGGGGCGGCCGTTTGAGGTGGCGTAGAGGCCGAGCTGGACGCTGGTGAACAGCGGGGTGAGGAAGGTGGCTTCGACGGTGGCCAGGTCCTCCCAGGCGCCGTCCGGAGCCGCGTGGGCGAAGGTGTGGCTGAAGCCGCGGATGCGGACCCCCAGGCGCACGGGGCCCGGGGCGACGGGACTGCGGGCCAGTACCTCGGGCCCGCGCCGGAGGCTGAGTCCTTGAGTGGTGCGAAGGAAGAGGAGATGGGTGTCGTCGTCGAGGACCACGGCGAGGCCCGCCTGTTCGTCCGGTGCGGTGGGGGTGAAGTGCAGTTCGGTGGACACGTCGCAGTCGGACTGTTCCTGGGGGCGGGCCAGGAGGGACGGGACGGTGCGTTCGCCGAGGCGTTCGGGGCGGAGCTGGAGGCGGAGCCCGTCGCCGGTGGTCCAGAACTGCCGCGCGGGTGGGGTGCGCAGGGTGCTCCAGTCGGGGGAGAGGGTGGTGAAGCCGTCGTGGAGGGGGCGGCGAGGGTCGGTGTGGACGACGGGGGAGAAGACCGGCCAGCCGTCGTCCCAGGTGATCCGGCTGAGGAAGGTCGCGCGGCCGAGGGCGGAGCCGGGGCGGACGCCCAGGAGGACGGCCCGCCAGTCACCGTGCGGGGTCTGGACGAGGTCGGCGTGTCCGGTGCAGGTGACCGGGCCCTCGGCGGGTGGGAGCATCGGGTTGCCGGGGGCGCCCTCGTAGGGGCCGGTCACGCGGTCGGCGCGGGCGGCCACCACGCTGTGGTCCACGTCGGTGCCGCCCTCGGCGGTGAGCAGGAGATAGGAGCCGTCGATCTTGTAGAGGTGCGGGGCTTCCGACCACCGGGCGCCCGGACGGCTTCCGGACCACAGGACGTGCTCCGGTCCCGTGAGCCGTCGTTCGCGGGGAAGGTATTCGCGCATCCAGATCTCGGTGCGGCCGGCGGCCTCGTCCAGCACGCGGGCGGCGGTGAACCAGGCCCGGCCGTCGCCGCCGTCCGGCCCGTCGTCGAAGAACAGCGACGGGTCGAAGCCCTCGCCGTCCAGCCAGTGCGGCTGCGACCAGGGCCCCGCCGGGTCGGTCGCCGTGACGACGAAGTGGCCGGGGCCGTCCATCAGCGTGCAGACGAGATGGAAGACCCCGTCATGGTGTCGGATCGTCGGCGCGAACAGGCCCCGTGAGGGCGCGCACCCGTCGAGGTCGAGTTGGGACGCCCGGTCGAGTGCGGAGCCGATGCGCCGCCAGTTCAGGAGATCGCGGCTGTGGAACACGGGGAGGCCCGGGAACCATTCGAAGCTGGACGTCACCAGGTAGTAGTCCGCCCCCACTCGGCAGACCGACGGGTCGGGCCGGAACCCGGGCAGCACGGGATCACCGAAGAACCCGGTCATGGGACCGGGACGATGTCGACCGGCACGGACAGCGCCCGGTCGGCCGCCGGGTGACGTACGGGGCCCTCCAGGGTGAAGGAGCCCTGGAGCGGAAGATCTCCGCTGGACCGTCCGACGGCCACGCCGATCTCCCCGGGCTCCACTCTTCTGCGCAGGTCGATCCCGGTGAAGGAGGTCCGGTCGGCATGGACGGTGAAGGTGACCCGGGCGGCCGCGCCCGGCTGTAGCTCGACCCTGGCGAATCCGGCGAGCCACCGCTGCGGCCTGACGACGGACGCCACGGGGTCGGAGAGGTACAGCTGGACCACCTCGGTTCCGGTCACGTCGCCGACGTTGCGTGCGGTGACCGAAACGGCGACGGCCCCGTCCGTCGCGGCGACGGGATCCACCGAGAGCTCCGAGCAGGTGAAGTCGGTCCAGCTCAGCCCGTGTCCGAAGGGGAACAGCGGGGTCGGGTCCACCGAGCTCCAGTCGGTGTGCCCGCCGAGCCTGCCGTGCAGGTACGTGCCGGGCTGGCCGCCGACCTGGCGGGGGATGGAGACGGGCAGCCGCCCGGAGGGTTCCGCAGCCCCGCTGATGATCCGGGCCAGTGCCGGCCCGCCCTCCTCGCCGGGGAAGAAGGCCTGCACCACGGCCGATGCGCGCTCGGCCAGCGTGCCGAGCGCGTAGGGCCGTCCGGAGACGAGGACCAGGACGGTCGGCACTTCGGAGTCCAGGACGGCGGAGGCGAGTGCGGCCTGGTCGCCGGGCAGGTCGAGGGTCTCGGCGTCGCAACCCTCTCCGGACGTGCCCCGGCCGAACATGCCCGCCCGGTCCCCGAGCAGCAGCACGTTCACGTCCGGATCGTCTTCGGTGATCGTGAACCCGGCAGCGGTGAGTGCTTCGCCGAGCGTCGGAATGGGCAGCCCGAGGTCGCCGGGCAGTGCGACGTGGTTGGGGAAGGAGTAGCAGCCGAGGAAGGACTGGGGGTCGTCGGCGTACGGACCGGTGATCGCGATCCGGCACGGGCGCAGCGGCAGGGTGCCGTCGTTGGCGAGCAGCACGGTGGACCGTTCGGCCAGGAGCCTGGCCAGTGCCCGGTTCTCCGGCGGGTCGAGGTCGACCGGCTCGGGCTTGACGGGTTCCCAGCCGGGGTCGAGCAGGCCGAGCTCGGCCTTCTGCCGCAGGACCCGTTCCGCGGCCCGGTCGACGAGTTCCTCGGGCACGTCTCCCGACCGGACGAGTTCGGTCAGCGGCTCGCCGTAGCAGCGGGCCGTGGGCAGCTCGACGTCGATTCCGGCGGTCAACGCCAGTGCGCCGGCCGCGCCGCGTGATCCTGTGACGCCGTGCCGCGTCTCCAGGAAGGAGACGGCGTAGTAGTCGGCGACGACCACACCGCCGAAACCGAGCTCGTCCCTGAGCAGTTCGGTCAGCAGCCGTTCGTCGGCGGCCACCGGGACGCCGTCCACGTCGGTGTAACTGTTCATCACCGAGCGGGCGCCCCCCTCGCGCAGCGCCCGCACGAAAGGCTCGACCAATACGTCGGCGAACTCGCGCGGACCCGAGGAGACGGGGGCCATGTTCCGGCCGCCGCGCGAGGCCGAGTACCCGGCGAAGTGCTTGAGCGTCGCCACGATCCCGGCGCTTTCCAAGCCCTGCACGTAGGCGGTGCCGATCGCTCCGACGAGGTAGGGATCCTCGCCGATGCATTCCTCGGTCCTGCCCCACCGGTAGTCGCGGACCACGTCGAGCACCGGAGCCAGCCCTTGGTGGACGCCGACCCGCCGCATCCCCGTGCCGATGGCGTTGGCCATCCGGCGCACGAGCCCGGGATCGAAGGATGCGCCCCAGGCCAGTGGTCCGGGGAAGACAGTCGCCCCGAACGTCATGAACCCGGTCAGGCACTCCTCGTGAGCGACCGCCGGGATCCCGAATCGGCCGGATCCGGTCACCTTCCGCTGGAGCGAGGCGAGCCGCTCCATTCCGGCTTCCGCTGTGATCGGCGCGGTGCCGTACACCCGGGTGAGCTGGCCGAGCCCGTGGGTGACGATGTCGTCGAGGCCGGGCGCGGACTCGCCGGAATCGTCCTCCATCGGCGCGACCGGTGCCCCCGGATCCGAGGGCAGTGCCCAGAAGCCGGTGAGCTGACCCGCCTTCTCCTCCAGTGTCATCCGTTTCAGCAGATCGGCGACGCGCACGGAAACGGGCAGGAGAGGGTCACGCCAGGGCTCGGTCAAGGAGTTCTCCTAGAGACGGGGCGGGGCGGTGGAGAGCCGGATCTTGAGCTCGGTCGAGAGCTCCATCCGGGGGCTGACCAGGGGCTGGCCGTCCAGGAGCTGGAAAAGGGTGCGGGCGGCGAGCCGGCCCATCTCCTCCAGCGGCTGGCGCACCGTCGTCAGCGGCGGTGACAGCCATTCGCACATCGGCAGGTCGTCGAAGCCGACCACGCTGAGGTCCTGCGGGATGCTCAGCCCGCCCTGCCGGGCGGCTTCGTACACGCCCATGGCCTGCTGGTCGCTGCCGGCGAAGACGGCGGTCGGGGGATCGGGGAGGGCGAGCAGTTCCCGGGCGCGCCGGAACCCGCCCTCGTGCTGGAAGTCGCCGAACCGGATCAGGTCGCGGTCGACCTCGATCCCGGCCCGCTCCAGGGCGGCGCGGTACCCGTCGATGCGGGCCTGGCTGCAGAGCATCTCCTTGCGCCCGCCGATCGCGGCGATCCGGCGGTGCCCCAGCTCCAGCAGGTGTTCCGTGGCGGCGAGGCCGCCCGCCCAGTTGGTCGCGCCGATGCTCGGCACACCGTTGCCCGGCAGGTCGATCGGGTCGATGACGACCAGCGCCACTCCGGCCTGTTCGACCTGGGCGCGCTGGGCTTGGGTGACCGACGCGGTGACGAGGATGACGCCGTCGCTGTGGTGCAGGACCGGCAGTGCGGCCCAACTGGACGGCGTGGCCTCTCCCGGCGGGACGAGCGACACGACCGTGCCGACGCTCCGCCGGGCGCACTCGGCCTCGACGCCGCGCAGTATCTCCACCGCCCACGCGCTGTCCAGACCGCCGATGATCAAGTCGACCAGGCCCGACCTGCGGGCCCTGCCCTGCCGGCCGGGGTGGAGGTAGTTGTGAGACCGCAGCAGGCTCTCGATCCGTTCGCGTGTCGAAGGTGCGACGTCGGAGCGGCCGTTGATCACCTTGGAGACGGTGGCCTGGGAGACCCCTGCCTCCGCGGCGATGACGGCCAGGGTCGGACGCTGCTCGCTCAACTTCTCTCCTCTGCGGCGTACGCCTGGGCTGGCGACAGGTATCGCAAACTTTCGACGAGTTTCCGGTCGGCGCGACCAGGTTGTCAACCGTCAAGAGGGCTTCTGTTGCCGGAAGTTCGGTGAGAAGGCTTGACCGGGAGGCCCTACGTTCCTAGTTTGTGGCAGCACGAATTCGAGAATGTTACGAAACATTTTCGAGATCGAACCGGTATTCCCCACCCCGGAGGTCACATGGCCAGCACACCCCCGAGCCGACGAAGCTTCCTTGCGCTCTCGGGCCTGACCGCTCTGTCCGTCTCGCTGACCGCGGCTTGCGGCGGCGGGGACTCCGACTCGGAGGCGGCGGCCGACGGCAAAGTGACCTTCGCATGGTGGAACATCGCGACGACGGAACCGGGCAAGTCCCTGTTCCCGCAGATCTCCTCGGCGTTCACGGCCGCTCACCCGAACATCAGGATCAAAACGACCTCGTTGGAGAACGAGGCGTTCAAGTCCAAGCTGACCGCCACCACTTCGTCGGGCCGGCTCCCCGACGTCTTCCAGACCTGGGGCGGCGGCGTTTTGCGGCAGCAGGTCGACGCGGGGCTGGTCGAGGACCTCACCGACGCGTTCGGCTGGGCGTCCGACCTCACCCCGGTCTCGCTGCAGGCCTATCAGTTCGAGGGCCGGACCTACGGGGTGCCCTACGACGTCGGCATGGTGGGCTTCTGGTACAACAAGAAGCTCTTCGCCAAGGCCGGTATCACCGCTCCGCCGGCCACCTGGGCCGAGTTCCTCGAGGACGTCAGGAAGCTCAAGGCGGCGGGCGTCACTCCGATCGCCCTCGCGGGCAAGGAGAAATGGCCGGGCCACTACTACTGGGCCTACCTCGCGATGCGCGTCGCAGGCCTCCCCGCGCTGCAGCAGGCCGCGACCACCAAGGACTTCACCGGCGCCGGCTTCGTCCAGGCGGGTGCCCACCTCAAGGAGCTGGTCGACCTCCGGCCGTTCCAGACGGGCTTCCTCGGCGCCGGCTACGCCACCCCCGGCGGCCAGGCCGCGACCATGGGCAACGGCAAGGCCGCCATGGAGCTGATGGGGCAGTGGGGGCCCTCGGTCCAGCAGGACGCGGGCGCCGACCTCGGAGCGGACCTGGGCTTCTTCCCCTTCCCGACGGTCGACGGTGGCGTCGGTCGGGTCACCGACGTGTTCGGCGGTGGCGGCGGTTTCGCGCTGCGCAAGGGCGCGCCGAAGGAGGCGCTGGACTTCCTGAAGTTCTTCGTCCTGGAGAACCAGTCCAAGCTGCTGGCCTCCAACGGCTACCTGCCGGTGGTCAAGGGCGCGGAGAGCGGGCTTGCCGACGCCAACAGGAAGGTGGTGGCCGACAGCCTGGTCAAGGCGACGGGCTTCCAGCTCTTCCTCGACCAGGCCTACCCGCCGGCGGTCGGCCAGGAAGTCAACGACAGCGTTGCCGACCTCATCGCGGGCAACAAGACGCCCGAGCAGGTCACCAAGTCGATCACCGAGGCTGCGAAGGGTGCCTAGCTCCGTGTCCACCCCGACGAAGGAACGGACGCAGGACGCCGTGCCGTTGCGCCCGCCCGCCCCGGCACGGTCGCTCCTGCGCGCGTGGGGAAGCTGGGCGTCGGTCGCCTGGTTCCTCGTCCCGGCTCTGGTCCTCTTCCTCGTCTTCGTCCTCGCCCCGATCGCGGTCGCCGTCTACACCGGCTTCTTCAAGTGGGGCGGGGTCGGACCCATGGACGACTTCGTCGGCTTCGAGAACTACGCCAGGCTGTTCGACGATCCGGTCTTCCTCGGCGATCTGGAGCGCGGGCTGTACCTGATCGCCCTGTCGATCACGGTGCAGTTGCCGTTCGCGCTGTTCACCGCCGTCCTGCTCAACCAGAGGCTGCGCGGCCGGGCCGTCTACCGGATGCTGTTCTTCGCGCCGTACGTCCTGTCCGAAGTGGTCACGGCGGTCCTCTTCACGATGATCTTCCTTCCCGGTGACGGCATGGCCGACCATCTCGCCGGCGCCCTCGGCCTGGAGGGGCTGCAGGGCAAGTGGCTCGCCGATCCCTCGACGGTCATGCCGACCCTGTTCGTGGTCATGACCTGGAAGTACTTCGGCTTCCACATGATGCTCTTCCTCGCCGGGCTCCAGAGCATCCCGCGCGAGATCCTCGAGGCCGCCTCCATCGACGGCGCCGGCGCCTGGCAGCGCTTGCGGCACGTGACGCTGCCGTTGCTCGGCCCGACGATCCGGATCAGCGTCTTCCTTTCGGTCATCGGCGCCATCCAGCTCTTCGACCTCGTCTGGGTCATGACCGCGGGCGGGCCCAACCACTCCTCCGAGACGATGGCGATCTCGATGTTCCAGTTCGGGTTCAAGCGCTACCAGGTCGGCTACGCCAGTGCGATCAGCGTGGTGTTGTTCATGATCAGTCTGGTCTTCTCCCTCTTCTACCAGCGTTACGTACTGCGCCGCGACCTGAGCGGGGCCGTCACCTCGGGAGGTGCTCGATGAACACCCGCAGAACGGCACGCGGCCTGTCGCTGCACGCCGTGATCTGGCTCATCGGCGCGTTCGTCGTCGTGCCGCTGATCTACGCGGTGATCTCCGGGTTCAAGAGCACCGGCGAGCTGACGACCAACCCGTTCGGGCTGCCGAAGCACTGGAAGACCGGCAATTACACCGGCATTCTCGGCGACGCAATGTTCTGGCGGCAGATCGCCAACAGCGCGGGCATCGCGATCGGCACGGCATGCTGCACGGTGGCGGTCGCGGCGATGGCGGCGTTCGTACTGGCCCGCTACGCCTTCCGCGGCAGGGAGCTGTTCTACACGCTGTTCACGATCGGGCTGATGTTCCCGTTCGCGGTGGCCGTCCTGCCGCTGTTCCTGCTGCTGCGCAACTTCGACCTGCTCGACAACCCGCTCGGAGTGATCCTCCCGCAGGCGGCCTTCGGACTCCCCATGACGATCATCATCCTGCGCGGCTTCTTCCGGACGATCCCGGCAGAGGTCGAGGAGGCGGCCGTCATGGACGGCTGCGGCAAGTTCCGCTTCTTCTGGAAGATCCTGCTGCCGATGGCGCGTCCGGCGCTCGGCACGGTCTCGGTGCTCGCGATCGTCGCGAGCTGGAACAACTTCTTCCTGCCACTGCTGGTGTTCAACGATCCGAAATGGCAGACGATCCCGGTCGGAGTCCAGCAGTTCCAGGGCCAGTACTCGACCGACTACGCGCTCGTCCTCGCCTACATCGTGCTCGCCATGGTCCCCGCCCTCGCCTTCTACGCCGTCGCCGAGCGGCAGCTGATCGGCGGACTCACCGCGGGCGCCACCAAGGGCTGACCCGTCCCGCGCGACCTCCACCCCCGAGGAGATGTGGTGAAACGGAAAACACCTGACCGCACTGCCATGCGCAATTTTGTTAGCGCTCACATCGCACGCCGTGGCCGCCCCGGCGCGAAACGGCACCGACTCCCGCGCACGCTGACCACGATCGTCCTCGGCTGAACAGCCCCGCCACCGAGGAGCAGCCCGCCATGTCCATCACTCGATCAGGAAGGTGCTGGGCGGATGACCAGAACGGCAATCCCGCGGACCACCAACGCTTCGGCATGTGCGGTACGCCGCCGGCGGCAGGTCCAGGTCAGAGAGAAGCCCGTCGGCGTCGACCGCGCCGCCTCCACACCCATCCCGTCCCCGACCCTCTGACACGGCCGCTCGGCGGTTCGCCGCGGTCACCTCACCCCCGCACCCCCAAAGGAGCTCTTCTGATGTGGTTTCGCCATCCGTCTCCGGTCCACCTGAGACGACGCCCGCTCGCCGTCCTCGCGCCCTTGCTGCTCCTGGCCGCCTTCCTCGGTGTGCAGCCCGCCGCCGCGGCGCCGGCCATCGACCCCAACGCTTCGTACGTGCTGGTCAACCGCGGTAGCGGCAAGGCTCTGGACGTCTACAACCTGGCGACCAACGACGGCGCCCGCATCACCCAGTGGACCAGGAACGACCAGAGCCAGCAGCAGTGGCAGTTCGTCGACTCCGGCGGCGGCTACTACCGCATCAAGTCCCGCCACTCCGGCAAGGTGCTGGACGTCCAGAACGGGTCCACCGCGAACGGCGCCTCGATCGTCCAATGGGCCGACGCGAACGGGACCAACCAGCAGTGGCGGCTGGCCGACAGCTCGGACGGCTACGTGAGGTTCATCGCGCGCCACAGCAACAAGGCCCTCGAAGTACAAGGCGGTTCCACCGCCGACAACGCGAACGTCGTCCAGTACGACGACTGGGGCGGCACCAACCAGCAGTGGCAGCTCGTCAAGGTCGGTGCCGGCAACCCCGGCGGGTGCGCTCTTCCGTCGACCTACCGCTGGACCTCGACGGGCGCGCTGGCACAGCCCAAGGCCGGGTGGGCGTCGCTCAAGGACTTCACCGTCGCCCCCTACAACGGCAAGCACCTCGTCTATGCGACGACGCACGGCGCGGGACCGGGAACGGGCTGGGGCTCGATGAACTTCGGCTTGTTCGGCAACTGGTCGGAGATGGCCTCGGCCGGCCAGAACACGATGACGAACTCCGTCGTCGCGCCCACGCTCTTCTACTTCGCGCCGAAGAACATCTGGGTGCTCGCCTACCAGTGGGGTGGTGGAAGCGCCTTCTCCTACCGGACGTCCAGCGACCCCTCCAACCCCAATGGCTGGTCAGCACAGCAGGTGCTCTTCTCCGGAAGCATCGCCGGCTCCGGAACAGGACCCATCGACCAGACGCTCATCGGTGACGGCACGAACATGTACCTGTTCTTCGCCGGTGACAACGGCAAGATCTACCGGGCCAGCATGCCGATCGGGAACTTCCCGAGCAGTTTCGGCACGACCTCGACCGTGGTCATGAGCGACACGACGAACAACCTGTTCGAAGCCCCGCAGGTCTACAAGCTCCAGGGCCAGGACCGCTACCTCATGATCGTCGAGGCGATCGGCTCGCAGGGCCGCTACTTCCGCTCGTTCACGGCCACCAGCCTGAACGGCTCATGGACACCCCAGGCCGCGACCGAAAGCAACCCCTTCGCCGGCAAGGCCAACAGTGGCGCCACCTGGACCAACGACATCAGCCATGGCGAACTGATCCGCACCACCGCCGATCAGACCTTCACCGTCGATCCCTGCAACCTGCAGTTCCTCTACCAGGGACGCGACCCGAACTCCGGCGGCGAGTACGGCCAATGGCCCTACCGGCCGGCTCTGCTGACACTGCAGCGCTGACGGCGTGACACGGGTCCGGCACCGGAGCGGTGCCGGCGTGGCGGGCTCGGCGCAAGACCGAGCCCGCCAGGGCCACGCGAACCGGCCGGCCCGTTGGTCTGCGGACACGGCAGCTGGAAGTACGGTCCCGTCACCGTGCCGGCCCGGGAACAGGCTGGTTCCCGGCGCCTCGTACGCACGGGCGGGCTGCTCCACCAGTTCCATGGCCCTGGTGCGGGGTGGTGTCGGCTGCCGCGTTCGCCCGCCTACGGCCGGGCCTCGGGTTCCGTGGGCACGGCGGCCTCGGAGACAGCACTGGCCCAACCGACCATGGCGCGGTCCTCCAGGCCGTCGCGGTCGGGCTTCAGGGCGTGGGCGCAGTCGTGCCCGGCGTGCTGGATGGACACACCGGTCCACGGAAACGGTGGCCACCACGGCGATTCGTCGCCCAACTCGCCTGACACGGCCCAGAACGTGACGAGCTCCCTGCGGCTCTCGGTCAGCCACTCGAAGGCACCGAGGCGGGCGAGGGGGCGCCGGTCCTCGGCGATCCGCGTACCGGCGCAGGTCTCGAGCGCCCGCCCGCCGCCCGGCTGCCACTCGTCGACCTCGACGCGGTCGGCCCGCGCCACGGCGACGTCCGCCGTGAGACGCAGGAGATCGAACCGGTCCCGGGGCGCCTGGGCGCGAAGTCTCATCCGGAATTCCTCGTCCGGGCCGATCCAGGCGTAGTCCTCGCCGACAGGTCCCACCTGGATCGTCTGCGGGGTGTCGTAGGCGGCGAACGGGTTGAGCCGGGCGGCAGAGCCGTAGTTCCCGCCGAGGATCCTCCCGTAGGGCGGTTCCCCGGACGCGGTGGGCGCATCGCCCACCGTGACACGGGTTCCGCTGACCTCGTACAGCGAGGTCAGCATCCTGACGGGCGTCTTCCCCTTGTTCTCCACCGATACCCACAGGCTGAACTCGATGTGGTCGCCGGTGTCCTCGACGTCCTCCATGCCGGTCTCGACCGCGACCACGGGCGGGGAGTTCGACGGCGCGTAGAGGGACGCGTACCAGAACTGGGGGAGGGCCAGGCTCGCCGCGAGGATCGCGCCGAGTGCGCCCAGCCCGCCCGCGAGCAAGGTCGCCCTGGCGGGCCTCTCCTGCCGTTCTGCCGGGGGTGACGGCGGTTCGGGTCGCGTGAGCCAGTCTCCGCACAGCAGGACTGCGGCGAGCACGCCCGCCGCGAAGACGAGCACGGCGGAGACGACCAGGACCGGCTGGAAGACGAAGTTCGACTGCAGGCGGTAGGCGATCCACAGGGCGACCAGCAAGGCCGCTCCGTCGGCGCACAGGACCGTCCACCGCTGGGACGGCGTGGTGCTCGTACCGAGCCGCAGGGCGAGCGTGCAGCCGACCGAGGTGACGACGGCGGCCAGCAGGAGCAGGACACCGTCCGTCCGTACGTCGAGGTTCCCGCCGCGGTAGATGTCGAACAGGCCGAACAGGCCCAGGACCACCCCGACGTAGCCGATCAGGTAGCCGCGCGCGGGCTTCTGTATGCGGTGGTGAACCCGCAGGGCCCACCCGCGAACGGTACCCGCCCAGCGCCGTACCCGTCCGGTGGACGGCGCCGGAGCCGCGGTCCCGCTGCCACCGCCGGCCGCGGCGCCCCCGTCGCCGGTTCCGTCGGGCCGGGCCCCGCCGCCGTCCACCACTGCACCACCGTCGGTCAAGGCCCCTCCCCGGACGAGTCTCGGGCGAGCGTAAGCCAATCCGCCGCCGGAACGGCCAGGCCCGCGGTCGGGACCCCTGCACCTACGCCGCACCACGCAGCACCGGATACGACGATCACCTCAGTGCTCCCACTCACGGGCAGCTCGGTGCCCCCGCCCGTCCAGTGGAGGGCGGCTGCTGTTGCCGACCCGTGCCGAGCCGAGGAAGCCGGACAGCCCGGCGGCGTTGGTTGCCGAAGGCCCGTGCCCTCATTGGAGCTGGCTGGCAGCTGGACACCTGGTGGCACAGGCGCCTCGGCCGCGGCGTACGCAATTGACCCTGCAACCGACGCGGTAGAGGACCGTCCCAATGGGGATCGGGCCCCGTCCAGGACCGAGAAACCAGTGCGGGGGACGGCTGTTCGACGCCAGCGCCCGGCCTCACCGCGCGAGTCACTTCCTCGGACGGGGTATGCATCGGCTCCGGGGGAAGAAAGCGAGAGGAAACCTGTGAACGGTGAGGGCCCCATGCCGCAGTGGCTCCTTCCGGAGGGTGATGGCCTTCCGGCGCGTCAGCTTGTGGAGGGGACCTTGGCCCCCGTCGTCGTTCTCGACGCGCAGCTGCGCCATCTGTACGTCAACCCGGCATGGGTCCGGGTCAGCGGCGTGCCCGCCACTGCGTTCCTGGGGCGAACGCTCGGGGAAGTGCTGCCCGATCTCCAGAGCCCGGACGACGTCCTGTTCGAGGTACTCGCAGACGGGCAGCCTCGGGAGGCAACCATCGCAGGAACGACCGGGGTCTCCTCACCGCTGGGGCAGAGGCTCTGGCGCGCCGTCTATCACCGGGTGGATCTACCGGGACAGGGCGCGCGTCTGTGCGGGATCGGCGTGGAGATCAGCAATCTGCGCCGCTATCTGGACGACCTGGAGACCGCGCACCAGCGGCTTGCCCTGCTGGATGCCGCGGCCGCGCACGTCGGCACGACACTCGACATCGAAACCACGTGCCAGGAGCTGGTCGACTTCCTGGCCCCCTCGCTCGCCGACGTGGCCGCGGTGGGATCGTCGAAGAGGAGTTCACCGGTGCTCCCCCGCCTCCTCCCGGCTTCCTGCGGCTGCGCAAGACGAGAGGGGTAGCACCTCCTGGGATGGAATGGGTGCTGCACCAGCTGGGCGGACCAGGACCGTACGCCGACGTTCCCCGTGGCGTCGCCACACGGCATTGCCTGGACACCGGGCGGCCATGGCTGGGCAACCTGGCCACGGACGAGCTGTTCCAGAAGGTGACCGTGGAGCCCAAACGGGCCAGGCTCTTCCGAGCGGCCGGCATCCACTCGCTTCTCATCACCCCGCTGATCACGGCAGGGCACCCGGTCGGCGTCGTCCTCCTGGGTCGGGCCGGCGCATCGCAGCCCTTCGACGACAACGACCTCGCGACGCTCCAGGCGCTGGCCGGCCGGGCCGCCGTCTCCATCGACAGCGCGCGCCGCTACAGCTACGAACACACCATGGCGCTGGAACTCCAGCGGGCCCTGCTGTCCGAACCCCGCGCCCCCCACCCCGCTGTGGAAGTGGCCGCCCGCTACCTCCCCTCCGGCCGCAGCGTCCTCGTCGGCGGGGACTGGTACGACTCGATTCCCCTGCCGGACTCCCGCACCCTGCTGGTCATGGGCGATGTGATGGGCCACGGCTTCCGGGCCGCTGTCGCCATGAGCCAGTACCGCTCCCTGCTGCGCACCATCGCCGCTTCCGGCGCGAGCGTCGACAAGATCCTCGGCGAGTTCGACCGCCAGGTCGCGCACCTCGGCCTTGACCGCCTCGCCACCTGTCTGCTCGCGGTCATGGATCTCGGTGCGGGCACCTGTACGACGGCCAGCGCCGGGCACCTGCCGCCCGCTGCCGTACGACCGGACGGCAGCATCGAGGTCTTGTGGCTCCCGGCCGGCCCGCCCATCGGCACCGGACTCGGTGGCTACGAGTCGCTCACCGTACGCATGGACCGCCGCACCACTCTGCTGCTCTACACGGACGGCCTGGTGGAACGACGCGGCACAGACATCGACATCTCGGTGCAGGCACTTGAGACGGTGAGCCTGCCGGCGGACGGCCCTCTCGACGACATGCTCGACACGCTCCTGGCCCGCCTGGCGAACGGTGCGTACGAGGACGACGTCGCGATCCTCGCCGCTCGCCAGCGCAACGGAAACGAATGACCCTCCCCGCTCAACCTTCGATGAGAAACACCCGATCGCCGTCGCTCACCCGGTGCAGGGCCTTGACGGCCACCCGCCGGCCGCCCGCACCGTAGCCCTCGTACACCACGCCCTGGCCGCCTGCGCCGAGGCAGCCGTCGAGGAGGAATCTGTGGATCTTCGCGTGTAGAGGCAACCTTTTCGGCCTTCGGCGACCACTCAGTGGGGTCCGGACAGGTGGTCCGGTCAGATGTAGACGCTGAAGGAGAGCACAGACATGTTCCGTTGCCCACCACCGCCACTGCTGGTTGGCCCCTCCGTGACGGCCCCACTGCACCACGGCCGCACCGTTGTTCGCGGCGAAGGGCGGCGCCAACCAGCAATGGCAACTCGTCCCGGCCGGGAGTGTCGGCAGCGGCGGCGGCAGCTCGGCGACCCGTTTCATGGGTAGTAGCACGGTACTCATCGGCGGCTCGATGTCTGACGCCTCGGCGACCGCCGCTCCGTTCGACGTGCGGTACGCCTATGTGCACAGCCAGCCCGCGCCCTCGTCGGACTACTATTCGGCGTCGAAATGCCAGGATGCGTGGAAGAGCTGGTGGGGCTGCTGGTCCGGCAGCACCACGGCGCCCGGCACTTACGTGACCTGGTGGGACTCCCATGCGGCCCAGGCGACTTACAAGGGCAGCCCGCGCCCGCAGAAGTTCTTCTGGACCTGGTGCTCTGCGCGACCTCGGGGATCTGGCAGGCTCGGGCGACGGTCCGGGGGAGGTCGTGGCCATCATCCGAGGGATTGCGGATCTCAGGAGAACAGCGCCGCCGGACTCTCCCGCTGCCTGATCGCGATGGCGCACAAATATGCGCCGAACACCGCCGTGGGGTTCCACCTTTCCTGCTGGGACTGGCAGAACAACACCCGGGGATGTACCGAGGATTACGCGAACCTCGGGGCCCGAAACGCCGACTTCCCGGTCGCCGACGTGTCGGACCGCGATGCAGGCTGGTACGCACAGCCGGCCCACGGCGGCCACGACAACTTCTGGACCGACCGGAAGGCAGCCGCCTCGCTGGGGTTCTACAAGACGATGGCCGAGTCCGTGGGCAAACCAGTGGTCTTGTGGCAGATCCCCGTAGGCAACATGGCGCAGAACAACACCCTCAACCATTACAAGGACGACAAGGTGGATTGGTTCTTCGCGCACATGGACCAGGTGGCGAACGCGCATGTCGTGGGCCTTCTGTTCGGTGCAGGACAGCAAGAACAGACATCGGTCGAGACCGATGGCGGAAACCTGATCAACAAGACGATCGCCCACCACAACTCGGGTGGTACAGCGCTGAAGTAGGCGGAGGTCCGCAGCCGTCGGACCTCCCTTCGACGGGGGCGGGTTCGCCCCCATCGTCGCGCTCAGGACTCTCGAAGGCCTCCACTTCGTGGGGTGCTCCTCCGCCGCTCACCACGTGGCGCCGGCGTGATAGTTCCCCGACTTCCCCATTGACGTATTCCCTGAAGAAAGCCGCTCCCATGACGCGACACACCCACGACCCCCGGGCGACCGGTACGCAGGAACGGGCCCACGTCCTGCACCGCCCCCGACCCACGACGCATCAGGCCGCACCGGCCGATGCGCGCACGATCACGGCACCCAGGTCGGACCGCGGCCCCCGAGGAGAATCATGAAGGGCCTGCACCGGCTCGGCCGGCGTCGCCGAACAGTGGTGATAGGACTGTCGGCCACGGCGATGGTGGCCGGGGCCGTGACGCTCCTCCCCAGCTCCGCCGGAGCCGCCGCACTGGGCACGCAGGCGGCCCCCTCGGGCAGGTACTTCGGCACCGCCGTGGCCGCCGGCAGGCTCGGTGACCCGACGTACGCCGGGATATCGGACCGGGAGTTCAACATGATCACCCCGGAGAACGAGATGAAGTGGGACGCCATCGAACCGTCCCGCGGCAATTTCAACTTCGGCCCCGCCGACCAGATCGTCAACCACGCCGTGGCACACGGACAGCGCCTGCGCGGCCACACCACGGTCTGGCACTCGCAGCTCCCGTCCTGGGTCAGCTCCATCCGCGACGCGGCCACGCTGCGCAGCGTGATGAACAACCACATCACCGCCGCGATGACCCACTACAAGGGCAAGATCTACGCCTGGGACGTCGTCAACGAGGCCTTCGCCGACGGAGGCAGCGGCCAGCACCGCAGCTCGGTGTTCCAGAACGTGCTGGGCAACGGCTTCATCGAGGGAGCGTTCCGCACCGCCCGCGCCGCCGACCCCGCGGCCAAGCTCTGCTACAACGACTACAACATCGAGAACTGGACCGACGCCAAGACCCAAGGCGTCTACAAAATGGTCAAGGACTTCAAGTCCCGCGGCGTGCCCATCGACTGCGTCGGCTTCCAGAGCCACTTCGGCACCAGCGGCCCGCCGTCCAGCCTCCAGACCACGCTGTCCAACTTCGCGGCCCTGGGCGTGGACGTCCAGATCACCGAGCTGGACATCGCCCAGGCGTCGCCCACCCACTACGCCAACACGGTCAACGCCTGCCTGTCCGTGGCCCGGTGCACCGGCATCACGGTATGGGGCATCCGTGACAGCGACTCCTGGCGCAGCGGCGAAAGCCCCCTGCTGTTCGACAACAACGGCAAGCCCAAGGCCGCCTACACCGCCGTCATGAACGCCCTCAACGCCGCCTCCGGTACCACCCCGGGCAAGCCGGCCGACGGGACCGCTGCCGGGGAGATCAAAGGCCTTCCGTCCGGTCGCTGTATCGACATCGACAACTCCACCTCCGTCAACGGCACTCAGGCACAGCTGTGGGACTGCAACGGCCAGGCCAACCAGCGCTGGACCCACACCGCCGGCAAGCAGCTGACGACCTACGGCAACAAGTGCCTGGACGCGAAGAACAAGGGCACCGCCAACGGCACCGCGGTGGTCATCTGGGACTGTAACGGCGGCGCCAACCAGCAGTGGAACGTCAACAGCAACGGCACGATCACCGGCGTCCAGTCCGGGCTGTGCCTCGACGCCGTCGGCGCGGCCACCGCCAACGGCACCAAGATCCAGCTGTACTCCTGCGCGTCCGTCGGCAACCAGAAGTGGACCGGCCCGTCCGGGACCTCGACCTCTCCGCCGACGGGCGGCAAGTGTGCTCTTCCGTCGACCTACCGGTGGAATTCGACGGGCGCCCTGACGCAGCCGGCGAACGGGTGGGTCTCGCTGAAGGACTTCACCCACGTGGTGCACAACGGCAAGCACCTGGTCTACGCGTCGAACTCGTCGGGATCGTCGTACGGCTCGATGGCGTTCAGCCCGTTCACGAACTGGTCGGACATGGCGTCGGCCGGCCAGAAGGGGATGAGCCAGGCCACGGTGGCGCCTACGCTGTTCCACTTCGCTCCCAAGAACATCTGGGTGCTGGCGTACCAGTGGGGTGCGTGGCCCTTCATCTACCGCACGTCGAGCGACCCCACCAACCCCAACGGCTGGTCTTCGCCGCAGCCACTGTTCACCGGTGGCATCTCCGGCTCCCCCACCGGCCCGATCGACCAGACCCTGATCGCTGACGACCAGAACATGTACCTGTTCTTCGCCGGTGACAACGGCAAGATCTACCGGGCGAGCATGCCGATCGGGAACTTCCCGGGCAGCTTCGGCTCGTCCTACACGACGGTCATGAGCGACACGGAAGCCAACCTGTTCGAGGCGGTGCAGGTCTACAAGGTCCAGGGCCAGAAGCAGTACCTCATGATCGTTGAGGCGAAGGGTGCGCACGGGCGCTACTTCCGCTCGTTCACGTCATCCAGCCTGAGCGGTTCGTGGACCCCGCAGGCCGCCGGCGAAAGCAACCCCTTCGCGGGCAGGACCAACAGCGGTGCCACCTGGACCAATGACATCAGCCACGGTGATCTGGTCCGCAGCAACCCCGACCAGACCATGACCATCGACCCCTGCAACCTGCAATTCCTCTACCAGGGCAAGTCCCCCACCGCGAGCGGCCCTTACGACCAACTGCCGTACCGGCCGGGTATCCTCACGCTGCAGCGCTAACCTGCCCGACCCCCGGTGATGGCCATTCGGGGCGGCCTGCCGGCGGAGAGACGAGCGCTTCACGGCGCGGGCAACTCCACCTGCTGACCGAAACCCACCGCCCACCCATACTCACCGCCTCGAGGAACCCCAGCCGTGCGTCGGCTGGGGTTCCTCTCCTTTGCGGACTCTCACCGCCCCGCCCCCGCGATCCACCCCCCACCGCCCTGCCTCAGCGGGTCTCGTACCGGTCCTGCGCGTCGAGCACGTCGTCCGCGTACCGCGCGGCCCACGCGCCCATCGCCCGCATCGGCGTGAGCAACGCCGTGCCGGCCTCGGTCAGGGCGTAGTCGACGCGCGGCGGGGCCTCGGCGTACGCGCGACGTTCGACGAGGCCGTTGTACTCCAGCCGTCGCAGCGCTTCGTTGAGAACCTTCGGGCTGATCCCGCCTATCCGCGCGACCAGCGCGCGGGGCCGCATCGGGCCGGTCACGCCGAGCGTGAAGACCACGACGCTGTCCCAGCGGTTCGCCAGCACCTCGAAGGCGACGCGCGCCCGACAGTCCGCCGTGTACGCGAGGTCCGGCAAGCCGGCGGCCGGATCGGTCAGCTTCTCCATGCCGCCCATTCTGCCTCCGCCGATGGACACCGAACGGTGCGCGTCGGCGTCCGTAGCGTCACCCCACAGAACGCAACGAGCAGGACCAGACAGGACGAGAGGCAATACGACGATGCGCATAGGCGTACTGGGTACGGGAGACATGGCGGCGGCACTGGGCGGTGCGTGGGCGCGGGCCGGGCACGAGGTGTTCATCGGCGGGCGGGACGCGGCCGCCGCAGAGGCGCTCGCCGGGCGGATCGGGGCTGCCGGACACGGGACGGCCGCGCAGGCGGCGGGGTATGGGGAGGAGGTGGTGCTTCTCGCCGTACCGGCCGCGGCGGCGCCGGCGCTGGCCCGGGAGCACGCCGGGGCACTGGCCGGGCGGACGGTCGTGGACTGCACGAACCCCCTTGCCCCCGGGCCCGGCGGAGTGATGCTGACGACCGGCGCCGGGGAGAGCGTGGCCGGCCTGATCGGGGCGGCGGCACCAGGCGCACACGTGGTGAAGGCCTTCAACCTGCTCCAGGCGAACATGTGGGAGCACCCGGCAGGCGCCTTCGGCGCGACCCCGCCCGCGGTGCCGTTCTGCGCGGACGACCCGGGGGCCGCCGGGCACGTCACGGAGCTCATCACCGCGATGGGGTGGAGCCCGATGCCGGCGGGTGGGCTGGACCGGGCGGCGTACGTGGAGGCCACGGCCGCGTTCGCGATCGGCGTGTGGTGGGCCGGCGGGTCGCCCGCCCTGGCCCTCCCGGAACCCCCGAGGGCCGCCTGAGGCCCGCAGGCTCCGCGAGCCCTGGCCGCGCGGTCTGGCCGCGCGGTCCGGGTTTGCGTCCATCTCACCGCCGACGAGCACGAAAGGCCGTCCAGCACGGCACGGTGCCTTCCTCGGTCAGAGGGCTTCTCCCTGGCCGGCTCCCTGCTTGCGGAGGGCTGGGGCCACCGCTCGGGCTCGTGCGGTCAGAGCACCAGATCGTCGTGCTCGTCGAAGATCCAACCGTCCTCGTAGAGCACCTCGACCAGGTGGCCGTCGGGGTCGGTGAAGTATCCGCTGTGTCCCCAGGCGTTCGGGCCGGCCGGGCGGGTGACGGTGGCGCCCAGTTCGGCGGCCTTGGCCATGACCTGATACACCTCCTCGGCGCTGCGGGCCACGTACGCCAGGGCGAAGCCGGCGAAGCCGCCCGGCTCCCGGTCGGGCAGACCGGCATCGGCCGCGAAGGCTTCGCGGGACTGGAACGCGACCGCGACCCCACCCAGTTCGAACAGCACGAACTCGTCCGAACCCGCCTTGGACCTTCGCCAGCCCAACGCCTCGTAGAACGCGACCGAGGCGGCGACATCGCGCACACCGAGCAGGATCAGATTGAGTCGCTGCCGCATGTCTTCTCCTTCATGGCGACCGGCACCGGCCCGCCATTCTGTCACCCGATGATCGCCCCCCACGGGCGGGGGAGTGCCGTCAGTGGTGCAAAGGAACGGACCGCATCGACGTCGCCGCCGTGACCGGCCTGGGCGGCACCGCCAAGTCGCCGCCTCCTCACCGAGGTTCTGCACCCTCTGACCGCGTGCTCAGGCGATCAGCAGCCGTGGAGCGGGGGCTCCTCGCCGAGTACCCCGGCCATACCGACTACCGGGCCCTCGCCACGGCCGGCTACCCGGTCACCGGCCGCCTCGACCCGCCCCGCCGCCCCCTGTCCCACCGTCCCGCCAACCTGTCACGAAACGGTCATACAAGCCCTCTGGCCTGTTGCGAAACGGTCATTGAGTGTCCGTCAGGCACGGGGTCATACTTCGGATCCCGTGGTGCACATTCTTCCCGCGGGTGATCGCTTGTCTTTCAGGGGGAAACGACGTGCGTACATTTCGTGTTCGAGGGGCGGGGGCCGGTGGCCTTGCGGCCGTCGCCGCCATCGCGCTCGCGGCGGGTCTGACGACACCCGTCGCGGCCGCACCCACGCCCGGCCGCTCCGACACCCGCCAGGGCCACCTGCCCGCCGGTCGGGGAATCACCCAGCTGACCCTGATCACCGGGGACCGCGTCACCGTCGATACCCAGGGCAGCCCCGTCGGCTTCGCCCCGGCCGAGGGCCGCGAGCAGATACCCGTTGCGGTCCGCCGCGACGGAGGCCGCACCCGACTCGTCCCGCTCGACGCCCAGCGCCTGATCGACTCCGGCCGCCTCGACGCCCGGCTCTTCGACCTCACCGAGCTCACCCGCCCCGCGTACCGCAAGGCCCGCGGCGACCGGCTGCAGTTGATCGTCCGCTACGAGGGCGCCGCCCCGGCCGCCAGGTCCGCCCTGCGCTCCGCCGGCGGGCTGCGCGTCGAGCGCACGTACGGGCTGCTCGGCGCGGAGGCCGTCACCGCGACCCCGGCCGGGGCGGCCGGGCTCTGGGAGGCGCTCACCGACCCGCAGACGGGCACCGCGCGCCGGGCCACCACCCCCGGCGTATCCGCCGTCTGGCTCGACGGCATCCGTACCGCGAGCCTGGACAAGAGCACGAAGCAGATCGGCGCCGACAAGGCCTGGGCCGCGGGTTACGACGGCAAGGGCGTGAAGATCGCCGTCCTCGACACCGGCATCGACGCGGGCCACCCCGACCTCGCAGGACAGGTCGTGGCCGCAAAGGACTTCTCCCGTTCCGGCAGCACCACGGACCGCTTCGGACACGGGACCCACGTCGCCTCCATCGCCGCCGGTACGGGCGCCAAGTCGGGCGGGAAGTTCAAGGGCGTCGCTCCGGGCGCCAAGCTCCTCAACGGCAAGGTGCTCGGCGACAGCGGTGGCGGCGACGACTCCGCCATCCTGGCCGGCATCGAATGGGCGGTCGCTCAGGGCGCCCAGGTCGTCAATCTCAGCTTCGGTGCCGAGGACTATCCCGGCATCGACCCGATCGAAGCCGCGATCGACAAGCTGTCCGCCGGCAAGGGCGTGCTCTTCGCCGTCGCCGCCGGCAACAGCGGCCGCGCCGGGGCCGGCACCATCGACTCCCCGGGCAGCGCCGACGCCGCCCTCACCGTGGGAGCCGTCAACGGCGCCGACGTCCTCGCCGACTTCTCCGGCACCGGGCCCCGCACCGGCGACGGCGCCATCAAGCCCGACGTCACCGCCCCCGGCGTGGACATCACCGCGGCCTCGGCCGCCGGCAGCGTCCTGGAGCGGCGCTTCGGCCAGAAGCCGCCCGGCCACCTCACCCTCTCCGGCACGTCCATGGCCGCCCCGCACGCGGCCGGCGCCGCCGCCCTCCTCAAGCAGAAGCACCCGAAGTGGACCGGCGCCCAGCTCAAGGGCGTCCTCGTCGGCTCCGCCAAGCCCGGCCCGTACCACGCCTTCCAGCAGGGCGGCGGCCGGATCGCGGTCGACCGGGCGCTCGGGCAGTCGGTGACCGCCGAACCGCTCTCGCTGGCCTTCGCCGGCGGGCAGTGGCCGCACGGGGACGACGCCCCCGAGACCCGCAAGGTCACCTACCGCAACCTGGGCACCGCCCCGGTCACCCTCAAGCTGTCCGCCGGCGCCACCGGCCCCGACGGCAAGCCCGCGCCGGCCGGCTTCCTCGCCTTCGCCAAGCCCACCCTCACCGTCCCCGCCGGCGGCTCCGCCTCCGTCAACCTCACCCTGAACACCCGGCTCGGCGGCTCCGTCAACGGCCGGTACGCCGGGCAGGCGGTCGCGACCGCGGGTGCCCAGAGCGTCCGCACGGCGGTCATCGCCGAACGCGAGGTCGAGTCGTACACGCTGACGCTCCGCCACACCGGCCGCGACGGCCGGCACCCCACCGCCTACATCAGCACGCTCGTCGGCGTGACCGGCCCGGCCACCGGCAAGGGCTTCGAGAACCACGAGAACTCCGGCTCCGAGACGGTCCGCCTGCCCAAGGGCCGCTACATCCTCGACTCCCGCATCTACGTCGACCCGGCGCAGGCCGGGTCGGGCATCGACTGGATCTCCCGGCCCCGACTCGACATCACCGGCAACACCACGGTCGCCGTCGACGCGCGCACCGCGAAGCCGGTGGACATCACGGTGCCCTCGCGCACCGCCGCCCAGCAATTCGTCACCCCCAACTACGAACTGCGGATCGGCACCACCACCTACGGATTCGGCTGGTGGCTGCCCTCGTACGCCCGGCTGCGGACCAGCGGCCAGGGCCCGGAGCCGGCCGCCGGCAGCACCCTGGTGCAGCGCTGGGACACGCACTGGCTGGACGGCGACGACGAGTACCACGCCGCGCTCGGCGGGCGGGTGCGCAGCCTGGGCACCGGCTACACCCGGCACCTGAAGGCCGCCGACCTGGCCACGGTCCTGGTCGAGCAGGGCACCTCGGCAGGCGGCAAGTACGGCTCCGTGGAGACCGTCGGCCGGATCATGGGCAGCGCCGGAGTGAACCCCGCTCCGCCCTGGCGGAGCGTGCCGACCGCGGTGAAGACGTACCTGTCCGCGGTCGACGGCGCCACGTGGAAGCTGACCACGACCCAGTTCGGCAGCACCGCGGGCGGCGGCTGGCGCGAGGAGAACTCGTACACCGGCGAGCGTGCCTACGCGGGCGGCCGTACGCACACGGAGCGGCTCGGCACGGCCGTCGTCGGCCCGCGGCTGGACACCGCGGCGGGGCTCGGTCTCTACCGCCAGGGCAACCGGATCTGGGGCACGCTGCCGCTGCTCGCCGACGGCGCCGGACACAACGGCACGGACTTCCTCGCCCAGGGCAGGACCGTGCTCCACCGCAACGGGGCCGTCGTCGGCACCCGGGCCGCCGAACTCCGTGACTCCACGCCCTTCACCGTCCCGGCCGGCACGGCCTCGTACAAGCTGGTGGCCTCGTCCATCCAGCCCTCGGCCGTCACCCGCACCTCGTCCAAGGTGACCGCGACCTGGATGTTCCGTTCCGCCACCACCCCGGCCGGCGCCCCGGCGAAACTCCCGGCCTCGATCGTCCGGTTCACCCCGGACATCCGCATGGAGGGCACCACCAACGCGGGCCACCCGCTCCGTATCCCGGTCACCGTCCAGGGTCCCGCGGCCGGCCGCGGGCTGAAGTCCCTGACGGTGTCCTACTCCTACGACGACGGCCGCACCTGGAAGGCCGTGCCGGTCCGGGACGGCTCCGTCACCGTCCAGAACCCGCCGGCGGGCGGCCACGTGTCGCTGCGCGGCACCGCGGTCGACACCGCCGGCAACACGTCCGAGGTGACCGTCCTGCGCGCATACCTCACCGACTGACCGGCCCCCCGCACGACGGCACGACCCCGCCAGGCACCCGCCTGGCGGGGTCGTGACCGTTTCCGGACGGCCCGCCCGGTCGGCCTGCTTCCCACGGGAACGGGGCGGTGACGGCCGGCGGCGGCCCGGGGGCCCCGCGCCTGCCGGCGCAGCCGGTCGCTGTCAGTGGCGGCTCCTAGGGTGCGGGGCATGGGAATGATCACGTTCATCGACGACAGTCCTGCCGGGAGCGGTGCCCACGGCCGGGGCGTGGAGGTCGCCGCGGACCGGCTCTCGGTGCGGGAGCTCATCCGGATGCGGGTCTCGCGGAGCGCCGCCGATCCGAAGGCGTGCACGGCGCTGGCGCTGAGCGCGTTCCGGCGCAGCGGCTTCCTGGTGCTGGTCGGCAACCGCCGGGTGCGCGACCTGGACGAGGAGATCGACCTCAGGTCCGGCACCGAGGTGACGTTCCTGAAACTGGCGCTGGCGGGCGTCTGACGGCAGTGGTACGGGTGCGACAGGTTTCGGGCAACCCCCTCAGGGGCGTTCCAGCATCCGGCGCCGCAGACTGTCGTAGATGGGCGCGCTCTCCAGCCGGTCGGCGGTCAGTGTCGCGGCGAAGCAGGCGATCAGCGCCGGGACGATGAGGGGGGTGGCGCCGGTCAACTCCACGACCAGGACGACGCCGGTGACCGGAGCCCGTACGACCGCGGCGAACAGGGCTGCCGTGCCCGCGACCGCGAACGCGCCGGGGCCGACCGCGTGTGCCGGCAGCAGCGGCGCCGTAGCCGTGTGTACGAGAGCTCCCCACAGCGCTCCCAGCGCCAGGAGCGGGGCGAACAGCCCGCCGGGCGTCCCGGCCGCGTAGCTGAGCGGCCCGGCCACGAACCGTACGACGAGGTAGCCGGCCAGCGCTGCCACTGCGGGGCTGTCGCCCGCCAGCAGTCGTTGGCTCAGCGGGTCGCCACCCCCGGCCAGCAGCGGGTCCGAGGCCATCAGCAGACCGACGACGGAGCCGATGGCGCCGGCCCGGACCACGGCCGGTACCCGGGTGAGCCGGTCGGAAACGGCGAGCATGCCCACGACGAGGCCGCTGTAGGCCGCGCCCAGCATCCCGGCCGCCACGCCGAACAGCAGGAACAGGGGCAGCGTCGACACCGGCGGGAACCGTGCGCCGGGGACCGGGAAGATCGGCGCGTCGCCCACGACGAGGCGGGAGCACGCGACTGCCGCGGCCGTGCCGATGACGGTGAGCAGCACCAGCCGGGGCCGCACCGTGCGGGTCAGTTCCTCGCAGACGAACAGCAGCCCGCCGAGCGGGGCGGAGAACGCCGCGGCCAGGCCGGCGCCGCTCAGCGCGGCGTGCAGCAGTCGGGCGTCGTCGGGGCCCAGCCGGGTGCGGCGTCCCGACTCGACGGCGATCGAAGCCCCCATGTGCACGATGGGGCCCTCCCGCCCGAGGACCAGTCCCGAGCCGATGGCGATGAGGCCGCCGGTGAACTTCGCCGCGAGCAGCCGCAGCGGACGGGACACGGTGTGGGCCTGCTCCTGCCACACCGCCTCCACGTGCTGGATCCCGCTGCCCGCCGCGTACGGAACCTGCCGGGCGATCGCGCACGCCAGCGCCGCGCCGGCGGCCGCGAGCGCGACCGGGACCAGCCACCCGGGGCCGTCGAGTCCGTCGGCGGTCTCCAGCAGGGAGCCGCGCAGCCGGTCCGCGTGTTCCAGGCACCACCGGAACGCCCCGCCGAGCAGCCCCACGAGGCAGCCGGCCGGCACTGCGACGAGGTAGGCGCGGTAATCGTCGCGTCCGGGCCGGGTACCGGGCATGCGCTGCCTCCCACGAAGCCGTTCTGGACGTCGTCCGAGCCTGGACCCGCCGGTCGCCCGCCGTGGCCAAGCTCGCCGAGTCCGTACCGCAAGGCGCCCGACCGGACGAAGGGCGACGCCGGATGCGACGGCGCGGCCACAGAAAGAAGGGCGAGGACCTCCGGGTCGGCCGCGCCGGCCTCCTGCCGTTGACCATTCCCGCGGACCGAACCACGCCCTAGACTGCGACCGCTCCAAGACCTGGAGATCATCGGGAGGGCGTGCAAGATGAAACGAGCACTGATCAGCGCATTCGCGGCCGTGGCGTTAGTCGTGTCCGGGGGGAGCGTCGCCACCGCTTCCGACGGCGCTCCGCCGCGCACCACGCACGGCCCTTGCCAGTACACCCAGACCCCGGACGAGCCGCCGGCGCGCCGTGTTCCGCTGCCGCCCGACCCGCGGCGCACCCCCAGCCGTGGAACGGTCGACATGGCCGTTCCGACCAGCCAGGGTCCGCTCCCGCTGCACTTGGACCGGGCCAAGGCGCCGTGCACGGTCCAGAGTTTCCTGCACCTGGCCCGGCACGGGTTCTACGACCGTACGGTGTGCCACCGTCTGACGGCGTATCCGACGCTGAAGGTCCTGCAGTGCGGCGACCCGACCGGTACCGGTGAGGGCGGCCCCGGGTACAAGTACAAGGACGAGCTGCCGGTGGACCTGCCGCCGGCACCGACCGACCCGACCGGCGCGCGCCGCCTCTATGGGCGCGGCCTGCTGGCGATGGCCAACGCCGGTCCGCACACGAACGGTTCACAGTTCTTCGTCGTATACGGCGACTCTGCGCTGCGACCGAACTACACGGTGTTCGGCACGGTCGGCGCCGACGGCCTGAAGACACTCGACAAGGTCGCCGCCGGGGGAGTCGAGCCGACCGCGGAGAACCCCGCACCGGTCGATGGCACACCCGTGCTCCGGACGGAGCTGCTCCGCGTCCGGCCGTCCTGCAGGCATTGACGCACCGCGACGTGGCCACGTCCTCGATGGGCGTGCCGGGCGCCTGCGGCCGCCCCGGGCGGACCACGCCGGCCGGGTGAAGCGCCTGGGTGCGGAAGCGGAGGGCCCCGGACCTTGTGCCCGGACCACGCGAAGCGCCCAGGACCCGACCACTGGACTCCGTACGGTGCTGCCCATGGACATCGCCCCCATCGTCCGGTCCCGGCTCCATGCCGGGGCCGCTCCGGGGGACGGCCTGCGGGTGGTGGGTGCGACGCGTGAAGAGGGGGCCGGCACGACGCGGAGGTCGGCGGATGAGCCCCGTGTGGGGCGGGGCGGTCAGCTTCGGTTCGATCACTTCTCTGAACTGTCAGGCGGCGTTGGGCGTCTGATGTTCCATGCGTTCCTGCATGCGCGCGAAGAACTCCTCAGGGCGTGTCACACCGGCCGTCACCCGGGCGAACTCGTCCTGTGCCGAGCGGCTGCGGGAAACGGCGAGGAGGAGTTCCTGCATCTCGGGGGGCGGCGGTTCCAGCGCGGCGAAGTCGGCCGTGAACTCGTACATGCTCATGACCTCGGAGTCTCTAGTCTCCTGGCACGCCCGCATGGCTTCGTCGAAGGGCCGGCGGCCGACGAGTACGTCGTCGAGTGCCCGGGTGCACCGTTCTGCGTCGCGGAAGGCGTCCTGGATGCCCTGCGCGGTGATGGGGTCTTTGAGGTATCCGGCGTCTCCGACGAGGATCCAGCCGGGACCGTAGGGCTTGCGGAAGTAGTTGGGGATGGCCATGCCGACGAACCGCTCGGTCCGAGTGGCTTTCGAGACCCGTTCGGCGAAGGCCGGCGCGCGGGCCAGGGCGGCGTGGTAGTTGCCTTCGACATCGTCGCGGTTGGCCTCGAAGTCGCGCATGGGCCAGGCGCAGATGACCAGCGTCTGGTCGTCATTGGTTGGCCATGCGGCGAAGGCGCGGCCCTCGCGGTCGTACGCCTCGAACGTCCCGTCCATCGGCAGACCGGCCCAGTAGGCGTAGTAGTAGGCGTTGATCTTGGGTTTCTCCGCGTAGCCCGTGGCGTCCGTCGCCCGGGCGACGGAGGAGTGGACTCCGTCCGCTCCGACGACGATCCGGGCGTGCTCCGTGGCCGTCCTGCCGTCCTTGCCGTGGCCCTTGATGCCGGTGACCGTCCCGCCGTCGAACAGGATCTCCTCGACGGTGAATCCCTCGCGGACCTCGGCGCCCGATTCCGCGGCGGCGTCGACCAGGATCTTGTCCAGGACCGTGCGGCGCGGGGCGTAGGAGACGTCGAATCCCTCACCGGCAGGAGAGCCGACGATGAGGAAGGGGTCGAGATCGAACGCGTAGGTATGGATGGCGGGGCAGCCCGTTTCGACTACGCGGTCCAGCAGTCCCCAGCGTTCGAGCGCAGCCAGGCCCGGCGGATGGATCAGGTGGGTGGAGATCGTGTCGCTCGGAAAGGTAGCCCGGTCGACGAGGAGGACCCGGTGACCGAGGCGGGACAGGAGCATGGCGGTCGGGGCTCCTGCGCACCGTGCTCCGACGACGATCACGTCGTGGCGGTGGCTTTCGGCACCGGACGCGCTGGCTGTGCTGGTCACGGACCTCACCTGCCCATCGAGCACACCGCCTGGCGGATTCGTCTGCGGGCGGACGCGGCGGTGCGCCTCTCTTCACGTTAGCCCAGGTCCGCCCCCCTTTCTCACCGAGCCGTGAGCGACTGCCCCGGCCGGTTGCACGGCCGAGTTGATCACGCTCGGACCATTGGAATCGGTGGTCGGTGATCCAGTGGGCGGCGAGGAGTCCGGAAGCGGCGGTGAGGGCGGGGTGGAGCATTACGTGCCCAGACCGAGGGGGGACCGCTGACAGGATCCCGGCGAGCAGGGCCGTTCCGGCAGGGCGAGGGGGAGGGCGAGGTCGAGGACGTAGCGTGCGGCCTGGACGAACATGGCCGCATGAGTGATCGGGGCTCACCCGTGATCGCCATGCGCATGAAAACATTGCCGGCGTCGCACGAGGGCGTGCGCCGTACGAAGACCATTGCCGGAGGTACTCATGGGGCCCAACATCGATGAACGCGGCCGACCGTGGACGGCTTCGGGCGGCGGACCGGTCGTCGTGGTCCCGGCAGAGGCGGCTGAGCACTGGCGGGGAACGCTGCCTCCCGTGGGCGTTGCGGTTCCTGAGGGCTGGACCTGGGGTGATCCGGACGGCCCGGAGTGCGACTACGACCGGGCGTGTAATCCGCCGGTTTCCGAGGGGACGCCGTACGGGGGCTTCGGGTGGGTCGACGTGCAGGGGCGGCCCGTCCTGATCCTTGACGGCGAGACCCTCACGTGGTTCGCAGCGGACCAGAAGGGCGGGGTCCTCGTCCGCTGTCCGATCGACGAAGCCGATGACGATCCCGAGAAGGTCCCCGCAAGTGCCTGGCACTCCGTCGGAGCGGGCGTCATCCGGCTGACCGATGGTCGCCTCTACATGTTCGATTCGGCCTACGGCGGTGCCGCCGACCCGGGAGGGATCCGAGCACATGGCGGGGTAGGCGTCATCGAACTCGGCCCCGGGTGCTGGCGGGTCGATTTCGCCACCAACGCCGGCGAAGTCGATTTCGTGCGCTTCCGCCCTGCCTCAAGCGAGTAGCCGCAGCGGTTGCACAGCGTCTCGCAAGCCGATGCCGTGCTGAGCTCCAGAACGGCGGACTGAGACAGATCCGGCGGTCAGGTGATCGGTTTCGGGCTTCTGCGTCCAGCCATCGGTCCAGGAGCCGTCGCGGGGCCGGCCCGGCGTAGGCCATGCCGGGTCCGGCATCGACCGGCAGGGCGTGGAGGGCCTGCTCGGCGTTCCGGAACGCCGGCGTCCCGGCCCGCCGGGCGGCGCCGGCAACGTCGCGGGAGCCAGGTGGGCGCGGTAGGCGGGGTGGCCCGGTACCTCAGGCAGCAGATGGGGGTGCCAGTCGTGAGCCCAGCGCGGAGCCGGGGAGCTTCCTGACACCAGCACTGCCGTCGGCCGGGTACGCGCGAGGGAGGCCAGGTCACCGGCGGTGATGCTGCCGTCGTGGCCCCCGTACACCTGGCGGGCGGCGCATCCGGTGGCGAATGCGGCGCGGACCGCCTCGGTGCCGCTGAGGACGCATGGTGGGCGCACACCCAGACGGTGCAGCTCGGCGGCGACCGCGGTGAACGCCGCCCGGTCCGCGCGGCTGCGGGCTGCCGCGGCACCGGCGACCGCGAACTGCAGCGCCAGATGAGCCGCGAGGGCGGCACACAGCGCGGTCAGGGCGAGCGGGCGGGTGCGGGAGGCGGCGAACAGGCGGTCCAAACAAAGTGCGACCGGGATCGCGAGCAGTGCGTATGCGGGCAGCAGGAAGCGCGGAGCCGCGTAGCCGATCATCAGGAGGTAGGGCGCGGCGAGGAACAGCGCGACCGCGGTGGGCACGGCGACGAGCCTGCCGCGGCCGGTGCGGTACGCGGCGAAGAGCCCGCCCGCGGCGAGCGGGGGCAGCGCGAACCACCACAGGCCCGTGACGGGTCGGGACCACGGCACATCGCACGGCCGGCACAACGTCCGCCCGTCGAGGGAGCGCAGCTGATCGATGAAGGCCGGGTTCCAGCCCAGACCGCCTTGGATCTCGCTCGCCCTCCGGAGCCTGGGCAGCAGGCCGCCGTAGCGGAGGTGGGCCTCGACGGCCCATTCGGCGCCGCCCACGACGAGCCCCACGGCCAGAGCCGCTGGGAGGACGGCCCGCCGCCACGGGGGGACGGCCACCGCGGCGCAGAGCAGGGGCAGGACCAGCCACACGGCGTCACCGGGCCGCATGAGTGCGGCGAACGCCACTCCCGCGGCGACGCCGACCGGTGCGAGGCGGTCCTCGGGATTGCGCGCGGCCCTCAGGAAACATCCGACGGTGAAGAGGGCCGCGAAAGCCACCCAGAGGTTGGGCATGGCCTGCGGGCCGTAGAACACGGTGATCCACAGCCCCGCGAACAGGCCTCCCGTCAGAGCGAGCACGCGGGTGGGCAGCAGCCCCCGCCACACCCACAGCGAGAGCAGCAGTCCCGCCGCTGCCAGCACGGCCAGATAGACCCGCAGCGCCGCCACGGAGGAGGTGATCGCGACGACCGGGGCCACCAGGTAGGTGATGCCACGGGCCCGCGGTGCGCTGAAGTACGCGGCCGGAGCGTCCGGGGACACCTGGCTGACGTACACCGTCTCATCCCACCCCATCCCGGTACCCGGTACGACGAGGAGAAGCTGGACGAGGCCGTACGCGGCGGCAACGGACCCCAGCCGCGCCAGGTCGCCCGAACGTCTGCGGGCCGTGGCGGAGCCGGCCGGGGCGGTGGGCGGGTCTGTGACCGTGGTGGCCTTCTCGGGCATCGACGTCGGACCTCCGATGCGAAGGGGGTGGGTGCACCACCCTGCGCGGCCCGGGAGGGGCGTGCACTCCGGGCGCCAGTCGGCGGAACCGCGCTCGACGCTCGTGCTCGGCGCTCGTGCTCGGCCGGGGCTCGGCCCGCGATCGGCCAGGCGCGGCTCGCGGTCAGCTTTCGCAGTGCTCGCCCGGTTCCTGCCGGGCGGGCGCAACGCCGACGTCCTCGCCGTCCACTCTCTCGTACTCGGCCGGTCGCAGCCCGTCGATGTCGCGGAACCACAGGTCGACTCGGGTCACCGCGTCCAGGGAACGGTTCGCGACGATCACCGTCTCGCTCGACCCGCTGGCTTCCTGCGACGGAGGGGTCCGGCGCCTGCCCGGCGCACCGGGGCCGTCGTGGTCTCACGGGATACCCGCCCCAGAGCCGCTTGACCCACGGCGGGGACCTCGCGGCCCCCGCCGGACCGGGCGCGCGGGACGGCGTGCGTCCTCAGCAGATCCGCGGGAGTTGCTCCCCCAGCGGCAGGTCGACCACGCGGGTGCCACCCAGCCGGGTGCGCGCCACCACCATGCCCGGGTGGGCCTCGACGGTCTCGCCGATCACGGTCGCGCCGCGGCCCAGGGGGTGCGCCCGCATCGCGTCGAGTACGGCGTCGGCGTGCTCGCGAGGTACGAAGGCGACGAGCTTGCCCTCGTTGGCCACGTACAGCGGGTCCAGACCGAGGATCGAACAGGCATTTGCAACCGCCGGGGGTACGGGGATCCGGGCCTCGTGGATCACGACGCCGGTGCCGGAGCCCGCCGCGATCTCGTTGAGGGAGGCGGCCAGACCCCCGCGGGTGGGGTCGCGCAGGACGTGCAGGTCCGGGGTGACCGCGAGCATGCTCTGCACGAGGCCGCCCAGCGGCGCGCAGTCGCTCTCGACGTCCACCCCGAACTCCAGGCCCTCCCGCACGCTCATGATCGCCACGCCGTGCAGCCCGATGTCACCGCTGACGATCACCACGTCGCCGGGCACGACCCGCTGCGGGCGCAGGTCCACCCCGTCGGGGATGAGGCCGATGCCCGCGGTGTTGACGTAGATCCCGTCCCCGTGGCCGCTCTCGACGACCTTGGTGTCCCCGGTGGCCACCTCCACGCCGGCGGCCCGGGCGGCCTCGCCCATCGCCCGGGCCACCCGCGACACGACGGACAGCTCGACGCCCTCCTCCAGGATGAACCCGCAGGAGAGGTAGGCCGGCCGGGCCCCGCTCATCGCCAGGTCGTTGACCGTGCCGTTGACCGCGAGGTCGCCGATGCAGCCGCCCGGGAAGAACAACGGGCGCACCACGTACGAGTCCGTGGAGAACGCCAGCCGGACGCCGCCCAGCGAGAGCGCGGCGGCGTCCCCGAGCTGGGCCAGCGCGGGGCCGCCGAAGGCGGGCATGAAGAGGTGCTCGACGAGTTCGGCGGACAGGGCGCCACCCCCGCCGTGCCCCATGACCACCCGGGGGTGGTCGCGCAGCGGGGCCGGACAGGTCCAGGAGCCGACGTCCAGCGGTGCGGTCTCAGCCAACGGGGCTCGCCTCCAGCGGCGTCGTGGGAGCGGCGGGCGCGGCCTGGAGGTCGAGCCGGCGGTAGAGGTAGTACGCGGCGCAGGCCCCCTCGCTGGAGACCATCGTGGCGCCGAGCGGCGTGCGCGGGGTGCAGACGGTGCCGAAGGCCGCGCACTCGTTCGGCTTGAGGAGCCCCTGGAGCACTTCGCCGCTGCGGCACTCGGCGGGCTCCTGCGTGGTGATCCCGGTGACCTGGAAGCGGTGCTCGGCATCGAACTCGCGGTAGCGGTCCGCCAGTCGCCAGCCGCTGCCGGGGATCACCCCGATGCCGCGCCAGGCCCGGTCGGTGACCTCGAAGACGTCCGCCAGCATGGCGAGCGCGGCCGGGTTGCCCTCCGGGCGGACGGCCCGCGCGTACGCGTTCTCCACGGTGTGCTCGCCGCGCTCGAGCTGGCGCACGGTCCGCCGGACCCCTTCGAGGATGTCCAGCGGCTCGAATCCCGTGACGACGATCGGCACCCGGTGGCGCGCCGCGAGCTCCGGGTACTCCGCCACGCCCATGACGCTGCACACGTGCCCGGCGGCGAGGAAGCCCTGCACCCGGCAGCTCGGCGACAGCATGATGGCCTCGATCGCCGGGGGAACCCGTACGTGCGACACCAGCAGGCTGAAGTTGCGGATGCCCAGCTTCTTGGCCTGATGGACCGTCATGGCGTTCGGCGGGGCGGTGGTTTCGAAGCCGATGCCGAAGAAGACGACTTCCCGGTCCGGGTTCTGCCGGGCGATCGTCAGCGCGTCGAGCGGCGAGTAGACCACCCGGACGTCACCGCCCTCGCTGCGCACCCGGAACAGGTCGCGGCCGGTCCCCGGGACCCGGAGCATGTCCCCGAAGGAGCAGAAGATGACGCCCGGCCGGGAGGCGATCTCCAGCGCCTTGTCGATGACCTCCAGCGGGGTGACGCACACCGGGCAGCCCGGCCCGTGGATCAACTCCACCTGATCGGGCAGGAGTTGGTCGATGCCGTGCCGGATGATGGTGTGGGTCTGGCCGCCGCACACCTCCATCAGCGCCCACGGGCGGGTCACCGTGGCGTGGATCTCGTCCAGGAGCCGGCGGGCGAGCGCCGGGTCCTGGAATTCGTCGATGTACTTCATTCCCCTGCTCCTTCGTCGGGCCCCGCGGCCAGTTCCCACGGGTCGCCGAACTCCTCTTGCAGCATCCCGAGTTCCGCGAACAGCTCCAGGGTCTGCTTGGCGGACTCCTCGTCCAGCCGCTGCAGGGCGAACCCCACGTGGACGATGGCGTACTCGCCGACCCGTAGGTCCGGCAGGTACTCCAGGCACACCTCCTTCTGCACGCCGCCGAAGTCCACGGTCGCCATCCGGGTGCCGTCCCGCTCCGCGATGTCAAGCACTCTGCCGGGTACCGCCAGGCACATGGGCCTCTCCTCGCTGTGGTGGGTCGGTGACCTCGCGAGCGGCGGCCACCACGAGCTGGCCGAGTGCCAGCCCGCCGTCGTTCGGCGGCACCCTGCGGTGCCGCAGTACCGTGAACCCGAGCTCGCGCAGGGTGCGGGCGCAGGCCGAGGACAGCAGCGTGTTGGCGAAGACCCCGCCGGTCAGGACCACCGTGTCGAGCCCGTGCCGGTCGCGCGCCAGCGCGCACAGCCGGCCGACGAGCGCGGTGGTGCCGGCGTGGAAGCGGGCCGCGATCACCGACGGGTCCACGCCCGCCCGCAGGTCGGCCACCGCCGCCGCCAGCAGCGGCGCCGGGTCCGCGGTGACCGGGCCGGACGAGCCGGGGCCCGGGGAGTACAGGCGGAAGGCGTAGCCGACGGGGTCGTCGCGTACGGCGGCCCCCAGTGCTGCGTTCTCCAGCTCCATCGCCGCCTGGGCCTCGTAGCCGGAACGGTGGCAGATGCCCGCCAGCGAGGAGACCGCGTCGAAGAGCCTGCCCATGCTGGACGTCGGCACGCAGTTCAGCCCGCGATCCAACTGGCGCGCCAGTACGCGTAGTTCGTCATCCGGGCAGTCGGCGGTGCACGGCAGGTCCGGATCCCACGGGAGGCCCGCCGCCCGCAGGTGCGACAGGGCCATGCGGTACGGCCGCCGCACGGCGGCGTCGCCACCCGGCAGCGGGACGTACGCGAGATGGGCGAAGCGGGTGAACCCGGCGTAGTCGGCGAGGAGCACTTCACCGCCCCACACCGCGCCGTCGTCGCCGTAGCCGGTGCCGTCGAAGGCGACTCCGATGACCCGCCGGCCCGCGTCCAGACCGTGCTCGGCCATCGCCGCCGCGATGTGCGCGTGGTGGTGCTGCACGCGCACCAGCGGACGGCCACCGGCGTTGCGGGCCGCCCACCGGCCCGACCGGTAGCCGGGATGCCGGTCGGAGGCCAGGTGCTCGGGCCGGACGCCGGTGATGGACTCCAGCTGCCGGCCGGCCCGCTCGAAGGCGTCCTGGGTGGCGAGATCGTCCATGTCGCCGATGTGCGCCGACAGCCAGGCCTGCCGGCCCTCGCCGAGGCACAGCGCGTTCTTGAGGTCGCCCCCGGTGGCCAGCGTGGGCGGAACCGGCAGCGGCAGGGCGACCGGCAGCGGGGCATAGCCGCGCGAGCGCCGGACCGGCAGGGTCTCGCCGTCGCACACCCGCACCACCGAGTCGTCGCACGGCACGTGGATGGGGCGGTCGTGCGTGAGCCAGCCGTCGGCGATCCCGGCGAGTCGCTCCAGGGCTTCGGCCTCGTCGGTCACGATGGGCTCGCCCGCGAGATTCCCGCTGGTCATGACGAGCAGCCGGGGCCCGGGCGGATCGCCGGGCAGCCCGAACAGCAGGTGGTGCACCGGCGTGTACGGGAGCATGACGCCGAGGTCGGGGCTGCGCGGGGCGACCTCCTCGGCCGGCGCTCCCGGGCCCCGGGCGTCGCCGCGCCGCCGGAGCAGCACGATGGGCCGGACGCTGCCGGTGAGCAAGGCGCGCTCCTCCGGACCGAGGTGCGCCAGGCGCTCCGCCTCCGCGAGGTCGCGGACCATCACGGCGAAGGGCTTGTCGCCGCGGGACTTGCGGCGGCGCAGTTCCGCCACGGCCGCCGGCCGGGCGGCGTCGCACGCCAGGTGGTAACCGCCGAGCCCCTTGACCGCCAGGATCGCGCCCCCGGCCAGCATCCGGCGCGCCGCCGCCACCGGGTCCGCGCCGCCGACCTCGTACGGCGGCCCGTCCGGCGGTCCGTACGGGATCGTGTACGGGGTCGCGGGCGTGCCGCCGTACGGCGTGCCGGGCGCGGTGCGCACCGCGGCGAGCAGCCGCAGCCGGGGGCCGCAGGCGGGGCAGGCCACCGGCTGGGCATGGAAGCGGCGGTCGGCGGGATCGGCGTACTCGCGGGCGCAGTCGGGGCACATCGGGAAGCCGGCCATGGTGGTGTGGGCGCGGTCGTAGGGCAGCCCGGTGACGATCGTGAAGCGGGGCCCGCAGTGCGTGCACGTGATGAAGGGGTGCCGGTGGCGCCGGTCGGCGGGATCCGCCAGTTCGGCCAGGCAGGCGGCGCAGGTGGCGGTGTCCGGGGAGACCAGGGTCCGGGCGGGTCCGCCGCCGCGCGAGGGGATGATCGAGAATCCGCCGCCGCCGACCACCGGGACCGCGCAGTGGTCCACCGCGTCGACGACGGCCAGCGGGGGCGCGTCGGCCGCGAGCCGCTCGCAGAACGCCGACACTGCGGCGGGCGCGCCCTCGACCTCGGTCACCACGCCTTCCGGAGTGTTGGTGACGTGCCCGGCCAGCCCCAGTCCGGTGGCGCGGGCGTAGACGTACGGCCGGAAGCCGACGCCTTGCACGACGCCGTGGACGGTGACCCGGCGGCGCTCCACGGACTCCATCAGCGGGTCTGCGCCACGGTGGGGCCGGGCTGCCCGTGGTGGTGCACGTGCCCCTCGTCGTGCGTGTGTCCCGGACCGTGGTCGTGGTCGTGGTCGTGGTCGTGCACGTGGGGGTGCGCGTGCCCGGGGCCGGGTCCGCGGGTGTCGTCCTGCGGCCGGGCCATCACCGGGACGTGTGCCGCCGCGCCGTTCCCGATCGCCCGCGCCCGGTCCAGCAGGAGCCCCACGCCGTCACCGCTGCGGGCCGAGGTGAGCACCACCTCCACGCCCGGATTGACCCGCTGGACGTTGGCGCGGAAGGCCGCCTCGTCGAAGTCGACGGCCCGCGCGATGTCGGTCTTGGTGACCACCACCAGGTGGGCCGGCCCGAAGGCGGTCGGATACTTCAGCGGCTTGTCCTCGCCCTCGGTCACCGAAGCGAGGACCACGCGCAGCGACTCCCCGAGGTCGTAGGACGCGGGGCAGACCAGATTGCCCACGTTCTCCACGAACAGCAGCCGCGTCTCCTCGGGAAGCCAGCCGTCCAGGTGGCGGGCCAGCATCGAGGCCTCCAGGTGGCAGAGGCCGTCGGTGAGGACCTGCTTGACCAGGGCCCCCGAACGGGCCAGCCGCACGGCGTCGTTCTCGGTGGCCAGGTCCGCGGTGAGGGCGGCCACGGCCACCCCCTGCTCGCGGGCGAGCAGCAGTTCCCGTTCCAGCAGGGCGGTCTTGCCGCTGCCCGGGCTGGACAGCAGGTTGACGACCGTCGTGCCGCGGGCGGTGAGTTCGGTGCGCAGGGCCCGCGCGGCCCCGTCGTTCTTGGCGAGTACCGCCTGTTGCAGGTCGACCACTCGGCACATGGTTCAGGCCTCCTCGGAGATCGGTGCCCGGCAGGGGGCCGCTTCCGGAGCGTCCTCCCAGGTCACGGTGAGAATGCGTAGCTCGCGTCCCGACCGCAGCGCGACCTCCGTGGCCTTCCCGCAGGCCGGGCAGCACAGGTCGGGGGGCATGCCCGGGGCCCATTCACCCGAGCAGGCGCCGCAGTGTGCCCGGGCCGGCACGGGCGCGATGACGAGTTCCGCACCCTCCAGTACCGTTCCGGCGCAGGCGAGTTCGAAACAGAAGGCGAGGGAGTCCGGGACCACTCCCGCCAACTCGCCTACCTGGAGCTCCACTCGGCGGACGATCCCCGCCGCGCCGTCCGGCGCCGCCTCTTCCACCTGGCCCACGACGGCCATGGCGATCGACATCTCGTGCATCGGTCTCCGTCCTGCCGGGGCTCATTACACCGGCCGGAGGGGGGCCCGGAGGTCGGGCACGCCGACGTGCCGTGCGCCCCGTACGCCATTCGGGCGGCGGGGCGCTGCGGGAGTCACATCCTGCGGATGCGCAGGTAGCGCTGGATGTCGGGGAGCACCTGCCGGAGCACGGCGGCCATGGCCACGGCCGCGGCTGCGCAGATGACGGCCTTCTTCATGTCGTTCTCCTCGGGGGATTGCTCGGGGGTTTGCGCACGGCGTTCGTCAAGGGGTTCTCCTCAGTTCACGGCGGGCCGGTTCGTGCACGCCGGGCCCCGGCGGCTCCTCGTCCGCGAGCAGCTCCAGGAGGGCCCGTACGGCTTCCGGGACCGCGGCGGCCACCGGCGGGCTCAGCCCGATGCCCTCCTCGACGCAGTCGGGTTCGCAGCCGAGGACCAGGACGCGCCCGGGGGGCGCGGTGCCGGTCCCGGCGCACAGGGTGTCCAGCAGGGCGAGCACGGTGGCGGGCGACATGTCGTGGCCGTCGAGGGTGCCGCCGCCCGGCGCGCTCCCCGTGTCGCCCGCGCCGACCTCGATCAGGTACAGGGTGCCGGGGGCCCCGCCGCGCGCGGTGGCGTCGACGAGGACGACGGTGTCGTACCCGTCGAGCAGCTGGTAGGCGAGGTGGACCCCGCGCACCCCGAAGTCCACCGCCTGTACGCCCTGCGGCAGCGGGTGCGCGGACAGGGCCCGCAGCGTCTCCACGCCGAAGCCGTCGTCGCCGAGGAAGACGTTGCCGATGCCGGCGATCAGGGTCCGGCCGTTCATGCCTGCTCCGCGGGGGTGACCTCGTCCGGCTGGAAGTAGAGGAACCTGCCCTGCTCGCGGCGGATGTCCGCGCCCGGGTCGCCGTCCACGGTCACCGCGAGGTGCACGCCCCCGTCGACGTCGTGCAGGACGGCCTCCACCTGGGCGGACCGGCCTTGGAGGAAGAGGTCCTGGGCGTCGGTGCGCCGCAGTCCGGGGCGCAGGACCACGCGGCTGCCGGCGCCCACCCGGACGCCGCCGACCAGGACGTGGTCCGGGGCCGGGTCCTGGGGGTCGGCGCCCGCCGGGTCCCACCAGGGGGTCTCGGGCCGGAACAGCGCCCCCGCGTCCGGGTCGGCCTCGCCGGTGATCTCGCGCAGGCCGCGGACGGCGCCGTGCAGGCGCTCCAGCACCTCGGGCGGCATGGTGTCGGCCAGGTCGATCACGGCGGCCGCGCGCGGATCCGTCCCGCGGGCCTCCCGTTTCTCCTCCTCGGTGAGGGCGGCGGTGCGCAGGGCGAGGATCTCGTCGATCTCCGTGGCGTCGTACATGGCGCCGGCGCTCTCGGGTGCGATGGCCGGGTGGTCCTCCAGGATGATGGGGGAGGACAGCACCACGTCCGCGCGGCCGGGCTCGCCCGCAAGCACGGGCCAGGTGTGCCGGTTCTCGCACGTCCCGACCGCGCCCCGGGCCCACTCGGGCGGGTCGGTCATCGACAGGAACGACCCGGCGCTCAGCCCCAGGAGGAGGTGCGCGGCGACCAGCGAGCGGGGCAGTGCCTCCTCGCGCGTCGCGAGGTCCCCGTCCGGGTCCCACGGACCGGTGTTCTCGACGACCGCGGTGAGCTTCACCACCCGGTAGGGGCCGTCGAGTTCGGCGGCCGAGAGCCGCAGCACCCCGCAGACCTCCTCGGTACGCCGCACCAGGCGGCCCACCGTCCGGCCGCCTTCCCCGAGGACCGGCTCGGCCTCCTCGCGGGCGGCACGGGTGAAGGGGAACGAGGCGCCGGCCGCGGCCAGTTCGGCCACGTCGACGGACACCTCGATCCGCTCCTCGACGCCCTCGTCCCAGGGTACGAGCACCCGGTCGGGCAGGTGCAGTTCGGCGACGTCCTCGAACGTGCCGTCGGGGTGGGCCTGTTGGACCGTGCGCCGCTGGGCGTGCAGGAAGCGCAGCTCCAGGGTCAGCGTCGCCGCGCCCCGGGGCTCCATCAGGATCTCGGTGCGCTGGAAGGAGTGCTCCCCGTGCGCGGGCGCCCAGGCGGGCGGTGTGAGCACGCCGAACTGCCAGCGCATCCGGTTCTTCACCGCGGACGCCCGGTACGGGTAGAGGACGTACCCCTCGAAGAGGACGGCGTCGGCCACCTGCCGGGCCGTGGCGAAACGGGCGTCCCCCGCGGTGGTGGTGGTCGCGGTCACGGGGCCGTCCTCTCGGTGACGCGCGCCGCCGCCCCCAGCCGTACCGCGGGCGACGGCGGCTGCGGCGCGGCCGCGTCCAGGAGGGCCCGGACGGTCGCCTCCCAGGAGGCGAGGGCGTGCCGGGAGCGGAAGGCGAGCAGGTCGGCCATCGTGTCGGAGGGCAGCCGCAGCCAGCCGCAGCCGGGGAAGTGCTGCTCGACCATCTCCCGCCACACCGCCACCGGCATCCGGTACGCGGCCTCGCGGTCCCAGGGCACGGGTTCGACGACGAAGCCGCCCGCGCCCGTGAACGCGGTCCCCGAGAAGAGCATCAGCAGCGGCACCTCACCGTCTTGGAGCGCGGCGAAGTACCGGGTGGCGGCGATGTCCATGTCGTAGCTGCACGGCACCACCAGGTCGGTCTCGGTCTCGCCGGTGAAGCTCCCGACCATCACCGCGACCTGCGCGAACTGCACCGGCTGGAGCGTGGAACCCCAGCGGGAGCGGGCGCCGAACAGGTCGGTCAGGCCGTCCGCTTCGGCCGGCCCGTACCGCCGCCGGGCGGGTTCGACACGGATCTGGCAGCGCAGCGCGAGGGCGTGCACCCGGATCCCGGGGGAGGCGGTCACGCGCAGCCGGAAGACGAGGGTCGGCCCGGCCGCGTACGGGTCGGCGCGGACCCCGGTGCAGGTGAAGGCGAACTCCGTCACGGCCGGCCCGCTTCCACCGGGTCCGGGCCGGGGGCCGGGGCGAGCGCCCGGGACCGCCGCTCGACCCGTTCGAAGAAGACGCGCAGTGCGTCCCGGGCCTCCGCGCCGCCATCGAAGCCCTGCCACAACAGCCGCATCCGTCCCACCAGTTCGTAGCAGATGTCGATGGGCACCAGATGGCAGGTGGTGCGGCCGTGCGCGCGGTGCAGCAGCAGTGCCTCCACGTCCGGCTCCAGCAGGGCGGCGAGCCGTCCCGCGCCCAGCACGTCGTGCCAGGTCGCCGGATCGAGCTCGCTCTCGGTGGCGCCGGCGGGGCTGGGGTAGAGAGCGACCAGTCGCTCCAGTGCGGCGTTGCGGAAGAGGAACGCCACGCCGACGGGGATCTGGAGGGTCTCCCAGGCGCCGTCGTCGAGCGGCCGCTGCGGATCGGACAGGTACCGGTCCGGCACGGCCCGGTACCGGCCGGTGGCCGTACCGGGCCGGTCGAAGAGCAGCGCGCAGGCGGTGCAGGCGCAGACCAGCGCCCGCCGTTCGGTCTCCACCAGGTGGCGGTGGCCGTCCTCGGCGACCGCCACCCCGCACAGTTCGCACGTCTCCGGGCGGGGCGGGCGCGGGGCGGCGAACCGCCGCAGGCCGCGCGCGGCCGGGGCCGGGGCGCTCACCGGACCCGTGCCGGGGCGTGCGGCCGGGTGCCGATCTGGAGCAGGGCCGGGGCCGGGGCCGCCGTCTCCACCTCCACGGAGGTGACCTCGGGCGCGAAGGCGGCCAGCGCGTCCGCCACGCTCTGCGGCACCCCGGGCAGGGGGGACGCGCCGGAACTGCCGCAACCGCAACCGGTGTCGGCCTGGGACCGCAGCCGCAGTACGCCCGACTCCGCGTCGAAGCCGAGCAGTTCCACCGGATCCGGCGCGCAGTCCAGGGCCCGCCCGATCCGGACCCGTACGTCCTCGGGATGCAGGTCGTGCAGGGCCAGCAGGCTCGCCACGAGATCGTCGTCGAGGAGCGGGCGGAGCCCGTCCGCGCCGAGCCGGTCCGTGATCCGCGCGAGGCCGGCCCCGTAGAACTCCATGAGGACCCGCACCAGTTCCTCGGCGGCCGCGCAGGCCGCCCGGTCGCCCGTGGCGGCGATCCGGTCGAGGACCTCCTCCACCCGGTGTCCGGCCTGCCGCGCGTCCACCGCGGCGCCCGCGTGCGCGGCGCTCATCCGGCCAGCCCGCTCAGGCCGGTGGGGACGTGCATGGACTTGACCGTCTTGCCGCCGCCGACGTACATGTGGACGCCGCACGGCAGGCACGGGTCGAAGCTGCGCACCGCCCGCATGATGTCGATGCCCTTGAAGTTCTCCGGGGGGTTCTCCTCGAAGATCGGGGTGTTCTGCACCGCGTCCTCGTACGGCCCCGGGGTGCCGAAGGTGTCGCGGGTGCTGGCGTTCCACGGAGTCGGCGGATACGGGTGGTAGTTGGCGATCTTCCCGTCGCGGATCACCATGTGGTGCGACAGGACGCCCCGTACGGCCTCGGTGAAGCCGACGCCGATCGCCTCGTCGGGGACCTCGAACTTCTCCCAGGTCTGGGTGCGTCCGGCGCGGACCTCCGCCAGCCCCTTCTCGGCGCAGTGCAGCGCGATCCCCGCCGCGTAGGCCTGGAAGTAGGTACGGGCCCGGTTGCGCTCCAGCGCGTTGCTCCACTTCGGGATGGTCCACTCGAAGCGCTTCTCGGGCTTGGTCATGGTCTTCGGCAGGTTGATGACGACGCTGTGCCCGGTGGCCTTGACGTAGCCGACGTCCACCAGCCCGGACAGCGCGGTCGACCACAGCCGGGCGATCGGGCCGCCGCCGGTGTCGAGGGCGAGGTGGTCCTTGCCGTCGAACCAGCGCGGGGACATCACCCAGCTGTACTTGTCGTCGAAGTTCCGCTTCTGCGGGGCCGGGATGGTGTGCTGGTTCCAGGGGTGGCGGGCGTCGACCGGGTTGCCGAGCGGGTCGTGCGTGACGAACTTCTCCTGGCCCTGCCAGTCGTCGTAGTACGAACTGCCCAGCAGGATGCGGATGCCGAGGTTGATCTCGGTGAGGTCGTTGGTGACCAGCTTGCCGTCCACGATCACGCCCGGGGTGACGAACATCTTCCGTCCCCAGTCGGTCATGTTGGCGTAGGTGAAGTCGCAGTGCTCGGGGTCGTTGAGCGCGCCCCAGCAGCCCAGCAGCACGCGCCGGCGGCCGACTTCCTCGTAGCCGGGCAGGGCCTCGTAGAAGAAGTCGAACAGGTCGTCGTGCAGCGGCACCACCTTCTTCATGAACTCCACGTACCGCATCAGGCGGCTCATGTAGTCGGTGAAGAGCTGGACCGAGGCGATGGTGCCGACGCCGCCCGGGTAGAGCGTGGAGGGGTGCACGTGGCGGCCCTCCATCAGGCAGAACATCTCCCGCGTGTAGCGGCTCACTTGGAGCGCCTCGCGGTAGAACTCGCCCTCGATGGGGTTGAGGGAGCGCATGATGTCGGCGATGGTGCGGTAGCCGTGGTCGCCGGCGTGCGGGGCCTCGGTCCGCTCGGCGAGCTCCAGGACCCCGGGGTTGGTCTCGCGGACCATCTTCTCGCAGTAGTCGACCCCGACCAGGTTCTCCTGGAAGATGTTGTGGTCGAACATGTACTCCGCGGACTCGCCGAGGTTGATGATCCATTCGGCGAGGTGGGGCGGCTTCACCCCGTAGGCCATGTTCTGTGCGTACACCGAGCACGTGGAGTGGTTGTCGCCGCAGATCCCGCAGATGCGGCTGGTGATGAAGTGCGCGTCGCGCGGGTCCTTGCCGCGCATGAAGACGCTGTAGCCACGGAAGACCGACGAGGTGCTGTAGCACTCGGCGACCCGCTTCTGCTTGAAGTCGATCTTCGTGTGGATGCCGAGACTGCCCACGATCCGGGTGATCGGATCCCAGGCCATCTCGACCAGGCCGCTGCCGTCGCCGGCCGCCTTCGTCTTCGGTTCCATCGTGTGTGCCGTGACCCTTCTTCAGCTCTTCGGCTCTTCAGCGCGGTGGGGGGAGGAGGTGTGTGCCGGGCGGCCGGGGCGGTGCCCGGGCCGCGTCACCAGGGCGGGCGGTAGCCGGTGGTGATCTTGTCGCCGCGGTGGCGCCACTTGGGCTCCTGGTCCACGGTGTGCAGCGTGATCGCCCGGAGCTTGCGGACCACCGCGCCGTACGCCCCGATGGCCTTGGTGGAGACCCTCGCGCCCGGCGGCTCGTCCATGAACGGCATGAACTTGTCGGGGAAGCCGGGCATCGTGCACGCGATGCAGATGCCGCCCACGTTCGGGCAGCCGCCGATGCCGTTCATCCAGCCGCGCTTGGGCACGTTGCACTTGACCACCGGACCCCAGCAGCCCATCTTCACCAGGCACTTGGGGGAGTCGTACGTCTCGGCGAACTGGCCCTGCTCGTAATAGCCGGCGCGGTCGCAGCCCTCGTGGACGGTCGCGCCGAACAGCCAGGTCGGCCGCAGCTTGTCGTCCAGCGGGATCATCGGCGCCGAGCCGGCCGCCTGGTACAGCAGGTACGTCAGGGTCTCCGAGAAGTTGTCCGGCTGGATCGGACAGCCCGGTACGCACACGATCGGGATCCCGGCACGGGACTTCCAGTCCCAGCCCAGGTAGTCCGGCACGCCCATCGCGCCCGTCGGATTGCCCTCCATCGCGTGGATGCCGCCGTACGTGGCACAGGTGCCGATCGCGACCACGGCGAGGGCCTTGGGCGCCAGCCGGTCGATCCACTCGCTGGTGGTGATGGGCTGGCCCGTCGCCGGATCGTCACCGAAGCCGCACCAGTACCCCTCGGCCTTGATCTTCTCGTTGGGGACGGAACCCTCGACGACCAGCACGAACGGATCGATCTCGCCCCGCTCGCCCTTGAAGAACCACTCGATGAACGTGTCCGCGCCGCCGACCGGACCGCACTCGAAGTCGATGAGCGGCCAGTGCACGGCGATCCTGGGCAGGCCGGGCAGCGTGCCCGTCACGATCTCCTCGATGCTCGGCTGCATCGCGGCCGTCAGGGACACGGAGTCCCCGTCGCAGCTCAGGCCCGCGTTGATCCAGAGAATGTGGATCAGGGGGTCCTCTACCGGGTCCGGCGTTGCTGCATCCATGCGGATGCCTCCTTGGAACGGGGGAGCGGGAAGCGGGGCCGCTGCGGCGGCCGGGCACCGCCTGGGACGCGTCGGCCCCACCCTTCTTGCTAACAGGCGCCGGGGCCCGGCGCCGCGTCTTGTACGCCCGGTCCAGTGACGGGCCGCCCCCGCGCGGACGGCCGCGCCCCGAGCCGGCCGCCCGGTACCGCCCGCGTCAGGTGCTCCGGGGTCGCCCCGGGCCGCTCCTTGCGTACGAAGGCCCGGCGCAGCGCGTGGTAGGGGGCCTGCGGGTCGAAGAAGGTCAGCCGCATCCGGTCCAGCTCGGCCGCCCGGTACGCGGCCAGCGGGCGCTGTGCCTCGTCGAGCTCCCGGCGGGCCTTCTTCACGGCGATCCGGGAGGCGGTGGCCGGGTGCCGGGCGATCTGCGCGGCGAGCGCCGCGGCCCGCCCGGCGAACTCGGCGGGCGGGCAGTCGAGCGTACGGTCGGCCAGGCCGAGCCGCCGGGCCGCCGCGGCGCTCAGCGGCAGCGCCTCGGCGGTGAGGCGCTCCGCGCGGGCGGCGCCGACCCGGCGCGGGAGGGTGTACGTCCAGAACTCCGAGCCGTACAGGCCCATCAGCCGGTAGTGCGGATTGAGGACGACGCCCGAGCGGCACCACACCTCGTCGGCGGCGAGTGCCAGCACGGCCCCGCCGGCGGCCGCGTTGCCGCCGAGCGCGGCGACGACGAGCCGGTCGGTCGTGGTGAGGACGGCTTCGACCAGGTCGTCCATGGCGTTGATGTTGGCCCAGGACTCCTCGGCGGGGTCGGCCGCGGCCTCGATGACGCCGAGGTGGATGCCGTTGGAGAAGAAGTCCCGGCCGCCCCCGAGCACGAGCACCGAGGTGGGGCGGGCGCAAGCCGCGCGGTAGGCGCCCAGCAGGCGCCGGCAGTGGTCCGTGCCCATCGCGCCGCCGGGGAACGAGAACGACAGGAATCCGGCGCCGCCCTCCTCGCGGTAGCCGATGTCGGACCAGGTACGGGGGCCCGGTCCGGCATCCGCCGGGGACGGGAGGCCGGCGTCCGCCGGGGCGGGGAGCTCGGGCAGCGAGGGAAGCCGGTCGCCGAGGGCGAGCGCGGCGGGGAGCTTGGGGGCGGCCGGCTCCCCGGGCGCCCGGTGCGCCCGCAGTTCGGGGATCCACACGGCCCCGTCGGCGGTGGCCCGGCAGACCGCGCCCGCCCGGGTGGCGAGGAGTGCGCCCGGCGCGCCGCGCAGCAGGTCCTCGGGGTGGCCGCCGTGCAGGTACCAGGTGCCGCCGAGCAGTTCGTCGCGCACGCCCGGCCGGGAGTCGGCGGCGCGCAGCACGCGCAGCACCCGCTCGGTGCCGTCCGTCCGCCAGTCGATCCGGCGGTCCTCCTGCCGCAGCACGGGCCGGGCCCGGCCCACGGTCTGCGGCCTGGGCAGGTAGGTGCCGGAGGCGAAGCGGTCCACGGCGAGCAGGACGGCCTCCAGGGCCGCGTCGGCGACCTCCCCGCGGTACCAGGCGCTCTTGGACTGCGGGGGTACCGGCACCGGGCAGGCGACCGTGGCCCACACGTCACCGGCGTCCATCTCCGCGTTGGCCTGGAGCACGGTGACGCCCCACCGGGCGGCGCCCTCCTGGACGGCCCGGTCGAGGGAGGACGGGCCGCGGTCGCCGACCGGGCCGGGGTGGACGATGAGGCAGGTGTGGGCGGACCACACCTCCTCGGGCAGGGCGGACGTCAGCATCGGCGCGACCAGCAGGTCCGGCCGGTGACGGCGGACCGCGGCGGCGAGGTCGGTCCGCGGCAGCGCCAGTTCCACCGCGACGCTGTGGCCGCGGTCGCGCAGCTCGGCGTGGACCCGCTGGGTGAGGCTGTTGAACGCGCTCGCGACGAGCAGGACGTGCACGTGGTCTCCCTGCGACGGACCGGAGCCGTGGGGCGCGCCCCGCCCGGCCGGATCGGCGGTGCGTGGCCGGCGCGTGACCGGCCGCCTGAGATCCTCCGGTGCGCCGGCGGTGGGCGCGCGCGGACCCGGCGGCAGTGTCACTCGAACGCGCACCCGCGGGGGGCCGCTCGGCGGCAGCCGGGGACTACGGGAACGGCCGCCGAGGGGCGGGCTCGCGCTCCCCGCGTACGTGCCGGCCTACCGCACGCGATTCACTCGTGGCACCGGCCGCGCACTCACCCTGACGTCCGGTGGACTCGGTGGACCCGGAGGACGTGCCGGCGGGCATCGCCGAGGTCCGCTTCGAGACCAGAGGCTTCACCCCAGGGTCTGTGTGACGGTGCGCAGCGCGGGTCAGGGCGTGCGTGTGCACGGGGAAACAGCGCCCCACCGGGGTTTGGTACTCACTTCCACGTGTAGGGAAGCGAATCCCAGTAGCTGAGGGGCTCGGTCCTCTTCGACGAACTGACGTACATCTGTGAGCCCTTGATGGCTACCCAGCTATTGTCGCCTCTTGGCCATGTGTAGATGGCGTCGACATCATCCCATCCCTCAGGAAGTCCGACGAAGCATTCTCTGATCGACCTGGTAACACCGTGGCCCCAGTCGGTGGTGTGAACCTGGTTGCCCCTCTTGAATCCCACAGCGCCACTCGCCCACGTCCAAGCGCCGTTGATCCCCCCGTTGTTCTGCCACTCCTCCGGGAGCGAATCCCAGAAGCTGAGGGGTTCGTCCTTGTCAGACGAACCGATGTGCATCTGGGTGCCTTTGATCGCTACCCAGCGGTTCAGGATGTCCGGCCATGTGTAGATGGCGTCGACATCATCCCAACCTTGGGGTAGGCCCTCAAAGGTGTCTCGGATGTAGGCCATACGCCCACGGCCCCAGTCGGTGGTGTGAACCTGGTTGCCCCTCTTGAATCCGACAGCGCCACTCGCCCACGTCCAAGCGCCACTGATTCCGGGCATGGCTTTGTCTCCCTCATCCGGTCACATGGAACACCGCAACGAAATTGCGACTCCCGCCCGCCGCGGCACCGGACTGGGCACCTGCCGTCGGGGCGTGGGTCTGCTCCATCGAGCCGCAAAATTCAGTCTGCTCTCCGGCCGGCGCTCTGTCCTCCTGACCAGGCACCACCTCGAAGATCATTTCGTTGGGACGTGCCGCCGGCATCGCCAGCCTCCCCGCCGCAGCCGTCTGCGCGTGCCGGGCGGGGGTATGGATCACCACACGCGGCGGACGCTCGTGGCGCCATCGAGGAGACGCGTGTTGGGTGCTATCCGGCGCTGCGGATGCCGGGCGGGTCCTGGGGGTCCACACCGGTGGTGGCGGAGGCGTCCTTGGTTCCGCTGGGGCGCTGTGAGCGGCCTCGCCGGCCAAGATCGTGCATGCCCTTGTCGCCGGAGCCCTTGCTCTGCTCCTCCCCGCGGGTGCCCGTGCTCTTGGAGGGGTTGCCGTGGGGATTTCCCGCTTCTTCCTTGGAGACCGTCCTGCCGGGGCCCTTGGCCGGGGCGTACTTCTCCGGATGGAAGGAGCGGTGGGCGCTCGGATTCTCCTGCTGAGTGGTCTCGTCCACATCCGGAGACCAACCGTGTTGCTTGGCTTCCTTGTGCCGGCTGATGCCCTCGCCATCGCGGGGCTGGGACCGCTTCGGTTGCTTGGTCATGGCCTGACCTGCTGTCCTGTATCGGGATGGGCGCACACATACGCGCGCTCTACCCGTGGTACTGAAATTCTCCCACCCGCCCACCAGGCGGTCATATCCGCAGCGGCCCGCGCTGCCTGAGCGGGGCAGAGTGCGGTACGCCCGAGCCTCACCCTCGGCGTTTCAGCGCCCGAGCCAGGCGGGGGAGCCCGATGTGGAGCAGTCGGCCGGCCAGCGCCCCGCCGAATACGACGACGCCCACGCCGACCAACCAGGACTGGATGACCAGGACGGTTCCGAAACGGCCGTAGGAGCGGCGCTGGATGCGATCAGCGGTGAGAACACGAGCCGGGAGAAGAGCCTTACAACCCCTAACGAAATGATCTTTGGGCTGGCTGGATGGCTCTGGAAACCTTGATCTGGGGGTGTGGGGTGGCTCGGCGGAAGCCGTGGGAAGCGGACGATGAGTTCTGGGCGGTGATCGAGCCGCTCCTGTCGAAGGTCGAGCGGCGGGTTCGTCATCCGGGGCGGAAGCGGCATTCGGACCGGCTGGTGTTCCAGGGCATCCTGTTCGGCCGGCGCCCTGGACTTCTCGCCGTCCGACAGGACGACCTTCCCAGCCTCCGTACCCTTGCCGCAGGACTGGAACGCGATCGTGAGGCCGTCATCGCCGGCCTGACCCTGCCCTGGAGCTCGGGCGTCGTCGAAGGACATGGCAACAGGATCAAGATGCTCAAGCGCCAGATGTTCGGCCGCGCAGGCTTCAACCTCCTGCGGAGACGGGTTCTCATCTCCTGATCACCGAACATGAGGCAGCGAAGCAGTTCCTTCGTGGTCAGCTCAGGAAGTCCTTCGGGGCTTGACGCGATCGGTGTGGCTGTGTGGGGCACGGCAGGCTGGGCAGCGGCCATGGCCGCTGCCCAGCACTGATGAGGGGTCATATGGGGTCGCTCCCGCGTCCGAGGTGATCCCTTCCCGTCCTGGCGGGGGTTCATCGCGGGAGCCGCCTCGAGGCCGGCGCTTTCTGCGTGTTGTCAGGCGACGCGGAGGATGCTCTTGCCATGGGTAGTGCCCTCGGCGAGGCGCTGCACGGCCATGGCCAGGTCCCCGAGGGCGTACTCGCTGGTGATGTCCATGCGGACCTTGCCGTCGGCGACGAGGCCGAGTGCGCGGCGGGCACTGTCGGCGAGCCGCTCGGGGTGGGTCTGGCTGAGCAGGTTGCTGTTGTAGGTCAGGAGTGACTTGCCGTGCATGAGGAGGTCGTTGGCGTTGGCGAGTACGGGTTCGTACGTGGCGAGGTTGCCGTATGCCACCAGTCGGCCGTGTACGGCGAGCTGCTCGAGGCCAGCGGTGCGGGTCGAGCCGCCGACCGGGTCGAGGATGACGTCGGGCTTCTCGTCACCGAGCTTGGCCGGGAACTCCTCGCGGAGCAGGAGCTGGTCGTACCCGAACTGTGCGGCGTAGTCGGCCCTGTCGGCAGTGCTGACGACACCGACGATCCGGCCTGCTCCGGCGAGTCGGGCGAACTGGGCGGCGAGCGTGCCGACTGAGCCGGCGGCAGCGTGGATCAGCACGCTTTCGCCGGGCCGCACATGCGCGGCGGTGTTGATCAGGTCGAAGGCGGTCGGTGCGCCCCACCCGAGACCTGCGGCTGTCCTCAGCGGCATGCTGCCGATGCCGAACGTGAGCGTGGCGGGTGCCAGGACCACCTCGGCGTAGGCGCCTGAGGTGGTCAGTGCGGTGACGGCCTCACCGACACGGCGTGCGTCGATACCCGAGCCGACCGCGACGATGTGCCCGGATGCCTCGAATCCCGGGACGAAGGGGCGAGGTACGGCGAAGTGGCCGTCCCTGACCATGGTGTCGCCCCACTGGATCCCGGCGTAGGCCACACGGATCGCCACCTGGCCGGGGCCGGGGGTGGGCTCATCGAGTTCGGCGACCCGGTAGTGGTCATCGGTGTCGAGAATGACAGCCTTCATGGTTACAGCCCCCTGCGTTGACTCAGTATCCTTATAGTCGAGAAGGTAGGCATGTAAGGTTCCTGAGTCAACCCATGAACCTGTCAACGGAGTGGGAGTGTGCGATGGCAGCCCCGATCGAGAACGACCTCTGCACCCGGATCAGGCGGTCGGAGCAGGCGTTGATGGCGCACCACGAGGCAGTACTGCGTGCCTACGGGCTGACCATGACGCAGTACACCGTGCTGTTGATCCTCTCGCGCGAAGGCGGCATGTCCGGCGCCCAACTGGCCCGCTCCTGCGGGGTGACGCAGCAGAGCATGAGCAGCGTGCTGACCAACATGGAGACCAAGGAACTCATCCGCCGCGAGACGTCCCCTGTGCACGCCAAGGTGCAGATCGCCACCCTCACCGACGAGGGCCGGGCGCTACACGACCGCGCCTACCAAGAGGTGATCATCCTTGAGCGCGCGCTCACCGACGCGTTCACGCCTTCCGAACACGCCACACTCTGCGGGCTTCTGGAACGCGCCACCACCGTCCTGGTCCAGCAGACGCGCCGCGCGACAGCCCCGCCCGCCAGCTGAGCCCGCGGCCGCCACACCCGCGGGAGCCCCATCACTGCGTTCTCGCCACCGGGATTGGTCAGCCGCGAGCTGACCCGGTCACTCAGCGGGGCTGCACCACAGAAGCTGAGCCAGAACCTGAGAACGGGCAGCACTTCGACATCAGTTTGGGAGGCGTTCGGGGGCGAGCGTCGGGCCGGATTGTCCACGCGTTTCGACAACACTCGAGTGCCGTGGGACGACTGGACGCTGCACGGTCAGCGAAGGATTTGAACTGCGTAGAGCGCGCCAACACTGGTGGCGAGGGTGCCGAGCAGGAGCCGGAGCACGGTTTCGGGCAGGTGCGGCTGGAGGCGCGCGCCGAGGTATCCGCCGACCAGGCCGCCGGCTCCGCAGGACAGGCCCAGCAGCCAGTCGGGGGCGACGTCACCGGTGGCGGCCAGGGAGAGCAGCGCGTAGGTGGCCGCGCCGACGATGGAGGTCACGAAGGTGGAGGCCAGGGCGGCGGGTGCGACGGTGGCAACGGGGGTGCCGCGGCCGACGAGGATCGGGCCGAGCAGGGAGCCGCCCCCGATTCCGTAGATGCCGCCGGCGACACCGACGGCCAGGGCCAGCGACGTCGTCGTGTGGGGTGAAGGCTGGTTGCGGGTGCTCGGTGCTGCCGGGCGCACCGTCCTTAGCCACAGCCACAGTCCGAGCGGTAGCAGCAGCGCGGCGACGAGGAGACGGAAGACGCGCGGGCCGGGAACGGCGAAGACGCGGATCACGGCGCCGATGACGACGCCGGGAACGGTGCCCGCGATGAGCAGGCGGGTCAGCGGCCCGCCCAGTCGCCCGGCCCGCCAGTAGCGCAAGAGGGCACCGGGGCCGGCCACAACGTTGTAGAGCAGGTTCGTGGGTGTCACGGCCGGGCTCGGTACGCCCAGCACGCTGACTTGAACGGGCAGCAGGAAGACCGCTCCGGAGACGCCCACGGGCGCGGTGGTGACCGATATCAGGAGCCCGGCGGCGAATCCGAGCAATCCCGTCGACCACTCCACGACAGCCTCCCAGCACTCACCGACCGGCCCCCGGAACAGGCTCCGGATCAGGTGCCTCCCGTTCTCGTGAACATCGACCCCGCCCCGATCCAACCGCTTCCGGGGACGGTGAACAACTCCTGTCCAAACTCGTGAACGAAGCCAACGGAGAGAACAGCCGATTGCTCAGTCCCCGGGTGACGGGCGCCTACTGTCTGGCGGCCCATGAGCATCCTGAGGAAGATCAAGCGTGAACTCCCGCAGGACCGACAGATGATGGACGCCGGCTTGGCCGTGGCCGCGGAGATGATCACCGACAACGCGTCCTCCGGCCTGCGTGACGGCAGGCGGGCCCACTCCGTGGCAGACCTTGTGGAGGCCAGCCGCCGCGTTCAGATTTCCCTGCATGAAGCAGTCGAGCGCGCCCTCGCGCAGGGCACGATGTTCGAGGAGCTGGCCGGCGAGTCGCACCTGTCGCCCGAGTACCTGCGCACCGGCGGCGTCTCACGCGGCTCACCGGCCACGTGGCAGGGTGCGCTGTACCGCGGCCGGGTCGATGCCGAACGTCCGTGTCCCGTGTCATCGAAGGGCTGAGCGGCGTGCCACCGAACCCCGAGCGTAGGCGCCTTTTGGCGCCGCGCTACACGTGCCGGACAACCTGATAGATCGTTTGGGAAACGGGTGCCGGGTGCGGGGCCTTGTTCCAGCCGATCTCCTCGGCGCGCTTCTCGATTGCGTTGTGTGCGGCGCGAGCTGCGGCTTCGTCCTCGAAGAAGGCGACGGACAGTCCGTTGCCAGTGGCAGGATCGACGAGGTGATACGCGCCATGGACGCCGGGCACGGCGGCGGCAGCATCCAGCACCCAGTCCCGGTCGTCAGCCGGCATCGGTTCCCACACGGCCACCCTCGCGATCACCGCTGCCTCCGTCTCGTTGGTGTAAGCCGCCAGGATGCAGCAGCTTCGGGGACAACGCTCAATCGCTGTCACCGGACACGCCGCACGTCATCACCGTAAGCCCACATTGCTCCGGGTGCTCTTGCTTCGCACCGACACTCATGCGCTCTTTGGGTGATGGGTGCTGCCGGAACCCACCGACAAGTGCTCTTGCTTGTGAGGTTCTGGTCCACTTCCCGTGGGAACGAGCGCACGTGCGCGGCCAGGGCATGGAGTTCGGGGCACGCGGCCAGGACAGTCTTGAGGTGGATTCGATCTGGTTCCTGCAGAGCTTCGGGTGGGTGAGGATCCATCGGGTGACGGTGCGGGCCGCCGGCGGCCGCGGACCGATGGGCTGCGGCCTGCCCCCGCAGCACGGAGCGGATGCAGTCGCGGACGCTGGCGCAACCATGCGAGTAGCTCTGCTCCTTGAGCTCCTCTCATAGCTGCCAGGCGTTGGTGCAGCCGTCCTGCCGACACTGATGGAGGTAGGGCTTGCAGGGGCCCAGCGCGGTGCGGCGGTTTTGCCTCTGTCCGGTGAACAGGGCCTCAGGCGTGGCCGCGCGGGCGAAACGCAGGACGGTGTTGTGGCCCATGCCGGATTGCCGGGCGACGGACCGCTATCTCGATGCCGTACGCGGCGTACTGCCAGGCGCAGCGTCCACCCCCGGCGGACGGACACACGACAGCGCTTCGAGTCAAGCAATCGGGTGCTGCTGGTACTCGGTTCTGGCACAGATCTTGCGGAACCGTCGCGGAGCGGTCATCCCCGCGTTCGATTGCGAGGGGGTCGAAGTCTGCCTTTACGCAGCGGCGTTGGGCCCGTCACGTCGGGCGACCAGGCCGGCAACCATGCGGAGCCGTTCTCGCCCGCCTCTGGCATCGAGCTCTTCGAAGCAGCCCACCGGCACCTGGACACCCTTGGGATCCGTACCCCCCGGATCCTTCTGGCCGACCGGAGCAGGAGCCACTACCCGGCAGACGCGGCGGTCATGACCTCCTTCAGGCCGGCCCGGTCTTCCTGGTTCAGCGTCGTGGGGTGCGGGGTGATCCAGCCAGTCACCTGTCGCACCGTCACCTGCCGCACTGTCGGCGGCCGCACCGGCGCGCCGACCGGTGCTGTCGTGTGTCTCAGTGCTTGGCTCGGCGCTGGGCAACCCCGGCTTGCCAGCGCTGCCCCGGACCGGAATGCGGACGCAAGGTCTGCCCCGGCGGCCCGGACGACGAATGGGACACAGGGGCTGCGCCTGGCGGCTACTCAGAGAGTTCCGCAGGTCCGGGGTGGGCTGGGGCGTGTCAGCGATCGCTGACACGCCTCACGGCTTCAGCTTGTCGGCCTCCCGGACTTCGTGCAGGTGGATGAGAACGTCGAAGGACTTGGCGATCGCGATGTCGCGCGGTTCTGCGGGAAACTGGGTGCCGACGTTGAGTGTGGGCCGGGCGGTGTTGAGCCAGGCGCGTGCGGGCGCCGGGGCGTGGCGGACATCGAGGTAGAAGTTCCGGTGTCGGACCTGGTCGAGGGTGCGCTCGTTCCTGCCGGGGCCGGCGGCGCCGACGGTGAACTTCTTCCATTCGCCGCCGAGGGCGGCATCCTTGGACAGGAAGGAGCCCTGGTTGAAGGTGAAGCCGATGGGGAGGTAGTTCTTGCCCAAGGCGTCACGCAGGAATGAGCCCTGCGTCTTGGGATACATTTCGGGGTCACCGGCCTTGTAGCCGACATGGTCGTTGTGCGCCGACAGCAGCACCTTGTCGCCGGTCTCCCGCTGCCACCAGGTGACGTTCTGGGCCATCACCTCATCGCGGAAGCGCTGCGAGGCAGCCACCGATTCGGGATCGGTGACGTCAATCGTGAGAAATTTGGTGGTCTGGGCGATCGACCGGGCGTTCTGCTCAGCCCACACGAAAGCCTTGTCGTCGGAGCCCCCTAGCGTGCTGACCAGTTCCAGGGCCTGCTGTGCCTTGGTGGCGAGCTGCTGTCGTTCGGCGAGGGACCTGCCCAGGTAGGCGAAGACATCGTCGATCGGGCGCAGGCCGGTGTAGAGCTCGTCGAGCTGTGGCAGCGCCGCCGGGTGGCTGCGCTGCACGTAGCCGGTCACCCGGCCGAAGAACTCATCGCTCAGTGTGGGAGCACCGACATCGTTGCCCATGAAGTGGACGGTGCGGCTGGGATGGCTGCGGTTGTAATTCCGCATCCACCCGAGAAGGCTGACGAACTCCTCTCGTTCCCAGGGCGAGTTTCCAAGTGCCTCCTTGGCGATCTCCCGGACGTCTCCCTTGCCGGTCTGCAGGTATTCGTCGATCTGGAGCCCTGAGGACCAGCTCATTTCCAGAGAGAAAGTGGTGAAGCCCTTCTTCTCCACGAGGTGACGGAAAATCCGCTCCTTCATGGTGAAGAACTCGTGGGAGCCGTGAGTGGCCTCGCCGAGGCCCACCACCTTGGCGTTGCCGATCATGGACGTCAGCGCTCGCAGGTCCGCTGTGCTTCCCCCGGGCTCTGTCGAGCGCAACGGATGGGCCGCCCGCTCCAGTGCGCGGGCCACGTTCTGCTTTCCCCCGGCCGCGGGGACCTTGTCGACGGTAGCCGCATTGACCGCCACGGGAGTAAAGACCGCCCCTGCCGCGATCGCCACCGTCGCGAGGAGTTTTCGGCGGTTGATCCGCTTCTTGTGCGCAGCCATCTTGTTTGATCCTTAATCAACTTACGTGTGGTCCAGAAGACGATGACCCGCGATAAGCGCCGAATCCACGCCCCCGCACAATCTCGGACAGTGCCCCCTCAGCACATCACCGGAATGCGCGGAGATCGTACGAGCGTGGGATGAGAAGTTGTACGGGACCCTGGGGGCCCGCCGTCCCCGGGAATGGGACCCTGGCCCTGGTCCGGTTCGCCCCAGCTCGCGCCAGACCGGCGGTGCCAGCAGCCCGCCGATGCGCTGCCCGACCTGGTCGAGGGCTACTCCGGCGCGCCGGGCGAACAAGGAGTCGTCTGCCAGGTGCTCGCGCAGCGACGGCCCGACCGCGCGGGCATCACCCAGCCCCGCCAGTGTGTTCACCGCTTCGGCCGATCGAGCTCTGAGCCGTGGGCAAGGCCAGCCGGCATTGGCCTGGTGCTCTGTGCGGGCTCGGGTGGTGGTGAGGTGGTAGACACTTCACGGCGGAGAGCGCGGGACGCACTGTTTGAGCTGTCAACAACACGCTCGGCTGCGGCGTTTAAGTCACCGGTTAAGCCTGTTGCGGGTCGGCGACGGGCGGTGTTGGCTCTTGGATCGTGGCTGGCGACACTGCTGGGCATATTGACCGGGGGGACCCACATGCGTACACACCGAGTTCGTGGACTCGCGGCGGCTGCCGTTGCCGTTTCGGGTGTAGTTACTGGCCTTGCTCTCGCGACCGGCATGGCCCAGGCGTACTCGACGTCGGCGGCTCCGATTCCGTCGTACTCGACGTCGGCGGCTCCGATTCCGTCGTACTCGACGTCGGCGGCTCCGATTCCGTCGTACTCGACGTCGGCGGCTCCGACTCCGCGGTACTCGACGTCAGCGGCTCCGACTCCGCCGGCGACTTCGGCCAGTCTGGATGACGACTGGGCGATGCCCTCGAGTCTGGATGACGACTGGGCGATGCCGGCCGGTCTGGACGACGACTGGGTATCGCCGGTGAGGTGGGGCTGAGTCACAGCGCAGATCTGATCTCCCGTCAGCCCGGCTGCGGCTGTTCCCAGCCGTAGGGCGGTGGTGCATTGATGGGCGGCTGCCGGGCGCGACCGGTCCGGCGGCCGCTCGCCACCCCTGCCCTTCGATGCTGCGGCTTCTCCAGGGCCTCTGCCGAGCCACTTCAGCCGTCCCGGCCCTGCCAGGTGGTCACACAGGCCTCGTTGCCCTCGCGGTCGGCGAGTACCCAGAAGGCCGGAGCGCGGGCGGCTGAGACGAGTCGACCACCAGCTGCCAGTGTGGCCTCGATCCGTCTGAGCGCCTCGTCGTGCGGAACGCAGACGTCGAAGTGGATGCGATTGCGCTGCGGGCGCGCACGCTCCATCTGCTGGAACCAGATCGCCGGCCCTTGCCCGATGGGGTCGACGAGTGGATCCTCGGGGCCGTCGGCCCCCGCCTCATCGGCATAGCCCAGCACCGCCCTCCAGAACGGCCGGACCGCGGCGATGTCGAGTGCGTCGATCGCGATCTCCAGGAGCTGGACGGACCGCGGTGCCCCCGTGTCGATCTCGGGTTCTGTCCTCAGCCCGATCTCATGGACAGCGGCGGAGATCCGATGCGCGAGATTGACGTCATCCGTGGTCACCGCCCCTCGGTCCAACGATTGCAGGGTGAGGACGACCCGCCGGGGCCGGACGTCGATGAGAAGGTGCTGGTCGGCAGCGTCACCGCATGCCGCGACCGCAGTTGTCGCCACCTCGGTTGCCGAAGCCAGTGACCCGACCGGAACCGACGCTCTTAACGTGCCCAGCAGAAAGCGCCATCCCAGATCGCGGACCGCGTCCGAGGCTTCCTGGCTGCTCAGTGTTGCTTCCATGTCGGGCATCCTCGCAGCGTCTACTGCCTGTTTCATGCTTGATCAGGGATCTGAAACCCGCCTGAGATCGCGTGGCATGGGCCGGTCACATGATCGACCCGACGGGTCCTAGCGGTTACGACAACCGGGGCTTCGGTCTGGCGCGAGCGAAGGCCTCGGCATCAAGTCCTGGACAACCTCGACGACCACCGTGCCTACAGCGTTCGCGAGGAACGGTGCCGTACGGCGGCGAAAGCCGCACGCGTACGCGAGGACCGGGAGCGGGAGGACAAGCGCCGGCGCCAGGGTGCCACGGCGTGGCCCTGCCCCGGCCCGGAGCGCGGCCGCAAGGTCCACCCCGCCGGCCCGGACGACGAATGGGGCACCGGCGCAGCGCCCGGCGGGCTGTGCAGCGTGTATGAGCCCTTCGTCACTCCTTCCCGCGTCCGGTAGAGGCACTGAGGAGGTGGCGGATGATGGCCGCGGCTTCGTTCGGGTGGTGGCCGGCCAGTCGGCGAGGTGTTCGCGGACGACTCCTTGGACGTACGCGTCCGCTTCGCGATTGCTGGGTCTGGTTCTGGTGGAGCCGTCGAAGATGTCATGGGTGAGTTTGACGGAGACGACCGCGGTCAGGCGGCACTCTGGCCCGGCCGCAGCTTCTCGTCCTGGGCCGGCCCGCCGACACCGGCCGCCTACGGGCGGTAGGCCGCACCGCCGCGCTGCGCCCGGAGCAGGGCCCGCCTGGTCGCCGAGCAGCTGACTGCCGCCGCATCCCGGCAGCCGTGGACCGGGGGCGGTTCGCCGCCGGCTGGGGGTCCCGCGACGTCCTGGACGCCGGTCTGGTCCGCCCGGAGGCGGTGGCGTAGGTCAGCGCCGACCGGTCAGTGGACCGGGGCGGCGTGTTCCGGCACCCGCTCCGGGTCAAGCGGCTGCGCCTGGACGCCACGGCCGAGGAGGTACCCCGGTTCGGGCAGGGTCCGGCTGAGGCGGCCGGCTGACCGGCGCATCCTGCTGCTTGTCTCCTCGTTGGCCGGGCATGAAGATCTTCGCGTCCTCCCCGCTCGCTGTCGCGGCCCTGCTCCTGGCCGCCGGCTCGTCTCGACGCACGCCGGGCGTGCCACCTCTCCTACCATAGGGACATGTGTTCGAATTTCTGCGATGAGACGCGGCCGGAGCTGAGTGCGGCCTTGAGCGGGGACGAGTTGGCCCGCTGGTACTGGACGCTGGCCGAGCTGACCGGACTCGCCCGGGAGCTCGGGGTGCCGCGGGGCGGTGGGAAGGCGGCGCTGACGGAGCGACTGCGGGCCGCATTGGACGGCGCCGTCCCGCCGGCCGTGCCGCCTCGGACGCGCAGCGCCGGCCGCCAGCTCGCCGCGCCGGTGAACGGCTCCACCGTGATTCCCGAGGGCCAGCGGTGCAGTCAGACGCTGCGCGAGTACTTCTGCCGTGAGATCGGCCCGAACTTTCATTTCGACTCCTACATGAGAACGTTCGTTGCCGATGGTGCAGGGCGCACCCTGGCCGACGCCGTCGCCCACTGGCACGCCACGCGCCAGGCCGCTGCCCAACTTCAAGAGATCGGCTCGCAGTTCGAGCTCAACCGCTTCCTGCGTGACTGGCATGCCGAGCATCCGGCTGGCAGCCGCACCGAAGCCTTCGCCGCCTGGCGCGCTCACCGCGACCGACCTCGTAGCCGGGCCGCGGGATGACCGAACCGCGGCGATGCGTCACTGTCGAGTGCCCGGGAACCGGCCCGGATCCTCCAGGGCTCGAAGCATCCACCCGCCCCCGGGGCATCCGGGTCAGGCGACCAGCTGGTAGATGCTTCGAGCGGTCAGCCACAGGCCGGCGAGCAGGGAGAGCGTGATGATCAGCTGCTCCTGGTGCCGCTCCAGCCAGCTCCGCAGGGCTTCCAACCGGGCGTTCGCGCGCGCGGGCGCCCAGACCGTGTACATCTCCATGGCGATGAGGCTGAGTGTGGCCAGCAGGCAGTAGCCGGTCAGCACGAGCCAGGCGGTGAGGGTGGAGAGGTCCGCGTCGAGGGCGGTCGCGGCACCGGCACCGACCAGCCCCCAGGGCTGCAAGAGCCATGCCAGGCCGGCTGCCGTGGCCAGGGTGGCGTTGTCGATCCGGGCGGCCCAGCGGGGCGGGCCGTGCGGGCGGGGCGGTCGGCGGCGCCTGTGCGCTCCGTACAACACCAGTGCCAAGCCGACGGCGAGTTTCGCGGCGATCGCGGCGGTCGAGGACGTGCTGTGACGGGCCGGGGGCTGCCCACCGGTCAGCAACATCACACAGGCGATCACCGCGATCAGGTTGGCCAGCCACGACAACAGGAACGCCAGGCCCTGGCGAACGCCGCGCCGCGAGGAGAGCAGCAGGATGAAGGCGCTGTTGTGCAAAGGCCCCAGAGTGATGGCCGTACCGATCACCACCAGGTCGAGGACCATCGGTTCAGTCGCTCCTGGGGGTCGGGCCGGTGGGCCGCCTGCGGACGGTCGGACCGGCCGGCAGAGTCGGGCGGCGCTCATGTGGTGCCACATCCCGACTCTGGAGGCGGCTGCCCGGCCGGTCAAGCAGGCCACGCCCGCATCCCTCGCACGCGTGAACGCGTCGGAGCCACCGCGCACCAGGCCGGCACAGTCCGCTTCGGCGCGGACCCCCGCAGCTCGGCCCGGGACGTCGACTGCAAGGCCCACGGCCTCCAGCCTCTACGTCGTTGACACGAGCTCCTTCCCGAGCATCGGCGCCGTGAACCTGTCGCTCACCGCGATCGCCAGCGCCCTGCGGGTCGGCGACCGCATCATCGAGCGGATTCAATGACGGGCGCAGACGTGCCCGGACACGACGTACGCTTCGTCCCCTGACACGACCGGTGCAGCGCTACCCGGGCGCCCTAGGCGTCGTCCCCGGGCGCTCCAGCCGCTTGGGTGTCGGCGTCGGTGAGTGGCTCCAGCTCACCCAGGGTGTCGAGTCGGTAGAGCAGCACCAGCAACGGGCCGACCAGCACGATCGCGATGGCCGTCACGATCACCAACCACTGCAGGGTGGCTGGGGCGCCCGCCGCGTCGGTCACGGTCAACGAGGTGGGCAGCAGGTAGGGCCGCTGGGCGAAGCCCCAGGCGAGGACGGTGAGGGCCACGCTCGCCGCCGAGGTGTATCGGGTCCAGCGGTAGGAGCGGCGAAGCAGGAAGAACGCCGTGGCCAGGCCGCAGGCCCCGGCCAGGACGACCAGCAGCAGTCCCGGGCCGCCGGTCAGGCCGTCCCATACGTGCCGGGCGTCGTCGTGGGTGACGGGCAGGGCGACGAGTGCGAGGAGGAGGACCGCGCCCAAGGCGACGAGTGCGCGCAGGCGAAAGTAGTCGACGAGGTCGTCCGCGTCGAACCGGCGGGCGTCGGAGCAGAGGTACACCGCCCCGAGGAACGCGGTGGCGGCGACGGCCAGCAGACCCGTGAGGGCCGAGGTCGGGTTGGCCCAGGCGTCTGTGGAGGCGGTCGCCCCGACCGTGACACGGCCGGCGGCGATGCCACCGAGCACCGCCCCGAGGAAGAAGGGGGTGACGAGCGACGAGACGGCGAAGGCTGCTCCGTAGATTCGTCGTCGCGCGAGTCGGCGGGTGGGCTTGCGCAGGGCGAATCCGGCACCCCGGAGCACCAGGCCGACGGCCGAGAGGGCGAGCGGCAGCCACATGGCCTCGAAGACGGCCTGGAACATGGTCGGGAAGCCGGTCCACATGATGACGAGGACGAAGATCAGCCAGACGTTGTTGACCTCCCAGACCGGCGCCATCGCGTGGTCGATGAGCCACCGGGGCCGTTTGCCGCGCTCCGCGCCGCCGGCCAGGAGGTCCCAGAATCCCGCGCCGTAGTCCGTACCCCCACCGCAGGCGTACGCGGCGATGACGACCACCAGCACCCAGGCGATGAAGTCGGCCATCAGGACGCACCACCCGAGGTTCGGTCGGAGCCCGCGACGGTCCCGCGGTCGGTTCTGGGGCCGTACGGTGTGTCAGCCTCCGGGGCCGGTGGGCCGTCCACGGCGGTCGCAGCCTCGTCTGCGATGCGCCAGCGGGTGCGCATTTTCAGGACGACCGTGATGAACGCGCCGAACACCAGCGCGTACACGACGATGACGAGGCCGAGCATCGCCCACAGCGCTCCTGCACCGGTGTCGGTCACCGCCGCCGAGACCCTCATCTGCTTGTACACGATCCAGGGCTGACGTCCGACCTCCGTGGTGATCCAGCCGCACTCCACGGTGAGAAGGCACGCGGCTCCGGCGACGGCCGCGCAGCGGAAGAACCATCGGCTGTGCGGAAGGTCCCGGTGGCGCAGCCAGCTCCAGGCGTACCAGAGCGCCAGTAGGATCAGCAGGCTGCCGATGGTGACCATGATGTCGAAGGCCCAGTGGGCGATGGTGGCCTGGATGGCGGTGGGCCGGTCGGACGCCGGCACCGACGTCAGCCCGGTCACCTGCGTACTCGGTGTGAAGCCGGCGAGGATCGAGTCCAACTGAGGAATCTTGATTCCGCCGGATACCGTCCCGTCCTCGTTCAATCGTCCGAACAGGTACTCGGGGACGTGGGTGTCGGTCTCCCAGACGAGTTCCGTGGCGGCGAACTTGATCGGTTGCTTGTGGAAGACCGCGCGGGCGGTGGCGTCGCCGACCATGAACTGGACCGGGGTGAGGGTGGCGGCCACCGTGAACGGCAGCGTGAAGCCGAGGCGGTGGTACCGGTCGCGCCGCCCGCGCAGCCAGCCCACGGCGTACACACCGGAGACCACGTATCCGGCGGTCATGAACATCGCCACTACGAAGTGCCAGTACTCCGGGCCGAACATGGGGGTGAAGATCGCCTGCCGAACCTGGATGTCGACGGGGTTGCCCTGGCCGTCGAGTTTGAATCCCTGAGGAGTGTTCATCCAGGAGTTGGCCGCGATGATGCCGAAGGCTCCCATCAGGGCCGCGAGCGGCAGTGGTGCCCCGAGCCAGAAGTGGGTCCACGGCTTGAGACGGCGCCATCCGTAGAGGTAGACGGCGATGAGAACGGCTTCGAGGAAGAACGCCCACGCCTCGACCCCGAACCCGAGGCCGAAGACGTCACCCCATCGACCCATCATGCCGGGCCACAGGAGACCGAGCTCGAAGGAGAGGACCGTGCCGGTGACGACTCCGATGGCGAACTGGACGGCCATCACGGCGGACCAGCGCCGGGCCAGTTTGAGCGCGATGGGGTCGTTGCGGCGCAGCCCGCGGTGATGCATCAACAGCGTGATGAAAGGCAGTGCCACTCCGAAGGGGACCAGCAGGATGTGCGAACCGAGGGTGAAGGCCATCAACTCTCGGGCGGGCAACAGCTGGGACGGCACATCCGCCGCGTGGATCACGGTGCTGAGCATGGGTACCTCGAAGGTCGGCCCCGCACGCGGCGGGGGCTGAGCGGAGACCGTCCGACGCCGGCGACGGCCGACCGCGTCGCCATGGGTGGCACCGCGGGGTACGGGCGATCAGCCCCCTGTGGCGAAGCCGGGGAAGAGCGTCATTCCACCGTCGACGTAGAGCGTGGCGCCCACGACGTAGTCGAAAAGGTCGGAGGCCACGGCGACCACGGCGTTGGCGATGTCGTCGGGATCGCCCACCCGGCGGTACGGGATGAGCCGCAGGAGGTCGGCCTCGGCCTCCGGGGTCGACCAGGCGTCGCGGTTGATCGGTGTGCGGATCGCGCCCGGCGCGATCGCGTTCACCCGGATCCGGTGGGGGGCCAGTTCCTGGGCGAGCGTCTGCATCAGCATGCCCACACCGCCCTTGGCGGAGGCGTAGTTCACATGTCCCGCCCACGGGATGATCTGGTGGACCGAGCTCATGCAGACGATCTTCCCGGCGGAACGGGACACCTCTTCCACCACACCGCGTCGCATGAACTCCTTGGTGGCCTCCCGCGCACAGAGGAACTGGCCGGTCAGATTGACGTCGATGACCTTCTGCCACTGGGCGAGCGACATCTCCGTCACGTTCGCGTCCCGCTGGAGGCCCGCGTTGGCCACCATGATGTCGATGGTGCCGAACTCCTCGACCATCCGGTCCAGCATGGCGACCACTTGGCCCTCGTCGGACACGTCGGCCTCGTGGGCGTAGGCGCGCACCCCGAAAGCCTTGATTTTCGCCACGACCTTCTCCGCCTCGTCCGCGCCGACGACGTAGTTCACAACGACGTCCGCTCCGGCCCGGCCCAGAGCGACGGCGGTCGCCAGCCCGATGCCCGAGTTGGCGCCGGTCACCAGCGCCTTCTGGCCCGCCAGCAGTTGCACGGTCCCACGGTTGTCGGCACCAGTTGCCACGATCTCTCCTTCGGAGGCTCCATGATCGGGCCAACCAGGGGAGCCCGCCCCCGGCCCGAAGCACGATGGCCCGGTCGGCACGGCAACCGCCCTCGCCCGCCCACGACGCGACGAAAGCACCCTCACCTCGGCCACGCCCCACGGCACGCGAGCGGCCCCGCCATTTGGCCGGTCATGTCGCTCCGGCGGCCTAGTCGTGTCCCTCGGCCGGGCCGAAGGCCGCCGCAACATGACCGGTGCCGGCTGGGCCTACCACCACACCGCCCTCGGTGGCGGGGGGCGAAAGTGAGACTTGTCCAGGATTCGGGAGTCGTGCGGATGGCAAGTCCTCGCCATGGCAAGGACTTGCCTCCAGCGGGCATTCACCTGGGCGCCACCGGCCGATAGACCCATGGCATGTCCTTCCTCTCATTCTCATCCGCCTTGCGCCGCAGGCGCTGGCAGTTGGTCTCGGCCGCTACCGCGGTGCCCCTGCTGGCGTCGGGACTCGCGGTTCTGCAAGCGCCCGCACAAGCCGCTCCGAGCAAGCCCGCCGTCCCCGCCAAGCCCTCGGCCACCCACAAGGTCACCCTGGTCACCGGCGACGTGGTCACGGTCAGCACGATGGCCGATGGCAAGCAGACCGCCGATATCGACCGGCCGGACAACGCCGTCGGCGGCGTAAAGATCCAGGAAGTCGACGGCGACCTGTTCGTCATCCCGGACGAGGCGGCGCCGCTGCTGGGCAAGGACAGACTGGACCGGCGGCTGTTCAACGTCAGTGACCTGATCGAGATGGGCTACGACGACGCGAAGTCGGCCGCGGTGCCGCTGATCGCGACGTACGCCGCCCAGGCCGGAACCCGCTCGGCGACCCCGCCGGCGGCCCCCCGGGGCAGCAGGGTCACCCGCAAGCTCAACAGCATCCGCGGCGCCGCGCTCAGCACCGACAAGCGGCAGGCCCGCGCCTTCTGGACCGGCGTCGCCCCGCACGGCAGCGCGACGCTGGGCGGGGGCGTTGCGAAGCTGTGGCTCGACGGTCGGGTCAAGGCCGCGCTGAAGGAGAGCGTGCCGCTGATCGGCGCCCCCGAGGCCTGGGCCGCCGGATACACCGGCAAGGGCGTCAAGGTCGCGGTGCTCGACACCGGCATCGACGTCAACCATCCCGATTTCGCCGGCCTGATCGACGGCACGGTCAGCTTCGTGCCCGATGAGGGCGTCACCGACGTCAACGGGCACGGGACGCACGTGGCGGGCACGATCGTCGGCTCGGGCACCGCCTCCGGGGGCGACAACCAGGGTGTCGCCCCGGGCGCCGACCTGTATGTCGGCAAGGTACTCGGCGGTGCCGAAGGTTCGGGCCAGGACTCCTGGGTCATGGCCGGCATGCAGTGGGCGGCCGAGTCCGGGGCGGACGTCGTCAACATGAGCCTCGGCAACTCCTACCCGACGGACGGCAGCGACCCGATGTCGCAGGCGGTCGACGCGCTGTCCGCGCAGTACGGCACGCTGTTCGTCATAGCCGCCGGCAACGCGGGGCCGGAGTCCATCTCCGCCCCGGGCGCGGCCGCGTCGGCGCTGACCGTGGCCGCCACGGACAAGCAGGACCGCCTCGCGTCCTTCTCCAGCACCGGCCCGCTGGCGTACTCGGGCGGCATGAAGCCGGACATCGCAGCGCCGGGCGTGAACATCACGGCCGCCCGCTCGCAGCAGATGACGGACGGCGCAGAGGGTCTCTACCGCACCCTCAGCGGCACCTCGATGGCCACACCGCACGTCGTCGGAGCGGCGGCGATGCTGGCCCAGCAGCACCCGGACTGGACCGGCAAGCAGCTCAAGGAACACCTGATGAGCACCGCGAAGGGTCTCGACGGCGGGTACTCGCCGTACGAGGTCGGCGCCGGCCGGCTCGACGTCGCCGCAGCGGTGGGCACCACCGTCCACAGCGCCGGCTCGCTCTTCTTCGGTGACTACAGGTGGCCGCACGAGCCGAGCGACGTCGCCGTCACCAAGGACCTGACCTTCACGAACTCCGGTACCGCCGACGTCAGGCTGCGACTGGCCCTGACCGACGCCGGCGAGCCGTTCACGCTGGGAGCCACCACGGTGACCGTCCCGGCGGGCGGCACCGCGACCGTCCCCGTGACCGGTGACCCGCGCAACGCCCCGCCAGGACGGCACGTCGGCTACGTGACCGCCACCGACGCGGCCACCGGCGAGCCGGTGACCCGTACCGCCGTGGCGTTCGTCAAGGAGGCCGAGCGCTACGACCTGAACATCAAGCTGGTCGGCCGGGACGGCAAGCCCGCCGCCGGAATGGTCGGGATCAACCTGGCGGGCGACAGCTGGCCGTGGAACGTCTACGTCGACGGATCGACCACCATGCGCATGGCACCCGGCACGTACACCGTCGCCGCGTACCTCGACGTGGCCGGAGAGAAGGCCGACCGCTCGGGCCTGGCCGTGCTGGTAGACCCGGAAACCGTGCTGGCGGACGGCCCCGCGGACGTGGTGCTCGATGCGAGCAAGGCACGCCTGCTGCAGACCGAGGCGCCGCAGCGCACTGAAGACCGCCAGCGCAAGGTCGACTTCAACGTCCACTACAAGGGCTTCGACCCGTACATGGACTACCGCAGCGCGTACGTGGTTCCGCCGTCGTACGACGACGTGTACCTCTCCCCGACGCAGGCGATGGAGCAGGGCGACTTCATGCTGGTCACCCGCTGGCGCAAGGGCGAGCCGCTGCTCGGCCTGAGCACGCCCGGCGACCGGCTGCGCTTCGAGACGCTGGTGCAGGCGGGCAGCGCCCTGGGCACCGCCACGGACCGGCTGCAGACCGTCTACGCGGGCAACGGCGCGGCAGCCGCCTACGGGAAGGTCAAGGCAAAGGGCAGGATCGTCGTCGTCGAGCGCAGTGACGAGGTCTCCCCGCAGGAGCGCTCCGACGTCGCGGCCGCGGCCGGTGCGAAGGCGCTGATCGTCGTCAACGACGGGGCGGGCGCCCTCATGGAGTACGTCGGCCCGGCGGCCATACCGGTCGCCTCCGTGCACCGGGACGCGGGCCGGGCCCTCGTCGCGTTGGCCAAGGCCGGAACCTCGAAGCTGACCCTCACACAGACCGAGCACACCCCGTTCGTCTACGACCTGACGCGTGACTACCCCGGCCGGGTGCCGGACCGGCCGCTGGTCTACAAGCCCGCCAAGGACGCGCTCGCCCGTATCGACGCCCGCTACTACTCGGCCACCGAAGGCAAGGCGGCCGAAGGCTACCGGTCGGACTTCACCCTCAGCCCGTCGTTCAACTTCCCGGACGTGGAGCGGCACCCGGGCACCCGCACGGAATGGGTGACCCCGGGTCAGGTCTGGCGGGAGTTCCACACCCAGGGCGTCGACGGAAGCCTGCCGTGGACGATGGTGTCCGGCGACAACACGTACGCGAAGGGCAGCGCCACCCGCCTGGACTGGTTCGCTCCGGCGACCCGGCCCGGCCAGAGCGAGTCCTTCGGCGTGTACAACTCGCGGTGGGGCAACTTCATGACGTGGAACGTGCAGGCGTGGGCCTCGGCCAGCGACACCATGCGCCTGGGCGGCTACCTGCCCTGGGGCGAGACGCCGTCCCACCTCCAGGTCTTCCAGGGCGGCACGCTGATCCACGACAACCCGCAGAGCGGGGACATGCAGTGGGTGGAGGTACCGGCCGGCAACCTGCCCTACCGCACCGTCCTCGACGTGGAGCGCCCCGGCGACGTCTTCCGGCTGTCGACGCGCACCCACACCGAGTGGACGTTCATGTCCGACACCGTCGACTCGGACCGCTTCGAGCCGTTCTCGGTGCTGAACCTCGACTACAAACTGGACTCGGACCTGCACGGTGACATCAAGGCCAACGCGACCCGGCAGATCGCGCTCAAGCCCGTCTCGCTGAACCTCGGCCCCGTGCCGGGCACCGTGAAGACCGTAAAGCTGGACGTCTCGTACGACGACGGCGCAGGCTGGCAGAAGGTGACCCTGACCAAGGGCGCCGACGGCTACTGGAAGGGGTCGTTCAGGACGGCCAGGAAGCCCGGCGGCTTCCTCTCGCTCCGCGCGAGCGCCGAGACCGGCAACGGCTTCAGCGTCAAGAACGAAATCATCCGGGCATACGGCCTGCGATGAACCACCTTGGCGGGCCCCGGGGAGGCGACTGCCCGGGGCCCATCCCCCCATACCTGCTCCCACCAGGGACTATTCAGGGTCTGCCGCCATGGCGCATACTCTCTCCGCTGCGACAAGCGAAAGAGAGTCGGTCGCCGATGCTGGATGTCCTGGGCCTGGAACCCGATGACGAGTGCGTCTACCGGGCGCTGCTCGGACTGCCGAACTCCACCGCGCTGCCGCTGTCGGATCTGCTCGGTCTCCCGCACGCCCATGTCGACAAGGCGCTGTCCCGCCTGCTCGGGTGGGGACTGGTGACCAGGTCGGCGGATGATCAGTTCACCGCGGCGCCGCCGGCCATGGCGCTGGGCGCGCTCATCAGCCAGCGCCGGGACGGGCTGCGCATGGCCGAGCAGGCACTGGTGACCTTCGCGGAGGAACACCGGGCGGCGACGGCCGCGAGCAGCATCAGCGATCTGATCGAGGTCGTCACGGGTGTCGACGCCATCCGCCACCGCTTCCTGCAGGTGCAGCAGGCGGCCCGTACCCAGGTCCGCAGCTTCATCACCGCGCCCTTCGTCGCGTTGCCGCCCGAGGAGAACACGGCCGAACCCGTGGCCATCGGCCGGGGTGTGCAGTTCCGGGCGGTCCTGGACCGGGACGTCCTGGCGGAGCCGGGCATCATCGACGATGCGATTCGGTCCTTGCGCAACGGGGTGGAACTGCGGGTGGCCGACCCGCTGCCGATGAAACTCGTGCTGGCCGACGCCGACCTCGGCCTCGTCCCGCTCGCGGTCACACCGTCCGGCGAGCCCGGCGCCGTGCTGCTGCACCGCAGCGGCCTGTTGAGTGCGCTGGACGCGTTGTTCGAGACGGTGTGGCACTCCGCCCACCCCCTCGAACTGTCGGGAGCGGGCGAAGAGTCCGAAGCCGCCGTCGAGCTCGGGGCGGACGGCCCGACCGCCCTCGACCGGAAGATCCTCGCGCTCCTGTTGGCCGGCCTGACCGATTCGACGGCCGCGGCACAGCTCGGCCTCTCACCACGCACGCTCCACCGACGCCTGCGCCACCTCATGGACCTGGCCGGAGTCCGCACCCGGATGCAGCTCGGCGGCCACGCAGTCCGACACGGCTGGGCCCAACCCCACTGACCACCTCCCGGCATCCCGCGGGTGCTTGCGGGCCCGCAGGTGTGCGGAGAGCTAGGGGCAGGCCTCATCGGTCTTGACCACGGTGAAGGTCAACGGCTGTCCTTTGAGAGCCCCGCCGCTCTCAGGGTCCTGGGTGCACACCTTCCAGTTCGACTCCTGAAAGACCATGCGACTGCCCAGCGCGTCCTTTACGGTGATGCTCGCGTTGGAGGGCAGGGCGCTTCGGACGGCCTTCATGCCCCGGCCCACGAAGTTCGGCATGGTGTTCCCCGCGGGTTTCGGGGGCCGCACCTCAGCCGTAGGGCACGTCTCTTCGAGCTTGACCGTGCCGAAGTCGACGGCCGTGTCGGTGTCCATGCTCCTGCCGCCGACAGGCGTCTGCGAGCACACCTTCCAGTTCCGGTCAAAGGCCTGGACTCGATCGCGTCCGAGCGCGTCGTGCGATTTCAGCCGGTAGAACCCGGCAGCCTGCGCCGCGTCTTGCGCCGCCTGGAGGCCCATGCCGACGAAGTCGGGGAGCGTTGCAGCCTTGGCGTCAGCCCCGCTGCGCGCGGGCGCGGGCGCCGACGGAGCGGACGGCGCAGGGCTCTTGCCGCCCCCGGGCTTGTCCGAGGCGGGGGAGCCCTGCGGGTCGCAGGCGGTGACGGCGAGGGCGGCAACTACCGCGAGCAGGGCTGCGGTGTGGTGTGTGCGCATCGCGCCATATTCGCCGGAATGCAGCAGCTGTGTGGGCGTTGTGACCGGTCTGTGATCCGCGAAGGCCCGCGTGGACGACCCGCGAAGGCACGCGTGGACGAAGGACGGGGGCCGGGGCGCTCACGATCCTCGTCGTCGGGGAGGCCGTCGACGGCATCGAAGCGGTGGAGCGAGCACGGCAGTTGCGGCCGGACGTCAGACGCCGAGCCGCAAGCACGCGAATGGGGCCGTTGTGTGGGGGAGTTGATGCGATCGCGTGTGCGAAGTGGTGAGGGCGTGGAGGGCCTTTTAAGAAACCTTGTTGAATAAGTCGCCGGCCCCGGTTCGCTCTTGATTTGCTCCTGTCAATCGGAACAGGGTTCATCAGAACGCTTTGACGCCCCACACGTCACACCGAGGAGCCACCTCTCCATGACAACTCACAAGCGATCCAACGGCCTTCGCAACGCGGCCATAGGCGCCGGCGCTGCAACGGCAATCGCAGCGGCCTTCTTCGCGAGCCCCTTTGCGGGGGCGGCCACACCGGCCGAAGGGACCGTGCACGGACTCGGCGCCCCGGGCGCCGTGGACGGCAGTTTCGTCGTCATCCTCGACGCATCCGCGAACAAGGAGGACCTGGCAAAGAAGTACGGAGGCACACTGCAGCGCTCCTACAGGTCCGCAGTCAACGGGTTCTCCGCCTCCGGTCTGACGGTGACGGAGGCCAAGCGGCTCGCAGCAGACCCCGCCGTCGGCGAGGTCGTGCAGAACAAGCGCTTCAGCATCAACGAGACGCAGGAGAAGCCTCCGTCCTGGGGCCTGGACCGGATCGATCAGGCAGACACGGTCGGCGACGAGAAGTACACCTACCCCGACAGCGGCGGCGAGGGGGTGACCGCGTACGTCATCGACACCGGAGTCAGGGTCTCGCACCAGGACTTCGCAGGACGCGCCGAGCACGGCTTCGACGCGATCGACAACGACGACACCGCCGACGACGGCAACGGCCACGGCACGCATGTGGCGGGCACCATCGCAGGCACCACCCACGGCGTGGCCAAGAAGGCCAAGATCGTTGCGGTGCGGGTCCTGGACGACAACGGCTCCGGCACCACGGAGCAGGTCGTGGCGGGCATCGACTGGGTGACGCAGAACCACTCCGGCCCGTCGGTCGCCAACATGAGCCTGGGCGGCGGCGTGGACGAGGCGCTCGACGCGGCCGTCCAGCGCGCCATCGCCTCCGGCGTGTCCTTCGCCGTGGCCGCCGGCAACGACTCCGCCGATGCCGGGCAGGGCTCGCCCTCCCGGGTGTCGGAAGCCCTCACCGTCGCCTCCAGCACCAGGGACGACCAACAGTCGCACTTCTCGAACTTCGGCTCGGTGGTGGACCTCTACGCTCCCGGCTCGGACATCACCTCGGCGTGGAACGACAGCGACACCGGCACCAAGACGATCTCCGGCACGTCGATGGCCGCCCCGCACGTCGCGGGCGCCGCAGCCCTCTACCTGGCGGGCCACCCGTCGGCGACACCCGCCGACACGGCCGCCGCGCTGACCGGGGCAGCGACAGCGGACGCCATCAAGAACCCGTCTTCCGGCACCGCGAACAAGCTGCTGAACGTGAAGCCGTAAAGACCGCGGAGTAGAGGAAGCGGCACTGCTCGCCTGAAGCGGCCCCCACCCGGTGGGGGCCGCTTCAGGCGTGCGGTCCGCGGCATGCCCGGCCTCGCGGACGACTGCGTGACGGCGGTCGTCCCACGGCGACCGCTGGCGCCCTCTGGAGGCCGCCCTCGGCCTCAGGACCGTCCTCGCCGGCTCAGACGACCGCCCCCGTCCTCCTCTCCTTCGTCCTCCGTGCCTCCAACGGGCCGTACCCGTCAGGGACTTCCTTCGTGGCGAGGCGGTCCCGTGCCGGTGGTGGTGTCGGGTTGCGGTGTTCCAGGGCGATCGCGATCGGGACCGCGGTGAAGATGGTCGAGGCGATGCCGACCAGGACGCCCGCGATCAGCGCCACGGAGAAGTCCGCCAGCGAGTCGCCGCCCAGTACCGCCAGTGCGGTCAGGATGAACAGGGCTCCCATGCCCGTGTTCACCGTGCGCGGGAGTGTCTGGACCACCGCGTGGTTGGCCGTCTTCTCCAGGTTGCCCAGTGGGTCTCGGCGGCGCGCTTCGCGGACGCGGTCGAAGACGACCACCGTGTCGTTCACGGAGTAGCCGATCACCGTGAGCAGCGCCGCCAGGAAGACGCTGTCCACCGGCCTGCCCAGCCAGGCGAACAGGCCCACCACGAGCAGGACGTCGTGGACCATCGCGGAGACCGCCGCTGCCGCCAGGGTCCAGCGGAACCGCACGCTGAGGTAGATCAGCTGGGCGGCCACCGCGATGCCCAGGGCCAGGAGCGCCTTCTGGCGCAGTTCGCTGCCGAGGCTCGGGCCGATCTGTTCGTCACGCTCCACCGTGACGGTTCCGCCGGGCTTCTCCAAGGCCGCCTTGACGCGCTGCTGTTCGTCGTCGGTGAGCTTCTCCGTGCGTACGGTGATGTCGCCGTCGCCGGACTCCTGCACCACCGCGCGCGGGAACCCCGCCTCGGACACGGCGTTCCGGGCCGTGTCCGCGTCGACGGACCTGCTGGTGCTGTACTCGACGAGGCGGCCGCCGGTGAACTCCACGCCGAAGTCCAGGCCGCGGATGAAGATTCCTGCGACGGCCACCGCCACCAGGAGCGCGCTCGCGCCGAGCCGGCGGCGACGGTGGCGGACCAGGTTCGGGTTGCGGCGGGACAGCCATGTGCGGACCCTGCCCGTCGAGGCGATGCCCGTCAGACCGGGGCGCTTGCGTACGAAGCTGCGGGCGACGGCGAAGTCCGCGAGCGCGCGGGTGATCACGAGCGCCGTGAGCATCGACGCCAGGACGCCGATGCACAGGGTGACCCCGAAGCCCTTGACCGGGCCCGTGGCGAAGAAGAACAGCAGTCCCGCGGCGAGCAGCGTCGTCACGTTCGAGTCGATCACCGCGCTCCACGCCTTGGCGAAGCCGCTCTTCACCGGCTTCGCCAAGTCCTTGGAACGGACGCCCAGGTACTCCTCCCTGGCCCGTTCGAAGACCAGGACGTTCGCGTCCATCGCCATGCCGATCGCCAGGACGAACCCGGCGAGCCCCGGCAGCGTGAGCGTCGCGCCGAGCGCCACCAGTGCGGCGTACGAGATGAGGCCGTACAGGGCGAGGGCCAAGGCGGCGAGCGCGCCGAGGAGCCGGTAGACGACGGTGATGAACAGTGCGGTCAGGGCGATGCCGATGAGCGCGGCCTTGGTGCTCGCCTCGATTGCGTCGGCGCCGAGCGTCGGGCCGACCGTGCGCTGCTCCAGGACGTCGAGGGGCACCGGCAGCGCGCCGCCCTTCACGAGCGCCGCCAGCTCGCGCGCCTCGGCCCGGCCGAAGCCGCCGCTGATCTGCGTGGAGCCGCCGGTGATACCGGTCCCGCACACCACGTTCGCGTTGACGCCGGGCGCCGAGATGATCTGGTTGTCGAGGGCGATGACGACGCGGCGTTCCGGAGCGCCCTGAGGTGCGCAGGCCGCGTCCGAGGTGATCTTCGCCCAGGTGTCGCCCGCGCTCTTGCGGAAGTCGAGGGAGACCATCCAGCCGCCCGGCGACTGCTGGTCCAGGACCGCCTCGGCGTCCTCGACGCCCTCGCCGGTGAGGGCGGTGGGGCCCAGCTTCAGGTGGTTGCCCGGCTGGTCCGGGTCGGGCAGGGTGCGCGATCCGTCGGCCTCGGGCTTCGCGGAGCCCTTGTCGGCCGTCGCCCCCGTCACCGGGTGGACCGTGAGCTGTGCGGTGCGGCCGATGACCTCGGCGGCCTTGCGGGGGTCCTGCACTCCGGGCAGTTCGACGATGATCCGTTTCTCGCCGGAGCGGGCGATGCCGGGTTCGGAGACGCCGAGGGCGTCCACGCGCTGCCTGAGGACCTCCAGAGCGCGGTCGGTGGATGCGGCGTCGGCCTTGACGGTGGGTGAGTCCCGGGTCTCCAGGACGATCTGGGTGCCGCCGCGCAGATCGAGGCCGAGGCGGGCGGATTGGGTGAGGGCGATGTAGAGGGACAGCGCGACGGCCGCCAGTGCGACGATCGCCCTCCACAAGGGTGGGCGGGACAAGGGTGCGCGAGACATGCGTACTCCACGATGAGGGCAGGACGGAGGGACGCGTGACCGGCCCCGCGCGGTGTGTGCCGGGTCGCAAGGGTCAGGCGTCGATGACGGTCTGCGTGCTCATCGGTGGGGCGGGCCGCGCGGGGCGGCGGACTCGGCCGGCCCGCGCGGCGGCGCGAGTGCGGTGGCGGGGCCCGTGCCGGGCCCGCCCAGGGCGCGGCTCGGGGCCGCGTCGACGGCCGTACGCGCGGGGCCCGCAGGCTGCGGGCCGGGGATGTGGGCGTCAGGTCGGTTCGTGACCGCGACATGCAGCGCCGGGACGTCGTCCGGTCCGGCCCCTTGTCCGGCGTGCCCCGCCACCGTGTGGTGGGCGAGCGGCCTGCCGGCGGGCATGAGCATGCCCTGCGCCCCGGCCACCGGGACGAACAGCGTGAGGACGGTGACGACGAGGGTCAGCGCGGACGCGGCCAGGCGCGCGGAGCGGCTCCGTTGCAGCACGCGTCCCCCCGTCGCCTCGGTGCTCGTCGGGTGCGCACGGTGTGGCCCCGCCCTGGTCAACGTACGGGGCGCCCCGGTCCGTTCCGTATTCCTCGGCGGTTCTTCGGAAGCCGAAGAACTTCGGCAACAGCGCGAATCCCAGCCGGTTCGCCGCCCCCGACTTGCTCCGAAGTTCGTCGCGTCGACAGCCGTCTCACCCAATTCGACCGCCGGCCGCCCTGCTGCATCGGCTCGTCGACGCCCGAACTCCGGCACGACGTCTCGGTGTCGTGCCGCGGTCCGGAGCGTGCGGCCCGTGTCCTTGCGGCCGCGTGCCGTGACTCACGCCGCCGTGGTGCGGAACGTGCTGGGGCTGAGGCCCTTGTGGCGTTTGAAGGCGGTGCTGAAGCCGAAGGCGTCGGCGTAGCCGACGGTCTTGGCGATCTGGGCGATGCTGAGGTCGGTGTCGGCCAGGAGAGCCTCGGCGTCGTCCATGCGGCACTCGGTGAGGTAGGTGAGGGGTGGACGGCCCATCAGCTCGGTGAAGCGCCGGGCGAACAGTGCCCGGGAGACGCCGGCTTGAGCGGCCAGCGACGCGACCGTCCAGCTCTCGGCGGGCCGTCCGTGGAAGGCGTGCAGGGCGGGGGAGAGGACCGGGTCGGCGAGGCCGCGGTACCAGCCGGGGGCGTCGGCGCCCGCCCGGTCGAACCAGGTGCGCAGCGTGCAGACCAGAGCCCAGTCGAGGAGCCGGTCCATCAGCGCCTGCGAACCGGCGGAGAGCCGGGCGGCGTCGGCGGCGGAGTTCTCCAGCCAGGCGCAGACCTCGGCGTCCTCGGCGATGACCAGGACGGGCGGCAGGGCGCGCAGGAGCCGTTCGTGGCGGTGCCCCGAGGCGCGGTAGGCGCCCACGATCAGCGCGGTCGCTCCCTCCGGGCCGGTGCCCCAGTGGATGCCGTCGAGTTCCTGGCCGGTGCACGCGGCGTCCGCGGTGAAGCAGTTGATCTCGTACGCGGTGTGGGGGCGGTGGACAGTGGCAGGCTCGTCCGCGAGACGGAACCGTGCGGGGCCCCGGACGATGGCCGTGTCGCCCGCGCCGATCGCCCGCTCGGTGCCGTCGGACAGCAGCAGCGTGCCGCCACCGCGCAGCACGCTGACCATGGTGAGCGGAGCGGCGTCGGCGAAGGTGATGCTCCAGGGCGCCGTCAGGACGGCATGGCTGACGACCGAGCCCTCGGCCCGGATGCCGCTCAGCAGTGAACTCAGAGGATCCACAGCGCAATCGTAGACGATCTCCTATGTCCTGGAGAGTTTCTCCCATGGATCATCTACGGTGCCGCGGTTGTACTGGACTCACTGCACAGATCGAGCCCTCGGGAGACACCGTGCCGCAGCACAGCAGTGACACCAGGACAGCCCTCGTGGTCGTCGCGCACCACCGCAGCGATTCCCTCACCGCCCACACCGCCCGCCGCACGGCCGCCCGGCTCGAGGCCGCCGGATACCGCATCGACCTGCTCGACCTGCACGCCGAGGGGTTCGACCCGCGGATGAACGTGGAGGACCAGCCGGACTGGGGCAACCGGGAGAAGCCGTACTCGGACGAGACGCACGCCCACATGCGGCGGATCCTCGACGCCGATGTCGTCGTCGCCGTCTTCCCGGTGTACTGGCAGAGCGTGCCCGCCGTCCTCAAGGGATGGATCGACCGCGTATGGAACTACGGCTTCGCCTACGGCCGCAGCAAGCCCCGCCTGGCGGGCAAGCGCATGCTGTGGCTGGCCCTGGCCGGCGCCACCGCCGACGACCCCATCGCGGAGTCGATGCAGTCCGTCCTCGAATCCAACCTGAGCGACGGCATCGCCTACTACTGCGGCTTCTCCCGCTCCACCGTAGGCCTGCTCCTGGACGCGGAGGAGCGACCGCAGCGCGTCGACGCCGAGGGCAATCTGCTGGTCGGCGAAGCGGTCGCCGGCGCCGAGCGGGAGGCGCAGTACACCGATTTCGACCGTCGGGCACGGAAGTTCGTGGACGAGTTCCTCGCGGACGAACTCGTCGCTGCCTGACGGCCTCCGGATCGGTGCGTTGATCGACCGGTCAGAAGTCGTCCTCGTCGTCCGGGTCGAAGCCCCAGGCGTCGCTCGGACACGGCAGCGGTTCGTCGGCCCAGCCGGCTGCCAGGACGAGGCGGGAGGTGCGGTGGACGGCGAGGAAGCCGAAGGGGCGCTGGAACGAGGCGTGGATGCGGCGGGTCCGGTACCGGATGCGGGCGGTGCCGCAGCCCACGGCCATCCCCAGCGCGGTGACGGCCGACGCCTCGAATCCTTCGGCGTCGAACCGGGCGACGGCGGCCTGGTGGGCCGAGCCGACCGCCAAGGGGACGCTGCCGATTCCGGGGAAGTGGCCGGAGCGGACGTCCGCGGCCGTCTCCAGGCCGAACAGCCGGGCCTGCTCCAGCAGGTCGTGGGTGCCGGTGACGGAGAAGGCGACCGTCTCGACGTCCAGGCGGGGTTCGCGGTCGAGCGACAGTTGCGTGCCGATCGTCAGCCCCGGGCCGGGTGAACCGTCGGGCAGGGCGTAACCGTCGACCGTGGGGACGACGCGTGTCACGGCGTCGATGCCGCCGCTCACCACGTCACCGGGCCGGGCGCCGGGTTCGCCCAGGACGAGGTGGACGTCGACTCCGGTGGTGCCGACGACTTCCAGCAGGGTGAGCGGGCCGCAGGCCGCCTCGGCCACCCGGACCCGGTCGAGGAGGGAGCTGCCGCGGTAGAGCCCGAAGGCATCGCGTCCGGCCCACGGCCCCTCGGTGAGGTCGGCCGGTACCGCCCTGAACGGCCTGATCCACTTCGTCCGCAGGCCGAAGGCCGAGGCCAGGACCATGGGCGGGTCCGCGTCGAGGGGCACCGGCATGTGGTCGACCCGGCCGTCTGTCTGCCGCTCGGCCCAGCCGTCGAGCGCCTTGCGGTCGGCGTCGGCGTCACCGGTGAGCACCCCGTGCGTCCCGTGGGGCAGTCGGTCGGCCCACGCCTCCTCCAGTGGCAGTTCCCGGCTCGTCCACAGCCCGGTCGCCGCGGCGAGACCGCGGACCGTGTTCAGGCCGGCGAGGAGTTCCCGGGCCGCATCGGCCGCGTCTGCCGCCGGGAGGCCCACGGCTTCGGCGAGTTCACCGCGGGCCGGGCCGCCCGCGCCATCCGCGAGGAACGCGAGCAGCGGCCACACTCCGGCGGCCGTCAGCACAGTGCCCTGCGCTCCGGTCACCACGGCCCCGGCCCAGTGCTTCGTCAGCCGGTTGACCGCGCGTACCGTTACGTCTCTCATTCCGGGGAGGGTACGCAACGACGGACGAACAAGCATCCGGATTGGTCGCGGGCACGGCGCTCGCCCTACGCCGGGAGGGCACGGAGGCAACTCCCGGCGTCGCGCCGTCAGTCCAGACCACTCAGCGTAGCCGGCCGCGCAGGGTAACGGGTTCGGCGCGGGGGCGGCCGAGGGCGGTGCGGTTGGGTGTGCGGGTCACGGGCGGCCGCCCTTGAGCGCGTTGAGGGCGGCGAGCAGGCGCCCGGCGTGGCCGGGCGGGATCAGGAGGGCGGTGGCGGCGGCGAGGGTGGTCAGGAGCGCGTGGACGGGGTGCTCCAGGACGGCGAGGACGGCCACCGCGGTGATGACGATGGCGGCCTCGGCCGCGCCGAGGAGCCGGTACGGCAGCGGGGCGCCGGCGGGAGCGGGCGGGTCGGTCGCCTCCGGGGCTGACGCGGGGACGGGCGGGGGAGTGGACATGGTGGCGCCTCGCCTCCGTACGGAGACGATCACCGGATCGGCCTTCTTCTCGACCGGCTCAAGCACGTGGCGGATCCTCCCGACCTGATACGCCTTCGCCTCCGGCTGTACGGCGCGGTCTGACAGCACGGTCGGTGGGCGCCCGACGCCGTCGGCGGCCGCACCTGAGCTGCCGACGGCCGGCTAAGGCGGCGAAGGCGCGGGGCCCGGTCGAAGCCGCTGACCGCGCCGCCCCACCTGAGATGCTCGAGGGAACGACGGAAGGGCCCGGATCCTTGAGGATCCGGGCCCTTCCGGGCAGTAGCGGGGACAGGATTTGAACCTGCGAACTCTGGGTTATGAGCCCAGCGAGCTACCGAGCTGCTCCACCCCGCGTCGGTGAACCCCACCCTACGGCACCGCGGGGCCGGTCCGTGACCAGCCGCGGACGCGGGCGGCGCTCCCCGGCGGCCAGGGCGCGCACGGGAGCTTCTTTCACCGTCGGCGCCTCAGAGCCTCGGCACCTGCCGCGACTACTTCGGCGAGCCGGTTGGCGAAATCCGCGTTGCACCCCCCGAGGTGGACGAAGCCGTGGCCGGCTACCGGCCCGTCATTACCCAGGGAGGGAAGGGTCAGGTCTGCGAGCGCGAGCGCCGCTTTGAGGTTGGTGACAGCGTCTTCACCAGCCTGGTAGGCGGCGTCCTGGAGCCGCTTGTACTGGATTCGCTCGGCGAAGGTCAATTCGTACGGCATGGTGCCGACCTCTCGTGATGGACGTGGATTTGAGGCGCCGGAGCGCGTGGTGCAGGGGGCCGCAGCGGGGTGGGTGGGCCTTTCGGCCGGGGTGCGGTCCTTTCCGCGCGATGCCCGTGGCTGCCGCGGCGCTGGTCACCTGGGCGGCACGTACACCGGGGTGCCGCCGGCGCAGGTCTCACTGCCGGGGGCGAGGCATGACCATCCCTTCGGCACGTCGCTTGGGTGTGCAGCAGCGACCGGACGCCCGGGGGGCGCGGGGATGGGTAGCCCCGTCGGGCCGAGTCTGCGAACGGCCCGTGACTATCGCTTTCGATCTTCGTTTCAAAGGTGCAGGACGAGCGCCCCTTTGACGTGTGGGAAGGATCGGGTTGGCCAGGGAGTTAGCGGCTGCTATCGCCTTCGCCCCGGGCCGTCGTCGCCCATGGGATGCCCCGGGCTCCCGCGTCGTGGTCCGACAGTGCCGCTTGCACTGGGACGCCCGCACAGGATCCTTGCTCCCCGGCTTGGACGGCGGACCGATCCCTCCGAGGCCAAGAATGTCGGCAAGCCGACCCACCCGGCCCGTGCGGAGTTGCGCCCGCTGGAGCTCCCTGACCGGTGCCGGGCAGACGATCGAGGAATCGAGAGGCGGCCCACGCCTCCCCCGTGCCACATCGATCACCACTCGGGTGCCACGGCGCTCCGCCACCTGGTACGGCAACAGTGAACGCGACCGTTCGTCCGCGCCGAGAGCCGTTGAGCCGGCCTGGGCACGTGGCGCCGTCGCTCCCGTAGAACCGTCATCTGCCGTACCCGAATCTGTGACGGGGGGACGGAGAGCGGACGGGCCCGTTGTCTGCCGTCGGGTAGTCGGGACTGACACGGCCCGGGCGCTGTCCGACCGTGGCCCTCGTCCTGAGCGGCGCGGGCGCGGGGGGCATGGGGTTGCGGTGTCGCGGCGCCACTTGGCGAGGCGGTCGGGTAAGCGTGATCTGGCGGACCAGCTGTTGGAAGCAGGCCAACGCCGCGACGGCAGGAAGGGCGGAGGCCGCTCCGGCGACGATCGTTCTGGGTGCCTGGGCCACGCACAGAAGTGTGGCCAGAGTGGAGAACAGCAGAACGATGGACCAGGAATGGAGCGCCCGGCGCTGGTGCAGGGCCGATCTGAGGATCGACAGAGAGGCCACCATCCAGGGGCCATAGATCAGCAGGGGCCACCACCTGACCACTGCGCGGGCCGTGTGGGGCCCAGCACTGTGGCGCAGAGCATCGCAGATGGCCAGACCACTGAGGATGCTGACCACAGCGGCGATGGCGGCGACCAGCGTGGCCGTGAACAAACTGCCGGTTTCGAGCAGGGTCACCACCGGCGTTTTCGACGGGCTTCGGCGGTGTCCACCGGAGGCCTCTGCCAGCGCACGCCCGGTGGGGCTGTGCATCAGCCCGGTGACGAGGCCGAGGGCGCTCGCCGTGTCACCGGTGCCGCCCACGGCCTCTCGGGAGAAGGGCTCCGGTTGCGCGGGCGCAGCGCTCTCTTGGAGAAAGCTGGAGAACTCCTCGGCCGGGTATCGCGGGGGAGGCACCTCGCCGGACCCGCCGAGCGGTTGTCCGGCGGAGAGGTGCTGTCCCGGCTCCGGCTGGCCCCAGAACGCGGAGGTCGCCGGCTGGGGGTGGGCATCCGGGATGTCCGAGTACCCGTACGGCTCATACACGGGAGCTACCACCCGGGCACTCGCCGGCAGCCGTGGCGGGCGCAGTGCTCCCCGACCGCCTGCCGAACTCGACCTGGATCACGCTCATCCTATGGAGGAACTCCTCAAAGACCGAGGACGAGTAGCTCAGATCGATTTCCATACTCTCGTGTTCAAGCCTTGCGTGGCGGTTCTCGCCCGAGTCGGCTGAGCCGGGAGTGAAAATCCACTTCCCGATCCGGATGGCCCCGGAGTGATAGAGGCCTCCCTCTCCGACTTTCTCTGCGGTCCTGCCGAAGAAGACGGGGAACTTTGCTGTTGTCATATTCCATAAACGCAGTCGATGTTGGTCCGGGTATGCGCCATCCGGGTGATGGTGGTCGACGACTGCGTGTTGACCCAGTCTTATCGGTTCTACAAGCGGACCGGTAAGTCCGGCGCGGCAACTCCTTTCGCTCCCCGCGTTCCGCGGGTCCAGAGGGCGATGAGCTGCGACCGATGCGACCCCCAGCCCAACCGGCACCCTGCACCCCGCCCGTCCATCGGTTCGACTGGCGGCATTTTACGCGCGATTCGACGCGGATGCCCCGCCGTGTGTCATGCGAGCCGGCCGGTGAAGGAGCTCAAGCGGGCGCGGTGTGTGCGCCGCCGCTGCTGCCGGTTCTTGCCGTGACCCGCCATGCGTGTCTTCCCCTGGTCGGGTGAGCCCCGTCGCCGGCTCCGTCCACAGTTCCCCAGCCCGGGCAGCCGCGTAGCCACTCCACCGCGCGGATCGTCGCAGGTCGAGGCTGCGCCCTGCCTGACTCCTGCCCAGTCGCCGACGGCAGCTGGCTGATCGTCGGTAGAAGGACCGCGTCCCAGGCTGGCGACGTGCTTCACATGACTGCAATCGGAGGACAGGGCGCAACTCTGCATATGCCAATGCGTTATGCCGGTGGTCGACGAAGCTCCGGTCCTGTGGACCCCTTGGAGCTACAGCCTTCGAAAGGACCAGTTGTGGTAGGCATCCTCCTGTGGATCGTGCTCGTCTCGGCGGTCTTGGCGACCGCTCTCGCCGCGCTGAGGTCGTCGGGGACAGGCTGCCTGTGGCGCGTTGACACCCTGGAGCTGAGACGGCAGCAACGCTTCGAGCGTGTGCTGTCCCTCCACGTGGACGCCGCCGGGATGCCCCTTCGGGAAGGCGCTTCGTTGATGCGGCCGGCGGGCACGTCTGTCGGCGTCGCCCTGGGGCCGGTTGAGCTGCCCCGGGGCCCTGTCGGACCGTGCCGCATCCCGTCATCCTCCGCGCGCGGGGCAGCTCCTTGCTTGCGGTTGACGTCACTCGCTGACGACCGACTGCAGCTCTGACGACGTGCCCGGCCTCAGTGGTGCCTGCTCGCCCAATGGGAAGGACGGCTGTCGCTGAAAAACCCCGGCAATCCACACATTGCCGGGAACGCGGAAAAGCCTGGCAGCCCTCGCATTCCAAGCGCGGCGGGCAAACCCCGGCAATCGACACATTGGGGAGGGCGCAAAAACCCCGGCAAACTGCACATTGTTGATTTGTGGCGCCGAAGATCGGGTCGCACAAAGTCGCATAAAGCGGTGGCGGAGTGTCTAATTCCTGGTTGATGCACTTCCGTATCGGGCGAGGGAAATGGCTAGGAATGCCTAAAGCGAAAGACGTATCATCGGACTATTGGAGTGATGGCCCCTCTCGAAAAGCCACTTCCAACGGAGAGGCCTGTTCCTTCCGGATCATCCCGGTGTCCGCGGCGAGAGGAGGTCCGGCATGACCTCCCGCGGGTACTCGGCCCTGCGCGGCCGATGGCCGGCGGCAACGCGAGCGGTGTGCACGGTGCGTGCGGCACTCATGCAGCTGACACGTCGCCTGGCTGAAGCAGGCGCGGCCGACGAAAGTGCCCCGCCTCCCACGAACACCATGCCGACAGCGGGGTTCCGGGACGAATACAGGGTGGGCTTCTCGCTGTCCCGGCCCCCTCCAGCGAACGACTTCAGAGAGTGTCCATGGTGTCGATCCCTTGCGAACCCGGAGGCTCCCGACGGGGCCGAGCTCACCGGGGACCGTTGACCATGGCGGGGGCGGGCGAAGGCCACGGCCCGCCCCGGCTCCGGCCCCCCGGGCCCGGGCCGCAGGGGTGGAGCGAGGTGCGACGAGGCGACCGCACCGCGAGCGGGGTCCGGACGGAGGATGAGAGCGGTGACGCCGGGCAAGAGCGCACTGTGGAATCGAACACTCTCCGCACGCACCGGAGCACCCCGGGACACCGCGCCGCCGAGCTGCCGAGGCGAGCGCGCTCCGCCCTGCGCGGCACGGCCGTACGCCTCTGGCACGACAACATCGCCGACTACGCGGCAGCCCTCACCTACTACGCGGTGCTCGCGCTGGTGCCCGCCCTGCTCGTATCGGTCTCCCTGGTGGGACTGGCCGGCGCGGGCACCCGCGAGCGCCTGATCCGCGACCTCACCTCCTACGCGCCTCCCCAGTCGGCCCAGGTGCTCCGCGAGGCCCTGAACGGCCTCACCTCGGAGCCGTCCTCCCTGTGGCTACTGCTCGTCAGCGGCGTCCTGAGCGCACTGTGGTCCGCCTCCAGCTACCTGGCGGTCTTCCGACGCGCCCTGCACACGATGCACCGGCTGCCCGACACGCGGCCGCCCCTGCGCGCGGCGCACGTCCTCGTCCTCACCGCCGCCGTGCTGCTGGCCCTGCTCGTCGCGGGCGCCGCGAGCCTCGTCGCGACCGGCCCCGTGGCCCGCCGACTCGCGGCGGCCGCCGGCTACTCGGGCACGGAGGCCATGGCCGTCCTGAGGTGGCCGGTGCTCCTGGTGATCGTCACGGCCCTGATCCTCATCCTGTACCGGTCCGGGCCCGCTCAAGCCCGCGGAACGCGCCGCGGGTTTCCGGGCGGCGCCCTGGCGGCGTTCCTGTGGCTCGGTGCCTCGGCGCTCTTCACCCTCTACACGCAGTTCGGCACCTACAGCCGCCTCTACGGATCGCTGGCGGGCGTCATCGTTTTCCTGGTGTGGCTGTGGTTCACCAACCTGGCGCTGCTCGCCGGCGCGCAGTTCAACGCCGTGCTCGCGCGGGCCGGGAAGTGATCCGGCGCAGCCCCGCCCCGCCTCCTGCCGTTACAAGTAGCGGCGGACGGGCAGTACGGCGGTCTCCCGGGCGCGCTGCAGCAGCGAGCGGCGCCTCCAGCGGTCCGGGCGGATCGGCTCGCTGGCCTTGAGGTCCTCGTCGTAGTGCGCGTCAAGGGTGGTGGTGAACTCGGCGTCCATGACGGCGAGCATCACCTCCTCGTCGTGGTCGAGGGAGCGGCGGTTGAAGTTCGTGGAGCCGATCAGCGAGACGACGCCGTCCATGGTCATGATCTTCGCGTGCATCATGGTCGGCTGGTAGTGGTGGATCCGTACGCCGCAGTCGGTCAGCGCCTCGTAGTGGTGTTGTCCCGCAAGCTGACACACCCGCTTGTCCGTGTGAGGACCGGGCAGCAGGATCTCGACCTCCACGCCCCGGCGGGCCGTGGCACAGAGCAGGTCGATGAAGTACGTGTCGGGAGCGAAGTAGGCGGTCGCCAGACGGACCCGCTCCTCGGCCGATTCGAGGATCACGCGCATCAGGGTCTGCATGTCCTGCCAGCCGAAGCTCGCCGATCCGCGGACGACCTGCACGATGGCGCTCCCGCTGGGCTCGTGGCTGACGAACCGGTCGCGCTCATCGAAGAGCTCCGTGTGGCACTCGGCCCAGTTCTGGGCGAACGCGGCGGCGATGCCGTCTACGGCGGGCCCCCGGACCTCGACGTGCGTGTCGCGCCACTCTCCGGGGTTGCGGGCGTCACCGCACCATTCCTCGGCGATGCCGACGCCGCCGGTGAAGGCCGTCTGCTCGTCGACCACGAGGACCTTGCGGTGGCAGCGGTGGTTCTGCTTGAGCGGGGAGAGGTAGAGCGGCTTGCGGAACCAGGCGACCTCGACTCCGGCCTCGCTCATCCGGTCCAGCAGCTCCCGCTCTATGAGACGGCTGCCGAAACCGTCCAGCAGCAGCCTCACCCGCACCCCCGCACGCGCCCGGTCGGCGAGCGCCTCGGCGAAACGCCGGGCGATGTCACCCCGCCAGTACACGAACGTCATCATGTCGACGGTATGGCGGGCCCCGCCGATCGCATCGAGCATCGCGGCGAAGATCTCGTCCCCGTTGCGCAGGGGCCGCAGGGCGTTGCCCTCGGTCGCCGCGATGCCGATGAGCCGCTCCAGGCGCCGGCGTATGCGACGTATGCGCTCGTCCCTCTGCCCGCTGCCGGCGGTCACAGCCGTTCCACCGCCGAGAGGCTGCTCTCCGTCGGTCATACCGGCCCTCCTCGGTCGGGTCCATTGGCGCTCAGGACCCTATCCGACGGCGCGGGGCAGCCGCGCGCCCCGCGCAGGGATCGGCGAGCGCGGCAGGAATACCGCGCGTGGCGCGGCGGAATGCCGCAGGGGCCGTCCGCGCCCGGCGACAGTGGCAGAGGCTCACGACCGGGCATGTCGGATGGACGGAGTGCGCCTCGTCCGCGCGTACGAACTCACCATCGGGTCGGTTCGCCGCGATATGCCCCAGGGTGGAAAGCAGGTCCTCGTCGGCGAAGCGCCCGGCGGTCGCGGCCAGCCCGAGGGCCTGATCGACGCTGCCGGAGCCCATGACGGTGGCGAGCTCGACGACGCGGGCCATCTTGGCGCGGATACGGACGACGCCGGCGGGTCCGGCCTCCTTGAGCCCGCGGCCGACACGGCACGTACGGCTCGCGGTCGCGGGGCCGACGCTGTACCTGCTGTTCCCCGACTCCGAGGGCGTACTGCACCTGCGTTCCTCGGACGGAGCGACCTGGTCGGCAGCGGCCCCGGTGGAGGAGTACCGCACCCTGGAGACCGCCGCCCTGGCCTGGTACGGCAACAATCTGACCGCCATCGCCATCGCCATCGCCATCGCCATCGCCATCGCCATCGCCATCGGCCGCGGCGGCGCCTGCCCGCCGTGACCCTGCCGCCGCTGATGCCGCAGACCTCGCCTCTCTCAGCGGAACACGTCGATGTGTTCCGTCAGGAAGGACTCCAGCCCGCGCGGGGCGCGTCCCAGCAGCCGGGCGACGGTGTCGGTCGGCGCCTCCGGTCGGGCGACCGCGAGCTGCTGGATCTCCACCACGTGGTCCGCCAGCCAGCCCGGCAGCCCGCGCTCGGCGCTGAGCTGGGCGCGGAGCTGCTCCGGCGGCAGGTCCAGGTAGCGGACGGGACGCCCTCGCAGTCGGCTCAGCAGCTCGGCGAGCCGGCCGAAGGAGCAGGTCTCGGCTCCGGTCAGGCTGTACGTGCCGCCGGCCAGTTCGGGCCGGGTGAGGACGGCGGCCGCCACCTCGCCGATGTCCCGGCAGTCGACGTAGTTGCACGGCGCCTCGCCCATCGCCCCCACCACCAGGCCGCCGTGGGCCACGCCCGGCCCGAGCAGCAGGAGGTTCTGCATGAACGCGTAGGGACGCAGGACCGTGGCGGTGACACCGGCCGTACGCAGCCGGGTCTCGACGGTGTGGTGGCCGCGGGCTATCACGACCGGGGAGTCCGGCTCGGCGGCCGGAGAGGAGATCTTGACGATGTGTTCGATGCCGCTGTCCAAGGCGGCTTCGATGGCGCGCAGCTCGAATTCGATCTGCCGTGGGCCGTTCTCCATGGTGAGGAAGAGCTGCCGGCCGCCGCTGAACGCGGCGCGCAGGGAAGCGGGGTCGGCCGCGTCGGCGTAATGGGCCTCGACCAGTGGGCCGGCCGCCGCGCCGAGGCGGGCGCGCAGTCGCTGCGGCTCGCGACTGAGGGCTCGACAGGGCACCGGCATCGGCATCGCCCTGTCGGCCAGGCTGCGTATCAGTGCGCCGCCGGTCGCTCCGGTGGCTCCCATGACGATGATCATAGGTTTCCCTTCAGGGGTCGAGTGGTGGACCGGCCGCGCCAGCGCCAGCCGACGATCGTGGCGGCGAGCGCCGCGGAGAGCGGCAGGTCGAAGGAGAGGCGGTCGAGCGCCGGTCCGTGGGACGACCCGGTCCAGCCAGGCCGCCAGTACTGGGCCGCGCAGGCGCAGGCGAGGGCGAGAACGGCCGCGAGGGCGGCCCCGGCCAGTGACAGCGCGGCGCGATGCGCCGGCCCGGTTGTGCGGCGGCGACCGAAGAGCTGCAGCCAGCCGCCGACCAGGAAGGCGACCACGGCCGACGTACCGGCTATCGAGGTCCCGGCGGCCCAGAGCAACTGGGTGTTCCCGCCGATGAGCGCCCCCGCACCGGCCGTCACCGCAGGCGCGACGTAGCCCATCGCGACCTCGCGCCAGAGCACGAACGGCGGCGGCCCGCCGGTCCGTTGGCCCGCCTGTTGGCTCACGTGTTGGTTCGTGTTGGTCATGCGATCCTCTCGAAAACAGGTGATTAGCCAGCTAACTATCTGGGTGGAAAAAAGGCCGCGCTGGGCGGCGAGCGCGGCTGCGTTGCTCCCTTGTGGCTTACTCCTCCACCAGTGCGCCGATGCCCTGCGCGATCCGCTCCAGCAGCTCCAGGAACGTTCCGCGCTCAGCCTCGGTGAGCCCGCCGACCATCGCTTCCAGCCGCCGGAAGTGCTCGGGCGCCATCTCCTGCAGCCGCTGCGCACCGCGCGCCGTCAGCACGACGACGGTTCCCCGACCGTCCTCCCGGGAGGAGCGGCGGGCCACCAAGCCCTCCCGCTCCAGTCCGTCCACCAGCCCGGTAACCGTGGCCCGCGATACGCCCAGCCCGGCCGCCAGGTGCGAGGGCGACTTCTCGCCCCCGCAGTCCTCAAGGTCGGCCAGCAGCCGGTAGCGGCCCGTGGAGAGGCCGAACCTGCCGAAGTGCACCTCGGCCGCCTGCCCGAGCCGAGCGCCGGTGGCCATCAGCCGGACCGCGACCAGAACGGCTTGCGGATCGGCGGTCAGCCCGTAGCTCCGGATCTGACGTGTGGCCTGATCCAGCGTCGGCTGGGCGTAGTAGCGATCGGCATCCTGAGGCATGCAAGTAATATGGCAGCTAACCACTGACTTGGTCAACGGCTCGGCCAACGGGATCCACCACAGGGTAGGCCGACAGCCGATCGTGCCGGTCGTAGAGTGCGGCCTCCAGCGGCTCCAGGCCGCCGGCCGCCCGCATCTGGACGATCAGCGGGGCGACGTGCTCCAGCCGGTTGCCGCCTCGCCTGAGCTGGTGGGCCAGCCGTGCGTCCGGTACGTCGGCCTCGTCGTAGACGCGGTGCCCCGTCCGCCACCTGCTTCATTGGCTCTCGGGGTGGCGGGATGTGTACCCACGACCTCTTCGTCCCGAATGAGGTTCGGCTGCTGACCCGGCCTGCAAAAAACATCCCCGCACGCGGCAACCTTGCACGGGTCGGCGGCTACTGACAGGGCGTAACCCTGTTCCTCCCCCCCGTAAGGAAGCCTCGTGGCTGCTCGCTCCCATCGCAGGTCCCTCCGCTCCCGTCGTGCCGCCGTCCTCTGCGCGGCCGTCGTGGCTGCATGCGTCGGCTCTGGTGTCGTCGTGATGAACGCGAACGCCGGGACCGTCGACCTGTACCACCAGACGCTCACCGCGAAGGACGGCTGGGCGTCCTCCGGCACGGGGACCACCGGTGGCACGAAGGCCGACGCCGCCCGCACCTTCACGGTCTCCACCCGTGCGCAGCTCGTGAAGGCGCTGGGATCGGTCTCCGACACCACGCCCCGCATCATCAAGATCAACGGCCTGATCGACGCCAACACCGATGACAGAGGAAAGAAGCTGACCTGCGCCGACTACGCCCTCGGTACCGGCTACTCGCTGTCTGCCTACCTCAAGGCATACGACCCGGCCACCTACGGCCGCTCCAAGCTGCCCTCCGGCACCCAGGAGAAGGCACGGGCCGCCGCCCAGGCCAAGCAGGGCCAGAACATCGTCTTCAAGGTCCCCGCCAACACGACGATCGTGGGCGTCCCCGGCACGAACGCGGGCCTCACCGGGGCCATGCTCCAGATACAGAACGTGGACAACGTCATCGTCCGCAACCTGACCTTCGCCGCCACTGAGGACTGCTTCCCGCAGTGGGACCCGACCGACGGCGACGACGGCAACTGGAACTCCAACTACGACTCGGTGTCCCTGCGCGGCGCGACCCACGTGTGGTCGGACCACAACACGTTCACCGACGCGCCGCACTTCGACAGCGCCAACCCGAAGTACTTCGGCCGCGAGTACCAGATCCACGACGGCGCCCTCGACATCACCAAGGGATCCGACCTGGTGACCGTCTCGCGCAACCAGTTCACCAACCACGACAAGACGATGCTGATCGGCAGCAGCGACACCGACAGCGTCGGCAAGCTGCGCGTCTCCATCCACCACAACGTGTGGAAGGGCATCATGCAGCGCGCCCCGCTGGCCCGCATTGGCCAGATCCACATCTACAACAACTACTACGACGTCACACTCCTTAACGGGTACACGCCGCAGTACAGCATCAACTCCCGCGCAAAGGCTCAGATCGTCGCGGAGAACAACTACTGGAAGCTGCCGTCCGGCGCGAAGGCCGCCAAGCTCCTCAGCGGTGACGGCACCGGCTCGGTCAAGGGCTCCGGCAACCTCGTCAACGGCACGGTGACCGACCTCGTCGCCGCCTACAACGCCGCCTCGTCCAAGGACCTGAAGACCACGGTCAACTGGACCCCGACCCTCACGACGGGCCTGGAAGCCTCGGCGAGCAACCTGCCCACGTCGCTGGCGACGACGACTGGGGCTGGCGTGCTCAAGTAGCACCCGAGACACGCGAGGGCCGGGAGACCACGAGACCCCGGCCCTCGCGTACCGCGCCGCGCGGTCCGCCGCGTCACGGACTGTGCGGGGGCCCCGGGATGCTGCCCGAAGCTGCGTGTCGACTCACGCAGAACAAGAGCCCGACAGCCCCCTCCGTACCCGCCCGGCCACGCGTTCCCCTCGATCTGTTCCCCCCGTCAGCGCCGTTGGACGGCCAGGACGCCGGCTTGGCGGGCGCTCGCGTTCCGCCGGCCCAGATAGGCGCGCAGGGCCGGGCGGGCGGCGTGGTGGAGAACGGCTCACGGCGCAGGAATCGACGCAGGCCGCCGAGTCCGGGACGCTAGAGGTCGCGGGATGACCTGCTGGTGGATACACAGGAGCGGGTGGTGTCCGGTCAGGGGGTGTCTGTCGGCTCTGGCGGCGAGTTCGTCATCTGTCGCCGTGCCCAGTCCGTGTCTGGTGGGTGGCTGGCGCGGCAGGTCTGGGAAGGCCATGGGCCTTTGCACGGGGCCGGGTCGAGTGGCCCGGCCTGTGGTGTGACGGTGCGGTCGCACCAGTCGCAGACGACCGTCGCCCGTACACCCGCGACCGAGAGTATCTCGGCCGCGTCTTGGGCTGCTTCGAGCCAGTTGGGTTCCGTGACCGCTACCGGTGCACGGTCCAGCATCAGCTTGCTGTTCCAGAGGCTGAGGCCGGTGACCGTCCGGAGCGCACGGACCGCGGCCGTCTTCCGGTCGCCTGCCTCGGTCAGCCGGACACAGAATCCTGGCTCTTCCACGCACCCTCCCCGGCGGGCCCAAGCTGTCCGGCAAGTGTGAACCATCCTCACGACTGCTGAACACCATGGCATGGGCGGGCCGGGCGTGGGGCGTTCGTCCGTTCATGTGGGCGTGCAGTGGTGGCAGGCAGTGGTGTGGGTCGCGTGGCGGTAGCGGATCAGGGCGAGGTCGGTGTTGACCGTGCGCGTGGAGTAGGAGGCGAGGGCGCCGAGCCCGAGCCTGTCGCCGTTCTTGAGGGCCGGCCCGGAGGCCTGGGCGGGGCCGGTCCGGTTCCGCCACTGGTGTTGACCGTGTCGATGGCGCACCATGGCACGGTTTTCGAGCGTCCCAGCCCGTGCTCGGTGACACCTTCGGAGTCGACCCGCACGCCCATCACGCAGCTCCGGAACATGATCCAGGCGCCCGTCGTGCCGGTCACGCCGCCACATGCGGGGGGATCCTACGTAGGCGGTGCCGCGAGCGACCGCCCCCCCCGGGCTGGATCGGGCCGGGCCGTACGGGAGCGGACAGGGCCGAAGGGTGGCGCCCTGCGTCGGTGGTATTTCCCCGAAAATACGCGGCCCTCGTCCACGGGCAAGCCAAAAGCAGCTTTCACCATCGATGCATGGCGCGCCGAAAAAGAGATGCGGCGGGGCGCAGCGCAGGAAGTGGCGAGTCGCGCTTAAAACCACTGGCCATGAAACAGAAGACCCAGCTAGGGGAGCGTGCGGCATGACCCTACGCGATACACGGCACTTTGGCTAGACGGTAGATGATGAGGAATCAACGTTCGTTTATCCACGCGGGCTGGTGGCGCTTCGCGGGGCTGATGTCGGGCCGCTTGAATCAGACATAACATCCCTGACTGCCGCGTAATCCCTGGCCGGCGCGCCCGGCTTTCACGTGAGCCACCTCACTCATCCCCACGGCCCCCGAGCCTCCGGTTGCGCATGCCCCGCCTGCGGGACGTCGATGAAACGCGCCCTCCTGTACATCCATTGATGCCTGGCAATTGCCCGACCAGCCGCCGTCTTTGCTTTTACGGACTTGATTTGCGTGCCGGGTGTGCGGTTAAGATCCGGTCGGAAGTTGGGGGCTTCCAGGGAGAGATCGCCTTCTTTGACGCGTCTCTGTCTTGGTCGGACATGAGCCTTCGCATCCGTATGACACTTCCGGTCAGTGAACCGGAACTGAAGACTGGGGTAGGGATGAAGGCACGGAAGAATGTCGTCCGTACGGTGGGCGCGGCCACGGCCGCCGGCGCGCTGGCGTGGCTGGCGATCGCCGGGGCGGGTGGCGCCACCGAGGGCGGCGCTGCGGACGTCACCGCGATGAAGGGCATCGCCGAGGAGGGTCCCGGGTACGCGATCGAGGACTTCGGCTACCCGAACGCGGACAAGATCCTCGCCGAGCAGAACATCACCCTCAAGCGCGGTGACGGCCACATCCTCCTCGCCGACTGCGCGAGCGCGACGAACCTCCTGGAGGTCTGGTCCCGCGCCAAGGAGAAGATCTGCTTCAAGGTCACCGGCACCACCGGCTACCTGACCCTGGAGATCCCCTCGGTCTTCGCCGTCAAGGGCAACGACTACGCCGCCCAGGTCGACATGAAGGTCGGCGCGGAAGAGAAGACGTGGGACGTCAACAAGAACTCCTGGACCGCGGTCGGCGAGAGCGCCGACGAGCAGGGCCGCGAGTTCATGCTCATGGAGATCCGCACCTCCAAGTAGCACCCGCACGGCGCCCAAGCGGCCGCCGTACGGCACCCGTTCACTTCCCCGCGCACCCGTTCACCGAAGGAAGAACCATGCTCGCACCCCGTCTGCGCCCGGCGCGGATGACCGTCCTGCTCTCCGCCACCGCGGTCGCCGCCGGCCTGATCTCCGCCGCCCCCGCCCTCGCCCTCACCGGCCCCGAAGCCCCGACCGACGCGTACAAGTCGGTGGTCAAGCTCAACATCGGCGACGAGGAAACTTCCCGCGCCTGCACCGCGACCCTCGTCGACGCCCGATGGATCCTAACGGCCGCCAGCTGCTTCGCCGCCACCCCGGGCACCTCGGTCCCCGCCGGCAAGCCGGCCCTGAAGACCGTCGCCACCCTCTCCGACGGCAAGGCCGTCGACGTCGTCGAACTCGTCCCGCGCAGCGACCGCGACCTCGTCATGGCGCGCCTCGCCACCGCGACGACCGGCATCGCCGGCATCAAGCGGGCGAGCGCAGCGCCCGCAGCCGGGGCCGACCTGACGGCGGTCGGATTCGGGCGCACGAAGACCGAGTGGGTCCCCGGCAAGCTCCACGTCGGCTCCTTCAGCGTCGGCGCCTCCGACGCCACCGCACTCACCATCACCGGCAAGGGCACCGACGCCATCTGCAAGGGCGACACGGGCGGCCCGCTGCTCAACGCGGCCGGTGAACTGGTGGGCGTCAACAGCCGTTCCTGGCAGGGTGGTTGCCTCGGCACCGCAACCACCGAGACCCGCACCGGCGCCCTCTCCGTCCGCACCGACGACCTCGGCGCCTGGGTGGGAGAGGTCACCGCGCCCCGCAACGGTGCGCAGGTGTCCCTCCTCGCAGGCGGCGGCGGGACGATGTGGTCGCAGTTCGGAAACCTCGGGTACAGGGAGTACGGACAGGCCTGGGCCAAGGTGGACGGGAAGGACGTCTCCCGGGTGAGCACGGTCCGTCACGGCGAGATCGTCCGCGCCTACGCGATCGCGGGCGGCCGGGTGTTCGGCCAGGACCTGGACCGCGCGACCGGTAAGTGGTCGGGCTGGGGCGAGGTTCCCGGAGGGGCGGCCGGTGCCAAGGACATCACCGCCTCGCTGGTCGGCGACACCGTCCACGTACTGATCGTCGGATCCGAAGGCAACCTCTACTCCCAGGCGGCCGACTACAAGGCGGGCCGCTGGAACACCAACTGGACTGCGGTCGGCGCGACCGGGCTCTCCCACATCACCAGCACGGCATCGGGCACCACCGTGCGCGTCCACGGCATCGGCGGCGGCGAGGTCTACGGCCGTGACCTGGACACCCGTAACGGCAGCTGGACCGCGTGGGGTGCGATCCCGGGCGGCGCCGGCGGCGCCGTGGACATCGCCTCCAGCACCGTCGGGAACAACGTCCACGTGCAGATCATCGGCTCCGACGGTGCGATCTGGACCCAGTTCGGCAACTACGACGCAGGCCGCTGGAACGACTCGTGGGCCAAGGCCGGCGGCACGGGCCTGACCCGCATCACCAGCGTTTCCACCCCCACCGGCATCGAGCTCTACGCTCTCGGTGCGGGCGGCAAGGCCAGCAACGCCACCATGGACCCCGCCACCGGTTCCTGGACCGCCTTCAAGGAGGTTACGGGCGGTCTCGCCGGCGCCGCCGACGTGGCCGTGGCCGTATCCGTTCCCCCGTCGAAGGTGACGCTCGCCGCGGGCGCCGGCGGCTCCCTGTTCACCCAGAACGGTGCGGTCGCCACCGGCGTGTTCAACGCCCAGTGGGCCGGCATCGGAGGCGCCGCGATCACCCACCTCACCAGCGTGGACACCGGCAGCACCATCCGGTACGTCGGCGTCGCCGGCGGGAAGGTCTACGACCGCGAGTACGACGTACGCAACAACACCTGGGGCAACTGGACCGAGATCCCCGGTGGCGCCGGCGGCGTCAAGGACGTCTCCGCCGCAATGATCAACAACGTCCTCTACGTCCAGGTCATCGGCTCGAGCGGTGACCTCTACACCCAGACGGGCGACTACAACGCCGGCCGCTGGAACAGCGGCTGGACCCCCGTCGCCGGAGGGACCGGCCTGACCGGCATCTCCAGCGTCAAGGCCGGCCCCTTCGTCCGCCTGGTCGGCATCAACGCCGGCAAGGCCTACGGCCGCGACTTCGACACCCGCAACAACACCTGGACCGTCTGGGGCGAGATCCCCGGTGGCATCACCGGCGCCAAGGACATCACGACGGCCCGCGTCGGCCACACCGTCCAGGTCCAGGTCATCGGCTCCGACGGCGCCCTCTACAACCAGAGTGCCGACTACCTCGCCGGGATGTGGAACCCCACCTGGAACAAGATCGGCGGCACCGGCCTGACGCGCATCGCCAGCGCTTCCGCAGCCGACAACATCCACGTCTACGCCACCGGCACCAATGGGCAGGTCCAGAACATCGCCCTCGACACCACGACGGGTTCCTGGACGGCCTGGAACAAGATCCCCGGCACCCTCACCAACCCCGCCGACATCACCGCCACCACCACCAAGTAGGACCGGGCTCGACAGGCCCCGCCCGCACCAGGCGACCCCCGGTGCGGGCGGGGCCTCCGCGCTGTCAACACCGTCGCATCGGGGCCCTGGCGACCCGCGGAGGACCGCCCGACGAGCCCGCTCACCCCTGGGTGAGCTCGGCGATGAGCACCCAATCACGGTCGACGCTTGTGAACGCGCGGGTGCCAACTCGGTTTGACCCGTGGTTGTAGCGAAGGATCTGTGCCGGCGTCGCCCGCAAGCAAGCCGGTCGCCCCGCGCTGCGCTGATCTCGGTGCCCCCGGACGCTCACCTCCCCGGCCCAGTCGACGCCGGGTTCGGTGGTGCGGCGCGCTGCGTCTGCCAGAGCCGGTCGCGGCGCTGCTTCTGATTGGCCCCCCGCACCCCCGGCGCGGCGAATGTTCCCATTGGGCATCTCCTCGGCGGTTCAGATGCCGGGGAGTCCGGTGAGGGCTGCGCCCAGTCCCAGGACGGCGCAGATGCCGAGGGTGCGCAGGACGCTCCACCGGACTTTGAAGATCAGCAGCGCCGCGATCGCCGTGATCACGAGGGCCGCTGGACGCAGCGTGCCCAGGTCGGGCAGGGCGAGCGTGACCGGGCCGAAGGTCTTCTCGTCCACGTCTGTGAAGAGGGCGTGTTCGGCGAAGTAGAGGGCGAGGTTGGCGATGACGCCGACGACGGCGGCGGTGATGCCGGTCAGGGCGGCGGAGATGCGGCGGTTGCCGCGCAGGCGCTCGATGTAGGGGGCGCCGAGGAAGATGAACAGGAAGCAGGGCACGAAGGTGACCCAGGTGGTGAGCAGGGCGCCGAGGAGGGCCGCGGCCCAGGGGGCGAGGGTGCCCGGGTCGCGGTAGGCGCCGAGGAACGCGACGAACTGCACCACCATGATCAGCGGGCCTGGGGTGGTCTCGGCCAGGGCCAGGCCGCTGACCATCTCCTTCGGCGTGAGCCAGCCGTAGGTCTGCACGGCCTGCTGGGCGACGTAGGCCAGGACGGCGTAGGCGCCGCCGAAGGTGACCAGCGCGGTGCCGGAGAAGAAAACGCTCTGGGTGGTGAACACGCTCCCGGTACCGGTCAGGAGGGCGACCGCGGCCACGGGGACGGCCCACAGCAGCAGCCCGGAGGCGAGGATGCGCCAGGTGCGGCGGCGGCTGGGCTGCTCGTGGTGCAGCGCGTCGTCGGGAATCAGTGGCGCGGGCCCGTCGTCGGCGCCGTGCCCGCCCGAAGGCTTGAGCGCGTCGGGCCTGTAGCGGCCGATGAGCCAGCCGGCGAGGGCGGCTGCGGCGATGACCACGGGGAAGGGCACCGCGAACAGCGCCAGCGCCGCGAACGAGGCCACCGCCAGGGCGATCAGCAGCGGGTGGTTCAGGGAGCGCTGGGCGACCCGGGAGACGGCCTGGGCGACGATGGCGACCACCGCGGGGGCCAGGCCGGCGAAGACGCCGGTGACGGCTGCGGTCGAGCCGAAGGCGACGTAGAGGGCGGACAAGGCGAGCAGGGCGAGGACGCCGGGGAGGACGAAGAGGGTGCCGGCGATCAGTCCGCCGCGGGTGCCATTGAGGAGCCAGCCGGTGTAGATCGCGAGCTGCTGGGCTTCCGGGCCGGGAAGGAGCATGCAGTAGGACAGGGCGTGGTTGAACCGCTGCTGGCCGATCCAGCGTTTGTCCTCGACCAGGGCCCGCTGCATCACTGCTATCTGCCCGGCCGGGCCGCCGAAGGTCTGCCAGGAGATCGCGAACCAGGCGCGGGTCGCCTGCGGCAGCGGAATCACGTCCCCGCCGCCGGTGACGGCGCGGTCGGCTCGAGCCCGGGGGCTGGGCGGCTGGTCGGTGGCGGACACCGGCACTCCCTCTTTCGTCCTGATCAGGCCGTACGAGGCGGCCGGGGTCCGGACGGCCTGGGTGTACGCGACCGCGCCACCCACCCCGCCCACTGCTGTGTAACCATGGTTACATCACAGCTTGGCCGGAGGAAGGCGGATCTCGGGGGATGGACGTGAACAGCTCATTGCAGCCACCGGGCGCGACCGGGCCTCGGGGCGCCTGACATGGGCGGCCCGGACCCCGAGCAGCGCCAGTGGGTGCTGATGTCCTACCGACTGCCCCGGGAGCCCTCCACCCCGCGGATCACCGTGTGGCGCAAGCTCAAGCGCCTGGGCGTCGCGCAGATCAGCGACGGCCTCGTCGCGCTGCCCGACGACGCCCGCACCCGCGAACAGCTGGAATGGATCGCCGAAGAGGTCACCGATTCCGCCGGCGCCGCCACCGTGTGGATCGCTCACCCGGTCGCCGCCGGCGACGAGCACCAGCTCATCGACACGATGACGCAGGCCCGCGCCGCCGAGTACGAGCAAGTGCGCACCGAGGCCGAAGCCGCCCGCGCCGGGGACGACGCCGAACGGCGGCGCGCGCTGACCCGGCTGCGCGCCGAACTGCGGCGCATCCAGCGCCGCGACTACTTCCCCTCACCCGACCGGGACACAGCCGAGCAGGCCGTCAACGCCCTGCACCCCGCCAACACCACGGAAGAGAGCACGTCATGAAGTGGGCCACCCGCGCCGGCATCCACATCGACCGCGCCGCCTGCGCCTGGCTGATCCGCCGCTTCATCGACCCCGACGCCGAGTTCGTGTTCGTCACCGACCCCTCCCACGTCCCCGCCGACGCCACCCCTTTCGACATGCGCGGCGCCGAACTCGGTCACCACCACGGCGACTGCAGCTTCGAGACCATCCTGGGCGTCCACCACCTCACCGACGACCCAGCCCTGCGACGGATCGCGGACATCGTCCACGAAGCCGACATTGACGACGAACGCTTCCACGCCCCCGAAGCCCCCGGCCTCGACGTCGTCCTGCGCGGCCTGTCCATGATCGGCGACGACACCCACACCATGAGCATCGCCAACCCCGTCTTCGACGGCCTCTACGAGTACTACCGGCGCGCCACCTCCTTGGGCCGCGAACCCGCCTGAGACCCAGGCACCCGGCTGGAGCTCCGACGTCCTTCCCTGGGGGTGAGACATGCCGGGCACGGCGAATTCTTCCAGGAAGTACGAGGCCACTGGCCGGGGGCGAGGGCGGCTGTCCTCGTCCTGCTCGCCGCGATCGCAACTCATGTCGCCGGCCTCGACAAAACGAGGCTGAGCCAGTCGCCGCCACGGCCCACTGCCCGCCGGCGGCAGCTTCGGCCGGGCCCTCGGCCTGGCGCCGCCTCCGGCCAGTCCGTGGAGATCGGTTTCGGCGGCACAGCACTGGTCACCAGGCCGGGTTCAGCGATGCGCTGCTCGTATCGGCTTCATGAACCCTGCGACGGCCGGTCGGAGCCGGGCAGTTCGCCGCGGGTGCCGCGGCCACCCCTACGAGGGAGCCGGCCACCTTGCAGAACGACCGCGTCGTTGCCGAACTCCTTCTGCTCCGTACGCCCGTCGACTGTCGCCGCATGTCCTGCTCCACGGTGCCGGCGAGGCAGCCTTGGACGGGCGGGTGGGCGGTGCGTGGTGGTCAGCCGTGGTGTTCTTCCGCGAGCGTGCGGGTCAATCAGGACGGTCTCGGGCACTGGTACTGCTCGTTCGTTGTACCGGCCGAGGTGCAGCCGCTGCCGGAGACCGGTCGTGTGATCGGCATCGGCTGGGGTGTGCGCGAGACCGCGACCACCACGTCCGACGACCACGACCTTTGAAGGCTTGAAGGGCCGCATTGTCAGTGCGGTGCGCTTCACTGTCCGCCATGAAGCTCACGCAAGCGGACGTCAACGATCTGCTGGCCCGACTCGGCCCCGGGAACAGCTACATGTACCTGCCCGGCGATCTGGACCTGCAGCACCTGACCGACCTGCTCGAAGGCAGGTATGGCGCCCCGCGCACCCTCATCCTCGATGGCTTCACCGATCCGACGGTTGACGATTCCAGGGGGGCGGCCCTCATCATCCCCTTCGAGGACCGAGCCGTGATGCTACGGGCGTGGGCGTACGGGGATCAGTGGATTGGCACGGGGACCGCGCGGGACGCCGAGGGGACCGCGCGGTCGGTGCTGGTAATCGCTCCCAGAGAGGTGCCCCCACCCTTGGGGGTCGCTCCGGACGAGGACGTGGACGTGGACGTGGACGTGGACGTCGACTGGATGGAGCGGCTCAGACTGATCACCGGCTGGACACAATCCGACCAGCGGCCGGACATGGACTGGGCGGAGATGGAGTCCCGCCTGGGCATCGCGCTGCCGAGCGACTACAAGCGCATGGTCCAGACGTTCGGCAAGGGCGCCTTCGACGGATTCCTGGACCTGAACCAGGAGCCGTGGACGGATCTCAGGGAGGAGGGCCTGCTCATCTGGGCAGGCACGGAGCACGAGAACCTGTATTGCTGGAGGGCCGACGGCGGCGACCCCGACCGTTGGCCTGTCGTGGTCCGGTCCTTCGACGGTGAGGACGTCGCCTTCGATTGCCAAGCCGCTGAGTTCGTCTGCCGCATCCTCATCGATCCGCATCACCCGTTCACGATGGCCCGCTTTTTTGATACTCACTGGTTCATGAACTACGGGTGAAGCGACTGACCGAGCCCTGCTGTCAACGGCATCCACAGCGCGGTTGGCGGTGCCTTCGGGGAACAGGGCAGAAGCACTCACCTGTCACGGCGGACTCGCCAAATCATGATCTTGCTGGTGGGGCCGCTGCCGGAACCTGTACGGCTACCGTTGATCATCGTTGCGTGGTGGTGCCGCTTCCACGGCGGCGACCGGGCGCCCGCACTGTCTTGGCCACCTCGCCGCCATCTTCATCGGGTCAGCGAGATGATCCGAGGGAAACGGCCTTGCCAGGACGCCGCTGGGCCGCGTTTCCGGTCGCGGAGCTGCCGCTCCGCCCGGGCGGAGCGCCGCCGCGCGCGCAACTCCTGGACCTGTGCGGTGGCGATGGCCAGCCAATTCCGGAGGTGGCGGCCCGGGGTGCGGTGGTCGCCTGGGGTCGATGTCCTCCAGTGAAGGCTGTGACGTCGCGGCAAGGTCAAGTGGACGACTCGAGGCCTTCCGTGGCGTCCGGGGGTGCCGGCCGCCACGGGGACTTCCGTGCTTGACCTTGTCGCGGCGTCATGGTTTTCACTGCGCTCATGAGAATCGGCGAAGTCGCGGCACTGGTCGGGGTCACCCCGCGGGCTGTGCGGCACTACCACCACCTGGGGCTGTTGCCCGAGCCCCTGCGGCGCAGCAACGGGTACCGCGACTACGGCCTCAGGGACGCTGTCCTGCTCGCCCGGATCCGCCGGCTGACCGAGCTCGGTGTCGGGCTCGACGAGGTACGGGATGTCCTCGCGGACACGGAAGGGCATGACCTGAGGGAGGTCCTGGAGGAGCTGGACGCCGACCTGGAACGGCAGGAGGCCGTCATCCGGCAGCGGCGGACGCGGCTGGCCGTGCTGCTGGCCCAAGCGCAGGAAGGATCCCTGCTCCCAGAGGGGCCGGTGTCACCCGAGCTCACCGGTCTGCTGGCCGCGCTCGGCGACGCCGATTTCGACGTCTCGCCCATGGCCGTCAAGGACCGCGAGCACCTGGCGTTCCTCGACGCCGCAACCCCCGAGGAGGGGCGGGTTCCGCTGATGGAGGCGCTGCAGGAGATGCGGGAGCAGGCCGGGCAGGTCTACGGCCTGCTGGACGGCCTCGCCGGCCAGGATCCGGACGGCCCGCACGTGACCCGGGCCGCTGCGGCGCTGGCGGTCCTTCTCCCCGATGCTCTGGCGGCACACCTTCCCGGCGCAGACGACCGCGGCCTGGCCGAGACCCTCTACGAGGACCTGGCCCCGGCCCAGGCCGCGGCCGTCCGCCGCGCGCTCGAACTGCTCAAGCAACGACAGGAAGGACGGGCATGATCCCCAGGCCCCCGACCACCCGGCCGCAACCTGCCGCCCCCGTACCGCCGCAACCTGCCGCCCCCGTACCGCCGCAACCTGCCGCCCCCGTACCACAGAGGCGTGCAGGACTCCTGCCCTCACCCGCGATGCGGTTCTTCGCACACGAGGGCCGAATCATGGAGAGCCTGATCCGGTGGGTCACCCGCCGGCCGCACGGCGTCGACGGAGCCGACGCGGTCTTCACCCACGGCCGGGACCAGGCCGCCATGATGTACGGCCTCGCGTTCGCCTGTGTGGTGGAGACCGTCGCCCTGACCTACCTCCTCGCCGACTGGCCCGTCATCCACACCATCCTGCTGGTCGTGGACGTCTACACCGTCCTGTTCGTCCTCGGTCTGCACGCCGCCTCCCGCACCCGGCCACACACCCTCGGCGGCCGCACCCTGCGCATCCGGCAGGCCGCCAACGTCGACATCCGCCTCCCTCTCGACCAGATCGCCTCCGTCCGCCGAGAGACACGCTTCACCCACGAGAAGAAGGACGGCGAAATGAACCTCCCCGTCGGCTCACAGACCTCCATCACCCTCCAGCTCACCGAACCGGTCAACGCACCGACCTTCTTCGGCGCAGCCCGCCTCGTCACCGTGATCAGGCTGCACGCGGACGACCCGAAGGCCCTCCACGAGGCCGTCACACGGGCCCGGACCACATCCGGGCCCACCCCGGAATGAGTTTGCCGGTCTTCTCGTCCTTCGCCTTGAGGACGACCTGGGCGGGCTTGAACGGGGCGACAATCGTCAGGCGGGCGGTGGCGCCGGGGGTGACGATCACTGGTGGGCGGCCACGCCGAGCGCACCTTCGAACTGCCGGACTACGACGGTGAGTTGCAGTAGCTCCCACCGCACTCCCGCCGTGCGCCATCGCGCGGCCGACACCCTCTCAAGGCGCACGCTTGGTAATGGTTCATGCGTGCGAACACTGTCAAGAAGTGGCCTTGAGCCGTTATTCCTGGCAAATCAGCCGCTGCCGGTCAGGCGTGGAATTCCGTTGCTACGTTCTGCCCCTCGCGACAGCGGCATGAGCCGCCGTCCTTGCAGGGGAGGGTATGCATGAGCATCGCACAACGGCAGTCGAGCCGGCATGGTGCGCCGGGGCGGGAACAGAGCTGTGAATCGGCCGGCGTCTTCCGCGGGGTGGGGAGAAGGCGTACGGGGGTGGCGGTCGCCAGAGGCAGCAGGATCGCGGCGGTGATCGGAGCGATCGCGCTGATCGCCACCGCGATGCTCGCCGGTACGGCGGGCACGGCCGCCGCTGCGGAACGGGGGGCGCAGGCCGCGACAGCCGGGTGGGCCTGCTCCGGGTCGCCCATCCCGGCCGGATACATCATCACCGACTACAACCGCAATCTCTGCAACGGCCAGGGCGCGTGGTACCAACAGCCCGCCTATGACGGCGCATGGGCTTGTTCGGGGTCGCCCATCGCGCCCGGGTACGTCATCACCGACCACAACCGCAACCTCTGCAACGGCCAGGGTGCCTGGTACCACCAGCTGGAACGTGACGGCATATGGGCTTGTTCGGGGTCGCCCATCGCGCCCGGGTACGTCATCACCGACCACAACCGCAACCTCTGCAACGGCCAGGGTGCCTGGTACCACCAGCTGGAACGTGACGGCATATGGGCTTGTTCGGGGTCGCCCATCGCGCCCGGGTACGTCATCACCGACCACAACCGCAACCTCTGCAACAGCCAGGGCGCTTGGTACCACCAACTGGCCCGTGACGGCATGTGGGTCTGCTCAGGCTCACCCGTCCCGGCCGGCTACCGCATGAGCAACAACAACAACCGTAACGGCTGTAACGGCCAGGGTGCGTGGCTCCTCGTGCGCGTCTGACCGACCCCGATCGCGTAGACCGGAGGCACCGCGCACCCCGCGGCGCCTCCGGTGCGTGAACCGGGAAGCCATCAGGCAGTTTCGTTCGGCTCCTCGGGCGGACCAGAGGATGCCTGCGAGGTGGAGTCCGGTCCGGGAGCAACGGCTCGATCCGCGCCCACTGCGCGTCAGCCAACGGCACACCAGGACCAACGGCCGGCTGATCCAGACGAAACTGCCTAGGGTGCGTGCTGTGGCCTTGTGCGGCCTGGGTGATGACGGCGGCCACCAGGGCCGGGCGGGACACGTAGACGGCGTGACTGCCGGGGGTCTCGGTGACGGTCGCGCCGGCGCGACCGGGCATGGCGCGCTGAGCGGCCGGCGGGATCATGCGGTCGTCGGTGGCGACCGGGTACCACGACGGCTTGGCCTGCCAGGCCGGTGCGGAGACCGCCCCTTCGAGGGCGTCGACACCCCACGGGACCTGGGAGTCGGCCATGAACGCGGCACTCGATCCGGGGACGTCGGCGGCGAAGGAAGCCGCGAACCTGTCCCGGTCCAGGAACAGGTAGCCGTCCGCGGGCGGCAGGATCGGAGGTACCGGGGCGCCGGGCGCCGGGTCGGCGGTCAGCGAACCGACCGACTCGCCCTTGTCGGGGACGAATGCGGCGATGTACGCGAGCGCGGCGACGTGCGGGTGGTTGCCGGCCTGGGTGATGACGACTCCGCCGTAGGAGTGGCCGACCAGCACGGCCGGGCCGTCGAGGCCGTCGAGGATCCGGTGGACGACGGCGACGTCACCGGCCAGCGACAGGGTCGGGTTCTGGGCGACGGACACCCGGTAGCCGTCTGCGGTCAGGTGGTCGTAGACCCCCTGCCAGCCCGATCCGTCCACGAAGCCGCCGTGCACGAGCACGATGTTCCTGATGGTCGGTAGCTCAACAGACGCGGGGGCAGCGCGACGGAGGCCGGCTCGCCGTCCAGGCCGAGTTCGCAGAGCTCCCGGACGGCGTGCGGCAGCAGCGGCCCGGGAACCGCCCGATGACCCTCGACGAGGCGGTCCGGAGCCCGCTCATCAGCTACGGTCCCGACAGTGGCGTGCACGCGTACATCCGTGAGGCATTCGCCGCGAGGAAGCTGCGACTGGACATCGCCTACGCGACGAACGACGTCGCCCTCCAGATCGCGCTGGTCGCGGAACGGATCGGTATCGCCCTGACCTCCGAGGCAAGTCCGGTTCTCGCCGCCGACCCGCGGTCCGTCGTCGCGCCGCTCGAGCCCGCCATCCGGTTGAGGAAGGTGTTCGTCTGGCGAGCGGGCACCCGGCCGAGCGCACCGCTGCGGGCCTTCCTCGACCTCTGGACCGAGCTGTCCGACTGACGCCGGCCGTCCGAACAGCCGCCCCGCGAGCGAGGCGTATCGAAGCTGTGCGGATCTGTGAAGGGCCGGCCCGGGTCGACCGACGCAGGGCCGGGCCCGTGCCGGCTGGAAGCACGTGTGAGGCGGTCCGTGTCCCTGGCCGGCCGAAGGGCTCACTCTGGTGCCGCTTCGCCGTGTCGAACGGGAGTGCCTAGGTCAGAGCCGCCGCACCGAAGGAGACGTCGAAGCGGTCGCACCAGATGGTGACGCTGGTGTAGTCGGCGAGTTTCACGTCGGCCGGGATCGCGTAGTTCTGGTCACCCTTGTTGCCCTTGAGCTTGCCCAGGCTGACGTGCTTGCCGTCGTCGAAGACGCGCCAGCCGGCGGTACCCTCCTTCACCGGGGCATCGGTGAGCCATACCCGCAGGTCGGGCCCATTGCTCGTATCGAGATTCTCCAAGCGGAGAATGCGGGATCCGTCGGGGAGCCGGATCAGTCTCACCGTGCCGGTGGTGGCGTGCTCGTGGCTGATGAGGGCGCCCTGAGCGATGTCCTGCGGGCCTGCGGCAGCGCCGGCAGGCGGCGCAGTCGCCGTTGCGGTCGGCAAAGCCTCGTTGACCGTCTCGTCCTGCCACAGCCTCCACGGCTGGAACCAGTACAGCCCAGCGCTCAACACCGCTGCCGCCGCCATCAGTGCCCCGCCCCATACCCACCTGCGCCGCTTCGTCTGTGCCACTGCCGTTGCCTCTTCCTCGCTACCGAGTCCGTGTCACTCGCATTCAATGCGGCATGGGATCACCGCGCCAGCTCTGCCCTTGTGACGAAGTCCCTGCGCCTCTGGGCGGGACCGCGATCCGGCCCAGGCATCCGCGCAGATCACCTGGCCGCCCGAGGGGAGGCGTCGGCATTGCCCGGTCGGTGGTTTCGCGTACGTGTGTCTCGACCGTCAGGCGTCGAAGCGGTGGCGGGATGCCTCGATGTGACCGAGGAACCGGTGGGTCCAGTCGCACAGCCCGTCGATCGTCACCCGCAGGGCGTGGCCCGACTCCGTGAGGGTGTAGTCGACCCGCGGTGGCACGACCGGGTGCACCGTCCGCTCGACCAGGCCGTTGCGCTCCAGCATGCGCAGGTTCTGGGTGAGCATCTTGTGGCTGATGCCCTCGATCGCGTTGCGGAGCTCGCCGAAGCGCAGGGTGTGTTCCCCGAGGGCCTCGATGATCAAGAGCGCCCACTTGTTGGCGATGTCCGAGAAGATCTCCCGCGCCAGCGAGTCCGCGCGCCTCAGGTCTGCTTCGTCGGGCGAGCCCGTGAACTGCTTGGTCACCATCAGGTTCCCCAGTCACTGAAAAGTGCGTTCTTCCACGTCAGCGATCACTCTCCTACGGTTCCTGAGTAACCACAAGAGAGCAATCTCGCAGTAATGGAGGCAGGCAGCATGGCCATCACCCTGGTGAACCCCAACGGATTGCCGCACATCGACGCTTATCGGCACGTGTCGATCGCGACCGGGTCGAAGCTGGTCTTCATCGCCGGACAGGTTGCCTGGGATGTCGACGGTGTCACGGTCGGCGAGGGCGACCTCGCCGCCCAGGTCGAGCAGTGCTACGTCAACATCGGCACTGCCTTGTCCGAGGTCGGTGCATCTTTCGACGACGTGGCGAAACTGACCGTTTACGTCGTCGACTGGACCCCCGAGAAGATGCCGCTGCTCATGGAAGGCCTCGGCCGGGCGGCCGCGAAGCTGGGGGTCACTGCGACACCCCCTGCCAGCCTGCTGGGCGTCGCGGCGCTGGACGTACCCGAGCACCTCGTCGAGGTCGAAGCCACCGCCGTCATCGACTGAACAGGCGGGCTGAGCCCCGGGGCTGCCAGAGCGTGCCGTGCCGCCCCGGCGCGAAGAGTCGGCTCGGTATCCATGGGTGTGCACGGCGGAGTCGTCGGCTCGTGCGTCGCCACCACGACACCCAGCCATCGGCCGACGTAGCTGGGGTCAGTGCCACATCGGTGGAACCGGCGCCCGCGACAACGACGAGCAGGTCCTCAGACCTGCGGGCCACGGTCAGTTCGCATGGGCCCCCATCACTTCTGGAAGTTCATCCCGTTGCAGTCGAACGCCCGCAGCCCGTACGCGAGGCTGTCGTCGACACACCGGCCGGTCGGGCCCCGGCGGCGCGCCCGCCAGGGCCCCACACATGTCAAGCCGGTCCTCACCGTGGTTGGGGCCGCCGGTCCGTCAGCCCCGTGGCCGACCACCGTGGCCGGGCTCTACGGGGCACCGCGCGCCAGGACCAACGCCCTGACCGCTCAGGAGGCCGGTGGCTGCTGGTCAACTTTGCTTGCAGCACCGGGAGTTTGGTCCGCGTGCAGCTCGATCCTGCCCAGTCGTGTGAATGGCACAGCTGAGGCGAGCGCGAGAGCGATCGCGCCCATGAGCAGGAGGGCGAGCCAGGCGCCGCTCCTGTCGATGACGAGTCCTGCCGCGGCGGATGCCAGCGATGCGCCGAGGTTTACGGACGTGTTGATCCATGTCGACGCCTCCGTCCGGCTGGTGTCCGGAACGATGGTGTCGGCAATGAGGTATCCGGTGATCAGGGACGGGGCGAGGAAGAGGCCGATGAGGGCGAGGCCCGCGGCGAAGAGACCGAGTGTGTCCAGCTGGGACACGAACACCGCGGCAAGCCCCATGCCGACGCACAGGACGAACAGCCTCTTGCCGGTTGCCGACTTGAGGGTCAGTTGCCCATAGAGAAAACCTCCGACAGCGCTCCCGCCGGCAAAAGCCGCCAGGAGCCAGCCCGAAGCTGCGACGGCATCATGCTCCGCAGCGACAGCCGGCGCTGCGATCTCCGCGACGCCCAACACTCCACCGACGCCGAGCAGAACGATCAGTACCCTTGCGAAACCCGGCTGTCGGAGCGGGCGATCACCTTGCTCGCCGCTCGCTCCTGTTCCGCGCAGCGCCCCCGATGACGCGCTGGACGTCATCGCTGCAGTGCCGAGGGAAACCGCTGCCGCGGTCACCCAGAGCCCGATGCCGGGAGAACTGGCCACGATGACCGCGGTGATGATGACGGGACCACCGACGAAGATGAGTTCTTCACAGACCGCGTCGATGCTGAATGCCTTTGTCCGCTGGTCACCGGCCGTCGTGAGCGATGCCCAGATCATTCGCATCGCCGCCCCCAGCGGTGGTGCTGTCAGGCCGACCACCGCGCTGAGAACGTGGAACCAGATATCCGCGGCTCCTTCGGCTTCCGTGAGGAGCGCGAGAGCGACGAACCCTGCGGCCTGACCCGAGGCCATCGTGGTGAGCGCGATCCGTTGACCGAATCGATCGACGGCTCGGGCACGCCAGGGGGCGGCGATGACGTTGGCGATGCCGAACGTCGCTGTTGCGAAACCGGCCTGCGTGTACGAACCCGTACTGCTCTGGACGGCGAGGAGGAGAGCAAGTCCGCCCATCGCGAGAGCGGACCGTCCGATCAGGGCGGGGAGGAAGGCGCGAAGAGCGCCAGGAAGGAGAAGTACTGCGAGCACGAAGAAGCTCCGATGATGTGCGACCGACGCCACATGCGCGGCCGCCGAGAATCTGACGGCTATCGAGGTCCGGAGGGCACGACAGACCGCACCCTCAACGGATCAGAACCTGGACGGGAGAAACCCAGGACCGTCAGATGAACATCACGATGAACATCCGAAAAGGCTAGCAGGCCCGGCCCCTCCGCCGGCCCCGCAGGATCTGCCGATCTGGATGCCCGCCGAGTCCGCGATGGCGTACGCGATTCAGGTCGTTCCGATCGGCCCTGGACGGCAAGGAGAGCCCCGAGTCGGTAGTCCTAGAGCTCCAGAACCCGGGCACGCTCCGGCTGCCGAAGCAGCAGATCGGGGCGTTGTCGACGCCGAGCGGCCTCGGCTTCCAGCCGGGCAGGCGGGTGCCGAGTCCGGCGGGCGGACTCCCGGAGTGTTCCTCCTCTAGTGGAGCGCGGTGCGGGATGAGGTCAGGCTCGGGGCTTTCGATGGCGGCCGGTACCCGGGGCCAGGGGATTACGCCCGGTAATGGGACCGGTCGTCTCGGGCTGCTTGGCGGGCGCGGCTTCGGGTGTGGGGCTGAGGGCGCGGCAGGCCGCCGCGTAGTCCTCCACCGTCGTCAACGCCTGCCAGGCGAACCCGTCCCATTCCGGGATCAGACGCGGGGCTTCGGGTTCGAGGTGGGCGGCGCGCTGCGGGCCGGTGCCGAGGGTGATGGCCTTCTTCTCGCCGGGCTTGCGCAGGCGGCCTTGGCGGCGCGCGGGCCACTGGTCCAGGGGTTCCTCGTATGACGAAACCGTTCAGCATGGATGAGCTGCTCGCCCGGATCCGCGCTGCCACACGCAGGGAGGCGATGTCCGGCGCCTCGGACCGGCCAGCGCTGGTCGTCACCGAAGACTTCACCGTCGACCTTGCCGTGAAGGAGGTCCGGCGCGAGAAGCACAGTGTCCGGTTGACCCCGACCGAGTGGCACCTGCTGGAGATCCTCGTCAGCCACCCCGGCCACCTGGGCGGCCAGCGCAAGCTGCTGCTGGAGGTCTGGGGACCGACATACGCCGACAACACCACCTACCTGCGGGTCTACATGGCAAAGCTCCGGCGCAAACTGGAGGCCGACCCTTCCCATCCGCGCTACCTGATCACCGAGCCGGGCCTGGGATACCGCTTCGAACCCTGACCGTTCGCTCCGGCCCCGTACACCAGCGCCACCGTGGCCGGGGATTTCAAGCTTCTGCCGCTTGTGGCTTCCATCGATTGGCCGCCCGACGCCCCACGATGTGCGACATCCCGCTCAGCACCGCTAGGGCCTCGCCCGTTGCCACGGATGCTGGCCGACGGTACAGGCAAGATGGCGAACCGGTGCGCCTCAGCAGGACTGCGGGGCGGCTTGCCGGGTGCGGGTTTGACCTCAGAGACCCACGGGGGCGTTCCATTTGCCGGTGCCGACGACCCACATGACGTGAATGGCACCGTGTTCGTCGGCGAAGAAGAGGTCGATCTGATCGTCCGTCTGCCAGGTCGCGGTCAGTGTCGCATTTGCCGGGGCCGTGCCGGTGGGTGTGAGGGCGATGGGTGGTTCCCATGTGCCGGTGCCGACGACCCAGGTGACGTGAATGGCGCCGTGTGTGTCAATGAAGAAGAGGTTGAGCTGGTCGCTGGTCTGGCGGACGGTGGCGAGCCTGGCGCCCGGTTCGACGGTGCCGGGGGGTGTGAGGGCGACGGGCGGCTGCCATGTGCCGGTGCCGACGACCCACATGACGTGAATGGCACCGCCCGTGTCGACGTAGAAGAGGTTGAGCTGGTCGCTGGTCTGGTTGGCGGTGGCGAGCGAGGCGCCCGGTTCGGCGGTTCCGGAGGGTCTGAGGGCGACGGGCGGCTGCCAGACGCCGGTGCCGACGACCCACATGACGTGAATGGCACCGCCCGTGTCGACGTAGAAGAGGTTGAGCTGGTCGCTGGTCTGGTTGGCGGTGGCGAGCGAGGCGCGCGGCTCGACGGTGCCGGAGGGTCTGAGGGCGATGGACGGTTGCCAGGTGCCGGTGCCGACGACCCACATGACGTGAATGGCACCGTGTCTGTCAATGAAGAAGAGGTCGAGCTGATCGTCGGGCTGCCGGGCCGTAACCAGTGCCGTGTCGCCTCCCCGAATGGTGTCGGGGGGTGTGAGGGCGACGGGCGGCTGCCAGGCGCCGGTGCCGATGACCCACGTCACGCTGACGGCGCCATCGTCGTCGACGAAGAAGAGGTCGACCTGTTCCCTTGTCTGCCCTGCGGCGGCGACCCGTGTGCCCGGCGTGGCGATGCCGGCGGGAGTCACCTCGAAGGGTCCCTCCCATGCCCCGACGCCCTCGACGGACAGCACGGCGATCGCTCCGAAGCTGTCGGCGAAGGCCAAGTCGAGCTGGTCTTTCGTACGGTGCTGGGAGGCCAGGGCGGCCCCGGCGGTCGTCACGCGGCCGTAGGCGTAGTCGGCAGTCGCGATGTCCCCGGCGCTCAGACCGTTGCGTTGCCCGACTCTTACGCAGGTCCGTGGGTCACGGACCCTCAAGGTCGGAGGGGTAGTACTCGGCGGGTAGTGCATGATCGATTCGCAGTCGTACGGGCCGACGGGTGCGCAGTTGGCTGCCGGGCCGTAGTTCGGTGGCGTGCCTCCGACGATTTCCACGAAGTCGGCAGAGTCAGGCCGCTGGTGCTCGTGTTTCAGGCCGATCGCATGGCCCAGTTCGTGCATGACTTCGCCGACCGCCACTGCCTCGGGTTCGAAAACGATCGGCTTGCCCCATTTGCCGCTGCCGGCCGCCCACATTACGGCGAGGCGATTGTTCGTGCCGATGTAGAACAGGCCGAGTTGGAACTCCGTCGGCCGGGCGGTGGCGAGCGCACCGCGGTTGGGGGCGGTTCCGCCGGGTGTCAGGCCCACGGGTCCGTTCCAGGTGCCTTTGCCGACGGCCCACATCACGTTCACGATATCGCCTGGTCCGACGAAGAACAGGTCGATCTGGTCGTCCGTCTGCCGCGCGGTGGCAAGCGCGGCCCCCGACGTCGCAATGCCCGCCCTGGTGATGCTCTGCGGTGCGTGCCACTCGCCGTTGCCCACAACCCACATGACATTGACCGCGCCGTCATGACCGACGTAGAAGAGGTTGATCTGATCGTCCGTCTGCCGGGCCGTCGCGAGCGGGGCGACGATGGACACGCTGCCGCGACCGGTGAGGGCGACGGGCTTTCCCCACGTGCCACCCACGACCGACACGACGGTGATCGCACCCCCCAACTCGGAGGTGTTGTCGACGTAGAACAGGTTGAGCTGCCCGTCTGTCTGGGGAGCGGTGGCCAGCGACCCACCTGACCACGCAGAACCGGCGGGCGCCAGCTCGAGGGGGCCGCTCCAGGTGCCGGTACCGACGGCCCACATGACGTTCACAGCGCCGTCCGCGTCGATGAAGAACAGGTCGAGCTGCTCGTTGGTCTGCCGGGCCGTGACCAGGACCGCGTCCCGAGAGACCCTCTTCTTTTCAGGGTCTGTCAACCTGAGGGGTCCGTTCCAGGTGCCATTCCGACGACCCACATGACGTTGACGGCGCCGTCCCTGTCGACGAAGAACAGGTCAATCTGATCAGCCGTCAGCCGTCAGCCGTCAGCCGGCCCGTGGCCAGCGTCGCGCGGAGCTGCACCGTGTTGGGCGGAGTGAGGGCGACCGGACCGTCCCACTCTCCTGCCCCGTCGACCCAGATGACCCGGATGGCCCCGCTGTCGTCGACGTAGAAGCAGTCGACCTGGTCGCTGCGCTGGTGGATCGCCGAGATCGGCGCACCGTCCGGGATACCCGGGTAGGCGGCCAGCACCACCTTCTGGCCACCCCCGCTCCGGCCCACGGCCGACCGAGTGTTCGCCTCGTCCGGCACGATGCGGATGAAGTCCCCCTCGCCATTGCGGGGCACGAAGTCGAGGATCGTGTCGTTGTTCCAGTTGGTGAGCGCGGTGTCGATGTCGGTCCGCAGCGTCGTGCCGGCTGGAAACGACTGCCCGTCGATCTCGTACGGGACTCGGCCCCCCGGCCAACGCTTGGCCTTCTTGAACAGCACGTATCCCATCAGTCGTACCTCCGCATTCTGGAAGCAGGAACCAGCACGTACCGCTCGATCAGTACTACCTGTGCTGCTTCCGCCAAGGCGACGACACGTATTCGCTCCTCACATGCCGGAGTGAAGGAGCGCGCAGGCCTATGGTGGTGCGCCCCCTACGGACTGCGGCCTAAGGGAGCCACCCGAGGACGAGCGGGTGGCGGGAGGTCGGCCGGCACGCGATGCGGGCGGGTCTGGCGGTCGTGGCGGTAGGTGACCAGTCAGGGGACCGAGGCCGTCGACTTGTGCGACATCAGTACGCCGTCGCCGGCCCGACCCTGGAGGTCCTGTTCCACCGGCGGGGCGAGCGAGACGAGGGGCCCTACGCCCGGGAGGTGACCCGAGATGTGCCGGTCTGGCCGGTGCCCGAAGGTTCACCAGTCTTGGTTGGGGGTGAGCCGGTGATCGAGGTCGGAGGCCCATTGCTGGGCCCAGGCGCGGATCTCCGCGATGCTGTCATGGTCCGAGTCCGTAGGCTTCGTGCTCCTCGTCGTCGTACCAGTCGGCGCCTGCACGGCGGTCGCGGAGGTCGTCGAGGCGAAAGTCGTCCCCGCCCGGGGTCCGTGGCGCGGCAATGAGGCCGAGCATTCGGCACCGATGCTGTGCACCCGGCCTGCCGCCGCGCCGTGTTCTGGCCGGCCGCGACACCAGTGGTCCGTGGGCGTTTTGGTGTGGCGTGCCAGGCCGTGTCAGAGGCGGCTTCTAGGATCCGACGGTGGCTGATACCGAACTGACTGCCGATCTGATTGACCTGCAAAAACGATCTGACACCGCTTGGGCCCGGTTCCTTGCCGTGGCAGATGAGGCCGGCCCGCGGAACGTTGACTCGGCGTGGCCGGACGCGGTTCGCGAGGAGGCGGAGCGGTGGTGGGACGAGTGGGGCCGGCGCGCCGACCGCGTACGCGAGGCGATCGACGCCTGGGCCGAGGAGAGCGGCCAGCGTCGTCTCGACATCGAGACGGAACTCAAGAAGCAGATCCGGGGCGGGAAAGGCCCGCAACTCTGGCCCGTCGACGAGTGAGAGCGGCCCGTACCGTCTGGCGGCTGCCGGCTTCTTGTACAAAGAAGCAAACCGCCTCACGGTTCCTCCTGGCTCGGGCTGGCCGCCGAGTCTCCCAACAACAGCGCTAGCTTCTGCCCAGTGGATGGCTGACTTTGCCTCGGGATGGCCCCGGAACGTTGGTGCCGCCTGTCGCCGGGACCACCCGGTGCCCCAGTGCCACGGCGCGGCTGAGGCAACCGGTCCTGGCCGCGGTCGGGGGGAGTGCCGCGGCCAGAACCTGAGTTGATAGTGCTCTTCCGGCGAGCCGCGTGCACAGGGATGACTCGGCCAAGCGGCGCAACCCTGCCACAACAGACTGAGAGCGAAGCATGTTGAAGTACCGGACAACTTGAACGTCCACAAAGACCGCCGCATGCGGGCCTTCGTCGACGCACAGGACTGGATCACCGCCTACCACCTGCCGCCCTACGCACCCGACCTCAACCCCGTCGACGGCATCTGGTCGGTTCTCCGCCGGACCAGTCAGGCCAACACCGACTTCACCGACCCCGACCACCTCATCTGCCGACTCCGGCACGGCATCCGCCAGATCCAGTACCGCAGCGACCTCATCGACGGGTGTCTCACCGCGACGGGCCTCACACCGACGACACCACGCCTACAGCCTCAGTAACGGGAGCCAGCTGCGGTGCGAGCGCAGGCAGAGCCGTGATGCCCGGCCGACCGTCGACCGCGTTTCGTCACCTGGGCAGGCCCATTCCGTCGGTGGCACCCTTCTCCCACGTGGGCACGTGACGGCTACGACACCTCACCGCGAGCGGGAATGGGATCGCCACGAGTGGAGTTGGTGAGGGAAGTTAGCCGTTTCAGGAGGGGTCATGCGAGCGATTCAGGTTTCCGAAGTGGGCGGTCCCGAGGTGCTGCGACTGGTCGACATAGATCAACCGGTGCCGGGCCCGGGCCAGGCGGTCGTGGAGGTCGCCGCGTCCGGCGTCAACTTCCTCGACGTATACCACCGCCAGGGCCGGTACACCCTCCCGCTGCCCTTCACCCCGGGCACTGAGGGGGCGGGCACGGTCCTCGAGGTTGGACCCGGCGTCACCCACGTCGCTGTGGGAGACCGGGTCGGCTGGGTGGAGATTCCCGGCACCTATGCCGAGCAGGCCGTCGTGGACTCCTCCCGGCTCGTGCCCCTGCCCGACGGCGTCGACTTCGAGGCCGCCGCCGCCGTGCTGCTGCAGGGCATGACGGCGCACTACCTCGTCAAGGACGCCTACCCGGTCCAGCCGGGCGACACGGTGCTCGTGCACGCTGCTGCCGGCGGCATGGGGCTTGTGCTGACCCAGCTCATCACCCATCTCGGCGGCAGAGTGATCGGCACGACCTCGACACCGGAGAAGGCCCAGCTGGCGCGGCGCGCCGGGGCCGCCGAGGTGATCCTCTACTCTGCAGTGGACGATCTTGCGGCCGAGGTGAAGCGGCTCCATGGCGGCCAGGGCCTGCCTGTCGTCTTCGACGGCGTCGGCAGGGACACTTTCGATGCGAGCCTCGCCAGCCTGCGAACCCGCGGCCACCTGGTGCTCTTCGGCGCCGCGAGTGGTGCAGTGCCGCCCTTCGACCCCATCCGGCTCGCCCAGGGCGGTTCGCTGACCCTGATCCGGCCAAGCCTCGGGGACTTCATCGCCGATCGGTCCGAGCTGCTCCGGCGCGCCGCCGACGTGCTTGAATTGGTGCGCACCAAGGCGCTTGAGACCACCGTGACGGCCCGCTACCCGCTCGCCGAGGTCGCCCAAGCTCACCGCGATCTGGAGGCTCGGCGTACCACCGGCAAGCTACTCGTCATCCCCTAGGGCAACCGACGGAATTGACTGACCTGCAGGAACGTGGCTTCCGCCAGGCGTCGATCCCGCGCAGCTGTGTCCGCGATCCCGGGTGATGACCGCTAACGGGAGCCAGCTGCGGTGCGAGCGCAGGCAGAGCCGTGATGCCCGGCCGACCGTCGACCGCGTTTCGTCACCTGGGCAAGCCCATTCCGTCGGTGGCACAACAAGGCCCGCACAGCGAACGAGGGCGTGCCCGCACTCCAGATCGCTTCCCTCATCGGCTGGTTCGGTGAGCTTGTCCGAGATCAACCCGGACACGACCCGCAGCCTCCCACCGCCCGACCCGCCCGGACAGTCCGCTGTCAAGCACAGTGGACCCGGGCGGTCGGATCAAGCCGGTCCGGCCTGTCGTCAAGCGATGGCGGGCTCAACCCGCCGAGAGGCTCGAAGGCGGCGACACCGGCGTTTTCCCGACATGCGCAAACAGCCCGCCTTGCTCGCCGAACAGTGACCCGGGCTGCCCCTCGTACTGCTCCAACCGGCCCGGCGCACGCATGGCGCAGCGCACCCTCGGTCGTCGTCCGAATGTGTCGAAGACGCTCGGCGCGCGTAGGTGCTGTTTACCGACGCTCAGGCGGCGTGCCGCTGCTCGTGGCGTTCCTGGATTCGTGCGAGGACACGTTCTCGACCCATCCGCTTGGCCTGGCGGAGCTTGGCCTCCGCGGTGAGCACCGGGATCCACAGGAGCCAGCCCCACAGGCTGAAGTCCAGCGCGCCGCTCCACACCAGCGCGGTGTTCAGGCCGAAGGACAGGACGAACGTCACAAGGTACGCGGCGACGCGGTGGGCGAGGAGCAGGTGCAGTAGCGCGTTGCGGCGGCCCTGGAGGAGCTCGACCGCCGCGGCCGGTTCGGCCGCCTGGAGGTCCTCACCGGCATCAACACCGGCTTCGCCACTGGCGGCTCGCTTCAACGCATCCGTGACCAGCACGCTCTGCTCCGCGGCACCGGCCTCCTGCATCCGCCCGAGGGCAGCGCCGACCACCAGGTTGTCGCAGTAGCTACGGCCGGCCCAGCCCCTCACGGCATCGACGGGTGCGCGCTCGGGCGACCCGGGCGGCGCCAGCTCCTAGATCCTCGCCCCCAGGCCTTCCATGCGATTCGAGCGTCCGGGGTAGGTGAAGGAGTCGGCTAGAACGCACACCTCCAGGTACGGCACCAGGAGCCCGAGGTCGTCCGGTTCGAGCGCGAGGCACCTGATGTCGGAGCGGCCGATCGACGGTCTGGAATCCGCCTGGACCCGGGGGCGCCCCGGCGGGCAGAAGCCCAAGCTCGGCCCCCCAGGCGAAGCCCTACTCCGTTGGATTTCGGCAGGTGCTGATGAGACCCCTGGTCGTGTGGGGTATGGGGGACGCTCCTGACAACGCGTGCTACAGGGCCGCCAGCATGGCTTGTTCGCGGGTGGGCAGCTGGTAGGCCGCCGGGTCGTTGACGTTGGCGCTGTACCGCAGCCAGAGCCGGGCCCGTTCCTGCTGGCGCCTGGTGGACGATCCGTCGTCTGCCCCAGCGGACGGTTCGGCGGCCGTGGTGGGCGAGCCCAAGTCGACCGTGGCGTAGGGATTGGTGAGCCTCTCGCGGCGCACCGGCTCCACCTGCGGCGGGAACGACGACATGACCGGCTCCTTCCTGTACGGGTAGCAGCTGGCGGGTCAGGCTTCGGGCCGGCCCGGAACGCATCGGTTCGCAAAGGCCGGTCGTGTGCTCGGCCCGCTCGGCCTGCGGCGGGGTGACGTTGTTCCGCACGACTGGCCCCGGTGAAGTGGTGGCCCAGGGTGCTCAGAGGAGTACCTACACCCAGAAGCCGCATGGTGACAGACTGTTACCGTTTTGCTACTCTTAGTATACGCGATGTGGGTCTGGTCAATGATCCACCAGCATGAAAGGAGCCATCATCATGTCGCAGGACCTCATGCCGTGCTTGGCCACTCCGGTCGAGCGGACCGTCACCGGCGCTGCCGTGCCCGAAGCCGAGGGGGCCACGCAGTCCGGCGACGGAAAGTGGTACTCGTACCAAGGGTTCGCCGGTGAGGACGACGAGTAGCCGATAGCCCCAGGCCAGGGGCGGGTGCCGGCACGGAGTCGGTGCCCGCCCCACTTCTGGCCCGAAGGCAGTCAGGTTTTCCGTCCCGGAGGGAGTGCGGTGGGCGAGGTTTCCGCGATCGCGGGCGTTCCCGGGTTGTGGCAGCTGACCCGTGGGGAGAGCTGCATCACGGTGGCCATGGTGGATGGCCTGGTCGACCAGACCCATCCGGCCCTGGTGGATACGGCGCTGACGCAACTGACCGAGGTGTTCCCGGGAGGTGACCCCGCAGGGCCGGCGGCGGCGCACGGCACGGCGGTGGCCGGCGTGCTGTTCGGGCGGCACGACGGCCCGGTGGCGGGCGTGGCGCCCGGCTGCAGGGCCATCAGCGTGCCGGTGTTCACCGACGACCGGCGCACCTCCCAGCTGCAGTTGGCCCGGGCGATCGAACTGGCCGCTGACGCCGGCGCGCACATCATCAACGTCAGCGGGGGGCAATTGGCTCAAGCGGCAGAAGCAGAGGATGCGCTGACGCGGGTGGTGGACCGCTGCCACGAGGACGGAGTGCTGGTGGTCGCGGCCGCCGGCAACGACGGCTGCCTGTGCGATCACGTGCCCGCCGCACTGCCCGGAGTGCTCGCGGTCGGTGCCTGCGATCACCAGGGAAAGCCGCTGGAACAAAGCAACTTCGGGCACGGCCTCCGCCGCCAAGGCCTGCTCGCGCCCGGCCACGAGATCAGGGTCGCCGTTCCCGGCGGCGGGACGGCCGCAATGAGCGGCACCAGCTTCGCGGCGCCCGTCGTGTCCGGTGTTGCGGCCCTGCTGGCGAGTCTGCAACTGCGGGCGAGCGGCAGGTTCGACCTGCTCGGCCTCGGCGAGCTGTTGCTGGCCAACGCCGACCCGTGCCCCCTGCCGGACGGCCGGGACGAAATGTGCGCCCGCTATCTGACCGGAACCCTCAACATCACGAGAACGGTGAATGCTGTGACCACGTCCACCTACCCGGCCGCGATTCCGTCCCCTGCCGTCCCGCCATCGGCTGCGACACCCTTCCCGAGCCCGGCCGCCGCGCCGGCCGACGATCCGGGCCGGGTGCTGCCGTCGTGTGGTGAGCCGGGCCCGGGCGGTGCCGGTGCAGCCTGCGGCTGCGCCGCCGACGTGTCCGCCCCGGCCGCAGCCGGCGTGCGCGCCTCGGCCCAGCAGGCCCGGCCGGCCGGTCGGCGGCTGGCGTACGCGCTGGGGACCCTGGGCTACGACTTCGGCAGCGAGGCCCGCCGTGACACCTTCAAGCAGCTCATGCCGCCGGTGGAAGTGGAAAGCGGGGTGAGCGTACCGGCCAACCCCTACGATCCTCGGCAGATGGTGGACTATCTGCAGGCCAACCCGTCAGAGGCCACTCCGCTGATCTGGACGCTGAACCTGGACCTGACCCCGGTCTATGCGATCGAGCCGGTCGGAGGCTACGGGCCAGGCGTGTACGAGCGGCTCGTGCAGTTCCTGGACCTGCAGCAGAGGGCCGAAGACGACACCGAGTTCGTCGACCGCGTCTCCGTACCCGGGACCCTGCCGGGGCGCACCGTCCGGTTGTTCAACGGCCAGCACATCCCGGTCGTCGAGATCAACCTGACCCGCGGCCTGTACGGCTGGTCGGTCGCCAGCCTGGCCCACGCGGTCACTTCCGGATGGGACGTGCCCCAGCAGAACCAGGCCGGGACCGCCCCCGACCGGGACCGGCTGGCGGCCGCCGTCTCCGATTTCCTCCAGCGCATCTACTACGACCTGCGCAACTTCGGTGCCACCAGCCGCGACCGCGCGCTGAACTTCGCCGCCACCAACGCCGTCCAGGCCCGCCAGACCCTCGCCGAAGCGCTCGGTCGAGGGATGGCCCTGCAGAACATCGACGTGGAGAAAAGCCCCTACGGGCGGCCCGACAGCGACTGCTGGGACGTCAAACTGCGCTTTTTCGACCCCGACAACAGCCGCCGCGCCAAGCGCGTCTACCGCTTCACCATCGACGTCAAGGATGTCCTGCCGGTCACCCTCGGCCCGGTCCGGACCTGGCCCGAAGCCTGAAGCACCACCGCGATCGCAGGCACGCCCGCAGCGGGCAGACCAACTGCCCGCACTGCCGCAGGCCTGCGACCGCCCCGGCCCCACCGGCTGCCCGCCGCACGGACGGGCAGCCTCTACTTGATCGGTGAACGTTCCACCATGCCCCGCCACGCCCCAGCGCCTCACCCCCCGGCCGGATCCGACGCCTGGCCCCCGCCCGTCCACGAGGCCGCGGGCTTGCCCGACGCCGCCGTGAGCGTGCCCGGCCCGCCCGACCCGGCCCGCCGGCCGCCGGGGGCAGCGCCGCGCCTGCCGCACCAGGCCGTCCCGGGAATCACGGAGTTGTGGCGACACACCCTGGGCGATCCCTCGGTCATCGTCGGCATCTATGAGAGCCCGCCCGATCTGTCCCACCCCTGTCTGGCCGACGCCGACCTGGAAGCGCGTACGCCGTGGTGGAGCCCGGCCGGGCCGGTGGACGACAGGCTTCGCGAGCACGGCACGTTCACCGCCAGCGTGGTGTTCGGCCGGCCCGGCACCGTCCTGCCCGGCCTGGCCCCCCACTGCCGCGGCGTCATCATCGGAGACACCCGGCCGGAGCATCCGGACCTGCCGCCCGACCCGTGGCACACCGCCCGCGCCGTCGAGGAACTCCTGGACGCCGGCGCGCACATCATCCAGTTCAACATCTCCCACCACACCGCCTCGGCGGACACCGACGAGATGCTCAAACGCGCCATCGCCCGCGCCGTCGACGCCGGTGTGCTGGTCACCGCGGCCGCCGGCAACGACTACGGCGCCTGTGTCGTCGCCCCGGCCCTGCTGCCCGGTGTGCTCGTGGTCGGGGCGCACCGCGCCGACGGCGCCATCTCCTCCTACAGCAACTACGGCCCCGCCTATGCCGGGCACGGCATCACCGCCCTCGGCGAAGCCGTGCTGGGCGCGACCCCCGGTGACGGCGGTGTCAAGGCCCGCAAGGGCACCTGCACGGCGGTCGCGCTGGTCACCGGTGCTGCCGCCCTGCTGGTCAGCATGCAGCGCCACCTCGGTCGGCGGGCCGACCCGCTCGCGGTCCGCGACGCGCTGCTGGCCACCGCCCGCCCCTGTACCGCAGAACAAGCCCACGGCAACCCGGCGCGCTGCCTCAACGGCTACCTCGATCTGCCCGCCGCCACCGCCCACCTGTTCCCCGACCTGACCACACCCCCGCCGCCCGAGGCGGTCCTGCCCACACCCGCCGCGGCATTCCCCTCTCCGCCCCGGCCGGGCACGAGCGAGCACGGCCGGCACCCCGCCACCCCGGCGACCGCCTTCGTCGTCCGGCCCCTGCGGCGCCCGGAGCGAAGCCCGGACCAAATCGAAGCCACAGAGAAGGCTGACGGGCCGTACCAAGGGCCGCAGGAGGCGAGCCGGGCGGCCGACCTCCGGGCCCGGACCTTCGTGACCCGTCCACACCGACCTCTCGCCGCCCCGGCCGGCAGCCTGGCGGCCGACCCGTTTGCGGGAGGCTCCTGATGCGTCTTCGCCGCCGCCGCTGTTTGGTCTGCTACTGGCACGAAGGCACGTTCGTCGCCCACCCCTACCCCGGCGCCCTCGCCGTCACGCTGCCCACGGTCGGCGCCGAAATCCTGTCCGCCTTCGACGAATGGACCAGCCCCGAACGGGCCGGCGCCTCCTTGAAGCATCTGGACGGCACGACCGTAGTGCAGGCCGTCACCGCCCTGCGCGAGCACGGGCTCCTGCTGGAGGAGAACAGCGCCGAGGCCGACCGTGACGCCCGTATCGCCCACCAGTGGCGATCTTGGGAACCCGAGGCGAGCTTCTTCCACTACGCCACTCAGGACACCCACACCGCCGAGAGCCTGGCCTCCCTGGACCCGCTGGAGGTCGGGAAGCTCCCGGCCCTGTTCACCACCCACCCCGATGCCGACCGCATCCTGCTGCCCCGCTACCCCGCGGACTTGACCGCCCCACTCGGCGAAACCCTTTACAGCCGCCGCACCCACCGCGACTTCAACGACGCCCCCGTCGCCCTGCCCACCCTGGCCGCCCTGCTCCAGGTCTGCTTCGCTCCGGTCGACTACCTCGACGCGGGCGAGCTCGGCGCGGTGATCCGCCGCACCAGCCCGGCCGGCGGCGCCCGCCAGGAACTCGACCCCTACCTGGCCATCACCAACGTCACCGGCGTCCCCGCCGGGATGTACCACTACAACAGCCTCGAACACAGCCTGGAACTGCTCAGCGAGGGCTTCACCCACCAGGACGCCGCCGACCTGTGCGCCGGCCAGGACCACTTTGGCGGCGCAGCGTTCCTGGTCATCCTGGTCGCCGTGATCGAGCGCATGCGCGTCAAGTACCGATCCCCGCGCTGCTACCGCGTCAGTCTCCTGGGCGCCGGACACCTGGGGCAGACCTTCGCCCTGACCGCCACCGCCCTCGGCCTGGGCCCGTTCCAGACCGGCGCCTTCCACGACGCCGCAGTCGTCGAACGACTCAGCCTGGACAACACCTCCCGCACACCCGTGTACGTACTGGGCGCCGGACACCCCAACCCCGAACCCGACCCGGAACGCAGCCCCGCCTCCGCCGGCTTCGACGCCTTCCACCGCACGCCGCTGACGTGACACTCCCTGGTCCGCCTGCCCGCGGCGGACCACCGACCGGCGCGCTGAGCCGCATCTCCCCACTTGGCTCGACTCCCCGGACCGCCCCGTCGTCCCGATCGTCGGCTGAACACTCTCCGGGCGGGCGGACGCTTCGCGGAACCCGCACGTGTTGGGACCCGGGTCCCGGGAGCCATGATAATTGCAGGTCAGAGCGTTTTTGGTGAAGAGGTGGCGGCGCCGGTATACCGCGCGGCATACTCGAAGGCATGGCAGATACCAGCGTCAAGATCGACGACGTGACCAGGGACAAGCTGAAGGCCCTGGCCGACGGGGCGGGCATGTCCATGAAGGACTACCTCGCCCGGGTGGCCTCGGAGAAGGAGCACGAGCAGGCGCTCGACACCGCCACCGCGGCCTTCCGTCGCGTCCTCGGTGCACCCGGGATCCTGGACCGCTTCGACGCCGACTTCGGGGGCCTCCCCCATGCCGCCGGCCGCCAGACCCCCCGGGCAGCCTGAACCTGTGGAACCCGCCGCACGGCCAAGAGGGCCTACTACGTCCTCCGCATGCGCGACGACGAACCGGTCATCGGGTTCGTGGACCGCACCGCGCTGGACGCAGCGGGGGAGGTGGTGCGGGCCGGCGGCTGGTGGGAGACCGACAAGCACCTGTACATCGCCCCGCCAGAGCTTCCGCAGGACCGGACTGCCCCGCCGCTTTGACCTGTGTGGGGCCGAAGGGGCCGGTGGCCTCGGCCGCCTTCGCGTCGGCCGCGGCCTTCGCGTCGGTGTCGTCCCCGTCGCCCCCGCACCCGGTCGCGCCCAGCGTCAGGGCGAGCAGCAGTGCCGCCCCCGTGCCGTGCTCCCCACCCTCATGCCGGGCCTCGTCGGCCCGGCGGTCCGCAGAGTGTCACACACGGTCCGCACAGCATTGCGAGGCGGGGATGCGCTCCGGCGGCCGCAGCACTAAACGAGCACCGGGGCCTGTGACGCCCAACGCCGGGCGCGCCGCGATCGGGGTCCACCGGGAGGTCTGCCCGGCCGCTGCTGCTCTGAGGGCCACCGTTGGCGTTCGGTGGCCCCTGAGCAGGGTCAGAAGGTGCCGTTGAGCCATCCCCAGGTGGTGTTGTTCCACTCGCCCGGCCGCAGGCAGCCGTTGCCCATGCCCTGGTAGTCGATCAGCCAGTTGCCCCTGACCGCGAGGAGGTCGGCGCGGCCGTCGGCCGACCAGTCGCCGATGGCGACGAGGGATGGAAAGGGTTTTCAGGGGCCGGTCGCGGATCGTCCACCAGATCGGCGGGTGCGCGGCGAGCGCTGTGGCGTCGGCGTCGGTCTCCACCGTCCACCACAGGCTTTCCAGGTCGGCCGGGCTACAGGCGCCGACACGCAGCAACGCGGCCGCGTCGGCCGCGTGACGACACGGTCCGCCGGACCCTCACCGGACCCGGCGGACTTCCGGTGAACCCCCTACAGCAGCGCGTCGTACCCCTTCACCTCACCGCCGTTGTCGGAGCCGAGCAGCGCCTTCACCGGCGGGGCGAACGGCGCGGAGGCCTTGCCCGTGCCCCGGTACAGCCACACGTCACCGGCGGCGTCCTGCGCCACCAGGTCCGCCCGCCCGTCGTCCGTCAGGTCACCCGGGCCCGACAGCGAGCGGTAGACGCCCCAGCCCGCACCGACCCGGGTACGGGCACGGAACGGGTCGGTGAGGTCGCCGGTGCCCGCGCGCAGCCACAGCACGCCGGCCCGGTCCCGGGCGACCAGGTCCGGGTTCCCGTCACCCGTCACGTCGGACGCCCCGACGATCCGGTCGTACCGCTCCCAGCCGCCGTCGAGGGTGGTCCGGTTGCCGATCCGCCACGTCGGCCCGGGTCGCCCCGCGTACACGTACAGGTTCCCCTCCGGGTCGCGGGCCAGCAGGTCCGGCGTCCGGTCGCCCGTCACGTCGGACGCGCCGATCAGCTCGTCGTACTCGTTCCAGCCCGCCGAGACCCGGGTTCGCGGGGCCAGGCCCTCGTAGCGGCCCATCGGGTGGAACCAGAGCACGCCCGACCGGTCCCGGCCGAGGACCCCGGCGCCCGCGTTCTGTCCTGTGATCGGGGACAGCTTCAGCAGCCGGTCGTACTGCCCGAATCCCTTGCCGACCGGGTCCATGACCTGCGGGTCGAGTGCCAGAGCCGCATCGCCCGTCCCGCTGTGCGACCACAGCCGGCCGTCCTTGCCGCGCGCCATCAGGTCGTGCCGGTCACGCACCGGGCGGGGGCTGTCCACCGCGAACCGCGCCACGGACTGCGGGTTGCGGGGGTCCTCGTTCCACACCCGCAGGACGGCGGCCGACCGGATCTTCCAGGCCTCCGTGTCCGCCCGCGCCTTCAGCCGGTACGACACGGTCACCTTGTCCGGCCGCCGCACGTCGCAGACGATGCTCGGGGCGAAGGACGTCACCATCGGGTTCGGGAAGCACTTGGCCGGACCTGTCACCGACAGCGAACCGATCTCGACGCCGGGCTCGATCCCGTCCCAGGGCCGCTGCCCCTTGGCCGGCGCGAACGAGATCTCCAGCTTCGTCGCGTCCACCACGTTCATCTTCACGGACTGCCGGACCCAGCCGCCGCCCGCCTTCAGTCCGGGCGCGTGCAGGTCCACGATGTTCCGCGCCGCGTGCTCCGCCGTCTTCACCGTCACGGTCCGGGCCGCGTGCCGGCGGTCCTCGGGCCGGGCCGCCGCCGTCTGCGCCTGCCGGACGCCCCGGTCCACGCTGGCGCCCTTCGGCACCAGCACCACACCGAAGTGCACCGTCGCCCCGTCCGCGGCCCCCACCGCCGTACGGACCCGCGGGGCCCGCGCGTTCCAGTCGCGGTAGTCGCACAGGAAGACCCCGGGCACCCCCGCCTTCGGGGTGCAGCCGCGGCCCGGCTCGGCCGTCATCCCGGCCGGCAGCTTCCCCGACCAGGCCCCGCCCGTCAAAGGCTTCGCACTCAGGGCGTAGACGAACGTGCCCTCCGGGTCGTTCGGGCCGCTGCTGGTGAGGATCCGCGGCACCAGGTTCGCCGGGCTGCCGCCCGGCCGGACCGTCCAGTTCTGCACGTCCCGGAACCCGATCCCCGCGTCGGCCTTCGCGGCGGCGACCGCCTGCCCGGACAGCACGCCGGCGGCGAGCAGCGCCACCGACCCCCCGAAAGCCATCGTCTTGCGCATGCGCATGCTTCTTTCCCCCTGGAAGAAACGGTGCGGCACGATGCTGCCGCAACAGCGCCGCCGGTCTCGCAACGACGCCCGCGGACGGTACCAAGACGGGCCCGCCGGAGATCGACGGATCCCGCATCTGCCTCATCTGCCCCAGAGGAACGGCCGATTCTGTGTACTTGGTGAGGTCCACCTCGCGCGGAGGCAGCGCGTCGCCACTGGCTTCGGGTGCCGTCTCGGCTGGTGTGGAGGCGGGCGGGCGGAACGGGCGTCGTGCCCCGGACACGCGGCAACCTTTCCGCCCGCGGTGGCAACTGGCAGGTGTACGCCCCACAACCATCCTCCCAAGGACAGTGAACGATGGAAACCACGCAGCCCAAAGCACGGCACCGCAGGCGCAGTCTCGGCCTGACTGTCGGCATCCCGTTGGCCACGGCCACCGCAGTGGGCGTGTCGTACGGCGGAGCCTTCGGAGTGTTCGGCGAGGACGCCCGGCCGAAGGCCGCGGCCGCGACAACGGGGCCGGCCTGGGCCCGTGAGGTCGCGGATGGCTTCGCCTCGGTCAACGCGCTGGGACAGAAGGGCACCTACGGCGGCCGGGACGGCGCGATCGTCACCGTGAAGACCCTGGCCGACCTGGAGAAGTACGCGACCGCCCCGAAGCCGTACGTCATCGTCGTGGCGGGCACGATCACCATGAACCCCAAGGGCAAGGAGATCAAGGTCGCCTCGGACAAGACCATCGTCGGCGCAGGCACCTCGGGACACATCGTCGGCGGAGGGTTCTTCCTGGGTCAGGGTGTCCACAATGTGATCATCAGGAACCTGACGATCCGTGATTCCTACGCCGGCACGTGGAACGACAAGGACCATGACTGGGACGCCATCCAGATGGACGGCGCCCACCACGTGTGGATCGACCACAACAACCTGCGGAACATGGCCGACGGACTGATCGACAGCCGCAAGGACACCACATACGTGACGGTGTCCTGGAACCAGCTGAAGAACGAGAACAAGGCCTTCGGCATCGGCTGGACCGACCACGTCACCGCCGACATCACGATCCACCACAACTGGTTCCACGAGACCGAGCAGCGCAACCCGTCGACAGACAACGTGGCACACGCCCACCTCTACAACAACTTCCTGCAGGACGACCCGGACTCGTCCATCACCTCCTCCTACGGCAACTACGCGCGCGGCGGGACGAAGATGGTGCTGGAGAACAGCTACTTCGAGGGGATGAACAACCCGGTCATCAAGGACGGCACGGCCGCTCTCGTGCAGCGCGGCAATGTCTTCGTGAACATCACCGGCCGCAACGAGAGCGGTGGCACGGCCTTCGACCCCACGACCTACTACCGCTACACCCTCGACGCGGCCGCCGACGTCCCCTCGAAGGTGAAGTCCGGCGCCGGCCCCCGCCCTGCCATCGGCAGGGCGGCGACGACCCCCTCCGCTACGGCCGCGACAACCCTGACCGTGGCCAAGGACGGATCCGGCACGTACAAGACGGTCCAGGCCGCGGTGGACGCCGTACCCGTCGGCAATCCCTCCCGCGTGGTCATCTCGGTCAAGCCGGGCACGTACCGCGAACTGGTGAGCGTTCCGGCGAACAAGCCGCACGTCACCATCCAGGGCTCGGGCGCGAGCCGCAAGGACACGGTGATCGTGTACGGCAACGCGGCCGGCACGCGGAAGCCGGGCGGTTCGGGCACGTACGGCACACCGGGCAGCGCCACGGTCGCCGTTCGGTCGGACGACTCCCAGCTCCGCAACCTCAGCGTCTCCAATGACTTCGACGAGGCCGCGAACCAGTCCCTGGAGGGTCACCAGGCGGTCGCCCTGCTCACGGCTGCGGACAAGATCGTGCTGGCCGGTGTCATCGTCACCGGCGACCAGGACACCCTGGAGATGGAAACCGCGGCACCGGACAAGCCCGGCCGCGTCTACGTCACCAACTCCTACGTCGTCGGCAACGTCGACTTCATCTTCGGCCGTGCCACCGCGGTGATCGACCAGTCGGTCATCACCCTCAAGAAGCGCTGGAACGGTACCTCGGCCGGCTACATCACCGCCCCGAGCACCCCGGCGGGCCGCAACGGCATCCTCATCAACCGCTCCACGGTCAACGGCGATGTGGCCGCGTCCTCCTTCCACCTCGGTCGGAATTGGCATCCCGGTGGCGACAAGACGGTCGACCCCCAGGCCACCGTCCGCAACTCGCACCTCAGCGCCGCGATCAAGCGCACGCCCTGGACCGACATGGGCGGCTTCGCCTGGAAGGACGACCGCTTTGCCGAGTACATGAACACCGGCCCGGGCGCCGGGCCGAAAAGCATCGAGCGGCCCCACCTGACCGACGCCAAGGCCGCGTCCCAGGAGGTCTCGGACTGGCTGGGCGGCTGGACCCCGTAGATCGCCGGGAGAAGGGGGCCGGGTGTCGCGCAGCCCCCGGGCCCCGGATCCGGGGGCAGGCCCGAGGCGGCTGCATCCGCCGTCACTGCGGGAGTTTCAGGACGCGGGCCGGCGCCCAGGGCGCAGTCGGCGTGGGGGGCGGGGCGCAGCATGCCTCTGGCGTGCCCGTCAAGCCCGGCGGCTCAACACGCCCAACCGGGGAGCGCCACGGGCAGCCCGGGGTCAGCCGCCACCCGAGTTGGCCGAGGCCGAACCGCCGGAGGTCCAGCCGGAGTTGGGCTGCGGCCGATCGCGCGTGCTGCGCTCGGTGCGGAGCACCACCACGACCCCAGCCGGGCCGAGCAGGGCCTTCAGCGAGTCGGCGAGCCGCTGCGGGTCGCCGCCGAACGGGAGCGGGTCGAGCCGCTCCGGGACGCCCCGCAGGACGAGTTCCAGCGTGAGCGTGGCGACGGCCGGCTTGTGGTCCCCCTGGTACGGCTCCACCACCTTGTGCGTCAGGCGCACCTCGCGCAGGGTCTTGACGGGCAGCCAGTCGTCCGGCCCGGCGGCCCGGACCAACCGCAGAGACGCGGGCACCCCGGCCGGCGTGAACTCCACCCGCAGGATGTCCCGGGCCCGGGAAAGGGCCAGCGCCAGCCAGCCGATCAGGTACTCCAGCCCGGCGATCACCCCCACCACCACGAAGACGGTCGATGCCCGCGCCCCGGCCAGCGCCATCCAGAAGGCGACGAGCAGGGTCGGCACGCCCAGAGCTAGCGGAGCGAACAGCGCCGGCCCCGCCGAGGTCAGCACGTTCCACGTCGGCCCGGCCGGGCCGACGCGCAGGACCAGATCCGTCGAGTCGGGGCCTTGTCTCAGCAAGGGATCGGTGGCCATGCCTCCAGCGTAGGACCGGTCCGCAAGAGCGCCTCGACCATATCCGGCCGATGGGGCACGACTTCTGACGGCCGTAGCCCACAGCCGACGGGCGCGGCGGGCGCCCAGGGCTCGAACCACGGGTCGGGCCACTGCTCGACGTCGGCGGGGAACCACGGCACACCCCGGGGGACGGGAACGCCCTGGCCAAGATCGGCGACCGGCTCGTCGCCGTCACCGCCCACGACTGGACCACCGGCCGCGTCGTCCACCACCGGTGGGCCGAAGATCGCGCGGCCTGCCGTGGGCATGAAGGCAGGGCCTCTTGGTAGCTCGGGGTTGCCAAGCCAACCGAGATCCAGGAGACCCTGCTGCCACAGCTCTACGAGCTCGCGCCGGTGGAGTTCAACTCGGCTGCTCTGTCGTGCGATTGCGTCGCTCACCGGTTCGGGAACGCGGCCGATCATACGGAACGGGTTCGGCAGCATCCCTTGGACGTGACGGACTCGGAGTTGGCGTCGAGCTCCACTTCAACGAGCCATTCCGGGTCGATGAAGCGTGAGACCTCCACGAAGGTGCAGGGACCGTCTGGGCAATCACGGGCTCCAGCCGCAGCCGCTGGGTCGGCCAGGGTGCCGGTTCGGCCGGGCCGAACCAGATCCGGACATCCCTCCCGGTGCGAACGGGCAGGCGGGGAAAATCGTTCTCGGCGTGCTCGGTGCGGTGCAGTGCATGCTCCGGGCCCAGGTGTCGGGCTGCGTACGCGTCGAAGTCGGCCGCATCGGTGGGATGGCACACGGTCGCGAGCACCTCGCTCGTCCCCGGCTCCGGCGTAAAGCCCGGGCCGCGCAGCAGCAGGACGTCGTCGCTGTCGATCATGGTGGCGTTCGCGGTGTCGCGGTGCTCCCGCCAGACGGGGCCGGTGTAGAACGCCTCCAGCGCGCGCCGGCGGTGCGCCATGTCGGGGAACGTGCGCAGCCAGACGAAGCGGTCCGGGTCGTCCAGATCGCGGAACCGGCCGCCGAGGGTGATACCGACCGCCTGTTGACCGGTCACGAACTCGCGCTCGAACAGCTCGATCAGCGTCTCTCTGGTGCCGGGATGCAGGGTGTACTGCCGGAGTTCGACGATGCTCATGTGGTGACCTGCCCGGTGGGCGTGGGGTCCATGGTCCAGTTGCCGTCCATGCGCAGCAGGTTAGGGCCGGTCTGCTGACATCTACTGTCAGTGGATACTGGGCGGCATACGTGCGAGCCGGCCGACCCGCCCACTGCACCCCTGTCTCCGCTGGCGCGACGCGAAGCTCGCCACCTCGACGTAAAGAGCTTCAGGTCCAGGAAGACTTCCTTGCCCTTGGCTGCGAGGTGCTCGATCAGGTCCGGTCCGGCCGCCGTGAGCAGCTCCGTCCCGACCTTGTAGAAACGACACTCCTCACCAAGCCGGTCGACGACTTCGACAGCCTCTCGGCAGTCGTCAGAATCCAAAGCAACGATGATCCGACTGGTTGGCCACGGCCTCATTGTCACCCACGTGCCGTTGGCGGCGTCGGCGGCCTGTGCGACGGCCGACCGCCCCACCAGCAACCCGCGCCGTCCGACCCGGTGAACCTATGCGGTCGCAGCACTGGCCGATCCCACTGCTCGCGGGGGCCGTTGAGCGGGCCGGAGGAGTCCCGGCCCGGACGATGGGGACCTCGCGGGCGGGCTCGGCGTTCAGCCGTTGAGCGGGAGGTCATAGCGGATCCACGCAGACCAGTTGCCGTCGTGGTCGTGGTCGTGGTCGCGGCACCGGCGCCTTGTGCCGGGCAAAGATCGCAACCTCTTGCACGATCCTGCCGGGCGTAGGTCGTTCCCGCCGGGTTCGTGTTCCGATGGGGACACGCCCGGGGCAGCAGCCCTCGTAGACACGATGAAGGATCAAGAAGTTGAGTGATCAGGTGCAACTGCCGCCTCTGCCGCACGCCTTCCACCCGCCGGTGCCCGAGTTGTCGGTGAGCAGCACGGACGTGACCGACGGCGGGACCCTGCCGGACGCACACGTGTACGCGAAGGGGAATTCCTCGCCGCAGATCGGCTGGTCGGCCGGGCCCGAGGGCACCGGCAGCTACGCGGTCACGTGCTACGACCCGGATGCGCCGACCGGCAGCGGGTTCTGGCACTGGACGGTCTTCGACATCCCGGCGGACGTGACCGAGCTGCCGGCGGGGGCCGGAACCGGGGACTTCACCGGGCTGCCCGCCGGTGCCGTGCAGGTGCGGAACGACTACGGCAGCAGGGACTTCGGGGGAGCCGCGCCGCCGGAAGGGGACGGCCCGCACCGGTACGTGTTCACGGTGTATGCCGTCGACCGGGAGAAACTGGGTCCGGATGCGGACGCGTCGCCGGCCCTGGTCGGCTTCCACCTGCGCTTTCATGCCAGCGCCCGTGGCCGGATCATTGCGCACTACGCGTACGCCGGGGAGTAGGCGTCCCGGCCGACCCGGCACGCAGGGGCCCGTCCGATTCTCGCGCGTTCTTGCACGATCCTCCTCCTGGCAGGGGGATCCTGCGGGACTCGTGATTGGATGAGGGCATGCTTCTCGACGAGCTCCGCGACCTGCTGGGCCGCCATGCGCGGCCCGATCTGAGCACGGCCATCGACGGCGTCCGGATCTGCCGGGCCGAGCCGGGCGCCGAGCCGGAGTACACGATGTCCGGCGTGGTGCTGGCGGTCATCGCCCAGGGAGCCAAGCGGCTCGCGCTGGGAGACCGGGTGTACGAGTACGGCGTAGGCCAGTACCTGGTCGCCTCGGCTGACCTGCCGGTGGTGGGCCGCATCGCACAGGGGCCCGAACTCGGATTCGGCATGACGCTGGATCCCGCCGTCATTGCGGAGCTGATGCTTCAGGCGGGGCCCGGCGACCTGCCGCCGTCGTCCCGGTCGACCCGGCCCGGGATCACGGTCAGCGACGCACCGGCCGAGCTGATCGACGCCGTCGTACGGCTGCTGCGCCTGCTGGACCGGCCGCGCGACCGCCGGGTGATGGTCCCTCTGATCAAGCGCGAGATCTTGTGGTTGCTGATGACGGGGGAGCAGGGAGAAACGGTGCGGCAGTTGGGCCTGGCGGACAGCGGTCTGACCCACGTCACCCGGGCGGTGGGCTGGATCCGCGAGCACTACGCCGAGGCCTTCCGGGTCGAGGACCTGGCCCGGTCCTCCGGGATGAGCGTCTCCGCGTTCCACCGGAACTTCCAGTCGGTCACCGCGATGAGCCCGATCCAGTTCCAGAAGCAGATCCGGCTGCAGGCGGCCCGGCTGCTGCTGACCCGCCGCCCGCACGACGTGACCGCAGTCGCCTCCAGCGTGGGATACGACAGCCCCTCGCAGTTCAGCCGCGAGTACAAGCGCCAGTTCGGCGCGCCGCCGCGCGAAGACGCGACACGTATGCGAGCCCGCACCGATCCGGTGGCGGCCGCAGCGGGCGGGTAGCACAGAGCGTGCCGTCCTGCTCGACGCCGACGGGCAGGGCGGGGCCGGCCTCATCGAGCGCCGTCTCCCGGATTCGACGGCCTCGCCGGGAGCGCCACGGACCGCTGGTCCGCCGTACCAGGTACGACCGGGTCGATGCGGGTCGGGGTCCAGGTGGGCGTGCACCGCTTCCTCGTGGGCGTCAGCAAGATCGATCGGGGCATGGCCCGGACCCAGGGCACCCCAAAGGGCAGCGCGGGGAAGGCAGCGGAAGCGGGTCAGCCCGGGCTGCGCATCCCGGCGCCGGTCAGGGCATCGGCCAGTTCTACGGGGTGGCCCAGTGCGACGCAGTGGCCCGCGGCGATCTCGTCGGGGACCACCCTGAGACGCTCCCGCACGAGGCGGCGCAGGAAGCCGGGAGGGAGGAAGCGGTCCTCGGTGCACAACACGAACCGGGTCGGCACGGACGGCCAGGCGTCGAGCGGCCAGGGCTGGGCCGACGCGGCCGGCGAAGGGTGGGCCCGTTCCCGGCCGATCGCCTCCGCGGCCAGTTCGCGGGGCACATCGTGGTAGAAGGCGACGTAGGGGTCGGTGCTTCCGGTACGGCCGCCGTCCCGGAGCGCCTGGCGCCGCACGGCCCCGGCGTAGCCCGTCGCGTCCCACCACTGGTCGGGTGACTCGCCGGGCGCAGGGACCATCCCGGCCACGAGGACCAGCGCTTCGACCGGACGGCGGGCCGCGACCAGCGGGGCGGTGAACGCGCCGAAGGACTGCCCCACGACCACCAGGTCGCGCCGGTCGCCGACCGTCTCCAGCACGGCGTCGGCGTAGTCGTCCAACGTCAGCGAGTCGTCCTCACCCGGAAGATCGGGAGCCACCGTGTCGTGCCCGCGCGCCCGCAGCTCCGCTTCGACCGCGTGCCAGTACCAGCCGACGTCGCCGGCCCCGTGGATCAGGGCGAACATGCTCACCGGGTCGCTCCCAGAGCGGCAGGGAGATCTTCCCTCGCCTCCCTCAACTCCTAGCGCACCGGGAGGCTTGCCGCAAAACCCGGGTCCCGCCGAGGAATCGGCGGGCCCCCTGCCGTCCGGTACGTCCGCCCAGGTACTGCGGTGGCCTGTACGGGCGGACAAGATCATGTGCCGGTCGGCGGGAGCCGCCCGCAAAAGTAGGTAGTGCATACTTTTGCGGGCGGAGTACGGCGTTCCGGCTGGTCCGCACTGACCAGGAGACATCCAGCATGGACACCGGTACGCCGGCCACCGGCGGCTTCGGCGCGCTCCTGCACGGCCTGCGCACGGCAGCCGGGCTCAGTCAGGAGCAGCTGGCGCACGCCGCGGGCGTGAGCGTGCGGGCTCTGTCGTACATGGAGCGCGGCCGCTCCCGGGGGCCGCAGCGCCGCACCGTACAGGCGCTGGCCACAGCCCTGGCCCTGGACGGGGACGCCGCCCGGCGGCTGGAGCACGCCGCGAGCCTGGGCCGCCCCCGCCGGGCCGCCAAGGCGGAGGCCTCGCCCCCGCCGCCCGCCGCCGTACCGGACGCCCCGGCGCCGCCCGCCGCTGTACCGGATGCCCCGGCGCCGGCCGCCGCGCCCGACCTGCTGCCGCGCGCACCGCGCGGATTCCACGGACGGGCGGCGGAACTGGACGCCCTGTCCCGGGCCGCGGCGGGCGAGGCGCCGGTCTGCCTGGTCGTCGGGCCCGCCGGGGTCGGCAAGACGGCCCTCGTACTGCACTGGGCCCACCGCGGCCGCGCCGGATTCCCCGACGGGCTGCTCCACGCCGACCTGCGCGGTTTCGGCGGGACGGGCGAGCCCGCCCTCATCGAAGTGCTGCGCGATTTCCTGGTGGCGCTCGGCGTGCCGCCGGGCGGGATACCGGAGTCGGCGAACGCCGCCGCCGCGCTGTTCCGGTCGCTCGCCGCCGACCGCCGCGTCCTCGTCGTACTCGACAACGCGCGGGATTCCGAGCAGGTCAGGCCGCTGCTCCCCGGCGGCCGCCACTGCGTCACCGTCGTCACCAGCAGGCACCGCCTGCCCGGCCTGATCGTCACCGACACCGCCCGCCCCGTCGCCGTCGACGTACTCGCCCCGGAGGACGGCACGACGCTCCTCGCCGGGGTGCTCGGCACCGAACGCGTCCGCGCCGAGCCGGCGGCCGCACGGCGGCTCGCCGAACTCTGCGGCGGGCTGCCCCTCGCCCTGCGCGTGGCGGCTGCCCGACTGGTGCAGCGCCCCGGCTGGTCGCTGGACGCCATGGCCGCCGAGATGTCCGACGAGACGCGCCGGCTGGGCCTGCTCGACGTGGAGGACACCAGTGTCCGGGCGGCGCTGCGCGTGACGCTCCAGCAGCTTCCGCAGGACGTCTGCCGGCTGTTCGCCCATCTCGGCCGCCACCCCGGCACGCACGTCGACCGCTACGCGGCCGCGGCCCTGGCGGGCACCGGCCCGGCAGCCGCCGAGGCTGCCCTGGAGCGGCTGGCCGCCGCGCACCTCGTCACGGAGGCGGCGCCCGGCCGGTGGACCCTGCACGACCTCGTACGGCTCTACGCACGGAGCCTGGACGCCGGCCCCCAGGCCCTCACGCGAGTCCTCGACCACTACGTGGCCACGGGCGTCGCCGCCGTGGCGGCGGCCGAGCCGGGCAACGAGGAGTGCTTCCCGCTGCCCGCGGACCACCTGGCCCCGGCCGCCGTACGGGAGTTCGCCGACCGGTCCGACGCCGTGGCCTGGTACGCGGCCGAGCGGGACGACCTCGCGCTGGCCGCTACCGCGGCGCACGAGGCCGCACTGCACGGCAGGGCCTGGCGGATCGTCCTGACGCTGTGGCCGCTGATCGTGTGGCGCGTGCGGGACGGCTGGGTCCCGCTCCTGGAGACCGCACTCGCGTCGGCGCGCGCCGACGGTGCGACGGGCGACGGGTACGGCGAGTCGCGGGTGCTGAACGTCCTCGGCTGGGTGCTGATCGAAGAGGGCCGCACCGAGGAGGCGCTGTCCCGGCTGGGGGCCGCTTCCGCGCTCGCGTCCCGGGCGGGGGACGCGGTGGCCGAGGCGAACGCCCTGATCGTCCTCGCCATGGCGCAGGCGGCGCGCGGCGGCCCGGACGAGGCCGCGCAGGGGTGCGAGCGGGCGGTGGAGCTGGCCCGCGGCGCCGGCGACCGCACCATCGAGAGGCTGGCCCTCCAGCACCTCGCCCGCCACCGGGCCGACGCCGGGCAGTGGCGCCGGGCCCTCGACATAGCGGACGAAGCCCTGGCCTTCGACTCCGACGCAACCGACTCCGCCGCAGCCGACTCCGCCGCAGCCGACTCCGCCGCAGGCAACGCCGCCGACGGGCGGCCCGGCACGGTCGACATCCCCCGCATCCTGCTCCTCATGGTGCGGGGGGAGGCCCTGCTGGGCCTCGGCGACGAAGCCGGGGGCATACGGCAGCTCGACCTGGCGGCCCGGGAGGCAGAGTCCTCCGGCTACGAGGACGGCGCGGTACGGGCCCTCGGCGCCCTGCTGAAGGCATCGGCGGACCCGGAGCACCGGACCCGCTACGACGCGGCCGTCGCTCGCCTCACTACGCGGCCGTGAACACGCGGGCCTGACACCGCGCCCGCACCCCCGCGGGCATTGCACCCGCAGAAGTGCGCCGCACCGCCCTGCTCTTCGGCCGCGCCGAGCTCCACCAGGTCCAGCCCGCGTAGGCCGTTCCTTTGGACCATCTCGCGGACCGGATGAAGATGGCGGCGTGGTGGAGTCCGGCGAGGTGGATGGTGACGGTCTTGCCGTAGCCAGTGGCCAGGCCGCGCGACTGCTCGACCTTGGTGATGCACCGCTTGACGGAGTTGCGCTGCTCGTGGGTCTCTCGGTCGAAGGCCGGCGGCCGTCCGCCGCGGCTTCCGAGCCGTTCGCGCCTCGCGGCCCGGTCGGCGGGTTGCGGGAGAACCGCCCGGATTCCGCGCCGTCGCCGATGCCGGCTACTCCGGGTGCGCCGGCCCCCGGGCCCGTGTCCCCCGTCGCGGTGCAGGTCAGTCCGAGCACCTGCTGTGTGGTGAGAGCAGCGGTGAGCCGGCCGAGGGTGCCGTGGCCGGGCCGGGCCGGGCCGGAGGTACGGAGAGTGGCGGGGAACGCCGTCGGCGACGGCCGCTGGGGAACGCGGCGACGGGCCCCGCGAACGCTTCCGTTCGCGGGGCCCGTCGTAGGGGCTGGGGGAGCCCCGGCCGGGCCGCTGGGGTCATGCGGCCGGCACGTGGTCAGCCGTTGAGCGGGGTGTCGTAGTGGATCCATCCGGACCAGTTGCCGTTGTGGTCGCGGTTGCGGCCCCAGTACTCGGCCTGCTGGTCGTAGTAGAACATCCGGAAGGACCAGGGGTCGCTGGTGTCGTAGTCGTAGGTGTAGACCTGGCTGTACGCCTTGCCGCCCATGGACATCCACCGCGACCAGTCCCCGTCGGAGTCCGTCCAGCGGGTCCACACCGCGCGGTCGCTGCCGACGACGAAGTCCTGCTTCGTGCCGTCGGGCAGTATGCGGGTGGTCGGCTTGTACTCGCAGAGGTAGACGCCGCCTCCGTACGAGCAGTAGGCCCCCGCCTGGGCCGGCGTGGCCATCACCGCGACGCTCGCGACTGCGGTGGCCGCGATCGCGGCCGCCTTCAACTTGCGGACCAGCATGTCTCTCCTTCGTGCGTGCGACCGACCCGTTCGGGCACGGATGCGCTTCCCTCCGGCCGCCGACGCGGTAGGGCGCCCCTGCGGCAGCCACAGTCGATCACGGTGGCGGGGCGCGGTCCCAGGCAATTCCACCCGCAAAACTGGGGTCGGGCGTACTTTTGCGGGGCCCGGATGCCGCTGCGTAGGGCATGACCGGGCGTCGATCGCGGCGCGTACCTCGCAGGTATCCATGACTTCGTGCCACCACCGGGACCTCTCCGATGGGCGCCGCGTAGGGGGAGGCGGAGGGCTCGTGAAGGGCGGCCGGCGGACCGGGGGCACCCCATCCGGACAGGGGTGCCTCTGCCGGCCCGGGCTTCACCCCCTATGCACCAGGGGCGCGTCGTCAGCGGGAGCCGGTAGTCCTGCGGCGGCGTACGTAGACTGCCGCGCCGCCGAGGGCGCCGGCGGCAGCCAGAGCCGCGGCCCCGGCGACGGCCAGCGGCTTCCGGGACGGCTCCACCGCCGGAATCCCGGACGCGGCCGCGACCTGATCCGACTGGTCCGGCTGCTGCGACTCCTTCGATTCCGCTTCCATGAGGCCGCCGTACCCGCCGGCCATCCCCTTGCGGTCGTATGCCGAGCCGGGCAACTTGTCGCCGTAGCGGGCGTTGACCAGCCTCTGGTAGGCGGCGAGGGTGATGGCGCGCTTTCCGCCGAGACCGGCGGTCGCCTCCCTGTTGAGCGGCTCGACCGTGCCCTCGGCGGTGAGCCGGTACCAGGCGTGGATCTGCGGCTCGGTGAAGACGCGGCTCTGCGGGGTGCCGCGTTCGGCGAGGCGGACATCGTTCTCGCCGTCCCGGATGGCGGCCAGTTCCCACCCTGCGGCGCCGACCTGCTGCGGGCCGCTTCCCATCGCGGCGGCGTTGCGCTTGGGTGCGAGCAGTACGGCGGCGCTGGTGCCGTCGGCGGCGGTCACCCGGGAAGCCAGGTACGAGAGCCGGAGCGCGGTCCGCGGGGTGGCCCGGCTCCCGCCGGCCACGAACTCGGGGCTGATCTCGTACATCGGCACCGGGTCCTTCAGAACGAACCCGGGCGCGGCGGGGCCCTTGGCGGGTGCGTTCACGGGCGCGCCGACGGGACCGCCGTCCGCGGCGGCCGCGGCACTGCCGTGCTGCCGGGCCGAGACGAGGAAGCGGGAGACGGTGTCACGGAGCTGTTCGCTGCGGACGGTCTGCCGGGCGGACGGGTAGCCTGCGATGCCGTCGCCCGGCGCGGCCTGTGCCGGAACGATTCCGCACAGGGCGGAGGCGAGTGCGGCAGTGGCGAGCACGGCGGCCCGGATGGCCGCGCGCCTGGTGCGTCGTATGGTCTGCATGGTCGGTCTGCTCCTCAGTCCTGGATGCCGACGCGGGAGTGCGTCCACTGGAACTGGTTGTTGTTCACGTACGTGGAGTAGTTCCACCAGGTGTAGGTCTGGGTGGTCTGCCACGGGTCACCGACCGCGATCATGTTGCTGGTGCGGTCGTAGCCGTAGATGACGTTCATGTGGCCGCCTCCGCTGTGCCATCCGAACCGGACGGCGAACGGCCGGCCCGCGGCGACCTCCGCGGCGGACTCGCTGAACGAGGCGTTGCGGTAGAGGCTGCGGCCGCTGTTGCGCAGGCCCAGCCTGGCCAGCCCGTTGGCCATGTCCTCCAGCGTCGCGGGCTGGTTGTTGCAGTCCACCCAGGTGCCCTGGGCGGCGAGCCGGCAGAACTGCTCCTGAGTGACGGAGTGGCCCCAGTATTTGGCGATGGTCACGCCGGAGGCGTCCCAGCACCACTGGGTCCTGACCTGCTTCTGCATGGTGATCCTGACCGTCTTCGCGGTCGCGGGGCCCGTGGGGGTGGGCTTCGGGTCCGGGGTCGAGCCGCAGACCGGCAGGGGCGTGGTGTTCTCGTGGATGAAGGCGTCGGCGATGTAGTACGAGCCGGTGTAGATCCACCGCGGGTTGCTCTCCACGGTGTCGCCGGTGGTCCGGCAGGACATCCGGATGCTGTCGCCGACCTTCGAGGAGCCGTTGATCCGGGCCGAGAGGGACGGCGCGGTCCGGTGGTTGACGGTCCGGTAGCCGCCCTGCCCGCCGGTGACCGTGCCGGTGACCGGATCGGCCTGGGCGAGGGCGCCGAAGCCGAACAGCAGACCGCCGGAGAGTGCGGCTGTGACCGTGGCTGTCAGTGCTTTCTTGCGATGGGACATGCGACGTCTGTGCACCATGCTCCTTGAATCCGGGAAACGGGGAACTGCATGCACGACACCCCGGTCGTCGGGGCTGCTGTGCAGTTGCAGGAAGGGGGCCTGCGCCCCGGGCCGGTGGTACCGGCAGCCGTGGACGGCCCTTCGGGAAGTGACGGGCGGTCAGCGGGCGCGGCGCGACACGGCGGACCGGACCGGCGGGACACCGGCGCCGGTGCCGCGACCGGCGGGCCTGCGCCGATGCCCACGCCCCCATCGACAATTACTAGTCATGCACACCTCAAACCTTTGGCCGGAGAAGTGGGTGAGCGGAAGCCTGCCAGACGGGCGCGGCGGAGATTTCGGACAAACGGGAATCGGGCTCAAGATATCCGACCGTTACCTGACCTATTCATTTGATGACAAGTCAGTTCCCTTTAAAAGCAATGGGGTTGCCTGTCCTGGTCGCGGATGGTCCAGGCCAATATGGTGATCTCGTTATCGAATCGAGATAATCCGCGAATCCTTGTTGACGTGAATTCAGTCGAGGATTCATCCAATAACTACGAGCCGAATTAACCCTGTTACGGCCCGTGAGAGACCGTGCGCTCCGAGATGTCGCCGCGAACCAGCGAGTGCCGGTGGGGGTTGCCGGTGTGGTGATGGCGGGACCAGTGGGCGGCCAGGCTCGACTTCCCGATTCCGCCCAGGCCGTGAACGGCCTGCACGACGACCTCGCCGGGCGTCGCGAAAGCGGCGCCCAGCAGGCTGAGGCCTCACCTCGGTCGACGAACAGTTCTGTGGCGGGGCGCGTTGCACAGCCCGGCGGGTGCCAGGACGTCAGCGATCGGCCCGTACGCCCCCTGCGGCTGGACCGTGCCGTTCTCGACGTAGAGGGTCACCGAGTTGATGATGTCCCCGCCCGCCGCGAGCAACCCGCGGTCGGCATGCACCGACGGTTCGCCGGTCGTCGGCGGGCTCCCCTTGCCGGAGGGCTGCCCCGGGTGCGGGCCGGGGCCGGCCAGTCGTGCGGGTGGCCGCGGCGGTCGCGGCGGCGGGAGGGGCTCCCGGTGTCAGTCGGAGGTGTTCGACGGGGCCGGAGTGGCGGAGACGGGGGCCGTCAGGGTCGCGAGATCCAGGGACCGCAGCATCGCCTCCCGGTCAGCGGGCACGTACTCGTGCGCGACAGAGGCCGCGTCCAGCACCTCCCGGATCTCGACCGCCGTGAGGCCGCGCGCCTCGGCGGCGGCCAGCAGGCCGTCCGCCCGCCCGCGCGGCAGGCCGCGTTCCGCGGCGATCAGGTCGCGGAGCGCTTCCTCGCGCACCGCGAAACGGCTCATTCCGCAGTCGAGGCCGTCGTCGTCGAGGTCGTCCGGGTAGGGGGCGCGGGCCCAGGCACCGTTCTCGTACCAGTACACGCAGCCCAGCTCCGAGCCCTCCAGCAGCTCCCGCAGGCGCTCGTACGGCAGCCAGTCCGGCGCCTGCGCCAGCATGTCGATCGCGGGTTCGTGCCATTTCACGGCACTGGACTCGTCCTCGCCGTACAGCACGTAGCGGCCCTCGCCCACCTGCTCGAACGTCCACCAGGTGCAGCCGCGGTCGTCGAGGTGCAGGCCCAGGCCGTCGATCCAGGCGCCGCCGCGGTGGACGCCCCGGGTCTCCGCCTCCGCCGTGGCCTCCAGTACGGCGACCAGGGCCCAGCGCGCCCACAGCACCTCGGCCGCCGGCAGGTCCTCCGGCCGGCCAGGCCTCTCGATCGCCATTCCGTCCCCCATTCCGTCCAGTCCGTCCAGCCCTCGTACGGCGCCGCGCACGCTCGCCGAGCCGCGATCGTAGAACAGCACCCGGACGGAACCGTAACGGCGGTGGGCTGTGGCCGTCCGTGCCCACGGGAGGGGGGTTCCGCCGGTGGCGGATCAGTACGGGCCGTCCTTCCGCTCGTGCCTCGCGCACGAGTGCGGAGGTACCGGTTCCCGTCGGTGGAAACCGCTCGGTGTTGCACGTATCCGGGCCTGAACGGACCAGCGGTCGGGCAGGTTTGCGATTTTCCTGGGAGCCCGGATTTACTGCCCCGACTGATCAACTCTGAGGGAGCTCAACGCGGTGCGCATCACCCGTCCACTCGTCATATCCATGGCGATCACCATGACCGTGCTCGCGGGCACGGAACAGGCAGCACAGGCCGCCGGCCTGTGGTCCGCCTCCAGATCCGGCCCCGGAGCCGGCGAACTACCGGAACAGGGCTGGGGGTCGGCCCGCGGGCGCGGCCACTCCGCCCCCGGCGACGCCACCGACGCGGCCGCGTCCGGCGGCCGCGCGGATGCCCTGAAGGGACGCGGCGAACTCGCCCCGGACTCCGGCACCACCCGCATCAAGCCGGGCAAGGCCCCCAAGGTGCCGCTGCCCCCCTACGTGAAGGTCCCGTCCCCGCGCCGGGCCGCACCCAAGGGCTTCGACCCGAAGGCCAGCAAGGAAGTGCCCGCGAAACGGGCCGCCGAGGCGCGGACCTTCACCAACCCGGACGGCACCTTCACGACGCGCTACTACAACGAGCGGGTCAACTTCCTCGGCGACGACGGCACGTGGAAGGAGGTCGACACCCGCCATGTGGGTGCCGCATCAAGGTCAGCACCGTCTGCCCCTACCGGGCATCCACCGCGGCAAGCACCGGACTGGGCGCGCAGCGCGGGTTCCGGCCCGTCCGTCCCGACCAGGTCGGCGCCGCGGTCACCGCACCGCGCCGCCGCCCCCGACCGGTCGTCCACCTGCCCCGCTACCTCGCCGTCCTGCCCTTCCTCGCACTGCTGCCCGTCCCCTTGCGCACCCTGCTCAACACGGTGAGCGGGACCGACGGCATCGCCTTGCGGCCCGACCCGGCCGCACGCGTCGCATATCTGCGGGAAATCCTGCGGCACACCCCAGACCCGTCCGACCCGGGGGAAAGCCGGGGCGACACCACAATGCCGCCCCGGCACGAGTGAATCGCGTCTGATACGGATCTACGCTCCCAGGACCTCGTCGAAGTAGCCGGGCCCGGTGTGAGGGACGATCTGGAGCGCGCTGGTATAGCGGCGGGTCTGGGTCTGCCAGGCGTGGTAGCCGGTCATCCAGAACCCCATGACCTCGGCATACGTGGCCACCGCGGTTCGCTGGGGACCGGTGAGGCCGAGGTGCAGGCACATGGCCGGGATCTGGCGGGTCTGCTCCCGGAACCGCTCGACACGAGCGTCGACTTCCCGGACCGCAGCCGCGATCGCTTCCTCGCGGGTGCACGCCTGGGTATGTTCGAGGACGAGGACGAGGTTGTCCATGTCGCCACGGGCTTCCTCCTTCTCCAGGGAGTAGACGTCGTTGCACATGAAGGTGACGTCGATGGCGGCCTGGCGCATGATCCGCAGGTGCGGGCTGTGGAAGGCACCGGCCGGGATGGTGATGCCAGCGGCCCGCTCGCCCAGGGACAGCGGCAGGTCGGTGCCGGCGATACCCCGTCGGACCTGCAGATAGGTTTCCATGTCGGCAGGGGTCCCGCGGAGCCTGCCGATCGCCTCATGGGCCTGCGTGGCGAAGTAGTACTCCCACTCGCACGCGGTACGCGCCACCCACCCCGGGTGCGCGCCGTCTATGCAGCGCGCCCACAGTTCCGCGAACGCCACCGAGCACGCATCCGCTGCCGGCCCGGGGGTAGAGCCGTGCAGGATGTCGATCAGCTGCTGGCTCACGGCTGCGGCGCGGGCCGGGTCCTGGCCAAGAGGGCCGTCGAACTGGTCGTCGAACACGAAGAAGAACGCCATTGCGTCCGCGCACAAGTCCAGGGCCGGCCCGGTCGCGTAGGGGAAACCGCGGGCGGCAAGGAGCGGCATGTCCCACGACGCGAACCACTCCAGCGACCGGCCCTCCCCGACCAGACCCATACGCCGCACCCACCCCAGATTGCGCTGCCGCGCACCCTCCAGGTCCGGGCTGACCGAGAGTGGGAAAGGCAGGCGGAACTCGATGTCCTGCGGCACTTGTCCTCCGTGAAACGAGCTGGTCGCAGCCGGGTTCGGCCGTGACCTTCTTCTGATACCGAGCTCACGGTCTCCCGGTTCCGCGGCGCGACGAAGCTGCCCACCGGCCAGATAGTGGCCGGATCCCGCTGGCAATGACCGCACCCTGCGCAGGCCGGTGCCCAGGTCGTCTCGGCCAGCACGACCTGAAAGAGAGCGGACCGCTTGAGCGTTTCTCGGCCACTGCCGGATTCCGCTCTATCGCTCTCAGTGGGCGATCTGCTCGCTTGCCACTCGATGCCCGGCGCAGTTGCCGCAGCGTATACAGCCACTTCAAAGGGGGTGATTGTGACCAGCGGCGGAGAAGAAGCCACCGCGGCGACGTCGGTGGAAGGGATTCGGCAGATCTCTGCGGTGATTCAGGTGGTGCAGCCGCCCGCCGTCGCCGACGCCCGCGACGCACTGCTGGCGGCCATCGGCAAGGAAGCTCAGCTGGCCCGCGGACCAGTCCGCAGGCCAGGCGTCCGGTGCGCTGGTGGAGCTCGCGCGCGCCTACGCCTTGGTGGCTCTTGGCGCCTCAGCGGTCGCCGGCATCACACCGGTAGCTAGGGCGATTGCAGGGGACGCCTACTTGGCCGGACGGGCCAAGTAAGACGCTCAGTCACAGCTATTGAGACTGAGCGCCGCGGTCGGCCCTTGAGCGCGATGGTCGGTCTGCTGAGCGTGCTAGCCGGCCCGCAGGTTGGCGATGCCTGCATCCACCTGTGGTGTTTGCGTTGTGGTCGGGGCGAGCGCGGGACCTCCGGTAAAGGGTGACGTGTTCTGTCAGTTTTGGCATGAACGATGGATGCCATGGCGAACCAGAACAGCACGATCCAGAACACTCAGAACACTCAGAACACCGTGCAGGCCGGCCCAGCGGGGCCGCTCACGGGGCGGGTCGCGCTCGTGGCGGGTGCTACCCGCGGGGCGGGACGGGCCCAGGCTGTGGAGCTGGGCCGCGCCGGTGCGACCGTGTACGTCACCGGCCGTACCACCCGGGACCGGGCCAGCGAGGTCGGCCGGACCACCGAGACCATCGAGGAGACCGCCGAACTCGTCACCGCAGCGGGCGGCACCGGAATCGCGGTTCCCACCGACCATCTCGACGAAGCCCAGGTACGCGCCCTCGTCGAGCGGATCGACCGGGAGTACGGGCGGCTCGACATCCTCGTCAACGACCTGTGGGGCGGCGAGCACCTTCTGGTCACCTCGGTGTTCGGGAAGAAGAGCTGGGAGACACCGCTTGCTGACGGCCTGCGGATTCTGGAGCTCGGCGTGCGCTCGCATGTGATCACTGCGGCGCTGCTGCTTCCGCTGCTGATCCGCTCCGACGCGCCGCTGCACGTGGAAGTCACCGACGGCACCGCGCACTTCAACCGCCGCTACCGGGAGAACATCTACTACGACCTGGCGAAGAACGCCCCGATCCGCCTCGCGTTCGGGCTGGGGCAGGAGCTCGCCCCGTACGGGGGCGCGGCGGTCGCGGTCTCGCCGGGCTTCCTGCGCTCGGAGCAGATGCTCTCCCACTTCGGTGTGAGTGAGGAGAACTGGCGCGACGCGGTCGCGCAGGAGCCGGCGTTCGCGATCGCGGAGTCCCCGCGCTACCTGGCCCGTGCGGTCGCGGCACTGGCCGCCGACCAGGACCGCGCGCAGCGGTGGAACGGCAAGTCCACCTCCAGCGGGGAACTCGCCAGGGCGTACGGGGTGACGGACGTGGACGGCAGCCGCCCGGACGCCTGGGCGTACTTCGAGGACGTGACCTACGGCGGCAAGGAAGCCTCCGCCGAGGACTACCGCTGGTCCTCGCCTTCCTCGGGCGACGCTGTCCCGGGGGCGGCCTGGTAGAGCGCGGTCAGCGCCGCCGCGCGCTCGCGGAAGCGGGCGCGCAGCCGGGCCGGGGCCAGCACTTCGGCGTCCGCGCCGAGCCGGGCCAACTGGTCGAAGGCGACGTCCTCGGACTCCGTCGGCAGGTCGACGGTGACCAGGCCGGCGGGGTCCGGGGCGCTCGCCGAGGCGAGAGCGTCCACGACGGCAGCCCCGTCCACGACTGCCGGCAGCCGGTCCAGCCCCGGGCTGGTCAGCCGGACTGTGACGGTGGTGCGCAGCAGGGTGCGGGCGAAGGCGGCCGAGCGGGCGTCCCAGTGCGCGGCCAGGTCGAACGACGAGTCGCGCACGAACGGCTCCTCCGCTCCGTGAACGGGGCCGAGGGCAGTGATCCGGTCGACCCGGTAGGTACGCCAGCCGCCGTCATGATCCTCCCGCTCACCGGGGATGCGGGCCACGGCGTACCAAGTACCGGCCTTCAGCACGAGCCCGTACGGCTCCACCACCCGCGCCACGGCAGAGGACGGTGCGCCGTCCCGGCCCGGCCGCGCGTACGACAGCTCGACGGCCCGGTCCGCCCACACCGCGCGGGCCAGTTCCGGCAGCAGTTCCGGGGTGGCGGGTTCGCGGAACCAGGCGGGAGCGTCGAGGTGGAAGCGGCGCACCGAGGACTCAGCGGCCTGGCGTACCGACGGGAGCAGGGTCGCGGTCAGCTTCAGCCGGGCAGTTTCCGCCGCGTCCGACAGCCCCAGGTCCCGCAACGCCGAGGGCAGACCGAACAGGAAGAGCGTCTCCGCCTCGCTCGGATGGAGCGTGGTGAGCCGGGTCCGGTATCCGGCGGCAAGGAAGTACCCGCCCACCCGGCCCCGCTCCGACCGGACGGGGACGCCGGCCTCCTGCAACGCCTGGACGTCGCGGATCACGGTCCGCTCGGAGATCTCCAGCTCACGAGCGAGGGCAGCCGCAGTCAGGCCGGGGTTCGACTGGATCAGGAGAGCCATACGGATCAGGCGGGCGGCACGCATCCTCCGAGGATCACCGACCCGACGAGCGAACGGGATCTCCTGCCGCCGACTGGTCCACCCAGGACAGCCCGAGAACTGAGCGTGGTACTTGGCCGTACGGGCCGACTACGACACTCCTTACCTTGTTGGCGGGTTGATTCCGGTCCTTCGTACGATCGGGAGACCCAGGGGCCTGGGTGTGGCTGGATGGCGCTCCTGCCGAGTCCGCACGAGCTACATCTGGATCCGCTTCGGACGTACGCCTTCACGCCCGACACATCCCTGTGATCATGACTTACTTGACGCCTTCAGACCGGTGTCCCTGCCGGACACCTTGACTCCTTAGCTGCATGAGGTGTCCTACCTGCGATATAGCCAGGGGAAGAGGTCCTACGCCGGTGATGGTGATGAAAATCTGTGAAATCGGCTGGGGCGGATATCTGTGACGGTCATGGCGGCTGGGCAAGGACGAGGGGCCGCAGAGAGCGAGGAAGCTCGGCCGTAAGGTGCGGGCGTCAGAGGAGATCTGCTCGTCGTCACCTTGAGCCCAGTCCTCGCTGGTGCCCGCCTCCGCGGTTTAAGCAGCGCCTGTCTTGTCGTTGATCTGGAAGGTGATCACGTCGACTTCGTCGGTTCCCGCCAGATCTGGGTAGTGGCCCTTGAGGCCTTCCCGGAGTTCGGTTGCGGTCGTCAGCCCCTCGGCTTGGGCGTCCTGGTTGGTCAGGTCGCTGACCAGGCAGTGCCTGATACCGGTCACCTCTGCCAGCAGGACGACTTCGGGGTCGCTTTCAAACACCAGCCGTGCTGGCCCGAGCTGGGCCGGGTCCCGGAAGCGGGTGGTCTTGGTCTTCGCGCCAGAGCGGACGTCTTCAAGGTAGCGGGGGTTGAACCGGATGATCGGGGGACCGGCCGTCTCGGGGTCTTGGTAGAGCGATGGGTCGAGACTGGCCATGCCTTCCGGGGTCCATCGCTGGGTAAGCGGCATCAGGTCGGCGGCGAGAACGGACCTGGGCCCCGCAGGCGTAGGCACGATGACGCGCATGGTGGGGTAGTAGTCCACGAAGACCTGCCGATCACGCCCGCACGGGCCGATGACCCCCCGCCCGTGGTTTCCCACGGCAACGATGCAGCGCATCTGGCGGGCGCCCTGGGCTCGTGCGGCTCCCAGAGCCACGAGTTCGGCGCAGGGTCCGCCGGTGAAGTGGTAGAGGTTCACGCCAGCGAACATCCGGTAGTCGGCGGCCATGACCGCAGCCCCCATCGTGTGGATCCCGTCTTCGTCGGGCCCGGCGTCCGTATGGGCGTCTATTGTGCGGCGTGCCAGCTCCACGAGCTCACGCTCGTCATCATCGAGAGCTCGTGCAGATGACGGTACGTACACGTTTTCAGCCTTCCCTTTCGTCAGCAGTCGCCAAGATCATTCCATGCCATGCAGGTGGGCTCCATGGGATTTCGGCTTGCCTTGACTGGGGCCCCTACGGTGGTCCCGACGTAGCGGGGCAGGGTGGGGATCACCCGCCACCGTCCGGCTGGGCGGGCACCCGGACATCGGCCTCAGCCGCAGCGGACGGGCGGGGCGGCCCGCACCGCCCTCCGTGAACTCCGCCACGCTCGTGGGTAACCCGGACGGCCCGGGCGCCGTTGAACCGGGCGGGACCACGACGATGCGGCTCACGCCCGTCATCGGCGTGCAGCGAAGTAGCGGTGAAACGGTTCCTCGACCCGACCTGGAGCCGATCTTCGCCGAGCTCGCCGCCCGGTGTGCCAGCGCCTCCACCTGGACAGTGGTCGTAGCCGGCCCGGCTCCCGCCTCGGATACCGTGTTCCTCTACGGGGTGCCATAACGGATGTGACGCCCCCCACCGGAGGTAGTCAGCGTATGAGTTCAAAGCGCAGCAAGAATCCAGCCCTGCCCGTACTTGACGACGCATTCCGACTCACGTCGGTCAAGGACGCCGAAGAGTCCACCCGTGACTTGGCCGCGCGGCTGGCCACCACCGAGCTGCGCCGCGTTTCCCACCCGGGCCGGGTCACCTGGGAGCCCACCGATCAGGCCGAGCCCGTACCGGTCCCGCCGACTGTGGTCGACGGTGACGGGGACCTGTGGCTGCGGGACCGGGGCACTGGCACCTGGACCATGCCCGAGTTCAACCCGAAGGAGTTCCCGGCCCGCTGTGGCGAGGTTCTGACGTGGAACCAGCTTGCCAGCGAGTTCGGCCCGCTTACCGCACTGGCCGACGACCGCCGCATCGGCGGCGGCCGGCGTCGCTGACCGAGCAGCCTTCTGGGATGACCGCGCCCCTGAAGCGCCCGTCAGGGTAGTTGGGAGCTCCAGCTCACCGCCGAGCTCGACGATGGCGGCAAGCAGGTGAGCAGGTGAGCGTGGTGGCGGCGTGCGACGGAGCCCCCGCCACTGCTGGAGGACAAGGTGGCGGGCCCCCGCCGGATGACCGCCGGGGGCACGCCACCATTCGTCGCAGTTTGGGCGAGCGGGACTTCATCGCGCTGAGCGACGGCGTCCATCACCTGGTCAGAGCGCCGATCGTGCTGGTCTGGGACCGCCTGAACACCCACGTCTCCCGTCGGATGCGGGACCTCGTCGCCGAACGCGAGTGGCTGACGGTGTTCCTGCTGCCCGCCTACTCGCCCGACCTGAACCCCGTCGAAGGCGTGTGGGCGCACGTCAAACGCTGCCTGGCCAACCTCGCCGTCATGGCCCTCGACCGACTCGAAATCCTCGTCCGCAACCGCCACAAACGCCTTCAATACCGGCCCGACACCCTCGACGGCTTCATCACCGGCACCGGCCTCACCCTCGACACCCAACGTCACCTTGAAAAGCCGAAGTCAGTACTGCACGGGCTGTGGCATGCCGCGCCCGGGCCGGCCGGGCATCTGAGCTCGGGGCGTTGCACTCCGGGATCAAGCACGGTCGGCAAGCACGGTCGGCAAGCACGGAACCAAGCCCCGGCACACGGGCAAGACCACCGGCCGACGGCTGATCCGGGGCGCGATGCCGTCCCCGGATATGGCATCGTGGCCCCGTGAACAACAAGATCAGAAAGGACGATGCCGCGTAATCGGCCGTCCCGAGTCCGCGCCTCCGGACGTCACCCGAGGCGGCAGACGCATGGAACACCAACGCCCGGGTTGCCGCGTGGCTCCGGCAAGCTCGCCGGAGCGGTTTCCCGCCTCGAACACGACCGGCTCTGGCCTGGGGCGATAGCACAGGCCTTGCAGCAGTGGTCACGAACAGCCCACCGCCCCAGCCGTAGCCTCTCCGGCGGTTGCGGTTGCCCTTTGTGCAACCCCTTCTACACCACCGACGAGCGGCAAGTTCTGGAAACGGCCATGCACGCTCTTCCACCACGGGCAGCGCGTGAGCTGCGGCACCTGGTGAAACCACTCGACGACCTCTACATCGCCAAGACCTGGCCCGACCCCTTCGCCTCGCCCTACGGCGGATGGTGGGTAAGACGCTGTTGGGGATAGACCTACGCCGATCGTTGCCCAGCACCGTATCCAGCCCAGCGGAGTCGGCAAACGCCGCGGCCCTTGCGTGGGGTGAAGGCGCGCGCCGGCAGCACCGGTGGGGCGCAGAGGGCACGTCGGGTGTGCGCACCGGCTCCGTCGCCCGGCGTCGGCGCTGCCGCAGCCGCCACGGGCCGCAAACCCGTACGGCAACCGTCGTGCGTTCCGGTCAGGCCGCACGGTCCGGTCAGTCGGGGTGCCGGCGGAGCATCAGGCGGATCAGACAACGTCGGCGCTCGGGGTCGGAGTGGTCCTCGTAGGCGGTGCGGCCGTGGAGGACGCGGCGGTCGTCGGTGAGCAGGCAGTCCCCTTCGTCCAGCAGGACGCGGATCCTCAGGGACGGCCCGGCCAGGAGGTTCTTCAGGACATCGAGGGCGGCCCGCTGGCCGGCCGGCAAGCGGTCTCCGGTGAGTTCGGCGGCCGTTTCGATGCGCTTGGCGTTGCACCGTACGACCAGGCGCCCGCCGCCCGTGTCGAACACCGGGACGCGTATCACTTCGGGTCCGCCCGCGGGCGTGACGTGGCGTCGGTCGACCGGGTACGGCCTACCTAGCTCGGCCAGTGCCCGCGGGTGCTCTGCGGCCAGGATCCGGTACAGGGCGCGGCCGTCGAGGAGGAGGGAGGCCCCGCCCCGGCGGGCGCGGCGGTGGGCGAACAGCGCCAGCAGGTCTGGATCCTGTCCGAAGGGCCGTACGGCCTGGTCGTTGTGGAGATGGAGGTACCCGCGCGACTTCGAGGTGTACGCGTTCTCGTGGAAGCGGCCCTCTCCGGTGTGGGCGCTCACGCCCTCGTCGCGGACGAGCCACGCCCTCTCGCCCTCACCGCCGCGGCCCTGCAGGAGGGCGGTGCCGAGCGGGTCGAGCATCTCCACGGCGAAGGACTGCGCGTCCCGGACGGCCAGGTCGGCGACGGGCGTCCCCGTCACCACCGCGAAGCCGGGGCCGTGCTCGACCGCGCGGCGCAGCCGTCCGGCAAGCGCGGCGTGGTCGTGCGTATACGGGATCCGGAACGCTGCGGGGGCGGGCGGGGTCGACCGGGTCCAGCCCGCGGTGCCAGCGCCGTCCATCGGCCGCATCAGAGCCCCTTCACGCCGAAAGCCGCCTCGACTCACCCGCGCAGCATAGGAGTCGGCCACCATGGGCGTAAGGACGCAGGGGCCCGGGCACATGGGGGAGCACCACTTCAGGACAGCGGAGGGGAGCCGGACCTGTGGAGCACAGGAGACTGGGAGCACGAGGCCCGCTCGTGCCGGCCATGGGCCTGGGCTGCATGGGCATGTCCGACTTCTACGGGCCCGCCGACCAGCGCGAGGCGCTCGCAACCATCCGCCACGCCCTCGACCGCGGTCTGACCCACCTCGACACGGCCGACATGTACGGTCCGTTCACCAACGAGGAACTCGTCGGCCGCGCCATCAAGAGGCGCCGCCACGAGGTGTTCCTCGCCACCAAGTTCGGCGTCGTCCGCGGCCCGGACCCCACCGCCCGGCGCATCGACTCCACCCCGGCCCACGCCCGAGCCGCCTGCGAAGCCTCCCTGCGCCGCCTGGGCGTCGACCACATCGACCTCTACTACCTCCACCGCCGCGACCCCGCCGTGCCCGTCGAGGACACCGTCGGCGCGATGCAGGACCTCGTCACCGCCGGAAAGATCCGCCACATCGGCCTCTCCGAGGTCAACTCCGACACCCTGCGCCGCGCCTGCACCACCGCACCCGTCGCCGCCCTCCAGAGCGAGTACTCCCTGTTCACCCGCGCCCTCGAACGGGAGATCCTGCCCACCGCCCACCAACTCGGCGTCACCCTCGTCGCCTACTCACCCCTCGGACGCGGCCTGCTCACCGGTACCCTCACCTCGACCGGCGGCCTCCACCAGGACGACGTCCGCCACACCCAGCCCCGCTTCCAGGGCGCCCACCTCGCCGCCAACCTCACCCTGGTCCAACGCCTGCGCGATCTCGCCGCCGAGGCCGGCTGCACGCCCGCGCAGCTGGCCCTGGCCTGGCTCCTGGCCCGCCCCGAGCGGATCGTCCCGCTCCCGGGGACCCGCCGCCGCACCCACCTCGACGACAATCTCGCCGCCCTGTCCGTACGCCTGACCCCGGAGCAGTCCGAGTCCGTCGGTGAAACCATTCCCGAAGCATCCGGCGCCCGGAGCCCGGACCTGTCCCGCCTGGAGCAGTAGCTCCCCCCCCGCCGAGCCCGTGCACCGGCGGCCGGGGTGCACGGTCGGCCCGAGGAAGCACCGGGCATCTCCCCGTGCGCCGACTGCGGGCGGACCGTGATATCCGGGCGACCGTGCCAGCACCGAGATGCCCGGGCGACTGTGCCGGCAGGGAACTTCCCGGCAGGTCGACCCGCACGACCTGAAGTTCGCCCCCATCTGGCGCGCCGCTCCCAAGGTCGTGTTCTCCCGCGCCCTGACCGAACCCGGCCATGGCGCACGGGTCAGCAACTGCGCGAACCTGGCCGAGGAGGTCACCGCGCTCTGCGCCGTCGGTCGCGTGAGCCTTGTTCCGGGTGCGGGGAACTGCCGGCCTGCGGTGCGCGTCTCGTGGGACTGTGACTGAATTCGATCCCCGTCCTTCCCCGGAGCACGGCGCGCGATCTTCGGCGTCGCCGGATGACGCGCCCTCGTCGGCGACGGCGCTCGCCCCGCCGTCGTCGTTGTTGGGCTCTCTGCGACCGGTGGGCAGGGCTGACCGGGTGCTGGGGACGGTCTCGGTGCTGTGTGGTGCTGTGGCTGGCTGGGCCGCGGTCGTTCTCGCTTCGAACGCCCGCATCCACTGCGCTGCGGGCTGGGATGCCGGGGGCAGGTTCGAAATGAACTTCCTCTTCCTGGTCCTGGTGCCGGCCTGCATGGCTCTGGCGGCGGTGACGTGCGTGCTGGCCCGGAGGCTGCCGCTGTGGCTGCGGGCGATCGCGGTGCTGGCCGTCCTCGCGGCGGTGGTGGTCTGGTTCTTCGCTTCGCGGGGCACCCTCGACGGCTACCCGAGCCCGGGGATCTGCGGGCCGGACAATGTGCCGCCGTGGTGGCCCGACTGGCTGCCCGCCTGAGGCAGACGTACCGGGCAGGGGCTGTTCGCCTGGCTTGTACCGCTGGTGCCGGTGGTCCCGCAATCAGGCGTCACGGAAGGACAACGGGGAAGGTCCGGTACCTCACCGCTGAGGTACCGACAGTGCCGCGGAACCTCCCCAATGCAGGTCACAGCCCTGCACGGCCCGAACCTCACTGGTGCACCGGTGACTTTCCTCGGACCTCACCGGCGGATCCGTGAGTCACCGGTGACCTCTCCTGGCCCTCACTGGCGGTCTGCCGCTTTGCTCGGTGAGGTCGGTCTGACGACGCGGTGTGCGATTGGGGCTGTTGCTGCGTGGCGGAGGATGGTGCCCATGCGCGCTCTTTTCGACCGCCCCGAGCCCCGTCGAGTCTCGCCAGGCGAGTACCCCCTGTGGGACCGGGCTCTCGCCCTCCTCAACCGGGACTTGGCGGTGACCCTTCCCGAGCAGGAACCCCTGCAACTGCTGGCCCTTCCGCCCTACGATGCGGACGAGCCGGAGAACGTCTACGTCGCTCTGGCCAACGGCGAGTGGCACGGCAACTACCTGTACCCGGACTCGGCGGACGACCCTGCCGCTGCGCTGGCGATCGTCGCCGATGCCGCGCAGGAGACCGTCACCGAGTGTCTGTGGCAGGCGTGGCCTCTGTGCGCCGAGCATGGCCTGGGCATGCATCCGCGGGAGGCGGACGGGCAGCTGTCCTGGTGGTGTGCGGGAGAGCGGTTGCGTCACGGCCCGGCCCATATCCGTGCGGCCGTGGGCGCGCTCGACACCTTCGTCCGCCCACGTCGCCCCAATCGCAAGAGTCGGCGGGCGAGTTGATGTCCCACTGCGCCACGGTCGTTGAACGCGACGTGACGTGAAGACGGCCGGGTAGGCGCCTCTCCTGTCGCCTGAGCTTGAGGCGGCGCGAGAGCGGGTGGGGAATCGGGCGGTGCTGTTGGATCCGGCCTTGTTCCACGGGCCGGTGGTGGCGTGCGCGGGACTCCGACGGGAGGATCCGGACACGCTGTTTCTGCGCTGGGTGCCGGCGACGTACCGCCACTGTGTCCTATCCGTGCCGGGTGTGGTTGCGGAACCTATGATGCGGTCGTGTTCCGCAGGGACCCCGCTTCGACAGCACAGATCGGAATCGGCAGCGGGCATCTGACCTTCAGGAGGCTGTCGGCAAGGGGCTCTTCCATGCCTGAGCGGACGGTGACGTGCCCGCCCTGGAGCCGCCTGCTGTGCTGGCGGCAGCGGAGCGCATCCGGCGGACCGAGGACGAGGTATCCGGGTGGGGATCTCGTGTGACCGTCGCCCTGCGCGGCCGGTCGATGGAAGGAAGCCAGCCCCGCCCCCCTTCCTACGGCTTCAGGCGTTTCAGCACCTGTGCGGCGAGGTCGGCGATGGGCTGTGTGCCGTCGAGGACGATGTCGGCCTGGGCACGAGTGGGTTCGATGTGGGTGTCGAAGGCGCGCACGGTGTTGGCGTATCCGAGGAGTCCGGGCAGGGGGTCTTTGCCTTCGCTGATCTTGCGGATCGTCTTGCGGACGACACGGAGGTCCGCCGGCGTATCGACGAAGAAGGACCAGCTCGCCTGTTCTCTGAGCTCGGGGAGCGCGAGGGCGAAGATCCCCTCCACGACGACCAGCGGCGCCCCGGCGTGCATGTCGAGGGCGGCTTTGACCCGGGCGGGGCCGAGTGCCTGCGGATCACTGAAGTCGATGGCGTGGCCGGGCTGTCCGTCGAGGCGGGGGGTGCTCGGGGCGAGGTCGACGTCCTGGTGGTAGCAGAGGTCGAGATGCACCAGGCCCGCGCCGGGGATGTTGTCCGCCAGGGCGCGGGCGAGCGAGGTCTTGCCGGATCCGGCACCGCCGCCGATCAGGAGGAGAGGGCGCGATGCCGGGTTCTGGATCACGTGCGGGTGCCTCAATCCGATGTCGGGTCGAGGCGTTGAGTCTAGTGATGCGGCCGACCCTGAAGGGGCCGGTTTGCATGAATTGCGGTGGCGTCTGCGATCACCGGCCGGGGATCAAACCTTCTGCGGCTGGTTCGCCGCAGGCCAGGGACGCCACGCTGTTGAGAAGCGTGGCGGGCAGCGGATCGCACTGCGCGGTGCGGGCTCTGCCGGTGGTGCTTGTCGGCGCGGGGGCCTGGCCGCTCGTTCATGGGACTACCGGTTGGGGTGTTTCGCCGGTGTGTTGCAGGAATTGCCGGGCGCCGCGCAGGGGCATGTATCGAAAGTATTTTCTAGGAGATCGTCAGGCTGCCCGGCTACGGTGCGGGCATGGTGAATTTCGTGCTGGTTGCAGGTGCACGGCTCGGGGCGTGGGCGTGGGGCGAGGTGGTGCCGTATCTGCGTGCGGCTGGTCACGGCGTCCATCCGTTGACGCTGTCCGGTCTTGCTGACAAGCGGGGTGTACCGGCGGGGCAAGCGACTCACGTCCAGGACATCGTTGCCGAGGTGGAACGCCAGGGTCTGCGTGACGTAGTCCTGGTGGGTCACAGCTATTCGGGCATCCCGGTCGGTCAGGCCGCGGAGCGGATCGGTGACCGACTGTCCCGCGTGGTGTTCGTCGACTCAAGTGTTCCAACTGACGGCGAGTCGTTTGCTTCCGCCTGGCCGGACGGCGGGGCTGCAGTGGAGGCATCGATCGCCGAGAACGGAGGGTTTTGGCCGCTCGCGCCAGCTGCTCATTACGATGGCGAAGGTCTCACCGATGAGCAGATCGCACGCCTCGTGCGTGGCTCGACGCCTCACCCAGGTGCCTCGCTGACCGAGCCCGCTGTGCTGGCGGGGCCGCTCGGTGAACTTCCGGCGACATACATCCTGTGCGTGATGCCGGGGGCCGAGCCAGACGACGCCGAGCCCGACGAAGATGTGGCCGAGCTGCTGAACAGCAAGCGCTGGCGGCTGGTCAAGATGGACACCGGCCATTGGCCGATGTTCTCCCAGCCGCGCGAGCTGGCGCAGATTCTCCTCGATGCTGCCGTGGAGTGAGAGCACCTCCACGCCTGCGGGCTTGTTTCCGACGCGCTTGATGTGTGCTGGTCACAGCCATTCGCCGATGGCCGCTATGAGGACGGTCGCCTCGTAGCGGACCGCTAGCTTGAAGCTCCTATAGATCGTCAAGCCCGGCTGTGAGGTCCTTAGGATGCGTTTGTGGTTCGGTTTGATGAGGTTAAGGCGACGTTCTGGGGCGAGGGCCTGTATGGGGTTCAGCCACCGCTGAGCGACGCGGTCGTTCAGGATGCCGAGCGCCGGCTCGGTGTGCGTCTGCCGGCCTCGTTGCTGGAGATCCTGCGGGTCCAGAACGGCGGCCTGGTGGCGGAGGCGTGGAACGCGTTCCCGACCGATGTGCCGACGTCGTGGAGCGAGGACCACGTTCCGCTCGACGACATGATGGGCATCGGCCGTCACGACGGCCAGCCGTCGTTGCTGGACTCGGGTTACCTGGTTGAGGAGTGGGGTCTTCCGTCTCCTCTGGTTCTGCTCTCCGGTGATGGTCACTGCTGGATCGCCCTCGACTACCGGACATGCGGAGAGCGCGGGGAGCCGTCCGTGACGTGGTTCGACGTGGACGGCAACACGGAGCTCCCGCTGGCCGCGGACTTCCAGACGTTCGTCGAGCGGCTGATTGCGGCCGCGTCGCTCGATGATGCGGTCGGCAGCCGATCAGTGTCATGATCTGGCTCCGCCCGAGCCCGCCGTGTTCGGGATGCTCGTGCTCCTGAGGTGCCTGTTGTCGGCGTACTCGTCTTCACGTGTACGCCGACAGAAGGTCGGGCGGTGTCGGACTTCATGAACCCGGACCGGATAGCCATCGGCTCCGACAACCCGCAGGCTGCTGCGCTGGTGTCGGATCTGCATGCCGGGATCGACGCACCGGTCGTGGTGATGGACGTGCGGTCCGAGGAGATGGTGAAGCTCGCTTCCAATGCGCTGCTCGCCACGACGCTCGACAACGAGCGGCCGCGGGCCGAACTGGCCCGACAGGGCACCGGCACCAGCGTCCTCAGCCGCGCGGGAAGAGATAGGTGACGATCCCAACGATCGTGCCGATCACTCCGGCGACCGCGCCCAAGACGCTCATGACGAAGAGGAGGACTTCTCGCTGACTGCCGCCCGTCACACGATGGTTTGCACTCCTTCGGGCAACGAAGCCCTGCATGCCTTTCGGCTCATTCAGCAAGATCGTTCGGGTCAGGTATTTGTCGATTTGGTATGCAGCAACCAGCATCAGGAAGCCCGCAGAGCCGACTTGCCCACCGACCCCGGAGGGCTCGTAGATCAAGCTCCACGAACCAACGGCGAGGCACAGGAACTGAAAACGGTCGAGCCACTTCGTCAGGCGGCGCCCGAGGAATCGAGCGCGAGCGAACGTGTCGGCGATCCGGGTGGCAGCCCCTAGCTGCCAGGACTCGTTGCCGCCGCTGAGCCGGCTCACCGCGAAGGCTCGCCTGCCGAACGGACGCCAAGCGCGGGTGCGCCTACCGATCTCGAGGGTGATGCTGGGAGCTCCGGCGGCCGTGGATCGGCTCTGACCGTCGGCTCCCACGTAAGGCCGGGCCAGGCGCACGCCGTCACGGTGGCGGCCGTGGTGGCGTTTTGCGAGGCGACACCGATACCTTTACCGACCTGTGACTCACGTCACATTTGGTTCCTGTCAGGAATCGAGTCGCTGTCCCGCTCAAGTCATCGAGAGCCCAGCGGATCGAACCGACAGGAGCATCACATGAAGCACCGCATCGTTGTCCTCGGTGCCGGCTATGCCGGAACCTACGTGGCGGGGAACTTGGCCCGCCGGCTGTCCCCGGCCGACGCCGAGATCACCGTGGTGAACGCCGTGCCCTACTTCGTCGAGCGGCTGCGGCTCCACCAGGTCGCGGCCGGCCAGGAGATCGAAACCCAGAAGCTCGCCGACATCTTCGCGGGCACGGGGATCCAACTGTGCCTGGCTCGTGTCACCGCTGTCGACCCCGAGCGCCAGGTCGTCGCGGTGGCCGGCGCCGACGGCGGCGCCGAGGAGCTCGGCTACGACACGCTTCTCTACGCGCTCGGCAGCCACGGTGACGACCGGAGTATTCCCGGTGTGGCCGAGCACGCCTTCGATGTCGCCGCCCGGCCCTCGGCGCTGCGCCTGCGCGAGCGTCTGGACGGACTTCGGGAAGACGGGAGCGTGCTGGTCGTCGGTGACGGGTTGACCGGCATCGAGACCGCAACCGAGATCGCCGAATCCCGTCCCGGCCTGTCGGTGACGCTGGTCGCCCGCGGAGAGTTGGGCGCCCAGCTCTCCACCGGAGCCCGCGACCACCTGCGTCTGGCCTGCGACCGGCTGGGCATTACCGTCCTGGAGCACACCAGCGTCGAATCCGTCGAAGCGACACGGGTCCTGTGCGCCGACGGCACCGCCCTGGCGTCCGACGCCACGGTGTGGACGGCAGGGTTCGCGGTCAACCCGATCGCCGCCGCCGCGGGGTTGGAGGTCACCGACAACGGCCGGATCGTCGTCGACCGCACCATGCGCTCGCTCTCGCACCCGAACATCTACGCCGCCGGCGACAGCGTCTACGCCATCGGCGACAACGGCCGGCCGTTGCCGATGTCCTGCGCCACGGCCGGCTACACCGGCATGCAGGCCATGAAGGCCATCGTGGGACGCCTGACCGGCAGCAAGATCGGACACGTCAAGCTGGACTACCCGGGCAACCACATCAGCCTCGGTCGCCAGGACGGGATCCTGCAGATGGTCGACCACGAAGGGCAGCCAAAGCCGAAGCACATGGGCGGCCGGAATGCCGCACGGATCAAGGCGGGCATCCTCAAGATGTCGCTGTGGACCAACTCGCACCCCACCTTCTGCATGCCCAAGCGCAAGCGTCACCTGGCCACCACGCAGGCTGCGTCCGCCACGAACGCGGCCCCGTACGCGCAGGATGCCCCCGTCAACAAGGCGGTCGCGTAGCCGCCTAGGGTGATCCACATGGAAACCGTCAGTGATCGCTTCGACACCAGTCGGTTCGTGGCCAGTCGGAACCGGCTGGCCTCGCTGGCATACCGTCTGCTGGGTTCCGCCGCCGATGCCCAAGACGCCGTGCAGGACGCGTTCTTGCACTGGCAGGCCGCCGACCGGCAGCAGATCAAGGTCCCGGAAGCATGGCTGACCAAGGTCGTCACCAACCTGTGCCTCGACCGACTCCGCTCGGCACAGGCCCGCCGCGAACGCACCGCCGGTGCATGGTTCCCCGAACTGCTCCTCGACGGCGACCCGATGCTCGGCCCGGCCGACACCTTCGAACAGCGCGAATCGGTCTCCTTGGCCATGCTGACCGTCCTGGAGCGCCTGTCACCCGTAGAGCGGGCCGTCTACATTCTGCGCGAAGCGTTTTCCTACGGCCACGCAGAGATCGCCGAGATCCTCGACATCACCGAGTCCGCAAGCCAGCAGCACCTCCACCGCGCCCGGACCCGCATCACCGCCACGCGCCGCCGCGGCGGCAGCGAAGTCGACCCGGCATCCGCCCGCAGGATCATCGAGGAATTCCTGACCGCTGCCACCTCGGGCCGCACCGACCGCCTGGTGGCGCTGCTCACCGACGACGTGATCGCGATCTCCGACGGCGCCGGCCTGGCCGAGAAGCTCCTGCGGTACGACACTCCGCAGCGCGTAGCCGCCGTCATGCGGGGCGGCTTCAAGCCCACGCCCGCGAAGCGGCGCCTTGCCGGCGGCGCGCCCGCCATCCACTATGCGGTCGTCAACGGCGCCCCCGCCGTCCTCTTCGTCCTCGGCGACCAGGTCCTGGGCGCCGTGACGTTCGATGTCACCGAAGACAAGATCGCAGCCGTGCGCGGTATCGCCGCTGCGGGTCGACTTGCGCGCCTCAATGAGGCTTGGCGTCAGCACGAACCCGACGCCCCGGTCATCGCCGCATGGTGACCGCATACCAGTGACGGTTGCGTCAGAATCAGCCCACCCTCACACGGTCTTCTGGCTACCTAGGCTGGTTCAGGGCCCGGGTCAGGTCACGGTTCGCGGACCGGGCGGCGTCGAGCTCGGCCTGCCGTTCCTCCAATGCCTGGGTCAGTTCGACGTTTCGTTGTTCGAGGCGGGTGATGCTCTTGGCGAGTTCGGCGACATCGGTGGGTGGCCCCAGGCCGGAGGTGCTCCAGATTTCCTCGCCAAGCGCTTTCGACAGGCGTTCTTCGAGCTGCCGGACGCGGGCGGCCAGACGGGCGCTGCGTGCGCTCGCGTTGGCGAGGTCGGCTTGCAGCGAGGCCCGGGTGACGGTCGACGCGCTCCCGGCTGCGGTAGCGGGTTCGTATGCGGCGGTGTGGAGGGCATCGAGGAGATCGCGGTGGCGGTAGAGGAAGGTCCGGTCGACACTGGCTGCCCGGGCGACTGCTGCGGTGGTCAGCGGTGTCCCGTCGCGCTGGGCCGTCCTGATGGCGGCCTTTACGCGGGTACGAGCTCGTCACCGATGGGTGGCAGCCCCCGCTTCGTGTCCCCCGCAGGAGTGGACTCTGCCCTCGCGTACGCGTAGGCGGCTTGCATGGGGTGCCCCGAACTCGCCCTGAAACCATGGCTATTGAAAACAAACGGAACATTTCGTCATCTTTCCAGCACCGGCCCGACCGACGGGCCGCCGATGTGTGATCGGAGTGCGATTCATGGCGCGTTCGGTGCGGGAGCAATACGACGAGAACCAGGCTGCGGGCCGGCTGCGGGTGCCCCTGGCGGCCTGGCGGTGGGCCGCCGGCTCGGGCCTGGTCCCGGCCGCTGACGCCGGTCCGGGGCTGTGGTCACGGGCGGTGGTGGAGGCTGCCGACCCGGAGGCGGTCCGGGCTGCGCTGCGGGGCCCGATCGGGGCCGGGGTGGCGGCGGACCGGCTGACGGAGGCTCTGGGGGCGCCGTTGCGGTGCCGGCCGAGGGTGACCGCTGCGGCGGTCGGCCACCTCGCTGGAGCCGGCCCGCTGGTCCGCCTCGGCGGGGACGTCGAGTTCTCCGACGTCCACCCGGACCAGGTGGCCGCCCTCGCGCGCCGCCGGGACCTGCCCGCCCTGCTCGACCGGCACGTGCCCCTGGGCCCGGACCAGAGCGCGGTGCGCTTGGGCGTCCGCCGAGTCTGAGGCGGCTTTTCAACGACCCTGAGGGCGGTTGGTTCCGGCCTCCGCCTGCTCCGTATCCGATGGGAACGGCGCGACGACGTCAACGAAGCCTTCCGCAGCCTCGCCACGTGCCTCACCACCGACCGACAACAGTGTCAAAGGGGTCGAGGTCCGCCGTCTCATCTGCTGCTGCGGCTGCCCTGCGCGAACAGACTGTGCCCGGCTCATGCGGTGCGCACGCGGGGCTCACCCGGACGCGCGGGCCCACGGTGCCGCTGATTTCGGCGGCTGGTAGCGCTGCATGCAGCGGCTGGGGCGGAGTCCTCCGGCACCCGCTCGACTCAAGCGGCTGCGCCTGGACGTCAGGGCCGAGGACGTACCCCGGTTCGGGCAGGGCTCGGTTGCGGCCGGCTGACCGGCGCATCCTGCTGCGGGTTTCCTCGTTGGCCGGGCATGAAGATCCTGGCTTCCTCCACACTCGCTGTCGCGGCTCTGCTCCTGGCCGCGGTTCCCGCCTCAGCCGACGACACCCCCGGCGCCGCCAAGGGCGCCATCGGGCAAGGCAGCTCATCGCTCGGCTTCGGCGCCGACGGTACGGACGGGGACAGCGGTGGCGGTCACGAGTCCTCGAACCGCCACCTCGTGAAGACGGGTGACCCGGGGGCCCTGGCCGACCTGGTCAACAACCTGTCGAACCCGCAGCCTGAGTGAACACGCTTTGAGCCGGCCGACGGCCTCGACCGTCGTCCGGCGGCCCGCCTGGGCGGGCGCCTCCGGCGACCCCAGCACGGGGCGCCACCACCTGGTGGCGGCCTGCACTGTCACCACGATGTGCGCAGTGAGGGCGCGTGCCTGAGCGGACACTGTGGCGGTGGCCGTCAGTGGCAGGCCGACCCAGGTCCTACACGAACGAGCCCCTCGTACAGTCCTCCGCTCACAGGCCTGCCAGGTGGTCGAGGTAGTCCTGCTCGCTTCCCATGCCGTCTCCCTCGCTGTGATAGCCGTCATGCAACGGGTGGAGGAAGCTGGAGTTTTCGTTACGGGGCTCGGCGGCCTGGGCCGTGCCGGTCATGGACAGGGCGGCCCCGGCAAGGGCCGCCGCTGCAAGGACACGCTTCATGTGGTTCATGCCCCGCCAACGATCAAGGCCGAACGTGGTTACGAAATGACGCTGGGCTTGCCGTTCGCGGAGGTGGATCCCTTCGAAGGTGAGTGCTTGGGCTGCGTTCGTGACGCTCCCCGCATGGGCGATCACCCCCGCGTCGGCCGCGCGAGCAGGCTCCGCCGACGGAGCCTGCTCGCGCGGCCGGACCAGTGCGTCAGGCCTCGTCGTGGAAGTGCACGGACCGGAGCTTGAGGTCGGCTGTGGCCTTCTCGCCTTTGGGTACCTGGGTGCGCTCGCCCTGGCAGCCGGCCTCGGGGAAGAGGCAGGCTTCCGCGAAGGTGTTGTTCTCGAACTCCCAGGCGTCCGTGCTCTGGCCGGGGCCGACTTCGGGCACCTCGATGCACTCACGCGAATCCGGGGCGTCGAGCTGCCCCTTCTGGGCGGGGTCGCCGTACTGGCAGGTGGCGTAGCCGAGGGTTGCGTCGGCTGTGGCGGGCAGGGCCACGCCCAGGGCCAGAGCGCCGAGGGTGGCCCCGAGGCTGCGGCGAAGACGCATGCGGGGTTCCCTTCACTGGGTCACCGATGGTCAGCTCAACCAGCTGCAGAAGCCGATCGACCTTCGTTAGACACGGGGGTGCACGCCCTGGGGATGTGCTCCGGCACGCCTCGAGAGGGGCCGCACGGTGGGCGTTTGGGGGTGCGCCCCGGCTGGCATGCGCCGGGAGGTCTACGACCAGGACCGTTGTACGCGAGGGGGCGCCGGCTCGCCGGTGTCGTAGCACGCCGTGATGATCTCGTCCAAGTTGGCGTCGGCCGGTTCCCAGGCGCTTTCAGACATGGCTGTGCCCCTCCCTGGGCCGACTCTCTGCCGACTCGTAGTGATCTTGGCGTGACGGTGCGTCAACGCTCCAGCCTTCTTGATGGATTGTCCGGTGATCTCCGACGGCCGCGTGAGCCTCGCCCCTCGCTTGGTGACCGGGCGTGCTGAGCTGGTGGAGCCGGGGGACGCCGCGGAGGGGCTGTGTGGCGACATTCCGTGCGACTGTGCCTGTCGGGCCGGGCGGTCTGCGGAGTGGTCGGGAGTTCTCAGTCCGATGCGTCGGTCGTGGAGATGAGATGGTCGACGACGTCGGTGAGGCGGAATCGGCGTCGGTAGGCGGCGCGTTGCCGTTCGGCGCCGTTGCCGGCCAAGCGCAGCCGTGCCCAGAGCGTGTTCACCACTTCGGTGTCGCCGTGGCCGTGGAGGGCGGGCTGCACCCACGAGAGGAGTCGGTCGACCTGGTCGACGGCGGGGGAGAGCAGGCCGGTGGCCAGGTCGATGCTTTGCCCGGCGAGGCCGTCGCGGGCTGCCCGCCAGCAGGCGGCGCGCAGTACTTCGGGGCCGGGCCGCAGTACCGGGTCGCCGGCGGTGGTGGCTTGCAGGGCGGAGGCGGCCATCGCCCTGATGAGGCCGGCGAGGAGCACGGTCTCACCCGGGGTGGCCATCGCGTCGGCGACGCGGAATTCGAGTGTGGGTACGTGGTGGGAGGGCCGGATGTCCCAGTACAGGCCGCCGCGGTCCATGACGCTGCCGGTGGCGATGAAGCCGGCGACGAGGTCTTCGAAATGGGAAGGGGACTCGAAGAAGGGGGGAGGTCCGGCGACGGGCCACCGTCCCCAGGTCGTCGTGCGCCAGCTGGCGTATCCGGTGTCCCGCCCCGCCCAGAACGGTGAGTTGCCGGTGAGCGCGATCAGCGCCGGGAGCCAGGGCCGAAGCCGGTTGCTGATCTGCAGTGCCGTCGCGAGGTCGGGCACGCCCACGTGGATGTGGCAGGCGCAGGCGCACTGCTCGTCGTCCAGGGCCCCGAACGTTTCGGCGCTCAACGTGTAGCGGGGGCCGGCGGTCAGCGGCGGCGGGAAGACCTGGCCGAGGATGGGGCTGCCGCTGGAGATGACGCGCAGACCATGGCGGGCGGCGGCACGTACGACCGCCTGGCGCGTGGAACGGACCTGCTCGGCAAACTCCGCAAGGCTGGTATGTGGTTCGGTCCGCACCTCGACCTGGTAGCGCGTCAGCTCCGGCCCCACACGAGCGCCGAGCTCACCGGCGGCCTCGGCCACCACCGCGTCCGCCTGCGCGCTCACCGCCCGCGACACAGGGTCGACCAGGAGAAGTTCCTCCTCCGCTCCCACCGTCAACAAGGGTTGCGCGCCCGCGACCGTCCGTTTCCGGCCGTGGCCGGGGAGCAGTGCTTGCCCACCGGAAGACGTACGCCCTGTACTCGTCATGGTCATCATGCTGTCACGGCAGGTAAGACCGAGGCAGAGCGCAAAGCCGACATCTCTCACACTAAAAGGGGAGTGGGACGTGCGGGAACAGACGCAGGTACTGATCGCCGGGGGCGGCCCCGCCGGCTCGACGGCGGCCACCGTGCTGGCACAGCAGGGCTTCGACGTCGTCCTGCTCGAGCGGGAGCGTTTCCCCCGCTACCACATCGGGGAGTCCCTGCTCCCGTCGCTCCTGCCCGTCCTGGACATCCTGGGCGCTCGCGAGGCCGTCGAACGGTACGGATTCGTCCGTAAAAGCGGTGCCTTCTACGGCTGGGGAGGCCAGGAGTGGGCCTTGCGCTTCGACGACCCCGGCCGACCGGCGACCCACAGCTTCCAGGTCGTCCGCTCCGAATTCGACGACCTCCTCCTGCAGCACGCCCGCCGCCAGGGAGCAGACGTGCGCCAGGAGACCCGGGTCCGGCACATCGCCATGCCGGCAGGCCACGCCACCAGCGCGTCCTGGTCCGCCAACGACGGCCGGAACGGCGAAATCGACTTCACCCACCTCATCGACGCCACAGGCCGGGCAGGAATACTGGGCGCCCGGCAACTGGGCACGCGACGCGTGCACGACGTCTTCCGCAACGTCGCCGCCTGGGGGTACTGGCAAAGCAGCACACCCCTGCCCGGACCTGAGGGAGCGATCGGGGTCTTCTCTCTGCCGGACGCCGGCTGGCTGTGGGCCATACCCCTCCATGACGGCACGCTCAGCGTCGGCCTGGTCACCGACAAACGCTCCTTCAACCAGGCCAAGGGCCACTTGGGATCCGTCGACGCCGTCTACCACGATGCGCTCGCCCGAAGCCCGCTCCTCGCCCGCATACTGCACAGCGCCCAGCAGGTGTCCGTCGTCAAGGTCGAGAGCGACTACTCCTACACCAGCGACGCGTTCTGCGGCCCCGGCTACTACCTCGCCGGCGACGCGGCCTGCTTCCTTGACCCGCTGCTGTCCACCGGCGTGCACCTGGCGATGTACAGCGGTCTCCTCAGCGCCGCAGCCATCGCCACCGTCCTACGCGGCGAAACCGACGAGACCACCGCACGCCGCTTCTACCAGACCACCTACCAACGCGCCTACGAACGCCTCCTCATCCTCGTCGGCGCCTTCTACCGCATCCACGACGGCCGCGACACCTACTTCCGCCGAGCCCAACAGCTCACCCACCGCGACCAGCAAGGACTACGCCTCCACGAGTCATTCCTCAACATCATCACCGGCACCGAAGACCTCCACGACGCCCAGGAACACTCCCTCGACCTCCTCTACGAAAAACTCCAAAGCCCCCTCAACGGCCACCACCCCAACGGCCTCGGCGGACACGGAACCAGCCACATGCTCCCCCTGCCCACCACCCCCGACCACGCAGCCGCAGGCCTCTACCTCACCCTCACCCCCCACCCCACCCTGCGCCCGGTCCCCAGCCACCCGAATCCCTGACCATGCGGCGGACCGGGTGGGATTCGCCGATCTACGACGCGGTGGAACGGAATGGTTCCGAGAGGGCCGGGAAGTTCCGCTGCGGGAGGATCCGCAGTAGCAGCTGCCGCCTTGGTTCGGCAGTGGGTGGCAGTGGTGCTGCCGGTCACCGCTTTGGGAGATCCCGGCGAGGTTTGGGGGATCGGGTCGATGCTGATCGGTGCTTCGAGCTCCGGCGGGCGCTCACCGATGCGTCGGCCGGTGACTGGCGGTGGGATGGCCGCCGTCGGTGTCCGTGCCGGTCCGGGTGGCGTGGAGGATTTCGCGGATCAGGAGGTCGAGGTCGTTGCTGGTGGTGCGGTAGTTGCATAGGCAGGCGCGCAGGACGGTGTGGCCGCCCGTGGTGACGGTGGCGAGGTAGGCGCGCCCGCCGGCTTGTACGCGGCGGGCGACGCGGGTGTGGAGGGCATCGGGGTCGCCGCTGCCTGGGTCGGTGATGCGGAAGCAGGCGACGGGCCAGGGGCCGCCCGCGAGGAGTTCGAGCCGGGGTTCGGCTGTGATGCGTTCTCGGAGCTGGTCGGCGAGGGTCAGATAGTGGGTGATCAGGCTGGTGACGCCGTCGCGGCCGAGGTGGTTGAGGGTGGCCCACAGGGACAGGGCGCGGGTGCCGGGGCGGGTCAGCTCGATCGTGGCGTGGGACAGCCACGGCAGCGCGCCGGGTTCGTCTGCGGTGAGGTAGGAGGCCTGGTGGGCGAAGGCGGTGTGCAGGTTCCCGGGATCCGGGACGAGGAGGGCCCCGCAGCCGACCGGGACGCTGAGGGTCTTGTGCGGGTCCACGGTCAGTGAATCGATTCCGCCGATGCCCTGATAGAGGGGTGCCAGGGCGGGGACGGCGGCGCCGAGTCCGCCCCAGGCGCCATCCGCGTGGTGCCACATGCCCGTCTCCCGGCACAGGGCGGTAACCGGTTCGATCGGGTCGACGGCGCCCGTCGCGGTAGTGCCCAGCGTGGTGACGGTGCAGAAGGGCAGCAGGCCCGTGTCGAGATCGGCGGCGACCGCGGTGCGCAGCGCGGCGGGGTCGAGGCGGTCGTGGTGGTCGGTGGGTACGGGGCGCAGCCGGTGGGCGGGCAGGCCGATGCAGGCGGCGGCCTTGGCGACGGACATGTGGGCCTGGGCGCTGTAGTAGAGGGTGAGGCGGGCGTGGTCACGGTCGTAGGCGGGGCCGTCGCCGGCGCCGTGCTGGGTGAGGAACCAGGTGCGGGCGGTGGCCAGGGCGAGCAGGTTGGCCATGGAACCGCCGCTGGTCAGCACCCCGCCCGTCGTGTCGGGCAGTCCTGCGAGGTCGGCGAGCATGCGTACGGTGCCGCGTTCCAGGTCCATGAGGGCGTTCTCGCCCATGCCGCAGGTCGCGTTGACGGCGCAGGCCAGTAGTTCGGCGATGAGGCCGGCGGGTGCGGGCGGGGAGTTGACCCAGGCGAAGAACGCGGGGTGCCCGTTCCCGGTCGGATACGGGGCGATCTCCTCGCGTACGAAGTCCAGCACCTGGCCCAGTTCCTGCCCCTGCGGGGCGAGGGAAGGCTCGCGCAGCCGCGCCCGGTGAACGGGTGTCATCGGGCGGTGTACCGCGCCCGCCGGAACCTCGGCCAGGTAGTGCGACACCCACTCGGCGGCGGCGACGAGCTCGTCCCGCAGCACCTTGGGGTGGACGCCGGGCGGTACTTGACACAGGGGCGGCGCGGTTGCGCTGCCGGGGCCGGATTCCGGGGCGGGTGAACTGTGGTGCATGGTGGCGGAGAAGACCTTTCGCTGTCACAAGGCCCCAGGTCACTGCGATGAGGGCCGTGATCGTAACGAGCAGCCCCGCTGGTCGACACGCAGCTCCGCAAAGAATTCGAACAGAGTGGACGGCCTCGTGCGCCCAGGGCATCGCGCTGCTCGCGGCGTGCCTTCTGCCCCGGTACATGCGCCGACACTGGGCTGGTGTCGTTCCTAGGGACGGTGCCCCGGCGTCCCGTCCGGGGTTCAGCGCGAGGTCGGCTTCATGCGTTCCCTTTGCACCTCGGCCCCTGTCACCGTTCCGATGTGGACCACGGCCCGATTGCCCCGCACCGACACCATCAGGCAGGTTCTCCGCGAACTGCAACACCGACACCATCGCGAGGCGGGCGGGGCACCGACCGGCCGGCTGGATACGCGTGCAGGGCAGCAAGAACATCGCCCTCCACCTCTACGCCGCCGCCCTCCTCGCCGACACCGAACCCGTCCTGCACCAGGCACCCGCGATCCTCGACACCGGCGTCTGCGCGCAGATCCTCACCCGCACCACTCTCCACCTCGCGCCACCCGCACGAAAGGCCGGTGTGCTCTGCCGGGAACGCCCGTAACGTCGGCGCATGACCTCCATCGTCGCTCGCGAACCGGCGTGTACCGTCCGTCCTGCCCGTCCTGAGGACACCGCAAAGATCGACGCCCTCGACACATCGTTCACCACCAGCACTGTTTTCGAAGTCACAGCCTCCGTCACCGGGTTCTCGCTTCGAGAAGTCCCGGTCGACCCACCACTGACCAAGGTGTTCCCCGACGACGGCCACGACGTGGACGGCGGCACGCAAGACGGTTCCGGTCCAGCGGGGGAGGAGCCCCACAACCAGACCTTTGCTGCCGTTGCTGCCGACGGCGGGCTGGCCGGCTTCGCCGCCGTCTCCTACTCCCCGTGGAACCGCCGACTCACCGTCGAGGACATCGGCATCGCCCCCGCACACCGACGCCAAGGCATCGGCCGACTGCTCGTCGCACACGCGATGGACTTCGCCCGCACGCAAGAAGCCGCACACCTCTGGCTAGAGGTCACCAACGTCAACGCCCCCGCGATCCACGCCTACCTGCGCATGGGGTTCACCTTCTGCGGCCTGGACACGACCCTGTACGACGGCACGGCCTCTGCAGGCGAGCAGGCCCTGTACATGAGCATGCCCTGCTCCTGAACTGCGCTCGCTATGAGCGGGGACGCCCGGAGTCGGCCGCGTCCATGGACCACCTGCACAGGGCCGCCGACGCCTATAGCCGGCCCGGCCTTCCCTGCGCCATGCCGATCCGACCGCCAGCGGCAGATGCGCACGCTCGGCGACGGTCAGGGCCGATGGAAGCCCGCCGCCCTTTTGCAGGTTCTTCTCGTGACACGGCCCTGAAAACGGTGGCTGGCCTCTGCCCGAATAGCCGGTCTTGCGCAGTGAACCGTTCCGACTTTCCTGCCGGTGGTTCGTCGGCCGGGTCTCAGCCAGCTGTGGGTATTGCGCATGGACCACGACACCGACACCGACCTGCGCCGCACCGAACTCGTCCAGGCACTCACCGACCCCGACCACGGCATGCCCCCGGAACTGAGCGAACACCGCGACCCGACCGACGCCCGCCTCGGCCTGGTGCGACTGAAGGCCTCCGACGGCACCACCGAACTCCAACTCCGCCACGACTACTTCGACCACTCGGCCAGGGAAGGCCAGGCCGAGCTCTTCGCAGCGGTCCGCCGGCGCATCGACATCCTGAAGGACGAAGCGCCGTTCCCTCCCGGCCTTCCGGCCGACGCCTGACCCGCACCGGGGCCGCGCCGAAGCCGCGCACCGCAACGCAGCACGACGACCGCAGCGGTGCGCAGCTGCCCCCACCCTCAGCCGGTTTCTGACGACCCCGCCCGCCGAAGGCATGCGGATCAAGACCGGATCTGCTCAAGCCCATCGCGCGCTGTCGGCGAGGCGCCGTAGAGACCGGTGTCATGGAGTCCACCGTCAGGGATGACCTTGTTGCGCAGGGTCATGGCATTGCCCGATCCACGGTTCAGTACTCCGCGTGCGCGGGCGGAGTTCGCGTAGCGGATCGCGGTCTTCTCGTCCAAGCCGAAGACCTCGGCGAGGTGAAGCGGGTCGGGCCCGTGGGCAAGGGCCTCTTCGAGCTGGCGGTCGACGCGGAGCTGTTCCAGGGTAACGGCCTGGCCGCGAAAGGGCTCAGAGAGAGTGACCCCGCTGACCGGGCCGGTGCCCAGAGCAGTGATCTTGTTGATCAGCAGGATTGGTGGTGTCGGGCCTGCGGCGGCGCCGGAACTCCAGCCACTCCAAGGCGACGTGCAGCGTGAGGGAACCGTGTTCACCACGTCGGCGAAGAGCGCTCCTTGGCGGTCAGCCGCCGCGGGATCATCCGACGGCGCGCAGGCGGAGCCGCTAGGGGGGCGGCGCGTCCCGTTGGCGGGACTTCAGGGATTTGTCGACGCCCGTGACGACCACGGCGATCAGGCAGAGGGCGATGAAGATCTCGGCCCACAGGAAGGCGAACCAGTCCAGCACGCAGCCGATCGGGGGCGTGCCGGGGGCGATGTTGCGGAACGAGGCGAGCGCGAACAGGGTGGCGGCCATCCAGCCCAGCCCGGGCCAGACCAGGCCTTCGCCGCGGGTCGTCAGGTACCAGGCCCCGATGAGCACGGACGCCGCCAGCGCCCACATCACCGCCATCATGAAGACCGCGAACACGAGCAGGCTGCCCGAACGCTTCAACCCCACCGCCATCACAGCCTCCTGCCGGGAGGGCGCGGGTACCGTCGAGACCGAGAAGAGGGTGTCGTGGTTGGAGAACAGCATGCGTACCGGCACCTGCTTGCCGCCCAGTTCGGCCCGGAACGCGATGTCGGTCCCGTAGGTGTCGAACGGGTAGTCGCTGATCGATCCGCCGGAGAGCGCCACTTGTACGTCTCTCGTCGCGAGCCGTTCGTGGGCGGCGAACTCAAGGTCGCTCAGGGTCGCTCCGGAGGTCTGGATGCTGAGATCGGCCACCGGGGCCGCCCCGCCCGCCTCGCCGAGGCTCCCTCGCGGCGTCACCCAGACCCGTAGGACCAGTTCTCTGCCCGAGGCATCGACACGTTGGACGGCGGCCTCCACGTCCACGCGGTCGGCGGCCGAGGACCCTGCGGGGTGCACGGTGTCGACCGCCTGCCGCTCGGTGAACTGCAGCCACGAGCCGACGGCCACCGCCACCACGATCAGTAGCGCGATGGGAACAAGGACGGGTAGGACGGACCTGGGCCCCGCGGAGCCCCGTGGCGGAGACGAGTCGGCGGGCGCCGGACGGTCCTGGCCCATCACTTGGTCCACATGTCCAGCAACCGGCCGGCCGCAGGGAAGCTGTCGGGTGGTTCGGTGTTGCACACGACGGTGACGGCCGTGTTGCGGTCCGGACTCACCTTGAACGGGCCGGCCGGATCCGTCAGCGCGATGCCCTTGGCCTCCAGCAGGTCCTGGTAGTCGGTGATGCCGCTCGTGTGGTGCATCAGCTCGCCCAGGGTGACGTTCCGGGCCCAGGCCGGAGGGTCGTCGAGGTAGCGGGACAGCGGGTCGTCCAAAGCGAGTCGGCCCCGTCCCGCCAGCAACAGCACGGCGTCTGCGGTGAATTGCTTGGAGTCGTAGGCCATGTCGAAGACCGTCTTCGGGGAGATGGTGCGCCCTGTGGCCAGATCGGCCTTCCCTCTGCCAGCCTCCCAGACCACGTTTCCCCGTACGCCGACGGCTGCCGCGCAGCCCGGGGTGTCGGGCGAGGGCACCAGCTCCCGGAGCACCTGCGCGCTGCGGGATTCCCGGTCGTCGGCGCTCGCGTGGGCCGGAGAGTTCGCGGCACCGGCCAGGGCACACGCGGCCAGGGCACACGCGGCCAGGGCACACGGGGCCAGGACGCTCGCGGCAGTACGCAACGGCACCATCCGGTTCACGGGCACCACCTGTTTTCACCACCCGGAACGGGACCGGCTCGGCGCGGTCCCGGACTTCGGAAGGGCGCGGCCACCATCGGGTGCGCCGATATTGGGTGCCGTGATCGGTGCGGTGAAACACCGGGCGGCCGGCACCCGGCCGCGTTGCCGGATACGGCGGAGACCGGGGGCCCGCGGCGGGTGGAACACCGCCGAACGCACGTCGTCCACGCCACCGGGTGACCCGAACACGTGCATGCGGACGACATGGCGGCAACACGGCGCACCCCGCCCGCCCCCGGCGTACGGCGGATTTCCTTCCCCCGAGCGGGTCCGGTACCGCCTGCTCCAACCGGGTGGGCGGGTCGGCACGCAGGCCCCGGGGCGGGGTGCGCCAAGTGGCGGCGACGAGTGGTGGCGGCCCGCGGCCGAACGCAGGCTGGCGTACGCACCCGGCCCGACCATGCGGCTGGGCGCAGTCATGCCAACCGGCCCCCGGCCGGAGCGGCCTGGACGTCAGAGAGACGAGATCACATGGCGGAACACGACACCGGTTCCGGGCCCCTGCCCCCGTGTCCCGGGACCGGTACGCCCGTAGGCGGCCCGGCCCGGCGCGGCGGTCCGCGCATCGGCCGCAGGGCGCGTACGCAGGCGGCGCTGCTCGCCGTAGGCCTGGCTGTCCTCGGGGCGGTCGGGACCGCGTCGAGCAGCGCCCAGTCACCGACGGCCGGCGGGCCGCCCTCCGGGCCTCCGGCGCGGTTCGTGCCGGGACCCTGCCCGCAGACGCCCGAGCCGGTACCCGGGCGGTGCGGCTTCCTGGAGGTTCCCGAGAACCGCGAGCACCCCACGGGACGGACCATCCGGCTGGCCGTCGCCATCATCCCGGCGACGTCGAAGACGCCTGTCACGGACCCCGTGGTGTTCATGGAAGGAGGTCCCGGCGGAGACGCGTTCGGAGCCATCCCCTTCCTGATCGACTCCGAGGTGAACCGCGACCGCGACCTGATCGTCATGGCCCAGCGCGGCGCCCTCCACTCGCAGCCGAACCTCGCCTGCCCGGAGATGGACCGGTTCAACGCGGCCGCGGTGGGCCTACCCTACGACGCGCCGTCCACCGGACGGGGGCTGGTCCGCGCGGCGAAGCAGTGCCGGGACCGCCTGACAGCCGAGGGGAACGACCTCACGGCCTACAACACCACCGAGAACGCCGCGGACTTCGCCTCCCTCCGCAAGGCCCTGAACATCAGGAAATGGAACGTCTACGGCTACTCCTACGGCACCGACCTGGGCCTCACCTATCTGCGCAGGCACCCCCAGGGCGTCCGCTCGCTGGCGATCGACTCGGTCGTGCCGCCGCAGACCGTGAGCCTGCCGTGGGCCTGGGACAGCGCACAGGAAGGCATCAACTCGATCTTCGCGGCGTGCGAGGACCAGCCCGCCTGCAAGTCCCGCTACCCGGACCTCTCCCGCACGCTCACCGAGCAGGTCCGGCGGCTGGAGGCGAACCCCCTGACGCTGACCGTGCCGCCACCCGGTGGCGGAACCCCGGTCAAGGTCGTCCTCGACGGGGGCACGCTGGTGAACCTGCTGGTGGCCAACGGCCAGCTCGTGCCGTCGGCCGACGTCCCCGCGGCGCTCTACGAACTCGCCGCCGGCAACCCCGAGCGCCTCGCCCGGGCGCAGGCCGCCGGCGCGACGCCCGCCATCGGCGAGTTCGCCCACGGACTGACGCACTCGGTGGCCTGCGCCGAGTGGGCCCCCGGCTACTCGAAGCGCGATGTGCTGAACGCCGGCCGCCGGGCCTTCCCCGGATGGCCGGACTCGGTGTTGGCCCACGCCCCGCAACTGCCCTTCGAGCACGACCTGTGCCGCGTATGGAACGTCCCGGACCGCACCGCGGTCCAACGGGTGGCCACCCGCAGCAAGGTGCCCGTGCTCATCATCACCGGAACCTTCGACGCGAAGACCGGCGCGAGCTGGGGTCCGTTCGCCGGCCGTACGCTGCCCCGCTCGACCGCAGTGGTGATCCCCGGCGTCACCCACTGGGTGGTGCCGCAGAACCCCTGCGCCGCGTCGGTACTGCTGTCCTTCCTCGCGCGGCCGACCGCGCCCGACACCGGCTGCGTGCCGGGAGTCGAACCCAAGCCGTTCACCATCATCCCCTGAGCGGAGTGCGCACCATGTCCCCTGGCACGACCCCCCGCTGGCGCCCCGCGCGACGACTCCCGGCAACGTTGGCCGGAGCCACGGCCGGCGCCCTCGTCGTCGGCCTCGCCGCCCTGCCCGCCCGCGCCGAGTCCGGTGCCGACGGCCCGATCGGTACCGTCGCCCGCACGGTGGGCGACGCCCACTTCGAACCGGGCCCCTGCCCCAGGACGGCAGACCCGATCCCCGACCTCGCGCGCGCCCGCTGCGGCACCCTCACGGTGCCCGAGAAGCGCTCCAAGGCCAAGGGCCCCAAGGAGTCCCACGAGGACGAGGACACCGGAGAGCTCAGGAACCGGGGCGGACGCAAGATCACCCTCGCTGTCGCGATCATGCCCGCGGAGCGCAGCCGCCCCGCGCCCGACCCGATCGTGTGGCTCGCCGGCGGCCCCGGCGACGACGCGGTCTCCGAGATCCCGATGGCGCTCGCCGGCGACCTGAACCGCGACCGCGACGTGATCTTCATGTCCCAGCGCGGCACCTACTCGGCCTCCCCGGAGCTCACCTGCCCGAACATCGACCAGTTCAACGCCCGCGCCCTCGGCCTCGTCCAGAACGCACCGTCCACCAAACGCCTGCACGTCGAAGCCACCCGGGACTGCCGCCACCGCGTGGACAACCGCGCCGATCGGAGCACCTACAACGACATCGAGAGCTCGGCCGACTACGACGACCTGCGCAAAACACTGGACGTCAGGAAGTGGAACGTCTTCGGGATCTCGTACGGCACCCACCTGGCGCTCAACTACATGCGCCTGCACCCGAAGGGCATCCGCTCGGTGGGCATCGACGGCATCCTGCCGCCGTCCACCGCCGGCGGGGCCGTGACCTGGAAGGCCGCACGCGAGGGCTTCGACGGCCTGTTCAAGGCCTGCGAGCAACAGCCCGCCTGCAACACCCGCTACCCGAACCTGAAGGCCACCTTCCTGCGCCTCGTCAGCGAGCTGGAGACCAACCCGATCACCACCATGGTCACGGTCCCGGGCCAATCCGAGCCGGTGAAGGTCGTACTGGACGGGAGCAACCTGGTCACCTGGCTCACCTCGGCCACCCACGTGGCGGAGGGAGTACCACGCTCCATCCACGAACTCGCCCACGGCAACCCGCATCGGATCGCCGAGCAGCTCGCGGGCGGCAAGTACAGCCCGCAGGCCATCGGAAGGGTCTCCCACGGTCTGGTCTACGGCGTCTTCTGCAGCCAGTGGACCCCGTACGAGAGCCGGGCCGACATCGTCCGGGGCGGACGCCGAGCGTTCCCGTCCTTCCCCGAATCGATGCTGGTCAACGCCCCGCAGCTCGCCTGGCTCCACGACGACTGCCGTGCCTGGGACGTCCCCCCGGCACCCGGGTCCGTCCGGGACGTGACCCGCAGTGACATCCCGACCCTCGCCCTGTCGGGCGGGTTCGACGCCCAGACGGCGCCGAGCAACGGGGCGTACGTCGCCCGGACGCTGCCCCGCTCCACCGTCGTCACGGTCCCCTACGTCGCCCACGTGGTGTTCGCCGACTCGCAGTGCGCCCAGACGATCACCACGTCGTTCTTCGCGCGCCCGACCGCCCCGGACACCGGCTGCCTCGCCGGCCTCCAGCCGCCGACCTTCGAAATCGCCCCGTAGGGCACCCCGCCGACGCCCGCCGCCCCTCGCGGCACCGCAACCCCGGGGCCCGTGTCCACCATGGTGGACACGGGCCCAGCGCTGTCGTCGAGCATGGCGCCCAGCTCGGAATCGACGTCGAAGCAGTCAACAGGAACCCCGGAGTCCGCGGACTTCACGTCGTAAAACGGCGCTGGGTCGTGGAGCGGAGTATCGGCTGGATCATGATGCACCGGCGTCGCGCCCGCGACTGAGTAGCGCTGGGTCTGATGCTTGTGGGCCTGGGTGCCGCCGTGCGGATCTCTAGCCGAGCTGGGCGCGCCGGCAGGTTCCGGTGAACACGCGGCGGAGTTGGTTGTCCAGCGCGGCGAGGACCGCCGGTTTCAGTGTGCCGTCGGGGCCGATGTGAGTGTGCAGGGCGAGTCCTTCGGCGAACGCGACGATGCGCAGGGCTTCGCCAGCCGGGTCGATCCCCTGGGCGACCTCGCCGCATACCGTGCCGTTTGTGATGGCCTAGGCGACACGTGTGCGGATGCCCTCGAGGGTCTGTCTCTGGACGGCGGCCAGGCGGGTGTTGTGCGCGGCCTGGTCTGCGAAGGCGAGGCGGACCAGGAACTCGGTGCGGCGGGCGTCGTCGAGGGGTATGAGCTCGGCCAGCGCCTGACGCAGCATCTCGGCGATGGTGCGGCCCTCGGCCTCGCCTCGGTTCACCAGCTCGTCCACGCGTGCGGTGAAACGCCCGTTGACGCGGGTGAACGTGGCCAGCAGCATCTCGTCCTTCGCCGTGAACTACCTGCTGCTCGACCTGATCGTCGAACGGACCACCGACCGAGACCTGCGCACCAACCTCGAACGCCGCGTCTTCGCCCCCCCTCGGGCTGCGCGACACCTCGTACCCTCTGGCACAGACCGCCATCGACGGCGCCCATGTACACGGCTACGCGGACGTCTCGCTCCTGCTTCCGAACGCGCCGGATCCGACCCGGTTCGACGTCACCGCGTTCAGCCCCTCCGAGGCCGGTGCATCGGGCGCCCTCGTCACCACCGCGGCCGACATCGCACGCTTCTACCGGGCCCTGCTGCAAGGGCGTCTCCTGCCCCCGGACCTGCTGCGCCGGATGCTCACCGACACGGTCCCCACACACGGCATCGCCCCACCCGCTGTCGCCTACGGCCTGGGTGTCTACGTCTACGCCACCGGCTGCGGCCGTGCGTACGGCCACGGCGGCAGCGCACTCGGGTACCTGACCTTCGCCCTCAACAGCCGGGACGGACGCAACCAACTCGTCGCCCACACCAACTGGAACTCGTTCGCCGACACCGGGATCGACCAGGACTTCTGGACTGCCTTCCAGCGGGGCTACTGCGGAAAGCCCGGGTAGATCAGGCAGCCTTGCCGTCGGCCCGCTGCTCGTGGCGGGAGTGGTCACGGCGCAGCATAAGCGCCCCCGGCCTTGGCACGCCCCGACTCGCCCCGCACCAGCAAGACCAGGAGGGCTTGGAGCTGCCCCCCATGGCGTGGCCGCCGTCATATTCAGGTGGTGTTGCGTCCAATGCCGCTGCCCTGTCCTGCTTACGGGAGCCGAGAGAAGGGATCGTGAGGATGAAGGTCGTCATCGTGTGCGCCTCCGTGTCGCACGGCAATACCCGCACGCGCCGGACTCTCCGCCGAAGTCCAGCACCTCACCGGTGACTTCACCGGCAGCGCCGGGATTCAGCACGCACCGGATCGTAGAAGACCACCCGGCCAGAGCCGGCGGGAACAGGAACCGGCGAGCCGACCGTCCCGTCAGCGCGTTGTCGCGCGCTGCCCGGCGGCCTCCCACTCCTGGTGCGCGATGTGGACGCGGTGCCACAGCGCCGCCCGCGCGGGGGTGGCGACGTCGGTCAGGTTCAGGTGGAACACGTCGGCCAGTACGTCGTACCAGTCGTCGGCCGAATCGATGGTCCGCTCGTACGTGCCTGCGGCGTCGATCCGGCGCAGCACACAGCCGCGCAGCATGTCCACGCCCTTGGCGTCGCGGAGCTGGGCTTGGAGGACCCGGACGAATCCGGACTCGGGGGAAGTGGACAGCCGCTCGTGCTCCGCGGCGAAGGAGGACAGTTCCACGGGCTCCGGCGCGAAGACCATCGCCGTGAACGCGCCGCGGGGGTCATGGGCGAAGCGCCAGCCACCGGGCACCACCGCCGACGGCGCCATCGCGTAGGTGAACGGACCCTGGGTGTAGCTGCCTTCGCGCAGCGGCAGCGGCTCGTACATTCCGCCGGCGAGTCCGGTGTCGACCAGCCACCGCTCGCCGTCGAGCCCCACGGTGAGCGCGAGATGGTCGCCGCCCGGGCCCTCGGGGTCCTCGACCTCGTCCTGCACCCCCGCCCGGTGCAGGGTCACGTCGTAGCCGAGGGCCGTCAGCAGCGCGGCGAAGGCCCCGTTGAGGTGGAAGCAGTAGCCGCCGCGCCCGCGCAGGATCCGGGCCACGGATTCGGCGGCGCCGATGCCCGACGGCCGTCCCAGCTGGTTGTCGAGGGTCTCGTAGGCGACCCGCTCCACCTGCGCCCGGTGCAGTGCCCACAGCGCCTCGGCGGTCGGGGCCGCCGGCCGGGCCACCCCCAGCACGGCCAGATACCCGTCGACGTCGATCATGCTTCCCCTCACCGTTCGAACGGACGATCAGCCTGGCTAGCCCTTCGAGTCCGGCTTCCAGTCCGGCTTCCAGTCCTGGACGAGGAGACCGAGCAGCACCTCGTCGAGGAACTCGCCCATCACCCAGGCCGAGGAGCGCATTACGCCCTCGCGGACGAAGCCGTTGCGCTCGGCGGAGCGCAGCATCCCGACGTTGTCCGACAGCGTCTCGATCTGCAGCCGCTGCAGGCCGCGCACGATGAAACCGTAGTGGCACAGCGTCGCGACCACGTCGGTGCCGTAGCCCTTGCCGCGGCAGGACGGCAGCAGTCCGAGGCCGATGTGCGCGGACCGGTTGTGGTTGTCGATGCCCCACAGCGTCGCGGTGCCGACCAGCGTGCCGCCTTCCAACTCCACCACGGAGAACGGGACGTGTCCTTGCTCCTTGTCGTCCACCACGAGCCGCGGGTCCTTCGAGCCGGGCGTGATCGGCCGCCACGGCCCGCCTTCGGCGCGCGAGGAGTTGACCACGTCGTCGTAGAGCTCGGCCCGCAGGATCGGGATGTCGTCCTCGTGCCGGGCCCTGAGCCCGACCTTGCTACCTCTAAGCATGAAAGCTTCCTATCCGACTGGGCTCGCCGACGGCAAACCAATTAGGCAACTGCATCAGCACCTCCCAGACCCCCGGCCCCCCCAGACCCCTGTGTGGGGCCGGGACCTCGATCCGGCAGGTCCTGCTCGGTGTTCTGGGGCCTGAGAGCGAGGAGACCGGGTGTCCCAGGTCGAGCGGGACGTGCAGCAGGTCAAGGGTGGTGCTGGTGGCGCACTGACGCGAAAGCGAGTGGTCGCACTCAGGAGCCGGTGGCGGAGAACCGCTCCGTACCGATGACTTGGAGCAGTGCGAGATGCCCGGTCGCCTCGCCGCCGGGCGGCGGGGTGTAGAGGACGAGGCGATGGTCGCCCTCGGGGGCGAGCAGCACCTGGCAGTCCAGGTCGACCGGGCCGACGGCTTCGTGCAGGACCCGCATCCGGGTGTGCCGGCGTACGGCGACCTCGTGGAGCTCCCACAGCTCGCGGAACTCCTCGCTCGCTTCGCTCAGCCGATGAAGGAGCCGATCGGAGGCCGCGTCCTTGCCGCGTCGGGCCACGGCGGCCCGCAGGTCGGCGACGTGCAGCCGACTGTAGTAGTCGTGCTCCTCGGGCGGGAAGGCAGCCCGGACCGAGGGCTGGGTGAACCAGCGCCAGGCGACGTTGCGGCCGTGCTCGGAGACCGAGCACACCCCGCTGAACAGGGCCTCGGCGAGCGCGTTCTGGGCGAGGACGTCACCGAGGTCGTTGAGCACCTGCACCGGGGTGCCGGTCAGCTGGTCGAGCAGGTGGAGCAGGGAGGGGCCGACGTGGCCCGGGCCGGTCTGCACCGTCGGCGGCGGATGCCCGGCCAGTACGTAGAGGTGGTCGCGTTCGTCCGTGGTCAGCCGCAGGGAGCGGGCGAGCGAGGCCAGCATCTGTGCGGAGGGCTGCGGGCCGCGCGCCTGCTCCAGACGTATGTAGTAGTCGGCCGACATCCCGGCCAGCTGGGCCACTTCCTCGCGCCGCAGCCCCGGGGTGCGGCGGCGCGGGCCGGCGGTCAGCCCCACGTCCTCGGGGCGGACCTGGTCTCTGCGGCGCCGCAGGAAGTCGGCGAGCTCACGACGGTTGATCATCACGGTGCCCATCCTGCCGCAGGGGCCCTGCCCGAACCAGGGACTGCCGATCCCAGGGTCAGGAGGTCTCTCCCGCACCCGGACGGGCGGCGGCAAGGTGGTGGACATCGCAAGGAGCGGAGCCAACCGGTTCCGCCCGGTCCCACCGAGGAGATCCCATGACCATCACCAGCCACACCCTGACCACCACCAGCCACACCGTCACCGTCGCCGACGCCCGAGTCCACTACGAGCGCACCGGCACCGGCAGCGGCCCCGCCCTCGTCCTGGTCCACGGCACCGGTTCCTCTGGCGCAGGACTGACCTGGGGCCAGATCGCCCCGAGGTTCGCCGACACCCGCACCGTCATCACCCCGGACCTGTCCGGTACCGACCGCACCACGGACGCAGGCGAGCCGCTGACCGTGGAGGGCCTGGCCGCCCAGGTGATCGCCGTCGTCGAAGACGCCGGTACGGGCCCGGTGGACCTGGTCGGCTTCTCCATGGGTGCCCCGGTGACCGCGGCCGTCGCCGCACTGCGCCCCGATCTCGTACGCCGCCTCGTTCTGGTCGCGGGCTGGGCGCACACCGACGGCGACGAGTACCTGCGCAACCTGTTCACGCTGTGGCAGCAACTCGGTGACAGCGACCCCGCCGCCTTCGGACGCAGCGTCACCATGACCGGTTTCAGCCGCGGCTTCCTCAACGCCATCGGTCGCGACCAGGTGGAGCAGCTCATCCCCAACATGCCGCCGACCCCAGGGACCCTGCGCCACGTGGCCCTGGACACCCGGATCGACATCCGTGATCTGCTGCCGCGGATCCAGGCCCGCACGCTGGTGCTCGGCGGTGCGCAGGATGCCACGGTCCCCGTGGAGCACAGCCGCGCCCTGCACGCCGCGATCGCGGACAGCACGTACGCCGAACTCGACGCCGGCCACGTGATGTTCTTCGAGAAGGCCGACGAATTCATCAAGGTGGTGGCTGATTTCATCGAGGCGCCGTGATGCTTCTGTGCCGCTTCGTCTACTACAGGCCCAACCCCAACCCGAGCCCCAACCCAAGCCCCAACCCAAGCCCCAACCCGAGCCCGAGCCCGAGGTTCCGAATGCGCCGGCTGACCATGTCGGGCACGCGTCCGCGGTTCCGGCGAATGGCACCGGTTTACCCGCTCCGGCAGGCGTCCGGTCACGGCGTCGGCGGGTTCTCCGGCTTGGCTCGCTGCGGGTGGAGCGTCTCGTGCCGGGCCAGCATAGCCACGCACTCGGCGATCTTCCGGCTGCGTGTCTCTGCCCGTTGGGCGGCGTTGACCCGGTAGATGAGGGCGAAGCGGTTGGTCTTGGTGAGCACATCGAACATCGCCTGCGCCGCTGGATCGGCGGCGATCGCGGCTCGCAGGTCGGCCGGCACCTCCGCTTCCGATGAAGGCGCGTAGGCGGCCGTCCACCGCCCATCGGCCTTCGCGGCGTCCACGGCGGCGCGGCCGGCGGGCAGCATCAGGCCGGCAGCCTCCAGTCGGGCCACGTTCGCGACGTTGCGCTGGGACCAGACGCTGCGAGGCCGACGCGGGGTGAACCGCCTCCAGGAACTGCCCTCGTCGCGCTTGCGGGCCTGCCCGTCGATCCAGCCGAAGCACAGTGCCTCGTCGACCGCCTGCTGCCAGGTCAGCGTGGTGACGGAGCCGCCCTTCCTGGTCAGGGCGAGCCACACGCCAGGAGACGTGGTGTGGTTCTCCAGCAGCCACGCACGCAGCGCCGCGCCGTCAGCAACGATCAACTCATCCAGCTCGGTTCCGGTCACCACCGCAGGGTAGTGCCCGGTAGTCGACGGGGTACGGGTCTCGGGCGAGGATGACGAGCGCCTTGGTGAAGGGCTCGCGCGTCGAGAGGAGCGGCTCGCCCCGGCCGGCAGGTCCCGTCGAGGTGGCAGTGCCGTAGCCGGGTGCTGGCGTCCGTCCTGATGCCGCTGTTGCTGCGCCGGGGGAGCCCGGCGGCTGCCGCGCACCGCCAGGCGGGCGTGCAGGCTCTGCCCCGCTGTTTCGCCCTGGTGTTCTGGAACTTCGCCCCCCCCTGAGGCGGGTGCTGGCGGCGGGTCGGTGCGGGCGCCGGCCGCATGCTGATGAGCCCGCGCGATGGTGGAGTCGACCGAGATGTCCCAGTCGATCTCACCCGCCGTATCCGCGGCGGCCTGAACCTGTTGGAGCATTCGCTCCCATGTCCCGTCGCCCGACCACAGGCGGTGCCGTTCGTAGACGGTCTTCCACGGACCGAACCGTTCGGGCAGGTCACGCCACTGAACGCCGGTCCGCACCCGGTGCAAAATCCCGTCGATTACCTGCCGGTGGTCCCGCCACCTGCCACAACGCCTGTTGCTGACCGGCAGGAACGGCCGTAGCCGTTCCCACTCCGCATCGCTCAGATCACCCCGCCCCATGTCCACATCAACGCCCCGGACCCACGCCCGTCACAAGATCACACGAATCCTGGCTCTCAGTCCGCGACGAAGGGTGCGTATCCGACCGGCACCTCGCTCACCTCAAGGTCTGAGAAGAGCAAGGTCAGATCGTGAGCGTTGGTCTCAATGTGAACCTCATGGAAGTCGATCCCGACAGCCTTCGACCAGCGGAGGGCAGCCTCCGACTTGAGACGAAGCTCGGCTCCGTACAGCTCGTGATGGTTCGCGCCCCAGACGTAACCGTCGAGGTCGATGGCGGTTTCGCTGTCGAGGAGCCGGGCGTCCAAGGAATCCCGCCAGGTCTCCGTGGACAGGAACGTCTCACATCGGGCCTCGACGCAGTACCGGAAGAGATACCGCAGGTAGGTCGATGGGCTCTGGGGGCCCTCCCAGACGTTGATGATGACCTCGTAGTCCCGCATGTAGGTGGTGTATCCGTGGTGCACGACAAGGGCTTCGATGGGCTCGTTCAGCGTCCGCTGAAGTTCTGCGGTGTCCATGGCGCCCTTCTACCTCACTTGGCAAGCCCTTCGACAGCGAGATTCACAGCGTTACTGACTTCGGCTCGTCAGGGTGAATCTTCGCGAAGTCCCTGAAGGGCCTGGAGCGGTGGCTGTATCCCGTGCTGTGTGAGGTATGCGGATGGGGGCGGGCTGACCGATGAGGGGCGGCAGCGTCGGGAAGCGGTACGGATGCAGGCAGCCGAGCTCTTCGAGCAGAAGGTCAAGCCGCCGGAGGTGGCAAGGCGCCTGCGGGTGAGCCTGAAACCTACGACCTGCGCCTGGCAGGCGAATGGGTGAATACAGCCCAGGGAAGGACGCCTGTGGCCGCCGTCGGTGATGTTGGCACGACGGCGGAGGATCAGTACGCAGTGGTTCTCGATGACCCTGCGGCAGCCGCGATCCAGACCACCGCAGACGAAGTGCATCGACTGGTCGACACCGACCAGTCGTACCTATCGCACGTACCACGCGTATGCGAGAGGTGCGCCTTGAACTCGTTGCCAATCCTTGAAGTTGCACGCGGATGGACGCTAGGGGAAGGTTGGGAGGTCGGCGTCATGCCAGGGAAACGCAAGGCGTGCTTGGGCTGCCGGCTGGACCAGTGCAGCTCGTTCATGAGGCGTCACGCCGCTAGTTCTACAGTCAAGAACTCCAACCCTGAAGAGACGTGGCGAATTACGGTGAGTGCCCTCAAGCGTCACGGCGCTGTGGCCATCATGGCGGCCTCGCTGGCGGTGAGCGGAATTACCGTTCCGTCTGCCGCGGCGGACGGAGGAGTATTAGTCCGCAACCAGCGCAGCCTCAAGTGCCTCGAGATCAGCACTGGCTCGCTTGCCAAGGGGACTAAGGCCGTGCAGTGGACTTGCACGGGCAACCAGCACCAACTGTGGCGAGTAAACGACCTGAACAACGGCTACGTCCAACTCCAGGTAGAACACAGTGGGCAGTGCCTGGAAGTCGACAATGCCAGCCTCGCGCCCGGTGCCGGGGTTCTGCAGTGGCCCTGCCACGGCGGCGTCCACCAACAATGGAAGAAGATCGCCGTGGGCGACCGCTTCCAGTTCAAGGCCAGGCACAGCAGCCAGTGTCTCGAGGTCGACCAGGCTGCCGACGACGGCTTCGGGAACGGTGACAGGGTCCTACAGTGGCCCTGCCACGGTGACTACCAGCAGCAGTGGCGTCTGGGTTGAGTGTGGTACAGGGAGGCTGTCCCGACCAGGGATCGTTCAAGAATCTGAACGGCGAGGACCCCGGCAGATGTCGCCGGGGTCCTCGCGTCGGTGCGGTCAGATGTCGATGTCGACGGTCTGGTAATTCCCCAGCGCCACCCGTCAGCGGCAGTGTCACACCGTGCTGACAGCATGCTGCCATGACAACCACATCGCCCGATTGCTGACTTCGGCTCGTCAGAGTGACACTGGGTTGTCGAGGGCCAGGCCGGTTCCGGTGATGAAGCCGTCGAGGGTGTCTGGCCGATACTGAAGTCGCTTGAGCCGGTTGCGTACGAGGACCTCAAGCCGGTCCAGGGCGACTACGGCGAGGTTGGCCAGGCTGCGCTTGACGTGCGCCCATACCCCCTCGACCGGGTTGAGGTCGGGCGAGTACGCAGGCAGCAGGAACACCGTCAGCCATTCGCGCTCGGCGATCAGCTCACGCATGACGTGAGAGACGTGGGTGTTCAGACGGTCCCACACCAGCACAATCGGCGCTTTGACGAGGTGGTGGACGCCGTCCATCAGCGCGATGAAGTCACGCTCGCCCATGCTGCGGCGCTTGCCCTTGCCCGCGGGGTGGGTGCGCAGACGGTGACACAGCCGGGTGCGGGAGCTGGGCCGTATCGCGATCAGCCCGGCGACCGACAGGCGCCCCGAGCGGCGTCCACTCACGGTCACGACCGGGGTGTGGCCGCGCCGGCCCCAGGTGCGTCCTTTGGGCGGTCTCCGGGTGAACCCGGCTTCGTCCTCGAAGCAGATGTAGCCTCCGCAGGCCGCCCGGGCCCTTTTTTGCCTCCGCCCAGGTCGCCTCCTTCCACGCGGTCACGGCCTGCTCGTCGCGTTCGGCGACCCGCCGGGCGGGGACCTGCGGGCTGAAGCCGAGCCGGCGCATCAGTCTCGTGGCCCCAGAGACGCTGTAGGAGACGTGGAACTTCCTGCCGATCAGCGTGGCCACCCGAGCGGCGGTCCACACCTGGTCCTCCACCCATCCATGCGCAGCCGGCCCCTGCTCGAGATACCCGGAGAGCTTCTCCAGACAGCGCGGTGACAGACGGCATCGCGACCCGCTCGGGCCACGCGAGGCCAGAGCCTCACGACCGCCGTCTCGCCACAACTGGTGCCACTGGTAGACCGATTTCAGGCTCACCCGCAGGCGCCTTGCCACCTCCGGCGGCTTGACCTTCTGCTCGAAGAGCTCGGCTGCCTGCATCCGTACCGCTTCCCGACGCTGCCGCCCCTCATCGGTCAGCCCGCCCCCATCCGCATACCTCACACAGCACGGGATACAGCCACCGCTCCAGGCCCTTCAGGGACTTCGCGAAGATTCACCCTGACGAGCCGAAGTCAGTAGACACACGTCGGCTCAGAGATCGCCCGGACAAGTCCTAATGCTGTGTTCCTTAAAGGCAGTAGATGTAGCGGCGGCGTAGGTGTCGCGTGGGTGGTGCGGGTCTGCCCCAGATCCATGGCCGTGCTCGTCGGTTGAGCTGGGCGGTGGCGAGTTCGGTGGCCTGGGTGATCTCATCGGGTCTGGCGAAGGACTGTCCGGCGAGGGCTGCTTTGCGGAAGATGCGCCACCAGGCTTCCTGGAGGTTGAGCCAGCACGCGCCGACCGGGATGAAGACGTGCTTGATCCGGGGATGCTCCTCGAGCCAGGTCCGGGTGGAGAGGCTGTTGTGCGAGGACAGGTTGTCGGTGATCACGTAGATGTCCCCGGCCGGGTTGGCGGCCTCGAGTTTCTGTAGAAACTGCTGGTAGAAGACGCTGTTGCGGGACGGGGCGGTCATCGTGACCTGCTGTCCGTCTCTGACGCGGAGGCCATCGTAGACCCAGGTCTTCTCCGGCCCGCGGCCGTAGTCGAGCTCGGCTTTGATACGACGGCCATCAGGTGACCAGCCCGGCGCCGGCGGGAAAGTACGCGGGCTCACCGGCCCGAGCTCGTCGGTACAGACGACCGTCGCGCCGATGGGCGGGTGGGTGTAGAGGCCGATGATCCGTGTCCTTTTCCCTCGAAATCACGGTCCTTCGACCTCACCCAGGAACGGGTACGGCGCCAGCGGACGCCCTCGGCCAGCAGAATCCGGCGGACCTGGGACCTTCCCACCTCGATCCCGTGACGGCGAGCAGCCTCCGCAAGGGCGTCGAGTGTCCACTCCGGCGGCCCCGCCTCGTCGTCCACCGCCAGTTCACCGTCCTCACCCCTGGTCAGACGGCCCACAGGCGCCTGTCTGACCAGCGCGACGATCCTCGACCGTTCCACCTCGGTGATCCGCCGGGGACGGCCGCTGACCGGCCGGTCCTCCAGCCCCTCGAGCCCGAGCGTGTTGAAGCGATGGAGCCACCACCGCACCGTCTTCGCGTGACAGCCGAGCTCCGCCGCGATTGCTGCCACCCGCAGGCCGTCCCAGCTCAGAGCGATGATCCGCGCTCTCATCACCAGATCGGCCGGCGCCTTCCGGGCACCCGCCAGCCTGGCGATCACCCTTTCCTCACCCTGCCCCGAAGCAGCCCGGGCACGCAGCAATGTCGGCACAACCCACCCCCTGCCACCACCCAACAAGCCCTATATACCCGCAACTTGAGGAAGCAAGCACTAGTAGTGCTTTGTTAGCTGGTCTTGTCACGTCGGGTGTCTGGTAGTTCGCTGGTTGTATGAGGGCTGGGGAGCTTGCTGCGGTTCGGGTCCGGTTGGAGGAGTTCGCTTCCGAGGTGTTCGCGCCGCTGGTGCGGCGGGACCAGCGTGAGAAGGGCTTGCTCTACGTGCGGGGGCTGTTGCTGGATGGCCGGCGGAAGTCGATGCAGCCGATGGCCGAACGGCTCGGTGTCGATCACCAGCAGTTGCAGCAGTTCATGACGTCCTCGACCTGGCCGGTCCAGGACGTCCGGGCTCGGCTCGCTTGGCGGGCGGTGGCAGCGGTGCGGCCCGAGGTCTGGGTCGTGGACGACACCGGCTTTCCCAAGGACGGCACCGCCTCGCCGGGGGTGGCCCGCCAGTACGCGGGCACGCTGGGCAAGGTCGGCAATTGCCAGATCGGTGTCAGCGTCCACGCCGCTTCCGACACGGCCTCCTGCCCGCTGTCGTGGCGGCTGTTCCTGCCCGTCTCATGGGACGGGCCCGAGGCGGCCGCACGTCGCGAGGCCTGCCGGATCCCCGACCTCGAGCACCACCGCCCCAAGTGGCAGCTCGCGCTGGACATGCTCGACGAACTCGACGGCATCGGCCTGCGGCCCGCCGCGCTGGTAGCGGACACCGGCTACGGCGCGAACGCAGACTTCCGCCACGGCCTGGAAGAACGCCGCCTGGCCTACGTCCTGCAGGCGAAAGCCGAGATGACCGCCCACGGCGAGGAGGCCCAACCACACCAGCCCGCATACAGCGGGCTGGGGCCCCGGCCGCTACCCCGTTACCGCACTCGGCCCGTCTCCTTACGCGACCACATGCTGACCGCCGGCCGACGGGCGGGACGCACGCTGACCTGGCGCAAGGGCTCCAAGGCGGCGATGAGCTCGCACTTCGTGCTCCTGCGGGTCCGCCTCGCGGGCCGTCGGCCCAAGCCCGCCGCTGACGGCACGATTCCCCTCGTCTGGTTGATCGCCCAGTGGCCCGAAGGCGAGGCGGAGCCGGTGAAGTACTGGATCTCGAACCTGCCCGCCGACCTACCGCCGAAGGACCTGGTCCGTCTCGCGAAGACCCGCTGGCGGATCGAGCACGACTACCGCGAGCTGAAAACAGTCCTGGGCCTCGACCACTTCGAGGGCCGCTCCTTCACCGGCTGGCACCGGCACGTCACCCTCGTCACCGCCGCCCACCTGTTCCTGACCGAACAACGGAGGGCCCCAAAAGCCCCTGCCAGGGCCTGACCCTCTACCAGGCCCTGGACCTCCTCCAACACCTCATCGCCACCTGGACCGGCACCTGCCCAACCTGCCGACAACCCACCAGACAGCCCTTCGACAGCAGCTAACAAAGCACTACTAGGACCTGTCCTGGCGATCATCCGGTAAGGCGCCTCGGTGACATTTTGACCGGAATCGTGGGAAGGGGCGGGCGAATCCGTGGACAGTGACCTGCGGCGTGCGGTGGTCGTGACGCTTGGCGAACTCGGGCGAAGCGATGACTGGCGTGACCGGGCGGATGCCGGTCACAGCCTGGCAGGGTTCGCCGAGACGCCGGAGGCCGTAGAGCTACTGCTGGGCCTTGTGCTCGACCGTGGTGACACCTTCGTCACCCGGCGGACCGCGGAGGGCTTGCTTCGGCGAAAGGACAGGTTCGACTGACGATAGTCGCGTCCGCACTGGCAGTCGCCAACGACAACCACGCCGATTACATCCACACCGCGATCGTCGATGTCTTCAGCATCTTCTCGGACGATCTGGACGAGGCGCTACGGATCCGCGACGAGATGTCGGGCTACACCGACGATCATGTTGCCCAGGGCGCCCGTCGGCTGCACGAGAGCCTGGCAGAGATCAATCCCGTTCTCCGCCCCGCACAGCGGCGGTTCGATCGCTGTTGTGAGGTGCAGAACCTCGACTACGGCAGCGCGGAACGCTACCAGATCAGTGAAACGGAGCATTCCCGTCGATCATGTGCGGAGCCAGATCGTGAGAGCTGCCGCAGTGGCGGTGCCGAGGTCGACGTAATGGCGCTTGTCGTAGCGGGTGGCTACCGCCCGGTGCTGCTTCAACAGGTTGAGAGCCCGTTCGACGGCGTTTCGTTTCTTGTACCGCTCCTCATTCATCGAAGGCCAGCAGTGTCTGCCGGAGTGGCGCGTATGCGCAGTCGAACATGCGGAGCACCGTGACGGTCATAGCTGTGTCGTCGGCGTCGACGAGGTTGCTGTCGGCCATGGCCGCCAAGCCGTGGGGGCGTGAGCGGCGCTGCTGTGCCCGGCAGCCACGACGGACGGCCCCGGGCGGAACGCATCCCGCCCGGGGCCATTCGCAATGTCGAACGCAGTTGAGATCCGCGACGGGGAAGGACTCAGCCGCAGCTGAGGCAGTCCCATGCACTCCAGTCTGCGCCGGGAGCGGTGCGGAGCAGACCCCAGGTCTGGGTGTTGGAGCCCTTGGCGTAGATCAAGATGGCGTGGGGGGCGATGTCGGTCCGCTCCCTGATACTGATCTTGCTCCAGACGGTTCCCCCGAGGGAGTACCAGCCGGACCATTGCCCATTGGTGGTCCAGCGGGTCCACACTGCGTAATCGGTGCCGACCAGGAACTGTTCCCGCTGGTCCCCCGGAAGCGTGTGGTTGGTGACCCCGTACTCGCAGATGTACTGGGCGCCCCCGGTACTGCACGGGGCGGCCTGGGCCGGCGCGGCGGCGACGGCGAGTCCGGCCATGGCGGCGAACGCGAGGATGGCGGCCTTGATCTTCTTCACAGCTGGTGACGCTCCTTCGATGACATGCCGGGAAGTTGTCGGTCAGTCAACTCCCGTACGCGTGTTCACCCTAGTCAAGCGCCCCACCCCCTCCGGCACCGGGCCTCTCTGGCGCTTCGAATCACGGATGGCCCTGCGCGGCCCCGAGAGGCCGTAAGTGAGCGTTTGATTCTCGGTTGTCTGTTTTATTTGGGGTCAGGTGTCGCGCCAGTTGGGGGTGTTTTGGTGGGTGAGGCGTCGGGTCATGAGGTTGATGGCGGCGATTTGGATCATGGCTGCTGATCGGTGTGGGTGGGTTTCGTAGTCGCGGGCCAGGCGGCGGTGGTGCATGAGCCAGCCGAGGGTTCTTTCGACGACCCAGCGGCGGGGTTGGACTGTGAAGCCGTGGGCGTGGGGGTCGCGTTGGACGATCTCGAGGTCGATGCCGCGGGTGGCGGCGTGTTCGATGGCTTTGTTCTTGTAGCCGTTGTCGGCCCAGGCTTTGGTGATGGTGGGGTGGCGGGCTGCGAGATGGTCGATGAGGTGGGTGCAGGCGGCGGAGTCGTGGACGCTGGCGGCGGTGACGAGGACGGCCAGGAGGAGGCCGAGGGTGTCGGTGGCGATGTGCCGTTTGCGGCCGATGATCTTTTTCGCGGGGTCGATGCCCTGGTCGGCGAGGTGGACGTTGGCTGAGGTCTTGATGCTTTGGGAGTCGAGCAGGCAGGCGGTGGGCTCTGGTTCGCGGCCTTCGGCCTGGCGGGGCAGGGTGCGCAGGAGGCCGTTGAGGTGGTCGAAGATGCCGTCGTTTTGCCAGTGGGCGAAGTAGCCGTAGACGCTTTGCCAGGGTGGGAAGTCGTGCGGTAGGTAGCGCCAGGGGATGCCGGTGCGGTCGACGTAGAGGATGGCGTTCATGAGTGCCCGCAGGTCGTGGTGGGGCCGGCGGATTCCGGCGCGGGCCTGGCGCCAGGTTTCGAGGGTGGGGCGGATCAGTTCCCACCGCGCGTCGGACAGGTCGCTGGGGTAGGGCCGGGGTGGTCGCATGATGTGGGGATACCGGCGCTTGCAGCTGTCGGGGAGGGCGTGTGCGGTGGCATCGGGAGCGTTGGCAGGCGTCCTGGATACGTCGTGAAGTAGGTCATGTGCAATTGAGACGGGATGTTCCGGTGACAACCGGATCACTTCGCCTGCCGACCGCTCTTCAGGAAAGCCATATTCCAGTACAGACGGCACGGCAATTCTGCGGCACCGGCAGTTCAAAACTGCGTCAGACCAGTGCGAACATAACCAAAACGCTCACTAAGCCCTCGCGCATTCGGGAAGCTGGTGACGGTTCTGCGGCGCCAGGGTGCGGACGCGGTCCGCAGGGGCCGACCGTGGAGTCTTCCGCTGGAGGACCGGGCACTGCTGGTCGCGGCGTACTGGCGGACGAATCTCACGATGAGCCAGCTCGCCCCGCTGTTCGGGGTGTCCAAGTCGGCGGCGGACCGGATCATCGACCACCTCGGGCCGATGCTCGCGCTCCAGCCCCGCAAGCGGTTCGCCAAGGACACCGTGCTCATCGTCGACGGCACCCTGGTCCCACCCGCGACCACACCATCGCCGAGCGGTCGAAGAACTACCGCTACTCCACCAACCACCAGGTCGTCATCGACGCCGACACCCGCCTGGTCGTCGTGGTCGGCCGGCCACTTGCCGGAAACCGCAACGACTGCAGGGCGTGGGAGGAGTCCGGCGCCAAGGCGGCTGTCGGCAACACACTAACGATCGCCGACGGTGGCTACCCTGGCACCGGACTCGTCATCCCCCACCGCCGCGAGCGCGGGCGGAGCGAACTCCCGGACTGGAAGAGGAGCACAACAAGTCGCACAAGCAGGTCCGGGCCCGGGTCGAGCACGTCTTTGCCCGCATGAAGACCTGGAAGATCCTCCGCGACTGCCGCCTCAAGGGCGACGGCGTTCACCACGCCATGCTCGGCATCGCCCGGATTCACAACCTCGCCCTCGCCGGATAGACCTCCCAGCGGTACAGCAGCTCACCATGCCCCAGGCCACTCAGAGATCATTTACGGGACAGCCCTTAGCCGGGGGGCTTCAGGCAGAAGCGGGCGTAGTAGTAATAGGCCCGGGTGTCCTCCGACGTGAAATGGCCGCCCTTCAGATAGCCTTCGATCTCCGAGGCCTTCTCCTGGATGCCCACAGCGTAATTGGCCCAATTTATGGCTGTGTTCAAGGAATTGACGATCCAGCGCTCGGCGAGGATCGACTGGGCCTTCCCCTCGATCGCCTCCAGTGCGCCGTCCACATGGTCGTGGCTCTCGGTGGGTACGCCGATTCTTTGCTTCTGACTGTTCGACAGCATGCTCCACGCTTCGCCACACGCCACGTCCTCGATGACCTCAGCCGCGGCCTTCTTCATGTCGGTCAGCAACTGCGACCACGTGGTGGCATCGGTGCTCCCCTGAGAGATGACGGCGGCGTTCGTCACCGCGGCGGCGTCGGCCTCCAGGGTCGAACCCCTGCGGAGCACGTCCATTTGGTTCGCCAGCGCCTCCCCTCGGACGACAGCGGCCACGACCTCCTCCGGCCGGTTCTTGGGGGCTGCCGACAGGAGTTCGTCCAGTGTCGTCTTCTGCACGCCCAGCTCGGTCAGTTCGCCGGGGCGGAACGTGTCCGCGAGGGTTTTACCCCGTGTGAAGACGTCATCGAAACTGGTCAGCCATTTAGCGGTTTCGGTGCCCGACCCGTGTTTGCAGCCCGTGCTCAGAGCACCCACACAGACGAGGGACGTGACGAGGAGAATCAGGAGACGAGGTAAGCGGAACATGAGGTCTCCCTCTGGGAGCCACCACGTGTTACTTCCGGTTCTCATCGTACGCTCGCGGCCGTCGCCAGGCCTGATCAGGCGGCGGCCACTGGTTCACAGCCACTGGTGGATCGCGCCGATGTGGATGGTGGCCTCGTTCTGAGGGCGCAAGCCGAGCCTTTGAGTATGCCCGGGCCTGAGAGCCCTGTTGGCATTGAAGCGGTCCTGTTGCTGCGGGACCAAGGCACGCGTCCCGCCACGGGTTCAGCGCCCAGGTGTCAGACCACCGAGCTGGACGTAGGTGCCGTTGGAGGTGCAAGTTCTGAGTGGGGTGACACAGACGTGGTCAGCGGTCCAGTCGCTGGTGCCGAGAGGGGCCATGGTCGGGGGGATGTACCAGCCGAACGAGAACACGAACCTGTATGCGCCGGCTGTGCTGACGGTCGGCTGAATGTAGACGGCGGGGAAGGAGACCGCGGGCTGCTGCGCGGTGATGGTGCTACTGAGGTCCTTCTTCGAGACGACCACCCAGTTCTGCTGGTCGTCGAGCCGTTGAATGATGAAGAGCAGAATGATGGTCTGGGCACCCGCGTGAGCCGGGCTGCGGTTAGCGGTCGGACCGACGTCGCTGAGGAATGTGAGCGTGGTGGGCTGCCAGCTGTACTTGAGATCGGTCACGCTCACCTTTGGTAGCTCCACCTTCCCCGGCTGGCCCGTTTCTGCGGGGGCCCAGGCACCGGCCGGTGTCACCGGGCCGAACAGGGTGACTAGCAGGATCACCACCAGGCTGAGCAGGCCGACAGACGTGGATCCCTGGCGAGACGGGCGGACAACGCCAGGTTGGTCGTGAAATCTTCGCATGCGAAGCATCATGGGCTGTCTCCCCACCAACGGGTTCCCCGGGAAAAGCGTGCCCTAGCGACGGTCCCAAGGCTCCGTGCGCGGATCACCGGGGCTTTTCGACCAGCTTAAGACTGCAGCCTTCATCGCGCAGGAACCGCGGTTCCGGTGGCCACGCACCGGCTCCAACACGGTCGCCATTGGTTGATCAGGTTCTGCTGGGCGAACAGGGCGATCAGACCGCCGGCGAGGGCTGCGACGTCGGCGCCGGTGTGCCCGAAGGCGAGGAACCGCGGGGAGGCCTCGTTGTTGCACAGCGGCAGGACCTCCCGCACGAGGTCGCGCACCACGCTCTCGGTCTCGCGTCCTTCCTTGGGCAGGTCGGTGACCAGCAGGTCGCGCAGCTCGTTGGGGGCGAGCCGGCGCTGGGCGACGCCGTCTGCAAGCTTGAAGTCGCAGCCGACCGTGACCAGTTTCTCCAGCAGCCGTACGGTGTCGTCTCGGTTCTCCGGGGTGATCAGCATGTGCCGCTCCCAGGGTTACGGCCCTGTACGGGGCCAGTCGGCATCACCCAGGGACGCCTGTACGACTACATGAAGGGCAAGAGCCGGGTGGAAAGGCTCGCCGTCTTCGAGCAGATCTCGGACGCCCTGCACCTGCCCGGCCGCCTTCTCGGTCTCGCTCGCCGCTCGCGGGAACCGGAGCTGTCCCCTGTCGCACCGCTGCCGATGGGTCTGGCTGCGGACTCCGATCTGATGGCGCTCGACACGTTCCGCGGTGCGGACCGGCAAACCGGCGGCGGTCGGCTCTATGCGGCCGTCGTCCAGCACCTGGTGACGAACATCGGCCCCCGGTTGGTAGCGGGCGACGGCGGACCGAAGGTGTTCGCCGCCGCGGCCGCTCTGACCGAGATGGCCGGTTGGATGGCCCACGACTCCGCACGCGACGACGTAGCCCTTCGGTGTTTCACCCGCGCGCTCCCGCTGGCCCGGGTCTGCGGCGACCTGTCTCTGGCTGCCAGCATCGCCGCATCCAGCAGTCACCTCACCCTCCACAGCGGGGACCCGGCCGCCGCGGCCCGGTGGGCTCAGACCGGTCTCGAGATCGCCGCCCAAGGCCCGCGCCTTGCCGCGCTCACCGCCCGGTTGCACACCATGAAAGCCCGGGCCACGGCAGCGTGCGGGCACAGAGCCACGGCCGAGCAGAGCCTCGCCGCCGCCCGAGAGCACCTCGCCCCGTTATGTTTTTCGCGGTCCTGCAATGGGGCCACTGGCCTCCGGGCCCGGTATGACTGTGTCCCCTCTGTCGAACGGATGACCTGGGGGGTGGTGTCGCCGGGCCCGGCAGGTGCCGTCGGAGACGCTGATGAGAGACCCGGCCACCGCCCGGTCCGGCGCAATGCCGGACAAAGACGCGGGCGGCAGGTCTGCATAACGTGGATGCGCGAGCACGGTGCCACCACCGAGGCCGGCACGGTCAACACCTGCGGAAGGGTGAGATGTTCGACATCGAAGGCATAGGCGTCTTCCTCGGGATGGACGTCGGCAAGACCGCCCACCACGGTCACGGGCTCACACCGGCCGGGAAGAAGGTCTTCGACAAGCCGATGCCCAACAGCGAACCCAAGCTGCGGGCTGTCTTCGACAAGCTCAAGACCAAGTTCGGCACCGTTCTGGTGATCGTGGACCAGCCCGCGTCCATCGGCGCTCTGCCGTTGACCGTCGCCCGCGACGCGGGCTGCGAGGTCGCCTACCTGCCCGGCCTCGCGATGCGACGGATCGCCGACCTCTACCCGGGAGAGGCGAAAACCGACGCGAAGGACGCGGCGGTGATCGCGGACGCGGCCCGGACGCTGCCTCACACGCTGCGGTCGCTGGAGCTGACCGACGAGATCACCGCCGAGCTCACGGTGCTGACCGGCTTCGACTAGGACCTCGCGGCCGAAGCGACCCGCACCAGCAACCGGATACGCGGCCTGCTCACCCAGTTCCACCCGTCGCTGGAGCGCGTGCTCGGGCCCCGTCTGGATCACCCGGCCGTCACCTGGCTCCTCGAGCGCTACGGATCCCCGGCCGCACTGCGGAAAGCCGGCCGCCGCAGACTCGTCGAACTCATCCGCCCCAAAGCCCCACGGATGGCCGGGCGGCTGGTCGACGACATCTTCGACGCCCTCGATGAACAGACCGTCGTGGTCCCGGGAACCGGCACCCTCGACATCGTGATCCCGTCCCTCGCCGCCTCCCTCGCCGCGGTCCATGACCCCTCAACCGTGCGAACCGCGACTGGCTCACACCCGGCGCCCTCGGCGACGCGATCGAGCGATGGCTCGACCAGGCCCGAGGCGAGGCCAAGGCCGCCGACGCGTTGGCACGCTTTGCTCGCACCGCCCCCTCCACCTGGCAGCATGCGACAGGCCTGTCATGGCTGGAACACGTGATCGACGGCCGCTATGACGCCTTCGCCAACCACTGCTGGAACGTATCCCGCTGGCTCACCGAACTCCGTGAAACCGGGCTACCTGGCGCCGCTGCGCTGAGTCGATGGCGCCGCGTTGTCGACGGCCTCGCCGCCGCTGGCGACCGAGAAGCTGTCGAGCTTCAACGCATCGACGAGTAATGCCGACCCAGCCGCCAGCGGCACTCTCAAGCCGTTGGACAACCCCCTCAAGCCCTCGTCAACGCTCTGCCACAGCCACACCGAAGTTCCTTCCACCAGCTGATGGCGGCCGGTGCCCCTACGTGCCCCACCGACCGGCTCGCCACATGCTTCTCGGGCAGGGCCTTCTGGCGCCGCTCACCCGCTCACGATCTCGACGAAGGACGGAGTTCTCATGGCCTCTCCTACCGCTGCGCCCGGTGTATCTGGTGGTGGCGGGGCGTTGCCGTTGAGGCAGCGGCTGCACGGACTGCTGAGTTCCGAGCGCGTTGTCGTTGACCTGCGGCATTACTTCGGCATCGGTCTGCCGTCCGGCATGGCTGCGTTCACCGGCAGCCGGTTCGAGCATCTGGCTGGCGGGGGAGACCGGCCGGAGGTCGCCGACCGGTTCACGGCGGAGGACCTGGCCGCGGTGCAGACCTTGTCGGTGACCGTTCCGGCTTCTGTCGGGCTGGACCTTTTGGAGGGCCGCCTCGGCGCGCAGTTGTCCGGTCTGCTGCAGGCCATTCCCTGGGACATCGACATGGTCGACGCCGAAGCGGACGTCTTGGCCGAGGGCTCGCCGGCGGACCAGGCCTGGCACCTCCTCTGCGCCCAGTACGGAGTTGACTGGGTGATCGCTGGGAAGCTGTTGGGCCGTAAGCGTCCGCGGCTGTTGCCGGTCTACGACCGTGTGGTGCGCTGCGCTCTGAGCCGGCCGCGCCCGTCGTTCTGGCTTGCGCTGCATGCCGCGCTGCGCGCGGATGACCTTGCCTTGCACCGCCATTTGCTCGCGCTGCGCCAGGTCGCTGGGGTGCCGGAGACGGTGGGTGCGTTGCGGGTATGCGACGTCGCGGTGTGGATGCGGCACCGGGCGGAGCGGCACGCCTGCCCTCGCTGACTTCGGCAGTGAAATTGCTCCTGCGGCGTACTGGCGTGTGAGGGTGACGGACTTTACCAACTGTCACCTGGGTGTGTGGGACGTTCCCCTCCGGGAGGGCGGTTCGCCGCCGATCGACGACCCGGAACTGAACTACGCGTACAACGGCAAGCGCGAAGGGTGGGCGAGGGCTGTACTCAACGCCGGTACCGTCTCCGGGGAGAGGGCACTTGGCAGGGGGCGGGATGAGTCAGCTTGAGTTCAGCTGGGAACTCAGTGGTAATGGCAGGGCGGATTCATAGTCCTGGCTCCAAGAGCCAGCAGGTCACAGGGATGTGACGAACCTTCACCAAGGTTGCCCCGCACGCAACGAAGCTCCGATGATCAAGGGGACCTACCAAGTCGCCCGACCACCGGAGCTCCGATGTGGCGCCAGTCTGCCACCGTCTGCCTGATCAAGCCGTCCTCGCGTCAGCAGCGTGAGCTGCCGGACAGGGCTGCCCGGTTGAGTGCTCTGCCCGATCCGCGTCACCGGCGCGGACGGCGGCACACCCTGGCCTCGGTTCTGCTGACCGCCGCCTGCGCGGTCCTGGCCGGCGCCCGCTCCTATCTGGCCATCGGGCAGTGGGCCCGACACGCAGCCCAAGACACCCTCGCCCGCCTGGGGGTTCTTGCGCGCGAGCCGCTCGACGTGCGCCGGCCGGCCTCGCCTTCCACTCTGCGCCGGGTGCTGATCCTGGTGTGTCCCGGAGGGGTCGCCGACCTGCTCGGCCACGATCCGGCCGGCACGCAGACGGTTGCTGTGGACGGCAAGAGCGCCCGCGGCTCGCGCACCGATACCGCGCCCGCCGCCCCCCTGCTGTCCGCCGTCACAGCCGCCGGTCGTGTCGTCAGCCAGCTGCGGGTACCGGACAAAACCAACGAGATCTCCACGTTCACCGCCCTGCTGGCCCCGTTCGACCTGGCCGGCACCGTGGTGACAGCCGACGCCCTGCACATCCAGCGCGAGCACGCGAAGTGGCTGGTGGGAGTGAAGAAGGCGCACTACCTGATGGTCGTCGAGGGCAACCAGCCGAAACTACACACGGCGGTCAAGGCCCTGCCGTGGAAGGAAGTGACCGCCCGCCGCTACGACCGCGAGCGCGGGCACGGGCGGCGCGAGACCCGCTCGGTGCGCACGCTCACCGTCACCGGCCTCGGCCTGGACTTCCCGCACGTCGTCCAGGCGGTGAAGATCCTTCGGCATCGCACCGAGATAAGGACCGGCCGCGTCACCCGGCAGACCGTCTACGCGATCACAGATATGCCGGCACGTGAGGCATCGCCGCAGCGGATCGGCCGTCTCGCCAGGTCTCAGTGGGGCATCGAGGCGGTGCACCACGTGAGGGACACGACGTTCACCGAGGACGCCTCCAAGATCCGCACCGGGCACGGGCCGGAGAACATGGCCACACTGCGGAACCTCGCGATCAACACCCTCCGGGACGCCGGCCACCACAGCATCGTCGCAGGACTGCGGGAGGTCTCCTACACACCGTTCACCCGCCCGCTCGACCTGCTGGGGCTGTACTGACCTGCAACGCGACATGACCAATCAGACTATGAATCAGCCCTGAGGGCCAGCCGCGGGTTCGGAACGGGGAACAACACGAACTCCCGCACCCATGCGGCGACCAGATCCCATTCCCGCTCTTCGAGCGCCATACCCCACCTGCCTACGCCGTCGAGCGCGAGCGATACGTCGCGGGGGGAGTGACTGATGTCTGTCATGGATTCACCCGGTCGGACATGGTGCAAGAGGGTCGAAAACTGGATGAATTGGCGCTCGGGTGGGGGTGGCGGGGCCGGTGTCCGGCACGCCATCCGCGAGGCGGGGCGGGCAACCTCTGAAATCCTCATAGGAATGCAGTACCGCGTATCTCTGATCACTTACTGCGCGGGACCACAAGCCACCCGAACAGCCGCCGTGCACGTGCGCGGTGCCGTGGAACCCGATCGGGCGGCCCCTCCCCGGGTGCGGTTCAGGGGCGGCCGGGCATGGGATCCATCCTCTGCCCAACTGACACTTCCATCGCATCAGGAGTCACACAGTGCCTACTGGTCTCTCCCTCCACATCGGTCTCAACAGCGTCGACCCGAGCAAGTACGGCGGCTGGGCCGGCCGCCTCCGCGCCTGCGAGAACGACGCCCGCGACATGGCCGACCTCGCCCGCGGCGTCGGCTTCGGCGACACCACGCTCATGACGTCCGAAGGCACCGTGAAGAACGTCACCGCGGAGCTGCGCAAGGCCGCCACCCGGCTCAAGAAGGGCGACATCTTCCTGTTCACCTACTCGGGCCACGGCGGCCAGGTCCCCGACGCTCCCGGACCCGACGTCGAGGAGGACGACTTCGACGAAACCCTCGTCCTCTTCGACCGGCAGATGCTCGACGACGAGCTGTACGCCGAGTTCCAGCGCTTCGAGGAAGGCGTGCGCATCGTCTCCCTGCTCGACTCCTGCCACAGCGGCTCGGGCATCGAGTCCGTGAGCGAGATCCTGAACCCCGCGGCCATGGAGGCCCAGTTCGGGACCAGTGACCCGGACCAGCTCGAAGCCGGGTTCCGGGCGATGCCCCTGCTGCGCCAGACGGAGATCTACGAGCGCGACAAGGACTTCTTCCTGCAGCTCCAGCAGGATCTGAAGAGCGCGAACGGCAACGGGCGCAAGCCCACGGCCCTGCTCATCTCGGGCTGCCAGGACAACCAGTTCTCCATGGACGGCTCGCAGAACGGCGCTTTCACGGGCGCGCTGCTCGACGTGTGGTCGAACGGCTCCTTCCGCGGCGGCTACCGGCAGTTCCACCGGGCGATCCAGCGCAAGCTCCCGGTGACACAGAGCCCCAACCTGTACCTGACGGGGGAGCCCGGAGCCGAGTTCCTCGACCAGAAGCCGTTCACCGTCTGACAGCCGGCGAGCCCCGCGCCACCCGACCGACGCCCGGTGGCCCCCCGTGGCTGCGGGCCGCCCTCCCGGCGGCTCCGGCCGCGGGCCCGTCGTGGGCGGAAGGGGCGGTTTCATCCCTTGCGGTAGTCGTACGCCTCCTCCGCCGCGGCCGCCACGGCCTCCAGGGGGGCTCCTGCCGAGGCGGCAACCAGGGCCGCCACCGCGCCCTCCAGGAAGGGCGCGTCCAACAGACGCGACCCGGGCGGCAGTTCCTCGTCCCCGAGCAGCGCCTTCACCGTGAGCACCGAGCTGCCCAGGTCGGCGAGGAATGCGACGCCGGCTCCGCGGTCCACCGCCGACGCGGCTGCGGTGATGAGTTCGGCGCTGGTGCCGAGCGTGCCGTCGGCGGTGCCGCCCGCCGGGGCGATCGGGGCCACCGCCCCGCCCGCTGCCAGGCCGCGCGCCAGTTCCACCACCTGCTCCGCGACCCCGGCGCTGTGTGACACCAGCACGATCCCGACCAGCGCCCCGGCGCTCATGCGGTCCCCTCCGCGGTGTCGGCCAGCGCGCCCAGCAGCAGCGCGGCCGAGGTGGCGCCGGGGTCCTGGTGCCCGATGCTGCGCTCCCCGAGGTAGCTCGCGCGGCCCTTTCGGGCCCGTAACGGAACCGTCGCGCCGGCTCCGCCGTCCGCCGCGTCCGCCGCGGCCCGGTACGACCTGCTCAGCGCCTCGACCCCCGGGACCAGCGCGTCCAGCATCGTCTTGTCCCCCGGCGCGGCCCCGCCGAGCCGGGCGACCGCGTCCACGCCCGCCCGCAGGGCCGCGCGCAGGTCCTCGTCGGAGACCTCGGCCGCCTCGCCGAGCTCCTTGCCCGTGCGCCGCAGCAGCGTCCCGTACAGCGGCCCGGACGCGCCGCCGACGGTGGCGATCAGCGTGCGTCCCGCCACCTGGAGCAGCGCCCCGGGCGTTCCCGCCGGCTCCGGGCCAGCCACGGCCGACCGTACGGCTGCGAAGCCGCGCAGCAGATTCGCCCCGTGGTCGGCGTCACCGATGGGCGAGTCGAGTTCGGTGAGCCGGTCCGCCTCCCGTTCCACCGCGTCCGCGGCGGCCCGCATCCAGTGCCGGAAGAACTCTGCGTCACGCATCCTGCCTCCTCCACATCCCGTACGTGCACATCCCGTACGTGCACATCCCGTACGTGCACATCCCGTACGTGCGCTTCCCGTTCGCGCGCCTTCCGTACGTGCGTCGCACCGCTCAGCGGCCCCAGCGCAGGGCCGCGGTCTGCACCGGCGCGTCCCACAGGCGCAGCAGCTCGTCGTCCGCCCGGCACACGGTCACCGAACAGCCTGCCATGTCCAGGGAGGTGACGTAGTTTCCGACGAGTGCCCGGGCCACCGGCACACCGCGTGCGGCCAGGGCCGCGGCCACCTCCGCGTGGAACCCGTACAACTCGAGCAGCGGGGTCGCGCCCATCCCGTTGACCAGCAGCAGCACCGGCCGGCCGGCTGCCGGGTGCGTCCGGGCGAGGTCGTCGAGCACCGCCTCCACCGCCACCTCCGCGATCTCCCGCGCGGTCATCATCGCGTGCCGCTCCCGGCCGGGTTCGCCGTGGATGCCCACGCCCAACTCCAGCTCCCCGTCCGGGAGGTCGAAGGTGGGGCTGCCCTTGGCAGGGGTGGTGCAGGAGCCGAGCGCCACCCCGAAGCTGCGGGAGACGTCGTTGACCTGCCGGGCGAGGGCGGCGACCCGGTCCAGCGGCGCCCCTTCCTCGGCGGCCGCCCCGGCGATCTTCTCCACGAACAGGGTGGCCCCCGTACCGCGCCGACCGGCCGTGTACAGGCTGTCCGTCACCGCGACGTCGTCGTCGACGAGCACGGTCTCCACCCGCAGGCCGTCCTCCTCCGCCAGCTCGGCAGCCATTCGGAAGTTCAGCACGTCCCCGGTGTAGTTCTTGACGACGAACAACACTCCCTGACCGGCGTCCACGGCGCCCGCCGCGTGCAGCATCTGGTCGGGCACCGGCGAGGTGAACACGGCCCCCGCGCAGGCCGCCGACAGCATTCCCGGCCCCACGAAACCGGCGTGGAGCGGCTCGTGCCCGGAGCCCCCACCGGACACCAGGCCGACCCGGCCGCCGTCCCGCGCACCACGCCGTACGACGACCTGCCGCGCCACGTCGACCTCGAGCTCGGGGTGCGCGGCGGCCATCCCGCGCAGCGCGTCGCCGACCACCGTGTCGGCGGAATTGATGAGCATGTTCACGGAAACCTCCGGTGCGGTGGAGTCCTGCGTGTGACCTGCTGCCGACCGTAAAGCACGGCGGGGCGCCGCGGTGGCGGAACGCGAGCGGGCCGGCGCCCCCGGACTTCACGCCGCAGCAGGGGCGGGGTCGGCCGTTCCCCCTTCGGGTCCCCATTTTCACGAGCGGAAGTGCTCCCGGGGATTCTTACGCGCCTTTGCCGTTGCCCTGCCGCGGCTGTGAAACGCCCCCGGCAATGTCGTGTCCGCACTGCGAACGAAGCGCGGAACACCCGGAGCGCACGAGCGCGAACCACGAGGGAGTGGGCATGACGAAGACCAAGACGAAGCCGAACACGGCACGGCGGGCCGGAACGGCGGTGGGCGTGGTGGCGATGCTGGCCGCGGCGCTGCCGGCGGTGGCGGTCGCGGCGCCCGGCACTGCGCCGGCGGTCCCGGCCGCATTGGTCCCGGCCGCATCGGCGGCCCCCGCGTCTGCGAAGTGGTGCCCGAGCGTGGCGGGGCACCGGGTCGACTGCGGCACGGTCGACCGCGGCTCGGCACGATCACGGTGAGCTACGCGGTCGTGCGGCACACCGCGGCCGGCCCCGCGAAGGGCACCGTGGCCGTGAATCCGGGCGGTCCCGGCGAGGTCGCGATCGACCGGGCGCCCCTGTTCGCCCCCGCTCTGCACGGCCTGCTGGCGGACCACGACCTGCTGCTCGTCGACCCCCGCGGCACCGGCCGCTCCGAACGGCTCCCCTGCGGGGTCACCGACGCCGAATACCGCTTCGGCACGCGCGCCCAGCAGCGCGCCGCCGTCGAGCGCTGCGCCCGCAACCTCGGGCCCAAGGCCGCCGCCTACACCGCCGCCACCGCCGACGACACACTGCCGGTCACCCCGGAAGCCCTGCGGGTGGCCCGTACCGGCCGCGGCGAGCACCGCGCGGACGTCGTCGTCTCCGGCACCGAGTACGGCACCCTGACCCGGGCACTGCCCGGCGGCGGAGCGGTCACGGCCGGGCAGAGCTACGACGACGTCGCCCGCGTCGACGACGCCTTCCTGTGGCGGATCTCCTGGACCACCGCGGCCGCCGTCGCCCTGTCCGCGCTGCTGAGCTGGTGGGTACTGGGCCGGATCCTGCGCCCGTTGCGCGAGCTGGCCCGCGCCACCGGACGCATCACCGCCACGCAGGACCTCTCCACCGGGTTTCCGCCGGCCGGGTCCGACGAGATCGGCCGCTGACCCGCAGCTTCGAATCCATGCTCACGGCGCTGCGCCGCTCGCGCGCGCAGCAGCAACTGGTCCAGGACGCCGGCCACGAACTGCGCACCCCGCTGACGTCGGTGCGCGGCAGCGCCGAACTCATGCAGCGGGCCCGCGGCCGGCTCGCGCCCGAGGACGAGGAGCAGATCCTGACCACCCTGGTCACCGAGACGGCGGCCCTCGACGACCTCGTGCGCGAACTCGTCGAGCTCGCCACCGACCGCTACGCGCAGGAGGACCCGGCCGAAGTGGACCTCGCGGTCCTGGCCGAGGACACCGCGCACCGGCACCGGGCCCGGACCGGGCGCACGATCACCGTCACGACCGACAGGCCGGTCCCCGTCCGGGCCCGGCCCCGCGCGCTCCAGCGGTGCCTCGACAACCTCCTGGGCAATGCGGTGAAGTTCAGCCCCGACGGCACCGAGGTCACCCTGCACGTCGCCGGCTGCCGGCTCGCCGTGCGCGACCGGGGCCCCGGCATCGCACCCGGCGAGCACGACGCCGTCTTCGACCGTTTCCACCGCGGTCCGCGCACCCAGGCCATCCCCGGCTCGGGACTGGGCCTGGCCATCGTGCACGACATCATCACGGCCGACGAGGGCACCGTGTTCGCCACCGATGCCGCCGGCGGCGGCGCGGAGGTCGGCTTCGTCCTCCCGCCCGCGACCCCGCCCGAACCGGCCGCCACACCGCCGCGGCGCAGGCTCCGCCGCACACCGTGACGCCGGAGGGGGCGACTTGGCCGGACCCGACCTGGCCGCGCCCCGCCCCGGGGGGCCTGGGGAACGGGGGCGCACCGCCGGCGCAAGCGGTGCTCAGAGGTCGAGATCCGGCAGCTCCGCCCGCAAGCGGTGCACGGACTCGTTGTGGATCCGGCGGACGCGGTTCTCGGTGATCCCGAGCACGGCGCCGATCTCGGCGAGCGTGAGCCCCTCGTAGTAGCGCAGCGTCATGACGGTCTTCTCCCGCTCGGGCAGTTCGTTGATCGCCCGTGCCAGGGGCCTCGGCAGCTCGACGTCCTCGGCCGCCCCCGCGGGCAGGCCGGAGGCGGAGTCCTGCGGAGTCTCCGCCGGATCCGGCAGGCCGGCCTCCGCGGCCCGGACCTGCAACCGGCCGGCCGGCTCCTGGAGCGCGTCCCCCACGGTCCCCGGACCGGCGGCGCCCCCGGACCGCGTACGCCGCCACCCCGGCTCCCGGGCGGCACCGGCCCGCGTCCTCGGCCACGCCCCCCGCCGCCCGGACCGCGGCACCGGGTCCGGCGCCCGGAGCCCGTCGGCCATCGCCCTCGCGATCAGGGGGACCGCGTACGTCTCGAAGTTGATCCCCCGCTCGAGGTCGAACGTCCCGATCGCGTCGACCAGCGCGAACATCCCGGACGGCACGAGGTCGGCCTCCCCGCCCGCACCCACCCTGGCAGCCATGTACGTGACGAGAGGCGAGTAGTGCAGGATCAGCTGCTCGCGCAACCGCTCGTCGCCGGTCGCGTCGTACGACCGCCACAGCTCACCGATCGCCGGCGCCGGGGCAGCCACGCCCCCCGCACGCGGCGCAGCGGGATCCGCCTGCCGGCCGAGCCGCTCCTTCAGCGCGGCCAGGGACGTCTCCACCTCCGCCGGCGGAACGGCCCGGCCCAGCGCCGCCTCCGTCGCACGCAGCACGTCCCGGACCGGATCGTCCTCCGCCGACCGGAGGCCGTCGATCTGCTCGTGGTGAGGTCCCGTCACCGCCGCTCACCTCCCTCGACTCCGTCGAGCAGCCCCAACTGCTTCAGTCTGGCCGACAGGGGCGCCAATGCGCGACGTGCCGTACTGAGCTGGACCCGTACCGTCGACGGCTCGATCCCGAGCATGGCCGCGATGTCAGCGGTGGGAAGGTCGGCCAGGTAGTAGAGCGCGGTCACCTCGCACTGGCGGGACGGCAGTTGCGCGATGGCCCTGCACACCTGGTGGAAGCCTTCCTTCACATCCATCAGGGCGGCCATGTCCGGACCCTGCGCGGCCGACTCCGCACCCTCGAGAGGGACCGCGCCCGGATACCGGCCGCACACCTTGATCGATTCGCGGATCACCGTCTTGGTCAGCCAGGGCCCCCAGTTCCGCACGGGCTCGGCAGCCGGGTCGTTCATCCGTCGCCAGCACTGGATGAACGTCTCCTGCACGGCGTCGGACGCCAGCGCGTGCAGCGCCCCGCACACCATGGCGGCCCTGGCGAGCAGCGGCCGGTACCACCTCCGGTAGACCGCATCGAACTCCTCCTCGCAAAAGTCTCCGGGCATTCATTCCTGCTCGCCGTCGGGACGCCTCGCGGTCCACGAGGCTCCGTCCTGGTCGGTGACCTCGACGGATCCTCCACCGTGGGACAGCTGGTGCAGCACGACCCGCAGGGTCCTGCGCCGCGCCGCCTCGCGGATCCAGTAGGCGCACGTACGCGCGATCACGGCTGCGGCACCCGCACCGGTCGCCGCGAACGCCCACCCCCAGGTTGAGAGCACGGTACCGCCCTCCCTCTCGTCTCATCCGGACGCCGGGAAGACCCCGGCACCCCGTAAGAGGCGCGCGACCTCAAAAGTGCGTAGACGGAACGCCGCACCGACGGCGGACAAGCCGATCGAGCGACGCCCGGCACACCAGTGCGTACCGGGCAGGGCGCGGGCGGCCACCGGCATCGGAACGGCCCCGCCGGGCATGACTGGCTCGGCACCGCGCACGGCGGGCGCCGCAACGCCGAGCGCCTAGGGGGCGTCACATGGGGGCGAGCAAGGAAAGCTCGTGGTGGAGACGGACTGGCTGCCGCCGGCGGAACTGGAGCGGCTGCTCGCCGCGGACGTGGCCGGGTTCCCCGGGCTCGCCCTCGAGGGCGCGGCAGACGCGCCGGGCGGGCACCGCGGCGGGCCGGACCCCGTGCTCGTCTCCACCGTGGTGACCGGGGTGACCACCCTGCTGGCGCCGTTCGTTGCCAAGCTCGTCGACCGGCTCTTCGCGGCGGAGCCGGACGCCCGCACCTCCGTCGTCCCCGGCGACGGCGGCCCCGAGATCGTCCTCAGCGGCCTGCCCGCGGACACCCGGGTGGAAGTCGTCTCGCAGGCCCTGGAATCCGGGGCCGTCTCGCTGCCCGTCACCCTCGAGCCGGCTCCCCGCTAGGCGCTCGTGCGCCGGCGTCGCAAGGCCGCCGCACAGTGGCGGACGCAGCTCGAAGCACTCGTCGGCGAGGCCCGGTCAGGGCCTCGCCCGCCGGCCCGGCTGGTGGAGGCCTGCCTCCACCACGCCGCGCAGTGCGACCCGTAGGACACCGGCAGCCTGGCCGCCGCCCTGGACGAACTGCTCGCCCTCGCCCATCACCTGTGGCAGCCGGGCGGCGGGGGCAGCCCGGGGGAGAACCCCGGCTGGCCGCCGCTCGCCCTGGCGATGGACCTGTCCTTCGCCCCGTACGGGGTCACCGGCGACGCCGACTTCGTGGTGGCCTTCTCCCGGCGTCTGAACGACCTCGGCCTGACCGCCTCCGCCATCGGCATCGTCGACCGGGCGCTGGAGACCGACGTCCCGTCGGCCCGGCTCGACGGTGCCCGCCACCGGTCGGGCCTCTCCCGGCTCCACTGCCACCGGGGTGAACTGCTGCGCCAGGCGGGAGAACTGGCCGCCGCCGAGACCTCGTTCCGTACGGCTCTCGGCCTGCTGGAGGGCGGGACTACCCGGGCGGGCCGGGAAGGCAGGGCCGCCGTCCTCAACAACCTCGGCCTCGTCCACTGCGAGCGCGGCGACCTCTCCGAGGCCAAACGGTGCCTGATGGCGTCCATCGAGATCGACGAGCGGCTGGGCACCGGGCGCCTGGAGCTGGCCGTCGGATTCGACAACCTCGGCGTGATCGAACTGCGCCTCGCGGCTGCGGCCGGCCCCCGCACCGCCCGCCCGCCCACGTCCCGGGCGGGGCGAGCTGATGAACAGGCAACTACTCCCAGTGTGCATTCAGTAGCAGAAGCTTGTAATTCATGACAAAATCTGATGTGAGCTTCCAGTGCGGCATGCTCGCGCGTCGAGCCGGGCAGCCCATCCATCGTCGGAACGGTCGGGGACCGCTCTGAACGGCGATGCGAAAGGACGCGTTATGGACCTCGAATCCTTCCTCGAACTCGAATCCCTCCCGGACGACGTCGTCGCGGCGATCGAAGTCCGGGATCGCTGGAGGCGTGCATCGGCCGGCGGCGGCCTGGAGTTCCTCGTCACCGACATCGCCAGGTGGACGCCCGGTGGCACGGTGCGGGTCGCGTTCCTCGACGGGGACGACCAGCTGCACGCGGACATCGCAGCAGCCACCGCGCAGATCACCGACAGCTGCAACCTGACACTCGACTTCGGCCACGACGAGGCGACCGGGACGTTCCGGCGATGGACCACGGCCGACACCGCCTACGCCGCCGAGATCCGCGTCAGCTTCGACCTGGGCGGCTTCTTCTCCCTGGTAGGGACCGACAGCACGGATCGCATCATCGGTGCCGGCGGCGGCCAGGTCGGAGGCAACCCCGGACAGCGCAGCCTCAACCTCGGAGGTTTCGCCGTCAACAAGCCCCCGACGTGGCAGGGCACCGTGCGCCACGAGTTCCTCCACGCGCTGGGGTTCCACCACTCCCACCAGAACATGCGCGGAACCTGCGAGGGCGAATTCCGCTGGGACGACGATGCCGGGTACGTTCCCACGCAGAATGACAGAGGCGTGTTCGTGGCGGACGCCCAAGGGAAGCAGCCCGGCATTTACACGTTCCTCGCGGGCGCGCCGAACAACTGGTCGCGCGCGACGGTGAATCACAACCTGCGCACCGAGAACGATCCGGACGTCGTCGCCGGGCCGTTCGACTCACGATCGGTGATGCTGTACCGGTTCCCGCTGTTCTTCTACAAGTCCAGCCCGAGCAGCTGCGCGCCGAGCGGCAACGGGCAGAGCCTGTCGGACGGGGACAAGCGCGGGCTCAGGCTGCTGTACCCGCACACCGCGGACGAGCTGGCGGTCCTCCAGGGCCGCGCCGGTGCCGTCCTGGAGTCGCTGGGAGCCGGCCCGGAGGGGACCCCCGGTTCGAACGGCGGCAGCCTGGCCGACGCGTACCGCAGCCGGGTCGGTGAGCTGGCCGCGGCCCAGGCCGGCGGCTGAACCGAGCGGAGGATGCCATGCCTGGCCGCAACCCCTACGACGGGCTCCTGGGCGGGCCCTCGGACGGAGAAGGCGGATTCGAATCGGCAGCCGGGGGCGGCCCGCCGAGCCCACCGGACCCCGCCTACCTGATCGACGAGCTGTCCCGCGACATCGCCTGGCTGGAGGAGCAACTGGGGGAGCCGGCCGATCCTGAGGTGCTGGAGCGGCTGAAGCAGGACGCGGAGCGCGCGCTGTGGGAGGTGGCCGATCTCGGCGGCGACGCCCGGTTCAGCCGGCGTGACGAGGCGAACCTGGAGGCCGTCGTCCACAGCGACGGGTCCCGCCCGGTGCTGTTCGTCAAGGACGACTTCTTCGACGCAGGCGCGCCCGCGGCGACCACGTGGGGGATGTCCCTGATGCAGGTGGAGGCCGAGGTCCGCAAGGTCTGCCGGGCGGTCGGCCGGGTGAACGACCCTCGCGTGCCCATCGGCTACCAGGGCACGGCGTGGATGATCGACGAAGGTGTCGTCGTGACGAACTACCACGTCCTGAAGGCCATCTCCCTGAATCCGTCCCGGACGGCCGACGGCACGTTCACCGGAACGCTCGCCCCCGGCGTGTCGGTCGACTTCGGGGTGGAGATCGGCGGCGGACCGCCGGACCGCTCGTTCCCCATCCGCCGGGTGCTGGGCGTGGGCCGCGCCGGAGCTCCCGAGTTCGCCCATCCCACCGTCGGAGAGGTCAACTTCGACGGCCTCGACCTGGCCGTGCTCGAACTCGACCGGGTACCGGGACGGCAGTTCCCCGCCCCGGTCGAGGTCGCCCGCGGCGACGACCCGCAGACGCAGGGAGGGCTCGCCTCCCGAGGGCGCAGGGTCTACCTCGTCGGCTTCCCCGGCAACCCCGGGTCCACCACCCCGGACGTGTTCGCCGAACTGTTCGCCGGAGTCAAAGGCGTGAAGCGGCTGACTCCGGGACTGCTCACCGAAGGGCGGGGCGAGCGGGAAGACGACGCCCGCAAATGGATCATCGGCCACGATGCCAGCACGCTCGGCGGCAGCTCCGGCTCGCTCGTCGTCGACCTCGAGGCCGGGGGCCGGAAGGTGCTCGGACTGCACTTCGCCGGGGTGCCCGCGCGAGTGAACTGGGCCCATGGCCTCGAAGGCGTGACACCCGATCTGGCAGCCGTGATACCGGGGTGGTGACACCCGTGCCGGAGTCCTGGAATCCGCGCTTCCTCGCGATGGCGAACTCCGTCGTGCGGGATATTCCACGTATCCGGGCCATCCTGCACCAACTCGGGATCCGCAGCGTCGACTACGAGGATCCCGAGGACTACGTCCCGAGTGCCTTCACCAACGCCTTCGGGCTGGACAAGGTCGTCCCGTTCCAGGCTGCACTGGCCAAGGCGGGGTTGCTCATCGACGACGGGCCCGTCGACATCCAGCAGGAGCTGTTCGACCGCCTCGTCACGCTCCAGGCCATCGGCTCGCGCGCCTATCTGCCCGCCAACCCCCGCGTGGCTGCGCGGCGCCTCCTCCTCGCCTCCGACCTCGTGTGCCAGGTCGAAGCCGACGGGCAGCAGGGAACCGGCCTCCTCGTCGCCCCGACCCTGGTGGCGACCGCCGCCCACGTGGTGGCGCCGCTCGTCGACGAGGTGCAGCCGGGATCCTTCTCGGCGCGCACGGGCTCGACGAGCCGTATCCATGTGACGTTCGGGAACGTGGCGGACCTGCTCGACGACCAGGAGTCGCCCACCCAGCTGACGGGGACGCCGACCCCGCTCGCCGCTGCCTGGCTTGAGTACTACAGCCCCCGGCCACCCAGGAGGCCGCCGCCGACTTCGTCGTCGACAGCGTCGTCGGCATCGGTGAGGACGGGCCCTGGGATGCCGCGCTCCTGAGACTGGCCGAGGAGCGCCCGTTCCATCCGAGACCCCCGTGCGAGTCCATTCCCAGGAGCCGGTTCCAGATCCACGTGCTGCACCACCCCGACAACGGCACTGGTCAAGCCCCCCCATGCTGTGGTCGATCGGAACGGTCGACAGGCCCCTCGGAGATCCGCCCATGAGGCTCCTGCACTCCGCGAACACCTCCGCGGGCTCGTCGGGCGGCCCGGTCTTCGACGCGGAATTCCAGGTCGTCGGCCTCCACCAGGCGGGCAGACCCGGCCGGTTGGCTTCCGGTGAAGACGAGGTCTGCAACCGGGCCGTCCCGATGCGGCCGCTGGTGTCCAAGATCGAGTCGCCGAAGGTCCCCGAGAGCGTGCCGCTCGTCCCGACCGTCGAGAAGGCCGACGAGCAGGGCAACGCGGTGACCCGCACGGTCATCGGCCGGCTCGGGACAGTGGAGCGGATCCACCGCGGCCTGCACCCCGACGCCACTGCACACGAACGCCTCATCGTGGTCGTCGGGGAGCCGGGGCACGGGCTCCGGTTCACGAAGTACCTCGTCCGTGCCCTCGTCACCCGCTTCTCCGGGGTGTACGCAGCGATCGACGTCGCGAACTGCCAGCGTGAGGACGCCGCGTCCTTCGCCGAGAAGGTGGCGGGCGCCTTCGCCGCCGAGACGGGTGCGGGCCCGCTGACCGGGCTCACCACCGGCCAGCGCGAAGTGCGCAGCCGCACCGTCGTCGCCCTGTCCGAGACGCTCAAGGAGATCGCGAAGCCGGACGGGGCGTGGCTCGTCCTCGAAGGCTTCGACACCGCGGCCGAACGTCTCTCGGCGTCAGTCATGGACCTTGTAGGCCAGCTCATCGCCGAACTGCCGCAGGCGCCCGGCGTCCATCTCGTGCTGGCCGGGTGGCCCGAGAACCTCCCGAGCGGATTCGAGACGAGCATCGACTACCTCGTGGCCCCGTCGGCGGAGGACATCGCGCGCACGCTGCTGCCGCCGGCCCCGACACCGGCCCTTCTCTCCTTCGTGGTGCCGACGGTCGAGATGGCCCTCAAGGCTGCCGAGCAGGCGATCCCCGGTGCGTGTGCCTACCGGATCGCGGAACGGGCGCGCCCCGCCGTGGCGCACGGTGCCCCAAAGGAGCAGCATGCGTTCCGAGGGGGAACTTGCCGTGCGCTGCGCGGAAGCAAGGTTCACAGCCATCGTTCGAGCGGCGAGGAGGGCGGACAAGCTCAGGGAGCGAGCAGAAGGTGCAGCAGCCCGACGACGCCGACACCGACTACCACCGCCGTTCCGATGGCGGGGCGCTGGTAGGCCAGGCACCCGGCGACCGTGCCTACGATGATGAGCAGGACAGCCCGCAGGCTGAGTTGATCGTTCTGACCGTTCAAGGGAGTTCTCTCCTTCGTGTTCCGGTGTAGGGCTCCGCGCGGTGTCTGTCCGAATGCACGTGCGTTGGTTCCCTGGGCCTTCCGGCAACGGGCCGGCCCGACGCCCCTGGCAGCCACAGAGAGTCGGTGGGGGCCCCACCAGTGGACGCAGACCGAGCCGAATTCCTGAAGCTGCAGCCGAGGATGCAACCCTGGAAGTTCGGCTAAGCGCGGAGGACGGGGAGTGGCGTATGGACGGGAGTTCGGATCTGGGGCCGTATGACCCGCTGCACTGGCGGCTGGGCGGGACGCTCGGGCCGCGTGGGAGCGGGAGGGGCGCCGAGTCGTTGCCTCGGAGGGAAGTGACCTCCCATGACGCCGAGTTTGTTCGATGGCTGCGCGGCTGCCTGGTCCGCGGAGGCTGGACCTCGCTCGGCCTGGCGGTGGCCAAGGTGAAGCGCGACCGCGACCGGCCCTGGCAGGACTGGGAGGAAGGAGAGTCGCAACTCGGGATCGCAGAGACCACGCTCTCGCGCTGGCTCAAGAGCGAGACGATTCCCTCCCGCACCAAGCTGCAGGATCTCGTTCAGGCCCTCAACCTGTGCATCCGGGACCAGCAGGTCGCTGGCCAGGCACGTGAGGTCCAGCCGGTCTCCTCTACGGAGCTGCAATACGGTATACGACTACGTAATGCCGCCCAAACAGCCCGCGATCAGACCCCTGCGCAGCGAGCCTACGACCAGGCACAGAAGGAACTTGACGAGGTCAGCCACCACTACCAGCAGGTCATGGCCCGCCTCGCAGACCTCCTGGGGCAACGCGAGGGATACCAGCGCACTGCAGGACTCCTCTTCGAGACCCAGAAGGAGCTCCCGGCCGCGGCACGCGAGCTCGCCGAGGAAGTGAGCGAGGCCATCGCCCGTATCGAGACCGTGCTTGACCGGTGCGAGATGGCCCGCCAAGACGCCCAGGAGACCTCCAGCAAAGCCCTCGACCTGTTGGAAGGGGCAGAAGGTGACCGGGACAAGGCTCGGCGTCGAGCGGATGAGCAAGAGAATCTGAGGAGGCAGGCCGAGCGGTACCAGGCCGAGACCGCAACGTGGGCGCAGTTTCAGCACGACATGGATCCACGGTGGAACTGAGTACTGAGGTCCGCACGGTCGTCAGCGCGAGCCGAACGCCCCGGCACTGTGCCGTCCGCACGGCTTTAGGTGCGAGGCGCGGCATACGGCCATGGGGACCAGCGGTACAGCCGTTGGCGCTAAGGACTTGATCTTGGTCGCCTAGCGCAGGTGATCGGCTTGCTGCGGGTGTTCTCCGGAAGATCATCGACCGCTGGCGGGGGCTGGTTACCGTCCGCCGCATGCCGGTGGAATTTCTGACTGATGAGCAGGCCGAGGCGTACGGGAAGTTCGCCGAGGAGCCGACAGTCGCGCGGGGTGCCGGGCACCACCATCTGCCCGATGCCGATGAGCTCCTCGCCGCGCTTCAAGGACCGGGAGGACCAGCGGTTCTGGAAGGCCCAGATGCCCGGCGCCGAGACGGCGGGCATCTGGGCCGCTGGCCGGCTCCCTGGTCACCAACCAGGTCCGGGCCTACGACCTGCTGCGGATGTTCGGCCGCGAGGGCCACCCCACCCCGCTGGGGCAGGCGTTCGCCGAGTACCGGCGGATCGCCAAGACCCTCCACCTCCTGGCGGTGGTGGACCCCGTGGACGACACCTACCGGCGTCAGATGCACAAGCAGCTCACCGTTCAGGAGTCCCGCCACAAGCTCGCCCGGGACATCTGCCACGGCAAGAAGGGCACCATCCACCAGGCGTACCGGGACGGGGCGGAGGACAGCTCGGCTCACTGGGCCTGGTCCTGAACGCCGTGGTGCTCTGGACGCCCCGGTACATCGACGCCGCCGTCGCCCAGCTCCGCGCGGAGGACCACGAGATCCGGGACGAGGACATCGCCCGGCTCTCCCCGCTCAAGCACAAGAATCTCAACATGCTCGGCCGCTACAGCTTCACCGCCTCCACCCCAGCCGGCGGCAGCCTGCGGCCACTGCGCGACCCGGATGCCGCCGGACTCAACTGATCCACGGCTCTCGGCTGGGGGCTCTATGTCGGGTCTATCGGGAATCATTCATGACACTCCCACTTGGGAGTCCCGACGCGCAGTGTCGCGCCGGGGCTCCCGGTGTTTCTCAGGCGAGGGACTGGATGTAGGCCCAGCCGCCTTCGCCGACTCGGACCGGGGTGCCGAAGATGTCCGTGGTGCCCGGGCGGAACCATAGGTCGCCGCCCGTGGCGGTTGTCGCGTCGTACTTCGTGGTGACCCAGAGGTCGGCGCGGCCGTCGGCGTCCGCGTCGCCGAGCGAGACGGCCAGGGGGCGCTGTGCGGCGGTCCAGGTGTCCCCGCCGATCGTCTGGGGCGCGGCCAGGCCGGCCGCGCCCTTGGAGCGGAACTCCTTGAGCTCGCCCGTGGTTCGGTTGCGTGCCCACAGGTCGGCCATGTTCTCGTCACCGGTCTCGGCCGGGTTCTCAGTGACGTCCCCCGGGGTGAGTACGTCGTGATCCGCCCAGTCCCCCTCGGTGGGCAGCAGCTCGATCGCCGCGCGGGGCAGTGAGGGGCCGGTCGCCGGGGTGCCGCCCCGGTGCAGCCACAGGCGGCTGCCGCTCGCGCTCTTGACGACCAGGTCGCACTGGCCGTCGCCGTCGAGGTCTCCGGCGGCGAGCGGGACCGTGCCCGTCCAGCCGGTTTCCCGGTTGGGTACGGCTACGCGCTCGCCCAGCGTTCCGCCGCCCACGTTGGGGTAGACCCACAGGTTGTCGCCGATCCGCGCCACCACGTCCTCGCGCCCGTCGCCGGTCCAGTCGCCGCGGTGACTGACCACGGCCCCCAGCCAGCCACCGCTTCCGATCAGCTGAGGGGAGCCGAACCGGCCGGCGCCGGTGCCCGGGTAGAGGCGCAACGTCCCGTCCTTGCGTACGGCGAGCAGGTCGGGGCGGCCGTCTCCGGTGAGATCGCCGTCCACGGGGGCCCGGGTGACCGCCTTCGCCCGCAGGAGGGCGTGGTCCTTCGTCCCGGCGAGCTGCACGTCGGCGACGGACGCGGATGGGGTCTCGAAGTCCTCCGAGCTGAAGAAGGCGTGGTCGAACTTCGCCGTGTAGGTCTTGGTGGCGGTGTTCCACCCCGCCGTCGGGGTTTTCGTCCCGGCGTCCGCTTCGACGAGCGGACCCGTCACGGGCCTGCCCGGGCCGACCGTCGGATCCACGACGTCGGGCCTTGCGTTGAAGTCGCCGCCGAGGATTACGGCGGCGCCGCCCGCGTTCGCCTCGATGTGCCCGAACAGCTCGTGCATATCGCCCGCCGCGGTACTAGCGGACAGGTGGACGCTGCAGGCCAGGGTGTGGCGGCCGGCGACCGGACCCTTCGCGCACACCGCGAGCCGCGTGTCGTTCGCCACGACCTGGACGAACGATCCGACGACGCCTGCGCTCGTCCGCAGGATGACGGCCTGTCCGAGCTGGGTCGATTCAGTGGTCGGCGTGGCCGTGGTGCTCCACTGGTTGCATCCGGTGCTGCTCACCTTGGCCGCGAAATGGCCGGAGTATCCCGCGCCCAGCTTCTGCATCAGCTTCTCGTACTGGCCAGCGCACAGCTCCTGGAGCATGACCACATCGGTGGCCCCCAGGTCGGGCACCTTCTGCAGCGCCTCGTCCGCCCACACGTCCTCGTCCGCCGCGCTGCTCTTGCACGTCGACGACGCGCCGCACACGTTGTACGAGATCAGGCTCACCGGCTTCCCGGCCGGGGCGGTCCCCGCCGCGACGGCCGGGCCCGCCGCCGTACCGGCGAACAGACCCGCAGCGAGCACGAGTCCGGCTACCAGTGTTCTTCGAATCGCTTGCACGTACTCGTGCCACCCCTCTGAGGAAGATCACCAAAACCTGGTGAGTCTACAAAGGCTCCTCACGCTACGGTCGCGCCCCCGTGACCTCGCCGAGGAACGCGGCCCAGGCTCCGGGCGTCACCGCCAGCTCGGGCCCTTCGTCCACCTTCGAGTCCCGTCAGTCGCTCAGGCCGAAGCCCGTCCGCATCCGCTGGCCCGAGGACCCGCTCACCTCCGAGGAGATCGACCTCCGCGAACGGATCCGGTCCAGCCCCATCCGAACGCGGAGATCCGCAGCTAGCGGCTGTGATCAAGGGCTTGTGGCGTGTTTGAGATGTGTTCACAGTGGCTGCCGTATCAGGGCGAGTTGGATGGTGGCCTCGTAGCGGACGGCCAGCTTGTCGTAGCGCGTCGCGACACCGCGGGCCTGTTTCAGCAGGCCGATCCGGTTCTCGACCACGTGTCTGGCCTTGTATTTTTCGCGGTCGAAGCCGGGTGGCCGACCGCCTGCGCTGCCGCGCCGACGCCGGTGTCCGGCCTGGTCAGGCTTTTCCGGGATGGTGTGTGGGATCTGCCGCCTGCGATCCGAAGATCGTTCCACAGCGAAGATCAACATCTCAAAGGAGCCTTGAGACTGCTGGGCGGCTGGATTCATCCTCGGGGAGGGCCGGTTGCCCTCGTGGCGGTGGACCGGCTTGCGGCCCCATGCTCATTGCCGACCTCTCAGGTACGTGAGAACGGCCTGGACACGCCGGTTGGTATCGTTACTGACCGGCAGGTTCAGCTTGGCCAGCAGGCTGCCGATGTGTTTACCCACACCTGCCTCGGTCAGGGTGAGGATGTGGGCGATCGCCGCGTTCGAATGCCCCTCGGCGATCAACGCGAGCACCTGGCGCTCCCGCGACGACAGGTGACGGAGCGGATCCCGCTGCCGCTGCATCAACTGCCGCACTACCTCGGGGTCGACGACCGTACCGCCGGCGGCCACCCGCCGCAGCATCTCCGCGAACTCGGCGACGTCGCCCACCCGGTCTTTGAGTAGGTACCCAACGGCCCGTCCCTGGCCCGAGGCGAGCAGTTCGTCAGCGTAGCTGTGCTGCACGTACTGGCTCAGCGCCACCACCGCCAAGCCGGGGTCGGCGTCGCGCAACGCCACTGCGGCGCGCAGGCCCTCGTCGGTGAATCCGGGTGGCATGCGCACGTCGGTGACCACCAGGCGGGGCCTGGTCTGCTGCACCGCCGCGACCAGCCCGTCGGCGTCACCGACCGCGGCCAGGACCTCGAAACCGAACCGGGGCAGCAGTCCGATCAGCCCCTCACGGAGCAGGACCGAGTCTTCGGCGATCACAACGTGCACGGCAGCTCCACCCGCACGATCGTCGGCCCTCCGACCGGGCTGGAGATCAGCAGCCGGCCCCCGGCCGCCGCCGTGCGGTCGGCCAGACCGGTCAGGCCCGTACCTCCCGACGGGTCCGCCCCGCCGCGTCCGTCGTCACGCACCTGCACGGTCAGTATGCCGCCCGAACGCCGGACCCTCACCGCGGCCTCGCCGGCGGCCCCATGCTTGACCGCGTTGGCCAGTGCCTCCGACACCGCCGCGAACGCAACCGTCTCCACCCCTGGCGGGAAGCGACCCGGGTCGGCGTCCACCTCGACCTCCAGCGGGCTGCCTGCGGCCAGTTCCTCGATCGCGGCGCGCAGCCCCAGCTCACGGAGCGTTCGCGGACTGATCCCCCGGATCAGATCACGCAGTTCGACCATCAACGCCTTGGCGTGGTCGTGCGCCAGGGCCACCGGCGCCCTCGCCGGAGAGTCCGCTGGCAGGTCCAGCTTGGCCACACTGAGTTGCATGGTCAGGCTCACCAACCGCTGCTGAGCGATGTCGTGCAGGTCTCGCTCGATCCGGTGGCGCTCGGCGTCGAACGCGTCCGCCAGCCGCGTCCGCGACCGTGCCACCTCGACCAGTTCGGCCACAGCCGGGTCCGGCTCGGCGCACAGCAGCAACCGTGCGAGCCCGGCATGCACACCACTGAACGTCGCGGTCAGGTACGGCATCGCCTGGAGCAGCAGCAGCCCGAGTGCGGCCCGCCCGACCACGCCGCCCACCGGTGCCGCGGCCGCCAGCTGATGGTGCACCGCAATCGGTGTGGAGACCACCACTAGGCCGGCGACCGCCAGTACCCCCAGCCACAGCGGCGCGATCACAGCCAGCAGCAGCAGGTACGTAACCGCCCGCCAGGCATCCGGATCGGTGTAGACGCCGTCGTTGCGCCGCGACACGACCGGCCCGTCGTCGACCAGCCGCAACCGCCACCGCTCCACGGCCGCCACCGCAAGGGCCAGCCACGGCCCCACCAGCGCGAGGAGGCTGACGCCGAGGAGACCGAGCGCGGTCGCGGCCAGTGCATACCAGCCAGTGTCGATCCCCTCGTTCATGAGTACTGCCACGGCCAGCACCAGGGGAGCAGACAGGCAGGTCAGCACGAGCCAGACAAGGCCCGACACCACTGCCGCCGTCGCGGCGTACACCGCCCCGCGCCATGGCCACGCCGAGACCAGGAACCGGGGTCTCATCATCGCCCTGAGCAGGGTATCGGCTGAGGTCATGGGCCCAGGCTAGGCGCACCCGGTCGGCCCGAGCCAGGACGCTGGGGCGAGTCCTGCGGTAGGGCCAGCCCTACCTTTCCGGCCGCGCCGCCGCACAGCTCGCCCCGTGCCCGCCGACAGGTCCGGGCACGGCCACCGGCAGGTGGTGCCAGACCTACCCCGGGAGTAGGTCCAGCGGGCTGTCGGCGCTTGCCGACAGCCGCCTAGCTTGGGCGCACCGTGCCCGCCCCCCTGCGATGTGCGGCCGATCCGACGAGGAGTCACCTTTGAGTACCACCCACGCCCGGAGGCGTAACGCCGGGCTCCTGGCCATGACCCTTCTGCTGGCCGTCGCGTTCTTCCTGGCACCGCCACTGTTCTTCCCCGGCCCGTTCGACGACTTCCCGCGCGCCTTTGCCGCGTACTGGTCCTCGGGCGGCGGCCGGGGCTTCCCGGCCGACCTCCAGCACCTTATCGACCAACAGTTCGGCTATCACCTGGTACGGGCGGTGATAGCTCTGCCGCTGCTCGTGGTGCTGGTGGCACTGGCCGTCCGGATCCGGCGGTTCCGACTGCCGCTCGCGGTGCTCGCGCTCGCGGCCGCGACACTGATGATCTTGAACGTCCAGGGGTTCGTGTCGCCGTTCGGCACGCTGCTGCCGCGTCTGGCGCACCACCGCGCCAACGCCGATCTGACCGCTGACCTGGCCCAGGCCCGGAACCAGCTCGCACACGGCCCGATCTCGCCCGCGCTGCACGTGATGCTCGACGAGTACGTGCGATGGCACCTGGTGAAGGGCGTGCTGTCCGGGCTCCTGGCAGCCGTTCTCATCGGCCTGTCCGTGGTGGCCTGGCGTCGGGGTCGGCGGTGGTACAGCCTGCTGCCGACAGTCCCGGCCCTGGGTGCGCTGGGGGTCGTGGTGGCCAATGCAACCACCGTGGCGAACCCCGCGCCGGGGCTCTTGCTGCTCCTCCAGGGCAGTTGGTGAGCTCCGAACACCCAGGGAGTGGCTCCTGCCGAGCGGGTGCGGAACAACCCGCACACCATCTCGGAGAAGCGGGACCAGGCCGGACACCGTCGTCGTCGCGGCAGCGCAGGCGGTCGGCCACCCGGCTTCGACCGCGAGAAATACAAGGCCGGACACGTGGTCGAGAACCGGATCGGTCTGCTGGGACAAGGCCATCGCGTCACCTCTCGCTTCAACGAGCCGCTACTCGGAGAGCCCGCCGGTAGCCACCCGTGGATACGACCCGGCAACCCGGCACTCCCCGAGAGGTCTCCTGCGTGCACGCGCCCGGATACGACACCAACGGCTTACCGACCTGGAGCGCCTCCCAGGCCGCCATGGACGCGTACGGCAAACAAATGCCGGACATCCGGTTCATTTCCTCCCTGCTGGCCGGCTACCAGTCCGACCGCGAGGCCCTGACTGGACGATTCGCCCATGGACGGGACGCCGTCCTCTCCGAGGCGAACCTCCTCGCCATGGAGGCCCACGACGATCTGCTGGAGGCTGGCGCCGTCCTGGACGCCCTGGCCCTCTCCTGCACACCGGGCCCGTATCTGCCGGGCGAGGAACCGTACGACGACGTCCCCGAACCGGTGAACTCCGCAGCGGAGCTGCGCACCGACGCGGCCATGCTCGCGGAGCGCCTGGTCGCCCACGACCGCATCCACGGGGAAGGGAAGACCTCACGGCCCCGCAGTCCCGCACCGACGGAGACCGGGACGCCGAGCGGGACTCCGCCCGCGCCTACCTGCGCAGGGAGTGGATAGCCGCCCGCGAGGTCCGTTTCGGCGGCCGCCGGCTGCCGTAGCCGTCACCAAAACACCCGACCCCCCTGCGCCCCGGCCGCGGGGCACGGCCTGCCACCTGACTGCGAGCACCCATAGGGTCGGGCCATGAAGAACCCGACCGACCACTCACGCCGTGACCACTTGCAACCCCGACCGAGCGAAGCCGCATGGGAGGAGATGGAGGTCACCTCGCGGCTCGCCACGGAAGCCGAGTTGGAAGCCCTGGGATACTAGGGCGCCGTCCTCATCATGCACATCGTCCGGACCACGTTCCGGGCCGACGGCACGCCCATCAGCAAGACCCTGACCATCCAGGGCGGAGCACAGCCCTCGTGATGTATCGGAAGCCCGAGGACGTGGAGGGCGACGAGGCGCTCCCGGCCCCCGACGAGCCAGCGGTGCCAGCACCCCGGGGCCCGGTCCGCCGGACGGTGCGGACGTACCTCGTCGGCGTGGAGGACTCTCCGCAGACGAAGATCGGGCGGCCACCGGCACCGTCAATCCCGGATGGCGCAGCTCCAGACCAGCCACCACGCCAGGCTCCTTCCGCTCCTGGATGTGGAGGGGGACTACGAAGGCGCGCTGCACGAGCGGTTCGCGGACTACCGGGATCGGGGGTGTGGTTCGACCTGACGCCTCTCGGAGATCCCGCCACGGTCGTCATTGGCGCACTGGCAGAGCTGGGACTGGATATCCGGACCAGCCACCGAGAAGAGCAGAGCGGAGCCCGCGCGACCGACCGGACAGGCGGCTGACGCCCAGAGCAACAGGGCCGCCGGGGCTAAATGATTGATTCCAAGGGGTAGCTTCGGAGACAGCATGAGGGTGTCCAAGCTCAGCTTGTGACGGCCGAGATGGACACCCTCGCGACTGCGCTCTACGTGCGCGTCAACGATCCTGCTGAAGGCTTCGCACTCACCGGTGCCAAGCCCGTCGAGCGCGAGGTGCTGCTCGATTTGCTCGCGGCCGAACCGGACCTGACCCGACAGCGGCCGGGCCAGATCCTGCTCGCCGACATGAACTACTACGGCCGCGCGTTCGAACACGAGCTGGCGGCCACCGGTATCCGGCTCCTGCGGCCGGCCCGCAAGGGCGAGGCCCTGCGGGCCGGATCGCACCTGTTCAAGCGGCTCCGGCAGCTGATCGAGTCCGTGAACCAGACACTCAAGAGCCAGCTCGACCTCGAACGCCACGGCGGACGCACCCCGACCGGCGTGACCGTCCGGATCCTGCAACGCATCCTCGCGCTGACCGTAGCGATCTGGCACAACCACAAGACCGGCCAGCTGGCCCTGCGATCACTCGCCGCCTACGAAAACTGACCTCGAAATCAATCGTCTAGGCCGGGAGGAAGAAGCCGGTGATGTCGGCGAGGCGCCCGTCCTCGTGGTGGCGGGCGGTGCTGATGCCGGTCGACGCAGTCTCGCCCTGCCCGCCGAGCTGGGTCCAGCGGGCGAGGGAGCGGTCGTGGTGCTCCAGCACCTCGTCAATGCGGAACCGGTGGCCGGGGAAGGCTTCGGCGAAGCCGGCCATGTAGGCGGCGAGTTCGGTCAGGCTGGCGACCTCAGTCCCGGGGTCGCGGTAGGTGACCTCGTCCACCGCGACCGCGCCGAGGGCGGCAAGCCGGTCGGCGGGGTCGGCCGACCAGCAGGCGGCGTAGTCGTTCCAAAGCCGCTGGGTGTCACTCATGGTCGTCCTGCTTTCGTGGAGTCCTCAGGGAGCCGATCGACGCCATCGCGCCGTCGGTGACGCTGTGCAGTGTGGTGCGGGGCAGGCCGGCCCGGACGAGCACCAGCAGGCCCTGGTAGAGCGCGAGCAGGTGGGCGGCCGTGGTCCCGACATCGAGGTCCGGCGGCGTGTCGCCGCGGTGCCGGGCGCGGGCCAGCGCGTCGGCGAAGCCGCCTTCGATCACTGCCAGGCCGTGGTGCACGCCGGCGGCGGCCTGGGGGAGGGTGAAGGACTCGACGGCGGTGTTGGTGAGCAGGCAGCCCGGGTCGGGCTCGGCGCCGGTCTCGATCGTCGAGGTGAAGAACGAGCGAATGCCGGCCAGGGGGTCCGCCGGCTCCATCAGGTGGACCCGGACCCGGCCCTGCACCACCCGCTCGTTGTAGGCATCCAGGGCGGCGCGGAACAGGCCGTCCTTGCTCTGGAAGGTCCGGTACAGGCTCCCCGGGTGCAGTCCGGTGGCCTCCTCGATGTCCCGCAGCGAGGCGCCGAGGTACCCCCTGTGGCGGAAGAGCCGCATGGCCGAGGCCAGCACCTCGTCCTGGTCCCAGAGCTGCCTGCGCCCCATCCCGACCCCCATAGTTGAACGCTTGCTCACAAAAATAGCACGGCCTGGGTGATCGATCCCAAGGGATCAGTGGTCATAGGCGGTAAGTGAGCGCAGGACGGGCTGTCCGGTCTGGTCGTTGTGCCAGATCGCGGCGGTCAGCGCGAGGATGCGCTGCATGACGCGGGCGACGACACCGCCTGGTGTGCGTCCTCGGTGTTGTTCGAGATCGAGTTGACCTTTGAAGGTCTCGTTGACCGACTCGATGATCTGCCGTAACGGCTTGAACAGTGGCGCGCCGGGTCGTTCCGGCTCGCCCTTGCGGGCCGGCCGCAGTAGCCGGATGTGCTGCTCGGCCAGCTCGTGTTCGAAGTCCCGGCCGAAGTAGTTCTTGTCGCCGATCAGTGTCTGGGCAGGACGTGCGGCGACGAGGCCGGGTTCGGCGGCGAGGAGGTCCAGCAGGGTCTCGCGCTCGTCGGCCTTGGCCCCGGTCAGGGCGAAGGCGACGGGCAGGCCCTGGAGCGTGCACACGAGATGCAGCCGCAGGCCCCAGAAGAAGCGGCTGTGACTGGCGCAGTACCCGTACTCGGCCCATCCGGCCAGGTCGGAGCGTTTGACGGTCTCGCGTGAGCGGCCGCATTCCACCGGCGTGGAGTCCACGATCCACACGTCGTCGCTCCACACGAAGGTGTCGGTGGCGAGCAGCCGGGTGACGCGCCGAAGCAGTCCGGCGCCCTTGCGCAGACGCTTGTTGTAGCCGGGCTGCTGCGGCAGATATGGGAAGAGATGCCCCAGGTGGGAACGGGCATGGCGAAGCCACCTGGCCTCGGAGGTGAAGCCGAGCATGGCCTGCATCATCGCCAGTGTCACCAGTTCGGCGTCGGTGAGCTGCGGGGCGATCCCCACGGCTGGCCGCCATGGCGCGAGATGCGGAGACGCCTTCAGCAGGTCGTCGGACTTCACATAGAGTGCGGTCGCGAGGGTGTCCAACTCTGTCTTCACACACTGACGTTGGACGCCCTCGCCCCATGCGCGCAGACGATCCCTTGGAATCGATCATCTAGCTTGCGATCGACACGGTGTCCCGCAGCCTTCCGGCTGCGGGACACCGCAACGACCAAGACCGAAAGCTCGCGTGACCTGCCCGAATACATGGACGCCGTCCGCGCCCGCGGTGCTGCCCGGACACGCGAGACCGAGGACGAAGCAAATCCTGCCGCAGCCTGAGCGGTCCACCTATGATCCCTGCTTGGGACCGGCCGCAAACCAGGGCGGCAACTGCCGTCGACCGACAGCGCGCGAGGGACTACAAATGGGCTCCGTGGTCGTAGGTGTCATCGGTACCTTGCTCGGAGTGCTAATCGGCGTGGTTGCCCAGCAGGCGCAGGCAAAACGCAGCCACAGGTGGCAGCGCGAGGACGTACTCAACAGCCAGAGGTGGCAGCGCGAGGACGTACTCGGCAGTGCGAAGCGAGCCGTGTACGCCGAGTACCTGCGATCCATCAGCGCGAGCTACGCCCAAGCCATCTCAGGCCAGAGGACCCGCACCGAGGACGCGCACCTGCTTGCCGCAACAGCCGAGCTAGAGATCCTCTCCGGGCCGGAAGTGGCAGAACCGGCCCGGGATCTCGTTGACACCGTGATGAAAGTGCACGAGCGGATCGCTACTGGGAGCGGTGTACCCAAGGCGGAGGTCGATGCGGTCGATCGCCGCCGGCTAGAGATCGTCGACCTGTTCAAGGCTGACCTCGGGCTCCCCACGCGGGCTAGTACGGCTCACGGGTCAGGCAGATCGCGTCCTTGAACACGAAGCATCCCTGCCCGCCTGCCGAAGCAGACTAACGCCCGCGACGACGCGATCCCTTGGAATCGATCATCTAGGGGGTGGCGTGACTCTTCTTCGGCAGCTCGGCTGAGACCAGGGATCACTGCCGGTGATGGGTACGTTTTCCCCGGTTCAGGTGGTTTGAGCGTCAGGCTATGTCTCAGCCCGACTTCTCCTGATTCCGCATGGGCATGGCGGAGTTCGGGTTGAGGGTCGTGGACATCGCGGAGTCGCACGTGTCCCTCGATCTACGGACCGAGAGGTCGACGGGCACACCGGATGACAAGGAGAACGTTCACCGTGGTCGACATCATCGAGATCTACGTCCACTGGTACGCGGGCCGCTCGAAGAGCCAGCTCGGCGCCTCGTTGGGCGTGGACCGCAAGACGGTCAAGAAGTACCTGGCGCTGGCGGAGGCGGCCGGGATCACCCCGGGCGGGCCGCCGATGAGCGAGGTGGACTGGCCAAGCTGATCAAGAGCTGGTTCCCGGAACTCGCGGATCGGCGGCTGAACCAGCTGACCTGGCCGGAGCTGGACCGGCACCGCGACTACATCAAGGGCCTGCTGGGAACGGTCACCGTCACCACCATCCACCAACGTCTGCGCGATGAGCACAAGTTGAAGGCGTCGGTCTCGTCCTTGCGCCGTTGGGTGCACGCCTCGCTGCCGGACGAGGCGGCCAGGTCGTGGGTCACCGTGCTGCGGGACGACGTCGAGCCGGGCTCGGAGGCCCAGATCGACTACGGGTTCATGGGGCAGTGGACGAACCCGCGCACCGGCAAGCGGCACCGGGTCTGGGCGTTCGTGATGGTGCTGCCGTGCTCGCGGCACGTGTTCGTCCGCCCGGTGCTGCACATGAACCAGCATGCCTGGACCGAGGCCCACGTCGAAGCCTTCCGGTTCTTCGGCGGCGTCCCGCGCCGCTTGGTGCCCGACAACCTGCGCACGGGAGTGGACAAGCCCGATCTCTACGACCCGAAGATCAACAGAGCGTATGCCGAACTCGCCACCTATTACGGTGCTTTGGTGGACCCAGCGAGAGCCCTGCACCCGAAGGACAAGCCGCGGGTCGAGCGGCCCATGCCCTACATCCGTGACTCGTTCTGGAGCGGGCGCCAGTTCACCTCCATCGAGCACATGCAGGCCGAGGCCGTCACCTGGGCCCAGAACGTCGCTGGCCGACGCCAGTGCCGGCCACTGGGCGGGGCCAGCTCGCGTCGGTGTTCAAGGCCGTCGAGGCCCAGGCCCTTCTGCCGTTGCCGGACACACCGTTCGTCCTGGCCCGCTGGTCCACTGCGACGGTCGGCCCGGACATCCACATCAAGGTCGGCCACACCCTCTACTCGGTGCCCTGGAAGCCAATCGGCCGGCGCGTCGACGTCCGCTCCACCGCCACCATGGTCCAGGTCTTCCACGACGACGAACTGGTCAAGACCCACGCTGCCCTCGAACAAGGAAATCGCACCGACGAGAGCGACCACCCGCCCGAGAAGATCGCCTTCCAGATGCGCACGCCGGTCTGGTGCCGCACCCAGGCCGCCGAGGTCGGTGAGGCCTGCGGCATGGTGATCGGCCAACTGCTGGAGGTCAACGCGATCTACCGAATCCGCGCCGCCCAGGGGGTCATCGGACTGCGGAAGAAGTACGGCGACGGCAGGCTGGAGGCGGCCTGCGCGAAGGCGGTCACGGTCGGCGACCCGTCCTACCGCACCATCAAAGGCATCTTGGTGGCCGGCACCGAGACCGACCCGGAGCCGGAGACGGGCGATGCCGGGGCCGCAGCCTTCCTCCACGGACCCCAGCAGCTGTTCGCCACCGCCACCGCGAGACCGTCGCCCTCCAACGGCGACTGCAGAGAGCGAAGTTCGAGCAGCAGGTCACCCTGGAGGAGTTCGACTTCGCAGCCTCCTCGAAGCTACCCGCAGCCCAGATCCGCGACCTGGCCGCCCTGCGCTGGCTCCATGCCGGCGAGTCCGTAATTCTGTTCGGTCCGGTCGGGGTCGGAAAGACACACATCGCCCAGGCCCTCGGGCATCTGGCTGTCCGCCAGGGCGCCAACGTCCGCTTCACCAAGACCAGCCGCATCTTGGCGGACCTGGCCGGCGGCCACGCGGACCGCACCTGGGAGAAGCGCATCCGCGGGCTGATCTGCCCCAACGTCCTCATCCTCGACGACTTCGCGATGCGCCAGCTCACCGCAGCTCAGGCCGACGACCTCTACGAACTGGTCAGCGAGCGCCAGGGCGGTCCCTGATCATCACCAGCCACCAGGTCATCATGAACGGCCCCAGCTGCCGGCCGAACAAACGTCCCAAGAGCCCCACCGACAAGCAGCTGCTTGCCAGCTAGGCCCCCAGCAAGCAGAGATGAGGCGGTGGGCGCCCGACCTGGACTGTCATACGCAGTCTCCGGGGCGGGGCGCCCCACTGCGGAGCATCCGAAGGGCGTCGCTGGCAGCCGGTGAGAGCATCGAATCCCGCAACTCAGCCAGCGGGATCCAGTCCGCTGCATCGGTGGAGCCGTCGATCTCGACCACTGCGGGCGCATGGGCCTTGAGATCAACGGCGTAGAACAGCGCCGTCAGATGCCATCTCACGCCGTGGCGCTGGACCGCGTATGTCCGCGCGTCGACCAACCGGGCAGCGACGAGCTTAAGTCCTGTCTCTTCGCGAAGCTCACGCGCCAACGCCTCGACCGGTTGCTCGCCGTGATCGATCCCTCCACCAGGCAGATGCCACAGACCGGGATCGAAGATCGGGGAAGCCTCCGACAAGCGAGTGAGTAGTAGCCGGTCTTCCTCCACCGCGATTGCGTAAGCCGAGACGCGGGTCTGCACCCGAGCTTCCATGATTCCTCCCCGCCGAAGCTGACAGTGCGAGGCACTCTACCCAGGCGCGGCGCGAACCAGGACCTGGGGAATTACGTGACGTTTGCCCTGGGGAATTACGTGACCGTCGACAGACGGGCACCAGGGGGGCCTCCGGCCGGGCCTCCCGGCTCACGGCGATACGGAACGGGCCCCGGGAAGCGGGGTGTTGGCCCCTTTGATGATGATCGTCATACCGGCATCCTCGCGCTGCCGCCTGCCGCCTGCCGCCTGCCGCCTGCCGCCTGCCGCCTGCCGCCTGCCGCCTGCCGCCCGCCGCCCGCCACCGGACCCTGCCCCGCGACGACCGGACCGACCGGATCGACCGGACCGCGCGCCGCCGCGACCCGATCGACCGGCCCCCGCTCCGCCGAGGCCGGATCGTACGCACAGCTGTCCCGGTCGCCCCTTTCCGGCCAAGATCACCTCCGCGCAGGATGAAGGTCCGAGCGGACGACGAAACGACGAGGCGAGGAGAGCCGCCATGGCCCTGGAGATGCGCGAACGCTGCGAACGGTGCGGGGACGACCGCGTGCGGCCGGACGGACCCGCCTTCATCTGCTCGTACGAGTGCACCTTCTGCACCCCCTGTACCGAGGCGATGCAGCACAACTGCCCGAACTGCGGCGGCGAGCTCGTGGCCCGCCCCCGCCGCCGCGCCCAGGGCTCCGCCGCCGCGGAGTAGCCCGCCCGGCCCGGCACGGTCGTACGGCCCGGCATGGTCGTGCGGTGTCCGGGCAGGATCCGTGGGATCCGCGCACGTGCGGCGGTGGCAGCGGTCGGGTCGTGCCCGGGAGGAGTGCAGGCTGTGGAGAGGGAAGACACGGGTACCGGGCGGGAGCACCCCGCCATCCCGCCGGCGGTGCGGGAGACGTACGGGCCCATGGACCTGGGGCACCAGCCGATGTTCGGCGGGGGCTTCATCAACTTCGGGTACTGGCAGGGCATCGACCTGGCCGGCCCGCTCGGCGAGGACGAGCGGGCCCGCAGCCAGCAGGCCCTCTACCGGCACGTCCTGGACGCCGCAGGTCCGCTGCGGCAGCGGCGGGTCCTCGACGTCGGCTGCGGGCTCGGCACGGGCTGCGCCGTCGCCCTGAGGGAGTACGGGCCCGCCGCCGTCACCGGCATGGACATCCACCCTGACCAACTGGCCCGGGCGCGTGAGGAGCAGGCCGTACTGCTGCGCGAGGAGCCGGGCCGGCTGCGGTTCGGCGAGGGGGCCGCGGAGAGGATGCCCTGGGAGGACGGGGCGTTCGACGCGGTCGTCAGCGTGGAGGCCGCGCAGCACTTCCCCGACCTCGCCGGTTTCGCGGCCGAGACGGCGCGGGTCCTGCGGCCCGGCGGCACCGTGGCCGTCACCAGCTTCTTCACCGCGGACGAGGCCCCGGACCGCCCCGAACAGCTCGCGGGACTCCTGCACACGTACGCGAACGGCCTGGACATCGCCCGCCCGGTCACGGCCCTCGCGGACGCGTTCACGGCCGCCGGCCTGACGGACGTACGGACCGCTTCCATCGGCCCCGATGTCTGGCCCGGCTGGGACACCTGGCTCTCCCGCTGGTGGGCCCCGGGCACCTGGCCCCGCAACTTCCTGCGCGCCTACGAGAACCAGATCCTCGACTACTACGTGGTCACGGCTACCCGCCCCCGCTGACGGCCCCCGCTGACGGCCCCTGCTGACCGACCGGGGACCGCCCCCGATCCCGCCCCGATCCGGGTCAGGGGCGCGCCCGGGGGCACGTACGCCGTCGCAACGTGATCGGAATCCGTTTCCCGTTGTCGCGGGTGGCGATCATGATGGGGCGATGAGCAGATATACGGAGGTCATCGTCCTGGCGCGAAGGGCCGAGGAGGTCATGGAGCCCCTCACCCGGCCCGACGAGAGCCGGGAATGGCACCAGTGCTTCACGCGTGTGGACGACGGCGTGTTCGACGGGTCACGCATGCCCTCCGAGGAGTGCTACGTGTGGGTGATCCAGTTCATCCGCCACAACTGGCGCGGGTTGCTGGGTCACCTGGAGTCTCTGGCATGGCCGGATCCGCACTCCGTCCAGGTCCTCGTGCGGGACGAGGAAGACGACTGCTTCGGCCTCTGGATGATCCACGACGGCAGACTGGTCGAGGTGCCGCTGCCGCGCACGGAACGAGAACCGTTCTCGGCCTCCGTGACCGGAGTCCTCTCCCGAACCGACCGCCGCAACGGCGGAGCTCGATGACGGCAGGGTCCTGGGGTCCCGGAACCTCAGGACCCCGGGACCCCGGAGCCCGGGCCCCTATGAAGTCCGGCCCGTCGGGTGGAAGTTGATGCGTTCCCTGACGACGGGGAAGCCGGCCCGGGCGAGTTCGCGGCCATGGGGAAGTTGCCCTGGTCCGTGGCTCCGCTGATGGACTGCGCGCCCTGCCCGACGAGGAAGTGGGTGCATTCCGCGAGGAGGTCGTAGGCGTAGCCGCGGCCGCGCTGGTCGGGGAGGGCCCCGATGAAGCCGATGGTCGGGCCGGAGGGGTTGTGGGCCGGGATGTGGATGCCGGCCAGGTCGCCCTCCGGGGTGTGCGCGGTCTGCCACCACTCCCGCGGGGAGGGGCACCAGTGGAAGAAGTCGAGTTCCTCCTGGGCGGCCTGGTCGAGGCCGCCCTCCTCGATGGCCCTGAGCGCGTGGGCGTCGAGGGTGGCGGAGTGGATCCGGCGCAGCGCGTCGAAGAACACGCCGTCGTCGGGTTCGGCGCTGAAGCGCAGGCGTCCGGGCCGCTCGGGCAGACCGCGTTCCGGGGTCCAGCGGTACAGGAAGCGCTCCACGAGGGGTTCGTACCCTGCGGCCCGCGCGGCGGCGAAGCGCGCCTCGGCGCCGGCCCGCAGGCCGGTGCCCTCCCGCCAGCCACCGGGCAGGTTGATCTCCAGTTCGACTTGCCAGGGGGCGGAGCGCAGGAGTTCGGCCCCGGCCTGCTCCTCGCCCTCGGCCACGTCGAACCAGTTGATGTTGACGGGCTCCGAGTCGTCGGGGCCGCCCCACCACGCGCCGCGTGCGACGACCTCGCCGTCGCGAAGGGCGACGCGCTTCCAGTCGGGGCGGAACCGGGTGTTCCGGTGGCCCTCGCGGGCGCCCAGGGGGTCGGGGAGCGCGTCGAAGAGATGGGCGTCGCTTGCGGAGAGCGTGCGGATGACCGTGTCGGTCATGGATTCCTCCGGGAAAGGGCTGCTTGGAGCGCTCCCGGTCAGATCAGGACTGACGAACCACGCCGGGACAGCAGAAGAGGGAGCGCTGGAACGGTGTGAACTGCACGGCACTCGCCTCCTTCCGTCCGTCTCAGGGCGTGGAACCACGCCGTACGTGATCTTCCTCGGGTCCGTCCACGGATTTTCCGCGCCCCTCGAATGCCGTGGCGGGCCCGTTACCCGGGGACCTGCGCGTTCGCCGTGGGCTGCCCGCCGTCGCCGGCCGGCTCCGCCTCCGCCTCTGCTTCCGCCTCCGTACCCGCATCCGTACCCGCGCCCTGGTTCACGTCCAGCCCTGCGAGGAGGCGGAGTCCGTCCTCGGCGGGGCTGCCGGGGGCAGCGGACAGCACCAGCAGCTCCATGCCCGATTCGTCCGGCAGCGCAAAGTTCTCCTGGTGCAGTTCCAGCAGTCCGACCAGCGGGTGCCGGTACGCCTTGCGGCCGTGGGTGCGGGCGCGTACGTCCGCGCGGGCCCACAGGCGGCGGAAGCGCTCGCTGCCCATGGCCAGTTCGCCGATCAGCGAGGCCAGGCGGGGGTCGTCGGGGTACTTGCCGGCGGCCAGCCGCAGGTGCCCGACCACGTCGAGGGTGCACTGCTCCCAGCCCTCGTACAGGCCGCTCTCGGCCTCTTCGAGGAAGTGACGAGGACGAGGTTGTCCATGTCGCCGCGGGCTTCCTCCTTCTCCAGCGAGTACACGTCGTTGCACATGAAGGTGACGTCGGTGGCGGCCTGGCGCATGATGCGCAACTGCGGGCTGTGGAAGGCCGCTGCGGGGACGGTGATGCCGGCCGCCCGCTCGCCCAGGGACAGCGGCAGGTCGGTGCCCGCTATGCACCGCCGCACCTGTAGGTAGGTCTCCATGTCGCCGGGAGTGCCCCGGAGCCGGCCGATCGCCTCGTGCGCCTGGGTGGCGAAGTAGTACTCCCACTCGTGCGCGGTACGGGCCGCCCAGCCCGGGTGCGCACCGTCGAGGCTGCGCGCCCAAAGGTCGGCGAACGCCACCGAGCACGCATCCGCCCCGGCGGGCGGGGCGGCGCCGTGCACGATGTCGATGAGCCGTCGGCACATGGTCGCGGCGCGGGCGGGGTCCTGCCCGAGGGGGCCGTCGAACTGATCGTCGAAGACGAAGAAGAAGGCCATCGCGTCCGCGCACAAGTCCAGCGCCGGGCCGTGCGCGTAGGGGAAGCCGTGGGCGGCCAGGAGCGGCATGTCCCACGACGCGTACCACTCCAGCGCGCGGCCCTCACCGACGAGCCCGATACGCGCCACCCAGGCGAGATTGCGCCGTCGTGCGTCCTCCAGGTCCGCGCTGACGGCGCTCGGGAAGGGGAGGTGGAAGTCGATGTCCTGCGGCACGTGTCCTCCGTGGAGCGAACTGGTCGCAGCCGTGCTGGAGTACCGGCCGGCTTCCGATGCGCAGCCCACGGTCTCCCGGTTCCGGTGGCGTGACGAAGCGGCTTGTCGGCCAGATACTGGCCGGACTTCACCGGCATCGCGCGCTCGCGGTTGACGGACGCGGAATGCCACCCGCGACGCCCGCGACGTCCGTGACCCCCGCGGCGGACCGGCCCCGGTCCTCCTCACGCACGCGAGGCCGGCCGCTTGCCCGAGGCCGGGGACCACCGGCCCCCAGCCCCCGGCCCCCGCCCCCCGAACCGGGGTCGGGGCGCCCGTCAGACGGGCTGGGTGGCGAAGGCGAAGAGGCCCTCGGTGCTGCGGACGACGGCGTACCCGTTCGTCGTGAACTGCGGCATCTCCTCGATTCCGGAGGTCAGCAGCTTCTTGTCGCGGGCGTCGAGCGCGGCTCCGGTGCCGTCCAGGTACGCGTAGAGGACGTTGTTGCCCGGGAGGGCGCTCGGCATGATGGTCACCTCGTCCGCGGCCTGGCGCCACAGCTCCTTGCCGGTCTCCGTGTTCCAGGCGACCGCGCCCTTGCCGTACTGCACCACGGCGGTCTTGCCGTCCGGGGAGATGGCGAGGCCGTCGTCGTCGATGGCGCCGTTGGTGTCGATGCCCGGCCCCTCGGCGAGCCGGCGGCCGCTCTTGACGTCGATCAGCGTCATGACCGCTTCGGATTCACCGTACGAGGACCATTCGAGGAGGGCCTTGTCGCCCTGGTACGGCATCAGCCGCGCACTGGTCGCCTTGTCCGGGGTGACCAGCTTGGCGATGGCGGCCGGCGGCGCGAGGTCCTTGGTGTTCCATGCCTTCGTGCCCGTGCGGATGTCCACGGCGGTCAGCCACCAGGCGGAGGGCTGGTAGGAGATGTCCTTCTGCGAGGCGTAGCCGAGACCGGCGCCGACCGCGCCCTTGAGGTCGACGTCCGAGACCTCGGTGGCCAGGGTCTCACCGTCACCGATCGGAACGAACCTGGCGTCGAAGCCGCTGGTGTCCACGAGGTAGCCGTGCCGGACCGGGGTCGACATGTGGGTGTCCCCGTCGAAGGAGGAGCTCCCCAGCTTCTCGCCGGACGGCGCGTACATGGTCAGCACGGTCCGGGTCGAGGCCTTCTTCAGGCCGCTGGCCGGGGTGTCTTCGCGGTTGCGGATCAGCAGGGCCGGCGAACCGTCCCGCCACTCGCCCACCTGCGCGAGGGCCGCCTCCGGGGAGGACGCGGAACCGTGCCTCTCCCCGGGGAGGGGGAAGTCGAACTTCTTGCGCAGCTCGCCGCTCTTGGCGTCGAGGAGCCGGGCGGTGAAGATGGTCGTGCCCGACTGGCCGTCGCGGTAGCCGGTGACGATGACGGCGTCCCCGACCGTGCACTCGTTGCCCTGCGACGTGTATTCCTCGGAGGCCTTGCCCACGCAGTTCCGCGCCTCGTCGGCCGGCAGGCTCCAGGCCGGCCGCGCGGCCAGCCCGGGCACCGGCTTGCCCTGGTAGGCGGGGCCCTTGGGCGCCGCGGGCGCGGACTCCGCTGCCTTCCCGGTCCCGCCGCCGGCCTTGGCGTCGGCGTCCGCGCCTCCGGAGCACCCGGTCACGAGGCCCGCGGAGAGCACCAGGCCGAGCGCCACCGTCGTTCGTATGCGATTCAACTTACTTGCCTGTCTTCCCTCTTGAATGATCACGCCCAGCGGGCCACCCTACTTTGATCAAGAACCACTCCTGCACGACGCGCCCGCGCGCCCGCATGCCGACCGCGCGTCCGCATGCCGCCCGCGGGCGCGGTGGCCGGTTCCGGCGGGATGCGGCGCGGGGGCGTGCTCAGGCCACCAGGACGGCAGGCCAGGGCCTGCTCAGCGCGTACTCAGCGCGTGCTCAGAGCGTGTTCAGTGCGGGCCCGAGGCGCCCGGGCAGGGTGGCCGGGAAGCAATGTCCGACCCTGCCCCTAGAGTCACACCCAACGTGATCGCGGCGGCGCTGCGACCGGGGGTTTGCCGTGCGGTGCCATGCCCCGGACCAGGCCGTCTGACCGAGGAGACAGCACATGGGGTGGGTTCCGTCCGGCGACTACGAAGTCGCCCTCGACGACGGGAAAGTGGTCTGCCGCAACGCGGCGGGTCGCCGGCTGAAGACGGTTCCGGCGAAACTCGCGGACGATCCGGCTACACGGAGGCGACCGAGACCTCGCTGTGCACAGCCGCGTGGCAACCGCCCCGGTGACCCTCGGATCGCGGGACGCCGGGTCGGCCGGACCACGAGCGATCCGGCACGAGTAAACGGCGTAGCTGTCGGTGGTGTCGTGCAGGATGCGCGCGTCGGTTCTCCGTAGGCCGGAAGGGCACCATGCCGATCACAAACGAGCAGCTGGCAGGGCACGCGTTTCTGCGGTCCATGTACGAGGACCCGTACTTCCCCGACCACGTCGTCGACCGGGGCCGGGCGATCCTGCTGCGGCTGTGCGAGCGGATCGAGGCCGCGCAGCCGCCGGACCTGCAAGCCCTCTACGCGCTCACCCAGGTCGCGACGGGGGAGTTCAACCTGCTGGAAGCGGAGTTCGAGGCGGCAGGGAGCGAGATCGAGACGGTTGCGCGCGAGTCGATCGCTGAGGAGTTCCGGCTTGTGGCGACGGCATACGGGTTCACGGACGCGGACACGGAGGAGCTGATCGCCGGCAGGGACTGGTGAGCAAAGGCCAGGAGGACGCCCGGCGGCCGCCTGCCCTTCATCCGTCATCGCTGCCAGCGCGGGGCTTCATCGTCGGGAGTGTCCGGGCTGGCGAAGTGGAACGGTACGGAGAGGTGGTCGGCCAGAGCACGCCCCGCCCGCCCGGCAGCGACCGCTACGGGGTGGCGCGTGTCGCCGTCCTCGTTCTCGCCGAGGTAGCGCTCGGCCGCCAGGTCGTCGCGGCCCGCGGTGCGGGCGGAGGCGGCGAGCCCAGCCCCGGGGCGCGAGGAGATCTGCCAGGTCTGCGTGTGCAGGGCGGAGTCGTTGCCGGGTTCGTACTCGACGACCCGCAGGGCGCCGCGTCCGAGCGAGAGGCCGGTCTTCACGAACTCCTCCGCGCTCGGAGGAACCGGCAGGAGCATCGCCGCGGACGGCGGCGTAGTCGCCGACGGGGCGGTGAACCGCTGGACGCCCCACGCGGTGGCGCTCGTACCGCCGACGGCCAGTGGGCGGCCCCCGGGTGCGGGGAACAGGCCGAGGTGCGACCCGGCCAGCACGGTCCGGGGGGCTCCGCCGGCCAGCGGCAGGGCCAGCACGGCGGGTTGCGGCCACTGCTCCTGGATCAGGACCCAGTCACCGGCGAGCGCGGCCTTCTCGGCCGTCCCGCTGTTGTCCCGGAGGTCGATTACCTTCGCCGCGGACGGGCGGGGTGCCGTCCGCGTTCCAGAAGGTCACGGATTCCGGGGTCCACGAGGTGTCGCTCGGCAGTGCCACGCTGTCGGCACCACCGCCGTACCAGTTCGTCGGGCAGGCCCGGTCGCGGATCCCGCACCGGCCCGTGAGTACGGCGGGAGTGCCCTGCGGGGTGGTCACGGTGGTCGTGGTGCCGTCGGCGTACCGGGTCCAGAGCGCGCGGGTGCTGCCCGGCGGCCGGTGCAGGAACCCCGTGGGCCCGGTGATGAGGATCTGCTCCTCGCCGGGATCCGGATGCGCCACCGGGCTGTCGAGGACCAGCTCGGTGACCGGACCGGCGGCCTGTCCGGACACGGCGTACGCCGGAGACGGGACAGTGGCCAGAGCGGCCAGCGGCACCAGCGTGGACAGGCCGCGCCGGAACAGCGCAGTGGTGCGCGCGATTCCCCCAGAACAAGGCGCGGGGGCGGGACGGTACGGCCCGTCACCCGGCCTCCCCGTGCAAAAGGGGGGTGATCATACCCGCGCTCCCGCCGGGCCTGCCGGGCAGCCGAGGATCTCGGGCCGGCGGCACCCTCCGACGCTTCCTCCCCGGCCCTGGGCGAATGACGTCGGCGGCTGACGTGGACGGGGGCCGTGGGGCATCATGCGCTCATGACGAGCAGGGGCGAAGCCGGCGGGGGCCGTCTGATCGACGACCGGTACTTCCTCACGGAAAGACTCGGGTCCGGGGCGATGGGCACCGTCTGGGCGGGGTTCGACCGACGGGTCGGGCGCGAGGTCGCGGTGAAGGAGGCCTTCGTCCGCACCGACCTGGACGACGCGACCCACCGCGCGCGCGTCGAGCGGGTCCTGCGCGAGGCGAAAGCGGCGGCGCGCGCCGCCCACGGGTGATCCCCGCGCATGCGGGGGTGTTCCCGTCACGTGACGGCGCTTGGGCAGCGTCACGTGGTGGTCCCCGCGCATGCGGGGGTGTTCCCAGGACCCGGACCTTCGGGAAATGAGCCTGCTCGTGGTCCCCGCGCATGCGGGGGTGTTCCCGTGGTCGACGCTGAACACGCGGAGAACCACGTGTGGTCCCCGCGCATGCGGGGGTGTTCCGTCAGCAAGCGCACCGCCTGTGAGTACACGCTCGTCCTCCCCGCCGACGCGGGGGTGCTCCGACGTTCAGCAGCATCCCGTCGAGCTCGGCTGCGTCCTCCCCGCCGGTGTGGGGGTGTTCCCGACTGGGGGCGTCCGCTACAGCGCTGTCCAGGGCTGGGGTTCGCCGGGCCTTATCAGTGCTGTCCGGACCGGTGTCGAGGGACCAGTGTCCTTGCCGCATAGCAACGCGGACGTGCTCGGATCCGCAGCGGAAGAGGCATCTGCTGGAGCGGCAGGCTCCTATGCGACGTGGCCTGACCGCCCGACCCTTTAAGTGAGCGTTTGATTCTCGGTTGTCTGTTTTATTTGGGGTCAGGTGTCGCGCCAGTTGGGGGTGTTTTGGTGGGTGAGGCGTCGGGTCATGAGGTTGATGGCGGCGATTTGGATCATGGCTGCTGATCGGTGTGGGTGGGTTTCGTAGTCGCGGGCCAGGCGGCGGTGGTGCATGAGCCAGCCGAGGGTTCTTTCGACGACCCAGCGGCGGGGTTGGACTGTGAAGCCGTGGGCGTGGGGGTCGCGTTGGACGATCTCGAGGTCGATGCCGCGGGTGGCGGCGTGTTCGATGGCTTTGTTCTTGTAGCCGTTGTCGGCCCAGGCTTTGGTGATGGTGGGGTGGCGGGCTGCGAGATGGTCGATGAGGTGGGTGCAGGCGGCGGAGTCGTGGACGCTGGCGGCGGTGACGAGGACGGCCAGGAGGAGGCCGAGGGTGTCGGTGGCGATGTGCCGTTTGCGGCCGATGATCTTTTTCGCGGGGTCGATGCCCTGGTCGGCGAGGTGGACGTTGGCTGAGGTCTTGATGCTTTGGGAGTCGAGCAGGCAGGCGGTGGGCTCTGGTTCGCGGCCTTCGGCCTGGCGGGGCAGGGTGCGCAGGAGGCCGTTGAGGTGGTCGAAGATGCCGTCGTTTTGCCAGTGGGCGAAGTAGCCGTAGACGCTTTGCCAGGGTGGGAAGTCGTGCGGTAGGTAGCGCCAGGGGATGCCGGTGCGGTCGACGTAGAGGATGGCGTTCATGAGTGCCCGCAGGTCGTGGTGGGGCCGGCGGATTCCGGCGCGGGCCTGGCGCCAGGTTTCGAGGGTGGGGCGGATCAGTTCCCACCGCGCGTCGGACAGGTCGCTGGGGTAGGGCCGGGGTGGTCGCATGATGTGGGGATACCGGCGCTTGCAGCTGTCGGGGAGGGCGTGTGCGGTGGCATCGGGAGCGTTGGCAGGCGTCCTGGATACGTCGCGAAGTAGGTCATGTGCAATTGAGACGGGATGTTCCGGTGACAACCGGATCACTTCGCCTGCCGACCGCTCTTCAGGAAAGCCATATTCCAGTACAGACGGCACGGCAATTCTGCGGCACCGGCAGTTCAAAACTGCGTCAGACCAGTGCGAACATAACCAAAACGCTCACTTAGCGCTGTACTTGGCCCCTTAGCGTTGTAGTTGGCCTCAATGCGGGAAATCCTGTGCGGGCCGACCGGGATCTGCTCCTGGTGGTGGCATCGAGGCAGCAGTTGAACCAGGAGGGCCGGGACCTCAGCAAGGCGGGCCTGGTGTCGTCTGGCCGGCTACTGCATCAGCTCGATGTGGGGGTGCTCCGGTGATGCCGGGCAGATGTACAGCTGCTGGTCGTAGCTGCGGCCTATCTGGACTGCCGTGGGGCGCCTGGGGTCGAAGCCGATGGCAGCTTCAGTAGCTGGATCCCCGTACGGGAACCAGCTTCGCGCGTCGTCGCCCCCTTCTTCGGATGAGGCGATGGTCAGCAGGGCATCCATTTCGCTGCCGCAGGTGGGGCAGGGGCGCGGCCCAGGGTCGGTGGGACCCCAGGAGGGCCAGCCGCCGACCTTCCAGCCAGGTGCGGCGGACAGCACACAGTCGTAGTACGTCTCCGGCTCCATGTCCTCGTCGGCTGCCTGAGACACCCTCCAGTTCCCGATCTGCTCCTGGAGGTCCTCACTCAGCTCCATGTGGTCGGGGTACTCGGTGACCTGCTCCGGGCTGAGCGGGCACGGCTCGGGCAGGTAGTCGTCGAACTGCATCGCCGGCGGTTCGGGGGGCGTGGTGAGGATGTCGGTGACGGTGGCTGCCGACCGCCAGAACAGCACGGTCCTGGGCATGATCGGATGGTCGAAGGGACACCACAGAACCTGCAGCAGGTCAGTTCCCTCAGGCGCGTCCAGATCGGGCACGTCCCGCGCGTACAGCTGCGCGACCGGCAGCATCGCTATGGAACCGTCATACGGCCGGGCTGCCACGAATTTCAGCGGGCCCTGCCGAGGGGGGCGGATCCGCTCAAGGATCTCTCGTTCCTGCGGGGTGAGGCTCCTGCCGCGGCAGGCGACACTGATTTGTCGCTGCAGCCGCACATCCGCCGGGGACAGCGCCGGGTTGATTCCATCCACTTCATGAGGGCCGTCGCAGTGGGGCCACGGCTCGTCGGCGGGCCACAGCAGTGGCCCGCCGATCGAGCTGTCCTGGGGCGTCGGCGCCCCGGGGCGGGGGTGCAGCCGGGTCGCCGTGCGGGCCAGCGGGGCCAGCTGAGGAAAGACCGCGGTCACGTCAATCGGCCGCGGCGGAGTGATGGGAGTGACGTTCATATCGGTGATCTTGTCAACTGCCTCTGACAGCGGAGCTCCCCAGGGCAACTCTCTCCTCAGGCGGCACGTAGCGACGTTGGCCTGCATGTATGGAGGTGCGGAATCTTGAGCGCTGTACTCGATCGTTGAGCGTCCAGTTGGCCCACTGAGCGATGTGGGCGGCCCCGAGGACCGGGCAGGCCAGACGGGCTGCGCCCGTTGAGAGGCCCGAGCAGGGGGCCAGGGGGCATCACGCCCATATCAGCCCTCTGCGGCATTTCCGCAGGTCAGCGGCGTCCTGGTCTAGTTGGGCCGCCCGAGGGTGCCGGGTGGGCTAGCCTCCGCTGTCGGTAGCTGGTGACAAGATCGCCGGTATGAGTTTCGTACGCACTACTCCGCCCCGGCCTGTCGAGGTGGCAGCGGTCTTCCCTGAGCTGGCTCCGATGGCACGTCCTGCGATACGGCTGCATCCGCGTCCGGGGTCGCCTTCGGTCAGGGACAGCTCGGTCGGCGGGCCGTTGCTATGGCCGGCAGGAGAGCCGTGGCCGCACTGCGAAGACGCGCACCTGCACGTGGACACCGGATCCCGCCGGTCACCGACCGAAGTGCGGCTCGAGAGACTCTTGCAGTACCGGTGGCGCCCTGACCTCGAGTCCACGCTCACGCCCGAGGAGGAGGCGCTCAAGGAGCGCAATGCCGTGTGGCTCGCCAAACGGCGCGACGCCGGTCCTCCCGAGCCTGCCGAATGCCCGGTCCCGATGTTGCCCGTGGCTCAGCTGTTCCTGCGTGACATACCCCTGTTGCGGCCGCCCGGCCAGGCCGATCTGCTTCAGATTCTCTGGTGCCCGCATGAGCACGATCCGGATTACAAGCCGGCGACCGCACTGTTCTGGCGGTCCGCCGCGGACGTCGGCGACGTCCTCGTCGCGCCACCGGAACCGTACGAGGCGGACTATCCGGGTTACGTGCCGGAGCCGTGCCTGCTGGCACCAGAAGCGATCACCGAGTACCCCAACAGCCTGGACCTGAGCCCGGAGCTGCAGCTGATGCTGGAGGACTGGAACAGGTGGCAGACAGGCGGCGCCGACCTGGCCAGCTCCTACGCGGCGTATCCGCGCGACTTCTATTCCATCCATCTGGGCAACGCACCCGGCTGGAAGGTCGGCGGCTGGCCCCCGTGGGGCCGCACGGACCCGTACCCCCGGTACTGCGCTGTGTGTGAGGTGCAGATGGTCCCGCTGCTGACGATCGCTTCCTGGGAGTGAGACGGCGACGAAGGCTGGGTGCCGGAGGAAGACCAGGCCAACGCTGCTGGATCTCACTACGCGGGCCAGAACCCGTCGCAGCCGACGGGGGTAGAAGTAGGCAGCACGGACAACATGCAGATCTACGTCTGCCCGACCTCCCCCGAGCATCCGCATACCGACTTGATCCAATGAGCTGTCCCAGCTGGGACGCAGGTGAGGCGATCGATATCGCCAACCGGGAGGAACGCATCATGTGTGCGCGTTTCCGCAGGTGAGAGGCATCCAAGATTTAGCGCGCTAGTTGTCCATCCGGGCCAACTAGCGCGCTAAGTCACAGCGGCTGTAACTGAGCGGTGTACCTGGCCCCTGAGCGTTCTAGTTGGCCCAGGCGAGCGCTGGGGATGGCCCCGCAGGGCGGCGGGTAAGAGGGACTCCCGGCCGAGGCGGGGCCGGAGCTGGTCATTAGGCTCCAGCGACATGACCAGTGATCTCGGATTCACCTGCTCGTGCCGCGCATCCTGAACGCTGGCTGTCCCGAGGGCCCGGCTGCGGAGGGCCGGCGGTTCCCAGCCGGGAGCTGCCGGGTCTCCATGGCCTACGGATTCATGATCGGCCCCGAAGGCGCGTTCGGGATCGATGCCCACCGCTGGACACCCCTGCACGCCAGCACAGTCGGTTGGTCGAATCGCTGGCCCTGGCCGCCCACGCGAGACGCTGGGCCAAGACCATCACGAAGATCACCGGCAAAGCCGTCGACTCTTTGGACCTCGCCGACTACGAGCCGGTACCTGAAGTGCAGGGCCTTAGCGACACCTGGTGGCCGGGCAGGGACTCGCTGATCGCCGTCTACCGCGGCGAAGCCATCGGTCTCGACGCCCCTCGATGTCTCGAAGCCCACGTCTACAGCGGCCTCGACGAGTGGGGCCTCCACGGCGGCTGACCGTTCGCGGGCGTCGCTGGATCTGAGCATCCTGCTGGCCCGACGGGCCAACTGTCGCGCTCAGTCACACGTCGGTGTGTCGGGGGCAGTCTTCCTCCTCCCGGTCCAGATCAGCCTGCTCGGCGTGCCCAGTCCGGCCGTCACTCCGACGAACCTGCTGCTCAACGTGGTTGCCGGGCCCGGTGCCCTGTGGCGCTAACGCCGTGACGGTGCCCTGCGCAGCGGCCTGGCCCGGAGCCTGGTGCTGTGGACGCTGTTCCGCTGCTCGCAGGGCGTGGTGTACCTGAAGGAGTGTCCGAGCATCCTCCACTTCAACCCGGTCCTGAAGGTCTGTGACTGGCCTGAGAACGCCAAGATCCCGGCCGCTGGCCAGGAGCGGGCTCTGACCCCAGCTGATGAGACCGGAGCGCGCTGGTTGGCCACCCTGGCCAACCAGCGGCCCGAGTCGGCTCCACGGCTTTGAGCGCCACGCACTGAGACTCCAGAGCCAGCAAGGGTGACAGTTTCGGGTGTGGACCGTGCGTCACGCCGCAAGGCCCGGCGGGCCCCGCTCCGAGGATGACCACGTCGGCCGCGTCTTCGTGGGCGGCCGTCCGGGGCTCCTGGGCCTTCTGACTTCCTGTCATGAAGGTGGATCATAAGCACTGAGAATTCGGTGGATTAACGAAAATCACCCGAATGAACCACGAGTTGGTGGGGTTATTGAGGTTACAGAGGCTGTTGGGGCTTCTGTGGCTACGTTTGTCATTCATTGCGACAATCCGCTGTGCGGGTCAGCAGATCCGTACGGCCACCACGTGGTCGGAGGTCGGTCCGGAGCCCGGGAACGTGGCCGTCGTGCCGGGCTGCACCGGCCGGCAGTCGCTGAGTTCGCCGCTGCGGTGCTGGACCTGAAGCGGTAGGGGAGTGCCGCAGTCGTTGCGTACGGACGCGTAGCGCCAGGTCGTGCCGACGGAGGCGCAGGCCGGTGCGGTGCCCGAGGCCGGGGTGTCGGGTGCGGTGCGGAAGGTGTCGTGCACGGTGAGCGGGGCGCTGCCGGGTGCGGTACCGGGCGCGGTGTTCAGCAGCCGGTCCGGCCCCTGCTCCCAGACGACCTGCCCGTCGGGCCGCTTGATCAGGTACTTGAACAGAACCGGCGAGGACGGCGCCGCGGTGGTGGTGGCGCTCCAGCTCGGATAGCCGGCCGCGGACAGGGGTACCGCCGCGGCCGGGTCCCACGAACCGAGCTCGGGAGTGCTGCCGGTGACGTACACGCGCTCGCCCCACGTGGTCGTGGCGCGGACCTCGAAGGTGACGGCCGCCTGCTCCTCCGGTCCGGTCCCGGCCCGCGCGTCCGTCGCCGAGGAGAGGATGCAGGCCGCGGCGAGGAGGGGGAGGGCGGCGCGTGCGGCGAAGGCGGTGGAGGCGGTGAAGGCGGTGGGGTGGGTGCGGTGTACGTGCTGCTGCCGGGTCATGCGGGGCTCCCTGGGGTCGCGTCCGGGGCCGGCCCGTGGGCTCGCGGAAGGCCGGCAACATCTTGCGCAAGATTCTGCAAGAAATTGCAGGAGTGTGGGGTCGAGGGGCGTTTCCAGCCGCCGATGCAGGCGAGGATGGCCGGATCGTCACGTGGTGACGACGGAAGTCGACGCCACTTGCCTGCCCCACCGGGGCGATCCGTCCGGCGCGCCGGTGCGTCCATTCGCACGTACGCTGGTGCGGATGTGATCAGGGGAGGTCGGACGCCGTGCGTCGGAAGGCTCCCGCATGAGGATCAAGAGCAGGACCCTGCTGGGCTGTGCCGCCGTCTCCCTCCTCGCCGGCCTCACCGCAGGTGCACCGGCGTCCGCCGCACCACCCGGCGGCACTCCCGTCCGCGCCGCGGCCCCGAGTCCGACCCTGGCCCCGGTCCGCGTCCCGGTCCCCGTGCCGGCCTGGGGGGAATGCCCGGCGGCGGCCCCGGGCGGCGCTTCCACCGCCGCGTTCGACTGCGCCACGGCCGAGGTGCCCGTCGACTACGACGCCGTCGGCGCCGGTACCTTCCGGCTGGCCCTGATCCGCCACCCGGCCGAAGGACCCGGCCGCAAGACCGGCACCCTGTTCTGGAACCCGGGCGGCCCCGGCGACGCGGGCACCCAGTACCTCCCCGCGGCGATCGGCGGATTCCCCGACGAGGTGCGGGCACGCTTCGACATCGTCAGCTGGGACCCGCGGGGGATGGGCGGGCGCACCACACCCGTCGTGCAGTGCTTCGACTCGCCCGCGGCGGAGGAACGCTTCCTCGCCGGCGCCCCGGGCGGCACACCGCCGCTCACCGACGCGGAGACCACCGCCTTCGTCGCGTTCCAGCAGCGCCTCAACGAGCAGTGCGTTCAGCACGCAGGGCCGCTCGTCACCCATGTGTCGACGGCGGACAACGCCCGTGACCTCGACCTGCTCCGGCAGGCGGTGGGCGACGAGCGGCTGACCTTCTACGGCACGTTCCTCGGCGCCACCTACCTCAACCTGTTCCCCGGCCGGGTCCGCGCGGCCGTGCTCGACGGCGCGGTCTTCCCGAAGGCGTGGCCGCAGGAGACCTCACCACCTTCGTGCGGGCCGGCTCCGACACCGGCATGGCCGCCACGTTCGAGGAGTTCTTGGAGCAGTGCGGCGCGGCCGGTCCCGAGGCCTGCCCGTTCGCCGCGGACTCGGTCGGCGCCACACTGGACAAGTGGGACGAACTCGTCGTGCGCACCAAGGCCGCGCCGGTCGTCCTCGACGGCGAGCCGACCGACGACCGGGCCCTCCAGATCACCGCCCAAAGCTCCCTGTACACGGTCAGGCCGCTCCCCGGCTTCGGCCGCTTCCCCGGCTGGGCCGCAGTGGCGCGGACGCTCGAACAGGCCTGGCGCGCCACGGAGACCGCCCCGCCCGCCGGTACGGGGACCTCCGCGGCCCCGACCCCGTCGACAGCGACGCCCTCGCCCGCGACCGCGTCGGCCGCTACCCTTTCGCCCCGACAGACGCGACCACCTTCGCCGAGTCAGCCGCCTCCGCCGACGGCGCGTACACCACGAGCGTCGGGCGGCAGCGGGCCGTGATCTGCGGGGAGAGCCCCAATCCCGTCACCACGGCCGCGTACGCCGCCCAGGCCCGGACCTCGTACGCCCGCGCCGGCTACACCGCCTGGCCGTGGGGAGCGGTGTGCAGCGGCTGGACCGAGAAGGCGGCGCACACCTACAACGGGCCGTGGAACAAGCAGAAGGGCACCCCGGTCCTCGTGGTGGGCAACACCTTCGACCCGGCCACCGCGTACACCAGCTCCCGCAGGGCCGCGGCCGAACTCGGCGGCAGGCTCCTCACGGTGAACGGCTACGGCCACACCGAGCTGCTCAACCCCAGCACCTGCGCCCGGCGGCACATCGCCGCGTACCTCGTCTCCGGCACCCTGCCGCCTGACGGAACCACCTGCGCACAGGACGGCACACCCTTCGGCGACTGACCAAAGCCCTACCAGGGGACGTGGCGCAGGAGTCGATCCGCGGGTAGGAGGATCGTGCCGGTCGCCGGTCGCCGGTCGCCGGTCGCCGGTCACAGCGACCGGCCGCCGAGTCGGGTGCGGGCCCCGGCTCACGCCAGGGTGACGCGCATGCCGTCCGTGGCGAGGGCGTCGACCGCGCCGAACACGTCGTACGGCTCGCCCTCCGGTGTCAGGCCCCGGGACAGGTGCTCGTGCGCGGTCCGGGCGTCGCGCCAGAGCAGGGTCGCGGGGGCGGTGTATCCGAAAGTGCCGCGCAGGCAGTCGCCGAGGGCCGCCAGGCAGCCGCCGAAGTAGCCGCCCGGCCCGTTCCCTGCACGCCTTCTACGGCTACCGCACCGCCGCCGCCGGGCATCTCGCCGCTGAGGGCAGGTGATCCGGCGTGACGGATGCATCCACCACCGCGGCGGGCGCCGCCGGGCAGGCCGCACGACAGGACGTGCTCGCCGCGGTCCGTACGTACGTGCAGGGCTGCCGGCCCGGTGCCCGCGTTGTCAACAAGCCGACCGGCCTCCTCGGCGCAGGAACCCTCCTCGCGGACCGTGTTGGGCTGCCGGCCGGGGACGTCCAGACGGCACTGGCCATGCTGGCCGCGCACGGGAGCCTGCGCGTCACGCCACGCGGCTACGTGATCGTGGCCAGGGAGGCAGGGCGGCCGCAGGTCAACGCGCTGCGGGACGCCGTGCGCGAGCGGATCCGTACCGGTCACTACCGCACGGGCGAGGCGCTGCCGACCGGCCTCCTCGGCCTCGACTTCGCGCTCCAGCCCCACCACGTCCGCACCACCTGCACCGCCCTGGCCAAGGAACACCTGCTGCGTGACGACCCGGACGGCCCGCACGGGCCCGGCTACTACGTAGCCGGAACGGCCAGTCCTTCTCCTCCCACCGCACGTTCCTCAACGCCCCATGAAATGGAGCTCTGCCGTGCTTGTTGATCTGACCACTGCCCCGACCGTGATGCGGGAGCGGCTGAAGGATCCGTCCCTGGTAGACGACGCAGTGAAGGCAGCCGGGCGCCTCGCCGTCCCGCTCGGCGGAGACCGGCAGACCGGCGCGCTGTTCCTGTCCTCGCTGGGGGAGGCGTACGAGGTGCTGGGCGTCCTGGAAGGCCGCAGAGATTCCCTCACACGCGCATCTGGAGACCGGCCACCGTCATGACGCGCTTCGTGGTCATCTGGGGGGAGCTCGCCCCGCTCGACACCAACCCCCTCGTCTGTGCAAGGCTGTTCGGCTACACGGAAGCCGCTGCCGAGCTGTTCGCCGCCGAATACGAGGCACCCGCCCCCGTGTGACCGAGCCTTCGAAAGGGTACGGGTGCAGACCCTCATGGGTCCCGTTGAGGACCCGCCCGCGCCTCGACGCGGTTGGCTTGCACTTGTGCAGCCGGCGGCCTGGGTTTCTCCATGAGACCGCACCGTGTTGGCGAAACGGTGGCCCCCGGGGCGGCGGAAGCCGGTGCTCGGCCCTGGCCCGCAGCCGACGCGCGGATGTTCGGCATCGCGGATTGGCTACTGAAGGACGGCGTTACTGGTAATCCTCCTTCACGCAGAAAGTGCCTTCCTCTGGCAACGACAGGACCCTTAGGCAAGGCACATCGTCCCAGCTCAGGAAGGCACTCTTGCGTTTCTACCCAACCCTTAGCTGCCCCAGACCGAAACGGCAGGGTTAGTAGCCGAGGTCGTAGAACTGGCTCCAGCCGAATGTCCCGTTCGGGTCCTGCCATGCGTGGAATGGGTATCCGCGAGGACCTGGCATTTCGGTGAAGATTTCCAGACGTCCGTCGGCGTTGTTCGCGACGACTGGCGCGTTCGCACTTGAGCCGCCAATCTTGGTCCAGCCGGACCAATCGCTGTTCGGGGCGTTCTGGTAGGTATGCCAGACATATCGCCTTGATCCCCCAGGGCCGCCGTACTCGATTGGGCCGGCGGCGAATGCTTCCAATCGGCCATCGCTGTTGCGTCCGACGCCGATCGCGCTGCCGAGCGCATTGTCGCCAGTGAGGCGACTCCAATTGGACCAAGAGCCGTTCGGGGCAGTCTGGTAGATATGCCATCCGGCATCGTTTTTGTCGACGGCGAAGAGTTCCAGGCGGCCGTCTGCGTTACTTGCCACTTCTACCAGTTTTTGTTCGTTGCCTTGAATGCCGGGCATGCCATACCAGCCGGTGGTCCAAGGTCCGTTGGGGCTGTCCTGCGCAATGCGGTAGATCCCGTTGTCCATACCGAGACCGAACACCTCTAGGCGTCCGTCTTCGTTGCGTCCCACGGCCACGGATGGCTGCGATCTCTCGAGGTTGAAGAGCCGTCCGTTGTGGTCGATGGGCTGCCATCCGCTCCACCAGACTCCGTTCGGGCTGCCCTGCCAGGAATGGTAGAGCTTGCTGTCCGTGCCGATGGCGAAAAGTTCGAGGCGGCCGTCCGCGTTACTGGCGACTCGTGGTGAACCCTTGAACGTGCCCTGCAGGTCGTACCAATCACTCCAGGTGCCGTTCCCGGTTTGGAAGCGACGCTTGATGCTGCCGTCTAGCTTGACAGCGAAAATCTCCAGTAAGCCATCGACGTCGGTTCCGACGGCGATCGACCGCTCGTAGTGGAAGCCTCCGCCGTCAAAGGGCAGCCAACAGCTCCAAGCGCCGTTCGGGGAAGTCTGCCAGACGTGCCAGATCCGATCGTCGAGTTCGTTTTGGGCGAACGCTTCCAGTCGCCCGTCCCGGTTACGTCCAACTGTGGGCTGTGATGTTGAGATTGATGGGCAATCCGCGGCCACTTGAACAGTCGCCGCCTCCGGGATCTGGGCGGAGGTGGTCCGACCCGTTGTGCTGGAGGTCGTGGCCGTGGCTGCACCGTTACCAGTGAGCACAAGTCCAGCAACAATGGCCGCTGTCACTGCAAATCTTCGGATCATCTTTCCCTTTTCGTGGTTTCCAGGGGTTGGTCATCGGGAGAAGGGAATAGTGCGCAACCATTACCTGACGCCCTGATCGAATTACAGAAGCGCTCCCACACCACATGGGGCCTGGTTCCTCTTTCCGGATGGAACTGGTGGCATGGGTAGCACTCGGCGCGAGCCCTATTGCCGCCCGCCATCCCAGTGAATACCGCCTTCTTCCGACTGAGTTTTCTATCTGTGCTGGCTCGTTGCGAGATCCGTGATTTCTCCACGGTTTCCGTGAATGGCGGCGTTCGGCGCGAAGGGTCCTGCATTGCTATGCAATCAGAGGTGCAGCAGAAAGATCAAGGGATGTCCAACAACATTGCCTGCGGCCTGCTCTGGTGGCATATGGGTCACTATAGAACTGTCTGTAAGTCAATTCGGAAGTGTTAATTCCGTGCGGCTTGACCTGAAATGTGTAGGCATTAATGGAGAAGGAGGTCGGATGTCGCGTAGTGCGGTATTCGGCCAATTCCTGTGCGCCCACACCTAGCTGCCCGAGACCCATCCTCTGCAGCCCAGTTTCGCATCGGAACGAATGATTAGTTTTCGCTGATGGGGGGATGTCATTCTGTCGAGGTAGGGATGAGAGGCTTATCAGCCTTGAGGGTGCTGGATGGTCCGTAGCGTCGATTTTGGGCCTGCCGGAAGCAAGATCGTTGGGTGCACGATGTCCGCCGGATCGCCGCGCACTTCAGGTCGATGGCCGCGATCCGGGTCGCCGGCGCGGACACGCTGGCCGGGGTCGACGGCATCGGCACGGAGAAGGCCCACGTCATTGCGGCCGAACTCGTCGAACTCGCCCCGCTCCTCGACAGACTCGAGGCCCAGCAGGTCGGCACGCAGGTCACCGAGCCGGAGAAGCCCGCGACCGATGCGACCGATGCGACCGACGGCGAGGACTCGGCGGGCGGCCCGCTGGCCGGACAGGCCGTCGTGGTGACCGGCTCCATGACCGGCCCCCTCGCGGTGTTGTCCCGGAACGAGATGAACGAGCTGATCGAGCGGGCGGGCGGAAAGGCATCGTCGTCGGTGTCGAAGCGCACCACCCTCGTGGTGGCGGGCGAGAAGGCCGGCTCCAAACGCACCAAGGCCGAGGAACTGGGCATCCGCATCCTCGACCCCGAGGAATTCGCCGACCTCGTCGCCGACCTCCTGACCACCACCAACGGCGGTGAGCTGGGCACTGGCTGGGATCTGAATGAGTGGCGGCACTCCGGCCTGACCCACCTGGGTCAGGCCGGGGCGGGCCTGCCTGCTCATGCTGATGGCGCAGTCCCGGCACAAGAAGGCGGAGAGCGTGCGGAAGTACTTCCACCCTTCCCCGGAGGCGATCGCCGAAGTCACCAGCTTGCTCGCGCCGGGCTGAGGCGGAAGACCGGTACGGGGAATGCCGTACGACGTCATCTGTGACGGCCGTGCAGGTCAATGGTTACGCGTGGCCGTCCGCCGGACAAATGCCCGTTCGGACGCGGCAGGATGAGGCGGCCATCTCGACGCAGTGCCGGGTCTGCTGGGCGGCCGTCACGATGGGGAACGGCCATGCCAGCTGCGCGCAGGTTCGCCTCGACCAGCGTGTTCAACCGGGCGATGGACGGTGACTGGTCTTCCCCGTGGTGGTTGACTCCGTACCGGGAGGCCGCGTCGGGCTGGTTCTGAAACCCGGTCGGCATCGCCAGCAGCGCACGGTTGGTCAGCAGTTCGTCGGCCAGCGTGGACGCCAGCTCCTCGATCCGCGGCTCGTCGGGATCCCAGGACCTCGCAGCCCAACCGCGCTTGGTCAGCTCGACGGACTCGGGATCGTCAGAATGTTCAAGCCGGGTCAGGAAGCTGTCGAAGATCTCCGGGACCAGCGCCCGGGCCAGCACCAGAGCCTCCCGTTGACCGGCCACGTAGTCGGGACTGAAGCTGAGTTCGGCGAGGAAGGCTCTGGGACGGCCTGACCATCGTCGCCGAGACGGACGGCTTCTTCGAACTCAAGAGAAGCCGGGGCCGGAACGTCAAACCCTCGCTCGAGTGAGGAACGCCGGCTCGGTAGACGTCTGCCGAGCCACGGCGTTGCTGCCCCGCGCCGGGGCAGGGCACAGATACCTCCCACGAGCGGGTGCGTGCCCGCCGCCGTCAACCGGCCGCCGGGACGCTCACCGCTCGCGCGATACGGTCCCCGACAAGCCTCTCGGCGTCAGCGAGCGGATACCAGCCGGCACCGGTCACCTCGGACTCCTGGATGCGCCCGATGTCCGCGCGTACCGTCGTGAAGCAGTACCCGAAGTCGAGGTGGTAGTGCTCCGGCTCCGCCTTCTCCGGACGTGCCGGAACCCGGCCGAACTCCACGTAGGCGGGGACCTGCGAGACGAGGGACACCTCGCCCGGATCAAGACCAGTCTCCTCCGCCAACTCACGGACGATCCGGCATCGTGGACCAAGGCGCGCGCGGCGCTGCGTCGGGCCCTGGTGCTGATCCCGCAATCTGGCCCTGACCGGACGGGACCGTGATGGTGTCCCGTTGGAGACGTGCAGTCGGCGGACTTGCGGCCGTTACGTACCCCTGCGCGTCGAGCAGCAGAGAACTCGGGCGGGCAGTAGACATCCCTCGGTTGCCGGCAGGCTGAGGAAGCACTACCACCGGGGCCGACACCGTAACGCCCGGCTGGCCGCTGGCGGTGGCCGGGCATGGACGATCTCTACGACGTACCAGCGATCCACACGACGGCGTACGCCTCCCGCTGCTCACCGTGGCGCGGCCGCTCCTCGCGCTCCTGGCGCTCCTTGACGCCCCCGCGCAGCCGTCCCTGGTGCGGCGTGCGGCGGGGAGTTGCGGACCCGGCTCGGTATGCGTCTGGCCGCGCCCGGCTGACGGGGGGCGGGGTCGCAGCTGCTGCTGGAGACCGGCTGGCTGGATGGGTGAGTGGTGCGCTGCCGGGGCGTGAGGGCGTAGTGCTGCTGGGCGGCCCGTTAGTGTTCCGTGAACGTGCGGGTGAGGGGCAGGGAGTCCAGGTGGCGAGTAGGCGGAGGGTCGATGATCAGATGGCGGCTGCCTACCTGACGCGTATGGCCGTCCTTGAAATCAGGAGCATGGCCAGGCGCCGTAAGGCGCTGGAGTCGTGGCCCGACGATGATTACGTCGCTTGCATCGCCTGGCTTGCCGATCTCGTACACAACATCGCAGGCGGTTCGGAACCTACCCGGCGATGGCTGCCCTGGCGCGGGCATCGGCGCCCGATGTACTGGACGTGGAACGTGGCAGGATCGGCGGGACGGGAATGGATCCTGGCTGCTCTGGAGCGGGAGGTCTGGGATTGGACACCCCCGCCTCTCAAGAGGCCGGCCGACGCCGACTCCTGACCTGGCCGACCGAGGGCCGTATCCGGTGCTTGTGTGGACGTGCTGCTGGCCAGCTGGTGCAGCTGGCAGTGCATCCCTGCTGTTCCTCGAGGCGACACCGCCTGGAACAGCCTGCGCGCCCGCCGCTGCCACCACCTGCGGCCACGCTCACTTCCGCCCGGCGTCCGTGCTCCAGGCGTCGGGTCCGCTGCCGCGCCATTCGATCAGGAGCGCGTCATCGAGGTGGACGTCGTCGGGGTCGAGTCTTGCGCTGCGGAAGAATTCGAGGATGTCGGCGTGGCCGGTCGCGCGTCCAAGGGTGGTGCCGCCGGCGTGGACGCGGCGCCTGCCCTGGCCGTCGGGCGGGTCGACGGTCACCCGCGCGATCGGATCTGCCTCGTCGCCGTGCCGGCCCGGGCATTCGAGTATCCCGAGGGCAGTGTCCGGCGACCCCGATCAGGCCGCGGAGCTCAGCGGCAGTGGGGCCGCTACGGGTAGCGCGGCAATGGGTGGGTTCTCACTGTACTCACGTGATTTGTTTCCAGGTTTGGCAGCCGGAGGTCTGGAAGGCTTTGTCGGTGTCGAGGATGGTGACGGTGGCCGGGCCTTTGCCGGCATGGTTGGCGATGATCTCGCCGACGTCGCCCGTGGTGCCTTTGAGACGGGCCCAGTAGCAGTCCACGGCGGTGCCGCTGGCGGGCCCGGTGCTGCGGTAGGTCCCTGGCCGGACTTCCCGGCCGACCAGGAAGGTGCCGTCGCCTGGGATCTCCTTCGCGGTTGTTTTCGCTATTCCGTTTGCCTCGGGGGTTGTACGGCTCGGTGGCGGGTCCTCGGAGGCTGGCACGGTGGTGGTCGGTTGTGAGCCACTGCCGGCGGTGCTGTCGCTGCCCACGATGCCGAAGAGCACCCCTACCACGAGCCCGCCGAGAGCGGCGAGGGAGTGGGTCAGCCCGGGCCGGCGGAGCTTGCCCGTGGTGCCCGGGTCCGGTTCCGGCTGTCCCCAGTACGGCCCCCGGGGCGGTCCTGACGGGGTGCTGCGGTCGGTCATGGGTACAGGGTGCGACCGGGCGGCTCCAACCGCACCCCGAGGGCTCAGGCCGATCCGGCCCAGGGCCGCTGGCAGTGAGGGTTCGCGCGTGGGTGCAGGTCAGCGCAATATGCCTGGCTCCCTGGTTCGTCCCGGTTCCTCGGACACGCCTGCCGCCTGCCCGACACCCTGGCCGGGCGCGGATACCGCCTTGTGTCATGGCGTCCCTGGGGTGCCGGACCGCGGGTGTGCCCCGCTGGTTGTCAGCGGATTATCTCGGCGAGCGGTAGTGCTCGTTCCGTTTCGCCTTGTGCGCGGAGGAACCGGTCGGCTTCCTGACGTACCTGTTCCCACAGTGCGTGAGTCCTGAGCCCCTGCGCGGTCCAGGTGGTGGAGCCTTCGTCCGCGGTCAGGTGGTTGAGCAGGTCGTCGATGCGTGCGAGTTCGGACAGTGCCTCGGGGGTGAGCCAGCCCTCGTTGCCGAGTTGCCGTGCCATTACGGCGGAGTCGTCGAAGTTCAGGGCGATCTCGTCGACCGGGACGGCGTGCTTCTCCAGCCAGGCCACCTGGTCGGGCGCGGGAGCGGCCAGCAGCGCCACGGCGGCCAGGAGCTGCCGGTACCAGCCTTCCCAGTTTGTGTCGTTCACGGCCCGATCATGTCAGTCGCTGGCTTCGGCTGCACAGAGTGCAGTCCCAGCAAGGCCGCCGAGATATCGCCGGTCAGTGGAACGGACATGGCCTCAGATCCAGAACTGATCCGAGCACCATTTTGAAGCATTCTGGCCCGTACAGCCCGACTTGCAAGGCCTGGTGGGTAGGTCGTTTGGAGGGGACGGGGCCGGGCTGGCAAGCTTGCGAAAGGCCCTTGTTTTCCGGCGCCGGTTAGGCCGTGACCACCCCCGCGCAGACCGGGAGGACTGCCGTTGAGTCTCCAGTGCTGGATGCTTCGGAACCGGCCCCGTCAAGGAGGACCCTAACCGTCACCACTGACACCATCTCGGGTGAGCCCGTTCAGATGGGTTTGTAGTCTTTGGGCTGGGTGCCTGTGATCGGCTTGTTGGAGATCACGATGTATGCCTCGGCGTAGGGGCTCTGCGTCTTGACGAGTTCGAATTGGTCAAGGTCGTATGTAGTGAAGCGTCGAAGGAGGGCTCTGAGCTGGTCCAGCTCATCGTCTGTCAGGCTTTCGCCTGCGGCCTCGCTCTGATCGTTGTCCATGGAGGCACGATATTGGTTCTGACGAGAACGGACCGGAACCAGCGCCCCGGCCGCGTACGACGTCGAGCCCGGCCCGCGACCCGCTGTCGGTGCCCGGGAGCGGGCTGGTCCTGGAAGCGAAGCTGGAAGGACTCCGGGTGGGGGAGCGGAGCGAACCCACCCCGAACGGGGTCACCCCCCTGCGTATAGCGCGAGAGTCCCCCGGGACCCGCTTCGCGGGTCCCGGGGGACAGGGGTGAAGCGAAGCGGAACCCCTGGTCCGAAGCGGAGGAATCGGCCAAGGCCGGCTCGCTCCCCCTCCACGTGCAGAGTTGGCCCGGTTGCGATCAGGCCTGGCGGCCCGTAAACGCTGGTTACTCCATGAGTTCGGCTGGGGAGGTTGACCGGAGTGAACCGTACGCAAGCAAGCCAAAGGGAGGGACATGGTGAACGCTGAGTCTGGAGAGCCCAAGCGGGAGTTTGTTGGCTTTGTTCGGATCGCTGGCCATCCGGACATTCAGCTTCGGCTGATGGCTTCGTCGGCGAGCGAAGCCTGGGCAACCGTCACCGAGCAGTATGGCGAGGGGCACGTGATCTCGGTATGGAGCGAAGAAGATGCCAGACGCCTCAGGTAGCCCCCGTGTGCGGGGCTGGGTCCGGCTGACTGATGAGCAGGGCCGACGTCAAGGCGACCGCAGGAAGGGGTGATGCGGAAGCGGGTCGCCTGGTACCGGGTAAAGGCAGGTGCTTGTTCGGCGGGCTTGGGTCATCATCAGGGGGATGAGTCACGACATTGATGCCGTTGCCGCTGTGACTTCGTTGTGGGAGGTACACCGCCGTGCGCCGTTTCCGCCTGGTCTTGCTGGTGCCGACCGGGCTGGTTTCGACCTTGTCATGGTCGACGCGGACATCGCCGGATGTGTGGACACATGGCTGAGCAATGCTGGCAGGCTGGATGTCCGGCGTTACAGGGTCCTGCATTGGCGAGGGTCTCAACTCAGGGAGATCCTTGCTGTGCTTGGTGATGGTGATAGCCCGGCATACTGGGATCGGCTCTTCCGTATGGCTGAACTCGTAGCGGCGACGGATCCCAGGCCGCGGGATGCCTACCCGCCTGAGCCGTGGACAGAGATGGACACCTGCGGGGAGTGACTGGCCCTGCTGCTGGCCTGGCTCGCGTCAGTGGGCCTTGGTCCTGTAGGCGGAGCCGGAAGGACCGGGGTGGGAGCGAAGCGGACACCCCAACGGGCCAGAGGCCCGGACCCCGTGAAACGGGGTCAGCCCGCGCGGAGCGTGGGCACCTCGGGCCCGGCGAAGCCAGGCCGCTCGGGGTGGAGCGCAGCGCAACCCCGAGCCGTCCACAGCGAAGCGAAGGACACCGGCCCGAAGGGCCGGCCCTGGCTCGGCGAAGCCGAGCCCCGCCGAGCGCAGCGAGGCGGTTTCCCTGCTCGGAGCGAAGCGGAGGAGCAGCGCCGGAGGCGCCCTCGGCCGAGCGCAGCGAGGCCGGTCTCTCCCTGAGCGCGCAGCGCTCAGGAACC